>OX638295.1:0-365000 GCA_951812345.1 Rhodothermales bacterium
CGGACAAACGCCTCCTCGGCGCTCTCTGTGAGCTGCTTCTTCCACGACTGTATCTGGTTCGGGTGTACCTCGAAGCGTTCGGCGAGTTCGGCCAGCGTGCTGTCGCCGCGCATGGCGGCAAGGGCTACCTTCGCCTTGAACGAAGGACTATGGGTTCTGCGTGTACGTCTTGACATGGGTCTCCTCTGGTTGATTGGGTCGGAACAAGGTCGCAATATTACACCTTAAATTCCGCCGAAATCTGTCCAATCAAACCGAACCACCTCTTTTCTCGATTACCTTCTTTACGGACAAGGAACGTGAAAGGAGGTTTTCGTGGATGTACCTGAGTGCGAGGTGTATATCGATCTTTTCCGCATGTGAGGCATCCTTTTCGAGGAAGTCTTTCCAGGCTTTTTCGATAATGCCATTTTCAAGTATTTTATCATTAGATTTATGCGAATTCAGGGAATCGGATTTTTCAGGCATTTAGACCCCATGTTACCGTAGGTCGTAGCAAGTTTTGCTTATCTTCTGTACGATAATAATGAAATATATCGGGATATGTTGTACGGAATTCGATTATTAGGAGTATTTGACAGATTCGCTGATGAACAATAAGACGCAATTTTTGTGCGATCAGGGTTATTGCCTCCATAATTCCCATTCATGTAGCCGTGCCCTTATAAAACCTACCGCCCCTGCCCGGCAATCCATGCGCGCCGTTGCAGCAGATCGGGGTTGTCCGGGTATTGCGCAAGCAGGCGGTCCGTGTATTCGAGCGCGGCGTCCCACGCCTCCTGTTGCGCATGGAAAATGCTCAGCGCGTTCAGGTAATCCGCGTGATCCGGGGCAAGGCGCAGCGCATTGGATAAAAGCCGTCCGGCTTGTTCGGCATTGCCCAGTTGCTGGTACGCCAGCCCGGCGTTGTACTGCATGCGGGCATTCGAAGCGTCCAGCGCCGCCGCCCGCCCGAGGTGGGTCGCAGCCTCTTCGAGCTGCTCCGGCGTTTCGGCGAGGAACAGGCCCAGCGTGTAATGCACCTCCGCAGCGTCCGGCTGCATGCGCACCGCTGCGCGCAGGGAGGCTTCGGCCTCGGCAGCCAGCGCTTCCGCCTGCGTGCCGCCCTGTCCCCGCGTGCGGTTAAGCAGCATGGCCAGGTTCAGGTGCGCCGGGACAAAGGTGGAGTCGATGCGGACGGCGGTCCGGTACGCTGCCGCAGCCGAGTCCGACCGGCCCAGGCGCTCGTGGAGAATGGCCAGATTCAGGTGCGAGGCGGCCTGGTCGTTCAGGGCGCGTTGTCCGTCGCGGTATTCCTTTAGGGCGTTCCGCCAGGCAATCGCCGTTTCGCTCGCATTGTCCCGGGTGTATCGCTCCGGCGCGATCTGCGCGAGCACGCGGGCCGCTTCCATCCGCACCAGCCCCACGGAATCGGTCAGCAGGGGCTCCAGTTTCGGGATCGCCGAGCGATCGGTTTCGGCGCGGTTCTGCGCTCCGAGGCGGCGTACGGCGGCAGCCCGCACGAGAGGCGCTTCGTCGCCGAGCGCCTGGATGGCCATCTCCGAAGCACGGACGGTGTTATAGCGGTCCAGCAGCGTCAGCGCCGTGGCGCGCACGATATCCGGAGCACCGGGATCTTCCATCAGCCGGATCAATTCCGGTTCGGCCTCCGGGGCTCCTTCCCGTCCCCCGGCAAGGGCCGTGGCGAACGAGGGCGGGCGTTCCGGTCCATGCCAGTCCTCGATCCGTTCGGCAGCCCATTCCGCGGAGCGGTCCGTATGACACCCCTGGCATACATTGGGTGCGCCGATTTGGGCCGAGAGATCGGGCCGGGGAATCTTGAAACTGTGATCCCGGCGGGGGTCTACCACCATATAGGTTCGCTCGGGCATATGGCAATCGACGCACTGCCCCCCTGCCGATTCTTGCGGATGCCGGAGGTGCTCGAACGTGTCGTAGACGGCTGCGTCGTGGCATTGTCCGCAGAGCGCATTCCCCTCGAATTTCACCCGGGTCGTATGCGGGTCGTGGCAATCGGCGCACATCACGCCCTCCGCGTACATGCGGCTTTGCAGGAACGAACCGTACACGTACACCTCGTCGCGTATCTGTCCGTCGGCGAAGTACAGTTCCTCTTCGAGCAGTTCGGGCTCGTAATGGTCCAGGAAGGCGTTGCCGGCGATATGATCCGGGGAGACGATCCGGCGCCGGGAATGGCACGGCGCGCAGGTCTCCACCTGCTGGTGCGGCGCCGAAAGGGTCGCCGTGAGGCCGGACGAGACCCGGTCGTACGTTCCGGATTGCGCGTTTTCCACATGGGCCTCCCCGGGCCCGTGGCATGTCTCGCAGCTCACGTCGATTTCCGAAAAGGAGGTCTCGTAGGCGCCGGTAGCCAGATTGAAATTGCGTTGCAGGTTGGTGGAATGGCAATCCGCGCACATGTAATTCCAGTTCATGCCGTCGCCGGTCCAGTGGAGCCAGTCCGGAGGATCGATGCACTCGTCTTCCGTGAGGGAGAACCACCGTTCGCCCTGCGTATCCCAGGCCACCGTGAACGCCTGCACGCGCCCGTTTTCCAGCGGGATGAGATATTGCTGGAGCGGTTCGTAGCCGAATGTGTAAGCGACCGGGAAGGTTTGCATGGTCCCGTCCGCGCCCTGCGTATGGATGAAGAAGCCTTCGTCTTCCCGGAAAAAGCGCGTTTCGACGCCGCAATGCCGAAACACGGCGTCGTCGAAATCGCCGAGTACGGTTTCCGGGAGGGCTTCTTCCATGGCCCGGTCGTGATCCGATCCTTCCCAGGCGAGGGCAGCTTCCGCATGGCATCCCGCGCAGACTTCGCGGCCCACATACGCCGGGGCGATAGCGGCAGGGGATGCACGATCCGGGCCGCACCCGGATCCGATAAAAATGACCAGACAGGTCAAACAAAAAAGACCAATCCGGTCAATAAACTTGCCTGTCGCCGCGGATGCGCTATCGGAAAACAGCCGCCGGATCGCGCCGTATCGGCCGGAAGACCGACCGAACGTACGCCGGATAAGGGCCGGGAACACGGACCGCCGCATAAAAAACGAACGAGGATTTTCGGAGGACACAGGCGCTTTCGGGATGCGCGGTAGGCTTATACGGTCTACCCAAAGTATACTGTGGAGTATACCATTTGCCGGGGTTTTATGTCAGGCTGACCGCTCTCGCGGACCCGCCCCATCGAACGGATCAAAGGATTTTAAGTTGTATCCTGTACCGGTTCGCGGACGATTCCTCTTGACACTGTCCGCCGGAAAACTTATCTGTAACCATTCCTTCGGATTTCTCGACATTCCATAAAACCATGCGTCTTTTCGTCCGTACGTTCCTTGTTTTCGTTTTTGCATTCGCCGGCGCGTTGTCTGTCCGGGCACAGTCCGGCGATGCACCCCGGAACGTCGTGTTTATTCTGAGCGACGACCACCGGTACGACTTCATGGGATTCCATGAGCGGGCCCCCGATTTTCTCGAAACCCCGAACATGGATCGCATGGCCCGGGAAGGGCTGCATCTGCGCAACGCGTTCGTGACCACGGCGTTGTGTTCGCCCAGCCGCGCTTCCATTCTTACCGGGCAATATGCGCATAACCACGGCGTGGTGGACAACCAGCGGCTGGTGCCGGAGGGCACTACGTTTTTCCCGGAATTACTCCAGGAGTCAGGCTACGAGACCGCTTTCGTGGGGAAATGGCACATGGGTTCTTCCACCGACTCGCCTCGCCCGGGCTTCGATTACTGGGTGAGTTTCCGGGGGCAGGGCGTCTATATGAATCCCGAACTGAACGTCAACGGGTCGCGCAGCCCGCACCTCGGTCACACGTCGGACCTGTTGACGGATTACGCCCTCCGGTGGCTGGATAACCGGGATGCGGACCGTCCGTTTTTTCTGTACCTCTCGCACAAGGCGGTTCATGCCGAGTTCATTCCTCCGGAGCGGTACGCAGGCCGGTATGCGGACACGCCGCTGGAGTACCCCGTCACGAT
The DNA here is from genome assembly GCA_951812345.1 of Rhodothermales bacterium. Taxonomy (GTDB): domain Bacteria; phylum Bacteroidota; class Rhodothermia; order Rhodothermales; family VXPQ01; genus VXPQ01. The sequence continues at coordinate 3,994 of OX638295.1, forward strand.
GGCGAACACGGAGCAGAACTATCTCTCCAAACCCCGGTGGGTCAAGGAGCAGCGCTATAGCTGGCACGGCGTCGATCACATGTACCACGGCGATCTTGTGTACGATCAGTTCTACCGGCGCTATGCGGAGACCTTGCTGAGCGTCGACGACAGCATCGGGCGCGTACTGGATTATCTCGAAGAACAGGGCCTTACGGACGAAACGCTGGTCGTGTACATGGGGGACAACGGATTCCTGTTCGGCGAGCACGGGCTGATCGACAAGCGTAACGCCTATGAGGAGTCCATGCGCGTACCCATGCTCGCGTATGCGCCGGGACACATTGCGCCGGGCGGCGTGCTCGATCAGATGATCCTGAACATAGACGTCGCTCCGACTTTCCTGACGTTGGCCGGCGTGGAGACGCCTGCGAGAATGGATGGACGTTCGTTCCTGCCGCTTCTTTCCGGCGCGTCCATTCCCGACTGGCGGACCGAATTCGTGTACGAATACTTCTGGGAGTTTCCCTTTCCCCATACCCCCACGGTGTATGCGCTCCGCGGCGACCGGTACAAGTACATGTTCTACCACGGCGTCTGGGACATAAACGAACTGTACGACCTCGAACGGGACCCGTTCGAGCAGCATAACCTCATCAACAGCCCGGATCACCAGGAACGCATCCTCGAAATGCAGGCCCGGCTTTTCGAAACGCTGGAGGCCGACGATGCGGTGGATGTGCAGTTCCGCCGTCCGGGACGATTCCAGGCCGGCGAGCGTCTTCTGGATGCGGAATAGCGGACCGCGTTCGCATACGGACGGAATGCCGCCGGTTATATTGTAAGGAGCAAGGAATCTCCCGAACCAATTCCCGCCGCCATGTCGATAAGCCTTCTGCAGCAGGGCGTGCAGCACGTGCAGGGGATCACGGGTCGCCGCGTGGATGTGCTTGCGGAGGCAGGAGTGCGGACGGTCCGCGACCTGCTGCACTACTATCCGCGGCGCTACCTTGACCGGTCCTCCATCGTTCCGATCCGGGCGTTGCGCGGCGACATGTCTTCGATTACGGTGGTGGGCGAGGTGATTCTTGCGGATACGGTGAGGGGGCGAACCGGGCAGCGGTTCGAACTGATCGTACAGGACGAGGGCGGCCAGGTCATGAAATGCGTCTGGTTCAAGGGCGCCAAGTGGATAAAGGGACGTTTCTCCAAAGGCGACCGGGCTGCGTTCCATGGGAAGCCCCAGCGCTACGGCGGCATGTTTTCGATGGCGCACCCGGATTTCGACAAACTGGACGCGGAAAGCCGGACCCTCGATACCGGGCGCATCATTGCGTTGTATCCCGGCGGCGCGGCGCTGACCGGCGTAGGGCTGACCAGCCGCGCCTTCCGGCATATCATCCACGATTTTTTTACGCAGCACGGGGAGGAGATTCCGGAATCGTTTCCCTCCGATATCTGCGAGGCCGCGCAGTTGATGGACGGCCCTGCTGCGCTGCGCGCTATCCATTTCCCGGAAGACCGGGACGAACTCGAAGCGGCGCAGCGCCGGCTGAAGTTCGAGGAACTCTTTTCCATCCAGATCATGCTGGCGCAGTTGCGCCGCCGCCGGATCGTGCACGCGGGTCCCCGGTTCGATGCGCCGGGCGCGCTTATGAAGCAGTTTCTCCAGGATGGTCTTCCCTTCGAACTGACCGGAGCGCAGCGGTCCGCGCTGAAAGACATTGCCCGGGACATGCGGAGCGGCAAGCAGATGCGCCGCCTTCTGCAAGGCGATGTGGGGAGCGGCAAGACCGTCGTCGCCGTTGCGGCGATGCTTCATGCGCTGGATAGCGGCTACCAAAGCGCATTCATGGCGCCTACGGAAATTCTGGCGGAGCAGCATTACGCCAATTTGCGCAAGTACCTCGACCCGCTGGGCGTGCGGATACGGCTCCTTATCGGGGGATTGCCCAAGGCGGAGCGCGAAAAGATTCTTTCGGATATTGCGGAAGGGCAGGCAAACATTGCGGTCGGCACCCATGCGCTCATCCAGGAAGATGTGACGTTCCGGCAGCTGGGTCTGGCGATCGTCGACGAACAACACCGGTTCGGGGTGATGCAGCGCGCCCGCATGTTTGAAATGGGCGCCCGACCGCACATGCTGCTCATGACCGCTACGCCGATTCCGCGTTCGCTCGCGATGACGCTCTACGGCGATCTCAACGTATCGATCATGAAAGAAATGCCGGCGGGAAGGCGCCCGGTGCGCACGGCGCTGCGCTACGACAAAAGCCGGGAGCAGGTGTATGCCTTCGTGCGCGGCGAGATCGCAAAGGGACGGCAGTGTTACATCGTGTATCCGCTGGTGGAAGAGTCCGAAAAAATGGACCTCAAGGACGCCGAATCCGGGCATGCGGAGTTGAAGAAGATATTTGCTCCGCACAAGGTGGGGCTGATCCACGGACGGATGTCGCGGGGCGAGAAAGAGGACACCATGACCCTGTTTCACCGGGCCGATTTCAAGGTGCTGGTCGCTACGACGGTGATCGAGGTAGGGGTGGACGTGTCGAATGCCACCATCATGATCGTCGAGCATGCCGAACGGTTCGGGTTGAGCCAGCTGCACCAGTTGCGGGGCCGGGTGGGCCGGGGCGGGGAGCAGAGTTACTGCATTCTCATGGCGGACTACAAGTGTACGCACGAAGCCCGCGAGCGCTTGCAGGTGATGGTGGATACGAACGACGGCTTTCGGATCAGCGAGGCCGATCTGAAGATCCGCGGGGCCGGCGACTTTTTCGGCACCAGGCAGAGCGGCCTGCCGGAGTTGAAAATTGCCGAGTTACCGGGGGATGTGGAACTCCTCACGGAGGCTCGCGACCTGGCCTTCGGACTGGTTAAACGCGATCCCGATCTGAAGGAATCCGGTCATGCGGCGCTGCGGGAACACCTCCACGCCGTGTACGGGGACCGGGGCATGGGACTTTCCCGCGTCGGCTGAACGCGGGGCCGGTTTGGCTACGGGGCGCGCACGATCTTACCCGGAAGCGGGCGTACGGCGCTTGCTTTTTTGGCGGCAGGCGCCGGTTGCGATATCTCCCGCGGCTTTCTCCACAGCGGGACGGACGAACAGGGTTCGCCGTACATCAATTTGGCGGCCACCTGCTGCAATTTTGTCGTGGCCAGCAGGTAGGCGGCGGGCGGGACGACGCCGCTGCCGCATCCTTTGACGACTACGGGCTTTCCTCCGTAGGGAGACCAGTCTGTGGATTCGAGCGCCCGCGCGAAATGATCCCGGATCAGGTCCTCCGCCCGGCCCAGGGCTACGGAGCAGGCGACGGGTTCCAGTTTCGACGCCGCCAGCATCCATGCCCAGGTAGGAATGATCGCATCCGCTGAGCAGAAGACCGCCACGTGGTGGTCTGCGTACTGCGCCCATTCGTGCGTTTTCATCGCTGCACGGAAGTCCTTTTCGCGCAGCATGATCTCCTGAAACAGGAATGGGGCGATATCGAATTCCGTGACAGGCCGGTTATCCCACAGATCTTCCAGATTGAACACGACCAGGTCGCTCTGGGCCACGCGATTGGTGATTTCCCCTGGATTCGGTTCCATGCGGAATAGGGATGGAAGTGGGTGTTCTCCGGCGAAAAGACGTCAGGCGGAAGCCACGGCCGTTTGTTTTACGGAGCAGACGCACTGCTCGATCAGGTAGACTGTGCGATCTACTTCGTCTTCGGTGGTGAACCGTCCGAGGCTGAGACGCAGCGTGGACAGGGCTTGTTCGCTCGACAGGCCCATGGCCCGGAGCACATGGCTCGGCTCGCCGCTGCCGCTGGAACAGGCGCTGCCGGCGGAAAAGGCAAGGTTGCGGCACGCCGTAATCATATGAGCCCCCCCGATGCCTTCGAATCGGATGCTGGACGTTTGCGGCAGGCGAGGCACATGCTGCGGGACATTCAAATGGGCGCCGGGAAGCTCGAGAAGGCGGCTTTCCAAGCGGTTCTGCAAGCGCTCCATGCGTTTCCTGAAGTCTTCCATTTCCCGGCAGGCGATTTCGGCGGCTTTTCCCATTCCCACGATGCCCGGCACATTCAGCGTTCCCGAACGGCGCCCGTTTTCGTGACCGCCCCCGTCGAGGAGCGGCGTAATGCGCACCCGGGGATCGCGCCGGCGCACATACAAGGCGCCGGCGCCCTTCGGGCCATAGAACTTGTGCGCCGAGCAGACGAGCAGGTCCGCCAGTCCGGCGTGGACCGGTATTTTGCCCACGGCCTGGGTGGCGTCCGTCATAAAAAGCACGCCCCGGGAGCGGGCTATTTCCGATACGCCTTCTACGGGCTGGATCGTGCCTGCCTCGTTGTTCGCCCACATCACGGAAACGAGAATCGTGTCGTCGCGGAGGGCGTGCTCCAGCGCATCGAGATCGAGTTGTCCGTACGCATCCACGGGCAGGTACGTGACCTCGTATCCTTTTCGTTCCAGCGCGCGGTGTGCGTTGAGCACCGCCCGGTGTTCGGCCTGCACCGTAACGAGGTGGCGTCCCTTGGACGCGTACATTTCCGCCACTCCCTTGATGGCCGCATTGGCTCCCTCGGTAGCCCCGGAGGTGAACACGATTTCCCCCGGTTCCGCCGAGAGGGCGGCAGCCACTTGCTCCCGGGCTTGTTCGCAGGCTTCCTCCGCAGCCCAGCCGAGGGCATGTCCTTTGCTGGAGGGATTGCCGTACTGCCCGCAAAACCAGGGAAGCATGGCTTGCAGGACCCGTTCGTCCACCGGCGTGGACGCATTGTAATCGAGATAGACGATTCCCTTCATGGCCGTGATGGGCGGGTCGCCGGCCGCTGGCGGGCGATTACCGCGCGGGTGATGGATGTTGGGTATCGAACAGGTACAACATATTGTAACGCATGAAACGGGGGATATATCCCCAATGAGAAATGACGCGGCCAGCGTGCCACTCGCAGCCTCCCGAAGGGCGCATCACGCACGAACGTGACGCGCTGATCGAAGCGGTTTTGATCAGAGTATCTTATACTATACCTGCCGGGTCGTATGCAGGATGCGACCGTGTGGAACCGGAAGCACAGGGACGACATGCTTAAGCGCGTTCACATCAAAGGCTACAAATCCCTTCTCGATGTCGAGGTGCATATCGAGCCGCTAACCGTGCTGTTCGGTCCGAATGCTGCCGGAAAAAGCAATGTGCTCGATGCGTTGCAATTACTATCCAGGCTCGGCACGAGCAAAACGCTGAAGGAAGCCTTTGATTCGCCGTACAGGGGGAAACCCCTCGAATCGTTTACGATGCGGAAAGGGGGGCTCAAGGAGCTGGTTGCCCGGGAGCGCCTGACATTTTCCTTCGAAGCCGATCTGTGGCTTTCGGATGCGGTCGTGCATGCTGTAAATCAGGAGATACGGGACATGCGTCGCCCGAGCCGCGCCGAATCAACCCCCGAAAACGACAAGGAACGGCTCCCGCAAGTGCATGAACGCAATCTGCGTTACCGTATCGAAGTCGAAATGCTGCCCGAATCCGGTATCCTGCGTGTGGCGGATGAATCCCTGACCGCCCTGAACAGGAAGGGGATGCCTACGGGTAAACGCAAGCCGTTTTTCGGACGGGAAGGTGAAAAGATATATCTGCGACTTGAGGGGCAGGCGCATCCCACCTACTACGATCGGTATCTGGATCGCAGCATCCTGTCCATGCCCCATTACCTGCCGTATTATTCGCACGTCGCAGCGGCTCGGCGCGAACTGGAAAGCTGGCGATTTTTCTGTTTTGAGCCGCGCGAGCGCATGCGTGCCGCCACCCCGGTCAGGGAAGTATCTCATATTGGCCCGATGGGTGAAGGTCTGGCCGTTTTTCTGAATATGCTCAAGGCCACGGATACGGACCGGTTCCAGGGTATAGAGCAAGCGTTGTGCACGCTTATGCCGGATATTGAAGGCATCGATGTGAGTGTAAACGAATTCGGCGAGGCCGAACTGCACCTGAGAGAGGGTGGTGCAGCCATTCCTGCCCGCGTGCTTTCGGACGGTACGCTTCGGATGCTTGGATTACTGTCCCTGACCGGGGCACGAGAAGCCCCTGGCCTTGTAGGCTTTGAAGAACCGGAAAACGGTATGGATCCGCGTCGTATCCGATTCATTGCGGAGCTGCTGAAAACGCAGCAAACCCTGCAACAGAGCCAGTACATCGTCACCACTCATTCACCGCTCTTGTCCGATGTACTTCCGGACGAGTCCTTGTTTGCGGTGTGTCGAAGCGGTGGAGCCACCCGGATCGATCCCTTCTCGACATGGGGGACACTGGGGCGGGGAAGGGACATCGACCGGGTTCTTTCGGACGAACGGTAAGGCCATGTCGTCGGGTTCTGCAATCCCGGTTGCCGCGACACCTTCGAAAACGCAGTCCGTCATTTCGAGGAAGCGAAAACGTCACAAGCCACCCACGTTCAGCCTTCGATACATAAAGGCAATTTCACATATACGCTTGTTTTGTAGAAAAAATCATTTATCGCCTCCTCCTCCTTGCAGGGACAGCATTACGTACGCCTTCCGGTGCTTTATGTATATTACGCCCTGAAAATAGCAAGGCGGGATGCAGAACTAAGAAATGGTCCGAAAGGGCTGGACTGTCAGCCAGCACCTTCGGGCTTTCCGTACGGTAAGCGTGGCAATGGAGATGCTGCCCGAAGCCCCCTATGTAGGCCGCTCTGTTGCGGAGCGCCAGCATCTGCGCGCTTGCGAGAGGGCCCGGAATGCCGGCTTGCCCCCCTGAAAAATCGACGCGCATCGCGCCCTCAATAGACGAATGGCAACATCGAATAACGCACCCGCTGCGTGTATTGCTTCCACAACTCCCCATACTTGGCGCGACAACGACGATCATCGCGTCTCGAACGATGCCACAACAGACCCGCCAGCCACAAGGGCAAGAGGTAAGGCAGCCAGGATGCGAATCCGGTGGTAAGGGCGAACGCCAGGTAGATGCAGATTTCGCCGGTATAGTTCAGATGTCGTCCAATACCCCAAAATCCGGAGATCAGCAGGCGTCCGTCCAGGGTCCGGGCGGGTTTCCCCCAAATCGTGACGCCAGGGTCGCGCTTGAAGCGGTGCTTTTGCTGGTTGGCGCCGCGGAAGAGCCAGAAGCCGAAGGCGAACAATAAAACGATTGCGACAGCCGCGGGTGGAGGCAGTGGCGCCGATGCGTGGACCAGCCACCAACCGGGGAGGCAATAGAAAAATGGCGCCAGCACATAGTCTCCCCAAACCAACGTCCATCCGAAGCGCTCACTGACCATGTCCCAGGTGTATATCATTCCGTCTTCGAAGTGGAAATAGTTGAGCACGTACGAGAAGGTGAATAGCTGATAGAGTACCATGGCCAGGGTCAACGTGCCGTAGGTTTCGTACTGCACGACCGCAAACGATGCGTTGAACAGCGCCAGGCCGATGAGGGAGGGGCGGTAGCTGAAAAGCTTCAAATCCACTCCGAGATAGGTCGGATTGAATTCCGATCCCATCAGGAAACTTCGCCAATTGCCCGGCGATGTATGCTGAATCCGTGCTCTTCGGAAGTACAGCCAAGCGGAAAAAGCAAATGCGAATGCGTTGGCCGCCACGAACAGCGCGGCGAAATGGGTATGCAGCACGGAAAGAGAAAACAAGCCGGAGACCTGGGCAAGACATCCCCCGATCACGGTAATCAGGAATAAGGCGAGGCCGTTGAGTTTGTAGGTACGCGACCGCCCCTCTATTTCCGGTCCTGCAACCCGATGCCCGGGCAGGAATTTCGAACCTAGAAACAAAACGCCGACAAACGCCAACAGCATTGCCGCCGCCTCGAGCACGGCGCCGACCGACAGCGTGGACCACAAGAAGTGCGATTCAGACACTGGCATTGTCAACCTCGGTCTCGTGCGCCAAATACTCCTGCCACGTACGCACCGTCACTTTTTGAAAAGTTCGTACCACTGGATTGACCTTGATGGGAGCGGCGTTCCAATGTTTCGTTGTTGTCCTCGTGCTTCAGCAACACCCGGACTCGAACGCCCTCTGTAAAACGATAGTAAATCGGCACTTCTCCCCTACCTGAAAATAACCCGAACGCCCAGGTTGAACGTTCTCGGCAGGCCGAGGAAGACTTCCGCGTCGTCGGCCGCGTTGGCGTCTCTTCTGTTTCCGCGGTAGGCATTGAAACGCTAGTTATTCGTGGCGTCCTGGATGTAGAAGCTGTCGAACACGTTGGCCAGCACGCGGATATCGAAACGCGAAAGGCCGAGCAGTTTGCGCGTAGTGGTTCAGGTTGAGTTGCGGTTTGTGGAAGAAATTCTCCCGTTCGTTGATCTGGCCTGCCCGGATGCGCTTGACCGTTCCGAAACCGTCATGCTGCTCCATGCCGTATTGCGAGGAAACAGAAGACACATTGTCGTTCCAGCGCCGGCCTGCTTCCGGGAAGGTTGTCAGGATGTCGTCGATGGTCGCGCGGTCCAGCCCGTCCCTTTCGAAGACTTCGCGGGCATAGTCGTGATCGTATGCGGCGATGTTCTGACGATAGAGGTTCTGCCCGTGACGCTGGGGAGCGCCCACGGCGTAGAAGTCGAGGCGGTGCCTGTCGTTGACGTTCCAGGCCGCAGCGGCGTAGTAGGCCCAGGCGTCGGTCCATGTCCCATTGTAGTAGCCCTCGCCTGTTTTGCGTACGCCGGACACCGTGAAGGCGTACTTGCCGTCGATCAGGCCTGTCGAAAGGGAAACGGTGGATTTCAGGAAGCCGTCGTTGCCGAATTCCTGTTTGACCATGACCCGGCGCGTGTTCTCCGACGGATCGGTGATGATGTTCAGCGTGCCGCCGATGGACGGGGTGGCCAGATTGACGACCGACAGGCCGCGCTGGAGTTGGATGGAGGAGGTGGCGTCGCTGAGGCCGTCCCAGTTCGACCAGTAGAGCCAGCCGTTTTCCATGTCGTTGACCGGAACGCCTTTGATCATGATGGCCACGTTGCGCTGGTTGAATCCGCGCACGTTTACGCGAGCGTCGCCGGCTCCGCCCCCTTGGGCGGTTCCGTACACGGACGGCGTAACGTTGAGCACCAGCGGTACGTCGCGCGATCCGAGTTCCCGCTGTATCTGCACCTTGTCCACATTGGTGAAGGCGACGGGCGTCTTGCGGTCCACGGCCCGCGAGGCGAATACCTCCAGCGCTTCGAGCGCCTGGCTTGAAAACGCGAGTCGGAAATCGGCAGTCACATCCGAGGAGCGGATGGTGACGACGCTGGAGATATCGTCGTATCCGACAAAGGACACGGTCAGCGTATGGGTTCCCGACGGAATATCATCGATTGCGTAGCGACCGTTCTTGTTCGTGGCGGCGACCATCGCCGTTCCTTCGACGATCACGCTCGCGCCGGGAAGGACCTCCCCGGTATCGGCGTCGGTAACCGTTCCGGAGACGTTCGTTTGGGCAAATGCCGAACCTGCGAAGAACAGCGCAGCGGCAAGCGTCAGGCAACGGAAGCGCATCATGGCGTTCGGGTCCATCTATTTGTGACCAGTGGAAAATACGGAGAATACTTCAGCGGTATGCGGTCGCAAATAGATCAGAGTATCCTATATAAAGTTGCCGAAAGGCGCCGCCGGACACCGTGTACGCGGAACGCCTTCGCCAGCGTCTTGACAGCCAATCGCCCGCAGCGTATTCTTCGGACGCAAACCGCTCGCCAAAGAGGCGTAACCTGGCGTAACATCCGACGTAAACACACGAAAAACCGGATTGGGGTACTACCCCGGCTGCCGCTATGGACTCGCGGACGAAAACAGAACGGGCAAGACAAGAACAGAAAGGGCTGCAGAACATGCACGATACGACCGAGGACAAGATGGCGACCAATGGCAAGTGTCCGGTACTGGGTCACCGACACACCGCGATGGGCTCGACGGCGAACCACCATTGGTGGCCGGATCAGCTGAATCTGAAGATGCTCCACCAGAACTCCCCGTTGTCCGATCCCATGGGCGGGAAGTTCAACTACGCCGAGGAGTTCGAGACATTGGACCTGGACGCCGTGAAGAAGGACATCGAGGCGGTAATGACGACGTCCCAAGAATGGTGGCCTGCCGACTACGGTCATTACGGGCCGCTGTTCATCCGGATGGCCTGGCACAGCGCGGGCACGTACCGCATCCACGACGGCCGGGGCGGCGGGGCCTCCGGTACGCAACGCTTCGCTCCTCTCAACAGTTGGCCCGACAACGCGAATCTCGACAAGGCGCGCCGGTTGCTTTGGCCGATCAAGCAGAAGTATGGTCGGAAGATTTCGTGGGCCGACCTGATGATCCTTGCGGGCAACTGCGCCCTGGAGTCGATGGGGCTCGATACGTTCGGTTTCGCCGGGGGGCGCGAGGACGTCTGGGAGCCTGAAGAGGATATCTACTGGGGGCCGGAGACCGAGTGGCTGGGCGACGAGCGCTACAGCGGTGACAGGGAGCTCGCAAACCCTCTCGGCGCGGTTCAGATGGGCCTCATCTACGTGAATCCGCAGGGCCCGAACGGCGAGCCGGATCCGGTTGCCGCCGGCAGGGACATTCGGGAAACGTTCGGTCGGATGGCGATGAACGACGAGGAGACGGTGGCCCTCATCGCCGGGGGGCACACCTTCGGCAAGACGCACGGCGCCGCCAGTGAAGACCGGTACGTCGGTCCCGATCCCGAGGGCGCCGCTATCGTGGAGCAGGGCCTTGGCTGGAAGAACACCTTCGGCAACGGCAAGGCAGGCGATGCGATTACGAGCGGGCTGGAGGGCGCCTGGACGCCCACTCCGGTGACCTGGGACAAAAGTTTCTTCGAGACCCTGTTCGGCTACGAGTGGGAGTTGACGAAGAGCCCCGCAGGGGCGCATCAATGGGTTCCGGCGGACTCCGGCGGCGCGAACACGGTGCCGGACGCCCACGATCCGGCGAAGAAGCATGTCCCCGTCATGCTGACGACGGACCTCGCCCTGAGAGCGGACCCGATCTACGAGCCGATTTCGAGACATTTCCTCGAGAACCCGGACGAGTTCGCGGACGCCTTCGCCAGAGCGTGGTACAAGCTGACGCACCGCGACATGGGGCCGATCTCGCGATACCTCGGTCCGGAGGTTCCCGATGAGCAGCTCTTGTGGCAAGACCCGGTGCCTGCCGTCGATCATGCGGTGATCGATGCGCAGGACATCGCCGCGCTAAAGAGCAGTATCCTCGAATCGGGACTGTCCATTTCCCAACTGATCTCGACCGCCTGGGCCTCCGCCTCGACGTTCCGCGGCAGCGACAAGCGCGGCGGGGCAAACGGCGCGCGCATTCGCCTCGCGCCGCAGAAGGATTGGGAAGTGAACCAGCCGGCCCGGTTGGAGGCTGTGCTGGGAGTCCTGGAGGGTATCCGGAAAGGTTTCAACAGCGCGCAGTCCGACGGGAAGAAGGTGTCGCTCGCAGACATGATCGTTCTGGGCGGGTGTGCGGCCGTTGAGTTGGCTGCGAAGAGCGCCGGGCACGACGTGCAGGTTCCTTTCCTGCCGGGGCGCGCCGACGCAGCGCAGGAGCAAACGGACGTGGACTCGTTTGCCGTGCTGGAGCCGACCGCAGACGGGTTCCGCAACTATCTCGGGAACGGACACGACCGCTCCGCCGAAGAGTTGCTGGTGGACCGGGCGCAGTTGTTGACCCTGACCGCTCCCGAGATGACGGTGCTCGTTGGCGGCTTGCGCGTCCTGAACGCGAATTTCGGGCAGTCCGAACACGGCGTCTTCACCAGGCGGCCCGGGACGTTGACCAATGATTTCTTCGTCAACCTGCTCGACATGAATACGGCGTGGCAGGCGTCCTCTGCGTCCGGGCACGTATTCGAGGGGCGCGATCGCGAGACGGGCGATCTCAAGTGGACAGGCGCCGCCGTCGATCTGGTCTTCGGTTCGAATTCTCAACTCCGCGCCATCGCGGAAGTCTACGCATGCGACGATGCGCAGCAGGCATTTGTGCGCGACTTTGTAGCTGCGTGGAACAAGGTGATGAATCTCGATCGTTTCGACCTGAGTTGAACCAGCGCCTTATCGTCTACTGCCACTGTTTCAAGGAACCGGATTTGCGCCCGTCGCTACGATACGGGGGATGCGATCGATATGACACTGGAAGCACTGCTCACCCTGCTCGACTATCACTATTGGGCCCGGGACCGGCTGCTCGATGCGGTCGAGAAGATCGCGCCCGACCGCTTCCATAAGGATATGGGGAACAGTTTTCCCTCTATTCGGGACACGTTGCTCCACATCGTGTTTTCCGAATGGGTATGGCGCTTGCGCTGGGAGGGGGAGCCGCTGCCGGCGCTTTTCGACCCGAAGGATTTCGAGGCCGTGCAGGATGTTCGCGCGCGCTGGATCGAGGAGGAGCGCCAGGTGCGGCGGTTCGTCGATCAAGTCGGGCCGGACGACCTCAACCATGTGTTCCGCTATGCCGAACTCAATGGCCAGCAGACACAGTCCGTTTTCTGGCAGTCCTTGCAGCACGTGGTCAATCATGCTGCCTATCACCGCGGGCAGGTCACCACGATGTTGCGCCAACTCGGGGCCGAGCCGCCGGATAGCCAGGACCTGATTGCGTTTTATCGCTTATGATCGAAAAGCCGCCATTCACGATCACAGCGGACATTCTTTCCCTCGTTGAACGCATCGGCGAGGTGATCGGTCGGGTGGAGGCCGCGGGCGTCTCGCGCGATGTGCGCCTGCGGCGAAACAATCGCATCCGTACGATTCGCGGCTCGCTGGCCATAGAAGGTAATACCCTCAGCGAGGAAGAAATCTCTACGATTCTTGACGGCAAGCCGGTTGCCGCCCCGCTGAGAGATATTCAGGAGGCCCGCAACGCGATAAAAGCCTATGATCGATATCAGCAATGGAATCCCGTCGGCGAGAGCGATCTTCTGCAGGCCCACCGGATTCTGATGGCCGGATTGCTGGATGCGCCCGGACAGTATCGCCGTACCGGCGTGGGCGTTATGGGCGGCGGCGTGATTCATCACATCGGCCCGCCTGCGGAATCCGTGCCGTCGCACATGGCGAACCTGTTGGCGTGGCTTGGCGATACCGACGAGCATCCGCTCATCGCCAGTTCGGTCTTTCATTACGAATTCGAGTTCATCCATCCTTTCGAGGACGGCAACGGACGCATGGGGCGGCTTTGGCAGACGCTGATTCTGACCCGCTGGAAATCCCTTTTCGCCAGTATTCCCGTAGAAAGTCTGCTCCATGCTCGTCAGGACGATTATTACGGAGCCATCAGGAAGAGTTCGGCGGAGGGAGCGAGTACGTCGTTTGTTGTATTTATGCTGGAGATTATTCTGGAGGCCCTCCGGGTTTCCGGGGTAAGCGACCAAGTAAGCGACCAAGTAGCACAGTTGGTCGCCGCCTTGGGGACGGGGGCGAAATCCGCTGTGGAGCTTATGGGGGCGATGGGGCTGTCGCATCGCCCTACCTTTCGTAAAAACTACCTCCGTCCAGCCATGTCCTCGGGGCTGGTGGAGATGACCCACCCCGAATCGCCCACGGCGAAGAATCAGAAGTATCGGTTGACGATTAGGGGGAAGGAGGTTTTGGAAAGGTAGGGTGTGGGGGAGTGATTTTTTGGTGGGGTGGGTTGGGGGAAGGCATCCTGAACGGATCATCAAAAATTTCTTTCTGCCATCCCTTCCCCCGGAGCGCGGAATGATCTGGCAGCGCCCCACATTTGTTTTCCACATACCCCGCATGCCTCCACACCAAAGAAGTCCGTACATTGCGGGCGCCCCCGGCGGCAAAACCACAACAACCCCCGCACCACCATGACCCTTCCCGTTTTTTTCCTGTTGATGAGCCTGCTGAGTCTTCCGGGCCTGGTGCTTACGGCATGCAGCCCGGAGACACCCGTAGGGCCGGAGGGGAGCGCAAGCGATACGCTCCGAGTTCTGTCGTTCAATATCCGGTACGACAACCCGGAAGACGGGCCAGACGCTTGGCCGCATCGCAAGGAGGCCGTTGCGGAGATGATCCGGTCCCGGGCGGTGGATGTCGCGGGACTTCAGGAGGCGCTGAAGGGGCAGATCGACGATTTGCAAGTGCTGCTTCCCGAATACGCATGGCTGGGCGTGGGGCGCGAGGACGGCATGGAACAGGGGGAGTTTGCCCCGATTTTCTACCGGCGCGACCGTCTGGATACCCTGCGGTGGGGCACATTCTGGCTGTCCGAAATGCCGGATATCCCCGGAAGCCGATCATGGGATGCGGCGCTGGAACGCATTGCAACCTGGGTGGTGCTGCGCGACCGGCAGACGAGCGAGGCGTTTCTGGCGGTCAACACGCATTTCGATCACCGGGGAGCGGAGGCCCGGACCCGCAGCGCAGAACTGATTGTCGAACGCCTTGACGAACTGGCGACGGCGCAGCCGGGAGAACAGGATGACGAAGGGACGGGGAGTCTGCCTGTCGTACTCACGGGGGATTTCAATGTGAGAGAGAATAGTGCGCCGTACGCCGTGCTCACGGATGCGCTTTCCGATGCGCTGTACGCTTCGGAGCAGCCCCACGAAGGGCTCATGTCCACCTGGAGTGGTTTCGAGGCCATTGCGCCCGGCCATCGCATCGACTACATCTTCGTCGGCGCCGGCGTACGCGTATACGTCCATCGCATCCTGGACGACAAGACTGCTGACGACCGCTTCCCGTCCGATCATCTGCCGGTGCTGGCGGAGGTAGGATTTGGGGAGTAGGGGCAATCAAGACTTTCGCCTGATCGCGCGTGAGACATCCTCAAATAGTGAAAATTCCATGAACGCAAGTTATTTCCGTTATTGATAAAAATATTCTGCGTCCAACCATTGTAACCGTGAACCGTTATCCGGATTCGGGCATCGGTGGGGGCAAAAAGGCTCATTTTCGGAATTTTTTTCGCGGATTTGCGTAATATGGTGCAAGCATTGGGGATTCCCATCCACAACGCGCCCCGATGTTATGCCTCAGGGACTATCCCTGAAATGCAACCAGGCACCACCATGCGCTCCGCTCTTGCAGTTCTAAAAAACGTATTCACCTTAACTCCCTTGCCTCCAAGTCCGGCAAAACAGGAAAAGGCCCGCCAGGAATCCGATAGACGGATCGTTGCCAAGCATTCTTCCGGCAACGTTCTCTTGCAGCAAGGGAAATATGCCACCCGGGAAGAACTCGACGCGGAGCGTGAACGCGCCTTGGCTTTCCGGTGGGACGATGCCTAAGAACGTCGATCCCACACCTGAGCAGTATCGCGACCTCTACGATAGGGCAGATTCTTTTGCTCGTGAGGTTTGGCAGTTTCGCGGTTCGGTTGCACTTCCCGCTCACAATCAACTGCGGTATGCCGGGCATCATCTTTTAAAGTCGCTTGGACCCGACGGAAAGATCGCAGACATTGAGAAACTCCGCGAGGCCATATCGCACTGTGAACGTGCAATGTATGAGGCCGCAGAGGCGGGTATTGGTGCGGCTATCAACCGGATCGAAGGTTTCAAGGAGGACCACCAGCGTATCGCTATCGGTAAGATTGTCCCGTAAATTCGTGATGCTCCCCGACTGATTCGCGAAGCGCAAGGCATGATTTCAGCGCCTCGCTCCGAAGACTTGTCGGCCCCGGAGGAAACAGCGCGGTATATGGAAGTTTTCAGAGCATTGCGCGATCTCGTTGACCTCCTTGACGGTAGCCACGACGATCTCGTCATTGAGGCGCGCCGACAACGCTTCAAGGATGTTCTGGGTATTCTCGGTGTGGTTACTGGCGCTATCGCTGCTTGCGCCGTGGTATTCCGTTTATTTTTCTGCTGAGGAGATCAGCCCTGGTCCTGACGATAATAGAGTGCCGAAGCGGATGAGTTAATCTGGGGTTCTGCCAGCCCAACACCTTCCGCATCCTTTCAAAAGGTCATGGGGTGCGCATTTTCAGACAATGTAGGGCCCGAGAAACGCCTGCGAACCGGTAGCATGCCGCACGTTTACGTTGTATGAAAATGCGCATCGCATGACCAGACAGCGCAGGGCCCGAGAAACGCCTGCGAACCGGAAATTGCGCACGTTGAACCGTGCCCCCATTCCCCTCAAACTGCACACGTCTCATAGCAGTGGATAAATGCGTGGACAACCGGTGGAGAAAGAGTGAAAAAACCGGGCAAAACGGAATATTACTGGCACGTACCTTTCGAAATACGGATTTTTCCGAGCGTCTGCTCCCATTAATCCTCTCGTCAATAAATATGTCCAATTCGTATCGCCCGCAACCTGAAAACAAATTCACGTTCGGTCTCTGGACCGTCGGCAACGTGGGCCGGGACCCGTTCGGAGAACCGGTCCGCGCTCCGTTCTCCCCTGTCGAAATCGTTCACCTGCTGGCCGATGTGGGCGCCTACGGAGTCAATTTCCATGACAACGACCTGGTGCCCATCGACGCAACGGCCCGGGAACGGGACGAAATCGTGCGCTCCTTCAAGGAGGCGCTCGCCGAGCGAGGCCTGAAGGTACCGATGGCCACCACGAACCTGTTCACGGATCCGGCCTTCCGGGACGGAGCCTTTACCGCCAACGACCCGGCGGTCCGGGCGTACGCCATCCACAAGACCATGCGCGCCATGGACCTCGGCGTAGAGTGCGGGGCCACGACGTATGTCTTCTGGGGAGGGCGCGAAGGGACCGAATCCGACGCCACGAAGAGCCCCGTGGACGCGTTGGCCTGGATGCGGGAGGCCCTGAATTTCCTGTGCGAATATGCGGTGGACCAGGGGTACGACCTGCGCTTTGCGCTGGAGCCGAAACCCAACGAGCCGCGCGGCGACATCTATTTTCCCACGGTGGGCGCCATGCTGGGATTCATCGGGACGCTGGATCGCCCCGACATGGTGGGCGTGAATCCCGAGGTGGCCCACGAACACATGGCCGGCCTGAATTTCACGCATGCCGTGGCGCAGGCGTGGGATGCGGGCAAGCTCTTTCATATCGACCTGAACGATCAGAATCCGGGCCGCTACGACCAGGATTTCCGGTTCGCTGCGCACAACCTCAAGCCTGCCTTTTTCCTTGTGAAGCTGCTGGAGAAGGTCGGCTACGACGGCCCGCGCCATTTCGACGCGCATGCCTATCGTACCGAAGACGCCGAGGGGGTCAGGGACTTCGCGCGTGGGTGCATGAGGAGTTACCTGATCCTGAAGGAGAAGGCGCAGGCGTTTGCGGAAGACGAGACCATCCAGGGGCTGCTTGCCGAGGCGCAGCAGGCCTCCGCCGAATTCCCGTCGTATGCGGGCGGCTATTCCCGGCAGGCGGCAGAAGCCCTCCGGGAGCATTCCTTCGACCGGGCCCGGTTGGCTTCCCGGGGCCTGGCCTACGAAAAAATCGACCAGCTGCTTACCGATCTCCTGCTCGGCGTGCGTTGAGCGCACCGATTTCCTGTTTCATTCGCTGTGCCGCCGCGCCTGCCCGATCTGCCGCCCATTCCGGTTTCATCCCACACAAACACCGCCATGCCGTCTCATTCCTTGTCCAGCTATCAGTCCGACGCCCTGCGCACCTTGTCCCGGCAGTTTCACATAGGAAACGGCAGCGACGAAGGCGCCGTGTCGCCCGAACTCCTGCACGGGGCCATCGGCCTTGCCACCGAAGCGGGCGAGTTGCTGGACGCCATCAAGCGCGCGCTCTACTACGGGGGTACGCTCGACAAACCCAATCTGGTCGAGGAATTGGGCGATCTCGAATGGTACATGGCCGTGATTCGGGATGCGCTCGGCGTCGATCAGGAAGAAGTGCAGCGCATCAACATTGCGAAACTGCGGGCGCGCTATCCGGAGAAGTTCACCACGGAAGAGGCCTACAACCGGAACCTCGACCGGGAAAGGGAAATTGTGGAAAGGGGATGACCCGGTCCTCCGAGGGGCATGGGGATGCGTATTTTCAGGGAACGTAGGGCCCGAGAAACGCCTGCGAACCGGTAGAATGCCGCACGTTTACGTTGCTTGAAAATACGTACCCCATGTCCTGCTATGTCCCCAAGGACACTCTGATTAAGTCCACAAAGCTCAGAGGCTTGCGAGAAGCGGGCTGGCAAGGAATGACGAAGCAGTGTGGCAGGCCCCACATAAGAGGGATGACCCGGTCCTCCGAGGGGTATGGGGATGCGTATTTTCAGGGAACGTAGGGCCCGAGAAACGCCTGCGAACCGGTAGAATGCCGCACGTTTACGTTGCTTGAAAATACGTACCCCATGTCCTGCTATACCCTTCTATGTCCTTAATTCCTTGAACCGCCTCGCCTGCGCCTCGATAGCCGGTTCCGTGGCGAGCCGCTCCACGCTGGACGCGCCGAAGAACCCGACGACGCCTTCCGTGTGGTCGAAGATGTACTGCACATCGTCCGGTTCGGCGATGGGGCCGCCGTGGCATAGCACGAGCACATCGGGATTGACGGCTTTCGCCGCGTCGTGAATGGCCTGTACGCGCTTTGCGGATTCCGCGAGCGTCGGGGCCGTATCGGGATTCACTCCGATTGATCCCTTTACCGTCGTGTTCATGTGCGCCACGACGATATCCGCGCCGGCCTCGGTCAGCGCGGTGGCCTGGGCTTCGTCGAAAGCGTACGGGCAGGTGAGCATGTCGAGTTCGTGCGCCAGGCGGATCATCTCGATTTCGAGGTCGAAACTCATGCCCGTCTCCTCCAGAATCTGCCGGAAATTCCCGTCGATCACCCCCACGGTAGGGAAGTTCTGAACCCCGTCGAACCCCGCTTCCTTGAGTTGCTTCAGGAAAACGGGCATCAGCCGGAAAGGATCGGTGCCGCATACGCCCGCCAGCACCGGGGTATCCTCGACGACTGGTAGGACTTCGCCAGCCATGTCCATGACGATGGCGTTTGCATCGCCATAGGCCATCAGGCCCGCCGCGCTGCCCCGGCCCGCCATGCGGTAGCGCCCGGAATTATAGATGATGATGAGATCGACGCCGCCGCGCTCGGCGAACTTGGCGGAAATGCCGGTTCCGGCGCCGGCCCCTATGATCGGTTTGCCCGCCGCTGCCTGATTGCGAAGGCGTTGCAGGCACTCCTCGTATGGAATGAATGGCATGGGTCTGTGTGGTTTTACGTCATCAGGGCGATCAGCCGTTCGAAGACCGCGTCGGCGAAGGCCGTATCGTTGATGTGGAGGTCCAGTTCCACGAGTTCGACAGGAGGCCGTACGTGCCGGCGCAGCGCGTCGAACAGGGCTGCGTTCGCTCCAGGGTCATGGAACGGTTCGCCTTCCCGGTCGAGCATGCTGACCCCCTTGAGAGGCAGCATGAGCACCGTCGGGCCCGTGGCCTTGTTCAGGTTCTCCGCAATGCGCCGCCCGATTTCCCGGCATTCTTCGGCGGTTGTGCGCATCAGCGTTACGTTGGGGTTGTGCCGGTACAGGGTGCGTTCGCGAAAAGGTTCGGGCACGGTATGCATGGCCCGGAAATTCACCATATCGAGCGCTCCGCACGAGACGACTTGGGGGATGCCCGCCTCGCCCGCTGCTGTCAGCCGATCGGGACCGGCGGAAAGCACGCCGCCCACCACTTCGTCGCACCATTCCGTAGTGGTCATATCGGCCACGCCGGCCACGTAGCCGTCCCGGATCAGCCCTTCCATGGAGCGTCCTCCGGAGCCGGTGGCGTGGAATACGAGCATTTCGTACCCGGCTTGTTCCATGCGCTCGCGAATATTGTTCACGCAGGGGGTCGTCACGCCGAACATGGAGGCGGCCACGATGGGACGGTCTTTCGCCGCAGGCACGTCCTGTCCGACCATGCCGCAGATGGCGCCGGCAGCATTGGCGAGAATGCGGCGCGACAACGGGTTCAGGCCCGCAATATCGACCGCCGAATACATCAGCGTTACGTCCTTTATGCCCACATAAGGGCTTACATCCCCAGAGACGACTGTCGAAACCATCAGTTTCGGAACGCCGACGGGCAGCGTCTGCATCGCTGCGGCGGCGATGTTCGTGCCGCCGCCTCCGCCGAGCGCCAGCACGCCGTGGAACCGGCCCGCCTCGTACAGTTCCGGCATGAGGCGGCAGACGCCGCGAATCATGACATCGACGGCTTCTCCCCGATCTCCCCGTTCCCGCAATGCCGCCAGAGAACCGCCCCCGGCAACCGCTACCTCGTCCGCCGAAATGTCCGGGGAAAAGCCCGGCTCGCCGAGCACGCCCGCATCCATCGTCAGCGTTTCGAGCCCTCGATCCCAGATGAGATCGCGCACGTATTCGTATTCTGTGCCTTTCGTGTCGAGCGTGCCGATGAGCAGAATGGTCCGGGGCATGATCGCCGCGAGAGATCAGTTTGCTGAGGGGTAGTCGATGGGCGTTTTGAGGGAACGCCAGGGTTCTTCCTCATGCATATCCACGGTGGCAGGTCCCTCGAAGGTCGCGGGGGACAGGATAGCGAGAAAAACGAGCGGTTCGTCCCCTGCATTCCAGGTGGCGTGCACCACGTCCTTCGGGATGTGGGCCATATCGCCGGGGCCGAGCAGGCGCTTTTCTTCGTCCACCCATTGCTCTGCCGTTCCGGAAATCACGTAGATGATTTCTTCGAGCGCCGGATGGCGGTGAAACTGGTGCGCATCTCCGGGCGGCATATGCACCCGCACCATAAGGAGGTCCTTGGCCTCGGTCAGTCCGGGGCGGCACAGCCAGTGATGAGGCCCCCAGGGGGCTTCTTCCACCTCCGCTTCCGTGGCGGTGACGAAACGCAGGGTTCGGTCGTCGGGCATGGTTTTTGTTAAGGATACTCTGATTAAATCCGCAAAGTTCAGAGGCTGAAAGGGGTGCGCTGGCAAGGAATGACGAAGCAATGTGGCAGGCCCCACATAATGAGGAATGACACAGCCAGCGTGCCCCTCTCTGCCTCCCGAAGGGCGCTTCACGCCCGCCGCCGCCCCGAATCTGCGGTGTTTTCCACTAATTTCAATGATGCAAATACAATATCTTTTACGCACGAGCGTGAAGCGCTGGTCAAAGTGGATTTGATCAGAGTATCCTTAATTATCTCCTTCCGGTTCGCCTTCCGGATCCAGCGAAACCAGCACGCCCTGCATCGCCACATAGTGGGCCGCGTACGTGCAGATGAACGGGTAGTCGCCGGGTGGCGGCATGGTGAAGGTTACCTCTACGGTTTCCCCGGGTCCCGCCGTGGCGGTGTACGCAATGATTTTTTCCTCGTGTTCGGGCGGAATGTAGTCGTGCTCCGCCGCGGTGATGGCCGCCACGCCCACCGGGTTGATGTATTCCCAGTGTTCCAGCACGACCACGTTATGCGTCATGGCCGGCGAGGTGGCATTGTTCACGAAGCGGATAGTGACGAGTTCGCCGGCTACGGCCTCGATGAACCGGGTGTCGAAGGCCATCTCATCCCCTGTGGAAGCGACCGTAATCACGCCGTCCCCGTCCGGGCGCGTACCTCCCCGCGAAGCGCCTGCTTCTTCCTCTGCGCCCCCGGTCATGTCCATCGGCATTATTTCTCCGTCCAGAATGCCGCTCATCCGGTGGAACGCAACATGCCCGACGGCTTCCTTGACAGCGCCCGTCATAGCGTCCGAGTTGTTTGCGGCCCGCAGGAATCCTCGCGCGTGTTTTGCGCCCGCAGCCGTGGCGGCGTGCGGAATCCATGCGTCCCGGGCGTTTTCGGGCGCAGCGAGCATGGCGAACACGGCCGCCCCCGTCTCGTCGGAGGGAGGCGTATCCGCGAGGGCGAGCAAGGCGGCAAGCCGCACGCGCGCGTCCTCATCTTCCAGCACGTTGCTTGCCATCAGGGCGTCGCGCGAGGCGTCGGTCGGCGGCAGAACGCTCGCGGCGGCTCGACGCACGGCTGCGGAGGGATGGTTCAATGCTTCCGCAGCTACTCCGAAGGCTTCGTTATGGCCGCCGTTCAGCATGCCCAAGCCGTGCAGCGTCCACAAGGCATGCAATGCGCCCGGATTGAGGCCGAGATCATCCATGGACGAATCACGCACGAGGCCGTACAGGTCCGTTGCCACATCCTGTTCGCCCCGGTCCACAAGGAGCCGTTGGGCCGTTTGCCGCCAGAACATGTTGTCGTGCCGGAGCGCGGCGACGAGTTCCTGCGGCGAAGCGCCGGAGAGGTCCATGGACTCGCCCGAAGCGGCGTCCTTGTGCACGATGCGGTAGATGCGGCCGCGCTCGCGGTCCCGCAGATCGGTCACGTACGCATTGTTTTTACCGTGCTCCCAACCTTCCCGGAACGGCCCGAGGTTATGCTGCGGGATGTAGTTATACCAGTCGACCATCCACAGGGCGCCGTCGGGGCCTACCTCGGCAAGGATGGGAATGGTCCACTCGTCGTCGCTGGCGAACATGTTCCACTTGTTGATCGCCTTGTAGTCGCTGCCGTCGGGTTCCATAGCGAATCGCCCCAGCGTGCGGACGGTCGGCCCGGCGACGAATGCGATGCGATTCCAGTATTCCTCGGGGAAGTCGCGCGCCGTGTACAAGGCATGCCCGGATGCGGCCGTGTAATTGCCTTTCCAGTCTCCCTGACGGGTGCGGGTCGTTACGGGGTGTACGCGCCGGTCTTCGGCAATAGTGCCGAGCCGGACGGGGGTCCATCCGCGCACCGCCTCGTAATACCGGTTCGGGACGGGCATGTACACGCTGGGATTGTTGTTGGCCGTCGAGGCGAAGGGGATGCCTTCCTCGCTGAAGCCGAATCCCCAGGTGTTGTTGTTCGTCATCCGCACGAATTCAAGTTTGGACCCGTCCGTTTTGAATCGGAAGAAGCCCATGGGGAATTGGTGGGATTCGCCGCCGACCGTTCCGTCGAAGCCCGAATAGCCCAGGACGCCCCATATCCAGTTGTCGAAGCCCATCCGGATGTTGTTGGGCCCCGCGTGGGTGTCGAACGTTCCCCAGCCTTCGAAAAGGACCTCCTGCACATCGGCCTTATCGTCTCCGTCGGTGTCTTTCAGGAAGAAGGTATACGGGGCCTGCACCACCACGACGCCGCCGTTCGCAAAGGCGAATCCGGTCGGGATGCTGAGGTTCTCGGCAAACACATGGAACGAGTCGGCCCGGCCGTCCCCATCGGTGTCTTCAAGAATCGTAATGCGGTCGTTGCCTTGCCCGACCTCTTCATGGAGCAGATTCGGATAATCGATGGTTTCTGCAATCCATAGTCTTCCGCGTTCGTCCCATGCCATGTAGATGGGCTTGACGATGTCGGGCTCCGCCGCAAAGAGTTGAATCTCGAATCCCGGCGGCACCACCATGCGGGACATGGACGTTTCAATGTCCAGGGGCAATTGCATGGGGCGCAGCTTGCGCTCGTTTTCCGGGTTCGAGTTGTATTCGAGGGAAGGCAGTACGGCGTCGACGTATTCGTACGGCATTGACCTCGGTACGACATCGAGCGCCCAGTCTCCGGCGGCCCACTTTATGCCCCGCGCAACCAGTTGCTGGAATCCCGGTTGCGACCAGGTCCGTTCGTCGTGTCCCCAGGCCGTGTAGAACACCCGTCCTTCGCCGTGCGTCCGCACCCATGTCCACGGCTCGGCATGATTCCCCTCGCGGCGCACCTCGAGCACCGTGCGGTCGGGGTTGTGGTGCGTATGGATGTAGGTCTCGTCCCAGCTTTCGAATTCCGGCACGCCGAGAATGGCGGGATGGGCTGCATCCGTGCGTTCCGTACGCACGACGCCGATACCATGGCTGTCGAAGGCCGCGCCGACGAGCGCGACGTATGCCTCCGAGTTGCGGAACATGGCTGAGGCGCAATGCAGGGGGACGAATCCGCCGCCCTCCGCGACATACTCGAGCAGGGCCTGTTCCTGCGCGTCCGTCATTTCCAGATAATTGGCGTAGAACACCACCGCGTCGAATAGACGCAGGTTCTCGAGATTAAGGGCCTTGACTTCGTCCGTGTAGAAGATGTCCACGCCCGTTGCGTACAGCGACGAGATAATTTGCTGGGCGCGGGCTGCGGGCTGGTGATGCCCGTGGTCCCCGAGGAACAGGACGGACACGGTAGATTGGTCGTCCGGCCGGAGCGCTGGCGAGGCGGTGGCGGCGGAACATAAAACGACGGTGAGAAGAAGAACGCCGGCAAAGGGAGCGAAACGACGCATGGCAGGAGTTGTGCGTTGGATGGAAAGCAATAGGGTGTGTGCGGGAGCGCTACGGGGTACGGCGGGCGGCCCATTCCACGCTGTTGCGGAGGATACGGGCGTACGCAGGGTGCTGGTGCGCTGCGCCGTCATGGCCCAGCGTGTTTACGACGATCCGCCCGTTCGTATGGTGGACGGTCCACACGATCGGGTATGTTTCGCCGGTTTCGACTTCTTCCGCTTCGGCGAGGACATGGATGGACGAGCCCTCGGGGTCTCGTTCGGAGCGGTACAATTCGTCTTCGATGGTGAATTCGGTCGGTACGTCCGCCATCACCGGATGGTCGGGTTCGATGACCTGCACCGTGAAGGCGCCGTATTGCCGGTGGCTCCGGGACCCTCCGCCCACGAGTTCCTGGTTGTATTCCGGCCAGTTCAACCAGTTGTACCATGCTCCCGGATGTCCGATCACGAGCCCTTTGCCCGCCCCGACGAAATAAAACACGCCCTCGTGTAATTCCGGGTCGGTCATGGGCTGGTTCGTCACGATGCGGAGTACATCGAGCGTGTCGAGGGCGGGGAGGATGTGCGCCAGCGCGTCGGTATAGGCCGCATGGATACCGGCTTTTCCGAGCACGCCCGCATCTTCTTCATGGAACCACCGGTCGAAATCGTGGGAGGCGCCTCCTCCAGCCGTAAGGACGGAAATCGGGTCGGGCGCCTCGGACGCGGGAGTCTGCGCCTGTACGCAGACGGATATGGTCAGGGTTGCAAATAGCAGGAAGCCTGCTCGCCCGGTAGCGTGCAAGAGCGTTGTCATAATGGATGCGGGTTAGGGCGTTTGCGGAATCGCCCGCTGCGTTTCCGATCTGGCATGAAACAAAATGATACTTCCCGCTACGTTAATGCACAAGGCGCGGGCAAGTAGCGAGGAAGGTCAGGTGGCGAGATCGAAGGGCAGATCGCTGATGTCGCGCAAGCGACTTCCTCCAACAAGCGTATCCAGAAGATCGATATCCGTTTCGCTGGATGCCGCCTTCTGCAATTCCGGTAATGCGAAGTGATAGACGCAGTCTATGTCCCCTGTTCCCAAGGCCAGTGACGCAAGTCGACTGGGCAACGGCTCGGCAGTGACGACCACTATGTGGGGAGATTTTCCTTTTCGGTTGCGGATCAGGTTCAAGCCCTCGGTACGCGCATTCTGCGAACGGTCGCTGCGGAGTGTCCATTTACACGATACGCTCGCGTGTAAAATGCTCCGGTCCGAATTGGCTTTGCGCAGAGGCGTATGGACTGCGATATCTTCGTCTCCCACCAGCACCTCAGGGGCATTGATCGTGTCATTGTCGACGGGTTTGCGACAGATCACGATATCCGGCGTCACGATGTAATCGCCAAAAACCGTCCTCAATTCCCGGTGGCGTTCGATCAATCGGGTTATGTCCGCCAGATGCCGGTATTGTTCAAAGTTTTGAATGTTGCCCCCAAGCGAGAATTCCCAATCTCCCGGACGCAGATGACGCAATAAAGCGAATGCCTTATGGAGAAAATCGCGCGTCGTTTCCTCGAATTTCTGTCCCGCCGTCTGTCCCGGAATTTGTCCTGAAATCGGTTGCAGGCCGATTCGTTCAATAATGCCTCTGGCGGTTTTTACGCTTGCCTTGCTACCGCTGTCGGAATTGTTCGGCGCGCCAGACTCGTTTATGCGCAGTACATGTTTGAACAGGTTTTCGTGATACGCTTCCCGAAGCCTGCCGATTTTTCCTGTGGTCATGGTTTGAGCAACCCGATTACATATTCTTCGTGCATGCGTTCCTCGATCTGCGATTCTCTGGCCTTGCCCCAGCGAGCAGGCATCATGCGTTTATCGCGATCGAGACGCCGGATGCCGATGCCTGCCAGATTAAAGCCGACGTTTTCTCCTATTGCGGCGAGTCCTTTGTGCGTTTCTACATCTATGCCGCGCAGGATGGATGTCCCGACGACGACAATGGCCGATTTTCCTTGTTTCAGTACCCGATGCATTTCCTGGATAACGGCGCTCATCTCGCCAAAGTATCGGCGAAGCACCGCAGCTTTCCTCCTATCGACCTGTCCCAGTACGGCCAGTGTCGATTCGCATTGCTCCGGCAGCGACGCGTACGCTTTTTCGCCCAGGGCGTCATGTCCGAGATACTTTTTTCGGATGTTCGTCAGGTCGTCGATCTTCCAACCCAGCCAGACCAGCGAGAACTTGTGCGCGCGCATGTAGTCGATGGCGTTGTTGGCATAGGGCGGCGATGTTACGATCAGATCGACACTCTCCGCCGGCAATCCGGTGTTGTCCGCCGCAGCTTCAAAAACTTCCGATCTGTCGGAGCGGGCGATGTACTTGTCGTCTACGTCCCCGTTTTCCTTGTGCTTGCCCTGGGTTTCCGAGGGGTTTGGGCAGGCGCCGGGTCCATTGCCGTCGCCCGCGTAGGAGCGAAGGTTGTTCTTCAATCGTTTCTCGAATTCCACGAATGCGGAATTGGGATTTTTGTCCATGACCCGGTGGGGCCGCGTATGCGCAAGATCGCGAGCCAGCGAAACGCCGCCGGACTTGGCGATAATCGTCGAGGAAAAGACGACCTGGAAGAATTGCCGCATAGAGTACTCGCCTAATGTCTCTATGCATTTCAGGAGGGACAACAGTTCCAGTTGTTGCTGCATGGGGAACCAATAGTCCACGAAAGACAGCGTTTTGGGATCGAACCGCCGAACACGGTCCGCTTCCAACTCTTCCGGGTGCAGCCTGTAGATACGTCGCGCTTCTTCGAGAATCTCACGTCCCGCGATCAGGGCGTCCATTGGATTTACCGGCGCCAGCTTGGCTGCCGAGATCATGCGAGCCAACGGATCGATGTCACATCCGATAGCCCGGCGACCCAGCCTTTGGGCTTCGACCAACGTGGTGCCCGATCCCAGCATCGGATCGAGTACCGTCTCGCCGGGGACGGACAAGGTCTCTATGAATAAATGCGGCAACTGCGGCGGAAATTTCGCCGGGAACGGGTGCCAGCCATGCGTTGCGTATTTGCCGCTGGTCCCGTGAAATCCCAGATCGGATTGCAGTACCTCTTGCAACGTGGCTGCATCGTACACGCCGGCCCGATCGGCCCTCGTATCCATCGGCTGTTTCCTGAAGAGATCGATTGTCGCTGCGCCCCTCGACATATTCCTTCGCACTGGCGTTTGCGGGTTAACTCCTTCCTGTAAGGCTACCGGTGAAATTCGATCGTTGTTCCCTCAATTAAAGGCGTGGATATAGCCTTGATCCGATGAAACGGGCAGGTTCGATTGACGGATTTTCAGAAATAAAAGGATATTCTTACGATATTATTCCGATTCTTTCAAGCGAAAAGACAATTCCATAAAACCTGTGCCCGGTATGATCGATCTGGTTTTAAAGATCGGAGCGCCTCTTGCGATTTGCCTTGCCGCATTCACCCCCGGAGATTCCTGCGCTCAAGCCGATACATCTCCCAACCCGGCGGCCCGCAACATCGTGCTCTTCGTCGCCGACGATCATGGACAGGATACGGGGGCGTACGGGAATCCGGTCCTGCGCACTCCCCATCTCGATGCTTTCGCCGACGAGGGGATGCTGTTTACGCACGCTTTCGCGACGACCGCCAGTTGCAGCGCCAGCCGTTCCGTATTGCTTACCGGATTGCACAACCACCGCAACGGGCAATACGGTCATGTGCATGACTTTCACCACTTTATGGCGTTCGATAATATCCGGTCCCTGCCGGTGTTGCTGGAGGAAGCGGGCTACCGCACGGCCCGCGCCGGAAAATACCATGTGGCGCCGGAGGCCGTTTTTCGTTTCGGGGAAGCCATTCCCGGGAATTCCCGCGACGTCGTGACAATGGTGGACCATGCCCGCCCGTTTCTCGAAGCGGAAAGCGAGCGGCCTTTCTTCTTTTATATCGCCACCAGCGACCCGCACCGGGGAGGGGGCACGACCTCGGACGAGGCCTTTGCGCCGGATCGTTTCGGCAACCGTCCGGCGGGCTATCCGGGCATCGATCCTGTTCTGTACGATCCGGAAGAGGTGATTGTGCCGCCCTGGCTTCCCGATTCGCCGGCTGCGCGCGCCGAACTGGTGCAATACTACCAGTCCGTGTCGCGTATCGATCAGGGATTCGGATATCTGATGCAGGTACTGAAGGAGGCAGGCCGCTACGACGATACGCTCATTCTTTACCTGTCGGATCATGGAATCGCCATGCCGGGCGCCAAAACGACCGTGTACGAACCCGGATTGCTCTCTCCCCTGATCGTTCGCCATCCCGATGCGGCGGAACGCGGCATGGTGACCGACGCCATGGTGAGTTGGGTGGATATTGCACCGACGATCCTGGACTTCGCCGGGGTTGCCGAGCCGACGTATCTGCAGCAGGTTCGATCGGAAGGTATTCGTATGCACTTGCAGGACGAGCACGGCTTGCACGGACGTTCCTTCCTGAGCGTTCTGGAAGGCGGCGACGGGGCCGGGTTCGATCGCATCTACGCATCGCATACGTTCCACGAGATTCAGATGTATTATCCCATGCGCGTCGTGCGGGATCGGGACTACAAACTCATCTGGAATGTGGCGCACGATCTTCCCTTCCCCTTCGCCACGGATTTGTGGGCGGCGTCCACCTGGCAGCAGGCGTATCGGCAGGGGCCGGACGCGCGCTACGGGGTACGCTCCGTGGAGGATTACATACACCGCCCCGAATTCGAGTTGTACGACATGCGCGCCGATCCGTGGGAATCGAAAAATCTGGCGTATCTTCCGGAGTACTCGGAGGTACTGGCTGCCTACCGGGATATGCTGTGGGATTTCGAGGTGCGCACGTCGGATCCGTGGTTGCTCAAACAGGAATACGAATAGAGGGATTTTTGATTATGAGATCCAGACCGTTTCGATGGAAAAGGCCGTGTGCGGCCATAGTGCTCACGCTGGGCCTGACGGCGTGGGGGCTTGCCGGATGCGGCGCGCCGGACCGTGCAGGCGACGGAGTCGCCGATGAGGGAGCTGCAGG
The DNA here is from genome assembly GCA_951812345.1 of Rhodothermales bacterium. Classification (GTDB taxonomy): domain Bacteria; phylum Bacteroidota; class Rhodothermia; order Rhodothermales; family VXPQ01; genus VXPQ01. The sequence goes on from OX638295.1 coordinate 33,158, forward strand.
CGCTCCCCCGAACATTGTATTTATTCTGGCCGACGATCTCGGCTACGGGGATGTAGGGGTTTTCGGACAGCCCCGCATCGCGACGCCCAGCCTCGACCGCATGGCGGCGGAAGGCCTCCGGTTCACGCAGTTTTATTCGGGTTCGACCGTGTGCGCCCCGTCGCGCAGCGTGCTCATGGACGGGCGGCACACGGGGCATACCTACATCCGGGGCAACAAGGAAATACGCCCTTACGGGCAGGAGCCCATCCCCGATTCTGTCGTGACCTTTGCCGAAGTGCTCAAGGGCGCCGGATACCGGACCGGGCTTGTGGGCAAGTGGGGACTGGGCGGCCCCGACACGCCGGGGCATCCGAACCGCCAGGGATTCGATTATTTTTTCGGCTACCTCGGGCAACGGCACGCCCACAATTACTATACCGACTTTCTTTTCCATAACGAGGCGCGCGTGCCGGTGGCCGGCAACAGAATGCCCGAACCGCCCAGCGGGGACGGCGCCGGCGAGGCCCTCGACAAGATCACCTACAGCCACGATCTTTTTGCGGATTCGGCGCTGGCCTTCATCGACCGGAACCGGGAAGGCCCCTTTATTCTCTACTTCGCATTGACGATTCCGCACGCCAACAATGAAGCGGGCCCCCGGGGCATGGAAGTCCCCGACTACGGACGCTACGAGCACATGGACTGGCCGGACGCCGAGAAGGGAATGGCTGCGATGGTTACCCGGATGGACGCCGACATAGGTCGTGTGCTGGATCGCCTTGAGGAGCACGGCATTGCCGAAAACACGCTCGTTTTCTTCACCAGCGACAACGGCCCGCACCGCGAAGGCGGGCGAGATCCGGAGTTTTTCGATTCGAACGGACCGCTCCGGGGCGTCAAGCGGGATTTGTACGAAGGCGGCATTCGCGTGCCCACCATTGCCTGGTGGCCGGGAAGCGTGGAAGCGGCAACCGTCACGGATCATGTGGGATATTTCGCCGATATGCTGCCGACTTTCGCCGGTCTGGCCGGAGTTGCTCCTCCCGAAGGTATCGACGGGATCGATATGACGCCGACACTGCTGGGTCGCTCCGAGGATCAGCGCCAACACGAGTATCTGTACTGGGAATTCCACGAGGACGGTATGGCGCAGGCCGTACGGATGGGTTCGTGGAAGGGGGTTCGTATGCCGGCGCACGACGCGATCGAGGTATATAATCTCGATACGGATCTTTCGGAAACGACCGACATTGCCGCGCAGCATCCCGATGTGGCGGCGCGCCTCGACAGCATCATGCAGGCGGCCCATCACCCGTCGTCTATCCAATGGACGAGAAGGTAGACCGATCGGTCTGCTTTTTCGCTTTATCGCGCATCAGAAACAGACTTTCCTGGACTCGTGAAGACATCCCGACTGATTTCTTTGGCCGTGTGGGGGACGCTTGCCCTTGCATGGGCCGGTTGCGGTCCGACGGACCGGGCGGCGTTTCATGCGGCGCATCCTGTGGTCGAACGCCCGTGGATCGGCCCGGAATACTGGTCGAATCCGCTTCAGGACTGGCGAATCCGGGACGGGCGTATCGAATGCCTGACCCGCCGTGCAAACCGGAATGTAGCGTTGCTTGTGCGGGAGGTGGCCGAGGGAGAAGGGGACGTACATGTGCGGGTTCGCCTTGGGGTCATCGCCTCCGATGCGCCGCTGCCGGATTCGGGCAGGGCGGGCTTTCGTATCGGCGCGCGCGGCGCGTTCCACGATTACCGGGACACCGCGCTGCGGGGATCCGGACTGGATGTGGGCGTGACCGCTCTGGGCAGTCTGTTCATTGGCGCGTTTTCCGATGTCTCGGAGGATGCGTCTTCGGGCGCGCTGTTTCCGGATGGGGCCTTCCCTGCGGAGGGCGTGTTTCTGGATATGCGGGCGGTACAACAGGAGGACGGGCAGTACAACCTCCGATTGCGGCTGGAGAATCCGGACGGGGAGGTGCTGGAATCCATCGAGGCGCCGGTGGACGCCGATGCATTGACCGGGGGGCTGGCGCTGGTGGTCGATTTCGATACCGCCGGGCTGTCCGGCGAGGACACGAATCGGCCGAGCTTCTGGTTCGAGGACTGGCAGGTGAATGGCACGCGAGTGCGGGCGTACCCCGAACGGGCATTCGGTCCCGTTTTGTTCGCCATGTACACCCTGAGCAAGGGAAGCCTCTCCATGACGGCCCAGATGCCGCCGCTCTCGGACGACGATGCGCAGGAGGTACGGCTGACGGTACGCAGGGATGGGCAATGGGAAGAGGCCGTGCGCGCCCCGATCGATCCCATGGCGCGTACGGCGACCTTTGCCGTGGCCGATTGGCCCGATTCGCTGGATGTTTCCTATCGCCTTGCGTACGATCTGACGAGCGCGTCAGGGAATCCGGTCGAGCATGTGTTCGAAGGCACGGTGCGCCGCGATCCGGTGGACCAGGAAGAGATCGTGGTGGCGGGCTTCACGGGAAACAACGATCTCGGGTTTCCTCATGCCGATCTGGTGCGGCGCGTCGCATGGCACGACCCGGACATTCTGCTTTTCACCGGGGACAACATTTACGAGAGCATAGGCGGCTACGGCTATGTGGAAGGGCCGCTCGATACCGCGATGCTCGATTACCTGCGCAAATGGTATCTCTTCGGCTGGGAATACGGCGAGCTTACGAAAGATATTCCCACGGTTACCATTCCCGATGACCATGACGTGTATCACGGCAACGTATGGGGCGCCGGGGGCAAGGCCACCGGGCCCGGCGCCACGAAGAAAGAGCGACAGGATACTGGCGGATATGTCATGCCGGCGTCCTGGGTGAACGCCGTACAGCGGACGCAGACCGCGCACCTGCCGCCGCCGTATGATCCTGCGCCTGTCGAACAGGGTATAGGCGTCTATTACACCGATCTCGTGTACGGCGGCGTCAGCTTCGGGATCATCGAGGATCGCAAATGGAAAGATTCGCCGAAGATGGTGTTGCCTGCGTACCTCGACATCGAAAACGGGTGGGCGGAGAACCGGCCCACAAACCCGCCCGAGGCGCTGCGCGCCCCGACTGCCGACCTCCTGGGCCAGCGGCAACTTGATTTTCTGGAGCATTGGGCCGCAGACTGGTCACACGGCGCGTGGATGAAATTCCTCATGTCCCAGACCATTTTCGTCAATGTGGCGACCCTGCCGCAGGCGGCTCCGAGCGATGTGGTGGTGCCCCGTCTCGAAATCTTCGACGTGAGCGAGTATGCTCCCAACGACCGCATCGTGCAGGACATGGACTCCAATGGCTGGCCGAAGCACGGGCGGGACGCTGCGATCCGGGCCATCCGCAAGGGGTTCGCTTTTCATCTTGCGGGGGATCAGCACCTTGGAAGCACGATCCAATACGGCGTGGACGCCTGGGGCGATGCAGGCTATGCGCTGTGCGTGCCTTCCGTGGCCAATTTCTATCCCCGGCGGTGGTATCCTCCCCTTCCCGGCGCCAACCGCCCGGAAGGCGCCCCGAAGAACACGGGCGATTTTCTGGACGGATTCGGCAATCACATGACGGTGCTTGCGGTCTCGAATCCCTATGAGACAGGGATGGAGCCGAAGAATCTGTACGACCGGGCTCCCGGCTACGGAATCGTGCGGCTGAACCGGGAGGCGCGCACGTTGCATATCGCCAACTGGCCTCGCCACGTGGATCCGGAAGATGGCGCGCCGTACCCCGGCTGGCCCGTCACCATCGGGCAGATGGACAATTACGGCAGAGAGGCGGCAGCCTGGTTGCCGCAGATACAGGTGCGCGGGATGGAGGATCCTGTCGTGCAGGTGATCGACGAAGCTTCCGGCGAAATCGTTTATACGCTGCGTATTGCCGGGACGACATTTTCTCCGAAAGTGTTCACTACAGGCTCCTACACGCTGCACGTCGGCGACCCGGACGGCGCCATACAGACCTTCACGGGCGTTCGGAGCGCCGCGTCCCCTGACGCCTCCACGCTGGATGTGGCGTTTGGAGGGTGAGCGCGCGTGTTTTCCGGTGCAGAGCGGTAAGAGGTGGTTCGGGTTGATTGGACAGATTTCGCGGGAATTTTAAGGTGTACTGTTGCGACCTTGTTCCGACGCAATCAACCAGACAAGACCCATGTCGAGACGCACACGCAGAACCCATAGCCCTTCGTTCAAGGCGAAGGTAGCCCTTGCCGCCATGCGCGGCGACAGCACGCTGGCCGAACTCGCCGAACGCTTCGAGGTGCATCCGAACCGGATACAGTCGTGGAAGAGGCAGCTTACCGAGAGCGCCGAGGAGGCGTTCGTCCGAAGCCGCAACGTTCCCGACGAACGCGACAGGAAGATCGAGGCGCTTCACGCGAAGATCGGAGAATTGTCGATGGAGAAGGATTTTTTATCGAAGGCGCTTGGTCGCGACCGATAGCCGAGCGCCGCGCCATGATAGCGCCGACGCATCGCTTGCCGGTCGTTCGCCAGTGCAAACTTCTCGAACTGAGCCGTTCGACGGCCTACTACCGTCCCCGGCAAGAGAGCGAAGAGAACCTTGCCGTCATGAAGGAGATCGACAGACTCTACATGGAGCGTCCCACGAGCGGATCGCGCACGATAAAGAGCAAGCTCCAGGCAAAAGGCATTTGCATCGCCATAAGCCGCGTCGTACGTCTCATGCGGCTTATGGGCCTTGGGGCCATCTACCCGAAGCGCCGCACGTCGTCTCCGGGGGAAGGGCACAAGATTTACCCCTATCTGCCCAGAACTCTCAAGGTGACCAGGCCCCGCGAGGTCTATGCGGCGGACATTACGTACATCCCTATGGCGAAAGACTTTCTCTATCTCGTGGCCGTGATCGACTGGCACAGCCGCAAGGCGCCAGCCCACCGGCTCTCGAACACGCTCGACGCCTCTTTCTGCGTCGAAGCGACGGAAGAGGCCATGGTCCGCTACGGAGCGCCCGAGGTCTTCAACACGGATCAGGGAGCGCAGTTTACTTCGGGGGCATTCACCGGGGCACTGAAGGCGCACGGCGTGCGCATCTCCATGGACGGCAAGGGCCGCTGGCTGGACAACGTGTACGTGGAGCGCCTATGGCGCAGCCTCAAACAGGAAGAAGTCTACCGGCGCGCCTACGGCACGGTGACCGAGGCCAGGAAGGGAATCGCCGATTACCTGCGCTACTTCAACGAAGAGCGCCCGCACCAGGGACTTGACAACCGAACGCCCGACGATGTATTCTACAAACGAAAACCGCTGCCCAAGGCAGCATAGCCCGGTGCTACAGTACACTTAAAATCGCCGGGAAAACTGTCCAGTTTTTTCGGACCATTTCTGTACGTTTCTTGTATTATATGACGTGTAGCCTGCCCGGCGTTTATCCTGTAAAGTGTACGGCGCGTTACTATTCCAGACCGCTCTGCGGCTTACACATGACTACAGGATCACCGGGAAGCGCGGGAGCGAAAACCTCCCCAACGAAGGTTTTTTACCACCCAAGAGGAGGATGCTATGCAGCGTTTAATCGTGGTTGCATGTCTAACGGTTCTTGCGGCGGCTTCTCCGGTTTTTGCGCAGGAAAATGCCAATGAGCCGGACGAATCGATGTCTGACACGGCGGTCTGCCTGATTGGGGATCATGGGGATTTGCCGGAAGCCGATGCGCACACCGCTGCTTTTCTGGTGTGTCGGGAACTGCGCAATCAGGGCGTACAGGTGGGCGAACCCGTGTACGATGTCGCGGCCTCAGCGATTGCGTATCGTGTTACGTTACACGTTTTGGGCCAGAATATCCTGGTTCGCCTAAGTCAGGAAGCCCCTGACGGGACCGTCGTGATCGAGCGGGAGCTTCTGTTAGCGGGCATCGAGGAAATGGTCTCGGCCGCGCCGAGACTGGTCGATGCGCTGGTCAACGAGACCTCGCTTGCTACTACGGTTGACATGGAGAATCTCGTCGAAGAGGAAGCCCGGGAGCTCCGGAAGATACCCGGCGAGTTCATGTGGCGTCTTGGGATGATTGGAACTTCCGTGTCCAACAACCCTGAATTCGGCGCCGAGTGGGGGTGGACGTATGAGACGCCATCCTATGCTGTGGGAACCGAATTCCGGGGCGCCGGGGGCAGTAACGATAACGACGAGAGATTCACGTTCTTTGCCTGGTCGATCGGCGGGCAGTACTTTTTCAACAAGAAGAATATCTCGCCCTATGTGGGCGGCGGTATCGCCAGATCCTGGGGTAGCCGCGATTACTACGAGGATGAATATTTCGTCTACACCGAGACTGATAGTGAGAGCGGCATGGGGGTATATGTTGTTGGCGGGGTGGAAGCGCTTCGCCTCAGCAGAGCTCGTCTGAAACTCGAGTTGCGTATAGATCAACCATTTTACAAAGTAGGGAACCGAACCATGACTCCGGTATCGGTGGGCGCCTCCGTTTCTCTGCCGAGTTTTGTGGCGCGGATTTTTTAATTAATGCCTGATCTTCCCGAATCTCCGCCGACAGGCGACCTGGAATCCGAAGAATTCCGTCGTGCGGGGCACGCTGTCATAGACTGGATCGCCGACTACATTGCGCATCCGGAACGGCTGCGCGTGCAGCCGGATGCCGAGCCTGGTGCGTTGCTCGACAAGTTGCCGGGGGAAGCGCCTGTTCACCCGTCCCCGTATGGCGAGATTCTCGCCGATTTCGAGCGCACGATCGTGCCCCACGTGATGCACTGGAATCATCCCGGTTTCATGGGGTACTTCTCCGCCGGCGGGTCGTCTCCGGGGGTGTTGGCGGAAACCCTGATCGCTGCGCTGAACAACATCGGCCTGATGTGGAGTTCGTCGCCTGCCCTGACCGAACTCGAAGAAAGAACATTGCAGTGGCTGGGTAAGCTGTTGGGGCTGCCGCTGTCCTGGTTCGGCATGATTCATGGAACGGCTTCCACGGCCAGCCTCCATGCGATGATCGCTGCGCGCGAATTCGCCGCCTCCGCGGCCAGAAAAGCAGGATCGGCGCTGGATCTGAACCGTCTGGTCATTTATACGTCGGAGCATGCGCATTCATCCGTCGAAAAAACCACGGCGGCCCTTGGCCTCGGCTGGGAAGCGTGCCGCAAGATCGAGGTGGACGAGCGGTACGCCATGAAGCCCGATGCGCTGCGCGAGGCGATCGCTTCGGACCTGCGAAACGGCTTTGCTCCCATTGCGATCGTCGCGACGGTAGGCACTACGGGGTGTACGGCGGTGGATCCGGTTCCCGCCATCGCGGATATTGCCGCCGAACATGCGCTCTGGCTGCACATCGATGCGGCCTATGCAGGCGCATCCGCCATGCTGCCGGAGATGCGCCATCACTTCGAAGGGTGCGAGCGCGCCGATTCGTTTGTCGTCAATCCCCACAAGTGGATGTTCGTCCCCATGGACCTGACGGCATTCTATACGGCGCGTCCGGAATATCTGCGGGACGCCCTCTCGCTGGTGCCGGAGTACCTTCGGAGTCGCGAATACTCCCGCACCGTCAATTATATGGAGTACGCTATCCCGCTGGGGCGCCGGTTTCGCGCCCTGAAACTCTGGTACGTACTGCGCTCACTCGGCGCTGAACGCATTGCGGACACCCTGCGCGAGCACATCCGGCTTGCCCGCCTCCTTGCCGGGTGGGTCGATGCCTCCCCCGGCTTCGAGCGCATGGCCCCGACCGATTTTTCGCTCGTCTGTCTGCGTTTCCGTCCTGCGGGCGCCAGTGAAGAAGAGACCGATGCCGCCAACGAGCGCCTCCTGCACGCGATCAACGAAACCGGCGAGTTCTTCCTTTCCCACACCAAATTACGGGGACGGTACACGATACGGGTCGCCATCGGGAATCTGCGTACGACGGAAGAGCATGTCCGCCGCCTTTGGGAACTCCTGCAGGGGTTGGCAGCGGATGCGGAGTCTGCAGGCAGGCGTTAGAACGCTCATTGCGCATCCGGCATGCGGGTTTACGGTCTGAAAGGCTGGCAGGGCTTGGTCAGCGCGGGGCACAAAGGAGAACTATGCAGAAATTGCATAAAAGGAGAGGGTATTATGCAAAAAACGCATAGATGACGATTTTTTGCGAGGCTGCCCGGTTCATAGTAGTTGCTCCGGTGAACCTTTGGTCCGATGATTTCAGAGTGAGGCGGCTAATGTTCAATGCTATGGGTGTCCCGCACGCTGCTGAACGTCAAGTCAAGCAACTTCCAATCGTCGTCCACCTTTTGGTATATCTCGGTAACGGTGAACTCATTCGAAACTTCATTGCCTCGAACCTCGGCCAGCAGCGTGATGCGGTTCCAGAGGATGACCGTGTCGCCGAAAGTTTCTATCACCACATCGTGGACATCAGCTTGCTTGTAGTGGATTCGCCCGCTTCTGATGATGTCGATCTCCTCGTCCTTGCCCCAGGTGCCGCTCATGTGGACGAATCTTGATCGGTCATGAAAAAGTGCGGCGAGTTCGTCCACGTTCTTGTCCGCCATCCATTGCCATTTTGCCGTGGATAAATCGGCAATTTCCTGTTCAACGGCATCGTTTTGCGCGAAGGCCCATTGCGCACTCATGAGGAGGAGCAACAACCCGGCAGTTGACGTTTTCATGATTGTTTTCATGTTCGTTTCATGGTTTGCAGGCACGAACTGACTGTTCAAACGATATCCTCGCACGCAGTTACCGCGGGCGATACGGCACGACGACGGCTCTGGTGAGGTCCACCGCTTCTGGCGCTATGCCGTCAGCGAGCAATCACCGTTCGAGCAGCCGGATCCTCTGCACCGTAATCAGAGTATTTCTGGACATTCAAGTTAGGCGCCTTGTTCCGTGCGCTGGTACAACGATCCTCCGTGATTATTGCATCATCCTGCAAGATTTGAATCTGAAAGGCCCGGATTGTTGTACTATTAGCGGCGCCGAACGCATTGCGGACACCCTGCGCGAGCACATCCGCCTCGCCCACCTCCTTGCCGGGTGGGTCGATGCTTCCCCTGGCTTCGAGCGCTTGGCCCCGACCGATTTTTCGCTCGTCTGCCTGCGTTTCCGTCCTGCGGGCGCCAGCGACGAAGAGACCGACGCCGCCAACGAGCGCCTCCTGCACGCGATCAACGAAACCGGCGAGTTTTTCCTTTCCCACACCAAATTACGGGGACGGTACACGATACGGGTCGCCATCGGGAATCTGCGTACGACGGAAGAGCATGTCCGTCGCCTTTGGGAACTCCTGCAGGAGTTGGCGCACTCGGATACGAGGCGTACGGACGGGCGCTAAGACAGGATGGTGCATCAGGCATGCCCGCTTGCACAGCCGTTAGACCGGACACGCATCCGACATTGATCGCACACTTGTAAGCTGTGCTATCTGCTCGCTTCGAGGTCGATCCGGGGCCGTGCTGGGCTTCGAAGGCATTGACACGCTCTTGGCCGCTGGTTAAGTTGGGGATTCACTTCCTCTTTGGTTTTCTGCTTGCTCTATGAAACATATTCTCTTCGCATTTTCGATTTCGATGCTGTTTTCTCCTGCTCTTCTTCTCGATGCAAGGGCGCAAGGATCCGCAGCTACCGATCGCACTGCTCTTGAAGCCCTGTACGACGCTACAGATGGGGATAATTGGTTTAATAATTATAACTGGAAAACGTCTGAGTCTCTTGGTAATTGGGAGGGCGTTACAGTTAATTCAGATGGACGGGTTATAGGTCTTTTCTTGTCTGACAATGGCCTGAGCGGCGAGATTCCTTCTCAAATAGGTAATCTTTCAGCGCTGCAAGTGCTTGATCTGGAGAGTAACGCTCTGCCTGTTTCGATTCCTAAAATAGGCAATCTTTCGTTTTTGCAAGGGCTTGATCTGGAGGGTAGCGGTCTGACTGGCGAGATTCCTCCTGAAATAGGTAATCTTTCGTTTCTGCAAGGGCTTTTTCTAAACCGTAACGATCTGACTGGCGAGATTCCCCCTGAAATAGGTAATCTTTCGGCGCTGGAAGAGCTTGATCTGGCTGCTAATGCTCTGACTGGCGAGATTCCCCCTGAAATAGGTAATCTTTCGGCGCTGGAAGAGCTTGATCTGGCTGCTAATGCTTTGACTGGCGAGATTCCCCCTGAAATAGGTAATCTTTCGGCGCTGCAGGTGCTTGATCTGGAGGTTAACGCTCTGACTGGTAAGATTCCTTCTGAAATAGGCAATCTTTCGGTGCTGGAAAGGCTTCGGTTGTCTTTTAATGCTCTGACTGGTGAGATTCCTTCTGAAATAGGCAATCTTTCGTTTCTACAAGGGCTTTTTCTGAACCATAACGATCTGACTGGCGCTATTCCTTCTGAAATAGGTAATCTTTTGGCGCTGGAAGAGCTTGATTTGGAGAGTAACGCTCTGACTGGTGAGATTCCTTCTGAAATAGGCAATCTTTCGGTGCTGGAAAGGCTTCGGTTGTCTTTTAACAATCTGACCGGCGCTATTCCTTCTGAAATAGGTAATCTTTCGGCGCTGAGAAGTCTTAATCTGAGCTATACCGATCTGACTGGCGCTATTCCTTCTGAAATAGGTAATCTTTTGGCGCTGAGAAGTCTTAATCTGAACCGTACCGATCTGACTGGCGCTATTCCTTCTGAAATAGGTAATCTTTTGGCGCTGGAATCTATTTACCTGCATTTTAACAATCTGACTGGCGCCATTCCTTCTGAAATAGGTAATCTTTCGGCGCTGGAATTTCTTGATTTGTCTTTTAACAATCTGACTGGCGCCATTCCTCCTGAAATAGGTAATCTTTCGAAGTTGTTCCAGCTTGGTCTGGGGGATAACGATCTGACCGGCGCCATTCCCGAGACGTTCTCTAATCTTCTGAATCTTTTGTCATTCTATACTGAGGGTCTGCCTAATGTTTGCTTGCCTGTATCGCTCGTTCAGTGGCATGCAGGGATAGCCACGACGAATTCTATTTTCCATTGCTCTTCCGCTGAAGAACTAACGCTTTTTAGTAACTATCCGAACCCCTTCAATCTCCGGACGACTATCGATTATGTCTTGCCGGAAGCGAGTCACGTACGTCTTTTTGTCTACGATATGACGGGTCGGATCGCCGGCGTACTCGTAGATCGCCTTCAACCTTCTGGGTTTCACAGCGTCCGCTTCGATGCAAGCAATCTGCCGACGGGTTCCTATCTGTATCGCCTTGCGGCGAGCGGCGAAACCAGAACGGGCACGATGACGCTCGTTCGATAGATTCCGGAAATCCACATCCTACTACGGTTTGGAGCGTCTGAGCGTCAACCACAACCCGCCCGTGCGGGGTCAGCTCCTTTTTCCGGACGTTCCTGGGTCCGGCTCAGTCTTCGAGGCCCAGCACGCCCTGCTCCCATAGCGTGTAGATCGCGTCTGCGACAGCGCTGGCGCTCAGGCCGGTTCCTTTCCGGATTGGTTTTCCGATTCGTCCACGTCGCCCTGGTGCGCCCACAGGTACGCGTACACGTGCCACACGCTGGCCGGACAGGCCAACTATGCAGAAATTGCATAAAAGGAGAGGGTATTATGCAAAAAACGCATAGATGACGATTTTTTTGCGAGGCTGTCCGGAAAATGGCGCAGCCTTACGTTCGCAGAACCGTACGGCCCGAATACGGTAGAACACACGCATTTATTTCCATCTACATACAACCTTTTCGCACCATGAAATCCATTCGTTTTCTTACCGCCGCCTTTTTGGCTACCGCTTTCCTTTTGACCGGCGCAGCGCTTCCGGTTCATGATCGCGCCGAAGTCGTCACCTTCCGTCCGGACAAGACCCATTCCAACGTCGGGTTCAAGGTTCGTCATCTTGGAATTTCCAATGTGCGCGGCGCTTTCGGCGAGTACGACGCCACGGTGCAGTTCGATCCGGAAGACCTGAGTACGCTCTCCGTGGAGGCGACCATCCAGACAAGCAGCGTCGACACCGGGAACGAGCGCCGCGACAACCATCTTCGCTCGGACGATTTTTTCAATGCCGAGGAATACCCGGAACTGCGGTTCGTGAGCAAGGAGGTTCGCGATCTTGAGGACGGCGAATTTAAGCTCGTCGGCGAATTGACCATCCGGGACGTTACAAAGGAGATCGAGCTGGACGCCGAATTCCTGGGCATGGCCGCAGGTCGAGAGGGACGCAAGGCCGGGTTCGAAGCGAGGACGACGATCGACCGCTTCGAGTACAATCTGAAATTCGACGCCTTGACGGAAACCGGCGGTCTGGTGGTAGGAAGCGACGTGGAGATCGTTCTGGAAATGGAACTGGACGAACAGGCGGGATAATCCATCCCGGATGCCGGACGCTCTGACGAGGAAGTTATTTGTGGGAAAAGGGGGAAATCGTAGTCGGGACTTGATTTTGTAAGCGCTTTCACCTAATTATTAAGGGGTGTTTCTTAACCAATCCCTTCGGAACGATGTCGAATTTTTTCAATTCGCCCCCCGGTCGCTCTATCCGGAGCATCACCCATGCGTTTGCGCGCATTCTTATCGGCCTTTTGTTCATGCAGCATGGCGCCCAGAAGCTCTTCGGCTGGTTTGGCGGCATGGGCGAATCCGGCGGTACGGCGGAGTTGTTTTCGCTCATGGGGCTTGCGGGCGTGCTTGAATTTTTCGGCGGCCTGCTCGTCGTCGTGGGACTTCTGACCACGCCGATTGCAGCCATCCTTGCCCTCATGATGCTTGTGGCCTATTTCATGGCCCATGCGCCGCAAGGCGGCCTGCCGATTCAGAACCATGGAGAACTTGCGCTGCTGTATATGTGCGCGTTCGGTTTGCTCGCGGTGTACGGTCCCGGCCCGGCCAGCCTGGGAGGGAAGTTGAAAAAGTAGGCATGGGATCATGAAGCGGATGTTGCTTTACTACGGCGGGATCGGCGCCGCCATCATGATCGGCGTCAACCTGCTCGTGCTGCTCATCATGGGCATCCCCGATGCGGAGGATTTCGCGGTGGGCGAGATCATCGGGTACACGACGATCGTGGCTGCGCTCGCCATCGCCATCTATCTCGGCGTCAAGGAATACCGGGACAAGATGTCCGGCGGCGGCATTTCCTTCGGGAAAGCCTGGCTGGTGGGTATCGTCGTCACCGAACTTCCGGCCGTTGCCTTCGCCGCCTACAATCTGCTCTATGTGAAAGTCATCGACCCCGATTTCACGCAGAAGTACATGGATTACCAGACGGAGTTGGCCCGCGCATCCATGACGGCGGAAGAGTTTCAGGCGTTCGAAGCTACGATGGGAGCCCAGAGCCCTCTATTGACCAATATCGCCTTTCAAACGGTCGTGATGTATGTGACCGTGCTGCTGATCGGCATCGGGCTTTCTCTCCTTCTGGCGATCTTTCTGAGGCGCAAGGCGCAGGCGGCGGAAGAGGTAGTCACCTGATCCCCCTCTTGTTTTCTTTTGCTCAGGCGATCTTTCCGAAGCGCGACGCGGGCGAGGCGATACAGCCAGAAAATCTTTCGTAATCGCGCACAGGACAGTCCGTGCTACCTTGCGCGGCGCGCAGGGTCCGGCCAGCGAATTTCGACGCCCTGCCGCCTCAGGGATTGCTGGAAATCTTCCAGTAATTGCGGCCTGGCGCGTACTTGCCGGGGTGCATGATTCCCGTGCTTGCAGAACGCCGCCAGTTGGCCTGCGGCTTCCCCGATATTCCACTCCACGGGATGCAGGCGATAGCACCCGTTCGTAATGTGCGTCGTTCCAATGTTCTTTGCGGCGGGCAGCAGGTTTTCCATGCGCACGGGAAGCAGGGCGCCCAGAGGAATTTCAAAGGGCAGGGACCCGATGTCGATATAATTATCCCCGCCGGTGGACGGGTGCAGGTCGATGCGGTAACTGCCGATCCCCACGGAGTCCGGGAAAGCCGCCGCGGTAACTTCTCCTTGCGGCAAGCCCGTCTCCGCCATGCGCGCCTCCACGCCCACATGTTGTTCGAGCACGGTGAATTCGGCCCGGATGCGCCGGGCCTCGCGGATGTACGGTCGTTTTGCCAATCCGTGCCGGGTACCCGTCAGATCGCCGCGCAGCCGCAGGCCGGGCCAGCCCTCGCCCCCATCGGGTCGGGGGGCTTCCGTTTGCAACCAGTAGAAGAGCGATCGGCTCAGACCCATCGCTCCGTCGAGATGCCGGGCTTTCTCCGCCTCGTCGACATCCACGAAATTGCCCAGGAGGTAATCGTTCTGCGGCCAGTTGACCAGGGTGACGCCGCCCGGATACGTTCCCGGCGCAAAGTTGGCCGGGTCAATGAGGCGCCGGTAGGTCCACCATCCCCCGTCGTCCGTCCGCGGGTCGAACGGCAGCGTGCGCGGTTCGAGCGTAATCGGATGGCTATAGGTGAAACTCAGCAGGGGGCCGGGCCAGGGGGGCGCGAGGTCGGGCACGTAGTCGCGCCAGAATGCGTACTCGGCGGGCCGTTCGATGACGTGATTTTCTCCGTCCACATGCTCCATGGCGAAGCACCAGGTGGCCGCCTGCATATTTTGCGGCTGCGGCTCGGCGGGGGCATGCGGTTCGCCGGTCTGATCCATCGATTCCGCTCCGGTTACGTATTCGACCCCGGCCAGCGGGAGCACATCCCCGAGCTCCGTCGCGTCGATAAAGAAGGGGGCGGTCAATTCGGTTTCGTGTCCTGTGCGTCCATCGCGCACGCGCACGGATTCGATGCGGTCGCCCGTCACGCTTGCGGAAATGCACACATGCTCCAGCAATACGGTAAGCTGCCCGCTGCTTACATACCGGGCCAGCATTTCTTCCAGCACGGCCAGCGCGACGCGGGGTTCGTGGCAGATGCGCGAAACCCCGCAATTTCCCGGATTGAACGGGTCCGGCGCCCCTCCGGCCAGCGGATAGGCCTCTCGGTAAAAGGCCCGCACCCGCCGCCGGAAATCGAGGTACGAAGCGGGCGCCCCGAACTGTTCGATCCACGGGTGTTCGTCGGGGGGAACCGCCTGCTGGGTCAATTGCCCGCCGATCCAGTCCGTTTCTTCGGTCAGGATAACCCGGCAGCCGCTGCGCAAGGCCCCCAGCGCTGCCGCCACGCCGCCTGTGCCTCCGCCAATGATCACCACATCGGCGCGTCGCTCGCGGGCCGGGGGGTACGGAGGGTCGAGCAGGGCTTGGCGCGCGCCCAGCGTTCCGATTCCGGCGACCGTAGCCAGACTGCAAAGAAAATTTCTGCGATCCATCGAATCCGTAGTCAATACCGGTCAAACAGGGACAAAACTCCTTGTGAAGATCTGCCGTCCATGATACGAAGCACGCCGGTGGTTCGTTAAGAACACTCTGATCAGAGCATCCTATAGTATCTTGTTCCCTTGTTCCGTGGCGTACGGCTACCGCATTCCCCCGACCGGCTATCATGAGGTCCGGTCTTGCAGAAAGTCGCTGCTTCATCCGGCGTGATCCGGTACATCCTCTATATCTTCCTGCTGTCGATCGGCGCCGTCTGGACGACTGCCGCGCAGGTGCGCATCGGGGGAACGGTCCTGGACGAGCACACCGAAACCCCCCTGTCCGGCGCGCATGTGTTCACGGAAGACATGGCGCAGGGCGCCATTACGAATGCGGAGGGGCGTTTCTTCCTCGAATTGCCCGCGTTTCCCAAGGCTATCGTCGTCCAGCATCTGGGGTATGCTCCTCGGGTATTCCCGGTGTCCCCGGAAGCGGCGGAATCGCTTGTCATCCGGCTGACCCCTATCGTGATTCCGCTGGAGGAGGTACTGGTGTCGGGCGAGGGCTTCGCATCCGGCCTGATGGAGCAGGTGATCCGCCGCAAACAGCGCATGTTCGCGGACGTATCATCGCTTCGCATGGTGGGCCAGACCCGGCTCGTGCTCGAAGGCGACGAACGCATTGTCCATCTCGGCGATACCGCCTTCGACCTGCTGTGGCTGTATGGCGAAGCCGAACCGACGGACCGTACCCATCATGCCTCTCGCGCCGAGGTGAGCGCCGTAAGCCGGACCGGTGCGTGGGACGAGGAACTTCCCTTGCCCGCCCCGCACGACGTGGCGAACCTGTACGAGGATTTCGTGACCGTTCAGGGGCAACGGATGATCGGGCCTACCCATCCCGACGCGCTGGAACACTATGTCTTCCGGGTGGCCGCGGAGCGCATGCTCGGCGATCGCACCATCTACGATCTGAACGTTTCCCCCATCGGCGAAGAGGAAGCTGCGTTTATAGGGCAGATTTCCGTGATGGACGAGGAATTCGTGCTGCTGGAAGCCCGGCTTTTCCCGGCCCGGCACGTGGTTTTTCCCGACCCGACGTCCGGCTGGAGTGTCCGGTACGTGCAGCACTTCCGGGAGGTCGCTGCCGGGTTCTGGGCCCCTGTCAATCTCGATATGGAGGGGACGCTCCGCGCCGCCGTCGATACGCAACGTCTGCGTACCGTGGCGTTCAGCCGGCGCACCCTGCTGGCCGGGCACCGTACCAACATCCCGGAAGAGCAGCTTACATCGGTAACCACGCCCTGGAGCGACCCGGATTTTCGATACGGGCAGGTGCTCATGCCAATGACGGCGCGCGAACTGGACGCAATCGGCGATCTTCGCGCCGCCAACCTGACGTTGAGCGAAGCGTTTCCTCCCGAACGGCGCGAGGGACGATTCGTCGGTTTTCTGGATCCGGAAAATCCTGACCGGTTGCATTGGCCCGTGGTCATGGGATACCGGTTTACATTCCGGTACAACCGGGTGGACGGCCTGTTCAGCAGCGTCGGAAACGAAC
This sequence comes from Rhodothermales bacterium, assembly GCA_951812345.1. Taxonomy (GTDB): domain Bacteria; phylum Bacteroidota; class Rhodothermia; order Rhodothermales; family VXPQ01; genus VXPQ01. Next base: position 49,865 of record OX638295.1, read on the forward strand.
TGGACCTGTTTTCCGGCGCCCGCCTGTCGTGGCGTATCGGCCAGGCGACCGGCCTCCAGAAGACCCGGTCATATGTTTCCCTAACGGCCCCGCTTGGCGAACAAATTCTTCTTCGCATTTCGTACGACCGGGATGTTGCTTCGCAGGGTGTCTGGTCCGGCTACAGCGAGGCGCTCGCTTCGGTGCAAGCGGCGCTCGGCGGACAGGATTACTTCGATTATTTCCGGCGAACCCGGTACGGAGCCGACCTGGAGACGACATGGCGGGGATTGCATCTCGCCGCCGGCGTCGAGCAGGAAAAGGCGGAATCGATAGAACGTCACGTGATTCGTTCCTGGCCGTACGCACAGGCCTTTCGGGCCAATCCGCCCGTTGTGGACGACACATTCCGGTCGGTGTACGCGGCTCTTGCGCTGCCTCGCCGCACAACCCGAACCATCCGGTCCGCCGCGTTGCGCGTCGAGCACAGTTCGCCGCAGGGGCTTGCGAGCGACGCCGCATTTACCTTGCTGGGAGGCCATATCGACCTGACGCAGCCCACCCTGCGCAGGCACCGCCCGACGCCTGCGGGCCTGCATATCCGCCTGCAGGCCGGTACGTCTTTCGGCGATCTTCCGCCGCAACGGACCGCGCTACTCGATACCGGACTCGAACTTTTCGGCGGCCTCCGGCTGAACCGGCGTCATGCCTTTCGTTCTCTGCACGGACGGCCGTTGCAAGGGGCGCGGCACGCCGCCGTCTTCTGGCGTCACGACTTCACGACGCTCCCGTTCGAATGGGTCCGGCTGTGGCCGCTTGTCCGCCTGCGCATGGGCATCGCGCTGTTTGGGGCGCACGGGCGCGTTCGGGGACAGCCTGCCGCATCTGCGCATGACTGCATGCCCCCGGCGTATTGCGGGGACCGTTCCGTCCACGAGGTCGGCGTTTCCCTGACCCGGATTGGCGGCGCGCCGCTCCGCATGGACATTACCCGCCGCCTCGGGGGATTCGGAGATATTGCGGGGGGACGGGTGGTGCTGGGGTTTGGGGTGGAGTTGAATTGAAGGGGAGATAGGGATAGTGAAGCGCATTGCTTTGGGGCGGTTCCTGGGGTAGAAATCGCCCGCTTTGCTGCGTACCGGTCCGTGACACCGCCTCCAAGGCGTGCCTACGCTGGACAAGCACGTAAAACGATCCTGCACGGACTTTCGTCCGGGCGCCGCGCTTTGTGCGTTTATTTCAACTTGAAGGTGATTGGCAGCGACATCCGCACCTTGACAGCCCTGCCGCGTTGCTTTCCGGGGGTGAATTTAGCCTCTTCCACGACGCGGATGGCTTCCTCGTCGCAGCCGGCGCCAATGCCCCGGCCCGGCGTTATCTTCACGTTATATGTGTTGCCCTGTTCGTCGACAACAAATTCTACGAATACGCGTCCTTCTACCCCTGCCTTGCGGGCGATCTCGGGATACTTTATTGCGTTAACGATAGAAGCGTAGCCCCCGATCAGTTCAGGGCTCTGCTCCACGATTATGAAGATCTCGGGCTCTTCTTCCTCTTCCTCATCAGGGGTGGGGGGTGGGGGAAGGGCAGCCGCAGGGGCGTCGAGGTCCAGCGAAGCGTCGAGGTCAAGGATATCGTCCTCCAGGATTTCATCGTTCGGGACCTCTACGGGGACGGGCGGCTTCGGCGGCGGAGGAGGTTGCTCGATTTGCTCCGTTTGCTGGATTTCCTCCATGGTGATCTGCTCCTGTTCCGGAAGCACGATCTCGAAATCGCTCTTGTTGGACCAGTCGGCGCGGAAGGCAACACGGACCAGGGGGCGCAGTTTACCTCCGAGGCGTTCACGGGTGCGCTCAAGGCGCACGGGGTGCGTATATCCATGGACGGCAAGGGCCGCTGGCTGGACAACGCGTACGTGGAGCGCCTCTGGCGCAGCCTCAAACAGGAAGAAGTCTACCGGTGCGCCTACGACACGGTGGTCGAGGCCAGGAAGGGAATCGCCGACTACCTGCGCTACTTCAACGAAGAGCGCCCGCACCAGGGACTTGACAACCGAACGCCCGACGACGTATTCTATAAACGAAAACCGCTGCCCAAGGCGGCATAACCCGACGTGACAGTACACTTAAAATCGCCGGAAAAACTGTCCGGTTTTTTCGGACCATTTCTGACTCCTACGACAGAGTCAAGCTTCGCGTGACCCAATCCGACAGTGAAGGACAAGTACGTTCGTTCGAAAGCACCCAGGGCTTCGTTCGTGAGTTTCCGAGGGTCGTGCCCAATAATGCCCCCTTTCGCCTGGTTTTTTAATCAATAGAGGGAATGACCGGCAGCTCGTTGCGGGTTGTGTACGTTCCAATTCCAATATGCAGCATCTAAGTATCGAAGGAGTCCCGGAATTGTCCGTATTAAACCGTCTGTACATTGTTTGCCTGATGGCTCTGACAATAGCCGGCTGCAAGTATGGCGCACAAACCGGCAGGCAGCCCGGTTCCGTCGCCGAGGTTCGCGCGGACGTCCCCACAGGGCACTGGCGCAGGGCGTCTACAAAGCCGCCCGAGAAGCGCTTTGGTCAAGGACTGCCCCCGCGCGATGTGATCGATGTCAACTCAAACTGGGAATTCAACTACTTCCCCTCGGCAGAGCTGGATCGATCGCTGGCGGCAACCAACTTCGATTCCTCGTCCTGGCCAGTAGTGTCCATTCCGCATACCTGGAGCACCTATGAGACGACCGGCGAGTTGCATCCATTTATCGCCGCCCCCTCGGAGCGTGACGATCCCTATTGGTGGAACGGCTGGGGCGTCTACCGAAAAACGATCACGATAGCGAAGGACGTATCGGACAAAGTCATACGGATCGAGTTCGATGGCGTTCAGAAGTACGCGCAGCTATGGGTGAATGGCCAGTATGTCGGGGATCACAAAGGCGGATACACCTCATTCTATTTCGACCTGACGCCTCATCTTAAATACGGCGAAGCCAATTCGATTGTCCTGTTTGTTCAAAACAAGCGAAACGACGCTCATCGAATCGCCCCCATGTCAGCCGGCAATTGGAACGTCTACGGCGGAATTTACCGTGATGTTCGCCTGGTTATTTCCTCCAAGGTTCATATTCCCTATCAAGGGTCTCATGAGCATGATGGGGGCATCTCGATTGTGACGCCCATGGTGACGCATGAAGAGGCCTCGGTACGCGTCGAGACGCACCTGGCGAACGCCGACGAAATCAGCCAAACCGTCCTTGTGGAGGTGTCGGTATACGACCCCGACGGGAACCGAGTCGCAGCCTCTTCAAAGTCGGTCACGGTGGCGCCTGGCGCTCAAGCCAGGACGCAATCGGACCTTTTGTCGATCGATTCCCCCTCGTTATGGTCGCCTGAAACGCCAGCTCTTTACACCGCTGATGTTTCGGCGAGTCTGCATGGCGAAATCGTTGATCGGCACCAAAGCCGATTTGGCCTACGCTGGTTCGAGTGGGATAGGGATCGACAGGGCCTCTATCTGAACGGAAAGCGAATAGACATCAACGGCACCAATCGGCATCAAGAGTATCCCTGGTTGGGCGATGCGATTCCTCACTGGATTACCTACTTCGACTTGTACGACATTCGCAGGTCGCTCGGGCACAATTTTATTCGCGCGGCGCACTATCCGAACGACCCATACGTCTACGAACTAACCGACTTGCTGGGGCTGATTACTGTCCAGGAAGTACCGAATATCAAAAATCAGGACTTTGACGAAGACGTCCAGCGCCAAAATGTTATCGAAATGATTCGGCGCGACCGCAATCACCCGAGCATTCTTTTCTGGAGCATGGGCAACGAGACATCGGACCCGGCGAATCCGGCCTGGGCTCGTGCCGAAGACCCTTCGCGAATCGTTCACTTGCGCAAGGGCGCATTGGGAGATGCTGATTCTTCGGCCGATCACACGCATGAGGATATCGATCTCGAAAACCTCCTTAGAGTCACCCCGGGCGGGCTATTCGATTTCGGTCGAACGGATTTGCGCGAAAAATACAATCCGGAACACGGTCAGCATGCCGGCAGTGAAGAATGGCAACACGCAATGGCGCTTAAGCCCAACGGCAGTATCCGCGGATCGATGAACGAGGATGTTGTCGTTTGGCTATACAACGATCACGGAGCGGATCGCGAATACCTGAACTCGACACTCAAGCATGTCAACCCCAAGGGATGGGTCGACCCGTATCGTAGACCGAAGTACATATACCACCTTTGGAGGGCCAACTTTTCCGACCAGCCTTCGGTTTTTGTGCAAAGCCACTTCTGGCGCCGCGAGTTTCTGGGGACAAGTCAGAACATCGTGGTCGATTCGAATTGCCCAACTGTGGAATTGCATGCCGGGGATGCGTTGATTGGCCGCAAATCGCCCAGGCCGGAAGACAACAACACCCTCCTTTTCGAAGGGGTGGATGTGGTCGATGCTCCGCTCGTAGCAACGTGCAGCACCCTCGAACATGACATCGTTACCAGTCATTTCGTTCCGATGTCCGGCCCAGCTCGTCGACTACGGTTGCGCGCATCGCACGACGTGCTGGCTTCGGCCAGATCCGAGCTAGCCATAGTCGAAGTCGAGGCAGTCGATGCACACGACAATCCAGTGCCGGGCGCACTGCTGGATATCGAGTGGTCCGTATCCGGCCCTGGCACGCTTGTGGGTCCGTCTACCTATCGATCGGATGCAGGCAAGATCGAAGAACCCTACGGATTTGGATACATAGAGTTGCCAACATCGAATGTCGTTCGCGCAAACGAGGAGTCTGGCGAAATTGTTGTAACCGCGCACGCCGATGGGCTCGCCGCAGGGACTGTATCGATTCGGGTCATGAAGGCGCAGCACAGGGAGCATCCGTTGGTCGGCCAACCTGCGATGTCGGAGTCGGGTCGTACGCGGGTTCGACGGATAGAGGGGTTTGTACAGCCATTCTCCCGCACGGTGACTGTCGGTTTGATCCGCGAGAACATTGCGCTTGATCGGCAAACCGAAGAAGCTTCGATTGAAGAACGCTTGACGAGGATGGTGGTTGACCGAAATCGAAACATTGACGTCAACGCGCCCGGGTTTGCGGATTTCATTCAAAATCTGGTCAACAGGGTGAACGTCGGTAGTGGCGTACTGATAGCGGATGACTTCAACTTCGAGGCATCGAAATTCAATGACTATCGCGATCTAATCCGCTACATAGAAAGTCGGGATTTTCACAAGTCCTACGCGCGCCAACTCGCTGAGCATTTTCGGGAAGCCATTTTGCAAAAAGCGCAACTTCTGGATTTTGGCGTGAACTTCGCATTTGTCGAGTCCGTGCCGCGGGTGCACAAGTACGTACACATTCAACCGAGCGGCGTCCAGGAACAGGCAAGGATCGTCGCTATCAACAATGTTAGTCACACCACAACTGTGTCTGCTCGCTCTCTGATGGATGTTTTGGAGTTGCTTGATCCGGACTTCAGCGAACTCGATGCGGATGAGAAAAAACGAGTGAGCGCTCGTGTCGCAGAGATCAATCTCATGGAGACAGGAGACAGTAGTTTCTACGAGTTGGCGAATCCGCTCAGTTTAGTGATTCCGTCGTCAAAGACTCTTTTGGCGGGACCGTAGTCGGTCGATAACGCCCCCCGTATCGCCGACTGATACCGATACGATCCGGCGCCGCTTCCGCGAAGCGTTCATGAGGATCGCCCTCGGTATAGTCAATCGCCACATGGCAACCGAGGGTTTCGTTCAGGCGATCGACACGGAGCGCTACCGGGAGCGGCGCTTGCAGGCGCAGTACATCGCATGGAGCCACCAACCGGGGGCGCACTTGGTCTCCGCGTTTTTGGAAACGCCGCAATCGGAGGGGATGTACTTCGCCGGACCGGAATCGGACTTTCGCTCCAACGTCAACGAGCAAACGGGAAGGAGCGGGGAGCAGGTTCTCGCCACGTACGAGACCAGGCATGGCGGCTTTCCCGCGTCACCGTATTGGGCGCACGCCTACGATGCAACCACCATCCTCCTCTCGGCCATCGAGTCTGTTGCCGTGGAGGAGGGCGACAGGCTGTTCATAGACCGGGCGGCGCTGCGCGAGAAGGTGGGAGAAACCGCCATGAACGGCCTGATCGGGACGATATCCTGCGACGAGTTCGGCGACTGTGGCACGGGAGGGATGAATATCTACCACCACACGGATACCGACATCACCGACGTTTCCAGGCTGCCGGTCGTCTACGTATACAATCCCTGAGCCGGTCGGGGGCCGGTTTCTCCGAATTTTTCCTCCTCACCGGGTTACACCTCCCCATTTAGGGTGTCTATACACCCATGAGGCCACCCGTTTACATCATTGCCGCCCTGTTGGCGCTTGCCGTCGCCACGCCCGCCACCGGACAGATGGTCGCCGACACCACATTCAGTTGGCGGGGATACCGCAACGTTTCGACCTGCCGCGTGCGCATCTACCGCTCGGCCCCAAAGGCCGCGCGCCCCATGACCGTAGTCCTCGACGAGCTCGCCGAGAACCGGGGCCGGTCCACACTCGACGATGCGCCGCACCTTGCAGAAATGCTGTCGCGGAGTTTCCCCGTACGACCAGACTCGGCCTTCTGGATTTTCCGCTGGGGATCGTTCAGCTTTGCCGGGGCGACCCCGGATAAAAAAGAAATCTACCTCCGCGCCACGTTCCGCCGAAGCAAAAGCGGGGCGCTGGGACCGCCCTCCTGGCGCCTGATCGACCGGACCACCGTAAGCGAATACACGGACCGGGCCTACCGGTGAAAGTGACCGCGTAAGCACGTAAAGAGGCCCTGTGGTCGCGGATTTTCAGGGAACGTAGGGCCCGAGAAACACCTGCAAACCCGTAGAATGCCGCACGTTTACGTTACGTGAAAGTGTGCGACCACAGGGCTATGCGATTACCCCTCAGGGCCCCAGCCGCTCCACATGCCACAGACCCGCCTCTTCGAGCCGGTACGCCAGGCGGTCATGCAGGCGATTCGGACGGCCTTGCCAGAACTCCATCGCGTGAGGCCGCAAAAGATACCCGCCCCACTCTTCGGGACAGGGCACACCGCGCCCTTCGTACTTCTTCCGGGCCATTTCCACGGCGGCCAGCAGCGTGGCGCGGTCCGCAAGAGAACGACTCTGCGCAGAAGCCGCCGCCGCCAGTTGACTCTCCCGCGGCCTCGATGCAAAATACGCCTCCGAGGTAGCCCGATCCGTGCGTTCCGTCCGCCCCTCTATACGCACCTGCCGGTCCAGTTCGTCCCACCAGAATGTTAACGACGCCCACGGATTCGCCTCCAGATCGCGCGCCTTGCGGCTGCCGTAATTCGTGTAGAATACAAAGCCCGTCGGGTCATACCCTTTCAGAAGAACAATCCGCCCGGAAGGACGGCCCCGGGCATCGACCGTGCCGAGTGACATCGCGTTCGGATCGCGGCTCTTTGCGTGCGCGGCTTGCACCGCCTCCTCGAACCATGCCCCGAACAACGCCATCGGATCGTTACCGGCCGCATCGAAGCTGCCCCCGCTATATTCGCGTCTCAGTCCGCTTACATCCATTTTTTCGAATCTTGTATGCTTGGGCGTGTAAACCCGGATCCCTGGCCGCCCCGAACGTTACATTGAACGACCGGTAGGAAAATAGGAGCCCGAACCGTTTGCAATATGCACAAATGTATGCGCGCCTCGACATGAACGGCGCGGCCCCGTTTCCCCCGATCATCTCCGGACCGTATATACACCACGCACTCCCATAGTGCACGCTACGTCCGATGCGCCTTCCCTATTTTCTGGCACGCCGCTTCGTCGCGGGAGAATCATTCCAGGAGGCACTCCCCGTTATTCGCGCCCTGAACAATAAAGGCCTGAGCGTCACCCTCGACCTGCTGGGCGAACACGTCACGAAACAGAAGGTCGCCGAGACGAGCCGGGACGCCTACATACGCCTCGTCCGCATCATTGCCGAGGAACGGGCCCGGCGCGCCATGCAGGCCGGCATTTCCATCAAACTCTCGATGATCGGGCAAAAAATCGACGAAGACTACTGCCTGAAAAACCTGCGCATACTGCTTGCGGCGGCAAAAGAATGCAATGTGTTCATCCGCCTCGACATGGAAGGCAGCGATGCCACGGCATCCACGATATCCCTCTTCGAGGAAACCTTCCCCGAGTACCCCGATCACGTGGGGATCGTGCTGCAAGCATACCTGAAGCGTACGGAACGCGACGTGGAACGCATGTGCTCGCTGAAAGCGCAGGTCCGGCTGTGCAAGGGCGCCTACAAGGAACCTTCGGAGATTGCCTGGCAGAATATGGACATCATCCGCGAGCACTTCATGACCTGCGCACAGGAACTCATCGCGCACGGGCGGTATCCCGGCATCGCCACGCACGATGACCGGCTGATTTCCGCCACGAAAATCTTTGTCGCGAATCGCGGCATAGATCGGGACCGGTTCGAATTCCAGATGCTCTACGGCATACGCCCGCAGACCCAGGAACAGATCGTAAACGAGGGGTACGGCATGAGAGTCTACGTACCCTTCGGTACGCAATGGGCGCCGTATTTCGCCCGGCGGCTGCGCGAACGGAAAGAAAACGTGTGGTTCGTGCTGCGGAATCTTGTCCGCACATAGAAATGCAGAGCGCCGGGGCGTCTGCCCGCTTTGCCGGTCCCGATCAGCGGACCCGCAGCCGCTGCCCCGACCTGACCGTGTTGGACGTCAACCCGTTCATGGCCCTGATCCGGTCGATGTGCACGCCGTATTTCCGGGAAATGGTCCAAAGGCTTTCGCCTCGCATCACGGTGTGATATACCGGCCCTTCCGTACCGCCTCCGGGTGAGGCGCGCTCTTCCAACGATCCGTTTCCTCCCCCGTCCGGCAACGCACCCGGTGCATCCCCGGAAAGCCCGGACGCTTCTGCAAGGCCCGTTGGTTTCTCCTCCGTCGAGGTAAGTTCGTTCGAGACGGATACCACACCCGGTACGCGCGCCACCACGGCGGCAGCGTGCTCACGCTGCTCCCAGGTAGCTACATGACCGCGCAGGATAACATGCCCCGCTACCGCCTCCGGATCGAACCGATGCGCCCGCAGATCGCGCGTATCCACAAGCGCCAGATGCACCTTTGCAGCCAGCGAAGCATCGCTGATCTTCCCGGAGACCGACCGGCCATCGTCCGCATAACGGTCCGCCGAAGACGCTCCCGCTGCGCCTTCGGCACGTGCATCCGTTGTCGTTCCGGACGTCTCGCCTGCGCCGGCAGCCTCTTCGACGCCGCTCATCGGCGCAATAGCTTCTTCCTCAGGCGCCGGATTGTTTGTGCAACCGGACGACAACAGCAAGCCGCAGCATAGCACCCCGAGAAAAAGCCTTCCCGGCACTAAGTAAGCCGGTCCTGGCCAGAATATCTTATGCATCCTTCTGCCCGTCTCAGGAAGTTTCGGCATGTTCCGCAAACCAGCGCTCCGCATCGATGGCCGCCATACACCCTGTGCCGGCGGCCGTAACCGCCTGCCGGTATACATGATCCTGCGCATCGCCGCATGCGAACACGCCGGGAATATTCGTATACGTGGATTTGCCTTCCGTCACGATATACCCCAGAGCATCCATATCGAGCCACTCCTTGAATACCTGCGTATTGGGCGTATGCCCGATGGCCACGAAAAACCCGCCTACCGCCAGTTCCGAGGCAGCGCCCGTTTCTCTGTTGCGCAAGGCAAGACCCGTCACTTCATCATCTCCCAGCACATCCTCCACCACCGTGTTCCAGACAAACTCGATCTTTTCGTTTTCGAACGCCCGTTCCTGCATGATCTTCGAGGCGCGCAGGCTGTCCCGGCGATGAATAACGTACACCTTCGACGCAAAGCGGGTCAGAAACAGGGCTTCTTCCATGGCGGAGTCGCCGCCCCCGGCGACAGCCACCACCACATTGCGAAAAAACGCCCCGTCACAGGTCGCGCAGGCCGACACGCCGCGCCCCAGCAGGCGTTTCTCGTTTTCGAGACCCAGATACCGTGCGGAAGCCCCTGTGGATATGATAACCGTTTCCGCGAGCACAGGCGTTTCGCCGTCCACGAGCAACCGGAACGGACGCTGCGAAAAATCCACCGCGCTCACTGTGCCGTAGCGAAGATCGGCTCCGAACCGGGTTGCCTGCCCATCGAACAGTTGCATCATGTCCGGCCCCAAAACACCATCGGGGAATCCTGGATAATTCTCCACATCCGTCGTGGTCATCAACTGACCGCCGGGTTCGGGCCCCTGGAACACGACCGGTTCGAGATTTGCACGGGCCGCATACAGAGCGGCTGTCAGCCCGGCAGGCCCCGTTCCGATAATGACAACGTTCCGGCGCTCCGCCCCGGAGAAATCGATCCCGTCGAAAGCGGACATATCCGTTGCGGCGCGCTCGGTCATGGAGAAAAAGAGTGATCGGGGCGATCAGGAAAAGGAAAAGGCGGGAAAAACCGTCAGACAGCTTGTGCAACCAGCGCATCGAGCCGGTCAACCAGATCCTTTTTGGGAGAAACCCCGACCAGTTGATCCGCAACCTGCCCGTCCTTGAAAAACAGCAGGGTCGGAATCGACCGGATCCCGTACTGCATCGGCGTCTCTGTATTGTGATCGACATCCATCTTGACCACCTTCGCACGTCCGGCGAATTCCCCGGCCAGCTCCTCGACCACCGGGGCAATCATACGGCACGGCCCGCACCAGGCGGCCCAGAAGTCCACGAGCACCGGCACATCGGAGTCGAGCACTTCCTCCTTGAAACTGTTGTCCGTAACCGTCAGCGGGTTATGCGTATCCATGTTGTTTCTCCAGAAATTGAGGCAAATCAGGTGTTCATTTCGTCGGCGCAATACCGGGGACGTATTGCACAGCATACTACAGAAAAAGGGCACGTTGGTTTCCCTGTTCCAACGCTGCGCTTACTGGTTCATATAACCGGGAATGGTGTGTTCGTACGGACGGCAAAGGTCTTCTGCGGGCAGGTCGATAACCGGCTCACCGTCCAGAAGAATCGTCAGATTGCCGGGACGCACAACGCCCAGCCGCGTCAGGCGAACGGGAGCCGCCCCAATGGCTTTTTCGATCTCAACAGCTCGTTCCGCAGACGCACTGAATACAATGCGGGATTGCGCCTCGCCGAACAACACCGCATCCCGTCTCATCCCCGGCGCAGCCAGATAGATCTCCGCGCCGGATGCATCCGCATGAAGCACACACTCGGCCAGCGCCACAGCCAGCCCTCCGTCGGAAACGTCGTGCGCACTGCGCACCAGGCCCGCCTTGATAAGGCGCAGCATCGCTTCCTGCACCGCCGCTTCTTCGTCCAGCAGCATATACGGAGCGCCGCCGCACACCAGCCCGTGCCGGCGCGCCAGATACTCGGAGCCGTTAATGTCCTCCCGATACACCCAACCTGCCGGGCTAAGCAGATACACCACATCGCCCGCCTCCCGGAACGGTACGGTAACGACGCCGGACTCCATATCATCCACGATGCCCAGCATGCCGATCGTCGGGGTGGGATAGACGGCCCCTTCCGGATTTTCGTTGTAGAAGGACACGTTGCCGCCTGTCACCGGCGTGTCAAAGGTCCGGCAGGCATCGCCCATACCCCCGACCGCCTCCGTAAAGGCCCAGTAGACCTCCGGCTTGTACGGATTGCCGAAATTAAGACAGTTCGTGACAGCCACCGGCTTGCCTCCGGCGCACACCACGTTCCGGGCCGCCTCCGCCACGGCAATGCGCCCGCCCTGACGCGGGTCGAGATACACATACCGTCCGTTGCAATCGGTCTTGACGGCCAGTCCCTTGTTCGTGCCCTTGATACGCACCACCGCGGCGTCACTCGGCCCCGGGCCTGCCAGCGTGTTCGTCCGCACCATCGTATCGTACTGCTCGAACACCCAGCGTTTCGAGGCGATATTCGGAGAGGCGAGCAGGTCGAGCAGCACCGCGCCGACGTCGGTCGGCGACACATCGGGCACATCGGCGAGGTCCAGCGCGATATCGTCGAGCCGGGCCGGGCGTCGCGTTTCCCGGTGATACACAGGCGCCCCGCCCCCCAGCACGAGATGATCGGCTTCCACATCCGCAACCAGTGCGCCGTGCCAGAAAATCTTTACGCGGGGTTCGGCAATGACCTCTCCTATACATTCCGCATGCAGATCCCATTTTCGGAAAATGGTCTCGACTTCATCCTCCCGGCCTTGTTCGCACACAAGCAGCATCCGCTCCTGACTCTCCGAAAGCATGATTTCATAGGGGGTCATCCCCACTTCACGCTGCGGCACCTTGTCCACATGCACGATCATGCCGCACCCGCCTTTTGCGCTCATTTCGCAGGAGGAACAGGTAAGCCCGGCGGCCCCCATATCCTGAATGCCCACGATCACGCCGCTGGCGATAGCCTCCAGCGTGGCCTCCAGCAAAAGCTTTTCGGTGAATGGATCGCCCACCTGCACGCTGGGGCGCTTCGCCTCACTCCCCTCCGAAATTTCCTCGGAGGCGAAGGTGGCGCCATGAATGCCGTCCCGTCCGGTCGAAGACCCTACGATATACACCGGATTCCCCACGCCCTCGGCAATGGCCGAAGCGGTTTGTCCGATTTTCGCCACCCCCACGCTCATGGCGTTGACGAGGGGATTGCCCTCATAGGACGGATCGAAATACACCTCGCCGGCCACAGTGGGCACACCGAAGGAATTGCCGTAGTCCCCGATTCCGCGCACCACCCCGTCGAAGAGATAGCGCACGCGAGGATTATCCAGCGCACCGAACCGGAGCGAATTGAGCGAACAGATGGGCCGGGCGCCCATCGTGAAGATATCGCGCTGGATGCCGCCCACACCGGTAGCGGCCCCCTGGTAGGGCTCTACTGCCGACGGGTGATTGTGCGATTCGATTTTGAACGCAACCGCAAGACCATCCCCGATATCGACGAGGCCCGCGTTTTCCTCTCCGGCTTCCGCAAGTAGCGCTTCACCCTCGCGGGGCAACGTCTTCAGCAGCGCAATGGAATTCTTGTAGGAACAGTGTTCACTCCACATGACGGAATAAATGCCCAACTCGACGAAAGTCGGCGTGCGCCCGAGTTTGTCGAGAATCCATCCATACTCCTCGTCCGTCAATCCATGATCCCGAGCCATTTCTATGGTGACTTCCGGGATTGCGTCCGGCTGATCCGGCCTTATTTCCGCCATGCCTGCGTGAATAGGTAATAACGTCTTTGCTGTGCCCGTGGAAATATACCCCGCAGACAACCGGTTTCATATGGAGAAATCGTTACTTCAACGTAATATCAGGATACGCTGATCAAAACCTCTTCGCTCAGCACTTTAAGGTGGGACCTGCCGCACTGCTTCGTCATTCCTTGCCAGCGCACCCCTCGCAGCCTCTGAGCTTTGCGGACTTAATCAGAGTATCCTATTGCATTATTCGTTTTTCCCGATTCCGTGGTATACTATAGGATACTGGAATGCAAACAGGCCCCGAGGCAACCCGGCAACCCCATGCTGAAGATTATCCCGAACATCCCGGTGGCAGACCTCGAACGCTCCGTGGAGTTTTACCTGGACGTTCTCGGCTTCGAGATGATTAACATACGGGGGCGCGGCGAAATGGCGCGGGCCCACCTGCGTAGAGGCGGGGCGGAGATTATTTTCCGTTCCTGCGACCCGGAGGCGCCGCTCCCGTTTCCCGACCCGTTCCTGACGAATCAGGTCATTCTGCACATTCAGGTGAACGACATCCTCGCCTTATACGACCGCATCAAGGAGGGGCGGGTGGAAGTGGTGCAGGCACTTGAGCCCACACTGTTCGGGGCTGCCCAATTCATGATTCGCGACATCGACGGGCGCATCATTTCCTTCGACCAACCGGGCAAAGTGCAGGGATAGGCCCTGCCGGGGACACGCACCTGCCAAGGGCATGACCGGGGGGTGCGCTATGGCGACGATTCCCTCCCGCTACCCGATGTGCATCTGCAATTCCTCGCGCCGGTGTTTCTGGCGCAGTTTGCGCAGCGCTTTTTCCTTGATCTGACGAACGCGCTCGCGGGTCAGATCGAAACGCTGGCCTATTTCTTCGAGCGTCAGAGGATGCTCGCGCCCGATCCCGAAATAAAGGCGGGTGATCTCCGCTTCACGTTCCTGCAACAGACCCAGCGCACATTCAATATCGATTTTGATGGACTCTTCCAGAAGGGTTTCGTCCGGAGAAATGTCTTCGTCGTCAGAAAATATATCCAGTAAACTATTGTCGTCGTCCTCATTGAACGGGGCATCCATCGAGAGGTGGCGCCCCGTATGCTGCATGGCCTCGCGAACCTTGTGGACATCGATCTCGAGCTCCTCGGCCAATTCCTCAATGTTCGGCGCTCGTTCGTGCTCCTGCGAAAGCCGGGCGCTGGTCTTGCGAATCTTCGAGATCGTGCCGATGCGGTTCAGCGGCAATCGAACTACGCGGCTTTGTTCAGCCAGGGCCTGCAAAATGGCTTGGCGAATCCACCAGACAGCATAGGAGATAAACTTGAATCCGCGGGTCTCGTCGAACCGCTGGGCTGCTTTGATGAGCCCGTAATTACCTTCGTTGATCAGATCGGCGAGGGACAATCCCTGTCCCTGATATTTTTTGGCCACGGAGACGACAAAGCGCAGATTTGCACGGGTCAGTTTGTGCAATGCTTCCTGATCTCCACCATGGATGCGCTGGGCCAGATATACCTCTTCATCCGGTTCAAGAAGCGGGATGCGACCGATCTCCTGGAGATACTGGTCCAGCATCCGCTGCTGACGGGGGACATACATAGGTCAAGCTGGGGTTGTAGCGGTAGTGCGGGGTATGGTTTGCCGTTTTACTTGAAAAAAGCTGGACGAAGCGTCCTGTGCGCCGCCACAAGGCCGGAAAAGCACTGGCCTCCCTGGCGCCATATCGTATCGAGTCGGTTGCAATTCATGCCCGCAAACAAAGAAAGTTCCGGATATTCCCCGATTTCGATACAAAAAACGCATTCGTTACAAGATGCGCATAGTATTGAATACAGAAATCCTACCGGCGTTCCCTCGCATGGGTTTCCGATGAATTAAGGACACTCTGATCAAATCCACTTCGCTCAGCACTTCACTTTCGTGCGTAAAGGATGTCACGATTCCATTGTTGAAATCATCAACGCTGTGGATGCGGGGCAATGCGGCGTGAAGCGCCCTTCGGGAGGCAGAGAGGAGCACGCTGGCCGTGTCATTCCTCATTGTGTGGGGCCTGCCACACTGCTTCGTCATTCCTTGCCAGCGCACTCCTTTCAGCCTCTGAGCTTTGCGGACTTAATCGGAGTGTCCTTGAGCAAAGCAATCACGGCGTCGGCGATCTTGCGATCTTCGCACATGCGCGGCACCTTGGTTTGGCCACCCACCTTCTCCCGCGTTTCCCGGAGCCACGCATGGAACGCTCCGGGAGGCAACGCCACCACATCAGGCGACTCGAACGCCTGCGACTCGCGGCGAATCCGGTAATGCCGGTTATACTCGTTGAGGTAGTCGTCTATTGCGCCCGAAAAACGATCCATGCTGTCCGGCGCCTGCTCGAATTCCACCAGCCACTGATGGGACGGGGGGCGATCGGTTTTCGGGGGATTCGGAGCAATATGGAAATCGCGCACCCGCGCACCCGTACGCTCGCAGGCAACGCGCAACGCATGGCGCGCTTCCTCGCCGAAAACGGCCTCTCCGTACTTGTCTATCATCTCGTTCGTACGCCCTGCCACAAAGATTTTATGCGGAGAGGTCTCCGTGAAGCGCACGACGTCCCCGACGGGGTAAGCCCAGAGTCCGCTGCATGTGGAAACGAAAAGGCCGTACCGCACATCGGTTTCCACCTCGCCGATCGTATATCGACGCGGATTCGGATCGTTGATCTCGTCCATCCGGACAAATTCGAAGAACACGCCGTTGTCAAGATGCAGGAGCATAGCCGGATCGCTTGCGTCGTCCTGAAAGGAAAAAAATCCTTCCGAAGCGCCATACACCTCCAGAAATCGCATTTTCGGCGAGGCGATTTTATCCCGGAGCAATTCCCGGTAGGAACTCAGCGCCACACCCCCTGCAATGAATAGCTGCAACCGGGGCCATACGTCGGCAACCGTTCTGGCGTCGGAACCGAACCGCTCCCGATGCTGCCGGATAAGTTCGTCGAAAAAAACCATGGACCATGATGGAACCATCGCCAGGCACCGCACATCCATCCCTGCAGTCCGCCGGGCAATTACGCGCAATTTTTCTTCCCAACTCGGGAGAAAGGCTACCTTGTTCGGGACAGCCTGAAAAATATGCCGGTACAAAAAAGGCGCATGTTCCGCCTGAAGCCCGCTGACCTCCCCGATTTTCGTACCAGGATAGGCCGGATCCTCTTCAATGCGGCCGGGCATCATAACATGCTTGCCCAGCAAGTACCCGACATTGCCCGTCCGGGTTAAATACGTCACCCCGACGGAGAGCGTGAAACGGCGATTCGCAGCAAGCATTTCCATACTCACCGGGATGATCTTCCCGGTGGATGTCGTCCCGCTCGATACCGCGAAATGCCCGAACGCACCGGGCCATATAACATCTCGCGCTCCGCCCCGGATACGACGTATGTCCTCCTCGAAGTCGCTATAGGTATGAAGTGGTACGCGGGCCTGATACGTTGCAACCACATCCCGGGCGAGGGCGATCTCGCCGAACCCGTACCGGCGGCCCCACTCCGTACCGGCGGCCTGCTGCAAGAGGTCTCGCAACAGAGTATGCTGCACATCTACCGGGTTATTTAAAAACCCTTCCACTTTAGCGAGCGTTCGTAAGGAAAACCGGGCCGCCCGTTTTTCAGCGGCTTTTTGAGAACGGTCCGAATCGGCACCGTTTGCGCCGGACAAAGTAAACATACTTAAGACAACGTCCGAGACAGGTCTTTATGTTCAAAATACACCCCGCAAAAACGATATCCGATCCCGATGCGTTCCTTGTGCGCGTACGCAGGAAGACGCTGGATTGCACGCCAGGGATGGCCTCCGGGGCACATGTCATGGGCATTCTGAACGTAACCCCGGATTCGTTTTCGGACGGTGGAGCGTACACCTCCGTGCCGGCGGCTTTGCGCCGCGTCGAGGAAATGCTCGACGAAGGTGCTTCGCTCATCGACATAGGCGGGGAATCGTCCCGTCCGCGCGGCACTGTGTATGGCGAAGGGGCCTCCGCCGTTCCGATCCGCCAGGAAATAAATCGGGTGCTTCCGGTCGTGGAAGCCGTGGTCGATCGCTTTCCAGAAGCTATTTTGTCCATCGACACCTGGAAGCCGGAGGTAGCGGAGGCAGCGCTCGCAGCGGGAGCGCACATCATCAACGATGTCACCGGACTTCGATATACCGAGGAAACGGCAACCGTAGCAGCCGGGTACAATGCCCCGCTCGTGATCATGCACTCGACCGGCAAACCAGGGGATATGCCGGCCCGGCACGAGTATGCGGATGTCGTGCGCGAAGTCACGGCTTCATTGGCGGCGAGCGTAGAACGGGCAGAAGCGGTGGGGGTGCGGCACATTGTGGTCGATCCCGGTTTCGGTTTCGGGAAACGCCACGAAGAAAACCTGCAACTGCTTGGTGCGCTGGGAGATATATTGAAACTGGGACGCCCGGTCATGATCGGCGTATCGCGGAAAAGCGCCATTGGGGCAATTCTCGGCACACCCGATGACCCTGCCCCGGTCGAAAAACGGCTTTTCGGATCCCTGGGCGCCACGGCGCTTGGGGTTCTGCGCGGTGCATCCATCGTGCGCACCCACGATGTGCGCCCCACCGTGGAATTACTTAAGGGCATCGGCGCTGCCCTGTATGTATAGGATACCATTGTGCAGATAACCGATTGGGTCATACCGCTTCGCATTGTCGATTTCGTCGAAATCGCAGCGGTGTCGTACATCCTGTACAAGCTTTACCGGTTCATGCGGGGTACGATCGCCTTGCAGATATTGATCGGGCTCATTGCGCTGTACGTCGTGCAGGTGATCGTAACAGCGGTAGACATGACCATGCTTCCGGCCCTTTTTTCGTCGATCGGCGAGGTGGCCGTGCTGGCGGTCATCATTCTGTTTCAGCCGGAAATACGGCGCGTACTGCTCTTGCTGGGACGTAATCCGCTGATAAGGCGCTTCGTCCGTTCGCCCGCACAGGAAAGAACAATGCTGGAAGTCATTGCCGCTGTGGAAGAAATGAGCAAGGGGCATGTGGGCGCATTGATCGCATTCGAACGCTCCTCGGGCCTGCGGAACTACACCGAAACGGGTATCAGCATCGAGGGAAATGTTTCCCGTGACTTACTGGTCACTATCTTTCAGGGACAAAATCCCCTCCATGACGGAGCCGTCATCATAAGCGGTCACCGCGTGGAAGCCGCACGATGCATCTTGCCGGTCTCAAGCAACATAAAACCGGGCACGCCCATGGGATTGCGCCATCGCGCAGCCATCGGCCTTTCCGAACAGACGGATGCGTTCGTCATCATCGTTTCCGAGGAACGAGGCGCCATTTCCGTATCGGTGGATGGCGAATTGCGACAAAACCTGTCTGCCGACGACCTGCGGACAAGCCTCACCGAGGCGTTTACCCAGGACCCCGGCCATGAACCAGCCTCTGTCGAGACGTAATCATGCTACGTGACGGTGTATTCGACCGGCGACGGCAGCGGCTCGTAGATCAGATGCGGGAGAACGGTATTACCGATGAGCGCGTGCTGGCCGCCATCGGCTCGGTGCATCGGCACCGGTTTGTGGAAGGAGCATTCAGGCCGCGCGCCTACGAGGACGAGGCGCTGCCGATCGGCATGAAGCAAACGATATCACAGCCCTATACGGTGGCGTACCAGACTATGCTGCTGGATCCGCATCCGGGAGATCGGATTCTCGAAGTGGGCACGGGCAGCGGGTATCAGGCAGCCGTACTTTGCGAAATGGGCGCCCGCGTATTTTCCATCGAGCGCCACAGGCCTCTGCTGGTCCGCACGCGCAGCATTCTCGAATCACTCGGATACCGGGTCGTGCTCAAAACCGGCGATGGCACTCTGGGGTGGGCATCCCAGGCTCCTTTCGATGGGATTGTTGTCACTGCCGGCGCATCGGAAACGCCGGAAGCACTTCTCCGGCAACTTCGCATCGAAGGAGAAGACGACAAACCGGCTGGACGGCTGGTAATACCTGTCGGTGACCGCCGCACGCAGACCATGAATCTGTACCGGCGCCTCGGCGAAGACGATTACGAGCGGACGGCCAGCAGAAATTTCAAGTTCGTCCCGCTGATCGGGGAGCAGGGGGGGCTGTAGGATACTCTGATCAAGTCCGCGAAGTTCAGAGGCTTGCGAGGGGTGCGCTGGCAAGGAATGACGAAGCAGTGTGGCAGGCCCCACATAATGAGGAATGACACGGCCAGCGTGCCCCTCTCTGCCTCCCAAAGGGCGCTTCACGTCCGCGACGCCCCGAATCCGCAGTGTTTCCCGCTGATTTCAACGATGAAACCATGACATCCTGTCCTCGTGAACGTGAAGCGCTGATCGAAGCGGACTTGATCAGAGTATCCTACGGGACTACTCGACGATGGTGCACATCCCGGTGTCGAAGGCCTCCCGAAGCGCCTGCGTGGCTTCCCTGCGAAGGGCTTCCGCACTGGCATTCTCCTCATGCAGCAAGGCAATGCCTATGCTCACTCCATCCTCCAGCAACCCGGAATAATTGAGCATATCCTGCTGGAACCGGACCGCCCACTGCTCTACGGCGACCCCCTCTTCCTTGAAAAACACACCAAACATAAGTTCGCCGAACCGCTCGACGCGAGCGCCCTGGACGGTCTCTCTCAGCCTCTGCACCAGCAGGCTCTCGGCTTGCATGACCACCCGCTTGCCCCCTTCATCAGCAACCTCCTCGGCACGATTCAAGTAAACGAGAGCCAGCGCAAGGGGCGTGCCCTGGTCACGTGCCTGCCATATCTCTTCCTCGATAATTTCACTCCGCGGACGCGCGTCTTCTGTCGATTCCTGCAACAGTTCGTCGCAAATTCCCATCTCAAGAATGTTTCCCAGAAGATGGGCGAAATGAGTGGATAGTAACTGTTTCTCTTCAGAATCGAGGATGTGCTCCCGCATCGCATCGGCAAGCAGTACGTATTGGCCCAGCGACGAAGGAACCGGAACGGGGAAAAGAACTACTTCCTTGACCGCAACCCGTTGTCGGTAATACCCGCACACATTCCCCGAGAGCTGGTCTTCGGATGCGCGGAGCACATGCACCCCCGGTTGCCGATGCTCCCATTGCAAGAGAGGTTTTTTCGATACAAAAAGACCGTTGCCGCGAGCGTTGCCGTTCAGACTGACGATGGCCTCGATATGGTATTGGGGTGCTCTCTTCGGCTGCCTCAACAGGCAAACCGTATTGGCCTGTGCAATGGCGCGGTATGCCTGCAAATAGGGAAGGAGTACCTCGCGCAGCGATTTATGCACCGACTCGTTGACGGATATCCGAAAACTTTGCGACTGTTCCTGAATGGAGAAATCCAGGGTGCCCTGTACGGGTACGTCTATATGGGCGCCGTTCGTTTTCGAGGCGCCGTTTGTCCCGGACGCCGCCGACCCATTTCCAGAAGCGACCTCTGCAAAAGAGTCTGCTTCATCCTCTCCGGGTCCGCCACCGGAGCCTTTCGGACGAATGTCCAGAATGCCCAGCGAAGCAAGAGCTCTGTCCCTGTCCTCTTCTTCCTCTACGGACGCATCGGATGTAATGTCGGGCAAGAGTTCCGGCTTCTCCTTATACCTGTTGCGCCTTTGGCGTCGACGCACGATATGAACAATCGCCATGATCAAGGCGACGCCCAGCGAAGCACCTGCCGCTACGAACAGAAGAGGTTGCTCAATGACTAACGCAAGCACGGCGGCCACCACCGCCACGATGACAAAAAGAATGCGGAACATATCCTGTCATATACTGCCAGTGAACAGGGGATGAAAACGAGGCAGATACAGCACCGTATTGGGTGGATACAGAATGCCATAAGTAATCTACGGAACCGTATAGATAATATCAACGAATCTTGAAATCTCTCAACCACGTACGCAGAACCTCCAAAATATTGCTCAGATCGGTTTCTTAGTGTAATTGATTTTAGGATACCGCCTATCTGCTAATGCAATGCTATGTTTCCTATCACCTTGCGAAATGCAAAGCGAGAACCAATCCATCCAAGCATAATGCCGCATGCCACCAATCCACCGAACGCGAACATAAGCCAGGCATTCGACAATACGCTTGTTTGCGGGAGATATTCCTGAGCCAGAACATGCAATCCCCAGAGTGCGAGAGCAGCAAGAAGTCCGGACACGATACCCTGCACCACCCCTTCTACCACAAACGGCCGGCGAATAAAGCGCTCTGTGGCGCCGACCAGTTTCATGGTGCGAATGAGCAGGCGGCGCGCATACATGGTGAGGCGAATCGTGTTGGCGACCAGAAATATGGAAGTCAGTACGACAATACCTCCGATCACTATGCCGAACATGGCCAGAAGGCGCAGATTTTCCTGCACTTTAGCGAGCAAAACGCGATTAAAAATCACTTCGTCCACATGATTCCACGAACTGAATTCTTCGGCGAGGGCGGTAAGACTATCCGGATGCACATATGCAGGCAACACGCGAACCTTGATAGAGGCCGGAAGAAAAGGTGTATCCAGAAACACATCGGCTCCCTCGCCGAATTCTTCCCGGAAGACAAGCCGGGCATCGCTTTCGGATACAAATTCGGTCTCGGCAACGCCCGGCATTCCGTCAACCTGAAGGTGTATGGCGGCAACTACAGCATCCTCGGTGGTTTCTTTTAGAAAAATTTCCAACTCACCGACACGCTGACGCAACCAGGTCGATACTTGCTGCGCCTCGTAGGCGAGCAACCCGAACAGTCCGATCATTGTCAGCGCTACCGTCATCGCGCTGATTGAAGTAAACGCCGAAACCTTGGCCCGGCGAAATCCGGCCAGTCCTTCCCGAATGCTGTACGGTATCCGCATTACTCTTGCGTTTTTCCGCTCCTGTATGACCCCAGTACCTTGAGGTAGGACGCGATTTCCCGGAGATGATCCAGCGCCAGTTCCACGGGTTTGTCCGACGCAGCGCCGAGCACATCGAGGTAGAAACGATAATTGCCCGGACTCCCTATGAGCGGACGACTTTCTATCTTGAACAGGTCAAGTTCCCGAAGCGCAAACACAGCAAGGCTCTTGAAAAGGGCCCCGGGGACATTGGTCCGCATCGAAAATACGATGGATGTTTTCCAGTCCCTCCGGACGTCAGGACCCGGTGGCGGCATCTCCTCTTCACGTGAAAGCAGCAGGAACCGCGTATAATTCTGATGATTGCTTTCGATGCCAGGTTCGAGAACCTCGAGCCCATACACAGTCGCTGCACGCGCACTCCCGATAGCGGCTTCGTCCGGGCGGCCGCCCCGGGCAAGTTCCCGTACGGCGCCCGCCGTGTCGTATGCGGCGATCACCTCAGCGGATGACAGACGCATCCGGAGGAAACGCTGGCACTGACCAAGCGCTTGCGGGTGGGAACGCACCACACGAATATCCTCAAGAGAAGCACCAGGAAGACCAATCAGATTGTGCCGGATCCGCAGCTGCAACTCACCGACAATCGACATGTCGTGTGTCCGCAACAAGTCGTAGCACGCATGTACGCTGCCAAACAGCGAGTTTTCGATGGGAATGACCGCGCGATCGACCGCTTTACTCCCGAGCGCCTCGAATACCCTTTCGAAGGACGACAAGGGAACCCCTTCGGCGCCCGGAAGGAAGGCCCGTAACGCTTCCTCACTGAAAGCGCCCGTTTCACCCTGGAAAGCAATCCGCATGGCAGGAGGAGACTGCATCACATGCGCTCCGGTCTGGAAATACCGAGTACGTGCAAGCCGTTTGCGAGTACGATCCGGGCAGCGCGCGCCAACTGCATGCGGGCAGCCGCCAGATCTTTTTCTTCCCCGATAATACGGCAGTGCCCATAGAACTGCGTAAAAGCAACAGCCACCTCGCGTAAATAATTGGCCACCTGGTGCGGCTCGCGCACTGCTGCTGCATACTCAAGAACCTCCGGCAGCCGCAACAGCGCTTTCATCAATGCAATCTCGGCAGCGTGGCCAAGCAACGACAAGTCGGCGCCGAGCTCACCGTGAAAACCCACTTCTTCCGCTTTACGAAGAATGGAGCAAATGCGCGCATGCGCATACTGCAAGTAAAACACCGGGTTCTTTTCGCTGGCTTCTTTCGCCAGGTCCAGATCGAATTCGAGGTGGGCATTAGGCGACCGCATCAAAAAGAAAAACCGCGTTACATCCTCGCCGACTTCATCCATCAAGTCGTCCAGCGTCACATAGGTCGCCCTGCGGGTGCTCATCTTCACAGGCGCTCCGTCGCGCACAAGCGTAACGAATTGGTGAACAAGGACCTCCACACGGTCGGCATCGTATCCCAATGCCCGAAGACCATGCAACACGTCAGGGTACGTTGCAATGTGATCGGCGCCGAGAATGTCCACGATCCGCTCGAAGCCTCGCTCGCACTTATCGGCATGGTAGGCGATATCGGGAAGCCGATAGGTCGGCTCGCCGCTACTCTTTACCAGCACCGTATCCTGTTCCTTGCCGAACGCCGTGGTTCTGAACCACACGGCGCCGTCCCGATCATAGCAATGGCCCTGCTCCCGTAACTGTTCCAGCGTGCGCCATACGGCATCGTTCTCGTACAGACTCCGCTCGTTGAAATACGTATCCATACGGATACCGAGACGGGTCAGCGTACGCTCGAAATCGGCGAAAATCGCCTGTTCGGCCGCCTCCTTGAAAGGAGCGACGTCGCCGGCCATATCGGGGGCGTCCTCTGCCCGGGCATGCAGGCGCTCTGCAATGTCGATAATGTAGGCCCCAAGGTAGCCGTCCTCCGGAAACGATGCAGGCGCCTCGATAGAAACTCCACCGGCGTCTATCCGCTTGCGCGGCGTTTCCGGGTCGACGATCGCCTGGTACCGCGCACGCACCGACTCGCCCAGCACCCGCATCTGGCGCCCGGCGTCGTTGAAATAAAACTCGCGCGTAACGTCGTAGCCATTCCATGCCAGCAGGTTGGCCACCGTATCGCCGAGCACCGCATTTCGTCCGTGGCCGACCGTCAGCGGTCCCGTGGGATTCGCGCTCACATACTCAACGAGGGCCCGTTTCCCCTGCCCTGTCGTCGAGCGCCCGAACGCCTCCCCGGCTTCGAGCAATTTCCGCAACTCCCCGACCAGATATTCGGTCGAAAAACGAAAATTGATAAATCCGGAACCCGCCACCTCCACAGAGGCAATCCGCGCAGGGTCAAGCGGACGGGCAAGCAGACGGTCCGCCAGTTCTCCGGCGATACTGCGAGGAGCGCGACGCAGATACCGCGCCAGCTGCATAGCCGCATTCGTGGCCAGATCGCCGTGCTCGGGATTTTTGGGCTTTTCGAACTCCGGCGCGAAATCCTGCGGCACGCCCTCGAAATCTTCCAGCGCCGCAACCAGTTCTCTTGCAAGATACTTTTTCACTGTTTGTAAAGGATACTCCGATCCGTACCAAATGATTTACGAACGTCAATATACGTAGATGGGGAAATCGTCGCGCCGCATGTGCAGATTCAACAGAATCGCCAGCAGCACCGTGTTGGCAAGCATAGCCGATCCTCCATAGGAAACGAAAGGCAACGGAATACCAATGACCGGCAGCAGGCCCACCACCGTCCCTATATTGACAAAAACATGCACGAGATAAATCCCCGCTATCCCTACGGCGGTCATGCTCCCGAAGGGATGCTTGATCTGGATGCCCATCTGGATCACTCGAACGAGCAGGAGCGCAAATATGGAGATCACAACCATCGAGCCGATAAATCCCCATTCTTCTCCAATGATACTGAATACGAAATCCGTCGATTGCTCGGGCACGTAGGCCCCCTGCGTCTGCGTCCCTTCCATGAATCCCTTACCGGCCAAACCCCCTGAGCCGATGGCCGCCTTCGACTGCACGAGCTGAAAACCCACGCCTGACCGGAATTCCTCCGCACCGGGATTCGTAAAAGAAAGGATGCGAGCCACCTGATGAGGGCGAAACACCTTGTTCAGCGCAAACAGCACGGCGGAAATCGCGCCAAAGGAAGATACCGCAGCCATGACGCCGTACAAGCGCTCCCTGGTTTTCCACAACACAAGGAATGTAAACAGCACCGCGAAAGCGATGGCCGTCGGAAGATGCACGACCGAAAAGTAGCCCGCGACGCCCGTGGCGGTCATAACGATTAACATGCCGACCGGCCAGACCGACCAGAACAACGCAATGGGCGCGATGGCGAAGAACACAAGGGCGGTTCCGGCATCGTTCTGAAGCAGGATCAACGCCATGGGCGTCATAAAAACGCCGAGCAGAAGAAACGCATATTTCACCCTGCTTGAATTGGGCCGCATGGTGGAAATGAGCTGGGCCCCCGCCAGCACAGCGCCTACCTTGGCCACTTCGGATACCTGCAGGGTCAGCCCCCCTATTTGCAACCAACTCCTCGCTCCATTGATTTCCCGTCCGAACAAAAGAGCCAAGGCAAGCAATATCAACGTACCCAGGTATGCGACCCAGGCGATCCGCTGGAAAAAATGCACCGGGAGAAACAGGCACGTCAGACCGGCGCCCAGCGATATGACGACCCATGCCAACTGGCGCCGGAAATTCTGCCGGACGGACTCGAGAAGATACTCTGCGGAAGGACCATTCGTGGTGCTGTAGATGGCTACCAGACCGATCGCCACCAGAACCACCCAGGCGAAGAGCGTGAGATAATCCAGATTCCGATACCAGATGCGCATGGGACAAGCCTTACGAAACGACGGACAAGGAGCGGGATGTACGGCCCATACGATCGGAGGGGATTATTATGTGTCCTCGCCGGATTCGCTTTCTTCCGATTCGCCGTCGGCAACGGCGCGCTCGTCATCTTCCGTGTCCAGAGGCTCGCTCCGCACGGCAAGCACGCTCTGAAGCACCCACTGCCTCGAAGGACTCGATGAGATAGAGCCGGTCAGGTATTGTTCCGCCATCAACGACCCGATCGGGCCGGCGGCGACAGCCCCAAAGCCGGCATTCTCCACCTGAACCGCCACGGCTATCTGCGGATTGTCGTAGGGTGCAAACAGGATGAATACGGAGTCGTCCTTCCGCTCATGGGGCGCCTGGGCCGTACCGGTTTTGCCGCCGCTGGGAATACCGGGAATCTGAATCCACTTTCCGGTCCCGGCCTCCATCACCCGTTTCATGCCTTCGCGCACCACATCGAAATGCGCCTCGTCTATCGGAAGCTTTGTCGGAGCAGGAATCTTTGGATAGAGCGTTTCTCCCGTCTCCTGGTGCACCATCCGGGTTACGAGATGGGGCGTATACAACATGCCCCGGCTGGCCACCGCAGCTACATACCGCGCCAATTGCAAGGGCGTCACCCCCATATCCCCCTGCCCAACGCCGAGATTGATCGTAAAACCGGGGCCCCAGCCGGGAAAACGCCGATTAAAGTAGCTGGAATCAGGAATTAGTCCGGCTCCCTGTTCGCCGATATCCGTGGACACCCGCTGGCCGAACCCGAACATATGCGCATACTTGCTGAAGACCTCCACGTTCGTGCGCATCATCAACTCGAAGAAAAACGTATTGCACGACTGTTCGAGCGCCTCTTCCACCGCAATGCTCCCGTGTACATGCATGTCGCGGAAGACCCCCGAACCGCCAAGGGGATGATAGCCCCCGCAATATATATGCTCCGCCGGGCTAATCTTGTCCTCCTGAAGCGCCATCAGCGCCATGAACGGCTTCCATGTCGACCCGGGGGGCAACCGGTTCATGGTTGCCCGGTTGTACAGCGGCTTTTCCGGACTGTTTATGAGATGATTCCAGGTCTCGGGGTCCATGGTCGCGGTAAAAACGTCCGGGTCGTAGTCCGGCATGCTTACAAGCGCCAGAATCTCCCCGCTGTTCACGTCGAGCGCAACGGCTCCGCCCCGTTTGCCGACAAAGAGAGACTCCGCCAGCGCCTGCAGATCCGTATCGAGGCCGAGGTGAATGTCATACCCGCTTTTCGGAGCATTGTCGAATGCGCCGTCCTGCCAGGACTTGACTTCCAGACCATGTACGTTGACGACTTTTATTTCGGAGCCCAGACGGCCCCGCAGCCTGGACTCGTATCCGCTTTCGAGGCCGGACTTTCCGATCAGGTCTCCCTGCCGGTATCCTCTTTCACCCAAACGAACCAGTTCGCTGTCCGTAATCTCCCGCACATATCCAAGCACGTGCGCGGCGGTAGCCTCCGTATGGTACCGGCGGCGGAAATCCTGTTCGTACCCCACCCCCGGCAACCGATAGAAATTTTCCGCCACGCGGCTGAAAACATCTTCCGGCACATCCCGGAACGCCTTGCCGGGCTGGAAGGCGCTGTGGCGGCGAAGTTCCGTGAATCTGGCGGAAACGACGCTGTCAGGGACCTCCAGCAGATCGGCCAGGAGAGGAATCTTGCCGCGGTCGAAACTCCGCGGGGTAATGGTGATCGTGTAGCTGGGCTCGTTGTTCACCAGGGCCCTGCCCGTCCGATCGTAAATCGCGCCGCGCGCCGGCAACACCCTGCGCTCCCGGAGCGCATTGGATTCGGATTCGATGGTATAATCGTCGGTCCGGATCAGCTGGAGCTGCGCAAGCCGCAAGCTCAGGAGACCCATTGCAACGACGATCACGCCGATAAAAACGCGCCCGCGTATTTTGTAATCATACATGGCCTTGCACCCCGCTCATGCCCCGCGCAACGGCATACATGGAATATAAGAATGCCCCGGAAGGTCTAACGCATTCCGGTACAGGATACTCAACCCGGTAAACGGCTGAAATATCCCGCCATGACGGATTCTTATACGAATGCGCGAACCGGAAACGTTTATGCTCGTAAACACCTTTAGAGGTACTCTGGCGTAAACCGCAATGAAGAATCCTTGGGATACAATGAATATCGCGTAACTACAGTACCGTTTCCAAAGCGCACCCTTCCCGAAACCTCCATCCTCCGACCCTATCGGGACCGCCGATGTTTCGAACCGCTTCCCTGCTTGCATATATCCCTGTTTTTCTCACGTGCGCGGTTTTGGCGCCCACGCCGGCCAGCGCACAGTACTTCGGTCGAAACAAGGTCCAGTACGATCATTTCGACTTCAAGCACTTCGAGACCGAGCATTTCATTATTTACTATTACCCGGAAGAGGAACAGGCGGTTCGCGACGCCGGACGCATGGCCGAGCGCTGGTACAGCCGGCATTCCCGCACGTACCTCCGGGAATTCAAGGAAAAGAAGCCCCTTATCTTCTATGCGAACGACGCCGATTTTCACCAGACCAATGTCATCGGGGGAATCATCGGCGAAGGCACGGGGGGCGTTACCGAATCGATCAAGCAGCGCGTCATCATGCCGCTTACCGGCAGCTACGCCGAAACGGACCACGTACTGGGACATGAACTCGTCCACTCCTTCCAGTACGACATAGGCCTCAGCGACCAGGACCCGATCCGGTTCAATCTGGCGCTCTTGCCGTTGTGGATGATCGAAGGTACGGCGGAGTACCTCTCCGTAGGACGATCCGACCCCCATACGACCATGTGGCTGCGGGATGCGTTGCTCCGTGACGACCTGCCTACGATCGAGCAATTGACGCGCGACCAGCGCTATTTCCCCTACCGGTTCGGACAGGCCTACATGGCCTACATCGGCGGAAAATACGGCGACGCCGCCGTGGCGAACCTGTTCAAACTGGCCGGGCGCGCCGGCGTGGATTCTGCTTTCGTGTATACGCTCGGCATTACGACCGACTCGCTGTCCACGGAATGGAAGCAGGTGGTCCGCAAAACCTACGAGCCGTTCATGGAGGACAAAACGCCCCCCGAAGAATCGGGACAGCGCATTCTGGCTCCTGAAATCGACGCGGGCGAAGTCAATCTTTCCCCGGCGCTCAGCCCCGACGGCGCATACATTGCCTTCCTGTCGGAAAGAGATCTGTTCTCGATCAACCTGTTCGTGGCGGACGCCAGGACGGGCGAGGTCATCTCGAGCCTGAAAAACCCGGCGGCGAATCCGCACATGGATGCGCTGCGATTCATCCAGTCAGCCGGATCCTGGTCACCGGACGGAAGACAGTTGGCCTTTGTTTCGTTCGCGGGCGGGGACAACCGGATATCCATTTTCGATGTCAAGCGGCGCAAGGTGCGGCAGAACATCGCCGTGGAGGGAGTCACTGCGCTGACGAATCTCTCCTGGTCGCCGGACGGATCGTCCATTGCGTTTACCGGCCTCGAAGGCGGCATCAGCGACCTGTTTGTCCTGAATCTGGAAACGAACGCCGTGCGCCAGTTGACGAACGATCGGTATGCGGACCTGCAACCGGACTGGTCGCCGGACGGAAGATACATTGCTTTCACGACCGATCGCGGTGGAGACAATACAGACTTCGACCAACTGGAGTATCAGAAAAACGGCCTTGCGCTGTTCGACATGGAGCGCAACGAAATACGGCCCCTGAGACCCTTCGGCAACGTGCTGCACCACAATCCGCAGTTCTCGCCGGATGGAAACGACCTGTATTTCATCAGCGATCAGAACGGGTTCAAGGACATCTACCGGCTTGACCTGTCCTCGGAAGAGGTATACCGGCTTACGAATCTGGCGACGGGCGTCAGCGGCATCACGGCGCTTTCTCCGGCCATGTCCGTGGCCGACCTCACCGGCCAGATGACCTTCTCGGTGTTTTCGGACAACGCCTATACGGTGTATCTGCGCGAACCCGACGAACTGACGGGCGATCCCGTGCAACCCCAACCTGCCGGCCATATCGCTACGGCGGGCATCCTGCCCCCGATCCGGTCGCTCAACGAAGGACTGGTGGGCAACTACCTCAATGATTCGATGACGGGCCTGCCAACTCTCGGTCTGCAATGGCCTGGAAAGGAGTACCGGTCGAATCTCGAACTGGATTACGTGGCGCCCCCGACCATCGGCGTAGGGGTAGGCGGACTGTACGGAACACAAGTCGCCGGCGGTATCGGCTTTGCATTCTCGGACATGCTCGGCGACCGGAACCTGTACCTTGTAGCACAGGCCCAGGGCACATTCAAGGACATCGGGGGACAGGCCTCATATATCGACCTCGGACAGCGAATAAACCTCGGCGCATCGGCAGGGCACATACCGCTTCTGTACGGCTATTCCCGGGGTGGATTCGTAGGTGGCGCGCAAGTGGTCGAGCAACTCCGGCAACGCATCTTCATCGACCAGGTATCGGGCATTGCCCAGTATCCTTTCAGTCAAACGCGCCGGGCCGAAGCGAATGCGGGCTTCGTACGGTACGGATTCGACAACGAAGTGGAGCAGTTCGTGGGATCGGGCTTCGCATTCGGTCGAAACCGCGTCGACACCGACGACTCCGTGTTTTTCCAGGGCATTACGGAACAGGAACCCATCTATTTTTTTCAGGCCGGGCTGGCCTTTGTCGGAGACTATTCCTTCACCGGATTCACCTCGCCGATCAGCGGAGGACGCTACCGCCTCGAAATCGCCCCGAAAATCGGGAGTTCGACGTTTGTGACAGGACTCGTCGATTACCGGCAATACTTGTATATAGAGCCGGTAACGCTGGCCGTGCGCGGACTGCACATCGGTAACTACGGCGCCGAGCCGGCGGGAGAAGCTCTGTTCACGACGCAATACCTCGGTTATTCCTACTACCCCGCTTTTGTCCGGGGATACAATTTCCGGTCGTTCGAGGCGTCGGAATGCCAGATTGACCTAAGCAACCCCGGTCGCCGGTGCCCCTCGATGGATCGCCTGCAAGGTACGCACGTCGCCCTGTCGAGCGTGGAGGTGCGCGTCCCGTTCCTGGGAACCGAGCAGTTGGGACTCATTCCGTTTCCTTATCTCCCGACCGAATTGTCGGCGTTCGTGGACGGCGGCATGGCATGGACCGCCGAAGACGATCCCGTGCTTGAATTCGATCGGACTACAAACAAGCGCGTGCCCGTATTCAGTACCGGAGTATCTGCGCGCGTCAATATTTTGGGGTACATTGTGCTGGAAACGTACTACGCATTTCCTTTCCAGCGACCGGACGCCGGCTGGCAGTTGGGATTCCGGTTGGCGCCTGGCTGGTAAGGCTTTTACAGCCCAGATGTACGACATCTTTCGATCCGCGCTGTTCAGAATAGACCCTGAACAGGCCCATTACGCATCCGCTTGCGCCGCCCGAAGCGTACAACTCGCGCGGGCGGGAGGAGCGTTGGAAAAGATGTTCGCGTTCGAGGACATACGCCTCGAACAAACCCTGTGGGGCAATACCTTTTCTTCCCCGATCGGCCTTGCCGCCGGTTTCGACAAGAACGCTTCGCTGGTGCCATTCTGGCCCACATTGGGATTCGGCTTTGCAGAAGTCGGCTCGGTTACGGCCTACTCCTCCCGGGGCAACCCCCGGCCGCGCGCCTTTCGCCTGATCGAAGACGAGGCGCTCATCAACCGGATGGGCCTCAACAACAAGGGGGTACGCAACATTGCCCGGCGGCTTCGACGAACCGCTCCTCGGAGCCGAATTCCCATAGGCGTCAACATCGCCAGCACACACGGCCGCAAGATTACAGGCAACTCCGCCGTGGAAGATTTCCGCATAAGTTTCAAGACCATTGCGGATCAGGCAGCCTACATCGCGCTGAATATTTCCTGTCCGAATACGCGCGACGGTAAAACCTTCGAGGATCCTGAATCTCTGGAAATCCTGCTGAAGGTCATTATGGAGCAACGAAGCAAATCGGCGCCCAACGTACCCGTGCTGCTGAAAATGCCGCCGCCGGTTTCCGACCGGATCGTGTTCGACAGCAGCCTTCGGGAAACCGTGCGCCTTGCCCTGGACTACGGAATCGCGGGATTCGTGGCCACCAACACGGCAACCGACCGCGAGGGACTCGCCACGCACCCGGCCCGGTTGCGCGCCATCGGCAGGGGCGGACTCAGTGGGCGGCCTCTCGAAGCCCGCGCCACGCACCTTGTTCGGTACCTGTACCGCCTCACGGAAGGAGCTTTGCCCATCATTGGCGTGGGAGGCGTATTTTCCGCAAAGGATGCCTATCGGAAGCTCCGCGCCGGGGCCTCGCTCGTGCAAATTTACACCGCACTGATTTACCGCGGCCCGGGAGTGGTGCGAGACATCAAGACAGGATTGGTTCAACTGCTTGAAAACGACGGGTTCGATTCGATCGCGGATGTGGTGGGTGTCGACGCTGCGTAATTTTTTCAGGATACTCTGATTAAATCCACGAATTTCATAGGCTGCGAGGGGTGCGCTGTCAAGAAATGACGAAGCAATGTGGCAGGTCCCACATAATGAGGAATGACGCGGACAGCGTGCTCCTCGCAGCCTCCCGAAGGGCGCTTCACGCACGAACGTGAAGTGCTGATCGAAGTGGACTTGATCAGAGTATCCCTTACATTCACCCGTCAGGTATCCGTGTTCATCCCCCGAACTCGCACCCTCGCCTGCGCTCTGGCGCTTGTTCTCGCCGTTGCCCTCACCGTTGGCGTGGCGCCAGCGCGTGCTCAATCGGCAGCAACCACTGGTATCATACGAGGAACGGTGTATAACGCCTCGGGCGAGCCGGTACCCGACGCTTCGGTGGTTATCCACCACCTCGAGACCGGCCTGCGCACCGTGGTTGAAACCACTTCCTCCGGCGCCTTTGCGCGGGCGCTGCTCCCACGTGGGACCTACACCATTTGGGTGGTCTCCGAATTCAACCTCGGCGAAATCCGCCGTGAAAACCTGTTGCTGCATGTGGGAGAGACGCTCGACCTTGACCTCGCTTTCCGGGCCATCGAGTTACAGGAAGTCACCGTGACCGCCGAACAGGCGCCTTTCCTCGACCCCGAAGATGCTACCCAATCGCAACGCCTGTCCGAGGAGATCGTGGACGCCCTCCCCAACAATGGTCGCAACCTTATCGACCTGACGCTGCTGACTCCCGGCGTGGCCATCAGCCAGGGACCCGACGGCGAAGTGCTCAACATCGGCGGGCAGCGGGGCATTTTCAACAACTTCATGGTGGATGGCGCCGATTTCAATAACCCCTTCTTCGGCGAACAACGGGGCGGACAGCGACCGGCGTTCACCTTCAATCAGGACGCCGTGGAAGAGATGGTCGTCGTAAGCCAAGGCGCGCCTGCCGAGTTCGGTCGTTCCTCGGGCGGCTTCATCAATGTCGTGACGCGCTCCGGGACCAACGAATTCCGGGGGTCCGCGCATTACTTCGGGCAGTGGGACGCCATTTCCTCCGAATACCGCCCGCACCGGGGCGGCGGCAAGCCGGAGTTCGGACGAAACCAATTCGGGTTTACGTTCGGCGGACCGATCGTCAGGGACCGCGCATTCTTCTTCGTGGCCTACGATCAGCAGGTCGCATCAGAGACAAAACAGGCCACGCGGGCTGTCCAAAGCCCGGCGAAACTCGGCAAACTGGATAATTTTCTGCGCACCCGGTGGCCCAACCTCTTCGACGCCGAATTCGGACCCATTTCCCGCAGCGACGACGCCCGCGCCGTGACCGCCAAACTGGACTTCAACCTGAACGCGCTGAACCAGGCTTCGGTGAAGTACAACTATGCCTGGTCCGAACAGGTGAACGGCACGTTTGATGTGGATTCGTGGGGACTCTCGGCAAACGGCGTCGAGCAAGACTACTCACATGCCATCAATGTCGGCCTGCGCTCGTTGCTGGGGAACACGGCGTTCAACGAATTCCGCGCCCAGTGGGCTATAGAGCGCCGCCCCCGGCGCTACCGGGGACCCGTTTTGCCGGGCGCCGCTCCTCCACCCACCCCCCAGTTCGACGCCATAGGCGGACGCCCCTTCCCCGACATCGCCATGGATTTCGCCGATGGATTCCGGATAGGGCTGCCGTTCTTCCTGCCGATCCACCCCGGCGAAGATACCCGGCTGCAACTCATTGACAATGTGTCTTTCCTGACAGGCGATCACCTTTTCAAGGCCGGGATAGAGTACAACCGGACAAGGGTAAAACAGCAATTCATCGGCTTCGCCAACGGGCGCTACCTATTCGATTCGGTGGACGGCTTTATTGGATTCGTCGACCAGGGAAATCGGTTCGTCACCTGTTCGGACGGGTCCAGCAGCTCGGAGGGAATCTGTCCGGAAGGAACTTCGATTACCGGGCCGGTGCTCCTGTACCTGCAGTCGGCTACGGTACCCGGAGTGCCTCCCGAAGACCTCGGACGGCAATCTTTCTACACCAATGAACTGGCGCTGTTTATCCAGGATACCTGGAAGATCAGAACCGGCCTCGTCCTGAATCTCGGATTGCGCTGGGAAGGGGTGTGGCACCCGAATGTGTTCGTGGACCCCGAGGAAACGTTCTATGCGCCTTACCTGAGCGACCCGCGCTTCCCGTCGAATGGAACGATTCCCGACGACTTCAACAATTTCCAGCCCCGGTTCGGGCTGACCTGGAATGTCGGGGGCAAGGACGCCACCGTCGTACGCGCCAATGCCGGCTCGTATTATGCGCGCATACCGGGACTGGTCTTCGCCCAGCACCGCTCCACCAACGGCGCGTTCCAGCAGATACTGTTCCGAAGCAGCGTCGACGCGCCCGTTCTGGGTCCCGTTCCGCCGATCGACGAACTGATCGACGGGGCAAGCGCCACGCCCTTCCTGCCCGAAATTCATGTAAGCGACCGGGAGTTGCAACTACCGCGCACGTGGTCGTTCGGCGCCGGGGTGGACCACGCCTTCGGAAACGGCCTGGCGGCAAGTCTGTCCTGGCAGCATGCGCGCACGGATAATCTCTTTCGCTTTGTCGATCGCAACGCCGCCGTGCTGGGATGTGCGGCTGTCGCGTGCATTCGGGACGCAGCATCGGGTGGAAATCATCATGGACCTCTTCAACATCACCAACGCCGACAATTTCCTTGACACCGCTCTTGGATCGCTTCTTTTCAACTTCGACGGCTCGATTCGAAGCGGGCTTGGAGATACTCGCCGGGCTCAGATAGGGGTCAAGGTGCGGTTCTGAGCATGTACCGGGATTGCAAAATATTCCGGCTGCCGGCCCGGCTTCGATAACGCGGGGTTTCAAAGCCTCTTATACCATGCCTGCCCTCCTTGATTTTGAAACAGTTCCGGAACTCTTCCGCGGGATCGTGGCCTGGTACCGGGGGGAGAACCGCGCGGCATTGCGGTACAAAGACCGCATATCCCGCACGTGGGTGGACATATCCTGGGAGAAATTGGAAGAGCGTGTCCACGACATGGCGGGCTTTCTCCGGCAAGAAGGCGTCGAAAAGGGAACCCGCGTAGCCATCCTGTCGGAAAACCGTCCGGAATGGGCCGTTACGGATATGGCCACGCAGTTGCTCGGTGCGGTGAATGTGTCTCTCTACACATCCCTGCCCGCCGATCAGGCAGCCTGGATTCTCCAGGATTCCGGCGCGTCCGTTTTTGTGGTATCCACCTCTATTCAGCAGCGCAAGGCCGAGAAAATTTTTGGCGAATGCTCTGATCTTCGCCGGGTTGTTTCCATGAGCGCAGACAGCAAGGGTAAAAGCAGCGACAGAGAAACGGAATACGTGCTGTCCTGGGACAAGGCAATGCAAATCGGACGGCAGTATCGGGATGCACTTGCTGAGCAACCCGGGACAACGCTGATCGAGGACGTGACCCCGGACGACCTGTCCGCCCTTATATACACGAGCGGCACGACGGGGCGGCCAAAGGGAGTCATGCTCACGCATCGCAATTTCTGCTCGAATGCGAACGCCGTGCTCGGCCTGTTGCCGATTACGGCGAACGACCACCATCTTTCTTTTCTGCCGCTTTCGCATGCCCTGGAGCGCACCGGGGGATATCTGGTAGCCATGGCCTGCGGCGCCACCGTGTCCTATGCGGAAAGCATCGATGCGCTGGGCAGGAATCTGCCGGAGGTATCCCCAACCATTTTGCTCTCCGTGCCGCGCGTCTTCGAACGCCTGTACCATGCTATCCAAAAATCGGTGGAAGAGGGATCGGCGATTCAGAAGAAGGTGTTTGCCTGGGCGGTAGCGACGGGCAACAAGGCCGCCGAACGGCGCAGGAAGAAAAAAGGCGTAGGACCGCTTCTTGGCCTGCAATGTATGCTGGCCCATCGGCTGGTCTTTTCGAAATTGCATAAAAAACTGGGAGGAAAACTTCAGCTCGCCTTTTCCGGCGGAGCAGCGCTTCCAGGAGAAATCGGAATGTTCTTTCAGGCTGCCGGCATTCCGGTTATCGAGGGGTACGGCCTGACCGAGACCGCCCCTGGCCTCTCATTCAATCCGGTGGACGCGCCCCGGTACGGAACCGTCGGGCACATTATCCCCGGAACGACCGTCGGCATTCGGGACCTCGACAGCAATCATATCATCGGGCAATTATCCGGAGACGAATACCCTTCCGGCCTGACGACCGGCGCTGGAGAAATCGTGGCCCGGGGGCCGAACGTGATGAAAGGTTACTGGAACAACCCCGAAGCGACCCGGGAAGCCATCGATACCGACGGCTGGTACCACACCGGCGACGTGGGCCGGTTCGAGGACGGCTATCTCGTAATTACCGACCGGATCAAGCACATGATCGTCTCGGCGGGTGGAAAAAACATATACCCGGGGCCTATTGAAGATACCTTCAAGACGACGCCGTTTATCGACCAGATCGTGGTGCTGGGCGAGGGGCGGGAGTTTCTGGCTGCGCTTGTAGCCCCGAACCGGGATTTTATCGAAACGTACGCTGATGATCATGGGTTGGCGACCGGAGAAAGCACTCCACTGATCTCTCATGAGAAGGTGCTCGGTCTGTTCGACCGGGCATTCCGGGAATATTCCCGCACGGCGGCGGCCCACGAAAAAATTCGAGCGTTCCGGCTACTGGACGAGCCGTTTTCCGTGGAAAACGGACTCCTTACGCCGACCCTGAAGCCGCGCCGATCCCGGATCGAGGCGCACTATGCGGCCTTGATCGCAGACATGTACGAGAAGTGGAGGCGGTGAAACCCGGCAGGGGAGCGCGCGTTCGAGTTGGTCTTTTGTCCGCTTTCGGTTTTGTGGAGGCGGATACGACTTTTCGGGGTGTGGCGCAGCCCGGTAGCGCGCTTCGTTCGGGACGAAGAGGTCGTGGGTTCAAATCCCGCCACCCCGACCATTTCTGATTCCGCCGTCCTCCGCGTCAGCGGAGGCGGCGTGTGTACTAATTGACCACGGCAACGGAAGCCGCGCCGGCAATTCTTCCAATCGTTGGTAACCTGGACGGCATAATCGTTCAGGCATTGGAAGAACCAGATCCCGCGCGGCCGGCCACAACGGCGCCCTGATCTACGCCAGGATCAGCTACTCGGTGTAGCTTACGTTCCGCTTGCGGCCAACGAGGACCGTGCTCGGGGTTTGGCGCCAGACGCACTCGGCGTCGAACCCCGCCTCACGCATCGCCCGAAGCTCCCTGTCGAGGGGAAAGTAGGCGTCTTCGTCCGACCACTCGTCAAAGTGCCGGTAGGCCTGCGCCTCATCGATGCCGCAACCCACCAAATGCGCCGCCCAGGCAGCGTAGTCCGCTGCGCGGTCGGGGTCCGCCCCCGGCATGGTCACGTCGGCATTGACAAAAACGCCCCCCGGACGAAGCGCCTGCGCGATGCGGCCGTATAACGCAGTCTTGGCGCCCATGTCGGCCACATGATGCAAGGCAAGGGAGGCGGCGACGGCATCGCAGCCCGACAACGGATCGTTGAACGACTGCCCGCGCAAACGGACCCGCTCCCCGAAACGCCGCAACCTCGACTCGGCACGACGCAACATTTCGCCGTCCACATCCACCAACTCAACGACGGACATGTCCGATCTCTCCAGAATCGCCTCCGCCAGCGCTCCCGTCCCGGCGCCAAGATCGAGAATCCGTTCCGGCTTGACCCGGGCGATTTCCTCCGCAGCTCGTTCAAGCATCGCCTCGTAGCCGGGGATGAAGCTGCGAATCGACGCGTCGTAGGCTTCGATGTCGAGCTGCAGGTGCTGGCGAACGGAATGGCTCATGATGAGCTAAGTATAATGACCTTGTTCCTTTTCACGAAACCATTTCCGGCTTTGTTGTTTTACGAATAATAAGCAACCCGGATAATGCGCGTCGCAACGCGTTCTGTTCCATGCTCACTGCGCTGAGAACATACAGGCTTCTTTCCACGCTGCTCGGCCTGAGTTTGCTGTTCGGCGTGGCGGCGCCTTTGGTGCAAACGACCTGCGCCATGGGGCAAAACGACCGGCACGGAGCCCACGACTGCCATTCCGAAAACACGCATTCCCATGCGTCTGCCGATGCGCCGGCGCCTCCCTGCCCGCACGAACACGAAGCGAAATCGCCGCATGAGGGAGTGGCGCCATTCTCTTCGGATACCCGACCATGCTGCGCATTCGAATCGGCTTCGACCGGCGAGGCCGTAGCGCTTCTTTCCAGAACCTCATGGCGGGATGCGAGCAATCTTTCCCTTGCGCTCCTTCCCCATACCGGATACGAAGCGCCGGACAACGTATCTGCACGTCCGCGCATCCCCCCACCACTACTCTTTACCGGCTTTCCCATCGCCGACAGGCAGGCCCTTCTCGCCACGTTCCTGATCTGACAGGCTTGTTGCTTCCCACCACCCCTTGAGGTCCGGCTCGACCGTACCTCTCGCGTTTGCAACAGGAAGTCCTAACGATCAGGAAATCCATGAAGCCGATTCATTCCATTGGCGCAGTCCGCGCCATACTCGTCGCCCTGCTTCTGCTCCCGGCGATCGCGCATGCAAAGCATCGACCGCTTGCACCGGCCGACACGCTCCTGAGCCTCGACGATCTACTGACAGAGGTACGGGCCAACAACCCGTCTCTGCGCGTGTCCCGACTGGAGGCAGAGATACTGGCCACCCGAAGCCGCCAGGTGTCTGCCTTGCCGGATCCTTCCGTGACGGTCGGTTACCAACCGTACCCGCTCCTGACGGCGCGCGGCGCGCAGCGCAGCCAATGGCGCATCGAGCAGATGGCGCCGTACCCCGGCAAACTCGGTCTCCAGGGCGCCATCGCCGACCTGAGCGCCGAAGTCGCAGGCTTTGAAGCGGATACCTTCGAAGAGGACCTGCTCTTCGAAGCCAAGCAGGCGTACTACGAACTCTATCGGATCCAGCAACAGGAGCAGCTTATCCTCGCTTTCCGGGACAGGTTGGAGAGCTTTGAAGAGGCCGCCGCCGCGCAATACGAAGTGGGCGCCGGCATGCAGCAAGCCATCCTGAAAGCGCAACTGGAAAAGAACACGCTCGCGCGCGTGCAGCTTGAACTTGCAGAGCATCGCCGCACGGCCGCCGAGACCCTGACGCGCCTCCTCAACCGCCCCACCTCCGACGCCTTTATGGCCGGCGTCCGGATCGAGGCGCCGCCCATGCTTAGCCATGATGAAGCCGCGCTGCTGGAAATCGCCCGAAGGGAGCGGCCCGAAGCCGATGCCCTCGACGCGGCAGCGCGACGCGCCGATGCCCGGATCGCCCTGGCCCGCAAGCAGTTCATGCCCGATTTCGGCCTGAACATCACCTATTTTGACATAGGTAATACCGACGTGCCGCCGACGGCCACGGGGCGCGACGCCGTCGCGATCGGGGCCACCATCAAAGTACCGATTCAACGCGGGAGCCTACGGGCCCGGTTGGAGGAAACCCGGGTACGCCGCATCCAGATCGAGACGCGCCAGGAAGCGCTTGAAACCTCGTTCCGGACACAGATCGCCGATCTCGTAAGCCGGCTGCGCGGGGAAGCGCAACAACTCGCCCTCTATCGGGAAGCCCTTATTCCCCAGGCCGAGACCACGCTTCAGGCTACGCTCAGCGCCTACACCACCGGTCGCACCGATTTTCTTGACCTTCTGGACGCCGAACGCATGCTCTTCTCGTTGGGGACGGGCTACGAAGACACGTTCGCGCGCTACCTGAAGACGACCGCCGCCCTCGAACGAGCGCTTGGCGTCCACTCGCTTGCAGACCTCGACACGCCTTAAACCCGCATCCAGCCAGACCCTGAATACCATGAACATGCAACAATCCGCCAAATGGCTCGGAATTCCACTGCTGCTTGCGGCGCTTGCCGCCGGGGGTTTTTTTCTCGGGCGCATCACCACTGATGAAACGGCAACCGACGCCCGGCACGAGATGTCCATCGCCGAAAGCGAGCGCAATATCCTCTACTGGCAAGCCCCTATGGACCCGGCGGAGATATACGACCGGCCCGGCAAGTCGAAGATGGGTATGGACCTCATCCCCGTCTACGAGGACGAGGCAACGCCGCAAGAGACCGCCGACGAGCGAAGGATTCTTTACTGGCAGGCCCCTATGGACCCGACAGAGATTCACGAACACCCCGGCAAGTCGGCCATGGGCATGGACCTCATCCCCGTCTACGAGGACGAGGCCGGAATGGGATCGGGCAGCACGGTGTCCATCGACCCGGCGACCGTGCAGAACATGGGGGTACGCACCGATCACGCCCGGCGGATGGACTTTTCCCGCACGATCCGCACCGTCGGCGAGGTCCGGTACGACGAAGAGCGTCTCTATCTGGTCAACGCCAAGATTTCCGGCTGGATCGAGAAGCTGTACGTCAACTTCATCGGGGACCAGGTCCGGCAGGGAGACCCGTTGATGGAAATCTATTCCCCGGAACTGGTCGCCACGCAGCAGGAATATCTGCTGGCGCTCAAAAACTACCGGATGCTGGCCGAAAGCAGCGTCCCTTCGGTCCGGGAAGACGCCGAAAAATTGCTGGCCTCGGCGCGCACCCGCCTGGAATACTGGGACATCCCCCCCTCGGAGATCGAGCGCCTGGAGCAAACCGGCGAGGTGAATAAGACCACCCTGCTCGAAGCCCCGGCCACCGGCGTCGTCGTAAAAAGAGACGCCATGGAAGGGGCCCATATCGAGGCCGGGATGGACCTCTTCGAAATCGCCGACCTGCGGACGGTGTGGGTGCATGCCAGCTTCTACGACAACGAGGCGCCGTGGATCAGCGAGGGGCAACCGGTCGAGATGGAACTATCCTACTTGCCGGGAAAGACCTATACAGGCCAGGTCTCCTACATCTACCCCTATCTGCGTGAGAAAGCCCGCGACGTACATGTGCGCCTGATCTTTTCCAATCCGGATCTGGACCTCAAGCCGGGGATGTACGCCAATATCCGGCTCCAGGGCAAGGTCATACCCGATGCATTGGTCGTGCCCTCCGAGGCCGTAATTCGTTCCGGCGCACGGGCAATCGTCTTCGTGGCCCGCGGAGAAGGCCGATTCGAGCCGCGTGAAGTCCGGCTCGGCGAAGAGGGCGGCGCGGGGAATAGCCTGGTGCGGGTGCTCTCCGGCCTGTCGGGCGACGAAGAGGTCGTCACGTCAGCCCAGTTCATGCTGGATAGCGAAAGTCGCCTGCAGGAAGCCATCCGGAAAATGCTGCAGGAGCGGACGCAATCGCGCGCGCAGTCTGCCGGGGAAGAGCCGGAAGCCATGCCGGAAATGGTCTCCACAGCGTCCGACGAATCGGATGCGCAAATGGATCATGTGCATTGAGCCGGGGCCTTATCCCTGATTCGCCTTAGGGCATTCCCCGACCGTTTACAGAGAAAATCATGCTGGAAAAGATCATAGAAGCCTCGGTCAATAACCGCCTGCTGGTGATCGTCTTCACCCTGCTGATCGCACTGGCCGGAGTCTGGGCAATGTTCCGCACGCCCGTAGACGCCATCCCCG
Organism: Rhodothermales bacterium; assembly: GCA_951812345.1. Lineage (GTDB taxonomy): Bacteria > Bacteroidota > Rhodothermia > Rhodothermales > VXPQ01 > VXPQ01. Next base: position 91,823 of record OX638295.1, read on the forward strand.
ACCTGAGCGACGTGCAGGTAATCGTCTTCACCGAGTATCCGGGTCAGGCTCCGCAGGTCGTCGAAGACCAGGTCACGTATCCGCTCACGACGGCCATGCTGGGGGTGCCCTTCGCGAAAGCCGTGCGCGGCTATTCGTTCTTCGGCTACTCGTTCGTCTACATCATCTTCGAAGACGGCACGGACATGTACTGGGCCCGCAGCCGGGTCCTGGAGTATCTCAACTATGTGGCGAACCGGCTTCCCGGCGGCGTGACGCCCACCCTGGGGCCGGACGCCACCGGCGTAGGCTGGGCCTTCGAATATGTGATCGACGGCGGAGACCGGTACGACCTTCAGCAACTGCGCTCCATTCAGGACTGGTTTCTGCGCTATGAACTGATGAGTGTGCCCGGGGTGGCCGAAGTGGCTTCCATCGGCGGGTACGTCAAGCAGTATCAGGTCGAGGTCGACCCCAACAAACTGCTGGCCTACAACATTCCCCTGTCGAAAGTGCGCACGGCCCTGCAACGCAGCAACAACGATGTGGGTGGCAGACTGGTCGAGATGGGCGAGACCGAGTTTATGGTGCGGGGTCTGGGCTATATCCAATCCATCGAGGACATAGAGAACACGCCCGTCGGGGTGGACGAGAACGGCACGCCCATTCTGATCCGGAATATCGCCCATGTACACCTGGGGCCCGAGCTGCGCCGCGGTCTGGTGGACCTGGACGGCGAAGGCGAAACCGTCGGCGGAATCGTCGTCATGCGCTACGGAGAAAACGCCCTCAAGACGATCGACGCCGTCAAGGCGAAACTGGAGGAACTGAAGGCGGGATTGCCGGAAGGAGTAACCATCCAGGCCGTCTACGACCGCAGCAGCCTCATCGAGCGCGCCATTGACAATCTGAAAGGGAAGCTTCTCGAAGAGAGCCTCATCGTCGCGCTGGTAACCATCCTGTTCCTGCTGCACGTCCGCAGCGCCTTCGTGGCGATCTTCACCCTCCCGATGGGCATTCTGATCGCGTTCCTGATCATGCATTACCAGGGCCTCAATGCGAACATCATGTCGCTCAGCGGCATCGCCATCGCCATCGGCGCAATGGTCGACGCGGCGATCGTGATGATCGAAAACGCCCACAAACACCTGGAGCGCGACGGCGGAAAGAAAGACCGATGGCGCATCATTACCGATGCGTCCAAAGAAGTCGGGCCGGCGTTGTTCTATTCGCTGCTGATCATCACGCTCTCCTTTCTGCCCGTATTCACGCTTCAGGCGCAGGAAGGCCGCCTCTTCAAACCGCTGGCTTTCACGAAAACCTACGCCATGGCGGCCTCGGCGCTGCTGGCCATTACGGTGGTGCCGGTGCTGATGGGCTACTTCATACGCGGCAATATCCTGCCGGAGAAAAAGAATCCCGTCAATCGGTTTCTGATTGGCGTCTATCGCCCGGTGATTCACGCCGTACTCCGGTTCAAATGGATAACCATTGCGGCCGCGCTGGTCATCCTCGGAGCAACGGCCTGGCCCCTCGGCAAGCTCGGCTCCGAATTTATGCCGCCGTTGAACGAGGGGGATCTGCTCTACATGCCCACCACCGATCCGGGCATCAGCATTAGCAAGGCCAGGGAGCTCCTGCAGCAAACGGACAAGATCATCAAGAGCTTCCCCGAGGTGGATCATGCTTTCGGCAAGGTGGGGCGGGCCGAAACGGCGACGGACCCGGCCCCATTGTCCATGATAGAAACCACGATCACCCTGAAGCCGGAGGAGGAGTGGCGAGAAGGCATGACCATGGACAAACTCGTCCGGGAACTCGACGCCGCAATCGACTTTCCGGGCCTCACCAACGCCTGGACCATGCCCATCAAAACGCGCATCGATATGCTCTCGACGGGCATCAAGACGCCGGTGGGCGTCAAACTGATGGGACCCGACCTGAATATCCTTTCCGACCTGGGACAACGCGTTGCGGCCATCCTGCAGACGGCACCCGGCACGTTGAGCGCCTTCCCGGACAAGGCCGTCGGCGGCAATTTTATCGACTATCGCATAAACCGCGAAGAAGCCGCCCGGTACGGCCTGACGGTGGGCGACGTGCAGGATGTGATCGTGTCGGCCATCGGCGGAATGAATGTTACACAGACCGTCGAGGGTCTGGAGCGGTATCCGGTCAACGTCCGCTACAGCCGCGAACTGCGCGATAACCTGCCGGCGCTCCGGCGGGTACTGATTCCCACCCCTACGGGGGCGCAGGTCCCGCTGAGTTATGTGGCCGATTTCAGCATTGTCAACGGCCCGCCGGTCATCAAGAGCGAAAATGCGCGCACGACCTCCTGGGTCTATGTGGACATCCGCGACATCGATGTGGGCACCTACGTGAAGAACGCCCGCGCTGTCGTGCACGAGCAGGTAGACCTGCCGGAGGGATACAGCATGGTCTGGAGCGGACAGTATGAATACATGGAACGGGCCCGGCAGCGCCTGCAGATCGTTATTCCGCTGACGCTCGTAATCATCTTTCTGCTGCTCTACCTGAACTTCAAGAACATTACCGAGAGCCTGATCGTGATGTTGTCGCTGCCGTTTTCGCTCGTTGGCGGGGTCTGGTTGCTATATCTGTTCGATTACAACCTGAGCGTAGCCGTTGGGGTCGGCTTCATTGCGCTGGCCGGCGTCGCCGCAGAAACCGGCGTGATCATGCTGATCTATCTCGATCTGGCCTATAAGGACAGACGCGCACGCGGACAGATGACCTCGTTGAAGGATCTGTACGAAGCCATCATTGTGGGCGCCGTCGAGCGGGTCCGCCCCAAGATGATGACCGTCATGGCCATCATGGCCGGGCTGTTGCCCATTTTATGGGGGCACGGCACGGGCTCCCAGGTAATGAAACGCATCGCGGCGCCGATGGTCGGGGGGATGGTTTCGTCGACGATCCTGACGCTGGTCGTCATCCCGGTCATTTACTATCTGTGGAAAAGCCAGGCGTTGAAGAGGTGGGCGAATCGCTGACCGGGGCGCATGAACCAAACGCAGCGGTACACGTAAGGGGTTGTCCAGTTTTTCAGGACCATCTCTGTACTCCCCGTGGAAGCATTCGTCGATTGGTTTATGGGGCTGGGGGAACGCTACAACGTCAATCCGATCATCTTCGGATCGATTTACGTAGGCGCCATTCCCTTCTTTACGGCCTCCATCGCCTGGCTCGTTCGGAACCTGCGCCGCCGCCGGTCGATCGTGGCCCCCGTACTCTCCGCCTCGTTCTTCTTCGTATCGGCCTACCTGTATCTGGTCGTCGTCGGACGCGACATCCCTCTCTGGGTGTACTTCTTCGTCGGCGCCATGGTCGTCTTCGGGGTGTTCTCCACCCTGAAGAAAATCCGGGGGCAGTTGAAGGAAGGGGGAGAGGAGAAGGAAGGAAACGGGACCCAATGATCCGTTTTTATACCTTTTCAGCACCATTTCTATACCTTTTCAGGATACTTTTTACTCAAAAGGGTATATTAAGGGCGATCGCAACAAACGGAGAACCGCTATATGAATACCACCGAATTCGACGCGGCTTTCGATAAGGGCGAGGACATAACGGGCGCTTTGGATATAGCCAACGCGCAGCGGCCCAAGCGGAAGAGCAAGCGGATTAACATCGATTGTCCCGCATGGATGATTGACGGAGTCGAAGAAGAAGCCGACCGTCTGGGGGTCACGCGGCAATCGCTTATCAAGATGTGGCTGGCGGAACGGCTGGAAGGATCGGACGAAACGGATTAGCGTTGCTTGCTATCCTGCCGGGTGCGGGTATGCCCGAGGGCCGACATCCCTTACCTGTGCTCCGGGTTCGCATGATCGAACCGGCACCCTGCGTCCCAGGCGGCGCGCCGGTTCCCATGCGCCGGAACGCCGCCGGCGTCCTTGAGCATCCGGGCGAAATGCATCAGATTCCACGTCATGAACGTGGTGTTGCGCTGGGTGAACTCGTTTTCCGGCCCGCCGGACCCCTCGTCAAGGTATGACGGTCCTGGCCCCGCTTCTCCAATCCATCCTGCATCGGCCTGCGGCGGAATCGTATAGCCCACATGCTGCAAGGCGTACAGAATGCTCATGGAACAGTGCTTCACGCCATCCTCGTTTCCTGTAATGAGGCAGCCCCCCGTCTTGCCGTAGTAGGCATACTGGCCCGCATCTTTAAGCAGCGCCGAGCAGGAATAGAGCCGCTCGACGACCTGCGTACATACGGACGATTTCTCGCCCAGCCAGATGGACGAACCGATCACGAGGATGTCGGCGGCGCGCACCTTCTCGTACAACATGGGCCAGTCGTCCCGATCCGCTCCGCGCTCGGTCATGTCGGGATAAACTCCGAATGCAAGGCGATAATCAACCGGACGCAGCGACTCCACCGCGATCCCGTTCTTCTCCATGATGGCGATGGACACATCCATCAGCCCCTGCGTGTGGGAGCGTTCGGGGGACGGCTTCAGCGTGCAATTCAGAAAGAGTGCGCGAAGGTCCGAAACATCCCCCTCATAGGAGGCGCAAAGCGCTTCTTGCGTGGGGGACAACGTTTGATCAGGCATAGCGTTACGGGAATGTCGATTGGATCCGTTCCGGTCGTCAACCGTTTACCGGAACGCCGCGTTCCGGAGGGTCCGGGATATCTGCCTCTGCGTCGAATGCATCGAATCGTTTGCGTGCCGGATCGACTGCCGAACAAGGCTCCGCAAACCGCCCGCAGGCGATAGCGGCTGTGTTCAATAACCCGCTCAATAACCTGTTCGATAACACGACTTCCCCTCAACCATGCCCGACCAGCCATCCCACGAAACGAACAGGTACAGCCGCCTGATCACGCAGCCCCTTACGCGGGGTATTTCACAGGCCATGCTGTACGCCACCGGGCTCACGGAAGAGGATATGAACAAGCCGCAGGTCGGCATCGTGTCCAATTGGTGGGAGGGAAACCCCTGCAACATGCACCTCGACAAGCTGGCCGCGGAGGTGCGCGAGGCGGTCGTCGCATCCGGTTTCGTAGGGCTGCGGTTCAACACCATCGGGGTGTCCGACGGCATCAGTATGGGCACCGACGGCATGAGCTTCTCGCTCCAGTCCCGCGACCTTATCGCCGACTCGATCGAGACCGTGGTGCGGGCCCAGTGGTACGACGCCGTAGTGGCCATTCCGGGTTGCGACAAGAACATGCCCGGCTGCATCATGGCGCTGGGCCGGCTGAACCGACCGGGCATCGTGGTCTACGGCGGCACGATCCTTCCCGGGCGCACGTTTCTGCGGGGCGGGGAGCAAAAGCGGGACATCATATCCGCCGCGCAGTCCTATGGCGAATACCTTGCCGGTTCCATCACCGACGAGGAGCGCAAAACCATTGTCCGGCACTCGTGCCCCGGCGCGGGCGCCTGCGGGGGCATGTACACGGCGAACACGATGGGCTGCGCCATCGAGGCGCTGGGCATGTCGCTTCCCTATTCTTCCTCCACGCCCGCCGTATACGACCAGAAAATGGATGAATGCCGCCGGGCGGGCGAGGCCGTGGGCGAATTGCTCCGGCAGAATCTCAAACCCCGCGACATCATGACGCGGCAGGCTTTCGAGAACGCCATGGTGGTCGTGATGGCGCTGGGCGGCTCGACGAATGCCGTGCTGCATCTCATTGCGATGGCCCGCGCTTCGGAGGTTGACTTGTCCATGGACGATTTCCAGCGGGTCAGCGACCGCGTGCCGTACCTTGCGGACCTGAAGCCGAGCGGCCAGTACGTGATGGCGGACCTGCACGAGATCGGAGGAACACCCGCCGTCATGAAGTACCTGCTCGGGGAGGGGTACCTCGACGGGTCCTGCATGACGGTGACCGGCAAAACGCTTGCGGAGAACCTCGAACCGCTGCCGGGTCTCGCGGAGGGACAGGACCTCGTGCATTCCCTCGAAAAACCCCTGAAGAACACGGGGCACCTGACCATTCTCTACGGGAATCTGGCGCCGGAAGGAGCCGTAGCCAAGATCACCGGCAAGGAAGGCATGTATTTCAAGGGCCCGGCCCGAGTGTTCGACGCCGAGGAAGACATGTTGGACGGATTAAAAGCGGGCCGGATCCAAAAAGGCGACATTGTGATCATCCGGTATGAAGGGCCCAAAGGCGGCCCCGGCATGCCGGAAATGCTCACGCCTACGTCCGCCATCATGGGCGCCGGCCTCGGCAAGGATGTGGCGCTAATGACCGACGGGCGCTTCAGCGGCGGATCGCACGGATTCATCATCGGGCATGTATGCCCCGAAGCCCAGGAAGGCGGCCCCATCGCCTTCGTACAGGACGGCGACATTGTGACCATCGACGCCGAGCAGCGCACCATCGACATGGATGTCGGCGAGGACGAACTGGCCCGCCGGAAAGAAAACTGGTCCGCACCCGCTTTCAAGGCCACGCGGGGCACGCTGTACAAGTACATCAAGTGCGTCCGGCCTGCCAGCCTTGGCTGCGTGACAGACGAGTAATCACTCTCCCAGTACCCCCTGACCCCGCATCCAGTCCTCGAGGCGATCGGCCCAGGTAGAAAGCACCGGATCGTCGGGCGCCAGGCCCACGCCGTGGGGACCGGATCGGTAGATGTGCAATTCCGCAGGAACGCCCGCCGCGCGCAGCGCAAGGTAATACGCCACGCTGTTGTCCGCGGGGACCGGACCGTCGTCATCCGTATGGAAGAGAAAGGCCGGCGGGGTATCGGCGGTTACCTGTTTCTCGTTCGAAAGCCGGTCCGCCAGATCGGGATCGTACTCTTCCCCCAGCAGATGGAGACGGGACCCCTGGTGGGTGAAGGGATCCGTCATGGTAATGACCGGATACGCAAGAATCGAAAAGTCCGGCCGGGAGGAATGGCGTTCGAGGGGATCCGCCGCATCGGGTACGCCCGGCGCCACATGCGTGGAGGTCGTGGCCGCAAGGTGCCCGCCCGCCGAGAAACCCCAGATGCCTATGCGCGACGGATCGACGCCGAGTTCGTCAGCGTGCGCCCGGACGTACCGCATCGCCCGCTGCGCGTCCATGAGCGGAGACGGATGGCCGTAGCGCGGCCCGAGGCGGTACTTCAGGACAAAGGCCGCGACCCCGCGCTCGCTGAGCCATTCGGCAACCTGCCTGCCTTCATGATCCATCGCCAGATGGGCGTACCCGCCGCCAGGGCATACCACCACCGCCGCCCCGTTCGCAGCGGATGCTTCGGGAAGATGGATCGTGAGCGTCGGGATGTCCTCTGCTTCTTCGCCCACGGCCCCGGGCGCGCCCTCGGGCCACAACGTAATAATGTCCTGCTCGATGGCGTCCTGCGCCATGCCGGACTGTGCTGCCCATGAGCCGGTCAGCATGACAAGAAGCAGCGCGCAGAATACGCGGAGCGCACAGGAAAACGTTCGCCGGCAAGCATACATTGCGATATACCATGATTAGGGAAGAAAAGCGTGTCCCGGCGCCTGCAAACGCGGCGATTATGCCAAGAGTAGTTCGCTAAAACCGGACCGCAGCATCTATACATTCAAAAGTCACGAAACGAAACCCGTCGCGGCGATCTTCCCCGGTCTTCCTGAACAGGGTTCCGATCAGGTGTTCGTATCGGGGAAAATAGGTATCTCCCTGATAATTCCCTTCCACGACGGTTAATTCCCACCGGTCCGCGCGTTCGAGAAATTGTTCGTAGATGGTTGCGCCGCCGCCGATAAAGACGCGCGGCGCCTCCTGCGCAGCAGCCAATGCAGCCTCGGGATCGGGGAAGGTCTCGATGTCGGGGTAATCCTCGATCTTGCCCCGGGAAGTGACGATCAGCAAGCGCCGGTTGGGCAGCGGGCCACCGAACTCGTTTACAAGCGACTCGAAGGTGCGGCGGCCCATGATCATGGGATGGCCCGACGTCAACCGTTTGAACCGCTTCAGGTCTTCGGAAAGATGCCAGGGCAGCCGGTTCCCCTGGCCGATGACCCGGTTCGTCTCCGCCACGGCGGCAATGAGGACGATCTCTGCTCCGGCGCGGCGTTTATCGGTCATGATTGCGGAACAGGATGAGGTCGCGGTTCTTCGCGCACAGGCAAGCCGGGCCGGTTCATTCGGTAAGCCTATTCGGTCAGGTCGCGGTGCAGCGTGGCGATCCAGCGCTCGGTGGAGATGAACCCGTCACCCCACGAAGCCCATTCCTCGCCCGCGCCCGCCGCCTGCAACTCCTCAAGCCTTTGGCCCGCTTCGATCCCCGCAGCAATGGCGGCCCGGGTTTCCTCGATCATGCGCAGATACGTCTCCAGGTCGGACGGCGAGGCGATAGGGCCATGGCCCGGGATGATTCTGGTCTCGTCGTCGACGTGCGCCAATACCGCGCGGCCCGCGGCAACGATCCCCTCGACGGTCCCGCCGCTGTCCATATCGACGAACGGAAAGCGCTGGTTGAAGAAAGTATCACCCATGTGAACGACATTGGAGCCCGTGAAGAAAATGAGCGCGTCCCCGTCGGTGTGGGCATGGGGAACATGCAGCACCTTGACCTCCTCGCCGTTGAAGTGGATGGAAATGGCGTCGTCGAAGGTGATCACCGGCCAGGCGGCAGGCGGGGCCGGCGGAGTAATCTGGCCACCGCGGCGCTGCTCGGTCATCAGCCGGGCGCGGACATTATGGTGGGCGATGATCGGGGTTTCCACACCGAACACTTCGTTGCCGCCCGTGTGATCGCCGTGAAAATGGGTGTTGAGGAGGAATTTGAGCTCGCCCTCGCCCAGGGCTTCGAGTTGGGCGCGAATCTGGTCGGCCAGCGGGGCGAATTTGTCATCCACCATCAGGAAGCCGTCCGCGCCGGTCGAAACGCCGATATTGCCGCCCTGGCCGCTGATCATGTGGATCGACCCGGCGACCGGGGAAACGGCAAGGTCCTGGGCGGCGGCGGGCAGCGCGACGGGTAGCGCCGCGAACAACATCGCAAAGAGCAGGGATCGGGTCATGGCAGGTCCTCGTGCGGTGGGGTAATGCGATAGGGGGAAGACCCTCATGACATCAATGACGAAAGCCTTTGGATGGCTACGGGAGAACGGGAGGAGGGGTTCCGGGGGCATGGGCAATGGAAAATGGGGGGAGTGTCTGCAAGAGCGAGTTTACATGGATTGAAGTGGCGCAATAGCCATCCGCCGAAGACGTACTGTGTCTGTGCCCTGTGCTACGCGGGGCAATAGCAGCCGCCTTTACCGGATGCTATCCCCTACATCCTTAAATAAATAGCACGCATGTCTTCACAACACATTCACACTGGAGGGCACGCCCGGACGTATCATATATCTATATTTAGACTCAATTTAAATAAGCAACCTGCCCATAGTATTATGATTTGGAAATCAGAACGTGCCTGGGCTGTATGCGCTGCCATCGCCATACTCTGGACAGTTAGCGGATGGACACAAACAACGCCTCTCCCCCGCGAACAAGCCACGGAGCCAGCCGGGGATAGCCTCGGCGTGCTGGTCATGGCGCACGGCGGCGGCGCGGATTGGAACAAGCAGGTCGACGCTTCCATCGCCGGACTCCGTGATCGCTTGCCTGTATCTCTGGCGTTCGGCATGGCGAATCCTGAAACGCTGCAAGCCTCGCTGGACTCGCTCCGCAATCACGGCGCAAGTACGGTGGTGGTGGTGCGGCTGTTCATTTCGGGCGACTCCTTCCTGCATCAGACCGAATTTCTGTTCGGACTGCGCTCCGATCCGCCGGAACAGGCGATCATGGGACACCACCTGATGGACGGCTCCCATCTCAAACCCCTTAAAACGAACAGCCGTATCCTGCTGGATCGCCAAGGGATGGCAGGTTCCAGCGAAGCGGCCCGTATCCTGCTGGCCCGCGCAAACGAGAGCGCATCCAGCCCGGAAGACACCGGGGTAATGATCATCGCACACGGTATGGGCGCCGAAGACGACAATAACCGGTTGCTGGACGCCATGCAGGATGCGGCGGAGGCGCTCCGGTCTGCGGACTACGGGGAAGTGCACGTAGCGGCCCTCAGAGAAGACTGGGCCGAACCGAGAGCCGAAGCGGAACAGCACATCAGAGCCATGGTGGCGGAAATGGGAGCACGCCGGGACCGCGTCGTAGTGATCCCGTACCGCATATCCGGATTCGGTCCGTACGGGGATGTGCTTGACGGACTGGATTACGCGCCTACCGACGGGCTGCTGCCGCACCACCTGGTCACGGAATGGATCGCCTCCCGCGCGACGGCCAATTTCTGTTTGGCCGGTCTGGCGTCGCCGCTCGGATCGTGCGAAGTCCAATAGCGGGGGTGGGTTCTCCTCTTTAAGAACCATTCCCCGGGCCGTACTGAACCGTAAAAAAACACGACTCCTGTCAGCGGTGTGGCGCGTGGGTTGTATTCATTCCCCCCCTCACACCGCAATCGGCGCCCGGATGTGCGCATGGGGATAATAATCCACGATCTCGAAATCCTCGTACGCGTACTCGTAGATAGACGGCGGTTTGCGGTGGATGACGAGCCGCGGCAGCGTCCCCGGTTCGCGCCGGAGTTGCTCCTGCACCTGATTCAGGTGGTTCAGGTAAATGTGGCAATCCCCGCCGGTCCATACGAATTCTCCCGGCTTCAGGTCGCACTGCTCCGCAAACATGTGCGTCAGGATCGCATAGGACGCGATATTGAAGGGCAGACCCAGGAAACTGTCCACGCTCCGCTGGTAGAGCTGGCAGGATAATCGCCCCTGTGCCACATAGAACTGAAAGAGGGCGTGACAGGGCGGCAGGGCCATGTGTTCCAGTTCGTCCACCTTCCAGGCGCTGACGATGTGGCGGCGGGAATCGGGATTCTCCCGCAGGCTCCGCAGCACCGCATCGATCTGGTCATGGATGCTTCCGTTGTCCCCTTCCCAGCGGCGCCACTGTTTCCCGTACACCGGACCGAGGTCCCCGTCCTCGTCGGCCCACTCGTCCCAGATCGTAACGCCGTGCTCGTTCAGGTAGCGGACGTTCGTATCCCCGTTCAGAAACCAGAACAGTTCGTGGAAAATGCTGCGCAGGTGCAGCTTCTTGGTGGTCAGCAGGGGAAATCCCTCGGCCAGATCGAAGCGCATCTGGTATCCGAACGTGCTGATCGTGCCCGTGCCCGTACGATCGTCCTTGCGAACGCCGCGATCCAGAATGTGCTGGAGATAATCGAGGTACTGGCGCATCGGGGAAGGATGGACCAGGGTTGAAGGTTGGCGCTTGGGTGCCGGGCGGAATCCGGGCGTCGAAAATCCGCGAGACATTCTCTTTGCAGACCCGATAACCTACTCCGCTTGACATCCCGCGACACGGCATAAGCCCTGTCTGCAAACCGCATTAAGGATATCGGGGCATGATGTGCAAGGTATGGAATCCGCCGCGCATTGTCACCATGAATCGCGGACGATATTTTTCCACAATCACGGTTTTCCGCCGCATGGTTTTGCTTGAAAAACAACGGTCGGTAACGACGGACCGAATAGGCCGGGGAACAGACAAGGGGGGCGCGTATTGACACAAGGCGGCCCTGAACAATCACCTTGACGGGGAACGTTGCCGTGTGCATATTGGCCGAGCCCCGCACAGGGGACGCGCAGGAGCATTTCCCTGTGCGAACGAGTCTCTACAGAGCCCGGCGTCCACGATACCGACTGACTTTTTGCCTTACCCGAACACGCCATGGATCCGAATCTTCATCAGAAACAGGCCATCAATCACCTGAACAAGGTGCTGGAGTACGCCCCGTTCGTCGCCGAGGAAGATCGGGCGACGGTGCATCTGACGCCGGAAGACTGGCATGTGGTCGCCGATGCGCTGTTCAAGATGGATACACCCGCGGAGATGATCCCGGACAGAATCAAAAAATACCGCATTACGAACGAGTACCGCACCATCCAGCTCGACACGGAAGATTACCTGATCGACGTGGAGATGATCTGACCCGCAATTTCACCGAAAATCCCGATACCGGCTGGCGACGCATTTTCCGCGTGGCTGCACACTGCTGAAATTGTTCGTGCAATAACGGAATTTCAAATTCTCCCAAAAGTTCTTCCGGTACAACTTCCGGTACAACTTCCCGTACAAAGCTCGATCTACAGGCATTGCCCCGGCTCCGGAAACCGGATATCCCCTCCAAAGAGGCCCGGTAAACATTGCGGTAACATTTTTTCCCGAAAGAATCGACTTTATCCGTTTCCCGGCGTACCTTGCATACCAGGCCGCTCCCAAACCCGTACCGCATAGCGGCTATACGTTATCGCCCGAACAGCCCCCCAACGCCGTAAAGTACCGGCCCCGGTCTGCTTTTTGATGGTTTCGGCCTGCCATATTGAACATGCCGCCGCCTCCGGCGTTGCACGTTTTTTATACTGTCTGATCCGCAACCGCAACTGGCCTTCCCCGAGCTGACGCTACCCTGGAGCGCGTCCATCGACTCGATTCGATTTCGCCCGTAATCAGGTTGCACCTTCGCCCCGGAAATCCCTCGCAAAGACGCCTGCACCATGGGAGTCAAAACGCAGGAAAAAACTGTCCAGGAAATTCCTGAAGCCACTATTCTTTTCGCGGGCGACTCCGGCGATGGAATGCAGTTGACCGGCGGTCAGTTTACGCTGGCCAGTGCGTACGCCCGAAACGATCTGGCGACACTGCCGGATTTCCCTGCGGAGATTCGCGCTCCGGCGGGCACGACCTATGGAGTCAGCGGTTTCCAATTGCACTTCGGATCTGTAAACGTGCGTACGCCGGGCGACGAGGTGGATGTGCTCGTGGCTATGAACCCGGCAGCGCTCAAGGTGAGCGTGGACCGCGTGCGCAAGGGCGGTACGCTCATTGTCAATGCGGACTCCTTCGGAAAGAGAGACCTCGATCTGGCGGGATACGACCAGAATCCTCTGGAAGACGATTCACTGAAAGCGTTCCATGTGGTCCGGATTCCGCTGACGACCCTGACGCACGAGACGCTGAGCGATACCGGTCTCGACAAAAAGACGATGGACCGGTGCAAGAATATGTTTGCGCTCGGGGTTGCCCTGTGGATGTATTCCATGCCGATCAAACCGGCGCTCGAATGGCTGGGCAAAAAGTTCGCCCGAAAGCCGGAGATTCTGGAGGCAAACCAGCGGGTGCTGAAAAAAGGAAGCCATTACGGGGAAACGGTAGAGGAATTCGCGGTCCGCTATGAAGTGCGTCCGGCCAGACTCAAGCCGGGCAAGTACCGGGCGATCATCGGTACGGAAGCGCTGGCCTTGGGGCTGATCGCGGCAAGCCGCAAGTGCGGTCTGCCCATCTTCTACGGATCGTATCCGATCACACCCGCATCGGAAATTTTGCACGAGCTGAGCCGTCACAAGAACTTCGGCGTGAAGACGTTCCAGGCCGAGGACGAGATTGCCGCGGCGGGTGCGGCGCTCGGTGCAAGTTTCGGAGGCAACCTCGGCATTACGGCGACGAGCGGCCCAGGTCTGGCGCTGAAAAGCGAAACGATCGCCCTGGCCGTCATGGCGGAATTGCCGATGGTCATCGTGAACATGCAAAGAGGCGGCCCCTCCACCGGCCTTCCCACGAAAACCGAACAGGCCGATCTGTTGCAGGCTGTCTTCGGACGCAACGGCGAAGCGCCCTTGCCGATCGTCGCCCCGGGAACGCCGGGCGACTGCTTCTATGCCGCGTACGAGGCATGCCGCATTGCGGTCAAATACATGACCCCGGTCATCCTTCTCTCGGACGGCTACCTGGGCACGGGCTCCGAGCCCTGGCTCATTCCGAACGTAGACGATCTGGAAAATTTCGAACCGTCTTTCGCCTCGGGGCCAAACCGGACCGTGGACGGCGAACAAGTTTTCCTTCCCTATGTGCGCGACGAGAAGACGCTGGCGCGGCCCTGGGCCAAACCAGGAACGGCGGGTCTCGAACACCGCCTTGGCGGGCTGGAAAAAGAGCACGAAACGGGCAATGTCTCGTACGAGCCGGAGAACCACGAATTCATGGTGAAACTGCGCGCCGAAAAGGTGCAGCGCGTCGCGCAGGACATTCCGCCGCTGGAGGTGTTCGGCGAACAGGAAGGGGATCTGCTGGTCGTCGGCTGGGGATCGACGCAGGGTGCGATCGAGACCGCCGTGGACACCTGCGTGTCGCGCGGCCTCAGGGTCGGTGCAACGCACCTTCGGCACATTGCGCCGTTGCCGAACGACCTGGGTGAAATACTCAGCCGATACGAGCATGTGCTGGCGCCCGAGCTGAACAACGGCCAGTTGATCCGGCTGTTGCGCGATCGGTTCCTCCTGCCTATCGCTCCGCTCCAGAAAATAAAAGGGATGCCTTTCAAGGCGCGCGAGATCGAAGAAAAGATCTGCGACATCCTCGGAATATCCGCTGCATGAGACCCCGCCACCGCAATCCGCACGGGAGCAGCGCCGCTCCCTGTCCGTCATGAACAACGCCAACGGAAAATCCGATCACGTTCCGCTTGCCGGGAAAAAGCCGACGATCCCTGCGTCAGGAAAGAAACCGGTCATGCCCCCCAAGGGCAAGAAACCCACACTCCCCGCAGCGGGCAAAAAACCGTCGCTTGCTACGGGAGGAAAGAAGCCGGTCATGCCTTCCGGCGGAAAGAAACCCGCAGACGCTCTCGGTCGCAAGCCCACCGGCCCGCTGGCAGGAAAGAAACCGACACTCCCCGCAGGCGCAGGGGGCGACGGAGCGCCCGCCACGCTGACCAGAAAGGATTTCGCAACCGATCAGGATGTGCGCTGGTGCCCGGGATGCGGAGATTACGCGATCCTTGCCACCATGCAGCGGCTCATGCCCGAACTGGGCGTGCCGAAGGAAAAGACGGTCTTCGTCAGCGGGATCGGCTGTTCGAGCCGCTTTCCGTACTACATGAACACGTACGGGCTGCATTCCATCCACGGACGCGCCCCGGCCATCGCCACGGGACTCAAGGCAAGCCGCCCGGACCTGGATGTTTGGATCGTCACGGGAGACGGCGACGCCCTCTCCATAGGGGGAAACCATCTGATCCACCTTCTGCGCCGCAACATAAATGTGCAGCTCCTGCTGTTCAACAACCAGATATACGGCCTGACAAAGGGACAATACAGCCCCACCTCGGAGCAGGGCAAGGTCACGAAGAGTACGCCGTACGGGTCCGTCGACCATCCATTCTACCCTGTGCCGCTTGCGCTCGGTGCAGATGCGACGTTCGTCGCCCGCACGATGGACCGCGATCCGAAGCATATGCAGGCGATGATGCGCCGGGCGCACAGCCACGGGGGCGCTGCGTTCCTCGAAATCTACCAGAACTGCAACATCTTCAACGACGGGGCCTTCTTCGAATTCACGGAAAGGAGCACGAAGGCGCACAGCACGATCTTTCTGGAACACGGCAAGCCGCTGGTATACGACAACGGGCAGCGCGGCCTGCGCCTCAACGGATTCGAACTCGAATCGATCGATCTGTCCACAGGGAAATGGTCCGTGGACGACTGCCTGGTATACAACGAAGGCAGTATCGATCTGGCGAACATCGTGTCGCGGATGTCATGGCAGGAAGACCTGCCCCGCCCGTTCGGGGTGTTCTTCCGGGAAGATCGGCCTTCCTACGAGGAACTCATGCAGGAGCAAATCGAGGGAATCACCGACAAGCGCGGCAAGGGAGATCTGAGCGCCCTGCTGAATGCGGGAGATACGTGGATGATCGAGAACTGAGTCCTCGGAATCCTGGCTGCACCCCTACGGCCTCCACGTCCCCTTTGCCACGGCGGGCACGAAATCTTCCAGACCCTCCGGTTTCCAGAGCAAGGTGCGCTCCAGTTCGGCGCTCATGTACGCCGTCATGAGGAGTTCCACCACTTCGAGCCCGGCGTAAAAATCCACGTCGGACTGCTTTCCGTCCAGAAACTGCTGGACGAAGTAGCGATTCTCGTTCTCGTAGCCGTATTCGGAAGCTTCGTTGCCGACCACCGGCATCTGCCCCTGCTCGGCGTTCTGCTTCTCGACCAGATCTTCGCCCTGGGAACCCGTCACTTCCCGGCTGAAGAACAGCTTCGTACCGGCGTCGAGCGTGTTGTGGTACATGGAATACTCGGGTCCCAGCAATTCCGAGCTGAGACGCAGACCCGCTCCGACGAAACTCCACGAAGTAGTCACTTCCGCAATCAACGGGTGGCCCTCGTCATCCTCGTATTCCATGGTGGCGCGCGCAAAGTCCTCGGACGGGCGATTCGCATAATCCACCTCCGGGCCGAACCGTTTTTTCAGGTCCTCCACATAATGCGGGCGCGACCATTTCAGGCTGGCGATATGGGCCGTGATTTTCTTCAGGCGAATGCTGTCGCGCGGAGCGCCCGGGGCCGTGAGCAGATACCGCCCCACCTCCACGCTGTGACACATCATGTCGTTCAGCACGCCGCCGCCCTGCATTTCTCCCTGCCAGAACCAGGGGGCATGCGGGCCGCTGTGCTCCTCGGCAGCGCGGGCCAGGTAGGGACGACCCGTGATCGCCGCCGCCCGACGCCAGGCGATTTCATGGCCGCGCACGAGACCCGGCTCGAACAGTTGATCTTCGAGATACCCGTGCAGCACCCCTGCTTCCTCGATCAGCTCGACGACGCGCTTCGCCTCCCGCACGTTACGGGCCAGCGGTTTCTCGCAGGCGATGCCAACCAGTTCGCCCTTCCCGGACTTGAGCGCCGCCACGATCTCCTCCATGTTCTCGATGCGTTTGTGGTTTGGCCCGCATATCCAGAGCGCATCGATAGCCGGGTCCGCCACCATGTCGGTGATCGAGTCGTAGGCCTTCGCCTCGCCTACGCGGAGTTCCCGCGCATAGGCCGCCGTGCTTTCCGCGCGGCCGCGATTCGGACTCCAGATGCCGAGTACATCCGCTTCACGGACCGCCTGCCAGGACATCAAGTGAAACCGGGTGATGAAACCACTGCCGATGAAACCTACCCCAAGTCGCCGTCCAGCCATGTCGTAAAATCGGGTTTTCGTGTAATATGGTGTGCATGCGGCCAACAAAGTAGGCATTCCGAGCGTTCCCGTGCGTATAATTAAAGGAAAAAATTCGTCGGCGCGCCGCATGCATACGCAGAACCGCCTCTGACGTTGCGCCGACCGCCCCCGATTCGAACCCGATGAAACGTCGCGCTTTTCTCAAAACGACGGCTGCCGGAATAGCCGGGAGCAGCCTCCTCGCCGGATGCGGCGGGGGGACCGGCAAAACCGGCAATGCCGCGAGCGTGCAAACCCGGCCGCAGGTTCGCTGGCGCCTCGTATCGAGCTATCCCCGATCCCTCGACACGATTTTCGGGGCGGCGGAGGAGGTGGCCCGGCGGGTGGCCGCCATCACTGAAGGGCGTTTCCGGATTCAAACATTCCCGGCGGGGGAACTGGCGCCGGCGACCGAGGTGCTTGGCGCCGTGCAGAAAGGCGCCGTGGAAATGGGCCATTCCGCCAGTTACTACTACACGGGCCACAACCCGGCGCTCGTCTTCGACACGGGCATACCGTTCGGGCTCACCTCGCGCCAGCAAACGGCTTGGCTCCGCTACGGCGGCGGCATGGAGCTGATACGCTCGCTTTACGCGGATTTCAACGTGATCAATTTTTTGGGGGGCAACACGGGGGTGCAAATGGGCGGCTGGTTCCGCGGCGAGATCAATACCCTCGAAGACCTTCAGGGAATCAAGATGCGCATCCCGGGTCTCGGGGGCGAAGTGATGCACCAACTCGGGGTTACCGTGCAACTCATGTCGGGCGGCGAACTTTACCAGGCGCTTGAACGCGGTACGATCGACGCTACCGAGTGGGTCGGACCGTACGACGATATGCGACTCGGCCTCCACGAAATCGCTCCGTATTATTACTACCCGGGATGGTGGGAACCCGGACCGGGCATATCCTTCATGGTCAACCGGAACGCCTGGAACGCACTACCGCTCATCTATCGGAAAGCCCTCGAAGCCGCCACCGCGCAGGCGGGCCTAAGCATGCTTGCACGGTACGATGCCCGTAATCAGGAAGCGTTTCGGGCATTGCAGGGGGAAAGCGTCCAAATCAGGCCATTTCCCACGGACACGATGCAGGAAGCGGAACGCATTACCCTGGACCTGATGGAGAACTACGCCGCAAAGGATGCCGCCTACCGGCAGGTTTACGACTCGTTCCGCGCCTTTCGGAGAGATGCGCACGGCTGGTTCGGCACCGCAGAACATGCCTATGCCTCCTTCGCGTATCCCCGCACGAACTCATGAATACTCTGATCAAAACCGCTTCGCTCAGCACGTCACGTTCGCAAGTACAGGACATCATGATTCCATCGTCGGAATCAGGGAAAGCACTGCGGATTCGGGGCGTCGCGGACGTGACGCGCCCTTCGGGAGACTGCGAGAAGCACGCTGGCCGCGTCATTCCTTATTGTGTGGGGCCTGCCACACCGCTTCGTCATTCCTTGCCAGCCCACCCCTCTCAGCCTCTGAGCTTTGCGGACTTAATCAGAGTATTCATATCATGAAACGACGCGATTTTCTTAGTGTCGCCGCGCCCGGCCCGCAAGATGCACTGGCTCCGGAAACGGCCGCCGACCAGGTAATTACAGGACAAGCGCCTGCCGTACAGACCATGCCTCGCATCATGTGGCGCCTCGCATCCAGCTTCCCTAACGGGCTGGATACGATCTATGGCGCGGCCGAGATTCTGGCCGGACGCGTGGAGGCGCTTACGGAAGGACGTTTCCGCATCCGTTCCTATCCTGCCGGAGAACTCGTCCCGGCTCTCGAGGTGCTGAGCGCCGTCCAGAACGGAACCATCCAGATGGGACACAGCGCAAGCTACTACTTTCAGGGAAGGAATCCGGCGCTCGTCTTCGATTGCACGATCCCGTTCGGGCTGTCGGCCCGGCAACTCAACGCCTGGTTCTATTACGGGGACGGTCTCGCGCTCACGCGGGAAATGTTCGCCGATTTCAACGTGATCAACTTTCCCGGGGGAAATACGGGTACGCAGATGGGCGGCTGGTTCCGCCGCGAGATCGGTTCGCTCCAGGACCTGCGCGGGCTGAAAATGCGTATTCCGGGACTGGGCGGCGAAGTGATGAATCGCCTCGACGTTACGGTGCAGGTCATACCGGGCGGCGAAATTTACCTGGCGCTCGAACGCGGCGCGATCGACGCCACCGAGTGGGTCGGGCCGTACGACGACGAGAAACTCGGTTTTCAGGAGATTGTGAAGGATTATTACTATCCGGGGTGGTGGGAGCCCGGACCCGGCCTTTCGTTCTACGTGAACCGGGACGCCTGGGACGCCCTGCCGTCCGCGTACCGGGAAGCCTTTGAAACGGCTGCCGCCGAGGCCAACGAGCACATGCTGGCGCTGTACGATGCGCGGAACGGACCGGCCCTGCGGCGGCTTGTGGAAGGGGGCGTGCGGCTCCATCCGTTCCCGGAAGAGGTGATGGCGGCTGCAAGACAAATCACAGAAGAAATTCTCGAAGAATCGGCCAGCGATCCCGCATACCGTAAGATTTACACGGCCTACAAAGCGTGGCGCGACGACGCCTACCGCTGGTTCGGGGCTGCCGAACTGGCGTACGGCGATTATGTGTTCGGTTCGGATGCATCTCCCGGAAACGCGTAAGGACTTTCAGAGAGATTTGCATCCGTCATGCGTACGCTGCTTCGCATTGCCCATCGTATCGACCAGACCAACGAGTGGATCGGTCGGGTCGTGTACTGGCTGACGCTTGTCATGGTGGGGGTCGGCGCCTACAATGCGCTGGTGCGGTATCTCGATCGCTTCACAGGCCTGGGCCTGAGCTCGAACACCTACATCGAGCTGCAGTGGTACATGTACAGCCTGATTTTTCTATTGGGCGCCGCCTATACCCTGAAGCACAACGCCCATGTGCGCGTGGATGTGCTGTTCACGCGCCTGACGCCCCGAGGACAGGCCTGGGTGAACCTGGGCGGCACCCTGCTCTTCCTGCTGCCTTTCTGTTTCCTCGTGATCCGGATGTCCTGGCCTACCGTATACAACTCGTGGGCGGTCTGGGAAGTCTCGCCCGATCCGGGCGGCTTGCCCCGGTATCCGATCAAGACAGCGATCCCCGTAGCCTTCTTTCTCCTGTTCTTACAGGGGATCAGCGTCGCCATCAAGCAAATCGCGTTCCTGCGCGACCCGGCCGCAGAAGATGTTCCGGAAAGCGCTCCGATCAACTCCGGAAAACCGCAGGGAGGCATATAATGGGCGACTGGTTGGGGCCCCTCATGTTTGCCGGGGCGTTGATCCTCATCTTTTCGGGGTTTCCGGTTGCCTTCGCCCTCGGAGGGACCGCCCTGATTTTTGCCTTCGTCGGCATCGAACTCGGCTATTTCAGTTGGCACCTCATGCTGGCCATGCCGGACCGCATTTTCGATGTCATGTCGAACACGCTGCTGCTGGCCGTGCCGTATTTCATCTTCATGGGCACGATGCTGGAAAAATCCCGTCTGGCGGAAGATTTGCTCCGGACGATCGGCCTGTTGTTCGGGCGCATACGCGGCGGACTGGCCATTGCAGTGGTGTTTGTGGGAGCCCTTCTTGCCGCTGCGACGGGCGTAGTCGGGGCATCGGTGGTAGCGATGGGCGTCATTTCCCTGCCGGTCATGATGCGCTACGGCTACTCGAACGAACTGTCCGCCGGCGTGATTTCCGCTTCGGGTACGCTGGGACAGATCATCCCCCCCAGTATCGTACTCATCGTGCTGGCCGACCAGTTGAGCGTGGCGGGCCGCGTTTCCGTCGGCGACCTGTTTCTGGGCGCGCTGATCCCCGGCTTGCTGCTGGCCGGGCTGTTTGCGCTCTATGCGGCGGGCGTGGCCTTTTTCAAACCGAGCACTGCGCCAGCCCTTCCCGCGGAGGAACGCAGCTTGCCGCACGGAGAACTGATCCGCCGCGTGGCCCTCGTCATGCTGCCCCCGTTGCTGCTCATTGTCGTGGTGCTCGGCAGCATCTTCGCCGGCGTCGCTACGCCGACCGAAGCCGGGGCGCTGGGCGCATTGGGCGCACTGATCCTCGCCGCCATCAACCGCCGGCTCACCCTGACGTCTCTCCGGGAAACCATGAAGGAGACGGCCAAGCTGACCGCCATGATCATGATTCTTCTGGTCGGGGCCCGGGCTTTTTCGCTCGTATTCATCGGGCTGAACGGCGACCTGTGGATCGAGGAGTTGCTTACCACGCTGCCGGGAGGAGTTATCGGGCTGATTCTGGTCGCGAATATCGTCATTTTCCTGCTCGGATTCTTCATCGATTTCTTCGAGATCGCGTTCATCATCGTGCCCCTGCTTGCCCCGGCGGCGGCGCTGCTGGGCGTAGATCTCGTATGGTTCGGCGTCATGATCGCCATGAACCTGCAAATGTCCTTCCTGACGCCGCCCTTCGGGTTCGCCCTGTTCTACCTGCGCGGCGTGGCCCCCGCCACCGTCGCTACGACGCAGATTTATCGCGGCGCCGTTCCTTTCATAGGGATCCAGGCAATAGGATTGCTTCTGGTTATCCTGTTCCCCCAAATCGCGACGTGGATGTCGTGAGCAATATGGCTTAAGCGCCCAACATACAGGTGGTCGCAATCCGCGCAAGACCTCGGGCGACCTGCCACAGACCGGTTTCCGGCCTCCTGAACCGCTCGGAAAAACAAATATAGACCTGCAAATTCGCAGGCGCCTCATTCCTTCCCTTCCGCGTATTTCCGTACGCGGCGTTCGATCTCCTCTTCGGCGTCGCGACGCCGGAGTTCTTCCATGCGCCGGGCCACCTCCGCCTCGTATCCGATCTCGCCGGGTTCGTAAAAATACGTGCCCCGCATTTCGTCGGGCAGATACTGCTGAGGCACATAGTGCTCCTGGAACGCATGGGGATACTTGTACCCCTTTCCGTGGCCGAATCCCTCCTTGTCCCGGCTGGCGTCCTTCAGGTGATTCGGCACGTCGTCGGACCGTTCATTCCGGACATGGGAAAGCGCGCTGAAATACGACATGGTGGAGTTGCCCTTGGGCGCAGTGGCCAGATACAGGCAGCACTCGGATAACATGAATTGCCCTTCGGGCATTCCCACATAGTCGAATCCATGCGCCGTGGCGGACACGATCCGGAGCGCGTGGGGATCCGCCAGCCCGATGTCCTCCGCCGCGAAGATGAACATGCGGCGAATGATGAAGCGGGGGTCCTCCCCGGCGTAAATCATTTTCGCCATCCAGTACAGGGCCGCATCGGGATCGGACCCCCGAAGGCTCTTGATGAACGCGCTGATCGTGTCGTAGTGTACGTCCCCCTCCTTGTCGTACAGCACGGCGCGCCGCTGGATGCTTTCCTCCGCCACAGCCAGATCGATCCGAATGGCGCCTGCCTCGTCCGGATCGGTCGTCTCCACGGCCAGTTCCAGCGCATTCAGCACAGAGCGGGCGTCGCCGTTGGCCGTATCGATCAGATGCTCGAGGGCCTCCGGCTCGACCTGCACATCAGCGCTGCCGTACCCGCGCTCCTTATCTCCAAGTGTATATAGGGCGATTTTCCGCAGCGCTTCTTCGTCGAGCGTCTGCAACTCGAAGATGCGGGACCGGCTCACGAGCGCCTTATTGACCTCGAAATACGGGTTCTCTGTCGTGGCCCCGATCAGCACGACGGTCCCGTTCTCGACATGCGGCAGAAGCGCATCCTGTTGCGACTTGTTGAACCGGTGCACCTCGTCGATGAACAGGATCGTCCGCCGTTGATGCTGCTCCAGACGGGCCTTCGCATCCCCGATCGCCTCGCGAATGTCCTTCACCCCGGACAGCACCGCATTGAGCGAGGTGAAATGCGCCTTGGTGGTGTTCGCAATGATGCGGGCCAGCGTGGTCTTGCCGCTGCCCGGCGGGCCATAGAAAATCACGGACGTGATGCGATCCGCCTGAATGGCCCGGCGCAGGAGCCGGCCCGGCCCGAGGATGTGTTCCTGCCCGACGAACTCGTCCAGCGTGCGGGGACGCATGCGGTCCGCCAGGGGGGCGTTCCGCGCCAAATACCGGTGAGCGGCTTCCTTGAACAAGTCGGGCATGGGAAAAAGGTATCTTCAACGGCGCAGGATGCATTGGAAAGGCGTGTCCGCTAAACTGTGTAAGCGGCATGATTGTTCAGTGGGAACACGGTCCTCGTAGAGTATGGCGAACTGGTTGAGGGCGGCCTTCCAGTCGCGTAGGGGTCGCTTCCATTTCTTCGAGGCCTCCCGCAGGCCGAGCCAGAGCAGTTCGGAGATCGCCTCGTCGTTCGGGAAAGCGCCCTTGTCCTTGACGATCCTTCGCAGGCTGTAGGATACTCTGATTAAGTCCGCAAAACCCGGAGGCCGAGAGGGGTGCGCCGGCCGCATCATTCCCCCTTTATCCGTAATTCCCGAATCGTACCGTGACGGAAGAAATAGACAGGCCCTGTATGGAACGCTCCCTCCGGGAACTTGACAATCGACACCCGGCGACGTAATTTCACAGAGCCGCCACTAAAAGAGGCCTGAGCGCAAGCGCACAGCGCATTTGCAAACGCGAAAAAGCCGTACCGGTTGTTTTTTCGCGTTTGCAAATGCGCTGTGCGTTTCCAAGCTTTGAACCTCAAAAAGATCGTACAGAAGTACCGGAATCCGAACCATGAGCAAGAAAAAGATTCGAGCGCTCCCTTGTTCAAAGCATTATAATAACGCTAACGATGCGTCTTTCGACGCGCTCCATGTCGGCCGTCGCATCGTAGCCCACCGCTTGCGCCGCACGTTCGCCTTTCTCCTTCGACCGGTGGGGATTGCTCTTGTCGCGGTTGCCTTGCCGGCCGCATCCGGGACGGCGTACGCTCAGACCGACAAAGATGCGCTGGTCGCGCTCTACAACGCGACCGACGGGGCCAATTGGGATAAAAATACCAACTGGAACAGTAGCGCCGCCCTCGATGATTGGTACGGCGTCGAAACCGACGCCAACGGACGGGTGGACTCTCTGGCCCTCGGTACCAACCTTCTGTCGGGGTCGATTCCGGCGGAGCTGGGCGACTTGACCAACCTCAAATACCTGGCCCTCAATAACAACTCTCTGTCGGGGTCGATTCCGGCAGAGCTGGGCGACTTGACCAACCTCCGCGAACTGTACCTCCGCGAAAACAACCTGACGGGGTCGATCCCGGCGGCGTTGGGCGACTTGACCAACCTCGAATGGCTGTCTCTCTACAACAACGGCTTGACGGGGTCGATCCCGGCGAAGCTCGGCGACTTGACCAGCCTCGAGGTACTATATCTCCAGAGCAACTCCCTTTCGGGGTCGATCCCGGCGGAGTTGGGCAACTTGGATTCCCTAACGCACCTGTATCTCAACGGAAACTCCCTGACGGGGTCGATCCCGGCGGCGTTGGGCAACCTGGATTTCCTAAGGCACTTGCATCTCTCCGACAACTCCCTGTCGGGGTCGATCCCGGCGGAGTTGGGCAACCTGGCCGAACTCGTAGGCCTGTATCTCAACGGAAACGGCCTGACGGGGTCGGTCCCGGCGGAGTTAATCAACTTGATGAACACTCTCTCGTACTTGCATGTCGACGACGCGCTGTGCGTCCCGGGAGATACCGCATTCCAGGATTGGCTTGGCAATCTCTTTTCATTCATAGGCGACAGCGACAACATCTGCGTGCCTGTGGCCAACGCAGGCCTCGACCAGACGGTGGCGGAGGGGGAGACGGTGACGCTATCCGGTTCAGGTACGGACAGTAATGGCAATGCGCTGATCAACCCGACCTACTCCTGGACGGCGCCGGCGGGGATCACGCTGTCGAGTACCACGGAGCCGCACGAGCGGACGTTCACGGCGCCGCAGGTCCTGTCGGACACAGTGCTGACGTTCTGGCTGACGGTGAACGACGGAGATAACAACTCCGCGAGGGACACGGTGCTGGTGACGGTGCAGAAGGACAGAGCGGCGCTGGTCGCGCTCTACGATTCGACCAACGGGGCCAATTGGGACACCAATACCAACTGGAACAGTAGCGCGCCCCTCCGTGAATGGCACGGCGTCTTCACCGACGCCGCCGGACGGGTGGACTCTCTGGAGCTCCGTACAAACTCCCTGACGGGTTCGATCCCGGCGGAGTTGGGCGACCTGGACTCTCTCAAGCACCTGGATCTCAACACAAACTCCCTGACGGGGTCGATCCCGGCGGAGTTGGGCGACTTGACCAACCTAGAGACACTGGATCTCGGAAGAAACAGCCTGACGGGTTCGATCCCGGCGGAGCTGGGCGACTTGACCAACCTCCAGGAACTGTGGCTCAACAGCAACAAAAACAACAACAACGACACTGGCCTGACGGGGTCGATTCCGGCGGAGTTGGGCAACTTGACCAACCTCGAAGAATTGCATCTCGGTAGCAACTCCCTGACGGGGTCGATCCCGATGGAGTTGGGCGACTTGACCAAACTAGAGCGTCTGTTTCTCGACAGCAACGACCTGACGGGGTCGATCCCGGCGGAGCTGGGCAATTTGACCAGCCTCGAACAACTGTCTCTCTATTCCAACGACTTGACGGGGTCGATCCCGGCGGAGTTGAGCAACTTGACCAAACTAGAGCGTCTGTTTCTCGACAGCAACGACCTGACGGGGTCGATCCCGGCGGAGTTAATCAACTTGATGGGCACTCTCTCGTACTTGCATGTCGACGACGCGCTGTGCGTCCCGGGAGATACCGCATTCCAGGATTGGCTTGGCAATCTCTATGAATTTCAGGGCGACAGCAACAACATCTGCAGCGAGGCGCCAACGGCCAACGCAGGCGACGACCAGGCGGTGGCGGAGGGGGAGACGGTGACGCTATCCGGTTCAGGTACGGACCTGCAGAACGATCCGCTGACCTATGCCTGGACGGCGCCGGCGGAGATCACGCTGTTGAATCCGGTGGACAATTCGGAGACGGGTTCCACGGTGAGTAATCCCTATTTCACGGCGCCGCAGGTCCTGTCGGACACGGTGCTTACGTTCTGGCTGACGGTGAACGACGGAGAGAACAACTCCGCGAGGGACACGGTGCTGGTGACGGTGCAGAAGGACAGAGCGGCGCTGATCGCGCTCTACGATTCGACCAACGGGGCCAATTGGGACACCAATACCAACTGGAACAGTAGCGCGCCCCTCCGTGAATGGCACGGCGTCTTCACCGACGCCGCCGGACGGGTGGACTCTCTGGAGCTCCGTACAAACAACCTGACGGGGTCGATTCCGGCGGCGTTGGGCGACCTGGACTCTCTCAAGCACCTGGATCTCAACACAAACTCCCTGACGGGGTCGATCCCGGCCGAGTTGGGCAACTTGACCAACCTCGAGACACTGAATCTCGGAAGAAACAGCCTGACGGGGTCGATCCCGACGGAGCTGGGCGACTTGACCAACCTCCAGAAACTGTGGCTCCACGGCAACAAAAACAACAACAACGACACTGGCCTGACGGGGTCGATTCCGGCGGAGTTGGGCAACTTGACCAACCTCGAAGAATTGCATCTCGGTAGCAACTCCCTGACGGGGTCGATCCCGATGGAGTTGGGCGACTTGACCAAACTAGAGCGTCTGTTTCTCGACAGCAACGACCTGACGGGGTCGATCCCGGCGGAGCTGGGCAACTTGACCAGCCTCGAACAACTGTCTCTCTATTCCAACGACTTGACGGGGTCGATCCCGGCGGAGTTGAGCAACTTGACCAAACTAGAGCGTCTGTTTCTCGACAGCAACGACCTGACGGGGTCGATCCCGGCGGAGTTAATCAACTTGATGGGCACTCTCTCGTACTTGCATGTCGACGACGCGCTGTGCGTCCCGGGAGATACCGCATTCCAGGATTGGCTTGGCAATCTCTATGAATTCCAGGGCGACAGCAACAACATCTGCAGCGAGGCGCCAACGGCCAACGCAGGCGACGACCAGGCGGTGGCGGAGGGGGAGACGGTGACGCTATCCGGTTCAGGTACGGACCCGGAGGGCGATCCGCTGACCTATACCTGGACGGCGCCGGCGGAGATCACGCTGTCGAGTACCAGGGAGCCGCACGAGCGGACGTTCACGGCGCCGCAGGTCCTGTCGGACACGGTGCTTACGTTCTGGCTGACGGTGAACGACGGAGAGAACAACTCCGCGAGGGACACGGTGCTGGTGACGGTGCAGAAGGACAGAGCGGCGCTGATCGCGCTCTACGATTCGACCAACGGGGCCAATTGGAGCATCGATAACAACTGGAACAGTAGCGCGCCCCTCAGTGAATGGCACGGCGTCGGCACCGATAGCGACGGACGGGTGGACTCTCTGGCGCTCTTTAGCAACTCCCTGACGGGGTCGATCCCGGCGGCGTTGGGCGACTTGACCAAACTCAAATACCTGAATCTCACCAACAACTCCCTGACGGGGCCGATCCCGGCGGAGTTGGGCAACTTGACCAAACTCGAGACACTGGATCTCCGCGACAACAAAGAAAACCGAAACGGTGGCCTGACGGGGTCGATCCCGGCAGAGTTGGGCGATTTGACCAACCTAAAAGAACTGAATCTCTTCAACAACTCCCTGACGGGGTCGATCCCGGCAGAGTTGGGCGACCTGGACTCTCTCAAGCACCTGGCTCTCTACAACAACTCCCTGACGGGGTCGATCCCGGCAGAGTTGGGCGATTTGACCAACCTAAAAGAACTGAATCTCTTCAACAACTCCCTGACGGGGTCGATCCCGGCAGAGTTGGGCAACTTGGACTCTCTCAAGCACCTGGCTCTCTACAACAACTCCTTGACGGGGTCGATCCCGGCGGAGTTGGGCGACCTGGACTCTCTCAAGCACCTGAATCTCTTCAACAACTCCCTGACGGGGTCGATCCCGGCGGAGCTGGGCGATTTGACCAACCTCAATAGACTGGTTCTCAACAGCAACGCTCTGACGGGGTCGATCCCGGCGGCGTTGGGCGACTTGACCAACCTCGAAGAATTGCATCTCAATAGCAACTTCCTGACGAGGTCGATCCCGGCGGAGTTGGGCGACTTGACCAACCTCCAGTTCCTGTATCTCAACAGAAACGACCTGACGGGGTCGATCCCGGCAGAGTTGGGCGACTTGGATTCCCTAAAGTACTTGGATCTCTCCGAAAACGAACTGACGGGTTCGATCCCGGCGAAGCTGGGCGACTTGACCAACCTCCAGTTCCTGTATCTCAACAGAAACGACCTGACGGGGTCGATCCCGGCAGAGTTTATCAACTTGAGCGAGCTCGAGTACTTGCGTGTCGCCAGCGAGCTGTGCGTGCCGGGAGATAACGCGTTCCAGCAATGGCTTGGCAATCTCGAGGAATTCTCAGGCGACAGCGACAACATCTGCAACGATGCGCCGACGGCCGACGCAGGCCCCGACCAGAGGATTGCGGAGGGGGCGACGGTGACGCTGAACGGGAGTCGCAGCTCCGACCCGGAGGGCGCAATGCTTACCTACGCCTGGGTTGCTCCGGCGGGGATCACGCTGTTGGATTCCACGACGACGACGCCGTATTTCACGGCGCCGACTGGGCTTTCGAAGGACTCGGTGCTGACGTTCTCGCTGACGGTGGACAACGGGACGCAAAAATCCGCCCCGGACACGGTGGTGGTGACGGTGCTTCAGAAGGACAAAGCGGCGTTGATCGCGCTCTACGATTCGACCGACGGGGCCAATTGGAGAGACAATACCAACTGGGGCACTAACGCCGCCCTCGATACGTGGTTCGGCGTCGGCACCGACGCCACCGGACGAGTGGACTCTCTGACTATCGATTTCAACAATAACCTGTCGGGTTCGATCCCGGCGGCGTTGGGCGACTTGACCAAACTCAAATACCTGAATCTCAACAACAACTCCCTGACGGGGCCGATCCCGGCGGAATTGGGCAACCTGGACTCCCTCAAATACCTGAATCTCAACGGCAATGCCCTGACGGGGTCGATCCCGGCGGCGTTGGGCAACTTGACCAAACTCGAGACACTGGATCTCCGCGACAACAAAGAAAACCGAAACGGTGGCCTGACGGGGTCGATCCCGGCAGAGTTGGGCGATTTGACCAACCTAAAAGAACTGAATCTCTTCAACAACTCCCTGACGGGGTCGATCCCGGCAGAGTTGGGCAACTTGACCAAACTAGAGCGTCTGTTTCTCAACAACAACGACCTGACGGGGTCGATCCCGGCGGCGTTGGGCGACTTGACCAACCTAAAAGAACTGAATCTCTTCAACAACTCCCTGACGGGGTCGATCCCGGCGGAGCTGGGCGATTTGACCAACTTAGAAGAACTGAATCTCTTCAACAACTCCCTGATGGGGTCGATTCCGGCGGCGTTGGGCGACTTGACCAAACTAGAGCGTCTGTTTCTCAACAACAACGACCTGACGGGGTCGATCCCGGCGGAGTTGGGCGACTTGACCAAACTAGAGCGTCTGTTTCTCAACAGCAATGCCCTGACGGGGTCGATCCCGGCGAAGCTGGGCGACTTGACCAACCTCGAAGAATTGCATCTCAATAGCAACTCCCTGACGGGTTCGATCCCGGCGAAGCTGGGCGACTTGACCAATCTCCGGTTCCTGTATCTCAACAGAAACGACCTGACGGGGTCGATCCCGACGGCGTTTATCAACTTGAGCGAGCTCGAGTACTTGCGTGTCGCCAGCGAGCTGTGCGTGCCGGGAGATACCGCATTCCAGGAATGGCTTGGCGATCTCGAGGAATTCTCAGGCGACAGCGACAACATCTGCAACGATGCGCCGACGGCCGACGCAGGCCCCGACCAGAGGGTTGCGGAGGGGGCGACGGTGACGCTGAACGGGAGTCGCAGCTCCGACCCGGAGGGCGCAATGCTTACCTACGCCTGGGTTGCTCCGGCGGGGATCACGCTGTTGGATTCCACGACGACGACGACGTATTTCACGGCGCCGACTGGGCTTTCGAAGGACTCGGTGCTGACGTTCTCGCTGACGGTGGACAACGGGACGCAAAAATCCGCCCCGGACACGGTGGTGGTGACGGTGCTTCGGAAGGACAAAGCGGCGTTGATCGCGCTCTACGATTCGACGGACGGGGCCAATTGGAGAGACAATACCAACTGGGGCACTAACGCCGCCCTCGATACGTGGTTCGGCGTCGGCACCGACGCCACCGGACGAGTGGACTCTCTGACTATCGATTTCAACAATAACCTGTCGGGTTCGATCCCGGCGGCGTTGGGCGACCTGGACTCTCTCAAGTACCTGTATATCTACGACAACGCCCTGACGGGATCGATCCCGGCGGAGCTGGGCGACTTGACCAAACTCAAATACCTGAATCTCAACGGCAATGCCCTGACGGGGTCGATCCCGGCAGAGTTGGGCGACTTGACCAACCTTGAAGAACTGTATCTCCACGAAAACAAACTGACGGGGGCGATCCCGGCGATGTTGGGCGACTTGACCAATCTCGAGATACTGGATCTCCACGACAACAAACTGACGGGGGCGATCCCGGCGATGCTGGGCGACTTGACCAATCTCGAGATACTGGATCTCCACGAAAACAAACTGACGGGGGCGATCCCGGCAGAGTTGGGCGACTTGACCAACCTCACGCACCTGTATCTAAACGGAAACTCCCTTACGGGGGCGATCCCGGCAAAGTTGGGCGCCTTGACCAACCTTGAAGAACTGTATCTCCACGAAAACAAACTGACGGGGGCGATCCCGGCAAAGTTGGGCGAATTGACCAACCTTGAAGAACTGTATCTCCACGAAAACAAACTGACGGGGGCGATCCCGGCGGCGTTTATCAACTTGGGCAATCTCATGGTCCTGTCTGTCGACGAGGGGCTGTGCGTGCCGCGAGATACCGCATTCCGGCAATGGCTTGACGAGCTCGATGGCTTCCGGGGCGACAGCGACAACATCTGCATTGCCGCCCCGCCGGCGGTTCTATCCAGGATTCTCCGCGTGGGCGGAGGATCCGTTACCGTTAACCTGGATACGGAGTATCCTTACGATTCGGGGGCAAACTGGAGTATACGTAACTACCGGGTGGGGGACGACGACGCGGTGGACAACCCCGGCCATTCGTTTGTCGTCGAATCGTACGCCAGCGTCGTCCTTACCGGCAACAAGCTCACCTTGCGTCCGATTTCGGCAGGCGCATTCGAGCTCGCTGCGGATCCGGATGCGAGTGTGGAGAGCGACGAGAAAATCATCCTTGTGGAAGTGATGTCCGCCGATGCGCCCGTGCTGATACGAGAGGATATCGCCGAGGGAGAAGAGTACAATGATCAAGTCCAGTACCATACGGATCAAGTCATCCTGACGGTAATGGACGAGGAATCGAAAGAACTGGAACTGCTCGATTACTTCTACGACCCGAACGACGACGCCCTGACCTACGAAGCCAGCGTCGATAAAGCGGGCGCAGGCGACGATGCGGTGGACATCGTAACGGCGACGGTATCCGGTTCCACGTTGAGGATCGCACTTACGGACCAGGCCCAAGAGGGCCAATCGACCAACGTTCGGGTGACTGCGACGGACGGCGCCGGCGAATATGCCCGGTTGCAAGTTACCGCGGCCGTGTCCGGGGCAACCGGGCCGTATGTCGTAACGCCGCTTGCGGATTGGACATTGCGGGAAGACGACGATACGGGCATCACGATCAAAGATCTGGGCGACGGATTCGCGGACGACGATCTTGGCGGGCGTTCGCTGGAGTTGACGATCGACGTCGGCGACGATACGACCATAAAAGTGGGCGACGGCGACCGCTTTACGTGGGTTACGCCGTACATGAGGGCGACGGTCGATCTGGCTGCGGAGACCCTGACTATCCTTCCGCTTGCGCGGGGCACGGACACCTTTACGGTGACCGCCACGGACAAGGGAGAGCCGACGTACGTCTGTCCTGCTGGGTATGCGACAAGCGACGATCCTGTAACGGCAACCTCTGACTGTACGAAGGACGGCGAGCCGAACGAGACCGCCAAAGCGGGGTATCCGGACGCCCAATCCGTATCGGATTCCTTTACGGTGACGATCGTGAGCAAGGATGCTCCGACCGTAGCGCAGGCGATTCCTGACCAGGAACTGGATGCCGACGGCGACGCCGCAACAGTGGATCTGGCGGATTTGAACGGCGACGAAGACGGCAAGCCGGCTGCGTTCGGAGATCCTGCGATGAGCGGCCTCACGTATACGGCGAGCAGTGCGGACAGCACCGTGGTGGAGGTAGCCGTGCAGGGCTCCGTCATAACGCTTACGCCCGTGTGGCGTACGGACGAGGCATCTACCGACGTTACGGTGGTGGCCACGAACGCCAGCGAAGAAGCCATCTCGCAAAGCTTCGGCGTGACGGTCCACGGCGCCACGTTCCCGGTCGTGCGGACCGTCATCGAGAACATTACGCTGAATACGGGCGATCCTGCGACGGTTCTGGATTTGCGGAATCTGTCGGGCGGAAAAGAGGCCGATCCCGCTTTCCTGGATCCGAATGCGAGAGCGGGCGACGCGCTTCCCGGAGGGTTGTTCTACGAGATGGAGGTGGACGCCCCGCACAAATCGCCGTCGAGCACCGCGACCTATGTGATCACCTCGGCCATGAAGTTGACGCTGGATCGATCCGAGGCCACGCTGACGATCTTGCCGCTCGGATACAACTCGGCCAAGGTCACGCTTACGGCGACCGATCGCGAGAGGAAGGAGGCTTCGCAGACCTTTACGATCTCCGTGATTTCGGGTACCGGCACGGAAGACGAGGAACTGCCGACGGAGGTTGAACTCTCTCGGAACTACCCGAACCCGTTCAACCCGCAAACGACCATAGACTACGCTTTGCCGCAGGCGGGCGACGTGAGCCTGATCGTATACGACATGCTGGGGCGCGAGGTGGAGGTGCTCGTCGACGGTCCGAAGACGGCAGGTCGTCACACGGTGCGTTTCGGTGCGAACGACTTGCCGAACGGCGTCTACGTGTATCGCCTGGCGGCGGGCGAGAAGACGATCGTGCGCACGATGGTTCTTGTCAAGTAAAAAACGGCAGCCGAAGTTCTCTCTCGGCTTATGCTCGACAAAGGGTTCCCGTTGCCGTACGGCGGCGGGGACCCTTGCCGTTTATGGGCGGCGGGGTCGCTAAAGACGGTGCCGCGGGGCGCCTACATCTTCGCAGACGCTAACTGCACCACCTTGCGGCGCCGCGAAGGACGCGGCGATTCCATTAGATCCTTCTTCTCGCGGGCC
This sequence comes from Rhodothermales bacterium, assembly GCA_951812345.1. Lineage (GTDB taxonomy): Bacteria > Bacteroidota > Rhodothermia > Rhodothermales > VXPQ01 > VXPQ01. The sequence continues at coordinate 125,098 of OX638295.1, forward strand.
AGCTCCACGCACGCCCCGACGAAGGACTGGAAAAGCGGGTGCGGCCGCGCCACGGTGCTCTTGTATTCGGGATGGAATTGCACGCCCACAAACCAGCGATGCGCGGGCAACTCGATGATCTCCACGAGGTCCCGCCCGGGATTGACCCCCGTGAAGCGCATCCCGTGTTCGAGCAGTTTGTATCGCAGGACGTTGTTCACTTCATACCGGTGCCGGTGCCGCTCCGATATTTCCAGCGTCTCGTAAATCCCGGCCACGCGGGAATCTTCGGTAATGCGGCACTCGTACGCCCCGAGGCGCATGGTGCCTCCCTTGTGGACGATCCGCTTCTGCTCCTCCATGATGTCGATGACCGGATACGCCGTATCGGGGTCGAATTCCGTCGAATGGGCGCCCTCCCAACCGCATACGTGCCGCGCAAATTCCACCACGGCGCACTGCATTCCGAGGCATATCCCCAGGAAAGGAATATCGTTTTCCCGCACGTACCGCACGGAAGTCAGTTTCCCGTCGATGCCCCGGTCGCCAAAGCCCGGCGCAATCACAATGCCCGCCACATCGCCGAGCAGTTCTTCCACGTTGTCTTCCGTAATGTCGTCGGACAATATATACTGCAGATCGACGTGCACCCCGTTCACCGCCCCTGCCAGAATAAAACTTTCGGTGATCGACTTGTACGCATCCTGGTGCTCCACATACTTGCCCACCAGCGCAATGCGCACGGCGCCCTCCGTATTCTTCAGCGTCTTCAGAAAGTCGATCCATTCCTGCATACCCGGCGTGTCTGAAATCGCAGGGGCGCCGTCCCCGAACGGCATGCCGAGCCGCTCGAACACGATATCGTCCAGGCCCTCTTCGGCAAGAAGCAAGGGCACTTCATAGATGGATTCCGCATCCCGGGCCGCGATCACCGCCCGCGGCTCCACGTTGCAGAAAAGCGCGATTTTTTTTCGTAGGTCCTCCTCCAGCGGCCGCTCGGATCGGCACACCAGGACATCCGGTTGCAACCCGTAGGACAGGAGCGTTTTTACGGAATGCTGCGTCGGCTTCGTTTTCAGCTCGCCCGCCGCATCGAGATACGGCACGAGGGTCAGATGCACATCCAGCGCATTTCGCGCGCCGATCTCGTACCGCAACTGCCGAATGGCTTCGAGATAGGGTTGGCTTTCGATGTCACCGACCGTCCCTCCGATCTCGGTGATCACGACGTCGTACCGGCCCGTATCGCCGAGCTTCAGCATTCTTTGCTTGATCTCGTCGATGACATGGGGGACCACCTGTACGGTCTTGCCCAGATACGCCCCGGCGCGCTCTTTCGTAATCACATCGAGGTAGATGCGCCCGGTCGTGACATTATTGGCCTGACTCATCGGGCGCCTGAGGAAGCGCTCGTAATGCCCAAGGTCCAGATCGGTCTCCGCCCCGTCTTCCGTGACGTACACCTCCCCATGCTCGTAGGGATTCATCGTCCCGGGGTCAACATTGATGTAGGGATCGAGTTTCTGAATGGTAACGCGCAATCCCCGCGACTCCAGCAGCCTCCCCAGCGATGCGCAGACGATCCCCTTGCCCAGCGAGGACGTAACCCCTCCCGTAACAAAGATATACTTGGTGTGCATGGATCTCCCCCGTTTTTTCAGGATACTCCGATCAAAACCGCTTCGCTCAGCGCGTCACATTCGTGCGTACAGGACATCATGATTCCATCGCTACAATAGCGAAAACATTGCGGATTCAGGGCTTTGAGGACGTGACGCGCCCTTCGGGAGACTGCGAGGAGCACGCTGGCTGCGTCATTCCTCATTATGTGGGGCCTGCCACATTGCTTCGTCATTTCTTGCCAGCACACTCCTCTCAGCCTCTGAGCTTCGCGGACTTAATCAGAGTATCCTGCGCTGTAACGGCATGGTGCGCGTCCCGGTTTCCATGCGTATCCTATACTTTATCCTATGCTTTTTTGCACGCAACGAGGATCAGCCCCGTACCGGTTTCGTTGCGGCTGCGCACATCCATCGCGTTCAGGATCAGACCCACAGGCAGGGCCGCAAGGTAATAGACCGGCAGCACCGCGAAAGCCAGTCGCGTGGCCGCCAGCATCCGCATGGGCCATTTGACGAGTATCCGCCAGGCTTTCGAACCGTATCTCCCATAGGTGTACCGGGCGCGCACCGTTTCAAGCCCCGCCTCCTCCATTTTCTCCCGCAGCTCCGCAAGACCGTATCCGGGGCGGACATGCTCATCCACAAATCCCTCCTCGCCGTGCGTCTCCGTATCCGATCCCCCCTGGTCCGACGGCGTGTTGACGATGACGTGCCCCCCGTCCCTCAGCATCTGCGCAAAATTGCGGAAAACGGTCCGGTCGTCTTCGATATGCTCCATCACATCGACCGAAACGATGAGGTCGAACGCCTGGTCCAGAGGCGGTCCGGTCAGGTCGTATTCGCGAAATGCGATGCGATCCCGAAGCCCCGTCCGCTCCACGAACCGCTTCAGATCGGCGAGATAATCCAGCTTGATATCCACAGCAAGCACGCGGGCGCGCGGAAACCTCCGGGCGATATACGCCGCATACTGCCCGAATCCCGTTCCCGCATCCAGCACCTCCAGAGGCCGCCCCGCCGGCGCATCCCCCAAGAGCGTATGCACTTCCCGCCGCACGTACCACGACCGCAGAAACACGGTGTGGAGCAGCGCGAAAAACAGGCGATGCAACACAGGGTGAATGCGAAAAAACCTTCCCAGCGTGTCCTTGACCGGATCGTATTGCATATCCCTACAACATGGTTTCAAGCGTATCCAGCAGCCGCCCCCACGAAAAACGCTCCCGTTCCCGCCGCACTCCTTCCGCAAAAGCGGCTTCCCGGTCTTCTTCGAAATAGCGTATGACGGCATCCGCCAGCGTCTCCGGGTCGCCGGGCGGGACCACATACCCCGATACGCCGTCTGTGACCACCTCGGCCAGCCCGCCCACATCCGTAACCACCACGGGCCGTTCGAAATGATACGCCGTCTGCACCACGCCGCTCTGCGTGGCCGATTCGTAGGGCTGCACCACCATATTCGCCGCCGAAAAATAGAGGCCCACCTCGTCCTCCGGAATATATTCCGCCCGCAAAAGCACCGTATCCTCGAGACCCAGCGACGCGATCAGATCGCGGTACGTCCGCTCGTCGTCATAAAACTCTCCCGCCACGACGAGCCGTGCCCTGGGCCGTCGGGCCAGAATCCGGGGCAGGGCCCGCAGCAGCACGGGCAATCCCTTGTACGCCCGGACGAATCCGAAGAAAAGCAAGAGGTCGGCGTCTTCCGGCATCTGCAAGCGACGCCGGGCCTCCTCGCGCGGGAGCGGATCCCCGAAATGCCCGTAGACCGGATGCGGCGCCATCTGCACAGGGGCGGCGACGCCCATCGCCCACAGATCTTCAGCCACCGCGTCGGACAGCGCAAGCAGCGCCTCGCACCGCTTCAAAAAATACCCCGCAAGGAGGGAAACGAAACCGTGCCGCTTCTCGTGCGGGTACACGTTGTGGACGAGCGACGCAACCCGGACGCCCCGTGCAGCCAGCCGCCGCGCCATCACGCCGTAGGCCGGCGCAAAAAAGGGCGTCCAGTACTGGAACACGACGGCCGCCGGATCCTGCTCCGCAATCGCCTTCGCCGCGGCGCCCCAGGTACCCGGTCCTATGGAGTCGATCAGCCGGTGCGTACCCGGCGCCGGCGCCCGGCCCGGATCGAATTGCGACGTTCCGGGAAAAAGAAACCCCGGATACTGCCGCCGGAATGTCGCCATGTACACCGGCCAGCCGCGATCCCGAAGCCCTGCCGCCACCGTGTCGGTAAACTGCGCAATCCCTCCCCGAAAAGGCGCAGCCGGCCCCACGAGAGCGATCTGCCGTTGGGTTCGTTCGGACGCCTCGACTGCCATGATCCTTAAAGTTCAGTCCGCCGGGGGCAAGGTAGCCATCACGCGGTACGAATCGGTGCGCTCCATCCCGGGCCGGACAATCATCTCCCCCAGCAGGCCCGTCGTGAACATCTGCACACCCACGACCATCATCAGCGCACCGAGCAGGAGCAACGGCCGGTCCCCGATGGGATTCCCGAAGGCGATCTTGTCGATGGAAAGCCACAGAGACAGGACAAACCCGATAAAGAACGCCAGCGTGCCGAACGCACCGAAAAAGTGCATCGGGCGGACAGCGAACCGGGTCAGAAAGGTCACGGAAATCAGGTCCAGAAATCCCTTGATGAACCGGTCCAGGCCGAACTTGCTGCGCCCATGGCGCCGCGCGCGGTGCTCCACCACGACCTCGGATATCCGGTCGTATCCTTCCCACTTGGCCAGCAGCGGGATATACCGGTGCAACTCTCCGTAGACGCGCACGCTCTTCACCACCTCCCGGCGATACGCCTTCAGGCCGCAATTGAAATCGTGCAGCCGGACCCCGGAAATAATTCGCGTCACCCGGTTGAAAAATTTGCTGGGCAATCGTTTGCTCAGCGGATCGCGCCGCGTTTTCTTCCAGCCGCTCACCAGGTCGAACCCCTCCTCGATCCGGGCAATCAGACCTGGAATCTCGGCGGGCACATCCTGCAGATCGGCGTCCATCGTCACGACATAGTTACCCCGAGCCTCTTTGAACCCGAGCGCCAGAGCCGCCGATTTGCCGTAGTTGCGCCGGAGCCGCAGGCCGGCAATGCGGGCGTCTTCCTTGTGCAAGGTCTCGATGACTTGCCAGGAAGCATCCTGTGATCCGTCGTCGACGAACCATATCTCGAAGCGGTACCCGGCATCCTCGCACGCCGAGCGGATCTCGCGGGTGAGTTCGGTCAGGGAATCCGCCTCGTCGTACACGGGCACGACGACGGAAACGTCGGGGCAATCCTGTCGATCGGAATGGTCCAAGGATGCTCTAATTAAGTCCGCAAAGATTCAGAGGCCGAAAGGGGCGCGCTGGCAAGGAATGACGAAGCAAGTAGTGTGGCGGCCGCGCATAATGAGGAATGACACAGCCGGTGCGCTACGCATCGATGGTTGCGTACTTCGCGTTGCGCTCGATGAACTTGCGGCGCGGCTCCACGGCGTCTCCCATCAGGGTCGAGAACACCCGGTCGGCCACTGCGCCGTCTTCCACCGTGACCCTTTGCAGGCGCCGGGTGGCGGGATCCATCGTCGTATCCCAGAGCTGCCCGGGGTTCATCTCACCGAGACCTTTGTAGCGCTGGATGCCGATCTTCGATTTTCCTGCTTCGCGCAGCTCCCGCGTCTTCGCCGCCAGTTGCGCCTCCGTCCACAGGTAGTGCTCCTGCCGGCCCGACTGCACCTTGAAAAGCGGCGGCAGCGCCACATACACGTAGCCGCTTTCGAAGAGCGGGCGCAGGTGGCGGTACAGGAACGTAAGCAGCAGGGTGCGGATGTGCGCCCCGTCCACGTCCGCATCCGTCATCAGGATAATCTTGTGGTACCGGAGGCGGGACAAGTCGAACGAATCTTCCAGCCCGACCAGCCCCGTGCCAAGCGCCGTAACCATGTTCCGGATTTCCTCGTTTTCGAGAATCCGGTCGAGCCGGGCCCGCTCCACGTTCAGAATTTTCCCGCGCAGGGGAAGGATGGCCTGGAAATGGCGGTCTCGCGCCTGTTTGGCCGAGCCGCCTGCCGAATCGCCCTCCACAAGGTAGAGTTCCGATTCCTCCGGATCGCGCGAGGCGCAATCGGCCAGCTTCCCGGGCAGTCCGCCGCCGGAAAAGGCGCTCTTGCGCTGCACCAGCTCGCGGGCCTTCCGGGCCGCCAGGCGGGCCTGCGCGGCAAGAATCACCTTGTCGACGATAATCTTCGTCTGGCGGGGATGATCTTCAAGCCACTGGCCCAGTTTTTCGTTGACCAGCGTTTCGACGGCGCTCTGCACCTCCGAATTGCCCAGTTTGGTCTTGGTCTGCCCCTCGAACTGCGGCTCGGCGACCCGGACCGAAAGCACGGCGGTCAGTCCTTCCCGGAAATCGTCCCCGGACAGATCGACCTTCGCATTCTTCGTAAGATTGTTGTTTTCCGCGTACGCCTTCAGGGTTCTGGTCAGCGCCCGGCGGAATCCCGATATGTGGGTCCCCCCCTCGTGCGTATTGATATTATTGACGAAGGAGAGGACGTTTTCGGTGTAGCCGGTGTTGTACCGCATCGCCAGTTCCACGGGCACCTCCGCATCCTCCTCGGAGATGTAGATCGTTTCTTCCTGGATGGACGTGCGGGTTTCGTCGAGGTAGTCGATGAACTCCACGATGCCCCCCTCGAAATGATATTCCTCGCGGCGCAGCGCTTCCTCTTCCTCGCGCCGGTCCTCGATTCCGATGTACACGTTGCGGTTCAGATAGGCCATCTCGCGCAGGCGGCCCGACAACGTGTCGAAACGGAACTCTCTCTCGGTGAAAATCTCCGGGTCCGGGAGAAACGTCACTTCGGTGCCGGTTTCTTCGTCCGGCTTAAGGGCGCGCCCCCGCTCCACCGGGCCCAGCGGCTTGCCGCAGGAATATTCCTGGCGCCATTCGTAGCCGTCCCTACGCACGATGGCGGTCAGCGTCACGGCCAGCGCGTTCACGCAGGATACCCCAACCCCGTGCAGCCCGCCCGACACCTTATAGGTATCCTTGTCGAACTTGCCGCCGGCATGCAGCGTCGTCATCACCACTTCCAGCGCAGAGCGTTTCTCTTTGGGATGCTCCTCCACCGGAATGCCGCGCCCGTTGTCGATGACGCACACGGAGCCGTCTTCATTGATGGACACCTCGATCCGGTCGCAGTACCCGCCCAGCGCCTCGTCGATCGCGTTGTCCACTACCTCGTGCACCAGATGGTGCAGGCCCCGGAGCCCTACATCGCCTATGTACATGGCCGGGCGCTTGCGGACGGCTTCCAGCCCCTCGAGCACCTGGATGTTTTCGGCGCTGTAACCGTTCTCGGCGGTCTTCGCCGATTGATTCTTTACTTGATCGGTTACTTGGTCGATTGCCTGGTCGGTTTCTTGGTCGGTATGCATGAACCTGTTCGTAACTCGTAAACCGGAGGATCGTGGGCCGGCGGGGACAGACCGCTGCGCCGGACAGAAAGGACCTGGGGCGATATCGCCCATATCCTTATAAGGATACTCTGACCAAGTCCACTTCGCTCAGCGCGTCGCGTTCGTGCGTACAGAGCATCGTGATTGCATCAGCGGAAAACACTGTGGCTTAGGGTCATTGCGATCGCGACGCGCCCTTTGGGAGGCTGCGAGGCGCACGCTGGCTGTGTCATTCCTCATTATGTGGGGCCTGCCACATTGCTTCGTCATTCCTTGCCAGCGCACCCCTCTCAGCCTCTGAGCTTTGCGGACTTAATCAGAGTATCCTTGTAAGATACAAAATAGAGCGGTGGAATGCTCGTTTTACGCTTCCAGATACCGCAGAAATTCCTCGGCGCGCCACTGCATTTCCTCGTCCACGGAATCGTCGCTGAAGACGGCTACGACATGGTAGCCGTAGTGTTCGAGCAGATGCCGCACGCGGGAGGCGCTTTGCACATTCAGCTTGAGCGTGACGCGTACTTTGCCGCCCGGGGTCCGGGGGCGTTCGCACACGATGGACAGGATGCGAATGTCGTTCTGTTCGATGGCGTGGACCAGTTGCGACAGCGAGTAGCTGTCCGGGTCTTCTTCGAGCGCCACGATGGCGCCGGATTCCTGGGTGGAAAGCATCGCCGCGAACTGCTCGAACAGGTCATTCCGGCGGATCAGGCCCTCGTAGCGGCCTGTTTCGTCGACGATGGGAAGGGTGGTGAGATCGTGCCCGACCAGAATTTTTGCGGCCTCGAAGAGGTGGGCGTCAGGCGGGACGGAAAGGGGAGCCAGATCGGGAACGCTGGCTATCTCGGCGTCCGGGCCCGCAGCGGATTCCAGGATATGCTCCTCCGAAACGATTCCGAGGAGGAACCCGTCCGCATCCACTACCGGGAAGTGCCGCACGCGCAGTTCCATGAGAAGGCCCAGCGCATATTCCGCCGTATCGCGCGGCCCGAGAGGCAGCGGCGAAGCCAGCATCATATCCCGGATGGTCGTTCCCATAGCGTCAGAGACCCCCATAACGTCAAAAACCTGCGGCGTGCCCGTCTGTATTGGTCATTTACGAATAAGAATGGATAAGCGCAAGGGGTAGCGAAAAAGAGTGCGCCTGCAAGGGGAATTTACAGGGGAAACTTGCAGGGGAAACGCGCCGGGAAAAGGGGGCGGAAAAATAAGAACAGTACAGGGACCAATCAGTTTACGGGAAAATGGGGGTAGGAGTTGCGGGGTGGGGGTGGAAAGGGGGTAAAAAAGCGGCCATGGAAGCGGCCAAAAATGCGGCCATTTTAAAAGGAAAAGGTATTATAAATATCTGTTATTTTTAGTTTTATGACGAATAATAAAGCGGACATGGAAGCGGCCAAAAATGTGGCCAGCGAGCGGCAGGCCCAAACCAACCTCCCCAAGCCTCAAACGAGATGCAACTGCTCGACCGCGGAGAGTTTTTCCAGTGCGGCTTCGATCAGTTCCACAGTCGCTTCCACATCTTCGTCGCTGGTGTCGAAACCGAGGCTGAATCGAATGGAGGATTCCGCCTCGTCGCCGGAAAGGCCAATCGCCTTGAGCACATGGGACGGCTCCGGCGTACCTGAAGTGCATGCGGAACCGGTTGACGCCGCAAGATGGGGTTGCAAGGCGCCCAGGATATCGTGCGCCGAAAACCCTGTAAAACGGATATTCGCGTTCCCGGGATGGCGAGCCAGCGACGAGGGGCCGTTGAGTGCCACAGGCCACGACGAGCGGCGAAGTCGCTCCACAAACGCATTACGGCGCAGTGACAACTCCGAACGTTTTGCGGCAATCTCTTCCGTGCGCAACATCTCTGCCGCCGCTCCCATGCCCACGCACAAGGGAACCGGCGTCGTGCCTGACCGCAAGCCATGCTGCTGACCGCCGCCGTAGATCAACGGTTCGATGCGCGGCTGCACCGCATGGGACAAATGCAAGGCTCCGATCCCTTTCGGGCCGTACATCTTGTGCGCGGAAAGGCTCACCATGTCCGCAAGAGACGCGAGGTCATCTATGGGCATGGCGAGAGACGCCTGGGCAGCGTCGCAATGAAAAACGGCGCCGCACGCTTTGGTTACCTCTGCAATCCGCGCTACGTTCTGCACCGTCCCGACTTCGTTGTTGACGGCCATGATCGACACGGCGAGCACCTCTTCGTCCAAGGCGTCGAGGAGCGCCTTCATGTCTACGAATCCCTCCCGGTCCACCGGGATATGCTCGACGGAAAAACCCAGTTGTTCTTCAAGCGCCCGTCCGACCGCAAGCACGGATTTGTGCTCGATGGCGCTCACCAGCACCCGGCGGCGCTTGCCCCCTGCTGCGCGTCGGGCCAGTCCCAGCAATGCCATATTGTTGGATTCGGTGGCACCCGATGTGAACAGGATTTCGTCGGGGTCCGCGCCAATCAACCGCGCCACCTGCTCCGCCGCCAAGTCAACAGCCTGCGAGGACTTCCAGCCAATGGCGTGATCCGACGAATGCGGGTTGCCGAACGCTTCCGTAAGCCAGGGCCGCATCGCGACCAGCACGTCCGGATGGGTGGGCGTAGTGGCTTGGTGATCCAGGTATATGGATTTGCCGACGCGCATGGATCAATGGGCAGAAATAATGGACTGAGGCCCCTCGAATGGAACTATGTACATATTTTGTACATACACACACCAAGAAACGTTCCATGAGTGCACCGCAGGTAAGGTAGGCGAAAAAGATCGTCTTCCGCAATTAAGCGGGCATGTTGGAATCCAGCGAAAAAATATCGAACTTGCGGAGCATGTGTAATACTTGACGGAACGCCCGCCAAGGTCGCCCGGAATTTTCGGACCTGCCTCCCGAAAACGCCGAGCGGCTTACGGCCCAACTCACCCACCTCATAGCGTTTCAGTCGAGTAGGATACCATATCCGGCCAACGAGGAAACATGGCGCGTGGACCATTATATAGGGATGACTATACGCCTCGATTCTCGGGGCATGAAACGTTCCCGTTGCGCTACGGATGGCTGAAAAAGGTTTTCGATCGCGTCAGCGAGACAGAGGGAGAACCCAATCAAAAGGCCGCTTGCTGGGGCGATGACGCCATCGCACGATTCGGCGTCGGCAAAAACATGGTCGCCTCCATGCGACACTGGGCTATAGCCACCGGGATTATCGAGGAGCCGCCCGGCGAGAACTCGGTTCGGACAACAGAACTCGGTCAGATGCTGTTTGAGAACAAGGGTCTGGATCCATACATGGAGGACCCTTCCACCCTCTGGCTACTCCATGTGCAAATCGCAACCCACCCGGAAAAAACAACCTGGCTCTGGGCATTCAGTTACTATCCCGCTGTGACATTCGAGCGGGAAACCATGATCGCGCAAATCGAACGCCTTGCACGAGATTGCGGCGTGTCCAGGCCGTCCAACACCACCATCAAAAATGATGTGGCTTGCCTGATCCGGACCTATGTCGCCCGGCCATCGTCGAGCCAAGCCGGACATGACGGCATACTCGAATCGCCGTTGACCGAACTGGGGCTAATCAAGGCAATAGACAAAAAAGACGGGTTTCGCTTTGTGCGAGGCCTCAAGCCGACCCTTGGCAATGGAGTATTCGCCTATGCACTGGCGAAGTTCTGGAAAGCATACTCCTCCGGTACCGATACGCTGCCTTTCGAGGCCATTGCCCACGAACCCTGTGGACCGGGCCGCGTGTTTGGCCTCGGTGAAAACGATCTGATAGACCGTTTAATTTTTCTTGAAGAGGTTACAAAAGACACCTTCAAATGGTCTGAAACGGCGGGCCTAAAGCAACTCGTGCGAACCAGGGAGATAACAGATCACGAAGCGCTGAAATACATACGGAGCGATTACAGGAAAATCACCGAAAAACAGGCCGCCTGATGCCGCTGAACGAACGCGTACATATAGCCCGACGCTTCCTCAGATCGATTCGTATCGACGCTGATCTCGATACAAGCTCGGCGCTTGAAGGTTTTGTTTGCCCGGCATCCTCCGCCCGCGTGCTGGAAACCATGACTCGTCATGTTTCCGAAACAGGGCAGGGCGCCTTCATCTGGACAGGGCCATACGGAAGCGGCAAATCGAGCCTTGCGGTGGCGCTGAGTGCTCTATTGAGCCATGATGTCGCTTTGAGAAAGTCGGCCAAAAACATCTTCGGCCCATCGCTTACGAAAAAATTCCGGACGGGCCTGCAAGCCACCACCAAGGGACATTGCATCATTCCGGTGGTGGGCAGGCGAGATAACCCCGCGACCGTTATCGGAGAAGCCCTTCGGAAGGCAGAAGTCGTTGTACGGCGGCCCCGTGGCGGCTGGACCGAAAGCAAGGTAATCTCATATCTGACGGAGGCTGCCGTTTCCGATGAACACGATGGGGTCATCCTGTTCATCGACGAAATGGGGAAATTCCTCGAGGCTGCGGCACAGAACGACGCCGACGTATACATTTTTCAGCAACTCGCCGAGGCCGCCTCTCGAAGCAAGGGACGTTTCCTGATCATCGGGGTACTGCACCAGGCATTTGATGAATACGCCCATCGCCTTTCGCACGAAATGCGTGACGAATGGGCCAAGATTCAAGGGCGCTTCATTGATCTCGTCGTAAATGCCGCTGGCGAAGAGCAAATCGACCTGATTTCTCGCGCCATCGAGGGTGATCCTTCGTCTGAAGAAGCCGCTTCACTACCTGTTAAAAAAGTGGCTGCCTGTGTACACCGGGAACGGGCAGAAGAGATCGCTCCGCTGGCCGATATGCTTGAAGGATGCTGGCCACTGCACCCCGTGACAGCCTGTTTGCTCGGTCCCATATCGCGGCAGCGTTTCGGGCAAAACCAGCGCAGCGTTTTCGGTTTTCTGAACTCCTCCGAACCCCACGGCTTTCAGGACTTTCTGAAACAGGCCGAAGACGATGACCTGTACAGACCGAATCGTCTCTGGGATTACCTGCGCGTCAATCTTGAACCATCCATTCTGGCCTCCCCGGACGGGCATCGCTGGGCATTGGCGGTGGAGGCTCTCGAACGTTGCGAATCGCTGGGAAGCGCTCCGCTCGACCTTCGATTACTTAAGACCATCGCCGTCATCGACCTGTTCAAAGAGCGATCAGGAATCGTTGCGAACATAGACCTGTTGGCGTCCTGTTTTCCCGAAACGTCCCGCAAAAAACTCCAAGGAGCTTTTTCCCGGCTGAAGAAAGGGTCGTTCATCATTCTCAAAAAGTTTCTGGATGCGTATGCCGTATTCGCAGGGAGTGATTTCGATATAGAGCAGGCTACGCAGGATGCGCTGGACGATATAAACGAAATCGATTTTCAATCCCTTAACGCTCTGGCCGGCCTTCATCCAATTCTTGCCAAGCGGCATTATCACGAAACGGGCGTGCTGCGCTGGTTCGATGTGAAGATGGCACCGGCGTGCGACCTTCTGGAACACGCTACCCGCTTCGAGCCGAAAGGCGGGTCTACAGGCCAGTTCCTGCTTGCCATTCCAACGAAGGGGGAAACCGAACAACAGGCTACCGACTTTTGCTGGCAAGCCGCTCGTTATGACAAGAATGGAGATACCATCGTTGGCATCGCAGAAAAACCGGATGTTATTGTCTCCCTTGCCCGAGAATTGCTCGCGCTGGACAGGGTGAGAAACGATCATCCCGAATTGGCCGGGGATCCCGTAGCCCGGCGCGAAGTGTCTGCTCGCTATGCAACTGCACAGGCTCTGCTTGAAACCGAATTGCGTCAGGCATTCGATCATGCCTTATGGTTCCACAAAGACAAGGAATCCAAGCGCTACCGACATGTAGCCCTGAATGACCTTGCCTCCGATCTGGCGGATCACCGGTTCGAAAAATCTCCTCAACTGCATAACGAACTTCTTAACCGGCAGAAGCCATCGGCCAGCGCGGTTTCCGCACAGAATAACCTGCTGCGCCGAATGGTGTTGCACGAAAGCGAAGAACGGCTGGGCATCAAGGGATTCCCTGCGGAGGGAGGGCTCTTCGTCTCCATACTGGAATCGACCGGTCTCTATGCTCAAGAGGACAATTTTTGGCGTTTTACCTCGCCCGTGGAGAGCAAAAACGACCCACGTAACTTGGCCCCCATGTGGAAGGCAGCGCTTGAACATGTGCAGGAACATGCCGGACGGACGGTTGCTGTCTCGGAATTGTTCGATCTCTGGCGAAAGCCGCCCTACGGCATCATGAATGGCTTAATGCCCATTTTTGCAGTAGCCTTTCTACTGTCTCAAAAGGACAAACTCGCTATTTACCGGGAAGGCTTGTTCAGAGCCCGGTTTGACGATGTGGATGTCGAGTATCTTGCCAAAAAGCCCTCCAGCATTCAGATGCGCTGGATGGACATGGACGACACGGCACGCCGATTGCTGTCGGATATGGCAGACATCGTACGCAGCCTCGACTGCACCAATACGCTCGTTCACCTGAAGCCCCTGGATGTTGCGCGTGGCCTGATAGCCATTTACGATGCTTTGCCGCAATGGACCAAGCGGACCATGCAACTGTCTGCAAACGCAAAAAGTATACGAGACATCTTCAAACGGGCGCAGGACCCGAACAAGCTTCTCTTTGACGACATTCCGGGCGCCTTCGGAGAAAAGGTCACCTCTGCTGACGAAGAAAGTTTGCGCAGAATTACAAAAAGCATGCGCGAGGGACTGGAGGAACTGGTAGCGGCCTATCCTGCAATGTTGCATCGCCTGCACGACATCATGCTTGCAGAACTGCGCGTTCCGAACACTTCTCCCGCCTCCATGGCCGAATTGTGTGCCCGGGCCAAGAATATAAAGCATATATCCGGGGATTTTCGGATCGAAGCATTCGTCGGAAGGCTGTCCGTTTTCGCTGGCGATGATGAAACCTTCGAGGGCATAGCCAGCCTTGCCGCAAACAAGCCCCCACATACCTGGGTCGATCCCGACCTGGACAGAGCAACCATAGAGATCGCCGATCTGAGCCGAAGCTTTGTCAGAGCGGAGACCTTTGCAGGGGTTCAGGGCCGGACTGCGAAACGACAATCAATGGCTGTCATTGTACCTATACATGGCCGACCTACTCCTTTTCTGAAGGAGTTCGACATTGCCGATACCGATCGCGCCAGTGTGGATAAAATGACCCGGGCCATCAAAAACGCGGTCAAAGAGGTTGGTACCAACCGGCAAGATGTGATTCTGGCAGCACTGGCAGAAACCAGCAGGGATATAGCTCAGGACACACCGCCTGTGAAGGAGAAGAAAAAGGAGGCCTCCTGATGGCTGGCCTCGTCAAACATGTTTTGGGACTCTCCGGCGGACGCGACAGCGCGGCACTTGCCGTCTACATGCGTCAGTATCACCCCGAGTTGGAGATCGATTATTTCTTTACGGATACCGGTAAGGAATTGCCAGAAGTCTACGAATACCTCGGGCGATTGGAAGGTCTGCTGGGCCGCCCCATTCTCCGGCTCAATCCAGACCGGGATTTCGACTTCTGGCTCAAGCAATACAATGGGTTCCTCCCCTCGCCGCAAACCCGCTGGTGTACCCGCCAGTTGAAATTGCGACCCTTCGAACACTGGGTGCGCCCGATGCTCGATGACGGCGCAACCGTTTACAGTTACGTCGCGATCCGCAGCGACGAATCATACCGGGAAGGCTACGCCTCCAAGCACGAAAACCTGATCGTGCGGCTCCCTTTCAAAGAGGCAGGTATCGACAAAGCGGGTGTCTTGGAGATTCTTGAATCGGCAGGTATCGGTCTGCCAACGTACTACTCCTGGCGCACGCGCAGCGGCTGCACATTCTGTTTCTTCCAGCAGAAAATCGAGTGGGTGCGCCTCAGAGAAGAGCATCCCGAAGCGTTCGAGGAAGCCAAGGCATACGAAAAAAACGCCCTTGACGATGGCTCGCCGTTTACCTGGAGTCAGGGCGAATCACTGGACGAATTGGAACAACCGGAACGGATTGAGCAAATCAGACAGGATCACGAGGAACGGCTTGTTCGTATGCAGGCGCGAGTTCAACAAAATCCGCTAAGGCCGGATAGCGAGCCTTTGGATATTGACGATCTGTATGGGAAAGCAAAGGTTTGTTTGGCATGTCACAAGTAACTGATAACTATGTAGGAGAAACGCCAGGACTGCGGCCCTCACAGATTTTCGAAAATCTTGACGATTGCCGGGCAGAGCGACTTCTACCCAAAGGAGCGTTCAAACTAATCCAAACTCTGGCCCCCGAACGCCTCAATAGCTCCAAGCGAGCAGAGACCCTCGGGGAGATGCTCTCAATCGAAATCGCGATCAACGATCCCGAGAGACGACTGATCCTGCTGGACGCTGTACCGACATTCAAGATCGGTGAACTAGAGGGGCGAATCGGGATGAGCATTGATGAACTACAACAAAAAAACGAACTTGAGCAGTCACTACGTCAGGAATTAGCGGGATTTTTGGGATCGGCGGCAACCGCTGATCGGCCCATTATTGCTTCTGAGGTGGCCGAGACCGTGAAACCAACGAGAGGTTTGTTTCCTCATCAGAAACAGGCTGCTAGTGACGTTGAGCGGTATCTATATTACGAAAATCACCGTGTCATGCTGCACCTGCCAACAGGTGTTGGGAAAACGCGGACAGCAATGAGTATTATTGCTACCCATCTTCGAAGCCGTTTCCCAGGATTGGTGATTTGGCTGGCTGCAACTCGGGAACTCCTTGAACAGGCAGCCGGTGAGTTTGAACTAACCTGGAAATCTGTAGGGGATCGACAAGTCGATTGTCTGCGTTTCTGGTCGCATCATAATTCACCAATCGACAAGGTGACGGACGGTATTGTCATCGCTGGCTTAGCCAAGTTACATTCTTATGGGAAGAAGAGGGAACGGCTATGGGATTTGGGAGACCGTACAACAATGGTGGTGTTCGATGAAGCGCATCAGGCTGTGGCTACCACATACCGAGATATTGTCGAAACGATTGTCTGCCGAAAGACCGCACCCCTTCTTGGATTAAGTGCAACGCCTGGACGTACTTGGGGAAACCCTGAAGTGGACGCTGCGGTTGCTGAATTATTTTTAGAAAACAAGGTAATGCTTGATTTTGGGGGTACTAATCCGATTAGGCATCTTACAGATGAGGGATATCTCGCTGCCGTCGATTTCTCACTTCTCAACAGTGAGCCAGGTATACAACTCTCTGACGCAGACATTGCAGATATATCAAAAGCATTGGATATTCCCGATGCCCTAGCTGCTCGACTGGGCGAGGACGAACAGCGCAACCTGCGCATTGTTCAGAAGCTACTTGAACTCGCAGAAACACATCCACGTATCCTCGTTTTTGCAGCTTCTGTGGACAATGCATTGTTATTGGAAAGTGTTTGTAAGGCCGTTGGCCTCAAGGCTGAGGCAGTTACTGGAAAAACTGATGCCACTGTACGAAAGCACATGATCGACCGATTCAAGAGAAGGGATGCCTATAGTCGTATACTGATCAACTTTGGCGTACTTACAACGGGATTCGATGCTCCGGCAGCCAGTGCTGCGCTGATTGCTCGTCCGACAAAATCCTTGGTTTTATACAGCCAAATGGTGGGGCGCGTTATTCGAGGCCCCTTGGCAGGAGGAACCGAACGATGCGAAGTAGTAACCGTGGTCGACACTACTTTACCTGGTTTCGGCGATATCGCCGAAGCGTTCACAAACTGGGAAGACGTATGGAACACAACTTGATAGAGGATATGCAACCAAGACAACAAGAACTTGAATTTTCAATCGTATCACCGAGACTCACCCTCGAAGCGATGCGTGATAGCGGATACAAAAGCACGGATCACGCACTTGCCGAGCTTATCGATAATTCTGTGGATGCTGGAGCTAGCTTGGTGGAAATAATCGCAGTCGAAGCACCCCCCAATCCTAACCAAGCCTACGCGCGCGCTCGAGTCAGCGAGATTGCGGTAGCCGACAATGGTGAAGGAATGGATAAAATTACTCTAAGGCGTGCGTTGAGATTCGGTGATGGAACGCGTCTTGATCGACGGAGGCGGGGTATAGGCCGCTTCGGCGTCGGGCTCCCCCAGTCCTCGATTTCACAGTGTCAGCGGGTAGATATTTGGACATGGCAAAATGGCCCCGATAATGCCTTCCATTGCTATCTTGATCTTGACGAAATCAAAAACAGTGGGCGAGGAGACGTACCCGAACCATCCATTAGTAAAGTTCCGGACAGGTGGCGGAGGGTAGTATCAAACACCTCTGAAAAAACTGGAACCTTGGTAGTGTGGAGCAAACTTGATCGGGTTCGATTGAAAGGAGGAGCAAAAAACCTGAAACAAACCGCAGACCTTTGTGGGCGGATTTATCGAAAGTATCTCACAGATGACAAAAACCAGATTCTGATCAATTTGATGCTTGCTGCCTCCGATGAGGACAACTGTCTGACAATTAAGCATGAGGAAGACTGCCCGCCGAACGATCCTCTTTATCTGATGTGTCCTTCTTCGACTCCTGAACCATTTCAGGATCAACCTATGTTTAAGCTGTTTAACGAACGAAAGTGGTTGATTAAGGTTGACGAAATAGAAGGACAAATTCACGTGCGTTGTACAATGGCTCGTCCAGATGCTATAAATGAGAGATTGTCTAATATCGCTTGGCCTAAATCATTTCCCAAAGCTGGCAGCGCTCCTTGGGGTAAGCATGCTGATAGGAATAAAGGAGTTTCTATTGTCCGAGCCAGACGTGAACTCGAAATGAGCACTGCTTGGATCAATAACCATGAACCAGAAGAACGTTGGTGGTCTATAGAGATTGAATTTGATCCGATTTTTGATGATATATTTGGCGTAGTAAATAATAAACAACATGCTAATATTTTTGTTAGTGGTGCAGGTTTCGACAATAAAGAGGGTTATAAAGAATATTTGGAAGATGATGAAACATATGGCCAATTTGTAGATCGGTTGCAAGAAACATCCGATCCCAGATACCACCTCGTGGAAATATGGAATTGGATTAATGACCAAATCAGACAAATGAGAGAGGAGAGAAAAAAAATTATGCGAGGTACAGGCCCCGAACCTCGTCATCCACAAACTGGAGTGAAGGTCGAAGATTCTGCAAGTGATGTAATTAATGATCAAAAAGAACGCGGTGAAATGGGGGACACAGATAATGCTCCCATAATAAGTGACGAAGAAAAAATTGGACAAATCACTGAATCAGCCAAACAATTTCGTGTGGAAGAAAAAACTGCTCGAAAATGGGCTGAAGAGACTGTGCATAGTGGTCGGCGAGTGCAACTTAAATCGGTTACTCTGGGCCATCGTGATGCTTTTTTCGATGTCGAACCGGTAAATGACGTAATTCAAGTGTGGCTAAATGATAGGCATCCGGTCTATGAACATTTTATTGATGTTTTGACTTCTGAAATTGAAGACCAGACTACAGCGGAACTTGCTGAACGTCTTGAAAAGGCATCGTTTACGCTTCGAATGCTATTAATCGCTTGGGCGCGATACGAAGATAAATCACCATCAGGCATGAAAGACAACCTTGAGGATATTCGAATGGATTGGGGACGAGAGGCACGGAAATTCCTAAGCGTGATTGAAACATGAAAACCCTAGGCGACGATATTGTTTCACTCCTTGGTTCGGCCAAGCATAACGCTCTGGTCGTAGCGCCGTTTATGCGTTCGGAGGCTCTATCCCGTCTTCTCGACAGCATTTCTGATGGTGTAGAAATTACTGTGGTTACGCGATGGCGCCCTGCGGATTTGCTGTCAGGTGCATCTGATCTTGACATATACGATGTAATTAAATCAAAGAATGCAGCTTTATACATCCGACATGATCTGCATGCGAAACATTTTGCTGCAGATGACAGGTGTCTGATCGGATCAGCTAACGTTACTCTCACCGCCCTTGGATGGCGAACACCTGCCAATTTGGAATTACTTACACCCATCAGTCGAAAGTCCCAGTCTATTATAAATTTTGAAAAGGTATTGTTTTCTGGAACAATACTTGCAACTGCACAGCAACGCGATTTTTTGACTAAATTTCTTTCCCAACTTCGCAAGTTAGACATTTCAATACCAAATGCAGGAGATGATAAATGGTATCCTTTACCCCCGGATTGGATTCCGCAAATAAGAAATCCTGAAGAACTCTATTCTGTATATAATCAAAATACCGATGTCAGTCGCACTGCTTTGAAAAGTATGAAGAAAGAGATCGATCAGATTGGTGTTATTCCCGGACTGAATGAAGAGGAATTTCGGATGTGGATTGCGGCAAAAATTGGCCAAGCGCCCCTTATCGTACAAGTCATTCAGCATATTGAAGAGCATGGCGACATGACCGAAGATGCTCTCAGTGATATACTGAATCAAACCGACAGTGACGAGACAAGACCCGAAGCACGAGAGGTGCTTGAGGTACTCAAATACTGGCTTACGTACTTCCTGCAAACGCACTACCAAACTGCACCAGACTCAATTAAGCTAATACGAGCCAAAAACATATAGAACGCCAGTTCAGAGATACTCTGTCTCCGTCCATAAACAAACTCACACCCCATGACCACCCCACACCTCCCTCACCGGGCCGCGATCCTGGCCGCCCTGATCCCGTTGATGCTGCTGTCCTGCGGAAGCCCCTCCAACTCTGCCCAGGACGCCGATCCGAACAACGCGGCCTTCGTCACCCTGCTGGGCAACGATACGCTCGCCGTGGAGCAGTTCGTACGGACACCCACCCGGATAGTGGCCGAAGTCGTGCTGCGCACGCCCACTACCACCGTGCGCGAGTATCTGCTGGAGACGGACGAGGCCGGCGCATTGCAGCAATACATAGCATTGATTGGAGCGCCTTCCGACTCCGCCGATGCTCTTCTGCCGGTCCGGGCTGAGGTAAAAACCCTCGTGGGCGATAGCCTGATCACCGTCGTCACGGAAGGAGACGTAGACGATCCCCGTATCTCCCGCACCGCCATCGCCGCACACGGCGGCATGCTACCCTTTCTCGACATGATCCACTGGCCCTTCGAATTGATGCTGACGCGCGCCTACGCTTCCGGCGCCGACAGCGTCTCGCAGGACCTCTTCACCGGTCGCGGCTCCATGTCGTTCGTTGTCCGGCGCATCTCCGACAACGCCATGACCGCGCAGCATCCCTTCCGGGGCACGATGGACGTCCGGGTAGACGAAGCGGGGCGGCTGCTCCACCTCGACGCCGGAGCCACCACGCGCAAACTGACCGTCGAACGCGTACCGTCGGTAGATATCGAAGGACTGGCGGAATCCTTTGCCGCGCGGGACCGGGAAGGCCGTTCGTTCGGCGCCCTGTCGGGCCGGGGCGAGGTCAACGCCACGGTGCATGGCGCGGCCATCCAGGTCGACTACGGCACGCCCTCGAAACGGGGCCGCGAACTCTTCGGCGCGCTGGTCCCTTACGGCGAAGTCTGGCGGACCGGCGCCAACCGGGCCACGCACTTTACCACGGACCGCAACCTCGTCGTCCGCGACCTTGAAGTGCCTGCCGGCGAATACACCCTCTACTCCATCCCCTCCGAAGAAGGCGGCCTGCTGCTCATCAACACGCAGACGGGCCAGGGCGGCACGACCTACAATGAGGACCAGGACCTGGGCCGCGTCGAACTAACCCGGACCACCCTCGACGAATCGGTTGAAGTCTTCACCATCCTTGTCGAAGAAACGGACGAAGGCGGCGAACTCAAATTACAGTGGGGCATGACGGAATTGTCCGTTCCGTTCGGGGTGGAGTAGGGTTTCGATTTCCGTAAAAAGAGGATGAGTACGAAAAAAATGAAGCCCGCAGGGCCAAGCCTGTAATCAACATCCATGTCGTCAATCAAGTGGACCCCACATCGGCACAATCAAGAGTATCAGTGATATGGATGATTTCGAGATAACGCGAATTCCAGCCGCTTTGCCGGCAATTGAAGCCGATACCATGGTTTCCGGGTTCGATATGCCATCCGAACGCCGGACAGGGGCTCTTTTACAGCTTCTGGCGGCAAGCAAACCGAACGGCCGGTTTCTGGAAATCGGTACGGGAACCGGTTTGGCAACCGCCTGGCTTCTGAGCGGAATGGATGCGCGTTCCACATTGATATCGGTCGACGCCGATCAAAAGGTGAGCGATATCGCCTCTCGGCATTTGGGGGAGGATCGCCAACTGACTCTTGTAGTCGATGATGCGAGCATATGGCTTCAGAATGTGGCGGAAGAGGCGTTCGACCTGATATTTGCAGATGCCATGCCCGGAAAATACGAGCACTTCGACCTTGCGTGGAAGGCACTGTCTGTCGGCGGTTTTTATGTGATTGACGACATGCTTCCACAGGACAATTGGCCGGATGGACACGAAGCCAATGTCGAGCGATTGTTATCGCAAATCGAGAGCCGAAAAGATTGTCGGCTCGTAAAGCTGGACTGGAGCAGCGGAATAGTATTGGTCGTTCGTACCCGGTAGGCTCGTATTATGAAGAGGGTTGCCGGCCCGCCTCCCTTTCCAACCAAACCTCCTTCGGAAACTCGACGTAGCCCACCACCCGGTGGCGTACGTCGTGCCTGGGGTCTATCTCCGGTTTCGGACCCAGTTCCCACATCCATTCCCGCCCGCCTTCGGGCAATGCGATCCCCCACAGGGATTCTCCCCGGCTCACGACATCCTCCCCGTCGCAAAACAACCGCTCAAGGTCGGATATCAGGCACACATGACCCGGAAACGAGGCCAGCCAGTCCAGATGATCGACTGCCAGACGGCGGGAAAACGCCCGCACCCGCCAGGGTTCCGCCCGGTTTCTCTTTCGGGACGCATAACGAACGGGCGCCAAAGGGAGTTGGGAAAGGATATTGGCCGAAACGATCAGGTCGAACCCGTCTTCCAGAAAGAAATCCGGCGTGCGCTCCGTCCCTTCCAGCGCCTGTCCGATACGGGTCAGGGCATGCGCATCCTCGAGCACGCCGGTCACGTCCATGCATTCGAGGCGCACATTGGGATACCGGCGCACCGCCGAACGGGCCCTCCACAGATGCAACAGGTCTACCAGAACGACTTCCTGGAAACGCTCGCTCAGTTCCTTGACCGGCACATCGAAAAGCGGACCCGAACCGAGGACCAGCGCTTTCCCGCTCCGGCCGCAACGATCCGCCGCCTCGAGAATCAGCGACCGGCTGCGCGCCACATGCGGCGCCCACGCGACCTCGCAGCGCCGCCCCCGGGCGTCGAGCCGCTTCAGCCCGCGCGTGTATCCCATGTCCCTCAGGTAACGAGGAACCGGCATCGCCAGATACCTGATCCGGTTCCACATCAGATCGTTGTTGTCTCCTGGGGAATACGTACGGTCCACCACCCGAAAGCGAACGGGCGCCGACGGCTTCGCGAACCTCCCCGTCACCCCACGCCTTGATTCGACAGGCCCCGTCGGCTACATTGGCTCAATCTCGTTTCGGAGGGCGGGAATAGCAAGGAAACACCCAACCAAAATCCGCCCCGGACTCGTTTCGGGCAACGGGAATCCAACCAAAATCCGGAAAAAGCGCCTTTTCTATACCTTTTCTACTCCTTTTTTATACCATTTATATACCTTTTTTACTCATTTCCTGAAAACTGCGGCTCCGCTCCGCACCCCGGCGCCATGACCAATCGCATCATTACCCTCATCGCCAGCGCTACGGAAATCGTGTGCGCCCTGGGCTTCGAGCAACAGCTCGTGGGCCGGTCCCACGAATGCGATTATCCGCACTCCACCGCCTCGCTCCCGGTCTGTTCGAGCTCGAAAATCGAGGTGAAAGCCAACAGCCGCTCCATCGACGACCAGGTGCGGACGATCGTGGCCGAGGGCCTGTCCGTGTACCGCGTGGACGCCGAACTTCTCGACCGCCTCGCGCCGACCGTCATCATTACGCAGACCCAGTGCGAAGTCTGCGCCGTGAGCCTCAAGGACGTGGAAAAGGCGGTGTGCGAACTCGTGGGCTCGCAGCCCCGAATCGTGTCCCTCGAACCCATGTCCCTCGGCGATGTATGGAAGGACATACGGATCGTCGCAGCAGACCTCGGCGACCCGGCGCGGGGGGACGATCTCGTGGCGCGCCTCACGGACCGGCTCGAAGCGCTACGCGCCGAAACGGCCTCTGCCGGAAGCCGCCCTTCTATCGCATGCATCGAGTGGATCGACCCCCTGATGACCGCAGGCAACTGGGTACCGGAACTGGTCGAATGCGCGGGCGGCGCGAATCTCTTCGGCGAGCCCGGAAAACACTCCGGGTATTTCGATATCGAACAACTTGCCGAAGCCGATCCGGACGTGATCGCCATCATGCCGTGCGGTTTCGGCATCGAGCGGTCCTGCCGGGAAATGACGCCGCTGGCAACGCACCCGTTATGGCGGGAACTGTCCGCCGTCAAACAGGGGCGCGTGGCCGTGACGGACGGCAATCACTTCTTCAATCGCCCCGGACCACGCATGGTGGAATCGGCCGAAATTCTGGCGGAGTTTCTGCATCCGGGGCGCTTCGATTTCGGACACCGCGGACGCGGGTGGAGATACTGGAATGGCCACGAAAACATCTGACGAGGAAGCGCAGGCGGGGCTTTGCCTCCATTGCCGGCACGCCCGTATCGTCGTTTCCCGGGCGGAAAGCCGGTTCTACCTGTGCAAACGCTCCAGGACCGACTCGGCGTACCCGAAATACCCGCGCCTTCCGGTGTTGCGATGCGACGGGTATGAGCGGGATAACCCTCCGGCATAACCCGGTTTCATGTCCCTGCTTTTATCAAGTTTTGCACCTCTGTAGCAACACCCTCCTGAAGATGAGCGAGTTGAACCTGCTCTTGGAGAACCGCCGCCGCAAGGAGGTCGGTGACGCACCTTCTTGATAACCGACAGTATCGCTTGTTCTCTATTGCATTAATAATGTGATGAGCCACTTTCCCAAGGCGTACGTAGTCTAGTCGGCATACGTCAACATGTAGCTGGGTCAGTTCCAAGACAGGTGTTTGCCCCTCGGTGTCCTTCAAATATTGACCGGTATCGAGTAGTTCGTTCTCGGCCAACCAGACAATTTCTATCTTTTCCACCCTATCGCGCGTAGCGGCTATCGCCAAGGCCACCTTTTCGAGTTCGTCCTTTGTCCCTGTAGGACACCGCCAGAAAGACAACGAATTGTCTTGCGTTCTCAGGTCGGCAGTTACCGCATCAGCCGCTATTTCGCCTTCTGCAAGTTGTCCTTTTTTATGGACCCACTTGGCGCGCGTGATCTTGCGAGCTAAGAACATCGGTCATTCTTGCAGGTCGTCTATGACTTCCAGAATGTACTCCTGAAGCCACGACTCCGGTTCGTTATGTAACATCAGAACATTTACCACTTCCCGTCCACCCCACGATTCTGCCGCTTGTACCGCGGCATCCCTGATCTCGATATCGTCTGTAGCTAACGCGTTGCGTACAAGTTGGGCGCGCCATGCGTCTGTGCCTATATGCGTTTGGCGACCTAAACAGCGCAAAACCGAGGACGCTAAATTCGGACGTTCCGTATCCAAACAGAAAGCGCTAAGCCAATCAAGAATACTTTGACTTCCGCTGGACCGCAGTGCATTTTCAATGATCTGATCGGCTGGATGGTCCATTCCATCTTCAAAGGGCTCGATTTCAAAGGCCATCCGCAACCTGTACGCAAGCCGCTCTTCTTCCCGGCTTTCGACAAGCGCCTGCTCGGTCGCTGGTTCAAAGCAGGCTATATCCACAAGCATTGGAAAAAAACTTGAACCCATCGGATTGCCAACTACTACCTCGTACCCCCGATTATGCAGCATTCTATTTAGAGACTCCGCTATTTCTTTTTCCAGTGACGCGGCGTGCGGAGAGATTGCAAATGAGCCTGTTCCCGGGGGCAACAAACGTGGAGGATTATACGTGCCAGATTGATCCAGCGCGAATGAATCCTCCAGACCAAAAATGGAGGCAGTGGAATCCTGAAAAAAACGGGCTTCAGTCTGCATCGAAGAGCTCCCTTGCTTTATCCGTGATAACGGTTTCGAACGCCGTTCTTTCCCGGTCTCTCAAATCACCGGCTTTCGCCAGCGCTTCGTCCCGCTTAACCAACTCTGTGGTCTCCCAGATGACGTCAAGATCAAGAAGAAATCCCTCTTGCCCTGGCGGAGTCTGGAGCAACCCTTGAGATAGAACAAGACGCACATCGTCTTCATAGACACTGTCGATCCGGCTAATAAAGCCGTTCAGGCGATCAGGCAACCCTGGCACCCGCGGTAAGGCGCATTTGAGATAATCCTCAACCTCTACCGTTTCCTGGGGAATCACAATCTTGTTTATGTACCGAATGCCGATCCGACATACTCCGCCCGGCTTCACCACCTCCCAATATGCATCGAGCGCCTCCGAAATGCGGGGCTGAAACTCTTCCCACCCACCTTGATCAGATCGAAGAGGATCGTGATAAGGACGCAACATATGAACGGTTAGCACGTCCTGCCCCACTCCCACCATCCTCTTACCATTCTCCGTGACAAGCTGAATCTTTGCCATCCCTTCGCCATACCGCAGATTAGCGGGCTTGTCTTTATGAGTCTCAAGTCCGATTTCAACGACTCTTTGCTCCCGCGCCTTACCAGCATACTGGTTACCCAATACGTTCTGAAGCTTGCCGGGAATGGTAGGATCCCAATCTTGCCTTGGACCGAAGCGAAACTCACAAACAGCCTCCTCTATGGGAGGATTTTTGTAGCGACGCCGGTGGTTTTGCATGGATTTTCTTCTCTGAATTGATTCTGCTACAGGCTGCGAACGTTGAGGCGACCACGCTGTTCCAGAATAGCGACAGGATTAGCCCCGGTAACATTATCCTTGAAGCCGTTATCACGGAAAGTCACCGTACTGCTCCAGTATGTGCAGGGTCGCAATATCATACACGAATAGAACCGTAGAGTTGTTCGAGCGAACCAGTCTTCTTTTTAGGTGTTCTGTTGCGTTCAACCCACACTGTCCCGGAGAACGGCTTCTTTAGATGGAACACATTGCCGGACGTACGATTCTCGAGCACTCGGAGGGAAAATAATGGCTGACCAAAAGCACATCGGCGCGAATGCCGACCACCCGGGACCGATCCCGGAATCGGTTCAAGAGAACCCTGCGCGAAAGGAAGAACTCTTCCTGTTTGTACGACAAGCGCTTGAGCAAGAATATATCTCCCTTGGGCGCGCCGCCGAGATTCTGGGGCTCCACCGTGAAGAAATGAGAAAATATGCGCGTGAATGGGTGGGGTAAATGGCATCCAACCCCCTCCACATCAACGAACGCGTAATAGCGCGTTTCACGGCGGAACTTGCCAGGCGCACTTCTACCTGATCACCTTCATCCCGAAAAAGAGACCATCCATCCAGAACACCCTACTCCTTATCCGCACACCAGCTGCAACCCATCAGGTGCGCGCCCATCGCGCCCAAAAGCAGGGGTAGCGCGGCGTCGATGATGATCCATGCGAGCGAAACCGCCTGCGGGCCTATGGCCGTGAATTCGGGACTCCAGAGGTTGAACCAGTTCCAGAAGAACATAATCCCGATAAAGAGCGTGCCGAAATACAGCACGTTCGCGCACAGGTAGGCGCGGGTTACCGGCCCGCTTTCCCCTTCGCTGCACACGCGTTTCATGCGCAGATGTCCGAACAACACGGCCAGCGCAATGGCCAGAGCCATGCACGGATTCAGGATATTCCAGAACGGGCTGTACGGGTCCGCTTCGGTGGAAGCGTAATAGAGCGGCTCCACGACGGTGTGCACCGCAACCGCGACGCCCACCAGAAGGAGATATACGCCCACAATGCGTTTGAGGGTACTCATAATTCCATCCTGTGTATGATAATTCCGGGGGATAGATATGGATACGGAAAAAACCCCGGAACCGCAACGCAGAACGCGATCACTCCTGGGCGCAAATCCGCAATCCGGCGAATCGTTTCAGGACGGGGCGGATGTCCCGGTCGAACTTCCGGGGACACCGGAAACGCAGCCGGGCGACGGGGATCGGATCTTCGGGCGCCTCCTCGTCTGCCGGCTCCCCGTTTCGGGCGTACAGATATTCTTCGGCCACCACCTCCGCTTCCCGGTGAATGCGCGCGATCATTTCCCATTCCGCAAGGGGAACGTACGCGGTCCGCTCCACGAAATCGTGTTCGATCACGCCCAGCAGGCGTTCCTTCAGGTCGCTGAGGCCGATCCCGCGCAGCGCCGACACGAAAGCCGCCTCGGGAAAACGGGACCGGAGCGCACCGAGGAGTTCCGGCTCTTCCAGCCGGTCCACCTTGTTGAATACGGGAAGAAGCGGTTTGTCCGCCACGCCCAGTTCCCCCAGCGTCGCGCGCACCACGTCGATGTGATCCTCGTGCCGGGGATGCGTCATGTCGATCACATGCACCAGCACATCGCTCTCGCGGACCTCGTCGAGGGTGCTCTTGAAGCTTTCGATCAGGTTGTGGGGCAGCTTGCGAATGAATCCGACCGTGTCGGAAAGCAGCACCTGCCTGTTGGCGCCCAGTCGGACCTGCCGCGTGGTGGCGTCGAGCGTGGCGAAGAGACGGTCCTCGGCAAACACCTCCGCGTCGGACAGGACATTCATCAGCGTGGACTTGCCCGCATTCGTGTACCCGACCAGCGCAACGCGGGTAAATCCTTTGCGCCCCTTGCGCTGGATGGTGCGCTGCCGGTCGATCTTCTCCAGGCGCTCCTTGAGGACGGCAATACGATTCCCGATGAGCCTGCGGTCGGTTTCGATCTGCGTTTCCCCCGGTCCCTTCGTGCCGATGCCGCCCTTCTGGCGGGAAAGGTGGGTCCAGTGCCGGGTAAGGCGCGTCCTGAGATAATCGAGTTGCGCCAGTTCGACCTGGGTCTGCGCGGCCGCCGTGCGGGCCCTCGTGGCGAAAATATCCAGAATCAGCCCCGAGCGGTCCAGCAGTTTGCAGTCGAGGGCCTTTTCCAGATTGCGGAGCTGCATCGGGGACAAATCGTCGTCGAAGATGACGAGATCGCTACCCCGCGCCCCGATAAGACTCTTCAATTCAGCGACCTTGCCCGTCCCGATATACGTCGTCGGATTCACCCTGGCGAGGGACTGCGTCATCCGATCGGTAACCACGGCGCCTGCTGTGGAGGCCAGTTCGGCCAGTTCGTCGAGCGAGTCGTTGACGTCCCAGCGGGAGGCGTCAGGCGTCACGACGCCCACAAGCACCGCCTTTTCGGTGTCGGGAAGTTTGTGTTCGTGCAAAGAGAGGGGAGGGCTTGGGATGTTTCAGCGAGCGGATAGGATACTCCGATCAAGTCCGCAAAGTTCAGAGGCTGAAAGGGTTGCACCGGCAAGGAATGACGAAGCAGTGTGGCCTGCCCCCCGCATAATTGAGGAATGACGCGGCCAGCGTACCCCTCTCTGCCTCCCGAAAGGCGCGTCACGCCCGCGCCGCCCTGTTGAAGGGTCCCGGGTTTGAGAAAGGCCGAAAAATGCTGCGGCCCGGAGTTGCACGGCAGGAACAGGCGGATAGATAGCACCTTCAAAAAAATACCCCGTTTGGAATGAAACGCCCCTTGCCGGGGTATAACGAATTCAGGCACCGCATCAAAAGACAATCTTTCCCCATGCTCCGTAAACCGTCACGCATTCTCATCCTTGCATTCCTTGTACTCGCCGTCTCGGTCGCGGCGCACAGCGAAACGGCAAGGACTTCCGGAAACCATCCCGCTCCGAACAAAGAGGCGGCGCAGCCCCCAAGCGCCGCTTCGAACCCCGACAAGGCAGCCGAAGTGGCGGCCGCCGTCGAAGCGCTGTATGCTACGCTCGACGAGGACCTGCTGGAGCAAGTGAAGTACGATCTGGACGACGAAAAACGCCGGAACTGGTCGAATCTGCCCGCGAACATCCTCCGCTTCGATCGGAACGGCATCCGCATGGGCGACCTGAACGAAGAGCAACTGGCCTCGGTGTTGGCTGTGCTGGAGACGTCCCTGAGCAAGGAAGGCTTCGAGAAAGTGCGCCTGATCGTGCGGGCGGACGAGATCCTGGCGCAATCGTCGCCTCGCGCAGCCCGGTTCGGCTGGACGGAAGACAATTACTGGTTTGCCGTGTTCGGCACGCCTTCCGCAACGGAAGCCTGGTCATGGCAATTCGGAGGACACCACCTTGCCGTGAACGTGACGTTCGACGAAGGGCGGATGTTCTTGAGCCCCACGTTTCTTGGCGTGGAGCCGGCAACGTACGAGGAAGGCGGAAAAACTTTCGCGCCCCTGAAAGCGGAACTCGAGGGAGGGCTTGCGCTGGTGCAGGCACTGGACGAGACGCAGCGAGCCGCCGCCCTGGTAACCGATCGTCCGAGGGAGGTGTACGCCGGAGCCGGCCGGGACGGGGTGCTTCCGCCCATGGAAGGCGCCCTCGTGGAAGAGTGGCCGTCCGCGCAGCAGGATATGCTCGTGGAACTGATCGACCTGTGGATCGGCTTATTGCCCGAAGCAGCGGCGGAAGCGCGTCATGCAGAGATCGCCCCGGACCTGAATGAAACCCGGTTCGCCTGGCATGGTCCTGTCGACGGCAGCGGCAGCGTGTATTATCGCATTCAGGGGCCGCATCTTCTGATCGAATTCTCCACGCAGGGCAATATTGGAGACGACGCCGGACACAATCATTCCGTATACCGGGACCCGACCAGGGAATACGGGGGCACGCTATGACCCGGTCCCGGCGAACACGGATGTTCCTTCTTTCGCCGTCGGGCGCCATCCCTTCGCCACCACCATTTCCGCCGCCAGAAACAGCAACGCCAGGAGCAGGAACGCCTTCCACAGTTCCCGCCCCGTACGCTGCTCCGCCACCGCCTCCACGACATCCCCGGCAGAGCGCCCCCCTGCCGCTATGATTTCGACCGGCGCGCCAACCGCTTCGGTCAGGCGGCGCCGCGCCTCCCTATCCTCCAGAACGAGCATATCCGATTCCCGCGCGTCCACATTGAACGCAATGCGGCGCACGATTTCGTCGCCGGCGTATACGTCGTAGACGCCGGAACGCTCGACGGCCTCGTCATCGATTATCAGCAACGCAGCGTCGAACAGGTCGCGCTGCTCGGGCACATATTCCGTTCCATCGGGTCCCGTCAGACGCAGCAACGCCTCTCCTGGAGGGCGGGCAATGCGGAGCTCGGCAGAGCGGGCCGCCGGAAACTGCTCGCCGGAAATGGATTCGTACGCCGACAGATAGTACAGGGAGCGATACATGAGCGGGATGAACAGGCCGCGGACGGGCAGTTCGCTCCAGCGCGCGTCGGGCGCCACGGCAAGCAGCAGCACTACGCCCCGTCCGTGCTGGATTTCCTGCAGAAACGGATCGCCGTTGGACAGGCGAATAATGGACTGCTCCCCTGCGCCTTCCGGTTCGTAGCGCGCAGCGAACCATATCTCCGGACGCTCCACATTCGGTGCGTCCCCTTCCGCCTCGGTTTGAAAAACGCCCTCGAAAAGCGGGTGCTCCAGTTCGACGCGGTCGAACGAGGCAATGCGGGTTGGGGACCCGAGCGATCCGTTGAAACCGGTTATGCGACCGCCCCCGACCGCGTCGAGCAAGGCGTTGTACTCCTGCCCCTCTTCCTGTCCCGCGGAGGACGGGCTAAGCAGCAATCCGCCCCCGCCCGCAACGTACCGCGCGAGCACCTCCGTTTCTCCGCTGGACAGGGTCTGCGCTCCCGCAACCACCACCGCAT
Organism: Rhodothermales bacterium; assembly: GCA_951812345.1. Lineage (GTDB taxonomy): Bacteria > Bacteroidota > Rhodothermia > Rhodothermales > VXPQ01 > VXPQ01. The sequence goes on from OX638295.1 coordinate 155,953, forward strand.
CGTACGCTTCCGGCCCCGTCGCGGCCAGACTCGTTTCCGGAATAACGGTCACGTCGAAGGCGACCCGTCCCCTTGCCAGTTCCGGCGACAGGGCCAGTTCCAGAAAACCGGTGTTCTCGCCTTCCCCCCGCACGATCAGGATGCGCCGCCGTTCGGGCACGTGCAGCGTGAAATAGCGCTGGTCGTCGAAGGAATACACATCCTCCTCGATCTGCACCACGCCGGAGAGCCACCCGCTACCCGGCGGCGTAATCGTGAAGGACACCTCCGTCGGCTCGCGCGGCGGAATGTCCGCAGTGGCCTGGGCCAGCCGGCGGCCCTCCAGAAAAACGCTGGCCACATATCCCTCGACGGGGTCGTCCGCGTAATTCACCAGCGTGGCCGATAAGCGCACCGGCTGACCCGCTTCGACAATGCGGCTGTCGATACGCACATCGACTACGGCTACGTTGGCCTGCGCCCTGCCCCCGACCGGCAACACATACGCCCGGATGTCCTCCCCTTGCGCAGCGCGCGCGGTGTCCGCCAGCGCCGGAGCCTGCATGTCGCTCACGATATACATTTCCCGGTTCGGATGCGCGGCTTCCTCAAGCGCTTCTGCGGCAGAAGCGACGGCTCCGGTCAGCGACACCCCGGCGGCGGAGGCCTGGATATCCTCGACGATATCTATGGCGGCAGCGGGCGAAAGAGGCCCCTGGGGCACATCGCCCCCGGCCGTTGTCCGCAGAAAAATCTCGTCGCGCTCCTCGAATTCCCGGATCAGACCGGAAACGATGTCTTTGGCCTGACGGAGATATTCCCCCTCCGCATCCCGCAGCGTCATCGAGAGCGAATTGTCGACGACAAGCGCTGCGGAAGACCGCGCCACGCCGCCGACCGCGCCTGCCACCTGGCCCGTAAGGGAGGGACGGGCGAAGGCGGCCACCAGGCAGACGATCGCAAGGAGGCGGAGCGCAAGCAGCAGCCACTGCCGCAGCCGCACCCGCTGCATCGTGGTTTTCTGCAATTCCCGGACGAACGTCAGCGAACTGAAATCCACTTTCCGCGGACGGCGGAAATGGAACAGATGCACGATCACCGGGAGCGCCGCCGCGCCCAGCGCAAAAAGCATGAATGGATTGAGAAACTCCATGGAGATGGGATACTCCGATTAAATCCGCAAAGTTCAGAGGCTTGCGAGAAGTGCGCTGGCAAGGAATGACGAAGCAGCATGGCAGGCTCCATGTATCCCACAAATACTCAGCTACAGGATTGCCGCCTCCTCAATACGCTCTCGGATGGCGTCTCGTTGCACGGCCCTGACACGCGCTGCTTCCGCGTAGTCCGGCCAGCGCGAAACGACGTCGCGAACTTCGGCGCAAATAGCCTCCGCACGCCGTCTTTTCATAGAGGCAGTCCGGGCGCAGGCGCGAAAATCTTCCATAGTGAAGGCTTCCTGTTTTCCGTTCAGCGTCATCTGATGGGTCGATGTCCACTTGCTCGCCGGGTTACAGGCATAGGTCAGGTCGAATGCAGGCGCCAGCCGCCATGCTCCGGTCCGATCCATGAGAAAGGCAGTGTTTTTGACATGATCGTCCTGATTGCGCGCAAAAACATTGAAAGCCATGCGACGGAACTGTTCCTCTATCGCGCCCATCGAAAGTCCCAATCGCCGGATGACCATGAGCGCCTGTTCATAAGAATAAACGCCTGCCTCGTTGAAATCGAAGTGCGCCATCGCCCCGAGCGACTGCATATGCAATTTCGCCCCATCGGGCAGCCGGTCGAAGCGCCGGGCCATGAAATGCCGCCGCCCGCTTTCTTCGAACAAGCGGCAATCGGCCATTTCGATACCGGCGTCCCGCGCCATAAGGTGATAAGCATATTCGATGGCGCCGTATCCCCTGGGGGCCGCCAGCGTTCCGTCTTGTTCCCCGCCGACGCCGTCAAACTTGATCAACCAGTGTTCGAACCCGGCGGCAACGTCCGCCTGTCCTGAGCAAACCTCTTTTGTTCGAGGATTCCAGGCAATCACGGCCTTTGCGCGGGCGCCCCCTGCAGATGTGCCCACGCGCAGGATATCCCGGAGCGGCGCTTCGTCGTCTTGCTCGCCAAAGGACAAATGCAATGCTTCGCGTTGCTGCAGGATTTCGGCAGCCAATGCGGCCAGCCGATCCACCCGAAGGAGTTGCCCCTGGTCGGATTGAGGTCCTGTTGCGGGCTCGAACTCAAGGGCGCCCATCCCCCGGGACCCTGTGTAACACAGCCGCTCGACGGTATTAAGGGAACCCGGCTCTCTTCCCTGTGTCGCCAGCCAGGCATCGATCACGGCATGGCCGAAGCGGTCCGGCAGAGAATCCGCCAACATACCGGGAAGACCGTAAAACGATTCGCGGCGCAGCAGAGGAAACCGGTATACCCTGCCGGACAAGGGCATGGTAAGGGGCGCCGGCTCTATGCCGCTTTTCAGAAATTCCGGAGCAAACTGGAAATCGGCGACCTCTTTACCGTCCTCGAGCGTTACGGCGCCGACCGTACTTCCCCAAAGCCTGACTTCGGCGTGCGTCATGTTTCATCTCCCCATCGCCACGCTGCGGGCTGTTCTCTCACGGCTCCGGTTTGGGGAGACCGTGCCCGTTGACGCTGTTTGCCTTGCATGTTGAGGACATCCATAGGGCGCGGACCGGCCTTCGGAACCAGCGCATCGAGGTTCGGAACAAGATGCAATGCCCTGAGCACGCGGATAATGCTGGTAAACTGGACCGCCTCGCCCGACTCGATGCGCTCCAGCGTACGCTTGGATATTCCCGCCTCGAAAGCGAGATTGGCCTGGGTGATCCCCATATCGAGACGCTGGCGGGCGAAACGCTTGCCGAGTTCGGTAAGCAGGTATTCGTCGGTATTCAGGTTTTGAAAAGACATAATTCGCTCTATTTGGCGATAAGATTGATATAATGTACTATTATTCGTCTTTAAATACGAATAATATTTGATGTTATTTCAAATCGCGATAAACGACGATTTAATGGGAATAAATCCCTTTATATCGTCTTTTATAGCGAATTGTATATCATAAGGATACGCCCGCGAAGTTCAGACGCTGCGAGGGGTTCGTTGGCGCGTCATTCCTTAATTATGCGGGGGCAGGCCACATTGCTTCGTCATTTCTTGCCAGCGAACCCCTCTCAGCCCCCCGACGTTAGAGTATCCTTTGCAAACCAGACGCGGCGTGTCGCCCGAAGCCATTGCACAAAGCGACACACTGCCCTGCGAGCACGCCTCACACACCCCTTTTTGAACGAATCGCTGCTTCGGCCCCGCTGGGCAACCGTTCGAAAACCGGCCATTGGCGCAATCGCCTGTCGTCGCATCGCCAGGGAAGCACCCGCGGCCGAGTCAGGTCGCCCCACCACCCCGCACCATGACCTTCTCCCTGGAATTCTTTCCGCCGCGCACACCGCTTGCCGAGGAACGGCTCCAGGCAAATCTACCCGCGCTGCTTGCGCTGGAGCCGCGCTTCGTAAGCGTGTCCTGCGGAGCGGCGGGGTCGTCGCAGGAGGGTACGTTCGAGCTGGTGAGCGCATTGCGCACCAACCACCGCTTGACATGCTGCCCCCACATGTCAAGCGTTGGCCGCACGCGCACCCGGATCGCCCGCGTAGCGCGCGCGTATGCCGAGCTTGGCGTCCGGCGCTGCATTGCCCTGCGGGGCGACAAGCCGGAGGGGTATGTGTCAAACGAAGCGCACTACACCTCGTCCTGGGAGCTGATCGCGGGGCTCAGGGAGATCGTCCCGGAGTTTCAAATTGGCGTCGGCTGCTATCCGGAAGGACACCCCGAAGACCGTAGTCCCGACGACCGGTTCACGATCCTAAAACGCAAAATGGAGGCCGGCGCCCATTTCGCTATCTCGCAGCTTTTCTTCGACACGGACGCCTTCCTGGCGTTTCGGGACGAGTGCGCCCGGCGCGGTATCACGACGCCCGTCTGGCCAGGCATTATGCCAATTCATAACTCTGCCCGGGTATTCGGGTTTGCCGACAAATGCGGAACGGTCGTGCCCAATGCGCTACGCGCCAGATTCGAGGAAAAAAGCGACGAAGAAACGTTTGAGATCGCCCGGGACATCGTCTGCAAACAGGCCGTGCGGCTCAAAGCGGAAGGGGTGGAGCACATGCACCTGTATACGCTGAACCGGGGCCGGCTGGCGACAGAAATTGTTCGGACGCTGAAAACATGAGTAGCAGAACGAAGCGCCTCGACTGGCTGCACCAGACCATGAGCAGGCGCATTGTCCTGCTGGATGGGGCCTACGGCACGATGGCGCAGTCCCTTGGGCTGGACGAAGACGCCTTTCGCGGGCAGCGATTCAGGGATTCCGAACAGGATCTCAGGGGGAACATCGATGTTCTGTGCCTGACGCAGCCGCATGCCGTCGTCGATATCCACGAGCAGTATCTGGCTGCCGGCGCAGACATCCTGACCACGAACAGTTTCACGGCGAACGGGCCGTCCCAGGCCGACTACGGCCTGGAACATCTCGTGTTCGAAATGAACCGGAGCGCGGCGGCGCTTGCACGGGAAGCAGCCGACCGATGGACCCGCCAAACGGGCGCCTTCCGGCTGGTGGCGGGCAGCATGGGCCCCACCAACCGCACCCTGTCCATGTCGCCCAGGGTCGAAGACCCCGGCTACCGGGCCACCACGTTCGACGAACTGAGCAGCACGTACTACGAGGCGGCAAACGGCCTGTACCGGGGCGGCGCCGATTTGCTGCTGCTGGAAACCATCTTCGATACGCTGAATGCGAAAGCGGCCCTGTACGCGGTCGGCCGGCTCGAGCGGGATACGGGCGCAACGATTCCGGTGATCATATCGGGCACCGTCACCGACCAATCCGGACGCACGCTGTCGGGGCAAACGCTGGAGGCGTTCTTCATTTCCATTCGCCACGCCCGCCCGCTGGCCGTGGGTCTCAACTGCGCGCTCGGGGCCAGCGATCTCGACCGGCACATCCGTGAATTGTCCCATATCGCCGATACGCCGATCAGCCTGCATCCGAACGCCGGCTTGCCGAACGAGTTCGGCGCATACGACGAGACGCCGGAAACCACGGCAGCGATTCTGAAAGAGATCGCCGAAGACCGCGTGGTGAACATACTCGGCGGCTGCTGCGGGACGACCCCGGCGCATATCGAAGCGATCCGGGATGCGATCGCCTCGGCAGCGCCGCGCAAGACGCCGGAGACGAAGCGGCGCATGCGCCTGGCGGGCCTCGAACCGCTTACCAGGACGGAGACCACCGGCCTGCTGCACATCGGCGAGCGCACCAATGTGGCCGGTTCGAAAGTTTTCCTGCGGTGCATCCGGGACGAAGATTTTTCCGGCGCGCTGAAAATCGCCGCGGAACAGGTGACAGGCGGCGCCAACATCATCGACGTCAACATGGACGAGGGCATGCTCGACGGCAAAGCGGTCATGCAACGGTTCCTGAACCTGTTGGCCTCCGAACCCGATATAAGCCGCGTGCCGGTCATGGTGGATTCCTCGCGCTTCGAGGTGCTCCAGGCCGGTCTCGAATGCCTGCAGGGCAAAGGGGTCGCCAACTCGATCAGCCTCAAGGAAGGTGAGGACGTCTTCCTGCATCAGGCACGGACGATCCGCGATCTGGGACATGCGCTGGTGGTCATGGCGTTCGACGAAGAAGGACAGGCAACGACCATCGAACGCCGGGTGGAAATATGCGCGCGCAGTTACGCGCTGCTTGTGGAGCGGCTCGGCTTCGCGCCCGAAGACATTGTTTTCGATCCCAATATTCTGGCCATAGCCACCGGGATCGAAGAGCACGACGGGTACGCCCGCTCGTTCATCGACGCCATCCCGCGCATCAAGGCGGCCTGCCCCGGCGCGCTGGTGAGCGGCGGGGTAAGCAACGTTTCCTTTGCCTTTCGGGGCAACGGGCCGGTGCGCCGCGCCATGCACGCCGTATTCCTGTATCACGCGACCCGCGCCGGACTGGACATGGCGATCCTGAATGCAGGCTCCCTGGTCGCGTACGACGACATTCCGGACGCGCTGCGCGAGGCGGTCGAGGACGCGATCCTGAACCGGCGCACCGACGCGACCGAACGATTGCTGGAGATAGCGCAACATGTGGGCAAAACGCCCGAAACGAGCCACGAAGTGGTGGACGCCTGGCGCGAATTGCCCGTCGAAGCCCGGCTGGAGCATGCGCTGGTGCATGGTATCGATGAGCATATCCTGAGCGACGTCGAGGAAGCAAGGCGGGCGGCGGCGCGCCCGCTGCATGTGATCGAAGGCCCCCTGATGAACGGCATGGATCGGGTGGGGGACCTGTTCGGCGCCGGAAAGATGTTTCTCCCGCAGGTCGTTAAATCGGCGCGCGTGATGAAGAAGGCCGTGGAATATCTCGTGCCGTTCATGCAAGGAGACGAAACCGCTTCGATCTCGCACGGACGCGGCAAGGTGGTGATGGCGACCGTCAAGGGCGATGTACACGATATCGGCAAAAACATCGTCAGCGTGGTGCTGCAATGCAATGGCTTCACGGTCGAGGATCTCGGGGTCATGACGCCTTGCCAGCGCATCCTCGACACGGCCCGCGAAAAGAATGCGGACATGATCGGCCTGTCCGGGCTGATTACGCCGTCGCTCGACGAAATGGTGCATGTCGCCGGGGAAATGCAGAAGCAGGGGTTCGGCATGCCGCTGCTGATCGGCGGCGCCACTACTTCGCCGATTCATACGGCGGTAAAGATCGACCCGGTGTATACCGGACCCGTCGTGTACGTGAAGGACGCTTCCCGCGCCGTGGGGGTGATGAAGAAATTGGTCGGGGACCGGCGCAGCGACTATGTCAGGTCGGTGGACCTCGAGCATGCCGCCCGGCGAAAACGGCATGCGCAGCCCAGGCGCCGGCTCCCGAACCTGACCCTCGACGCAGCCCGCGCAAACCGCTTCGATGGGGACTGGGATGCCTGTTCCCCACCGAGACCGGCCCAACCCGGCGTGCATATCATCGATCCGCAACCGCTGGAAGAACTCGTCGGGTACATCGACTGGCGGCCCTTTTTCTCGGCCTGGGAAATGCAGGGGCTGTTTCCCGCCATCCTCGAGGATCCGGTAAAAGGCGAGGCTGCGCGCGAACTATACGACGCCGGGCGCGCCATGCTGGATCGCATCGTGAAGGAGGAGTGGCTCCTCGCGCGCGGCGTATGCGGCCTCTTTCCGGCGGCAGCGACCGAAGACGACGATATCATCGTTTTTGCCGACGAACCACGCCGCGCCGAACAGATGCGTCTTTCGACGCTCCGCCCGCAGCGGACATTGCCCGAAGGCGTGCCGCACCGCGCATTGTCGGATTATGTGGCGCCCATCGGGCAGGGCGTCGACGACTGGGTCGGGGCATTCGCCGTCACCGCAGGGCTGGGAGCGTCGGAGCGGACAGCCGCCTTCAAGCAGGCAGGCGACGACTACAACGCCATCATGCTGCAGGCGCTGGCGGACCGGCTGGCCGAGGCATTCGCCGAGGTTCTGCATCTTCGGGTGCGCCGCGAATTCTGGGGCTACGCGCCAGAAGAATCGCTGAGCAATGCCGATCTGATCTCTGAATCGTACCGGGGCATTCGTCCCGCTCCGGGCTACCCGGCCTGTCCGGAACACAGCGAAAAAGAGAAACTCTGGGAACTGCTTGACGTGCGGCGGAAGATCGGCGTGGAACTCACCGAATCCTGGGCGATGTTGCCGGGCGCCTCGGTCAGCGGGTGGTACTTCTCGCACCCGAAGGCGCGCTACTTCGACGTAGGGTTGATCGGCAGGGACCAGGTCGAGGACTATGCCCGGCGGAAGGGACTGCCGGTTGCGGAAGCCGAACGGCTGCTCCGGCCAAACCTTGGCTACGAGGTCTGAGGGCGGCTTAATCTTCCATTCCGCCTGCATCCTATCCGCGCCGTATGCGTTGGACAAGGTTTGTCCTTTTTCCCTGTTTACTGCTTCGCAATTCCTTGCGGCGCGTGCAACGGCTCGCTTGCGCATGCGCACGGCCCGCATCTGCACGCATGGCGACTACCCGGAACCCGATCCCTGCGAAAGCGCAACCCGGCGCTGCATCCCGCTCGCCGCGCTCTGCCCGGCGGCCCATTGTCATTCGCGGCGCCCGGCAACACAATCTGAAAGGGATTGACCTGGAGTTGCCGCGCAACAAGATCATCGTCTTCACCGGGCCGTCCGGCTCGGGTAAATCGTCGCTTGCCTTCGACACGATCTACGCAGAGGGGCAGCGGCGCTATGTCGAAAGCCTGAGCGCCTACGCCCGGCAGTTCCTCGAACGCATGGACAAGCCGGATGTCGATCTGATCACCGGACTGGCGCCGGCCATCGCCATCGAGCAGAAAACGACGTCGAAAAACCCCCGCTCGACGATCGCTACGCAAACGGAAATCTACGATCATCTCCGGCTCCTTTTTGCACGGATCGGCCGCACGATCTCCCCTGTGAGCGGCGAAGAAGTAACCCGGGACGCTCCCCGGTCCGTGGCCGAGCGGTTGCACGCCATCGCGGAAGACCGGACGCGGTTCTACGTGTGCTTTCCCATCCCCGATCACAAAAAGACTTCCCTCGAACAGGAACTGGGCACGCTGCGGCAGCGGGGATTTTTCCGGCTGCTGCTCCTCCCTTCCGGAAAAGGAAAAAAGGCCGATAACGAGGAACGCATTCTCGATCTGAACGAGGAAACCCCCGAAAAAGCCGCCGGATATCCCCGCAAGCGCTTGCTCGTGCTGGTAGATCGGCTGGCCGTCCGTCACGGGAACGAGGACAACCTTTCGCGCATCTCGGATTCGGCGGAGCAGGCGTTCCGGGAGAGCGCCGGGCGCTGCGTCGTGCATATTCACGGGGGAGAGACGCTGCACTTCAGCGAATTCTTCGAACGCGACGGAATGCGTTTCGAAGAACCGTCTCCGCTCCTGTTCTCGTTCAACAGCCCGTTGGGGGCATGCCCCGCCTGTCAGGGGTTCGGACGGATCACGGGCCTGGACGAAGACCTCGTCATTCCCGACCGCAACCTTTCGATCCGGCAGGGCGCGATCGCCCCGTTCCGGACCGAACGCTGGAGCCGGTATTTCCGGGACCTGGTCCGGGTCGCCGCCGAACGCCGCATCGACATCGACACGCCCTGGCGCGAACTGCCGGAGGAGGTGCGCGACCTGGCATGGAACGGGGGAGACAACTACATCGGCGTCCGGGGCTTCTTCGAATTTCTGGAGAAGAAGAAGTACAAGATGCATTACCGGATCTTCCATGCCCGGTTTCGGGGCTACATGCCGTGCCCGGAATGCGACAGCTATCGCGTGCGCCGGGAAGCGCAGTACGTGAAAGTCGGGGGGCTGCATATCGGCGAAATATGCGAACTGACGACGAAAGACGCCCGCGACTTCTTCAGGGACCTGACGCTCACCGATCACGAAGAACAGATCGCGGGCCGCGTGCTGGAAGAGATTCGCAAGCGGCTGAGTTACCTCGTCGATGTGGGGCTCGACTATCTCTCGCTGGACCGCCTCTCGCAAACGCTTTCGGGCGGCGAAAGCCAGCGCATTCATCTTTCGACTTCGCTCGGATCGTCGCTGGTCGGGTCGCTCTATGTACTCGACGAACCCTCCATCGGGTTGCACCCCCGGGATAACGATCGGCTGATAAGCATCCTCGAAAACCTGCGCGACATCGGGAATACCGTGCTGGTCGTGGAACATGAAGCGGCCATGATGGAACGAGCGGATCAGGTGGTCGATCTGGGCCCCGGCGCCGGCCGACTCGGCGGAGAGGTAATCTTCCAGGGCAGCTACGACGAACTGCTGCGCGACCCGGACTCGCTGACCGGAGCCTACCTGAGCGGACGGGAACAGATTCCCGTGCCCGCAACGCGCAGGCCGGTCTACGACGAGAATGCCCTGTACGTCGAGCATGCCCGGCAGCACAATCTGAAACGTCTGGACGTGCAGTTCCCTCTGGATATGATCACCTGCGTGACCGGGGTCAGCGGCTCCGGCAAATCGACGCTGGTGCACCAGACGCTGTACAACGGCCTGATGCGCCTCAAAGGCTACCGGGTCGAGGGCGGCGTGGGCGTCCACGATATCCTCCGCGGTTACCAACTCGTTGACCGCATCGAAATGGTCGATCAGAATCCCATCGGGAAATCTCCCCGCTCCAATCCGGCCACCTACACCAAAGTGTTCGATCACGTGCGGGAAATCCTGGCCAACACGCACCAGGCCCGCATGCAGGGATTGAAGCCGGGCTATTTTTCGTTCAACGTGCCCGGCGGACGGTGCGAAACCTGCCAGGGCGAGGGCATCGTGAAGGTCGAAATGCAATTTCTTGCGGACTTGTATCTCGAATGCCAGGCGTGCCGGGGAAGCAGGTACAAAAAGGAAACCCTCGAAATCCGGTACCGGGGCAAACATGTGGCCGATATCCTCCGGATGACCATCAACGAGGCAGGCGATTTCTTTGCGGACCATGCTCCCATCATGAGCAAGCTGCGGGTGCTGCAGAATATCGGCCTCGGATACCTGACCCTGGGACAACCTTCCAACACCCTTTCGGGAGGCGAATCGCAGCGGCTGAAACTGGCCTCCTTCCTCGGGAAACCCTCCCGGGACCGGGTGCTGTACATGCTGGACGAACCCACCACGGGCCTGCATTTCGACGATATCCGAAAACTCGTGGCGGCATTGAACGCGCTCGTCGAAGAAGGCCATTCCGTGATCCTTATCGAACACAATATGGATGTGATAAAGTGTGCGGATTGGGTAATCGATCTCGGTCCGGAAGGCGGAAGACGCGGCGGATTCGTGGTGGCGGAAGGAACGCCCGAAGAGATTGCCGCTATGCCGGACAGCCACACCGGAAAATTTTTGAAAGATGTTTTGACGTAGCCACGTTACTTTTCGGGGTTTTCCTGCGGCTTAACTAAGGATGCGCTGATCGAAGTGGACTTAATCAGAGCATCCCTACGTCAGCGGGGAATTTCGGGGATCAACGCGTTCTCCGGACCATTGCCGCGCACACAGGCTCCATGCAGTACAAAACGTATACGATGCACCGGGAACGCATTCGGGTAGGGCCGCCGGCCCTGCGCCGGGTAGCGCTTTTTACGGGCGCATACAACCACATCGCCGACGGCGTATCGCTCACGTTGAACCGGCTGGTGTCCTACCTCGAAGCGCACGATACGGAAGTACTGATCTTTGCGCCGACCATTGCCGACCCGCCCGTGGATCATGCCGGCATCTTGGCCCCTGTTCCCTCGGTGCCGGTGCCGCAACGGGCCGAGTATCGTCTTTCGCTGGGTCTCACGTCGAACGCCCGCTCCCTGCTTCGAACCTTCCGGCCCCACCTGTTCCACATCGCCACGCCCGACTTGCTGGGGTATCAGGCGCTGCGCTTCGCCAAAAGAGAAGGCATTCCTGCGGTGGCCTCCTACCATACGCACTTCTCTTCGTATCTCAAGTACTACGGTTTCGGTCGGCTGGAGAACCAATCATGGAAATACCTCCAGCACTTTTACAATCGGTGCCGGCATGTGTACGTCCCCTCGCAGTCCATGGCCGAGGTACTGCACTCCCGGGGGATCAGCAAGGAAATACGCCTCTGGATGCGCGGCGTCGACACGCATCGCTTCAATCCGGCGCACTACGACACGGGATGGCGCCGCTCGATCGGCGTGGAAGACGACGAGGTGCTCGTAAGCTTCATCGGGCGAGTCGTCCGGGAAAAGGGCATGCACATCTTTGCGGATGTCGTGAAAAACCTGGAGCAGCGGGGCATAAAGCACCGGAGCATGATCGTGGGAGACGGACCCGTGCTGGGCGAACTCCGCAACCAGCTCCCTCATACCATCTTCACCGGACGGCTTGAAAACGAGCAACTCGCCCGCGCATACGCCTCCTCGGAGGTGTTTTTCTTCCCCAGCGATACGGAAACGTTCGGCAACGTTACGCTCGAAGCCATGGCTTCCGGACTCCCGACGGTGTGCGCCGACGCCACGGGAAGCCGCACCCTTGTGGAACACGGCAAAACCGGGCTGCTGGCCCCTCCCGGCGACGCCCGCGCCTTTGTGCAGGCCGTGCAGCATCTGATCCAGCATGAACCCGAACGCCGTCGCATGGGCGCCGCGGCCCGGGACTGCGCGCGCCAATACGACTGGAATACGGTCATGGCCCACATGGTGCGTTATTACGACGAGATTTTGTATCCGGAGGCGCCGTGGTCCGGCGACGGCTATGCGGGCGACGGGTATGCCGGCAACGGACTCGAAATACCGACCACCCAGGCCATCCGAGTGCCCTGAGGCTGTATTCCGTAGCCGCCTGTGCGCATCCTGTACGTTTCCCATTCCTTTCCTCCGAGGAACCGCCCGCTCGCGAATATCGGCGGCATGCAGCGCGTCGCGGTGGACCTGCACAATGCATTGCTCGAATGCGATGCACGGGTCAAACCCCTCATCCTGCGTACTTCCTGGCGCTGGACCCACGTCCGGACGAGCCTGTTTCTCGGGTCGAGCCTGTTCAGAATCGCAGCAGCAGCGAAGCGGGGAAAAGTGGACGCCGTGCTCTTTTCCTCGATGGTGACGGCCTCGCTCGCGCCTCTGTTGCAAAGAACGCTTCGCAAGCATGGCGTGGTATCGGGGGCTATCGTGCATGGCCGGGACGCAACCCTGCTCTCGGCCCCGTATCAGTTGCTGGTGCCGCGCATATTCGCTGCGCTCGACGCCGTATTCCCGGTCAGCCGCGCCACTGGAACGGCCTGCCTCGAACGCGGGCTGGAGGCGGAAAAGCTGCATGTCGTGCCGAACGGCGTATCGCCGGACCGCTTCGCATCGGACTGGTCCCGGGCTACCGCGCGCACCATGCTGTTCGAGCGGTTCGGACCGCCGGAAAACACTGCCGGGAAAAACTCCGGACGCGTTCTGCTCCTGTGCAGCGCGGGCCGTCAGGTAAAACGGAAGGGGTTCGTATGGTTCGTTGAACAGGTCCTGCCCCGACTCCCCGAAGACGCGCAGTATTGGCTGGCCGGGGAAGGCCCGGAAGCGGAACGCATTCTGCATGCTGCCGAACAGTCCGGTGTCGCGCACCGCGTGCGGCTCCTCGGGCGCCTGTCCGACAGGGAACTGGAGGGCATGTACCGCGCCGCCGATCTCTTCATCATGCCGAATGTACCCGTCCCGGGAGATATGGAAGGATTCGGCATAGTCATGCTGGAGGCGGGGTTGTGCGGATTGCCCGCCGTCGCTGCCAACCTTGAAGGCATCGCCGACGTCATCGAAGACGGAAAAAACGGACGGCTTGTCCGATCAGGGGACGCCGAGGCCTTCTCCGAGGCCATTCTGGGGTATTGCCGCGAACCGGAAACACTCGATGAGGCCAGCCGGCGCACGGTAAGCCATGTGCTGGAACACTTCGGCTGGAATACAGCGGCGGAAAAGTACCTGCGCATCCTAAGGGCCTGCTCCTCCCGGCGGCGCGCTGTCGCATGAAAAGCAGCGGCGCGGCTACGAGGCGCCCGTATCGACCGCAGCGGGAGCACGGCGGTCTTCCAGCCATTGCAACGCCGCCGGCAGAAAGAGAATTGCTGCAAGCAGCGTCGCCCCGATACCCACTACGGCCAACTCGCCGATCGAATGCAGGCCGGGGTGAAAACTCAGCAGCAATCCTGCAAAACCGATCATGGTCGTAAAGGACCCCATGGCGATATGTTCCCCCGTATAACGGAGCACGCGCCGGATGGAACCGGGCCCTTCCTCCTGGTAACGATGGACCAGATGCACGCCCGCATCGTTGCCGATGCCCAGAATGGCGGGCAGCACGATCATGTTATAGAAATTGAGCTGGAGGCCAACGATTTCTATGACAAGGATCATCCATAACACGCCTACCACGAGCGGCGCCGTAGCCAGCGCGACCCACCGCACTGCGCGGAAGTTGATCCACATGAGCAGGATCACCATAATCAGGGCGCCTGCCATCATCCATGGCGCATCGCTGCGCATCAGACGCAGCATATCCGCGGCGACAATGGATGGAGAACCCGCGTAGTACGTATTTCCGTCTTCGGTAACGATCTTGCCCACATCGTCGGCGAACGCCATGGAAGCCCGCCCGTCGGCAAGCCCCACCGAAGGGTATATCACGACGAATCCCCCCAACTCGCCGGTTTTGGATATAAACCGATTGCGAATACTCTCGGGCAGTTGTTCGATCACAAGCGGCTGGACCGTCCCCGCCGCGCGCTCGACGCGCGCAAGCGCTTCATCCATGTCGGCCTGCAGGAACGGGTCGGCAAGCAGCGCGCGGATTCCGGCAATGCGATCCAGCTTGTACTGCTGTTTCCCCTCGACCATGGGAAACCTTTCCTGAAGGGTTTCCGCCCGGTCGATCGTGGGCGACAGCGTATCCGTCTGCGCATGCCGTTCGATAGCCTCCTCGACCGCGGGCGCTTCGGACGGATTGTCCACAAGCACATAGGCCGGGTTGCGCCCTCTCGACGGATATACTTCGCCGATAAGATTCCTTTTGGCGTCGTACGCTTCATACACGGGATCGAGCGCGCCGAAATCGTACTGAAAGCCCACCCTCGGAAGGAACACGAGCGCGGCGATAACCAGCCCCATGCTGCCCAGCACCAGCCCCTGGGCGCCGGGAATTCTCCCATATCCTTGCAGGGCCGACCGCACCCCGGCATCCGCCTCGAAATTGAGCAGGCGATAGCGCTCGAAAAGGACCAGCAGAGCCGGCATTACGATCGTCATCGCCCCCACGGCAAAAAGAATACCCGTACCCGCGATGAAACCGAATTCGCTGAACCCGCGGAAATCCGCGCCGGTCAACACATACAAGGCGGCGGCTGTCGTAAAGGCGCCCAGTGCGATGGCCTTCCCGGTACTCGTGAATGTGTTTTCCGCCGCATCTGCGACCGTACGGCCCAGGCTGCGCTCTTCCGTATAGCGGGCATAAAAATGTATGCCGTAGTCGATGCCGAGACCGAACAGTACAAGCCCAAGCGTCGACGTCATCATATTGAGCATCCCGAAGGCAAACCAGGCCACGCCCAGCGTCCAGGAAAGGCTCATAAGGAGGGGTATCCCGATAAGGCAGGCCAGCGCCGGAATGCGCACCAGTTGCGCAACCAGTACGCGCCGGGAGAATCGGTGACCTGCGCGGGCCGTATACCCCTTGTAGAAGAAATATCCCATCACCAGCAGCAGGACGGCCGTCACGCCCGCCGCAAAGGAATTGAGCACATCGTCGGAGATCGCTCGCACTTCCACGAGCTGTCGCAGCAGCCGCCCCGCCGGAACTACCTCCATTTCCGGGTGATAGGCGGTCGGATTCAACCCGGCGATCAGCGTATCCAGGTCGCCATAGAGCGTCTCGATGAACCCGATGTCGGTCTGCGATCCGCTCGGATAGAACCGGAGCGCCATGATCGTGCTGTCCTCGTTGACCGGATAGCGCTTTCCGACAATATGATCGTACACTTCCTCCAGATCCCGCTCGGGGTCGTATGCCGCCTCGTCATCGGATTCGTCCTCTTCGTCGTCCAGATCGAAGAAAAACGGATTGGCCTCCAGCCTCGCATCGCGGATCTTGTCGCGGAGATACGACTCCAGACTGTCCAGTTCCGCATACGTCGCGAAATACAGCGCGTTTTGCTCCAGAAACGCTGTGTCCTTCTCGAAATCGACCCGACGCAGATACGGTTCGGCCTCCGGCCCCGGCGCAAGGGCCAGCGCATGCGGAATCAACTGTTCGGCAAATGCCTTGTTGGCTTCAAACGACGGACTCACGATCGCCACGTCCACAGTCGCTTCGCTCCCCACGGTCTCGCGCAGCGCTTCCAGCGCCTGCACGCTGGGATAATCACGCGGAACAAGGTTGGAAAAATCCGTATCGATACGAAGTTGCCGGGCGAACCAGAAGCCCACTACAGACACGACAAGGGCAAGGAGCGCCACCGCCCAGGCTTGCCGAACCACCAACCGGATAAAGACGCGCAGCGCGTCGGAGAAACGACTCATGGGAGGTTCGTGAGCATAATGTTGTCGAAATCAACCTCCGCCACGGAGTTCGTATTGTCGGAATCGCTCCATAGCGTGATCGTCGTCGGAGCATTCGGCGGCGCTGTACCGAATACCTTCTGATAATCTTCCACCACATTGCGCGTTACCTGTACCCACTCGCCCGTTTTCTCAAGGCCGCTGGAAACCACGATGACCTTTACGTTGCCGGTCGAAACCACAGATTCCCGGGGCAACGCAGTGCTGTACACGTACTTTATGCTGAGCGGACGTCCCAGCCAGTCGGTCTTCGCAAAGGATATGTAGACCGCCGCGCCAGAGTCGTTGACCCGATCCTCGCGGGCCCCCTCGGGCAAATGGTGGGCACGCCACATCCACCGCAGGTATGGCAACCCCGGCAGGTCCCAGTGAAAGGCCTCGCTTGGCAGGGAGATGCGCCGTGCCGTACCCGTCGTATAGGCGCGGAGGAAACGATTGCCGTGTTCCTGCATCACGAAGAACCTCCCTGCTGCGTCCATAAGACGGTCCGCCGCCTCAAAACGGCGCTTCGAGCGGGAAAAGAAGCGCCACTCGGCGGGTAAGCCACCCTCGGCATCCGTTTCGAAGTTCTCCAGAACGACGGTCGTGTCCGGAAGTGTCGTACAGGCCGCGGGCTCCCCGAAGACCAGCAACAGACCGACTATGGGAAAAAGCGTACTCATACCTGCCGCAGCATGTTATACCTATTCGTCCCGAATATCCGACCGTCCCTTCCTGTTCTGTACGGCAACATCCGGGTACAGGTTACCTGCGAGGATAACGCGGGGGTTTACGAAACGCCTTTTTTGAGCAAAAAGTGTTCCTGAATAGGCCACTTTTTACATATTAACAATTTTTTATGACAAATCGGTCCCGGGGCTATCTTCTTCGGTTTCGTCTTTTCCTGACCAATCCGCGAGCATAGCGGCATCCGGTGCGGGCGCCGGGGGCATCCCATGGCGGCGCTCCCACCACACGCTTGACACAAAGAAACACAGGCTGAGAAGACGATTCACGGCGCTGCTAACCAGCAACATGCCGACCACCGACGCCACCGGCGCATCGAGGTACGGCGTAATGCTCGCCCCCGCGCTCACGAATACAAGATCGCTCGAGGGTACGAACGGTGTTCTGTTGATTACGACAAAGACCACGAGCAGGATAGCCCATGTTTCGAACGGAACATCAGGAAGAACCACCCACCAGGACGCTACCTGCAGTACAAACCCCACCAGAAAACGGGACACATGCGCAGCAGTCAGGATGGCCAGCGTACGGCGGGAGAGCGAAAAAATCTCGTGCCGAAAACGGTATACGAGCACACCAATGAATACAGCAACCAGAACGCCAAGGCCCACATACAACGGACCGGGTATTTCGACGACTTCGCCAAGGGCCAGAGGAGCGGAAAGAAGCACGCCCCCTATAAGAAGCGACGCGGAAAGCAGAGAGGAGACCGAGGAAGTGATCAGGTTATCCTTGATGACGCCCATTACGGCCTTGCGAGCAAGCTGCACACGGTCCTTCGCCCACATGAACAGGTACACTTCGCCGGAGTAGCCGAGTACATCCATGTTCAGCACCCTTTTGCGAATCATCACGGCGATGCATTGCCAGGGCGGCATCGACCAGATACGCCCGTAAATCATGGCCTCCGTAACCGGAAGCAGAAAATACATGGCGAGCAACAGTACATAGAACGCCGGCTCGGACGGAAGCGCATGGAGTAAACGATCCCACCCGATTTTCCAGATCTGGTAGATCAGCACACCGATGATCGCCACGAGGAAAACACCTCGCAGAACACGTAGCAGCCGTTTGCCGGCAGCCGTGCCGGCAAACGCCCGCCAGCGTTCCAAAATGGGAGGAATATCCATGGCTACCGGCCTGCAAGGGCGTCAAGCGTGCGGACAAATTCGCGCGTGGTCGCCCGCGCATCGTGCCGCATGATTTCTTCCGGTTTCGGATCGAACGGGATGGGCAATGGCTGCCCAAGCTCATGGGCATGGATGCAATCCGCCAAAAGGCGCACCGCCGCTGTCTTGTCCTGTATCTGTACCCCGGTCCCGGTGCGCTGGAGCATTTCCCCCACTTCCAGATTCGTCGAGAGCGAGAGGATGGGGCGCCCCGCCGCAAGATACTCGAAAATCTTTGCGGGGACGACATGACGGGGGTGCATATCGTTGATTACAAGCAAAAGATCGAACCGGCGAAGCGTGGAAAGCGCCCGTTCAAGCGGAACAGCGTCCTCGCATATGAACTGCCCTTCGAGTCCATGGGTGCGCGCCTGCGCAGCGTCGGTCTCGGAGAGCGGCCCGAAAGAATGTATGCAAACACGCTCTGAGAGAGAAGCTCGCCGCTTCCGAAGTTCGACCAGTACATCCATAATGGGCGCAGCAGGCGATATGGCCCGAAAACGCCCAAAAAAGCCGATCCGCAACATGGACGAGGGATCCGAAAGAACATCCTTCCTATCGAAACGGCTCTCTACGGAAATGGGGTCGTCAAAAACATCCGGATCGAAACTGTTTCCAATGACGACCATCGCAGGATCGAGGCGGGCATAGCGTTCCCGGTATGCATCGGCCAATCGTCGGGTTTGAAACATGAGTACATCCGCTCCAGCCACCACCCGGCGTTCCGCATTCCTGTCGATCCGTTTCACCCAACTCCATTTTTCCCTGGTGCGCACCTCGGACAGCGTCCAGGGATCGCGAAAATCTGCGATGTACGGAACGCCGAGCCGCTTGCTCAACCACTGCCCTGCCACCAGACCGGACCAGGGATTGCCGGTAGCCCAGACGACCTGTGGATCGACTTCGGCCGCTTGCCGGAGCATCGTCCCGGATTTTGCAGCAAAAAGGGGAAGCCAGGTATCTACGGGAAACTGCCGATCCAGCGCGGCAATCCATGAAGCCAGCGCGCCCTGGCGGGACCCGCCCCCTTTTCCCGACAGCGCTCCCAACTGACTCTCGGACCGGAACGTGTGGTCCATGGGCGATGCAATGGTCAGCACGCGAATGTCCTTCAGAAGATGCGTCTCCTTGTCGGTAAGTTGGTCCTCCGGGGACGCAATGGTCAGAATCGTCGGCTCCCAGCCGAATTCACGCAGATGAATGGCAAATCGGAACGGGCGCATGGACCCTACACGGCGGCGGGGTAGAAAGTAAGGCGCCAGAAGAAGAACTCTTTGGGAAGATGAATGCACAGAACGTCGGCAATCAGGGAGCACATCGGGCAACAAGCCCGTACAAAACGCGTCGAAAATAAGAATTTTTCAAGGAAGTTTCGTACCGCAGGGGTATTTGTGGGAAACAATCGGCTTTCGATTTTCGCCAGAGGTTCGTTTATTACAAGCTTGCATGGATTAAACGCGTTCGACAAACGCCCGCCCTAAACGGCCTGAAGAATGAATACATATGAGAAAATAAACATAGGCGATTGCTTTTCAACCACGCGCTTTTTGTCCGTGGAAGATGTGCAGACGTTCGCGGACCTGACCGGGGACGATAATCCAATCCATGTGGATCCCGAATACGCAGCCACGACGCAATTCGAGCGGCCGATCGTACACGGTATCCTGCTGCTGGGCATCATCTCCAAGGTGCTTGGGCGAGATTTTCCGGGCCACGGTTGCATTGCCGCCTCCATTTCCTGCCGCTTTCTGCGCCCCGTGCCTGTGGGGTCTGAAATCACGGTCGAGATCAAGATCAGCGAAAAGATCGAGAAACGGAAGCACGTCAGAAGCCGGGTATACGTCTACTATGAAGGACGCCTGGCCGTTGGGGGCGAGGCTACCATTGTCCCTCCCTCTGAGGAAAACGTGAGAGAAAACGGCGCAGCGTCCGACGCGGATCAGGAACAGATGGTCCCTGCGGAAAAAGAGGCTTAAGAGATACTCTGAACTTTGCGGACGTAATAATATTATCCTTAAATGCTTGTTAATAAAGGATTTATGTGAAAAAATTAACACAGGGCAAGCCTGTTGATGCTCAAATGTTTCACGTGAAACATTTGAGGCGTATATCCTTTAAGGATGCTCTGATTAAGTCCGCAAAGATTCAGAGGCTGAAAGGGGTGCGCTGGCAAGGAATGACGAAGCAATGTGGTAGGCCCCACATAATGAGGAATGACACAGCCAGCGCGTCTCTGTCTGCCTCCCGAAGGGCGCTTCACGGCCGAGACGACCCGAATCCGCCGTGTTTTTCTCTGCCATCATGTCGTTCTTTACGCGTGAAAGTGAAGCGCTGATCGAAGTGGACTTGATCAGAGCATCCTTAACGGCTTCGCGGCAGCGACTATGCGTCCGGTTCGGTAGACGTCAGAGCACGCACTTGCCCGTTCTCTATGAAAAGTGCTTGGTGTTGCCCCTTGTCGAAAGGAACAAGCCCGTCGAAAGATCGCCGATCTGTGGCGGAAATGATTGTTTGCCCGATGCGGTCGGATTGAAGCAGATCGAGAAAGGCTTTCGACCGGGAAGCATCCAGATGTTCAAATACGTCGTCGAGAAGCAGGATAGGGCGCTCCCCGGTGCGTTCCTGCAGAAAAGCGTACATGGCCAGCTTCAGAGCCATGCCGAACGTGCGATGCTGCCCCTGCGAAGCATACCGGCGGACCAGCATATCGTCCAGACGAAACGCCAGATCGTCGAGGTGCGGCCCGGCGAGCGTGGTTCCCCGGCGGCACTCGTCCTCGAAGACAGCGGCCAATTTATCCCGGTAGGCTGCCTGGATCGTTTCAAGGGGCTCGGGCGCGGAAAGGCGCAGATTGGCATGGTACTCCATGGTTGGTTTTTCCGCCACGGACTCGATGGCCTTATAGGCGTGATCAAGGTACTCTGCAAACGCATCCGTAAAGCCCTGCCGGGCCTGCACAATTTGGCTTCCGAATACCACCAGTTGTTCGTCCCAGGAAGCAAGTATTTCCGGCGTATCGATAGACTCGCCTCCCTTAATGCTGGCGAGGTAGCGGTTGCGCTGCTTCAGTACCCGCCGAAACCTGAGCAGGGCGTCGAGATACAACGGGGTAGCCTGACAAAGGAGATTGTCCAGGAAGCGGCGGCGATTATCAGGCCCCCCGGAGGTCAGAGCGTAATCCTGCGGAGCGCACGCGACCACCGGCAATTGCCCTACCATGGAGGATACCCGCTCCTGCGGAACCCCGTTGACGAACATCCGCTTCCCCTCTCCCGGTACATACGCCATGCGCACACGCCGGTCCCGGCCGCCATCGCTCACGAACAAGCCTTCCACTTCGGTATGCTTCGCACCGCGCCGTACAATATACCGGTCGCCTGACGTGACGAAGCCTTTGGACAGGCAGGCATAATGAATTGCATCCAGCACATTCGTCTTCCCTGCCCCATTGGGGCCATACAGGAGATTCACCGATGGGGCAAACGTACACTCGGTACGCTCGTGCACGCGGAAATCCGTAAGGCGAATCGACTTGAGATACATGGCTTGCTCATGACATCGCTGCATATGTACGTCGGCTGCGATGATTTCGTTCGGCGGCACAGCACTCGACGGATCTGTGCCTCAGATCGGGGACTCGGCCACCAATTTCTGTAATTCCAACCGGATCGTATGCCACAAACCGAACCGCCTCCCCTTTTCTCGGAACTCGAGCACCTGGCCACGGAACAACGTAATCCCAGGTCCCGGGGTATCGATCTGGCGACCGTGTCCGAAATCCTGGAGATCATCCATGCAGAGGACCGGAAGGTCCCCGAAGCCGTTCACTCGGAGATTCCATACATCGCCGAGGCCGTCGATTTGATCGTGGATGCCTTCAAGCAGGGCGGGCGGCTGTTTTATGTGGGTGCAGGAACGAGTGGGCGCCTTGGCATCGTGGATGCATCGGAGTGTCCACCTACTTTCGGAAGCGATCCCGAGATGGTGCAGGGCATTATTGCGGGAGGTCCCGCAGCGGTTTTCCGTTCGCAGGAAGGGGCAGAGGACCTCGAGTCCAACGGCGTCGACGCATTGACCGAAGCCGGCGTGCGGCCTCCCGATGTCGTGTGCGGGATTGCGGCGAGCCGACGAACCCCGTTTGTAGTGGGCGCAATCCGGCATGCCCGCTCCATCGGCTGTAAAACAGTCTATGTAACCTGCAATCCGCGCGAGCACTTCGACCTGGAGGTGGATGTGGCCATCTGCCCGGTGGTCGGCCCCGAAGTAATCATGGGTTCGACGCGCATGAAATCCGGAACGGCGCAGAAACTGGTGCTCAATATGCTCACGACCGCCTCGATGATTCGCCTCGGCAAGGTGTACGAGAATATGATGGTGGATCTGCAGATGACGAACGCGAAGCTGGTCGAGCGATCGAAACGCACCGTAATGACAGTGACGGGGGTATCTTATGCCGAGGCAGGAGAATTACTGGATCGCGCCGGGGGACACGTAAAGACGGCGCTGGTCATGCATTTTGCCGGGGTGGATGTGGAGGAGGCGGCCAAGCGGCTTGAGAAAGCAGGAGGGTTCGTGCGGGCGGCGATCGGGGAATCGGAGTGATGTTTCACGTGAAACAATAAAATGTAATTTTTTATAAGTTATTATTTTTCAAGTGTTTATTGTTAATTTTGCAGGGCAAATTATGGGCTTTTACGAGTTCGTCCCCGTCACCCGGACGCGGCGACGAACTGAAACACTTCTTCGAGGGGCTTGCCGAACACATCGGCAATCCGGAACGCGACTTCAAGCGACGGCGAGTACTTGCCGCCCTCGATCGCGTTGACCGTCTGCCGAGTGACGCCGACCTGGTCGGCGAGTTGCTGCTGCGTCATCTCACCGTGGTGGAACCGGAGGGTCCGGATCTGGTTGCGGATGCTCGTTCCCGACTGAGCCATGTTCATATCCCCCGGCGGTAGTAAACGATCTGCAACACGTCCTTCGCTACCTCGGAACCGAACAGCGAGATGAGAAGCAGGTGCGCCACCCAGACGCCGCCGACCGACAGGATCAGCGCCATGATCGCACCAATGACCCCGACGCCCAGTATCCACGACGACCGGCTCTCTGCGCGCCAGCCGATGAGCCGATCGCGCTCGTCGGCCTCGTCCAGTCGGCTGGCGATCGCCGCAACGACGTGTCCTGCGATGTTGACGGCCACGATGAAAATGATCGCCACGGCGAAGACCGGCACGAAGGGCGGCAGGACACTGACGCCGTTCGACAGCATGAGGCCGGCGACGATCAGGTACCCGCCCAGGCCGACGACGAGACTGACGAGTTGAATCCAGACGCTTTTCTCTTCGAAGGACGTATCCATGGAGTCTTCCTATTCTGATGAAGTGACTGATTTAGTTGACATGATGTCAAAAATACTATACACATCCTGATATGTCAAGGATTATTGGAAGAATGGCAAATTACGGGCTTGCGCGATGGGGAAAAGACCGGGAATGTGTCCGCTAAACTGTGTAAGCGGGATTATTGTTCAATAGGGACACGGTCCCCGTAGAGTATGACGAACCGATTGAGTGCGGCCTTCCAGTCGCGTATAGGTCGCTTCCATTTCTTCGAGGCTTCCCGCAGGCCGAGCCATAGCAGTTCGGGAAAGCGCCCTTGTCCTTGACGATCCCGTCCGGACTAATTCGCGACCGAGGCGGCCTCCGCTTCCTCAAGCGACGGGAGCAACGTGTGCTTCACCCATCCGAACTCGGGGTTGATCTCAAGCGCCCGCTCGAATGCCGTCCGGGCCTCCTCCAGATTGCCCCGATCCAGAAAGACAATCCCGAGGCGCGCATACGTATCCTCGTGACCCCATGACGGCAAAACAGGATCTTCCACCACTTCTTCCTCGAAGAGGCGGGCCGCTCTATACAGCCCCTCCAGTGCGCGGTCCTTGTTCCCTCCCACAATGCGCGGGAGATTATAGGCGGTAATAGCTCTCAATAACACAACTCTCGGATTATCGGGGGCGAGTTCCCGGGCCCTGGACATAGCCCTGTTGAACTTGCGTCCCAGGGACACGGCTTGCAGGGGTCGCACCGTCATCTTCTGGCCATATGCGGCGGAAAGCATTAACCATCCCTCGGCAAACGTTTCGTCCCGATCGGTCGCGGCTTCAAGATGGTCAATGGCGTAGTTGACGTACTCCAGAAATTTACGATTTCGATCTGAGTCATCCATTTCATGCAGAATATTGGCCAATTCGCTTGCCGCCGACGCAGCATAGTAATGGGCGAATATGCCCAGACTGTCGTCATGGACGGCTTGCTCGAAAAGCGCGCGGACCTCCAGGAGTTTGTTCTGATCGTCATGATTGGCTCCGTCCGTCAGCATCTCCTTGCCTTCGAGCAATAGCTGCCTGGTTGACTGTGCCTGAACGGGTGCGCTGCATGCAACAAGCGCCGCAAATACAACGATGGTGATCGAATTTCGCATGATCCCTTCGCGCCGGGAAAAGATGAGGAAGTTCAATATAATGCAGAATGACAAGTTACGGGCTTGTGCGATGGGTTAAAGACTGGCGCTCTTCTCCCTTGATCCTTTTCCAACCACGTTTTGGAACATGGAATCGCTTCCTCTCAAGCATCTCGTTAAAGGATCACACCCTACTCCGCAAACTCGGCGATCCTCGCCTCGACCAATTGACGAACGAGTCCGGCTGGCAAGCCGGCCAGATATTCATCGATGATGCGAGAGTTCACGGCTCGGTACCACTTTCTTTCGGGGCCCGTTTGCGGGTCCGCCCGGACTCGCCCAGAATCCACCGGGGCTTCAGATTGAGGTGGAATCGCGTGTTGGCTGCCTTGACAATGGTGGAGATCGCTTCCTCAGGGGAGTCGGTAATTATCCACCGGGCGGCATCCTCCGGACTGATCGTTCCTTCGCGAACCATGGTATGGGAGACAAAGTCGATCATCTCCGCCCAGTACTCGGCGCCCATCACGACGACCGGCAAATCCAGTATTTTCTCCGTCTGCACCAGGGTAAGCGTTTCAAATATTTCGTCCATGGTGCCAAAACCACCTGGCAGCACCACGAAGGCATAGGAGTATTTGACCAGCATCACCTTGCGGACAAAAAAGTGGTTGAAATCCACCCACTGGTCCAGATACCGGTTGCGTTCCTGCTCCTCGGAAAGTTCAATGCTGCAACCTATACTGAATCCGCCCGCCTCCTGGGCTCCGCGGTTGGCGGCCTCCATAATGCCGGGCCCTCCTCCGGTCATCACAGTGAACCCGGCTTCGGCCAGTTGGCTACCTACCTGCCGGGCCAACTGGTAGTAGACGTGATCTTCGGAAAAGCGAGCCGATCCGAAAACCGTTACGCAAGGCCCGACAAAATGCAACTTCCGAAAGCCCCGGAGAAACTCCAGGAAGATGCGCCCGGCCCGGATCAATTCGGCCAGCCGCCTGCCCGGCCCACTCAGAAAAAAGCGTTCCTCCAGCGTGCTTTTTTCGGAACGCGCCGACCCTGGAGGTGTGTTCTTCGATGTTTTCACTTGCCGGGGTTGCTATACGCGCATTCTCTTTCTACCGTATAGCTACCTTGGCGCACAACTCCGACCGGTGTGGATTCCGGTCCACCCCAGGCGGACTCGCAAGTGGACACAAGCGCAGCACTCCGTGAACCATGGCGCCGCTATCTGCAGCCTGATCCCATGCCTTCGCCTCCTTTTCCCATAGCGCTGCCTCCTGCTCCCATATTTCCGCCTCGCGTTCCTGTGCTTCCACGACTCCCCACCACTTGTCCGGGGTTTCAATCCGGGCCATATAGGATGCCTCCGCCGCCAATCTCCGCGCCGTTTTCGCGTGCTGGAACGCCTCTGCCGCCGCAGCCCGCGCCTGCACCGCCAATGCGTCGTATTCCGCCGCATTCCGGGAATCGTTACGGACCGCCCGCGCCAGGGTAGTGAATGCCGCCGGACGCATCGCTCTTAGCTTTTTCCTCTGGGCCTCCTCCCGTTGATCATGATCATTGATTGAGCCGCCTGTCGTGCCTTCCCATGTTTGCCCTTGCACTACACAGGGCAACATGACAAGCAGAATCGGCAGGAAGACAATGCGTACAGCTGATCGCTTCATGGCTTGGCGTGTTTTGCGAGAAAAGATTTCGTAAAACAGGGATACCGCTGGGCGCCCTCAAGCGTTCCATGTCCCACCCTTGCGAACCTCCCGACCCGTTTCGTCGTTTTTCGACGCGCCCCGTACGCGGGCGCTCGCCATACGGCAGCGTTTCTGCGTCTTTTCCCACCAAATCCGTTCCTCCCGTGGCTCTTGCTTCGATCCATAGGCAGCTGGCCTCCACGGACGCCTTCCGCAAGGCGTCCGCATGGTGCAAGCAGATGGATCCCCGGGCGCCATCCACCCTCCAGGTAAAAGGACTGGCCGGGTCCGTCTCGTCTTTCCTGCTTGGACAACTCCACGAAACCGCAAAGGCGTCGAAGACCCTCTGCGTCTACATAGCGCCGGACGAAGAAACAGCGGCCTGGGCTTTCGGGGACATTGCCCAACTGGTCGAGGAAGACCAGGGCGCCGTGCGGCTGCCGGCCACGGGACACAAACCCTACGACACCGAACAACTGGACGATCCGGCCCCGCTCATTGCCCGGGGCGATGTGCTTCAGCAGATAACCGAAGGGTTCCGCGGCCTCGTGGTAACCAGCGTCGAGGCGCTCGCAGAAATGGCCCCGGCGACGGAAACGATCCAAAACCGGACGATTTCCATCGCTTCGGGCGCCGTATTTCCGCCTGAGGACCTTGCAAACCGCCTTGTGGAGCTGGGCTTCGAACACGTCGAGTTCGTGGAACGGCCCGGGGAAATAGCGCTCCGGGGCGGTATCCTCGACATCTATCCGTTTACCGGCTCGTGGCCGGTCCGGGCTGAATTCTTCGGCGACGAGATAGAATCCCTACGCGAATTCGACCCCGGCTCGCAACGATCCGTCAGCCGCCTGACCGTGGCCCGCCTCGTTCCGAATATGGGAAGCGACCTGTCCGGCACAAGCGCACACGCCCCCATCTTCGAACAATTTCCCGAACGAACCCTCCTCGTCACCACGGACGAAGAAGGACTTGTAGAGAAAGCCGCCGAACGGTTCGACGCCGCCGAAAAAGCCTGGCGCCATACACTCGATGAAAACAACGAGGCGCCCGCACCTGCCGCGCGGTATCTCTCCGCCGAAATCTTCGAGCAATCCCTGCTCCGATACAATCGGGTGCTGCTCGGTTCGTTCGCCGGCACCGGCGAAGACATCCTCCAATTCGACGCCGCGCCCCAACCGGATTTCAATGGAAACATCGGCCTTCTGCGCACCCGTATTCTGGCTAATGCCGAACACGGCGCCAGCACGTTTATCCTCTGCGACAGCCGGGGACAGGAGGTCCGCCTGTCCGAACTGCTCGACGACGAAACCGCGCAACAAAGCGTCCGCATCTCCATCGAATCGCTGCACGAAGGGTTCGAAATCCCTTCGCTCGGCCTCGCCGTCTACACGGATCACCAGATATTCAACCGGTACCACCGCCCCTCCGTGCGTGGCCAAAAGAAACGCTACGGCGGCCTTAGCCTGCAAGCGCTCAAGAATCTCTCGCCCGGCGATTTCGTGGTCCATGTGGATTACGGCATCGGGCGGTTCGCCGGACTCCATCGCATTACCGTACGCGAAAAACAGCAGGAATCCGTCAAAGTGCTTTTTCGGGACGAAGATGTCCTGTATGTCAATGTCAACGCACTTCACAAACTCCACAAATACTCGGGCAAGGATGGTCATTCGCCCACGCTCACCAAACTCGGTTCCGGGCAATGGGAACGCACGAAATCGCGCACCAAGAGCAAGGTCAAGGACATTGCGCGCGACCTGATCGCGCTCTACGCAAAGCGGAAGCAATCCGCCGGGGTCGCCTTTTCTCCGGACACGGTCTGGCAACGAGAAATGGAAGCCTCGTTCCGCTACGAAGACACGCCGGATCAGACCACCGCAACGGATTCCGTCAAAAGCGATATGGAAGCTCCGGTGCCTATGGACCGGCTCATCTGCGGAGATGTCGGGTTCGGCAAAACGGAAGTCGCTGTCCGGGCAGCCTTCAAGGCCGTGCAGGACGGCAAGCAGGTGGCCGTACTGGTACCCACGACCATCCTTGCCGCACAACATCTCGAAACCTTCTCGAAAAGGCTGGACAAGTACCCGGTAAACGTGGAGATGATGTCGCGTTTCCGTTCCGGCGCCATGCAAAAGCAGATTGTCAAAAAGATCGCGGCAGGAGCCGTCGACATCGTGGTGGGCACGCATCGCCTGACATCGCAGGATATCCGATTCAAGGACCTGGGGCTGCTCATTATCGACGAGGAGCAGCGTTTCGGGGTAGCCGTCAAGGAGCGCCTGCGGAAACTGCGTGCCGAAGTGGACACGCTTACCCTTACGGCGACGCCCATTCCCCGAACGCTCCAGTTCTCGCTGCTGGGCGCCCGCGATTTGTCGCTCGTCACGACGCCGCCACCGAACCGGCGACCCGTCAACACCGAGATTCACACCTTCGACAGGAACCTGATCCGGGACGCGATCCTGTACGAAATCAGCCGGGGCGGGCAGATATTCTTCCTGCACAACAACATCTGCAATATCGACGAAATGGCCGACAGCCTGCGCCTCATCGCACCGGATGTGCGCATGCGGACGGCGCACGGGCAAATGAAATCAAGCGAGCTGGAGCGGGTCATGGCAGACTTTGTTGCAGGGCGTTTCGATGTACTCGTCAGTACCAGTATCATCGAGAACGGCCTCGACATACCCAACGCCAATACGATCATCATCAATCGGGCCGACCGGTTCGGACTCGCTGAACTGCACCAGTTACGCGGGCGCGTCGGGCGCTCGGATCGGAAGGCCTTCTGCTACCTGCTTGTTTCGTCTATCCACGGGCTTACGCGCGAGGCAAGGCGCAGACTGCAAGCCGTCGAAGAGTTTTCGGAGCTCGGGAGCGGTTTCAATCTGGCCATGCGCGACATGGACATTCGAGGAGCCGGGAATCTCCTGGGAGGCGAGCAAAGCGGCTTTATCGAGGACGTAGGCTTCGAAACCTACCACAAGATTCTCGAAGAGGCCGTGCTGGAACTCCGGGAAGAGGAATTCCCGGATGTGCTGGACCACGAAACGGCTCCGGCCGTACCCGAAACCACGGTGGATATCGAGGAAGACGCCTTCATTCCGGAGCACTACGTCTCGAACAACGTAGAGCGCCTGAATATCTACCGCCGCATCAGTGAAGCCGCAGACACCCCGGCGCTGGCTATCATCCGCGACGAGATGCAAGACCGTTTCGGCGCCCTCCCCGCCGAAGTGAATCACCTGTTTACTGCGGCCGAAATGAAATTCCTCAGCCAGACGCTGCGACTGCCCAGGGTGCTTTTCAAGAACGAGCGGCTTTTTCTATACATGCCGTCCCAGGAAAGCGATCCGTATTTCCACGAGCAGCTCTTCTACGATTTTCTCGAGCGGCTGAGCGGGCTGGACCGGAGGTATGTATTGAAGGAAACGAAAAGCCAGACGCTGCGGGCGATCGTGCAGGAGGTGCCGAAGCTTTCCGACGCCCAAAAGATTCTGCACCGCTTGCAACCCGAACAAGCGAAAACGGCAGCATAAACGCCCGGCAGACCGGGTCAAGCACGGGGCGCGCAGGCAAGGATCGCCTTGTCACGGAACCAGAGGCGCTGGTCCATATCCGCAAGTTCGATCCGTTCGATATCCGTCTCGCCGGCGACGGACGCCATTTCATCCGTGAGATCGCCCCCCTTGAGGCAAATCACGCCGGGCCGCCATGTATCCGCATTGATCGGGCGGGCGCAAGGCTGTGCAATCCGGCCATGCCATTCCCGTAAATCCCTGAGCGGCGCCGTGGCGCGCGATACCGAATAGGCGCATTCGGCAGGCGTGTCCGCGGCGAATGTTTCGGCGAGGCTGTGCCGGGCCGCTATGTTTGCGAGCCCGAGCCGCCGGATCATGGCGCGCAGGGCCTGCACTTTCTTCTCTACCTTGTCCACGGCAATCACCCGGATATGCGGGCACGCGATCGCAAGGGGGACAGCCGGGAGCCCGCCCCCTGTCCCCCAATCGACCACCACAGCCCCCGGAGGAAACCGCCGGTACGTCAGAAACAGGCAGTGCAGGCAATGCATCCGGACCGCTTCCGCATCGGCGTCGCGCGAAATGAGATTGATGCGCCGGTTGAAATCGAGAAGCATCGCCTGATAGGCATTCAGGAGACGCCGCTGCTCGTCGCTCAGTTGCCGAAAAGGATCCCAGGGCATACGGGGACCCTCAGGTAGCCACGGGCGAGGCGGGCTGCTTCCTTGCCGGGCGCTTCCGAAGCATCACCAGAAGCACCGACACATCCGCCGGACTGACCCCGCTGATGCGCGACGCCTGCCCCAGATTGTCCGGGCGGATTTTCGACAATTTCTCCCGCGCTTCCAGCGTGATATGATCGACGGCCTCGTAATCGAAATCCTCCGGCAGCCGAAGCGATTCCATTTCCTCCATCTTCCGCACCATGTCGCGCTCGCGGTCAAGGTATCCCTCGTACCGCAAATCTATCTCGATTTGTCGCGCTACAGATTCCGTCCCCGGCGCCGGCGTGACCAGTTCCTCCTTGCGGCCTATGTGGTCCAGCAGGTCGTCGAGCGAGATTTGCGGACGCTTCGCCAGTTGCAAAAGGCGTTCGGGCCTCCGGAGAGGGTCTGTGCCCACCTGCTCCAGATAGGCATTCACTGCGTCGGGCGATACGGTTACCGCCTCGAGGGTCGCCCGTGTCGCCTCGATGGCATGCCGCCGGGCCTGCATCCGTTCGTAGCGGGCGTCCGTCGCGAGACCCAGCGCATGGCCCAGCGCCGTCAGGCGTTGGTCGGCATTGTCCTGCCGCAAGAGCAGCCGGTGTTCGGCCCGCGAAGTAAACATGCGGTAGGGTTCGTCCGTACCCTTGGCCACCAGGTCGTCGATGAGCACGCCAATGTAGGCCTCCGAGCGTTTCAGGACGACCGGGTCTTCGCGCCGCAAGTACCGCACCGCATTGATCCCGGCCATGAGACCCTGTGCGCCGGCTTCCTCGTAACCCGTCGTGCCATTGATCTGCCCGGCGAAAAACAATCCCCGGACCCGCTTCGTCTCCAGGCTGTACCGTATTTGATACGGAGGGAAATAATCGTATTCGATGGCGTAGCCGGGACGCAGCATGTGCGCCTGTTCGAGACCGGCCACGTTGCGCAGCGCCGCGAACTGCACCTCTTCCGGAAGGCTGGTCGAGAAACCGTTCACATACACCTCGTAGGTATTGCGGCCTTCCGGCTCCAGAAAGAGCTGGTGGCGGTCCTTTCCGACGAATCGGTCGATCTTGTCCTCGATCGACGGGCAATACCGGGGCCCGGCGCCCTCGATCCGCCCGGCGAACATGGGACTCCGGTCGAATCCTTCCCGCAGCGCGTCATGCACCTCGGGAGACGTATAGGCGATCCAGCAAGGTATCTGATCTTCCGGAAGCCGATCGGTAAGAAAGGAAAACGGGGTCGCCGCCGGATCGCCCGGCTGCTCTTCCAGTCGATCGTAGTCGATCGTACGCCCGTCAATGCGCGGCGGGGTGCCCGTTTTCAACCGCCCGCTCTCGAACCCGAGCTTCTCGAGGCACGCGGTCAATCCGGTCGAGGCGCGCTCGCCCATGCGCCCGCCCCCGTATTGGCGTTCCCCGATATGAATGACCCCGTTCATGAACGTGCCGCTGGTCAGAATGACCGTGGGGGCATGAAACGTCTGCCCGATTTGCGTGCGTATGCCCGTCACCCGACCCTGCTCCGTACACACCTCGACCGCCATATCGGACCGCATGAACAGACCGGGAATGTCCTCCAGCTCCTCCCGGACCGCCGACGCATAAGCTACCCGGTCGCATTGCGCGCGCGGCCCCTGCACGGCAGGACCTCTCCGCTGGTTCAGCATCCGAAACTGTATGCCGGCGCGATCGGTCACCTTGCCCATGACGCCGCCAAGGGCATCGATCTCTCGGACAATATGCCCCTTGCCGATGCCGCCGATGGCCGGATTGCACGACATCTGCCCGATGGTTTGCAGATTCATGGTGACCAGCAGCGCGCGAGCGCCCATGCGCGCGGCCGCCGCAGCCGCCTCGGTCCCGGCGTGCCCCCCGCCAACCACAATGACATCGTACTCGAAAGGATGCATGGTTCGGTTTTCGATAATATCCCGTCCTGCGTAACTTTGGAAACGCCGGTTCGTACACGTAGAGGAAACGACAGGAGACGGGCAATGGCTCCCGCTGCCTACTTTCCTATACAGAACCGGGAGAAAATCTGATCCAGGACGTCCTCGTTCGTGATCTCTCCGGTGATGGCGCCGATCTCGTGCAGGGCCACGCGCAGGTCCTGTGCCAGGAGTTCGCCGGCGCTTCCGGCGCCGAGGCTCCGGCGAGCCGCCTGCACCGCATCGAGCGCCTGGCGCAGGTGATTGCGATGCCGCTCGTTCGTCACCACGAGCGAGCCCTCGGAGAGGCTCAGATCGCCGCCCGCCGTTTCGAGCAGGCGGGCTATCAGCGGCTGTATCTCCTTTTCGTCCCGGAATCCCCGTTTCGCCGACAGGGCAAGGACGCCGGAGGATTCGCCATCGCCGATCGGCACATCCTCCTGCTTCAGGAGATCCGTCTTGTTCGCCACCAGAAGTACCGGAGGCGCCCCCCGCTCCGCTATCGCCTCGATAAAGGCTTGCTCGCCCGCATCCATACCCACCGTAACGTCATACGCATACACGAGGATATCGCTCCGGTCTATAGCTCGCTCGGCACGCAGCACCCCTTCCGTCTCGATAGCATCGGCTGTGTCCCGGAGACCTGCCGTATCCGTGAACCGGAACAGCAAGCCGTCGATTTCCGCCTCGCCTTCCACTTCGTCGCGCGTGGTGCCGGGCACAGGGCTTACGATAGCGCGATCGCTTCCCAGCAAGGCGTTCAACAAGGTGGATTTACCCGCATTGGGGCGCCCGCCAATCACGACGCGCACCCCATCGCGCACCCGGCGTCCGAGGCGCCAGGATCGGAGCAATTCGTCCAGCAGTCGTTCGGTTCGATCCAGCAACGCTTCAAGGCGTTCCCGGTCGGCGAACGCCACATCCTCTTCGGAAAAATCCAGTTCGAGTTCGAGGAAGGCGCAAAGTTCAAGCAGGTCTGCCCGCAGCTCCGCCAGCACTTCGGAATAGCGGCCCTGAAGATGCGAAACGGACACGCGGTGCGCCAGAGAGGACGAGGCATGGATCAGATCGGCCACGGCCTCGGCCTGCGCCAGATCCATCTTCCCGTTCAGAAAAGCCCGCTGGGTAAATTCGCCGGGGGCGGCCGGACGCGCGCCCGCCTCCAGCATGCGGTTCAGAATGAGCCTGCTCGCAAAATCGCCCCCGTGGCACGAACACTCCACGACGTCTTCGCCGGTCGCCGAACGGGGGGCCCGGAAAAGGGTAGCGACTACCTGGTCGATGCGGGTCCCGTCGCGGCTTGCCACATAACCCACATGCACCGTATGCGAGGCGGCTTCCCGAAGGTCCGCCCCCTCAAAGCAGGCCGCAGCGATCGCCACGGCTTCCGGGCCGGAGATGCGCACGATACTCAGCGCAGCGCGCCCCCTGGCTGTTGCGATGGCGGCAATGGTATCGCTGGAAACTTGCATGGCGCATGAAAAGATGCGCTTGAAAAAATCGCCCTGCGGTGCGTTCGGCGCCTACTTGCGTCTCCCGGTCGTTCGGGGACCGCCGGGCCGCCGCCCCCCTGCCTTGCCCTTCCCTGTCCGGGTAATGGTCTGGCGGCTCCTCTTTTTTCCGTCTCCTTTCTTTTTACTCCGGTCTTTCGACGCAGGCTTCCCGTCTTCTTCCTCCTTGGAAGCAGCGATATTCCGATTGATGACCTTCTGCTGCACAGCGGTTACCACGTTATACACGAGGTAGTACAAACTCAGGCCGGATGCAAAGCGATTGAAAATAGCGAAGATCATCACCGGCATTACATAGGTGAATATCTTCATCTGGGGATTGGAGGAAGGAGTCATCTGGATGCGCATCTGAACGATCATCGAGAGGCCCATGAGCAGCGTGAAGCCGGCTACGAAATCGCCGTAAAACGGGATCTCGAACGGCAGATGGAGAATCTTATCCGGCGCCGACAGGTCATTGGCCCAGAGAAATCCCTGCTGCCGGATCTGGATGGACTGCGGAAGAAAAAGCCACAGCGCAATAATGATGGGATACTGCAGCAGCATGGGGAGACAACCGCCCACCGGATTGACGCCGGTCTCCTTGTACATCTTCATCATCTCTTCCTGCTGCTTCCGGGGATTGTCCCCGTACTTCTCCTTGATGACCTCCATCTTCGGTTGCAGCTCGCGCATCCGGGCCATGCTCTTGTAGGAGGTCTTCGTCAGCGGGTACAGGACCAGCTTGATCAGAATGGAGAAGACAATGATGACATAGCCGTATCCGGGAATAAACTTCGCCAGAAACGTGAACGCAGGAATGAAAACCAGTCTGGCCAGGGGTCGCGTAATCCACTCGAAAAAATCCCAGCCGTAATCCACCATGTCGTAAAGGCCCAGATCGTAGTCGTTGATCCGGTAAAACTCCATCGGCCCGATGTACAGCCGGAACTCGTCCGGCCCATCCTCCGGTTGCGCCATGAGCAGGCGCATGTCGTAGTCCTGCCGGAAACCTTCGTCGCCCGGCTCGCCCGTCTGCTCCCCGATGAGTTCGGCGCCGCGGGTGCCGGAAGAGGGAATCATGACGGAAGTGAAATACCTGGTCTTGATAGCGGTCCATGACACGTTTCCGGAAAGGCGTTGCTCTTCGAAGTCCTCTTTCCGGAGCAGTACGTTCTCCACCTCGCCTCCGCTGTGCGCATAAGCCCCGGCCGCTTTGGCTTCTTCGTTCGTATCGTTTTCCGTGAAGGGAATAGCTCCCGTCCATATCAACTCGTACCCTTCCCTTGTAGAAAAGGCCGCAGCATTTTCCTGGTCCACGCGCAGGCCGATTTCGTATTCGCCCGGATGGAACGTGTAGGTCTGGCGCAACACGCCGCCCTGAATACCCGTTTCGAAGTGCAACGTGGCGGGCTCGGCGCCGACGCGCAGGGTATCCCCCTCGTAGGACGTATCGAAATACAGCGCGCGCGTATCGACAAGATGGGAACGGGGCGTCGTAAAGGCGATCCCCAGCGCGCCCGATCCGGTGGTGTCCACCATTTGTACGGGCGTTTCCTGATCGAACTTCTTGTATTCTTTCAGGGAGAAAGAGGTCAACGTGGCGCCTTTCGTGGAGAAAACCGCTCTATAGAGATCGGTCTCGACCGTGATGAAACGGGCTTCGCCCGCCAACGCCGCGACCAGCGTCGTATCCTGTGCAACAGCCTCTTCGGGAAACAATCCCCCGCCTGACAGTAGGCCGCCAGGCCCGGGCGCAAAAGCGTCCCCCTCCGTGGTTGTTCGTTCCGTGGCCTGCGAATCTTCGGCAAGTTCCTCCTGCGCCGCCGGATCGCCGGCAGGCACGGTCGGCTGGGAAGGAGCGAACACCCAGAGCCAGACGAACATGATAATCGCCACCAATACGGTTGCGATGACGACATTGCGGTCCAAATCAGGTTCCCCTTGCTCGTATTACAGGATGGATGGGTAATGCTTGCGCTTGCAACACAGGCACAAACGTGCCGAAACGCCGTCGCGCTAAACGGGAAGTCAGGTGCGACGTTCCGCACACATCGAAGATTGGTCGAGACGGCGGCAAAGTTCTTGCAACGCTTCCGGCAAATCGGCATGCACTTGGCAGCCTGGCCGGGCGTCGTCTTGTCGACCGGCGCGATGAATGATCATCATCGTCAATGCGCTTTCCGTACCGGCAAAACGATCCAGTATGCCCTGCTGATGCAGCCGGTAGGTTTCGCGCAGCAACCGCTTGATACGGTTCCGGCTTGCAGCTTTTGCATGGCGGCTGGGCGCAAATCCGATCTGGACGGGCGCATCTGCCTCGAGTTGCGCGCGAGGCACTATCCGGTACACAAGCCGAATGCATCCTTTGCCGACCGTACCGACATCTTCGCGGCTACGGTCGAACAAGGGACGAATCAGGCGCTTCCGCTTAAGGCGGAATGAGCGCGGCAATTTTTGAAACGGGCGCAGGCTCCCATCCTTAGGCACGACCACGACCTCAGACTATTTGCCGGGCCGCGTGTCGCTTACGGTAAGGACGTTGCGGCCTTTCTCGCGCCGGCGCTTGAGCACCCTGCGCCCGTTTTTTGAACTCATACGGGCACGGAAACCGTGCTTGTTCGCGCGCTTGCGTCTACTTGGCTGGTAAGTACGTTTCATAATACGGTGATCCGAAAACGCATCTCGACATAATATTATCGCAGGTACAGAACGGGGGTATACGCACATACCCGCGGGTATGTTTTCGTATTTTGTGAAGAAACGTCTTCGGAACCCCTTTTTCCTGACGGAGTACCGGGGAAAGGTACAGCGGGAGTAGCTCAGGGGTAGAGCATCAGCTTCCCAAGCTGAGGGTCGCGGGTTCGAATCCCGTTTCCCGCTCAGTCGGTGGTTCAGCGTGCGTGGCAACAAGGTCACCATGCGGTGTACCGGTGTGAACCGGGCGGTTAGCTCAGTTGGTTTAGAGCGCCTGCCTTACAAGCAGGAGGTCACTGGTTCGAATCCGGTACCGCCCACGAAAATGGAGGCTGCGCCTTTTTTATCCTTGTCGTTCCCCCTTGACTTCCTGTATCAAAAACATTAGACTGCACCGGATTCTCTCCTGTGAATTCCCGGTTTTCGGGTCCGGGTCGGGTCTGTATCGCGATGACGCAGAACGATTCATATTCGGCGATGGATGCTACGGGGCAATACATTTCTTGCGGAAGAGCCCCCTCCCCGGATGCCCAATTGGAGATACAGAACCTTGGACTACATTGCACCTATAGCCCGGACAGATCCGTACATCCCTGACAGGAGTATACCTGTGTCCACGGGCTGTGGGCTGACGAGAAAGATGAACTAAGGGAAAATTTCTACCTGGCCACCCCAAAAAACGCGGCTACGACCTGTAGCGAAACAAGAAAACAAACTGCGAAACAACTACTCTCACGGAGGTAGAGTCAATGCAAGTAACTACCGAAAACAAAAACGGGAGCCTTGTCATAGTGACGGAAGGGCGTGTCGATGGCAGTAACGCCCCCGAATTCCAGGAAGCGTTGAAAGATGCGATCAAGGAAGGCGGGGAAAAAGTGATTCTCGACTTCGAGCACCTTTCGTACATCAGTAGCGCCGGCCTCCGTGTCATTCTGATGTTCGCCAAGCAGCTCCGGAGAGAAAATATAGCATTTGCGGCATGCTCGCTCATCGCTTCAGTCAAGGATATCTTTGCAATCAGCGGCTTCGACAAAATCATCCCGATCCACGCGTCGCAGAAAGAAGCGATGGCTGCACTCGGATAATGAGATAATGGATTGAGCAAGGTTTCATAGCGCCGGTCAAACCGGGGAATGACAAAAATATCTGGTGATGAGCAAAAATCCGTACAAGATTCTCGTCGTGGACGACGAACCGGACTTGCAACCGCTCATGTTGCAACGTATGCGACGGAGCATCCGGGCCGGTAAGTATGTTTTCGTCTTTGCAGGCAACGGTGTAGAAGCATTGGAGCGACTGCGTGAGCAGCAGGATATCGATATGGTGGTGTCGGATATCAATATGCCTCAAATGGACGGGTTGACCTTGCTGGACCAGATTGCGCAACTGGATCCGAACATTCGCTCCGTGATTGTCTCCGCATACGGTGACATGAAGAACATTCGCACGGCGATGAACCGTGGCGCTTTCGACTTCATCACCAAACCGATCGACTTCGACGACCTGCGGATTACCATTGACCGGACCCTGAAACACATGGCGCGGTGGCGTGAAGCACTCACTTCGCGCGATCAACTGGTTACGCTGCAGCACGAACTGGATATCGCCCGAAAGATGCAGCGGGCCATTCTGCCTACTGAATTTCCCAATAAACCCGACTACCGCATTTTCGGCGACATGGAGCCTGCCCGCAATGTGGGGGGGGATTTTTTCGATGTGATCCCACTGGAACATGATCGAGTCGGTCTCGCCATAGCCGATGTATCGGACAAAGGGGTGCCCGCGGCGCTATTCATGATGTCCAGCCGCACCTTGTTGAAAGGTGCAGCTATTGGAAGCAGCGAGCCCGGCGATGCCCTGCGTGAAGTGAATGATATGCTGTGCGAGAAAAACGAATCCATGATGTTTGTGACCCTGCTCTATGGGATATATGACCCCGCCAGCGGGAAATTGACGTATGCGAACGCAGGGCATAACAGCCCGATCGTCGTCCATCCCGATAAAAGCTGCGACATGCTTCCGCTGACCGACGGAATTGCTATCGGGGTCATGCCCGATCTGGAATACCGACAAAAAACGATCACCCTTTCGCCGGGCGATACGCTCACCTTCTATACCGACGGCGTCACGGAAGCCATGAACCAGAACGAGGAAGTGTTAGGCGAAGAACGCCTCTTCGAGATCCTTAAGGGGGCTTCCTCTAAAGAACCTGAGGAAATCACACGGGCAATTTTTGAGGGAATAAAGACTTTCGTCGGCGACGCACCCCAATCGGACGACATTACCTGCATGACCATTTATCGGACCGAAAACTGACATCCGAATTTTCATGCCCTCTCTTAAAATTAAAACGGAAGTCGCAGAACTGGGGCGTATTTTCGCCGCCGTGGACGAACTTGGAAGTCAGAATAATTGGCCTGACGATTTTATCTTTCGAATCAATCTGGTAGTTGAAGAAGTGGCGATGAATTGCATAAAATACTGCCATATGGAGGGAGTGTCCGACTTCGAGATAACCATGGACCCTCAAGATGATGTGCTTACGATTGAAATTATCGATGCCGGACGGCCCTTCGATCCGCTAATGGATGCCCCTGAGGCGGATACGGATTCGGATATCGAAGACCGCGCTATAGGCGGTCTGGGCATACATCTGGTGCGTACTATGACGGACGATATGCGCTACCGGCGGGAAGCAGACCAGAATCATTTGACGCTGATCATGCACAAACCTTCATGAAGCGACTACCCGGCCTACTGGCAGCTGTCCTTCTGATGCTGGTTCTGGCGGGAACTGGCCCTTTCATTGTTTCCATCACTATTCCAGAGGGATGGACCTGGTTGGGCAGTGGGATTGAAAAAAGTGAGGGAGGGGTGGCTCCGGAAGGTAATATAGAGACAACCTCCCTCTCTGAAAGTACTGTGCAAGATGCTCCGTTGCCGGATACCGCTTCGGTAACGCTTCAGGGAATCGGCGTTTCCGACGAAGAGGTCCTTTTCGGTCAATCCGCGGCCTTCAGTGGACCGGCTCAGGAACTCGGCCAGGGAATGCAGCGGGGTATCCAGGCCGCTTTTCATGAAATCAATCGGCGTGGAGGGGTTCATGGACGGCAATTGAAACTGATATCTCTTGACGACTTCTATGAACCAGAAGCATCCATTCAAAACACCGTTCGATTGATTGAGGAAGAAAAAGTGTTTGCACTGATTGGTGCGGTCGGCACACCCACTTCCCGTTCTGCCGTTCCGGTTGCCGCGGAGGCAAATATTCCCTACATCGCTCCGTTCACCGGCGCCGCCTTCCTGCGCGACACCACATGGCATAACATTATCAACCTGCGTGCCTCGTACGACCAGGAAACCGAGGAAATGGTCGCCCGGCTGACAGAGGATCTGGATATCGAGCGTATCTCGATACTCTATCAGGACGATTCCTTCGGTCGTGCGGGTTATCTGGGAGCAAGAAAGGCGCTCGAAAAACGCGGGATGGAGCCGGCCTCGATCGGACTGTATACGCGGAACACATTGGCTGTCAAGACAGCCCTCCTCGATCTGCGGCAGGGTGATCCCGAAGCAGTAATTCTCGTGGGGGCGTACCAGCCGGTTGCCGCACTGATCTCCTGGGCAAGGCATACGGGACTGAATCCCGTTTTTATAACCATTTCTTTCGTGGGCAGTAACGCGTTGGCCAGAGAGCTCGGAGAGGGAGGCGATGGGGTCTTTGTAACCCAGGTAGTGCCTTTCCCGATGGACCAAACCCTCCCGGTTGTTGCCGCCTACCAGCGCGCCCTGTCAGCCTACGCCCCTGAAGAAGTTCCCGGATTTGTTTCCTTCGAAGGCTATCTGGCCGGACGTCTGGCTGCCGCCGGACTGGAAAGGTGTGCCCAGGAGGTAACAAGAAACTGTTTCATGGATAGCTTGCAGCAGACAGGCAGCGTCGACATCGACATCAACGGTTTCAAACTCCGCTACGGGAAACACGACAATCAGGGATCGGACACCGTATTCCTGACCATGATAGGAGAAGATGGTCGTTATTATCCCGTCAACTCACTCATGGACACAGATCGTCTGTGGAAACAACTGCCCGTTCTGTGGCCAATGAATTAGTTACCTCGTCAACTCGTTCATAGACGAAATCTGTGGCTAACTCACTGCAAAGACTGAAGGACCGTCGCTTCCGGATTTCCACCCAGCTTTATTCCGGTATTGGAGGCGCTGTGGCCCTGACCGTGGCCGCAAGTCTGGTCGGGTGGTTTTCCTTCAACCGAGTCGGCGAAGCCCAGAGTGACGTAAACGAAGGCGCCATTCCCGAGATGGCGGCAGCTTTCGAGATTGCCCAATACAGCGGGACCCTGGTGGTTGCTGCGCCCCGCCTGACGGTCGCTGAGACCCCTGAGATATTCGAAGAAATCTATATAAGTATTATCGAAGCCCGTCAATCCTTCGATCAGCAACTGGTGGTTCTGGAAAGCAGCGAGGGTACGGACGAGCGTTCTCAACGCATTCGCGCCCATTCCGACACACTGACCGCCAACATTGAAGCCATCAGAAACCAGGGAGCCAGAATGTTCGAACTGGCTGCTGCGCGGGAAAATTTACGAGAACAAATCATAGACCTGCGTAACCACCTTGAACGCCTGGTGGTTTCAGCCATCGATGACCAGTTTTTCTACACGATCACCGGGTACCGGGACCTCGGCGCCCCCCCGGCGGATAGCTCAGAGCATTTCTCGGTAGAGGAACT
The DNA here is from genome assembly GCA_951812345.1 of Rhodothermales bacterium. GTDB lineage: Bacteria > Bacteroidota > Rhodothermia > Rhodothermales > VXPQ01 > VXPQ01. Next base: position 197,180 of record OX638295.1, read on the forward strand.
TGAACGGTACCGCCACTTGTCCGAGTTGCAGGCGGATGCCAACATCGCCACGGAGTTGCTGGTGAACGCATTTACCCACTCCTCCGCTGCGACGATCGAGCCGCTACGGGAACGTTTCGAGGCCGCCGCCAGCCGCATTGAACGTAATATGGCGGTGCTTCAGGATTCCCCTTTCCATTCCGAACTTACTCCCGCTTTCGACGAATTGTACATGCTCGGAACAGGGGAGGAAAGCGGCTTTGTTTTACTGCAGGAGGAACTCCGGCTCGCCGAGAATCAACGGGACTTGCTCGTATACAACAGCAACGAGGCGGCCAGCCTTATCGCTGAAGTGGACAGTCTGGTGATTGCGGCGAGTAGCAGCGCGCAAGACGCCACCGACGCTTCCGCGAATGCCATCTTTACGGGCCGCACCTTGCTCCTTTCGATCAGCATTCTCAGTATCGTCGGGGCCATTCTTATCGCCTGGTTATTCGTCGGTCGCATATTGCTCTCCCGCATTCAACGCCTGTCGGACTGGATGCATCGCATGGCCGAGGGAGATCTGGAGCTTGAGGTCGAAATCGGTGGAAACGACGAAGTTACCGACATGGCCGGGGCACTGGAGGTGTTCCGACGCCACGCCCTGGAAGTGCAGCGACTCAACCTCGTGGAAAAGCTGGCGGAAGATCTGAAGACGAAAAACAATGAGCTGGAAAGCGTTCTGGACAAACTGCGTACGGCTCAGGACCAGATTGTCATGCAGGAAAAACTGGCGGCCCTTGGCGAATTGACGGCGGGCGTCGCACATGAAATCAGAAATCCGCTGAACTTCGTCAAGAACTTCTCCGAAGCCTCAGAAGAACTTCTTGAGGAACTGCACGAAGTGCTGAATGAAAATGACGAACAGCTAAGCGAGGATCAGCAGGACCTCATCCAGGAAATCACGGACGACCTGAACAGCAATTTCGAGCGCATCAAACATCACGGCGAGCGCGCCGACCGCATCGTTCACGACATGCTGATGCTGGGGCGGGGCGAAGCGAAACACCAGGACACCGACATCAACAACCTGCTCGATGAACATGCCCGCCTTGCCTACCACAGCGTACGGGCAAGCGACTCTGACTTTCAGCTCGACATAAAACAGGACTTCGACCCGGATGCAGGCGTTCTCAAGGTCATATCCCAGGATCTGGGCCGCGTTTTCCTGAATATGGTGCACAACAGTTGCTACGCGATCGACGAAAAGCGACGACAAAAGGAAGAAGCCGGGGAGGGGATCGAGTCCTACATGCCGACGCTGTGGCTCATCACCAGGCGCAAGGAAGAGAAGGTCGAGATACGTATCAAGGACAACGGAAATGGGATTCCCCCCGATGTGCTGAACAAGATATTCGATCCGTTCTTCACTACGAAGCCCACCGACAAGGGCACCGGGCTCGGCCTTGCTATGTCGAGCGACATCATCCGCGAACACGGGGGCACCATCCGTGTTGACACCGAACCGGGCGAGTTCACCGAAATGATTATTGAACTACCCCTGATCCCGGCAGAACAAACGGCTGAAACAACCGGATAGCAGCGCGCCGGAAAAGAGACAACCTCCTCACCGTTTCCGTTTCTTACCGCGGTACCGGGCACGATCTCGCGACTTCTCGCCAGCACTTTGTTCGTTCTCCTTCAGTTCCTCCCGCACCGCCTGCGCCTTGTTCATATGTACGTCGCTAACGAACATGGCCAGTAATTCCGGTTCTTCCCGGGCCAGTTCCCGAACAAGCGGCACAAACTGCCGGGCGCGTTCCCGCTCCATATTCGTTCGTTCGCGAAAGCGATTCTCCAACACGACCGTAAGGCGCTCCGCAACACGCGCACTCATATCCTCCTCCTTCGCTTCCGGCCGCAACGTTTTCCCCTTGTTCATATGCATGTCGCTAACGAACATGGCAAGTAATTCCGGTTCTTTCCGGACCAGTTCCTGGGCAAGCGGCACAAACTGCCGGACGCGCTCCCGCTCCGTATGCGTTCGTTCGCGAAGGCGATTCTCCAACACGACCGTAAGGCGCTCCGCAACACGCGCACTCACATCCTCCGCTGTCGGGAGGGGACGTTTTTCCACCGGTACTCCATAGCGTATTGCCGAACGGATGAGGTCCGTCTCATCCTCCACGGTCGCAAGTACGACAGCGACGCCCATCTTCCCGGCGCGGGCAGTGCGACCTGACCGGTGAATCAGGTATTCCGGATCTTGCGGCACATCATACATGAATACGTGGCTGAGGTCCGATATATCAATTCCCCGGGCAGCAACATCCGTGGCGACCAGAAAGCGCGTCTCTCCCGAATGGGTTCGGGCAAGGGCTGCCTCCCGGGCCTTCTGGGACAAATCTCCGGAAATGGCGTCGGCGCTATAGCCATAATTCCGAAGAAACGTCGTCAAATACTCGACATCCCTTTTCCTGTTGACGAATATGATCGCCGATTCGGGATTTTCGATCTCGAACAGACGCACCAGGACGCGATCCTTTTCCATCGGATCGGTCACATAATACCGGTATTCCATCGTCTCAATGCTCTCCTTGCCCGCACTCAACGAAATGAATTGGGGTTCCGTGAGAAAATCGCGGCTGAGCGACCGCACTCTTGGAGGAATTGTGGCGCTGAACATCAGGGTGCACCGTTCGGCGGGCAAGTACCGCCGCAACTCCTGCATATCCGGGTAGAAGCCCATCGAGAGCATCTCGTCGGCTTCATCGAAGATGACATATTCGAGTTGCCGCAGATCGGCGTTGCCCCGGCTGAGATGATCGAGAATGCGGCCGGGCGTACCGATCACTACCTGGGCGCCCTCTTGCAAACCCCTAATTTGCGGCCCGTATTCGATCCCCCCGTACACAAGCACTGATTCTAACGCGCTGGTCTCGCGGTTGGCCTGTTTCATGTATTCGAACACCTCGTTGATCTGCTTCGCCAGTTCGCGGGTAGGCGTCATGACAAGCGCCTGCGTGACGCGGCGCGATGAGTCCAGAAGTTCGAACAGCGGCAACAAAAAAGCACCTGTCTTGCCGGATCCGGTGCGGGACTGTACAATCAGGTCAGCGCCTTCAAGAATGTAGGGAATGACCTGTTCCTGAACGGGCATGAGGGCATCCCATCCGGCAGCACTCAGGGCCGCACGCACCTTCACGGGCAAGTTGTCCATTGAGGCGTCGGGGAGACGCTCTGCAACACCTTCCTGGATTTCCTGGATATGTCGTTCGCTATGCTGCTCGCGCTGTGCGCGACGGGTCAAGTCAATGACCTTGGTGTAGGAAGATGACGAATTTTCGTCGTTATCGCTCATAACATTTAGTGTCTGGCGTGCGGACCGGAAGCGATATGCTCCCGGTTGGCGTCACATGGCAAGCCCTCCGTCGACATGAAGTACATGCCCCGTAATGTAATTCGCCGCGGGGGAAGCCAGAAAATGCACGGCGTTGGCCACATCCTGCGGTGTTGCAGTACGTTTCAATGTAACCGTATCAAGGAGCGCGCTACGTGCGGTGTCACTCAGGCCAGCGGTCATATCCGTTTCTACATAGCCTGGGGCTACCACATTTACGGTTATCCCGCGGCCTCCAAGTTCCCTGGCAAGACTCTTCGAAAAGCCTATGATGCCGGCCTTCGAAGCCGCATAGTTCGTTTGCCCCGGGTTTCCGACAACGCCTATGATGGAAGACATATTCACGATCGTCCCGGCCCGTTGCTTCATCATAGGCCGGTACGCCATTTTGCAAAAGTTGAACACACTCTTCAAGTTGGTGCTCACAACCGCGTCCCAGTCATGCTCGTTCATCCGAAGCATCAGTCCATCTCGCGTAATTCCGGCGTTATTGACCAGCACATCTATGGTCCCCCAGGCTTCCAGCATGCCGCCCACCGCTTCCTCAGCGGACGAAATCTCAGCAGCGTCTCCCTGAAAAACGAGGCATTCCGAACCGGATTCCTGCAATTGCCGGCAAAGTGCATTCGCCTCGTCCGTAGAAGACCGGTACGTAAAGGCCACGCGGGCACCGGCGGCGGCCAGCGTTTCGACGACAGCCCGCCCAATACCTCGAGAAGCACCGGTAACAAGCGCCGTTTTTCCGTCCAAATCAAAAGCCATGATCCCGAAAAAATCGGTGAATGAGAACAAGCAAGCGCAAACAGTTGACTCGAAGGCGATAGTCTTTCAGGCTCCGTTAGCAAGAATCAATGCCAGTTCATCGGCTTTTCCTGCGCAAACTGTCTTGATGTCCCGCCCAAGCGTACGGCGCGCCAGCCCGCACAGCACATTGCCCGCGCCGATCTCAATATAACCGTCGGCTCCGTCCGCATGCATGTTCCGAAGCGATCTGGACCAGTACACGGGCGCCGTAAGCTGCGCCACCAGCGCCTGACGTATCTCGTCGGGATCACAGGTGGCCGAGCCCGTCACATTGAGATATACCGGAAAGAGGGGAGCCTGGATAGTACATCCTGAGAGCGCACGTTCGAGCCCTTCACGAGCCTGCTCCATGAGCGGCGAGTGAAAAGCACCGTTCACAGGCAGTGGCACCACGCGCCGGGCGCCCCGAGCGCGTACCTCCTGCATGGCCCGCTCAACGGCCGATGCATCTCCGGATATAACCACCTGCCCGGGGGCATTGAAATTCGCCGCCACCACGGCATCAGAGGCCCCAGAGACCTCCTCGCACGCGCGAACCACCTGGTTATCTTCTATACCGAGCACGGCGGCCATGGTACCAGGGCGCTCGTCGTCCGCGTTCGCCATGAGTTCGCCGCGCCGCCGCACAAGCCGTAGCCCGTCTTCGAAGGAAAGAGCGCCCGCAGCAACCAGTGCGCTGTATTCCCCAAGACTATGGCCGGCCGCCATTGCCGCCTGCAAATCGGTGCGGCGCAGTATTGCCATGACGGCCATGCTGTGTACGTACAGCGCAGGCTGTGTTCTGTCAGTCCGCTTCAGCGCAGCATCGCCTTCCGCCAACTTGCCAAACATGACCTCTGAAAGCGGAAAGCCCAACAGCCGATCCGCCTGATCAATGATCTCGCGGGCTTCGGCGAAGCGTTCGTACAGGTCCATCGCCATACCCGCGTACTGGCTCCCCTGCCCCGGAAAAAGAAAGACGGCCTTATTCATCATTCGCTATGGGATACAACCGGCGCCAGCCGGTTACAACTCTGCGGCTACACGTACTTCCGCCTCTTTTTTTGCCACCTTACTGCCGTCGTAGGCCCAGCGAAGATAACAGGAACCCCAGGTAAATCCACCGCCGAACGCCACCAGAATAAGGACATCCCCCCTGCGCAGTTCGCTTTCCCGATCTGCAAAACACAAGGGAATGGTTGCCGCCGTCGTGTTACCGTAGCGATCGATATTGAGTATGACCTTGTCACTATCGAGACCCATTTGCCGCGCTGTAGTGTCAATGATCCGCTGGTTGGCCTGGTGCGGAACAAGGTAGCGAATATCGTCCACCCCCAAATTGTGGCGTTTCATGATCTCTTCAGCGGATCGGGCCATGCCATCCACAGCATACTTGAACACCGCACGCCCTTGCTGCTGCAAAAAATGCATGCCCTTCGCAACCGTTTCGTAGGTGGGAGGATTCAGACTCCCGCCTCCCGGCATAGAGAGCATATCGGCATATTTGCCGTCGATGCGCTGGAAAAAATCGATGATTCCGCATTCCCCGGAATCCGGCTCCAACAGTACAGCAGCAGCGGCGTCTCCGAAAAGAACACACGTTGCCCGATCCTCGAAATTCGTAATACCGGTCATCTTGTCCGCGCCAATGACAAGCACTTTCTCATGGCGACCGCTTTCGATCATCTGCGCACCTGTCGAAAGAGCGAAAAGAAACCCGCTGCACGCTGCAGAAAGATCAAAGCCCCAGGCATTCGACGCGCCGATGTTATCCTGCACAAGACAGGCTGTCGCGGGAAAAAACATGTCCGGCGTGACGGTGGCAACGATGACCACATTGATTTCTTCCGGATCCAGCCCCCGCTTCTCCAGCAGATCCTGCGCTGCTTTCGATGCCATGTACGCGGTCGCCTTATCGGGATCGCGGAGAATGCGACGTTCCCGAATGCCGGTGCGCGTCCGGATCCATTCGTCGTCGGTATCCACGATTTGCTCAAGATCCGCGTTCGTAAGCCGCTCGTCGGGCAGAAAGCGCCCAACCGCTGTTATGGCCGCATATCTCATGGCGCTGTTGATCGCTGGTTGCATGATTGGGAACACCCCTTCTGCAAACCCCCTGCACAGATGATGGTTCGGGGCATTATTTGCTGAATGCCTTGTTCATTGCCTCCAGCGCCCCGTGCCGCGCCACGTCGGCGGCCATAAGAATAATGCGCTCGATGGCCCGGACCGTCGACCCGCCGTGCCCAATCATCACATTACCATTTACCCCAAGCAGTGGGGCGCCGCCGTATTCCTCATAACTGAAACGAAGCCGCACGGCAGAAAACGCATCCAGCACCATCTTCTTGTTCGGGTTGGAAAACCCCTGCCGCACCATTTCTTCCGCGATCATCTGGGGGACCGCGGAGGCAACGCTCTCCCCGAACTTGAGAAGAATGTTGCCGACGAATCCGTCGCAGACCACTACATCCGCCATGTGGTGCAGGATGTCACGCCCCTCGATATTCCCGCAGAAATGAATGTCTGGAGACGCCTGCAGGAGTTTATAGGCAGCCTTTACCTGCTCGTTGCCCTTCCGGGCTTCCTCTCCCAGGTTCACCAGGGCCACCCTCGGGCTCTCAAGCTGCATCACTGTGGACGCATAGATCGAGCCCATCCTCGCAAACTGAAGCAAGTGCTCCGGGCGGCAATCCACATTGGTGCCCACATCAAGTATGATGCAATGGCCCTTGGTCGTCGGTAAAAAGGAAACGACCGAGGGACGAGCAACGTCCCGTAAACTGCCCAGTATAAAAAGCGAAGCCGCCATGATGGCGCCTGTATTTCCGGCGCTGACAAATCCGTGAGCCTTCCCTTCCCGCACGGCGCCCAGCCCAACATGGATGGAGGATCCCCGCTTCGATTTTACGGCGGCGGCTGGGGCCTCGTCCATAGCGATCACATCAGAGGCATGAACGATGTGCAATGGCAACAGGTCGGTAGCCCCTTTCCTCTGGGCTATCTCAGCTTGCAAGGCATCTTCCTGCCCCACAAGAAGCACCTCGAGATCGCCATCCGAAGTCTCCAGCGCATGTATAGCGCCCTCAACGACAACGGAGGGGGCCTTGTCGCCCCCCATAGCATCAACCGCTACCCGAATGGCCATGTTGGAAGATATGGAGAAACGGCCGGCGGACCGGACGCAATGTATGGCCTAAACAGCTTCTTTCGGCTCGATCACCTGTCGGCCCCGGTAATAACCGCAACTGGGACAAGCGTGATGCAAGAGCTTCGATATACCACAGTTGGGGCACTCCGCTATCTGCGGCTCCTTCAAGCTACCGTAATACCGGGCACGGCGTTGCCGTGTTCGAGCCTTGGAATGTTTTCTTTTCGGATTCGCCATGATTTTCTGTGTTCGCCGGGAAGCATATCGTCGGCATGAACGCCAACCTCAATTTCGATCCCCTTCCGACTTCAACGCGCTTAGTGCCTCCCAGCGTGGGTCTATGCTATTTTCCTGCGTTCCTTGCGGGACGCCGAACGTCATCGGGATGTCTATGTCCTCTGCCCCGGGAGCGACGCATCGCGTCGGCACCGCAAGCAAAATTGTGTCTCGCGTAACATCGGTAATATCCAGAACCCGATCGCTCGGGTCCAGTATCCTGACCTCGTTGCAACTGTCTTTCTTTTCGCTTGCGAATCCCGCGCAAGAGAACAGTACGCGATACGTACCCTCGATCACCTGATCGAAAGAACGCAACGTACGGTCGCATTCCAGCGTGGCCTGCGCTCGAATCGTCAGTGAAACGAAAATCCGGCCCTCGGCCACATCAAGGCGCGCCGCGACTTCCACATCCCGAAACGCCGAAGGATCCAATTTCAGCGCCTCGGCCTCCGGCCTGAACATTCGTTCATGTACTCCCGGCGCCAGCGCTTCGATACCTATCGCAAACATGACAGCACGTCAAAATCTGTTCCATCAAACGAAGATATGCACGCCAGCGTTCCGGGACAAAAATGATGCGGTGGATTCGCCAAAAAACCGTACAGTGTACCCTGCTAAGGATACTCTGATTAAGTCCGCGAAGTTCAGAGGCTGAAAGGGGTGCGCTGGCAAGGAATGACGAAGCAGTGTGGCAGGCCCCGCATAGTGAGGAATGACACGGCCAGCGTGCCCCTCGCAGCCTCACCGAAGGGCGCGTCACGCCCGCGATGCCCCGAATTCGCAGTGCTTCCCCTGATTCCGACGATGGAATCATCGTCATCTGTACTTGCGAACGTGACGTGCTGAGCGAAGCGGTTTTGGTCAGAGTATCCTTATGAAAACAGAGATTCCTTGTTGGCCCCGTATTCGAAATCAAGGGGTTCCGGCTTGTCTTTTGGCCCCGGAATCGTTACCATCCTGCCATACGTTCCGCAGGAAAAAAGAAGGCGCCGTCGAGTATCAGGAGAGGAATTCCTCTGGATAACGCACAAAACGGTATGTTTGTGAGTAAGTTGTTGACAAATCTGCCTGGTCCCGTGGAGATAAGCAGCCAGCGATGACACCATTAAATGAGGTGTGTGGAAAAACACTTGGAAATTTGATTTAAGTCGTTTTTTCATAGATACTTACACAAAGGGAAAGCGGTGTGTATAACTTGTGAGCCTCTCAAGGAGAGGCCGAACATGGAACGTGCGGATTTTCGAGGGAATTATTCCCGGTTGTGAATAATTGGTGCATATCGGATAAGCCACGGCTATCCGGCGGGTTTTTCGACGATATGACCAACGAGAACGACAGCGTGAAACAGGACCATCCCAAAGCATCAGCACATCTGCCGGACAGTGCGGGGGAAAAACCGGCGCCTGTTCCCGGAGAAGCACCTCTTGCCGACCCGGCGACGCCAGACCATTTCTTCAATGTTGCACCGAGCGCTTTTGAATCCGCGGACACGTTCTTTGTCGCATCGGGAATGCCACTCAACGGTTCGTACACCTTCGACCGATTCATAGAAGGCGATTGCAACCAGTTCGCCCGCAGCGCCGCCCTGGCTATTGCACAGAAGCCCCGGCATACGACCTTTAACCCGTTGCTGATCTATGGAGGCGTCGGGTTAGGAAAAACGCACCTGGTTCAGGCCATTGGTAACCACGTCCGCCAGCACAGCAACTACAAGGTCCTGTACACGTCGAGCGATCATTTCACCTCGGACTATATGCAATCGCTCCGGACAAATCGGAACAACGAGTTTGTCGCGTTCTACAGCAGCATAGACCTGCTAATCATCGACGACATCCAGTTCTTCAGTGATCAGGAAAAAACGCAGGAAGGACTCTTCCACATCTTCAACATCCTCCACCAGGCCGGAAAACAAATCGTTTTTTCGACAGACCGGGCCCCGCAGGAAATTTCCGGGGTGGCGGACCGGCTGCTTTCACGGTTTCAGGGAGGACTCGTCGCTGACCTACAGCAACCGGAATTGGAAACGCGCATCGCTATTCTCAATCGCAAGGCCAATGATCAGGGTATCGCCATCCCGTACGCATTTATCGAATTCATTGCGCACCATGTCAAGAACAACGTCCGCGAGTTGGAAAGTGCACTGATCCGGCTATTGGCGCACGCCTCGCTGCACCGGCGGGAAATAGATATCCCGCTCATCCGGGAAGTGCTGGGCGAACTGCCCATCGACACGAGTGCGAAACCGACCGTGGAAGAAATCCGTCGCATCACCTGCGAATACCTTGGGGTCCCTGAAGACCTGGTGCTTGGTCGGGGCCGAAGGCGCGAGATTGTTCAGGCACGGCACGTAGGTATGTACTTCAGCAAACAACTGACAGGGCATTCCCTCGCCACGATAGGAAGGTATTTCGGCGGTAAGGATCATTCGACCGTGATTCATGCCTGCCGGGGCGTGGAGAATCACATGGAGACAGATCCGAACTTCCGGCAAACGCTCAAACGAATCCGTCAGGAAATTGAGATACGTCACCGGTGATTCTTTCGCCTGCGTATTGCTATCTTATGTTAGGAACATGGGCATGGCTATATTTCGCTAACCGCAGTGCTGCAAGCCGCCGCACACTTGCCACTTAAGGGATCGATACCATTAACACTATGAAATTTACCGCCTCCAGCGCCAACCTTCTCAAGGCGCTGACTACCGCCGGGGGAGCCGTCCCCACAAAAAGCACCCTTCCTATTCTGGAGTGCATTCTTTTCGAACAGATTGATGAAACGTGCCTCAGCCTGAGCGCAACGGATCTGGAGGTCACTATCGTACAGCGGGTCGAAGTACAATTTGAAGACAAACAGATTCAACGTATAGCCGTGCCGGCCCGGCGCCTGCTGGACACGCTGCGCGCCCTGCCCGAAGTACCGATTTCCTTCGAGGCGGATGACGAATTTCGCATCGTGCTCAAAACCGATGTGGGCGAATACAAAATGTCCGGACACGACGGGAGCGACTACCCGTCCCTGCCCGAACTCGACCCGGAACACAGCATAGAAACAACCGGCGATCTGATCCGCCGTGCGATCGACAAGACGAGTTTCGCTGTCAGCAAGGACGCACTGCGCCCGGCCATGATGGGGGTGTATTTTCAGATCGGCCTGGAACCGGGACGGGCCGTTGCGACGGACGGACACCGCCTTGTCCGTATGCAAATCGACTCCATGACGGCGCAGGAAGATGTCAACTTCATCATTCCGGAAAAAGCCATCTCACTGGCCAGCAAGGTCCTTTCCGGAGAAACATGCACCATTCTCGTGGACGCAGGGTACGCAGGCTTCGTTGCCGGCAACACGCGCATCCTTGTGCGGCTTATCGCCGAAGCATACCCCAACTACGAAGCCGTTATACCGAAAGACAACGATAAGCGGATTGTTGTGGAGCGGAACGCACTGCTCGCCGCTGTGAAACGCGTTAGCTTGTATTCGTCCAGTCTAACGCCTCAGATAAGCCTGAAGCTCAGGGCAAACCACATCGAAATCGATGCACAGGATATTGAGCGGGCGAGCGAAGCGCATGAAACCGTACCATGCGAATACAACAGCGAGCCGATGGCTATCGGATTCAATGCAACCTATCTGAACGAGGTCCTGGGGCACATCGACGACGATGAAGTCGTCATTGAGTTCAGTTCTCCAAACCGCGCCGGCGTCGTTACGCCGCAAACCCAGCGGGACGGCGAACATGTCTTGATGCTCATCATGCCGGTGATGTTGAACAACTGAAAAGTCACAGGGGGGCGGGCCCGGCGCCATTATCCTCTCGCGTCTGCCCCTCGGAAGACGAACAGGCACAGCACCCATCTTTAAGGATACTCTGATTAAGTCCGCGACGTTCAGAGGCTGAGAGGGGTGCGCTGGCAAGAAATGACGAAGCAGTGTGCCCTGCCCAAGAGTATTACTTTATTCGAAATTCTTCAGAAATTCCGCATCTTCCCGCAAACGTTTGATTGCTTTGTAAATAAATGCGCGAATGGTCGGAAGCGGCCGGCCCGTCCGTTGCGCGATCTCCGCATACGATAATCCTGAGAGAAAGCGACGGGGCATGTTCGATCGGTATGTGGTGGCGTCTTGAGCGAAGATAGTTTCGGAACGTATTCTTGCACACCACGCTGACCCAACTCGCATAACGCGAGGGCTCCCTGATCTGGGCTTCCCGCGCTTCCGTTTTACGAAACGCGGTCTCGATGAGCATATCCAGATCAACAGCGCTCCAGGATGCTTCCTGAATGAATTTCACCAGAAAATATCTTCGGATGAAACAGTACGTCCATAATTGAATCACCTCGCGCTCATGCGCATCTCCCGAGGCGTGCCAGTGTAAATAGGTTGCGTTTATTGAGGGTATGTCGTCGAGATGAAAAGGTAGGGTAGCCACCAATTCGTCCAGCGACTCAAAGGATGAGTACAGCATCGATAACTTGTCGACGGACGTGGAAATAAAGCGGACAACGGAAAACCCCGCACCAGCGACACGGTCGAAGTGAGCTCTGGCCGATCAAAGACGCCACAAGACTGCTACATGTAACAGCGGTCAGCATCTGCATGGAAGGACTTGACGTAATACTCAAAAGGCCGTATCTTCCTTGGCTACGATAGTTCGTAGCCGATGTCTTAGGAGTCGTCTGGACAATCCATTGGAATGATCCGACACCACGGAACCGCCTTGATCGGTACCTGCGCGGTGACATCAGGCTAAAGATGTGCTGCGTTAATGATAGAAGATAAACAAATTTAACCATGGATGCGAACAGCTTCAAAACTTATTCTGCCAAGCCCGGCGACATCGAGCGTACATGGTACGTTGTCGACGCCAGCCAGCAGGTAGTCGGACGACTTGCATCGCGCATCGCCTCTATTCTGCGCGGAAAACATAATCCGCGATTCACGCCTCATGTGGATACCGGCGATTTTGTGATTGTCGTAAATGCAGACCAGGTCCGCCTCACCGGCAAAAAGGAAACGATGAAGGAGTACTTTCGTTACAGCGGATATCCAGGCGGCGAGCGGTTCACAACGCCCGAGGAAATGCGCGCCTCCAAACCGGATTTTATCGTGCGTAACGCCGTTCGGGGAATGATGCCGAAAGGCCCCCTCGGTCGTCAGATGCTTAAAAAACTTAAGGTGTATGCAGGCCCGACTCATCCGCACGCGGCGCAGCAACCCAAAGAACTCACCATATAACCAGCGAAAAGACGATTCCTTAGTTCATGGCAGGACCTGTTCAGAACATCGGCTTAGGCCGTCGGAAAACATCCACCGCGCGCGTCTATCTGCGCGCCGGCAACGGTCAGGTGACGATCAACCGCCGTCCCTACGAGATGTATTTTCCACTCGACTGGCGGCGCAAAATCATCTTCCAGCCCTTTGAGGCGACCGGTACAACCGGACAATTCGACATACTGGTCAATGTAAAAGGCGGGGGCTTGACGGGGCAGGTCGAAGCCATCCGCCTCGGCGTGGCTCGTGCGCTGGTTGATTTCAACGAAGATTTCAAAAAACCTCTTCGCGACGCCGGACTGCTTACCCGGGACGACCGCATGGTCGAACGCAAGAAGTACGGCCGCCCGAAGGCCCGCAAACGGTTCCAGTTCAGCAAGCGGTAACGCATGCATCGGACAAACCGTTTTTAATCACACATACCGCCTGACATGCAACAGGGTGGCCGGGGTACCGGTCATGTTTCATGAGGGACGACGGTAGAGGAACAAACCCGGCGGATTCCGCCCTATTCATGAGCGAAACGACACCCGCAACGACAGTCCCCGAGCCCGGAGCAGCCCCGCAGGAGACCCCTGAAACCGGACAGAAATCCGGATACCAGGTCAGCATCGAGCAACTCCTTAAAGCAGGTACGCATTTCGGGCACCTCACGTCCCGCTGGAATCCGAAGATGAAGAAATACATCTTCATGCAGCGGAACAACATCCATATCATCGACCTGATGCAAACACAGGCGATGCTGAACACGGCTGCAGAAGCGGCCGCTCGTTTTGCGCGCCTCGGCAGACCGCTCCTCTTCGTAGGCACGAAAAAACAAGCCAGGGAAACGGTCCGTACATTTGCGGAATCGTGCGACTCTCCGTACGTGGTTGAACGCTGGCTTGGCGGCACGCTGACGAATTTCCAGACCATTCGCGGGAGTATCCGGCGCATGGACGAACTGGCCAGATTCGAGGAAGATGAATCTTTCCAGACACTCAAGAAAAAGGAGCGGCTCATGCATAGTCGCGAGCACGAAAAGCTCGTGAAAGTGCTCAGTGGTATAGCCACCATGCCGCGTCTGCCGGGAGCGGCTTTTGTGGTGGACATCAACCGGGAACACATTGCTGTAAAAGAGGCACGCAAGCTCGGCATACCAATCATTGCAATGATCGATACGAACTGCGATCCGGACCTGGTCGATTACCCGATCCCGGCCAATGACGACGCGCTCAAGTCGATCCAGCTTGTCACTTCCGTCATCGCCAATGCGGTGAACGAAGGCAAGCGCGCGAAAGAAATCAAGGAAGCCAACGAAGACAAAAAGCGGAAATCCTGACGAACCGACGATCCTTGCAGCCGCACGGATCGCTTATCCCGTGAATTCCGCTTAGAAGACGAGAAACGACCATGACTATAACGGCAGCCGACGTCAAACAACTCCGTGAAATCACGGGGGTCGGCATGATGGACTGCAAAAAAGCACTCCAGGAAGCGAACGGCGATCTGGAAGCCGCCGTGGATATTCTGCGCAAAAAAGGACAGAAGGTGGCGGAAAAACGAGCCACCCGGGAAGCCAATGAGGGCCTCGTTGTGGCTGCGCTTTCCGACGACGGGAAAAGGGGTGCGCTCCTCGAACTCAACTGCGAAACCGACTTCGTCGCGAGGAATGAGGAGTTCGAACAACTTGCCGAAGCAATCGCCCGGATCGTACTGGAAAAAGCGCCGCAGGATACCGATGCATTGCATGGTGTCGAGTTTGCGGGGGGCCGGACTGTGGAACAGACCCTGGTGGAAGCAACGGGTAAGATCGGCGAAAAGATTGTCGCGCGTCGGTTTGCCCTGCTTGAAAGTGAAGACGGGCGAATCGTTGCCTATATTCACCCGGGCTCCCGTCTCGGTGTCCTTGTGGACATGTACGGAAACGGTCAAGTGGAAGACGCCGGAACTGACGTGGCCATGCAGGTGGCCGCTATGAATCCTGTCGCCACCACCACGGAAGATGTCCCCGAGAGCGTCAAGGAAAAAGAGCTTGAGATCGCGCGGGAATCCGCCCGGAACGAAGGCAAACCGGATCACATTATTGACCGAATCGCCACCGGTAAGCTGGAACGGTACTTCAAGGATCATGTGCTGGTCGAACAACCTTTCGTCAAGGATTCCTCGATGAGTGTAAAGGCCATGCTACACAAAGCGGGGGCTGGCGTACGCCAGTTCGTTCGTTTCGCGCTGGGAGAATAATCTCCTATCCCCCTGAAATCATGGCAAGCGACACGCACCGCAGCACATACAAGCGTATTCTGCTGAAACTGAGCGGGGAAGCGTTGCTGGGCGCCCGGTCGTACGGCATTGATCCCGATGTGCTTGCCGGATACGCACGGGAGATCGAAACCATTGTGGAACGCGGGGTAGAGGTGGCTGTCGTAATCGGCGGCGGCAACATTTTTCGCGGCGTTCGAACCGCCCATGCCGGTATGACCCGCGCACATGCTGATTACATGGGTATGCTTGCCACGATGATCAATGCCATGGCGTTGCAAGACGCTCTCGAGCAGGCGGGCCTCCAGACACGGTTGCAATCCAGCATAAAGATGGAGGAAATCGCCGAGCCGTTCATCCGGCGCCGGGCTATCCGCCATCTGGAAAAAGGGCGGGTGGTCATTTTCGGCGCCGGCACCGGGAATCCGTACTTCACGACCGACACAGCCGCTGCGCTTCGGGCCCTCGAAATCGAAGCCGACGTCCTCCTGAAAGGTACGCGTGTCGCAGGTATTTTTTCGGCGGATCCGGAAGCCGACCCGGATGCGAAAATGTACGATGAAATTGCCGGGGATGAGGTCATTCGCAGGGATCTCCGCATCATGGATATCACTGCCTTCACCCTCTGCCGTGAATCGAAAATGCCGATCCTTGTGTTCAATGTGAATGAGCCGGGCAATCTGCAAAGCATCGTCTCCGGCAAGCGCATCGGCACCGTCGTTCACTGGAACGAAAACCCGGCGACAGCGACCTGAAAACTTGAGGGGTATGCAGGAACGGAAATGTTCTCCTTCACACGAGTCCAGCCATGATCAATGAGCATCTCAAGGCGCTCCTCCAAGAGGCCGAAGAACACATGGAGAAAAGCCTTGAATGGTTACGGGGCGAACTGCATGTTATCCGGGCGGGGCGGGCCACGCCGGCCATGATCGAAAACTTGCGGGTGGATTACTACGGCGCCCAGACCCCGCTGAACCAGATTGCGAGCATCGGCGCCCCGCAGCCCGACTTGCTCACCGTACAACCGTGGGACCGGGGTGCGCTCGAAGCAATCGAAAAAAGCATTATAGCGTCGAATACCGGACTCAATCCGTCGAACGATGGCGCCATGATTCGCATCCCGGTACCACCGCTTTCGGAGGAGCGGCGGCGGGACCTCGTCAAAACGGCAAAAAGCCGAGGGGAAGACGCAAAAATCGGCATTCGCAATATTCGCCGTGACGTCAAGGACAAAATGCGCAAGATGGGCGAGGCGGAGCATATTCCGGAAGACATGCTGTTTGAAGGAGGCGAGCAACTGCAGGAAATCACGGACCGTTTGACAGACCTTGTCGACTCGCTTACCGCCCGCAAGGAAGAAGAAATCATGGAGGTATAATCCGGCCTTGTATCAGGCGACACAGCCCTGACATGGCAATATCCCGGAACGAACTCCCTGGCTCTTCAAGTACAAGTGATCGTTTACAATGCCCCGGAGAGGTGCCCGAGCGGCCGAAGGGGCTCGCCTGGAAAGCGAGTGTACCGTTCACGCGGTACCGTGGGTTCGAATCCCACCCTCTCCGCCACGTAATACCAGGATGTCTTCCTGATCGGTATCTTCCCCGGCTGCCCGCGCCGCGAAAACGAACCCCGGCAAGCAATGCTTCCCGGAGAAACGCCGCACCCGCTTACTCGAAGCTCACCCGGATCCCCAGAGACGGCACGAGCGGAAGCTGATCCACCCGGCGCACCGTGAACAGATCGAGATAAAAAAGATTGCGCCGGTCGTACAGGTTGATGACGCTGCCCTGAAGCGTAAGGGCGGCCCCGTCGAACCGGAAGGTTCGTTCGACGGAAATGTCGAGACGGTGATAGGTGGGAAGCACCGCATTGAAAGGACGGTCATAAATCACGCGCCGGGAGCGCATCAGTTCGAAGACGCTCGCAGCCCGGTCCAGCAGCACAAAGCTGTCGAAAGCCACCGGGCGGGTGTAGGGGCGCCCGGAACCGAAGGCCCAGCGCACGCTGGCGTCGAATCCCTTCCAGGAAACGCTGGCAAGCGCATTGACCTGGTGACGGCGATCATGCGGCGGTCGAAATTCGAGAGACTCCGTGTCGAACCAGTACCGTATGGCCTCGTATTTCGTGTGGTACAGCGTGGAGGAAAGGCCATAATTCACGAAGGCGTAGAACGGCGCCCGCCGCATCTCCACGCGCGCTTCCATGCCGATCGACCGTCCGCGCGCCGGGTGAAGCCGGGTGGTAAGCGCAGGAAACGCGGTCCATTCCGCAACGAACAGGTTCTGCATGCGCCTGTAGAAACCCTCGACGGAAACCTCCAGCCAGGGTTTCGGCGCGGCACGGTAGCCAAGCAACCCGTGGACGGATTTGCCCAGCCGCCCCACCAGTGGGTCCCTTTCGTTTTCGTCGTCCTCGGGGCGCGGTACGATAGACCATATCGTAAACACGTTGGCTACGTCGCGCCGGTCGGTAAGACCCACCACTTCCTGATTGTACACGCCGACGGCGGCGCTGAAATGATGTATGCCGCGATCCCACGTCGCCCGCAACCGGGGCTCCAGCCACGGGTCGATCCGGACCTGATACCATTGCAAACGGGCGCCCGGCGCCACGACCAGGCCGCGTCCGAGATCGAACGTGGATTGCGCATAGAATCCGAACTCCAGAAACGGCCTCGCGGACGTCTCCGGCAAATGAAAAACCCCATCCAGACGGTTCTGGGATTCTCCGGAAATGAGACCGTCCCAGCCGCCTTCCCAGGAAAAACGATCCTTCTCGAACAATGCATCGATAGCGAAGCGCGTGTGGTAGATGCGGGACATGCGGAAAGGTTCGTCCCTCGGGCCAAGCTCGGTCTGGTGACGGGAGTGGGACAGGTGCACGTTCATGACGACCGGCAGAATGCGCGGCACGATCACCCAGCGCGCCCCGAGCGCTTCGTTGCTCCAGCGGACCTCCTCGGGCGCCTCCTCCCCGACCTCCTCGGCGATCGTGCCCCGGTCATGCGTTCTGAGCGCGCTGATCGAGAGCCGGCTGTTGCGGGTCGCCGGTCCGTACACCTTTGCAAAAAGATCCCCGAACCGGAAGGGCAGGTTCTTGTCGATCAGCGGTTCGGCAATGCGTTCGAGAAACGACTCCCGGCCTGCAATTAGAAACGACGCATGTCCCGGCACGATGGGCCCTTCGATGCGCAGCGCGCTCGTAAAGGGGGAAACGCTTGCCATCCCCGCGAAACGGCGGGTGTTTCCGTAGCGGGAAGCGACATCGATGACCGAGGAGAGCCGGCCGGAGTACCGGGTGGGAAAGCCGCCCGCATAAAAATCGACCCGGTCCAGTATGTCCGCCGGGAAAGCGGAATAGAACCCGAGCACATGGAACGGCTGGTACACAAGCATCCCGTCGAGATGCACGAGATTCTGGGAGGGTTCGCCGCCGCGCACGTAATACTGCCCGCCGCGATCGCCCGTCGTGACGACGCCGGGAAGCACCGTAAGGTAATTCGCCAGGTCGGCGGAAATGTCGGGAGAAGGCACAAGTTCGATCTCTTCGGGAAGAATGCGCTGGCGCCCCGCCGTAATGCGGGCCATGCCATGCTCCCGCCCGGCCTGCACAAGCACTTCGTCGAGTTCCTCTTGCGAAGCAACAAGAGCGGCATGCCGGCGGACAGCGTCCCCTGCGGAAAGCGCAAGGGTATCCCGGAACGCTTCGTAGCCTATGAACGAGATGGTCAGTTCGTACGAACCCGGCTCGATCCCCGAAACGATATAGATACCGTCCGCATTGGCGGCGACGCCGTACGACGGAACGTCCCCGGCAGCGTCCGCAAGGTCCCGCAGCACGGCGGTAGCCCCGGCCAGCGGCTGCCCGTCCGAGGCGTCCGTAACGAAACCGCTCAAGACGGCGCGCCGGGGCTGGACCTGGGCCTGCGCCTCAACAGGGCCGTACCGCGCCGAAAAGGCAACGACGGCAATAAATATCCCGATAATCCGGTGCATGAGCATATCTCGCCTACCCCTCCGAATCCTCTATAGTCCCGAGGCAGTAATCGCCTCCGGCCCGCTGCATGAAATCGAAAAACGGGGTGTCCCGGATCGCTCTGTACGAAGGATATATCGGTGCATCCTCATCGTATCCCCCGCCCACGAATCCATAGCCGTTCTCCACATTCGAAAGTATATTCGGGTGCCCGAGTGCGTTTGGAATTGACACGCCCTCAGGTAAATTCCACTCCGGATTCCCGACCGTTAAATCCAGTTTGAGACTCATCAGAGCAAGACCGTCCGTACTCGGGTTCCGGAATCTGAGGTCGTCTATATCTGCCAAAACATCATCATGATAATAAGAACGCATGGTTTCGTAGTGAATAAAAAGATTTAATTTTATTCGCCAACCATCATTGGTCTTTATTTCAGCACCTTTATAAGGAAATGCATAATGCTTAACAGGGGTGCTACACGGCGTACCCGGTTCAAACTTGTCGTAAAACCGCACTCCATATATGGCGTCTACCCTGATCAGTGAAAAATCTGAAGGCGCCGAAACATTCACCGTAAGTATACGCGAACCTGGATCATTCTCATCAATGCGAACCGGCTCCGGAATATTAACCTCCACGCTACTTTGCAATCCATCGGATCGCGCTGCTTCCACTCGATGACGACTGCCGTATTCTGGCGTAAAATCCGCCCAGTAGATATGATCCAGTTGCCCTGTAGCGTTGGCCACCACCGAATCCCGCCACGCGTAGGTTGTACCGCTGCCCAGATCGGTCGAGGTGACGACCGCATCAAGCGCACCCCCGGATTCCGGGACAAGCAGGTCTTCCACGGGAGCAACAAGCACCGTCTGGGTACGTAGTTCCGGATTCAGGATACCGTACATCGAAAAGGGAGCATCCACCCCCGAGGGGCCCGCCACATCTTCCTCGCAGCCGGTAAGGCATAAAAAGGCGACCAACACCCCTGAAAGAAGCAGATTGCTTGCAATCGGGTACTGCAGTACGCTGCTTTCTTGCAGACGAGCGGCGAGAACTATCCGAACTATCCGTCCCTTGAGCATAATTCGTCTACCCCTCCGAATCCTCTAAGGTCCCCATACAATAATCGCCTCCTCTCCGCTGTATGAAATCGAAAAACGGGGTGTCTTCGATCGCCTTGCTGGACGGGTATAACGGGGCTTCTTCATTGTATCCTCCAACCACCAGGCCATAGCCGTTCTCCACGTTCGAAAGCGTGCCGGGCTGGACCAGCACACGCTCATCCGATACATCGCCTCCTGGCGGATCCCAATCGGGGTTTCCAACCGTGATCTCCAACTCCAGCCTCAATAAGGCAAGACCGTCCCGAACCGGATGATTAAATGCAATCCCCGTGTCGTTATGATAATAGGATCGCAGGGTCTCGTACAGCAGGTTCATATCGGTGGAGAATTCCCACCTGCGATCTGTTTTTTCCTCTATACCCTTGTGTGAAATCGCATAGCTACGGCGAGGACTCGTACACACCGTATCGGGGTAATTCACATGATAAAAGGAGACATCGTATACGGTCTCTATGCGAACCAGCGAAAACGGCTCGTCGTCGAACCCCAGAATGCGCACATGCAGGTCTCGCGTGCCCGCATCTTCGTCCTCAATGCGCACTTCCTTGGGCACCTCCATGTTTACGACGGTCTTCTCCCCGTCGGACCGCGCCACTTCCATGCGATGGCGGCTCCCGTACTCTGGCGTAAAATCCGCCCAGTAGATATGATCCAGTTGCCCCGTAGCGTTGGCCGCAACCGAATCCCGCCACACGTAGGTTGTGCCGCTGCCCAGATCGGTCGAGGTGACGACCGCATCGAGGGCATCCCCGGATTCCGGGACAAGCAGGTCTTCCACGGGACCGACAAGGACCGTCTGGGTAGGCAACCGGGGATTAAAGACGCCGTACAGCGAGAAGGGCTCGTCCACTCCGGCTGGCCCCGCCACATCTTCCTCGCAGCCGACAAGGCATAAAAAGGCGACCAACGTCCCTGAAAGAAGCAGATTTCCTGGAGCCGGGTACTGCATCATATTGCCTTCTTTCGGAATCTCTGACTACCGGTTCGATATGTTATACTCCATAATGGTTCCTCCTGTACCGCCCGACGGTCCGCTCTGAAACAGGGCCGGAAAAATGGCCATCAGGCCTGTAAAGCGTGTCATGGGTACCCCCTTTTGAGTAGAAAAGGTGTAGAAAAGGTATAAAAAAGGAGTAGAAAAAGTATAGTTTTTACTCAAAAGGCCCAAAAAGGGAAATTCGGAGCCAGGCGAGTTTCGCCAGCGCACCCCTCTCAGCCTCTGAACTTTGCGGACTTAATCAGAGTATCCTTAAATTCCGCCGTAATCTGTCCAATCAACTCGAACCGCCTCTCACGCCTCCATGATACACAGCATGACCGGTTTCGGTCTTGGCGAAGCAGAGGTAAACGGCGCGTCGTCGACCGTCGAACTCCGTTCGGTCAACAATCGCTTCTGTGAAGTATCGGTGCGCCTGCCGCGCAGCCTGAGCGAATACGAATCGGAAGTCCAGGCTCGCATCAAGAAGAATTTTGCGCGGGGACGAATCACCGCCCGGATTCAGGTGGAGACAGGGGAAGACCCCATGGCCTCCCTCTGGATAAATCCCGACGGCGTAAGGCGCTGCATGGAACTGCTCAATGAGTTGCGCGAAACGGCCGGGCTGACCGAACCGGTGCGACTCAAGCATCTCCTGGAATATTCCGATGTTTTTCAGACGACGGAGGGTTTGCCCGAAGAAACGGCCCAGGGCTGGAACGCTTCGAAACAAGCGCTCGACAAGGCGATAGCCAACCTGCAAGCCATGCGGCGCCTCGAAGGAGACGCCCTCCTGAAAGATATGGAGCAGCGGCTGCAAGCTATCGACCTGCTGCTGGAGCAAGTCGAAACGCACGCGCCAAAGCGAGTCGAAAGCGCGCGCGAACGGCTACGCCAACGGGTTGCCGAAATGCTCGAAGACAACCGTATCGACCCCCACCGCCTGGAACTGGAAATAGCGATACTGGCCGAGCGTCTGGACATTACCGAAGAGTGCGTACGCCTGAAATCTCACTTGAACCTGTTCCGGAAGTGCCTCGCAAGCGAGCATGCGGAAGGCCGCAAGCTTAATTTCATTGCGCAGGAAATACATCGTGAAGTGAATACGCTCGGATCCAAATCCGGAGACACGGAAATCGCTTACCTTGCAGTAGCTATGAAGGACGAACTGGAAAAAATTCGCGAGCAAGTACAGAACGTGGAATGAAACCTCCTGACCATACCCCGCGCATTGTGGTGCTCACGGCCCCGAGCGGCTCCGGCAAAACGACGATAGCCAACCGGATCATGGCCGCCATACCGGCTTTTCGCTTTTCGGTATCGGCCACCACGCGACCTCGACGTCCTGACGAAGAGGACGGCAAAGACTACCATTTTCTTTCACACCAGGAATTCCAGGCGCGCATCCACTCCGGCGAGATGCTCGAACACGAAGAGGTGTATCCAGGGCGTTTGTACGGCACCCTGCGGACCGAACTGGAGGGCGCCAGCACAGAAAAGCCGGTCTTGCTCGATATCGATATCGATGGCGCCTTCAGAATAAAGAATATCTTCGGCAACGATGCGCTTATCGTTTTTATCCGCCCCCCATCAGTCAGCGAACTCGGGCGACGGCTCCGGGAACGCGCCACGGAAAACGAAGAAACCATTCGAGTCCGACTCGACCGGGCGCGCCGGGAACTCGATGCTGCCAGAAAAGCGGACAAGGTCATCGAAAACGACGACATTGAGCGGGCCGTCAAGGAAACCTTGCGTGTGGTCCGCCGGTTTATCAGGGGTTGAATTGACGGAATTCCAGAAAACGCATACAGGGGCCCTTCCATGGGAATGAAGACGATAGACATCGAAAACCTTACGGCGCAGAGTGATAATGTGTACGAAACCGTCGTGGTGCTTTCGAAACGTGCACGTCAAATAGCCTCGCGACAGAAGGCTGAACTTGACGAAAAACTGGCGTATTACGAGGGCTTTACATCCGAGATGGACAATCTGCGGATGCAGGAAGAGCAGGCCCACGTATCGTTGGAATACGAGAAGTGCGCCAAACCCACCGAGATCGCTATTAGCGAACTTGAGGAAAACGAGATTTACTTCCGGAATCCCGATAAAGAAGAAGAGTTGTCCAGAGCACTTCCCGGCTGAGTGCTCTCCCTGCAGGCATTCAAGTTTCCGGGCCTTTCGGTGAGAACATGACGGCCAGCAAGCCATATGCCGAACTGCGCGGGCGGCATATACTGCTCGGCGTTTCAGGCGGCATTGCTGCATATAAGTCCGTCGAGCTCGTGCGCCTGCTGAAGAAGGCGGGCACTGATGTTCAGGTCCTGATGACGCCGGACGCGTCCCGCTTCATTACCCCGTTGACGCTGGGTACGGTATCGGGGCGCCCCGTCCTTACGGACATCTTCCCGGAAGCGGAAGACGGATCGTGGACCCGGCACATTTCTCTCGGCCGTTGGGCGGATGTCTTTGTTATCGCCCCGGCAACCGCGCAGACGCTGGCCAAAATGGCGGGGGGGTTCTGCGACAACATCCTTACGGCCACAGCGCTTGCCGCCCGCTGCCCGCTCCTCGTCTGCCCCGCCATGGATGAGGACATGCTGGTCCATCCGGCCACGCAGCGCAACATAGACGCTCTCTGCACCTACGGTCATTCCGTGATGCCCCCAACCTACGGCTCCCTCGCAAGCGGGCTGGTGGGTCAGGGCCGCTTGCCGGAGCCGGAAGAGATTATGCAGCGCATCCTCGAAATGATTGCTGCAGACAAGGGAGGCGCTGATCCTGCACATCGCGATCTCGAAAACATACGGGTGCTTGTAACAGCCGGACCGACCCGGGAGCATGTAGATCCGGTACGCTTCCTCAGCAATCCTTCCTCCGGCAAGATGGGTTTTGCTCTTGCAGAAGCAGCCGCCCGACGCGGCGCGGCAGTAACGCTGATTTGCGGCCCGGCGCACCTCGACACACCTCCCCATGTGGAGCGAATCAACGTGGAAAGCGCCGAGGAAATGCACGACGCTGTCATGGCGCATCGCGAAGCAAATATTGTGATCATGGCTGCCGCCGTCGCGGATTACGCGCCTATGGAACGCGCCACGCAAAAAATCAAAAAGGGAAGCGGCAATATGGTGTTGCACTTGCGACGCACACCGGATATTCTGTATGCACTGCAACAACGCCGGGCCGAGGGGCAACTTCTTGTGGGTTTCGCCATGGAAACCAGCGAGGGTCTGGAGAACGCGCGCAAAAAGCTCCACGATAAAAACATGGACTGGATTGTGCTCAACATGCTCACTGCCGAATCAGGATTCGAAACGGAAACCAATCGGATCACGCTGCTCAATCGCAATGGGCACGAGGAGGCGCTTCCCATGATGAGCAAACGGGAAGCTGCAGAAATTATTCTGGATCGAATTACTTCGACTTCGGATCGGCCTGCGGCGTAACGACCCGGCGGACAAAACCCGGTATCGATCCCGGCGCACCGGTCCCGATTCGACGAAGGCACATGACTTCATCCCGACAATGCCCCTTCTTGAAGAACTGAAAACCATCATCGAACACGAACAACGCCTCGCCGGTCCTGTTGTACCGCTTCCGCATCCCGGCAGGGAAGACAGCGGGCGCACGTCAGCCTCCGATCGCAAACCCTCCGAAATGGCCCGTAACGCTTCTTCCCCGGCGAGCAGGATGGCGCCTTCCGGAAATGCAGGCAGCGATCTGTTCAGGAACAGGCCCGTTTCGGGGCCTGGAGCCGGTAGCAGCCGATCACCCTATGCGCGCATTCATGCGCTCATCCCGGCGGAATCCCCGCTACACGATATGAATACGCTGGAGGAAGTGGAGGCATTCGTTCGGGACAATGTGCTCATTCCCCTTGATAAAACCCGCAAAAAACCGGTGTTCGGCACCGGCAATCCGGATGCGAACCTCATGATCATCGGAGAAGCGCCGGGAGCGGACGAAGACGCCCAGGGAGAACCTTTCGTGGGGCGAGCCGGCATGTTGCTGAACAAGATACTGGCGGCCATCCGCTTCGAGCGCGAAGAGGTCTACATAGCAAACATTCTGAAGAGCCGCCCGCCGAACAATCGGAACCCGCTTGCGGGAGAAGTGAACGCGCACGCTCCGATTCTCTACAAGCAGATCGCTCTGATCCAACCCAAAATTCTCCTCTGCGTTGGCAAGACATCAGCAACCACATTACTTGATCGGCAGGATTCTCTGGGAGCCATGAGGCAAAAATTTCACGACTTTCATGGCCTTCCACTCCTTGTTACCTATCACCCGGCGGCTCTGCTGCGTAATCCCGGATGGAAACGACCCGCCTGGGAGGATGTACAGATGCTTCGCGAACGCTACGACCAGTTGATGGGAAACGCGGCCTGACCGTCGATCCCGCATCATGTACACGCCTCTTATGCCTGAGCAGGAACAGTATCCTCCACCCATGCCGGATGCCCCCCCGAGGGAAGTATCGGATCCGCACCCCGGCGGGCGTGTGCCGCCGCAGGCCATTGACATCGAGCAAGCCGTACTCGGAGCTGTTCTCCTGGAACGCGAAGCGCTGCCGCAAACCATAGAAATCCTCTCCGAAGACAGTTTTTACGACGGCAGACACCGGAAAATCTTTGCAGCCTTCACAGAACTCTTCAGGAAAGGCGTACCTGTCGATTTAATCACCTTGACGGAGGAGCTCCGGCGGCGCAAGGAGCTCGACAAGGTGGGCGGGGCAGATTATCTGAACGAGCTCACGGCTCATATGAGCGCCGCTGCCAATGTCGAATACCATGCCCGCATCATTGCCCAGAAGCACTTGCTTCGGAAAATGATCGAAAGGATGACGCTGCTGATCCGGGATGCGTACGACCCCGGGACTGATACCTTCGAATTGCTCGACAAAGCTGAAACAGACATTTTTCAAATCTCGAACACGGAAATACGGCGGCCGGCAGCAAAGGTATCGGATGTAATAAAAACCACCATAGAAAATCTTGAGGCCATTGATGGGCGGGAAGGAGGCGTAACCGGCGTTCCCAGCGGGTTTTCCCGTCTGGACGATTTGACGAGTGGCTGGCAACGCTCCGATCTGATCATCGTGGCTGCGCGACCGTCCATGGGCAAAACCGCGTTGGCCCTGACCTGCGCACGCAATGCCGCGCTGCACAACATCTATCCTGCGGGTGTAGCGGTTTTCTCCCTCGAAATGGGCGCCGAGCAGCTTGCCCTGCGCATGCTGACCTCGGAAGCGCGGGTTGATTCCCAGGCCGCTCGCACGGGGCGCATGAAGGAAAACGACTGGAAAAAACTTGCCCGGGCAGCGGGGCGGCTGGCCGAGGCGCCCATTTTCATTGACGACACACCGGGGTTATCCGTGCTGGAACTCCGGGCCAAGTGCCGGCGCCTCAAAGCCGAGCATGATATCGGTCTCGTGATCGTCGACTACCTGCAACTCATGCACGTAGCCACAACCCAGCGCTACTCCAACCGGGAACAGGAAATTTCTCACATCAGCCGGTCCATGAAAGCAATGGCCAAGGAACTCGACATTCCCGTCATCGCCCTCTCACAGCTTAGCCGTGCTGTCGAAACCCGGGGCGGCGACAAGCGCCCCCAACTTTCGGATCTGCGAGAAAGCGGGGCCATCGAACAGGATGCGGATGTCGTATGCTTCATCTACCGCCCCGAACGGTACGAAATCACCGTGGATGAACAGGGGAATTCCCTCGAAGGCATTGCCGAGATCATTATCGGTAAGCAGCGCAACGGCCCGGTCGGCACGGTGCAGTTGTCTTTCGTCAACAAATATGCCCGGTTCGAAAGTCTGGCGACCTACTATCAGACCCCTGCGGAAGGAGATGGGGCAAGAGTGGAAGACGCTCCCTTCTGATATAGGATACTCTGATTAAGGCCGCAAATCTCAAAGGCTGAGAGGGATGCACCAGCAAGGAATGACGAAGCAGTGTGGCCTGCCCCCCGCATAATGAGGAATGACGCGGTCAGCGCATCCCTCGCAGCCTCCCAAAGGGCGCATCACGTCCGCACTGCTCCGAATCTGCGCTGCGAAAACGATCAGAACCCGAGTCCGCGCGCATCGAGGCGAATGCGGGCAAGCAGCATGTCCGACGTGAGATACAGCGTCGAGCCGTCGTCCCCGAAGGTGCAGTTGGCTATCCGTTCCCCTGTGGAAATGGTGCCGAGATGCTCTCCTTCGGGCGTCAGCACCAGCACGCCGCCGGGGCCCGTCGCGAACAGGTTGCCCTCCGTATCGAGCGCCATGCCGTCGAATGCCCCCACCGCCCCGTCGGCGATCAGAGCGCTACCGTCGAAAAAGATCCGGCTGTTGGCCAGCGTTCCGTCGTCCTGCACATCGTAGGCGCGAATGACCGGATTGTCTCCCCCTGAATTAGCGACATACAGGGTCTTTTCATCCGGCGAAAACGCGATCCCGTTCGGGAAACCCAACTCGTCCGTAAGCAAGGACACCTCGCCGCTCGTATCGACGCGGTATACCCCATTGAAAGGAAGCTCCTTGTCAGGGCTGTCGTTCAGGCCGGAAAGCCCGTAGGGCGGATCGGTGAAATACAAATCTCCGCTGGAGTGAAAAACCAGATCGTTGGGGCTGTTGAGCCGCTTGCCTTCATAGGCCGAGACAATCGTCTCGCGCGTGAAATTCGTGGCGTCGAGACGGGCAATTTGCCGGTTGCCGTGATCGCACATCACAAGACGGCCTTCCGCATCCAGCATAAGACCGTTCGTGCCCAGTTCGGCCCCGGACGGATCGCTTCCCGCGTAGCCTGCCGGCCGGAGATAGGGCGACAGGCCGCCCTGCTCGTCCCACCGGTAGATCGTGTTCACCGGGATGTCGGAAAAAAGAAGGTATCCCCCCTCGTCGGGTACCCAGACAGGGCCTTCCGACCACTCGAATCCCTCTGCCAGTTTTTCAATGACGGCATCCTCCGGAACGAGTGTGTTTATCCGATCGTCGAGCCGGATCACCGTCCCGATGGGATCAGCGACGACGCTGGTGTACACCTCCTCCTCTTCTTCATAGGAGACACAGCCCGCCATGGCGACGAGCGCAAAAAAGAGGACAGGGATGCGAAGCGAGGCGGGCATGGCGGTTGCCTGGGAAATAAGCGGATAGCAGGTACGGGCTTACCTGCACTCTGTGAGGTGACGGGCGGACTCGAACCGCCGTACAAGGTTTTGCAGACCTTTGCCTAACCACTCGGCCACGTCACCCGATTCGCCGTACCGTACGATCTTGACGGGTTCCTTGATCCCATCGGACCGGACCGGTATCCCGGCGCCTTTTCCTGTCGCATCGAAGCACGCCCGGCAGGACTCGAACCTGCAACCTGCGGATTAGAAGTCCGCCGCTCTGTCCGGTTGAGCTACGGGCGCAGGGGATGTGCCCGGGTTTGCGCAGATGATGCGCAGCCGCATGAGCACAACAACCGGAATCGGTATGTGTCGAGGCGGCCGGATTTGAACCGACGACCCTCTGCTCCCAAAGCAGATGCGCTACCGGACTGCGCCACGCCTCGATTTTGTGAACAAGGGCGCATCCTGCAATACCTCCCTGCAAAATGCGACAAACTCACTGCTCGCGCCATCAAAGACAGCGCAGCAGTCGTCAGCGTGTCTGTCTTGCCGCCTTCAAGGCCTCCTGGACCGCATCTGCGGACACCATCCGCGCCCGGAAACTGTACTGGCCGTTCGCTTTCTTTTCAGCGACAACGATCTTGGCCATCTGCCTGGTGGCTCCGCGCGTCTTGCGCACCTTGTCACCGAATGTCTGTGCTTTCGCCATGGCGATCTACCGAAATTTTCCGAGACTGCGGAGCGATACCCGCATTCCGCTATTTGATTTCCCGATGCAACGTGTGCTTGCGCAACTTCGGATTATATTTCTTGAGTTCCAGCCGCTCGTCCGTATTGCGACGATTCTTCGTCGTGGAGTACCGCGACGTGCCCGGTGCTTCCGTACACTGGAGCGTCACCTGAATCCGAGCTCCTTTCGCTTTAGCCATGATCTTTCTCTGGGTTCACGGGTTCCGGCGCATGCATTGCCGGGCTATACAGGCATCTATTACGAGCGTCAGACGCGCACGCCCTGCCGCCGCGCCTCTCGGAGAACGGCCTGAATACCCTTCTTGTTGATCGTTTTCAGCGTCTTCGCCGACACTTTCAGGGTGATGTAGCGATCTTCCTCCGGAATGTAGAATCTCCTTTTCTGAAGATTAAGGAGGAAGCGACGCTTCACCTTGTTGTGGGCGTGGGAAACATGGTTGCCTGTCCTGGGCCCGCGCCCCGTTATGTCATCTTTACGCGACATGTCTCGAATGCCAAATGATACTGTGTCGGGTGTCCGATCTTCTCTACACGATTATTATTTGCAGCGAAGCCTTGCAAAATACGCCATGCTGGACGGTTTCGCAAACATTTTACCGCGAAGAAATGAACCGGCATCTCTCGCTTAGCCGGGCAAATACGTAGCCGTTAGAGAATTGTTTCCCTTCAGGCTCCCTGGTCGGGCGCCTCGAAAAATGAAAGCAACGTGTCTCCTCTAAGACCTGTGCGCAATGTTTCGAGAGGAATCACTTCATCCGGAGGGATATTTCCAAGGTTCACGTTGGGGCCGAATTTCCCAATGAACCATACCTGCTGCGACTTCCGGGGGGCCTCGAAAACCAGTTGCACGGGGTCGATATGCTGTACGATCTCGTCCATGATACCCGACCGGATCTGGCCGGAAGCATCAAAAACGCCGGCGGTCCCGCTCTCCCGTGCTTCGCAAATAACCTTCCAGCTGCCGGCGTCCAGTTCGTCACGAATCATCCGAACCCATGTGTCGGGAGACAGGATGCTTGCCCGATCCTTCGAACCGACTTCGCTCAACACCCTGAAGTCTTCCGAGAAGGAACGAATGCAGTCGAGTTTTTCTTCGTGCGGGAGCGTAATCGTCCCGTCGGAAATCTCGACGTATTCGATCTGAAGAGCATGAAGCAGGGCGCGGTACTCGTCGAGCAGGCCGCGCATGCAAAACGCTTCGAACAGCGTGCCGCCAAGACAAACCGGCACCTGCGCGGCCCGATAAGCGCGCAACTTCTCCTCAAGGCAAGACGTGACCACGGCAGTTCCCCAGCCCAGTTTTACGGCATCCACATAGTCGGCGCTCACTTGCAGCATGTCTTCCGCCTGTCGGACAGAGAGGCCTTTATCCAGTACGAGAGTCAGGCCCGATGTACGCGGCCTGGCGGGGCGGTCGGGCAAATCGTCAAGGCCGAATCGGTCATGCGGCATGGCGAGTGGAAATTTGTGCGTGCGGGGAATTGGAACGGGCGGGTTATGCAACGGGCCTTCCCGGAAAATGACCGGCGTTCGCCCAAACTACGGCGGGAGAGCGGATTATCGCAAAATTACGGTACGGGTCCGGTGAAAGGTGCAGCGTCTGGTTTCTATGCCTCTATATTCACGGCCTTCGCCGGCTCGATCGCCGCCGCCCGCACCGCAGGGTATAAGCCTGCCGCCGCACAAAGCCCGATCGCGGCGGCGCTCACCGTCAGCAGGTCCCCGCCCTCTATAAACACCGGATAGGCGTCGATCAGAAACGATTCCGCGCCGGCAAGCGGCACCAGGCCGAAATGTTGCTGCAACAAGGCCAGCCCAAGTCCGATAACCAGTCCGGAAACGGTCCCGATGACGCCCACCATGACGCCCTCCAGCAAAAAAATGCGGCGGATGTCCCGGCGCGAAACGCCCATGGCCCGCAACACTCCCACATCGCGGCGTTTTTCAATGACGATCATGGTCAACGACCCCACGATATTGCACGAGGCCACCACGATAATCAGACCCAGTACAAAAGTGGCGGCCCATTTTTCGAGGCGCATGACATCGTATAGCGACTTGCGCAGGTCATACCATGTGACCACCTCGAACGGTGCGGGCAGGCGTGTCGTCAGCATCTGCTTGACGGCATCGGCCTGTTCGAGATCGGCAAGCCGGAGTTCGACGCCGCTTACGAAATCGCCCGTGCGAAAAAGGCGCTGGGCTTCCTTCGTTTCGATGAACACATGGCTTTCGTCGTAAATATCCTCCATTTCGAAGAGCCCGCGCACATCGAACAGGGTCGGGGGGGAGGCCGCGATCCCCAGGAAGCTCGTCGCCATATCCTCGATATCGGATGCCGAAAGCAGGGCTACCCGACCGGACGAGGAGTCCGTGGAGGGCAAGAGGGCAAGCCGGTAAGCCAGCGACATGCCCGCAACCAGTCCGGGGCGCCCGTTGCGCCGCTCCAGATCGAACGCGCCGAAACCCGTCCGATCCACCACGCCGCTCACGCCGGCATAGGCCTGTGGCTCCACGCCGCGCACAATAACCACCTTGTTCACTTCGGCGCCTTCCTCCGGCAACAGGAGGGCTTTCCCCTCGACATAGGCAGAAGCGGATTCGACGCCCGGCAGCGCAAGCGCCACCGCAGCCAGTGAATCGGGGTTGGCGACACCAGCTTTCCCGACCCCGACGATTCGTACATGCGGATCGATCGAAACCAGCATGTCGCGCACCAGATAATAGAATCCGTTCATCACGGAAAGCACGACCACAAGCGCAGCCACTCCGAGGGCGACGCCTACCACGGAGATGCTGGTGATGAACGAAATGAGGGTGACCTGCCGGCGACCTGCAAGGTAGCGCCGGGCGATCAGAAAGCGAAAGTCCACCCGGTTAGAAGGTTACAACATGGGCTGCGGATTGGTGAATGCGCCTTCGGGCACATCCATGGGCATATCCACGCGGTCTGTAAACAATACAAAGCCGTCGCGGGGCTTCCGCTCCGAAACGACGAGTGTACCGGAAGGCATGTCAAAGGTCTTGTGATCAGACCAGGAAATCGGCTGAGGCACATGGTCAGGCGGATGATGTTGCAAGCGGAAAGCCCATTGCCGGACCCTGCCAGTCTCCTTGTCCGCGTACACCCAGTACTGGTCGCCCGGAGTCAGGCCTACCTCCCCGAATGAAAGGTGCAGCACATCCATGTCGCCCGTGGAAGAGTCAGGCAGATACTTTCTGTGTACGCCTTCGTCGAACAGTTTGACGGGCATGAGCAGCCAGTACGTATCATTGATGAACCGGCGGTAGGCGCCTTCGAGCATATCCGTTTCTTCCTCGTCGCTCACTCGTTCTCCGAAAAGCCAGACGCTCCCCTCTTCAGAAGCATGTGTATTGAAAAGCGCCACATACACCGTATCTCCGCCGCCGGGCATTTCCACCCGGTAATCTCCCGTCATACGATCCCACAAGTGCCGGCCGTGTACGTTCCGGACCGGCTGTTCGACTGTGGAATCGGCCTCTGCAGGTGCATTCGACCCGGTGGCGAAATCGAATTGCAGATAGCGCAAACCCGCCCATGCGTCGGGCCCGCCGTACGCCTCGAAAACCTTCATGGCCACAGTGTCGGCCTTTGTTTCCATCGCGGGCATGGCAGCGTTCGGGCCCTCTATGGATTGTCCGCTGCAGCCGGTCAGCACGGCGGCGAAAAGAAGCAGCCCCGGCAAAAAACATGCAGGGAGGCGGAAAATGGAGTACGTGTTGCGCTGTGTCATCGTCGAATCGCGTTCTTTATCCTTAAAGTGCTGAGCGAAGCGGTTTTGGTCAGAGTATCCTTAAACTACACATTGAAACGGAACAGAATCACGTCGCCGTCCGCCACAACATATTCCTTGCCTTCGGCGCGCATGGCGCCGGCATCCCTGGCCGCCGCCTCCGATCCGTACCGTATTAACTCCTCGTAACGGATCGTTTCCGCACGAATGAACCCCTTCTCGAAGTCAGAGTGAATAAGGCCGCCTGCAGCCGGCGCGCGGGTACCCTGTACAACGGTCCAGGCCCGCGTTTCTTTCGGCCCGGTCGTAAAAAAGGTGATGAGATTCAGTAATTCGTACCCTGCCGCAACGAACCGGTACATTCCAGGGGCCTCAAGGCCCAGTTCCTCCAGCCAGGCGGCTCTCTCTTCGTCGTCCAGCGCCGCAAGCTGCGCCTCCAGGTCGGCGCAAACGACAACGCAGGAAAATCCTTCCTCCGAGGCGATTTCCCGTACAGCATCGGCGTGAGGCCCCCCATCAGGCAGGTCGCCCTCTGCCACGTTGGCTACATAAAGCACCGGTTTCGCAGACAAAAGAAAAAGTGCATCAAGGCGGTCTTCGTCCCCGGGTTGCACAGGAAATGTGCGCGCCGCCTTGCCGTCCCCTACATGCGCATGCACCTTCTCGACAAAAGCCAGTTCGTCTCGCAGCGCCCGGTCTCCGCCCTTGGCCTGCTTTGCGGTTTTTTCTATGCGCCGTTCGAGGGATTCAAGATCCTTCAGCAATAATTCCGTGTCTATGATTTCAATGTCGCGGGCCGGATCCACGGACCCGGTGACATGCGTAATGTCGGGGTCCTCGAAGCAACGCGCCACATGCACAATCGCATCGGCTTCCCGGATATGCGCCAGAAACCGGTTTCCAAGCCCCTCGCCTTTCGAAGCACCCGCGACAAGCCCTGCAATATCCACGTATTCGACCGTGGTGGGCGTCGCCTTGTCGGAGCCGGAAAGCGCCGCCAGACGGCTAAGCCGTTCATCGGGCACAGGGACAATGCCGACATTCGGCTTAATAGTGCAGAAGGGGTAATTTTCCGAGCGCGCTCCTGCCCTGCTCAACACATTGAAGAGCGAGGATTTGCCGACATTGGGTAATCCCGTTATGCCACAGCGTAAAGGCATACATTCTCCTGTTTAGTCCTGGTATGGGACGCTTATGAATGTTCGCTCCGGCAATCGCACGGCGGTCAGGCGCCCCAGGCCTGGATGCTCATGGAATGCGCATCCCGTATCGATAAGCACAAGTTGCTTCTCGTTACGAGGAAATCGATGGGGCGTGTGTCCACATACCACCGTTTTTTCCCAGGCCAGAGACTCCGCATACAGGAATCCCCGCTCCCAAAGAAAAATGTCTTCCGCGCCTTGCTCCATGCTCCTCGCCACGGTCCAGTCCGGCAGCAATCCCGCATGCACAAAAAAGAAGTCCGGCGTGTCGAACCATAGTTTCGTGGCGCGCAAAAAGTCTATATGCTCGCGCGGTATTTCAACGGCTCCACCGGCAATCCGGTAACTGTCCTCCGTTCGAGCGCCGCCATTCATAACCCAGAAATGCCGATCCTTTCCTGCAAGGCCATCCAGCATCATCGCCTCGTGGTTTCCCCGGAGGAAGGTGCATGGAACCTGCTCGGCGAGCGCCAGAAGGTGATCGATGACGCCTCGGACATCCGGGCCGCGATCCACGTAATCTCCCACGAAAACAAGATGATCCTCCGGGGACGGGGCCAATTTTTCGATCAGCGCCTTTAGGGTGCGGGCGCACCCATGTATATCCCCTATAGCTATTAAGCCCATGATTTCCCGTCGTTCACTCGCCGGTCTTCGAATCGGGCATGGGTGGAACTGCGCCGGCGCGTTTCAGAATAGAATCCATTCCTATCAGGCCGCGGCCCGACTTTTTCAGCAGGTGCTGCTTGTGCAGGTCGAGCAACACCGCATCGAGAATACCATTGATGAATCGCCCGCTTTCCGACGTACTGTATCTCTTGACGATTTCGATTGCCTCGTTGATCGACACCTTTGGAGGAATATCCTCGAACGCCATCATCTCGGCGATGGCTATCCGGAGCGCGATGTGGTCAATCAGCGCGATGCGCGACAGATCCCAGTTTTCCGAATGCGCTCCGATAATTTCGTCGAGGAGGGCGATATGTCCCCGGACCCATCCGAAAAGAGCTTTGGCAAAGGCGAATATCTCCGCATCATTGCGAAGTTTCGGTTCAACGATCGTCTTGACGAAGTGGGCAGCATCTTCTCCGTCTGCCATCTCGCTCGCATAGAGCGCCTGCATAACACGCGCTCTTGCCTCTCTGCGGTTGCTCATATGTCAAAGACGGGCGGGCGCTGCCGGTTCACGGGATGACGGCGGAATACTTCGCGCGTAGAATATCGCGGACGCTGCCGGAAAGCATAATAGGATATTCGCAAAGGGGCTTGAGGTTCTTATTGCAAAACGACTTTTTTGTGCAGAGCGGTTCCGATTCCTCCTCTTCACCGCCACTTCACGCGCCGGAGCCTTTTCCCATCCGTTCGAAACCATACCCCGCCGGCGTTTGAGGTCAGCACCACATCAAAACCCGTAGCCGCCAGGCGATCCAGTACTTCCTGGTTCGGGAGCCCGTAGCGGTTGCGCTCCGCCACGCTGACAACCGCATACGGTTTGCGAGCGTCTTGTTGCGATTCGTCCTCCGGAAAATCCGTTACTTCGATACCCGATGCGCCCGCATCCCGGCCTGGTGTTCCCAGTGCGCTGCCAAGAAAAGCGGGCGTGGAACTGGTTCTGGAGCCGTGGTGCCCGACTTTCAGGACATCGCTTTGCAGTAGTTCCCTGTACTGCTGCGCAATGCGGAGTTCAGCCTCGAGGGGGGCATCCCCTGTAAAGAGAAACGAAACCTCTCCGTAGCACACGAGCAGAACAACCGAATGCGCATTCGGACCATCTTCCGGGACCTCTTCAGGCGGGTACAATACATAGGCGCGCACCTGGGGCGACAGTATGAGCGAGTCGCCTGTTCGTGCCGCACGATGCGGAATGTTCAGGCTATCCAGCAAGGCATTGGTTTCTGCAAAGAGCCCCGATGAGTGACGGTACCCTGATCGCAACACACGACCGACAGGCACGGAACGCAGTACGGAAGGAATCCCCCCGATATGATCGGCGTCAGGATGGGTAACGATCACGGCGCCTAACTTATCCATACCGTGGTACGCCAACTGGGGCAGTACGAAGCGGCTTCCCGCATCACTGCCGGTGAAAGAGGACCGGGGACCCGCATCGATCAGCACGCCGTCTCCATTGGGAAGGCGTAACAGGGCGGCATCGCCCTGGCCGACATCCATGTAGATCACATCCATGTGCGGGCGGAACCGCCCGCTTGCTACCCCCTGGATCACATCCCCGATAAGAAGAACCAACACCAGCGCAACGCAACGCCACCGTAACCCGGGGCGATGCCATGCTGCAAGACACGCCGCAATCAGGGCCAATATCAGGACAGAAAGCGGGCGCTCAAGACTCCACCGCACCACGCTCCAGCCCATGAAGCGGTCGCCGAACACGGATACGTGGAGCAAGGTCGATGCCAGTGTGCTGGATGCAGCCCCGAGAATTTCTCCCGCCACAGGAAATACGCCCCCGAACAGCACCGCTGCAGCACCGGCGACCAGCGCCCCCGTAGTAAGCGGGATACCTGGCAAATTCAGCACCAGCCCCCCTAATCCGACCTGCCCGAAGTGATAGAGCGCCACAGGCAGGGTTCCGATAGTTGCTGCTACAGTAACGGTTGTCCCGGAATGGACATATACACCCAAACGGGATGGAGGGGCTGGAATCCACGCAGCCAAAAGAGGCGTCAGGGATAGAATACCGGCCACGGCGGACACGGAAAGTTGAAACCCCGCCTCGAAAAGATGGGTGGGAGCAGCGGTCAGCAACACACACACGGCGGCGCCAAGACTGTTTAGAGACCGTGCAGGGCGTTGCAGTGATGTGGCCGAAAGCATTAGGGCGGCCATCACAACGGCGCGAACCACCGACGCAGAACACCCGGTAAGAAGCATATATCCCGCAAGCAAGAAAACCGTGCAGCTCACCCGAAGGATGTCCACGGTGCGCCAGCCCAGACGAAGACGGTACAGGAAGGGCCCAAGCAAATGGTACAAAATCATGCCGACAACCATCACATGCAGGCCGGATACAGCAAGGAGGTGCAGAAGACCCATGCGGGCAAAGCGATCCCGGGTATCTCTGTCAAGTTGCCGCCGGTCTCCTAAAAGGAGCGCCTGGAGGATCGCCCGCGACTCAGGATCAGGGATAAAGCGTTCCAGACTGGACTGGACGAAAGCACGGGCCGGTTCGAGCACACAACCTGCACTCTGCCTGTCACGCCCTGTGCGCTGCACGCCCCCCTCCACGAGATAGAGGCGAGCATAGATGCGCTTTCGGAACAGGTAGTTCCCATAGTCGAACTCGCCTGGATTGCGAGCACGGGGAAGCGGCGCAAGGCGCCCCCGGAGCATCACTTGATCACACCGGGCGGGCAACCAACTGTCTTGCCTGTCATCTCCGGAAATAAGTCGACCGGACACCAATAACCCTACAGGAAGTCCACCCCTGCTATTCTTCTGGTCCAGTCGGAGCATAAACCGGATGGACCCCGAGCGTTCCACAGGATCGTCCAGGATGCGTCCCTGCCACACCGCTTCCTCGCCCGAAGCAAGTTTACCAGGTAATGGATGCCCCTGTGGCAAGGCATGAAACGTGGCATGTCGCAACCCCCCGAAGCACACCGTTAGAAGCAGGCTCGCCAAGACGATAAGGAGCGTACGCAGTTCCTTCCAGGCCCGATGCAGAAAAAGCGCAACACAGAAAGCCGCCACGCCAAGGCCCGTAAGAATGCCACCCCATGCCGCCATGCCGGGCACCCCGGCATGCGCAAGCAGAATGCCAGCCGCAAGGGCGCCCGCCGCCCAAAGAGCTGGATATCTGTTCTGTGACGTTTCTCCGGGAATCGGCACAAACCCATCGAATTCGGGGAGCAAGGCAAGCGTTATCCCCGAAAGACACTCCTCCCGTCAAAACATAACGCCTGGAACGAAACCCGGTGTTCAAGCACATTGCCCAAGCCCAAAGGCCCATCGCAATCCGGCTGCCACAGATTGTTTGTATATCAATCTGTTATCTCTGCGCTATCGGGCCGCCACGCGCCCTGTTCCGGTGTTTGTGAGCCGGCTGCCTGCCCCTGTCCGGCCTTATTTTCCTTTCCGCAAAGCCTCTATCCCGAATTGCTCAGCGGATCAATGGCCCCCGTACTGCCCGCTCCGGCGTTCGCGCACACCGCGATGGGAGTAAACCCCGAGGCGCGGTCCGCAGCCACGGCGCAGGCAAGCGCCTCCACATCCAGGCGGTAACGCCCGTCGCAGGAAACCTTGCGGATGCAATCCGCGCGATCGCCGATGATGCGGGCCGCGCGGACCTGCGCACTGTGGCTCTGGTCGCTCATGTACACGGTCGCGCGATCGGGATATCCGGCCGCCTCCCGCGCCGCTACGAACGCATCGAGACTGGCCGCCGAACCCCCGCTCGTCAATAGCCCCCCGGCGGTCTCCGGATAGCCCAGCCAGCGACGAATCCAGTCGATGACCACCAACTCGAGATAGAGTAGAATCGACTACCCCGCCCGGCAAAAGCAGATCCTGT
The DNA here is from genome assembly GCA_951812345.1 of Rhodothermales bacterium. Lineage (GTDB taxonomy): Bacteria > Bacteroidota > Rhodothermia > Rhodothermales > VXPQ01 > VXPQ01. The sequence goes on from OX638295.1 coordinate 235,681, forward strand.
CCGTGAAAAGCCAGTGTGCCTCCGAGGGTCATCGTAGCAATGTAGGTGGAACCGTAATTCCAGGGCCCCTCATGCGCCAAAACGCATCCGAGGTACCCGGCCGCCAGTGGGGAGTTACTGATGTCAAATACGTACGCTAAATAATCGATCGCCAATTCCGTCGGGGTGGCCTCGCCGTTCTCCACCTGTTCAGCGGTTACTATGTCCGAGGGAATAGGCTAAATTTCCTCTGGCCTCGGACATAATGTCATCCACCTGTGCAAAGGCAGTACCCACACCGGAAAATACGCTGGCTAATACCAACGCACATCCAAAAAAAATCGGCGTTATGGTCTTCATAATCTTGTAAAGGATGTTGAGGGGGATTCCAATGTACCGCCACACCGAACCATATCTCCTTGGGCAGCTGTTTTTTCTGTCCGGTAAGGATCCGTCGCCAGAAGTCCGGTTGTCAAGTCTGTGAGGAGCATTAGAGAGGTAGGACCTGTGACAGGCAGGCGTGTTCTGATGGATGAGAGGGGGAGCATCATCAGGCAGGTTATCCATGTATTCACAGGCTCTATTATACCTCTTAGTATTAGTATTATAAATGTATTGTAGTAGTAGGGGCTGTGGATATGTGAACAAGGGAGTTATTCACAAGTTATCTTCATGTTGTGAAAAACTTTTCCCTCAAAATATCCCTTCGTTTCCCTTCCAGAACAAACAAGGATATATCCGTAGGTATAGACAAGTTATCCACACTGGTCGTTCTGATCCCCACACACCATGGAACGTGAGCATCTTTGGAAGAACTTGTGAAAACATGAAGACTTGTCCACCTCATATATTCTTTCCACATCAAGCGGGGATAACGCGAGGCGCAAATCCCCGCGTTATCCACACATCTGTCTCCGTTTATGATCTACCGAGCCGTGTGAACATTTCCTTCTTGTATGCTTCCACGCCGGGCTGGTCAAAAGGATTAACATTCAGGAGGTACGCGGAGACGGAAACGGCATGCTCAAAAAAGTAGATAGCTTCGCCCAGACAGGTTGGAGATATTTCTTGCATCCACAGAGTCATATTCGGCACGCCGCCGTCAGTATGGGCCTGAGCTGTACCTTCCCAGGCTGCCCGGTTGATGGTTTCCATGGGCCGCCCGGCAAGATAATCAAGGCCATCAAGGTCTTTAGGACCTGCTCCAGGTTCTTCGGGCACGGAAAGAGCGTTACCGGTTCGTTCGACCATCAGGAATGTTTCCATCAGGGATCGTTGTCCTTCCTGAACATATTGTCCTATAGAATGCAGATCTGTCGAGTACTGCGCAACGAAGGGAAACAGGCCTGTCCCGTTTTTTCCCTCGCTTTCCCCAAAAAGCTGTTGCCACCATCTCCCAAAACCGCTCAGCGCAGGCTCGAATATGGAAAGCAGATCGATACACAATCCTTGTTGCAACAGTACGGATCGAATAGCTGCATACAACAAGGCCGGATTATTTTTTGGAGACGCCAGCCGGACAAGTGTTTCCGCCGCGCCTTCGAAAAGTGCGCGGATGTCGATTCCGGCCACCGCGACAGGCAGTAATCCTACCGGCGTAAGCACGGAAAAGCGCCCGCCGACATTTCCCGGAATGACATATTTTTTATACCCGCGCCTTGCGCGCAACGAGTTCAGCGCCCCTTTCTGCGGATCGGTCGTGACAATGATGCGCTGGTCTGCATCGTCGAAATGTTTTTCGAGATATTGCCGGATGCATCGAAACGCAATGGCGGGCTCCAGCGTGCGACCGCTTTTGGAAATGACATTTACGAAAACAGATTTGCCGTGCAGGTGTTCGAGAAGTTCCTGCAGATATGCCCCGCTCATGTGATGCCCCGCAAAAAGGACCTCAGGGGAACCCTCGTTTCGTCCAAGGGATGGAGAAAGGGCCTGTATGACGGCTTCGGCGCCGAGGTACGACCCCCCGATGCCTATGCAAATCAGGATGTCGGCCTCTTCCCGGATGCGCCGGGCGGTTTCTTCAATATCTTGCAGCAGGGCTTCGTCGGGCTGGATCAGGAGGTCCCGCCAGCCGGTGGCGTCTCCTCCGGGGCCCGATTTTTCGATCAGCAGGCGATGCGCATCGCGGGCGCCGACAAGCTGCCGATCGAGATCGTCGGGATCGACAAAGGGTAAAATGTGTTCGTAGTCCAAGCGAAGCATGAAACCGTCCGTACAAAGGTGGGGAAAACATGAAAGAAATTACCCAGGGGGATATCACAAGCCGCCTGGTTTTTTGTTGCGCCGATGCGCTCACCGTGGAGAGAGCGGCCCGCGAGGGGCTCCGTCCGCGGGAAGATACTCTCCCGGCGTTCGAGCGTTTCGAGGAAGCGCAAGCTGCTTGCCCGGATCGCCTTATCGTTATCGATACGTATGCGACCGAGGCCGCAGGCCATGACTGGCGCGAGTATGCGCCGCCTATGTCGCTTTGCAATGTCGCGCCGTACCGCCCGGCCGCCCTGATGGTTGCTGCGGGGGGCTTCGTTACCCGACGTGGCGAGGCGGGCACGGAAGTGCTCCTGATTTTTCGCCGTGGCATGTGGGACTTGCCCAAAGGGAAGGCGAAGAAAAAGGAGTCGGTGCGCCAGTGCGCGCTCCGCGAAGTACAGGAGGAATTGGGCATTGACGCGGTACATCTCGGCGATCCGCTGGGAACCACGGTATATGGGTACGATCTGTATAACCGCCGGGGACAGCTCACGCATGCGATTAAAACCACGCACTGGTTTCAAATGACAACCTCCGAAAGGGAATTCCGTCCGCAACTCGAAGAGGGCATCACGGATGTGGCATGGTTCGGATGGGAGGAGGCGCTCCGGCGAGCAGAATTCGAGGTGTTTCGGCGGCACATGGCCCGCATCAGGCATCTCGTGGCATGATATTCCCTCGGAAGTCCGCGGGTAACGCACCGGGACAGCCGTTCAGCCAGAACCCTTTTTGCCTTGTCGCACAGGGACGGTCACGCCGGCGGGTCGCTGTGCCGGATATCCTTCGCCTGGAGTTGGGTTTCCGTGTGGCCATTCCAGAAGTTTTCTTTCACAGAAAAGAGCATGTCGAAGGGTTGTTGTTCTCGCCGGCATTGCTCCAGCATATCGAATCGTCCGCCCATCCCGAAGCCGATGACTTCCATAGAGCCTTCCTTTTCGACCGGCTCCTGTTGCCGCACCGCGAACTTGAGGTGCCGGCCATCCTTGCCGACCTTGCGCGGCGGCCGGACCGGAAGCAGCCCGTTGGCCTGAAACACCGGGCGGTCGTTCCCGGGCCCGAAAGGCTCGAACTGCTTGAGCACGGCCAGAAACCGGCGATCTATTTCGTGCAGGCGGAGGAATGCATCCACCTGTATGGAGGGCTGGAGCGTCTCCGGGGTCACCACCTTTCCCACCGCTTCGTCGAATCGTTCCTGCAACGCAGGCAGATTGGAAATTTCCATCGATAATCCGGCGGCGAAGGCGTGCCCCCCGAATTTCACGAGCAGGTCCTCGCATTCCTGGAGCGCTTCGAAGATGTTGATGCCGCCGATCGACCGGGCGGAACCCGTGGCGACGCCGTCGATGGTTCCGAGAAGAATCGTGGGGCGATGGAAGCGCTCTACCAGTCGGGACGCCACAATCCCGATGACGCCGGGGAACCAGTCGTTATGATGCAGGACCAGGGTATGCCGCATTTTGCTTGTGATCTGGCGTTCCGCCAGTTTCGTCGCGGCGTCAAGGGTTTCCTGATCGATCTCCCGGCGGTGGGTATTGAGCGTGTCGAGTTCTTTCGCGCAGCGCTTCGCCGTTTCCGGGTCCTCTGCCAGGAGGAGGTCAATGGCTTTTTCCGCGGTGCTCATACGCCCGGCGGCGTTGATGCGGGGAGCTATCCTGAACACCACATCGGAAGCCGTACAGGATGGGAGAGACAGGTTCGACACTGCCGCCAGCGCGCGTAGTCCGGAAGAGGGTTTTTGGCGGAGACGCTGCAGCCCAAGGGACAGGAGTATCCGGTTTTCGTCTTCCACCGGGACCATGTCGCTGGCTGTTGCGACGGCGACAAGGTCCAGAAACTCCGTGGCGGCTTCCGGGTCGCGGCCCAGTTTCACCAGCACGCCTTGCAGCAGCTTGAAGGCCAGGCCGCAACCGGCGAGCTCCTTAAAGGGATACGGGCAATCCGTCCTCTTCGGGTCCAGCACGGCCTCGGCGTCGGGAAGTTCGCCCTTCGGTGTGTGGTGATCGCACACCACAAGGTCCATCCCTTTTTCGCACGCATACCTGGCTTCTTCCGAGGCCGTGACGCCGCAGTCCACCGCGACAATGAGCCGGGCGCCGAGCCGGGCCGCCTCATCGAGGCCCGCGCGGCTCAGGCCGTACCCGTGCTCGAACCGGTTCGGGACGAAGAACCCGACATCCCCGCCCAGCGAGCGCAGCGAGGAAACAAGCAGTGCCGAGGCGGTCGTGCCGTCCACATCGTAGTCCCCGTACACCACAATGCGTTCCTTATCCCGAATCGCCCGCGCTACGCGATCCGAAGCGGCATGCATATCCGCCATGAGAAACGGGTCATGCAGGCCGCCGGCGCCGGGGCGAAAGAAGGCGCGCGCACTGTCGAAGGTGTCGATCCCTCGGAGGATGAGCGTCCGGGAAAGCGCCTCGGGGAGATTGTTCAGTTGCTGCCCGATGTCCTTGACAGCGTCCTCGGAAGGGACAGGGCGGAGAATCCAGCGATAGGTCATAGGGGGATAATTTACCGAACGCGCCCGGCGAAAGAAACAGGCTACCCGTAGAAGGTATACATCCCCTTGTCCCCCCGCAAGGCCTGATTCGGGCCGTTGCAACATCGTTACGTTTTGGTTGAAAATGTCCAAAAACACGCAAAAAGTGACGAGAATAAAATCCATAGATGTGATGCATCGCTCCGCCCGGACAAAAAAGAGAATGGAGGAGGTTGTTTTCTGTCTCCCAAACGGCGCCACCACAAACGGATTGCTCAAAAAACACAGAGGCCGGGCCCGATGATCGGACCCGGCTCCGTGCTGCCGGAAGGCATTAAAAGTACCGCTGCGGGCAACCGGCTCGGCGGGGATACGTAGAGCCACCTACCATGTCGCCAGGAGATCGCCGGACTCCCGCAGCGGAAGGGATTATTTGAGTAGGGACATCGTTTTCACGGCGACATGCTGCTCGGTCCTCAGGACGTACAGGTACGTGCCGCTGGCGAGCCCCACTCCGTCGAACGAGACGCTGTACCGGCCCGCAGGCTGTACGCCGTCTACCAGCATGCGGACCTGGCGACCAAGCATTTCATAGACCGCGAGCGAGATGTTCTGCGCCTGATCCAGCGAGAATTCGATCGTCGTGGATGGATTGAACGGGTTCGGATAGTTCTGATCCAGCACGAAGGCATCGGGAATTTCCGCACCGATGGGTTCGACCGACGTCGGATCCATACTGGTCAGGACGCCTGCGTCGGACAGGAAAGACCAGTCTGCGGCCCAGTTCACATGGCCGAAGGCTCCGACATAGTCGGTAGCATGGAACCAGCTGTCGAGCGCACTATGGTCGGCTCCTGAGAGCGCGGGGCTGCCGTCCGCCGGTCGGGGGTCCAACCCGCCGTCGTTCGTACGGCTGATGCCGCGAAGCATCGGATCGACAATACGGTTGTTTGCCGTCAACGTTGCATCTGCAAAGTCGTCGTCGAAGAGATCAGGGTCGCCAAACGTTCCGAAGATGTTGTTGGCCAGCACCAGATCGCCTGCTTCGAACCGCGCCCGGCTGTCTTCCCCCGAATCCAGATCCTCGATGTCAATGGCTTGGCCATGAAAGTCGTGGAAGATCGAGTTGTAGTACTTGCCGCCCGCATTGTCGCGAATCTCAAGTGCAGCGTCGTTCTCGTCATTTGCCGAGCTGGCGCCCGATCCGATGTACGTGGCGTTGGAGATCAGCGGCGTGGCGTACGGCTGCCCGTCTTCCGGATCCGTGCCGCCGTCGTGTTCTCCGGCGCGGTCGCCGATGTCTTCGGCCTGGATGACGAACCAGAACTGTCCCTTGCCGCGGAAGCCTTCGTCGTAGTCCATAGCGTCGTCTCCGTTGAAGGCGGAGATGAGGTAGCGGGTGTTGGCGGCGCCACCGAACCATTCGAAGCCATCGTCCGCGTTGTTGAAGACTTCGACGTACTCGATGGTGGTGCCGGAGCCAACGCCTCCCATGGTCAGTCCGTTGATTTCGTTGCCGGCCCCGATGTCCGATCCGCCGTAGCGGATAGACACATAGCGGAATACGCCAGAGTCGTCAGCATCGTCGCAGGCCATGCCCGAACCTGTGCCGCCGGGATCGCAGCCGTAGAGTCCGCGCCCTTCGGTGACGGGCACGCCCTCAATGGCGGTTTCGCCCGGCGTGGAGTTCAGGCCGGCCTTGCCGAGGAGAATGACGCCGCCCCAGAGTCCGCGTGTGTCAAGCGGCAGGTCGTTCGGGTCATTTATGTCATCGGCTTCGGCGGTGAAGATGATGGGGTTGTTGGCCGTGCCGTTGGCGTAAATTTTTCCGCCTCGCGTGACGATGAGGGCGGATGCATTTGCTCCCGGGTTGGGCTTGCCCTTGACGACGGTGCCCTCCTCGATGGTGAGGGTGGCGCCGTCTTCGACAAAGACATGGCCGTCGAGGACATAGGTGTTGTCCGATGTCCACATGACGTCGCCCGTGAGCGATCCCGTCACATCAACAATGTTCTGGGCGGTTGCGCTCTGTGGCGCGAAAATGAGCAGCGCGAGGGCCGCAAGAGTAAGTAGCTTGCGATACATGGATATGAAGGTGAGTTGGTTTGAAGGATGGAGGTTGTTAATGTTGTCGTAACATAGGCCCGAAACAGTGCGGGGCGACTCAAAGGCCGCCCCGCGCAGAGAATTCGGTATATTGTATCAGGTCAATCGAGTGCGTAGCTCAGGCCGAGTGAAAAGGATCGCCCGAAGGTATAGGATTCCGCAATGAAATCGGCGCCATTGTACGTGTGGGAGAACACCGTCTTCTGGTCCAGAAGATTTTTCACGGAGCCCTTGAGCCCGAAATTGAACCAGAGGTCTTGCTTGATCGTCAGGTCGACGATATGCCTCGGCTGCTCGAAGATGTTCGGCGTGCCTCCCGACGCCACGCGATCCAGACGTTGTCCGAACACATTGTAGTACACGCTTGCCGTGGCGCCGATCTCCGGGTTGTCGTAGGTCATGTCGAGATTGACCACGTACGGGGACTGTCCCTGCAGGGGACGCGTGTCCGTAGCGTCCGGACGCAGCGCCCGGATGAGTTCCAATTCATTCGCTTCGATCGCAACCTGGGAGCGGACGAACGATATGTTGGCGCCCGCCTGTACGAACCGGAGGAAGCTGGCCAACTGGTCAAGGTTTTTCCGCGCTTCGATTTCCACACCGTAGACCGTGGCGTGATCGGTGTTCTGGAATTGCACGTTGGGCGTGGACGCCGCGGCCCGCGGATTGATGGCCCGTTCGATCGGGTTGCGAAAATACTTGTAGAAACCGCTCACGGCAAAGATTTCGCCGGGGCGGGCAAACCACTCCCAGCGCACATCGTAGTTGTCGATGAGCGTGCGTTCGATCTCCGGGTTGCCGAGATAAATGTAGTCGCCGATGAAACTGAACGAGGCATAGGGCGCAATTTCACGGAAATTCGGACGCGCCAGCGTACGGCCTTGCGCGAGCCGTACGTTCATGTTTTCCCGGATTTCGTACACGAGGTTCATGGAGGGCAGGAGGTCCCGCGTGTCGATGATACCCTTGTCCAGCGAGGTGTCCGCGCTTGCTACCACCATGTCCGTGGTTTCCAGGCGCAAGCCCCCGATTGCGCGCAGGTTGCGGGTCAGTGGAATGTCCAACATTACGTAGCCTGCCATGATATCCTGGTCGCCGTCATAGTTGCCGGACAGCGCCGAGGCGTCGAAGATATAGTTGCCGAAACGGAAGAACCGTTCGGTGCTGGCGTCTTCGGAAATGCCCACCTGTTCCGGGCCGAAGAAGGTTGCCGGGTCGCCGTCGTAGCGAATCTTGTCCTGCTGAAATTCGAAGCGCCGCTCGCGGAACGCACGGGACTTGCGTTCCATACTTCCGCCCACCTTCACTTGCGCCGACAACCCTCCCCACGGCTTGAAAGGCACGGAAGCATCCAGCGAGCCGCTGCGCACATCTTCTTCCATCGTGCGGAAATATCGCGTCGGCACGGGATACAGCGCCGGGCTGATGGAGTAGGAAGTTCTCGTCTCGCCGTTTCGTTCGAACGTGGTGTAGTGGTTCGTAAAGAACCGCAAGTCCGGCTCCTCCTGCAAGGTGTTTGCCAGCGAACCGGTCCATTCGATCTTCAGGCCATTATCGCCGAAGAGCACATGTTCGCCGCGGGCCTGATAACTGTCCAGCTCCCGCGACACGTACTGGAGGGTGCGGGTTTCGTAGGTGGACTCTTCGTCAAAGTCTCGGGGGAACACCCCGAACTGGTAACGCGCCGACGATTCGCCGCTCCGGTTGTTCATGTAGTTGAAGCCCAGTTCGTGCTTCGGATGCGGCTTGTAGCTGGCGTTGATTAGCGATCCCCACAGCACCTCGTCCGTACCGCGCTGGTCCGTAAACAGAAAATCATTGTTGAGTTCCTGGGCGGAAGCGCTCGTAAGTGTGTACCGTCCGACCGAGCCGTCCCCGTACTCCCGGACGTTCCGGCTGTAACTTATGCTGGCGATGATGCCGAGTGGCCTGCCAAAAACCGGCAACTGGTTTCCGAGCGAGAAACTGTAGCTCTGGTTCACCGGGGCGGAAAGGCGGGTGGGCGCCATGACGCCGCTGAACGCCCTGGAAAGCCGGTCCAGTTCCTGGGCAGCCGCCGCATCCGTGAACGCATTACCGATGTTTGGAATGTGCAGATTCGGGTTGTTGAAAACCTCCGGTAAGGTATGTGTCCCCCCGTTGTTTCCGAGCCATCCGGCCGAACCCCCTTCGTAGGAAAGGAAGTCGCTGCCCGGTGCGATATTTCCCTTATAACTGATCGAGGAGGAGAACGAAACGGTAAAGTCGTCCGGGAACGCCTTCGTCCCGATGTTCACCGAGCCCCCCGAGAAACTGCCCGGCTTGTCCGGGGTGAAAGTTTTCGATGTGACGATGTTGTCGAGCAGGTTCGCCGGGAAAAGGTCCAGCGGTACGGAGTTCCGGTCCGGATCCGCACTCGGCAGGGTGGCGCCGTTGAGCTGCGTATTCATGTACCGGTCGCCGAGCCCCCGCACGTACACGTACTTGCCGCCCACGACAGACACCCCTGTTACCTTCTCCATGGCGTCCGCGGCGGTGGAACTGCCCGACCGCCCGATGGCCTCGGCGCTGATGGCGTCACTGACGGCGGCGGCTTTCTGCCGCTGTTTGAGCAGGGAGGCCTCCGTGTTTTCCAGGGTGCGGGCCGTAACCACGACCTCGTCCAGGCCGATCGATTCCGGCACGAGCGCCAGATCGACCGTGGTGGGCTCTCCCGCCGCGACGATGACATCCGTAACGGTGACCCCCGTGTAACCGATGTAGGAGAAAACGATATTGTACGTCCCCGGCTCCACGTCGCTGATCGTATAATCCCCGTCGAGGTCGGTCGTCGAGCCGATCAGCGTACCTTCGATCAGGACATTGGCGCCTATGAGGGTTTCTCCGGTTTCAGAGTCAACCACGTTGCCGGTGATGGATCCTGATTGGGCGAATGCCGTTGATGCGATGAGCGAGAGTCCGAGACAGACGAAAGGGAGACAGGCGGTAAATACGGCGGGAAATTCCCTGCGCCGCCCATGTAATCGTATCATGGCATAAAAACGGGTCGATCGGTAAGTGGCTCTTATGCGAAGCGCGGCATGCCGTATCTTGTGCCAGACGCGCTCATCCGCACGGCAAACATACCCGTTTGGCATTACCAAAATGTTAAGATGGGTTTGCCATTTGTTTATGAGCCGAAAAATCCGCGATCCGCTCAGGAATCCCCGCAAAGAATACATTGTCCGACCGTTCTTCCCGGGATTCCCTGATTCTGTTCGCTCTGTGGCTGATGGTGTTCTCCGCCAGCAGCCAGGTGATCATCATTTCGCCCATTCTGCCTCGCATCGCAGAGGCGCTGGTTGTGCAGGAATCGCTGCTCGGTACGCTGGTCACGTCCTACGCGGTGATGCTGGCCATTTTTGCGCTGGTGACCGGGCCGATCTCCGACAAGATCGGGCGTCGCCGGATTTTGCTGATAGGGACCGGTTTCATGGCGGCGTGCCTGTATCTGCACGGCCTGGCCGATACGTACGTTTCTCTACTCGCTGTGCGGGCGCTGGCGGGCGCGGCGGGCGGCGCGCTGAGCGGAGCCGCCGTCGCGTATGTAGGGGACTATTTCCCGTACGACCGGCGGGGGTGGGCCAACGGATGGGTGATGAGCGGGATTGCGGTCGGACAGGTGGTTGGTATCCCGCTCGGGACACTCCTGGCAGAGTTCGGGGACTACCGCTGGCCGTTTCTGATGTTTGCGGTCACGATGACAGGCGCCTTTTTCCTGATCTGGAGAGTGGTCCCGCAGCCGGATGTGCAGCGCGATGTGCGCCGCCTTTCCGTACGACGGGCCGTCTCGGATTATATCGCCCTCTGCCGCCGCCCCGTGACCCGCAACGCCGCCCTGGTTTATTTCCTGACGTTTCTCGGGGTTGGGTTATACCTTGTTTATCTTCCCGCCTGGCTGGAGCGCGGCCTGAGCGTGCGCGGAGAAGCGATCGCGGCGCTTTTTCTGGTCGGCGGCCTTGCTCATGTGGTGGCTGGGCCCGCTGCCGGCAAACTATCCGATCGGGTCGGGCGCAAGCCGCTCGTGGTCTGGTCGTGCATCGGTCTGGCGGTCGTGATGCCCCTGATGACCTGGCTGGTGAGCGATATGTGGATCGCCAGTCTGTTTTTCACGGTAGCCATGTTGCTGCTTGCCTTGCGTATCAGCCCGCTTCAGTCGCTGCTGAGTGCGCTCGTTCCTGCGAACAGCCGGGGGATGCTGATGAGTTTCGCCATTGCTTCGGGGCAGGTGGGGATTGGCATCAGCGGAGGGATAGCCGGTCTGGCCTACGCGCGCTACGGCTACTGGAGTAATACGCTGCTTGCTATCGGCGCGGTTTTGATCATGGCGCTGATGGTCTGGCGCGGCCTGCCGGAGCCGCAGAAGACAGCTCCTGCGCATTGATTCCTGTACAATAGTCCTGCGCCATGCCCCGATCCGGAGTATCCCGCCCACTGGGCGATGTTCTCGAAGTCCTTATTAACCGGATGAACATCCGGGCCCGGCTCGACGAGGCGAGGGTGATAGACACGTGGCAGCAGCTGGCCGGGCCGGAAGTATGCGCCGTCATGGACGGAGCCTGGGTGCGGGGCCGAAAACTTTTCGTCACGATCACAAGCGCCGCCTGTCGTCAGGAAATGCACCTTGACCGGTCGGGATGGCGCGACCGCCTCAACAAGCAGCTCGGCGCCGAGCGCATCGAGCAGATCGTGTTCCGGTAAAAGGGCGGACTACTCTTCGAATTTCCTGAAAGCCACCGACGTATTGTGGCCGCCGAACCCGAACGCGTTGCTGACGGCAACCCGCACCGGACGATCTTTCGGCTCATTGAAGGTGTAATCGAGGTCGCATGCCGGGTCTGCCTCTTCGAAATTAATGGTGGGCGGGACGCGGTCATGCACGATCGCCAGGATGGCTGCGATGGCTTCGACCGCGCCGGCCGCGCCCAGCAGGTGGCCGGTCATGCTCTTCGTAGAAGACAAACTCATCGCATAGGCATGGTCGCCGAACACGTGCTTGACGGCTTTCGTTTCCGCTACATCGCCAAGGGGCGTGGATGTGCCGTGCATATTCAGGTAGTCCACTTCTTCGCCTTTCAGGTCGGCGTCCCGGAAGAGGGAATACATGGCCAGTGCAGCACCATCTCCCTCGGGGTCCGGGGCCGTCATATGGTACGCGTCGGCGGACATGCCTACACCGATGATTTCGGCGTGAATCCTCGCGCCCCGGTTCCGGGCATGGTTCAGCTCTTCGAGGACGAGCGCCCCGGCGCCTTCGCCGAGGACAAATCCGTCGCGGCCGGCGTCGAAGGGGCGGCTGGCCCTGGCGGGGTCGTCGTTTCGCGTCGAGAGGGCACGGAGCGCATTGAACCCGCCTACGCCAAGCTCTGTGACGCTGGCCTCCGAACCTCCCGAAAGAATCGCGTCGGCCTGTCCCTGCCGGATCAGCATAAAGGCGTCCCCGATGTTGTTGTTGCCCGTTGCACACGCAGAAACGATGCAGTAATTCGGCCCCCGGAAACCATACTTCATCGAAATGTGCCCGCTCGCGATGTCCGGGATCATCATCGGAATGAAGAACGGCGAGATACGGCGGGGGCCTTTGTCGAGATGAATCGACGTTTGGTCCTGAAACGTCTCCAACCCCCCGATGCCACTTCCGAAGACGACGCCGATACGATCTTTCACAGCTTGCGGCAGGTCCTCGTCCAGGCCGGCATCATGCACGGCCTGTTCCGCTGCGACCATTGCAAATTGGGCGAACCTGTCCAGCCGGTTCACCGCCTTAGACCCAAGGGCCTGCCTGGCGTCAAACCCCTTGAGTTCGCAGGCGAACTTCGTTGGGAATGCTTCCGTGTCGAACAGGGTGATCGGGGCCGCCCCGCTTTCCCCCCGCATCATGGCCTCCCAGAAGGCGTCAACGGAGTTTCCGAGCGGGGTCAGGGCACCCATCCCCGTGATTACAACTCTGCGTTCTTTTGGCATAAGGGACGTAGGCGTAGCGCGGCCTTACGAAACCTTTTCCTCGAGATAACTCACCGCATCGCCCACCGTTGCGATGGTTTCTGCTTCCTCATCGGAAATGGTGATATCGAATTCCTTCTCGAACTCCATGATCAACTCAACCGTGTCAAGCGAGTCCGCACCGAGATCATTCGTGAACGAAGCGTCGGAAACGACATCGGACTCTTCAACGCCCAGCTTCTCCACGATGATGGATGTGACCTTCTCTGCGATCGGGTTCGCCATGATTCAAAGCCTCCGGTAAATTGGTGGAACAGGCCGCGGCGCTTCCCGGAAAGCGGAAGTCAACCTAACGGCAGTGGTTTGGTAAGAACCTTTTTGTCAGGAACGCCCGAAGTTACGGCAGGGTGCTTGTATAAGCAACGTTGTGTTACGCTGAAACCCGGACGCAGTCTTTGTAAAATCGTATTGAGGGGCCGTTGGAGCGAATCTATCTTGCGTATTTCCCGTTGGATTAACCCTTTCCGGGCATCAGGGAGCCACCGGTTTTATCACACCACAATCGTTATATGTCGTACCTGTTTACTTCTGAATCCGTATCCGAAGGCCATCCAGATAAAGTGGCGGACCAGATATCCGACGCTGTGCTGGACGCTGCGCTGACGGACGATCCGTACAGCCGCGTAGCGGTCGAAACGCTTGTGACGACAGGGCTCGTACTTGTAGCCGGAGAAATGACGACCCGGACCTACGTGGACGTCGAAAAAATCACACGCGAGACGATCAGGGAAATCGGGTACACGGACCCCGCGTTGCGTTTCGATGCGGAGTCATGCGCTGTCCTGACGGCTATTCACGAACAGAGCGGGGATATCAGGCAGGGAGTCGATACGGGGGGCGCAGGCGATCAGGGTATCATGTTCGGATATGCCTGCCGCGAGTCGGAGAACCTTATGCCGCTTCCCATCACGTATGCGCACAGACTGGTCCGCGAACTGGCGAGCATTCGCAAGCGGGACAGTATCATGCCGTATTTGCGGCCGGATGCCAAGAGTCAGGTTACGATCGAGTATGAGGATGATCGCCGTACACCGAGGCGCATTCATACGGTGGTCCTGTCGACCCAGCACGACGCCGAAATCGAACGAGCCGATATCGAGGCCGATATTCGCGCCCATTTGCTGCCGAGGGTGATCGACGACTACCTGCTGGACGACGAGTACATTCTGCATGTGAATCCCACGGGACGGTTCGTGCTCGGGGGGCCGCATGCCGATGCAGGGCTTACGGGCCGCAAGATCATTGTAGATACGTATGGCGGAAAGGGCGCTCACGGCGGCGGAGCCTTCAGCGGAAAAGATGCATCCAAGGTGGATCGGTCCGGCGCCTATGCGGCGCGGCATATAGCGAAAAACATTGTGCAGGCCCATCTTGCGGAAGAGGTAGAGGTTCAGATATCCTATGCGATCGGCGTCGAGGAGCCGGTTTCTGTTGCTCTCGACACGAAGGGCACGGGCAGCGCGCTACCGGATCGGGAACTGGCGGCGATCGTGCGCGATACGTTCGACCTGCGACCGGCAGCTATTATAGAACGCTTCGATTTGCGCAAGCCACAGTTCCGTCGCACAGCGGCGTACGGGCATTTTGGACGTTCCGGATTTGCGTGGGAGGAAACGGATTGCGTCGATATGCTGAAAGACGCTGCGGGCGTGGGCGTGTAGCCCGTTTCCGCGCGAAAGTACAGTGCTGAGCGAGGCGGTTTTGATCAGAGTATCATTAAAAGTTGTCGGCCTTGTTGCACTGAGTTTCCTTGCAGTGCAAGAAGGACAGGCACAGGAAAGGCAGGCCCGGGAAGGCGGTCGCACCCCCGTATATGACCAAGCCCTGCTTCAATTCAGGCCGGAAGTGCGAGGCCGGATTGCAGGAGAGGACACGGTGCGGGCGCCGCGTACCCGGTCGGTCGCCGATGGGCGCGTCGATATGGAAGAAGGCGTCTTTCGCGCCAGATACCGCATCGGGGATCGTGTGGCGGAAGGGTTGTCTACGGCGCAGGCCGCCCTTGCGCATCTCGAACAGCACGGCGAAGCGTACGGCATGACCGCCGCCGCGGAGCATCTCCGCGTCGAGCATATCCGGGAAGGGAGCTACGCTCGCCATGTCCGCTTCCGGCAGACCCTTGCCGGCGTACCGGCGTACCGAGCCGACGTTACGGTGAGCCTCGACCGGCGCGGGCAGCCAACCATGGTCGTCAGCGGGTATCTTCCCCGCCTTGAACAGGTGCGTGGATTCGATCCCGTTCCCGCTTTGTCGCCCACCGCCGCGCAGGACATCGCGCGCAGAGCCGCCGATCCCGAACTGACCGTATCCGAGCCGGAACTGGTCGTTTATGCGTTGGATCCTCCCCGGCTTGTCTGGAAAATCCCGGCCGTCTCTTCAGGGTTGCCCGTTTCGTGGCACGTACTTGTTGACGCCGGGACGGGTGAAATTCACCGGATGCTCAACACATCGCTGCATGCACACAAGGCGTCGCCCGGATTGCCCGGAGCCGGTCGAGCGGCGGTCCGCGCTGCCCCTGCTCATGCCGCCGGGGTTGCCGCATCGCCCGTGGTGCTGGCGCCGTCGACGCCCCCGCCGTTCGTTGTTTCCACACCGGTTTCCGGGGAAAATGTCCGGACAGTGGACGGGACCGGGTTGGTCTTCGACCCCGATCCGCTCACGTCCGCCGGCGTGGAGTACGGAGGAGACTACCAGGACGGCGACGATGCGGACACGGCGGCGCTGAGCGCACAACTTGTGCAGGTAACATTGCGCGACATCACGCAGGGAACGGACGGATTGCACCGGCTGGACGGCCCGTACGTCCGCATCGAAGGGGATCCGCATACCGTACCGGCAATGCCCAGCCCCGACGCCTTTAATTTTTCGCGCTCGGACGACCGTTTCGAAGCCGTGAACGCCTATTACCATATCGACAAAAGCCGCCGTTACGCAGAGTCGCTCAATGTCGGCTATGCACTTATCGATTTTCCGGTGAGGGTCAATCCGCAAGGGCTCGATAGCGATAACTCTGTTTATCTTCCGGACGACCAGTCCCTGCATTTCGGCACGGGCGGCATAGACGATGCCGAAGACGCCGATGTCCTGTGGCACGAGTATGCGCATGCCCTTCTGGACCATACGACGCCCGGACTTGTAGGGCCGTTCGAGGGCATGGCGTTGCATGAGGGCTGGGCAGACTACTGGGCCGCTTCGTATTCCCGCTTTTTGTCCGAGGAGGACCCCCGGATTCCCCCGCACGACTGGAAACGGCTGTACAATTGGGACGGCAATGCTTCCTGCTGGTCCGGCCGGACACTGGATCATACGGGACACTACAGAGACAACATGGCTTACGAGGTGTCGGGGTGTCAGGTTTTGCCCGACATTTATCAGTGGGGACTGCTTTGGGCCACCACCCTGATGGACATATACACGCATGTCGGGCGAGGCGTCCTGGACCGTTTGCACCTTGCCTCGCATGCCTATCTTGCCTCCGGGTCCGATTTCCGCGATGCGGGCGAGGCCCTGATCCAGGCCGACGAGGATATATACGGCGGCGCCCACACTGGCGTACTGGTTCAGGAATTGAGCGAAGCCGGATACGTCGATACCGGAGCGTACGGACCGGTTCTGGCCCATGATCCCCTGGAGAGAACCGAAAATGTGGGGGGGACGATCGAGGTTCGCGTCGAGGCAAGGGGCGTCGCTGACCCCGTGGACAGGGTTTTTGTGCAATACAAGACCGACCCGGGAGACCCGTTTCTTCGTTTTCACCTGTCGCGTCGAAGCGCCACCCTGTTCACAGGTGATCTTCCCCTGCCCGATATGCCGGACACTGTACACTACTATATCGTGGCAGTCGATGCGCAGGGGCGGCACCGTGCTCTCCCTGCGCTTGCGCCGCGCGTAGTGTTCACGTTGGATGTCAGGAAGGACACGACAGCCCCCTCCATCACGCATGAGGCGCCTCTGCGCGTTCCGACCTTTGCCTGGCCGGTTACGCTCTACGCGCAGGCACAGGACGATCTGGGCGTCGATTCTGTCTGGGTGGAGTATGTGCGCCGCGGCGTCGGCGGCGTGCGCGAACAGGGCGCGTTCGGATTAGTGGAGCAGGACGGGAGGTATTCGGGTCGTTTCCCGGAACCGACGCCGCCGGTTCTGGGGGGCGATGTGGTCGAATACCGCATTGTGGCCCGGGATGTGTCCATGGCGGGCAACGAGACCCGGCTCCCTGCGGAGGGGTTTTTCTCCGTGTTGCTCGTGCTGGAAGGCGAGTTGTATGCGTACGATTTCGAGCACGACGATCCGGGGATAACTGCGCAGGGGTGGCGTCGCGGACAGCCTGCATTCGGCCTGCGGGTGGCGTTTTCCGGCGAAAATGCGTGGGCGACGGCGCCCGGCGGCGCATATCCCGCCGAGGCCGGGCGCGCAACGCTTGACCTTCCCCCCGTCAGTCTTGCAACGATTGACTCGGCGTACCTGATATTCTGGCACTGGTACGATTTCGAGCATGGCGGCAATGTCTCGCCCGGGGTATTCAACGAGCAGGCGGATATCCGGGACGGGGGAAACGTCAAGGTATCGACGGACGGCGGTGTATCCTGGGAAGTGCTTGCGCCCGAAGGAGGGTATAACGGGAGAATTGGCGGGGGGACCGGTAATCCGCTGGCTGGACAACCCGGTTTCGGGGGATACAGCTACGGGTGGCGCCGCGAGATCGTCGCATTGCCGATTTCAGGGGACGTACGGGTGCGGTTCGAGGCGGGTACCGACGAGGGCAACGAGGGCGAAGCGCGTTATTTCGCCGGGTGGTATCTGGATAATGTTGCACTTGTGACAGAAAGGCCTCGGGATGTCGATGCGCCTCGGGCGGAAGGGTTGCCCGTGGAACGGCTCGTGCGCGTGGCCGGCAGAGATATGCTGGCTCCTTTGTCGGTCCGGGTGCACGATGATACGGGGGTCGAGGCCGTGATCTCCCGCTACGAAATTACGGACCGGAACGGCGCAACGACAGGCAGTATGCGGCTGGCCATGTCGGGGTTGGATACGAGCGTCTACGAGGGATATGTGGCTCCCTCGCGGCCGTTTTCTCCTGGAGATCGGGTTGCCTACACACTCCGGGTACGTGACTTCGATGGCAACGAAACGGTGTATGGTCCCCCGTTCGTGATCGACTTCCGGTCCGAAGCGTATGCTGCCGCTACGCCCGCCAGCGTCGTTCCCGTGGGAATATGGCGGCGCGCGGGCAGCGAATGGCTTGCCCGCAGTGTGGCCTCGGCGACCCTGCACGAAGTCGTTTCGAGCCTTGTGTTCGAGCCGGTTACGATTCCGATAAACAGTGAATCGACTGTGCTCGAATTTGCGCACGCCTACACCTTGGGAGAAAACTTCGGCGGTAACGTGAAAATCTCCGAGGACGACGGGCTTACCTGGCGCGTGCTGGAGCCCGAGGGGGGGTACGACCGGGACTATGCCCCCAATGTCGATCATCCGATGAAGGGCGAATCGGTATTCGGAGCTAATTCGGACGGATCAGGGAAAGAGCCTTTCGACCTGACGCGGTACGCGGGAAAAACGGTGCGTCTTCGAATAGATCTTGCGCATGCGGAATCGTTCGGTCCCGACAATGTCTGGCGCATCGGGAATATCGCGTACCGTTCTCTTTCCCCCGACGACGCCATCGAAGTCCAGTACGAACTGGCGCTGCACGCCAATTTTCCGGATCCGGTGCGGGACATAACGCACATCTCCTACACCGTTCCGGGAGACGGCATGGTTCCGGTTCGCTTGTCGGCCTACGATGTCACAGGGCGCCGCGTGGCCGTACTTCAGGATGGGCAACAGGAACCGGGAACGTATACGGTGCACTACGATGCAGGGCAACTTGCGAGCGGGGTCTATATTCTGCATCTCGAAACGCCGCGGGGTATCCGGCTCGAGCGCATGATCGTCATCCGTTAGCGCCCGCGATTGAATTTTCAGGGGAGGCGGAGCAAGCCCCGCACATGCGGGTACTTGCCTGATTCCCCTCGTTTAACGACCTGTTGATCTGACCCCTCGAAACATGGATTACAAGCACGGCGCCTACAAGGTGCGCGACCTGGGCCTGGCCGACAGCGGGCGCCGGGACATTGCATGGGCGGAGAGCCGGATGCCGGTGCTGATGCGCCTGCGCGAACACTACGCCGAAAGCAAACCGTTCGAGGGATACCGGATTACCGGATGTCTCCATGTCACCAAAGAGACCGCCGTGCTGGTTGAGACGTTCGCCGCGTGCGGCGCGGACGTGGCGTGGTCGGGATGCAACCCGCTCAGCACCAACGACGAGGTGGCCGCTGCCCTGGCGCAGGCCGGCATCGAGATTTACGCATGGCATGGACAGAGCGTGGAGGATTTCTACTGGAGCATCGAACGGACGCTGGATATCCCGCCCCATCTGACGCTCGACGACGGCGCCGATCTGATCTTCCGGGTGCATAATGCCTTTCCGGAACTGGCCGACCATATCGTCGGAGGCAGCGAGGAGACGACCACGGGGGTGCACCGCCTGCGCGCCATGGCCGCCGACGGGAAATTGCTGTATCCCGTGTATGCCGTCAACGATGCAGAAACCAAGTGGGATTTCGATAACGTGTACGGCACCGGACAAAGCACGCTGGACGGGATTCTGCGCGCTTCCTCCATTCTTATCGCCGGCAAGAATTTCGTCGTGGCCGGGTACGGACACTGCGGACGCGGCGTGGCGATGCGGGCAAAGGGACTGGGCGCCAATGTGATCGTCACCGAAGTCCGGCCTACCGTTGCCCTCAAGGCCACGCTGGAGGGCTGCCGGGTGATGACGATGGACGAGGCGGCTGCCGTCGGCGACGTGTTCGTAACCGCGACGGGCATGAAGGACGTCATTCGCGGGCGGCACTTCGATTCCATGAAGGAAGGCGCCGTGGTATGCAATACCGGGCACTACGATGTCGAACTCAACCTTGAGGAATTGGCCGAAATCTCCGAAAAAACATCCCAGGTTCGCACCGACAACCGCGAGTATCTGCTGAAGAACGGCAGGACCATTTATGTGCTTGCGGACGGACGGCTCGTCAATCTGGCCGCTGCGGAGGGGCACCCCTCCGAAGTGATGGACATGAGCTTTGCGAATCAGTTCAATGCGCATCTCAAGCTGGTGCAGGCGCATCGGAAGGGGGAGCAACTCGAAAACACGGTCATTGACTTGCCCGAAGCGCTGGATCAGGAGATTGCCTCCGTCAAACTGGAGACGATGGGCATTTCAATAGACAAACTCACCGACGAGCAAACGGCGTACGCCACGGATTACTCCGCCGGAACGTAGCGGAACTGCGAAGCCGGTCAGGCGACGGGAAGCGTTTCGGAGGGAGCCGACGGGTTTAGTCGGCTTCCCAGGTGAGAATGTCTTCCTCTGATTTTTCCTTGCTCTCCCATTCCTCCGCATCCGGGAGCCCATCGGTTTTCTCGGTGATATTGTATCCGAGATCGCGCCATTGATTGGCAAGGTGCTCGTTCCACTCCAGGTAATGGGCCCATTCCTCGGGCAACTCATCGTCCGCATAGATCGCTTCGGTCGGACAGACCGGCACGCACGCATTGCAGTCGATGCATTCTTCCGGGTGAATGACCAGGAAATTAGGCCCCTGATAAAAGCAATCGACAGGACATACTTCTACGCAATCGGTGTATCTGCAATTGATGCACGGCTCTGCAACGACGTACGGCATATCGAAGCGATAATAAATGTGGCAGAAAAGAGGGATTACGGGAAGCCCCTGTGCGAACAGGTACGAAGATAAGGCATACTCCGATTAAGTCCACAAGGCTCAGAGGCTGCGAGGGGCGCCCGGACAAGCGCACCCGGAGAATTCGCTTATTCGAACAGAGGTTGCGCCGGCCCGGGCGGTTTCAGCCCCAGGTGTCTGTAGGCCCGCTCCGTGGCGATGCGCCCCCGCGGCGTTCTCTCCAGAAAGCCCTCCTGAATCAGGTACGGCTCGTAGACTTCCTCGATAGTGCCTGCGTCTTCTCCTACCGAAACGGAAAGATTGTTCAGTCCCGTGGGGCCGCCCCCGAACTTTTCGATGAGCGTCACGAGGATGCGGGTATCCATGTCGTCCAGCCCGTGTTCGTCGACATCGAGGGCGTTCAGGGAGCGGTCCGCCGCCTTGCGGTCGATGCTCCCATCGCCTTCCACCTCGGCGAAATCCCTTGTCCGGCGCAGCAGCCGGTTGGCGATCCGCGGCGTGCCTCGGCTCCGGCGGGCGATTTCGAGGGCCCCGTCGTCCGTAATCTCTATATCGAGAATATGCGACGAGCGAGCGACGATCTGCCGGAGGAGCGCCGCCGTGTAGTAATCGTACCGGAAGTCGATCCCGAATCGCGCCCGAAGAGGCGCCGTGAGGAGTCCTTTCCGGGTCGTGGCGCCAATCAGCGTGAACGGGGGAAGCGCAAGTTTGACGCTCCGCGCGCTGGGTCCCGAATCGATCACGATGTCGATCCGGTAATCTTCCATGGCGGAATAGAGATATTCCTCCACGACGGGGCTGAGCCGGTGAATTTCGTCGACGAAGAGGATATCGCCCTCTTCCAGGTTCGTCAGGATGCCGGCGATGTTCGCCGGTTTTTCCAGGACCGGCCCGCTTGTCGTGCGGATGCCGGTAGCCATTTCTTCCGCGATGATGTACGCAAGCGTCGTTTTGCCCAATCCGGGCGGCCCGGAAAGCAACACATGGTCCAGCGTTTCGCCGCGTCGCTTGGCCGCCGTCATGAAGACCCGCAGGTTATCCTTGATTTTTTCCTGCCCGACGAAGTCGTCGAGCGTGCGCGGGCGCAGCACTTTTTCGAGATCTTCTTCGGAATGCCGGGGATTCGGCGACAGGTTCTCGGGATGTTCGGAGCTGTTCATGCGTATTCCTGCAATGAGGCGCCTTGCGCGGATCGTACCGGGTACCGGTCAAGATAATATTCCTTAATACCCTGCGCCCGGAAAAGTACGGACTGCGGGCCGTGAAACGGGTTCCTTTCCGTGTAAACCGCCAGTGGAAGCGGACCGGTCCCGGGTCGTTCCAGGGCGTGTCAGGGTAGGGGCATATTAAAAATTAGGCACAATATTTGCGGTAAAACATATCATAGAGTACATACGGGTTTGAGAGAGTTCATCGAGGTGGTGATATCCCCACCTGAAAAACACGTTTGAAGCGCCTTTTTGGCAGTACGCCCGATTATGCTGAATCTCCAGCAAACACAGCGGCTCCAGCAAAAGCTGTCTCCTCAGCAAATCCAGTATATCCAGTTGCTGCAGTTGCCTACCCTTGCACTCGAACAGCGTATCGAGGCGGAACTGGAAGAGAATCCCTTGCTGGAAGACACCGCGACCGAGGCCGTGGACGTCCTGGAGGATATTGCGGAGGAGCCTGTCGAGGCGGAAAGCGAGCGGGACCCCGACGAGGAGTACGACTGGGCCGAACTGCTCGACAATACCGAGGATATGTACGGCTACAAGGCGCGCGTCGATTACAGCCAGGAAGAGGACCGGGAACTGCCCATTCCGGCTACCGGGACGCTGATCGAGCATCTTCGGGACCAGTTGACGCTGCAGGAGCTCACGGAAGAGGAGGAAATCATTGCCGAGCAGATTATCGGTTCGATCGACGAGGACGGTTACCTGCGCCGCCCCCTCGAATCCATCGTGGACGATCTTTCCTTCAATGCCGGGTTCACGCCCGATCTTTCGGACATCGAGGAAGTGCTGGAGCGCGTCCAGCACCTGGATCCGATAGGAATCGCCGCCCGCGATCTCCAGGAATGCCTGCTGGTGCAGCTTCGCGCCATGCCCCCCGCCGTAGCCGGCCGCGACGTAGCCATCCGCATGCTTGCGGAAACGTACAAGGCGTTCACCATGAAGCATTTCGATGCGATCCGGAAGAAGCTGCGCGTTACCGGCGAAGAGCTTCGGGAAGCGTTCGACCTGATCCGTCACCGGCTCGATCCGAAACCCGGCGAGGGCCAGTTCTCCCCCCGGCAGAATTACATCACCCCGGATTTCACGGTGGAATCTGTCGACGACGAGTTCATCGTCACGCTCAACGGACGCAATGCGCCGCCGCTGCACATCTCGCGGCAGTACCGGCAGATGCTCCAGAATATGGTGGCCCGAAAGAAGGCATCCGGATCATCTTCCGTAGACGCCGCCACGCGCAAATTTCTCAAGAGCAAGTTCGAGTCGGCGCGCTGGTTTATCCAGTCCATCCACCAGCGCCGTCATACGATGACCCGGGTGATGCACGCCATCGTCCGCCTGCAGGAGGATTTCTTCCGGTATGGGGAAGGGCATCTCAAGCCCATGATTCTGAACGATGTGGCGGAGATCATCGAGATGGATATCTCGACCGTCAGCCGGGTGGTCAACGGCAAATACGTGCAGACCCGGTTCGGGGTGTACGAATTGAAATATTTCTTTTCCGAGGGAATCCGGGGCGCCGACGGCGAGGATGTGTCCAACAAGGAAATCAAGGCGATCCTCGAAGGGATCGTCGACGGGGAGGATAAGGCGAAACCCTTGTCCGATCAGCGCCTGGTGGGGTCTCTTGAAGAACGGGGGTTCCGGATTGCGCGCCGGACCGTCACGAAATACCGCGAGCAATTAGGCATACCCGCAGCGCGCCTGAGGAAGGAGATAGTGGTGGGGTGATGTGGTTGGGGAGATCGGGTGCAGGGGCCGCATCGAATATCCCCTCCTCCGGTCGCCCGCGTTTGGGCTTCGGGCCGGGCTTATCCATCATTCGGACTGTCCGGGGGCGGAAAGAAAGGTATCTCCTTTTTGTTTCGTGTAAATCTGGAAATAATTGCAGGTAAGATGCTGACAAGGAAGAAGCCCAGGCTGTTCCATTCCGCTCCTTGGCTGAACAGAAATGCCGTTATTCCCAAGCCCAACACGCTTAATGCAAAGTTGAATATCTGGCCGCGAGAAAACGCGCGAAAAAAAAATCCTGTTATTGAAATGCCGTTGTTTTTGTTCTTCTTCAGCCATAACGACAATCCTTTCCGCCAGCCCGGTATATACTTCCTCGTATCGTGCAAGCATCTCTGGTGGCGGAAGTGGCCCAGCGTGGACATGTCTTTCATGATGAAGAAGCAATTGGCAATCGTTCTCGCCTTGGGCCACTTCCTTGGACTGGTCGGTTCTCGCAGGCTTGTCAGACATAGCTATGTCCCCGACTCGGCTTCATGGAAGTCCAGTACGGCTTGTTTGGCCTGGTCTTCCTTGATGTCCTCTTCTACTTGGGCAAGCACGTTCCGCCAGTCCTGGCCTATAGCCTCCCAGTCGCTGGCGAGATGCTCAGCGTCGCTTCTTATTACCAGGTGCTTTGCATATTCATATCCTTCTCCGCACATACTACCTATACCAGCCCAAAAACCGAGAAGATAATAGGCTCTCTTCGCTTCTGAATACATGTGATTTCGTCCGGAAACGGCAAAGGTGGAGAACCGAGGCATACATATAGTATACATAATGCAACATATTGTTGCAACCCGTCATATTTTTTATAAGTACTGTAAATATAGTATCTTATATAAATAAATGTCAACGATCTGAGGCCCTCAAGCGATCGAATCGGCGTGCCATATCCGCTTCTGATCCATACCGCGTACGCTGGCGGCCATTTGTTTCTCTGTATCGAGCGACCGGATGTTGTGCTGGGCCTTCGGCATGCCGAGAGCCTCAAGAATTTCCCGTGCTTCTTCGATCTCAGGCAACGACAGCCTCCTTCAAGTCCGGTTGGGTAACCAATTTCATAACCAGGCTGTTCAGATCCTTCATGGGATCGGCGAGATGCTTCGCACGCTGGCCAAGGGCGATGATCGTTCGGTGTGCGGGTAGCGGCATGGCGCGCAGTTCGGTGGCGCTCACCTGCGTATTGCCGTTGATCGTGCGAAACCAGGTATCGAGTAGTCGACTGTTGTAGAGCGCCGCCAGACCCCAGGCTTCATCCTCGGAGAGAGAACCGCCGGGGCGGTGAACGTAGTTGAGATGATTCTCGAATCCGACCTCGGGGATTGCGAACTTCTCTGCAATGTAGGGAGCTGCGGTCAACCTACGCGGTTCCTCCTTTGCGCTGAAGCGGCGCAGAAGCACGTAATTTCTGTTCGGCACGAGCAGCGTCCTGGCGCCGGTGCGCAGAATATATTCCGGTTTGTGTCGGTCCAGGGGCCATGTGGTCTGCATGGCTCGTACATGGTTCATCCATAGCAGAGGCACATGACTCTCCGGCACATTGCCTTCCTTGCCGATGCGTTCCGTTGCCCGAAACGGCACCACGGGTCCTGTGGAGATGTTCAGGCCAAGGCTTCGGAGAGTGCTCGGCCAGGAATCCATCAGGGCCAGCGTCTCTTCGTCCTCGTCCCGGATCGGCAGACGCAGAATCTTGTCTGCGGAAGTCAGATCAAGTACTGTGTTCATCGCGACCTCGCGGCTGCTGGGCTCGCCGATGTCACGGACCCCGCGACTCGATGAAACAATAAGCGGCGCATTATGCCCGCTCCGATGCCAGTGGTCCTGACGGATGCCGGAGACAATAACGTTTTCCTGCAATACCTCATCCCGGCTGAAGGCGTCTCGTCGCGATCCGAACACATGGACTTTTGTCAACCGGATCATGTCGAAGAATACCTGCCGGAACCGCCGGAAGTACGGGCCGGACGCAAAGCTTCGGGGCGTAATGAAGATGAAATCGCCATGCTCCCGCAGCAGTACGCTGCCGACCGCCATGAAGAGAGCGTAGATGTTCGGCTGGCCGTGTACCACCGTGGAAGCGGCCATTGCGCGCGGATCGGCTTTGCTGATCTTGAAATAAGGAGGATTCGAGATAACGATGTCGAAGTTTTCGACCTCTGACCGAGAGGGAAAGAGTTGGCCGAGCGTACGCAACACCTCGGCGTGCGCCATGACGAAATCGGTTGCCTCGATCCGAATAGCAACCGTCACCCCATAATTATGGCACCAGTCCGCAAGATAGTCGAGGACGGCCCGCAATGGCGCAATCAGGCTCTGATCGACTTCATGAGCGACCAGTTGTACGGTATCCGGTTTTGGATCGCGGGAGGCAAGCACCTCCAGAGCTGCACAGCAGAGAATGCCGGCGCCGGCGGCGGGATCGAGGATACGAAGCCTCGATCCGCCGGCTGTGATTCTCGCCGCCATAAAATCAGCCACAGGGACCGGTGTGAGATAAAGGCCATGCGCTTTGCGGTGCTCGTCGGACTTGCTTTCGACGTACCAGGCGCCGACGCGGTCGGCATAAACAGTGGGTCGTTCTCCTTGCCGGGGAGTCGGTATTGCGGGGCGACTTTCCTGGGGGGAAGACCGGGCCACTTGCATAACGATACAGGGGGATGAAGTACGCCTTGCAGATACCTTTTTGAGTAAAAACTCTCCTTAAAAGGAGAGAAATTGTGCTAAAAAGGTATAAAAACTACTCAAAAGGGATAAAAACGGGTCGTTGGAGCAAGGCAAGTTTTGCCAACGCGCTGTCGCCGCACGGCGGTGAGGGCTACCTTTGCCTCGGACGAAGGGCTATGGATTCTGTGTGTTCGCCCGGACGATGAATCGTACCCGTTCGACGATACCGCGCAACCGTTCGTTTTCCTGTTCGAGGTTTTCGATCCGGGAATGCCCTTGCGCAGATTCGCGTTCGCCCCCTTTTTTCTTGCGGGTGAACATGGGTGTCCCTGCTTTAAGCAAAGGGTACTGCAACATACGGAGGGTCCACACCGTACGCAATGCCAAAACGAGAGACAAACAGGGCTGCTACCAGAAGAGGGAACAACCGGATATTTGCATCCTAAAACCGATGTGCAAGGACTTGATTTTAGCGAGCTGCCCTGCGAAATTACGAGCAACGCCGAAAGGGACACTGCACGTGGGCGGTCCGATTGGCCCGCCCCTGCGCAAAACGGACAAAAACGATGGCCAGGGAGTCAGAAACCCCGTTTTTCAGAATAACCGGCGCCCGCGCCGAACTGTTCAAGAATCAGTTTGCACTGCAGATTGTAGCGCATGAGGCTGATGGTGGTCGCGAGAAGGCCGAAATGCTTATAACGGCGCACAGATATATCCTAACTATGGAGTTGGAAAGCGGCAAGTTCACGTATACAGTGAAAATAGGGGATTCGGACGCGATACCAGAGTCTTACGTGGACGTTGGACGCAATGTAGTTGAGCGGATACTTGGTAATAACGTACCAAGCATAAAACCGACGGCGGGCAATCTCGAATATGCATGAGTATAAAAAAATGTCATCCCCCGCAGAGTTCAGAAGTTCACTTGAGGAAAACCAAGTCCGGCTTGAGAGGGAAAGTTGGGAAAGGCACTCCAGTTTGGTTGGGAGGGTAAGTGCCTTGGAGGCGGACTTGAAGCATCGGGCTACAAAAGCAGAATTGGAAAACGCAAAAACGTGGGCCATTGTAACCATTGTTATGGGCAGCGTAGCAATTTTTGGTGCCCTCGCTTCTATTATTGAAATAATATCGCGGATACGCTGACCTGTCCATTAGAGGTGGGTTCGGGTTGATTGGGCAGATTTCGTCGGGAATTAAGCTGTAGGATTACGCCATATCATGCAGGAACCGGTGTGTCGCAAACACTACCCGAGGCGCGACGAACGCCATTGTGGAAAGCCGCCGTGCCGTACAGCCCCGGCGCAGGCTAGGGATCCGTAAGATCGAGCCCAAAGACCCCAAGCCGAACATCTCGTTTTTCTTGCTCAAGGGCCTGCGCTTTGCGGTTTAGCCATGCGACTGCCTCCGAAAAATTGAGGCGCTTCCCGGTTTTAGGACATATCCAGTATTTCTTTCTCCCATGGTACGTCAGTAACAGACAGCCGGCCTTGCAATTCTCATGGCGCAAATACTGCCCTACCAATTGATTGCGGAGCGCTTTGTCAAAATCGGTCAATGACCAGTCATTGTCTGCGATTTTCACTTCTATGACCGCTTTCTGAGCGCTCCTGACGGCCAAGAGCCGGATATCTGTCTGTTTCTGGTCGGCGACCTCTTCTTCACGCGTCACTATGTAAGCACCATTCGCCTTATCGCGGATACGCCCGGCAAGCGTACGCTGCATTTCTGTTTCCTTCTTGATACTTCTGACCGTCGGCCGGTCCGTAAAATCGTCGTTGATGAAGTAGTCCTGAAGGTCTTCGAGACGATCCATCATGACTTTGAACAGGCCGTTTCGGTCTTGCGGCGGCATTTCAAGACTTTTCTCCAGTTTAGCCACATCTTCCGGTGCATATGGGGCAAACTCGGCATCGGTGGCTGTTCGTTGCTGAACACAAAATCGGATATAATCTGCATCGTCCTTGAACTCGTTTTCGTCCGCGAGAGCCAAGGCGATACGGCGGGCTTCCGGTCCAGGCGTGCCGAGCAATCTATCCAGCAAGAAGCTTCTGGCCCTTTGGGCATTATCCCTTGTATCTGGAGAGAATACCCCTTCGTGACTCTGATCTTCTTTTGGTCGGATGAATATATAGGCGTGCCGGACAAGTTGTCCGAGAGTTTCGGCGTACCGCTCAGGATCTGCAATCTTGAAAACGACAATGTCGCGGCCCTCAAAAAAGTCGGCGAATATTCCGATCGCCCGTTCGCGAATGACCGGATCCTCGCTGTCCGCCAAGCTCCCAATCAGCACCTGTGTTCCACGTTCTGCATCGAATCGGAATAAACCTTTGAGCCATATGAGCGCCAATGGGCCGGCCGGATCGGCTTCGTAGCGTTCGGCGCATTTCTGTGCAATTTCCCTCCGTTTCTCTCTATTTTCCTCTTCGATTGCGTCGTCCAGAATACTTAGTACAGATGTGATACGACGCACACCCCACTTTTCCTGTGAGGAGGCGTTTGCTTCCGACAGCAATGCATCCAGCAAGCGAGGCGCCAGAAGTTGCTTGAGGTTATCCGGCGCATTCGTCAGTTTGTGCAGAATCGGCGGGAGGCCGTTGCTATCGCTGGCGCTGAGTTCGGCACTCAGTTCGTCGCCGATAGATTCGTCCACTTTCTCGGAATGCGATTGCACGAGATCTGCAATGAAAGAGGGAAAGTTATTCAACTCGACGGTTGCGTAAACTGCTGCAGTACGAGCTTCATCGGGCGACAAGGAATCTGTCCATCCCGGCGTTGAAGCCTCAGCCAAGACACACCAAAATCCACAGTGCCATTCCCAATTCCAAGGTATGCTGTTCCTTTTTTCAACCGGGCGTGTGGACCAAAGTACCGGCGGAGTAGCTGTACGCCAGAATTTCCGCATAGCCTGCTCGGCGCGGTCGGCGATGTCCCGGTTAAAGGCTTGCGTTATCGTCTCCTTGTTCCAAATATTGTATTTGGATCCCGGATCCGGCTCACACCACCATCGAAAAAGCCAGCGCACAGTATTTTCTCGTTTCTCCTCTGAAAAAGCGTCATCAGGGTTGGCAAGCAACTCGTTTCGCCATTTTGTCCATTGCTGAATATGCGATGCCTGATGGTTGTTCTGTACGCCTTGATTATTTGCAGATCCATGTGGCGAGTGCTCTTGCCTTTTTTCGTCTTGCTCCGGCATCGCCGTATTTTCTGCTAATATCTGTTCAAGGGCCGGATCATCCTTCAGCATGGAGTGGATAGTATCCAATGCCGAAGCATCTCGCCCACGTTCGCGCCAAATCTGCAACCAGGCGTGGAGTGCTACGCCGCGCCGTTTGGGCCGGCTTGGGTCCGCAATGGCTTTTTCCAGCCAAGGGCGGTCTGTCTCTTTTAAACCATCGACAAGATTCCCATTCCACATCCTCTCATTATGCATATCCAGAAAACGGTTCCAGTCGTCTCGTTCTCGAGCAACTCTGTCCATAAAGGTCAGTTCGGCCCAGAAAGCATCTCTGCGTAGTTCCACATTATCTTCAAAGTGCGTTTTGAGATTTTCAAGAGGCTTACGCAAGTAGCTTTTGTTGGAACTGAACCGGGAAGCAATAACACAAGCTCGGATCAGGCCGTCGTCCGGGTGCCGATATGGTTCTTCGGATAATTGTCGATCACACAATCTTGCAAGTGCTTCTGCAAGATAGTCGAACTTGCTGGAGGCAGGACGAAATGGCCGTATTGGTTCCCGTTCGCGCCAGATGAGGTCCACCATTTTGTCTCGGAAAGCAACGGCAGATTCCGACCAGGAGTCAATGGTTGCTGCGATGTTATCTGATGTCCAGGCAAAGCCTCCTGTAATGGCCTTCGATTCGGGTCTCTGCTCCATAAGCGTCATCAACTCGTCCGCCGTGATGATCTTAGGGAACATATATTCTACGACCCGACGCACGATTTCATTAGGCCAGGATGACTCCTTGAGCAACATATTGTCTGCAATCTCGCGAACGGCATCGTCGAGACCGCAAGCGAGCATGGCTTGGATGGCAGTAATGCGATGGAAGGGATCCCAATCCGGATCAAGCGCGGCCTGATGAGCCAGATCGGCACAGTCCATGATTGGCCCTTCGAGAATCATATCGAGTAGCAACCCGCGCACATCTTCGTTTGTCGGGCCATTGCCCCAACACTCACGTATTACAGATGCGAGCCCTAGATCCGCGAACCTGGGAACTTCGGAAAATATCTCCCAGCCGAAGCCGCACCGACCTCCTTGGCCATATGTGGCAACAAACGCCCGTAGAACTTTCTTTCGCGTGGCAAGGTCGAGCGTCTCGGGATCGCCGAGCGAGAGAAGCGCCTCCGGTTCGCGCTCGATCAGTTCTTTGCACACGGCATCATCCCAGAGAGCAAGCCACGCAGCAATCTCTCGCATAGAGGGAAATACAACCTTGATGCCATATTGCTCTGCGAACAACATGCGGAACACTGCTTTTGTGGACATGCCTTTATCACGCAGGGCCCGCAAGCGACAGGCGGCGAGGTATTCCTGAACCGAACGATGATGGAAACGGATGCGTCCGTAGGTAGCGGGGTCGAAAATGCTCCTTCGAAGCAGTGTCTGCCACTCTCTGTCAGTCCGGTCCGGCAGGATTTTCGCCGCTTCGAGAACGTTGTCCGTTCGGGTGATATCCAGCGTTTGATCGGATGATCGGATCGTGCGTGTACGTGTAAGCGCGAGCGCGAGCGCCAGACGCTCTGCCCCAAGCCGAGCTTTTTCATCAGTCAGGACACCCCGATCCGGGCGTTCGGGATCGTCCTTCAATCTGGTTTGGACATTGTCTTCGTGCTGCTCTGCCCGGGTGCCGAGATGCCTCGACTTGCTCCACGTGGCAATGAGTTGGATTAAGTCCAGG
Source organism: Rhodothermales bacterium (assembly GCA_951812345.1). Taxonomy (GTDB): domain Bacteria; phylum Bacteroidota; class Rhodothermia; order Rhodothermales; family VXPQ01; genus VXPQ01. Next base: position 266,813 of record OX638295.1, read on the forward strand.
GGACGATGTGCGAAAGACCATGCTTTTTGTTTGAAAACCTCATCAAGAAACGCTGCGGGATCATTCATGCCGTACCGTTTCACAAAACGTTGGATTTGCTCCCCGCTCATCGGAAGCATAGCGACTGTTTGTATACTATCCTCAATTGAAACAAATCTTTCCGGTTGGCCGGTATCGGTAAACTGGTTCTGCATAGCTTCTTCCGCGCGGAAGATGTCTATGTCCTGGTTTCGCTCAAGCGATTCAAGGAATACTTCCGCGGACGAACGAGAAGGTATATTTTCACGTTTTTGAAGCACTGGCAGTCTATCCTGCACTGTGGGCAAGTCGCGATCTGGACGCCAGTCGCTGGGGCGACAGGATATAATGACATGGACACGGTGGAGGTGGCCATCTATTTCTCTCGATAGTCGATTAAGTGCCCGGTCGAGCTTTCCGTCGGTAAGTTTGAGTTCATCCAGCGCGTCAAGGAAAAACCAGCCCGGTTCCTGCCCATCCAATTTCCATGTCTCGAATTTCCTCTCATCCTCCGATGAAAGGCACTCGGTTAAACGATCACTATCCAGGGATTCCAGCGGAACGAAGAAGGCGAATTTCTCTGCTTCAACAAGCTTCTTCTGTTGCTGCTTCATCTCTTCAGTTTTGCCAGACCCCGCCTCCGCCAGCAGGATAACCCGACTGTATTTCAGCAATTTTGGCCAGCCGAAAACTCCCGGCTGAAAATCATAGCTTCTCATAAAGCCAAACCGCCCCATATCTCCGAGTTCCTCGTCCGTGGGTTCTCGGAATCGCCGGTCAAGGTCGATAAAATTTGTCATGACTATCTTCGATTCGGTTTCTCCGTGATCCTATGACCCATTGCCCTGTATACCGGCAACCTGTGGCAGGATTGGTTCATACGAGGCTTCTATGCGCTACTCATGGATAAAATCCATACATTGGCGGGCAATGCTCGAACAGGATCGGATCTTCTGGCCAAAGCGGAAAGTCCTCATTGAACCTGATCTCGTGTCGAGTGGATTCGTTCGCACATCAGGCGTTCTGTACCATATAACTTTAAGATTTCGCGGGGAGTGACAACCAGTACCTCCTGACATAACTATCGAATAATTTCGTGGCCTCCCAAGCCTTCTTTTCAGCGTATTTACGGAACCTTGCTACGGTGCACCGGCAGGGCGACGCACGGGAGGAGTCTTTCTACCCGGCGCTGGCGGATATGCTGGGGGAGATGGCCCGCGCTGCCGGGAAAAAGCACATCCATGTCACTACGCTTCCCAAACCGACCGAGGGTGGCAATCCGGATTTCCGTCTCTGGAACGGCAGTGACCGGATAGTCGGCTATATCGAAGCCAAGCCTCCCAAAGAAGAACGGCTGGATAGCATTCAGGGCACCGAGCAACTTAAACGTTACCGTTCGACGTTTCCCAATCTCATCCTCACCAATTTTCTCGAGTTCCGCCTGTACAGAGATGGCGATCTCGTGGAGACAGTTCAGGCAGGTCGGCCTTTTATACTCAACGCAGCGCGCACAATCCCACCCCTCGAAAATCAGGACGAACTCTATGCTCTGCTTGATCGCTTCCTGGGCTTTGCGCTACCCCAGACATTCACTGCCGAATCTCTCGCCGTTGAGTTGGCGAAACGTACGCGCCTTCTCCGCGATGTGATCGGCGAACAGTTCGATCAGGAACAAGATGCCCCCGGTGCTCTCACAGGTTTTTTCGAGGCATTTCAGACATACCTGATCGGTTCGTTGAAGCGGGAGGATTTTGCCGACCTATTCGCCCAGACCATTACGTACGGCCTGTTTGCTGCTCGCACCCGGGCCGGTGACGGTTTCAATCGACGCGTTGCGTTCGACAACATCCCGCGCACCATCGGTGTTTTGCGCGATTTGTTTCGCTTCGTTTCACTCGACGACTTGCCCGAGTCACTTGCCTGGTGCGTGGACGATCTTGCCGAAGTGCTGGCCGTAGCCGACGCGCCCGGCATCCTCGACCGGTATTACCACGAGGGCAAGGGCAGCGATCCGATCGTTCATTTCTATGAGACCTTTCTGGCGCAATACGATCCCAACGAGCGCGAGCGCAGGGGAGTATACTACACGCCTGAGCCGGTGGTCGGCTACATTGTGCGTTCCCTGCATAGCCTGCTCAAGACAGAATTCGACCAGCGCGACGGGTTGGCCTCTGATGGAGTGACGCTACTGGACCCGGCAGCGGGAACCATGACCTTTGTCGCTCGCGCCGCCCAGCAGGCCGTCGCCGAGTTCGAGGACAAATACGGGAGTGGGGGAAGAGAGGATTTTATCCGGCGGCATATTCTTAAGAACTTCTATGCTCTCGAGTTGATGATGGCCCCCTATGCCGTCGGCCACCTCAAGATGGGCTTTTTTCTTGAGGAACTTGGCCACCGCCTCTCCGATGACGAACGTGTGCCCTTTTACCTCACGAATACTCTCGACGTGGAGGAACTAGAAGAAAGCCGCATTCCCGGCCTCTCCGCGCTGGCCGAAGAATCCCGTCTTGCCGGCGAGGTCAAGAAAAAGGCGCCGATTCTTTGCATCCTGGGCAATCCACCCTATTCGGGCCATTCCAGCAACAAGGGTGAATGGATAACGGGGTTGATTGAGGATTACAAGCAGGTAGATGGCAAGCCCCTGGGTGAGAAAAATCCGAAATGGCTCCAGAACGATTACGTCAAGTTTCTCCGGTTTGCCCAGTGGAAAATTGAACAGGCTGGGCAGGGTGTCGTGGGAATGATCACCGACCATAGCTACCTGGAAAACGCCACCTTTCGCGGAATGCGCCAGAGTCTGATGCGCACCTTTGACGACATCTATATTCTTGATTTGCACGGCAATTCGCGCAAGAAGGAAATCGGCCCCGACGGGAGTCCCGATCAGAACGTTTTCGATATTCAACAGGGTGTGGCGATTGCCTTTTTCGTGAAGCGCGACAACAAAAATGAGCGGGATGCCCAAGTCCATTATGCCGAACGATACGGGACTCAGAAGAGCAAGTATGATTGGCTGGACGCTTATGACCGTGACAACACCGACTGGCAAGAGATAAATCCATCCTCGCCGGAGTATTTGTTTACACCGCGTGATGAGGCGCTTGAAGCCGAGTATCGCCGGTTCACTTCCATTTCTGATATATTCCCGATCAACAGCGTTGGCATAGTTACGGCACGTGACAAACTGACGATTCACTGGTCAGAGCAAAAAGCATGGGATACGGTCCGCACTTTTTCGCGAATGGAGCCAGAACTGGCCCGTGAAGGATATGAACTCGGCGAAGATGCCCGAGACTGGAAGGTGACGATGGCGCAGGATGATCTGCTCGATTCTGGTCTTAATCGTGAGCAAGTTACTTCGATTCTGTATAGACCCTTTGATGTGCGCCATACCTACTACACCGGCCACTCTCGGGGCTTCATCTGTATGCCTCGCTCCGATGTCATGCGACACATGCTGGCCGGTCAAAATCTGGCGCTGTGTATTGGGCGCCAAGGACATGTTGTCGGCGCTGGCGAATGGAATCTTATTTACTGCTCACAGAGCATAGAGGATTTTAATTTGTTCTATCGTGGCGGAAATGTGAATCTTCCTCTATATCTCTACCCTACTGCCGACCGCAACGATCTTTTCGCTCATCACGAGATATCCGAACGGCAATCGAACCTGAATCCCAAACTGGTCGCGGCACTAACAGGGGCACATGGTCAAGTGCCCTCACCCGAAGAAATTTTCCACTATGTTTACGCCATTCTGTATTCCCCGGCCTATCGCGGGAAATACGCCGAGTTTCTTCGGACCGACTTCCCGCAAGTACCATTTACGTCGGACCGAGAATTGTTTATCGAAGTTGCCGCTCTTGGCGAGCGCCTGACCGCTCTGCATCTGCTCACGTCGCCGGAACTTGATCCGCCGATCTGTCGCTTCGAGGGCCAAGGCGATGCGGTCGTTGCGCGGACGAAGCCGCAGGGCTTTCGCTATGACGCCGACGAAGAACGCATGTACATCAACAAGGCTCAGTACTTCGGTCCGGTTTCTTCGGACGTGTACACATACCGAATAGGCGGTTATCAGGTCTGCGACAAATGGTTGAAGGACCGCAAGGAACGTCGCCTTGATCTCGACGACATCCGTACCTATTGCCGAGTAGTGACGGCCATCGAACACACAATCGTCATTCAAGAGGAGATTGACAGCCTCTATCCGGATGCCGAAGAAAATTGCGTAACGATTCCGGATTAGCCACAGGCGGGGATTTCTCCCATTGGTGTCGATGCGCACGCAACTTCTGTCTTTCACCGCAAGCCACAATCCTCCACGCGATACCAGCAACATAACGCCAAAATGAATTCAGCGATGCGTTCTTCAAAGATTGGGTCCCTTATAGTCGGGGCTGTAATGGTTTATGGGGTAATGGGCATCTCGATCCCGACGGTTTTGCTTGCCCAGTCGGTGCAGGGTCCTACCACTCAGGAAACCAATACACTAAGCGAGGCTTCGGGGGCTGACACGATAAACGGTACGCAGATGGCGTACGGTGATATTCCGCAGGATTCCGAACGTTATTCCAATGCAGAAATCGACCACAGATTCAACGAGGTACGACGCGAACTACTGGATGACCGGGCGAGCACTATCGAATGGTGGTTGGCTGCCGTTGGTGTGTTTCTGGCTTTGCTCGCTATCCTCGGCCTTTTTGGATTCAGGGAATTTCGGGAACTCAAAAAAGAGGCACGTGCAGCGACTGAAATAGCGGAAGAAAGTGCGAATAAGGCGCGGGATCTTGTTGAAGAGATTGAGCAAATTCGGGATAAATCTCATGAGTATTATCAGGGTATGACCGCTAAAAAGGCGGGCGATGACCCTGCTGCGGAGGAAAAGGCGGAGGCTGTCAGCAAGGATCCCCAAGCATCCCTGAAGGACAAATTGATCGCTAGCGCCATTGCTCTCCAGAAAGAAGGAAAGACAGACGAAGCTATTAAAAGATGGAGATCCATTGCCTCTGCAACTGAAGGAATCGATAACGATCTTGCTGCTGATGCCTGGTTCTCAATTGGTTATCTGGAAGCGGAGAAAGGGGGTGATGCAAACCTTGAGAAAGGAATTTTGGCTTATGACCGAGCAATTGACCTGGCTTCAGACCATGTCGAATACCACCATAACCGTGGCGCTACGCTAGTCTCATTGGGCCGTATAGCCGAAGCCCGTGCCGCCTTCGAGAAAGCACGGGATATCGCGAAAAATGCCGGAGATGAAGAGATGGTTTCTATGGTGGAAAAGAATCTTCAAGAACTCGAAGACAGCGAAAACACCTGACCTGCCACCCCAACCCCACCACCCCATGCGCATTGCCATCCTCACCAACGAGTACCCCCCGCACATTTACGGGGGCGCGGGCGTTCATGTCGAGTATCTCGTAAAAGAACTCCTTGCGGTGGACGGGGGGGCGCACGAGGTAGACGTGTGCTGCTTCGGAGACCAGCGCGAAGAGCGGGACAGGCTGCGCGTGCATGGGGTCGAACCGGGCGCGGACCTGCCGGCGACGGACCCCCGCCATACCCGGTTCCTCGAAACGATGCTGCGCAACGTGCGCATGGCCGGGCTGGTCTCCGGCGCCGACATCGTACACTGCCATACGTGGTATTCGCACTTTGCGGGATGCCTGCTTCGCCAACTGGACGATGCCCGCCTGGTGCTGAGCACCCATTCGCTGGAGCCGCACCGCCCCTGGAAGGTGGAGCAACTTGGAAGCGCCTACCACGCCAGTTCCTGGGTCGAGAAAACGGCATACCGGAATGCCGACGGCGTCGTGGCCGTATCCGACGCCATGCGCGAGGACGTGATGGCGCTCTACGAGGTGCCGGAAAACAAGGTGCGCGTGATTCCGAACGGCATCGACCCGGACGAATACCGGCCGGTGGAACGGTCCGAAATCCTGCAAAAACACGGCGTCGATCCTTCGAGGCCGTTCGTGCTGTTCGTGGGGCGCATTACCCGGCAGAAAGGGATCGTTCATCTGGTGAACGCCATCGAACATCTGCGCGAAGGTACGCAGGTCGTGCTGTGCGCCGGAGCGCCGGACACGGAAGACATCGCCCGGGAAATGGAGGCGGCGGTTGCTGCGGCCCGGTCCGCGGGGCGGCACGACATCATCTGGATTGCCAATATGCTTCCGCGCGAAGAGACTATCGCCCTGTACGCGGGGGCCGACGTGTTCGTGTGCCCCTCGGTGTACGAGCCGTTCGGGATCATCAATCTCGAAGCGATGGCGTGCGAAACCGCCGTGGTCGCTTCCGCCGTGGGAGGCATTCCGGGTATTGTGGTGGATGGAGAAACGGGCGTGCTCGTGCCGCTCGAAGCGCGCGGCGCCATCGATTTCGAACCGAAGGATGCGGACCGGTTTTCCGGAGACCTTGCCGAGGCCGTCAACCGGCTGATGGACGACGAGGAACTGCGCCGCCGGATGGGCGAAGCGGGCCGCCGCCGCGTGGTGGAGCGGTACAGTTGGCGGGCCGTGGCGGAACGGACCGTACGGTTCTACGAGGAATTGCTGTAGTCTTTTGGCCTGAATAACCCGGCGCCACGCCTGCGCCGCGTTGCAGCACAAAAAAGGCGGATCCCGCATGAAGCAGGGTCCGCCTTTTTGTATTCCTCGTTGAACGGAGCCTGGCCTAAAAGCCCATGCCGCCGCCCATGCCTCCCGGCATGCCTCCACCACCGTGGGCATCGCCTCCGGCGCCTGCCCCGGGGTTCTTCTCCGGCTTGTCGCTGATGACCGTCTCGGTCGTCAATAACAGACTCGATACGGAAGCCGCGTTCTCCAGCGCCGTGCGCGCCACCTTCGTCGGGTCGATCACGCCCTGCTCCATCAGCGAGCCGTACTCCTCCGTCTGCGCATTGAAGCCGTAGTCGGCCTTGCCGTCGGCCACCGTACGCACCACGATCGAACCCTCCAGCCCCGCGTTCTCCGCGATCTGCCGAAGCGGCTCCTCCAGCGCGCGACGCACGATAGAAACGCCGATCGTCTGATCGTCGTTCTCCGTCTCGACGCTGTCGAGCGAGGAGAGCGCACGCAAGTACGCCACGCCGCCGCCCGGAACGATCCCTTCCTCTATCGCCGCCCGCGTCGCATGCAGCGCATCCTCGACGCGCGCCTTCTTCTCCTTCATCTCCGGCTCCGTCGCCGCGCCGATCTTCAGCACCGCCACGCCGCCTGAGAGCTTCGCCAGACGCTCCTGCAGCTTCTCGCGGTCGTAGTCGCTCGTCGTCGTCTCGATCTGCTGGCGAATCTGGTTCACCCGAGCTTTGATCGTCTCCGCCTCGCCTGCGCCGTCGACGACCACCGTCGTGTCCTTGTCGATCACAATGCGCTTCGCGCGACCGAGATAGTCCAGCGTCGTGTTCTCAAGACGGTAGCCCTTCTCTTCGGAGACGACCGTGCCGCCCGTAAGAATGGCGATGTCTTCGAGCATTGCCTTGCGGCGGTCGCCGAAGCCCGGCGCCTTCACCGCCGCCACGCGCAGCGTGCCGCGCAGCTTGTTCACCACCAGCGTCGCGAGCGCCTCGCCCTCGATGTCCTCCGCAATGATAAGCAGCGGACCGCCCGTCTGCGCCACCTTCTCCAGCACAGGCAGCAAATCCTTCATCGACGAAATCTTCTTGTCATGGATAAGCACCGTCGCATCTTCGAGCACCGTCTCCATATTATCCGGATCGGTCACGAAATAGGGAGACAGATAGCCCCGGTCGAACTGCATCCCCTCGACCACGTCGAGAAACGTCTCGATCCCCTTGGCCTCTTCGACCGTGATCACGCCGTCCTTGCCTACCTTCTCGAAGGCTTCCGCAATCAGATCGCCGATCTCCTTGTCGCTGTTCGCCGAAATCGAAGCGACCTGCGCAATCTCGCCCTTGCCCTCTATCTCGCGGCTTAGGGAACGCAGCGAGCCTACGACGGCCGCTACGGCCCGCTCGACGCCCCGCTTCAGGTCCATCGGGTTCGCTCCCGCCGTCACGTTCTTCAGGCCCGCCCTTACGATCGCCTGCGCCAGCACCGTCGCCGTCGTCGTGCCGTCGCCCGCCACGTCGCTCGTCTTCGAGGCCACCTCGCGCACCATCTGCGCGCCGACGTTCTCCGTCTTGTCTTCGAGCTGCACTTCCTTCGCTACCGTCACCCCGTCCTTCGTAACGGTGGGCGCTCCGTAGCTCTTCTCGATAATCACGTTGCGGCCCTTCGGCCCCAGCGTCACCTTGACCGCATCGGCCAGTGCGTCCACGCCCCGCTTGAGCGCAGCCCGCGCGTCCGTGTCAAATACGATTTGCTTTGCCATGATAAATGGTGTGTGTTTTTCTTTGCGGTAAAAGGAAATAAGGACCCTGCGGCAGCGCGCCGCCGATCCCGAAGAGTAAAGAAAGCGCCCTTAGCTGATGACGCCGAGGATGTCGCTCTCGCGCATGATGAGTACGTCCTGGTTGTCGAGGGTGATCTCCGTCCCGGAATACTTGCCGTAGAGCACGGTGTCGCCCGCCTTGACGGTCATCCCGACATGTTTGCCGTTCTCGACCTGGCCGGGACCCACGAACAGGACGGTGCCCCGCTGGGGCTTCTCCTGCGCCGTGTCGGGTATGAATAATCCGCTCGAGGTCTTCTCCTCGGCAGCCTCCGGCTGCACCACCACGCGGTCGCCTATCGGTGTAATGCTGGTCATGGTTTCTTTTTTCCTCCTTCCGGCAGAAACCGGACGATGTTGGGTTATTGGTGGGTTACGAAACAGGGAACGCCCCGCCCCTATCAAACAGCGTGCCAATTCCATATTCTGCCGTACTGACACACTCCGGCCCAGAGGAATACGGCATTTCAGGACAAACAGGAGCCCTACCCTGACGAAAGGACAGGACTCCCCCGGGGTCCCCGATTTTCATATCTTTTCGAACAGCCCATCGAATATGGACATACCTTCCCGGATTATTCTACGCATATTTTGCGTAGAATAAAATTTACCCTACCCTGGCGAAAAGACAGAAGGCTCCGGCTTGCATGTAGCAAGTGGAGGTAGAGGCGGCGTCTCAGCGGGTTTGCACGACGAGGCGAAGGCGCGCGTGACGCGGCGGCATGGGGTATCCTCCGACAATGATGTACTGCTTGTCGAACGCGTTCTCTACAATGGTCGAAAGCCGTCCGCTGAACGGTCCCGCATTCCAGACGAAGCCGACCTGTGCGCCGGCAACGAACGCCGGGTCGAGGCTATCCTCTTTGTCCGCCGCCGGCGTCGTGAAGCGGCGATCCATGAACCGGCCGTGCAGGTCTACGCTGACCCGTCCGAACCTCGCCGACACGTAGGGCTTCACGAGGTGTGCCGGCAAAAAAGGGATCGGCTTGTTATAGGCGGGAGAAGACGCATCCGAGCGGTCGACGGCGTGCATCCAGGTATGCAGCGCCCCCACGGTCAGTTCTTCGTTCACGCGCGCGGAGATCGACGTTTCGATGCCCAGCGACCGGGTCTTCGCCAGGTTTTTGGGCGACCATACGAAGCCGGTCTCGTCGTCGGGGGTCCATATGATTCGGTTCGAATACCGCGCAGCGTACGCGGACATCTCGAACTCCACGGCCCGTCCGTCAACGTGCAGGCCCCCGTCCGCCGAATACAACCGTTCGGGTTCCAGGTCGGGATTGCCGGCGCCCGCCCAGAACCGGTCGTTGAAGGTGGGTACCCGGAAACCGCCGCCGACATTCGCTTTTACGAAAAGCGGGAGTCGGTCGGCCGGCTGTACGTTCAGCCCGAGGCGCGGGCTGAGCGCCGACAGGGTGCGGTCGCTTTCGCGGTACGCATCGAACCGGACCGCCGGGTAGATCCGCCAGCGCCCGAACACGCCCGTCGCCGAAACGAACGCGCCCGATCTGAATTCGGAGACCGACGATACCAAAGAGGGATTATCGGCGGCGCCGTATCCGGCGGTCGCTCCGGCGGATATATCCAGACGGGTTCCTGCAGGCAGTCGGTACACGGCTTCCAGTCCGCTTGTCGTCGTGCGCCCGGTATTGTCCTGTCCCCATACAGGGTGGGGGTTCAGGTACCGGAGTTTCCCGCGATGCAGAAATCCGCGCAAGACAAGAGCCCCGGCGCCCAGCGACACCGCATCTTCCAGCCACAGGCGCGAGTGCGTATCCCATTGTTGTTCTCCCTGGGCTCCGAACAGGGACGAGCCCGGAAGACGTCGTTGCCAGTCTATGTGGAAGAATGCGCCGCGAAGCGTATGCCGGCCTGTGCGCCCTTGCAGCGCACCCATGACGGACCAACCTTCCCGGTCTGCGTTTTCGAGCCGCATCTCTTCTCCGGTCTCCGTTTCGTACGGGAAATTTCCCTTGCCGCGGCGGTATTCCCCGGAAACGAGGCCGGATACGCTGCCTTTGCCGAAGGCCCAGCCCGCTGATGTCAGCAGTTCGCCCCAGGCCCCGACTTCCGTGGCCACGCTCGCGCGTCCGCCTCCGCCCCGCGCGCCTCGCAGGTACACGGCGCCGGACATCCCGTCTGCGCCATAGATAGAGGACGAGGGGCCGTGCAGCACCTCCATGGAATCGAACAGATGGAGCGGAAGCAGGCTCAGATCGAACTGGCCCGCTTGCGCATCGGACAGATGCATGCCGTCGATCAGGACCTGCGTGTGCCCCGCCGCGCCGCCCCGGTGGGAGACGGTGGCCAGCCCCTGTCCGTATTGGCGGATGAAGAATCCGGAGCGGGCAGACAGTATATCGGCGACCGTACGGGAACCCGTGGCCACGATTTCCTCTTGCCCAAGCACCGTAATGCGTTGCGGGGCCCGCGAAGCAGGTGTCCCCATCCGCGAGGCGGACACCGTGATTTCCTGCAGGGCGAACACGGAATCCGGGATCTGACCGAACGATGCGGCCGGGTATCCGGAAAAAACGAATAGAACAAGGAGAGCCCAGCGAAGGGCGCGAAGGCGAGCGATCATAAAACATCCCGAAGTTTTATGAGGATCGGGATGAGCTCGACCCGGAAACGTAACGATCGCCCGGCGGAAACCCGGGCAGACGGGCAGGAAGACCACCACACGAACCTCTGATTCCCGAAGGTTTGCGGCAGATAACTTGCAGGCAGGTCTCCTGGCTTGCTACGCACTACGACTTCCGGCTCTTCGTCTTGCCTTCCCATTCGCAGGAACAGTGGCGCGACGCGTCGTGACCGGTGTATCGGCGCAGCTTACAGTTGCGGGTACAGCTCCGGAATGGCGCCTGCGGCGCGCACCGGATTCCCTGTTATCCAAACCCTTGTCCGACGAATCGGGGGCATGGAACCTGACAAGCGTATACCAAAGAACGTGAAGCGCTGATCGAAGCGATTTTGATCAGAGTATCCGTACACATCATAGCGAGGCGCCGCGTACCATCGCAAACGAAGAATCCGCGAAGAGGCGACAAGAGGAACTAAATATTCTCCGTTTTATGGAAAGAGAAGAGTTCGGTATGTCCTTTTTCCGGCGTATTTTGCAGGCGGGCAGGTGGATGTTTTGGGGTCTGTTTGACAGGGCGAATCGACCTGTGATCCGCTGGCGACAAATACGCTTATTTTCCATAAAGAAGTCTTTGTTCAAAGCGCTTTCCGACGTAGCATAAGATTTTCGCAGCCGATCAGCGAGGCGCTTGACTCACGGACACGATAACGCATAGGCCCGGCAACAGGGCTCCTCGAAGTGGAGTTAATCAGAGCACCCTTAACATCTTCTGCGTCTTGACCTCCTCTCGAAAAGGTCTTTTTGCTTTTTTCCGGCGATTCCGGAGCGCATCGGAAGCGCGCGGCGGGAAAGCGGCCGAAAAACCGGTAGCGGAAAGGCCGCGCGCGGCACGTTCCGACATAGAAAAACTGGTCGGGATGCCCGTCCGAACCATCGAGATCTACGAACAGGCGCTCCGACACCGTTCCTCGCTTTCCGAAACGAACGGGGAGGAGCATACGGATTCCAATGAGCGTCTCGAGTTTCTGGGGGACGCCGTGCTTGATTTTGTTACGGCGGAACATCTTTATCGTCATTTTCCGGCCGAAGACGAGGGCTTTCTGACGCGCTTGCGGGCCCAGATCGTCAATGGGCAGGCCCTGGCGCGGTTTGCCTCCGAGTTGGGACTCGGGGACCTGATTCTGATGAGCGACGCCGTGTACCGGGACGGGGGCCGTGACAGCGCGGCTATTCTGGCCGATACCTTTGAAGCCGTCATCGGGGCGCTGTATCTCGATATGGGAGAACAAGCGGCCCGTACGTTTATCCGGACCAGCATATTTGCGCGACTCGATCTGAACGATCTCGCGCATGTTCGGGACAATTACAAAAGCCTGCTGTTGGAACATGTGCAGGCGCTCGGATGGCCCCAGCCCTACTACCGCGTGGTGCACGAAACGGGCCCGCCGCACGAGAGGATATTTACGATCGACGTGTTCCTGCACGACGAAGCGTATGGCCGCGGCCGGGCGCAAAGCAAGAAAAAGGCCGAACAGAAAGCCGCCGCGCAAGCGCTCGACCGATTGCGTCGCGAATCGCCGAACGAGTAGCGCTTTCCCTGTACAGCAACAACACATACACGCTCCGCATACCTGTTTCAACCCACCATGCCCACCGCGTTTTCCTCTACCGACCGCTTCGCAGAACGGCACAACGGGCCGACGGAAGAAGACATCCGAGGGATGCTCGAACACGTAGGGTGTTCCTCGCTGGACGAACTGATCGCCTGTACGATTCCGGCGGATATCCGCCTGGACGGAATGCCTGATCTGCCCGAAGCGCTCAGCGAACGGGACCTTCTTGTGAAAGCGCATACGCTGGCCGACAAGAATCGCTTCGGCCGGTCGTACATAGGGATGGGGTACCACGATACGGTGACGCCTGCGGTGATCCGGCGCAACGTACTGGAAAATCCGAACTGGTACACGCAGTACACGCCCTACCAGGCTGAAATCTCGCAAGGCCGGCTGGAGGCGCTCCTGAATTTTCAGACGGCGGTGGCGGACCTGACCGGGCTGCCTATCGCCAACGCCTCGTTGCTCGACGAGGCGACCGCCGCCGCCGAGGCCATGACCATGCTGGTCCGGAGTTCGACACGGCGGGACGCTCACACTTTTCTGGTGGATGCAGCCTGTCATCCCCAGACGATCCGGGTGGTGCAAGCCCGGGCAAGACCCCTCGGCATCGCGGTAGTTGTAGGGGACTGGCGCACTTTCACGTTCGGCGACGGGGTTTTCGGGGCGCTCGTGCAGTACCCGACCACCGATGGGGTCATTTGCGACTATTCGGACCTGTGCGCGCAGGCGCGCCATGCGCAGGCGCATGTGGTCGTGGCTGCCGATCTGCTCAGCCTGACGCTCCTGACCCCGCCGGGCGACTTCGGGGCGGATGTTGCGGTGGGGACCACGCAGCGGTTCGGGATGCCCATGGGCTACGGCGGCCCGCATGCCGCCTATCTGGCTGCCACCGAGCCGTTCAAGCGCAAGATACCCGGACGAATCATCGGTATGTCGGTGGACGCGCACGGCGATCCCGCCTTGAGAATGGCGCTCCAGACCCGGGAGCAGCACATCCGGCGGGCCAAAGCGACCTCCAACATTTGCACGGCGCAGGTACTTCCCGCCATCATGTCCGGCATGTACGCGGTTTACCATGGGCCGGACGGGCTCCGCGCCATTGCCGAGCGGATACACGGTCTCGCCAAACTGCTTGCGGACGGCCTGGGTCGTCTCGGACACGATGTCCGGCATGAACATTTCTTCGACACGTTGCGCATCGATCCGAGGGGAGGCAGCGCGGAACGCATTCTCCGGAACGCCGAACGGCATGGCGTCAACCTGCGTCGCTACGACGACGATTCGCTCGGCGTGGCCCTCGACGAAACCACCTGTCTCGAAGAGGTGGATACGCTCCTGCATATCTTTGCCGGGGATCGCAACGGTGTGTCGGCGGGGGCGCTTGCCCCGGAAGAGCCGGCTGCGTATGCCGGACCCCTGCGGCGCGTCACGCCTTTTCTCGAACATCCGGTGTTCCGCCGGTATCGTTCCGAAACGGAGATGATGCGCTACCTGCAACGCCTTGCATCCAGAGACTTGTCCCTGACAACCAGCATGATTCCCCTCGGATCGTGCACGATGAAACTGAATGCCGCTGCCGAGTTGCTGCCGATAACCCTGCCGGGTTTCAGCGAGCCGCATCCCTACGTTCCGGCAGATCAGGCGCAGGGGTATGCCGCGTTGATCGAGGAACTGGATGCCTGGCTCTGCGAAATCACCGGGTTCGCGCGCACCTTCTTCCAGCCCAATTCGGGCGCCTCGGGGGAATATACGGGCCTACTTGTCATCAAGGCCTGGCACGAATCCCGAGGAGAGGGGCGCCGCGCGGTTTGCCTGATCCCCGAATCGGCCCACGGGACGAATCCCGCCAGCGCCGTGATGGCGGGCATGCAGGTGGTCGTGGTCAAAACGGACGAGGCGGGCAATGTGGATGTGGATGCGCTGCGCCATGCTGCGGAAACGCATTCGGACCGCCTTGCGGCGCTGATGATCACCTATCCGTCCACGCACGGGGTGTTCGAAAAAGACATCCGGGAGATTATCGATATCGTGCACAAGCACGGGGGACAGGTATACCTCGACGGCGCCAACATGAACGCTCAGGTGGGATTGTGCCGTCCCGGCGATTTCGGCGCGGATGTGTGCCACCTGAATCTGCACAAGACGTTCTGCATTCCGCACGGCGGCGGGGGGCCGGGGATGGGCCCGATCTGCGTAGCGGAGCATCTGGCGCCGTTTCTGCCTGGTTCGCCGCTCCCTGGAGAGGGAGACGAAGAGGCTGCCGTGGGGCCTGTGGCGGCGGCTCCGTACGGCAGTGCGAATATTCTGGTCATATCATGGGCCTATATCGCCATGATGGGGGCGGAAGGGCTCGCCCGGGCGACGAAACTGGCTATCCTGAACGCCAACTACATGATGGCGCGCCTCGAAAAGAGCTATCCGGTGCTGTACAAGGGGGCCTTCGGCCGGTGCGCGCACGAATTTCTGCTCGATCTGCGTCCTTTCAACCGCAGCGCGGGCATTTCCGAGCGCGATGTGGCCAAGCGCCTGATGGACTACGGCTTCCATGCGCCGACGGTCTCTTTTCCCGTGGCGGGTACGCTTATGATCGAGCCGACGGAAAGCGAGACGAAAGAAGAACTGGATCGTTTTTGCGAAGCGCTCGAATGTATCCGGGAGGAGATCCGGCAAATCGAGGAAGGGGAGGCCGACCCCGAGCAGAATGTGCTCAGGAATGCCCCACACACGGCGCGTATGGTCGCATCCGATACCTGGGAGTATCCGTACAGCCGGGAAACGGCGGCTTTTCCGACGGAATGGACCCGCGCGCACAAGTTCTGGCCCGCCGTGCGGCGCGTCGACGACGCCTACGGGGACCGCAACCTTGTTTGCGCGTGTCCGCCCATAGAGGAATACGCCGGACTATAAGTCCGCAACCGTCCGGGCAAGGTCCGGGTAGTCCGTTATAAGTCCGTCTACCCCAAGAGCCTTCAATCGCTTCATGTCGGAGACCTCGTTCACGGTCCACGGGACGATCCGCATGCCGCGGGCGTGCGCGGCGCGCACGGTGGATTCATCTACCAGACGGAAATTAGGGGAGTACACCTCGGGCGTGAAGCCAAGCCGGGCAAGGATGGACGCAAGGTCTGTGTCTGAAGCCACAAGCAGCGCCAGTTTCCAGGGGGCTCGGGTCCTGTGCGCGGCCTGAAGCGAACGCGTGTCGAAGGACTGGACAATGACGCGGTCCATAATGCCGGTGGCGGCCACTGCGTCATGTACGAGCTGCGCAAATACCGGTGGAGGCGGCGTAAAAACGCTGTCCCATTCGGGGCGCGACTTGATTTCAATGTTGTATTGCACTGGCTCAAGTCCGTGTTCTGTCGTGTACTTCTCGACAGCATCGATCACGTCCAGCAGCCGGGGCTTTACGGCGGGCTGTTTTTCCTGGCGCGGAAAGTCGGGATGCCCGCGGCTGCCGCAATCGTATTGCGCGACGGCCTCGTAGGAAAGGCGAAAGATGTTGTGGCTTCTGCCGTGCGTAACGGGACGGCCCGTCGTGTCGCTGCAGATCGTCTCCGACATCCATGGTTCATGGGAGACGACGACCGTAGAATCGCCCGCGACCACGACATCCATCTCGAGTGTGGTTACGCCGAGGTCTACCGCGCGCAGGAATCCGGCGGTGGAATTTTCGGGCAGCAGGCCCCGGGCGCCCCGGTGTCCCTGGATGTCGAAGCGTGGCTGGGCCGGGCCTGTGACGACCTGTATCGCCAGGACCAGAATGATAGAGATCGGCATGGGAAATGCTCCATTTTGTTAGGGATAATGCGGGCCGGGGTCTCGTCTATGTTCTTTTCCAGTGCGCGCCGGACAAAATAGTGGTCGCGAAGAGCAAGACGCGATTGCGTCGTACAATTTATCCTAAACTAACGCACCAACGCTTTATGGATGGCAAGCATTCGGCGTCTTGCCGATAGCCTGTGCAGGAAGTATCTTCATTTGTCGGCCGCCGCGCGAATTTCTATCGGCAGCCGCTGTCCATTCACCAGCGCACGACAGCCGCTTACGGAGCGGCCTGCATCTATGGCCGGTAATTCGATGGAAGGCCGGACGATTCTGATCGTGGACGACGAACAGGATCTGCTGGATCTTCTGAAGTACAATTTCGAGCAAGAGGGTTTTCGAACCGTCACGGCCCTTGATGGCGCCGAGGGGTTGCAGTGTGCGCAGCGAGACGACCCGGACCTCATTGTGCTCGATATCATGATGCCGGAAATGGATGGTATCGAGGTGTGTCAAAAGATTCGCCAGGACGCGAACCTGCGCGGGAAGCCGGTCATCATGCTGACGGCCCGCACCGAAGAACAGGATTACATCGAGGGGTTGGATGTGGGGGCGGACGTATACATAGGCAAGCCCGTTTCGGTACCTGTCCTCATCAGTCAGGTCAATGCCCTCCTCAGGAGTACGGGGCGGACGCAGAACCCCCCGGACATTTTGTATCTGGGTACCCTCGAGATCAACCGCGAGCGCTATCTCGTGGTGCATAAGGGGGAGGAAATACGGATGCCAAGAAAGGAATTCGATCTTCTTTATTTCCTGGCCTCGAATCCCGGCAAAGTGTTTCGCCGGCAGGACTTACTGGATGCTGTCTGGGGGCGCGATGTGTATGTGGTGGATCGCACGGTGGATGTGCATGTACGCAAGATTCGTGAAAAGCTCGGCAACGGACTCATTGAAACCGTAACCGGCGTGGGGTACAAATTAAGGATGCTCTGATGCAGCGTATTGCGATGAAGACGGCGTTGACCGCAGCGCTTCTGGCGGGAGGAGCTTGCCTGCTGGTTGCGCTGTTCACGCGTATATCGTATGTGTGGCCCGTATGCGTTGCTGTCGCGGTCGGCCTGGCAATGTACTTCGTCATGCATCGTCTGGTTACGCAACGCCTGCAGAGTGTCTACGATGCACTGAGCGCGATCCGCCGCGAACAAGGCTACGCGGAAGCGCCGATCGACAATAGCGGGGACGAAATAGATCGGCTTATCCGCCGGGGGGATCAGACCCGGTACGCGGTCAGGAATCACATCGCCGATCTGAGCAGGGCGGACAGTTACCGGCGGGAATATGTAGGCGATGTTTCCCACGAAATAAAAACCCCGGTGTTCGCTATCCAGGGGTTTGCCGAGACGCTGCTGAACGGCGCCCTGCACGACCCGGAGGTCAACCGCGGATTCGTGCAGAAAATTCTGCATCATGCGTTCCGGTTGAATACGCTCGCAAAAGACCTCGGGGAAATTTCACGCCTTGAAACCGGGGCGTTCCAACTGGACCGCGAGCCGTTTTTCGCTGGCCAGGTTTTCGACGAGGTCAAGGAATCGCTCGAACACGCGGCCCGGAAAAAGAATATTCGTTTGCGCAGCCAGATACACCCCGGAGTGGAATGGGTGGACGGGGACCGCGATCAACTCCGGCAGGTGCTCGTCAATCTGGTCGATAATGCTGTCAAGTACAACAACAACGGCGGCTATGTAGAGATCGCTGCCCAGCCGTCAGAGGAATTTGTGCGCGTATCCGTGGAAGACAACGGCATCGGCATGCTTGAGGAAGATGTGCCCCGGGTGACGGAGCGTTTCTTCCGGGTGGACAAGAGCCGGTCGCGCGCGCAGGGAGGGACCGGCCTGGGCTTGTCCATTGTCAAGCATATTCTCGGGGCGCACGGGGCCACGCTCGACATACAGAGCACGCCCGGTTCCGGCACGACGTTTTCGTTTTTGCTGCCTGCGGTGGAGCGGCCGGTTTCCGCCGAAGCCGTTTAGAATACCCTGATCGAAACCACTTCGCTCAGCACGTTACTTTTACGCGTTCCCGGTTGCCGAACAGAGACATAGCATGCTGCGCAAGGCTTACGAACTTACCCGTCCGCAAAAGCTGTTCGTCTTTTGCGCCGCTGTGTTCCTCACGGCCCTGGTGGTGGCCGAAGCGACGGCGGGCAAATTCTTTACGGCATTCGAACTCCCCCGGGGCATTGTCATTTTCGGGGTCACGTTCAATGAAGTGATTATGACCGCCGGGGTGATCGCCTTTCCCGTCACGTTTATCGTGACGGACCTGATCAACGAGTACTACGGCAAGAAGGGTATTCGCTTCGTGACCTTCGTGGGCATGGTCATGATCGGCTTCGAGTTTGCGTTGTTGCAGGTGGCTATGGCCGTCCCGACAGCTCCTTCTTCGCCCATCTCCGACGAGGCGTTCACGACCGTTTTCGGCACGACGGGCCGGATTATTTTCGGCAGCATGACCGCCTATCTGGTGGGGCAGCTCGTGGATATCCATCTCTTCCACAGGTTGCGCAAACTTACCGCCGGGCGCATGTTGTGGCTGCGCGCCACCGGCTCCACGTTCGGCTCCCAGTTCATCGACACCTTTGTGGTGCTGGGCGTCGCCTTCTGGGGACAACTCAGGGTTCAGGACATTCTGGCGATTACGCTGTTCAATTACGCCTACAAGTTCATCATTGCCGTCGTGATTACGCCGATTATTTATCTGGCGCACTGGGGTATGGACCGGTATCTGGCCCATGACGGCGAAGATCAGGCTTCGGGAGGCGCCGGCGCGATAGCCGGCGGTATGAAAGGGGCGATCCGGGCCGGATCGCAGACGGACGGCTTCAGTTGATTTCCGCCACTTCGTTGAACGTGCGGTTTACGAACGAGAGCCACCCGTGCGGGTCCTTCCCCTTTTTGACGACGTCGAAGAACGCTTCCTGCAGTTCTTTGGTGACAGGTCCCCGCCGCCCGCTTCCGATCCGGTGCTTATCGACCGTGCGTATCGGCGTTACCTCGGCTGCCGTGCCCGTAAAGAAAAGCTCGTCGGCAATGTAGAGCGCCTCCCGGGGGATGCGCGTTTCCACGATCTCGTACCCGCGCTCTTTGGCCAGTATTATGACGGTGTCGCGCGTGATGCCCGGAAGAATGGACAGCGCCAGAGGCGTCGTAAGGATTTTCCCGTCGCGCACCAGAAACAGGTTCTCGCCGCTGCCCTCTCCCACGTGCCCGTCGTGGGAAAGCATGATGCCTTCCACGTACCCGTTCAGCACCGCATCCATTTTTGCGAGCGAGGCGTTCAGGTAATTGCCCCCGGCTTTTGCAAGCGCCGGAAAGGTGTTCGGCGCCATGCGGTTCCAGGAGGACACATGGACATCCACCCCTTCGCTGAGCGCTTCGGGACCGAGGTATTTGCCCCATTCCCACACGGCGATAATCGTTTCGACCGGGTTGTTCATCGGATTGACGCCCATCGGACCTTCGCCGCGGAAGGACAGCGGACGAATGTAACATTCCCTCATGCCGCTCTCGCGCACCGTCTCGAGCGCTGCTTCCACCAACTCGTCGATGGAGTACGGGATGTCCATCCGGTGAATCCGTCCGGATTCGACCATCCGCCGCATATGCTCCCGCAGCCGGAAAACGCCCGGACCGGCGTCCGTGTCGTAGCAGCGAATCCCTTCGAAAACGGAGGACCCGTAGTGCAGGGCATGGGTCAGCACATGCACTTTGGCGTCCTCGTGCGGCACCAGCTTGCCGTTGAACCAGATAGGGTGCAAAGTCATGGGGTACGTATGATGGATAAGAGGAATGAATCCTCCGGCAAGTTTTTGAAACGGCGCGAAAAATGCAAACCGGTAGACTACCCTGCAACGAGAAAATCGCTCAAAGGTTCTTTCCGAGTTCGCTGTGTTTTTTGAAGGCAAATTTGCCGATAGTCCAAAGTATTTTTACCGAAGCCTTGATTGTTCCTGAAACAGAGCCGGTTACTTTGGATACGCCGACCCGGCGCCGGTACGATACGGGCGCTTCTTGGCAGCGCAGCCCGGCCCGCACGGCCTTGATCTGCATTTCGACGGTCCACCCGAATGTCTTGTCCTGCATGGCGAGTTCCTCCAGCGCCTCGAACCGGATGGCGCGGAACGGTCCGAGATCGGTGAACCGGACGCCCCATATCCACTTTATCAGGGAGCAGGCCACATAATTGCCAATCAGCGCCTGGGGCAACATGGCTCCCGGTTCCCGGTCGCCCGTCATGCGGGAGCCGATGACGAAGTCGGCCTCGCCGCGCAGAATCGGCGCCAGTAGGCGCGGCATTTCCCCGGGATAGTCGCTGTGGTCTCCATCCAGAAATACGATAATGTCCGGTTGCCGCCCGCGGGCATATTCGATTCCTCGGAGACAGGCCCAGCCATACCCCTTCCGGTCCTCGCGCAGGACGGTGGCGCCCGACGCCCGCGCATGGCGTTCCGTTTCGTCCGTGGATGCATTGTTCACGACAATGATCTCTTCGATCTGGCCGGCGGGAATGTCCCTTATGACGCGGCCGATAGCGCGCGCTTCATTGAAGGCGGGAATGACGACAAGCACGCGCGGGTCCTTCGTTTCGATCGTAGCGTCCCTGGTCATCGTTCTTGTCCTTGATTATAGTGTTCAGGATACCGCCGGGGTACGCGGTTTCCGCACGGACGCTCGTTATTTGAAGCCCGCTTATAATCCCATCCCAAAGATTTTCATGTCGAAGCGATTCGTCTCCGCAAGGACACGATTCGCCACCGGGTTTTCCCGGGATTGCGTCACCCGGAGGGCCGCCAGATATACAGACGAAGCTCCGGCTCGGGGCTCGATACCGCGACAGCAATGACATAGGTTCCGTCCGCGCGGCTTCGGACATCCAGGTCCTGTGGAAAAAACCCGGCGTCCCAGGCGTGATCGGGCTCCGTCAGGCGGTGTACAAGGCGGCCCGTCCGGTCGAAGGCGTCGATACGCAACCAGCCGGCGCGCAGGTTCAGGACGAAGAGCAGATCGTTTTCCGCCGCCGCCGAAGGGGTCAACAGGGGCGCCTGGTGGATGTCTTCCCGCATCCAGGAGCGGCTGCGGGCCAGCATCGGCGAGTCGAACCCATGCAGCGCGAGCGTATCGAGCGCCCCGTCTTGCGCAATTACGTCCACGACAGGGCGAAACCCGGACAGGCTCAGGAGCGAGTCGCCCCAGAACCGGAGCATGCCTGCATGCCGCCAGTGCGGCCCGGGCAGCGGCTGGCGGGTCGTTGCGTTGCCGGATGGGTCGATCCCGGCGACGAACCCTCCGGCCTCCGGGTCGACGCGCTTGTAGTAGATGGCGCGGTTTCCGGAATGGCCCCCGAAGGCGCCGTACACCAGCGCGGTTTCCGAGCGTTCCGCATCCTGTATCGGGACGGTCCCGACCAGCGCGCCTCGGACGAAAAAGTGCATGGCCGGCGCCTCCGGTTCGAAGACAGCCGCCGTGTCTCCGCGTACGCCGGCAAGGTAGGGAATAGGCGCCGTGGCAAAGGTGTCGATCGGCTCCCCGGCCGGATCGAAAACGAACACGAGCGCCTGTTCTGCATCGCCCAGATAGATGGGGCCGTTTTGGGCGGTGCTGAAGCGTACGGTCCGGGGATATGCGTCCCCGCGCTCGTCGCCGATGGGGCGGGTCCATGCGAGCGCAAGCGTGTCCATCGGGATCGACGAGGCCAGTGCGCGGGAGAGGGAATCGGCGGGCGTCAGCGCCACAGATTCCTGGCGCCGGCAGGAATAGGGAAGGCAGCCGGACAGAAGCAGCAGCGCGGCGGCTGCGAAAATACGAAGACGATGTCCGTTCATCCGGACTGCCGGCCAATGCGCATCGTCACCTGCTGGATCGATCCGTTGCGAAAGACGCCGAAGCGGACCTGGTCTCCGGGCCGGTAATCCTGCATCTTGCCGCTCAGATCTTCGTGTCCCTGGATGGATTCCCCCTCCATGGACACAATCACATCGTAGGGTTCGAATCCGGCCTCGTCCGCCGGGGAATCCCGATCTATGTCGCGCACCAGCACGCCCAGTTCGGATGTCATGCCCAGCGCCTGGGCAATATCGCGACTGACTGCGGAGACGTACAGCCCGGTGTAGAAGGCCCGATCGACACGGCCGTGCTCGCGGAGCTCGTCGATAATGCGCTGTACCTTGTAGGCCGGCACGGCGAATCCGATACCTATCGAGCCTCCGGTCCGGCTGTAGATCGCCGTGTTCACCCCGATGACCTTCCCGACGGCATTGACGAGGGGGCCGCCGGAGTTGCCCCGGTTGATGGCGGCGTCCGTCTGGATCATGTCGCGGTACACGCGCCCGTCCCCGGGCGATTCGAGGTTGCGCTCCACGGCGCTGACGACGCCGACGGTGACGGTGGGCTGGGC
The DNA here is from genome assembly GCA_951812345.1 of Rhodothermales bacterium. Classification (GTDB taxonomy): domain Bacteria; phylum Bacteroidota; class Rhodothermia; order Rhodothermales; family VXPQ01; genus VXPQ01. The sequence goes on from OX638295.1 coordinate 289,640, forward strand.
CGCTTCGAAAAGGCCAAAGGGATTGCCCAGGGCGATGACCCATTCTCCCGCGAAGGCGTCTTCCTCGAGTTCGAAGGCGAGGTGAGGCAACGGATCCTCGGGCTCCACCTTGATCAGGGCGATGTCGGAGACCGGGTCGGAGCCGATAAGGGCGCCTTCCAGCGCTTTACCGTCCGGAAAAGCGACCGTGATTCTTGTGGCGTTGCCTGCGACATGGTCATTGGTGACAATGTAGCCGTCGGGCGAGATCACAAAACCCGAGCCGAGATTTTCCACCTCTTGCTCGAGTTGTTGCCTGCCGAAGAAGTATTCGAGCCAGGGGTCGGAGAAGAAAGGATCCTGATACCGGACCTGTTCTATGACATTGATGCTTACCACGGCGGGGGAGGCGGTCTCCACGGCGCGGGTGATGGCCGTTTGGCGCGAGGCCTCGACTTCGGACTGGACCGCCCCGGCACGCAGCACGGGTTCCGAATTTTCGGCAGCGGGTTGCTCCTCGGCAGCGTCTTGCTCCGGGACCGCCTGGGATAATGCATTGTGTTTGCACCCGAATGTGGTCAGGAGCAACAGCATGCAGCCGAGAAGGCGCGGTATGGCGAGGGAGATGTTTTTCAAGCGCTTTAGCGGGGCAGGGTGTGGGGAAACGCAGCAGGGAAAGCGCATAGGCCGTTGTATCGCCTGTTACGAGATCGTCGGGAGGGTGGTTTCGGAAGAATCACCCCGCCACTACATCCCAAAGCAGCCGCAACGCCACGATGCCAGCCAGTGCGGCAAACAGCAGTTGCAGCATGCGCTGGTTGAGGCGGTGCGCCGCGCGTACGCCCAGCCGGGCGGTAAGCGTAGCCGGTATCGCCAGAAAAAGGCCTCGTATGGCGTCCACATACCCGAGCGTGAGTTCCGGCGTGTTCGCTTCCTGTCCCAACCAGCCGTATGCCAGAATACCGGCAAGTGAAATGAATACGATGGTGGCGCTGGAGGTGCCGGTGGCTATATGCATCGGCAGGCGCAGGAAGTGATTGTACGCCGGCACGAGCACGACTCCTCCTCCTACGCCGGCAGCCGAAGCAATGGCGCCCGCAGCAGTCCCCGTACCCGCAAGCATGCCTCCCCCGAGTCGCCGCGTGTCAAAAACGTCTTTTTCCGGCTCGGATTCGAAACGCACCAGCATGCGCGCGACCAGTGCGAGCAGGACAATGCTGAAAACGATCTGGAATGCTTCGCCGTCGTACCAGGGCCGCGTGGTGACCCAGCGGGTCATGACCAGAACGATGGCGGCGCTGAAAAGACCGACGATCACAGCCACTCTGTTCACGACCGCCTTTTTTTCGTACTGCACCCAGGTGCTGGCGGCGGCGGAAATCATCGTGCAGAACAGACTCGACCCGATCGTAAGCGGCGCAAGCGCCTCCGGGGAAACGCCTATCTCCTGGTAATAGAAGAAAAGCACCGGGGCGAAGACGATGCCTCCGCCAACCCCGAAAAGCCCGGCCACGAATCCTCCACTGAGGCCGGCAGTTACCAGAAGCACCACGTGGACGACATCCATGACGGATAAACCGGTTGAGCGGATCGGGCGGGCGCCGCCCTGACAGTTTAGCTAACTGTTTAACGAGGCGCCAGTACCTGGCGATATGCGGGAATGTCTTCGAGCAGGTGTACGGCTGCCAGAATTTGCGCATCATGATCGAATGAGGCGGCAATTTGCGCCGATTGCCCGAAATACCGGGCCAGTATCTCTTCGCGAAGTTGTTTTTTCAGGTTTTCGTTGTTCCGTTCGAAGGCGGTGCGCTTTTCGGACAACATGGCCTCTCGAAGCGCCTCCATTTCGTCCTGTGCCGATTCGTAGCCGTTCTGAGCCAGTTGGACATTCAGTGCTTGAAGGGCGTGTTCAGCGGCGGTCCGGTAGGTGAACCGTTCCTCCTCCAGCCATGCCGCAAAGTCTGCGATGATGTCATCGGATACGGTAAAGCCGGGCGGGATCGAATCGTTGCGGGCGGCGAAATGGTTCGCATAAAAGAAGAAGGCGGCCCGGCGGATGAGCGCTTTCTCCAGTTCACTCTCAGTTTCGAGCGGCGTCGGACGGTCCGGCTCGACGCCGCGGCCATTGCTGACCGGCCGCCCGTTGCGGGTTGTGAATCGCTGTTGCAACGAATCGGCAGTCGTTATCCCGGCGCCTTGCTCCTCGTTGTAGTCGATCGCCTGAATGCTTCGTCCACTGGGCGTGTAATACTTTGAGGTGGTCATTTTCAGGGACGTATTGTACGGTAGGGGCTTGATGACCTGCACCAGCCCCTTGCCGAAGGTAGGCGTGCCGAGCACGACGGCCCGGTCGAGGTCCTGCAGGGCGCCCGACACGATTTCTGCGGCGGAGGCCGTGATGTTGCCGACCAGCACGACCAGCGGGAGGTCCGGTGCAATGGGAGGGCTTGTGCTGCGATAGACCCGCTCATTCCGGAGGGTTCGTCCGCGTGTGGATACGATTACGGAGCCTTGCGGGACAAACAATTGCGTGACCTCTACCGCTTCATCGAGGAGGCCTCCGGGGTTGTCCCGCAGGTCGATGACGAGTCCCTCCAGCCGATCCGTTTTTTGCAGGGTTTGCACCGTCTCGCGGAGTTCCGAGGCTGCCCCGCGGGCAAACCGGTCGAACTTGATATATCCGATGCCTGCCAACGAATCCGCGAATCCGGCAAACGATACATTTTTCAGCGTGACCTGCTGGCGGGACAGCAGAAAATGAATAGGTTCGGACGTTCCCTCACGTTCGACAATCAGTTCGACAGCGGTTCCGGGTTCGCCCCGCATCAGGTTCCGGAGGTCGCTGAGCGTCATACCGTCGGTCGATTGCCCTTCGATTTCGACAATGACGTCCCCGGTGCGCACGCCCTGTTTGTACCCGCTTGTCCCCTCGATCGGCGCAACGACGATGACCTTTTCGTTGCGCATATCGACGCTCAGGCCCACACCCCCGTAGCTGCCCCGGGTGATGATATGAATCTGTGTATTGTCGGCTTCGTCGATGAACGTGGTGTACGGATCCAGGTCTTCCAGCATGGCATGGATACCCACCCGCATGAGTCGTTCGGGATCGGGGCGGTCCACATAGCCGGTGACCAATTCTTCGTAAACCGAGCCGAAAATCCGGAAGTTTTTTTGCAGTTCGAAGAAATCGTCATCGTCCACTGCGAAAAAACCGGCCGCCAGCACGCCGAGTGCGAGGACGATGATCGTCGGGCGTTTTTTCATTGCAGGAGGTATACGCATAGGATCAGAGCATCCTTTATTCGAGGGCTTTTTCCAATCGTCGTTTCTCGCGCCGCTCCACGTGTCTCGCAATCCATATGGAAAGTTCGTAGAGTCCCACCATGGGTACAGCCACCAGCAACTGCGAAACAGGATCCGGAGGCGTGAGAATCGCGCCAAGGATCAGGATAGCAATAAGCGCATATTTGCGTCCCTTGCGCAAGATCGTGGAATCGACGATGCCTATTTTCGACAGAAAAAACATGACCACGGGCAGTTCGAAGAGCAGGCCCACCCCGAACACCCACATGGTTACCAGGCTGAAATACTTGGTGATGTCGAATTCATTGACGATCTGTTCGGAAATGACAAAATTTGCAAAGAACTGCAGGGCCATCGGGGTAATGACGCAGTAGCCGAATCCGACGCCCAGCACGAAGAACCCGGTGGCGAAGAAGGACGCGAAGCGCATGCCCTTTTTCTCTTCAGGATACAGGCCCGGTTCAATGAATTTCCAGAACTGGTAGATGGCGATGGGCGCGCCGATAATGATGCCCACCACGAACACCGATCCCCAGTAGGCGAAAAACTGACCGGTCACGGTGCGGTTTTGCAGAATCAGCGCCTTCGCCTCGAAGCCGAAGAGCTGATACATGAAGAAGTCCTCCTTCGTGGGGCCGAGAAGAATCTGGTCGATGACGAAATCGTCAAAGATCCCGCAAACAATGGCCCCGAGGATGACGGCGCCGATACCCTTCAGGATGCGCCACCGGAATTCCTCGAGGTGATCGAGGAAAGACATCTCTTCCAGCGCATCGGCCAGATCGAATCCGTTCGATTCGCCGCTCCCTTCGATCGCCTGGATCGTTTTTCGGGCGGCAGCGGATGTATTGCGAAATCCGAACAGTCTCATCGGTTACGCCGGATCGGATGTGTCTCGTTTATCTTCACGCAGGTTCAATTCGAGCAGTGAATCCACCCAGACCCCGTCCTTTTCCACCTGCGCCTTGCCGCCGCTCCATGCAAAGTTGAAGAGGGTCATAACGCCGACCACCTCGAACCCGTCCTGTCGAAGTTGCGAAATCGCGCGCAGGGCGCTCCGCCCGCTGTTGAGAATGTCGTCAAGAAGTACGACAGGTTCCTGCCGGTCGAGCGGTCCTTCGATGAGCCGGCGGCGTCCATGCGGTTTGCGGTTCTCCCGTACGAAACCTGCCAAAAACGGCGGGGATCCTTCCGCAGCGAGAACCGAGCATACCATGGCGTACGCCCCGAAGCCGTGCCCTGCAACCTGGTGCGCTCCCTTGCTGCGGAGGCGGTCGGCCAGCACCTGCCCGACTTCATCGAACATGGCGGCGTCGAGCATGGGGATGCGTATGTCCAGCAGCCACCCGATAGGCCGTCCCCGAGGGTCGGTAAGGTTTTCCTCCCCGCGCCGGACCAGCGCCCGCTCGTACAGGCGGCGACCCAGATCGACCAGATCCGTATGGGTGGATGGGGATGGCGCGCCATTCGACATGGTATACGCAGGTTGGTTTGGCCTGCAAGTGGTGCGATAATACGGGTTTTATGCCACGGCGAAATCGTACAGTGGGAAACGGCTGCACAACGCGCGCACTTCTTCTTGTACATGGCGCTGCACATCTTCGTTGCCCATATCGGAAAGAATTCGGTCCATCAACTCGACCACCCACTCGAACTCCGCTTCTCCAAAGCCACGCGTTGTCATTGCGGGCGTTCCGATCCGCATGCCGCTCGTCACGAACGGGCTCGTTTCGTCGAACGGCACCATGTTCTTGTTTACCGTGATCTCCGCCATTTGCAGGGCCGCTTCGGCCTCCTTGCCGGTGAGCCCCTTGCTGCGCAGGTCGATCAGCACAAGGTGATTGTCCGTGCCGCCCGACACCAGTTCGTACCCCCGATCCATGAAGGCCTTCGCCATGGCTTTGGCGTTCGCAATGATCTGCTTGCCGTATTCGACGAAATCCGGCTGCAAGGCTTCACGGAAGGAAACGCCCTTGGCTGCAATCACGTGCATGAGCGGTCCGCCCTGCGTACCCGGAAACACCGCCGAATCGAACAATTCGCTCATGCGCTTCACGCGTCCCGAGGCAGGCGCCGTCTTTCCGAAGGGATTCTCGTAATCCTTTCCGATAAGGAGCATGCCTCCCCTCGGCCCGCGCAGCGTCTTGTGCGTGGTGGTGGAAACGATGTGGCAATGCGGCATCGGATCGTTCAGCAGACCCGCTGCGATCAGCCCTGCCGTGTGCGCCATGTCCATCCAGAGGAAGGCCCCCACTTCGTCGGCGATGTCGCGGAAGGCGGCGTAGTCGAAGTCGCGGGAATAGGCGCTAGCGCCGATGGAAATCATCCGGGGTTTCTGTTTCCGGGCCAGATCGCGCACCTTGTTCATGTCGATGCGCCCGGCCAGCGGGCCGTCCTTTTCGACGCCGTAATGGGCGGATTCGTACAGAATCCCCGAAAAGTTGACGGGACTGCCGTGCGTGAGGTGCCCGCCGTGGGAAAGATCCAGCCCGAGAAAGGTGTCTCCAGGTTTCAGGAGCGTCAGAAACACGGCGGCGTTCGCGCTGGCGCCGGAATGCGGCTGTACGTTGACCCAGTCGCAGCCGAACAATTCCTTCGCCCGCTCTCGCGCGAGCTCTTCCGCGGTGTCCACATGCTGGCATCCGCCGTAATACCGTTTTCCGGGGAGGCCTTCCGCGTATTTGTTGGTCAGCGGGCTGCCCAGCGCTTGCAGGACGGCCCGGCTGACGAAGTTTTCCGACGCAATCAGTTCAAGTCCTTCGTTCTGACGATCGACCTCCTGCTGGATGGCTTCATACATCCGGGGGTCGTTTTTCTGAAGATCGTTCATGGAGGTGCGGTTAGTGCATCATGGCGTAGGTGAGAATGTTTGTGCCCATACGAAACGCGGTCTCGCGCGTTTCCGGGGAGTCGTTATGCACTTCCGGCGATTCCCACCCGTCGCTGATGTTCGTTTCGTAGGTGTAGAACACGATGAGGCGCCCTTCGTGGAAAAGCCCGTACCCCCGGGGCGGGGCGTCGTCATGTTCGTGAATCTTCGGAAGCCCGTTCGGAAACGGGTAATGGGTATGGTAAATTTCATGGTCGAACGGCAATTCCACGAAGGATTTTTCGGGAAAGACCTTTTTCATCTCCCGGCGGATGTATTCGTCGAGGCCGTAGTCGTCGTCCACGTACAGGAACCCCCCGTTTTGCAAATAACGCCGGAGCCGTTGCGCTTCTTCGTCCGAGAGCACGATGTTGCCGTGGCCGGACAGAAAAAGGAACGGAAAACCGAACACCTTGTCGCTGGAGAGTTCGATCACATCGGGACGGGTATCGACCTGCAGGAGCGTGTTGTCGCGGATATACCGCAGGAAATTGGGAAGCGGTGTGCTGGCCTGGTACCAGTCTCCGCCCCCGGCGTATTTCACGGCGGCGATTCGCAGGAGACCGGCGTTGGATGTCGTGGCCTGTTCCTGCACGGCTTGTATGTTCGCATCTTCCCCGGCTTGTATATTCACGGCCTGCCCGTTCGCAATCTGCCCTGCGGCAAGATGCGCCGAAATGCACAGCAAAGCGGTGCGCAACAAGGCGCCTGTTCGAGAGATATGCGTCCGCATGAGGTCGCGTTTACGGTGTGTTCGGAGGGGTCTCTATTAAAGAAAAAAACAGCGATGCGGTTTCATGTTTGAGCGTTCTGCGAATAGGGAATGCCCGTCTTGTGCGCTGTCCATCGATGCGCATGCGGACGTGTGTCCGTACTGCGGGTACGATCTGCCCCGGACCGCCTCTTCGATCAAGGTGGCTGCCCTTGTATTCGCGGTGCTGATGCTCTGGCCGCTCTTCGAACTGGTGCGGTACCTGCTGCGCTGAATCCTTATAGACATGACATGTCTGCCTTTGCCTCGTTCATGCGGACAATGATTCAACCTGGCGATTTTCGTAATATAATCCCCTAAAAAATCACACACGCCACATGCCGCTGCCCTCCGATTCGTCCCACCTGCCCAAATGCCTGCCGGGAGGCATGTCTGTCGATACCTTTCTCCGCGACTGGTGGCGGAAGAAACCTCTCCTCATCCGGAATGCGTTCCCGGATTTCGAATCCCCGATCACGCCGGAGGAACTGGCGGGCCTGGCGCTCGAGGAAGAGGCGGTCTCGCGCCTTATCCTGGAGCGCGGCGGGGAGTATCCCTGGCAACTCCGCCACGGACCGTTCCGGGAAGAAGATTTCGCGGACCTTCCCGCGTCCCACTGGACCCTGCTTGTGCAGGAGGTGGATCGCTGGGTTCCCGAAGTAGCGGCCCTGTTCGAGCGGTTTCTTTTCGTGCCGTCGTGGCGGTTCGACGACATTATGGCGAGTTACGCCCCGGAGGGCGGGAACGTGGGCGCGCATGTGGACCGGTACGACGTGTTTCTGATCCAGGCGCTCGGGCGGCGCGAATGGCGGATCGGGGCGAAGCCGCTGCCTGTCGAAGAGGAAGTGAGCGTGCCGGATATCGATGTGGATATGCTGGCGGATTTCGAGCCGGACGAGGTGCTGGTGCTCGAAGAGGGCGATATGCTCTACCTGCCGCCCCGCGTGGCGCACCATGGCATTGCGCTTGATCCCTGCATGACCTTTTCGGTCGGGTTTCGGGCGCCGGGTCATGCGGAGTACCTTGACGCCGTGCTGCGCCGGGCGATCGGGGACGCCGATCCGCTGGGGAGCTTTTCCGGGAAGGAGTCGGCTCCGCCCGATCATCCGGGGCGCATCGGCGAGGATGTGCTGGATCAGTTGTACATTTTCGTATGGGACACCTTGACCGCCCCCGTCCTTGAGCAAGCCTTCGGCGCACTCGTTACCGAGTCGCGGCGCGGCGAGGAGTTGTCGGCGCCGGAACGGGAATGGACAGGCGAAGACCTTGCCGGGGCGCTGCGGGGTGGCGCCGAATTGGTGCGCGTGGCGCCGAACCGTTTTGCGTTCGTCGAACGCCGCGACGGATGCGCTATCCTGTTTGTCCACGGCGAGACGTATCCGTTGGAGCCGAATTTGGCCTATGCCGCTCCGCTTATTGCGGGCCGGGAACCGCTGGATGCGGAAACGCTTGGGGAGGCGCTGGAGGATGGGGATTTTCGGGAGTTACTGGTGGTGCTGGCGAATGTGGGGAGTGTGGAGGTGGGGTAGGAACATTGTTTTTAAGTGGACATATTATATGACCAGACATATATTATGTCCATAACAAAAGAGAACCCGTCATGAAAACGATAGGAGCCGCAAAGTTCAAGGAGCAGTGCCTCGCGTTGCTGGACGAACTGGATCCGGAGGGGCTGGTCGTCACCAAGCATGGCAAGCCGGTTGCGCGCGTCGTGCCCTATGACCGGGAGTATGCCGGCCTGATCGGTGCGTTGAAAGACGAGATCGAGGTCTGCGGGGACATTTTCACGACCGGCGTTCGCTGGGACGCCGATGCTTAATCTCGACACCCACATCCTTGTTTTTGCCCTCAGCGGCGCACTGCGACCGTCCGAAGAAGCCCTTCTGGCTCAGAGCAGATGGTCCATTTCCGCCATCGTGCTGTGGGAACTGGCGAAACTCGTTCAGCTTGGGCGGATAACTATGGACCTCGACGATGGCGACGTGGTTCGGGCGCTGAGCCGCATGCATGTGTGGCCGATCGATCTCGAAACGGCCCGCGCCTCGACCCGACTCGATTTCGAAGGCGATCCTGCGGATCGACTCATTGCCGCCACCAGCATTGTGCATGACGTTCCGCTACTCACCCGGGACCGCGTTATTCGGCGCTCGAAGATGGTTCCGCTTGCTGGGGTATCCACGAAACGGAGAGAAGACGATGGCTGTCCGTAGGGATAGGCTGGGTGGTTGATTTAAGAGGGGATGGCCTAGCAAGAAGTTGCATGCTGTACTGTAACACCGTACATTCAATGCGATGATCATTCGCTCCATCCGCCACCGGGGTTTGCGTCGGCTGATCGAACACGACGATCCCCGGTTTCTGCGGCATGATCTGGTTGATCGGATACGCAAGGTATTAACGGCGCTGATTCTTGCGGAGAATGTGGATGGCTTTATTACCTCTGCTCCTCCTGGCTGGCGTGTCCATCGGCTTTCGGGAAAACGGTGCAACGAATGGAGCGTTTCGGTATCCGGCAAATGGCGGATCACGTTTGAAGAAAATGCCGATTGCATCGACTACTTGAACCTGGAAGATTACCACTAATGGCTACCAATGGCGTCAAAGTGAACATGACTCCCTCGCATCCGGGCGACTTCATCCGCACGGAAATCCTTGAGGAGTTGGGTCTGAGCGTGACGAAGGCGGCAGAGATTCTGTGTGTTCGCCGGGCAACGCTTTCGGATCTGGTACATGGCCATGCCGCGCTATCGCCGGAGATGGCCCTGCGCATCGAAAAGGCTTTTGGCACGCCCATGGACCTTATGCTGCGGATGCAGGCCTGGTACGATGCTGCGCGGATGCGGGCCCGGGCAAACGAGATCAGCGTTCGGCGGTACGAACCTGCGTGAAAGTGGGGAGCAGATTTGGGTCATTGTTTTGCAGAAGGGGCGGCTGTTATGATTCAGTTCAAGACGGGAAACATCCTCAATGAAGACGCAGAGGCTCTGGTCAACACAGTCAACTGTGTTGGAGTCATGGGGCGTGGCATAGCGCTTCATTTCAAGAAGGCGTTCCCGGACAATTTCAAGGCCTATGCCTCTGCTTGCAAGCGAGAGGAAGTGCATCTCGGCCAAATGTTCACCTTCGAGACTGGTCAACTTACGTACCCGCATTATATCATCAACTTTCCCACCAAGCGCCACTGGCGCGCTAAAAGCCGGATAGAGGACATTGAGGCGGGCCTTGGCGATCTGGCCCGGGAAATCCGTGAACGGAATATCCGATCCATTGCTATTCCCCCGCTGGGAAGCGGATTGGGCAAGCTTGACTGGGCCGATGTCCGTGCGCGCATTGAAGGGATGTTGGGGCAATGCCCTGATTTAAAGGTCATTGTATTCGAACCGAATCCTGAATTTGAAGATGCGAGGCCTAATCGTTCGAGCAAGCCACCCAAAATGACTCCTGGAAGGGCTGCACTGGTCGGTTTGATGCGCCGCTATTTCGACGGGTTCCTGGACCCGTTCGTAACGCTGCTCGAAGTTCATAAATTGATGTATTTCATGCAATGCGCCGGAGAACCGCTTCGTCTTGAGTTTCGGGCGGCGCATTATGGGCCATACGCCGAAAACCTGCGGCATGTCCTGAGGGCGATGGAGGGGCATATGATATCCGGTTATGTCGATGATGGCGATAAACCCGACAAGGAGTTGAATTTGCTGCCGGGCGCTGCGGAGGAGACGCTTGCCTTTCTCAAGGGGCATCCTGAATCTCGTAAGCGTTTCGAAAAGGTGGCGAATCTGGTGGAAGGATTCGAATCTTCGTTTGGTCTTGAACTGCTTGCCACGGTCCATTGGCTGGTTGATCACGATGAATCCATCAAGAACAATCAGGATATAGTGAATCGGATGTACAACTGGAACGACGCGAAACAACAGTTCACTCCTCGCCAGATAGGAATCGCGGCGGATACGCTTGCCCGGAAAGGGTGGATGCGGGAAGTGGCTGCTTGACTATTTGCACAGGCGGACGACCAGAGTAATGCGGCGCCTGCCTTTGTGAATGTTTTCCGAATAGGGTGCTCGGAAGATTCAAATCTCCCTCCCGGATGTGTCTAACGGGGCTGACGGCCGAATGTGCACACGGCCGGCTTATTTGAGACCGAAGCAGTTCGCAGAGGCGCGGGTATTTCATGGGAGAAGGTAATCCCCGTCATTGCGCCGGCGTCCGTCCACGTGCAACGAAGCCGAAGGAGCAGGACCCTTGCTCGATGCTACGGGCAATGAAACAAAACGCCGAAACCCATATACTATTCTTTACAAATCATCCGCGAAAGCCGTGATCGATACCCTTTCCATCGTTGAAAGCCTTACCGACGCAGGCGTCGAACAGAAACAGGCCAAAGCGCACGCCCAGGCGATTGCGAATGCCATAAGCGAGCAACGCAAGGACGGCGTCATGCATTCAGACCTTGCCGATCTGAAAGCAGGTATCGCCGCAAACAAGGAGGCGATCATCGCGAACAAGGAGGCGATCATCGCGAACAAGGCGGCGATCATTGCGAACAAGGCGGGGATCGATGCCCTGAAATGGATGGCAGGCGTAAACATGGCGATTACGCTTGCTTTGTTCGCCGTCGTTCTCGCCGGGTAGCCGGGAACCGGGAGACTACGATGTTTGCCGGGAGTTGCACGGCGTAGACGCCCGGTTAATGGATACCAGAGGCGGTTCGGGATGATGGAACAATATCCCCCTCACCTCCCCCCTAACACCATCTCCTCTGCCGGAGCGCGCATGTTGTATTCGTTGCTCATCACGCGCCCGTAGGCGCCTGCGGTAGCAATCAGCATGACGTCCCCTTCCCCGGTGCTCGGAAGGCGCCGTCCGTAGCCCAGCACATCCCCCGTTTCGCAGATCGGGCCTACCACGTCGGCGGTGATTTCCAGCGGTTCGTCCAGCCGGGACAGGTTGACGATTTCGTGCCAGGCTCCATAGAGAGCCGGCCGGATGAGCGAGTTCATGCCGGTTTCGATACCCACATAGCCCGTCGCCCCTTTCCACTTGGTTTGCGTCACGCGGGCCAGCAGCACGCCGGCGCGGGCCACAAGGAAGCGTCCCGGCTCCATCCAGAGTTCCAGGCCGGGATGCTCCTGCTTGAAGGCGTCGAGCGTCTCCGCGATGTCGATCATATCCGGTTCCGGCGCATTCCGCCGCTCCGAAACGGGAAGCCCCCCGCCCACATCGAGGATGCGGGCCTCCGGGAAACGATCCCGCAGCGAGGCAAGAAACATGGCCGTTTCGGCCCAGGTGTCCGGCGCGACGATGCCGCTGCCTACATGGGCATGAAATCCCACGATGCGCACATCCGCTGCATCCGCAAGCTGCGCAAGGCGCTCCATTTCTTCCGGCGCCACGCCGAACTTGCTCTGCGATCCGGCCGTCTGTACGTATTTGTGGTGCCCGCGGCCCCGCCCCGGGTCCATGCGCACGAGGAGGTCCCTTCCGCGGAACACATCCGGCCATGCTTCCAGCGGATAGATATTGTCCAGCGTAACGTACGCGCCCAGTTCATACCCCTCGGCGTATTCTTCTTTCGGGGCGAAATTGGGAGTGAACAGGATGCGCTTCCGGTCGATGTCCGGGAAGAGATCGATCAAAAACCGTATCTCGCGCGGCGACACGCACTCGAATCCGATTCCTCCCTCGTGGAAAAGACGAAGGATGTCGGGGTGCCCGTTTGCCTTAACGGAATAGAATACGCGATCCAGGGCGCCGATCGACAACACCCGCTGCAACGATTCCCGCAACGTGTCCTCGTTGTATACATAGACCGGGCTCGTTTCGGCAGCGATGGCCAGCAGTTCCTCGCGGCGGCCCTGCCACCAGGCAATCCGGCTTGGCGCCTCTTTGCCCGATGCTTCCATCAATTCCCGCCAGTCGGGTCCGATCAGGGCGTCCGGCTCCCGCTTTCCGAAGAACTGCGCATGCAGTTTGCGGGTCAGGCGACGGGCCTGATCTTCGTCCACCACGAAGCTGAAGTTCAGATCGCCGGCCGCCTGCGAGACCTGATGCACCTGCTGTTCGTGAAACACCTCGAACGCGGCCCCCATTTCGTGGAGTATCGACCGGATGTTGCGCCCGATCAGGCTCACGATGGCGCAGGGACCGATCTGCCGGGCGCTGCAATACCCGTTCAGTGCGTCGAGCAGCGCATCGAGGCGCGCCGGTTCGAGGGCGTTTGCGTTGCGGTCCAGCGAGACGGTAACGTTCGTTTCGGAAGTCGCCACCAGGTCGATCGAAAGACCGTGTTCCTTGAACGTGGCGAACACATCGGCGAGGAAGCCCACCTCCTGCCACATGCCCGCCGACTCCATGGAAATCAGCATGACGCCGGTCTTTGTGGCGATCGCCTTGATTTGCGCCCCGAAGTCGGAGGTGTCGTCGGAGATGACGGTTCCCGGCAGGTCGGGAGCGCTCGTGCATTTGATATGGAGCGGGATGCGCTGCCGCTGTGCCGGTTCGATCGACCGGGGATGCAGGACCTTGGCGCCCATGGTGGCCAGTTCCTGTGCCTCGGCGTAGTCCAGTTGGCGGAGCAGGCGAGCCGAGGGAATGTCATGCGGGTTTGCAGTGAACATGCCCGGCACATCGGTCCATATTTCGATGCGTTCGGCGCCGAGTACAGCCCCGAGGCAAGAAGCGGAGGTGTCGGAGCCTCCGCGTCCCAGCAAAACCGTTTCTCCGGCCTTGTTCGAAACGATGAAACCCTGCGTGATGACGAGATCGCCGGCGGTGCGGCTCAGGTCTTCCTGGAGCGCCGTATCCGGATCGAACCGGCATGTGGCCGACAGGTATTGCCGCCGTTCCGGAAGCAGGCGCTGCTCGTCCGCGCGCAGCATTTCGCGGGCGTCCTTCCAAGTGGGATTCAGGCCCCGCGACGCGAGGAAGGCGGCGCCCATTTTCGTGGACATGAGTTCGCCGAGCGCCAGCAGCCGGGCATGGAGCCGCGGGCCTGCTTCGCGCGTGAGAGAGGCGCCTAGGGCAAGGCGCTTCAGCTCGGCAAGGTCCTCTTCCAGCAGGCTGGTCCCGTCTATATCGAGGTCGGCGGCGATGCCGAGATGGCGGTTCCGAATCGTCTCGAGGGTATGCTCGTAATCTTCCCCGACCGCATCCTCCAGCAGGCGTTCGAGCAGGTTGGAAATCTCGCTCAGGGCGGAGCAGACCACGACGGGAACGAAGCCGTCGTCGATACGCGCCCGGACGATGCGCTCAATGATATCCCAGCGGGCACGACTCGAAACGCTCGTGCCGCCGAATTTGAGAATGACCCAGCGGGGCATGGGACAGGGTTTGCAGGATGGATCGGGACGCTTTCCAACGTCGAGATGCGCCGCATAAGTTCCTTGGCGAAGGGGTATCGGCCAGCCGATCCGATACGCGCCACAGGCTTATCGCGGTTTACGCCATGAGGGCCGACCTGCGAAGTACCGTGCTCGCAGACATGTCAAATTGGCAAGGCGGGAAAGATGATTACTGTGTGATGGATGCCGAATCCGTGGTCGCACGCAATCCGGATCACGCCGAACTCTGCATCGGGATACACGAACGCCTTACAGGGCAAGCAGGCCGAGTCTGCCGGGCGATGAGCCCCCTACCCTCAAACTCGCGCCAGCCCGTTTTCCGTGAGATACGCAAAACTTTGCGCAGCGGCCTCGAACATGTCGGTTTCGCAATCGTCCATTTCCACGATCATCCACTCTATATGGCCTTTGCCCGCCTCCGCAATGGCCGGGAAATCCTGCAGACCGCTTCCCGCCGCCACCATGGGTCCTTCGGTGGAGAGCACCGTCGCGTCCTTGATATGCAGCAACGGAGCGTGCGCGCCGAAATCACGCACCACCTCTGCAGGATCGAGACCGGCCACCTTGGCCCAGTACGTGTCTATCTCGAAGAAAATTCCCGGGTCGATCAGGGGTCTGATTTCATAGAACGGAAGCACCCCATCCTCGATCGGTTCGAATTCCCACCAGTGATTGTGCAGCCCGAATTGCAGGCCGTTCGCTTGACAGAAGGCATAGGCCTCGTTATAGATGTCGGCCAGTTCCTTAATGCCGTCCATCGTCTGGTACCGCTCGTCCTCGGGCCATCCATGCCACACCATGAGGTCACAGTTGTAGGCCTCGGCGGCCTCCAGCACGGCAGCCTGGTGCTCTCCTGTCGGAATCTCTACATGCACCGCGAACACGCTTAGCCCCGTGTCCTTGAGCAATTGACCTCCCTGCGCCAGGGTCATGCCTTCCGGCCAGAAGGCCGTTTCCACGGCGGTATAGCCCATCTCGGCGACACGGCCAAGGGCCGCCGCCGTATCCGCCTCGATGGCGTCCCGCACCGTGTACAACTGGAATCCGATCCTGGGCAGGGGCGGCTCGGGCGCGGCGGGCTCCGTGTACGGCTCGGAAGTTTCCTGGCAACCGCCCACAACGACCCCGGCGGCGGCTGCGCCCAGCGTTTTCAAGAATGTTCGACGTGTATTATTCATGGGCTTTTTCTGTCCTTGTCGATACGATCGGCGTGTTTTCGAGAGTCCTGTCCTAAAAATAAAGGGAATTACGGACAAAGGTTGAATATTCAATCTTAAGTTCATATATTACAAATATTTATATCAAATAGACCAAATCATGAATAAAGCATCTCGAAAAGCGCACCGCAACGGCATAATCCTGATGCAACCGGCCGACATGTTTCCTGACGAGGAAGCGGCTCGGAAATGATTCGAGGCGCGTATCTGGCCGGACGGGCGCCATTGCCCGCGCTGCAAAAGTAGAAGAAGGACCGGGCCGCGGGCAAGATCGAGGCGCAGGGCGCCAAGGCATAAGAAGTCTCGACACGCTGGAGCGAATGGGCCGTGTGGCGGAAGCAATGGCAGGAAAACTGCTTCCATACAAAACGCTGGGGGCCTGCAATGGACAGGGCGCCGCCCACCTTTCCGGGTACTTCCCTTTTTTCCACTGTGCTTGCCGCCTTGTCGTCTGTTTCTGCAGGCAGCAAATCGTTCGTATTTCTCCATAATGAGTCGGCGGATTTTCGTCTGTTCGACTTCAAACTCGTCCGCACATCCCTCTTTACCGTGTTGAGAAAGGAGGATATGCTCTGCATTTACATATATCGCACATACCTTGTGCAAAAAATACCTGTTCTATATCACTTTTTTGCCCATAAAGGTCTTGACATTACAGATTTCCGCCGTAATTTGACCAGTCAAGTGGGGAAAAGTGGGGAACATTCCCATAATTCAAACGATGAACCGGTATAATGCACCGGATGGGCTCCGCCGGTTCATGGTTCCAACCGCTGCTTCTTTGGCGTCATGGCAAGCTTCAAGGGACAGGCAGAATACTCCGTAGACAGCAAGGGTCGCGTAGCGATCCCGGCCAGAATGCGGAATGCGCTGAACCCGGATGCGAATAACAGCTTTACGATCACGCGCGGCTTCGAGCAATGCATTCTTTTGTTTCCGCTGGACGAATGGGCGAGGCGGGAGGAAGAGATTGCTCGGCTGAACACGTATCGATCCGAAGCGCGCAGTTTTGTGCGCACGATCATGCGTTGGGCGGATGAAGTGACGCTGGATGGTCAGGGGCGGATTGTGGTTCCCAAGAACCTGATCTCCTTCGCCGGTCTGAAGGACGCCGTGCTGATCATCGGCGTGCTGGATCGTATCGAGATATGGAATCCGGATGTGTTTGCCGCGCAGGCCGAGCAGGAAGCCGATTATTCGGAGGTAGCGGAAAGGATATTCGATATGGGAAGGGACCTGTAGCGCTATGACAGGCGGAAAATTTTCCGTCACAGGGGATGAATGGAGGAGACGGACATAAACGAATGGGGAATACGGAGGCGTGCGATTTCGCAACCTCTTTCCACATTCCTGTTCTTTGCAAGGCTGTTACAGAAGGACTGATTACGAAAACCGGCGGCGTGTACGTGGATACTACCTTGGGTGGGGGTGGACACAGTGCTGCATTGCTCGAGTTGTTATCACCGAGAGGCAGGGTGTTTGGCATCGATCACGATGTCGAAGCGCTCGATGCATCTTGCAGCAGACTCGTCGCCGATATGGAGCGCGGGCGGTTTACGCCTCTCCGGGGCAATTTCGAGGATATCGAACGATTGCTCGAAAAAGCCGGAGAGTCGAAGGTGGACGGTCTGGTGGTGGACCTCGGGGTTTCCTCCCACCAGATCGACACCGCCTCGCGCGGATTCAGTTATCTCGCCGAAGGCGCGCTCGACATGCGCATGGATATGCGTGGGGGGCGCTCCGCCCACAAGGTGGTGAACTCGTGGGATCGGGGGATGCTGAAAGATGTGTTCTCGACATTTGGCGAAGAGCCGCGGTCGGGCCGGATCGCTCGTGCGATCGTGGAGGCCCGGCCGCTCGAGAGCACGACAGAACTGGCCGAAGTCGTTCGTGGCGTAGTGCCGGGGCGCGAGGCGGTTCGGACCCTCTCTCGCGTATTTCAGGCGCTGCGCATTGTGGTGAATCGTGAGCTGGAAGTGCTTGAGCGGCTGCTCGAAGCATCGGTTCATGTGGTCCGGCCAGGCGGGCGGATGGCTGTGATAAGCTATCATTCGCTTGAGGACAGAAGGGTCAAACGGTTTTTCAGAAACGGGAATTTCGAAAGGGAGCCGTTGCGCGATGTGTACGGCAACCCGCTGGTCCCGTGGAAGGAACGCATGCGGAAACCGATACAGCCGGACGCTGAAGAGGTGGAAGCCAATCCGCGGGCGCGCAGTGCGCGCCTCCGCATCGCGGAGCGCACGAAATTGGCGTGGGCTCCGGGGGAGGATGTGCAGACGATTAGGCGATGAACGAACGTGTGCGTCATGTACAAGCCAAAAACACATATCCGGAACAGGTTTGGAGAAGCAAGTCCGGCTTCGGGGGCGGTTCGCATTGAAGAACCTGTCCCGGCGTACCGGCAAGGGCATACGTTGCCCGGCTGGTCGGATATCCAGGGCCTGAACCAGCGCAGATCAGCTACTCCCCGGGAAGAAGCCACATTTTTGGGACGCATTTCGACGGCGCGGTTTGCCCTGATCGTTCTGGGGCTTGGGGTTCTTTTCACGCTGTATGTCGGGCATGTTCACGCCACGCAGCAGATTCTGGCAGAGCTCGAAGAAGAGCGCCGGGAGAATCTTCGGCTTCACCTGCAGCACAATCGCCTGAAAGGGGATTTCGATCAGATGGTCGGTCCTTCCGTCATCTACGAGCGCGCTCATGCGCTGGGGCTTGTTACGGACCCCGCGCCCGGACCGCCGGTCGAGGTGGGGGAATGACGGGAAACACACGAACATGGCGCAAGACGGTTGCGAGAGGTATCTCACGTGGAAGCAAAGGATTCCATACTGGTCCGGATGTACGTGGTGCTGACGGCGCTGAGCCTGCTGCCGCTGCTTGTGCTTGGTCAGGTGTTTCGTATTCACCTTACGGAGGGCGGCGATCTGCGGGATCAGGGACGGCGGCAGACGAATTCGTTCGTCGGTATCCCGGCGATGCGGGGCGCCATCCACGATCGCGCGGGCAGGACGCTGGCGGTGAACACGGCGCGCTACGATCTGGCGCTCGATCCGACGGTTTCCGGCTTCGACGAACAACAGCATACGTTCTTTGAAAGATTGTCAAAGCTGACTGGTGCGTCATCGGCGTACTACCGGCAGCGCGTACGCGAACGAACCAGTCCGCAGTATGTGCAGCTCGTTCGGGGCATGCCTCAGCGGCAGAAGGAAGAGGTCGAGCGCTGGGATGTGCCCGGGGTAATCCTCGATCCGGCCTTCGCGCGCCGGTACAACCACGGACCCACGGCTTCGCATGTGTTGGGGTATGTGAGTCCCGAGGGGGCCGGACTGGCCGGCCTGGAATTGCAATACGACGAGTATTTGAGAGGGGTGGACGGTCGCCGTCCCGTACAGCGCAACCGGCTGGGCCGGATCAGGGCGCTTGTTTCCGGGAAAGTGGTCGAACCTGTTCACGGGGGGTCTCTCATCCTCACGATAGATCTGCTGAGGCAGACCATTCTGGAGGAAGAACTGGCTCGGGGCGTTGCCGAAGCGCAGGCCGCGGCCGGAACGGCGGTGGCGCTCGACCCGCGCACCGGGGCGGTGCTCGCCATGGCCAATGTGCCTACGTTCGATCCCAACCGGGCCGGAGCGTATTCGGCGGAAACGCGCCGTAACCGCGTCATCACGGATCGGCTGGAACCGGGCTCCACGTTCAAACTCGTGGCCGCCGTCTCCGCCATCGAGCAAGGTCTCATTGGCATGGAAGATTCCGTCGAGACAGGGGACGGTTGGGCTGTGATCCACGGACGTACGCTCACCGATACCCGCGCGCACGGCACGATCTCCTTTCGGGAAGTGATCTCGTTTTCGAGCAATGTGGGAACGGGCAAAGTGATATCCCGCGCAGATCGGGGGACGTTCTACCGGCATGCCCGCAGTCTCGGATTCGGGCAGCCTACATGGATCGATCTCCCCGGGGAGGTGCAGGGATTGCTGAAGCGGCCCGATCAATGGAGCGGCACGACGCTGACGGCCATGGGCTTGGGCTACGAAGTGGATGTAACGCCTCTGCAACTTGCCGTGGCTTATGCGGCGCTTGCGAACGGCGGGCTGCTTGTGCAACCGCACATTGTAGCCGAGCGCCGGGATGTAACCGGGCGGACCACATGGATAGCCCGCCAGGATTCCGTGCGCCGGGCGTTTATGTCCTCGACGGCGAAAACCATTCTGCCTGCTTTTCTGGGCGCGGTGGAAGAGGGCACGGCGACCCGGGCGCAGATAGAGGGGCTGAAGGTTGCCGGAAAAACGGGCACGGCGCGCAAAGCGGACGCCGGCGGGTATCGCGAAGGGGCGTACCGTGCTTCGTTTGCAGGATTTTTCCCCGCCGACGATCCGCAGGTCGTGCTTGCGGTCGTGGTGGACGAGCCGAAAACGTCCCATTACGGGGGATTGGTTGCTGCGCCGGTTTTCCAGCGTGCCGCCGCGCGGTGGCTTGCGACGTTTCCCGAACTGGCCCGGCAGGCTTTCCCGGTCGAGGAACTTCCGTACGCGGCAGCGACCGGTTCGCCGGGGAGTGTGCGTCCTGTACTGCTGCAGGAGCAGGGCGAACCGAACGCATCGGCGGGGTCCGGCGATACCGTTCCCGATTTCCAGGGATGGACCATGCGCGAGGCCACATACTGGTTATCACGCCGGAATATCCCGTTCCGCGTCGAGGGGAGAGGGATCGTAGCAGCCCAATATCCCGGAGCGGGTAGTCCTCCCGGACAAACAGTGGTGTTGCGGTCCCGATGAAAACGCTTGAAGACTTGCTGAACGCATTGCAGGCCGCGGGCCTGCTCATGGAGACATGGCAAAGCATTGACAATATCGATATCGACCATGTGGCTGGAGACAGCCGCGAGGTCGGGCCGAACGGTCTTTTTGTAGCCATTCCAGGCGTTGAGGTCGACGGCCACCTGTTCATTGACAAGGCTGTTAAAAACGGAGCCATCGCGATCGTGTGCGAGGCGGCGCCGGCGAACCGGACTCATCGGTATCCCGGCGTCGCTTTCGCGCGCGTCCGTGATTCCCGATCCGCACTGGCTGTGCTTGCCGCCGCCTGGTACGGCGACCCGTCGCATGCGTTGCGTATCGTCGGCGTAACCGGCACCAACGGCAAGACAACGGTTGCTTTTCTTGTGCAGCAGGCGCTCGGGTTGCTTGGCGTACCGGCCGGTTTTATAGGGACAGTCGGGATTCGTATAGCGGGCGAGGCACTTGCCACCCGACTTACGACCCCGGACGCCCCGGACATGCAGCGCCTGCTCCGCCGCATGGCGGACAAGGGATGCGACGCATGCGCCATGGAGGTGTCCTCCCATGCATTGGATCAGGAGCGGGTCCAGGGTATTGCGTTCGACGTGGCCGTGTTTACGAATCTCGCACACGATCATCTCGACTACCACACTACATTCGACGCATATTTTGCGTCGAAAAAGAGGCTTTTCGATCGGCTGGATGCGGACGCTGCCGCCCTGTTCAACGCCGATGATCCGGTCGGCGCCCGTATGGTGGCCGATACGCGTGCGACCTGCACCTCGTACGGCCTGGATGCGCCGGCCGATATCCGTGCGGATATCGTCGAGGAAGCCATGAGTGGACTGGTTCTTCGTATCGAGGGGCGCACGCGCCGCTTTCGGCTTGCCGGGAGGTTCAATGCATACAATCTGCTGGCGGCCTGGGGCGCTCTGTTGGCGCTGGGATGCGATGCCGGCAATGCGATGGATGCACTCGAACAGGCCCGGCCTGCGCCGGGGCGCTTCGAGCGGATCCGATTCAAAGACGGCACGGATGTCGTCATCGATTTTGCCCACACGCCCGCTGCGCTTCAGGCTGTGCTTGAGACAATCACTGCCGCCAGACCTTCCGGTGCACATGTATGGTGCATATTCGGTTGCGGAGGAGATCGCGATCGTGCAAAGCGTCCGATGATGGGCGCCGTGGCCGAACGGTTCTCGGACCACCTGATCGTTACAAGCGATAACCCGCGCACCGAAGATCCTGCCCGGATTATGCAAGACATCCGGGCAGGCCTCGCTGATCCCGACCGTGCGCTTCTCATTACCGATCGCGGGGAGGCTATTGCCGAAGCGGGGCGTCTTGCCTGCCCGGGAGACATCGTGCTCGTGGCCGGGAAGGGGCATGAAATCCATCAGATCGTCGGAACGGACCAAAAGCGTTTCGACGACAGGGAGGCTGTCCGGGCGGCGTTCGCCCGGAGGTCTCCAGTCCGCTTGCCGCAGCACCCCCGATAACCGGATACCGAGTTCTTTTTCAACAACACCTTATGCTTTATTACCTGATCGACTATCTGGAGCAACTGTACCAGCCTCCTGGATTCCAGGTGATACGATTCATCACGGTCCGGGCCACGCTGGGCGCCATTACGGCGCTATTCATCTCTCTGTTCATAGGGCGCCGCATCATCAATATGCTGAGCGCAAAGCAGATGGGCGAATCCGTTCGGGAAGGCGTGAGCGCCGGTGTGGTCAGTCATGCGCACAAGGCCGGTACGCCCACCATGGGGGGGCTCATCATCATCTTGTCGATTCTCATATCGACCTTCCTGTGGGGCGCGATCGCCGAGCCGTATGTCTGGCTTGCCATGCTGGCGATGGCCTGGATGGGGGTGTTCGGATTCATGGACGACTATATCAAGACGTTCAGGAAGGACAAGCGGGGCCTTGCGCCGAAAGTCAAGCTGGCGGGACAGATTTCCATTGGACTGTTGTTTGGGGCGGCGCTTTGTTTTCACCCCGCGTTCGAGGCATACAATGCGCTCACGTACGTTCCCTTTCTGAAAGACAAGATGATCGACTATGACATCTTCGGTCAGTTTTTCGGGGGCGCCGATCTGGGTCCGATCGTGTACATACCGGTCGCGGTGTTCATCATGACGGCGGTGTCGAACGGGGTGAATCTGACGGATGGACTCGACGGGCTGGCCACGGGGGTCACCGCGTTCGTAGGGCTGGGGCTCGTGGTGCTGTGCTACATTTCGGGCAATGTGCAATTCGCCGAATTTCTCGATGTGTTTTTCCTGCCCGGGGCCGGGGAACTCACCGTGTTCGCCGCAGCGATGACGGCGGCCTGTTTCGGGTTTTTGTGGTTCAACGGGTATCCGGCAACGGTTTTCATGGGCGATACGGGATCGTTGGCGCTGGGCGCCGCCGTGGCGTCGCTCACGTTGATGATTCGCATGGAACTGCTGCTGCCGCTGCTGGGGGCCGTGTATTTCATGGAAACCCTGTCCGTGATCATACAAACGACCTGGTTCAAGTGGACTCGCCGGCGGACCGGAGAAGGTAAACGGGTTTTCCGGATGGCGCCGCTGCATCACCATTTTGAAGCGCGCGGCACGCACGAAGCAAAGATTGTAACCCGCTTCTGGATCATTACCGCGGTTACGGTGGTGGCGACACTGCTGGTTCTCCGCATCAGATGACGCATGTACTCCCACATTTTTTCGCAAACGGTATATGACGCCGAGCAAGCTGCGCGGAAAGAACGTAACGGTGGTCGGCGCGGCGCGCTCCGGCGTGGCTGTTGCGCGGCTGTTGCATGCACACGGAGCCAAGGTGTTTGTGACGGATTCCGGTTCGATCGAACCGGCGTTCCTGACCGCTTTGAACGAGGACGGGATTGCGTTCGAAGCCGGGGGGCATTCCGACCGGGCCGCGGACGCGCATTTTCTTGTGACCAGTCCGGGCGTGCCGTCCTCGGCCCCGCTTTTGCAACGGGCGACCGGCGCCGGTCTTTCCGTCTATTCGGAAATAGAGGCTGCTTCGTGGTTTTGCCGGGCCCCGGTACTTGCGGTCACGGGCACCAATGGAAAGACGACGACGGTCCGTTTGCTTGGGCACATGTTCCGGCAGGCCGGGAGGAAGGCGTTCGTCGGAGGCAACATCGGATATCCGTTTTCGAATTTTGTGGCGGAGGCTCGACCGCGCGATTTGGTCGTGCTGGAGGTGTCCAGCTTTCAACTCGACCATATCGCAGCGTTTCGGCCCTGGATTGCCGTGATGCTGAACCTTGCGCCGGATCACATGGACCGGTATGACCATGATTTCGATGCATACGCACGCAGCAAATTTCGCCTGGGCGAAAATCAGGGCAGTGACGACTGGTTTGTCAGCAACCGGGATGATCGGGAGGTGCGGGAACGGACTTCCGCATTCCGGTCCTCCCGGACAAACGGGCCTGCCCTGCTGGAATATAGCCGGATGTCCGAAGTGGAAGCGGGGGCATTCGTGCGGGACGAAGAAATCGTTCTGAAAATAACCGACGAGGAAACCCTTATGCGATCAGAAGAGCTGGTTTTGTCGGGGCCGCACAATCTGCAAAATGCATTGGCGTCAGCCGTTGCGGCTCGTGTGGCCGGGTTACCCCCGACTGTCATACGCGAGGGCCTGAAGACATTCATGGGTGTACCGCATCGCATGGAGCTTATACGGGAAACCGGCGGCATCCGGTACGTCAATGACTCGAAGGCGACGAATGTGCATGCCGTCCGGTACGCGCTGGAAAGCATGGATGACCCGGTGGTGCTGATTGCGGGCGGACGCGACAAGGGAAACGATTACGGGTCGATCAAGCCGCTGGTGAAGCAGAAGGTCCGGGCGGTGATAGCCATGGGAGAGAGTGCCGGAAAAGTGGCCGAGGAACTTGGACCGGAAGCCGGTTGCGCCATTGTTGCCGGTTCGTTCGAGGATGCTGTGTACCGGGCCAGCATGGCTGCCGAAGCCGGGGATGTGGTGCTGTTGAGCCCGGCTTGCGCCTCGTTCGACATGTTCCGCAGTTACGAAGAGCGCGGCGACATCTTCAGAAATCTTGTAAACGACTTGTAGCATGGCTTCTTCTGCTACCGTATTGCCGGGTCCCGAATCCCGTCCGAAGCGACCGCTCGATAGATATATCGTGTGGGCCGTGCTCTTGCTGGCGGTGTTTGGCGTAGTGGCTGTGTACAGCGCGATTTCGTTTCTCGCAGAGACGAAGGCCGGGGGGGATACGGAACGTTTTCTGGTGCGTCATCTTGTGCGCGTCGGCATGGCGTTTGGCGCCATGCTTGTTTGCAGCGTGATCGATTACCGGAAACTGGCGCGGTTCAGCCGGATCGCTCTTCTGGTATCGCTGGGTTTGCTCGTGGTCGTGCAAATTGCGGGCGTTACTTCGGGGGGCGCCACCCGGTGGCTGCGCATCGGATCGTTCGGGTTTCAACCCTCGGACCTGGCCCGCGTGGCGCTCATTCTGTACACGGGCGTGCTGCTGGCGCAGAAGCAGACCTACATCAAGAGTTTTTCGCGGACCTTTGCGCCGGTGCTGGTGTGGGTGCTTGCCACCTGCATACTGATCGGGATAGAAGATCTTTCTTCGGCATTGATGCTGCTGGCTACGACTATGCTGATGTGTTTCGTGGCGCGCGTCAGCATCCTGCATCTCAGCGGTCTTTCCGCGCTGGGTCTGGCGCTTGCCTTTCTGCTTATGCTCGGATCGCCGAACCGGGCGGCGCGTCTCGAATCGTATCTCGGGCTGAACATCTTCTCGCATACCGAGACCGAAGAGGTTTTCAGCGACCAGGCAGAAGGATATCAGGCCCAGCAGGCCCGCATCGCCTTCGCAATGGGCGGACTGACCGGCGTAGGGCCGGGCAAAAGCACGCAGCGGGATTTTCTGCCTGCCCCGTACAACGATTTCATTTTCGCCATTGTAGCGGAGGAATACGGGTTTCTGGGCGCGATGGCGTTGCTGGGCGCTTTTTTTACCGTGTTGTTTCGGGGATTTTTGCGTATCGCCCGCCGCGCGCCGGATCCGCTGGGGTTGTTCATCGGCGTCGGACTGACGACCAGCGTGGCGTTGTACGCGTTCGTGCATGCCGCCGTGGCCTGCGGTTTGCTTCCGGTCACAGGGCTTCCCCTGCCGTTTGTTTCGTACGGCGGGACGTCCATGGTGGCGACCGGCATGATGTTCGGCATTTTACTCAACATATCGAGGCAATGCGTCGAACGATGAGGTCTGCGCCTCACATATTGTTTGCTGCGGGGGGCACCGGGGGGCATGTATATCCCGCCATTGCCGTGGCGGATGCGCTTCGCCGCCGGATTCCGGATGTGCATATCCGATTTGCCGGAACGCGCAATCGCATGGAGTGGAAGGCGGTGCCTAAGGCCGGATACGAGATGTATCCCGTTACCGCGGCCGGCTTGCATCGCGCTCAATTGCACCGAAACCTTGCGCTTCCGTTCAAACTGGCGCGTTCGATGGTTGAAAGCTATGCGCTCGTGCGGCGGTTCGATCCGGATGTAGCCGTCGGCACCGGCGGATACGTAAGCGGTCCCGTGCTGCTTGCTGCCAGCATGGTCGGCAAACCGATCGTGGTGCAGGAACAGAATGCCTGGCCCGGGTTGACCAACCGGTTGCTCGGAAAGCGGGCGGCGACCGTACACGTGGCGTTTGAAGAAGCACGGAAACACTTTCCGTCCGATCGCTGCTTGTCCAGCGGGAATCCTGTGCGCAAGGAACTTGTTGCGGCGGATCGGGAAGGATCGCGACGTCACTACGAGTTGCCTGCCGGGGCATTCGTGATTGCCGTATTCGGGGGTTCGCTGGGAAGTCGGGCCGTCAACGAGGCGATCGCGCGCAATCTCGAAACGTTGCTGCGCGACGAGTCCGTACATGTCATTTGGCAGAGCGGGCGGCGGTATTTCGACGAAATACGTTCCCGCGTGCCAACCCACCCGCGTTTGCGGCTGCTCGAATATGTCGATCGGATGGATCGGGCGTACGGCGCTGCAGACCTCGTCGTATGCCGCAGTGGCGCGCTCACGTGCAGCGAACTGGCGATCACGGGCACGCCTTCCATCCTTATTCCTTCTCCGAATGTGGCGGCAGATCATCAGACTCATAATGCCCGGAGCATGGTGGCCGCCGGGGCTGCGGAGATGATTTCCGAATCGATGATCCATACCCTGCCGGAGGCGATAAGCCGGTTGCGAGGGCGCCCCGAGATTCTGCGGGACATGTCGAAAGCGGCGCTTGATCTGGCTCGGCCCGATGCTGCCGATCGGATTGCCAGAGACGTGTTGCGTCTGGCGGGTTTCGCGGAAGAAACGAAAGAGGGCGAAAGCGCATCGACGATACCCGGTCGGCAAGCTATGCATGGTTGAATGATGAAAAGCAAACGACAATCGGCTCTGGGGCGTATCCGGCGGGTCCACATGGTGGGCATCGGCGGTATCGGCATGAGTTCCATCGCGGAGGTGCTGCTCAACCGGGGGTATCGGGTGACCGGTTCGGATCTGCAGCTATCGGAAGTCACGGACCGGCTGATATCGCTGGGCGCTGTGATCCATGAGGGGCATGCTTCCGAAAACGTGCAGGATACCGATGTCGTCGTGTATTCCTCTGCCGTGGCGCTGAAAGAAAACCCGGAAACCGTGGAGGCGGAACGGCTGCGTATTCCCACCATTCCCCGTTCGGTGATGCTCGGGGAGTTGATGCGCATGCAGTTTGGCGTCGGCATTTCCGGCACACACGGCAAGACCACGACAACCTCTATGGTCGGACTGGTCGTTGCAGAGGGAGGATTCGATCCCACCATTATCGTAGGCGGCAAAGTAGCGGTTTTCGGTTCTAATGCGGTGGTCGGCGAAGGCAATGTCATCGTGATCGAGGCGGACGAATACGATCGGACGTTTCTGCGGCTCACTCCTGCGCTGGCCGTCATTACGAACATCGAAGCGGAGCATCTCGATACGTACAGGGACCTCGACGACATCAAGCAGGCATTTACGCAATTCGCGAACAGCGTGCCTTTTTTCGGAGCGGCTGTGCTTTGCCTTGACGATCCGATCGTACAGGAAATCGTCAGTCGGATAGACCGCCGGATCATTACGTACGGCATGTCGCGACAGGCGGAGATCCGCACCGACAAGGTCTGGCAGGACGGCGCGGTAACCCGGTTTCATGTGCTGTGCCGCAACCGGAGCCTGGGCGAGATTGCGCTGCACGCACCCGGCCGGTACAACGTACGCAATGCATTGGCGGCCGTGGCGGTCGGGATCGAACTGGAGATCGATTTCGAGAAAATCCGGGCGGGTATCGGCCGGTTCACGGGGGTGCAGCGGCGTTTTCAGAAAAAAGGCGAGGCTGCGGGCGTCACGGTGGTGGACGATTATGCGCATCACCCGACCGAGATTACGGCGACGCTCGAGGCAGCGCACGAGATGTGGCCCGACAAGCGGATTATCGCGGTGTTTCAGCCGCATCTCTACACGCGTACGCGCGACTTCATGGATGATTTTGCAAAGGCTTTCTTCAATGCGGACATGCTGGTGCTTACCGATGTGTATGCTGCCCGGGAAGCGCCCATCGACGGCGTGAATGGGAAAATGCTGGCCGATCTGGCCAGGCAGTACGGGCACCGGAATGTGCATTATGTCGCGGACAGGAAAGAAGTAGCCGGCTTTCTTGCGGGCAAGGTGCGAGAGGGGGACGCCGTCGTGACCATGGGCGCCGGAGATATCTGGCGTTGTGGAGGCGCATTGCTTGAAGAACTCGAACAACGGTAGGGTTGCAGGAGCGGAAAAATGGGTAAAACAAAACGGATTTTGGGGCGCATGGCGGGGTTGACGGCGGTTGCGGCGGTCGTCGGGGCCCTGTCCTTTGTCGGCTGGACCTGGGTCGACGGAATGGTTGTTCGCGAGGTTATGGTCGAGGGTGCTCGGCACGCGGACGAAGAGACGCTCCTTGCTCTGGCAGCCGTCGACACGAGCATGCGGGTGCTGGATGTGGATCTGCTGCTGGTCGCCGACCGTGCCGTCCGGCATCCCTGGGTGCAAACCGGTGTGGTCCAAAGGCTTCCTTCCGGTGTGGTGCGGATCGCTGTCAGGGAACGGCTCCCCGTTGCGCTGGCGCTTGCTTCTGATGGGCAACCCGCAGCCTGGCTGGACGCCGAAGGCCATGCCATGCCGTTGTCGGAAGGCGCTGCCTGGGATGTACCGTTGGTATGGGGCGCCGATTTGCCCGAGAATCGGACGCAACCGTTGCGCGAAGCCTCGCTGCGCGAGTTGCTTGCGACACTTCCGGAAACCGATCCGCTGCCGGGTGCGCTTGTTTCCTCGTTCGAGGTGGATCGTGCAGGCGGCATCACGATGTATGCGGCGATTCCCGGCGGCAAGGACGTGATAGCCGTGCAGCTTGGAAGCCGCGAGTATGCCGAGAAATTCAGGCGGCTGTATGCCTTCTGGACGCAGGCCGTATTGCCGCGTCCGGATAAAACCTTTACCGCCATTGATCTCCGTTTTGACGGCCAGATTGTCACCAATGAAAGCTGACCCCCATGGGGTAGTTGCTTATGGAAACGAACATGAATGAACGTATTGTAGTCGGCGTAGACATCGGCACCACCAAGGTGTGTGCCGTGGTTGCGGCTGTCGACCCTCTCTGCTGCATCAACATTCTGGGAGTTGGGGTTGCGGGATCGGACGGTTTGAATCGCGGCGTCGTGGTGAATATCGACAAGACAGTTGCCGCCGTTCAGGGTGCCGTCGAAGAAGCGGCGCGGGCCGCCGGCGTGGAAATTCGCAGCGTGATCGTCGGGATCGCCGGGGACCATGTACAAAGTTTTCGGACGAGCGGCGTCATCACGATATCGCCTCGGGACCGGGAGATCGTGACGCACGATGTGCAGCGTCTCATCAAGGACACGACCCATGTGGCCATGCCCGCCGATCGGGAAATTCTGCATGTCATCCCGCAGGAATTCGTGGTGGACGGCCAGGACGGCGTAGCCGATCCCGTGGGGATGAGCGGAGTACGTCTCGAGGGGACCGTACACATTATTACCGGACTTGTATCCGCGGCAAAAAATGTCTATCGCTGTATAGAGAAGGCGGGCTATCAGGTCGAAGATATTGTTCTGGAGCCATTGGCTTCGTCCTGCTCGGTGCTGCATCGGGACGAAAAGGAAGTTGGCGTAGCGCTTATCGACATTGGCGGCGGCACGACGGATATCGCCGTGTTCGAGGATAATACGATCCGCCATACCACCGTCATCGGCATTGCCGGAAACAACGTAACGGACGACATCCGGCGAGGCCTTGGCGTCATGCGCGACCAGGCCGAGCAACTCAAATGCCGCTTTGGCGTCGCCCTCATTGACATGGCTTCGGAAGAGGAGGAAATTACAATACCCGGCTTGGGAGGGCGCCCGGAAAAGAGTATCGGACGCAGTCCGCTTGCACAAATCATCCAGCCTCGTATGGAGGAGATCCTGGAGATCGCAGCCATTGAGATCAAGCGCAGCGGCTACACAGGAAATCTGGCAGCCGGCGTGGTGCTGACCGGCGGCGGCTCGCTTATTCCCGGTGTGGGCGATCTCGCTTCCGACGTACTCGGCGTGGAAGCCCGTGTAGGCATGCCGACCGGACTGGACGGCGGGATGGTGCAGGAAGTCAGTGACCCCAAATATTCCACGGCTGTCGGGCTCGTGTTTTACGGGATGCAATCCGGAGCCGGGGAAGGTGCTATATCCATCGGAGGGATGGTGCACCATGGAGAAGATCGCGCCCCTCGTGATTCTCTCGTCAACAGAATTGCGGCGAGAATGAAGGGCTGGTTCGACGAACTATGACAAACAAACAAACACCAATTGCTGCCTTTGCTGCCGGGCGCATGCACCGGTCAGCGCTCACCCATGGAAATAATGGAGAAACCCATGAGCAAATCCTTCAAGTTCAACGGCTCGTTGACCGACAATCCTAAATTGTGCGTGGTCGGCGTTGGCGGCGGCGGCGGCAATGCCGTCAATGACATGATCACCCGCGGCATCCGGGGGGTCGAATTCATTGCGATCAATACGGATGCGCAGGCGCTTCGGAAGAATCTTTCACCGGTGAAAATACAAGCCGGCTCGATTCTGACGAAAGGCCTTGGGGCCGGCGCCCGGCCTACCGTCGGCGCCGATGCGGTCGAAGAAAGCCGGGAAGAAATCAAACAGGCGCTCAAGGGCTTCGATATGGTTTTCATTACGGCGGGCATGGGCGGCGGCACCGGCACCGGGGGTGCTCCCGTTGTGGCTGCGATTGCACGGAAACTCCATATCCTGACGGTAGCCATCGTTACGCAGCCATTCGACTTCGAGGGCAGTCGCCGCAGAAAGGCTGCCGATGAAGGCATCGAACTGCTTCGCAATATTGTCGATACGCTGATCGTTGTTCCCAACGAGCGCCTGATGGAGATATCGGACGACAAGACCGGTTGGCTCGAGGCGTTCAGCATGGTGGACAATGTGCTCTACAATGCGGCGCGAGGCATATCCGACCTGATTACCGTACATGGCCTCGTCAACCTCGACTTTGCGGATGTCAAGACCACTATGGAGGTTGGTGGCCAGGCCGTCATGGGGGCAGCGGAGGCGAGCGGAGCTGCACGGGCCGAGGTGGCGGCCAAGGACGCCATTTCAAGCCCGCTGCTTGACGGTCTGTCCATAGCAGGGGCCAGCAATGTGCTTGTCAACATTACATCCAGCGAGAACATTAAATTCCAGGAGGTCAGTACGGCGGTTGACATCATTCGACAAGAGGCGGGAGCAGAGGTGGAAGTTATCTTTGGTACGGTGATTGACCAGGCAATGGGTGACAAGCTCAGCGTCACGGTCATTGCTACGGGATTCGATCTGGCGCGCGAGCCGCGCAATCAGGCCAAGTATGCCCGGACGGTGCCGCTTAGCCAACCGGGGTTTGTACCGAGTTACAAAGGCCAGGAGAATCTACATGCGCTGGATCAGCCTGCCTTCGAGCGGCGCCATATTGTCCGACAGAGCGAGGAGCCGGAAAAACCCAATCAGGTAAAGAGGGTGGAGGAAGAGGAGGCAATTCGGCCGAAGATCAACAGGCTTCATGCGGGTGACCGGAAAGAAGACACCGATACGCCGGCATTTTTGCGAAAAATGATGGACTGAAACGGGGTACGAGGCCCCTGCGCCTGTCTTGCCGATAGCCTTTCTCCGTCCAGCGTATATAGCGACGTTCTGGGTTCTCGCGGTTCTCCTTCCGTGTCCCGTCGCTGGACAGCAGGCGCCTCTGAAGGGCATGGTATGGACGCCTCCCGACGACCGCGCACAAGCCGTGCAGGATATGTACGCCATGGCGAGAGCCGGCGTTGAAGCGGTACGCACAGATTTTTTCCAGAACGATAACGTGCTGGATGCCGCCGATACGCTTGGACTGCATATCTATCTTGATCTCCCCCTTTCTTACCTGTCGGTTTCCGGACTGGCTGATACACTTGTTCATGCGCAGGCGTCCCTTGACGCTGCGCTGGATATAGCACGCCGGCATTCTTCGATCCGGGCGATAGGGCTCGCCGGGCATAGCGATACATCCGATCCGGCGGCATGCGCCTGGTTCGAACAGTTATCGAGCCGTTCGCACGAGGCGGCGCCGGATATATCGACATACTACGTAACCCGGTTTTCACAGGACGACGCCTGTATGGATGCCGTGGACTTTGTCCTGGTGGATGTATTGGACAGGTCCGATCCGTCGGCCTGGATCGACAAGACAGATGCGCTTTCGGTTGGCGTGGGTGCTTTGGGCACCGGCGTCAGGTATGATGGACCCCGTGGATTGCTCGCGCCGTTTTCTCCAGAGCGTCAGGGCCGCTATTTTGAGGACACGCTGCCTGAACTTTTCGACCGTTCAGTACGGGCTGTGTTTGTTTATCGTTGGCGTGACATGCCATCTTCCGGTATGGCCTCTGGCCATGTCTACGGGTTGCATACACCGGATGGACGTAAGCGAGCGGCTTTCGAAGTGATTTCGGGAGTTTTTTCGGGCCGCAGAACGGTTTTTGCGTTCGATGAGGGTACTCCGCCGCCCGAACCCTTCCCCTGGGTCATTCTTTTCGGCTGGATGATGATCCTTGCGTTCGGGACAGGGTATGCGCTTTCTCCCCGGTTTCGTCACATGTTACCCCGGTATTTTCGAGCGCATGCCTTTTTTGTCGAGGCGGTGTATACAAAACGGGAGACCCTTCCCGGAATCAATCTCGCGGCCTTCTCCATGCTGGTTGTGGCGAGCGGATTAACGGGCTTTATGATTCTCTACAACCTGACCGGAACGGATGCCTTCCTGGTGGCAATGCATCACCTCCCCCCCTTAGTACAGTCTTTAGTGGGGCAGATGATCGATAACCCTGTCTTTTGTTTTGTGCTTGCAGGGGGCGCCTATGCGCTTGCTCTGGGAATATGGGCCATCACATGGTCGCTCCTTTTGCGTCTCGGGTCCCGGGCAATACGGATCGGGCAGGTTTTCATGCTCATCGTATGGGCGCACTGGCCGCATGTACTTGTCATGGCAGGGGTTATGGTTGTTTCTTCATTTCCAGCGCCGAGCGGTCAGGTAGCCTCCATGCTGGCCATCGCCTGGATATGTTTCGGCCTGTTCTCCTTCATCCAGATACTGATCGATATATGGTTGATAGCGCGCGCACCGGTCTGGCTACTCATTTTGGGCGCGTTGCTCTATCCTTCTGCGTGGGTGTCTTTCTTCCTGTTCAATACGTTGCTCAGGTATCCGTCCGAGGTTGCTTTTGTATGGCACACTGCGCTGAGACAATAGTAAAAGGATACTCTGACCCAAACCGCTTCGCTCAGCGCACCCCTCTCAGCCTCTGAGATTTGCGGACGCAATCAGAGTATCCTTTTCTGCGTTGCGGTCGCTGCGCGTTCGTTGTGCTGGAGGGGCGTTGTCCACATCCGCTCGGAAAACTCCTGAAAGGGTTTCTTGTAATGAAGCCAGCTGAAATGGAGTGAGACCGGCGTAAACTCCTGATAATCGCCTCGTCCCGGCAAGCTGGACACAATATCTATCAGGAAGGTGCGCAGCGTCCGGTTCCGGATTCCTCGCAATGCATAGACCGAACTATCGGTGTAGTACCGGTAGGCGACCTCACGGAAGTCCGGATCGTATGTCGTCCATCCCTCGATGAAGTCCAGTTGGGGGCTCAGCCGTCCCTGAAGCCAGGGAAAAACCTCAAGGTTGTGATGACTCATCGCCATTGCAAGGCTCCATTCACAGGTTTCCTCGCTGCGTCCCTCGTCCAGACGACTTTGGAAATGGGTTTGCGCTCTCTTTGCAAGTAGCGAAGCAGCGGTCTCACACACGCTTTGGGCCGTATCTCGATGTGCACAGTAGATCATACCGGCCTGCACGCGGGGCAGGCGGGTGATTCCGAACCGTCTCATGGTGCGTTGCCGGCGGTTAAAGATCACATCGATCACGATTCGCCAATCCTTGGGGCCCCCGAAGAAAAAATCGGCGCGCTCGGTGCCTGTTGCGGTGAAGGGATATGCCTGCAGTTGTTTCCAGAGCGTATCGGGGCTGCGGCACCAGATGATATCCGCATCCACGAACAGGGTGCGCT
Organism: Rhodothermales bacterium; assembly: GCA_951812345.1. Taxonomy (GTDB): domain Bacteria; phylum Bacteroidota; class Rhodothermia; order Rhodothermales; family VXPQ01; genus VXPQ01. Next base: position 323,545 of record OX638295.1, read on the forward strand.
CGTACGGCATGAACCGGTGCAAGTGGTGTTTGAAGCCCGTAATGGAAGCGTGCTCGTCCGGCAGGACATGGATTTCCTCGAAGAGGTCTTCCTTGCCGTGCTTGCGCAGGTGTTCCCGGTGCGTATCGGGGCAAAAGAGGGCAACGGGTCGATGGGCATCGTGACGCCTGAGCGTCATGATGGAAGCCGCCGCATGGTGTACGAACCGTTCCGGTCCATAGGTGTGCAGCACGTAGCCTTCTTTCGGAGTATGCATGGCTTGTTCTCGTCTACGCCGTCCATTCCCCGACGTGCGTCCGGCGGTCCAGACTTACGAACGCATCCCGTCCAGTTTTTTTCGAAGACTTTCCATCAGGGAATCGAAACCGCGCTTGCGGACGACCGACTGAAAGGACCGTGCATATCCTTCCGAGGTGCTCACGTCATCCAGGATAATGTCCCGGACTTGCCACTGCTGGCCCGTTCGTCCAAGCACATATTCCACTTTCGTCGGAATGTCCTTGTAGACCGTGGTAGTGGTTACGTATGCCATGGTGTCGTTGGCGGTAATATCTCCATAGGTAACCACCGACCGGTACACGTCAAGATCAGAGAGCGACTGATTCCGGACGATCCGGCTGAACACATCCACGAATTCTTCCCGTTGATCTGGCGCCGGGTCAGTCCAGAAAGGTCCGAGCGCTGCACGCCCCATCGCGGCGAAATCAATGCCGTCGTTGATAACGCTTTTGAGTTGTTCGCGTTGTTCGTCGGTGAAGGTCTCCCGGTCGCCCAGTACGTTCTTGATCTCACGATCCCGCTGTTCGAGGAAGCGACGCACTTCAGCGGATCGATCCTGGGCCTGGACCGGGTTCTGCAGGAGACCGAAGAGGATGAAGAGAAGAAAAGTGCTGCGTGCCATGGTACCGGTTTTTCGGCGTTTGCGGAAGCAAAGAGGCGCATTCATACAATGAGGTATGTATCCTTGGGCAACAATCAGGCCGGAATATCACCTGCTAATTTATTCCGGGGGCGTGCCGCTCAGCGCCGGTGGGCCGGGGCCGGCCCAACCCGTTTCCGCCCATAACCGCAATACGGCGACGTTGAATGCTCGCACACGTTCATAATACATTGCTCTCAACTCAAGGTTTGCCCGCACGGCATCCACAAGATTTTCGGTATCGCCCAGATCGAGATCGAAATTGATTTGTTCGGTGCGCAGCCATTCCCCGCTGATGGTCAGGGCTTCGCCTTGCGCTTCCATGGCGGCGCGCGCCGTGATGACGTTGCGCCAGGCTGCTTCTACCTCGAACAGGATCGATTGCCTTACCGCCGCCAGTTGATGATGGACCTCGTTGCGCTCCGCTTTCGCCTGGGCCACTTTGGCGCGCGTTTGCATCATATTGAGCGGGAGGCGAAAGCCTATTCCCGCGCGTAGACTGCGTCCCAGATACGGATCGTTGACATAGGGATTCGGTTGGCGGAATCGCCCTGACGTCAGGGTAATTCTCGATTCGACGCCGAAGAAAAGTTGCGGGAAATAATCTGCGCGCGCCACCCTGATTTGCGCTTCCCTTGCTGCCAGTCCCGCCGTGGCCTGGCCGATTTCGGGGCGATGTTCCAGAGCAATGCGCAGGTAGGCGTCCAGGGAGTCGAGCAGGAAAGGCATGGGTTCCAGCACGATTTCTTCCGGTTCGGGCATCGTGGCGCCGGGCAACATCAACTGCCGCGCAAGGGCGCTTTGCGCGGTGCGCAACCCCTGTTCGACTTCAACCACCCGTCGCAGAAATTCCTGCTCCGTAATGCGGACCTTGAAAAGGTCGGCGTCGTCCACATCCTCCGCGCCTTCCTGGAGGAGACGGTCAATCTCACTCTTGGCCTGCTCCACGATATCCCCTGCCTGTTCGGTTAGTATCACGAGCTGTTTCGCCAGCAACAGGTTATAGTACAGCGTACCGGTGCGGAGCGCGATTTCGATCTTTTTTTGGCCTACGGATGCTTCCTCGACACGTACCCCCTGTCGGGCCGCCTCGATGGTTCCCTGCAGAGCGCCCCATGTGTACAGGGGTTGCACCAGGCTGGTCTCGAACCGGTTCAGCGGGCGCAGGGATTCCCAGTCGTTCCGAACCCCGGGATGGAGATACAGATTGTCCTGGTCGGCGCCGGTCGGGATGTCGCGAATTCCAGGCGCGGCAGCATGGGCTGTCCGGAGTGAAAACTCGGTGGCGAATCGGGATGCGCGTGCGAGTCGCTCCCGGGCCTGCGCGAAATCCAGATTCGAGGCAACGGCATTCACCTCCGGGCTCACTTCGAGGGCATGCCGGACCGCCGTTTCGAGGCGTACGCGGATCGTATCCGGCGCCTGGGCAGAGGCGGCCCAGGGGATGAGGGTAACGCAGAGGTACAGAAAGGCGCTCGTCAGGCGCGGGACGTGCCGTTGCATGGCGCTGTACGCTATTGGTCAACGAGATCCGGCAATGCTTCCATGTCGTCAATGACGACATCTGCTCCTCGCTCATGCAACAACGATGCCATTTCTTCCTTGTTTTCGATGTAGGGAGGGATGAAACCTATGGCCCGCACCCCGGCTTTCCGCGCGCAGGTCATGTCGTCCACGGAATCGCCGACATACACGGCCATTTCAGGGTGAACGGCGCGTCCCGCCGCGTGGAGCATGGCCAGCGCGCGCTGGAGAGGAAACGGATCCGGCTTGAAACGTTTCTCCTGTTTTTCCTTGGCGACAATCAGGGGGAAATACTTTTTCCAGTCGAAACGGTTTACGGTCCACTTCGCCTCAGCTTCCGGACGCCCCGTGACGACGCCCATAGCGCGCCCGTTGGCGTGGAGCCGATTCAGCGTAGCCGTTTGTATGAGAGCGGGTTCTTCCGCAATGAAGCCGTTCCATTCATCTCCCCGATATCGCTTTTGAAAAGCGTCCACCACACGGCTTAGCGGCACGTTCATTCCCGTGTCGGTGATGATGGCGTGCGTCAGTTTCCAGTCGTCGTTGAAGCCGCCGATGTTTTTGTAGCGCTGGATTGTGCTGGAGGGAAGCCGCCGGCCAGTGAATTGCTCTACCGTTTCTTCTATGGCGCGCCGATAGGAACGGGACACGTCCACGAGCACGCCGTCCATGTCGAAGAAAAGCGCCTTGACCTCGGTCTTACCCGGCATATGCGCTATGAATTCATGGTGACGAGGAACTCGTCGTTGTTTTTTGTGCCGCGCATTTTGTCGAGCAGGAACGTCATGGCGTCGATCGGCGACATGTCGGCAAGAAGCTTCCGAAGGATCCAGATGCGCCCAAGCCTGGCGTCGGGCATGAGCAATTCTTCCCGGCGCGTACCCGACATGATCACATTGATGGCGGGGAATATCCGGCGATCGGCGAGATTGCGATCCAGCACGATTTCCGAATTGCCCGTTCCCTTGAATTCCTCGAAGATAACTTCATCCATCCGGCTTCCCGTATCGATGAGGGCCGTACCGATGATTGTCAGCGATCCTCCTTCTTCCACATTCCGGGCTGCCCCGAAAAAGCGTTTGGGATTTCGCAATGCGCCCGCTTCCATGCCGCCGGAGAGGGTTTTGCCCGTGTTCGGGGTCACCGTATTGTTTGCTCGCGCCAGACGCGTGATCGAGTCGAGAAGAATAACCACGTCCTGTCCTGCCTCGACAAGCCGTTTGGCTTTCTCCAGCACGATATCCGCAACCTGGACATGCTGCTCGGCTTTCTGGTCGAAGGTCGAAGAGATCACCTCGCCGCGAACGTTCCGCTCCATATCCGTGACCTCTTCGGGCCGTTCGTCCACAAGGAGCACGATCAGATACACTTCCGGATGGTTCGTAGTGATCGCATTGGCGATCTTTTGCAACAGCACGGTTTTACCCGTTTTCGGCTGGGCTACGATCAGGGCTCTCTGTCCCTTTCCGACAGGCGTAAAGAGGTCGAGGATACGGGTGTTGTAATCGCTCGGGCTCGTTTCGAGCCGGAGATGCTCCGTCGGGTAAAGCGCCGTGAGGTAATCGAAACCGTGCCGTTCTTCGATTTCTCCGGGTTTGCGCCCGTTGATCGTATTCACCTGGATGAGCGCAAAGAAACGTTCTCCCTCTTTCGGGGGGCGTACTTCTCCGTCGACTGTATCGCCCAACTGCAAGCTGAAACGCTTGATCTGCGAGGGGGAAACGTAGATGTCGTCGGGGCTGGGCAGGTAATTGTATTCCGCCGAACGCAGGAAACCATACCCGTCGGGGAGCACTTCCAGCACCCCGATTTTTCGGATCATGCCTTCCAGTTCGGTTCTCCTCGGGTCGTGTGCGGCCATGTACTCCGGCCGTCCCTCGTAGACATTTCTGCGCCGGGCTTCGTTTTCGTTGCCGCCCTGCCGATGATCCCGACCGCGCCGGTTGTTCTTGCGCTGGTCCTGATGACGCCGCTTGTTGCGCCGCTCGTCTTTTCCGTGATCGCGATGGTCCGGGCGCTCCCGTTCGTCTCCGCCGGCCTCGCGGAGAGGCGGTCTTGCGCGGTCGTTGCCCGGCGCGTTTCTTTGATGCGATCGACCCCCGTCATGGGATCGGGACGGACCATGTCCGCCGGAATTACGAGGCGTTTCGCCCCGGCGCGTGTCGTCGGACGCCCGGGCGGGGCGTTTGCGTTCCGGCGCAGGTGTTTGTTCTCGCCGGGGGTTGCGTTCCGGGTTCTTTTCTTTCCTGGGCGGGCGTTTTTCATCGCCTGGACGCACGCGGTCGGCCGGTGGGCGTGCGCGGTCCGCGCGGTCATTGCCCGGACGAGTGCGTGGAGCCGGATCGGGTAGAGCCGGCTTGGGAGAGGTCTGCGCACGGTTTTCCCCGGAAGGGGTATGATTATCCGCCGAATGCGCGCGACGGTCTTCCGGGCGGGCGCGGTCTTCGGATGGCTGGCTGCGATCCTGATTCGGACGGGTCGGGCGGGTTCGCAAGGCGCCGTTGCCTGCAACGACCTCTGCATTCGCCTCGATGATGCGATAGATTAAATCTTCTTTGCGGCTCTGGGAATAACCGCTCAGGCCGAGGCCTCGAGCGATTTCCTTGAGTTCCGGCAGTTTCTTTTTTTGTAATTCGTGGATGTTCATTGTCGCCAAACAAGAGGTTGAGAACGGATCCCGTTGATCCGTACGAAGGGTGAATGCCGGCCTGAACGATCGGAAAAACGCTCCGCGTTATTCCGCCGGCTTCACAATAGACGCTATAGCGTCCGAGGGGGGTACAAAAATAAACTCGGTGGGATGGATGATCTGCCGTGGTCCAGACAGGAAAGATGAGTCGCTGGGACCAGGGAATTTCGATAGCGAGCGTACAGTAATGACTTGCTCTTCGGGTAACAAGATAGGTTTTCCCGGCGGGAAGTCAAATTATCATTCCAAAAAATTATGCGGCAGGGTCATGGAGAAAGGTCTTGCGGACGCACTGCAATGCGGTGCGAACCGGTCGTCAGCAACGTATCCGCAGCGGATGCTTCGGCAAGGAACGTCCGGATTCCTTCCCGAATGGCGCAGGGCTCGCCGACCCGGGCGCCTGCGTCCCGGAGCGCCCCGGTCAGTTCCTCAGGGGTGCACATCCGGTCGGACGCCGGCTTCACGGGTCGGACGTACGCGCCGGCCTCAGCAAGCAGTTTCCCCATGGCCCCTGTATCTTTATCCCGCATGACGCCGAGCAACACGGTCAGGGCGCTGCCCGTTTGCCGGAAAACCTTCAGGTGATCGAGGATGGCCGCCAGCGCATCCGCATTATGCGCCGCATCCGTCACGACCAGAGGCCGTTCGGCCAGCACCTCCCAACGTCCATGCAGTCCGCTTAGCGTGCAGACCTCCCGCATGCCCGTATGCACCGCGCGTTGGTCGATATGCAATAATTCCGCCCCCCGCAGCGCGGTCATGGCATTCCGGATCTGATGTTTCCCGGCCAATCCCACGCGCAGATCCCGAAAGGTCTGATTCGGCGTGGATACCGTAACCGTCGATTCCCTCAAGGCAATAGATTCCGACAGCGCCCGCACGTCCCGTTCGACCCGGTGTACAGGGGCGCCGCGCGTTTCGGCAATTTCCTCGATTACTTCGACTGCAGGAGACCGGGCGCTCGTTACCACAGGGACGCCGGGTTTGATGATACCTGCCTTTTCCTGCGCAATACGTTCGATGGTATGTCCCAGAAACCGGGTGTGATCGAGGCCGATGTCGGTGATGATCGAGAGCGCCGGGGCGAGTACGTTCGTGGCGTCGAGCCGCCCGCCCATGCCCGTCTCGACGACAGCCAGATCCACGCCATGTTCTGCAAAGTACAGCAGGCTGAGCGCGAAGGTCAGTTCGAAATAACTCGGTTGCGTTTTCTCGACAAGGGGTTGCGCGCGCCGCAGGGCGGCGGCCAGCCAGTCTTCCGGCGCAGCCTCTCCGTCGATCCGCATGCGTTCCGTTACCTGCCACAGGTGCGGCGACGTATGAAGCCCGGTTCGCCATCCCGCAGCGCGGCTCATTGCGGCAAGAAACGATGCGGTGGATCCCTTGCCGTTCGTACCGGCCACATGCACGATATCGAACGCATCCTGGGGGCGTCCAAGTGCGTCGAGAAGACGGTGCGTACGTTCGAGGCCCGGTTTCCATATTCCCTGCTCTGAAAACCGGGGAAGTTGCGCAAGCAAGGCGTCGATCTCGCACATCATGGCGCCATGTGGCCGAAGTGGATGCTTCGTTCGTTTTCCGTTTCGTGCTTTATGCGAAACCGCAACGTTTCCGGGGGCAGCAGCGACTCGATGCGCTCGGCCCACTCGACGATACATACGCCGTTTCCAAAGAAATACTCCTCGTACCCGATGTCGAAAAATTCGTCCAGCGTTTCAATACGGTAGGCATCGAAATGATACACGGGCCATCTGCCGCCTTCGTACTCGTGAAGGAGAGAAAACGTTGGGCTGGTAACCTGTTCGCCGGCCAGCCCGAGCCCTTCGCACAATCCTTGCGCAAACACCGTCTTTCCCGCTCCGAGGTTTCCGTACAGGCCGACCACGTCCCCCGCCCGGAGTTGGTTTGCAACGGTGCGCCCGAGTCGGCGGGTTTCCGCTGCACCGGAAGTGCGTGCAGGGAAAAGATGTTTCATGCCTTGGGCCGCAGGGTCACGACCGGTAGCACCATTTCCTCGAGCGAGGCGCCTCCATGCTGCATCGTGTCCCGATACAGATTCTGGTAATGGTGGAAATTCGTGGGATACACGAAATAATAGTCCTCCTTGGCGATGATGTAGTTTGTATTCGCCTCGTTTTTCGGGAGGCCGTACGCATTGGGGTCCTCTACTAAAATCGCATGTTTTCCATTGCATTTCACGTTACGGCCATACTTGTAGCGTAGCGCCGTGGAGGTATTCCGGTCGCCATGGACTTTGGTGGAACGCAGGCTCCGGATGGCTCCGTGATCGGTCGTAACCACGATGGTGCATTCCGTTCGGGCGAACTCGACAAAGGCCTGGTACAGCCAGGAATGTTCGAACCAGGTGCGCGTCAGGGCGCGGTAGGCCCGCTCGTCCGGGGCGATTTCCTTGAGCACATCCGAATCGGAACGGCTGTGCGCCAGAATATCCACGAAATTGATCACGATCGCGCTAAGGTCCTGCGAGACGAAAGCATCCGTCTGCCGGGCGAATTCGTGCCCCTCCCGCGACTTGACCAGCTTCTCGTAGCGTATTTTCGGATCGAGGGCATGCCGTTTCATCAGGTCCCGGAGAAACTGCTCCTCGTTACGGTTTCGGCTGTGCTCGTCGTCCTCTCCATTTTCCCACATTTCCCGGTAGCGTTTTGCAATGTCCGCGGGCAACAGGCCGCTGAAAATGGCGTTGCGGGAATACGGGGTCGCCGTTGGAAGGATCGAGTAGTAGAATTCCTTTTCTATATCGAACAGGTCGTACAACAGCGTTTCCAGTTCCAGCCACTGGTCGTACCGCATACAATCTATGACCAGAAAGACGACCGGCTTTCCGGATTCCATTTTCGGAATGACGTATCTCGGAATCACTTCGTGCGAGAGCGCCGGACGTTCCTCGCCCGGGCGCGCATGAATCCATGAGGCATACTCGTCTTCGATAAACTTGCCGAATGCCCGGTTCGCTTCCCGGTACTGATCCTCGAGAATCTTCCGGGCGCCTTCGTCGCCTTTCAGTTCGAGGTCGTAATGCACCAGTTGTCTGTACACGTCCACCCACTCCGCGTGCGTGAGCGGGTTCATGAGGGCCTGGGTGATCCGGTTGAACGACTGCAAATAATCGCGGGAGACCTTTTCCGTACGCAGCCGGCTATGATCGAGCAGCCGCTTGATGGTGAGCAATATCTGGCTCGGGTTGACCGGCTTGGTCAGGTAATCGCTGATTTGTCCGCCGAGCGCCTCTTCCATAAGGCGTTCTTCTTCACTTTTCGTGACCATGACCACCGGCGTTTCCGGGGCCTTCTGCTTGATCTCTTCGAGAATATCGATGCCTCCCATGCCCGGCATCTGTTCGTCCAGCAGGATCACATCGTAGCGGGTTTGGTCCGCCTGACCGATCGCATCGGCGCCGTTCGTCACGCTGGTGACGTCGTACCCCCTCGTTTCCAGAAAGAGGATATGCGGACGCAAGAGGTCGATCTCGTCGTCCGCCCAAAGTATTTTCGGTTTGCCGGGCATAGGGTTGTGCGTATTGGCGCTTGCTGCGGTGCGCGGCGGGGCGCCGTGTACCCTTAATAGTATGTTCGCGGTGCGTTTTCCGTGCTTCGCAACCGGTCTTCATACATTCGGGAAGGCGCTTCGTGTTCCTATCGAAAGGCGATATTGTCGTACCTTATGCCCGGCACTACCACCTACGCTTACGTTTTACCGGACCATGGCGCACCATGCCCTTGCGGGGAAGCCTGTTCCCTCCGACCTCGTCGTCAACATTCCCCGGCTGATCGCCGCCTATTTTTCGGTCAGGCCGGATCCCCGGGTACCGGAACAGCGCGTTTCGTTCGGTACGTCGGGGCATCGGGGCACGTCGCTCAGGGGGTCGTTCAACGACCGCCACATTGCTGCGATATGCCAGGCTACCGCCGAGGTGCGCGCCGCAAACGGAATCGATGGCCCGCTCCTTATCGGTATGGATACCCATGCCTTGTCGGAAGCGGCCTTTACGACGGCCCTCGAAGTGTTTGCGGGCAACGGGGTGACCGTGCACGTGGAAAAGGGGCAGGGCTACACGCCCACCCCTGTGCTGTCCCATGCTATTCTCCGGTACAACGCCCGCCGCACGGATGGTCTGGCGGACGGCGTGATCATCACCCCGTCCCATAATCCCCCGGAAGACGGCGGGTTCAAGTATAATCCGCCTACGGGCGGCCCGGCGGACGCCGCCACGACCGGACAGATCCAGGATCGGGCGAACGAACTCCTCGAAACCGGTTTGCAGGGGGTCCGGCGCGCGACGATCATGCAGGCTCGCAGGGCGGCTACGACCCGCGAAGTCGATTTCATGACACCGTATGTGGAGGACCTTGCCCAGGTGCTGGACATGGACGCCATTGCGTCCTCCGGTCTGAAGATCGGCGCCGACCCCATGGGCGGGGCAGGCGCGGCGTACTGGGAGCCTGTTGCGGACCGGTACGGGCTCGACATCGAGGTGGTCAACCCCGTCCTGGATCCGACCTTTTCGTTCATGACGCTCGACAGGGACGGCAAAATCCGCATGGATTGTTCTTCGCCGTACGCCATGGCAAGCCTGGTCGGGCTGAAAGACCGGTTCGATATCGCGTTCGGCAACGATCCCGATTTTGACCGGCATGGCGTCGTGACGAAGACGAGCGGATTGATGCGCCCCAATCATTACTTGTCGGTGGCGATCGGATACCTGTTCCGACATCGCGCGCTCTGGCCCGAAACCGCAGCGATCGGCAAGACCCTCGTATCCAGTTCCATGATTGACCGGGTAGCTCACGGCCTGGGCCGGAGACTTGCGGAAGTACCGGTGGGATTCAAGTGGTTCGTGGACGGGCTGGTGGACGGGTCCTACGGGTTTGGCGGCGAGGAGAGTGCCGGAGCATCGTTCTTGCGCAAAGACGGTTCGGTATGGACGACCGACAAGGATGGTATCATTCTCAATTTGCTTGCTGCGGAGATGACGGCCGTCACGGGCAAGGACCCGGCTGAACACTATGCGCTTCTCGAGGACCGTTTCGGGGCGCCCGTATACGAACGCATGGATGCGCCCGCCACCCGGGAGCAGAAGGCGGTCCTTGCGAGTCTTTCTCCCGAGCAGGTGACCGCTGCCGGGCTTGCCGGCGAGCCGATCGCCGCGAAGCTCACGCGGGCGCCGGGCAACGATGCGCCGATCGGGGGGCTCAAGGTGGTTACGGAGAACGGGTGGTTTGCCGCAAGACCCTCCGGTACGGAAGAGTTGTACAAGATTTACGCGGAGAGTTTTCTCGGGGAAGAGCATCTGCGGCAAATCCAGGAGGAGGCGCAGGCTATGGTCCGGCGCGTGTTCGAGGATGCGGGCGTGTAGAAGATGCAATTATGATATCCTTTACGCACGAACGTGAAGCGCCGATCGAAGCGGTTTTGGGCCAGAGTATCCTGTAACACATCCTTTAGCGGATACTTTCACAGGAGGGACTGCAACGTATGCCATTCCGCCGGGAGGCGACCCGTGTCGGAGCGTATCCATTTTCCCGTTTAACCTCTTTCTTCCATGTCGAACCGAAGCATAGGACTTTCCCCCGAACTCCATGAATACCTGGTCCGTCACGCCGTCCGCGAATCGGACGTGCTGCGCCGATTGCGGGAAGAGACGGCGTCCATGGAGGAAGCCGAAATGCAGATTGCGCCGGAACAGGGGGCGTTCATGGAGATGCTTGTGCGCATGACAGGCGCCCGGCGCGCCCTGGAGGTCGGCGTGTTCACCGGATACAGTTCCATTGTGGTCGCTCGGGCGCTTCCGGACGACGGCCTCCTGACGGCATGCGACGTGAGCGAGGAATATGCGAGCATAGCCCGCCGCAACTGGCGCAAAGCAGGCGTGGAGGACAAGATCGAATTCCGTATAGGAGATGCGGCGGATACGTTGCGGGCGTTGCTTGACGAAGCGCGCGGAGGCACGTACGATTTTGCATTCATTGACGCAGACAAGACGTCGTACGGGATCTACTACGAGCTGGTCTTGCAGCTCCTGCGCCCGGGGGGTGTCGTTGCCTTGGACAACATGCTGCGCGATGGCCGCGTCCTCGATCCTGCCGAAGACGACGCCAGCACCCGCGCCATTGCTGCGCTTAACGCCGCCATTGCGCGCGACGACCGCGTGGACTGCTGCATGCTGCCCATTGCAGACGGCGTAACGCTAGTGCGGAAGCGGTAACAGAGCGTATTCGCGGCGTACCTTGAGATACTAACGGTACCCCGCCGCAATTTCCGCGAGGCGTTCCTGTATCTCCGACTCGGATACCCACTGTCCGCGCGCCATGACCCCGGCTCGGTCGAACACATGCATCACGTTCTCAAGCGGGTTGCTGTTGAGGAGGATGAGATCCGCTCGGCTTCCTGCCGTAATCGTTCCGAACATGTCCTCTTCGTGCAGGTAGTCCCCGACCGCACGGGTCCCGGAAACAAGGATTTCGTATGGCGACATACCTGAGTCCACCATGAACGGCAGTTCGCGCAGCAGCGAAAAGCCCGGTACGCTAAACACCTGCGGGGAATCCGTGCCCATGAGGATGCGCGCGCCGGACTCGTTGAGCGCTCGCAGCAAGTCGATGCGCTGGGCTGCAATCCGGTCCTGGCGTTCCTGGCTGAATCCATCGCCTGCCCGCCGCCGGTCCTGGGACCGGGCCCACCCGGCTACCATATCCGGCGGCATATATTGCAGCTCTTCAAAATCCGCCATATCCTCTGTGGACGGTACGCCAAGGATGGTTTCCCAGAGCGCCATGGTCGGAATGACCCATACCCCATGTTCCTTCGTCATGGCGATGGCGGTTTCGAGGCGTTCCGGATCGACGGCGTCTCCTCCGTCCCTCAGATATTCTATGTAGCCGTCCAGATGATCGATCGTTTGCTGTCCCATTTCGATGGCGTGGAGCAACCCCACCTCGAAGGGCACATGCCCGATGAAGGGAATGCCTTCTTCTTTTGCGGCCATGGCCATGGCGTCGTATTCCTCACGGGTGAGTCCTGGAAGCACCTTCAGATAATCCCATCCCTCGGCAACTTGCTCCCGTACGCGCTGGTCGGCTTGTTCGGGCGAGGAAATGGAGCCTCCGCTGAAAGCAGGGCCTGCAAGGTACAGCGCCGGGCCAAGGAGGCTTCCGTCCGCTGTGGCGTCTTTCAGCGCCAGTTGGCCCGGTTCTCCAAGCAGGCCGCGTACGGTCGTGACCCCGTTGGCGATGTACAGAAACATAAGGGACGCAACATATTCGCTGTTTTCGTCGGGGGAGGGGACGTGCCCGTGCATTTCGGCCAGGCCGGGAATCAGGTATTTTCCTGTTCCGTCGATTCGCTCTGCCGTTTCCGGGACCTCCACTTCCGCAGCGGGGCCGGCTGCCGCGATCCGGTCGCCTTCCACGAGCACGGTCCAGTCGGTTCGTACTTCTTCGTCCGTCATGGGCAGGACATTGACATGCTCGAACGCAATTTGCGCCTGGGCCAGGCGGGGGGCGATGATATATGCAACGAACATGCACATCATCGCAAGGAATGATGTAATTTTACGCATCGTATCGACCTCCATGGGTAGATTGAGACAGAGGTATTCTCAAGGGAATAGTATACGAATCCTCGAACGAATCGTCTTGTGAAATTGAACGATACGTATTTTGCATAGAAGCGGTCCGATCTATGCATATTTTGCATAGTTCACCGGAATGCACGACGTTTACCGTGCTTCGCGCCGCGTGAGAAGCACCTGTTATTTGCCATGTACGCCTACATTGCCGGTCAACTTATCGAGAAGCAGCCCACGCGCGCCGTGGTCGATGTGCAGGGCGTGGGGTACGAACTGCTCGTCACCACCTCGACCTTCGAGCGCTTGCCCGAGGTCAGCAAGCCGGTGCGTCTTTTTACCCATTTTCATGTGCGGGAGGATGCGGCGCTGCTGTACGGGTTTTTTTCCGAACGGGAAAAACAGGTGTTCGAGGTGATGCTGAACGTTTCGGGCATCGGGCCGAAACTGGCGCTGGCCGCGCTCTCGGTGATGCGCCCGGACGATCTCCGGGCCTATGTAATGCATGGGGACGAGGGGGTATTGACGAGGATTCCGGGGGTCGGACGCAAAATGGCCCAGCGCATGATTGTGGAATTGCAGGACCGTTTTGCGGCGATGGAATGGCCGGAGCCAGGTGCGCCGGCAGACAGAGAAGGGGCATCCGATCCGGATCGATCAGCGCGTGTCGATGCGCTGGCCGCACTCGAATCGCTCGGGTACACGCGGGCCGCCGCCGAGAAAGCCCTGCACAAAATGCTCCGTCGCCATCCCGAAGCCGGGACCGTCGAGGAAATAGTGCGGTTTGTGCTCCGGGAGTCTTAACGTGTTTCCGTCAAGGTCGGCGCCGTGATGCAGGCGTTGAAACCGCCGCCTTGCAAATGGGCCGTGTGGCGGCAAGGGTCCCCGCCGCCGTACGGCAACGGGAACCCTTTGTCGAGCATAAGCCGAGAGAGAACTTCGGCTGCCGTTTTTTACTTGACAAGAATCATCGTGCGCACGATCGTCTTCTCGCCCGCCGCCAGGCGATACACGTAGACGCCGTTCGGCAAGTCGTTCGCACCGAAACGCACCGTGTGACGACCTGCCGTCTTCGGACCGTCGACGAGCACCTCCACCTCGCGCCCCAGCATGTCGTATACGATCAGGCTCACGTCGCCCGCCTGCGGCAAAGCGTAGTCTATGGTCGTTTGCGGGTTGAACGGGTTCGGGTAGTTCCGAGAGAGTTCAACCTCCGTCGGCAGTTCCGGCTTTTCCGTGCCGACGCCCGAAATCACGGAGATCGTAAAGGTCTGCGAAGCCTCCTTCCTCTCGCGATCGGTCGCCGTAAGCGTGACCTTGGCCGAGTTGTATCCGAGCGGCAAGATCGTCAGCGTGGCCTCGGATCGATCCAGCGTCAACTTCATGGCCGAGGTGATCACATAGGTCGCGGTGCTCGACGGCGATTTGTGCGGGGCGTCCACCTCCATCTCGTAGAACAACCCTCCGGGAAGCGCGTCGCCCGCTCTCGCATTCGGATCCAGGAAAGCGGGATCGGCCTCTTTTCCGCCCGACAGATTCCGCAAATCCAGAACCGTCGCAAGATCGCCCGTATTCAGCGTAATGTTCTCGATGACGGTCTGCACGATCGGGAACGTGGCGCCGTGGACCGTCACGTCGAAGCTTTGCGAGATGGCTTCTTCGTTCGGGTTCGTAGCCACCACCGTAACGTCGGTAGATGCCTCGTCCGTACGCCACACGGGCGTAAGCGTTATGACGGAGCCCTCCACAGCTACCCCCACCACGGTGCTGTCCGCACTGCTCGCCGTATACGTGAGTCCGCTCATCGCAGGATCTCCGAACGCAGCCGGCTCGCCGTCTTCGTCGCCGTTCAAATCCGCCAGATCCACCGTTGCGGCGTCGCCGTCGGCATCCAGTTCCTGGTCAGGAATAGCCTGCGCTACGGTCGGCGTAGTCTCGCTCGCGATCGTCACCGTAAAGGAATCCGATACGGATTGGGTGTCCGGATACGTCACTTTGGCGGTCTCTCCCGACTCGTCGTCCTTCGTACAGGTAGAGGTTGCTGTTACAGGATTGTCGTTTGTCGCATACCCGGCAGGACAGACGTACGTCGGCTCTCCCTTGTCCGTGGCGGTCACCGTAAAGGTGTTCGCGCCCTTCCTAAGCGGACGGACGGTCAAGGTCTCCTCAGCCAGATCGACTGTCGCCGTCATGTACTCCGTAACCCACGTAAAGCGGTCGCCGTCGTCTACTCTCGTGGCCGTATCGTCGCCGATGTCGATCGTCAATTCCAGCGAACGATCGCCAAGATCTTCGTCCGCGAATCCGTCGCCCAGGCCGTCGATCGTGGTGTCTTTGGCATCGTCTTCCCTCAATGTCCAATCCGTAAGCGGCGTTACGACATACGGCCTGGTTGCCCCGGACACGGCCACAATAACTTGCAACCGGGCATATTCGCCGGCGCCGTCCGTCGCAGTCACCCAAACGTTGGTCGATTGGCCCTCTTGCGCCTGGTCCGTAAGCGCGATCGTCAGCCTGTCGCCGGATACCGTCGCCGTTACGATATCGACCGCATCGTCGCCAGCGCCCGCTTTATCGGCGCTGGCTTCGTAGGTCAGGTAGACATCGTTCGGGTCGTAGAAGTAATCGAAGAGCTCCAATTCTTTCGACACGTCGTCCCTTGGCGTCAGGGCGACTTGACGCGTACGGTACTGGACTTGCGCATTGTACTCTTCTCCCTCGGCGATATCCTCTCCTATCAGCACGGGCGCATTGGCGGACATCACTTCCACACGGATGAGTTTCTCGTCGCCCTCCACACTCGCATTCGGATCCGCAGCAAGCTCGAATGCGCCTGCCGAAGAAAGCGGACTCAAGGTGAGCGTACTGTCGGTAAGGTCGACCCAAGCGTACTGCTCGACGGTAAACGAATTGCCGGGATTGTCCGCCGCGTTGCCGTCCCCCACCCGGTAGTGACGTATACTCCAGCTTGACCCCGAATCGTAAGGATACTCCTTATCCAGGTTAACGGTAACGGGCCCTCCGCCCACGCGGAGAATCCTGGTTCGAACCGCCAGCGCGGAAACAATGCAGATGTTGTTCTTGTCGCCTCTGAAGCTAGGGAGATCGTCAAGCCATTCCTGGAATTCGGTATCCCCCGGCACGCACCGCTCGTCGTCGACAGACAGTAATGTGAGATTTTCCAGGTTGATAAACGCCGCGGGGACCGATCCCGTCAGGGAGTTTTCACGGAGATACAGTCCTCTGAGTTCGGTCAGGTTGCCCAACTCCGCCGGGATCGGCCCCGTCAGGGAGTTTTCTTCGAGATTCAGTGTTTGGAGGGAGTCCAGTTTGCCCAGATCTGCCGGGATCGGCCCCGTCAGGGAGTTTTCTTCGAGATTCAGTGTTTGGAGGGAGCCCAGTTTGCCCAGATCTGCCGGGATCGCCCCCGTCAAGGAGTTTTCCTGGAGGTACAGTCTCGTGAGTTTGGTCAAGTTGCCCAACTCCGCCGGGATCGCCCCCGTCAGGGAGTTGTTTTCGAGAGTCAGTCCCTCGAGTTTGGTCAGGTTGCCTAGGTCCGCCGGGATCGCCCCCGTCAGGGAGTTGTTTTCGAGAGTCAGTCTCTCGAGTTTGGTCAGGTTGCCCAGATCCGCCGGGATCGCCCCCGTCAGGCCCGTGTTGTCGTCGCTTTTGTTATCGCTGAGATTCAGTCTCGTGAGGTTGGTTAAGTCGCCCAGATCCGCCGGGATCGGCCCCGAAAGGGAGTTTTCCCGGAGGTACAGTCTCGTGAGGTTGGTTAAGTCGCCCAGATCCGCCGGGATCGGCCCCGTCAGGTCGTTTTCTTGGAGATTCAGATATTTGAGGTTGGTCAAGTCGCCCAGATCCGCCGGAATCGAACCCGACAGGGAGTTGTTTCGGAGATTCAGAGAATCCACCCGTCCGGCGTCGTCGGTGCGGACGCCGTACCACGTATCGATGGCGGCGCTACTGTTCCAGTTGGTATTGGTGTCCCAATTGGCCCCGTCGGTCGCGTTGTAGAGCGCGACCAGCGCATCTTTGTCGGTCTGAGCGTACGCCGTCCCGGATGCGGCCGGCAAGGCAACCGCGACAAGAGCAATCCCCACCGGTCGAAGGAGGAGGGCGAACGTGCGGCGCAAGCGGTGGGCTACGATGCGACGGCCGATATGGAGCGCGTCGAAAGACGCATCGTTATGATTTGCAAAACGGGTTGCTCGATGCTTATTTGTAATCATGGTCCGGGAGTGGGTACCTGTGTACGATCTTTTTGAGGTTCAAAGCTTGGAAACGCACAGCGCACTTGCACTCAGGCCGCTTTTAGTGGCGGCTCTGTGAAATTACGTTGCCGGGTGTCGATTTTCAAATTCCCGGAGGGAGCGTTCCATACAGGGCCTGTCTATTTCTTCCGTCACGGTACGATTCGGGAATTACGGATAAAGGGGGAATGATGCGGCCGGCGCACCCCTCTCAGTCTCCGGGTTTTGCGGACTTAATCAGAGTATCCTTTATTGAAAATGCACACCATCGCGGGGAATGACGTAGTTTGATCCCTCGTATCGCCCGCCATGCATACAGTGAGACCAAGCCATTGCGAAGAGGGCCGTACGTAACACCGATTTCCGCAAATCTTGCCACAAACGGTACGGCACATGAACCGGAAACCGATCCGCAAAATTCTGGTCGCCAACCGGGGCGAGATTGCCGTGCGCGTCTTCCGAACGTGCCGGGAGCTGGGTATATCGACCGCGGCCGTTTTCAGCGAGCCGGATCGGAGCGCGCTGCACGTCCGCTTTGCCGACGATGCCTTCCCGATCGGGCCTGCTCCTGCCGCGCAGTCCTATCTTGACGCCTCGAAGATCATCGATGCAGCACTCCAATGCGGCGCCGACGCCATTCATCCCGGATACGGATTCCTGTCGGAGAATGCCGCATTCGCCGAAACGTGCGCCGAGGCGGGGATCACGTTTATCGGGCCGCCTCCGGAAGCCATTCGCAATATGGGCGACAAGACGAAGGCGCGGGCGATGATGCAGCAGGCGGGTGTATCCGTGATCCCCGGTTCTCCGGCCATCGCGGAGAACTCGCCCCTCGATGAGGTGACGGAAATTGCTGCCGAAATCGGTTTTCCCATACTTGTCAAGGCTGCGGCGGGCGGGGGCGGCAAGGGAATGCGTGTCGTTCGCTCCGAAGACGATCTCCAGCGGGCCGTAGCCGCCGCGCAGAGCGAAGCCCGGGCTGCGTTCGACGACGGGCGCATTTTCATAGAGAAATACATCGAGGAACCTCGCCATATCGAGTTTCAGGTGCTTGCGGATGAGCAGGGCCATACGGTGCACCTGTTCGAACGGGAATGTTCGATCCAGCGGCGTCATCAGAAGGTGGTTGAAGAAGCCCCTTCTCCCGTGATGACTCCCGAGGTGCGTGCGCGCATGGGGCAGGCGGCCGTCGATGCGGCGTGCGCCTGCGGGTATGCGAATGCGGGAACGGTCGAGTTTCTGGTGGATGCGGACCTGAATTTTTATTTCATGGAGATGAACACCCGTCTCCAGGTCGAGCATCCGGTGACGGAGTGGATCACGGGCATAGATCTCGTGGCCGAGCAGATCCGTATCGCTGAGGGAGAAGCCCTGCGTGTGAAACAGGACGACCTGCACATGCGTGGGCACGCCATCGAGTGCCGGGTGTACGCGGAAGACCCGGAAAATGCATTTCTTCCCGATCCGGGCGCCCTGGTGCGCCATGCTCCGCCTTCCGGACCGGGCGTGCGGGTAGATGCGGGCGTGGAATCGGGAGATCGCGTGGAAATCCACTACGATCCGATGATTTCCAAACTCGCGACATGGGGCAGGACGCGCTCGGAAGCCATCCAACGCATGCTGCGGGCGCTGGATGAATATGAAGTGGCCGGGGTTCGCACCACGATCCCGTTTTGCCGGTATGTTATGGAGCATGCCGCCTATGTGTCCGGGCGGTTCGACACGCACTTCGTAGCGCGTCATTTCTCCGATGGCCTACCGGTCCCGGACGAGGATGACCTTATCGAAGCCGCAGCGTTGGCGGCGGCGCTGCATCGCATGGGAAGATCCGCTTCTTCCGGAGCGGCAGGCCTTCCCGGGAATAACGACAATACGCAGGGTAACGAAAGATCCGGCGCAGCAGGTAATCGCTGGCTGGAACGCAGGGAATACCGGTAGGGGGCGTTCGTTCCGCTAAACAATCTCGTCCGGTCCGTACTCCAACACTCGTCCCCGGTAGCCGAACAGGCGTTTCAACACGCGGATGAGCGCCGGCGAGTACCGCTTGATGTACCACTGGTCCGCCGCACGCCGCACGCCCAAACCATAGGAAGGGTAGGGGTGGATGGCGTCCGAGATATGCCGCAAGGAGATGCCCCGCCGCATGGCAAGGGCTAACTCGCAGATCAGATCGCCGCCCCGGGCGCCCAGGATGGACGCTCCCAGTATTTTCCCGTCGCGCGGGCGGGCGTGCACCTTGATCATGCCATACTCCTCCCGCTCGGTGATGGCGCGGTCGATCTTGTCGTACGGGAACCGGAGCGTCTCGTATTTCTTGCCTGTCGCACGGAGCGCGTCTTCCGTGGCGCCCACATGCGCCAGTTCGGGGTCGGCATAGGTAGTCCAGGGGAGGTGCGCGGCGTCGATTTTTGCGGGGATTTTCAGCAGGGCGTTCATCGCCGCCACCTTGGCCATGTGCTCGCTCATGTGCGTAAAGGCGAACCGACCGGTCACGTCCCCGACAGCGTAGATCCCGGAGCGGGACGTCCTGCACCGGTCGTCCACCTTGATGCCCCGTGCGTCGTACGCGACGCCTGCGGCCTCGAGGTTCAGCGCCGCGACATTGGGTTTCCGTCCGGCGGCCACAAGAAGCGCATCGCCATGTAGGGCAAGGTTTCCGGGTTTATCCCCTACGGTTCCGCCGCCTGACGTTTCACCACCTATCAGCACGTCTATTCCGTCTCCGCGCTCTTGCACGGAGGATACGTCCGCGTTCAGCACATACCGGATGCCCTCTTCTTCGAGGCGGGCCTGCAGCATGCCCGCGAGTTCCTCGTCGTCCCGGAAAAGAATACGGGATTCCCGGTCGATCACGGTGACGTCCGAGCCGAGGCGCCGGAATGCTTGCGCCATCTCGGTACCGATGGGGCCGGCTCCGAGCACGATAAGGCGCCGGGGCTGTTCGGTCAACTCGAAGATGGTTTCGTTCGTGAGGCAGGACGCGTCCCGAAGGCCCTTGATCGGCGGAACGAAGGCTCTGCCCCCCGTAGCGATGACGAACCTGCGCGCGGAGAACCGCTCCGTCGTCTCATCCGAGACAATCTCGATGGTCCGGGAATCCGTGAATCGGGCTGTTCCCTGCTTCACGTCGATCCCCATGTTTTCGTAAATCTCCGGGGCGTCCGCCTCTTCGTAAATGTGATCGCGCAACGCGTGGACGCCCGCGATGACCTCCGAGAAATCCGCCGACACATCGCCCGTCCGAATGCCGAACTCCCTGGCTCTTCGCGCGCTGTGCGCTACATGCGCTGCGCTGAGGAGCGCTTTGCTGGGCACGCAACCGTACCAGGTGCAATCGCCGCCGAGTCGGGCTTGCTCCACCATGAGGGTGCGGGCGCCGAAACTGGCGCCCACCCCCGAAGCAGTGAGACCGGCTGCGCCGCCTCCAATTACAATGAGATCATAGTCTGTGGGCATTGTACAAACTGATTTTTCAGGATTGAGAAGGTGCTACATGCAACCGGGTATCGGCCTCTCGTTTGAGCGCTGCCTTACGCTCCGGGCCCAGCGCGTTCCAGTGTTTCCCCGAAAGCGCGCCATCCAGGGCATAAAGCAGCAGGATTGTAACCTGCTTCGGTTTTTGATGCTTGAGTATTTTGTAGGCCATGACCGCGCCCATTGCTTCAAGATCGGCACGCGTATGGATGCCTGTATCGTGCAGCCATGCGGCGGTCTTCGGGCCGATGTTCTTCAGGTTTTCGACACGCATGGCGGGCTATGCAATTCGTCAGAGGCGTCAAACTACGTCATTCCCTGCGATGGTGCGCATTTTCACGGAAATGCGTCGAAAATACCCGCGCCAGGAAACCCTGGCTTCGGTACATTCCTTACAGCAAGGGGTTATTATGTGGGCAGGATGCGTACGCTGCATTTCAAGGGGAGGATAGCATGGAAACGACTTCGAAGCTGCTATGCGGTTCCGCTCGGTCTATGGACAAAGTTCCGGATACATCGGTTGACCTGATCGTCACCTCGCCACCCTATCCGATGGTCGCCATGTGGGACGATATATTCGTTTCGCAGGACGACCGTATTGGAGACCGATTAGCTCGCGGGGAGGGCCGGGCTGCTTTCGACCTCATGCATCAGCTCCTCGATACGGCTTGGGAGGAATGCAGCCGGGTCCTGAAGCCGGGTGGTATTGCCTGCATCAATATTGGCGATGCGACCCGAACCCTTGACGGGGATTTTCAGCTGTATTCCAATCACTCCCGAATACTTGGTCGTTTTCTTGAGCAAGGCTTTGCAGCGTTGCCCGACATACTCTGGCGCAAGCAAACAAACGCTCCCAACAAGTTCATGGGATCCGGGATGCTGCCCGTAGGGGCGTATGTAACCTACGAGCATGAATACATTCTTGTCCTGCGCAAGGGCAGGCGCAGAAAATTCGATCACGCTGCCGAGAAGGTCCGCCGCCGGGAAAGCGCCTTCTTTTGGGAAGAGCGTAACGTCTGGTTTTCCGATATGTGGTTTGACATAAAGGGGGTCGATCAGCGTCTTGTCGACACGGCGGCTCGGGAGCGCAGTGGGGCATTTCCGCTCGAGTTGGCCTACCGGCTCATTTGCATGTTTTCCATCAAGGGAGATGTGGTGCTTGATCCATTTGCAGGTACCGGGACCACATTGGTTGCATCGCTGGCTTCAGGAAGAAATTCTCTGGGCATCGAGATCGACGATACGTTACTGCCTGTCGCGCGGACTTTTATGGAGGCTGCGCCGCACATCGCCGGCGAATACAATCAACGCCGGTTGACCCGGCATCAGGACTGGGTTCGTACACGCACGGCAGAGCACGGACCGCTGAAATACGCGAACCGCCATTACGGTTTTCCAGTGATGACCGCACAAGAACAGGACCTGTTACTGGATGACATCACAGGTATAGGGGTCGTTCCTGAAACCGACGGTGTGACGGTCCGTGCGCAATATGGCGGAGAGGCCCGGTCTGAAGAAATTTCCGCCATCAAGGACAATGCACATCGATTGGTGGGCGTGGGGGCAAAGCCGCCTGTGATAAAACAAAACACCCAGGTGCGGTTACAGCTTTAGCCGGGTTAAAAATCGAACGTGACAGTAATCCCGCTCTTTTTCTTTTCATAAAGTATCAATTCGCCCTGTATCTCTTCAGGTAGCATATCCTTGATCGCATACGTCGAAGGTTTGACGGACACCGCCGTCGTGTCTATGAAGCCATCGATCCCTTGCGATTCCTCTTCGGGCGTCGCCATCCGGTAATCAACCCCTTTGCGTTCTGCGATCCTTACCAGGATAGCTTCCTGAAAGCACAGGCCGATAAAGGTTTTTACCAGCACAAGATCCTCGACCCACTCACGCACCATGCTTTTGTCGATCTCCTGCACAGCTGCCTGCAACTTCTCTACCATCGCGTAGATTCGATCTGTCGCATCATCCAGCGCTTCGGGTTTTTGGGTTCTGTACCAAACCTCCCATTCCTCATATCTTTTCCCTCCGAACTCCTGAAACAATTCGGTCATCTGGCCAACAATCCGAGGGCGCGTACCTTGGGCATTCTGGTTGGCAAGATTGATAATCTGGGATGTGTACTTGGGAAAAGCACGCTGTTTCTGCGATACAGCCTCGGCAAGTTCCGCGTTTTCAATCTTGAATTCAGGCATGTCTATTGGCGACGTTCCGTCACACTGTTCTTGATGTCCGTCAGATACTGCCAGGCGGCATCGCGGTCCTGTGGCAGATCCCCGGAGAACACGACTTCCTTGATCGCGCCGATCGCCGCGTTTTCCCGTCCTTCGAGTTCAGCGATAAACTCCTCGAAAAGAGCGCCGCGCCACAGTGCGTCGTCCTTGATTTTCATCATGAGCCGGAAAGCGGCGTCGTGTTCGTTGGGGATGTCTCCCTCCAAAATCGCCTCCCGGATCGTTTCCTTGACGATGCCGACCGCCACAGATTCTCCGATACCCAGCGTTTCCATGATCTCGCGTCCGTCCACGGGAGGGCGAAAATTGCGAAGGCGATCCTTTTCCTCGACCTTCTGCATTTTATCCTCGACGTGATCGAACGCGGCGAGATAGCGACGTACACGCTTTGGATTCTTCGACGTAATGTCTGCCCGAACCAGTGTCATCAGGTCCTCGATATCGTTCCCCGCCTCAAAGAGGAGCCGCCGTACGGCGGAATCGGTGACCTCCTCGTCCACAAGGGATACGGGTCGGTGATGCAGCCGGATGAGTTTCTGCACATACTTTACCGGATCGCCGGAGGGAAGCCGGAGCCTTTTGAAGACGCCGGGAATCTTCCTGGCGCCGACCTCTTCATGCCCGTGAAAGGTCCATCCGGCGGTACGCGAAAATCGTTTGGTGCGCGGCTTGCCTATGTCGTGCAGAAGCGCTGCCCAGCGCAGATAGCACGTCTCCTCGCCGCTCCGGTTCGCCGTCATTGCCGAGAGGTTATCGAGGACTTGCAGCGTATGGAAAAAATTGTCTTTGTGGCGATGACCGTCCACGGTTTCGACGCCCTGTAGCGCAGTGAGCTCCGGCAGAATGTGCTTCAGCAGACCAGCATTGAAAAGAATCCGGAACCCCACCGAGGGAGATGCGGCGCAGATGATCTTCTGCAGTTCGTCCGTAATGCGCTCCCTGCTCACGATAGCGATACGCCCGGCCTGCCGTTTCATGGCATGCAGCGCCTGCTCGTCAATCCGGAACTGCAGTCGGGTTGCAAATCGCGCGGCCCGAATCATCCGGAGCGGATCGTCTTCGAACGTTATGCCGGGGTTGAGAGGGGTCCGGAGTACCCCCTCAGACAAGTCGGCCAGCCCATCGAACGGATCCTCCAGCATACCAAAACGATCCGGGTTCATCGAGGCCGCCATCGCGTTTATCGTGAAGTCGCGCCGGTGCAGATCGTCCATCAGCGAGCCGTCTTCGACCACAGGCTTTCTCGATTCGCGGCGGTAGCTCTCTTTCCGAGCTCCTACGAATTCCAGGGAAAGCGTCTTGCTGTCACTGGATTTTCCATGGGCTCCGGGCCGGGGTACGCGTATGGCTGCGGTTCCATAGGTCTCGTACACATGCACGGTACGTCCGCCGAGTTCTTTCGCAAGCGCCTTGGCAAGACGGATGCCGCTGCCCGGTCCAATCGCTACAAAATCCAGTTCCGGGACGGACCTGTCCAGAAGAATATCCCGTACGGCTCCTCCCACCAACCATACCTCAAGGCCCTCTCTGTCGGCAACACATCCGACCGTGTGCAACAAAGAGGCAAATGGGCCGGCACGCAAGGTGTCGGCCAAGTCTGGCGCTATGTCTTTGCGGGGATTCAGGGGATTATCCGTAGTAAAACCGTAACACGTTGTGTCAAGTGGCATTGGCCATGCCGTTCATGGACGTACAAAAAGGCTTGCCGGTTTCCCCTGGCGACACCTTGCGCGAATCGCTGTCCGACGTGCTGTGCAGGCCAAACAAGGGCGCCAGTGTCTCCTGCTGCAGCGCACGTCCCGGATAAACCGGTGATCAAAAACCCAGAACGCTGTAGTTGCTCTCCAGGATCAGGCGAACAGAGATGTACAATCCCAACAGCGGGCATATTACCCAGGGGGCATTCGTGGCGGCCACGTAGGTGTAAAACTCACCCCTGGTGATGCGGGTGTGGCCCCCGGCTACGAAGAAACTGACCCAGTAGAGCGACGACACGTACGTCCACTGCCAGAACAGCATGGCGCCAATAATGCCGGCAACGACAGCCGGCAGGAAACCGACGGTATAGGCCGCGTAAAGAATCAGTGTCGGAACCGGCGTAACGAAACCGTTGCCGATATCGACGTTGAAACCGAACGTACTATGATCCGAATAGGCCGGGTCGATCGTCGAGTACGCTGCCCACACATCTGCCCAGACCGTCGGGGACAATATCCGTCTCATCGGCACGCGGGTGGATAGAAACTCAGGGGCCGGGATTCGGCCGGTTTCGCGCTGCCGTCCGCGCCAATACCTGGTGCGCTTCTCGATATAGTCCCGTCGGATGAATAGACACACCTCCCAATAGCAAATCAATAGATTGGTGGAGAAAAACAGACTGAACAGGCAATGAATGGCGTTGATATCCCCGTGGATGTAGTAACGGGTCCCTATGCCGAGAAGCGTCAGAAGGGTGATCGCCAGCACCGCAAATAGTGCGGCCGGCATGCCCGAACTGTTTTTGTGTGCGCTTTGGTCCGGAACGTCTTGATCGGGATTATACTCACCCATGGCTAAGAATTAGCGCTTCTACCGGTCAATCGACCGGGTTGACATTGTTCGGACGTACGTCCCAGGTCAGCATGGACTCGATATCTGCGTAGTCTTCTTCATTGTCCGCATCCACGAAGCGATAGTCTCCCATTTTGTCGCGCTTTGACGCCGGGATGCGTGACCACCTGGTTCCTTCTCGATCCGAGAAGGTATCCGGATAAGGGTTGCGTATTCTGTAGGACGGGTGGTAGGAACGATAGGTCTTTTCTGCTTCGTAGAGTGCCGCCCGGCGGGCGCCGGCCTCCGTGCGGCTCTCGCCCGTAACGCGAAACGGCGAGACGGTGATGACCGCTCGGAAGTAGTCGCCTTCTATTTCAGAGTATTCCGGGCGCATGACCTCGAATTCCTCGGGATGAGGATATGCACTGCGCTCGACGCTTTCCTGCAACATTATACTTGCCGTTGATTATATATAACGAGTAATGCTTGCGGATATCCACGGTGTCCGTCGCCATGGTCAGGGGCGCATGGCGACAGCAGTAAACGACCGACCTTGCCTTTGGATTCATGTTTCATTCCGGGTGCGGAATTATAGCCAGCGCTCTGTTTGCTTTGCGAAATATATAGCCGTTATTGTAAACATAATCTTGTATGGCGCCTTTCCGGATCGTTAGAAAATCGTGGATAACCATGCGCAGGATGTGGATAAAGAACAATAACGGTATTAAAACCCAATCTATCCGCAAGTCGGCGCAATGCTTCTCTGCTTTACGCCTGTGTGGAAACTATGTGGATTTCGGCAATTGTGAAATCCGACCTTGTCGATAAAAAACGTTTGATTAACACTTGCATAACGGTTCTCTACCTTTTTTATTATATACTCCGGCTTCCGCCCCTGCGTGGTTAGGTCGGGGGCAAACGGTAGTCCGTTATTCCTGATCTGTTTGCCCGTTTGTCCCCAAGTGCATAAGATATAGCGTTACAAACGTCAAGGAAGGAGCAGCGATTATGAAAGATAGCATATCCCCCCAGGACGGATTTACTCCCGACACCCCCGACGAAACCCCCTCGTCCGGCCTGTTTTCCGCATTGAGGGCTGATGACGCGAACGTCGGAGAAATGTCTCGCGAGGCTGGCGCGCCGGCTTTCACGCGCGAGCAATTTTCCGGGGGATTGCATATCGAACGGGTTTTTTCCGAGGAAGGACAGCCACCTTTTGAAACGCTTGTATGGGACCGGCGCGATGCGGCTATCAGGAATCAGCAGGGCGACGCGGTCTTCGAGCAGAAGGGTGTGGCTTTTCCGGAATCCTGGAGTCCTCTGGCGACGAACGTGGTGGCCAGCAAGTATTTTTATGGAGATGTGGACCAATCGGGAAAGGATCCTGCGAAGGGGGGACGCGAAGATTCACTCCGGCAGCTCATTCATCGCGTCACGCGTACGATCGCCGACTGGGGAACGGAGCAACATTATTTCGCCACCGAGGAAGACGGCGAACGCTTCTATGATGAACTTACCTGGCTTTGCCTGCATCAATACGGCGCGTTCAACAGTCCGGTATGGTTCAATGTCGGCCTGTATCAGCAGTACGGTATCCGCGATTCGGGCGGTAAGAAGATATCCGGCTGGAATGAAAGCAAGGGCAGGGCCATTCCCGTGGACCCCTACCGGCGTCCGCAAGCCTCTGCCTGCTTCATCATATCGGTGGAAGATTCCATCGACGACATTTGGCAGTTGATGGGAGAAAGCGCCCGGCTGTTCAAGTTTGGGTCGGGGGTGGGCGCCGACTGGTCGAAGCTGCGTTCCTCCAGAGAAAAACTTTCCGGCGGCGGGCAGCCGTCCGGGCCTGTCAGCTTCATGCGCGTACAGGATGCTACCGGCGGGACCATCAAGTCCGGGGGCAAGACGCGCCGTGCAGCCATCATGCAGACGCTGAAGTCCTGGCACCCGGATATTCTCGAATTCGTTGCGGCGAAACAGGAAGAAGAACGGAAAGCCTGGGCATTGATCGAGGAAGGCTACGACGGTTCGTTCAATGGCCCGGCGTACGGCAGCGTGGCCTTCCAGAACGTCAATCAGTCTGTGCGCGTGGACGATGCCCTCATGCATTCCGTGCAGTCGGAAAGCCCGTACAAACTTCGAGGCGTGCTCGACGGGGAAGAGATCGATACCATTCCCGGAAAAGATGTGCTCCGCAAGATATCCGAGGGCACTCATGTGTGCGGCGATCCGGGCGTGCAATATGAGGATACGATCCAGCGCTGGCATACCTGCAAGGAGTCGGGGCCGATCAATTCGAGCAATCCCTGCTCGGAATACATGTTCCTCGACGATTCGGCCTGCAATCTGGCCAGTCTGAATCTTCGCAAGTTTCAGCGGGAAGACGGCTCGTTCGATGTCGAGCGCTACCGTGCGGCCACACGGATATTTATCACGGCGCAGGAAATTCTGGTAGACAATGCCGGGTATCCGTCGCGCGCGATCGCCGAAAACTCCCATGCCTACCGGCCCCTCGGGCTCGGGTTTGCCAACCTCGGCGCGTTGCTGATGGCGATGGGGCTTCCCTATGACAGCGACGAAGGCCGCGCCGTAGCCGGAGCGCTGATGGCGATCGAACATGGCGAAGCGTATGCCCGCAGCGCCGAGATCGCCGCCAACGAAAAAATCGGACCGTTTGCGGGGTTTGCCCCAAACCGCTCGTCCATGCTCGAGGTGATGTGCATGCACGCCGCAGCGGTCGATGCGATCCATACCAGTTGCCCGGGCTATCTGCTTGAGGCTGCCCGCGAAACGTGGACGTACTGTATAGCTGCCGGCGAGCAGTTCGGGTACCGGAATGCGCAAGCCACGGTGCTGGCGCCGACCGGCACGATCGGGTTCATGATGGATTGCGACACGACGGGCGTCGAACCGGATATTGCGCTGGTCAAGTATAAACTGCTGGCCGGTCAGGGTGACGGGATGATGAAGATCGTAAATCGCAGCGTGCCCGAAGCGCTCGCCCGCCTCGGTTACCCGTCTCTGGAAATCGATGCGATCATTCGGTATATCGACGAGAACGATACCATCGAAGGCGCCCCGGCGCTACGCGAGGAGCATCTTCCCATTTTCGATTGTGCTTTCAAACCGTTCAAGGGGAAGCGTTCCATTCATCACATGGGCCACATCCGGATGATGGCGGCGGTTCAGCCTTTTATCTCCGGCGCTATTTCCAAGACGGTCAATATGCCCGAAAGCGCAACGGTGGAGGAGATCGGCGACGCCTATATACAGGGCTGGGAACTGGGGCTCAAGGCGCTTGCGATTTACCGCGAAAATTCCAAGCGGAGCCAGCCGCTCTCGACATCCAAGGGTGGTAATACCAGAAAAAGCCAGGGATGGGATGAGGAATCTTCCGGCGACGGGATGGCGACGCCTGAACCGGAAATCACTGAAAAGATCGTGTATCAGCCGATCCGCAAACGGCTTCCCGACGAACGTCCGTCCATGACGCACAAATTCTCGATCGCCGGGCACGAAGGCTACCTGCATATCGGATTGTATCCCGACTCGCGCATGCCTGGAGAAATCTTCATCACGATGGCGAAGGAGGGCTCTACGATTTCCGGGCTGATGGATGCGTTTGCGACCTCGATATCCATCGCGTTGCAGTATGGCGTTCCGCTGGCTGATCTGTGCAACAAGTTCAGCCACATGCGTTTCGAGCCGAACGGCTTTACGCAAAACAAGGAAATCCCGATCACGAAATCGATCATGGATTACATCTTCAGGTACCTGTCCCTGAAGTTTATGCGGGTGCATGAGCACAAGGAAGAGGAGGCCGACAATGGCCTTTCCAGCGAAGGGCAACCTCCTTCCGGCAATGTAGCCCAGCCCCAACTCCAGCTCCAGCCTCAGGCTCAGATGCAGACGCAGCTTTCCGCACCGCCCGAGCCTGTGGATGCACTCGTCGGCAGCACGGTGGAGGCGTTCATGGAGGCCATGGAGAGGAGCCCCGCGGGCAATTCGAGTGTGGCTACCTTCCGTAATCAGGAGGACAGCCCGGCCTGTCCCAACTGCGGCTCCATCACGGTCCGCAGCGGCGCGTGCTATTCGTGCCCCAATTGCGGTTCCACAAGCGGGTGCGGGTGATTTGAGACGGGGCCGATTTGCTGGCCTTTCCCTACGGGAAAATACCCATCTGGTTGTAGAGCACGGCGATCTTGTTGATGGCGCTCACGAAGGCCGCCGTGCGCAGATCGGTCTTCAGCCGTTTCGAGAGGTCGTAAATCTCGTTGTAGGCGAAAACCATCGTCTCTTCGAGCCCCGAATTGACGATGTCGATTTCGTCGGCCCCCTTGCCGATCGTTGCAAGCACTTCGGGAGAGAACGATTTTCCTGTCGCGGCTTCGACGGCTGAAAGCATTTTTTGCTGCGTATTGCTTTCGAACCGCTTGCTCATGCGCCCGAACCGCACGTGAGACAGGTTCCGCAGCCACTCGAAATACGATACGGTGACTCCGCCGGCGTTGAGATACAGATCCGGCAGCAAGAGCACATTTCGTTTCCGAAGTATCTCGTCGGCTTCCGAGGTGGTCGGCCCGTTTGCCGCTTCTGCAATGATCCGTGCCTGAATACGCCCTGCGTTCTCGCCCGTAATCTGTTCCTCGAGGGCGGCGGGGAGCAGGATGTCGCAATCCAGTTCAAGCGCTTTCTCGGGAGGTTGGATCATGCGCCCATCCGGAAATCCCTCAATGGTGCCGTGTTCCTGCCGCCAGGCGCCTACTTCCTGTACGTTCAGCCCGTCTTCCTTGACGAGTGCGCCGTTCATCTCCGCAATGCCCACAACAAGGGCGCCTGCCTCCTGGAGGTAGTACGCCGCGTGGAATCCCACATTACCCAGGCCCTGCACGACGACGCGTTTCCCTTCCAGCCCGGCTTCCAGGCCGAGCGCTTTCATTGTTTGCTTATCGCTGCATGCCTCGCGAATACCGAAAAAGACCCCTCTTCCGGTAGCCTCCTTGCGTCCGTGCACCCCCCCATGACCGACCGGTTTTCCGGTCACGCAGGCCGCTGCGTCGAGCGGGTTATCCGACAGCTGATTATAGGTATCGAAGACCCATGCCATTTCCTGGGCCCCTGTCCCGTAATCCGGAGCGGGTACGTCAATGCCCGGTCCCATGAAGTTCTTGCGGACCAGCTCAAACGTGTAGCGCCGGGTAATCCGCTCCAGCTCGTTGATCGAGAATTCTTTCCGGTTGATTTTGACGCCTCCCTTGGCGCCGCTGAAAGGCACATCGACCACGGCGCACTTGTAGGTCATGAGCGCGGCCAGCGCCACAACCTCGTCTTCCGATACGGTTGGCGCATAACGGATACCGCCCTTTGCCGGCTGCTTGTGGTGGCTGTGCTCGGCGCGGAACGCCTGAACGACATGGATGGACCCGTCATCTCGCACAAGAGGAAATTCCATCGCATAGACGCTGTTGCACATGCGAATTTGTTCAAGGAGTCCTTTGGGGTGGCTCGTCAGTCGGGCCGCTTTCATAAACGCCCGGTTTACGTCCCCCAGAAAATCTGATGTGTACGGCATACAGCAACCCCGTTTTTCGGACAAAGGAGAGGGTGTTTGCCAACGTCGGCATGCGGTCCGCATACGGATCCGCAGATGTATGTTACGATGGAGTTACGACAAATACGAAGCGGGTATTCAGAGAAATAAAATAATTCATTGGTCAGGGGCAGGGATACCCTTCTACCGGGCACGGAAAGGCGTAATCTTCGTCGAGTTGGAACCGAGCGCCTATTCCACAGAGTTAGATTAGCCGTTTTTTCCCCGGATGCTGCGTAGCAGTTCCTTGTTTCGTAATGGATGCTGCGCAGCAGCTCCGTTCGGGTCTGCGGCGTTTCCCATTAAGTTCTTGTTTCCTGAATAGTGTCCGCCCTTTTCAGCATAGCAGCGGTTTTCGTACTCGGCGTCAGCGCACAGTGGATTGCGTGGCGGTATCGCGTACCATCCATTTTGTTGTTGCTCATGTTCGGGTTCATAGCTGGGCCGGTCACTGGCCTGCTGGATCCGGCTGCGATGCGCGCCGAATGGGTTTTTACGTTTGTGGCGCTTTCGATCGGGATCATTTTGTTCGAGGGGGGGCTGAGCCTGCGCCTCGACGAACTGCGCGAGGTGGGCGGTGCTGTTAGCCGCCTGATTACCATCGGCGTACTGATCACCTGGATACTTGCGGCGATCGCTTGCCTGTTTGTGCTGAAGCTGAGTCTGAGCATTTCCATTCTCATCGGGGCGATTCTGACCGTTACAGGCCCCACGGTCATTGTTCCGATTCTCAGGCATATCCGGCCCAAGGGACGCATAGCCGCTCTGGCGAAATGGGAGGGCATTACCATTGATCCGGTCGGTGCAATTCTTGCTGTGCTCGTGCTCGAAGCGCTCCTGCTGATCAACGAGACGGGAGCCGGCACGGTGGGCAGTGTTGCATCGCATGCGCTCAAAGGCTTGTTGCTGGAATTTTTTGTCGGCGTCGGGATAGGCATCGCCGGAGCGGGTATCCTGGTTTTTCTGCTGCGCCGCCGCATGGTGCCGGATTATCTCCAGAATCCTATGGCGCTCATGGTGGTCATTGCCGTCTTTGCTATTTCGGATGCGCTGCAGGCGGAAAGCGGTCTTGTGGCCACGACGGTCATGGGTTTCGCGGTGGCGAACCAGCGCCTTGTCGCGGTGCGGCGCATCGTGGAGTTCAAGGAAGACCTGCGGGTGTTGCTGATCGCCGCGCTTTTCGTCATGCTGGCGGCGCAACTCGACCTTGGCGATATACAGTATCTCGGCTGGGAGGCTATCGTTTTCCTTCTCGTGCTCATGCTGTTCGTGCGCCCTGCCGCAGTCTTTTTGTCGATGCTCGGTACGCGCCTGTATGTCAAGGAAAAGGTGTTTCTTTCCTGGCTGGCGCCTCGCGGCATTGTGGCGGCTGCCGTGGCCTCTCTTTTCACGTTCCGGCTTGCCGAGATATATCCGGAGGAGTCGCAATTTATCGTACCCATCGTATTTCTTGTGATTATCGGCACGGTGGCGATCTATGGTCTTACGATCTCGCCGGTTGCACGCTGGCTGGGGCTTGCGGAACCTGATCCCCAGGGGGTGCTCTTCATTGGAGCCCACGACTGGGGCCGCCACATTGCCAGCGCCCTGCATCAGGTCGGATTCAGCGTGCTTATAATAGATACCAATCCGGGTAACGTGGCCAGCGCCCGTGAGGCCGGCTTGCACGCGTTGCATGGCAATGTGTTGTCCGAATCCATTCTGGACGAGTTGGATCTGAGTGGGATCGGGCGGCTTATCGTGTTTACCCCCAACGATGAAGTCAATTCGCTTGCCGTGGTGCGCTTTGCACAGGTTTTCGACAGTGCGGAAATGTACCAGCTGGCTACGCGGGACAAACAGCGGGGCAAAGATGCGGATGAGACCCTGGCGCAACATCTGCGGGGGCGGCCTCTATTCGGAACGGGCACCAATCATGCATCGCTTACCGCGCAATTCGCCGCGGGCGCCGAAGTCAAGACGTTTCCTATCGAAAATGAGAGAACGTATTCGAGGCTGGAGGCGAAGTACGGCTCCCGCATGATTCCGCTTTTTGTGATGCGCGGAAAAAACCAGTTGCAGGTGCATTCTGAAGATAATGGCCTGCCAAAACCAGATCCGGGTAATGTATTGATCGCGCTCATTGATTCACCGGTCCGGGAAACGGGTAATGCAGCAGCGCCGTCCGGGAAGGCGCCGGCCCGGTAGCGTGGGGCCCGACGCCATACATATCGATGCGAACACACGTCTGATCGGCCTGCTTGGCTATCCTGTGGGGCAAACGCTGTCCCCGTTTATTCATAACACGGCTTTCGCCGCTCAGGGCGTCAATTTCGCGTTCGCGGCCTTTCCCGTATCCCCCGAACGTATCGGGGACGGGGTGCGCGGGCTTGCGGCGCTGCATTTTGCGGGCGCCGGCGTCACCATTCCTCACAAGCAGGCCGTACTTCCCTATCTGGATGAATTGTCTCCATGCGCGCGTGCTGTCGGCGCTTCAAACATGATTGTGCGCCGCTCCGACGGCACGCTTTTTGGCGATAATACAGATGTGACCGGCTTTCTGGCTCCGCTTCTATCCCTGACGGATCGGCTTCAGGGCGCCGATATGGCTGTGCTGGGCGCCGGAGGCGCAGCACGAGCCGTCGCCTACGCGCTGCTTGTTACGTTTCATCCAAAGCGTCTTACGCTCATCGCACGGACCCCTTCGAAAGCAGACATACTGGCAACCGACCTAACTGCATTCGATGAGCACAAAGCGCTTGGAGTACACACCTTTTCGTCTGCCCGGGCTGCTGTCCGGGATGCGCGGCTTGTTGTGAACACGACACCAGTAGGTATGTATCCTGCGGTGGATGATTCTCCGTGGCGGGACGCCAATGATTTTGGCGATGGCCATATCGTGTACGACATCGTGTACAATCCCGAGGAGACACGCTTGCTTAGCGACGCTGCAAGTCGGGGCGCCGTCACTATCGGAGGGCTTGATATGCTCGTGGAGCAGGCTGCTGCAGCCTACGTGCAATGGACCGGACACAACATGCCTGTCGATGTGGTCAAGAACGCCTTGCGCAGACGGTCTGAGATGTTACAGCGTTAACGGAGAGCGGCATGCTGAAGCTCGATGCCATCGAGATGCGTGAGATCCGGCTACCGCTGAAGCAGCCGTTCGTGACCGCTTCCGGCGTGCAGGATTGCCGCCGCATTTTATTGCTCGAGATAAGCGCGCGCACCGGGGAAACGGCATGGAGCGAATGTGTGGCTCAGGAGACGCCGCATTACAGCCCCGAAACGATCGATACGGCATGGTTCGCCATCCGGGAATGGTTCGTTCCGGCGCTTAAAGGCCACGATATCCATGCTCCCTCGGATATACTTATCCCGCTTCGTGTATTCCGCGGGCACCGGATGGCGAAAGCAGCGCTGGAAATGGCTTGCTGGAATCTTGAAGCGCAGCGGACGGATACATCGCTTGCCACGCTCCTTGGAGGTACGCAGCGCCGTGTCCCTGCCGGCATTGCGATCGGCATGCAGCCGGAGGAATCCATGCTCGTAGAACGCGTGCAGGATAGTCTCGGGCAAGGATACCGGAATGTGAAGATAAAAATCGGACCGGGCGCCGATGTGCGCTGCGTGGAAGCCATCCGATCGGGCATTGGTGCGGACGTTCCGCTTTCCGTCGATGCGAATGCGTCCTATACCCTTGCCGACATCGAACTGCTGCGTACCCTCGATACGTATGGATTAACCATGATCGAGCAACCTCTTGCGCAGGACGACCTTGTTCGCCACGCTGCCTTGCAGGCGCAGCTTTCCACGCCTGTTTGTCTCGACGAGTCCATTACCGGTCCGGATCGAGTGGAAGACATGGTCCGGCTTCGCAGCGGGCGTGTCGTCAATGTGAAGCCCGGCCGCGTGGGCGGATTGTCCGCGGCGATCTCGATTCATAATGTGTGCCGCAAGAGTCGTCTCGACGCCTGGGTTGGCGGCATGCTCGAAACGGGCATAGGGCGTGCATATAACGTGGCCCTGGCCTCTCTTCCCGGTTTTACGCTCCCGGGCGATCTTTCCCCGAGCAGCCGCTACTGGGCGTGCGATATCGTGCAGCCGGAGTGGACCATGTCTCCCGATGGCTTTGTTGAGGCGCCTTGGGACCGCACAGGACTGGGCGTCGAGGTAGATCGCAGCCGGATTGACGATCTCACATGCCGCCTCGAACGGCTGGTGTGGTGAGGTGCATGTTCAGGAGCCGTCCGTTTCCGGATGCCTCATGCGGTTTGCCTGTCGCGCCATGATGGCTATGAACGCAAAGCCTGCCGCTGCCAGCAGTACAACCGTCCAGAAAGGCTCACCTTCTCCGGGTATCCGGAGCGCGTGTTCAGGGGTTTGCCATGGCCAGAGTGCCCGCAGTGCGCCGATCATCAGGCCCACCAGCGCCGCCATGGTCAGGTCGGCGTATCGCTCGAGTAAGTAGTTGAGAAAGCGGGAGAACAACCCCAACCCGGTGATTGCCCCAGCGGCAAACAGGGCGATATATCCGATATTTCCGTCATTCAATGCATGCAGCGTCACTTCATACATACCCATTGCCTTGAGAAGGAATGCTCCGGAAACGCCGGGCAGGATCATCGCGCAAATGGCTGTGGCTGCGGATGCGAACACACGGATGCTCGAAGGCGCCAGGGCATCTCCTGACGCGGGGATGCCTGTAAGAAGGAACGCCGCGCCGCAGGTCGCCACGACCATACACAGCACAACCAGATTCTTGCGTTCGATCCGTTTCCACGGCACTCCGACGGATCCTGCCACCAGGCCCAGGAATAATCCAAGGGTCTGGTGGGGCCAGGTTTCAAGCAGGATGGGAATTACTTTGGCGCCGATAAGAAGTGCACCGCCTATTCCTGCCGCAAGCGGTATGACGAGCCCCCATTCAAGGCTGGCGCCATGCCGGCGCATTTCGCCGAGCCGGCCTTTGAACAGAGAGGTCAGCATCGAAAATCCATGGCTGATAGCGGTAATCAGCCGGGGATAAATACCGACAATGAATGCGATCGTGCCGCCGCTGACGCCGGGAACGATATCGGCGGCGCCCATCAGAAGGCCTTGCACAACGTGTGTCAGGCTTTCGCGGAGGTTATACCCGCGGCGCAGGCCCATTTCCCAATCCCGGCATGTGTCGGATTTGTGCGTCGCGCCACATATCCGGACAAGTGCGCCGCAATTCCTCTTTCATGTTCGGATCCATCCGGAAAGCCATCTTGAGCGAGTGCATGCTCTCGTCTGTCCGGCCCAGCGCAAACAATACTCTCGCCTGCAGGAAATACACGCCAGCGTCGGGATGTAATGCAAGAGCCTTTTGGTAGGCATCAAGTGCGTCTTCGGGGTGGCTTGTTTCAAAATAGGTTTCGGCCAGATCCAACCAGGCATCCCTGTTTTTGGGATGGGTGGTTACGACATGCTTGTATGTCTTCAGCGCTTCCGCAATGTTTCCTGCGTTATACAAGCAATCCGCTTTGGCGTGCCAGAACTCCCCGATGTCGGGTTTCAGCTTCAGAGCCCGGTCGAACAGTGCCAGCGCTTCCTCGTGCCGTTCGAGCGCATCGAGGCAACAACCCATTCCATACAAGGCTTCGGGGTGCGCTTCGTCTTCTCGAATGACTTGTTCGAAATATCCAAGGGCTTGCAGGTAGTCTTCCATTTCCTCGAACGCGAGCCCGAGGTTGTACCAGGTCGCTGCATCGCCACCTTCCAGCTCAATGACTTTCCGGTAGCATTCCACTGCTTCTTCGGGACGGCCTATGTTGGCCAGCGCATTGCCCCGATTATACCACGCCGAGGCGAAATCGTCCTGTATGGCAATGGCCATATCGTAGGAGCCCACAGCGGCTTCGAAGCGGGACATCCGGCTGAGCACGATGCCCCGGTTGTACCAGGCGTCCTGCGAGTAGGGCTCAATGTCGATATGTCGTTCGTAGCAGACAATGCTTTCCGCGTCTTTTTCGAGGCAGTCGAAGCAGAACCCGAGCTCGTACCAGACCTCGGGATGCTCGGGGTTCAGTTCCGCGCAGTGCCGGAAAGATGCAATGGCATCCTGCAGGGAGTTCAGGTGTTCAAAGGTTATACCGCGATTGAAGAAGGCTTCGTCATTGATCGGATCGATCCGGATAGCTTCCCCGTACGCTTCCAGTGCTTCCCGGCTCCGGCCAAGCGCGTTGAGCGTGATTCCCCGGTTGACGTGTGTTTCGGAATCGACCGGATTCAATGCAAGCGCCTTGTCGTAGGCTTCCAGCGCTTCCTTGTGTCGTTCGAGATTGTTCAGGAGAATGCCACGTCGCATCCAGGCATCCGAGGAGTGGGACATGATGCCCAGCAACCGGTCAATGACGCTCAGAGCATCTTCGTAGCGGCCCTGTTCGAAGTAGTAATTGGCGATATCTTCCAGCGAATCCGAATCCAGCCAGGCGGGCGCGTTCCCCTCATAGGCGGAAAGCAATGCGTTCATTCGCCCTTCGTCCGCAGGCTCGTCGAAGTCCTCGAACTCGAAATCAAACGTGCTCATGCCTACGCAGAAATACTGGTTGGGGGTGTGCGTACGGGGGCAGGGTGGCGCCGGACACGAAAGAATAAAAGATGCAGCGAAAAAAAAGTTCGCCGTATTATAGCAGGGTACTATCCAATTTACAAAGAGTTCGCTTTTGTCCGGATAAAGGAATGCAGGCGGAAGCATAGGGACTGAAAACGGCTGATGATTTTCGTAACGATCGAGGGCGTCGACGGCGCCGGGAAAAGCACCCAGGCCCGCCAGCTGGTCAATCGACTGGAAGACGCGGGACGCGATGTCGAGTTTTTTCGGGAGCCCGGGGGCACACGACTTTCCGAGCGTATCCGAACCATCCTTCTCGATTCCGACTTTGCGATCGATCCCTTGCCGGAATTGTTGCTGTTTTCCGCCGCGAGGGCGCAGCTTGTGGAAGAATGCATTCGTCCGGCGCTGGCCGCTGGCAAGGTCGTGGTGTGCGACCGGTTCTACGATTCGACGACGGCGTACCAGGGGGTGGGCCGCGGGATTGCCGACCCGGACTGGATATCCTCCCTGAATGCGCGGGTCACGGGCGGACTCCGGCCGGATCGGACCTGGTTGCTTTCCCTGCCGCCGGAAGAGGCCTTGAGGCGTCGCGCACAGCGGTTCCTGCCGCTTCTTCCCTCCGAGTCCGTTCCGCCCGAACAGGCATTGCGCACGGAACCGGATCGTATGGAGCAGTCCGGGCAGGCGTTCTACGACCGGGTAGCGCAAGCATTCGACGATCTGGCGGCGGCTGAGCCGGATCGCATCGTCCGCCTTGATGGCGCCCTGAGCGAGGACGAACTCGCCGATGCGATTTGGCGGGACACCGAGGATTTGCTGAAAAAGGCAGGTACCTGAGCAAGTCCGCGGGACGCAGCATGTCTTTTTCCGGAACCGCATCTCCCCGGTGGCGGTTGAGGAAAGGGTAGGCCGTTCGCACACGTAAGCATTGCCCTATGTCCGTTCCGCCCCAGCAAATGGAAGAAGTTCGTCGTATATTCGGCGCTTTTCTCCAGAAACGCGGTCGCAGGCAAACCCCGGAGCGTTTCATCGTTCTCGAGGAAATTTACGCCACGAACGATCATGTGGACGCCGATGAACTGTACATCCGGCTGAAAGACGGCGGGCACCGGGTAAGTCGCGCGACCGTATACAACACGCTGGAACTGTTGATGGATTGCAATCTTGTGGTCCGGCACCAGTTCGGGAGAAATCAGGCGAAATATGAACGGGCCTTCAGTTATTGGCAGCACGACCATCTGATTTGCATGGATTGCAACGAGTTGTTTGAATTCTGCGATCCGCGCATACAGAGCATCCAGGAAATGGTCGCAGACATATATCAGTTCGATATCAAGCACCACTCGCTCAATATGTATGGGCGGTGCGCACGGGAGCATTGCCCGAACAGAGCAGTTGTCACACAGGAGGCATGAACAGGAACGTGCCGCTGCATCTTGACGTTACACCCAATTGGGGATATATTGTGTGCGATATACCCGCGAGTCCACTTCCACCTTCTATCCTTTTGTGAAACGATTCGCCTTCATAGTGCTTGCGGCGGTGGCATCGGGAAGCCTTCTCGGTTTCAAGGCGGTTCCTTTGGCTACAGAGCCGGAGGCGTACACTCAGTTAGCCCATGTCAGTGGCTTCAAGGCGCTTCGTTTCGACGTGGTGCTGGATGAAGGGGTACCCGTAGTGGAATGGGCCGCAGAGTCCGAAGACGATTTGGACCGCTATGAGGTTGAGGTGAGTGCGGAATTGGGCGCCAGGACAAGGCTGGTCGAGGTTGAGCCGCGTGGCGCACAACACCCCTATGTTTTTCGGGATGACGATCTGTATAAGGGGGCTGAAGTGGTTCAATACACGTTGTACGCCGTCCTGGACGATGGGGCGCGACAACTTGTAGGATCAAAGCAGATCGCCTATACGCCGACAGCAGTTCGGCGTACATGGGGCAGTATCAAGGCCATGTTTCAGTGAGACGAGGATCTCTCGCAGATACTTCGTCCGCAATCTCTTCATGCTCGGCGTATGGCGCGCAGGCTCATCATGTCACCGGAGCGCGTGCAGCGTATGCTGGTGAGGCTTTCCTGCGAGATTGTCGAACGCAACCGCGGGGCATCCAACGTGGAGTTGGTTGGCATCCGCCGGCGAGGCAGCGCCGTGGCGGCAGCGATTGCCCGTGAGATGGGAGCGCTCGAAGGCCGTACGTTTGAGGTAAGCGATCTGGATGTGTCCGCATACAGGGATGACCGGGATCCTGGCGAAGAGATCGCAGACACGTCCCGGATGTCGCGCGAGATTGCAGACCGGGATGTTGTCCTGGTGGACGATGTGCTGTTTACGGGGCGAACGGCCCGCGCCGCGCTGGATGTGCTTGTACACTACGGACGCCCGCGGAGCGTACAGATGGTTGTGCTCGTTGACCGGGGGCACAGGGAATATCCGATTCAGCCCGATTACATAGGTCTTTTTCTCCAGACGAAGCATCGCGAGCGCGTGGATGTGGACGTGAACGAAGGATTCACGATCCATGTGGTGGAATAAATTGCAATTCTTTTACATTTTTTCTAAGGTCTATTCTATCGGTGCGTTTTTCATCCGGTATGCACCCAGAAATGGTTCGAAAAAACTGGACAGTTTTTCCAGCGTTTTTAAGTGTAGCACTGCATCGGGTTATGCCGCCTTGGGCAGCGGTTTTCGTTTGTAGAATACATCGTCAGGGGTTCTATTGTCAAGCCCTTGGTGCGGGCGTTCCTCGTTGAAGTAGCGCAGGTAGTCGGCGATTCCTTTCCTGGCCTCGGCCACCGTCTCGTACGCATGCCGGTAGACTTCTTCCTGCTTGAGGCTGCGCCAGAGGCGCTCCACATACACGTTGTCCAGCCAGCGGCCTTTGCCGTCCATAGAGATACGTACGCCGTGCGCCTTTAGCGCATACCGGCATTTACCCGGCGGGTTCGACGTTACGTTTTCCGTGCTCAATCTGCTGGACACGGATCCGCCTTTCGTCAACTGGGAGGCTGCATTCGACGGCTTTACGCACAGCCCGAAGGGGCGGCGTCTGAAGTTGTCGGTTACCTGGCACCTGGAGGAAGGACATTGACGCCGAAGCTTCGGACGTGACGTGCTGAGCGCAGTGGTTTTAATCAGAGCATCCGTTACATCGTTTCGTCGGCGGAAGGGCCGTACATGCCCGGGATCGCAATGTCGCACATGCGCAGGTAGACGCCGAGCTGGGCGCGGTGATGGATGATGTGGTTCAGCACGAAACTGCGGAATACAGCGCCTTTCGGCATGGTGAAGTGAACCTGGTCCCCTGACTTCAGGGTCCAGGGTTCCAGAAGCGTATCGCCCGATACGCTTTCCAGTACGAGGCGGGCTTCCGAGGCTGCTTTGTCGAATGCGGCAAGGATTTCGTCCGTGTTTTCGGGAATCCATGGTTCGAACGGCTGCGCCAGATCCAGTTCATCCATCCGGAATGTCGGGCCGGTCCATGTGGGCAGGTTGGCCACATGGGTGGCGAGTTCCCGCAGCGTCCAGGATTTTGCGTGAGGGCGATAATCCAGACAGTCGTTGGGCGTCAATGCAAGCATTTTGCGGGTATTTTCGATCTCG
The DNA here is from genome assembly GCA_951812345.1 of Rhodothermales bacterium. Taxonomy (GTDB): domain Bacteria; phylum Bacteroidota; class Rhodothermia; order Rhodothermales; family VXPQ01; genus VXPQ01. The sequence goes on from OX638295.1 coordinate 364,510, forward strand.
TGATCGAATTCGGGAAGCATCGCTGCGCCGTTCATGGTGGTTCTCCTTGTGGATGGAAACGATGAATAATAAGGTGAGAGCGAGGGCGTAGGCGGCTATACGTTTCGTACGTGTGCCGTCATAGCCCGACTCCCGGTGGTTCGTTCTCTTCGTATCGAAGGGGAAGAAGTCTTTCAGGTTCAGGCTGTTCGGCGCGCCAGGTATGAAGGCGCACCTCGAATCCGGCGCGCACACGTGTTCCGGGAGCAGGGCTCTGGCGTAACACGAGAGAATCGGGCGCGTTCGGGTCTGAGAGGCTGTCCAGTGCGCTGATCACAATGGAGCGCAACTGCAAAGCGAGCAGACTGTCCCGCGCCTGGTTTACGGAGAGACCAGTGATATCCGGTATCGTACTGTACCCTATGCCCAGGCCCGTGCTGTACCACAAGGATATGGAGGCCCCTTCCGTGAGGGTGTCTCCGGCGAGCGGTTTCTGCCCGGTAACGGTATTG
>OX638295.1:372500-2817622 GCA_951812345.1 Rhodothermales bacterium
GAGCCGCTGGGCGGAAGCCGTTCCCGACGACGCGGCGGAGTACAAGGCGCTTGCGCAAAAGGCCCGCAAGCAGACTATGAATGTGCTCGACGATCTCTATAAGACGGCGCCGGATGCTGCGACCGTTTCGCTGGAGGATGTCGTCAAGGCCGGGCAGGAATTTCTAAAGCGGTTCGTGCCGATGCGGGATCGGGAGGGGCACGGTCGGGCGGTGATCGAATCGCTCGATAATCGGCTGCGCGGCATAGTGAGCGAGCCGGGTATGGTTGCTGAAACGACAGGGCGGCTGCCCGATCTGGCCCGTGCGCTGGTCCATGTTCTCGAACGCCACAAGACGCGCGCGGCCACCGCCCGTCCGGGTTATTTGTATGTGGTTCCTCTGGAACGGGGAGGCTATACCGGCCGCAAGTATACCGTGATCGTGGGCTTGTCGGAGACCACGTTTCCGGGCGCCGGGATCGAAGACCCTATTTTGCTGGACGACGAGCGGGAACACATTTCCGGCGGGCGGCTTCCGTTGCAACGGGCGCGGCCCGGCGAAGCGGTCTGGAGTCTGGTTCGACTGCTCGGCATGGCCGATTCCCATGTACTGCTGACGGCCAATCGGCGGGAGCTTGTGCAGGGTCGGGAGGTGCATCCCTCGCCTGTTTTTGTGCAATTGCGCGAAGAGTTCGGAAAATCGAAGGGCATGGACACCCACCCTGTTTATCGCATCGTGCCTGCTCCGCAAGACGCCCTCACGACGGTCGGCATTTCTCTGGCACTGCGCGACGATCCGTCCATTCTTGCGGATGTGCTGCAGGGGTATCCGGCGCTGGACAGGGGGCTCGAAGCAGTTCGCGCCCGCGGCGAAGCAGGATTTGGCGTGTACCACGGCTGGCTGGGGCGGGCTATCCCGGCGTTGCGGCCGGGCGCCTCCGGCGAGGTGTTGTCCGCCTCGCGCATCGAAACCCTGACGGCTTGCCCCTATCGCTATTTTTTGCGATACGTATTGCGCGCACAGCCGCCGGACATTCGGGATGTCAGGCCAGGGCACTGGCTGACGGCGACCGAGTTCGGCGGATTGTTGCACGACATACTTCACAAGTTTATGACCGCGTTGTCGCAGCGCGGGGAATCGCCGGACCCCGACAGACATACCGACTGGCTGCGGGAACTGATGCGCGAAGGTCTTGCGTCTCGCAAGGCGCGTATTCCGGTTCGGGAGCAAACCGGCTACGAGACGGATGTGCGTCGTCTGGCACGCGCGCTGCGGATTTTCCTGAACGAGGAATCGGCGCGCACCGATGTGCGTCCGGCGGGGTTCGAGGTGCGTTTCGGGTGGGGGGCTTCGGACGAGGCGGACGAAGGCGGGCCGCTGGATAGTCCAGGGCCGGTGGCGCTGCATCTTTCCGAGGAGGTACGGTTCCGTTTGCGGGGCGCGATAGACCGCGTGGACAGGGTATGGGACGAAGCGGGGTGCGATTACTACGAAGTATGGGATTACAAGAGCGGCTCGGCGAGGAAGTACAATTTCTCGGATCTGATGGCGGGCGGGCGAAGCCTGCAATGGGCGCTGTATGCGTTTGCGCTGGACGAACTGCTGGCCGAACAGGGTTTGCCGGGCCAGACTGTGCGCGGCGGATATTTTTTCCCGAACGAACGCGAGCACGGGCTGCGCATCTATAACTCCCGGCCCGGGAAGGAAGCCGTCGCCGCTATACTGAAGCCTTTTTTCGATCTGGCGGAGTTGGGCGCTTTTCTGCGTGTGCACAAGGACAAGGGTATCTGCAAATTTTGCGAATACAAGACCGTGTGCGGGTCCGAAGGAAAGCAGAAAGAAGATGTTTCGGAGGCGCTGGAGTCCTGGTCCGATTCGTCCGAGGGCGCGCGTCCGCCGTTTGCTCCCGCCTTGAACAACTGGCTGGAGGTGTGATATGCCGGATGCTTCGAACGAAAGGAAGACGTTGCAGGACCAGGCGGCGCGGGACACGATCGCTGAGAAGTTGGATTGCAACGCTATGGTGTTCGCCGGCGCCGGCGCAGGCAAGACATATGCGCTGGTTCAGCGGATGGTGGCTCTGGTGCGGACGGGGGCGTGCGAAGTGGATCGCATGGCCGCAATCACCTTCACGCGCAAGGCTGCCGGAGAAATGCGCGTTCGCTTCTTTCAGGCGCTTCGGGAGGCGGCAGATCCGTCCATCGATCCGGAAGAGAGGGGCCGCATTGACGCTGCTCTGGACCGGATCGATCAGTGCTTTATGGGGACCATTCATTCCTTTTGCGGGCGCCTGATTCGCACGCGGCCCATAGAAGCAGGACTGGCGCCCGGATTTAGCGAAGTAGAAGGCCGCGAGGAAGCCCGGTTGTTGCGGGATACATGGGATCGTTTCGTGGAGCAGCAGTATCATAAAGGGGATTCCCGGCTGGAAGCCTTGAGGAACGCGGGGCTGGTCCCCAACGATCTCTACGCTTTTTTCAGGGATCGTTGCCAGTATTCCGACGTGCCGCTCAAGGAGACCGACACCCCGAAACCGGATTTCGAATCCCCTGTGAAGGCCCTGAAGGAGTTTCTTGATTCCGATCCGATATTGCATGGCATACCGCCCAATCCCCGGGAGCGAGACAAATTGATGGACGCGGTCCTGCGGGCACGGGGTTTTCTCAAAAACAACAAGGTGACCAGCGATGCGGATGCGGCGGAGGCCCTCGCCATTTTTGAAAGTGCGGGTCGCGGAAGTTCGTCTTGCGTCACGCTGAAACACTGGCTCGACAGGGAGAAGGCCAAATCGATTCGGGACGAACTGTTTCCGGCGTTTTGGGATCAGGCGGCGGCGCCTGCGTTGCGGGCGTGGCGCGAATATCAGTACGGGCTTGCGGCGGGCTTTGTGGAAGATGCGGTCAACTATTCTGCCCGCCGGCGCCTTGAGGACGGAAAGCTTACGTTTCAGGATTTGCTGTTGCGCGCGAAGGACCTGCTCCGGGACAATTCTTCCGTCCGCGAACATTTGCAGAGCCGGTATCGCGTGCTGTTCGTGGACGAATTTCAAGACACCGATCCCATACAGGCGGAGATTATTTTCTATCTGACCGGACAAGAAACCTCTGAACGGGACTGGCGCAAACTGACGCCTCGCCCCGGCAGCCTGTTTCTGGTGGGGGACGCCAAACAGTCGATTTACCGATTTCGCCGGGCGGACATAGCGATCGGCCGCTTTGTCCGGGAACGCATCCTGAATACGGGCGGGAAAGTCCTGCAGCTCAACACCAGTTTCCGTTCGCTGGGTGCGCTGTGCCGGTGGATGAACGCCGCGTTCGCTCCGGTATTTGCGGAAGATTCTGCGCCCCGCCAGGCTGCGTTCGAACCGCTCCTTGGGTACCGGCCAGAAGGAGCCGACGCTTATTGCGTTCGGAAAATCACTATTCCCAAACTGCGAAGAAACAACCGCGCCGCGATAGCGCAGCAGGATGCGCGTCGCATTGTTTCTTTTATTGCACAGGCCTTGCGCGGCAGGACAACTTTGCAGGGCTTGGGCAATGGGGGCGACGTCCTGCTCAAGACCCCGGCCTCGCCCGGCGATTTTCTCATTCTGACGCGCACGAAAGGCCACTTGGCTACGTACATGCGGGCACTGGAGGAGGCGGGCATTCCGTACGTCGGCGAGGGTGGGGACGGCCTTGGTGAGAGTGAGGAAGTGCAGACTGTCTTGACGCTGCTGGAGGCTGTGCTCAATCCCGGGAATCCCGTTTCTTTTCTTGCTTTTCTGCGCGGCCCGCTTGCCGGACTGTCGGACGACATGCTGTACGCATACCGGGAAGCCGGGGGTATTTTCCGCTGGAATGCGGGCAGTCCGAAGGGGCTGCCCGAGGACATGGCCCGCCGGTTTTGCGAGGCGAAGGGTCTGCTTCGCCATGCCGAGGAGGTCTTTGTTACGTTGCCGCCTGCCGCCGCCTTGCAGTCGGTGCTTGCAAAGAGCGGCTATCTGGCGTTGGCCACGGCGCATCCCGACGGGAATGCGTCGTTTCGGGCGGGTAATCTGATTCGCTTGCTGGCGCTGGTGCAAGGATGGGCGGCGGAGGGCTATCCTTGGGGATGGATTGTGGAAGAATTGCGTTCGCTGGTTGAGGAATCGAGTAAGGATGTGGCGCAGATGTCCGTTGAATTCGGACGCAGCGATGTGGTGCGGGTGATGAATGTGCATCAGGCGAAAGGGCTGGAGGCGCCGGTGGTTTTTCTGACGGATCCGTGCGATACCTCGTATGAGAAGGACCCGTCGCATCATGTTTTCCGAAGCGACGAGGGCGCCTGGCTCTCCATGCCGATCTGGAAGCAGTGGGGATCGTTTCAGCGGCGGATTGTGGCGCAGCCTGCCGGGTGGGAAGCGGATCAGGTGGAAGAGGCGCGGTTTGCCCAGGCGGAAGAGGCGCGGCTGCTGTACGTGGCCGCCACGCGCGCTCGCAACCTGCTGGTGGTTTCGGTCTACGATACATCCATTAGGGGACCCTGGACGCCGCTACAGAACGCGCTTGCGGATGTGCCCGAACTGGAATCTGCGCCGTCCCTGGATGAGGCGGAGCGTACCGCGCCAGACGACGGGCCGGGGCACGCCGAGTTGCTCGAACGGGCCGAGGAGCGGCTGCATCGCGCAAAAGAAGCAAGTTATGCACTTCGGTCGGTGACCGGCGAGCGGGAGGAGGCGACGCCGGCGCCGCAGAGACCCCGCAAACAGGGCCGGGGTGTGAAGTACGGTCGGCTCGTACACCAGTTGTTTGAGGAGGCGGTTCGGGGCGATCTCCCGGATAATGTGCCCGCCCGCGTCCATCGAATGGCCGAAGCGATCAACCGGGGCGCTGTGGATGCGGACCTCCCGTGGACGGAAGATGCGTTGACTCTGGAGGACGAAACAATGGCGGCGCTTGCGTTGGAACGGTTCAAAAAGGCGCCGCTGTGGGAAACCTTGCAGCGCGCTCACGAAGTTTATACGGAAGTTCCGCTGGCCGTATCGGAGGATTCCGGGGCGGAAGGCGTAAGCGTGGTGCGCGGCGTCATCGACCTCGCGTACCGGGACGATGCGGGCTGGCACATCGTTGATTACAAGACGAATCGCGCCGATACGGAGGAGCAGACGGTCGCCGTCAGAAAAGAGTACCAGCCCCAGTTGGATGCGTATGCAGCGTACTGGTGTCGCTTGACGGGCGCACCTGTTGCGGATGCGAAGATATGGCTTGCGCACGGACCGAACGGATGAACACGCAATCTTTCGTTGGGCGCTTTTCAGGCGTGTCCTTGTCGATGGGCAGAGGCGGTTCCGTTCGATTGGGCATGTTTTTCAGGAAATTAAGGTACAGGATTGCGATTTTGTTTCGACCGGATCAATCCGGGGAAAATCCATGTCCGGACGCACACGCAGAACCGGCAGTCCTTCGTTCAAGGCAAGGTAGTCCTTGCTGCTCTTTCAGGCATTCTCTATAAATTCCCGCGTGGAGCATGGAACTCGTAGCAGCAATCGTTGCCGGTCTCGTCGTGGGCGGTGTTTCGCTCTATGTCATTCTGCGCGGCCGCGTCGTCCGGCTGGAAACGCAACTGGACGAACGAGCGGAGGAGCTCACGGACGCCAAAATCGAGATCGCCAGATACGAAAGCACCCAGACGGCGCGCGAAGAGGCGCTTGCAGAACGCCTTGCGGAGATCGACACTCGTTTCAAGGGGCTTGCCTCGGAGGTGCTCAAGTCGAGCACGGAGGAATTTCGCAAGCAGGCCGCCGAGCAGTTCAAACAGCATCAAGCGCTCGCCGACAAGGACCTCAAGGCGCGCGAAACCGCGGTCCAGAATCTTGTCAAGCCGGTCCGCGAGAGCCTGGACAAGCTGCAGGAACGCGTTGACAAAGAGAGGACAACCGTCGAGCAACTGATAGCCGAAACCAGCGGGCTGCGGAAAATTCTGCATAACCCCCAGTTGCGCGGGCAGTGGGGCGAGCAACATCTGCGCAATGTGCTCGACGCGGCCGGCATGTCGCCGCACGTGGATTACGTGGAGCAGGCCTCGCTGACCGGGATGCCTGACGGTGCACGTCTTCGCCCGGACGTGCTGATACGGATTCCCGGTGGGGCTACGGTGGTGATCGACGCCAAGACGCCGTACGACCGGTATGATGCGGCGCTACGCAGTGACGACGAACAGGAGCAGAAAAAATTACTCAAGGAGCATGCAACCGCTCTTGCAGGGCACGCCAAGGCGCTTGCCGACCGGGACTATGCTCAGTGGGTCGAGGGTTCGCCCGATTTTGTGATGATGTACGTTCCCACGGACCCGATGCTCGACGCAGCCATCAACGCGGAGCCCACTATCTGGCAGGACATGTGGCAGCGTCACCGTGTGCTGATTGCTACCCCGGGACTTCTGATAGCGTTTCTGCGGACCGTTGCGCTTGCCTGGCGGCAGCAGGATATCCAGAAGAATGCACAGGAGATAGCGGAAACTGCCCGGGAACTGTACGGCCGTCTGCGCACCTATGCCTCCCACGTGGATAAAATGGGCCGCGGTTTGCGGCAGGCCGTTGGCGCATACAACGACGGCGTAGGTTCCTTCCAGTCGCGGGTGCTGGTGCAGGCGCGTCGCTTCGAGGAGCTCAGCGCTACGGACAAGTCCGGGGAGATTCGCGAATCCGCTCCGGTCGAAGAGGCGGTCCGGCAGGTGGAAGCGCCGTAGCTGCCGTTCGCGCCCGATGAGTACCGAGTCCCAACGATCCGCTTTTACCTGTTTTGAGTAATTTCTATACCATTTCTATACCTTTTAAGCACCATTTTTACTCAAAACGGTGTAGGGTCCGCGAAGTTCAGAGGTTGCGAGAAGTGGGCTGGCAAGGAATGACGAAGCAGTGTGGCAGGCCCCACCCAAAATATTTCCGGATATTCTTCCCCTACCCCTTTTTTGCACATATTTTATACATATATTTATGCAAGATAATTTTCATGACCACCCCTCCCGCATACAATGACTCGACGCGCCCGGAAAGCCTCGCCGCTGCATACCGCGTCAGGCGGTGAAGCGCCGCCCGGCGAAGAGACCACAGAAATACCCGTTCGCCAGGGACGGGGCGCCCGCATCAATCCGCCGAATCGTTTCGAGCCCTTGTGTCTCGAGGAAAACCCTGCGGCCCTGGACGAAGAAGAATTGCGCCAGGTCCCCACGAAGTATTATGTGGACGCCACCAAAACCCTGCTGGCCCGCAACGACAGCCCGGACATTGGCTTCACCTTTAGTCTCAACCCGTATCGGGGCTGCGAGCATGGGTGTATTTACTGCTATGCCCGCCCCTCTCACGAATACCTCGGCTTTTCGGCGGGTCTCGATTTTGAGACCCGTATTCTTGTCAAGGAACGGGCGCCCGAGTTGCTGGCGGAAACGTTCCGGAAAAGATCCTGGACCCCCCAGGTGGTGGCTTTGTCCGGGAATACGGATCCGTACCAGCCCCTCGAGCGTCGCCTCGCTCTGACGCGCGGTTGTCTGGAAGTATTTCTCAGGCACCGCAATCCGGTGGGGATCATCACCAAGAATTACCTGGTGACCAGAGACATCGATCTGTTGGAACAGATGGCGAAATACAATCTAGTCCGGGTCATTCTGTCGATCACGACGTTGCGCCCCGATCTCGTGCACATCATGGAGCCGCGCACATCCCGTCCCGAAAGGCGGCTGCAGGCGATCGAAATGCTTGCGGCAAAGGGTATACCCGTTTCTGTGAATGTAGCGCCCATCATACCCGGATTGACGGATGAGGAAATGCCGTCCATTCTGAAGGCGGCCGCGAGCCGGGGCGCTTCCGGCGCCGGATACACGATTCTCCGGTTGCCCGGAGCGGTGCAAGACATTTTTATCGATTGGGTTCGGCGCGAATTTCCGGATCGCGCCAACAAAATTATCCGCCGGCTTGTCTTGCTTCGCGGCGGCGACCTCACGGATAATCGTTTCGGGAAGCGGATGCGTGGAGAGGGGGATTGGGCGGATCTGATCGCTCGCCTTTTTCGCATCGAGCGCAAACGGTGGGGCCTGGATGCTCCCCGGCGCTCCCTCTCCACACGGCATTTCCGGCGCCTGGCGGATGGGCAGCGGAGCCTGTTCGATATTGAATGATCCGGCTGTTTCGGGCTGGCGGGGCCGCCACATACACTGCTTCGTCATTCCTTGCCAGCCCACTCCTCTCAGCCTCTGAGATTAGAAATGGTCCGGAAAAACTGGACAGTTTTTCCGGCGATTTTAAGTGTACTGCCGCACCGGGCTATGCCGCCCGGTTCAGCGGTTTTCGTTTGTAGAATACATCGTCGGGCGTTCTATTGTCAAGTCCCTGGTGCGGACGCTCTTCGTTGAAGTAGCGCAGGTAATCGGCGATTCCCTTCCTGGCCTCGCCCACCGTCTCGTACGCGCGCCGGTAGACTTCTTCCTGTTTGAGGCTGCGCCATAGGCGCTCCACGTACACGTTGTCCAGCCAGCGGCCCTTGCCGTCCATGGAGATACGTACCCCGTGCGCTTTGAGCGCTCCGGTAAACGCCTCGGAGGTAAACTGCGCTCCCTGGTCCGTGTTGAATACCTCCGGCGCTCCGTAGCGGACAATGGCCTCTTCCGTCGCTTCGACGCAAAAGGCTGCGTCCATCGTGTTCGAGAGCCGGTGGGCAAGCACCTTGCGGCTGTACCAGTCGATCACGGCCACGAGATAGAGAAAGCCTTTCGCCATAGGGATGTACGTAATGTCCGCCGCATAGACCTGACGAGGCCTTGTCACCTTGAGACTTCTGAGCAGATAAGGGTAAATCTTGTGTCCCTGCCCCGGAGACGACGTGCGGCGCTTCGGGTAGATGGCCCCAAAGCCCATAAGGCGCATCAAACGAACGATTCGGCTTCTGGCGATGCAAACGCCTTTTGCCTGGAGCTTGCTCTTTATCGTGCGCGATCCGCTCGTGGGGCGCTCCATATAGAGTCTGTCGATCTCCTTCATGACGGCAAGATTCTCTTCGCTCTCTTGCCGGGGACGGTAGTAGGCCGTCGAACGACTCAGTTCGAGAAGTTTGCACTGGCGAACCACAGGCAAGCGATGCGTCGGCGCTATCATGGCGCGGCGCTCGGCTAACGGTCGTGTCCGAGCGCCTTCGATAAAAAATCCTTCTCCATCGACAACTCTCCGATCTTCGCGTGAAGCGCCTCGATCTTCCTGTCGCGTTCATCGGGAACGTTGCGGCTTCGAACGAACGCCTCCTCGGCGCTCTCTGTGAGCTGCTTCTTCCACGATTGTATCTGGTTCGGGTGCACCTCGAAACGTTCGGCGAGTTCGGCTAGCGTGCTGTCGCCGCGCATGGCGGCAAGGGCTACCTTCGCCTTGAACGAAGGACTATGGGTTCTGCGTGGGCGTCTCGACATGGGTATTGTCTGGTTGATTGCGTCGGAACAAGGTCGCAACAGTACACCTTAAATTCCCGCGAAATCTGTCCAATCAACCCGAACCACCTCTATTTGCGAACTTAATCAGCGTATCCTTAAGGAGTAATAATAATAATAATAATAATAATAGAAGAATTTTCTTGCAAAAGAAAAGGAAGTTTATTATAATATTATTCACGGAATTTTTACGCCTTGCCCGCAGCGCATGTTGGGATACGTAAGTGAAGCCGTAAGTAAACCAACGACGCCATAAGTAAAGAGGTACTACAGGTACTGTCAAGGCTAAGTTAGAAGGTTGCTGTGCCTGGAGAAGCGCTTCGGGTTTTGCGTGAGGTTCTGTAAAGGGAGTTATATGAGCTATCTCACAAAACCTGACCGGTTAGCGCAATGACCAGCCACTTTTCTGTTGCCCGTGCAACGATGGCTTTTCTGGCCGTCCTCGCATTGATTCTCGCCCCTTCTGCGGGAGCCCAGACGACCGGCAAAATAGCCGGAACAGTAACCGACGCCTCGAACGGCGAAGGACTTCCCGGCGTAAATGTCGTCATAGTCGAAACCACCACGGGTGGCGTAACCGATGCCGAGGGGGATTACTTCATTCTTAATATTTCCCCCGGCTCGTATGATATTCAGGCGAGCAGCATAGGGTTCACAACGACCACCGTACAGAACGTGGAAGTGCATGTGGACCAGACTACTACGATCGACTTCGATCTGACCGAGGAGGTGATAGAAGGCGAGGAAGTGATCGTGACTGCCGAACGTCCGCTTGTCGAGCGTGACGTTACCGGCAGCGTGCATCGACTGAATGCCGAGGCGCTTGCCCGTACGCCCATCCAGAACATAGACGATATCCTTGCCCAGCAGACGGGGGTCTACAATACGGGATACACGGCATACCTTCGAGGGGGCGTCCAAAGCGAGGTCAATTACCAGGTTGACGGAACCTCGCTCAACAGCGGCTTGATTTCGGACAACTGGCAGCGGCTCAATACGACCTCGATCCAGGAAGTGTCGGTGTTGACGGGCGGCTATAACGCGGAATACGGGAACGCCATGTCAGGCGTCGTAAACGTGGTGACCCACGAACCCAGTGCATTTTCCCGGCATTACTCGGGTGCGCTTAATTATCGTGTCCGCCCCTCGGGACAGTACCACTGGGGCGACAACATGTATAGCGAGGATCTCTGGAAATACACGAACTTCGGCATGAGTTACTGGCAGACCCAGCTGGAGACGGAGGCCAACCGGAATTCATACGCCGAATACTTCCGGCGATTTTACGGGTGGGACGGTACCCGCGTGCCTACGGCGGACGAGTTGCTGAATACATATCGTCAGCAGATCACGCCGTCGGATGTGCTTGCGAACTATGCGGAACGCATGCAGCACGAAGTGGAGGGCTCCATATGGGGTTCGCCCATGGATCATATGACGTTCCTGGTTTCGGGCAGGTATAAAAGGGGCGTGAACATATATCCGCAGTCCAACGCGTATAACCCGGAGTATAACGTACAGGCGAAGCTGGGCTATCATTTCAGCCCGGGGAAGAAGTTGACGCTCAATGTGACGAACGGGTGGTACCACAGCAGTACGGTTACCGAAAGCAACTGGAACAACACCACTACCTCGCAGGAGGCTCGTTGGCAGCCCAATGCGGACGTACGGGATCCCTACGTTGGATCGGCGTATGCCCCATGGGGCGGGTACTGGCTTAAAGGACCCGAGGAAAAGAACTTCAATGTCGGAACGCTGAAGTGGGATCATACCCTTAGTCCCCGCACCTTCTATACGGTTTCGCTTTCCTACCTGCGGGACTACACCACGTCGTTGCAGGAATACGACAAACTGAACACGAGCACGGAAACGGTGCGTTGGGGGGATAGCTGGTTTGATCTGGCGGGTAATTTCCGTCTGGAGGCTCGTCAGATTCAGGTGAATAACTACAGCGACAGCCGGGCCTGGACAGCCCAGGCGGACATTACGAGCCAGTTGCACAAGTCGCACCAGGTCAAGGCCGGCGCCGAGTTGAAGCTCTATGATGTCGATTACCAGCATTACTACATGGAATTTCCGGCAGGGGATGTCTGGCATCTCGACAACGTGTTCGATGGCGAACCGGCGGAAGCCGCCATCTACGTGCAGGACAAGATGGAATATGAAGGCATCGTGCTGAATGTGGGCGTTCGTTTCGACGCCTTTAATGCGCGGACCATGTATTCGCCGAATATTTTCGACCCCCTGCTTTTCCAGACGCACAACGGCGGAGATGGTACGCATCCGACGAACATTGCGCCGATCTGGCAGGCGCATCGGCCCGGGAAGGACTGGTTTGCCTTCAGGCAGGATTTCCGCGACGCATTTCCGGATAACTGGCAAAATCTGCAGACGGTGTCCAGCGAATGGAAGATGGCGATCTCGCCCCGGCTTGGGCTGTCGTTCCCCATCACGGAAAACTCCAAATTGCGCTTCAGTTACGGGCACTTCAACCAGCGCCCCTCATGGGTCTCGCTCATGGGCTTTCCTACCAGTTGGTATGACGCTTCGCCGTATGCTACGGTGCGTATGGACCAGTGGCAGGGATGGTATGGCCATCCGGGCCTGGGTTATGACCGAACGATTCAATACGAACTCGGCTTTACGCAAAACTTCTTCGATTTCGCCCGGCTCGACCTTGCCGCCTATTACAAGGATGCAAGTCGTTTGACCCGCTATGCGTACAACGGGACGTACAATCGGAACGGAGGGGGATTTGCATCGTCGGCCTGGGGAGCGGGCAACTCTGCCGGAAGTATCTGGTCGAAAACCCGGAACATCGCCAACGACGGGCACGACAACATCTTCTATACGAACAATGCCTTCAAGGACATTCGCGGTATTGAGATCGTGGCGGAGAAGTTGTTCACCGGCCGCTGGTCGGCGCGGGCCGCGTTCGATTTCTCCACGACGACCGGTGGGCGAGCCGGCTACTCGCAGTACCGCGAAGACGGCTCGACGGTGAATCAACCGCACTCGTATGACGAGTTAAAGGCTACGTGGCTGTCCAGTTATGTCATGAAGGGCAACGTGAGTTACGTGACGCCGCAAAGCCTGATGATGGGGGTGCTGGGGGACATTACCGTAGGCATGTACCACGAATACTTCGCCGGGCCCCAGTATACGTACTACCCGACGGACTACCAGGGCGTTCAGGCGCCGAACAACAGACGCTGGTTTCCGCACCATCGCACGGACCTGACCTTCAACAAGCAGGTTTCCGTGGGGAGTTTCCGTCCGGTGATTGGCGTGGAGGTGTTCAACCTCTTCAACTACAAGGACAAGATTCTGCTGAGCGGGGACAATCTGGAGCGATGGGAGGAGAGCGGAGAACTTCCCAAAATCACGAAATCGGGTGAGGACAATCTCTGGTTCTTCTACAATTCCGTCAGCAATCCGCGCCGCATGATTTATTTCACAATGGGCCTGAAGTTTTAAACCGTGCTGCATAGCGGGGCGGCGCCCGTCCCGCTATGCAGTCGCCTCACATACGTATTCGCACCCTGCAAACCGAGTTATATCCCGTCATGAAAGCATTACACGCCGTACTGCGACCTTTCGGCGCCGCCGCAATGGTTTGCACCCTGTTGCTTGGAGTCCTACCTGCTCCTGCACTTGCCCAAGTGTTCGATTTTAAGGATCTGACACGCGCCAGAATGTGGGCCCGGTTATGGAACTCGGGCGGCGTGGGGCAGCCGACGCTGGGAGGCCAGGAATACTTCAAGTATGATTATCCGGGTCATGCATTGGGCAGCAACGTGAACGATCATGCCGGGTGGCTTCTGTGGTCGGGGTATATGGCGTGGGCGGACATCGACGGCATTGGCTATCCGTTCCGCGTCCTTCTGGCGTATGACCACAACCCGACGTTCATATCTCCGGTCGAAGGCACCACACTCATCCAGAATCACAACATGGCGGATCCGTCGTTGAAGGCGGAAGAAATGATTACCGGCGCGCATCGCATCAACGAGCACAACGTCCGGGTTGATTTTCGCGCGCTTGCCTGGAGTTATCCGGACTACGACGACTTCATCATCCAGGAGTACACGTTTACGAACGAGGGCAGTAGCACCATTACGAACTTCCGGTTCGCTCCGACGGGCGCCATGAACATTGCGTTGCCTATCAGGGGCAGGTCCGACGATGACGTGTACGAATGGGATATCGAACACGAGGCGTTCTATTTCCGGGATGGCGTGGAGCGGGACGGCGACACCGCCAATCCTGCGCCGCCCCGACCATTCGGGCTAACCAGGAGCGATCTCGGCGAGCCTGCCGATCTCGATGCGCCCAGCGCCATCAACCACGAGTTCCTTGCGCCGCAGTACTTCACATACTACTGGCTGGACAAGCCGGAAAAATCCGACCCGTCCGAGCGCGATCACATGAACATCGTGGACAAGAGCAACCTGAACCAGCACTCGAACCGTATTCAGGACGATCCGCTGAACGACGACCCGGAGGTGGACTTCGACACGGATAACTACATCTACCAGTCGCTTACGTACGATCAGCCGTTGCCGCCCGAAACGGAGGATGGACAGTCGCTTGCTGCCGAGGCTGCGCGGCTTGGGCTGACGACGCGTCCCCGGGGGCGGTTCGAATACCACATAGATTATATCTATGAGACGGGTCCTTACGAAATGGCGCCGGGCCAGTCGCTGGAATTCGTGCTGGTCGTAGCGGCGGGCATGATGGATATGGAGTATGTTGCGGAGGGAGGCCCCGAAAACGAAGCGCGTTTGCCTGAGGGAGGCGTCAGATTATGGGAGGCCGTGGACGCGGCTCAGGAGTTGTACGACCGCGGTTACGAAGCGCCGGATCCTTCTCCCACGCCGACGAACGGCAACAATTCGCTGACGCTGACGCCCATTCCGCTGGGTATCAAGGTGCAGTGGCCCGCCATCCCCGACTCCTACCGGGATCCGGATTACAATGTCAACGATGTGGCGGGCTACCGGGTATATCGCTCGACGCATCGTAACATCGGTCCCTGGACGATGATAGCGGACATCCCTGTCAATGCAGCGGAAATGGAGAACGGGATGGTCACCTACAACGACAGCGGGCTGGAGTTGGGGGTTGGCGTCTACTACACCGTTACGAGCTACGACACAGGACACGATAGTCCGTGGCCGGGAGATATGAGCATAACCAGTCTGCCCTCCCTGGAGAGCGGGCAGGTCAATGTCAATGTGGATCCGGTATATCCCCAAGCGAACCCGAGCAACAACCTCGACGATATTCGGGTCTACCCGAATCCCTTCTTCCAGCACAGTCAGCTTCTGGGCGAAGGGGAGCGCTACCGCATTGAATTCGTGAATATTCCGGCGCAATGCACCATTCGCATCTATACCCTTGCCGGGGAACTGGTTCGCGTAATCGACCACACGGACGGTAGCGGCGACGAGCCCTGGGGCTCGCGGGCGACGGCGGACTATCAGGTGAATGAGTATTTGCAACGCGTGGCGCCGGGCATATACCTGTACCATGTCGAGTCGCATGTTCCAGGTCATGAGGGCGAAAGCAAAGTCGGCAAGTTCGTCATCGTCAAGTAACCACAGCGCGTTTGCATAACACCCCTTTTACCCGAGGATGATACCATGAAATCGATTCCTGTACGGAAAGTCCTTCCTTTGTTGCTCATGGCGCTGTGCATGCTTTATGTGTCGCCGATACGGGCGCAGAACGTGCGTACCGCGGCGGGTATTGACCCACCTGCGTTTCAGCGCACGGCGCAGACGGGTTTCCAGTTTCTGCATCTTCCTACGACGGCCCGGAGTGCAGCCATGGCCGGGATACATATGGCGAGCGGCGATGCCTCGGCAGCGTTCAATAATCCCGCCAACCTGGTCGGTATCGACAACCTTGATCTTGCGGTCAGCCATGTAAGCTACATAGCCGATATCCAGTACAACACGGGGGCGATCGTAAAGAACATGGGATTGTGGGGCGTAGTCGGCGTACGGGTGGCTTCTCTCGACGCCGGGGATATGGTCCGTACGGAAAACGTGCTGGATGACGTGGCGAATACGACCAGCCGGAGCGCTGATCTGGGTACGTTTACCGCAGGCAACCTGCTGGTGGGCGTGACCTACGCCCGACCTATCACGGACCGGCTCGCCGTGGGCGGAAACGTCAGTTACATCCGGGAGAAACTGGCGGAGACGGAGGTGAACAACCTCAGCATTGATTTCGGGGTGTATTTCGAGACAGGCTTCCGCAGTCTGCGTCTTGCGCTTGTGGCGAAGAACATCGGTCCCGATGCCGAATACGTAGGGTTTACCGAGGTCTTCGGGATTCCGCAGAGCGTACGTATGCCCATTGACTTCCGTTTCGCCGTGGCGTACGATTTCCTGGGCGGAGAGGCGACCCCGGGGCAATCCCGGCTTACCGGCTACCTCGAGGGAGTTCATCCGAATGACGGTCCCGAGCGGGTTCACGCGGCGGTTGAATATGAAGTGCTCGGCATGTTTGCAGCGCGTGGCGGATATCGTATGAATTACGACGAGCAGGGCCTTACGGCCGGCGCCGGCGTCAATTTCTCGACGATCGGTTTCAATGGCCGGTTCGATTATGCGTACGTGGATTACGGTCGGCTCTCGTACACGCATATTCTGACGCTGGGCATTGGCATCTGACCCTGGTCCGGCACTGCGGGTCTTGACGGCCTCCATGCGCCGGCGTGCCTTGATGCGCTTGAGCGACTGTAGCTAAAAAATGGGAGCCGTAACGATTGTAGGGAGCTATGTAGTCGCCCTGGTGGTGGACACGGACCGACTTCCGGTCGCCGAGGAGACGGTGATCGGGTGGAACTACCATGAAACGCACGGCGGGAAAGGGTCCAATATGGCGGTAGCTGCCGCCCGGCTTGGCGCGGATGTGGGTTTCCTTGGAAAAATCGGCCGGGATCGTTACGGGGAGGCTTTTCTGGAGTTGTTGCGGGAAGAGGGCGTACATGACGAGGATGTGTTGTACGCCGAGGCCACGCCCACTGCAGTCGGATTCATCATATCCTGCACCGACGGGCGTAATATCATCGTCACGGATCGGGGCGCCAACGGGGATTTCTCGCCCGATGACGTAGCTTCGCACAGCGACCCGATCACTCGTGCCGATGTGATCGTTTCCCCCCTCGAAATACCGTTGGACACGGCATTGGCTGCTGCCCGCGTTGCGCATCGCCATGGCGTATTCACCATACTGAATCCTGCCCCGGCGGAAGATTTGCGCGGCCATGACCTGGCGTGCGTTTTTGCGCTTACCCCCAATGAAGGGGAGGCGCGCGTGTGCCTTGGGTTGCCGCCCGACGATCCGACTCCGGACGAAGACATTGCGGTTCGCCTCCGTCAACTCGGGGTGGAGCATGTGCTCCTTACGCGGGGCGAACAGGGCGTGTTGTGGGTTTCCGCCGAAGGTACGCGCGTGGTCCCGGCCTTGCGCGTCAACGTGCTGGATACCGTAGGCGCCGGGGATGCGTTCAATGCGGGGCTTGCGGTGGGACTGAGCGAGAAGCGCTCCATGGCTGAGGCTATCTCGTTGGGCGTAACGACCGCGTCGCTTTCGACCGAGGCCCGCGAAACGGTTCTGTCGTATCCGCCTCGGGATGCAGTGTCCCGTCGATTTTCGGAAGTGTTATCCTCCATTGCATAACCACTCTGCTTCAAATCCGCCCCTGGCATGGATCTCGTATCAGGATTTTTGCTTGTTTTAGTCGCCGGCGTATTGCAGGGTACGTTCGTGCTCCCGATGACCCTGACGCGACACTGGGCGTGGGAGCATACCTGGGCTACGTTCTCGTTTTTCGGGATGTTGTTGTTCAATGGGGCACTGGCCCTGGTCTTTCTGGGAGATCTTCCCGCCATTTATTCCGCCGTTCCGGTGCGCGACCTCATGGTGCTGGGCATATTCGGTGCGGGATGGGGCGTCGGGGCGGTTCTTTTCGGCGTGGGGATGGACCGGTTGGGCATGGCGCTTGGCTACCCGATCATCATGGGGCTTATCGCCAGCATGGGGGCGCTTATTCCATTGCTTGTTTTTTATCCCGGGGACGTGTTGGCGCTGCATGGCCTGGTGCTTTTGTCCGGAACGGCCCTGGTAATGGTTGGGATCGTGCTTTCGGCGCGGGCCGGGGCGAAGAAGACCTCCGAAAACACACCGGAAGCGTCTTCGAGACGCCGTGCGTTCAGAGGGGCGATCATGATTGCGATCGCTGCAGGTCTTTTGTCCTGTCTTCCGAATGTGGGTATTACCTTTGGCTCTCGTATCGTTGACGAAGCCATTACCGCCGGCATATCGCCGGTGTTTGCCGGGAATGCCGTTTGGGGCCTTTTCTTCGCGCTCGGGTTTCTTGTGAACGCTGCCTGGTGTCTGTTTCTGATGATTCGGAAGGGCTCCATCGGCGCGTTCGCAGGTCCTGAAGCCGGTCGGAATATTCTGCTGGGGGCGGCTATGGGCGCCATGTGGATCGGCAGTTTTTACGCATACGGCATGGGTGCGGCGAATCTTGGGACATGGGGCCCGATTCTCGGATGGCCCATCTTCATTGCCTTGTCCATTATCGTGGGCAATCTGTGGGGACTCTGGCGAGGAGAATGGAAAGAGGCCTCGGCCCGTCCCCGCGCGCTGCTCAACCGCAGCCTGATTGTGATGACGATAGCGGTCGTTGTCATAGCCATAAGCCAGGTTTTATAGACTCTGAATCAGCTTTCACGAGATCATGATGCGTCATACAGCAAGATTTTTCCTGCCCGTGGCTGCGCTCTGTTGTCTGGCGGCAGGTGTTTTCACTGCGGCGAACCGGGATGCCGGCGCCGTAAAAGAGCTTTCTCTACCGCCTGAAGGTATGGTAGAGATTCCTGACGGCGTCTTTCATATGGAGGTCGAATACCGGTGGCGCGAAGGATTGACAAACGACACGCTCATTGTGGATGCACTTGGAATCCGGTATCGTACTGCGAGCACGCTGCATCTTCCGTCGTACTATATCGACCGGACGGAAGTCACAAACCGTGAGTACAAGGCATTTCTGGACGCCACCGGGTACGAGCCTGTCTGGCCTGAAAACTTCCTGAAGCATTGGACGGACGGGTCCTATCCGTCCGGCATGGCGGATCACCCGGTTGTCTGGGTGTCCCTGGAGGATGCCCGGGCCTATGCCGAATGGGCGGGTAAACGATTGCCGACCGAGGCGGAGTGGCAGAAGGCTGCCCAGGGAACGGACGGACGGACATGGCCCTGGGGGGGATTGTTCGATCCGCAGAAAGCGAATACCGATTCCGACGGGACGCTCCCGGTCGGTAGTTTTCCGGATGGCGCAAGCCCGTACGGCATACTGGATATGGCCGGTAACGTATGGGAATGGACCGATTCCTGGCAGACGGACGGGTACCACGAATATTCGTGGTTGCGCGGGGGCAGTTACTTTCATGCGAAGGGAAGTCTCTGGTATATGCAGGGAGGCCCTGTAGCCGTGTACCAGCGCACGAAATTCTGGCACATGACGCCAGCGCTCAACCGGACGCCCACAATCGGTTTCCGGTGCGTCATGGATGTCTCCTGACCCGGTGTCCTCCTTTCATATTCTCCTGCCCACCCTGCAACTGCACAAGCCTCTCATGAATACCGGAATACGTAATCAGAGTATCCTTCAAAGGTGCTTCTCCGTGCTGACCGGCATGCTGCTGCTGTCCATGAGCATTCCCGCCGCAGCGTTTGCAGACGCCGAAATACAATACATTCCGAATCGCGAAAATCCCCGGCAGGTCGTCATGGAGAACGACCATGTGCGCTACGTGCTTGCCCTCGATCGCGGAGTGCGCCTGGCTGAACTGGTCGACAAAAGAAGCGGCACAGACCTGATGGCGGGTAATGACCCGCTGGCGTTCGTATCGGTGCGTCAGCCCTGGCCATTCAATGATGTGGGGTATGATATATTGACCATCGAGGAGGTGCAGATGGAAGGGCATGTCGGCATTATAACCCGTCATCGTTCGAGTTATGTGGAGAACACTTTTATTGTAACGCAGCAGTTTACCCTGGGCGACGAGATCGAACTGAGCTGGACGGCTGATGTCAAGAATAACTCCACGGCCGGCGTGGATTACCGCGAGGTCCAGCCCGTCCAGGGCTTGATTCGTTTCCCATTGATGCAGGATATCGCTATAGGTCCGGATGAAGGAAGACATTATCTGATACCGACGCAGGACAGATTCTTCTGTATCGATAGTCCGGACGATTTCGTGTTCTACTTTACCCGCGGTAACGACCCTAAAATGCCCATCGATGTGTACAGCGATGAGACCAATACCGGGGTTTATTTTCACATGCTCGACTCTGTGCTCGAATGGGATTTCGATAACAAGGATGAATACGTCAACCATACGTTTTTGCTGGATCAGGCTCCTCAGAATGAGGCGCGGGTGATGGATGGGCGCATTGCGCCGCACGAAGGCGATTGGCATGAAGCCTTTCGGGTTTTCAAGAAGTACATTCGCGACAACTTCGATTTTACCTATTACGAGCGGCCTGTGCAGGAGCGGTACCGGCAGCGCTTCGTTTCGCACTTCACGTTTCTATACGGAAGGGACATCTATGATTTCGAAGAGAACCGCTTCCGGATCGACGAATTTCTCGATGAGGGCGAGGCGAATTTTGGAGGATACGATTACATGCTTCTCTGGCACGATTATCCCCGGATGGGCATTGACGACCGTGACCAGTTCGCGATGTACGAGGACCTTCCGGGAGGACTGGAGGGGTTGCGCGAGATGGTGGAACGCGCCCACCTGCGCGACGTGCAGGTGTTCATTCCGTACAAGCCCTGGGATATCATGCGCAAGGGCCAGAATCATTTTCTGGAGGAAGCGCGCATTGCCGAAGCCATCGGCGCGGACGGGGTGTTTCTCGATACGATGCGTGACTCCGACATTGCTTTTCGGGAAGCGCTCGACGCCGTAAACCCGGAGAACGTTTTTGTGAGCGAAGGACGCCCGGTCCTGGCGGACGCTCAACTCGTGACGGGTAGCTGGAATCAGCAGGGCGACGCCACCAACAAGATGCCCAACATTGATCTGTTCCGCTTCGTTATACCCGAGCATAACGTACATAACATCAATCGCAGCGCCAGGGACCGGCGCGAGCTGATTTTCAATGCCTTGTTCAATGGCACGGGATTCATCGTGTGGGAAGATATTTTCGGGGAAATCAACCGGTATCCATGGGATGAGCGGATCATGATCAGTCGCTACAGCCGGATTATCCACGAGCAGCGGGATGGGTACCTGACGGACAATCCGGAACCGCTTATACCCGCCTTGCACCCTGATCTGTTTGTGAACGCGTTTGTCTCGGATGAGAAGGCTGTCTATCCCGCCTATGTGATGCGAAACTCCGACGGCAGCCGGGCATCCCGCATGGATCCCCGCCGGGTCCTTGGACCATTCATGGAAGTGGATCACCCGGAAGATTGGCGGTACGTGGATGTGTGGAATCACCAACCTATTCTTTCCCGCCGCATTGCGGATAAGACACAGTTGATCATGCCTGAAGAACTTGCCGGCGACATGGCTGTCGTTGTCGGCATGCCGGCGAATCTGCGTGTTTCACAGGAAGGAGATTCCCTGCATATCGATGTGCGTCATTCGTTGGAGGAGAGCGTCATTCACATCAACACGGTGGACAACCTGACGATGATGGAAGAGCATCGTCTTGAACTGCCCGGTTCCGGCGGCTCGGTCAGTCTGAGCGATCTAAACCTTGATTTTCCCTACAAAGTGCTTGTCAAACTGATGCAGGATGGCGTAGCGAAGGACGAAGTCATCGTGGATGCGGGCTGGAAACAGTTCGATGTCGATTCCTATTGAGAAAGAACCTATCCATCGCCCCGGAGAAGGCGTAAGCAGCGTGTATCTGTCCGGAAATCATAAGCGTGGCCAATGGCTGCGGGTCGACTCGGCTCGTATACTGAAACGCCTGTTCTTTTGCGAGCGCGCGCTCATTATTGCGCAAGCAGGTTGGCTCCCGTCCATTGCGTCGTTCGAAGTCAAGACCACCCTGCCGCGCTGTTTATGGGAAGACAGCCTGATTGCAGACCAGATGCGTGAGCGGATCTTCGAGTTGAAATTCCCGAGCCGCATTCTGGAAATTGGCGACGACGCGCCGCTTATCGATGTTTTCGAGGCGGCGATCGATGCGCCGGGACCGGAGGCGTTCATATGGTCTCTGGCGCGTGTATTCAAGCCTGCGCTCCGCGATTGCTATCACGCCTTTGGCGAGGAAGCGGACGAACTGTCCCAGGGACCCATACAGAGGCATGTTCGCATCGCGGCAGCCGAGAAAGCAGCACAGGCGGAATGGCTGGCGGATGCCGCCGAAGAGATGTTGTCCGAGGCGCCGCAATGCAGGGAAGAAGCGGAAACCTGGGTGGAGGGGCTTTCAGAGTGGCTCCAGGCCGCAGGGGGCATTTCGTTCGATGTCCCCACACCGGCAAGCCCCCCCATTTTGACCGGGAGGCGGCCTTTCAGACAGACGGACAGGCCTGCCCGCGACCCCCGGTTCCACCTCACAAGGTATTACTGGCCCGACATCATCGATTCCACCTTTGGCTATGGAGAAGGGCTGCGCATGCAACTGCGAAGCGCCATAAGTCATGTGAATGAGGTCTGGGCTGTCGAGACGGCAGGGGCCATTCTGCATGCCTTTGCAGACGAACTGGGCTGGGAATACATCCGGGATACGGCCCGATGGACGTATGACGAAGCCCGGCATACGCGGATGGGGCTCGAGCGATTACGCGCCTGGGGATTCGATGTATCGGAAATCCCTCTGGGCAGTTATATTTATGAGAGCACCGGTGGGGAGGACCCTGCCGTGCGCCTGGGCATGTTGCATCATTTCGAGGCCAAAAATATTGGCAAGAAGGTGCAACGGCGCGATTTGTTCGAGAGCTATCAGGATCGCGCGAGCCAGCACGATATGGATTTTGACTGGGCCGACGAAACGATGCATGCGCATTACGGCAAGGTATGGCTCCAGGCCCTTGCTGAAAAACACCCGGATCGCATACCGGACATTCCAGCGCTCCGCGCGCACTGCGAAGCCCTGGTGCTGCGCGAGATAGAAGATGCTACGGAGGCGGAAAAGGAAGATATACATACCTTGGCCGAAGCCATGATCACAAAGGCTGAATGCCTGCTATATGCTTGAACGAGAGCGCCTGGCGGTTATCTTATCTCCAGTACGCATTCCCCATGCCCCATTCATGAAATGCACCCCGGAAAAATGAACGGCAGTCTACACCATCCCGGTAACAAGGTGAAGCACATCACGTGGATGGTTTCGCTTTTCACAGGTTTGGCCTTTTTAGTGGGCTTTGCCTTTTTGCATGGTCCGGAGAAATCCGGAGCGATGGAAGATCCGCCTTCATCGGCGGTGCAGCATTCCACGGATATTGCGTCATTGACGCAGCCTTCGGAGCGCTTGGCGACGGACCTCGTCGTCAGGAAGGATGCGGACGGTTCGAGTCTTTCCGTGTTCCGAGTGGGAGGCGAGGATACCCTGGTGACAGTGCAGGCCAAACCGGATCACCGTCCGTTTCTCCATCCCATCAATGCGCCGGACGGTCAAGGCGTCTTTACGCAGTACAGCCCGGGCCATCATCCTCACCAGACGGGTCTTTACTGGGGGTTTACACGCGTCAACGGTCGGGATTATTTTCATCATCCCGAGGGGGATTACTGGCGGCGGGTTTCCGTGGATGTGTTGACGGAGCAGGGCGATCAGGTCAGTTGGAGTACCGTCTACGATTTGCTCGATGAAGAAGGAGAAACCGTGCTTACCGAGACGCAGGTCTGGTCCATGCGTGAAGAAGACGGCCAATATTTTCTTGATCTCGAATGGAGCGGCGAAGCGAAAACGGATGTTACTATCGGAGAATTTAATTACGGTGGTCTCTTTCTGCGGATGCCGTGGACCCGGGGTATAGAGGGTTCGGCCGTGAATGCGGCACGGCAGCGTGATCGGGCGGCGGAAGGCCAGCGCGCCATGTGGCTCGATGTGGGGATGCAGGTCGAAGGACGCGACGACATGGCTCACGTGGCGATTTTCGATCACCCCGAAAACGAAGGATTTCCGCATCCATGGCGCGTGGACGGACAGTTGGGTGTGGGTCCGGTCCGGGCCCGGCTCGGAGATTGGACGATTCCGGAAGGGGAGACGGAAGTCATACGGCATCAGCTGGTGTTTTACACCGGCCCGATGAGCGATGTCGAAATCCGGAATCAGTGGGAGCGGTACATTGGCATGGAAGGCGAACAGTATTCTGTGACGGCGCTCTGGCGTCTGGCGCAGCGGGAAGGCCGCCAGGCGGAATTTCTGACGCCGGATCGGGCAGTCGACATCATGACGCTGCCTGACGGCTTTAAGGTGAATTCCTGGGCAAACGAGCCGATGATGACGCAGCCGATGGCGTTTGCCTGGGATGATCGCGGACGGCTATGGATCGCTGAAAATCGTGATTATGAAACCCGCCGGATCGGGTTTTCGAACTCCGGGGATAGCCGTATTCTCATTCTGGAGGACACGGATCGGGATGGCGTGGCCGACCGCCGCAGCGTGTTTCTGGAAGGCATACCGTTTCCATCGGGGATCGCGGTTGGATTCGGCGGGGTGTATCTTGGCGCGCCTCCCCATCTCTTGTTTATTCCGGATCGCGATGGAGACGATGTGGCCGACGTGGATGACATCGAAATTCTTCTTACGGGTTGGGGCATCCGGGATCGCCACGAGACGCTCAACAGCTTCCATTGGGGACCGGACGGCTGGCTCTATGGTCTGGAGGGGTTTGCTACCCCCTCCAAGATCCACAAACCGGAGCCCGGAGAGCAGGTCTACAAACATGGCGACCCCTTTCCCGAAGATATTCTTGAGGGAGAGGGCGTTGATATAGACGGAGGGGTATGGCGGTATCACCCGCAACAGCATCGTTTCGAGGTGGTTGCCCACGGTTTCAGCAACCCGTGGGGCATCGATTATGACGCCAAGGGCGAATTTTTTATCACGGCCTGTGTGATTCCTCACGTATTCCATGTCACCCAGGGCGGCATTTATCATCGCCAGGGCGGGCAGCATTTTAATCCGTACGTATACAGCGATATTCGCGCCATCGTCGATCACCGTCATCGATCAGCGCACGGAGGCGCCCGGGTATACCAGTCGGATGCTTTCCCGGAGGAGCATCAGGGACGGTTATTCATGGCGAACATTCACGAACATGCGGTGCTATCGGACATCCTTACTCCCAAGGGATCGGGATATGTGGCGAGCCACGGCGAAGACTTCATGTTGGCCAACAATGCGCAGTGGATCGGTTTCAGCATGGAAGTGGGTCCCGAGGGAGCACTGTATGTACTGGATTGGCATGATGGCGACATCTGCGGCAACGATGTGCTGGACAAGGATACAGGACGGATCTTTAGGATCACCCCTGAAACCTCGCTTGCGGAGGAATGGGAAGGACGCTACGACGATCTGCAAAACTTCTCCGATATGCAGTTAGCCGCTCTGCAAACGAGTGCCAGTGACTGGCATGCGCGCCGCGCGAGGGTCATTCTGCAACACCGCGCCACGCAGGGACCGATCGATGCGGACGCGCAGGAGGCGCTTCGTGCACAGTTTGATGCGCACGCGAATCCGGACTATCGTCTGCGAGGGATGTGGTCTCTGTATGTCACCGGTTTGCTTGACGAGGAACGCCTGCTGGAAGCGCTCGGGGACGAGGACGAATATGTGCGTGCATGGGCTATTCAGCTGCTTGTAGAGGATATGGATCCCGGTGAAGCCGCCCTGGAGCAGTTTACCCATATGGCGGAGATGGACCCGGCCCCTGTAGTGCGTAAGTATCTGGCTTCCGCCTTACAGCGAATGCCCCATGAGAACAGGTGGGCCATTGCAGAGGGCTTGCTTGGACGGGAGGAGGATGCCGACGATCACAACATTCCCAAGATGATCTGGTTTGGGGTGGAACCGCTTGTAGCGGAGGATACTGACCGGGCCCTTGCCCTTGCGGCGGGAAGCAGTCATCCCCTCGTGACCACATTCATCGCGCGGCGTACCGTGGATGCGGATGCGCTCGGACCGCTTACAGAAGCACTTTCCCGTTATAGCGAAATACGCAAGGAACTGTTGCAAGGCATGCGGGATGGGCTGGAGGGGTACGGCGATGTCGCAGCGCCTCCTGGATGGGATACCCTGTACGGTATGCTGCAGGAAGATGGGGAGATGGCCCCGTTAGCCATTGAAATTGCGCAGATTTTCGGGGATTCGGGTGCAGGGGAAGCGCTTCTTGACGTGCTCCGGGACGAAACGCTGGATATGGATATTCGCAGCGGCGCACTGAACAGCCTTGTCGAGACGCAGCACGAAGGACTCGTTGCCGAGATCCCGGCGCTTATTCGCGACCCTGCGTTTCGGATCGATGCTATTCAAGCAGTGGCGGCCTATGATCAGGAAAGCCTCGCGGCCGTGTTGATGGAAGAGTACCCGGCATTCAACTCCACCGAGAAGCGTACGGCGCTTGAGACACTGGCTTCTCGACCAACGTATGGCTGGATGCTTACAGAGGCCATTAAGTCTGGCGATGTCCCGCGGGAGGAAGTGCCCGCGTATGTCGCACGACAGTTGCGGCGCGTTGTGGGGAGTGGGTTTGTAGAAGTATGGGGCCCCATCGACGGCAGCCTCTCTGACGACGACGAGGTCTTCGAGGGCTATCGTGCGTTGCTTACGCCGGAAGCGATTGCTGCCGCGGACCCGTCGAATGGTCGCCGTCTTTACGACATGGTTTGCAGCGCGTGCCACGTCATGTATGATTCAGGGGGGCTGATCGGTCCCGATCTGACAGGGTCGAATCGAACCGATGTCGAGTACCTTCTTTCCAATGTGCTGACCCCCAGTGAAGAGATACAGGACGACTACAGGATGGTGATTGTCACCATGCGTGACGGCCGGACCTTTATTGGAAACGTTTCCAACGAGACGGATCGGCAATTAACGTTGCGTATTGTCGGGCGCGGGGACGTGGCTCTCGAGAAGTCCGAAATTCAGTCGCGAGAGGTGTCCGCTAATTCGCTCATGCCGGAAGGTCTCTTTCGCGCACTGACCAAGGAACAAGTGCTGGATCTGACATCGTATCTGCACACAAGCGAGCAGGTGGCTCTACCGGATGAATAAACGAGACATAAAAATCTATTTGTATTGCCCCTATTCCCGCGAGCCGCTTGCGAAATTGCATTTTCAAGAGTAAGTTCCGTGGGTTACAGGTAGTTTCCACCCTTGCTCAGGTCACTCTTGGCGGTCCTGTGCAGTAGTGATCGCCTGTTTGGAACCATCAACGTATCTGTCTAAAGTATACCCATACACACATGGCCTACTCGCACACCAATTCGAAGGGAACGACCTATTATCTCCACAGCAAGCGGACTACGCTGAAAAACGGCCGCGAGCAGACCATTTATTACTTCGGCAAGCAGGCCAAGGATGGAGCACTTGATGCCGTTCCGGCTGGCTATCAAGTTGCCGAGACATCCAATGGTTTGCCTGTATTGAAGAAAAGCTAGGAGAACACGAAACGCTCGGCGCGTACGCGCCGAGCGTTTCGTTCTTTCAAGTCAATGCAGGGGGAAATGACCGTGTTTCCCTCCCGGCTTTACCCATGCCTGACCGAGCGGCCGGGCGTGTAGTGTTCGAGCCGCTCCCGGGCGACTGTTATCTCGTCCCGAAAAGCGACCTCCATTTCCATACGGTTTTCGACCGTTTTGCAGGCGTGTATAACCGTCGAATGGTCACGCCCTCCGAAACGATTGCCGATGCTTTTCAGGGAATGGGAAGTCAGTTGCTTGCAAAAATACATGGCGAGATGGCGTGCAGTCACTGCCTCGCGTTTCCGCGTTTTCGCCGAGAGTAATTCGGGCTCAATCCCATAGAATTGGGCAACGCAACGCTGAATGTCTTCAATCTCGAGACGCACCTGGGAATCCTCCATCAGGTCCTGAAGGATACTTTTCGCCGTGTTTATGTCGATATCCTGACTGTGATGTCTGACGTAAGCGGACAGCTTGTGTAACGCACCTTCCAGTTGTCGAATGTTGGCTCGGACCCGCTCGGCCACAAATTCCAGCACCTCCAGTCGTAGCGATACACCCATTTTGACCGCCTTGTGTTGCAGAATCGCGATGCGTGTCTCAAGTTCGGGTGGCTGGATATCGGCGGAAAGCCCCCATTGAAATCGCGAAAGGAGCCGTTCCTGAATCCCGGTGATTGCGGATGGAGGCCGGTCGGCGCACAGGATGATCTTCTTACCTGTTTGATGGAGTTCGTTGAAGATGTGGAAGAATTCCTCTTGCGTTTTTTCTTTCCCGCTGAGGAACTGTACATCATCCACGATCAGCAAGTCGATTTGCCGGTAGAAGTTGGAGAAACAGTGGACACGATTCTCCTGAATCGAGTGAATAAACTGTGACGTGAACTGTTCTCCTGATACGTAGTGGACGCGCAGGTTCGGGTTCTTTTGCAGGGCGTAATTCCCGATCGCCTGTACAAGGTGGGTTTTCCCGAGGCCGGTGTCTCCGTAGATGGTGAATGGATTATACCCCGTGCCTTTCGGGTCTTCAGCGATGGCAACGGCCCCGCCCCGGGCAAACCGGTTAGAATGTCCTTCGATGAAAGAATCGAAGGTATACTCCGGCTTGAGGCAGGTATTTTTGATGGGCGCTATGTATGGTGCGGAGCGCCCTGATGGCGATGGTACCGTCGGGTAGGTGCGGGGCAGGTATTCCCTGTTCCGTCGTGAAGGTTCGAGTGGCAGGGCCGGTGCTTCGTCCTTTTCCTCGCTCAAGGCTATATCCGGAGCGACCTCGTAGGCGACATTGGTTTGTCTTCCAAGGACCTTCGAGGCTGTTTTCCTGACGACATGGGCATAATGAGACTCCAGCCATTCGGTGTGGAAGGCATTGGGAACGGCCAACCGGAGCCGTGCGGTCTCATCACTTTCCTCCAGGTTAATCAACCTGATAGGAGCAAACCATGTACGAAAGGACTGTTTCGAGATTTGGCTGGAAATTTGGGTGAGGCAGGTTTCCCACGTTTTCTCGGCAGCAGAGGAAGGCATGTACTATATCGAGTGGGTGGCGGTTCAAGGTAACGAACCGAGGTGGGGTAAGGCATAACATGGTCGCCCATTCGTTACCAGTCATTTTATGCTCGCCCGCCACGGATTGCAAGTACAATTCGTTACAATTTTCTAACAAAGAATACACGACCCATACGGGTTATCCACTGTTTATCCACATTTGGTCTGCCGTCTGTCAAGAGGACACTTTCTTCCCCCTGGGTCGCCAGGGTATTCTGTGCGGGTTCCTCTCAAGGACATACCTGTTTTTGCTTACAAGCTCTTTTTATTTTGTTATAAGTTTTTATAAATAAATGATTTAGACAAAAAAATAGCGACGCATACGCCGTTGTTTCGCCCTTCCGACAGGCCCGCCGCGCCTGAATGGCTGCATTTACATATACGTACCGCAGCAAAACCGTTTTTCCAGACGCGAACACAGTTCTTCACATATGTATGCCCCTGCTCCGGGTCTCTCTTGGAGAGGTGTCCCAGGGCAGGGGCATACGGCCTCGCAGAGCTGTGTTGCGTGTTATGGACTTGCCTCGGCCTCCACCGGCGTGACGGCGGATACATCTTCTTCGCCGGTTCGGATTCGGTAAATCTTTTCTACCGGCAGAACGAAGATTTTTCCGTCGCCCACCTCACCCGTGCGCGCCGCTGCAATCAAGGTGTCGATGGCTGTGTCGAGCACAGGATCCGAGACCCCGATGTCCAGCATGATTTTCTCGGTGAGCTCCTTTTTGGCTGTAGTGCCCCGGTAGGTTTCCACGATCTCCGTTTCGCCGCCGTGGCCGCGAACGCGCGTCACCGTAAGGCCGGTGATTTCTGCTTTGAACAGTTCGGTGAGCACATCGGTGAGTTTTTCAGGCCGAATGATTGCTCTGACTAATTTCATGGCGATAATCCCAAAGGGTGTAAGATGAATGAAGCAATGGTGCGTGCGGTCCGGTTATGCAGCGGATGATGCTCGTACTTCTTCGTCGAGCAGCAACACGATGCCTTCTCCGTCGGAATAGGCCTCTTCGCCGTGGCTGGCGATATCCAGTCCCATGCCTTCGTTCGGAATCTCCGGACGCAATGCGGTGACCAGGCTTATGCCCTTGAGGATAAGGAACGTAACCACGCCGCTGTAGAGCATGACGGCAACGATGGAGATGGCCTGAACGCCTAATTGTCCTGGATTTCCGAACAGGAGCCCGTCTGCCCCCCCGTTCCATGCGCTGTCCGCAAATACGCCGGTAAGGAGCGCGCCCGTGATGCCGCCAAGCCCATGTGCGGCGAATACGTCAAGGGAGTCGTCCAGCCGGGTGCGCGACCGCCATTGAATGGCGAAATAGCACGGAATGGCGGCAATGGCGCCGATCAACAGCGAGGAAATCGGCGAAACGAATCCGGCGGCAGGGGTGACGGCAACGAGGCCGACCACGATGGCTGTGGCGGCGCCTACGGCCGTAACCTTTCCGGTGCGGCCCAGGTCAATGAGGGTCCAGACGGCGAGCGTGGCCCCCGGAGCCAGCATGGTGTTTACCAGGGCAAGCGCTGCGATGCTGTCCGCAGCTAGGGCGCTACCCCCGTTGAATCCGAACCAGCCGAACCACAGCAGCCCTGCGCCGAGGAGGACGAACGGCACGTTATGCGGGATTATGGCTTGTCTGCCGTAATCCTTGCGCGTGCCCAGGACCAGTGCGGCCACGACAGCCGCTATGCCTGCATTGATATGCACCACTGCGCCGCCTGCGAAGTCGAGCGCGCCCATATCGCCCAGCCAGGCATTACCACTCCATACCCAGTGGCATACCGGGGCATAGACGAGCAGGCCCCACAGCGAGATGAAGATGATGTACGGTCTGAAGCGCATCCGTTCGACCACGGCTCCGGAGATCAGGGCGGCGGTAATGATGAAGAACGTGCCCTGAAACGCCATAAAGAGCAGAGAGGGGATACTCCCGTCAACTTCGAGTCCCACGCCGTTCAGGAAAGCCATCGAGAAGTCACCGATCCATGTATTTCCGTCCCCGAAGGCCAGCGAGTATCCGAACAGCGCCCAGAGCACGCCGGCTACGCCGAGGGATATAAAGCTCATCATCATGGTGTTGAGCGTGTTTTTGGACCGGACCAATCCGCCGTAGAAGAAGGCGAGCGCCGGCGTCATCAGGAGCACGAGCGCTGTGGAGATCAGCATCCACGCCGTATCGGCGCCGGATAAAGCTGATTCCGCAGCTGCGTCCTGCGCAAATGCGGGTTCGGCCAGAGCAAGGGCGGGTAAAGCAAGGAGGCAAACAAGGAAACGCATGATAGCGGTTGTTTTGTTAAAAAATTTAACAGGAACAGAGCTGTTTGCCAAAATAATAATA
The DNA here is from genome assembly GCA_951812345.1 of Rhodothermales bacterium. GTDB lineage: Bacteria > Bacteroidota > Rhodothermia > Rhodothermales > VXPQ01 > VXPQ01. The sequence continues at coordinate 403,471 of OX638295.1, forward strand.
CATATTGCGCAAAATAACCACACTTGATATAGTGTGTGAGGGCGTTTTGGGCTTTCTTTTTTCTTTTTTCATCAAATTTGCACCCGGCGCACAGTGCATATCTGCATATCTATGAGGCGCCGGGCGGCGAGTATGCCCGCTTGCCCCTGTCGGATTCCTGTCGGGTTGCTTCCTTCCGGTTCACATGGCGGAAGGAGAAAAGAGTAGAAGCCCTTGATTCCCTGCGCCTGGGGTCGGAGCGGAGGCCGTACATGCGTCGCCATGCAGGCTTTTCCGCCCCGTGTGTCCGGGTCAGACATTTCAGACGCCCGGCGGTCGGCGAGGTACCCCGCGGGCCTGGAATCAGGCGTAGGATATTCTGATTAAGTCCGCAAAGCTCAAGGGCTGAAAGGGGCACTACTCCATGCCCTTGTAGACGATCCGCCAGATACGCCCCTTTCTCGAATCCGACACGTACAGGGAGCCGTGCGGGCCGAAAGCCAGCCCCATCGGGCGGTATACGGCATCGCCGGGGCTCGCAAGCGTATCTGCCCCCTTGAACCCGTCGGCGAAGTTTTCCCAGTCGCCGGTCGGTTCGCCGGATGCGTCCATGGGTACGAACGCCACCATATATCCCTCCTGGGGAAGCGGCGCCCTGTTCCAGGAACCGTGAAAAGCGATGAAGGCGCCGTTCGCGTACTGTGCCGGGAAGTGCTCCTGCGTGTTGAAGACCATATCGTTGGGAGCGTAATGCCCCGGGAAGGTGGCCACCGGGGATTCCGTTTCGGCGCACTGTCCGACTTCCGTACCGTCCCCGCCGTATTCGGGCGAGAGGAGTTTCATTCCCTGCTGGTGGTCATAATAGCAATACGGCCAGCCGGAATCCGATCCGTCGTAGAGTTTGAACATTTCCTCGGCGGGCAGCTCGGCGTTTTGCTCGTCCGTATAGTACTCCGGCCATATTGTGTTCAACTGGTCGCGGCCATGCTGCACGACATACATACTGCCGGCGCCGGGATGCCACGCCATCGCAAGGCCATTCCGGATGCCCGTTGAGAAATGATGCCCGTCCGCTTCCTGGGTCTGTCCGGCTGTGGTTGCGTCGAATCGCCATACGCCGGACGACCGCTCAAGTTGAGGACAGGGGTCCACGCCCGGAGATCCAGGCATACGCATTGTTTCCTGGCACGCGTTCGATGGGGCGCCCACGTTTACATACAGATGTCCTTCGTTGTCGAAAGCGATCGCCTTGGAGGCGTGCTGTCGCTGTTCCTCTCCTGTCAGGAAGCCCCCCACGATGCGTTCGGGATCGCCCATCGGCGCCAATTCGTCGCCTTCGAAAGCAAACCGGTGTACCGAAGAATCCGTGGTAGCGTATAGATGGCCGTCATACAGTTCGAGACCGGTGCCGGCGATGCCGCCGAAACTGTACATGGAATCGGCCTTGCCGTCCTTGTCCGTATCGCGGAGCGCCGTAATACCGCCGCCATCTGTGACACGCCGGTGTATGACGTAGATGTCCTCGTCTGCGTCCACGACGATGTGCCGGGTGCTTCCTACGCTGTCCGCCACGACGCCGGCGCAGAATCCGTCGGGCAGGACAAGGCCGCCGTTATCTTCGTCGCACATGGATGCGTCTACCATGTGCCGGTCGTTTCCTTCGGATGCGCTGCATCCCGCGATAATGAGCAGAGGCAGGCTTGCCAGAAGGAGCAGTGTGTTCAAGCGATGGGTATGCATGATTCTTGCAGTTCGGTATGGGGTGGGTGGCGCTGTATCAGATGATCCTCGTAATAATAGCGACGGGGCATGATTTTTGCCACTATTAGAGATACTCTGGGCTTTGCGAGCTTACAGAGTATCCCATGCTTTTCACCATGCCGGCGCCCATGAGGGGTTCCCTATGCGTTTTCCGCGCGCCAGGGCGTCGATCCGGCGCATTTGCTCGTTATCGAGCTCGAAATCGAACAGATCGAAATTTTGCCGCCGGTGCTGCGAACCGGAGGCCTTCGGGATAGCGGCTACATTGTCAAGCTGGAGCAGCCACCGCAGGGTGACTTGCGCAGGCGTTTTGTTATGCGCCGCCGCAATGTCTTTCAGGGTTTTATCCCGCAATACCGCCCCGCGGGCAAGGGGGCTGTAGGCCGTAAGCAATGCATCGCACTCCTGCGCCAGCGCGCGTAGCGTACTCTGGTCCAGATAGGGGTGATATTCTACCTGATTGCAGAAAATGGGCGCGTGTGCAGCAGCTCTCCGCATCAGGGCGGGAGGAAAATTGCTGACCCCGATGTGACGCACCTTGCCGGCTTCCTGCAAGGCCTGCATTTCATCGAGGCATGCTTCCAGTTCCATGGTTGGCGTCGGCCAGTGAATGAGGAGCAGATCGACGTAGGGCGTGCGGAGTCTGGACAGGCTTTCTCCAGCTGCCGGAGCGATCCGGCCCGGAATCAGGTTGTCCATCCATATTTTCGTGGTCAGGAAAATATCCTCCCGCGCGATGCCTGCGTCGCGCAGTCCCTGCCCCGTTTCTTCTTCGTTGCCGTAGACCGCCGCCGTGTCGATGTGCCGGTATCCGATATCGATGGCTTCCGCCACGCCGCGCCGGCACGCCCGCCCCGTAAGCAGGTACGTACCCAGCCCAAGCGCGGGCACGTCCACACCCTGAATGGTTTTATAGATCATGGGATAGGATACAGGGGCCTGGAGCGCATGCCTGTGCGTTGCAGACGGGGCATGCCCCCGGTGCTCCGGGCTCGTTTCGCCGCGTATGGCTCAGTACTGTGGCATGGAGGGGTCAATTTCGTCGCTCCAGGCCAGTACGCCGCCTTTCAGGTTGAGGGCGTGCTCGAACCCGTGCTCGCGCATCAACTGCACGGCCCGCGAAGAACGTCCGCCCGAGCGGCAGTGAACCACGATGTCCGCGTCCTTTTTATCTTCCAGTTCGTCCAGTCGATCGGGCAGTTCGTCCAGCGGAATGAGCGTGCCGTCGAGGTTCACGATGTCGTACTCGTGCGGCTGGCGCACATCCAGAATAAAGGGGCGATTCCCCTGATCGATCCGGTTTTTCAGTTCGCGTACCGTGATTTCGGGGAGAGATGTTTCCTGGTTCATAGCGTTGTCGTTCGGTTGTGTCGGAATGCCGCAGAAAGCCTGATAATCAATGAGTTCGGTTTGGGAAGGATGGTCGCCGCACACCGGACAGGCCGGATTGCGCCGGATATGCAGTGTCCGGAAGTGCATGCCGAGCGCGTCGATGAGCAGTAGCCGCCCGATAAGCGGTTCCCCGATGTCGGTGAGCATTTTGATGACTTCGGTGGCTTGTATGGCGCCGGCTATCCCCGGAAGAACGCCCAGTACGCCTCCCTCTGCACAGGATGGGACAAGCCCCGGAGGAGGGGGTTCTTCATACAAACAACGGTAGCACGGCCCGTCTTTTGCGCCGAATACCGACGCCTGCCCCTCGAATCGGAAGATCGAAGCATAGGCGTTCGGAATGCCCAGCATCACGCATGCATCGTTGACCAGGTAGCGCGTGGGGAAATTGTCCGTGCCGTCCGCAACGATGTCGTACCCCGAAAGAATATCGAGCGCATTTTCGCTGGTAAGCGCCGCGTCGAAGGTTTCCACCTCGACAAACGGATTCACGTCGCGGATCGTCTCGCGGGCCGATACGAGTTTTTTTCGTCCCACATCTTTTGTCCCGTGCAGAATCTGCCGTTGCAGGTTGGTTTCATCCACCACATCGAAGTCCACGATGCCTATTTTGCCGACGCCTGCGGCGGCGAGGTACAAAGCCAGCGGCGACCCGAGCCCGCCTGCGCCCACGACGAGCACGGACGACGTTTTGAGCTTCCTTTGTCCCTCCATCCCGAATTCCGGGAGGGTGAGATGCCGGCTGTACCGCCTGATTTCTTCCGGCTTCAGGGTATGCAGCATGCAGGCGTCGCCTTCCGTTCCCCCGGCCATGGACGGCACGATCGAGATTTCGTCTTTCGGGTCCAGCGCGGTTTTTTCGCGGTCCAGATACCGGATGTCTTCCTCGTTCCGATATATATTGACGAATTGCCGGAGCTTGCCGGTTTCCGCGAACAGGTGCTTTCCGATCGCCGGATGCTGCCGGACGAGATTCGCCAGTGCATCTTCGACCGTGGCCCCTTCGATGTCTACGGTGCTCTGACCGTCAACGTACGCGCGCAGCGGGGAGGGAATATAGATGTGGGCCATTCCGCGTGGGGTTATGATTTTTCAGGAAGCTGGTACGTCGATCTCCTCCGGCAGAAACCGCGAGCGATCTTCGGCCAGCGCCCATGCCGCAAGGGTGGTGGCTTTCCCGTTTTCGACCGACACGATAACATAGGCGTATCCGGGAAAGGTCGCCAGTTCGAGATCGGTTCGGGAAGGAACAGCCGGGTGATCCGGGTGCGAGTGGTAGATGCCTACAATATCCAGATTTTCCCTGCGGGCGGCAAGATCGGCTTCGAGATATTCTTCGGGCGCGATGATATACCGGTCTTCCCGCCGGTTCTCGTTGCGGTTTACGGCGCGCCGCGCATAGACGGCCTCGTTCCCGTCCGCCTGCAGGCGTCCGATCAGAAAGCCGCAGCATTCCTCGGGGTACGTTTCTTCGCCATGTCGGCGAATATGGGCGAGTACGTCCGCTTGCGTTTGCATGGCGGGGTATCCTTGAATGTGCCCGGGACTGGATTCGAACCAGCACGCTCTTTCGAACGCTGCCCCCTCAAGACAGTGCGTCTACCTATTCCGCCACCCGGGCCTGTACTTCATGGAATGTACGAATGGATGAAACACCGGAGCGCTCTTGCGGGTTGCCCCGCACACGTCTGGCATACGCGTTATCCAATGCGTGCTATCCGTCTTTGTGTGTGATCCCGGCAGGAATCGAACCTGCGACCCACTGATTAAAAGTCAGTTGCTCTACCAACTGAGCTACGGGACCAAACTGTTCTCTAACATAAGGATATTTTTATCATCTGCAGCGCGCCCGATATACGCTATCCGGGGCGGAAAGATGCATGGGATACTCTGATTAAGTCCGCATGTCTTTCCATAGATCGGCCATCGGTTTGCGCAGCACGAGGACGCCCTCCATCAGGCAGCGATCGAAATTAATGAACCCGTTGGCCAGATAGATTTCTTCGGGGGAGCAGTCGTACAGCAGCTTGAATTCCCGGTCTCCCTTGCGGTGATCCACGCTGATGATTGCACCAACCAGTCCGGTCCGGACCGTGCCGCGAAAAACATCCAGATTTTCTCCGTCCGTGGCATTCGTGCCGTTCACGTAGCCGTAGTCCATCGGGTAGATGATGGAGGGATGGGAAGGGTGCTGCGCGCCGTGCGGACGATCTATGGTAATGCCGTTCCTGCGGATCAACGCCTCCCAGCGCTCCCAGTCGATTTCGCGCCGGGCAAGTTCCGTGAGTCGATCCGGTGCTTCCATAAACGCGGGGGTATGTATCCGGCGATGGGAAGGATTTTCCCAGGGCTTGTTTTTCGGCGTGCCGCCTGCCGCCTATTCAGGGTCTTCGTCCTCTGCTACGATCTCGATATGCAATGCCTCCAGTTGCTTCGTATCGACCGTATCCGGCGACCGGACCATCAGTTCCTGTGCGCTCTGCGTTTTCGGGAAGGCGATTACGTCGCGGATGTTGTGCGTGCCCGCCAGCGCCATGACGATCCGGTCGAGACCGAAGGCGATGCCGCCGTGGGGCGGGGCGCCGTAGCGGAACGCATCCAGCAGGAAACCGAACCGCCGTTCGGCTTCTTCCTCGTCGATGCCGAGCAGACGGAACATGCGGTGTTGCATCTCCCTCGAATGAATCCGGATCGAACCGCCGCCCAGTTCCATCCCGTTGAGCGCCATATCGTAGGCGCGGGCCCGCACCTTTTCCGGCGTTACGTCAAGCGCCGCTTCATCGTCAGGATGGGGCGCCGTGAACGGATGGTGCATGGCCGTAAATCGTTTGGCGTCCGCATCCCGTTCCAGCAGCGGAAATTCGGTAACCCATACGAAATCCCATCGCTCGCCGTGCGCCGGAATCAGGCCGGTTTCATTCGCCATGTGCAGGCGCAGTTTGCCCATGTGCAGAAAAACATCCGGGTCGGGGCCGGCCAGCACCAGCACCAGATCGCCGTCTTTGGCGCCAACGGCCTTAATGCAGGCATCCACGTGTTCCCGGGCAATCACGTGTTCCTTGACCGAGGAATACATCTCCGAGCCGTCCGACGGCAATTTGAAGTAAATCAGCCCCCCGACGCCGATCTTCCGCCGGACAATGTCCTTGTCGAGGCGGTCCATCCGGCCACGCGCCCGGTCTCCTTCTCCCTTGGCGACGATCGCTACGATGCGTCCGTCGTTTTCGAGGATGCGATCGAAAACCCGGAAGCCGGAGCCTTTGAACACATCGCTCACATCCTGGATTTCCATGCCGAAGCGGAGGTCGGGCTTGTCCGAACCGAACCGTTCGATGGCCTCGCGCCAGGTCAGTCGGGGGAACGGTGCGGGCAGATCGATGCCCTTCACCTCTTTCCAGATCGCCTGCATGAGCCCTTCGAAGGTCGTGTATATCTGCTCCTCGTCGGGGAAGCTCATCTCTACGTCGATCTGCGTGAACTCGGGCTGGCGGTCCGCCCGCAGGTCTTCGTCACGGAAGCATTTGACGATCTGGAAGTACCGGTCCAGGCCGGAGATCATCAGAATCTGCTTGTAGGTCTGGGGCGATTGCGGAAGCGCGTAGAACTGGCCCGGATGCACGCGGCTCGGCACCAGATAGTCCCGGGCGCCTTCCGGCGTCGATTTCATGAGCACCGGCGTTTCGACTTCCACGAAGCCGTTCCCGTCGAAGTATCTGCGCACGGCCTGGCAGGTCTTGTGGCGGAGCACCAGGATGTCCTGGAGTTCCGGGCGCCGCAGGTCCAGATACCGGTAGCGCAGGCGCAGGTCCTCGCCGGCGGCGCGCCGTTTTTCCTCATGGGCCGATACGGCAAAGGGGACAGGTTCGGAGCTGTTCAGCACGATCAGGTCCCGGACCCGCACCTCGACCTCGCCGGTCGGAAGTTTCGGGTTAATGGTTTCCTGTGTTCGTTCGCCGACCGTACCCCGGACAGAAATCACATACTCGTTGCGCACCAGATCGGCGCGTTCGTAGGCTTCCTTTTCGTCCTGGGGAGAACACACGACCTGTGTCAGTCCGTAGCGATCCCGCAGGTCCAGGAAGATGACGCCGCCGAGATCGCGGCGGGTATCCACCCATCCCTTGAGCACGACTTCCTCCCCGACGTGTTCGGAGCGGAGTTCGCCGCAGGTGTGCGTGCGCATCGGGTGCATGTCTGGCGTATGGGAGTGTCGCTTGGTCATGGGGTGGAAGGGGTCGACGGCTCGTTACGGCGTCCTTTGACGAAGCAGGCGCCGTATGCGTTCGCAGATTGGGCGGCACGGGTGCAGGATCAAACGTAAATTACGCATGAAGATGGTGGAAACGATGCTCACTTCAGGATACTCTGATTAAATCCGCAAAGATTCAGAGGCTGAAAGGGGTGCGCTGGCAAGGAATGACGAAGCAATGTGGCAGGCCCCACATAATGAGGAATGACACGGCCAGCGTGCCCCTCTCTGCCTCCCGAAGGGCGCTTCACGTTCGCAAGTACAGGATATCATGATTTTATCATCGGTATCAGCGGAAAATATGCGAATTCGGGGCGTTGCGAACGTGAAGCGCTGAACGAAGTGGTTTTGATCAGAGTATCCTTTAGAGCGTCTCGACGAATAATCGTTGGATTTTTACCCACATTCCCCCAAAAAAACCCTGTGCTGGCGCTCTTTGACAATCCCTACATCGTCGCGATCCTTATTTACCTGACCGCTCTGGTCGGGGTCGGGTACTACAAGAGCCGGATCGTGAAGACGGGGGAAGATTTCATGGTGGCGGGCCGCACGCTCCACTGGTGGGTGCTGGTGGGCACGCTGCTGGCCACCTGGATGGGAAGCGGGTCCCTGTTCGGCAGCGCCGGACTGGGCTATCGCAACGGCATGGCGGGGCTGTGGTCCAGCGCTGGCGCCTGGGCTGGCATCGTACTCATTTATTTTATTGCGCGCCGCATTCGCCATTTCGGCAAGGTGACCGTCCCGGACATTTTCGAGGCGCGCTACGGACGGGTTTCCAGTGTGCTGGCGACCATCGCCACCATCATTGCCTATCTGACCATCGTTTCGTACCAGTTTCGGGGCGGCGGCAATGTGCTGCACTTCATTACGCAGGGGACGGAGGCGGAGATTTCCGTGCAGGCGGGCATCGTCATCACGGCGCTCTTTGCGATCGCCTATACGGCGCTGGCGGGGATGCTGTCGGTCGTATACACCGATGTCGTGAACGGCATACTCATGGTGCTGGGGGTGTTCGCCACCGTGTTTTTCATGGTGAATGCGGTGGGCGGGATGGACGAGATCGTGATGTATGCGGAAGCGGCAGGAAAATGGGAGCTGTTCGGCAACTGGGCGAACGAGCGCACCGGCGCCTCGTCCGGGCCGATCGTAGCCATATCCTTTCTGATCCCGACCATGCTGCTCCTGATGGGCGACGCCAACATGTACCAGCGCATATTCAGCGCAAAGGACGGCAACGCGGCGCAGAAGGCCGTGTTTTTCTGGGTGATCGGCGTGGTGGTGCTCGAGTCCGCCGTGTATTTCGTGGGCCTGACCGGGGCAGTGGCGGCCGATCAGGGGCTCATTCCCGAACTGTTCGCCGGGGGAGCGGCGGATGTGGCGGGCAACCGGTCCGAGTACATCATTCCAACCCTGGCGATCTCCTCCTATATGCCCCTCGTCCTGGGCATGACGCTGGTGGCCACCATGATGGCGATCATCGTTTCCACCGCGGACTCGTTCCTGCTGGTGCCTGCCACGAACCTTACGCGGGATGTGGTGCAGCGCTTCATCGCTCCGGATATGAGTTCCCGCGCTATCGTGCTGATGAGCCGGAGCTGGGTGCTGTTGCTCGGCGTGATCGCCTATTTGCTTGTGGATCAGTTTCCGACCATTCTGACGGCGGCCTATACGGCTTACCTGGTGTACGGGGCGGCTATCACCCCGGCGCTCCTTGCCGCATTCCTGTGGAAACGGGCTACCGCGGCGGGGGCGATCAGCTCCATTCTGACAGGGACCACCGTCACGCTGGTATGGACGTTCTGGATGTCCGAGCAGGCCTGGTTCGGCAGTCTTCATCCGTTCTTGCAGGAGGTAACGTATCCCGCCGTAACGTTGTCTATTCTGGCGCTTGTCGGCGTAAGCCTTGCCACGCCTCGTCCCGACCGTTCCCGCTGGGAGCCGTTTTTCGGAGGGTAGGAGATGGGTCGCCTGCCGTATCCATGACCATTTCAAGATGGTCTTTTCCCGTTATGCCTGACGCATCCAAACCCATGAAAAGAATCCGTCCAGACTGGACATGCCTGTTCCTGGTCGTTTTTGTATTGACCGGCTGTTCGGCGGGGTCTTCGCTTGCGCCGGCGGGCGACGCCGGGAATGCACTCGTGTCGACTGCGGCGCCTGTGGGCGAAGTTGTCCATGCCCCCATATCGTCCGGTACCGAAGCTCCCGGCGAAGCAATGGCGCCCGTTACCGAAGCCGGCGTGCCAGTCCCGTATTTCAACGATGCGCACTTCCACCTGCTGAATTATGTGCAGGAGGGGCCCACGGTGCTCGAATATCTCGACCTGGTGGGCGACCGGGTAGGCCGCACGGCGCTGTTCGGCATTCCGTTGCAGCAGAAATGGGATTATTTCGTGTCCGGCGACCGGGCCCCGGACTATTACCTTCGCTCGGATGCTGCCCTCTACTACTATTCGTTCGTGGATGCGGCGATCGCCCGCGAGTACCTGTCGTTGTCGGAGGCGGAGCGGCAACGGGTGGATCCCATGATTACGGGGTTCAATCCTACGGACATGTACGCCGCCGATCACATCGAGCGCGTCCTGCGCACGTTCCCCGGCGTGTTCGCCGGGATCGGCGAATTCAGCATTCACAAGGAGTTCGTGTCGTCGAAGATTACGGGGCATACGGCCAGCCTGCACAACCCGGCCCTGGACCGGATTCTGGCCAAAGCCGCAGAGATCGGCCTGGTGGTCATTCTGCATTGCGATATCGACAATGTGCGTCCCGGTCCCGACCCGGATTATTACCAAGACCTGCTGCGCGTCTTTGCGGCGCATCCCGGGGCCGCTATCGTATGGGCGCATACGGGGCTGGGCCGTTTTGTGGCGCCGTCCCCGGAGCATGTCGAACTGCTCGACCGTATGTTGAGCGATTCGCGTTACGGACACGTGACGCTCGACATTTCCTGGGACGAGGTGGCGAAGTACCTTGTCAAGGATGACGAAACGGTGCAGGCATGGGCCGCGCTTATCGCAAAGCACCCCACGCGGTTTCTCTTCGGCACCGATTCCGTGGGGCCGACGAATTGGGAAGCCTATGCCCGGACCCATGCGATGTACCGGCCGCTGTGGGACCGTCTTGCTCCCGCCGTGCGCGCCCAGGTGGAGCGCCTGAACTACGAGCGCATCTTCGACGCCGCGATTCCAAGGGTTAGAGCCTGGGAGGCGGAGCAGGAGAATCAATGAGGAAACCACCCGTTATACGAATATAGGATACTCTGATCAAATCCACTTTGACCAGCGCTTCACGCTCGTGCGTAAAAGATATTGTAATTGCATCGTCGGAATTAGCGGGAAACACTGCGGATTCGGGGCGTTGCGGGCGTGAAGCGCCCTTCGGGAGGCAGAGAGGGGCACGCTGGCTGTGTCATTCCTCATTATGTGGGGCCTGCCACATTGCTTCGTCATTCCTTGCCAGCGCACCCCTTTCAGCCTCTGAACTTTGCGGATTTAATCAGAGTATCCTATAGCCCTGGCGTTTTTTACTGAAACGCTGATTCCGCACCCGCAATGTCTTCGGATCGCCGCCCCATTTATTACTTCGCCCGGATGATTCCCTGGTACCGCATCCCGGTGCTGGAGGAGTTGAACGAGCGGTTCGACGGGCGGCTGGTCGTATGCGCAGGCGATCCGCCGGGCGCCTCCTCCCTAAGGAATCTGGTCCGGGGGGACGCGCCGGGTTACAAGCAGGTCTTTCTCCGCAACCACTGGTTTTTCGGGGAAAGAATACACGCGCAACCGTTTCGCGGCGTTTTCGCGCAGCATGGCGCCCCGGCGGCGATTCTTGCGGAGGAGAGCCCTCGCTCCGTTACGCTGCCGTTTTTGCTGCGTTACACCAGGTCGCTGGGGGCGGGGCGGGTGCTCTGGGGGCACTTTTCGTCGAACCGCAGAGCGTTCGATCCCCGGCGCCATTTTCTGGACAAATACCGCCTTGCGCTGGCGAAAGACGCAGAGGGGTGTACCTGTTATACGGAAGGCATAGCGAATTTGTTACGTCCGTTTGTGCCCGAACGCAACCTGTTCGTTGCCCGGAACACGATGGATCTGGGTCCCATGTTTGCGCAGCGGAAAGAACTGGCGGCGGAGGGTAAGGCGGTAGTCCGGGGTCGGCTCGCTATCCCCCCTGACGGTCCCGTCCTTGTCTACATAGGGCGGCTGATCCGGGAGAAGGGAACGGATATGCTGCTTGAAACCTGGGCTCGTCTGACGAAGGAGACATCTGCCAGCCTGTTGATTATCGGGGACGGGCCGGAGCGGGCGGCTATGGAAGCCGCGGTGTCGGCCCGCTCGCTACAGGGCGTGCGTTTCCTCGGCTCCCTGTTGCGGGAGGAAGCGAGTCCCTATCTGTACGCCTCGGATATGATGCTCATGCCGGGCTACCTGGGGTTGGCCGTGAACCATGCGTTTGCTTTCGGGCTGCCCGTGGTGTCGTTTCGTCATCCTGTTGGGGGGGTGCAGTTTCACAGCCCCGAAGTCGAGTACGTCCGGTCCGGAAAGACGGGTTTGCTGTGTTCGGGCAATTCCCCCGAAGCGCTTGCGGAAGGCGTTCGGGAGGTACTGGCGGACCGGGAGCGGTACTCCACGAACGCGCTGGCCTACGCACAGGAACATCTGACGCTCGACAGGATGGTGGATGGCCTGGAGGCGGCAATTCGCCACGTGATCTGAATCGTGCGCATGGGGTTGGAACGCTGGTTCCTTATCTCTTCTTTTTCGGGATTCCGGTATTGATCCGTACATTCCGATTACGCCTTGCAAACCCGCCTTGCGCTAAAGAGAGGGACGTATAGCATTTTTCAATGAATCTGGATACTTTGTCCCTTGTGGATACCATAGCTATACAGGAATGGGGCGTGGACTGAATTTCCTTAGCTCCGGCGCAAGATGACTATGCATCCTGAAACGCCAATGACAGCGATACGAACGGTTCTGTGTTTGCTGGTTTCGGGCGCCTTATTCGCCGGGTGCTCGCTGGCGCCGCGCACCTCGCTTCCCGAGCCTGTTTCCGAACTGCCCGGCGATTTCGCGGAGAGCCTTGCGGCAGGTCCCCATGAACCGGTGGAATGGTGGCATGCCTTCGCCGATCCGGCGCTCGACACCGTGGTCGATTCGGTGCTTGTCTCCAACTTCGATTTGGCAGGGGGGATTGCCCGGGTTCAGCAAGCCAGAGTGCGGGCCCGTATTGCGAGAGTCGCGTTTTTGCCGGCCGTCCAGCTCGGGGGGAGCGCCAACGACATCAACTCGCCCACGAACGCCGACATTGGTGCGCAACTCCAGGAATTGGGACTGGGTGGGGATGATAGTGATTTGCCAATACCCTTCACACTACCCGATCGGTTGGCGCTCACTACCTATGAACTGAACGCCGGCTTTGCCTACGAACTGGATTTCTGGGGCCGTGTCCGTAACGATGCGCTTGCGGCGGGCGCCGAATACCTTGCTTCGGAGTCGGACTTTCACGCGGCTCGCATCGGAATCCTGTCCGAGACGATCACGACCTATTTCGAGATCGTCGCTCTACGGCGGCTGACCGCTCTTTCCCGCGAGATGGTGGATGTTCTTCTGGAGCAAGAGCAGTTGGCCTTGACCCGGTACGACCGTGGACTTGCCGGTTCTTTCAATCTCTATCGGGTGCGTCAGGAATTGCGCAACGTGCAGGCGGGATTGCCGCAACTCGAAAGTCTGTTGACCAGTGCAGAGGGCCGCCTCTCCGTATTGCTGGGCGGTTATCGGCCGGATATGGAGGCAATTCTTCCCGATGCGCTTACTCCCTCGCCAGTGGCGGATCCTGTTCCGGCGGGCGTCCCGGCCGACCTTTTGCTCCAGCGGCCGGATGTAATAGCAGCTGGACAGCGGCTGGATGCGGCCCGCTACGCGATCGGGGCTCGCCGTGCCGAGCTTTTCCCGAACCTCTCGTTATCGGGATCTATCGGGTTACAGAGTTCAGAAGCCGATGAGCTCTTCAATGTGGATCAGTGGTTCCGTAATCTGGTAGTGAACCTGACCGCACCGGTCATAAAGCGCGGTCGTCTTAGAGACAATGTTGTGCTTGCGCATGCCCTTTTCGACGAAATGGCCGCTGCCTACGGGCGTACCGTGGTCACGGCGGTAAACGAGGTGGAGGCTGCCTTGGCCGGACTGGAAAACGCAAAACGGCGTCATACTTTTCTTGGTTCTCGTCTGGAGGAGGCCCAGGCTTCGGCAGATCTCAAGTCACAGAGGTACGCGTCCGGAATCGGGAGTTACGCAGACTACCTGAATGTGCTACTCACCCGCCTGATCGTGGAGTCCGCTCTCGTGGGCGCAGAGCGAGACATGGCCCTTGCCCGTCTTGCAGTTCACCGTGCTCTTGGAGGCGCCTGGACGGCGCAGGATTCACTTGATACGCCACGAATGACTTCTGTAAACAGAGAAGAAAGATGACTCGACGTAAAGGCTTGTTAGTGGCTGGCGGCATTCTGATCGCATGCCTGGTTCTGGCCATTCTGCTGGTCCAGCTCAGGCCCGAACCGGAGTTCCAGGCCCCTCCCGACAGGACACCCGTTGCGGTCACGGCTTCTGTGGTCGCCGGAGTCGGTCCCATCCCCGTGTTCGGGGCTGGCACGGTTCGCCCCACTGCGGAGATACATGTCACCGCCGAAGTCAGCGGCAAGGTGTCCTGGGTGGACCCTGTTTTTCAGAGCGGAGGGCGTGTCGAGGAGGGGCAGGTTCTGTTTCGCATCGACGACGCCGATTACCGCAACAGGGTGAAGCAGGCGCGCGCCAACGTGGCTGCCCAGCAGGTAGCGCTTCTTCAGGCCGAAGAGGAGGCGCTGATTGCCCGTTCCGAATACGCGCAATTTCAACGCCGCGAGACGGGCGCCGCATCTTCGGACGCCAGTCCTTTGACGCTTCGGCAGCCGCAGCTCGAAGCTGCCCAGGCCGCTCTGGTCAGAGACAGCACGTTGCTGGCCGACGCCGAGTTGGCGTTGTCCCGCACGGAGGTCCGTGCGCCTTTCAACGGGATTGTGCGCGACGAGTCCGTGGATGAAGGGCAGTTCGTGGCGGCCGGTCAGGGCGTGGGGCGCCTTTACGCTTCGGATGCGGTGGATGTGGTGGTTCCTCTGTCCGACGCCGATGCGGCGCTCATTCCTGGTCTTTGGAACCTGAGAGCGGGCGACGGGAATAGGCGGGTGGCGGCCCGTGTCATCGCAGAGTATGGCGATCGAAGCTACGCCTGGGAGGGGTACGTAGATCGGGCGGAGAGTTCGCTGGACGAACAGACGCGGACTATCGACGTGATTGTACGCGTTCCGGCCCCCTTCGCGGGCGGCGCCCTGGCAGGGGAGAACGGTTCTCCCGCCGGCCCCGGCGCACCGCCGCTTCTTGTGGGCAAGTTTGTGGAAGTACATATCCAGGGAGTCGTTCCGGACCGGTACTTCATTGTGCGGCGCTCGGCGCTCCGGCCCGGCAACGAGGTCTGGGCAGTGCGCGGCGACACAGCGCTGACCATTGTCCCGGTGCGCGTTTTGCAGCGTTCCGATGACGACGTGTATGTGACCGGCGCGCTCGAAGCAGGTCAGGCGGTCGCCACAGGCGGTATTCAGTTTGCGACGGAAGGCATGGCGGTGCGGACCACCGTTGTGGAAGCCCCATGAACCGGGATGATCATCCTGTTTGGGAGCAGCGCGGCCCTATAGCCTATATGGCGAAAAACAGCGTTGCCGCCAATCTGCTGATGCTGTTCCTGATAGTGGCCGGGCTGGTGGCGGCTCGTAATCTCATTCAGGAGGTTCTGCCCGACTTCTCTCTGGACCGTGTCCAGATACTCGTGCCCTATCCCGGCGCCGTCCCGGAGGAGGTGGAGGAGTCCATTGTTCGTAAGATCGAAGAGCGGATCCGAGCGGTAGACGGCCTGAAGCGCGTGGAGGCCACCGCCTCCGAGGGGCTCGCGTCGGTGATCGCCGAGTTCAAATCGAATACGGATATCAACCGTGCCCTGAACGATATCAAGGCTGAGGTGGACCGCATTCCCACCTTTCCCGCCGGCGCCGAACGGCCTGAAGTGCGCGAAGTGACGAGCAGGCAGAGCGTAATACGCCTCCTGGTCTATGGCGAGGCGCCGGAACACACGCTCAAGGAGTTGGCATACGACATTGAGGAGGGGATTTCGTCTCTACCCGAAGTGTCCCTGGCCGAGACCAGCGGTGCTCGCCAGTACGAAATTTCGATTGAGGTTCCTCTCCATCGGCTTCGGGCGCTCGGGCTTACTCTGGATGATGTCGCGTTGGCCGTCCGGCAGGGTTCACTCGAGTTGTCCGCTGGCAAAATTTCCACGGACGAGGAGGAAATTCTCGTCCGAACCCTGGGGCAGAACTACGAGCAGGCAGACTTCGAGGACATCATCGTCCTGACGCGGCCCGACGGAACATCGGTTCGCGTGGGTGACATCGCGACCGTACGGGACGGCTTCGCAGACACCGATCTCATTGTGCGTTACAACGGGCAGCGGGCTGTTCGCGTGGATGTCTATCGCACCTCGGACGAACAGGTTCTCGATATCGCCGAAGCGGTCAGGAACTATCTCTCCGCCGAAGTCGAACCGACCCTTCCCGCAGGCGTCTCTGTCGAGATATGGAAAGACGACTCCGAGGAAGTCGGGGGACGCCTTGGTCTTATGATCGAGAATGCCCTGCTCGGAATGCTGCTTGTTTTCCTGGTGCTGGCGCTGTTTCTGGAGATTGGGTTGGCCGTGTGGGTGGCTGTGGGAGTCGGCGTTTCGTTTATGGGGACCTTCCTGGTGATGGGGTTCCTGGGCGTGTCCATCAACATGTTCTCTCTGATGGCGCTTGTCCTGGCATTGGGAATTGTCGTGGACGACGCGATCGTGGTAGGAGAGAGCGTCTTTGCGGAGCGTGAGCGGGGCATCCGCGGGTTTGCGGCGGCAATCAGCGGGACGAAACGGGTGAGCGTTCCTGTCATATTTTCGGTTCTCACTACCGTGACGGCTTTTGCGGCGCTGCTTTCCGTGCCCGGACCCCAAGGGCAACTCGGACGCGCCATTCCCATCGTGGTGATCACGGTACTGTTGCTCTCGCTGATCGAGTCTCTGCTTGTGTTGCCGAACCACCTTGCCCACCTGTCTTCGTCGAGAGAGCGTGTAGGGAATTGGCTCAGCCGGCGCATCCGAGGCGTTCAGAAGGCCGTGGATGCGCTGCTCAAGCGAATCGTGGAAGGTCCCCTGGATCGTGGACTGCGACTGGCCGTCGACCACCCCCCTATCATTCTTTTCTCTGCCTTGGGCCTGATGGTACTATCGATGGGGGTTGTGGCATCGGGTATTGTCCCAAACCAGTTTCTCACTCCTATCGAGGGCCAGGTCGTCTCTGCCAATCTGGAGATGCCCGTGGGCACTCCGGGGGAGCGGACGACTGCGATCGCTGCCGAACTCGAAGCCGCGGGACGCCGCGCGGTGGCGCGGATCGAGGCGGGCCGCGCCGGGGACGCGCCTCCGCTGGAGGTTGGCGTGGCGGTCACCGTGGGGGAAGCGGCGGCGCTCTATGACCCATTGGGAGGCAATGCCGTGGAAGCGTCGCGTGGCCACCTTGGGGCGGTCCAGTTCAAACTTGTAGACTGGGAGCGGGCGGGTATTGCAGCCTCCACCTTCGAACAGGTATGGCGGGAGGAAGCGGGTACTTTCCCGGAAGCGAAGTCTCTCGCGATTTCCTCGAACCTGATTTCGCTTGGTCTCCCGGTTCATTTTGAACTCTCCCATCCGGACCCGGATCGGTTGGCTGTGATTGCCGACGAGTTCACCTCAGAATTAGCCGCCATCAATGGGGTTTTCGACATCCGGAGTAATCAGGATGAAGGGTTCAAGGAACTTCAACTGGAACTCAAGCCCAGGGCCCGCACTCTTAACCTGACCCTTGATCATTTCGCAGGCCAGGCACGGTCCGCCTTCTTTGGAGCAGAAGCGCTCAGGGTGCAGCGAGGGCGCGAGGACATGCGGGTATACGTGCGTCTGCCTGAGGAAGAGCGCAATTCCGCGACCGATGTCGAGGACTATCTGATCCGTACACCGGGCGGCGAGGCGCCCCTGGGTCAGGTTGCGACTGCCCGGTTCTCGAGGTCCCCGGCTGCCCGGCACAGGGTGGATGGACGACGCGCGGTGACGGTTACAGCCGACGTGGATGTGCAGATTGCCACGGAACAGCAAGTAAACCGCCGTCTGGAGCGCGGGGTCCTCGCGCGTCTGGAGGCCGAGAACCCGGCCTTTGCATACACGGTCGGCGGCCAAAGGAAACAGCAGCAGGAAGCCAATGCCGATCTGGGCAGATCGCTTTTTCTGGCCCTGCTGGTCATGTACATGCTGATGGCGATTCCTTTTGGTTCCTACTCCCAGCCGCTCATCATCATGGCTGCGGTTCCGTTGGGCGGCATAGGCGCCATAGCAGGGCACATGCTGCTGGGCCTGAGTATGGGAACCTGGTCGATGTACGGACTGATCGGCGTAAGCGGGGTGGTCGTGAACGACTCGCTGATGATGATTAAGTTCATTAACGACCTGAGAAAATCCGGAGTGCCGGCCAGAGACGCGATCATCACCGGAGCCAAGGACCGTTTTCGGGCTATTCTGCTGACCTCAGCCACCACATTCGCAGGGGTTGCCCCCCTGATCTTTGAGACCAGTACGCATGCCCAACACCTCGTGCCGCTGGCAACGTCCGTCGGTTTTGGCGTGCTCGTCGCCACCGTGCTTCTGATGCTGGTGGTGCCTGCGCTTGTTATGACGCAAGACAACCTCGGGGCATGGCGAAAGAGACACTTCGCGTCGCGCTCGTAAGCGTCCGGCCGATTCGCGGAGGATCCGATCCCCTTGGCCTGCCAAATGAAAGAGCGGCATCCGGACGGCCTGTTCAAGCAGGACCGGATGCGAGCAATTCAGCGACTTCGCCGGCCGCATCGACGCCGCTGGCCAGGGCGCCGTTTACCGAGGGTACCCGCATATAGTCGCCCGCCAGGAAGAGGTTCTTCATATCCCGGTCGAGTTGGCGCCGCATGTCCGCTACTGCAGTGAACATGCCGGGGTGCGCCATGCACACAGCCTCTTTCCAGCGGTACACACGGGCGAACAGCCCTTCGTCATCGCCGGGCAGGTTAGATCCGGGAGGTGGATTTCTGCGTGCATCACGAAGCATTTGGCGCTTGATTTCGTTGTCGTCCAGCAGCAATAACTCTTCGGCACGGCCTCGACCGACGAGCAAGTCGAGCATGCTCTTACCCGGAGGTGTGCAATCGGGAAGGTTGACGGACCGGTCCAGAAGAAGCGGAGTGTCGTCTTCCGGGTACAAAGCACCATTCCAGCCGGAGGGGAGTGGCGGGCGATCGAGACCTATCACCACCCGGCATCCAGACGAATAGACCACGTTGTTGAGCGTACGGCGTATTGAGGCTGGCAGATCGGGGATGATTCCCGGCACCTTCGATGGAGGAACGGCGCAGATAACGGCGTCCGCTTCGATAGTGCTATTGTCAACGACCACGCCGGTCACGGCTCCGTTTTTGATAACCACCTGCTTGACAGGCGTCGAGACGCGAATAACGTCTCTACAGGCATCCGCCAGGGCGTAGGCAAGGGCACTGGCCCCTTCTTTCGGCACGTATATCTGATCGGACTTCATCAGCATTTCTGCCAGATAGGTCCGCATATACGCCGCGCCGGAGTATTCGACATAGCCCATCGTCATCTCCAGGAATCCCTCCAACGTCGTCCGCAACGAGCCGGGCACGCCGAGTCTCGTCAAGTAGTCGCCGAAATTCTCCTCTCCGTCGAGTTCTGCGATTCGAGAGTTGCTGGCGAAATTAAGATGTTCCGATTGACCCTTGATCGCCTTGGCTATCTTCACAAGCGACCAGGCAGCCCTGGGTGACAGGAACCCTATGTTTCTGAACGCCGGTAGATTCTTCAGGAGTTCGCCAGCGGACTGGATCGGCGTTGTCACAACCCACTTGCCATTTCTGTACCAGCCCAGGTTCATCTGCGAGCGAATCAGCGACAATCCCAATTCCTCGCAAATGCGAAAAGCAACATCGTAGGAATCACAGAAGAAGTCCGCCCCCTTATCGATGCAGAACCCATTCACTCTATCGCCTCCCATGCGTCCGCCTACCCGGTCGTGGGCTTCAAGCAGGATGGGTCTAATGCCATGCTTCTTGAGGGCGTAGGCGGCACTCAGCCCGGCTGCTCCTCCACCAATTATGATGACTCTCTGGCCCGTTACTTCGGACCATTTCTTTTTGTCGCTTATTAGTGTTGTTGGGAGTGTGGGCATTTACCGTCTTCTGTGGAATTGTTAGGGGATTACATGCAAAAGCCGCCAGGCTTCCGTTTGCTTCTTCGGTTCCGGTCTGGCTACCTGGTCACGTCACCCGCCTTAGCCTTAACTCTCCGGCGCGCGCAGGGACTAAAGACTCAACTTGACCGCGTTCACTCCGTCATAGGCTGACCCGGCTCGATGGCCTCACCATTGCCTGGATTTTTCCGCATATACAGCGTCAGGAAGCCTGTAGCTTATGCCCGCCATATCGAATGCCGAGGCCTCGAGCAGGGAGGTGAATTGGGAGAAGTTATTATCCTGATTGCGTTTTGGAAATAACCTGTTCATCACTTGGGCATAACGGGACTGCAACCGAAACCATTCCAGCACTCCAAAGGACCGATTCGCGGGATAACGCAATTCGTCGGCAAGAGTATTCCCAATGAGCGCTCGAGATATACGGTATACGTACCGTGCCAGTTCACGACGTCCGGCCGGGTCATTAATTCCTATAACCAATGGGGCGGAGTTAATCAGTGAATTCGCCATCGCGATTGCCTCCAACTCGTTGGCGGGTTCGCATATCCTGCCAATCTCGAATAACTTCAGCGCATCATGCTCCTTGTGAAACAAAATGGTCTCGGGAACACCCATCAAAAACCCCGAATGGCGCCAGACCTTCATGAAACTCTCGCGTTCCTCGTTATTGCATTCAGCTCCCAGGCTTTCCAAATGCTTCAGTAACCTTGCCGAAAAAGCAGCGGCTGAGAACCCCATATGCGCTGCGCTGATTGGAACGCCCCACTCTTCAGTATCCCACTCGTCCGAGTTTTTCAGCAGGTATCTGATCTGTGCGTGGACCAGCCGGATACGGACAGACAACTTCCAGCCGTCACCGATTCGTTCCAGCCCGCCGGGCATGAATATCTCGATCATGTGCCGGTTATTCTGTCTCAAACGCCTGACGCCGTGCTCGCGCACCCGCCCTGTTATGAAGAAAGACTTGCTGATATTCGTAGAGAAGCCTTCTACCAGAACGCCTCCCACGAAGGCTCCGAGAACCAGGCTCGAGTTTCTGTGGAACATGTGGATGCCTGGGCTATAGGCCGACAGATCAACCCAATCGGGCGGTGTGTCCAACTTTCTCAGAAAATCCCGTAGCGCGGATGGCGCATCGCGCAGAACTTGTTCCCTCTCCTTGGGGTCTTCCGTATTCAAACCCAATTTGAATAATCGCGCCGACGTTCCCCGGTCCAGGGAAGCCATCTGTTCGATCACCGCATCGGCGTCGGGGTCTCCGATGCATGTGTGGGCGATGTAATTGGCCGCCATCTCCGGATTGAGAGCACGGGCCTGCGCATAGCCCGGAACATAGCAAGAAGGGATATTTTTTGGCTCGGCAGCCTTCATGCACCCGGTTCAACTTTTATAGGAATAACATACAAAAATCGCCGATTCTCCGTTTGCTTTTTTGGCTCCGGCCTGGCTACCTGGCCATTTCTTTTCCGGTTCGATGGCCTCACCATTCTTGAGATTCTTCCGCATACAGATCGTCAGGAAGCCTGTAGCTTATGCCCGCCGCATCGAACGCCGAGGCCTCGAGAAGGGATGTGAATTGGGAGAAATTATTATCCCGATTGCGTTTTGGAAATAACCTGTTCATCATTTGGGAATAACGGGATTGCAACCGAAACCATTGCAATACCCCAAAGGTCTGGTTCGCAGGATACTTCAGTTCATCGGCGAGCGTATTTCCGATGAGCGCTCGAGAAACACGGTATACGTACTTTGCCAATGCGTAACGAGCAGACGTATCCGTGATTCCTATAACCAGTGGAGCGGAATTGATCAGGGAATTCGCCATTGCAATGCTCTCCGGCTCACTGGCGGGCTCGCACATGCGCCCGACATCGAATAGCCGCAATGCCTCCTCCTCGTCGCGGAACAAGATAGTCTCGGGAACGCCCATCAAAAATCCCGAATGGCGCCAGACCTTCATAAAACTCTTGCGTTCTTCTTCGTTGAATTCGGCTCCGAGGCTTTCCAGATGCTTTAGCAACCTTGCCGAAAAAGCGGCAGCGGAGAAACCCATATGCGCTGCGCTAATCGGTACGCCCAACTCTTCGATATTCCACTCCTCGGATTTTTTCAGCAGGTATCTGATCTGTGCATGCACCAGCCGGACACGGATAGACAACTTCCAGCCGTCTCCACTTCGCTCCATACCGCCAGGCATGAATAACTCGATCATGTGGCGGTTATTTTGTCTTAAACGCCGGACGCCGTATTCACGCAACCGCCCCGTTACCAAGAAAGATTTACTGATGTTCGTGGAGAAACCCTCTATTAAAGTGCCTCCTACGAATGCGCCGAGGACCAGCCGCGAGTTCCTGTGAAACATGCGAACGCCGGGCATATAGGTGGAGGTGTCAACCCAGTCGGGCGGTGTGTCTAACTTCCTCAGGAAGTTTAGCAGCGCGGACGGCGCATCGCGAAGAACCTGCTCTCTCTCCTCGGGGTCATCCGTATTCAACCCCAATCTGAGTAACCGCGCCGACGTTCCTCCGTCCAGGGAAGCCATCTGTTCGATCACCGCATCGGCGTCGGGGTCTCCGATATGCGTATGGGCGATGTAGTTCGCCGCGATCTCCGGGTCGAGGGCTGAGGCCCTTGCATAGCCCGGGATGTAGCAGGAAGGGATATTCTTTGTCTCAGCAGCCTTCATGCACCCGGTTAAACTTCTATCGAGTCCGGCATGTTTTCAGGCCGGAAAGTCGAGGTGTCTCAATCTTGCTATAACGCAGAGCAAAATACATATACACAGCACAAGGAAATTTAATTTTCTGATCAGAGGTTCCGTACAAGTCCACGAAGCAGGCGGAAATCTGGATGGCGGCATGATTCAGGAAGAAGGCAGCCTTCGGGTCAACACCCCGAAAAGGAATTTCAGCGCCGAATTCCAGCGGGCCAAGGCGCTTGTGACGATGACGACGGTCCACACGCTGCGCCGGGAAATTTTCACTTCCTGTCCGCTGCAGAAGGCAGGCGTTGCGTGAATGCGCCGCAGGGTGAGTACGGCCATGCCCAATGCCCACAGGCAGTGCCGGCGGATACCCGTCTCGTGAGCGGGTATGATCAACGTGTACCGCAACGCGTTCGCGAGGTGCCGGCGGGCGATCGCCACGAGTTCGGATAATCCCTTGATGAAGCCGGGATCGGCCTGACCGGGAGATAAGGAGCGCAGATCGAAACCGGCAGCGAGGAAGACATCCTGCGGAAGCCAGCACGCGCCGCGATCCCAGTCATCCCATACGTCCTTGAGGATATTGGTCATTTGCAACCCTTGTCCGAAGGAGACGGACAGCGGAAGCAATTCCTCTCGCCGTGCATTGATCTCGGCGGAATAGTTGCAAAACAGCTCGGTGAGCATTTCGCCGACCACGCCGGCGACATAATAGCAGTACCGATCAAGGTGCGGGACATCGTTCAGGCCGTCGGGCGTAGCGTGCTGTTGGAACTCCGCCATACCGCCCGCCATAATTCTGACGCAGCGTTCGAGCGCTGCCCGCTGGACGGTGTTGAATCCATTGGTAATGCGAATGACACGGACCGTGTTGTCGATCAGGTCGTGCTCGCTTGGGGTCGTGGAAGCCGACAGCAATGCGCCGAGTTCCCGTGCGAAAGGCTCCGCTTCCGCCCGACCTGAAACGACTTCGGCAAAACGTTCCGCGAAAGCCCGCTTCTTCCCGGCGGACAGGGCGGGTTCGTCTTCAATGGTGTCCGTGATGCGGCACAGGAGATAGGCGTTGCCTACCACGTCGCGCAGTTTGTCCGGAAGCTGCGGGATCGTGAGGGCGAACGTGCGGGAAACGCCTTGCAGGATTTCCTCCTGATAAGCGAGGTCGCTATTTGCCGATTCGTTCGAGAAAGGCGCTGTCATCCTGATTGTACGTGTTCCGCTCTCTTGCAAGGAAAAGGTACGCGGTTTACTGTGGGCCTGTCAACTGGGTGGGGGGCGGGGAAGAGGGGTGTTTTGATCCATTACTCTGTGGTATATGGCGCGATACCGCGCTATTAGCCAGCAGCGATCTGGATTCCCGGGCTCGCGGATAGTCAGCGCCTACGCGCTGGATGGAAAAAGGGGTAGCGCATCCCTGCAAGGACGCTATGCGATCTCTTCACATATCCGGGAGTATGGTAAACCCTTCCTTATATGCTGCTATCTGCAAACGTTGATCGAGCGAAACGAATCCTTGCCCCTTTGTGTGCGCCTCGCATGCCATCAGTGCGGCGGCGAGCTGCAAGGCGTCTGCTGCCCGCAGTGCATGCACGGCCAGTAATCTTTCCGCGATGTTTCGTACGGTTTCGCTCGGCTGTATTTCCATCCATGACTGAGCCAGTCTGTCCAGCACGCGTCGGGCAGCCTGTTCGTCGGTCGGGGGCATATGACCTTCCTTAACCCGCCGCATCAATGCAGAAATACACTCGGTGTGCGTACCCCACCAAACGACTATGGATGCATTGTCCATGAGGAGATCCCGCACCGCAGCCGATGACGGTTCCTGCAAGCAAAGCGGGATCACGGCGGATGTCTCCCAGAAGTTCACCAGCCTTCCTCACGTTCCTGTATGGCGGCTGAACGGACTACTCCCTCGGGGTCCGATGGACGTGGAAGACACCAGAAATCCGCCGACAACGGTTTTCCCCCACGGATGAGCAGACCTTGCGTTTCCATATCTCTCAGATGTTCGCTCACGAATTCGATCGTGGCCAAAGGCAGCAAACGCGCAATGGGGCGACCGTGCTCGGTGATAAGCACTTCTTCGCCGTCCTTAACCAGGCGCAAATAGGCGCTTAGCGACATTTTGAGCTTCGACACGGTGGCGGTTTTCATAAAATATCCTATATAGTCATAATATTATGACTATAGTAGTCAAATTTTGGATATTATACAAACGTTTGTCTGGGCATTGCCGCAAGGGCAGTGCGTACATTGCCCATGTTGCTTCTTTTCTTGTGCCCACCGTTTGGGCAGATCACGAATCCCCGAGATCGATTCTCTGTATGATCTTCTTTGCCAAATCCCTGAAATCCTGGTGCAGTTTCATTGACGATACGCCCTTGATCCCGGTCATCATCAGGTACGCCGTCATTGCCCATATCTGATATCCCAGTTTCGAGGCCTCCATAGCCGTTCCAAGCCGGAGGCTGAACCGCTTGTCGCAGTCCTGGGGCATGGTTTTGTGCGCCGTCTTCGCGTTCACGTTGCACGATCCGCAACGTACGCGGACATTCGCGTTTTCAGGGTCATCGGTACTGAGCGTCGCTTCGGCGTGGAGCACAACGTCGAGGAGCGGCCCCGCATCGAAGGGAGCTGCCCGACCACGTGTGGCATGCGATTGATCGCTTGGGCTCCCGGCCGCGCAAGGAGCGACTGCGGGCGGCTATCGAAGCGATTTGCGCGGTAAGGGACTGGACTACTCCGGGCGACCTCGCGCGATATCTGTGGTTCTCTCAACGGAATCTGGGTGCGCGCCACCTGCCCCCGATGGTCGCGGAGGAACAGCTGGAGTGGCGCTACCCGGACAATCCGACACACCCGGACCAGGCGTATGCGGTGAGCCGCCGTGATCGGAGTGACCCGGCGGGATATCTGTCGTAGCCGTAGGGCCTGTTGGCTGTTACCTTACGAGGAAACGTGCGGTACTCGCAGGCATCCTCGGGGCGGCGGGAGCGCCTCCAGCGCATCTTTGCGGCAGCCAAACCGCCCGATCCGTCTCTACGAAAACCCTGAAAATGCCCCGTCGGGTCGGGAGAAATCGAAGGCCACAGGATCGTTGCCTCTGGGTATTCTTGCAGTGCTTTCTTGAGGCGAGGACATATCCGTAGAAAATGCGCCAACCGCCGCACGTTGGATGTAAACTGTCTCGGATCATGGAGGGTGTGTTCAAGCGATATATGACCCAAACTATTGGAATAGTGCTGTTGGTAAAGGAACCTATGATAAAGGAAGACTTTGATGTACAGGCCGCTTCGGTGCGGGCTTACGCGGTTGGGGTGCCTGTCAAATAAATACTAAACCAGCTCACGCAGAACGAGGTAAATTGAATGAAAAACCGATCCCTGATTGCAGCGACGCTCAAAGACAGCCTTGTTCGGCTGGCTGGTGCGCTGGATATGCATATAGGGAAGCGCACACCAGCTGGGGCGTTGGGCGGGCGTACACCAGCTGGAGCGTTGGGCGATCTAATCCGCTCGTTGCATCCGATCGATACGGGCCCGTCGTTGATCCGGCTGGGTCCCGATGGCGACGGCGGTTACCTCCTGCCCGACGATTTGGAAGGCATCGGGCACGGTTTCTCCCCGGGCGTTTCCACAGAGTCGCGCTTCGAAGCGGATCTGGCTGATCGGGGCATGCGGATGTATCTGGCGGATTTCTCGGTGGCGGCGCCGGCGCAGCCCCATCCCAATTTCGAGTTCGACAGGAAATTCGTAGGTGCGCTGTCCAATGAGACTTTCATGACGCTCGACGAGTGGCATGAGAACAAGCTCCACGGTTACGAGGGCGATCTGATTCTGCAAATGGATATCGAGGGAGTGGAATACGAGGCTCTGATGAGCGCTTCTCCATCGCTACTGGCGCAGTTCAGGATTATGATCATCGAGTTTCACAATCTGCAAGCGTTGTTCAATCGAACATTTTTTACCCTCGCGTCCAGTGTCTTCGAGAAGCTGCTGTACAGCCACAGCGTGGTGCATATCCATCCCAATAACTGTTGCGGTTCCGTCAAGGGAAGTGGGCTTGAAATTCCGCGGGTAGCAGAGTTCACGTTCCATCGAAAAGATCGCTTCGAGAGTGGCATATACCGGAGCAGGTTTCCCCATCCCCTGGACAGGGACAATATGCGCAAACGCACGTTGCCGCTGCCGGAGTGTTGGTACCGCCAGCCATGAAGTCACTTACATGGTTTTCTGGGCATCGCCGCAGAAAATCTGCCCAATCAATCCGAACCACCTATACCCTCGCATCGTATGCAATTCCCTATGTTTATTATTTAAACCGCCGTTCTCGTTACCGCAATGCTCTCTGATTGTCGCCCCGTGTATTACTTCGGCCGGATGCTTCTCTGGTACCGCATCCCGGTGCTGGAGCGGCTGAACGAGCGATTCGAAGGGCGGCTGGTCGTGTGTGCGGGCGATCCGCCGGGGGCTTCCTCGCTGGGGAATCTGGTTCGGGAGAGCATGCCGGGTTACAAGCGTATCTCCCTCCGCAACCACTGGTTTTTCGGGGAAAAAATACACGCACAGCCGTTTCGCAGAGCCTTCGAGAAGCATGGTGCGCCGGCGGCGATTCTTGTGGAGGAGAGTCCCCGGTCCGTTACGTTGCCGTTTTTGCTGCGTTATGCGAAGTCGCTGGGGGCGGGCCGCGTGCTCTGGGGACACTTTTCGTCGAACCGCAGGGCGTTCGATCCGAAGCGCAATCTCCAGGACAAATACCGCCTTGCGCTGGCGAAAGAGGTGGAGGCGTGCGTCTGTTACACGGAGGGCAGAGCGAACCTGCTGCGTCCGTTCGTGCCCGAGCGGAACCTGTTCGTCGCCCGGAACACGATGGATATCGGTCCCATGTTTGCGCAGCGGGACGCGCTGGCGGCGGAGGGCAAAACGGCGGTCCGTCGGCGGCTTTCCATCCCCCTGGAGGCTCCCGTGCTTGTCTACATAGGGCGACTTATCCGGGAGAAGGGAACGGACATGCTTCTCGACGCTTGGGATCTCCTGACGAAGGAGACTTCCGCTAGCCTGTTAATTATTGGAGACGGGCCGGAGCGTGCGGCTATGGAAGCCGAAGTATCGTCCCGCTCGCTACAGGGCGTGCGTTTCCTCGGGACCTTATTGCGCGAGGAAGCGGCTCCCTGGTTGTACGCCTCGGACCTGATGCTGATGCCGGGGTATCTCGGATTGGCCGTGAACCATGCGTTCGCCTTCGGGGTGCCCGTGGTGTCACTGCGTCATCCTGCAGGGGGAGAGAAATTTCACAGCCCCGAGGTGGAGTATGTTCATTCCGGAGAGACAGGTCTTTTGTGTTCGGGCGATTCTTCCGAGGCGCTGGCGGCGGGTGTTCGGGAGGTGCTGGCGGATCGGGAGCGATACTCGGCAAACGCGCTGGCTTACGCACGAGAGCATCTGACGCTCGACAGGATGGTGGGCGGTCTGGAGTCGGCGATTCGTCATGCAATCTGAATCGCGCAGGCAATGGTCCCGAGGTAGAATACGTTCGATCAGGGAGACGGGTCTTTTGTGTTCGGGCATTGTCAACCCGTTTCTATAGTCCCCAATCATATCCCGGTACGCTGAAAAATCCCGTCAACCTGTAATGTATGCCCGGAAACGGGATCCATAAATCCGGGTTCGAGCGCGATCATTCGAAAGCCATTTTCCGTCATGAGTTCGAGCATTTTGTCAAAAAGGAGTTCGTCCTTGTACAATGGCACAAGAGACATTTCAACCTGGACAAATTTTATATAGGAAAGTGATTCTTTTGCACCGTTAATGACCCGGCTGTCAAATCCTTGCGTATCTATTTTCATGTAGATATTATTATGTTCGTCACATAGATCCCAAAACAATGAATCCAATGTTTTAATATGAATTTCTTGTCTTCCAGTGTATATGGAAGCAGGCGCAGCTTTGGCATGTAGAGGCAATATGTCCAGAAAGGAACTGCTTACCAGATTCTCGGAAACGTTAATGTCTCTTTTTTCTTGTACATCTCCAAGAGCAACGTTGAAGATTTCCCAATGTGGGTCAGAGGTGGTTCTTTCCTGCAGCGATTCGTACGCTTCTCGCAAGGGTTCAAAAGACATTATTTTTTCCTTATATCCGAGATAATTTCGAAGTTCGTAACCGAATTGCCCGGTATTGGCCCCGATATCGAGAACAACGTCGATGTTATTCCTCTCCAGGAGAAAGGCCTTTCTTCCAAGAGGATGATACAAGGAACGTGATCGAGACACGTCGATGCCCAGTTTCCAGAGGATGTCCTGAATTCGCTGTTTTACACGCATGTCCGCTTCAGTGTATGGAAGGACCTCTGCTCAGGTTAGTAAAGATCGTGTCGGCAAAGGCGTCGGCGGAATGAGCTTCTGCAAATCGTCGGGATGCTTCAGGGTCGAAGAGCGACGAGGATTCCGGCTGGTCGACAAATAGTTTGATACCTCTGGAGAGTGCTTCTGCCGAGGTAGAATCGACAGCCAGCCCAAGTCGATTACGGGTAATTTGCGCTCCCACCAGTCCGAAATCCGATCCCAGCACTGGCACACCGGCTTCGGCCGCCCGTATAAGGACGCCTGATGAACCGATATGCCGCTGATAAGCGACCAAAATAAAATCTGCACCGTCGATATAGGACTGGAGGGTTTCATTTGGAACATATCGATCGTCCAGAACGATTTCAACGGTCGTCGCAGACCGCGCGTCGTCGAGTTTTTGGTGTACTTCCTCGCGTTCCCCGGGCTCGACAGGGCCGGCCAGAACAAGGCGTAACAGGTTCTGAGTTTCTTTCGGAAGTAAGGGTAGCGCTTCGAGAATACGGATGACGCCCTTGCGACGGTTTAATCCTCCGAAAAGTAGTGCCGTCCGACGGCCGTCCGTTTTGCGAATATCGAGATGTAAACGATCATGGCCCGCGGATGATCTGTATGTAGCAATACCGTCCGGCAAGGCAAGGGCCTTGTTGTGTTTTCCCAGTCGGTTAATGAAAGGAACAGCAAAGGGATCCAGCGAGAACACCGATGTCAGGTGCGGGTTGGTCAACGCACCGGATAAAAGGATACGTTTTTGTAGTCGACGGGCATGATCGACTGCAGAGCGGGCCGGGGACCCAAGGGAGGCATAGTGAAAGGACGGTCTGAAATAAATCCCCGAGAAGGTAATCGGAAAATCGAACCTCAAGCCTGTCCATAGAGAAGCCTGGACATGATCGAAATACATCAACAGGCAGTGATCAGGTTTATAATCGAGGATGGCCTGTTTAACCATTTTCCCCTGAACCATATCCCGCCGGATAAAATCAAAAATCGACTGACCTGAAAAATTTATTTTTTCCGGATACGGCGATAATACGACCCCATTCCGTTGATGAGAATAGATATAATCTGTTATATCCGGAAAATCATGAACAAAATCAGGGGGCAGTACGAGTCTTACTTTTCCCTTGCGCTTCCTGGCAACCCAGTTCTCCACCAGCATTCGCACGTACGATCCATGATGACCACCCATGTATGCGTTGAAAATCAATATGTTTTTTTTCGACATGTCGTGCATCAAAATGACTGTGTGGCCCCAAAGGAAGCGTTACGGTTGAAGCGTGGTTGCCGTCAATTCCGAGGCCCATCCTTGCAGGGTTTTGCGAACCGGATGCCGCCACAGGGGAACAGCGACAACAAGCGCATAGGAAATCAATAACAGAAAAATAAGAAACCAGGGGTGCAGGAGATTGGAAAGATGGCGTTGGAGGAGGAAGGTAACGAGTCCTCCACCGATTCCGGCGAAGGAGAGGAACAGGGTAGGAAGACCGATAAGCTCTCCCCAGCGGATGGCGTATTCTCTATGATAGGCCCACAGGGTGATGCCACTGCCTATGGGAATTGATATTGCGTACGCAAGCACAACGCCGGGGCCTCCATAGTTGAGCCCAAGTAAAATTCCGAGGCCGAGACTCACTGTGCTTATCGTCAGATGGCCCAGAATATTCCAGCGGAGACGCCCGATGCCCAGATACCCGAAGTAAGCCGGATTGGACAGGATATTCAGGAACCACCCTGTAACAAGAAAAAGGAAGCATAGCACGAATACATTCTCGTAATGGCCGATCCACAGATGGGAGATGACAGGAGCAAGGCCTATGAGAAGAGGTAGGCTTGCTATGACAAGAACGAGTAGAATACGGAAGGCGTTGCGATAAACAAGCTGTACGTATGTTTGATTTTTTTCATGCCAATGCGCTATGGCGGGTACGATAGATTGATGCGCTATTACGATCATGCCACGAAGTTGCATGGTCAACTTGTGGGCCATTTCGAAATAATAGACCTGCCCGACGCCGCCAAAAACAGAAAGGAGTGATTTGGTAACGGGTTGGAATAGAAGCTGGGCTACGGAGATCACCTGAAAGTTAAACGAATAGGCGAATATTTCCCGGAAGGTGCCTGTATGCCATCTGAAAGGCAAGACTGGAAGCCCCGGGATTACGGAGCGCAGCATAATCCATCCAACGACCAATGTAATGCTCGTCTGTAATACCTGCGCTTGCGCCAACCCCACGAAGCCTGCACGAGGCACCAAAAAGAGAGTGAGTCCAAGATATAACAGTGCAGATACCATTACCAGGATATTACGCAAATAGACACGCTGCGTACCGTCTATGCAGGAGTTGACGACACTACTTAATGAAGTCAATCCAAAAGTAATGATAGCATAGGGCAGTACGGTCAATGCATCGCCGATATACTCGGCAGGTTCTACGATCAGATACACCAGTTTTTTAAAAACGGGGTAGGAGGCCGGAAGTACGACAACAAGAATAATTCCGCAGGAGAGAATAGATGTTTCCACAACCCGTATGACAGTGCGTTCTTCTGCAAGGGCGCGATACCTCGAAACGAATTTCAGCGCGCCGCCGCTCATCCCGAAATTCGAAACGCTGAGAGAGGTCGTCCATGCAAGAAGAAGAGCCCATACTCCCGCCAGTTCGCTACCTATCGAGTCCAGCAGGTAGCGATACAAAAAGAGGAATGCTACGCCGCTAACGATCACCTGACCGAAAGACATGAACGCATTCAGAAAGATGCGTCGCTTTTCGTTCATGTATCCATCCGATTCATGACAGGTCGCGTTAAGACCTCGGAGTAGTCGATTCAAGGAGGCTGCGCCGATATCCCCCTGCGACAAGACCGGTCAGCATACCGAAAAGCAGCGTACCGTCCATCAGGAAAAAGGGATTCGATGTTATCGCGCCCACTGCAAATGCAGTCAGGGCCATTGCGGAAGAGAATGTAACGATCCGTGTTAAAGGTATAGCATTGGTTTGCAAAGTGCGGATACCATTCCTGACAGTTTTGACCCATATGTAAATAACCAATGAGAGGCCGAGCACTCCAAATTTGTACCATAGACCCAAATAGGCATTGTGTACAAAAGGATCTTGGTCCGTACCCTCATGAACGATGTCATAAAAGAGATAAGGCACCCCCATGCCATATCCCAGTATCGGATTTTGAAATATCCGGTTGAGCACAGCCTTCGATTCATGAAATCGGTTGATCATGGAGGGATCGTTTGTAATAGCCGCAGGAATAGAAAGCAGGCGATCGGCCAATCCCAGAAAAATCAAATCCACATAGTCGTTCAGAAACAAAATGCTCACAAACACAAAACAACCGATTCCTATACCCGAAAGAATGAGTAATCGTCGTTTATACTGAGCATCAGAAGCAAGAAACATAAGGCATGCACCCACGAGAAAGGCCATCCAGAAAGCTCTGCTCAAAGTAAAAATTAATCCGGATAATAAAAGAATGAATAACATTGTCGAAGGTATCAGATGTCTAATTTTCTTATAATAGGTTAATAGGGAAAGTGCAATAATGGATGAAGCCATTAATATGTTGTCGTTAAAATGTACCCGCCCCGTTGCTATTTGGTAGGCTAATTCTGCATTCAGAAGGGATTCGCGATACAGGATAACATTCCGAATGGCCGCAAAAATTCCAATCCATAGCAATACACCGACAATGACTTTGATTCCATTTTTGTAACGGATACATGCTTCTTTGATTGGAAAATAAAAGGCAAGGAGCATCAAAGAAGTCCATTCGCTGAGTAATGATCTGGGACTCCCCTGAAACAAAAAAGTAAAAGGGATATAAATTGTTATTATTGCAAGGAGAACAAAGAATGCCTTGTCTTCCGGTTGGGATAGTATGGGGTCTTTGTATACAAATATTCGAGTAATAAACCAATGCGCTAAAAAGGAAAGATAGTATAACCCGTAGAGTACTTCAATGAACTGGATACCTTCTTCGTAATCAGAAACCAGGACAAATAGCCCAAGTACAATAGAAAGATTAAGAAGAGGATGTTTTAACAGGTAGAGAAATATTATGCCTCCCAGGAATAATGAAGGTATTACCAGGACAGCGAGTGGCTCGAAAAATCGCGAAATGAATAGCGTCAGGAGGAGTGTAAACCCGAAGCCGATATGGAGCACAAGGATTCCACTCGAACGGATCGCCACTGGCGATGGGTAATGCCAGATCGATGAAAGCCACTTCATCAGGCAGAGAGCGTTTCGCTTCTATCAGGATTCTCAGCGTGTTTAAGCCCCCAGGCGATTCTGGCTGCATTATTGCGCCACCAGGAAAGACTCAATATATATACTATGGTAAGGATCAACGTGGACAGACCGCTGGCAAGTACGGTGATTGTTCGCTTAGGCCCTGCTTTTTCTGTCGGAGGAACTGCCTCGTCAAGGATTTGCACCGCATAGGATTCCTGTTCTTCCTGAAGTCGAGCTTGTTCGTACATAGGCGCAAGTACTTCCAGGATCGTTTGTTGAATGATTCGATCCATTTCTATATTCATATATTGGCGCATTACGTCAGGAGCCTCGCTTTGCGGTACGGGAAGAAGGTGTTCTTCGCCTTCCAGAGCATCCATATATTTGCTGTTGGCTGACTCGGCTACATTGCGCAATGCCTGTACCTGGGCATTGTCTTCTCCATATTGTATTCGCAGGACTTCATGTTGAATTTCCGCTTCCACGGCGCTTGCCCGTAATGCAGCTACCTGCTGAAAGAAACTTTGAATTTGTACAGGCAGGTCATAAACACCATGGTCTCGCTGAAATTGAGTATTGGCATCGAGAATAGATTCCATGGAGTCATAGGCCTCTGTTACCCGATGTTCTATGTATCTTCGATAATTAGCGGCATTTTGAGATGCGAGAAGAGCGTTTGTTTTGTTAAGATACTGGACAAAGAAATTGGTAAGGTCAGCAGCACGTTCCGGGCTGTTATCCGCCACGGAGACTTTTAAATATTCAAATTCCTGATCGAGAATGGTTTGCAGATTGTCCGATAGCAGCTTGACAGCTTCTTCTTGAGGAAAAGTTTCCTCTTCAAGCTGATATACTTGTACAAGGTTGAATGAGTCAACAGCTGCTGACAAAGCAGATCGACTATGGATGATTCCTCTATATCGAACATAGTCGCCGGATGCTCCGCCCAGTAGCGAGGAAACGCCCCCCGAGAGATTGCTGAGAAGAGCGCTCGTAGAACTGCCGCCCTCGGGCAGGAGTACAGTGGAAGAAGCCCGGTAATAGTTCGAAATAAACAGCGTGATTATTGCCGTAATCACGGCGAGGCAAAACGGTATGCCGATCACCAGACGCCGATACCTGTACAACGTACCCAGCGTGGTCCAGAGCGTATCCTCCGCACGCTCGCGACGCATCTCCTCGTTGTATCCGAGTGCGCCTCCTTCGTCCGGCGAATGCATGGTTTTTGAACTCATTGTCTCCGGATCAGCAGGTACGTGGTGATGAATCCTGTGATGGTTCCGACCGTTGTCAGGACGGTTTGGAAGGTAGCCGACCGTTTTTCCAGTTCGAGTCGCTGGGTTTCGGTTAAGAGACGTTGCAGTTCCTCTGTGTCCGCGAACATGTTTTCCCGGTCCACGAAGATGCGATCTCCCGATTCGATTTCCGTCTCGGAAGTCTCCACGAAACGATTGGTGCCAGCCTTGATGACATACGAGGTTCCGGCGTTTTTCCCAAGTCCGCTTGCGGCGCTTACATAGTACTCCGGCGACATGCCTGTCTGGTGCGTGACATATCCCGGACGATTCACCTGTCCGAATACAAAGACCTGATTATTATCGCGCGGGACGTATACCTTGTCACCGTCCTGGAGAGGAATAGGCGGGGCTCCTTGTCCAAGCGCAACGGTCAGGTCTACCGGAACGCTGCTTTGCACCCGCAGGTCGTGTGTCAGATAAGCGCTGCCGAAGAAACCTATGTCTGCCAGCCGTGTGGATTGCATCAGGGCCAGCGTGTCGGCCGGGACCGGGTCGGGTATGCCGGCAAGCATTCCGAACCTGTTTTCGTACTCGGGTTCGGTCAGGGGCAGGGTAGGCCGCTTGAGATGCGCCGCGCGGGCAAGAGCGCCAGGGCGCATTCCTCCCGCAAGCGCTACGAGGTCTTGCAGGGTCGTTTCGCCGGAGAGAATAGAGTAGGCGCCGGGGTATTGTACCCATCCGTCGATATCGGCGACGCCGCGCACCGTTTCTTCGGCCAGCACATGCACCTGATCCCGGGCCAGCACCTGTACGTCCTCGCCGCCGTACAGCGCGGCCACATCATATATTTCGGCTTCCACGGAGCCGTCCTGAAGCACGCGGGTGAGCCGAACCTGTCGCGCATAACCGGGCGTTTCCTGTCCGGTAGCCAGTGCAAGGAGATCGGAAAGCGTATCGTCGGGCCGGTGGTCGTAGATACCCGGGAAGGCCACGTTCCCCGATATGAAAACGGAGCCGTAATCGGGGTCGAAGGCAGGCACGGACACGATGTCTCCATCCCGCAGATACGGGTTGTGTTCCGTATCGCCGGTGGCGTGATATCGCAGCAGATCCGCCGTTTCCCGGGTTCCGTCCGTGTGCATGAGCAGGACATTCCGCAGCGCGGGACGAAACGTCAGGTTTCCTGTCGGGGCCCGGGTGGTGTCCGCATAAGCCAGACTCAGCACGCCGGCCAAACGCCCCACGGGCGTGGCCAGATAGCGTCCCGGGAACGGGACCGCTCCCGAAACGTGCACGTAAAATTGTCTGGGTTGCGCAAGCGCGATTTCCACGCGCACATTTTCGAAGGATTCGCGGAGCGCCTGTTTCGCCCGGCTGCGCGCTTCCTGCAGCGAAAGCCCCCCTACCTGCACGGCGCCGGCTTCCGGCAGGATCAGGTAGCCGTCCGCCGAGACGGCGGTCGGGGCAAGTAGCGGCTGGGGACCGCCCACGGATATGTCGAAAAGATCGCCCGGCCCCACGATATACTGCTCCGCATCGACCGTTCCCTCAAGAGGGATCATCTCTCCTGCGCCTTGAAATCGGGTCAGTTGCTCCTGGAGAGGGTTTATCTCCGGGCCGGTTGTCGCCGGAGACACGGATCCGTTCCCTTGCGAATCGAATTGGGCGCGCGCCGCCGTGGGTGCGAGCAGGAACGCTGCGAGGAGGATCCACGCCATAGCGACCGCCGAAGCGCCCCGGATGGATGGATGCCTGTGAAACGGGAAAAACAATGGTCGGCCTGTCATGCCGGATGCCGATATATCGAGAGGCGCGGGCAGCGCCTTCGGAACATTCGGATTATGGAAGTACGAGCGAATTTTGTAACGATTTCGGGGTAGGCTCGACCGAAATGGATGAGAAGGCGTCGGGGAGAAATGTATAGTGCGTATTTTTGAAAAACACCTCTTTTCTTCGGGTGTTGCAACAGCCGGAGCGCTATCGGGTTCCCTGCACATCGGTTGGTTTTTTTTCGAGTGCGCGCCGTATTGGCGATCCGATCCGCGCATTTTGCGGGAATGTCTTTCACTATGGTTTCACACACGATGCTTCGTAAAGCCGCTCCCGCCAAGATCAATCTCGGTTTGCATGTGCTCCGCAAACGCAGCGACGGGTATCACGACATCGAAACCGTGTTTCTCCGGATCGGCTGGGCGGATGAGGTGGCCGTCGGACCGCCTGCGGGTCACCGGGAAGCCGGGGCTTCGGCGTTTTCCGGCCCGTTGCAGGTGATTCCTGTGGAGGACGCCTCGCCTGCGAATCGTTTACTCCAGGTTCCGCCGGGAGTAGACAATCTGGTCTATCGCGCAGCTCGATGCCTTGATCCGGACAAGGGGGCATGTGTTGAACTCCGCAAACATATTCCCGTCGGCGCCGGGTTGGGCGGCGGGTCGAGCGATGCGGCCACGGTGCTTCATTTGCTCAACGATTGGTGGGGGCTGGGTCGATCACGGAAGGAACTGATAAACATGGCCGCAAGCGTCGGGGCGGATGCGGCGTTCTTCGCAGCGGGAGATGCGGCGGCGTTCGGTACAGAACGCGGCGACATGCTGAAGCCGTTCCTGCAAGACGGAACGCCATACGTTTTTCCCTATCTCCTTGTAGTGGCGGCGCCGCCTGTGCAGGTCTCGACCGCCGGAGCGTACGCCCTTGTACAGCCCAATGATCGGAATCGCCCGGATTTGTGCGAGGTCTTGTTATCCGGTGACCCGGAGCGCTGGCGCGCAGAACTGACGAACGATTTCGAAAGGGTCATACTTTCCCGGTATCCCCGCATCGCTGCTGCAAAGACCGCGCTCGAAGAAACGGGCGCCGTGTACGCTTCGCTGTCCGGTTCGGGATCGGCGGTGTACGGCGCGTTCGAGGGCGAAGCACAGGCCAGGGAAGCCGAGAACACGCTCCGCCAATCAGGCTGCCGAACCTGGCGGGGGCGAGCATGAACGAGTAGTCCGATATTGAAATGCGCATGCGCTCCAATGCAATGCGCCGGACTCTGCAGGCGTTTTCCGTTTCGCGTCGCTTACCAATCGACGCCGCGCTCGCCGACGTTTATCTCTCTTTCTTCGCCAGGGGGCGTGTCGTAGGTCAGGCCCAGTTCTTCGGGGCTGGGGAACGGGTCTTTCGTGATGTCGATCTCCTCGGAATCGGCGAGACCCCGGAAGTATTCCCCTACCAGAAAGAGCGCATTGTGCGCGCCCTGTCCCCAAAAGAACGAATCAAAGACCACGCGCCGGTCATTGAATCCCACCCAGGCGCCGGTTACCAGGTTGGGGTGCATGAGGCCGAACCAGCCGTCCGCGTGGTTCTGCGTGGTGCCTGTCTTGCCCGCCAGATCGTAGTCGACCAGCCCGTACTGAGTCCTGATGCGTTGCCCTGTGCCTCTGGGCGGGTTAATAATCCCACGCATCATGTTGACGACCGTGTACGCCGTCTGTTCGGAGAGCGCTTCTTCGGGCGAGGAGGTGTGCTCGTACAGTACGTTTCCGAAACGATCCTCGATGCGCGTCACGAAGACGGGGTCGTATTGCAGCCCGCCACTCGCCAGCGTGCTGAAGGCTGTGGTCAGTTCGAGCAATGTGATGTCGCTGGTGCCGAGGGCCAGTGCCGGCACGGCGTCCAACTCGCTTTTTATGCCCATCCTGCGTGCATAGAACGCAACCAGTTCCGGGTTCACGAGCTCCGTGATCACGCGGGCCGTGACGGTATTTTTCGATTGGGCCAGCCCTTCGGTAAGGGTCATCATGCGTCCCGTTGATTGGTCGTCCGCGTTTTGCGGCTGCCATACTACCCCGGTGATCGGATCCACATACGTAAATGCACTGTCGGGGAGCTGATGCCAGGGGGGCCATCCGTTGTCGATCGCCGCCGTGTAGACGAACGGCTTGAATGTCGAGCCGGGCTGGCGGGCCGCTTTGTTGACATGGTCGTACCACTCGGTCTTGAGGTTTCTTCCGCCCACCCAGGCTTTGATGTGTCCGGTATGGGGATCGATGGATACGAGGCCGGCCTGGAGCCGCGTTTTGGCTGTTTTCAGCGAATCCATGAACGCCGCATTCGTGCGGAGTTGGGCTACGGCGTCGTCCGCTGACGTCCCGGGTTGGCGCAAAAGCGAGCGGTAGCGTTCCGTGCCCTTGATAAACGACACGAGCGTTTGGGGATTGTTGCGCCAGTACCGGGCCCAGGGCTCATAGCCCGTCTGCTCAAGGTACGGCTCGAAGGTATTCCATAATCTGCCCCCGTCACTCCATTCGTAATCCACAACCGCCTGGAGGCCCTCCATATTTTTGTCCACGGACTGCTGCGCAATTTCCTGCATCCGAGAGTCGAGCGGCGTATACACGCGCAGGCCGTCCGTATACAGGTTGTGGCCGTTTTCCGCGGCCCACTCCCGCATCCACAGCCGCACCTGCTCGGCGAAATACGGCGCCAGGGCGGCGGTCACTTCCGAAGACGGGTTGTAGTCGGTGCGCACCGAGTCGGCATGGTGTTCGTCATAGAATGCGCGCGGGATGAAGCCCTGGCTTGCCATCTGGTTCAGGACGACATTCCGCCTGCGCCGGGCATTCTCGGGATTCCGGTAGGGATTGTAATACGTATTCGCTTTCAGCATCCCGATCAGCGTGGCCCCTTCGAGAGGGGATAACTCCGCTGCCGTTTTGCTGAAATAGGTGCGGGCCGCTGCTTCAATGCCGAACGCATTGTTGCTGAAGGGCACCGTGTTGAGATACATCTCGATGATTTCCCGCTTCGTGTAGCGGCGTTCGAGCTGCACCGCCGTAATCATTTCCTTGAGTTTGCGGGAAACGGAGACCTCGAAACCGATGTCCTGGTTGTACAGGTTGCGAGCCAACTGCTGGGAAATTGTCGAGGCGCCGCGGAGTTCGCCTTTCCGAATCACATCCACGGCGGCGGCCGCGAGACCGCGCGGGTCAATGCCCCAGTGACTATGAAAGCGCCGGTCCTCTGTGGCTACGAGGGCGTTGACCGCATGGGGCGAGATATCGTCGTAGTTGGTCCAGGAACGATTCTGGAAGGCGTAGCGCACGAGTTCCTTGCCGTCGGCGGTGTAGGCGACTGTCGCAAGCTGCAAATCGGGATTGTCCAGTTGCCGGAAGTCCGGCAACTCATCGGAGAGCAGCAGAGCCCATCCCCCGAGGAAAAAGGAAAAGGCAATGATGCCGCCGCCGATCACAGAAAGCAGGAACGCGGCCTGCGCCTTGTTTTCGTTGCGAAAAAAGCGATAGAAATAACCTCGCCGCTTTCCAGCGGGAGGCTGGGGAGGGGCCGCGCGACGTGCCGCTGGATCGCTGAAATAGCGTTCCAGTTCTTCCTTGGAATATCGCGAATCCGACATGAGTACGAAAAGTAGAACCGTGCTCCTTGAATGCCGGTTTTCGACCGTTCGTTCCGCAGGAAAACGCAACTTTACGGACGTTTGTCCCTAAGAGGGGGGTGTTATCCTATTATCCAGGGCAGGAATGCCGTTATTGCACACACATCGGACGATGTATCAAAATTCTTACCGACCCCTCACGCGATTTTCGATGTTTCCGCCGGTCATCAAGAATCTGCTGATTCTGAACGGCCTGGTATTTCTCGCCATGATGACTCCTCCCCTGTATCGGGGAATTATGCAGTGGTTTGCGCTGTGGCCGATAGGATATCCCAGGTTCTTGGGTGGTTCTGCGTTGTTTCTGCCGTGGCAACCGGTGACGTATTCCTTTCTGCACGGCGGCTTCACGCATCTTTTGTTCAATATGTTTGCGCTGTGGATTTTTGGCGTGCAGCTCGAAAACACATGGGGCACCCGCCGTTTCGCTGTGTTTTACTTCGTCTGTGTCATCGGTGCGGGGCTGATTCAGCTGATTGTTGCTTCCTCCAGCGGTACGGTGTATCCGACGGTAGGCGCATCGGGCGGCGTATTCGGCATCCTGCTTGCCTTCGGCATGATGTTTCCCAACCAGCCCATCTATATTTATTTTCTGTTCCCGATCAAGGCGAAATGGCTTGTGATCATCTACGGCGTACTGGAATTGTGGGCCGCCGTGACAGGCACCCAGGCCGGCGTCGCCAATTTTGCTCATCTCGGCGGCATGTTGTTCGGCTTCCTGCTGATACAGTACTGGAGGGGTAAACTTCCGATACGCCCCGGCCGGAAGAAGTATTAGCGGGCATTGGCGATGAAACGGTTTGCGCGCACAATCCTCGCTGCGGTCAACCTCCCGATCGCACTGCTTTTTCTGGCCGGGTACCTTGCGTACTACGTGCCTTTCGGCGTTTTCTGGTGGTTCGAACTCGTCGCCGTTTTCCTGCCGTACATTGCGCTGGTTCTTGCGGGGATGACGGTATTGCTTGCGCTGGCGGGGAACCGGCGCGCTCTTGTCGTCAACGGCGTGTTGCTGGCGCTTTTTCTGATCCGCGCCAACCCGTTCGACCGCTTCGACGCCGTCCCGGAGGCCCCGGACGATGCGCTGACGCTCCTCACATTCAACGCCCCCGCTATCTGGCGCGACGCTACCCCGGAACGTCCCGCGCACATGACTCGCCTTATCGAGGCAAGCCGCCCGGACATTATCGGTCTGCAGGAGGCCTCCATGGCCTGGCATGACGAGGCGCCTTTTACCCGGGCCGATCCGTATGTCTCGATTTTGTTCGACTCGCTGGGCTTCTCGTCCATGCGTCCCGATAATGCCTCGTGGACGCAACAGCCCGTGCTCAGCAAGCCGTCGGTCGTGCAGGTGTCCCGGCGTCGGCTGTATTCGTCGGATAGTCGCACGTCGCATGTCATCAGGGCCCGGATACGCTGGCAAGACCGGGATTTCATACTGTATAACGTGCACTTGCGCACGTTCGGCGAGAAGAAGCCCTGGGAAGAAACACGTTCGTCTGTTTTCGACGTCGAATATATCATGCGCTATTTCAGGCAATACCGCGCCGCGTACCGGGTCCGTGCCCGGGAGATTGACAGCATCGTGGCGATGATCGACGAGGAAACCCTGCCCGTCATTCTGTGCGGCGATCTGAACAGCACCCCGAACAACCGGGTGTACCGCACGTTGTCGGGCCGGTTACGCGACGCCTTTGCGGAGGCGGGCGAGGGGTGGGGGATGACCTACCATGCGCGGCTGCCTGCGGTGCGGATCGACTACGTGTTCGTGAGCGAGGAATGGGAGGTCGTCGCTGCCCGGGTGCAGGAGGCGCATCTTTCCGATCATTTGCCGCTTCTGGTAAGCGTGCGGCTCCGGGATTAACGAATTTCCGGATACTCCT
Organism: Rhodothermales bacterium; assembly: GCA_951812345.1. Lineage (GTDB taxonomy): Bacteria > Bacteroidota > Rhodothermia > Rhodothermales > VXPQ01 > VXPQ01. Next base: position 445,071 of record OX638295.1, read on the forward strand.
TGCGGATAACCCGTTCCGTGCAACACAAGGGCGCCTGGCTTCGTTAAATAAAGCGCCTGTTCATCATCTTTTATTCGGCAACTATGAAACGATATCGGCGAGAATCACGGCCTGTGCAGGTGGGTTCCGTACAAATCGGCGGCGGCGCACCGATATCGGTGCAGTCCATGAACACCTCCAAAACGCATGACGTGGAGGCGTCCCTCAACGAGATTCGCGAACTTGCCGAGGCCGGGGCCGACATCGTGCGCGTGGCGGTGCCGCGTCCGGAGGATGCAGAAGCGCTGCCGGATATTGTGCAGGGCGCCCCCGTACCGATCGTCGCCGATATTCACTTCAATTACCAGTATGCCCTGAAGGCTGTCGAATCGAAGGTGGCCAAGGTCCGCATCAATCCCGGCAACATAGGCAAGGAAGAGTGGGAGCGGGAAGTATTGCTTGCTGCGAAGGAAGCCGGTATTCCCATTCGCATCGGGGTCAACTCCGGGTCGCTGGAAAAGGATCTGCTGGACAAGTATGGCTATCCGCAGCCCGAGGCCCTTTTCGAAAGCGCTATGCGGCATGTGGAGATATGCCAGAAGCACGGTTTCGAGGACCTGGTTATTTCGGTCAAGCACTCGGACGTGTTTTTCATGATCCAGGCCTACCGCCTGCTTGCGGAGAAGACGCATTTTCCGCTGCATCTCGGCGTCACCGAATCAGGGACGTTCGATAGCGGCTCCGTCAAGAGCTCGATAGGAATCGGGGCGCTGCTGGCTGACGGGATCGGGGACACGATCCGCGTTTCGCTGGCGACGCCCTCCGTGCGGGAAGTCGAGGTGGGGCACCGCATTCTGAAGTCGCTCCGCCTGGGACGTCCGGGCGTAAACGTGATCGCCTGCCCCACATGCGGCCGCATGGAAGGCGATTTGTTTTCGATCGTGGAAAAGGTGGAGGCGGCGGTCCAGGAAGCCCGTTTCGAGAAGGATCTCAATGTCGCGCTCATGGGCTGTGCGGTAAATGGGCCCGGAGAGGCCGCCGGCGCGGACCTGGGCATTTCGCTCGGGCGTGGACGGGCGCATCTTTTCAAACGGGGCGAGGTGGTGGGTACCGTGCCGTCCGAGGATATCGTGGAGGCGGTGATGGAGGCCATCGACGCCTGGGAGGATGATGCCGATGATGCGACCCCGTAAGTTCGGGCGCTTTCGCCCCGACGGGAATTTCTGGACCGTGCCGAATGCGCTCAGCATGGGACGGGTGCTTCTGGTGGTTCCTGTCGTATGGCTGATCCTGGTCGACGGCTCGCTCCGCTGGATTTTTGCGCTGTTTGTCGTCATGATTGCGAGCGACTGGCTCGACGGGAGGATAGCGCGGTGGTCGGGCAGGGTATCGGATTGGGGAAAAATACTGGATCCGCTGACCGACAAGATCGCCGGCGTGGCTATCGTGCTTGCACTGGTTTTTCGCGGGATGCTGCCGGTCTGGTTTCTGATGGTGCTGATCGCGCGCGATCTGTTTATTCTGCTGGGCTCGGGCATGCTCGCGCATCGCAAAGGACGCATGGAGATGAGCGATTGGTCCGGCAAGGTGGCCGTGGGGGCTGTGACCGTTACCGTCCTTGCCGCGCTGATGCGGGCCGACGATCCTGTGATGCGATTCTGTTTGTTTGCGACGACGGGGCTTCTGGCAACTTCTTTCGTAGCATACGGGGCCAGGTATGCCAGGCTGATGAGCCGAGGTGAGCCGCCCGGGGAGGATGCGCCGGGCGCAACGAGCGATGCGATCCGGGAAGAGCCCGGTTCAATGGATTAATTTGAATTTTCTGTTATTGTATCAGGACGACATATGGGTTTTTTTGATGGTTCCCGGGCTGGCGAAGCACCCTCTGCAGGGCTTGACAAGGGTCTCGCCAAAACCAGAACGGGATTTCTTGGCAAGATCGGCCGGATTGTCCGCGGGAAAAAAACCGTGGACGAGCAGGTACTGGACGAGCTGGAAGAAGTACTGGTCACCAGCGATGTAGGGGTCGGCACGACGCTCCATATCATCGACCGCATCGGAAAGCGGGTGGCCGAGGACCGCTACGTGTCGACGGCGGAACTGCACGGCCTGATCCGGGACGAGATTGCCTCGCTGCTGCTTGACGATCTCCCGGATCGCCCCGCAGGGTTTGACGCGCCGTTGCCGAACCGTCCGCATGTGATCATGGTCGTTGGCGTCAACGGAGTCGGCAAGACAACCACCATCGGGAAGATGGCGCACCGGTACCGGGACGCCGGCAAATCCGTGTTGCTCGGCGCGGCCGATACGTTCCGCGCTGCCGCGGTGGAGCAGCTTTCGATCTGGGCCGAACGCGCCGATGTGTCTATCGTTCGGCAAGCGCAGGGGAGCGACCCGGCCTCGGTGGCGTACGATACGGTAGCCTCGGCTGATTCGCGGGGTGCGGACGTAGCGATTGTCGACACGGCGGGACGTCTCCATACCCGTGGAGGGTTGATGGAGGAATTGGCGAAGATCCGGCGCGCGATGACCAAACGCGTTGCAGGAGCGCCCCATGAAGTGCTTCTGGTGCTTGATGCTTCTACCGGGCAGAACGCCCTGCGGCAGGCAGAGGAGTTCACCCGTAGCGTCGAGGTGACGGGGCTTGTGGTCACCAAACTGGATGGCACGGCGAAAGGGGGCATTGTGATCGGTATTTCCAATGATTTCCGGATTCCCGTCAAATACATAGGGGTTGGGGAGCGTATCGAGGATTTGCGGATATTCGACCGCCGCGCATTTGTGGACGCCCTGTTCGGGTAAGGTCCGAAATTATTCCAAAGCTACTCATCGGAGCTTTTCATGCAGGCTATGCGGATCGTTTTTATGGGTACGCCGGATTTTGCCGTGCCGTCGCTGCGACGGCTCGTGGAGTCGGGCTATGATCCGGTTGCGGTGGTGACGGCCCCGGACAAACCCCGCGGGCGAGGCCGCCGCGTGCACCCGACGCCTGTGAAGGAGGAAGCGCAACGGCTGGGTATCGAGACGATTCTGCAACCGGCGTCCCTTCGCGATCCGGCCTTTGCGCAAGCGGTGCGCCGATTGGCGCCGGACTTGATTGTGGTGGTGGCTTTTCGCATTCTTCCTCCTGACGTGTTCAGGATCGCCCGAAAGGGAGCCTTCAACTTGCATGGCTCGTTGCTCCCGAAGTACCGGGGCGCTGCACCGATTCACCGCGCTGTCATGGCGGGCGAGACGCAGACGGGCGTGAGCACGTTTTTTCTGAAGGAAGTTGTGGATACAGGGAACGTCATTCTGCAAAAAACCATGCCGATCGGCCCGAACGAGACCACTGGAGAAGTGCATGACCGGATGATGGCGCTGGGCGCCGAGGCGGTCGTGGAGACGGTGCGGCGCATCGACCATGGGCAGATTGAGGTACATCCCCAGAACGACGAGGAAGCTACTCCGGCCCCGCGGATTCGCAAGGAAGACGCGCGCATTGTATGGGATCGACCCGCGCATCAGGTGCATAACGGTATACGCGGATTGTCGCCGCATCCCGGCGCCTGGACCTGTGACGGCGAAAACATTGTCAAGATATACCGGACGCATGTAGCGGATTCAGGCCCGGAGGGAGGCGTGCAGGGCATGCCGGGTCAAGTGACGGATGCGTCGGATCGCCTCGTAGTAGCTTGCGGCGAAGGATCTGTAGAGTTGCTGGAACTGCAACAGGAAGGTCGCCGCCGGCTTCCGGCGATGGATTTTCTGCGGGGACATGCACTACCCGTGGGCCATCTGTTCAAATAGTGCGGGAGCATCCTTATGCCGTCAGAATCTATTCGCAATCGCGCTGGTGCGGTTTCCCGCCTGACTTCCCTGACGAAGGCGCCGCAAGGAGTCCCTGAGCGCTCGTTCGAAGCCCCGTCAAGCCTGATGGAACGTGCGCGTACAACGCTTGAGAAGCATTTCGAGGTGGTGGGAGGAGCCCGTTCCGGGACAGGTTTTGCACACGGGAGCATGAGCTTGCTCGCTGAGCATACGCATTACTTCGACGGGTTCGCCCTGTTTTTTTCCATCCCGTCCGGTACGGCGGTAGCGATGCGCGCCTCGACGGGCGAAGCGTCCCGTCTTGCATTTGGACGCGACGACAGAACATGGACATACGATCCGGATCATCCGCTCCCCGATACGGCTCCTCCGCCCGTTCGCATTGTTTTCGAAACGCTCCGCCGTCTGGCGCCCGAAGATGCGCGAGCCGATGTAGCTGTGGCGAACGCGGTGCCCTTTTCGTGTGCGGATGCATACATTGCCGCCCTCGGCGTGGCCACGGCGCATGCCTGTCGGGAAACCTTTTCGCCTGCCCGGGAGGACCGCCGGATATGTGAACTGGCCCACGAAGCGGTTGAGGCGGGTCTGGGCCACTCCTTCAGCCCCGCATTTCTCGTGGCTGCCGAGCAAGGACGGCCCGAACAGTATTCCTTCGTAGATGCCGCTACGCTCGAATGCATGCCGCTCGAAGCCCCTCCGGAGGATGCGCTTGCATTCGGGCTGGTAGAGACCGGAGATCGTACCTTCTTTGAAGCCGGAGCCGTTGCAAGGAAAAGAAAAATGGCGTCCGAGGCGGCGATCATTCTGCGCAGAAAGGGATTCGGTACGATGGCGTCGCTACGAGATCTGGAGCACCGCGATTTACCGGTGGCGACCGACTCGGTCCCCCTCCGCCTGCGGCCTGCTCTGCGCTGGTTGGTGAAGGAGAACCAGCGTGTGCCGAAACTGGTAGGGGCGATTCAACGTAAAGACTGGCAGTTTTTTGGAGCGCTTCTTCTCATGTCCGACGCATCTACGCGCAAGGACTGGGGGGGCACGACGACGGATGTGTCGGATAGCGTGGTCGACGAAGTGGACGCCATGACTCTTGACGGTATGTACGGAGCGTTTTCCGTGAATCGGGGGCGTGCAGTGGTGATGGCGGGCCAGCCTTTTGTGGTCCCTCATTGTCTGGACCGTGTGCAAGCCGGACTCAAAAGGAAATTCGATATGGACGTGCATGTCAGGCTCCTGTGACGACGCGCGTTGTCTGCACCGCGCTCCTGAAACCTTTCTTCATACCTGTTCCAAGCAATCCGTTTTTCTGTCACGTGGAAACCGTAGCAAACTTTGATATGGCCCGGGTCAGCGACCGCATCCGCAAGGAAAGTGCGTTCGTGGACCAATTATTGAACGAGGTGGGTCGGGTCGTTGTGGGGCAGCGTCATATGATCGAGCGCCTGCTGATCGGGCTGCTCGGCGATGGACATGTGCTGCTTGAGGGCGTACCGGGTCTTGCCAAGACACTCACCGTCAGTTCGCTTGCTCGCGCGATCGGGACGAAGTTCCAGCGTATCCAGTTTACGCCGGATTTGCTTCCCGCCGATCTGCTGGGCACGCTCGTTTACAATCAGAAAGAAGGGTCTTTTTCCATCAAAAAGGGGCCTGTTTTTGCGAACGTGATCCTGGCCGATGAGATCAACCGGTCTCCAGCCAAAGTCCAAAGCGCCCTCCTCGAAAGTATGCAGGAGCGGCAGGTGACTATCGGCGAGACGACTTTTCCGCTCGGGGAGCCGTTTCTGGTGCTGGCCACTCAGAATCCGATCGAGCAGGAAGGCACCTATCCCCTTCCCGAAGCGCAGGTGGATCGGTTCATGCTGAAAATTCGCGTGGAGTATCCGACCCGTGACGAGGAATTGGAAATCATGCGCCGCATGGCCCGAACCGGCAAGAAAGAAGAGGTCGGGGAAGTGGTTGGACCGGAGGATATTCTGTCGGCGCGCGCCGTGCTGAACGAACTCTACATGGACGAGCGGGTTGAGAAGTACATGGTCGATCTTGTGATGGCGTCAAGGCGTCCGGCGGAGTACCGCTTGTCGGATATCGCTCCGCTGATCGAATTCGGCGCTTCTCCCCGCGCGACCATTCACCTGAACCTTGCAGCGCGCGCCCATGCTTTTCTGGAGCGCCGGGCCTATGTTACGCCGGAAGACGTTCGCATGTTGGTCCCGGACGTAATGCGGCACCGCATTGCGGTATCGTACGAGGCCGAGGCGGAAGAGGTGACGAGCGACGATCTGGTGCGGCAGATCCTCGAAACCGTGGAAGTTCCGTAGTTGCCGCCTCCCGAATCCTTTATTGAATCAGGCCGATGCTATGCCCGATACGTCGAAAGCCTTCAAGAAAGAATCCATCACCGTGGCTTTCATGGTGGAACATTTGCGGACGGCGGCGGGGATCGATATCGAATCCGTGAATGATGTTTCCGGTGAGGACCGATTGGTAACCGAGGTCGATTTACATCGTCCGGGGTTGGTGCTGGCCGGGTATACCGATTTGTTCACCCATCAGCGCGTGCAGATCCTGGGCAACACGGAAAACCGGTTTCTGCAGCATCAGCCGCAGGCTGTTCGCCACAAGGCATTCGAAACCCTGGTTTCCTTTCCCGTGCCCTGCATTGTGCTTACCGTAAACAACGCGCTCGACGACGAGATGGTGCGTATGGCGACGCGGCAGGGCGTACCCGTTTTCCGGACGCCTCTGCAATCCATCGACTTCATGGCGATCTTGCGGGATTTTCTGAACGACCAGTTTGCGTTGCAGCAAACGATTCACGGATCTCTGGTGGCCGTATACGGCATAGGCCTGCTTCTGGTCGGCAAATCCGGTATCGGCAAGAGCGAGGTGGCGCTGGATCTGGTTGAGCGGGGGCATCGTCTGGTGGCCGATGATGTGGTTATTGTCACGCGCAAGGAAGAGCAAGTGCTGATGGGCGCCGGCACGGATCTCGCCCAGCACTTTATGGAGGTGCGGGGGCTCGGATTGGTCGATATTCGCGCCATGTTCGGCATACGGGCCATTCGTTTTCGTAAGCGGGTCGAGATTGTGGTGCATATGGAACTGTGGGATACCGAGGAGGAATATACCCGCCTGGGCATGGTGAGCGACACCTTTAGCGTGCTGGATGTCGATCTGCCCATGGTGAAGATTCCGCTCACGCCTGGCAAAAACATTACGGTGATCTGCGAAGTGATCGCCATGAATCATCTGCTTCGCAGCGCCGGCTACGACCCTGCCGAGGTGTTTGCAAAGCGTCTCGCCGACCGTATTCGCTCCAAAGGATCCGACACGCCCGCCCGGATGATCGAGTACTTTCAGCATGATTACGAGTAGCCGATTCGCTCCTCTGTCCAGGCGGTTCTATTTGACAATTAGGCGGAACATGCCTACCTTGTGCTAACATGGCCTAAAATTTCGGCCTCCGTTTCAGGACTCGTCCTCCGTGCGGAGACATTATGTTATTACCGGCCCTATCCCCGAGGGTCAAGCATAATATTGCCGCAAACCAAGGTGTACGTTAACGCAATCACGCATTTGCATGTCGAAAAAACGCTACTATTACGATCCCAAGTTTTGCAGGTATGTGGAGGACAAATGGGGCGGGCTGCAGATGGTGGTGTTGGCGCTGCTGATAGCCGTTCCTCTGTCATGGATTATTGACAGGGTCGACGAGACGCCCCAGGAAGTAGCTCTGAAGACCGAGAAGAAGGTGCTCGAGGAAGGGATTATAGAATTCGGTAATCGGATGGAGATGTACGCGCGCCAATTGGAAAGACTGGAAGAGTCAGACCATCAGTTGCATCGCGTGCTTCTCGGCGTGGAGCCGATTTCCGAAGACATCCGGCGCCTGGGCGTGGGTGGTTCCGATCCGTATGAGGAGTTCGACCGGTTGGGGTCACCAACGGGTACGCTGCTCAAGGAGGCGGCGCAAAGGCTTGATCAGATCGAAGGCCGTATCAATCTCCAGAGCGCCAGTTTGCGGGATTTGATGACGCTTGCGAACGAGCAAATGGATCGGAACGACCAGATGCCAGCGATTCTTCCAGCTTCCGGCCCGGTCGTGTCCGGATTCGGCATGAGGAAAGACCCGATAGACCCCGCAGTCCGTAAAATGCATAACGGGATCGATATTGCCGTAAGACAAGGTTCCCCGGTGGTTGCTTCCGCGGCAGGTCGGGTTCTCAAAAGAGGATCCAACGACAGTTATGGCCACTACGTGATTATTTCGCATCCAGCATCGGAAACCGAGACGTTGTATGCGCACCTTTCCAAGATCGACGATACCATACGGCGCGGACGTGAAATCAAGCGTGGCGAACGACTTGGTCTCAGTGGCAATACGGGGCGTTCAGTGGGCCCCCATGTGCATTTCGAGGTGCGGGACGCAAGCGGAATGGCAAGAAACCCGATTTCCTTTATGTCCCCATCCATGACGCCAGCGCAGTACGCAAAATTGAAGGAAGATTCGGAGCGAGAGACCAGATCGCTTGATTATTGAGCGTGGGAGCGTGCCGCGGAGCCGTTTTTCGGCTGATTGGTGGTAATACACGTTGTATTTTCTGCATATATTCTATAATGACATCATTCATTACTTGCTTTTATCCTTTCGGAAAATTATAGTGCGTGCTAAATGTGCAAGGTCGGCTGCCTGATCCGCAGCGGTTGCCTTGTCGGCGCCCTCAACAAATTCCCACCCGATGTACTGGAGTCTCGAATTGGCATCGCACCTTGAAGATGCACCCTGGCCTGCAACGAAAGGCGAACTCATCGACTATGCAGAGCGTACGGGAGCTCCGCGTGAGGTTATAGAAAATCTCGAAGAGATGGAGGATGATGGCGAGCCGTACGAAAGCATTGAGGAAGTTTGGCCGGATTACCCGACGGCTGACGACGACTTTTACTTCGAGGAAGAATGATCCGCCGCTTTGCGGGCGTTTATATCACGTCTTTCTTCTTCGGGCAACCTGGTTTGCTGTCGTTCTGACAATTGCCGGTGCGGCAGACGCTCAGAACGCTGAGGCGGATACTTCTGCCGGGGTAAGTTCCGGAGAGGCGTATACCGATACGCTCATTGTACACCGCGTTGTCTTTGAGGGCAACGAATTTTTTGGCGATGCGGCGTTGGCCCGCAGGGTCCGCACGAAACCGAATCGCAGGTTTGTCATAATAGGACCGCCCTGGTGGCTGTGGATGTACCGCCTCGGGGACTCCGGAATACTCGGGGAACGGTTGAGCAACTCGCTGATGGCCGGCGGCGAGCCTCCCGCCGCGCTCGACATGGATGTGCTCCAGGCGGATCTGGATCGGTTGCTTCTTTTGTATCGCCAGGAGGGGTTCCTCAGAGCAGAGGTGGCTGCCCGGATAGATACGATTGCGACGGGCAAGGCGGCTGTCATCTTTCAAGTGATGCCCGGCTTTCCCACCTATATCCGGAATGTGCGGTACGACGGGGTCGACCACCTGGCGCTCGATCAACATGCGCGGCTGGCGCAGGATGCCGTATTGCGCGTCGAACCCATCGATCCCGCCCGCCCGCTGCATCTTCGTGCACGCCGGCAGCGGTACTCCGAAACGATGCTACATAGCGAAGTGCGGCGGATACTGACCTTTCTGCGGGACGAAGGGTATCCTGCCGTTACCCGCGATTCCATTCGTGCTATGGTTGTTCCTTCGTTGCCGGACAGTTATGATGTGCACTTCAAAATCGGCACGGGTCCGCGTTATCGCTTCGGGGATGTCTCGTTCGAGATAGCGGGGCCCGAACCGAAAGTAGCGGAGCGGTCCGAGACCCTTGTGCTTGAGCCCTCTTCGGATTCCTTAGCCGGAGGTACGGCGTCTTTCCGATTTCGGAACGAGAAGAAATTGTCGTCGGGTTTGCTTGTTCGTACGCTTCGATTTACGCCGGGGGATTGGTACTCGCAATCCAGGGTGCTTGCCACCCGGCGCCGTCTTGAAGGCACCGGCGTGTTTCTGTTTACGGACATCGTTCCGCAACCATCGACCGGTGAATCCTCAGGCGCCGTTCCGACCTTGTCGCATCGTGTCAATCTTCGTACGCGCGACCGGCATCAGATCGGTTTCGAGCCGTCCGTGTTTCGACGCGTGGATCCATTTCAGAACTCGGATAGAGAATTGGGTACGGGCGTCGCCGTCACGTACGAGAACGCCAATCTGCTGGGCCGGGGCGAGGCGTTCCGCGTACGAACATCCGGGTCCATATCGACCAACTTTGACGATTTCAGCAGCTTAACCGCGGCGCAGGCAGAGGTCGTGACGTCGCTGACGATGCCGTATCTCATGCGTCCGTTTCGCGGAATCGATGCTTCACTCCCTCTGTACGAGGCCCGAACCCGTCTGACACTCAGCCTGCTCACTGCCCGCCGCGACGATTTCGGTCTCGTCATCCGGGCGCGCGGCAATGCCCGGTACCGTCTCGAGTTACGTCATAATGCGACCTTGACGTCCTTGCTGGACGTGATGGACGTGAGTCTGAGTAATCCCGATACGTTGCGGAACTTCCGGAGCGAGATTCTGAATGACCTGCTCGATCCGGTTTCGAATCCGGTTCAGCAGGCACAGATTCTCGAGGATTACACGGTGCCGCAAATCAATACGGCGTTCCGGTATACGCTGCGCTCGACCAACGTGAATCCGCTCCGGCGCGAACGAGGACATAGTATCGAGGCATCCGTGGAGATGGGCAATAATGTGCCCTACCTGCTGGACCGTTTTGCATATTCTCCCGGTAAAGTAGAAGGTAATCTTCCAGGCCTTTCTTTCTTTGCATCCGAGGGGCCATCCGATCAGCTCCTGTACCGGCAATATGTACGCTTCGCAAACGATTTCCGCTTGTATCATGCCATCAATCCTTCTTCCGTGGTTGCGGTGAAGTTCATTGGCGGTATTGCGCATCCCCTGGGTAGTACGGGGCTGGTGCCCTTCGGTCAGCGATTTTACAGTGGCGGCGGTTCGAGTGTGCGGGGATGGGATTTGCGCGAACTCGGTCCTGGCGGCGCCCGATTCCAGTCTGCACAAGACTCCGGGGAAGGCACGAACATTCTCGGAGGGGACATCAAACTGGAAGCGGGCGTGGAGGCGCGGCGCATTCTTTTCCACTCCTTTCTCGGCTCGGACTGGATATTCGCATTTTTTGTGGATGCCGGCAACGTCTGGTTCGGTCCCCGGAATCCCGGCTTTGGAGAAGATGTATCCGGGAAACTGGATGGGCGCTTCCGCTTCGATTCGTTCTATCGCCAGATAGGCGTCGGATCCGGGATAGGCTTTCGACTGGACTGGAAATATCTGATCGGGCGGATCGATCTGGCCGTGAAGGTCTACGATCCCCGTCGTCCCGACTTCGGAACCTTCCCCGACGGCCTTGGAAAACGCCGGTGGCATTTCGCCCTGGGGCATGCTTTTTAAGGATGCTCTTTAGGATACTCTGATCAAAACCACTTTGCTCAGCACTTCACGTTCGCACGCCCTCGTTTTCCTTTTCATTATGTTTGCTCTGTCTCGTTCCTGTTCGAAAACGTCATGGCCCGCAAGGGGTATGGCGTATCTTTTCGTCCGGGCCGGGTAATGCGCCGGATTGCCACATGGTCGACGCATTGCAGAAACTGATAAAAACAGGGGGATAACCACATCGTAGAGCGTGGAGCACATATCGAACTATCCATCGACAAATTCGGCGACGGGGGGAGATCTCTTGCCCGCGTGGACGGGTTCGTGATTTTCGTTCCCTGGGCTGTACCGGGAGATCGTGTACGCGCCCGCGTGTACAAAAAGAAAAAGGGATATGCAGAGGCGGCGATCGAGGAAGTGCTGGAGCCGAGCGAGCTGCGCGTTGCGTCACCGTGCCGCTATTTCGGGACGTGCGGCGGATGCCGGTGGCAGCATGTGGAGTATCAGGCGCAACTCGACGCCAAGACAAAGAGCGTACGCGATGCCCTGATGCGTGTCGGTCAGTTTGCGGCGGTCTCGGTTCTCCCGACCATCGGATCGGAGAAACGCTATTTCTATCGCAACAAGATGGAGTTCTCGTTCAGCACGAATCGCTGGCTGACAAGGGAAGAAATCGATTCAGGCAGTACTTTTGACACGAAATTTGCGCTGGGTCTGCATGTCCCCGGGCATTTTGACAAAGTGCTTGATTTGCGCGAATGCCATCTGCCCTCGACGGCAAGCTATGAGATGGTGAATCGGATCCGCGATTTTGTCCGGGAGAAGGACTGGTCCCCCTGGAACATACGCAAGCATACCGGCTTTCTGCGGCATCTGGTGATCCGTGCGGGAGAGCGCACCGGTGAGATCATGGTCAATCTGGTGACAAACGGATTCGATGCGGAGCGGATGGCCGCGATGGCTGCTTTTATTCGACAGGATTTCCCTGAAGTGACCACGTTCGTCAATACGATCCACACAGGGAAAGCTCAGACGGCTTTTGGGAAACGGATCGAGACCATATTCGGCCCCGGCGTCATTCATGACCGGATCGGGCCGCATACGTTCGAGATTGCTTCGAATTCCTTTTTTCAGACGAATACGGCCCAGGCCGAGCGGTTGTATGAAACAGTGCGCGCTTTTGCCGAACTGCAACCGGAGGACAGGGTCTACGACTTGTATTGCGGGGCGGGGACCATTTCCATCTTTGTGGCGGATGCTGTACGCTGCGTGACGGGTGTCGAGCTCATAAAAGAAGCGGTCCGTAATGCACACGCCAATGCCGAAGCCAACGGCGTAGAAAACTGTACATTCGTGCAAGGCGACATGCCAGAGGTGTTCGGGCCCGGTTTCGTAGAGCGCTATGGGTCGGCGGACGTACTTATTGCTGATCCGCCGCGCGCCGGCCTGCACCCAAAGGTGGTCGAGCGGATCAGTGAATTGGGGCCTGAACGCTTCGTTTATGTGAGTTGTAATCCGAGGACGCAGGCACGCGACCTCGGCATGCTCCGGGATGCCTATCGCATCAAGGCGGTACAGCCCGTCGATCTGTTTCCGCACACGCCCCACATCGAAAACGTGGTCAAGCTGCGTCGGAAAACATAACGCCGGGATACCTGTCCTGCCACTATGAAGAAAGCATTCGTTACCGGGGGAACGGGTTTCATAGGGAGCCATCTCGTCGAGGAATTGCTGCGTCGGGGGGCAGGCGAAGTACGTTGTCTTGTCCGAACCCGGCGCAAATGGCTGGAGGGTCTCCCGATCCGGGAAGTGCGGGGCGATTTGTTCGATGAGGCGCTTATCGCCGAGGCGGTGCGCGGGGTGGATTACGTCTATCATAATGCCGGCGTCACGCGCGCCCGGGACGATGATGCTTTCCGACAGGGGAATATCGAGGCGACGCTCCGTTTGATGGAGGTGCTTTCCCGTGTGAATCCGGGAGTGCGGCGCGTAGTGGTTACCAGTACCCTCGCTGTCATTGGACAGTGCACCGACCGGGTAGCTACTGAGGAAAGCGCCCTGCAGCCCTTGAGCCGGTACGGCGCCAGTAAAGCCCGTATGGAGGAGGCGTTATCCGCCTGGCAAGATCGTTTATCCATAACGATCGTGCGTCCTCCCACCGTGTATGGGCCAAGAGAAGCCGACCTCTTTACGTTTTTCCGGATGGTGAACAAGGGGATATGTCCGGTTGTCGGGAATATCCGCAAGCCGACGATGAGTCTGGTTCACGTCGCTGATCTGGTGCAGGGCATGATAGCTGCGGCGGAGACGCCGGCCGCCATAGGGGAAACGTTTTTTCTCGGCGGCGAGGTATTCTATTCGTGGCGTGATCTCAAGGAAGCAACTGCGGCGGCGCTGGGTCGAGGGGCTATTACCCTATCTGTACCGCCTCCTCTCGTCAGTATGCTGGGGGCGCTGGTGGAAGAGGTATCCCGGCTGGGCGGGACGCTACCGCCTTTCCACCGGGAAAAAGCTCGTGAAATCAGGTATGCATGCAAGATGTGCTCCATCGACAAGGCACAGCGGCTTCTCGGCTATAGTTCCGCCATCTCGTTGAAGCAAGGGGTTGCGGACGCCATTGCGTGGTATCGTGCGCAGGGATGGTTATGAGGTAGCGCATCACTCGAGGCGGGGGATACCGACAGGGACCTCACGTCCGCAATGACGGGAATACTTCCGGGCGGCCGCCGGGAGAACCGATTCAAGGCGGTGTCGTTGACGGTACGAAAGGCCGTGTTCATGTTAATTTAATTTTGCAATTGTCCAAACCATTGCCAAAACCATGAGCGCGCTCGGATTCAATACGGGGTATATCGAAAACCTCTACCACCAATATCTTGAAGATCCGGAAAGCGTCGCCGAGGCCTGGCGGGAATTCTTTGCCGACTACACGCCCGACGAACCGTTTCGCGCGGTCACGGAGGCACGGCAGGTTACGGCGCCCCCTCCTGACGAGGTGGTCGTAGAGCCGTCTCCTGAACAGGGGGACGGGGCTGCGCCCGAACCGGAAGCGCCGCCGGCGCCGTCTCCCAAGGCCGACAAGGATGTTATTCGGGGGCCGCAGGCCAAGATCGTCGAAAACATGGAGGCGAGCCTTGGTGTCCCCACGGCTACCTCCATGCGGACCGTTCCGGTCAAGTTGATGATCGAGAACCGCATCCTTATCAATGCTTACCAGCAGCATCAGGGTGGGGAAAAGGTTTCGTTCACCCACCTGATCATGTGGGCGATCGTAAAGGCGCTGGCCCGGTTTCCCAACATGAATACGACGTTTCTGCGCGAGGATGGTGTTTCCCGGCACGTGCTTCCGGAGCAGATCAATCTCGGTATCGCCATCGATATCGAACGGAGAGGCCGGCGCACGCTGCTCGTGCCCAATATCAAGGGGGCGGAACGCATGAGTTTCCCCCAACTGATGGGCATTTACAACGACATTGTCCGTCGTGCAAGAGACGGCAGGCTCACCGTTGCAGATTTCGAAGGCACAACGGCTACCCTCACCAACCCGGGCATGATTGGGACCAACATGAGCGTTGCGCGGCTCATGCCCGGCCAGGGCGTGATTATCGGCGCCGGCGCCATAGGGTATCCCCCGGAATACCACTCCTATCCGCCCGAGGCGGTGAGCAAAGCGGGCATTTCGCCGGTAATGAACATTACCTCGACGTATGATCATCGCATTATCCAGGGGGCCGAAAGCGGCGGGTTTCTGCTCTATCTCGCGGACACCTTACTCGGGAAGCACGGATTTTATCAGCAGATTTTCGAGCAGCTGAACATACCGTATCAACCGTACGAGCTCTCGACGGATACGACCCCGCAGATTGGCGGGGGAGAGCCGGGGGATCGTGTCGATATGGTGCATAAACAGGCGCGTGTGCTGCAATTCATCCGGGAGCACAGGGTGCGGGGGCACTTGCAGGCGGACATCAATCCGCTGGGCTATAGCTGGAGGTATCATCCCGAACTGGATCCTTTCTGGTACGAATTGACGATTTGGGATCTGGATCGGGAATTTTTGACAGGAGGGCTGGGGGGCCGGGATGTACTTCCGCTTCGCGATATCGTGGAGATTGTGCGCAATACGTATTGCCGCAAGATCGGCATCGAGTATATGCACATATCGAGCCCCACCGAAAAACGGTGGCTACAGGATCGGCTTGAGCCAACGGGGCGCGAGGAGCCGGTAAGCCCTGAAGCCAAACGCCGCATCCTCCAAAAACTGAATGCGGCGGAGGCGTTTGAGCGATTCCTGCATACGAAATACATAGGGCACAAGCGGTTTTCGCTTGAGGGCGCCGAGTCGGTGATTCCGATGATCGATGCCATGTTGTCGGAGGCGGCGGAGCATGATGTTCAGGAGGTGGTAATCGGTATGGCGCACCGGGGCCGCCTGAACATCCTTGCGAATATTCTCAACAAGCCCTACGCGGCGATCTTCTCCGAATTCGAGGGAAACATCGATCCCGCCACGACGCAGGGTTCGGGTGACGTCAAGTACCATTTGGGTGCTCATGGCGAACATACCGCGCCTGGAGGCAATACCGTGAAACTCATGCTGGCCTCTAATCCAAGTCATCTTGAGGCAGTCAACCCGATCGTCGAGGGGATGGTGCGTGCCCGGCAGGACCTTCTTCAGTACGGCGAACAGGCTTTGTTCGAAGCGGAATCCCGAGATGCGGTTATCCCGCTCCTGATCCACGGCGATGCAGCCTTTGCCGGACAGGGCGTTGTAACCGAGACGCTCAATCTGAGCCAGCTTGCCGGGTACACGACTGGCGGGACCATTCATATCGTGATCAACAATCAGATCGGATTCACGACATCGCCTTCGGATGCGCGCAGTTCGACGTACGCAACGGATGCGGCCCGAACGATCCAGGCGCCGATTTTTCATGTGAACGGGGACGATCCGGAGGCCTGCGTACGCGTGGTGCAGCTTGCGCTCGAATACCGCAACGCCTTCAACAAGGATGTGGTCATCGACATGTTGTGCTATCGCGTAAGGGGGCATAACGAGGGGGACGAGCCGACCTACACCCAGCCATTGCTCTACAGGAGGATTGAAGAGAAACGCTCTCCTCGCAAGCTGTATACGGAGCGCCTCCTGCGCCGTGGAGAAATGGACCCCGAAGAAGCGGAAGATATTCTGCATGACTATCGTGACCGGTTGCAGGAAGCCTTCGACCTGACGAAAGCCATGGACGCTGAACGGGCGAAGAATCTTGCTGCCGCGTTAGCGGCGCCCGCTCCCTTGTCTCTTGAGGAGCCGGACACCTCTGCGCCGGAGGAAAATCTGCATGCAGTGTCCCAGGCCATGGCCGAATTCCCGGAAACTGTGCGGGTACACAAGAAGCTGGTCCGTCAGTTCCGGCGAAACAGGACGCTGTACCTCGAGGAGCAGCAGGTCGGTTGGGCGTATGCCGAAGCACTGGCCTTTGGGTCCCTGCTTCTCGATGGGACTACGGTCCGGTTGAGCGGTCAGGATTCACGGCGCGCCACGTTCAGCCAGCGCCATGCGGTGCTCTACGACCAGCAAACGGGTCGGGAATATATCCCGTTGAATAACATCCGCGAGGGGCAGGCGAATCTCCATATTTACGATTCGCTGCTCTCCGAATATGCGGTGCTTGGTTTCGAATACGGGTATTCCGTGGCTGATCCTTCCGCCCTCGTTATCTGGGAAGCGCAGTTCGGGGATTTCGCCAACGGCGCCCAGATCGTGTTCGACCAGTTCCTGGTCGCGGCCGAAGCGAAATGGGCGCAGCAAAGCAGTCTTGTGGCGTTGCTTCCGCACGGATGGGAAGGACAGGGTCCCGAGCACTCGTCTGCCCGCCTCGAACGCTTTTTGCAGATGTGCGCCGAGGAGAACATGATCGTATGCAATCTTACGACCCCGGCCAATTATTTCCATGCGTTGCGCCGGCAGGTGCGCTTTTCCGACCGCAAACCGCTGATCGTGATGGCTCCGAAGAGTCTGTTACGGCATCCGCTTTTCGTTTCCTCGGCGTCGGAACTCGCCAACGGGGGATTCCGGAAGGTGATTCCGTCCGACGCCGATCCCGGATCCGTTCGGCGGCATGTACTATGCACCGGCAAGGTGTACTACAATCTGGTGCAGGCGCTTTGGAAAAGGGAGGATACGTCCATCGCCATTACCCGGATCGAGCAGCACTACCCGTTTCCCGAAGAAGAGGTGCTGGCCGAACTGGTGCGTTACGGAGATGCGACCGAAGTGTGCTGGGTGCAGGAAGAGCCCGCCAACATGGGCGCATGGACGTACATGCAGTCTCGTCTCGATGCGTTGCTCGACAAGGTAAGCCGCGTTGGACACGGGCGAACGGCCTACGTCGGGCGTCCGGGCAGTGCGAGCCCGGCAACGGGCAGCGCGGAAATGCACAAAGCCGAAACCGAGAACATCCTCAGCACCGTGCTGGGAAGGTCTCGCCTGCCGGCCTATGAACCGTTTCGGTGAGAAATGGCGACCTGAGCGACGGCTGGGCTCAGTGCCTTCTGGAATGTTTTCTGGACATGCGATGCGATTTCTCGCGGGCAATCCGTCGTTCTTCGGAGGGCTTCGTGAAGGCCATATTCGCGCGATAGACGCGAAGAATGCGGCTGCGATTCACGGCGCGTTTGAAACGACGCAGGGCGCGATCGATGGATTCGCTGTCTCGAACCTTGACTCCTACGGACAAAATTATTCTCCTTGCGATACCGGGTATACAAATGAACGGGCTGGCCGGATTGCCGGCCGACCCTGTTGGTTGGGCTAACCGCTTTTTGCGGTAGCCTCCTAAAACCATTGTTCTCCGCGGATTGTTCCTGTATCATGACACTTCTTCTTTCCACGAGGAATCCGGGTAAGATCGCCGAGATACGCTTGCTGTTGTCGGACCTGCCGATTGCACTGCGTTCCGTTTCGGAGATAGACGGGGCGCCCCTTGTTGAAGAAGATGCTGACACGCTGGAGGGCAACGCGCGCAAGAAGGCCGAAACGCTTCATGTTTTCGCAGGTCTTCCTGCGCTGGCTGACGATACCGGTCTGGAAGTGGACGCCCTCGGTGGATTGCCCGGCGTGCAGTCGGCCCGATTTGCGGGATCGCCAGCCGACGATGCGGCGAACCGGCGGAAATTGCTCGCCGATTTGCAAGGCGTTCAAGACCGATCCGCCTGTTTCCGCACCGTGATTGCCCTTGCAGATGAAATGGGCGCCCTCTTTTTTGAAGGCGTTTGCCGGGGTACGATCATTGACGAAGAGCGGGGGAGCAAGGGCTTTGGCTACGACAGTATTTTTGTGCCGGAAGGCGGAAACCGTACGTTTGCGGAGTTGGACGCGAAGGAAAAGAACGCCATAAGCCACCGGGGAGCGGCGCTCCGGCGCCTTGCAGCGTATCTCGATGACCGGGTGTAGGGTACTCTGAACTTCGCGGGCTTAATCAGAGTATCCCTGAAAAAACGACATGATTGCATTGATTCAACGGGTGCGGGAGGCGTCGGTACAGGTCGAGGGGGAAGAGGTCGGGCGCATAGGCCCCGGTATGCTGATTCTCCTCGGCGCCCACCGCACGGATACGGAAGCGGAAGCGGATTGGCTGGCCGGCAAGTGCGCCCGTCTGCGCATCTTTTCTGACGACGCAGGCAAGATGAATCGTTCGATTGTCCAAACGGGCGGAGAGGCGCTTGTCGTGTCCCAGTTCACGTTGTACGGGGATGCGCGGCGCGGCAACCGGCCTTCCTTCGTGGATGCGGCGCCGCCCGAACAGGCCGAAGCGCTGTATGAATCGTTCGTGGAACAGTTGGCTGCACACCTCGCCGCACCCGTCCTGACCGGCGTGTTCGGCGCCATGATGGATGTGCATCTCGTGAACGATGGACCGGTGACGCTTTGGGTGGAACGCCGCCATGGTGCATAATGCGCTTGCCGGTCAGCCGGCATGCGCCTATTTTCCTCTTTTCGCAGGGCTTGTCGTGTTCCTACAGACCGTTTTTTTCGCCATCATGCCAGATGATGCTTCTTCCCTGACCCACCTGAATCCCGAAGGGGGTGTTCGCATGGTGGATGTGGGGTCAAAACCCGGTTCTGCCCGCACGGCGACGGCGGCGGGGCGTGTCCGCCTTGGCAAGGAAGCCTTCCACGCCGTGGTGTCCGGAACCGCGGACAAGGGAAATGTTCTCTGCACGGCCCAGGTGGCCGGCATACAGGCGGCCAAGCGCACTGCCGGCCTCATCCCGCTGTGTCATATTGTGGCGCTGGCGGGCATCGAGGTGACCTTTGACCTGTGCGAGGAGGATTTTTCGATAGAAGTGCAGGCCTCTGCAAAAGCTGTCGGCCAGACCGGCGTCGAGATGGAGGCCCTGACCGCCGTTTCCGTCGCGTGCCTTACCGTATACGACATGTGCAAAGCCATTTCGAAGGACATCCTTATCACGGATATCCGGCTGTTGACCAAGGCCGGCGGCGAAAGCGGCGCGTATAAACGTTCTCCAAAAGCAAACCCGGCGTAACCATCAAGCGGTTTCGTCGTATACTTGCGTACGGCTCTATTTTGCCCACATTTTTCACGAGATTCCGCACTCCGCATGGAAAGCCTTTTTACAACGCTCGGCTTGCTGATTATCGCGCTGATCGTTCTTTTTTTCGTTTTTATCCTGTACTTCGTGCCGATCGGACTATGGGTAACTGCCTATTTCTCAGGAGTCAAGCTCAAGCTGTTCCGTGATCTGGTCGGGATGCGGTTGCGCAAAGTACCACCCCACTCGATCGTCAGGCCACTCATTACGGCGCACAAGGCGGGGATCTACGTGGATACGCCGCAACTCGAGGCGCATTATCTGGCCCAGGGGAATGTGCAAAAGGTCGTGAATGCGTTGATTTCGGCAGACAAGGCCAGCATTGATCTTACCTTCGAACGGGCGACGGCTATAGATCTTGCAGGCCGGGACGTGTTCGAGGCCGTGCAGGTATCCGTCAACCCGAAGGTTATCGAGACGCCTGCGGTGTCCGCGGTGGCCAAGGACGGCATTCAGGTGCGCGCTATTGCCCGCGTGACGGTTCGGGCCAATATCGAGCGTCTTGTGGGCGGGGCCGGCGAAGAGACCATTATTGCGCGCGTTGGGGAAGGCATCGTGTCCACGATCGGTTCCTCCGAAACGCACGCTCTTGTGCTTGAAAATCCCGATTCGATTTCCAAGGTGGTGTTGTCCAAGGGGCTCGATTCGGGCACGGCCTTCGAAATTCTCTCCATCGATATTGCGGATGTCGATGTGGGCGAGAATATCGGGGCCAAGTTGCAGACGGATCAGGCGGAAGCCGACTTGCAGGTGGCGAGGGCGAAAGCCGAAGAGCGGCGCGCCTCGGCGGTGGCCCGGGAGCAGGAGATGCGTGCAGCCGTTCAGGAACAGCGGGCCAAAGTGGTTGCCGCCGAAGCGGAGGTCCCCAAGGCCCTGGCGGATGCGCTGCGCAGCGGCAACATCGGCGCCATGGATTTCTACACGCTGCGCAATGTCGAGGCGGACACGCGCATGAGGGATTCCATCGGGCAAGAGGGTGTTGACGATAAGCGAAAATAGCCGCACCGGACAGGTCGTGTCATACCCTTGGTCGGATAGCACACGATGATCACCTCTATTGTGGCTTTTTGCTCGCTGGGGGCGCTGAACGTCACGCAGGAACTGGCCGGGGCAATTCTCCGGGATATAGAGGGGGCGGACCCTGATGTGGTGGCGGAGGAGACGTTGTGCCTCGTGGCCGTCGTTACGTTGCGGGCGGCGCAGGCCGGCCTCCGGGATGCGCCGGAAGCGGCGGCTGCCGCAGAGCCTGTGCTGGCGGCATTGCCGTACACCTACCGGCGTTATCTCACAGGGCTCGATATGCTTGATCGCAACGATCCGTCGTTGGCTGAGCCGGCGTCGGTCGAAGCGGTGGATCGCCGGTTACAGCGCAAGCAGCGATTTTACGAAGCGCAGTTCCCCGAAGCGACGTTTCCCGGAGAGGAGATGCTCACAAACGGGATGGAACTCTGGATGGGCCGCATCAGCCCTCCGAAATTGCCCGAAACCCCGTCCCGAAGGCTACGCAAGATGGGTCTTGCAGGATTGCTGGGCGCGCATCTCCGGGTCACAGGGGCATACTGCCGGAGTGTTTCGGCTTCAGAGAAGGCCGGGGCTGGCGACGAGACAAGGAACGCGTAGCTATCGCGTCTTACTGTTTCCCGCCGTCGAGTTTCGTGAGGCGGACCAATTCGATCCGGTTGACCTCGGCTTTCAGGATGTCGAACTGGTATCCGTCGAACGCGAAGTGCTCGTGCTGCGTGGGAATGGAGCCGATCCGGTCCAGCAAATAGCCTGCAAGGGTTTCATAATCTCCTTCGGGCAGCACGATCCCGAACCGGTCGCTCAACTCGTCGATTTCCGCGCGCCCCGCAGCGATGTACTTGTTCTCGCCAATTTGCCGGAGCGCTTCTTTCTCGCTGTCGAATTCGTCCTGTATGTCTCCGAAGAGTTCTTCCAGTAAGTCCTCGAGCGTCACCAGGCCGGCCGTCCCGCCGTATTCGTCGATCACGATAGCCACCGACGTGTTTGTTTCGAGGAACTCGCGCAGCAGTTCTTTCGATCGCTTGGCCTCCGGTACGAATTGCGCCGGGCGCATGATTTCTTCCATGGTTTTCGGACCGTGAAACAGATCGTACGCAAAGACCATTCCCACGATATGGTCGATATTCTTCTGGTAGACGGGCAACTTCGAATGCCCTGTTTCAAGGAACCGGTGCAGCAATTCGTCGACGGGAGTATGCTCTTCGACGGCCTCTATTTCCGTACGCGGCGCCATCGATTCCTTCACGCGGATGGCGTTCATCGCGAAAACGTTCGAGAGCATCTCGGTTTCTTCTTCATCCAGATCGAGTTCGCCGCTCTCGCGGCTTTCCTCGATGATGGCCTCGAAGTCACGACGCATGAATCCGACGAACGAGTCTGTTTCTATGCGAAACAGGCGCATCATGCACGTTGCCGCTCCGGCGGCCGTTTTGACGAGGGGCAGCAGCAGGTAATAGGATATTCGTAGAGGGATTGCGAGCAGGAAAACCGCCCGGTTTGCTGTCTCGCGCATGACGGATTTAGGCAGAATTTCGCCGAATACCAGCACGAGAATGCTGGCTGCCGCCGTTTGCGTAATAAGTACGGCAAGCTCGATGCCCGAACTACCCAGACCCGCTGCGACCCAGAGGCGATCAAGCGGATCCTCCAGGTAAAACGCCGTGAGGGTGGAAAAGACGACGAGTGCGATGTTATTGCCGACCAGTGTGGTTGTCAGGAATGCGGACGGGTCTTGCATGAACTCGCGGACGATGCGGCCCACGACGCCCCGTCGCCGGGTAAGCACCTCCACACGCAACCGGTTCGCGACCACAAAAGCGATCTCGGAGCCCGAGAAAAACGCGCTCAGAACGAGCATCAGAAGAATGATCGCGAACGTCATTCGCGTCAGTTTCGTGTGCGCGAGCTGTCGGAATGGAGGAAGGCGCCGGACTCCTGTCCTTGCCGTTCCGGCTCGTAGCTGTCCATATCATTCAGGAGAGAGGTTGCCGGTGCAAAGACATCCTCGATTTCCGAGATGGCGGCCTCTGTTTCTCCCACCTCCTCCAGAAGCGTATCCAGTTGGAACGTGATTTCTTCCGGATTGCGGAGCGTCAGGGACTGCTCGTGAATATATTTGACGACATCCTCGATGGTCTCTATTTGCGCTTCGAGGATTTCAAGATGCTCGGCGCCTTTCTCGAAGCGTTGCAGGCGTTGTTCGAGAATGCGGAGCCGCCGCTCCTTGATGGACCGCACCTTCTCGAAATCGTCCTCCATATCTGTGCGAAGATCGGCAATGGACCGGATCACTTCCTGCTCTCTGCCGCCGCTTGTCGAGAGTTCGTATCGCTGTTTTTGATACAGCATATTCAGGTAAGAGGTCAGCAGGCCGTCAATTTTCCGGAGATGGCTTTCCAGCAAGCCCTGTGTGGCATAACTCAGTTTTCGGTAATTATTGGAAATCTCTTTTTCGAGTTTTCGCAGGCGCACGTACCGGCGCTGGCTCGATTTGGTCAGCAGGCGAAAAATCTCTTTACCGGAAGGGGGCTTCGCGTGTTCGGCAGCCCGCCGTGACCGGATGCTTCGGCGAAATCGCTTGTTGCGCGGGACGATGCCCAGATACATGAGCTCGATGGCGGAGCCCATGATCAGCATGAGATTGAGGCTTATTTCCGAGCCGCTCACGAAAAACGCAGTGGCCATAACCGCGATCAGGAACCCGAGATTAAGCGGGTTCAGGAAGGCTTCTTTCGTGTAATTGATCTCCGAATGGTTCACGGCGACATCGCTGATCTCCGCCGGGCAGTATTGGACAGGGATATATCCATTGTTCCCGGCGGGTTTTTTTGCGGCCTGTTGTCTTCTCTACGTCGTGCCCGTACGCTGTTTCCCAATGGTTTTTGCCGTTTCAGGCGCTTCCTCTTCGGGTGTTTCCGGATCGCTGTCGGCGGCTGATTCCTCTGCAGGCGTTCCCGTCATGCCCATTTCCGCCTTGAATTGCTTGACGATCTCGGATGCGCGGATTTCCTCCGCATCCTCCTCGATCCGGAGCGCGTCCTGATCCACGGAATCCAGCGCGATTTCCAGCCGGGCTTCGCTGTGGGCCGTTTGCTCCTGCAGGCGCTGGATCATTTCGTCATGGGTCTGGTCGATGCCCGTCACCTCGAACTGCTCCAGCGTGTCGGCGATCTTCGTTTGCCATTGCGCCCGCTCGTGATCACGCAGCGCATTCTTCGCTTCCTGAATCTTGCGATCCTTTTCCCGCATGAAGGTTTTTTTGACCTGGAGCGCCTTGTCGTAGGCAGTCGAGGCGTGCTTGAGTTGTTCTTTCGTACTGGCGAGGGACTCTCTGGCTTTTTCAAGCTGCATCGCATAGCGCTGTGCGATGTCGTCGCGTTCCGCCTGAATGCCGGCTTTTACCTTGGCGATCAGGTCGGCGACCTCTTTTTCCACTCGTTTCAGGTGCTTCTGCAGCATGATCACATTCGCCTTTACGCTGGCGATGTTCTCGTTCATTTTCGGCACCTGATCGTTCAGTTCCCGGATATTCTGCTCCAGAATGAGGCGGGGGTCCTCCAGAGCCGAAACGAACCCTCCAAAGAGTGATTTGACGAAACGAGTGAACCGGGACCAGACGGACATGACGTATGCGGTTGTGCTTATGCGTGGAAGCGATTGCTGAAGTACAGGATACTCTGATTACGTCCGCGAAGTTCAGAGTATCCTGTAGCCTATAGCGAATACATCAAGGGTGTACGAGAAGTATCCCGGAAGGATTCGCTGGAAGGAAACGATGTGCGATTTGCTGTTTCCGGTGCGCAACGCGCAAACAAGCGGAGCAGGGGCTTGGCCATGGTTCCGGGTTGGCGGCGTTCTTCTACCGGCAGAGGAGCGTGTCCGCTTTTTTGTAGCCGGAACTGCAACGGCTGCGAACGGCAGGGCGGGGAGAGACAGGGGCGGCAGCCCGGGGCAGAGCCGCGGAAAGACATTCGCCCTTGTGGCGGCTCCTGCGGAGCGGTAGGGCTGCTGCAAAAGACTCAGGCCTGTTCGTCCTCCGGTGCGTCCTCCTTGACGCCGTAGCGACGGCGGAATTTCTCGACGCGTCCGGCGGTATCCACGTACTGGCGGCGTCCGGTGTAGAAGGGATGATTCGTCGAATCGACCTCCGATTTGTGCACGTCGGCCTTCATCGTCGATCGCGTTTCGAATTTGGTGCCGTCGGCCAGGTGGACGGTGAGTTTCTTATAATCCGGATGGATATTCTTTTTCATCGCAAGACGATACTGCGAGTTGTAAGAGGCAAAACGTATCAGGAACGGGTCGACTCGAAAGCACCAGGCTTCCGATATTGTCGAAAAAAACAAGCGCGACTGTCAACGCATGACGGAGGTACCGGTTCCGCCGGCGTTATATTGGCGAGCCAGGCGCATCGCCCGTACCGCGCACGTATTCTCACCCATTCATTTTCTCCTTGCCCGGAGGCTTCCGTTCTTCCCCTCCAACAGGGTTTCGATCTGTTCGATTTCGTCGCGTAGCCTGGCGGCGCGTTCGAAGTCCAGTGCTTCGGCGGCCTGTCGCATGTCCTTGCGCATCTGATCCGCCAGATCGCGTTTCTGGTCGTCGGTGAGATGCTTCATGACCGGGTCAACGATCGCCCCCGTCTGTTCGGGACCGCTGTAGTACCTGTCTTTCCGCGTTTCGTAGGCCACCTGCTCTTCTGCGATGATCGTTCCCTTTCTGATTTCGTCGTGCGATTTGTAGATGGTTTCCGGCGTGATACCGTGTTCCTCGTTCCAGGCAAGCTGTATTTTCCGGCGGCGATCGGTTTCGTCCATCATCTTTTGCATGGAGCCCGTGATCGTGTCGGCGTACATCACGATGGCCCCGTTCGCGTTGCGGGCCGCTCGTCCTGCGGTCTGGATCAGGGAGCGCTCGCTTCGCAGGAAGCCCTCCTTGTCCGCGTCGATGATGGCCACGAGCGAAACTTCGGGCAGGTCGAGCCCCTCCCGGAGCAGGTTTACCCCTACCAGTACGTCGAATGCTCCCAGGCGCAGGTCGCGCAGAATCTCCACGCGCTCCAGCGCGTCGATGTCCGAATGCATGTAGCGCACCGCTACCCCGTACGAAGCCAGGTAGTCGCTGAGGTCCTCGGCCATGCGCTTCGTGAGCGTGGTGACGAGCGTGCGCTCCCGCTGCTGCGTCCGCTTTCGAATCTCCTCCAGCAGGTCGTCGATCTGGTTCTTTGAGGGGCGTACTTCGACCTCCGGATCGGGGATGCCGGTGGGCCGGATGATTTGCTCCACGAATACGCCGCCGGTTTTTTCCATTTCATAATCGCTCGGCGTTGCGCTGACGTAAATGACCTGTTTCCTTTCCGCCTCGAATTCCTCGAACGTCATGGGGCGGTTGTCCAGCGCCGAAGGGAGCCGGAAGCCATGCTCCACGAGAACCAGTTTGCGGGCCCGGTCGCCGTTATACATGGCCCGCACCTGCGGGATGGTCACATGGCTCTCGTCGATGACAAGGAGCATGTCGTCGGGGAAATAATCGAACAGGCAGTACGGGCGTTGGCCCGGGGCGCGCCCGGACAGGTGCCGCGAGTAGTTTTCGACCCCCGAACAGTACCCGACTTCTTTCATCATTTCGATATCGAACCGGGTTCGCTGCTCGAGGCGCTGCGCTTCGAGGAGGCGCCCCTCGTCGCGCAGCACGGCCAGCCGCCATCGTAGTTCTTCCTCGATACTGCCGATGGCCTGTTCCATCTTTTCTTTCGGCGTGACGAAGATTTTGGCCGGATATATGGTCAGGTAATTTTCTTCCCGGATCGTTTGCCCGGTCAGGGCTTCAAAAAAAGTGATTTTTTCCACCTCGTCTCCCCAGAACTCGACCCGGCAGGCTACGTCTTCCGAATAGGCCGGATAGATTTCCACCACATCGCCCCGGACACGGAAGGTCCCCGGCGCAAATTCCACGTCGTTGCGGGCATAGTAGATATGGATGAGGCGGCGCAGGAGGTCATTGCGGGGGATATCCTCTCCCCTCCTGATCTGCACGATTTCCGAGCGGTATTCTTCGGGGGAGCCCAGGCCGTAGATACAGGACACGCTGGCCACTACGATCACATCGCTTCGCCCCGAAACCAGCGAGCTGGTGGCGCGCAGGCGCAGGCGGTCGATCCGGTCGTTGATCGACATATCCTTTTCGATGTACGTGTCCGTCGGTACGATGTAGGCCTCGGGCTGGTAGTAATCGTAGTAGGAGATGAAAAATTCGACGGCGTTTTCCGGAAAAAAGGACTTGAGTTCGGCGTACAGTTGCGCTGCGAGCGTTTTGTTGTGGCTCATGATCAGGGCAGGGCGCCCGACGCGCTGGATCACATGCGCCATGGAGAACGTCTTTCCGGTGCCCGTGGCCCCCAGCAGGGTCTGGAAGGGGTCTCCGCGCAGGACGCCCTCAGTCAATTCGTCGATGGCCCGAGGCTGGTCGCCCGTGGGTTCGAAAGGCGACGTCAAGCGAAAAGCGGAGTTGGTTTGCGCGATATGCTGCATAAATGTTTGCCGTTTTGCGTATGTTACGCCCCATACATACGCACAGGTTGCGGAGATGTGCATAGCAGGGCGTTCCTCATCGCTCCGTGCAAGGACTTCACGAAACCCTTTTCGATATGAGCATCAGTGTTCAAGACCAGTACCAGGCGTCCATTGTCCAGATCAAGGGCAAATTTCTCGGCAGCGTACACGGCTCCGAACTGAAGGATGTGCTGGATCAACTCAAAGAGGCCGGTAAAGTCAACGTGGTCATCGACCTCGGAACAACGGAGTTCATGGATTCTTCCGGCATCGGGGTGCTGATCGGTGGGTTGACGACCATGCGGAAGGTGGGCGGCGAAGTGCGCCTCGCCAACATGGAGAAGCGTATCCGCAATTTGTTCATGATGACCCGCCTGCTCGGACCGGTTTTTACCGCCTACGATTCCGTGACAGCCGCTGCCGAGAGCTTCCGCACCGATCCGCCTGCGGCGGCGGAGTAGTTATGATGCATGTCTTGCGTTTCCGGGTAACGGCTGCTTTGTGCGCCGGCCTCATTGCTTTTTTCTCCGGGATACCTGCCGTTGCGCAGACCTGGTCACCTGAAGACCCTATTCCCCCGGATTCCTCGGTCGCGGTAGGCGAGCTTGACAACGGGCTTCGCTACTTCGTGCAGGAGAACGACCAACCGGAGAACCGTGCGGAACTGCGCCTGGTGGTGGATGTGGGGTCTATCGTCGAGGACGAGGATCAGCTCGGACTGGCGCATTTCGTTGAGCACATGGCGTTCAACGGCACCGAGAACTTCGAAAAACAGGAACTGGTCGATTATCTGGAGTCGATCGGCATGCAGTTCGGTCCCGACGTCAACGCCTATACGAGTTTCGACGAAACCGTCTATATGCTGCAAGTGCCTATGGACGATCCCGAAGTCCTTGCGACCGCATTCCAGATCCTCAAGGACTGGGCCGGGGGCGTGCTTTTTGAAAGCGAAGAGGTCGAGAAGGAAAGAGGGGTGGTGATCGAGGAGTGGCGTCTCCGGCGCGGCGCGGCGTCGCGCATGCAGGACAAACAGCTCCCGATCATGCTGCACGGCTCGCGCTATGCGGACCGCTTGCCGATCGGGGAGCCGGAGATTATCGAGACTGCTCCGGAGGAGACGTTACGGCGCTTCTATGACGACTGGTACCGGCCGGACCTGATGGGCGTGGTGGCGGTTGGGGATTTCGACGGGGCCGATATCGAGGCCATGATACACGATACGTTCGGAGGGTTGACCGGGCCTGATAGTCCTCGTCCCCGGACATTCGCGGACGTGCCTGTCGATCACGCGCCGCTTGTGGCGATCGCCACGGACGAAGAGGCGCAGATGTCTCAGGCGGGCGTATTGTACAAGCAGCCGCGGGCTTCTCACGGTACCGTGGCGGACTTCCGTCGGGGGCTTGTGCAGGGTCTCTATTCGGGGATGCTGAACGCCCGCCTGCAGGAACTGACCCAGCAGGCCGATCCTCCGTTTCTGTTCGCTATTTCCGCGCAGGGCGGTTTCGTGCGCGTTGTCGATGCATACCAACTTATTGCAATCGTTCCGGAAGGCGGGCTCGCGACCGGACTCAACGCGCTGCTCACGGAGGCGGAGCGCGTAGTGCGGCACGGGTTCACGGCCACCGAGTTCGAGCGCCAGAAGGTTGATTTGCGAAGAGGGTACGAGCGGCGTCTGGCGGAGCGTGAGAATCAGGAATCGGGCGGATTGGCCAGTGGATACGTGCAGGCGTTCCTGATGGAACTGCCGTATCCGGATATCGAAACGGAAGTGGAACTGGTGGATGCGCTTCTGCCCGGGATTACGCTGGAGGAAACAAATGCATTCGCCGGGCAGTGGCTGACTGAGCAAGGGCGTGTGGTACTGGCGAGCGGCCCCGAGAAAGAAGGGCTGGAAACGCCCGGCGACGATGACCTGACCGCACTATTCGAGGCCGTTGCCGCTGCGGAAATCGAACCCTACGACGATGCGGTCGTCGATGCGCCGCTCCTGCCGGCAGTCCCGGAGGGTGCTCCGGTGATGACCGAGGAGACCGTGGATGAGGTGGGAATCACGATCTGGACGCTCGAGAACGGCGTGCGCGTTTTCCTGAAACCCACCGATTTCAAGGACGACGAAGTGCGGTTTTCGGCGACCAGTCCGGGCGGTTCATCCCTGGGCTCCGACGAACATTTCGAAAGCACGAACAGGGCCGCCACCCTGGTGGCCCGGGGCGGCGTGGGCGAATTCGACGATACGGCGCTGGAAAAGAAACTGTCTGGTAAAATAGTAGGCGTGTCGCCGGGACTGGGCTCGCTGAGCGAAGGAATCAGCGGGTTTGCATCGCCCGAGGATCTGGAAACGGCCTTCCAGCTCGTCTATTTGTACTTCTCGGCGCCCCGCAAGGACGAAACGGCGTTCGAGGCGTACAAGGCGCTCATGGCCGGCTTCCTGGCGAATCGGGAGGCCAATCCCAATGTTGCGTTCTCGGATACGATCCGGGCGACGATGACGCAGGGCCATCCGAGGGCGTCCAGGCCGATGACACAGGAACTCCTCGAGGAGATCGATCTGGATCGCGCGTTCAGCTTCTACCAGGAGCGCTTTGCGGACGCAAGCGACTTCACGTTTTACTTCGTAGGCGCGTTCGATCCGGAGGGAATCCGCCCGCTGGTGGAGCAGTACCTCGGCGCGCTGCCGAATCTGGGCCGCGAGGAAACCTGGAAGGATCTGGGCGTGGATCCGCCGTCCGGCGTGATCGAAAAGACCGTGTACAAAGGCATGGAGCCGCAAAGCCGGACGCAGATCATCTTCGCCGGCGACGGGGCGTATTCGCCTGAGGAATCGACGGTGATCGGCGCGCTTGCCAGTATACTGGAAATCCGGCTTCGCGAACTGTTGCGCGAGGATCTTGGCGGTACGTACGGGGTGGGTGTGGGAGGTTCGCTGACCTACAGGCCGGACGAGGAGTACGATGTCACGATCAGTTTCGGTTCGGCGCCTGAGCGGGCCGACGAACTGGCTGCGGTCGTTTTTGAGGAGATCGAGCGGATCAAGGCCGACGGTCCCGATGCGGAAACCGTCGACAAGGTGCGCGAATCGCAGCGGCGCGCGAAGGAGACGAACCTGCGCGAAAACAGTTACTGGCTTGGCCGGATACAGGGGATGGATGAGCAGGGGCGAGATCTGGCGCTGATTCCCAGCTACGACATGATTGAGGGCTGGACGGCGGAACAGGTCCAGGAAGCAGCCGTCCGGTACCTGCGCGAAGATCAGTACGCCAGATTCGTGCTGTACCCGGAGGAGACGGTCGAAGAGGAGACGGTCGAGGAGGATAATTAGGTCGGGTGGGGATGGCGCCACAGTTAGAACGATGTATGCCGCGCCTGGCGGGACCCCTGAGAGAGGCGTATTCGACCGGGTCGGGAGGTGCTGAAGGATGCTGATCCGTTCCCTCGCCTCGAATTATCTGAAAGGTCTTCTGCGATATCCGTTCGGCGGGTTGCGCCTGACCGGCAAGATATTGCTTGTGTTGTTGTTCTGGGGCCCGCTTTTCGTGCCGGTAGTCCTGTCGGGAACAGGCGTGGGCATGCTTGTCGAGTCCGGGGAGGATCTTGCCATCGCCAATCGGGTGGTGCTGTATTTCGCGGTGGTATGGACGCTCGTCGATCTCTTCCTTCGCGGGCGGATATACGCCCCGATTTTCCCATATCTGGCCACCCCGATCCCTCGGTGGAAACTCATTTCGTTTTACCAGTTCGTGACGCTTTTCGGCGCCTTCAACCTGTTGCTGCTGGCGTTCGTCGGGGGATTCTGGATCAGGAGTTTTTATGTGCAATCCGGCGCCTTCGCCTGGCTCTGGTTGCTGTCGTTTTTCCTGGTGTTTCTGTGCGTCCACTTTGTGTCGAATATGCTCAGAGTATTCCTGGGAAAAAGTTACCGGTCGGCGCTTTTTGCGCTGCTTGCGTTGGTTGCGCTGGCCGCGCTGGAATGGGGGCTTGGCCTGGGGGTGCTTTCCGGAACCTCCGCGATCCTTTTTGACGCCGCACTGAGAGGGGCTTTCTGGCCGCTCGGGCTTTTGATCGCGCTGGCCGGGGCGCTGCTGTACGTATCCACGCAGCGCATAGCCCGGAGTTTGTATGTCGATGTGGGGGCGAAGCGGGCCAGCAAGGCAAAGATTTCCCGTTCCAGTGTTTCCCGAAGCCGCCTGTTCGATCTCGTTTCTCTCGACTGGAAGTTGCTTACCCGGAACCGGCGCACTCGCTTCTCCCCGTTTATGGCCGGCGGATTTACGTTGTGGGGGATATCGTACATACTTGCCGGTCCCTGGCGCGACGGGCTGAATATCGGGGCCGCCATGGGTTTGGGCGAGTTTTTGGGCTTCGCCATGGCGGTAAGCGCGGTCGGACTTTTTTATACGGGACAGATATTTTCCTATCGCAGCGCATACTATGACGGGATGCAGGCGAGGCCCATCTCGGAAACCCTGACACTGCGAGGGGTCTTACGCATGTCCCATGCGGGCACGTTGCTGGGTTTCGCCGTCGCTGCGCCGATGGTTATTCTGTCGATTCGGATGGGGGGCGTCCAGCCCCACATGCTTCTGTGGACAGGATGCATGTTCGTCTATGGATTGGGCGTGGTCAATTACGCCAATGCGCTCGCAGGCATGTTCCAGACCATGCGGATGGCCTTGAATGTCGGTGCATTCGGCGCCAAAAAATGGGCTGGCCGGGACCGGTTTTCCTCTATCCTGATCGGAATAGTCACGTGGCTTCCGGCGGGCCTTCTTCTTTTCCTCATACCGGACAACGACTGGGCTTTTCTGAGCATAGGCGCCGTGGGCGTAACGGGTTTGCTGTGCCACACCCGCTGGGTCGCATTTCTGGCCGCCACGCTGCGACGAAGGCGGTATGTCATGCTGGAGCGTTTCCGGATCAGTTGATCAGAGTATCCTTAATATCGGTCGGAACCGCGCTCCGCTTCCGCTGGTTGTGATTTGCCCCCCACCGACCCATGAAGTTGACACACAGGGGAAATCGCCATGCCCAATCAGGTTACCGCCGTTCCTGCCGCATCCTCGCAGGAAGCCGAAGCATACTTCGCCAGCAGCTTTTCCCTGGAAACGGATTGTTGGGACGTGCATGATGCACTGTCTCGCGGCGCGACGGATTTTGTATTGCTCGATGTGCGCAGCCCCGACCTGTACCGGGCAGGCCATGTCCCCGGTGCGCTTTCCCTCCCCCATGGGAAAATCACCGAGCGCAGCATGCAAGCGTGGTCCGACGATACCCTTTTTGTGGTCTACTGCGCTGGTCCGCATTGCAACGGCGCGAAGCGGGCGGCGCTCCGTCTGGCTCGTCTGGGGCGCCCGGTCAAGGAAATGACCGGGGGCATAACCGGTTGGGCCGACGAGGGCTTCTCCTTTGCTGCTGGCGAGGAGCCGGGCCGGGTTGGGGATGCGTCTTGATGCGCCGTTTCCCGACGAAAACGAACTTGTCGTCCGGCGCCGGGGGCGCTGCGGGAACCGGGCAAGGCCGGGGGCGATCATGAGGCGCCGTCCTGCTTATTGCGCATTCCGAACAGGGCGCGCAACGAATTTTTTGCCAATTTGTAAATTCGCGGCAGGAGCGAGGTCCCGTCTTCCTCGCATCTCTGCTACCGCGCGAAGTACCAACCTGCCCATCCCATGCTGATCCGCTCGCTTTCCTCGAATTATCTGAAAAGCATTCTTCGGTCCCGTTTCGCGGGACTGAATCTGACGGCAAAGATACTCGCCATCGTTTTTATATGGATGCCGATGTATCTGTATGCGACGGCTGCGGGATTATTCATTGATCTGGCGCTCAACGAGCTGGCGCCCAACGCCGATATACCGGCGCTCGCCAGCGGGGCCGCCTTGTATTTCCTCGTTTTCTGGAGCGGTCTGGATATTTTCCTGCGACCCCGGATATCTCTTCCTCTTTTTCCTTATCTCGCGACCCCGATCACCCGGGGGAAGCTCGCGCTGTTTTATCAGGCGATAAGCGTTTTCGGAAAAATCAACTTCCTGCCCTTTTTGTTCGTCCTTGCCTTCTGGTTCAGGAATTTTCTCCTGAAGGATGTTTCGTTTGCCTGGGGCTGGCTGCTGCTGTTCCTGTCGTTGTCCGCATGTTTTCATCTGCTTACGAACCTGCTTCGGATGTCCCTCAGCAGGCGTTACCTTCCCATGCTGTGTACGCTGCTTGTCGTCGTTGCGCTGGCGGCGATGGAGTGGCGCTACGATATCCCGACGTTATCCGTCCTCTCCACCGTGCTGTTCGAGGCGACGCTGGGGGGCGCCGTCTGGCCGCTGGCCATTGTGCTCGTTGCGGGCGCGGCGGCGCTTTACGCATCCACCGGGCGGATTATCCGGGCGCTGTACGTGGACGATACGATCCTGTCCCGGCCTCGGAAGAAAGTTGCCGGGAAAGGCGTGGATCGCTCGTTTTCGGACGGGATGTTGTCTTTCGAATGGAAGTTGATATGGAGGAATAAGCGTACGCGGCTTATATTTATTCAGCTTCCGGCATTTATTTATTTGGGGATAAATCCGATTGTTTTTTCCACATTCGATCATTCGGATGCTTTTTTGTCATTCAGCTTTGGTTTGGTAATTATAGGTTCTGTGATGTTTACTATGATGGCATACAATTTTAGAAGCACATTTTATGAGGGGATGATGGCCAGGCCTGGCTTGATAAATGTAGTCATACGACACATTTTTCGCATCTCCAATGCAATACTTGTCGGGGCTTTTATCATTATAGCAATAATTGTGATCCTTGTGCGCGATTTTTACACCCTTCCCTTAACAGGATATATGCTGCTATTCGGTCTCGGGGTCGCAAAATATATTGCGTCGCTCACATGGATATTTACTGCCACGAGACTCGAATTAAACCGGCACGGATTCGGCGAAATGAATTTTAAGCAGGGTGGGTGGATATCAACCTTGTTTGCATTTCTGATTATATTCCCGCCCCCGTTACTTATATGGCTTCTACCGGGGAGCCAATGGGGAGGCATGGCGATAGGCGCGCTGGGTTTGGCAGGGCTTCTTTTGCGCCGTCGGTGGATTGCCAGCATTACGAAAACGCTGGAGAAGAAGCGCTATGTGCTTATGGAGGAGTTTCGGAAGGGGTGAGGGGGTCTGGGGGTTGGTGTTTTGTCGCTATATGTCCCGTCCGGCCGGGTGTTGAGCCCTTGGCGGTTCGCAGAACGGCACAATCTGATTTTACGGGTGGCCAATCCGATTGTATGGATGAGTTCGGGTTGCATTTTGTCCCAAAACATACTATAATGTATAGTTCTTTATAGATAAAGGGACTAATCAGACATGCGTTATGGCAGGGGATAAAACGGAGGATGTCCTGCGATTGGCGGAAGAGCGCGGGATCGTTTCTTCACACGATCTGGTCGAGCGGAGTTTGCCCCGGCGATACCTCAGCCGCCTCGCTGCGCGTGGCGCATTGGAGCGCGTGGGGCGGGGGCTGTACGCGTTGCCGGGACGAGAATTGACGGAGGGACACGATCTCGCCATAGTGGCCCGTCGGCTTCCGGATGCGGTCGTTTGCCTTCTCTCCGCGCTCCGCTTCCACGACCTTACTACGCAGGCTCCGTTCGAGATATGGGTTGCTCTTCCTCACGAAGCGTGGGAGCCCCGTCCGGATACGGTTCCGCTTCGGGTGGTCCGGATGACCCGGGAAGCGCTCACGGCGGGGGTAGAGGAGCATACTGTCGGGAAGGTTTCGATTCGCGTGTTCGATCCGGCGAAGACGGTGGCCGATTGTTTCAAGTTCAGGGGGCTTGTCGGTCTCGACGTAGCTCTTGAGGCATTGAGAGAGTTTCGTCGCCGGCGGTTTGTCCGACAGCAGGAAGGGAAAATGTGGACGGTCGATGCGCTCTGGCGCTACGCCGGGGTGTGCCGTGTTCGGAATGTGCTCCGACCGTATCTGGAAGCGGTGGAAGCAGAGGGAGGATAAGCAGTGCCCGTAAAACCCCGCAAGGATATTGCTGTCTCTGTGCGCCAGCGGCTTCTGAATCTGGCGCGTGCCGGAGGGGAAGAATATCAGATTGTGCTCAGCCGTTATGTTCGCGAGCGGTTCCTCTATCGGCTCGCCCGGTCGGAGCATGCAAACCGCTTCGTGTTGAAGGGAGCTATGCTTTTTATTGTCTGGAGTGGGGCGTTGCATCGCGTCACACGGGATATTGACCTTCTCGGATACGGGGAGATCGAGGAAGAGGCGCTCCGCGCCGTCGTACTCGACATCTGCACTGTCCAGGTTTCGGATGACGGCGTTGCGTTTGCGCCCGAGAGCGTCGTCACGGAGCGTATCCGAAGTGGGCAGGAGTATGAAGGGATTCGCCTCAGGATCGAGGCTCACCTCGGATCGGCCGTTGTTTCTTTTCGAGTGGATGTTGGATTCGGAGATGACGTTACGCCATCGCCCCGGCTTGAGACATTCCCCACCCTTCTCGATTTCGACGCGCCTCGAGTGCGGGTATATCCTCGCGAGACCGTGGTCGCGGAGAAGTTCCAGACGATGGTTCAGCGCGGCATTGCTAACAGCCGGATGAAGGATTACTACGATGTGGCTTATCTGGCAGGCGCTTTCGATTTCGAGGGGGAGCCTCTGGTTCAGGCTATCCGGCGTACGTTCGAGCGCCGCAACACGCTTGTTCCGTACGAGGTACCGGTGGCGCTTTCGGAGGTTTGCGCGGAGGATACGGCCAAGCGGCGACAGTGGCGGGCTTTTCTGCAGAAAAGCAGGCTCGGCGACAATGATTTGAAAGAAGTGGTCGAACTCCTCGCGTCGTTTCTGATGCTGCCTGCCCAGGCCGTAAGCGCTGGACGCCCGTTTCCGCACGAGTGGCTTGCGGGGAGGGGATGGCAGTCTGTCTCCGGGGACTCCTGCACGATTAAACGAACGTAAGCCTTGGCCCATGCTGATCCGCTCGCTTGCCTCAAATTATCTGAAACGGACCCTGCGCTCTCCCTTCGGGACGTGGATTCTTGGGGGCAGTCTGCTTGCCGTCCTATGCTTATGGGTCCCTGTTTTTCTATACGCCTTTTTTATAGGCTTTTCCGCCGTCCGATATCTGGAGATCGACCGTTCCGTCGATTTGCTCGCCAGCGTGAACCCGGCGATACTCCCTGTGCTTATCGCATGGGGCCTTTTCGATGGTTTACTTCTCGGACGCAAGATATATGTACCCCTTTTTCCTTACCTGATTACCCCGACGCCGCGGCGAACGCTTGCCCTGTTTCGCCAGATCGTTACGCTGTTCGGTAAATTCAACCTGTTCATGCTGTCGCTCATTGCAGGGTTTTGGGTCAAAAACCTGTATCTCCAGGATATCGCTTTTGCCTGGAACTGGTTGCTGCTCCTGTGCCTGCTGTGCGTATGCATGCACTTTGCGGCGAATATCCTTCGTTCCTGGCGGGGAGAGAAATACCTTCCGGTGCTGGGCGTATTGCTTTGCGTTTCGGCGCTGGCGGTGCTCGAATGGGGGCACGATGTCCGGATCCTGTCCGGAGCCTCCGCCACGCTTTTCGATGCGGCCGCAGGGGGCGCTGTCTGGCCGTCGATACTTCTGGCAGGCCTGGCGGGCTGCCTGT
Source organism: Rhodothermales bacterium (assembly GCA_951812345.1). GTDB lineage: Bacteria > Bacteroidota > Rhodothermia > Rhodothermales > VXPQ01 > VXPQ01. The sequence goes on from OX638295.1 coordinate 482,107, forward strand.
TTTACGGGTCCACGAAGAGGATAAGCCGGAGCCTGTACATAGACCATTCGGCAGTGCCGCGCCTTTTTAGAGGCAAAAGAAGGGCGCCCCGCAGAAGAAGCAGGCCCCGTACCCTGACGGCCGAACTGCTTTCCTGCGAATGGAAGCTTATTCTCAGAAATCGGCAACCCCGGTCGATGCTGATGATGGTAATAATCGCGGTGTCTTTTTTTGCTCTCATGATGGTTGGTTTAAGTACAGAAATTGATATAAAAGAGGTGCCAGAAAATTTTAATATTGTTGTTATACTTTCAATAAGTATTGCAGGATTGTATCTTAATTATTGCTTTGGCTGGAAAAGCTGTTTTTACGATGGTTTACAATCGAGAGCGATATCTGAAATTGTACTATTGAAGACAATGATTCTCATGTCTCAAAGATGGACATTATTGATAGTATCGATTTGTGTAGCGGCTACAATTATTTTCGATATAGCACTTGATGGAATGATTTACCCCGACTGGATTTTTGTGATGGGTAGTGTTTTGTATAGTATGGGAATCTTTAATTTCATTATGTTGTTACCGGTCATTTTATTTCTTCCTGTACCCTGTAATCCGAATGCCGGAATGTTTGCATTCAGTACGCTGATACAAATATCTGTTATCAATCCACAATCATGCGTGCTTATGCTTATGGCAATATTTTATGGTATTCCGCTTGTTTTTACGTTGTTTGTACCCGGCTTATGGCTGGGCTTGACTCTGGGTACGCTGGGCCTGGCGGGTCTGTGTCTCCAGCCATGGCTGACGAGACTCCTTGCCCGGCACCTGCGAACCAGGAGGTACGTCGTCATGGAGCGATTTCGCATCCGGTGACAGCGAACCTGACAACGGCTTCTTCGTTTTACGTTCCCGACCGGAATTCCCTGTAGTCTTCTTTATCGAACCGCGCTCATGCAGATTATCCTGAAAGACCTTGTCAAGAAGTACGGCGATCTTGTCGCCGTAGACGTACCGCATGTGGAAATACCCACCGGTCAGGTGGTGGGCCTTGTGGGGAATAACGGAGCGGGCAAGACTACGCTGCTCCGCCTTGTGCTGGACCTCGTGCAGGCCACCAAGGGGCATGTGCTGCTCGGCGGCGAGCGGGTGGACAAGACCACCGACTGGAAGTCGCACACCGGTTCGTATCTCGACGAAGGTTTCCTGATCGATTTTCTGAATGCGGAGGAGTATTTCAGTTTCGTCGGCAAGGCGTACGGGCTGTCCTTGCAGGAGATCGAGGAGGCGGAGAGCCGGTACGCGAAGCTGTTTACGGAGGAGGTGCTGGGTACGGGCAAGCTGATCCGCGATCTCTCGGCAGGCAACCGAAAGAAAGTCGGGTTGCTGGCGGCGCTGATGGTGAAGCCCTCTGTGCTGGTGCTGGACGAACCCTTTGCCAACCTGGACCCCACGTCGCAATACGTCCTGCAGCAGATACTGGCCGAGATGTCGAAGGAAACGAACGCGACCATTTTCGTCTCCAGCCACGATCTGGGGCATGTTACGGACGCCTGCGAGCGCATCCTGCTGATGAATCAGGGGCGGATCGAGCGGGACGAGCTTATTTCGGAGCAGACGCTGAAGGAACTGGAGCGATTCTTTGCCCGGTCGGTGGCTGTCTAAGGCTTGAGGACTATCATGGAGACCCCGGACATTACCGTATCTCTTGCACAAAAGAAGCAAAGCGCTTCCCGACCGCGTGAGGCTCCGGGGCTGCTGCGCGAGCTTCTTTCCGTGGAATGGAAGCTCTTCCGGAGGAATCGGCGTCCTCGCTGGATACTGGTGTTTTTTGCTGTTGTTTCCCTATTGGCAATGCTCACTGTTGTTTTAATGAAAGAGTTTGACATTATATTCTTGTCCTACGTTGTAAATGCCATGATAATATATATCGTTTGCGGATTCGGCCTTCGCGGTAGCTTCTATGACGGTTTGTTATCAAGACCTGTATCACAGGTTATGATTGTACGAAATGTTGTATTTTCAATACATATAATCATGACATTGTTTTTTGTATTGCTGGCGTTGGCATCGTTAGTGAATATACTTCAAGGAAGATACAATATTTTCTTTATGATAACTTCGATGTTTTTGTACATTTTAGGGATAATAAATTATCTTGTAATTCTTTTGTCGTCATTCGATTCGCAACGTGTCGAATTAAATGCTAAATCATCCGAAATGAGCGCCCGTTCTCCTATCGTAAAAGATGAACTCAAAAATTGGCGTATTACCGGTATGATTGTACTCCTGCCCCTCCTGGCGGTGGCGGTGCCCTCCCTGTTGCTGACCTTTTTTCCCGCAACGCACGGCGCAGTATTCCCGGCGATAGGCGTGTTGGGTCTGGCGGGTCTTCTTTTTCACGCCGGTTGGGTCCGCTTGATTACACGCAGCCTGGAAAAGAGACGGTACGAATTGCTGGAACGGTTTCGGATCAGTCGAAGGCGCGTTTAGCTCCCCATGATCCAGCTCCACAACATATCGCACCGGTTCGGCGATCAGGTGCTCTTCGACCGGTTGTCGTGGGGCATTCCTCCCGGAGAACGGATCGGCCTGATCGGGAAGAACGGGGCGGGAAAAACCACCATGCTCCGGCTCATCGAGGGGCATATCGAGCCGGACGAGGGGCGGCTTGCCATTGGCGCGAGCACATCCATCGGGTATCTCGAACAGGATGTACAGAACCTCGATTCCGAGGCATCCATTATTGACGAGGCGTTGAAGGGGTTTGCGGACCTCCGGGAGCTTCAGGCCGAGGAGGCGCGGCTTGTCGCCGAACTGGATGCGTTGCAGGAGCACGAGGGGGTGGATTACGCCGGTAAACTTCACGCGCTGGACCGCGTCCATGCGGCCCTAACTATGCACGAGGCCCATCTGGCCCGCTCGCGGGCGGAAGTGGTCCTTGCCGGTCTTGGATTTGCCGCCGACGACCTGGAACGCCCTGTAAAATCCTTCTCCGGCGGATGGCGCATGCGGGCCATGCTGGCCCGGCTGCTGCTCCGGCAACCGGACTACCTGCTTCTCGACGAGCCGACCAATCACCTCGACATCGAAAGCATCGACTGGCTGGAGAATCACCTGAAAAACTACGAGGGGACCGTGGTCATCGTCTCCCACGACCGCTACTTTCTGGATCGGATGGTGACCGCCATTGCCGAACTTACGCACGGGCGCGTCCATTCCTACGCCGGGAACTACAGTTTTTACCTCCAGGAGCGCATCCAGCGGCGCGCCCTGCAACAAGCCGCTCACGAGAACCAGCAGCGGGAAGTCGTCGCCACCGAACGGTTCATCGAACGATTCCGGTACAAGGCGTCCAAGGCGAAGCAGGTGCAGAGCCGCGTGAAAATGCTCGAACGTCTGGAGCGCATTCCCCCTGCTCCGTCGGAAGAGGCGGCTGTGCGCATCCGTTTTCCGGAGCCCCCAAGGTCCGGGCGGGTCGTCCTCGAACTGGGCGCGTTTTCCAAAACCTACCACACCGACGACGGCGACATTCGCGTTTTCAGGGACGCCGGGCCGCTTACGGTCGAACGCGGGGACAAGATTGCGCTGATCGGGAAAAACGGGGCGGGCAAGTCCACCCTGGCTCGCATGCTCGACGGAACCGAGCCGTTCGAGGGCGAGCGCTCTCCGGGTTACCGCGTCGAGCACGCCTTTTTCGCGCAGCATCAGGCCGATATGCTGGAGCCTGCGGACACGATCCTCGAATCCTTGCGCCGCGCCGCCGGAGACAAAACCGACGGCGAACTCCGCTCGGTGCTGGGCGCTTTTCTTTTTACCGGCGACGATGTATTCAAGCGCGTCCGCGTGCTGTCCGGCGGAGAAAAGAGCCGCGTTGCGCTGGCGCGCACGTTGCTTCACCCTTCCAATTTTCTGATTCTCGACGAGCCGACCAACCACCTCGACGCCGCGTCGATTCCGGTGCTCATCGAAGCGCTGCGCCAGTACGCGGGCGCCTTCGTCGTCATCAGCCACGACCGGCATTTCCTCGATCAGGTGGTCAATCGCATCTGGTACGCCAGCGGGGGCGGGGTACGTACGTTTATCGGGAATTATTCCGAAAACCGGGAGCGCATGGAGTTCGGAGCGGCCCGTTCCGGATCGGAGGAGCAGGCGTCGAACGGGTCGGGTCGAAAGGCGCCCCGGAAGCGCCGGTCCGAAACGGTCGGAAAACGTACCGGCGGGCCGCGCTCGAAGGAACAGAAGCGGCGGGAAGCCGAGGAGCGCAACCGCCTGCACCGGGCCATGAAAAAGGGGGACTCGGTCGATCCCGAAGCGATGACGACCCGTCAATTGCGTGCGTATTGCGACCGCCTGGAACGCGACATCGCCGAGAAGGAACGGGCCTTTCAGGAAGTACAGGACCAGATGGCCCAACCGGACGCCTACAAGAACGGCGCGCTTATCCGTACGCTTCGCACCGAGTACGACCGGATGAAGGAAGACCTGGAGCAGGCGTATGCCCAGTGGGAAGCGGCGAGCGAGCGCATGGCGGTGAGGGAGGGGTAAAAAAGAGGGGTAATAAAGCGATTTTTTTCGGTATCGCGCGGCGAACCAATGCCTATCGCTGTCGTACCCTTATCCGAAGCCCACCGTCACTTCAAAGGGTCTAAAAAAGTGATCCAGACCACGTTGCCTCTGGCGGCAAAACCTGCTTCCCGGCCTGCGCTGTCGCCGAATGGCGGGTCGACCTCCGCGCGCAACGAACTTTTTGCCCGCTTTGCAAGCCGGATCCGCATCGATTACGACCTGACCCGGCGCCTTGTCTCGTACCAGGGCAACAAAAGCACTCCGGGCTTTCGCTGGATGAAATACAAGGAAGGATTTTCCACGCGACTCGTCGAGCGCTTACTGAATATCGGCGGCGGCGACCGTGTTCTCGATCCCTTTTCCGGCATCGGCACTACCGCATTGACGGCCAGCCGCATGGGAAAGAGCGCTACCGGTATCGAGATCATGCCCATCGGGAATCTGGCTGCGGGCGCTATCTCCGCCGTTGCCAACGGACTTTCCTCCGGAACGTTGACGGACGCCTCCGCAAGATTGCTTCGCCATATCGAGTCCGGCGAAGCGGACGAGAAACGCCGTTTCCCGCATGTCCGCATCACGAGGGGAGCTTTTTCGCAGCAGGCCGAGGAAGAGATCGCCAGAGCCCGAACGTTCATTGCCGGATTGTCCGATACGTTTCTTGCGACTGTCCTTGAGTTCGCTTGCATGACGGTTATCGAGGAAGTCAGTTACACCCGCAAAGACGGTCAGTATCTTCGGTGGGATCCTCGTTCCGGTCGAACGAACAGCACCCGCCTCGACAAAGGGCCGTTGCCAACGCTTGGCTCTGCGCTGAAACGTCGCCTGGATCAGATCATCGCGGATATCCCGGCTGTCAAACGTACGCATGGCGGTCCGTCGCCGGAGTTGATCGGGGGTTCCTGCCTGACGGAATTGCGCAATCTCGAGGAGGGAGCGTTCGATACGGTCATAACGTCGCCGCCTTATGCGAACCGGTACGACTATACCCGCACGTACGCGCTTGAACTGGCGTTTCTGGGGTACGACGAACAGGCGTTCAAGGGGCTTCGGCAAGCTTTGCTGTCTGCGACCGTCGAGAACCGATCCAAGCGCGATGAACTTTCGGAGATATATGGAGGGTCCGACTCATTGTCCCGCATCTTCGAGATGGTGGACGCCAATGCTGCGTTGGCGGAAGTCCTGACCATTCTTCGCGCGCACGCCGACGAACTCGGCAATCGCAACGTCATCGGTCTGCTCCTGCACTATTTCACGGAAATGGCGGTCGTCATTGCGGAACTCGCCCGGGTCGTGGCGCCTGGGGGCCACGTTTTCATGGTCAACGACAACGTGCGTTATCATGGCGAAGAGGCCCCTGTGGATCTGATCCTGTCCGATTTTGCCGAACAGTTGGGTTTTCGTTGCAAGACGATCTGGGCTCTGCCCCGGGGCAAGGGAAATTCCAGCCAGCAGATGGGGCGATTCGGTCGGCAGGAAATCCGTAAATGCGTGTATCACTGGCAGCGAATGTAAATGGACCCGAATAAACTGGAGGCTGCGCGCCAACGCGCACGGATTATTTCGGACAAGATTCGCGCCCGGACGGACGAAACGGTTCGCAACAAGATACTTGCGTATGCGGGGCCTCTTTCATGGGAAAAACCTGAACAGTTCGGGATCGACATGGAAGCATGGCGACATGTCGAGGAAACGGGCGCGATGCCCAGGCTTGTTTTCGCTCACCCTGACTTGCTCTGCATGCACCCGGATGCATCCTTGCATTATCGCGGGATCGCCACCCTTTCTCGCAAGCGGGTGGGAGATATTGTCAGTTCGGTAGATCGCTGGGAAAAAGAACCCGGCGCCGTACGCGTTATGGAAGAAAAGGCGCTCCGGGTCGCCCGTCTGTACAATGCTGTCATATCCTCCATTATCACAGGCTCCACAGACTGGACCCTCGAAAATGGCTATCGCAACATTCTTGCGACCATTGGCATTACGCAGGATGGTGCGCTGAGGAATATCATCGGGCAGGAAGCGGAACAGTCGGTCAAAGACAGAATCGCAGAATGGCTTGAGGGGCAGTCGGGTATTGCCTGCCAGCCCAACGAGGCGCGCACGACATGGTATCTGGGCGCCGGAAACGCCCTGAGAATGGTATATGCTTCCGAGCCGGACATCCGCTTTGAAAAAGAAATGCCGGACGGTTCCTGGAAAGAAATTGCGACGATCGAGGTGAAGGGCGGCACCGATCCGGCCGGAGCGCTGGAACGACTTGGCGCCGTCAAGAAATCTTTCGACCGAACGTCCGCAAGGACGAGGAATTTTCTGATCGCGGGCGTGGTGACGAACGAAATGCGCAATCAACTCAATAACATGCACATTGAAAAGGTTTTTCTTCTTGCGGAAATATTACATCTTGAAAACGAATGGACGCAGTTCGTAAACGAAATATTTCATCATACCTTGCGGCTCCTGGAAATGCCGTATCGTAGTGGATGAGGGTTGGAAGAGTATGGAAGCGGCGAGCGAGCGCATGGCGGTGAGGGAGGGGTAGGGGCTCTTCAGCCGCGAAGTCTTACTTCTTCCATATACACATTTCTGCTCTCAAATTCCGCATGCAGCCCCAAATGTTTTAATCCGCTACCGGTCAGCCAATGCATTCCGTCCGGTTCGGTGGAGCAGCGATGCAGCATTACGGGCACCGCGTCCTGCAGATTCCGCATGCGCTCGTTCGACCATAGCCGCTGATCCAGCACCACGAACAACCCCTTGTCTTTTTCCGAACGGATCAGGCGTCCGAAGCCCTGCCGCAATTTCAGTTTGGTGGTGGGCCGGTAATATCTTTCCCAGAATGTATTGCCCATGCATTCCTGCCGGTGCGCAATAAGCGGATCTCCGAGGTTCGGATTGGGCAGACGCACCACAATAACCTGCGATAGCGTTGCGCCGGGAAAATCCACGCCGGTCCAGAATCGATCCACTCCGAAGAGCACGCTGTGCTCCGTGGCGCGGAAGGCATTGATTTCGGCAAGGCTGCTCCCGTCCTGCAGCAGGGGATCGACGCCGTATCGCTCCAGTACGGGCTGCACCTGTTCGAAGATGTCGCGCATCTCTTCCGTACTGGTGAAGAGCGCCAGCGTGCGCCCGTTCAGCGCCACGACCAGCCGGGCAAGAGCGCCTGCGGTTTCCTTGCGCCACCTGCTTTTTCGTTGCGCGGAACCGCCGGATACGTAGGGCGGGATGGAGGTCGTTACAAACCCCTTCACATTTTTGGCGTAATCGAACGGCGAGGCAATACGCTCCGACGTATGCGCATCGAACGGGATGCCCAGATTATCGGAAAACAGATCGAGACGATTGTCCACGAACAAAGTCGCCGAGGTGAAAAGGATGGTCGCATAGTGCTTTTGGCATGTTTCTTTCAGGACCGCCGAGATGTCATAGGGGATTTTTTGCAGCGTCCATCCTTCCCCGCGGAAGGTGCAGATATGTACGAAATCGTCCGAGGGGTAATCGTTTGCGATTTCCGACGCTTCGAAACTCAGTTCCTTTGCGAACCGGATATATTTTACGATGCGCGCTTTTTCGCGTTGCATCCGCTTGTTTCCGGCGTCCTCGTACAGTCCGCTGTGCAGCAGGGCGTCCCAGCATGTAGCAATGTGATCGAAGTGGGCGGCCAGCGAGGACAGATGCGTCTGGAAATGCTCTCCGGCCGTCGGGTGCATCGTGACCCATCGCCGGGTTTCGCGGTCAGGGTAGTCTCTGGATATCTCGCCGATGATGTCCAGGAGAACGTGGATTTCTTCGCAAGCCGCGCGAATGGACTGTACGCTCGATACGGCTTTTTCGAGCGTATCGTTATCGGCTATTAGCCCGCCGCCGGCCGTCTGCAACGACTTCGCAAAACGATCTTCCAGCATGTGCGCAAATCCGCGCCGGCGTCCGGAGCCTGCAACCCGTTGCAAAAACCTGCGCCGGATACGGTAGGTGGACAGGATCATGGTGGCGGCGTTGCGCAGATTGTCCGGAAATTGATCCGCTTCGTCGATCAGGCATATTTGCGCCGGTTCCTGTATCTGGCTGTCCATGAGAGGCAGTTTGTAGTGGTTCGTAACCACGATGTCCGCCTCGCGGGCTTTTTGCAGGCGCCGGGGGTAGATGCAGGATGCGCCCATGCGGCACAGATCGGATGTGCAGGCAACCGCTGCATTCGCCTCGTCGATAAAATCGTCCAGATCGGGGAATCGCCGCCGGAAAGAATTCCAGGGGATATTTTCCGTTTCGCCCCGGTTGCGCACGAGGACCAGGAACAGGAACAGCCAGGCGAGGCGCTTCTCCGCCGGGGCGCCGCGGGATGCGCTTGCAGGACGTTTCCGCCGCGACGGAGGCATCTTTGCGGTTTTTCCGCCCGATTCTGCCGGTCCGTATGCTTCCTCGAACAGGTCGACCACGGCGGTGATGCACAAAAAGTTGCTTTTGCCCTTGAGCGGCGCGGCCTTGAAATCCTGGTAAAGCGATCCCGTACGGGTAAGGCGCGGCCATTCCGTTTCGAGGAGGTGATCCTGTAGATTCTTCGTGGCCGTGGCGACAATGATTTTGCCGACTTTGCCGCTGCGCGCCTCCGGAGCGCGGCCCTGTCGAATATATTCGCAGGCCGGTATCAGATAGCCCAGCGTTTTTCCTGTGCCCGTTCCGGCCTCGATGGCGTATATGCCTTCTTTATTGATGGCGTCGGCGCAGAAGCGGGCGAAGGTCTGTTGTTCGCGCCGGGGCCGGAAGTCTTCCACCTCTTCGATCAGCCGGTCAAAGGTCTCGTCCACCTGTTCAAGGCTGATTATCGGCGGCTGCGCTGTTGCTTCCGGAGAGTCCTCTGCATCGACCTGCGGGTCCGGCGTCATGCGCCCATTGCCCCGGTGCGCCTCGCTCCCGTTAAGGAGCGCCATGTCAAGCGGTTCCGGCATGCGCGGACTCGTTTCCGTTGCAGGAGGCGCTGTGGCCTTGCGCGCTTCCCGGGTCAGGAGGCCGTTCCATGCATCCGCAGCGGGGATGGTATCGGGCGCCTTGTCCCCATAGGGTTTGGCGAACAGATCGTTGCTCCACTGGATCCGGTGCGCTATGCCGGCTACCTCCAATGCCGCGCGAAAGTCTTCGAGTCTGCCGGGGGATTCGCCTTGCGGGGCCATGGCCTGATCGAGCAGGCTGTATACGAGCGAGAATCCCGGTTTTGCCTGCGATTCGGAGCGAATCGCAGCGATGACGTCTTGCAACAGCAGGCCAAGGCTACGGACGAGGAGCGGCAACCGGGGATCGGAGCGGTTCCACTGCGTTTCGGGGATGGATTGCCGGATCAGCGTTTCGTCGTCCGGGAGATCGCGGTCGGGAAGGAAAAATCGGGCTATCTCGCAGAGATCGACGCAGATGGGGGATTTGCGTGCGGCTTGGCCGTTTCCGCTCCGGTTCGGGGCGGGCCGGAGAACGGTATGCCGGAACCAGTCCCGTTGCCGGTTCCGGTCGTAGAGGAAAAGCACGTCCAGATCGGCGAAGAAGGAAGCGATATCCGGTTCCGCTTCTTCCCAGGACGGTTTTCCTTTCCGGAGTTCCTTGCCGACCCGGCTTTGTTCGTAGAGCCGCCGCGTGAGGTTACGTCCGGGGTCGAGAATCCAGTCTTTGGCGAGCGGTGCGACGCGGTCGGAATAGCGCATTCCCGCCACATGAAATATCCGGTCGCGATCGGGATCGCTTCCCGTAGCAAAAAGACGCCCGACGCCAATCTTCAGAATTTTTTCCGGCAACCTCCCCCCTCAATACGCATTCTTGTTCACGAACCCGGACCATAGCGTCATAATCATGATCTTGACATCCAGGCGGAGGGACCAGTTGCGGATATAGTACAGGTCGTACTCGATGCGTTTTTCGATGGAGGTGTCGCCCCGCCAGCCATTGACCTGCGCCCATCCGGTGATGCCTGCCTTCATCTTGTGGCGCAGCATGTAGCGGGGCACGCGGTCCCGGAATTGCTCGATGAATACCGGTCGCTCGGGCCGGGGCCCCACGACCGACATGTCTCCCTTGAGCACATTGATGAACTGCGGCAATTCGTCGAGGGAGGTGCGCCGCATGAGTGCGCCGAGCCGGGTCGCTCTTTTTTCACCCGGCTGCGCCCATACGGCGCCGGTGGCGGCTTCGGCGTCCACGGGCATGGACCGGAACTTCAGCATATCGAAGGTGCGTCCGTTGAGTCCCATCCGGCTCTGCCTGTAAAACACAGGCCCGGGCGAGGAGAACTTCACCCCTATGGCAAGCAGCAGCAGGAGCGGGGACAGGAGAACGAGTACCGTCGAAGCGAAAACCATGTCCACGATGCGCTTCGTAATGCGGGCGAATTCCAGGGGCGCTTCGTCGATCAGGTGGATGATGGGCAGGCCCTCGATGCTGGTGACCCGGCTGTTCACGATGTCGAAGTGGAACAGATCCGGGACGAGGCAGACATGCGCCAGCCGGGTGGACAGTTCGTCCACGAGGGGCTGGATCTGATGCAGGACCGTGAGCGGGAGGGCAATATAGACGTAGTTGATGGGGCGGCCTGCCTGCTGGAAACGGTCCACGACGGCTACGGCCTCCGAGACGCTCCCCAGTACGTCTTCCTCATCCTTCTTGTGGTCGTCGAGGAAGCCTGCGATCTCGAACCCGATCCAGGGGTATTGCCGCAGCGCGTCTTCCAGTTTGCGCCCGGCGTCTCCCGCTCCCAGAATAAGGACGCGCCGCAGGTACATTCCCCGCTTGCGGGCGCGACGCAGCAGCATATACATGGCGACGCGGGCGAACACCATCAGCATCGGGGTAATGGCGCCGAAGAGCATCATGTGGAGGCGCGAGAAATACAGCTCGCGGTAGAAGGACAGCGAAGCGGTAACCACGATCAGGCCCATGACCACCGCTTTGGCCACGCTGAGCGTGAGGTGCGTCATGCGCTGCAGGCGGTCGGGGGTGTACAGGCCGGAAAACCAGAACACGCCCATCGACACGATGAGCACCCACGGAAGGAAGCTGAGGTACCGGGAAAGGGGCAGCCACTCAGGTGGAGGGATAAACCCTGTCCAGTCGAGGACCTCGAAGCGGATGAACCAGGCGAGAATCCACCCGATGACGATCAGGGCCAGATCGACGGCGAACAGGATGCGCTGAAACAGCCGGCTTTGCTCTTGTAACATAGAGACGCTGCGTCGTTACGTTGTAGATGCTTTTGCCGTAGCGCTATTGCATATGAGACGGTCCTGACAAGTTCGGAAGGACAGGGGCCAGCGAGTACGGATCGTCGCCGTGATTCTCCTTCGTCAAATCTTTCTTTCGCCGGAATGTTTCTATAGGATACTCTGATTAAGTCCGCGAAGTTCAGAGGTTGAGAGGGGTGGGCTGAGCGAAGCGGTTTTGGTCAGAGTATCCTATTCCTGGTCGATATCTCCTCCGGCGGCGTGCCGGGCCAGCGCCAGCGCGCCGATCACGCCGGCGTCGTCTCCCAGTCCCGGCGGCACGATGAACGTTTCCGGATGGTTCACGATTTCCGGGCTTTGCAGGTAGTCGGCCAGCAGGTGCTGTACGCGCCGGCGGATGCGCGGGAACAGGTGGCGCTGGTGCATGACGCCCCCGCCAAGGATAATGCGCTGCGGCGAAAGCACGCACGCGATGTTCACCAGTGCGGCGGAGAGATAGTGGACCATATTGGTCCATATTTGGTGATCGGCGGGCAGACGATCCGGCGGGCCGCCTGCGCGGGCGCGCAACGCGGGGCCGGACGCCATGCCTTCGAAACAATCTCCATGGAAGGGGCACACCCCCTCGAATTTGTCGCCTTCGGCACGCGGCAGTCTCATATGCCCCATTTCCGGATGCAGCAGGCCGTGTATGCGTACGCCGCCGACCAGGGCTCCACCGCCTATTCCCGTGCCGATTGTCAGATATGCGAACGTATGCAGGCCCTTCGCGGCGCCGAGCGCTCCCTCTCCGAGGGCGGCGGCGTTCGTGTCCGTATCGAAACCAACAGGTACGTCGAGCGCCCGGCGGAGACTGCCTGCAAAATCGGTGTGCTGCCACCCCTCTTTCGGCGTGGTGGTGATATACCCCCAAGTAGGGGACCCGGGGCGGGGATCTACGGGGCCGAACGACCCGATGCCCAGTGCGGTCAGTCCGTCGTTTCCTGCCCGGGACCGGAAGAATTCAATAGCCCGCCCGATCGTTTCGGCGGGCGTGGTGGTGGGAAATTCGATGCGCTCGAGCAACGAAAGCGACGCGTCGCCGATCGCGCACACGAACTTTGTGCCTCCAGCCTCGATGCCGCCGTATTGTGCGTATCGTGCAAGCATGGTTCGCCCCAATATGGTTTACGGAATGATTTACAGATTGTTACAGGGACGGGCCTGCATCGCCCGGCAGAGGGTACCCGTTACATCATGCGCAGTTGCAGGGAAATATCCAGCGCCTCGACGGAATGCGTCAGGGCGCCGCAGGAAATGTACTGTACGCCGGTTTCGGCGATGGCCCGGACCGTGTCGAGGGTCACGTTGCCGGACGCTTCGGCAGGGATCCGCCCGTCGATGAGGGCTGTGGCTGCCCGGAGCCGGGATACGTCTATCTGTCCGCTGGCAGACATGTCTGCCATGTTATCCAGCAGAATGCGGTCCGCGCATCCGGTGCGGAGCACCTCGCGCACCTCGTCCAGCGTACGTGTTTCGATCTCGATAAGCGCCGGCAATGGCTGTTCCCGACGGTGTCGGTCCGCCGCCCGGAGCGCTTGCGCCACGCCCCCCGCGGCGGCAATGTGGTTTTCCTTGATGAGAAACATATCGTGGAGACCCAGGCGGTGGTTTGTCCCGCCGCCTAACCGGACCGCCCATTTGTCGAACCGGCGCAGACCGGGTGCGGTCTTGCGCGTGTCCATAATCTGTACCGGAAACCCCTCGACGGCGTCTACGAACCGGCGCGTACCGGTTGCTATGCCGCTCATGCGCTGCATCAGGTTCAGGACGAGCCGCTCGGCGACGAGTAGGCCTCGCGCCGGTCCATGGGCCGTTCCGAACGTGGCGCCGGCGCGAATGGCCCCGCCGTCTTCGCATTCCCAGAAACACCGGATGCGGTCATCCACTGTGGAGAAAACACATTCGGCCATGGTCAGGCCTGCCAGCACGCCGTCTGCCTTGGCAAGGAATTGTCCCTCGGCCTGCAGGGTCTCATCGACTACGGCTTCTGTCGTGACGTCTCCGGAGCCGACATCCTCCGCCAGCGCGTCCTTGACGAATCTCCGCAACGCCTTCTCGGAGATGTAATCGGGCAGATTGTTCATTGCAGATGGCTTACCGGGCGGATTCCGGTCATGGGTCAATTCGAACGCTTCCCATGTGCTCGAATTTTTCGATGCGTTTCCGGACAAGGTCTTCCGGGGCCGTTCCTCCGATTTCCGCGAGCGTTTCCTCGATCACTGTGCCCACGCTGCGAATGGTGGCGGCCGGGTTCCGGTGTGCGCCCCCTTCCGGTTCCTTGACGATCCGGTCGATGACGCCAAACTCGATCAGATCGGGGGCGGTAAGTTTCAGAGATTGCGCCGCGTCTTCCTTGTAATCCCACGACCGCCACAGGATCTGCGAACAGCTCTCGGGAGAAATCACGGAATACCAGGAATTTTCGAGCATCAGGATGCGATCGCCGATGCCGATGCCAAGGGCCCCACCCGATGCCCCCTCGCCGATGATGACGACCACAATGGGTACGGGCAGACGGGCCATCTCGAACAGATTTTTGGCGATAGCTTCCGCCTGACAGCGTTCTTCCGCTTCCAGTCCGGGATATGCGCCGGGGGTATCGAGCAGCGTGATCACCGGGCGGTTGAATTTGGCGGCGAGCCGCACGAGCCGCAGCGCCTTGCGGTATCCTTCCGGATTCGGCATGCCGAAGCGCCGGTATTTCCGGCTCTTCATGTCGCGCCCTTTCTGGTGCCCCATGATCATGACGGAGCGGTCGACGCCCCCGTATTCGGCGCCGCGAAACGTCGCGAATCCTCCCACGATCGCGGGGTCGTCTCCATACAGGCGGTCGCCGTGCAATTCCACAAAGTCCTCCGTCATGGCCTCGATATAATCGAGCGTGTACGGCCTCATCGGGTGGCGGGCGATCTGTACGCGCTGCCACCGCGTCAGATTGCGGTAGATGGATGCGCGCAATTCGTCCACGCGAGCCTCCAGCGCAGCGATTTCCCGGGACAGGTCAACCTTCGCGTCTTCCGTATCGAATGTCCTCATTTCGTCGAGCTTCTGCTCGAGTTCCACGAGAGGTTTTTCGAAATCCAGAAGATATTGAGGAGATGGCGTCATGAGCCGATGTGTTCGTGAATCCCGGCGGTGTCCTTGAGTGACCGGACGATAATATCCCAATCGAGAGACAGGGTCCGGTTTCTGACATAGAACCAGTAGGCGGAATCAAGTTCGTCTACGGCGTCCCGGGGCAGGGTGACGACATCGACCACCGTGAAAACGCCGGGCCGGAGGTTCCATTCCGGAGGCGGGCGGTAATCGGTGGTTTCGTCGTAACCGACCAGGGCGCGTCGTCCGAGAAGAATATCGAAAAAAAATTTCGTTTTACGTGCAAGGCGCGCCGGAAGCGAGTTTTGACCGGCGAGGGGGGCGGTTGCCGCCAGCACGGGATGCATGACAAGACCGACCGCCGCAATGCCTTTTTCCAACAGACGTCGGGCTGCTGACGGGCGCGCGTGTATGAATGCGTCCCCTGTTTCTACGAGATTGACCATCGAAAGATCGTCCACCGATGCTCTGCCGATGACATGGTCTCGACCATCGGCAAGGATGCGGATGTGTACGTTCAGGTCGTGCAGTTCCTGGATATACCGGAAAATGGACCGGTTCGAGAGCGCGGCGGAAGCAAAAACGACATCGTGGAGGCTCCCGAGACGGACCATGTCGCGCAATTGCCCGGCGCGACCGAGCCATGCCGGATTCGGGCTTTCTGCAGACTTGCCGGGATCGTCTCCGGGCGTTTCTTCGTCAAGGCCGCGAACAAGCGCTGCTTCGGGATCGCTTCCGTTGTGCACAGGCATTTCTTCGCCCGGCGTCACGAATCCTTTCAGGGAGAATGGGGGCCTCGGGTGCCGGGCAAGCATGTTGTGCAGACGTATGGCCTCGTCCCGGTGTCCCACGAGGACGGCGTGTCGCCCGTGCATCGGTTCGGCGTCCCGGCGCATGCGGATCCACCGCGCGGTCCAGGACGCGAAGACAGCCACAGGCAAAGTGAGTAGTACGACAAGCCTTGAAAAGGCAATGGTTTTCACGAAAAAGGACAGCGCGGCCACGAGTAGGAGGCTTGCAAGTATGCCTATCGGGACGGAACGGAAAGAATTTTTGCGCCGGTATCCCCCCAGGGCGGCGATGCCTGTTACGGAGCCGAGGCCGTATATCGGCGCCACAACCGTAAAGAACAGCGGCACCACGCGGGTGTCGAGCATGGATGCATAGGCTGTCGCCAGAAGGCCTGCGGAGACATATACCATGCAGAAATCCAGGAGGGGCAAGGCGGCGATGCGTCCGAATTTCGCCGCCACGGACATCCCGGCCCGGAGCAAGATGCCGCATCGAAGCAACAGGGCCAGCAGTTTCGAGTATCGACTCTCGAAATGCTTCTCCGTAAACCGGAGCATGGCTCCATAGAAAAGGCGCACGTAACGCAATTCGCCTTTCCGGGTGCTCTGCCCTTTATAATGAATAATTTCCGTTTCCGGGGTATAGTAGATTTTCCAGCGGGCCTGCTGGATGCGGTAGCACAAGTCGATATCTTCCCCGTACATGAAGAAGTCTTCGTCGAAGAGGCCCGCTTCGGCGAGTGCAGCCCGCCGGATCATCATGCATGATCCGCTCAACGCATCCACCTCGGCCGTTTCGTCTTCCGGCAGGTGGGTCATGTTGTAGCGCCCGAACACAGGGCTGCGCGGAAAGAGCGCTGCGAGCCCGGTCATACGGAAGAAGGCCACGCGGGGCGTGGGGAAGGCGCGTCGGCTTTCCAGGGCGAACGTCCCGTCCGGATGCAGGATTTTGCACCCCGCGGCGCCGGCGTCCGGATGTTCGTCCAGGAATCGGACCAGCGTAACCAGCGTGTTTTCCTGTACGATCGTATCCGGGTTCAGCACCAGAACATAGCGTCCGCGCGCCTTGCGGATCGCCTGGTTGTTGGCTGCGCTGAAGCCTGCGTTGCTTGCGTTGGCGATCAGATGCGCTTCAGGAAAGTGCGTGCGCACCATCGCCGGGCTGCCGTCCACGGAGTTGTTATCGACCACGAACACTTCCATGTTCAGGCCGGCCTGTGCACGGAACACAGAGCGGAGCGTCTGTTCGAGGAATTCCCGCACATTGTAATTGACGATAACGACCGAAAGGTCGATTACGTCCGTGCGGTGATCGACCGTCGCAGCAGAGGAATGCGATACATCCATAAATGAGCAGATGAGTGCGCGGTTTAGCGCAGCGTTGCATGCGTAATTTATCCTAAATTCAATCGCAAAACGCCTTGCCGGTTCAATATAAGCATTACCTTATACGCTGCTTGGTCCGTCCGCGCTTCGGGAATTTCCCGATTCACGCAGTTTACATCCATTTCGCATGCCTCAGATTTTTCCCAAGGGAGCTAACGCGTTGCCCATCCTTTCCCTGGTTGGAGCGCTTGTCGGAGGCGTGGCGACTGTCGGCTTTGTCTGGTATTACTTTTCCCCGGAGTACACGGATGTGGGCTATGCTCCCGAACAGCCCGTACCGTACAGCCACCGGCTTCATGCAGGCGAATTGGGGCTGGATTGCCGGTATTGCCACACGAATGTCGAAATGACCGCCGAGGCGAATCTGCCGCCCACCGAAACGTGCATGAACTGTCATGCGCAGGTGCAGACCGAGGCCCTGTCTCTGCAACCGGTGCGAAAAAGCTGGGCGGAAGATATGCCGGTGGAATGGATCAAGGTCAATTTTCTTCCGGATTATGTGCATTTCAGCCATGCCGCCCATGTCAATAACGGGGTGGGGTGCGAGACGTGTCATGGCCGGATAGACCTGATGGATGTCGTTTTCCAGGAAGAGCCGCTTTCCATGGGATGGTGCCTCGATTGTCACCGCAATCCGGAGGAGCAGTTGCGTCCCGATGAGACGGTGACTCTCATGGGATACGAACACCCGGCGGATTTCATGGAGCGCAATGCGGAGCGTATCGAACGGGAAGATATCAGTCCTCCCGTAAATTGCTCGGCTTGTCATTATTAGAATGAGATCAGACGCGAGATCGGCATGATCGACCTTCCTGTCCTGAGAGATGTAGAAACGCCAGCGCCGCGCGAGCGGTTCTGGCGTAGTCCGGCCGACCTTGAAGGGGGGCTCGGCGACCTGCATAACGGGGAGTTTATGCCGGGCGCAAGCGATCGTCCGGATGGCGCGTCCCGAAGGGATTTTCTGCGCATCATGGGCGCTTCCATGGCAATGGCCGGTTTGTCGGCCTGCCGGCGTCCCGTCGAACAAGTACTTCCGTACACGCGCCAGCCGGAAGAAATCGTTCCGGGAGAGCCTCTTCATTACGCTACGGGCATGCCGTACCGCGGGGTGCTGCGCCCGATTCTTGTGAAAAGCCATGAAGGGCGTCCCACCAAGATAGAAGGGAACCCGGAGCACCCCATGTCCCGGGGGGCGACAGGGGCGTTCGAACAGGCCTCCATTCTCAATATGTATGATCCGGATCGCTCGCAGCGCGTGCTGCGTCAGGGCGTCGGCGCAGAATGGCGGGAGTTCGTGCGTCTTGCGCAGGAACTGGACGGAGCTACCCGGATTGCGGTTGTGTCGCCGCCGACATCCTCTCCCACGATCCGGTCGCTTCGCGGCCGTCTTGCGGAGCGTTTTCCGGGAATGCAATGGATCACCTATGCGCCCGAAGGAAACGATCCGTCCCGAACGGCGCTGCGGACTGCGGAAGGGCGCACGGCGCGGCCTTTGTACCGGTTTTCCGATGCGGAGGTCATTGTCAGCCTGGACAGCGATTTCCTCGGTCCGACGGAGATCAATCTTCTGTCCAATACGGCGGAGTATGCTCAAAACAGACGGATGGCGTCTCCGGAGGATACTCCCGGCAGGTTGTATGTAATTGAGAGCAGTTATTCGCTTACGGGGGGCATGGCCGATCATCGCAAAAGGTTGCGCTCCGGCGAGATTCCTGCATTTGCGCAGGCGCTGGCATCGCAATTAGGTATCGGTGAACTTCCAGGCGGGGGCGCCATGGAGGATGCGTTCCTGCGTGCAATGGTCCGTGACGTACAGGCGGCGGGTCCGCGCGCCGTGGTCGTTGCGGGCGATACCCAACCGCCCGAAGTCCATGCTCTGGCGGCGGCTATCAATCAGGCCCTCGGCGCAGTGGGCAGTACGGTTTCCTATCTGGATGTGGATGAAGAGACGGAATCATCGCAGATCGAACGTTTCACCGCTCTGGTGACCGATATGCATGCCGGCGAGATCGACCTGCTTTTGATGTTGGGGGTCAACCCGGTGTACAGTGCTCCGCCGGAATTCGATTTTGTCAATGGCATGGGCCGTGTTGCCCGGACGGTGCACCTCGGGTTGCATCTTGACGAAACAGGGCAGGCTGCAGAATGGCATATTCCGCAAACCCACTATCTCGAAGCATGGGGGGACGGTCGTGCATACGACGGTACGCTCTCTGTCGTTCAGCCGTTGATCGCGCCCCTGTACGAGGCGGCGAAGTCTGAAGCGGAAGTGCTCGGTCTGCTCGTAACCGGCATGGATACGCCGGGGTATGACCTCGTGCGGGAGCAGTGGTCGGCATATCTTCCCGGCGATGCGGAGCAGGCGTGGCGCAAGGCATTACACGACGGGTTCTTGCAGGACAGCAGCTATCCGGAGACGACCCCGGTATTAGAGGTCTCTTCCTTTTCTGTTTCGCCTCCCGGCGAGGAGGAAACCGAGGTCGTCATTCGCCTCGATCCGACCGTGCTGGACGGTTCGTACGCCAACAATGCCTGGATGATGGAACTTCCCGATCCCACGACCAAGATTGTGTGGGATAATGTGGCGTTGATCGCTCCGGCAATGGCTGAGCGACTGGGCGTGTCGGCGAAATACGACAAGGGGCAGTACGTCGTCGATGTGCTGGAAATCACCGTGGACGGCCGAAGCGTCCGGTTGCCTGCCTGGATACAACCGGGTCTGCCGGATCGCTCGGTGCACCTGACCATGGGATACGGGCGCAATATTTCAACCACTCGCCCGCCGAGGAAGGCCCGTTTCTTCGATCTGGATCATTATACCGATATCTACGCAGACGGTCCGCTTGCGAATGGGGTCGGGGAAAACGTTTCCGTGCTGCGCCGTGCGGACATGCGCCGCGTGCTTTCCGGCGCCGAGGTGAAGACGACCGGGGATACCTGGACGATCTCCACTACGCAGGAGCATGGCTACATGGAGGGGCGACCGCTTTTCCGCAAGGCCACCCTCTCGGAATTCAGGGAGCAACCTACATTTGCACCGGATGCGGTTCCTCCGCTTCATGGGCAGGAAGAGTGGGAGGATTACCCTGCGCTTTGGCAGAAACAACATCCTTCCGAACAGCCCGCTACCACGGAAAATCTCTATTATGAGAATCAGTGGGGGATGGTTATCGACCTGAACACCTGCACGGGCTGCAACGCGTGCGTTGTCGCGTGTAACAGCGAGAACAATGTGCAGATGGTGGGCAAGGAAGAGGTAGGCCGCGGGCGCGAGATGCACTGGTTGCGCATTGACCGTTATTTCGTCTCCGGGGAAGAGGATACGGACAACCCGGCTATGGTCGTGCAGCCGGTGCCGTGTATGCACTGCGAGAACGCTCCTTGCGAAGCGGTGTGTCCAGTGGCGGCGACCGTGCATTCCCCGGATGGCACGAACCAGATGATTTACAACCGCTGCATCGGTACGCGGTACTGCTCCAACAATTGCCCGTACAAGGTGCGCCGGTTCAGTTTCTTCAACTGGACGAAGACGTTGCCGGAAACGGTGCAGATGGCGCAGAATCCGAATGTGACGGTCCGTTTCCGGGGCGTCATGGAGAAATGCTCGTACTGCATCCAGCGTATCCGGGGAGCGCAGCAGACGGCGCGCCTTGCCGAGCGGGCGCTCCAGGACGGCGAAATCAAGACGGCGTGTCAGCAGGCGTGTCCCATGCAGAGCATTACGTTCGGCGATCTGAACAACCCGAACAGTGCGGTTGTGCAGGCGAGGAAAAACCCTCGTCGGTACGAAATGCTGGCCGAACTGTCCGTCAAGCCGCGCACCTCGTATCTGGCGCGCGTAACGAACCCGAACCCCGAACTCGAACCCCAGGGATAATTTTCCGTCGAACGCATTGGGTCATTCAACGAGTCATAGTACCGAGACGCCGCTGGTTACCGGCAACCTGAGTTTTCACGAACTCACGGAACTGGTGGCGCGTCATGCGGAAAAGAAACCCCCCATGGGCTGGTACGTGGCTATCGGGATTTCTTCGCTGCTGTTGCTCAACCTGCTGGTGATGATCGCCTATCAGGTGTGGAATGGCGTGGGCGTTTGGGGCAACAACGTGCCTGTCGGATGGGGGTGGCCGATTGTCGATTTCGTGTTCTGGGTTGGTATCGGGCACGCCGGCACGCTGATTTCCGCCATTCTGTTTTTGTTCAGGCAGCGCTGGCGGACATCGATCAACCGGGCCGCGGAGGCCATGACGATCTTTGCCGTGATCTGCGCCCTGCTTTTCCCGACGATCCATGTGGGGCGGATATGGGTGATATACTGGACGCTTCCGATCCCGAACCAGATGGACATGTGGCCGCAATTCAAGAGCCCGCTGTTGTGGGATGTTTTTGCGGTATCGAGTTATTTCATCGTTTCACTGCTGTTCTGGTATGTAGGGCTGATCCCGGATCTGGCTACGCTGCGCGACCGGGCCCGTTCGTTCATCAGGCAGCGCGTGCTGGGCATATTTTCCATGGGGTGGACCGGCTCCAACCGGCACTGGCGCAACTACGAAAAGGCGTACCTGTTGCTGGCAGGTCTTGCCACGCCCCTTGTTCTTTCGGTGCACTCGGTGGTGTCGTTCGATTTTGCCGTATCCATCGTGCCTGGCTGGCACACCACCATTTTCCCGCCCTATTTCGTGGCGGGCGCCATTTTTTCCGGGTTCGCCATGGTGGTGACGCTCATGGTGATTGCCCGGAAGGTCTATGGCATCGAGGACCTGATCACGCTCAACCACCTCGAGAAGATGAACATCATCATTCTTCTTACGGGCTCGATGGTGGGTTTTGCGTACATCACGGAGTTTTTCATTGCCTGGTATTCACAGGTCGGGTACGAGCAGTATGCTTTCATCAACCGCGCCACCGGGCCGTATGCATGGGCTTACTGGATCATGATGTCGTGCAATCTCATTGCGCCCCAGGTGTTCTGGTTCAAGCGTCTGCGCCGCAATGTGCCGCTCATGTTCGCAATTTCCATTCTCGTGAACATTGGCATGTGGTTCGAGCGTTTCGTGATCACTGTGATCTCGCTACATCGTGACTACCTGCCTTCCAGTTGGGGATACTTTACGCCCACCTGGGTCGATGTGATGACCTTCGCAGGATCGTTCGGGCTGTTTCTGACCCTGTTTCTGCTCTTCCTGCGGTTTGCGCCGATGGTGGCGCTCTCTGAGGTCAAGGGTGTTGTGCCACAGGCCGATCCGCATTTTTATGACCAGGAATCGTCATGAAGAAGCTTCTTGCGCAAATAAAGGCGTCGATGGGCATCTACGAAAGCGAGCCCGTGTACGGGTTGCTTGCGGAGTTTGCCGATCCCGGAGCGCTGC
Organism: Rhodothermales bacterium; assembly: GCA_951812345.1. Classification (GTDB taxonomy): domain Bacteria; phylum Bacteroidota; class Rhodothermia; order Rhodothermales; family VXPQ01; genus VXPQ01. The sequence continues at coordinate 504,534 of OX638295.1, forward strand.
TGCATGCGGCGTCCCAGGTGCGGGAGGCGGGCTATCGGCATTTCGACGTACATTCGCCCTTTCCCGTTCATGGCATGGACAAGGCCATGGGGCTGGGCAATTCGCTGGTCGGGTTTTTTACGTTGGGCGGCGGAATCACCGGTTTCGCGCTGGCCTACTGGTTGCAATGGTGGACGGGCGCCGTGGCGTATCCCCTGAATATCAGCGGCAAGCCGTTTTTCGCCATCGAGCCGTCCATTCCCATCATGTTCGAATTGACGGTGCTTTTTGCGGCCTTTGGCGCGGTAGCGGGCATGTTTGCATTGAACGGGTTGCCGCGTCCGCATAGCCCGCTTTTTTACTCCCGCAATTTTACGCGGGCGACCGACGACGCATTCTTTCTGCACATTGCGGCGTCGGACAAGTGTTTCGATCTCGAGGAGACCCGGCAGCTACTGGCGGATCTTGGCGGGTATCACGTGGAATTACTCGCAGCACAAGAATGACGACAGGCGGCGAGTCCGGCGCAAGCCGGTTTCCCGCGCACAAGGATGTTTTATGCTCATGAAGAGATGGGGAACGGTCCTGGTGTTTGCAGCCTTCTTGCTGGCGTCCTGCCGCGGCACGACGCATGAGCATACGCCTATCCATCCCAACCTGAACATGGATTATCAGGAGCGGTTCGATCCGCAGGAGGCCAATGCCTTCTTCGCGGACGGGCGTTCCATGCGACCGCCCGTTCCCGGAACGGTTGCACGCGGTTTTTTGCGTGAGGATACACGGTTTCACGAAGGGCGAAACGTCGACGGGAGTTATGTAGAGGCCATGCCGATTCCGCTGACGATAGAACTCCTGGAACACGGGCAAACCCGGTACGATATTTTCTGCACCCCGTGTCATGGCGCCGCCGGCGATGGCGAAGGCATCATTACGACAGGCGGTTTCGGGTATACACCGGCCACGACCTATCACAGCGACCGGTTGCGTGAGGAAGCGGATGGCTATCTGTATGACGTGATTGCGAACGGCGTGCGCACCATGCCCGGATATGCACACCAGATTCCGGCAGCGGACCGATGGGCTATCGTGGCCTATATCCGGGCTCTTCAGCGCAGCCAGTATGCTTCTGAGGGCGACGTGCCCGCCGTACTCCTCGACGATATCCGGCGTGGGGTGGGCGCCGGGGACAACGAATAGATTCGATGGCGACACTGAAAAAGAGCCATATCACCCAGTGTTTACTGGATCCGTTTGCATCGACCGGCGCCGATGCACCGGATGCGTTCCGCTATAAGGGAGACTGGCGCATATGGGGAATTCCCTTGCTGGTCGGCGCGCTCGGGCTTACGTCGGGATTGTCGGGCTGGCTGGCGGATCCGCGTCAGTTTTATTTTTCGTACCTGATAGGGTGGGTATTCTGCCTGACGATTGCACTGGGAGCGTTGTTCTTCGTGCTTATCCAGCACCTGACAAGAGCTCGCTGGAGTATCGTAGTGCGGCGTATGGCTGAAGCCTTGTTGTGGACGTTTCCGTTGCTGGCCGTGCTGGGCATTCCCGTTCTCTTCGGGCTGCACGATCTCTATCATTGGACGCATACGGAGGCCGTCGCAGCTGATCCTATCCTCGCCGGAAAGACACCCTATCTGAACGTCCCGTTTTTTCTGATACGTCTGGCGGTCTACTTCCTGGTGTGGAGTCTGCTCGCCTACCATCTGTACCGCAATTCGCTTGCACAGGATTGCACGGGCGATGCCGACATTCCGGCCCGTCAGCGCAAGGTGAGCGCCCTGGGGCTTGCGGCGGGAGCGGTTACCACTGCATTTGCGAGCTTCGACTTGCTGATGTCGCTTGACCCGCACTGGTTTTCGACCATTTTCGGGGTATACGTGTTTGCGGGCGCCTTCATGTCGATTCACGCATTGCTTGCGCTTTGCGCCATGATGCTCCAGGGCGTGGGCAACTTGAAGGGGGTCGTTACCACGGAGCACTATCAGGACCTCGGCAAACTGACCTTCGCCTTCGTCGTGTTCTGGACGTACATTGCGTTCAGCCAGTACATGTTGATATGGTACGGCAACATACCGGAAGAAACGCTCTGGTATCGTCACCGCCTGAGTCATGGCTGGGAAGTGCACAGCGCTGTGCTGCTTCTGGGACATTTCGTCGTGCCCTTTTTCCTGTTGCTGTCGAGAGCCGTCAAGCGGTCCAGGCTGTTTCTCGGAGTAATCTGCGTCTGGCTGCTTGCAATGCAGTGGTTCGATATCCACTGGTTGGCCGCGCCGGTGCTGCATCCCGACGCCGCCACGATTCATTTTCTGGACGTTGCGAACTGGCTGGGGCTTTTCGGGATCGTGCTCGGCGTGTCCATGTACCGTCTCGTCCGACACAGCCTTGTTCCATGCCGGTCTCCCGGACTGGACGATTCGCTGCATTTTGAAAACACCTGACGCTGACCATGTCGAATGCCACGGACATTTCGGAAGGGGCGCAATGGGTCGAAGGAACGGAGCGTCCGCACGTCGAGCCGGAAAGCATCGAGGCCGGTCAGATATTTGGTTTCGTGATTGTGATCGCGGTCCTCATTGGCCTGGCGGTCGTAGCGCTTTTTCAGTATACGGACCTTACGGCGCAAGAGGCGCTGGTGGAAGCTGCCGATCAGGGCATTTATCCCGAACTGGACGAAGTACGCCTGCATGCCACCGGGCTGCTTACGCAGTACGAGGTTCTCGCCGGGACGGAGGGACGGTATCGCATTCCCATAACGCGGGCCATGGAACTGATGGCGCAGGAGGCGCCGGTCCATCCCGACGAGTTCTATGCCTCCGAGTACATGGCTATCTACCGCCAGAGATGACAGCCTGCCGCAAGCCATATCGAACCCTGGAGAGGGGGGGCGCCCGGCGGCTTTTGCCTGCGCTGTTTGTATGGGTCGTATCCGGCGCGACCGTGCTGGCCGCCGTTGCCGTTGCTCCGGTATTCGGGCAATCGACAGCCGCGTTGCCTCCGCAGTTTGAAGGGATTGGCCTTGACCAGCGGATCGGCGCCGAGCCGCCCCGCGATCTGGTTTTTCGGAACGAAGACGGAGACGAGGTGGCCCTCGGTCGGTACTTCGATGGCAAACGGCCCGTATTGCTGACGCTGATTTATCACGAATGCCCCACCATGTGCAACGCGGTGCTACACGGGCTGACCGAAACGCTGAGGGAGATGCCCTGGACGCCCGGCGATCAATTCGATGTGGTGACGGTGAGTTTCAATCCGCTCGAGACGCCGGCATTGGCTGCGGAGAAGAAGGCCATGTATCTCGATATGCTGGGCAAGCCCGAAGCCGCGGACGGATGGCATTTCCTGACGGGAGAGGAGGCCTCGATCGCGGCGCTTACGGAAGCGGTGGGGTTCCGATATAACTGGATCGAGGAGGAGCAGATATACGCCCACCCGTTCACGCTCATTTTTCTGAGCGGGGAGGGGACCGTGATGCGGTACATGCCCGGTATGCAGTTTGCCCCCTCGGACGTGCGGGCTGCGCTCATCGAGGTGTCGGAAGGGCGCGCGGGTTCGCCGCTCAACCGGGTCCTGCTGTATTGTCTGCAATATGACCCGAACGCTAATTCGTATGTGCTCCATGCCGTCAATCTGATGAAGTTCAGCGGCGGCCTGGCTGTCGTCATGCTGGGGTTGTTCTTTGTTGCGCTACGGCGCCGAGAGGCGCATCGCACATGGCCCGCATCCACCGCATAACCCCCGGTTTTTTGCGCTTATATGGCGCCGCTCTTATTCAACGCATGAATATGTCCGTAGCAGGAGGCCCCGGCTCGGGAAACAGGAATCGGCAACCATGACCGGATCGTTTTGGCTGCCCGATGGCGCGTCGACCCTGTCGTCCGAAATCGACAGCCTGTTTCACTTTGTAAATTGGGCAAGCATCATCCTTTTCGTAGGGGTGGTGGTAGCTATAGCGTACCTTGCGTATCGCTACCGGCGGCGGCCCGGCGGGCCCGCTCCGATGCGCGTGAAGCCGAACAAGATGGTGGAAATCTCGTGGGTGGTGCTACCCACGATCCTCGTGCTGATTGTTTTCAATTGGGGATTCCGGTTGTTCGTCGAGCAGAGCGTGGCGCCGCCGAACGCCTACGAGGTCTATGTGCGCGGCGCCATGTGGAAATGGGATTTCGAGTATCCGACTGGCGCCGTCACGACCAACGAATTGCACGTACCCGTAGACCGCCCTGTGCGCCTTGTCATGAGCAGCGCCGACGTGCTGCACAGTTTCTTCGTTCCGGCCTTTCGCGTCAAGCAGGATGTGCTGCCCAAACGGTATTCGGCGGTCTGGTTCGAGGCTACGCGCGTGGATACGTTTCAGGTGTTCTGTACGGAATACTGCGGAATGGGGCATTCCGTGATGCTGGCCTCGGTCATTACCCATTCGCAGGGGGATTTCGAGGCATGGCTTGCCTCGGCGGGCGTGGACGAGGACACCCCGCTTCCCGAGCTGGGCGCGCAACTGTATCAGCAACAGGCTTGCATTGGATGCCACACTCTGGATGGGACGGAGATTATTGGCCCAACCTTCGCGGGATTATACGGAAAGACCGAAACGCTCGACGACGGGTCCACCGTGGTGGTGGACGACGACTACCTGCGCGAATCCATTGTTGACCCCAATGCAAAGATCGTGCAAGGATATGCTAATGTGCCTATGCCTGCCGGGTATACTGGCCTCAGCGAGCGGCAATTGTCCGCACTGATTGCCTTTATCCGGGAGCAACAATAACGGGCGCGCACGGACGCCGCCGTGTATGAAGACGGATCGACGGAATCTATGACGGAAGACATTGATCGGAGCGAAGCAGCGCAGGCTCGGGATGCCGAAGAGCATTCCGGGCACGGCGACTACATTACCCATGCGAAAAGCATCAGGTCATGGATGTTTTCCGTGGACCACAAGCGCATCGGTATCCTCTATGCCGTTACTGCAGCGATCGCTTTCCTTGCAGCAGGCGTCTTCGCATTGCTGGTGCGCGCCGAACTGCTGATACCCGGCGAGACCTTCCTGTCCGCCCAGAGCTACAACCAGTTGTTCTCGCTCCATGGCATCGTCATGGTGTTCGGGTTCATCATCCCCGCTATCCCGGGTTTTCTGGGCAATTTTCTGTTACCCATTCATCTGGGCGCAAAAGACGTAGCGTTTCCCCGGCTTAATCTCTTCAGCTACTATCTGTATTTGCTGGGCGTTATTCTCATCATCGTGGCGATGGTGGTCGGCAGTGTGGATACGGGGTGGACCTTCTACACGCCCTATTCTGCCCGCACGGGCCCCGCGGTGCTGTTTCTGGCCATGGCCGTTTTTATTGCAGGGTTCGCCTCGATTTTCACGGGGATCAATTTCATCGTTACGGTGCACAAGATGCGCGCGCCGGGCATGACGTGGAATCGCCTTCCGCTTTTTGTCTGGAGCATTTATTCGACGAGCATCGTGCAGGTGCTCGCCACTCCCGTACTCGGCATCACCGTATTGCTGCTTTTCCTGGAGCGCCTCCTCCAGATCGGCATTTTCGACCCGGCTCTCGGCGGAGATCCGATTCTTTTCCAGCATTTCTTCTGGTTCTACTCGCATCCGGCGGTATACATCATGATTCTGCCGGGCTTCGGGATCATTTCCGAATTGATCGCGACGTTTTCGAGGCAGCGCATTTACGGATACATGGCCATTGCGTTGTCTTCCGTGGCCATTGCGATGCTGGGTTTTCTGGTCTGGGGGCATCATATGTTCGTCTCCGGGCAATCCGTTATCTCCTCGGTCATTTTTTCGCTGATTACGTACCTGATCGGCATTCCGTCGGGGATCAAGGTGTTCAACTGGATCGCCACCATGTACAAGGGGTCCATCTCGTTCAAGACCCCTATGCTGTACGCGCTTTCTTTTCTGGTGCTTTTCACGATCGGGGGCGTTACCGGCATCATGGTGGGCGTGCTGGCCGTGGATATTCACCTGCATGACACCTATTACGTCGTGGGACATTTTCATTATGTGATGATGGGCGGCACGGTGATCGCACTGCTCGGCGGATTGCATTACTGGTGGCCGAAAATCACGGGACGCATGTACAACGAGGTGTGCGGGCAGATCGCTGCGTTTCTGATCTTCGTGGGACTGAACCTGACCTTTTTCACGCAACTCGTGCTGGGATCGCGCGGGATGCCCCGCCGCTATAACGACTACTTGCCCGAGTTCACATTCCTGCATCAGCTTTCCACGATAGGTTCGTGGATTATGGGGCTCGGCCTCTTTCTGGTGCTGGGATATTTGCTGGTTTCCCTTTTCCGGGGAAAGAAGGCCGGCGCGAATCCATGGGGGGGCGCTACGCTGGAATGGACCCATACGGGGCCGCGCCCGGATCCTCATAATTTCCATCGGACGCCGTTTGTCACGCGGGGCCCCTACGAGTTTGATCGGATCGGAATAACCCATACCGAAACCGCCGAAGCAGATCGGGATGCGGACCCTCCGGATGTCGTTCTGAACCAGGACCGGACGTAAGTAAGCATCATGGCCAATACGGGCACGGCAGAACATACCGCACAGGAGCGCTCCATGGCGCATCTGAAGCATTACTTCGTTTCGTCCGATCAGCAGTTCGACGCGGCGAAACTCGGGATGTGGCTTTTCCTCATCACGGAGATCCTTCTTTTCAGCGGGATGTTCGTGGCCTACGCCGTGTATCGTGTCTGGTATCCGGAGGTGTTTGCGATCGCTTCCACCGAGTTGAATCCCTGGCTGGGCGGTCTGAACACCGTGGTGCTGCTGGCCTCTTCCCTCACGGTGGCGCTGGCCATTCACGCTGCGCAGACCGACAAGCGCAGGGCGCTGGTGATCAACCTGTTTATCACGGTGTTGCTGGCCGGCGTGTTCATGGTGGTGAAATACTTCGAGTACACGCACAAATTCCATCTGGGTATCTTTCCCGGCGGAAATTTTGCGTATGCGGAGATGAACCAGCCGATCGTTCCGATCTTCTTCAGCATCTATTATGTGATGACCGGTATTCACGGGGTGCATGTGCTGGTCGGTATGGGTGTATTAAGTTGGCTGGGCGTACGGGCGATCCGGGGGGATTTTCACAGCGGGTACTACACGCCTGTGGAGCTTTCCGGTCTGTACTGGCACCTTGTAGACATCATCTGGATATTTCTTTTTCCATTGCTTTATCTCATTTAGGTGCGAATCGGGACACCGGATCGCCTTGCGAGCATGAAAGGGCACCATATCACTCCACGGAAAACGCTGTTGAAGGTATTCGCCGTCCTGGTGGCGCTAACCGCCCTGACGGCTCTCACAGCGCAAATTGATATAGGGGCGCTCAACATACCGCTGGCTCTTGCGATCGCGGGGACCAAGGCCCTGCTCGTGGTACTGTTTTTTATGGCTCTCAAGTACGACAAACCGGTCAATGCGCTGTTTTTCGCGCTGGGGATTCTTTTCGTGGTGGTATTCCTCACGTTCACCTTGTTCGACACCGCCTTCCGGGGCGATCTCGGTAATGTGGGGAAGGAAGCGATTTTGAACACGGAGGGGACGGGACAGGACGAGTAAAGGTGAATCGGAGCATTACTGGAAGGGCATTGCCTGAATGGGGATGCGGTTACATCCGTAGTGCAGGAACGATTCCCTCTACCGCCCCACCATCACTGCCCGGTGCATCGTTCCGCGAGACGAGGCGATGCGTACGAAGTACAGGCCCGTTGCCAGTCCGCCTGTGTCGAGCACGGCGCTTCCGGGGAGAGACAGACGGGCTACGGGGACGGGGACCTGACGTCCGCGCACATCGAACATTTCGACCTGGACGTTATCTCCTGTCGCTCCCGAGACGGACACGGTAGTTTGTCCAACCGAGGGGTTGGGATAAATATCGATCCGGAGCGGCGTTTCCGGGGTTTCCCGCTCTACCGCTGTGACGTCCGCAAAGTTGCGCGCGCCGGGCGTGCCGTTCATCTGCGCCGATGCGCTCCAGCATTCGGGCAGATGATTATCGCACGTCGGATCGGTGAGCGCCAGGGTATAGCCGTCGCCGTCCGGTTCTTCAGGCCAGGGGGCCTTGTCGTCGTACGTGAGCGAGTCCGCTATGGCGCCCGATGCGTCAAAGATGCGCACGAGTTCCCCGCCGCCGGCCAGCCCGAAGCCCGCATCTCCCACTACATTGGACACGTCGGGATGTATGGCGGAGAAGCTGGCTATTTCCTCGGCGGCAACAAGGTATTCCCCGCTATTCAGGATCGTGCCGTCCGGAAACGCGAACACATTATCGTCGTTTTCGTCGGAATAGGTCCATCCGGTCAGATCAACATCGGTGGTACCGGCATTGTACAGTTCCACCCAGTCCATGCTTTCGTAATCGTCGTGCGAGTTGTAGTTGATCTCGTTGATGACGACGGTGTCGGCGGCTGCTATCCTGCCGATGTCCTTACTGGAAGGAGAAGTTGCCGATACCGGTTGGCAGGGTAGCGAGACCACTCCTGCGACGATCAGTACACAGCCTATGAATCGCAGGACATGCGCGTTGCGCCGTGCAGGAGTCGCCCGAAAGGTTGTGGTTGTGCGGCGAGTTGTATCGAAGAACATGTGGATGTCGTGAGGCCGGGAAGGGATAATAAATGTTGCATCAATATCGCAAAATCCCGTCAAAAATTTTGCACTCTCGCCGCCGGTTACGTATTCTTTGCCGCGAAGCACCCCTTTTTTTACCACGAAGACCAGGGACGCGGATGAAACTGCTTGCGAGGAGATTGCCCTCCGGGGTTCTCCTGTTTTTGATGCTTGCGGGGTTGGCTCTTGTTGCGTTCTGGACGCCCGATGCGTGGGCTCAGGAAGCCCCCGGGCAAGTCGAGTATCGCTCCTTTCCCGTCGTAGGCAGCCGCGTGGTGGTTTGGGTGATCGCCCAGTTGCATCTCATGTTCGGGGCGTTCGTGCTCGCCGTCCCGATGTTCGCGCTCACTATCGAGTTCATCGGTTTCCGCAACGGCGACAAGCGCTACGACGATCTGGCGTATGAATTCACGCGCCTTTTGTCGGTCTCTTTCTCCTTTACGGCCAGTCTCGGCGCGCTCCTGACCTTCTTCCTGTTCATTCTGTATCCGCGTTTGATGGAGTATCTGGTCTCCATCTTCGACTGGACATTCATGCTGTACGCATGCGTCTTCTTTCTCGAAGCCGTCTTCCTGTACAGTTATTATTACGGATGGGGCAAGATGCCGAAGTGGTTGCACCTGGTCATCGGTCTCTGTCTCAACCTGGTAGGCATCGCCATCATTTTCATTGCCGATTCCTGGCTCACCTTCATGAATTCCCCCAACGGCATCGACGCCGAAGGGAATCTGCTCAGCACCTGGGACGCGATCAACAACTTCACGTGGATGCCCATCAACATCCACCGGCTCATCGCGAATATCTGCTTCGGAGGGTCGATCGCGGCGGCGTACGGGGCCTACAAGTTTCTTGGCGCGAAGACCGACGAAGAGCGGGCGCACTACGACTGGATGGGCTATATGGGCAATTTTATCGCGATCGCAGCGCTGCTCCCGCTGCCGTTCGCGGGCTATTGGCTGGGCCGTGAAATCTACGCCTTTTCCCAGAGCCTGGGCATTGCGCTCATGGGCGGCACGTTCTCCTGGCTGTTTATCATTCAGGCTGTGCTTATTGGCAACCTGTTCCTTGCAGCCAACTATTACCTGTGGCTGAGCATGGAGCGCATTCACGGGGCGGAGCGCTACCGCAAGTTCACCAAATGGTTGCTTGCTTCCATTACCGTCTGTTTCATTGTCTGGGCCACGCCGCATTCCCTGGTCGCCACGGTCGAGGAAGCCCGCGCTATGGGCGGGTCTCATCACCCGATCCTGAATGTGCTGGGCGTGATGTCGGCCAAGAACACTGCCGTCAACGTGCTCATTCTCACCACATACCTGAGCTTTCTGTTTTACCGACGGGCCAACAAGGAGGCGACCGTTTCGTGGGCGAAAACCGGCAATATCGTGCAGTTCGGCATCCTGGCGGTGGTCGTGGGCGTTGTCATCTTCCTCGGGGTCTACGGCTACTTTGTGGAGGCGTCCGTGCGGATCGGTTTGTCCATCCCGCAGGTGAGTCTGGTGCTCTTCGCCATGATTTCGATCACGATCATCGATGTCTTCATGTTCAGGAAGGCGAAGATTCTGGGACCGATCGAGTGGGGCAAAATTCCCAACCGGGCGCAGTATGCGCTCTTTTTCATTGCCATTACGTTTGCATGGACGATGGGCCTTATGGGCTACGTTCGTTCGGGCATTCGCCAGCACTGGCACGTCTACGGGGTTATGCGCGACACATCGGTGGATGCGTTTACCCCCACGCTGGGCTACGCCGCCAATGTGGTGTCTGTGACGGTGCTGATTTTCTTTGCGTTTATCGCGGTCGTGTTTTTCCTTTCCAGTCTCGCGGGTAAGAAAAAACTCGATGCCGGGGAGGGGACATCGTCATGATGAACGCCATCAAGATATGCGTCTTTACCGTTCTCGTGGCCGCATTCTATAGCTACGTCAGCCAGATGGTGCCGCAGACGGTGACGTATCCGCCCGAGGATACGGAACTCGGAGCCGACATGACCACGGAGGATCTGGTAGCCGCCGGCGAGGAAATCGCTTCGGGGAAGGGCACGTGTCTTACGTGTCATACCGTATCCGGGGAAACCGGAGGGCGTTTCCCCGATCTGGCGAACATCGGGCTGGTGGCTGCCGAGCGAAAAGAAGGCTTCAGCGACGTGGAGTACCTGGCCGAGTCGCTCTATGACCCGAATGAATATATTGTCGAAGGCTTTCTGCCCGGCATGACCCCTATCTCCGACCCGCCCATCGACCTGAACGATCAGGAAATCCTTGCGGTGATTGCGTATCTCCAGAGTCTTGGCGGCGCCGCCACGGTTACGCTGGACACGGAGCTGCGCTGGCAGAGCGAAGAAAATTCGGCCTCCGCATCGACTGCTGCGCAGGCAAGCGCGTCCGCGGCGCCTTCTTCAGAAAATTTGTCCGGGGAAGAACTGTTTACCATGTACGCCTGTGGCGTATGCCACAGCCTCACCGATCCCACGCCTCTGCTGGGTCCCAGTTTGTACAATGTGGGAAACGAGCTTTCGACCGCCGAGATATACGAGGCGATCATGGATCCGGACGCCGTGGTATCGGAGGAATTTGTGGCGGGTCTGATGACGGCGCAACTGAGCGCCGTCGGATTCTACGACAAGATATCGTCCGGACAGCTCAAAACGCTGGTTGATTACCTGGCGTCGCAAAAGGGAGGATCATGAACATCATTATCCTGCTTGTGGTGTGTGCAGGGCTCGTAGCGTTGCGCTTCGTGCCGAAGATAAACATCCTCGGCTGGTTGGCGGGGTGGTGGATTGCTGTATTCGTTTTTCTGCGCTGGGGCATCGATCCGCCGCTGCCCACCTCGATCCAGGGGATGTTCGTCGCCATCCTCACGCTTGCGTTGTTGGCGTATTTATCGGCGAATTCGGCGCATTTCCGGTTTGTACTGGACCGGTTCGTGGCATTCACGACGCAGAAAAAGTATACGATCCCCCTGTTGGCGGTCATTGCGGTGCTGCCTTGTCTTGTGGCGCTCCGCGTGTATTTCGACGTGACGGAAGGGCCGGCGCCTCCTCTCAGCAGCCGCACGATTCATCCGCCGCCGCCTACCAGTATCGAAGTGGCCGGGAATACGATCGATCTTGTCAACGACGACAATCCGTACCGCGCCCTTGAAACGGAAGACCCGGCAGCGTTCGAGGAGCATGTGGAGAACGGGCGCCGCGTGTACTACGAAAACTGCGTGTACTGCCACGGGGACGATATGGCGGGAGACGGCCTCTTCGCCCACGGGTTCGACCCCATTCCCGCGAATTTCCAGGACGCCACGACCATTGCCATGCTGCAGGAAGGCTACATTTTCTGGCGCATCGCCAAGGGCGGTCCGGGTCTGCCGAGCGAATCCACGCCCTGGCTTTCGGCCATGCCTGCCTGGGAAGACTTCCTCTCGGAAGAAGATATGTGGGATGTGACGCTTTTCCTGTACGATTTCACCGGACACCGACCGCGGGCGCGGGAGGATCATGGGGGGGGTGGGGACCATTAGAAATAACACCGACATAGCGATTCGCCCTGCTCGCCGGGAAAGACGCGCCGTTATGCGTTTTTCCCGATGGGGCGCTATGTCGTGCGCTCTGGGAGCGTGTTTGTGCATCGCATTGCTTCCCCTGACCGTCTCGGCCCAACCCGCGCCCGACCTTGGCACCGACGAACAGCGCGAGGCCGGTCGCCTGCTGTACATGGACAAATGCGCGCAGTGTCACGGAGAAACCGGTAAAGGGGATGGGGTTGCGGCGCCCTTTATGCGCCCGATGCCCCGCGACTTTACGGCAGGCATCTACAAGGTGCGCACCACGCCGAGCGGCCAGTTGCCTACGGATGACGACCTCGTGCGGGTGATTCGCGACGGTATGCCTTACACGGGCATGCCTGCCTGGCCGCAGCTGAACGACGACGAAATCCGCAACCTTGTTTACTACATAAAAACCTTTAACGACGATTTCTCCGGGCCGTACGGCGTTCCCGATGTAGTCGAGATTCCTGACCCTCCGTCGTTCAGCGAAGCGTCTGCTGAACGGGGGCGCGTGGTCTACGAAGAGAATCAGTGTTTCGATTGCCATGGCATGGCCGGCCGCGGCGACGGGCCTTCCGCTGTAACGCTGCAAGAGCAATGGGGCAACCATATCCGCCCCGCCGATCTTACGAAGCGCTGGACCTTCATAGGAGGCAACACGCGCGAGGACATCTATCGCACGTTCACGACGGGTCTCGACGGTTCGCCCATGCCGTCTTACAGCATTACCCCGATCGAAGACAGCTGGGCCCTCGTCGATTACGTCTATTCGCTGTCGCAGGACGAGCCCGATTATGCGACCTCTGCGACGGCGCAGTATGCAAACGATCCCGTCGACCCGGTGCAGGGCAGGGCAGCTTTCGGCGAGGAACGCGGCGCCTATTTTCCCGTGGTCGGACAGGTCATTGAATCCGGACGGTCGTTTATGCCCGGCGTAGACGGCATCGAGATGAAAGCGCGCTACAATGCGGACGAGATCGCCATTCTTCTTTCATGGCACGACATGTCCGCGGAGACGATGGGGAGCAATGCCCCGGATATGGAAGTTCCGCCCACGGAGCAGGTCGTTCGGGATACCGTGACAAGCATTTGGTCCGATGCGGTCGCCATACAGTTTCCCCAGGAACTTGCGCCGGGAGGTCTGCCGTATTTCCTTTTCGGGGACGCAAGACAGCCGGTCGATCTGTGGTTCGCCGATCTGGCTTCGGGAGAAGGCCGTTCGTACGTCGGACGCGGGAGTGGTAACCTGCTCGCTGGCGAAACCTCCCCGTCCGTCCGTGCGACCTACGAGGACGGTGCATGGACCGCTGTCTTCACCATGCCGCGCGACGAGCGTTTTGCGGAAGATACTTTCGTCCCGATCGCCTTCTCGGTATGGGACGGTTTCAACGACGAACGGGGCAATCGCCGGGGCGTCACGGGATGGTACTATATGTACCTCGAGCCCTCCGAGCGTCCTTCGCCGGTGATGCCCATGCTGCGCGCCGCCGGGCTCACGCTTCTTGTTCTCCTGAGCATCGTTGGCTTGGTACGCTTCCGGCATCGCACCTCCGTTCCCGCCTGATTTTTCCGAGGTCAGCCCCTCGTATCTATGGAAGCCGCCCGTTCCCTGTCCTTCCTGTCTTCTTCCGGTGGATACCGTCCCTCGCTCGTTTCCTGGAATCTGACCAGGAAATGCAATCTCAAGTGCCCCCATTGCTATATGGAAGGGGGTACCGCCGAAGAAAACGAATTGACCACGGAAGAATGTCTTGCGCTGATCGACGAGATGGAAGCGCTCGGCACGGAGATGCTCATTCTTACCGGCGGGGAGCCGCTTTTGCGCCGTGACATCTACGAGATTGCGCAGACAGCCTCTGCAAAGGGAATGTGGGTGGTCATGGGCACGAACGGGGTCATGGTCAATGATTTCGTTGCCCGCAAGATGGTGGAATGCGGTGTCAAGGGGGTTGGCATCAGCATCGATTCCATCGACCCGGATAAGCACAACGCCTTTCGCGGTGGCCCGAACGCCTGGGAGCATTCGGTGCGCGCCCTCGAAATATGTCGCCGGCATGGCCTCGAAGTGCTCGTGCAAACGACCGTCATGGACATGAACCGGGATGAAATTCCGGAACTCATGGCGTTTGCGCGGGAGAAAGGCGCCTGGTCCTTTAACCTGTATTTTCTGGTGCAGACGGGCCGGGGACAGGAGATGAACGATCTTTCCGCCGCCGACACAGATGCGATGCTCCGGGAAATGGTGAAGGTGCAGGACGAGCACCGTCCCATGCTGGTTCGCTCGAAATGCGCCCCGCAATTCAAGCAGATCGCGTACGACGAGGGGCTTGGCGGACTGGAGAGCGGCGGCTGCATGGCCGGTACGCAATATTGCCGCATCACGCCGGGCGGGAATGTCACGCCGTGCCCGTACATGACGGTGGTAGCCGGAAACGTCCGCGAACAGTCTTTCGCCGAGATATGGACTTCTTCTCCCGTGTTGACGGATTTACGCGATCCTTCCCGGCTCAAGGGCAAATGCGGCGCATGCGAGTTCAACGAACTCTGCGGCGGTTGCCGCTGCCGGGCTCAGGCCTCTTTTGAGGACTATCTTGCCGAAGATCCGGCCTGTCTTTACCAGCCGACCGGCAGGACACTCGAACGATACGATATAGAGTGGTCTCCCGAAGCGCAAAAGCGGCTCGACCGTATCCCGATCTCCTTTATTCGCGACAAAGTCCGTAAGGGCCTTGAAGCGTATGCGGACCGGCATGGCGTACGTCGCATCTCCGCCGGCGTCATGCAGGAAGCTCTTGCAGGCATGGATCGGGGGGCGCCGTCTTTTTCGGCGACCACTGCGAAACCGTCGGACTCCGGGGTTATTAAAGAACCCGTTACCCCGGAACGATTCCTATAACCAACCATACTCCTTCATTTACCAACCCATTCATGGAAAAGCTTGACGCAAAAACGCTCACAGAGCAGGTGCAGGTAACCAACGGGGTCGCCCGTCTCAAAAAGAACGGCGCCGACCGGAATCTTGACGTCATTGAGCTCCCGGAGAAATTCATCCGGTGGCAGCTCGACTACAAGCACAGCATTTACGACGCCATCGAGCAGGATCAGTACATCGCGTTCAACGCGGGGCATCTGCCTGTTGTGGCCACATGGGCTGACGATGCGCTTGTTCCCAACCTGGCCAACAAGGGCGTAGGGTTCACTCCCAAGGATGAACATATCGATTATTACCTCGAACTGGTGGAAGATGCCGTTGCTCAGATACAGGCATTACCGCCCCATGCCGTGAACGAGACGCGCGATCTGCGCATCCGGACGGCCCGCGAGTTGTATTCCCATCCCGAGCATATCGACTGGCGGCGCGTCGGGCTCCTCGAAATTTTTGAGGGATCCACGCTCAAAAATCTTGTCGAGAATCCCTTTGCGTCCGTGCTTTGGACCGGCAATTCCCCGGTGTTCGTCAGTTATCAGGCGGACTGTGTGGTGGAAATCATCGAGCCGGAAGACAAACGGTACCGTTTCCCCTGGGCGATGCGCCGCCTGTTCGAATACGAGCCATTCCATGTGGTCCAGACCATTTATCCTTATTCGTACTGCTTCTGGATCTACCGCTGGAAGGACAAGACGCCCAAACGCCGTTATCCCGGAAAACGGAGCGACAACACTGTCAACGAGGCCGGCGGCGTGGTCGACAAACAGGCCATGAACGGACAGGGTCAGGCGTAGAAGGTCCTTTCCGGATCGTTTCGAATCCATTTTCATCCATTGCTTTGCGGCCATGCCTCACATGATCACAGATGCCTGCGCGCAATGCAGCCTGTGCGTGGATGTGTGTCCGATCAGCGCGATCTCGCCCGGAGATCCGATCTACGTCATTGACGATACCTGTTGCGATTTTATGGAATGTGTCGTTGAGTGCCCTGAGGAAGCCATCGTGCCGATTCCGGACTGGAAGGAACCTGTCGCCGTATCCGATAGGGAGGTGGCGTCATGACCGGATCGCTGGTAACCCGTTTCGTGTTGCAGGATTTTGTGGATGCGGCGGCCCACAGTTATGCCGCTTCGGCTCCCGAGCAGGGGCGTGCCGGGCGGTTGCTTCTGCTTGGGGAGACCTCGCAAGTCCAGGAAGGATGGCGGTCGTGGACGGACGCCGTGCGCCTGTATGCCGATGTGGCGTACAGGCCCGAATGGGATGCGGCCGCGGCCCGCGCCGCTGCGCAGTTCGGCGTGGCGATCGAGCAGGAATTTCCGGGCGATCTGATTCCCTTACCGGCAGGAGCCGAACAACGGCACCGGCTTGTCCGGGACCTGCCGGACTCCGGGTTGAGTTTGTGGCATTTCGATCCGTACTCGGTGGCGTTCCGGCACGTGGCCCGCGGCGACGAACCGGACTACCATATTGTGCTGGCCTATATGAAACATGGCTGGATCGAGAAGGAAGAGATGGACGAACGCCTCACGGCGCTTCTTCCCGAGTTTTCCATGGAAACGATCGCACAGGACCCGGCGGAGTTTCGCCGTAAGTACAAGGGTTTGCTTCAAATGGGAGAGCGCCTCGAACCCGGCACCGTACACCGTCCTTTCTGATTCCGCCTGCCATCATGGAGCCGTCCCGGGACATAGCGCCGCCTGATGCGCTCGAAGCGCGTGCCGCCGAGTTGGCCGCGAGGCGTCTTGACTGGAACGAACTGGATTTTGTAGGCTGGAAGGAATTTCGCCGCATGGCGCCGGCCATTGTACGCATGGAAACGGGACGCCTGGAGCGAATCATGGAAGAGGCCGAGCCGGGCAGCGATTCCTACAACGCGATGGTGCGGGCGCGTTTCGAGATGAATGCCTTCGCCGAGGGACTGGAAGAGGCGGAACGTTCTTGCCTCCCGAGCCGCGCCGACCGCCTCCGGCGCGCCCTGCTTGCCGTTTCGCTCCTTGCAGAAGATTCCGAAACGCTGCGATATGTTATGTACCGCCTCACGTACATTTACGACCGCCTCAAACTGATCTATTAGCCGTTATGTACAAGACTATATTCGTTCCGGTCGACAATTCGGACCATTCGATGGCGAGCATCGACCTTGCCATCGAACTGGCGAAGCGGTTCGATGGGGAGCTCGTGGGCAGCCATGCCTACGCAGCCCGTATGCACGATTACCGCTTCAAGCAGATGGAGTTTACGCTGCCCGAGGAGTATCTCGTTGAAGAGGAGATGGAAAAACAGCGGAAGGTGCACGACACGCTCATCACGATGGGTCTCGAACTGATTTCGGATTCGTACCTGACCGTGATGGACAAACGGTGCCGCGAGGAAAAATTGCCCTTCCAGCCGAAGATGTACGATGGAAAGAACTGGAAGATCATCGTACAGGACATCGAGGAGAGCGACTACGATCTGGTCGTGATGGGGGCGCTCGGTCTCGGCGCCGTTCGCGACAGTGTGCTGGGTAGCGTATGCTCTCGGGTCGTGCGGCGGGCGCGCACCGACATGCTTGTCGTCAAGAACACGGATGCCTTCGACCATCAGATGAACGGGCACGCCGTGGGCGAACCCGATGGCGGGCACATCGTGGTGGCCGTTGACGGCAGCCCCGAGTCTTTCGCCGGTCTGAAAACGGCCCTCGAACTGGGCCGGAAGCTGGACAAGCGCGTGGAGGCGGTGTCGGTCTACGACCCCTACCTGCATTACGCGATGTTCAACAGCATCGTGCATGTGCTGACCGAAAAGGCTTCGAAGGTATTCCGGTTCAAGGAGCAGGAGCAGCTCCACGAAGAGGTTATCGACACGGGGCTTGCGAAGATATACCAGTCGCATCTCGAAGTGGCGCATCGCGTTGCCGCCGAAGAGGGCGTGGACCTGAAGATCACGCTGCTCGACGGCAAGGCCTTCGACAAGATTCTCCAGTACGTGCGCCGCGAAAAGCCCTGGCTGCTTGTCATGGGTCGCATCGGGGTGCATAGCGACGAAGACATGGACATCGGCAGCAATACGGAAAACCTGCTGCGGATGGTTTCCTGTAATGTGTTGTTGTCGAGCAGGCGGTACACGCCCCCGCTCGACGTGCGGGCCGAAGAATCCATGATCTGGACGGACGAGGCCACGGCCATTCTCAATACGGCTCCCGATTTTGCCCGCAACATTGCGCGTACGACGATCCATCGGTGGGCCATGGAACGTGGCCACTCCGTGATCACTCAAAAGGTGGTCGAGCAGGCGATGGCGACCATTCTGCCGGAATCCGCCATGCGATCTATGGGAATCATTGCCGAATCCGTGGCTCGCGAAAACATTGCCGCCGTCGATGAAGTGACGTACGTGTGCAGCCGGTGCGGCTACGCGGCGCGCGGATTCAAGCCCGCCGTGTGTGCTGTCTGCGGGGCCGCTCCCGAGGAGTTTCAGGAAATCGACAAGGAGGCGCTCCGCAAGCTGGCGCCGCTCGAAGGCGCCGTCGAAGAGGTCGAAACCTTCGACAAGAAGAAGATCAAATGGACGCGGGATGCTCGCGAACTGCTCAGGAAGGTCCCTGACGGGTACCAGATGCGCCGCGCCCGCGCGCAGATCGAAAAGAGCACGCGTGTCAAGGGACTCGATACGATCACCCGCGACATGGTGGCTGCGGCAGTGAGCGATTTACTCGAGGATACTTCGGTGCTTTCTGCGCCCGGCTCCGGGTTGAAGGAGAATCCGGCAGAGCAGGCTCCGGAACGGGAATCCGTTGCTGTCGAATTGATCGACAAGGGGGCATACAAGTGGACGCCGGACGCTTGGGCTCGCCTCGAACGGGTCCCCGAAGGATTTATGCGCGACAAGACGAAGGGGCGGATGGAAACGGCCGCAGACGGGCATAACACCACTATCGTCACGCTGGAGATTGCCGAAGAAGGGCTGGAAGTGTCCCGGAAAGCCATGGAAGAGGCCATTCGCAAGCAGCAGGAGGAAAAGGCCGCGTCGTGACGAAGGCCCTGGGGGGTGTGGATGAAAACCTGGCACGATATAGCAACTGATGGGGGTTCCGATGTGGCGGGCCAGGTGGCGGTGCAGGCCGACCGGCTTGCGGAACGTCTCAGCGATATTCGCTATATCGTCGCTGTAATGAGCGGCAAGGGAGGGGTTGGAAAGAGCACTGTGGCGGTGAATCTTGCGGCAGCGCTGGCTCGCAATGGCGCGCGCATCGGTCTCGTAGATGGGGATATCAACGGTCCATCCCTCGGACGCATGACCGGCGTGCAGGCGACGACCCCGCCACAACGCACAGGAGGGGCTGTTTCTCCTCCCGAAACAACGTTGGGCGTACGCGTCATGTCCATGGCTCTGTTTTTGCGCGACGAGACGACGCCCGTAACATGGGATGCCCCGTCCCAATCCGGCGGGGCCGCCTGGCGCGGGCTCCGCGAGGCAGGCGCATTGCGGGAGCTTATTGCGGATACCGCATGGGGCGCGCTGGATATGCTCCTTGTCGATCTGCCGCCCGGCTCGGATCGTTTGCCGACGCTTGCCGATGTGGCGCCGCGCATCGATGCGGCCGTTGTGGTTACCATTCCTTCGGCAGTGGCCCTCGATGTGGTAGGTCGCTCCGTGCGCATGATTCAGCAACACCTCGATGTGTCGTCGCTGGGGCTTGTCGAAAATATGGCGTCGCATGCTTGCCCGCATTGCGGACAGGCAGATCCGCTGTATCCGCCAGGCCGTACGGATCGGTTGGCCAGGACCCTCGATGTGCCCGTGCTGGCTCGTATCCCCTTTGATCCTGTTCTCGGCATGGCTGCCGATGAAGGCCATTCATACGTGTACGAACATCCGGATCGCCCGGCCGCGTGCGCCTTCACTGAACTGGCCGATCAACTTAAACTTCTGCTGGATGCCTCATGAAATTTCTTTGCGTGGAATGTGACGAGGCCATGAGCCTCGCCGAAACGCGCGGTCCCGACCGCGGCTCCATGACGGTGATTTTCGGTTGCCCCGTGTGCGGCAGGCAAACGGCCATGCTGACCAATGCAAGCGAGACGCAGGTGGTGCGCTCTCTTGGCGTGAAGATCGGGGGGCAAGCTGTGTCTGCCGAGCCTATGGAAGGCATACGGACCGGACTGGCGGCCTCGTCGGTCGGGGTTTCCGGTCCTGGTGCGGAAGGCGGGGCTTCGAAATGTCCGTTTACAGGCATGGTCAACGAAGCCTTTGTACGCAGCGACATGCCCTGGACGGAGGGGGCGCGCCAGCGCATGGAGAATATCCCTGCTTCTGCCCGCGGCATGGTCATGCAAAGCGTGGAGCGCTATGCCGAAGCGGAAGGACTCGCCGAAGTCACCGAGACCGTCCTGGACCGGGCGCGCAGCGGCATGGGCATGTAAAGTGAAGCGCTGATCGAAGCGGACTTGATCAGAGCATCCCTGAAAAACCATGTTCACTTTTCGCGCCGTCGTTCTATGGATTCACCTGGCGGCGATCATCGTCTGGGTGGGCGGGATGATCGTCGTACCGTTTGTGGCGATGCCCGCCGTGCGCCGGTTTGGGGCCGAACACCTTGATCCCGGACGCGCCGCTACGCTTATCGAGACGCTGGTGCGCCGGTTCCAGCGGTTCAGCAGGGAGCTTTTCTTCACTATTCTGCTGACAGGGATTTTCAATCTCATCAATGCGGGGTGGCTGACGAACTTCAGCTACCCGTCCGCTTATCTCCAACTGGTTGGCGCCAAGTTCGTCCTGTTCCTTACGATGGGCGTGAACCAGGCATGGTACAGCCTGGCGCTCGTGCCCCGGGGGAAAACGCGGACGGCCCTGTGGTCTGCGCTTGTCAACGCCGCACTTGCTGCGGTCGTGTTGTACCTGGGGCTCAGGTTGCGATTCGGATGATTGCGGCGATTTCTCCGGAAACATCCCCGGATTCCGCAAGCCTCCGTCGGAAATTTTCCGCATTACCCCCGATGTCTTCCAACAGATAGCCTGCGTCTTTCATCAGGCTCCGCCAGCGGTCGTCCATTGGGATGCACCGCGAGGCAATCATGGCATCCGGCAGCATGTCGATGCGCAGTTCGAAGAAACGGTGGAACCGCTCCATGGCGGCCAGTTCCACGGGATCGAAAGCGTCTCTGAAGGTCTCCGCTGCCTCGGGCGCCATATCGCCCTTCAGCCCATCCATATACCGCTCGCTCGGAACATACACGTCATCGAACCAGGCGCAAGCCAGTTCGTACGCCAACCTCGAACGTCCGAGGCGCTGCGACATCGTTTCCTGCGCTTCCTCGCTTGTCAGCAAGCCGAGCAGAGTAGCGACGCGCCGGCGGTGATCGGGGGAGGGAGCAAGGGGTTTGGGCATGGCATTGCAGGCAGGGTAGCGCAAGGTCCAACGGAATGAAACGCCTATCCGAAGAGTCCAACGGAATGAAACGCCTATCCGAAGAGTCCAACGGAATGAAACGCCTATCCGAAGAGTCCAACGGAATGAAACGCCTATCCGAAGAGTCCAACGGAATGAAACGCCTATCCGAAGAAAACAATCTCAGGTAACCCGGCAAACAATATATTTATTCCGACGTTCGTTGTATACGTGTTCCGGTCGGGTTTGTACGGGATGTTTCTTCGACACATTGCCTGCGTGCGAACCATGTGCTCCCCCCTTAATTTTGCCGTACGCCTTGCAATGCGTTCCGTTTGCAGGGGAATGGCCCTTTTACTCCTGTTGGTCACTGTCCCGTATGCTTTGGTCCTGCCGCCAGCGCTTGCCCAAACGGCGGGAACGATCCGTTACCAGCGAACCGTAAAGCCGGAAATTCCCGAGGATTTCGAGTTGCCGCCCGCTCTGCGAGAAATGCAAGAGGAGATATTGGCCTCGATGTCGGCGGTGGATACTACGGTCTGGCGCCTCCACTTCACGGAAAAGGCGTCGGTTATGATGGCGACCCCGGATTCGGCGGCAATCCCCGGTCGATCGGTGAACCGTTCCCGGGGGGATGTCAATATTCGCATTCGTACGCGAGGACGCCTGCGGGAGCGTACCGTAACGTACACCGATCTCGAAGCCTGGACGGTCACTGAACGGAAAGACTTTCTGGGCCGCGCTTTTCTGATACGAGGCGACCGGCCCGAATATGCATGGCGCCTCACGGGCGAACAGGGCGAGTACCTCGGTTTTGCATGCCAGAAGGCGGTCACGGAAGCGGACAGCGCCACGGTAGAAGCCTGGTTCGCCCCGGAACTTCCCGTATCGGTCGGTCCTGCCTCGTTCGGAGGGTTGCCCGGTGCGATTCTGGTGCTGTCTATCGACAGGGAAAATCCTACTACCTACAGCGCTACGCACGTTTCGCTCGATGCGCCTGACGAAGCGTTGATCCGGGCGCCGGAAAAAGGGAAGGTCGTTACGCAGGAGGAGTTTGCCGCCATTCGGAAGGAAAAACTGGAAGAAATGCAGGGCCGGGGCGGTAACAGGACCGTTATCCGGCGGATTGGCCGACGCTGACGTCCGGGCATCCGCTTTGTTTTCGCTATCCCAATGTACTCCCAACCGATCGTTATGAAATATGTATGCATGGGTTGGCAGGCGGCAAGCCTCCGGGTAGTTGCTTGTCTTTTTGTCTGCCTCCTGGGTACGGAAACAGCTACGGCTCAGAATAGCCGTTTCGAGGTTACCGGCGTGGTCGTGGATTCGACGGGCGTGGGGCTTCCGAGCGCGACGGTGGTGGCGCTCACCCGCGAAGATTCGGTTATGACCCGGTTCTCGACGACCGATCGGGACGGGGCGTTTACCCTTCGGCGTGTTCCCGAAGGCGCGTATATCCTGCAGATCACCTATGTCGGGTTCCGGGCGCACCGGCAGGACATGGATCTGTCGGGCGGCGACTACGATGCGGGGACCATCGTACTCGAAGCCTCGACGGTCGAACTGGACGAACTGGTGATCGGCGCCGAGCACATACCCATTGTCGTTAAAGTAGATACGCTCGAATACAATGCTGCTGCCTTCGCGACGCGCCCCAACGACATGGTGGAAGACTTGCTCCGGCGATTGCCTGGCATAGAGGTAGAGGACGACGGCACAATCCGGGCGCAAGGGGAAGAAGTGCAGAAAGTGCTGGTCGAGAACAAGGAATTTTTTGGAGACGATCCCGCCATTGCCACCAAAAACCTGCCCGCGAATGTGGTCGAAAAGGTGCAGGTATACGATAAAGCGTCGGACATGGAGGAGTTTACCGGTATCGAGGACGGAGAGGATGTCAAAACCATCAATCTGGATCTGAAAGAAGAGGCGGAAAGAGGATATTTCGGTCATTTGACGGGGGGATACGGGAGCGAGGAGCACTACGACGGCAATGTTTCCGTAAACCGCTTCGGCCCGTCCACGCAGTGGTCTCTCATCGGGAACGTCAACAACGTCAACCGGCAGAATTTTTCGTTCGGCGATATCCTTACGATGATGGGAGGAATGCAGGCGATGGGCGGGTCCATAACCTTTCGGAGTGGCGCTTCCGGTTTTTCCTCCAACCGGGACGGGTTGTCGGAGACCGTTTCGGTCGGGCTCAATGCGAACAGGGATTTCGGAGAGAATACCTGGGCCCACGCCAGTTATTTCCTGTCGAACGTGGATAACCGGCAGGATCGCGTGGCGCAGCAGCAGCAATTGCTTGGGCCCGTGCAGTCTTCTTTCGTGAACGAGACCGGCGGGCAGACCAGCGATAACCTGACCCACCGGTTGACCGTGAACGCCTCTCACGAATTAGGGGAAGGGCACGACCTGCGACTGCGCGGCGGACTGACGGCGGGCGCCTCCTCGCTGGCGAATATTTCGGAGACCGTTACGCTGGCTCGGGGGGCGACCGAGAACGCGGCCCTGGCCGATTACAGGTCGGAAAGCGACAACCTGGGCGCAAACGGTTCGCTGACATGGCGTCGTCGGCTCGACGAAAAGGGTCGCAGTCTGGTGGGAGAAGTGCGGGGCCGCCTGAACGACGACGACATGTCCGGCGATCTCCGTTCGATTACACGGTTTTTCGAGGAGGGGAACGTACTTTCCCGCGACGAAATCATGCAGTTGCAAACACGTCCAGGGAGTTCGTTGCAATCGACGCAACAGCTTTCGTATATCGAACCTGTCGGGGAAGGGGGTAGGCTGGAATTTCAAGTAGAGAGCCGGCAGTTGGAGGAAGAACGCAGGCAGTCGGTGTTCGACATGGTATCCGGCGCTTCCGTTTTCAACGACAGGCTTTCCTCCGGCTACGACCGTACGTATTCCTATGTGCAGGGCGGCGTTCGATACCAGGCAAGCGGAGAAAAATTCAAGGCCGGTATAGGCGCCAATCTGCAAAAATCGACGCTGGCCGGGAATATTGTCGGCTTGACCGGCGAGGAGGTCCACGCACGGATCGAAAACGCATACACACATGTGTTGCCCCGGGCGAATTTCAGGTATGATCTTGGCGAACGGATGGATTTATCGCTGGAGTACTCGGGGCGTGCGCGGGAACCGTCCATTACCGATCTGCAACCCCTTACGAACAACACCAATCCACTGCTTGTGCGTACGGGAAATCCTGCGCTGAAGCCGGAATATCGTCACAACGTCGATCTGCGTTTCTCTTTCTACGATCCCTTCACGTTTACGAAGGTGTTCGTGTTTGCCCGGAGCACCTACGTGAACAACGACATTGTGCAGTCGAGAGTCGTGGACGAACGGTTCCGACAGGTCATTACCTCGGTCAATGCGGACGGCTCCTGGCGGTTCTCGGGAAGCGTTCATTTCGGTACGCCTGTCCGTCCCCTCGGCCTGGAAATCAATGTGTCCAATAATCCGGTATTCGAGCGCAGCCTCGAATATGTCAACGAGGCCGAGAACAGGGCGCGCATCCTGCGCCATACGATCGATGTCGGCCTGAATAATCGGAATACGGACCTGTTCGATATACGGGCAGGCGCCCGGTACACCTTCAATGCGGCGGACTACTCGCTGAACGAGGAGCAGAATCGGCAGTACGTCAATCGTACCTACTACGCCGATGCGACGCTGTATTTCACCGAAAAATGGCGCGTAACCGGTTCGTTCGATTACCGGACCTATTCTCGGGAAGTGTTCGGCGACGTCGGCAGCGTGCCCATCCTGGGGGCTTCAGTTGCGCGGTCCTTGATGAACGAACGCGCCGACATCGAACTGACAGGATTCGATCTGCTCGGACGGAACGAGGATGTCCGGTTTTCCAATACGAACACGTACATCCGGGAGGAGCGGATCGCTTCGCTGGGGCGTTACGTTCTGCTTAAATTCTCGTACCGACTTTCTCCCGGTTCAGGCGCCGGATCGAAACGCAGGGGGCGCGGCCTACGAATAAATCTATAGGATACTCTGATTAAGTTCGCAAAGCTCAGAGGCTGAGAGGGGTGTGCTGGCAAGGAATGACGAAGCGGTGTGGCAGGCCCCACACAATGAGAAATGATGCGGCCTCTCCCGAAGGGTGCGTCACGTCCGCGATGCTCCGAATCCGCAGTGTTTTCCGCTGATTCCGACGATGGAATCATGACATCCTATCCGCGCGAAAGTAAAATGCTGAGCGAAGTGGTTTTGATCAGAGTATCCTATAACTATTGCATGAGAGGGTTCATTTTGCGCCTCCGGCAGGACAGTCCATCGATCCCGCTTTCCCCCGTCATAAATCCATACTCGGCAGGTCCGTCCACTTCGGTTCGCCTTCGGGCTTGAAGTTCTGCGTAGCCACGAAATTCCATCCTTCGTGGAAATTGAGTTTGTACTTCCCGCCTCCGAAGCGTTCGAACAGATATCCCTCCGGGTCCCGGAACAGATCCATGCATTCCGCTGCCGGGAGACGGTCCAGTCCCTTGAAGCGGACCGATCCGCGCCAGGGTTCCTGCACCAGAATGGTCACGGTGGACGATCCGAGGAGGCGCATGAAGGCCGCATCCAGATCGGACATGTCCGGGTCGTCTATTCCCCGGCGCTCGAAGCTCTTGCGCACGTAAGGTTCGAACAGGGGCCAAAGCCATTCCATCTTTTCACACAAATTTATTTTTAGTATTGCTATACTATCGACGATAATTGTGCATAGATACGCACATACCGTTTCTTAACCAAACGCAAGAACGTTCCCCATGAACAGAATTACGTTTTACATGCTCCCGCTCGCTCTGGTCGCGATGCTTATCGCGGGCTGCGGCGGCGGTGGCGCCGACGCGGGCGGCGACTCCACGGAAGGCGGCGATACGGCCGCAGAGGAATATACACCGGCGGGAAGTGCTGTTGTGTCGGGCTCCATTCAGTTTACGGGTACGGCCCCTGAGCAGCCAGAGCTTAATCTCGATCGCGAGTGCATGGCCCTGCGCGAGGCGCCGGCCCTCAGCCGGAAGATCGTTGTCAACGACAACGGCACGCTGCGCTGGGTGTTCGTGCACGTCAAGGACGGCCTCGGAGATATGACGTTCCCGGCGCGTTCCGAGCCGGTTGTGCTGGATCAGGTAGGATGCACCTATGAGCCGCATGTGTTCGGCGTGCAGGCCGGACAGCCCATCAAGATTCGTAACAGCGACCCCCTGCTGCACAACATTCATGCACTGCCGGAAGCGAACCGTCCGTTCAATTTCGGGATGCCCACGGCAGGCCAGGAGCGCGAGGAAACCTTCCGGGTTCCCGAGATCATGGCCCGCATCAAGTGCGACGTGCATCCCTGGATGGAATCCTGGGCCGGCGTCACGGCGCATCCCTATTTCAGTACATCCGACGAAGCGGGTGGATACTCCATAGGCGATCTGCCTGCAGGCGACTATGTCATCGAAGCCTGGCACGAAGAATACGGTGTGCAGGAGCAGAGCGTGAGTGTGGCCGACGGCGAATCCGTTATGCTCGACTTTACCTTCGGCGACGGAGCAGAGGCGTAAGCGCCGGCAATGACACGCGTCCGGCGCGGTAAGGCGGTTTGTCATGCTGCGCCGGGCGCGAGCCGGTCATCTATTTTCCTGACGAATAAGTCCTATTGATCATTATGGCTGATCACGCAGCCGTCCCGGAAGGCCACCACGGGGAAGACGTTCACCATACCTCCTTCTGGAGGAAATACATTTTCTCGACTGACCACAAGGTCATCGGGATTCAGTACGGCATTACAGCACTTCTTTTTCTGCTGTTCGGGTTCTCTCTCGTGATGCTCATGCGGTGGCAGCTCGCCTATCCCGGAGAGCCGGTGCCGCTGATCGGCTGGCTTTTCACCGACGACACGATGCCCGGGGGGATCATGCTCCCCGAATTTTACAACCAACTGGGCGCCATGCACGGCACCATCATGGTGTTTCTGGGCATCGTGCCGCTGGCGGTGGGGGCGTTCGGCAACTACATCGTCCCGCTGCAGATCGGTGCGCCGGACATGGCGTTTCCGAAGCTCAATATGGCCAGTTACTGGGCCTTTTTCGTGGGCGGCGTGATCATGCTGGGCAGTTTCTTTGTGCCTGCCGGCGCCGCCAAGGCCGGCTGGACTTCGTATGCCCCCTTGTCTGTCATCGAGTCGATGGGGCAGACGATGTGGCTTCTTGGCATGGTTTTTCTCATTACGTCATCCCTGCTGGGCGCCGTCAATTTCCTGACGACCATCGTGCAGCTTCGGGCCGAGGGGATGACCTTCATGCGGATGCCCTTCTTCGTGTGGGCGCAGTTCATCACGTCTTTTCTGTTGCTGCTGGCGTTTCCGCCACTGGAAGCTGCCGCTTTCCTGCAACTGTCCGACCGCTTGCTCGACACCAGTTTCTTTATGCCGTCGGGGCTTGTTGTAAGCGGCGAGGTGGTCGATGTGGCGGGCGGGGGCAGTCCATTGCTTTGGCAGCATCTGTTCTGGTTCCTCGCTCACCCGGAGGTGTATGTACTGGTGCTGCCGGCCATGGGTATCGTTGCGGAGATCATCGCCAACAACTCGCGGAAGCCGCTCCGGGGATACAAGGCGATGGTGTATTCCCTGATTTTCCTCGGCTTCATGTCGTTCATCGTCTGGGCGCACCACATGTTCATTACCGGAATGGGGCAGGCGATGAGCGTGTTTTTCCAGACCACCACGATGATTATCTCGATCCCGTCGGTGATTATTCTTACGGCGCTTTTTCTGTCGCTGTGGGGGGGGTCTATCCGGTTCACGACGCCCATGCTCTTTGCGCTGGGCTTTTTGCCCATGTTCGGCATCGGCGGGCTCACGGGGTTGCCGTTGGGGTTGGCTCCCACCGATATTCCCCTGCACGATACCTACTACGTGATCGGGCACTTCCATTATGTGGTGGCGCCGGGCACTATTCTCGCCCTCATGGCCGGCATTTATTACTGGTTCCCGAAGATGACCGGGCGAACCATGAACGACACGCTCGGCAAGATCCACTTCTGGGGTACGATCGTCAGCATGAATTTTATCTTCTTCCCCATGCTCATTCAGGGGATGGCCGGCGTTTCGCGGCGGTTGTATGACGGCGGGGAGATTTACGCCCATGCACAGGATGTGATCGTCTACAACGAAGTGATGTCGATCGCCTCATGGGTGCTGTTCGTTTTCCAGATCCCGTTTATCGTGAATCTTCTTATCAGCCTGAAGAAGGGGAAAGCGGCCACAGACAACCACTGGGACGCCACGACCATCGAATGGTCGGCGGCCCCGTCTCCGCCTGTCGGGCACGGCAACTTCCACGACCTGCCGCAGGTGTACCGGGATCCGTACGAATACAGCCACCCGGACCATGACGAAGATTACTGGCCGCAGAATGCTCCGCCTGCCGAAGCATCGGAAGATTAATGCGAGACCGGACTGCCTGCCGTATGTATGAAACCCGTTTGTGAACCCTGACCGCCATGCAAATTCCATTCACCGTTGCGCCCCGGCCTGATACGGGCGTGAACAATGCAAAGATCGGGGTGTGGCTTTTTCTCGCCTCCGAAGTCATGCTGTTCGGCGGACTGTTCTCGGCATATATCTTCCTGCGCATCGGCGCCCCGGAATGGCCCGGCGAGATAGGCGGACATATGTACGAACGGGCTTCGGACATTCTGAATGTTCCGCTGGCCACCCTCAACACGATCATACTTATCGGGTCGAGCGTTACGATGGTGATGTCCTGGGCATCCCTTGCGATGAAACGGTTCGACCGGTACCGGTTGTATATGGGCGCCACCATTGCACTCGGCTTCGCCTTCCTGATCGTAAAGGCCTTCGAGTACGGCGAAAAGTTCAGCCACGGATACCTGCCCGCCGAAAACAATTTCCTTGCCATCTACTTCGTGTTGACCGGCTTGCACGGCCTGCACGTGATCGGCGGCATTATCGTCAACATGTACTTCATGTGGCCGGGCGCCCGCATGTGGAAGACCGACCCGAAACGATTCACGAACCGGATCGAGATCGCGGGCCTTTACTGGCACTTTGTCGATCTCGTATGGATATTCCTCTTTCCGACGATTTACCTGCTTTAATACTCCAGGCGTGCAGACCTGGTCAACGTACAGCGCATTATGAGCGAGCATTCTGTTGAGGAAATAAAAAAGCACGTACGCGTGTACATGCTTGTTTTCGGGTCGCTGGCTGTCCTTACGGCGGTCACGGTAGTCGTGGGCTATCTTGAACTGCCCTTTGTGCCGGCGCTCATTGTCGCCTTGCTGATTGCGACCGTCAAGGCGGGGCTGGTGGCGGCCTATTTCATGCACCTCGTTTCGGAGGAGCAGGTTATACGGTCGCTGGTGTGGCTCAGTCTCGGACTGTTATTGGTCATGTTCCTTTTGTTCAGCGTGTATTACGTGGACCAGATCGGTCTCATGATTTTCGGATTCTGACCATGTCGTTGAAGGCCTTCCATATCGTATTCATCGTGGCCTCGGCGCTGTTGTCCCTGGGCTTCGGAGTATGGGCTCTTACGGGCGATGGCGCGTTTTCGGCTGCGGCTGCGGGGGTTGCGTTTCTCGTGGGCGCCGCACTGGTTGTCTACGGTGTGCGTTTCCTGAAAAAGGTAGCGCGTACCGGGTATATCGCCGGAGGTAAATTATGATAGGCGCTGTCCGTCGTATCACTGTTTCCGCCGCCGTGCTCAGCCTGGCGTGGCTGGTTCTGCTTCCTTATACGGCTGCTGCTTGTGAGGTGTGCTGGGGCGCCAACGCTACGGCAAATCCGACGACACAGGGCATCAGCATGGCCATGTTGCTCCTGATCGGAGTAACGGGTTTCGTGGGCGGGGGCGTTGGAGCATTTTTTCTTCGTATGCGCCGCCGGGCCCGGTTGCTTGCCCGGGGCGAGGCCGTTATGACGGAGGAGGGCGAGTTACGCCCTGTGAAAGGAGATTTTACTTGATGAAACGGTTCGCGGGACAGCACAGAGTATCCATATGAATTTCCATCAATCCGCCCGGCAATTCACATGTTAAAGTGGCTTGACCTCACGAATTATCTCGGGCTGCCCGAGGCGGCGTCGGCGCAAAGTGCGGAAATCGACGCCATGATGGGGCTGGTGCATTGGCTGATGCTGGTGCTTTTCCTCATCTGGGCGCCCTTCTTTCTCTATACGTTGTACCGTTTCCGGGCTTCCAGAAACCCGAAAGCCGACTATTACGGGACCACGTCACACTTCTCGACCTACCAGGAAGTGGGCGTGATCGTAGCGGAACTGGTGCTGCTTTTCGCGTTCGCGATTCCGACCTGGGGGGCGCTTCGCATGGAGGAAAATTATCCGTCCGAGGAGGAGTCCACCGTCGTACATGTGATCGCCGAGCAGTTTGCCTGGAACATCCATTATCCGGGGCCTGACGGCGTGTTCGGGCAACGGGACATTCATCTGGTGGACCTGCAAACCAATCCGATCGGTTTACAGCCGGACGATCCTGCGGGCGCGGACGACATCGTGACCCTCAACGAGTTGCACGTGCCTGTGCACAAGCCGGTGATCGTGCATCTCACGTCCAAGGATGTGATTCACAGTTTCACCCTGACCGAAATGCGGGTCAAGCAGGACGCTATTCCCGGATTGTCCATCCCCCT
Organism: Rhodothermales bacterium; assembly: GCA_951812345.1. Taxonomy (GTDB): domain Bacteria; phylum Bacteroidota; class Rhodothermia; order Rhodothermales; family VXPQ01; genus VXPQ01. The sequence continues at coordinate 535,662 of OX638295.1, forward strand.
TTATTTCACGCCCATCCGCACGGGCGACTGGGAAATCGCTTGCGCGCAACTCTGCGGCGTGGGTCACTATCGGATGCGCGGCTATTTCACGGTGCACACGGCGGAGGGGTATGCCGCATGGCTGGCGGAGCAGTCCGAACGGGCCGGGGTATAGCGGTTTTCCAAGTTTGACGCGCCGTAGATCGTCTTGATTTTTTGACTGGGGGTCGGTACGATGTTCAAGTTGTACCTCGGGCGAATTCACTACGAACGATATTCCTCGAATCGCTGTCATATGTGGTATAGCCGGGGGCCCCAGCGGTTTGTATTCGCCGTGATTCTTCTCACCGCTTTTCCATCGGCGTGAGTATGCCTGGTTCAACCGTACGGAATGGGCTGAAGGTACCGTCTGTCTACCAGGCCGGGTATGATCGTACCTGTGCGCTCAATCCGCATCTTGCCGATCAATACATCAAGCATACGTGCATTGGCGATCCTCTCGCCGATGCGGTCATAGATTCCCTGGCCCCGTTTTCACCGGGGGAAGTAAACCGGTTCATCAAGGCCGGCATGCAACAGGACGTAGAGGTCCTGGCCGACGCTCCCAGGTTGCTTCGCGATTTCTTCGATTCGATCGAATCGCCGCCCGAGTGGTTCGATCCGGCTATCCTGAGAGGGGGTTACCGGGCTTTTCATAGTTATTCGGATTTGTTTATACCGGCTTTTTTCGTGGCCACCTTGCAGAATGCGTCTACCTTGATAGCCAAGGCGTTCTATGCTTCGGGTCGGACCATGAGCGGTTTCGGTCCGCGGCGAGTCCGGCAGAACACTCGGCATTTTATTGAGATCATGTTGCCAGGCGCCCTTGATCGCCAGGGAGACGGCTGGAAACTGTCCGTGCGCATCAGACTGGTACATGCGCAACTCAGACGGCTGATCCGCGATCAGGGTAACTGGGACGAAGAGGTTTTCGGTACGCCGCTTAGCGCTGCGCACATGGCGCTCGCATCCGCCAATTTCTCCGCGACCACGCTGCGGCAGGCAGAGAGACTCGGAGCCGAAATGGACGAAGAGATGCGTCGCGGCTACATGCATGCCTGGCGTTACGCTTCCTCGCTGATCGGCACCCCCGAGTTTTTTCTGTTCGAGGGCGACGAGGGAGAAACCCATGAACTGTATCGTATCGCCACCTCGTGCGAGCCTCCGCCTTCCGATGAGTCGGTCGTTATTGCGAATGCCCTGGTCAATGCGTTGCCCAAGATTGCCGGCAAAACCGAGCTCGCAGAGCACCAGGCCTTTTTGAGCCGCACATACCGGGTCTCCAGGGCATTGCTTGGCGACGATCTCGCAGACCAGCTCCAGTTCCCGCAATGCGAGACCAAGGGACTCTTGGGGCGGATGCGATTACTGCGCCAGGTTCACGCCATGTCCCACAAGTTGGCTCCAAACATCGCCCAGAAGTGGCGGGGCAATAATTTCGTCTTTTTGCTGGAAGCGTCCATGCTGGACGATCTCAGATACCGATTGCCCGATCACTTGCAAGCGAACATGGCGACGCCATGGTAAAACCTGTGCCTATTCCCCCTGTCCTGGTTCTGAGTACCGGACGATGTGGATCGACCATGGTGTCGAACATTCTGAACCGGCACCCGCGCGTTCTCAGTCTTTCCGAGTTTTACAGCTACATCGGGATAGGTACGTTTCGCCCGCGACGGACCACCGGCGATTGGATGTGGGATCGCTTCAGTAAGCAACAGCACAGGACCCGTCTCATGTTGCGGGAGCCTGTTCCGGAGTTGATCTATCCGTTCGATTCTCCGAATGCTCGCTTCACGCAAGGCGATGTACCGCCGATTATGTGCGCCGCGCTTCCCCATATCACGGATGAGCATGAGGCGCTGTTCGACGAGCTCGAACCGGTGGTTCGGGGACAACCCAGGCAGGCGCCTGCCGATCATGTGCGACATCTTTTCGGATGGCTGTGCGAACGGTTTGACCGGAGCGTATGGGTCGAACGCTCAGGCGGATCGTTGTTGTATGCTTCCAGGCTGCTGCGTCTGTTTCCTGAAATGCGAGTGATCCATGTGTATCGCGACGGGCGTGAGACAACCATTTCCATGAGTCGTCATTACCTCTTTCGTCTCATTCTGGCGACCTTGCAGAAGATGCAATTCGGTGGCCTTGACGCCATGGCTTTGTTGTACCGAAGGAAGCTTTGGGAAGCCATCAATCCCTATATGGAGCCTTTGTCTCGCATCGTCACCAAGCCTGAGAACTTGCCGTTCGACAAGCTCACGCTTCCTGGTTTTGCGGCGCTCTGGAGCGCACTGATCGAGCTGGGAGATCATATGGTGGGCGATCTGCCGCCCGATCGCCTCCTGAATCTGAAGTTCGAAGATATGCAAGCGGAGCCGGAAGCCGAGATCCGGCGACTTATCCGGTTCATCGACCCGTCTCTGGAAGATGACAACTGGATTCGTGAAACCTGCACCATTCCACGGCAGACGCCGTCGAAATTTGCGCAACTCGACCCGGGTGAACAGACCGCTATCACCGAAGCATGCCGTCCTGGACTCGAGATCCTCGGTTATCCGGTTTGAATCCGGTGGCAGAGTTTTTCGATGCGTTTCCGGTTGACCCGGAAGTCCCAGAAGCCATACTGCGAGGTCGAGCGGATGTGGATCATTGCATGCCCGGCAAAAAGGCGGCACTCGATGTCGTCCAGGATCCACGGGCTTACCATCCAGACGCCGTGCAGGTACTCGTCCGTTTCGTTGAGGATAGTGGTTCTCCAGGAGGAGATCAACGCATTCCTGAACCGCAGGAATGCGTCGGCCGGATCCTCGGAAACAGCCAACGTTGCGTAGCAGGTCATCTTCCTGGTCGAGCGAATGTGGATCGTAGCGTGCTCGGTGCATAGGCGCAATTCGATGTGATCCAGACCCAATGGGGTTCGGCAGTCCGAGAGCAGCCTGCTTCGATAGGTCGCATGCACATACTCGTCCGTCGCGGTGAGGACGACGGTACGACGCAAGGAAGCCACCCAGTTTCTGACCTGCAGGAATTCGTCGGCCGGATCCCCCGGAACCGTAAAAGAGGCGACGCGATGCGGATCCGAGGCGGCTCGACTGCACACGCAACCGGATCCGTCCAGAGAGGGCGCGAATTTTACGGGCATGGTATTTGGTTGGATTGGGGCTTTTTTGCGGGGACCCGGCGCGGGATGATGGAGGGATTGGGTATAAGAAGGCTGGCTGGGGCTTGTTCCGGGATGGGAGCGGTGTGGCGGGCTTTCAGCGAGATATCTACGCTGGCGAATCACGCTCGAACTCGGTTATCAGGAAATTCCGAATAACTGCTGACTAAAACCGCCCAAAGCCCGCCTATCCTTTCCCGCTCCGCCCCCACTCCATGAAACGCCCGGTACCGCTCGGCGTTAGCAATAAGATTGTTTTTCCCGTACATGCCATTATCCATGACCACACATAGAATCGTTGCGGGCGCCGTTTTTCTGTTCGCGCTCGTGCTTTACGGGCTTACCGTAGCGCCGACCGCTTCTTTCTGGGACGCCGGCGAATTCATTGCCATCGCGAATCTGCTCGAGGTATCCCATCCCCCCGGAGCGCCGTTTTACATGCTTGTCGGGCGCCTCTTCTCCATGTTTGCGCCGACCGCGTACGTGGCCCTTTCCGTAAACTTCGTATCCGTACTCGCCAGCGCCGCGACAGTGCTACTCACCCACCTGATCATCATCCGGCTTGTGCGTGAGTGGCAGGTACAGGAAAGAGGCGAGGAGGACCCGTCCCCGGAACACCGCATCGCGGCCCTGGCCGGCGGCGTCATAGGGGCCCTCACGTTCGCCGCCACGGATTCGTTCTGGTTCAATGCCGTTGAAGCCGAGGTCTACGGTTTGTCGATGTGCTTCACGGCGCTGGTCGTCTGGCTGGTCATGAAGTGGAGCGAGGAGACCCGCAAAGAAGAGAATGCGTTCGCCGGGGAACAGCGCCCACTGGGACGGCACGCTCACCGGTATCTCATCCTCATCTCCTATCTGGTGGGCCTTGCTATCGGGGTGCATCTGCTCAACCTGCTTGCCGTATTTTTTATTGCCCTGATCGTTTATTTCACGGAAATCGAAAAACCTTCCTGGGGAGCGGGGAAACGGTGGCGCGGCATATTGTGGACCGGATGCGCCTCCGTCGTCATTTTCCTGGTCGTGTATCCTGGTGTCGTGCAGTATCTCCCAACCATAGCCGGGCAAACAGGGAGTCCCGTGCTGTTCATGCTGTTCGTGATTGCCGCGGCGACGTTCGGCGTATGGTACACACACAAGAAAAGGTGGGCCACGGCAAACCTCATCGCCCTGAGCTTGGCCGTCGTGCTCATCGGGTATTCGAGCTACGCGCTGATCTTCATCCGTAGCGCCGCCGATCCCCCTATCGACGAGAACGACCCGGAAACGACCGAGGCGATCGTTTCCTACCTGAAACGCGAACAATACGGCGCGTTGCCGCTCCTGAAGGGGTACACGTTCGACAACCGGATCAACGACGTCGATTTCTCGAACGAGAAATTCTTTCCTCGCAGGTACTCGCAAGAACCGGCGCACCGCCCCTACTATGCGCTGTACGATTCGGACTGGGAGTTCTTCCGGAAATATCAGGTCGGGCACATGTACATCCGCTACTTCCTGTGGCAATTCATGGGCAGGGCAAGCGATGTGCAGGATGCGCCGCCGGCCACTGGAATCGGATTTATCGATGAGCGTATCGGGGCGAACGACTACCTCATGACAACACCCTCGACAAGGGCTTCCCGGAACGTGTACTATGCGCTGCCGTTGCTCCTGGGGTTGATCGGCGCCGGTTTTCACTTCAACCGGGACTGGCGCCGGGCGCTGAGTGTGCTTACGCTATTTCTCATCACGGGCCTCGGGATCATCGTATATCTGAACCAGACGCCGTTGCAGCCTCGCGAGCGGGATTACGCCTATGTGGCCAGCTTCTTCGCATTCTCCCTGTGGATCGGACTGGGGGCCACGGGCATTCTGTACTCCCTGCGAGAAATGGTTCATACGGCGTGGGACCAGCGAAAGGTGCGCGGCGCCATGCTGGCGCTGGGGGCGGTCCTGTTTCTTGCAGCGCCTGCCTGGATGGTACGGGAGAACTGGTTCGAGCACGACCGGTCCGGCAATTACGTCGCGCCGGATTATGCCTGGAACATGCTGAACGGTCTGGAGGAGGAAGCTATCCTGTTCACCAATGGAGACAATGACACATTTCCACTCTGGTACCTGCAGGAGGTCGAGGGCCAGCGGACGGATGTGCGCGTCGTCAACCTGTCGCTGCTCAACACCCCCTGGTATATCCGGCAACTCAAAAACCAGTGGTCGCGGGAATCGTCGCCGCTTCCCTTCTCCATGTCCGACGACAGGATCGACCGGATCGGCGCGATTGCGTGGACTCCCCGGGATATCGAGCTGCCGGTGAATACCGACCGGTTCGCACCGGAATCCGAGATATTCCTGCCTGGGATCGCCGACACCAACCTGATCATGAACCCGATGCGCTGGCGACTAGAGGGGCGGCCCTACAACGACGAGACCAACATGTTGTATATCGCCGACCAGGCCTCGCTGGACATCGTGGTCACAAACGCGCGGGAAGGATGGCAGCGCCCCGTGTACTTTGCTGTGACGACAAGTCCGGACGGCCAACTCGGTTTGCAGGATTTCTTCCACCTTGAGGGACAGGCATTCAAGACTGTACCCGTCCGGCACGGAGGAGGGTTCGGCCGGGTCGTGCCGTCCGTAGGGTTCGGTACTCTGGCGAATTTCCGGTTCCGCAACCTGAACAATCCGAACGTCTACTACGACGAGACGACCCGCGGTATGGTGGACAACTACCGCAACATTTTCGCCCACACCGCCCAATCGCTTGCTTTCGCCGGAGAAACGGAGCACGCAGCGACACTGCTCGACACCCTGATGGTAAGGGTGCCGTTCGATACGATCCCCGGCGACGAGCAATCGTATCTGTTGTTGGCGCGGGCGTATTTCGAAGCCGGGTATGTCGAGAAGGCCGTCGATGTCGCAAAGGGCGCCGAACCGCTCGTATTGCGCCGCCTCGAACAAGCCGAGACGGATCGCGATCTGGAACTTGCCGGATCGTACCTGCAAATATTTCGGAGCATTTATCTCCAGGGGAAGGATTATGACGCCGCGTCGGCGCTCAGCGGACGCCTTGCGGACCTTCTCGGGGATTCCACGATGAGGACATCGGTGGAAGATTACCGGCGGATGAACGAGGAATACGAACGATCGCTCGAAGAAGAGGCTAACGGCGAATAGCTTGGCGGCAGGCAAAAAGAGCGTAGTGGAAAGCCGGGTACTGCTCTCTACATGGAAATGTGAAAATTTGACAGAAACGGGCTTTGCCTGTATATTTATTTTTGTATATTTATTACGTGCCGGATTTTTGCCGGAAATTCGGTACGGACTCCATGGAAAACCTCGTGCTAAACAGACTGCCTACCGCCAAACGATCCCGAATTCCAGAGGCATTGTCATGAGCACGCACCGGAGCGTTGTAAAATGGTTCGACGCCAAAAGAGGTTACGGCTTCATCGTGCATCCCGACGGGGAAGCAGATATTTTTGTGCATTACTCCTCGATTCAAACGGAAGAGCGGTTCAAAACGTTGCGTAAGGAACAGGCCGTTACGTTCGACCTGGAGGAAGGTGACAAGGGGCTGCACGCCATCAATGTCGTGCCCGACGAAGAAGAAGATTTTGACGGCCCCGTGTCGGAAGACGACGAGGTTCCCCCGGAAACAGAGGAATATCCCGAGGAGACGTACTGAGGCGCTATCGGGCCCTTTCCTCAAGCAATTCTTCGTTTTTCGCAGGCGCCCCCTGTTATGCCCTTCGCTTTTTCCGACAAGGATTTTGATCGCATCGCCAGCGTGCTGGGAGTACCGGCCCGGCACGAACCTGCGCTGGTCCGCTACGAACTTCTCGACGAAGCCAGCGGCCGGCGGCTCTCGCTGGAAATCACGCCTGAATTGGATCTACCGCAGGATGTGCGGGACGATCAGGCCGGAAATCTCATCTCCGTATACGCTATCGGCTCTTTCCTGCAACTTCAGGGATGTACGGGGTTCATCGCCAGCGAAGAACTGGGGGAAGTTCTTTTCTTTGCACGCCGCGCAGGGACCGCTCACGGACTCGTGATCGAGCGGGAAGCAGGATGCTCCCTGTATTCGAACGTGGACGAACGCCTACTCTCCGCCGACTTTACGCAGTTGGCCCCGGAACTCATAATGAGCAGCGTTGCGCTCTCGATGACCGAGACACTCTTCGACGACCTTCGTTGATGCACGGGGGAAAAGCCGATCCGGGAGACCATTTTACGGTAGCGTTGCAGCACCCTTCCTGTAACCTCCCTGCAGATCGTTTCCGCCGTGTATTGACGCATGTACTGTCTGCCGAAGGCGTAACAGCCCGGCACCTCGTGCTGGTGGTGACCGGTCGCAAGGCGGTGCAGAATCTGCACCGGCGCTACCGGGCATGCGACGAGCCTACGGACGTACTGGCCTTCGACTACCATCCTGCAAAAGAGGAAACAAAGGGGCAGATCGTGGACGGAGAAATCTACATTGATTTCGATACGGCCTGTGAACGTTGCCACGAATTCGGTGCGGACGCGGAAGAAGAAGCCATGCGCTATGCGATTCACGGCCTCTTGCATCTGATCGGCTACTTCGACAAAACCCCGGCCGAGAAAGCAAAAATGCGCGCGCTGGAAGACCGTTACCTGCGCGCAACGGAGCATTAACGGTCATGATTGGCAGGAATCTTCCATTTTCCTGTCATATTCGTTGATAATTTCGCGCCGATTCCGTAATACGAAGGGGGCGCATCTGCGCTGTATCATAAGGTTGTTCGACGTAAAGAGGTATTCTATGCAAACACAGATCACGGCCCGTCATTTCGATGCTCCTTCAACGCTCAGGGAATATGCCGAAACCCGGCTGACGAAGCTCGAACGGGTGTACGACGGCATTACGGAAGCACGCATCGTATTCTCAGAGAATGGCCACCCGGACAAGATAAAATCCGCTGAAATCATTGTGCATGTGTACCAGCAGACGCTCACGGCTGCGAGCGACGGCGCCACCCACGAGGAAGCCGTCGACGAATGCGCGAAGATACTGCGTCGCCGGCTCAAGAAATACAAGGCGCGGCTACGCTCCACAAGTCAGAACTATCAGAAATAGATCATACGTACATCCATGACTCTGTCGCATCGCATCGAGGCGAACCGCGATCTTGCCTTCGACCTGCTTCGCATATATCTCGGGGTCGGGCTCTTTGTCCGCGGCCTGTTTTTTTTGATCCGTCCGGACACCTTTACCGCGCTCGTAGCGGGAAGCGAGGCGTCCATACTCGCATCGTCCGGCGTGATGTATATCGTGGTGTGCGTACACCTGCTGGGAGGCGCCATGATCGCCGTCGGCCTGTTTACGCGCCTCGCTGTGCTGCTGCAAGTACCGGTTCTGGCGGGCGCCGTCTTCCTGGTCCATCTCAGGGGCGGCGTATTCACGGCGGGACAATCGCTGGAATTCTCGGCGCTTGTGCTGTTTCTGCTGATCCCGATCTTTCTGCACGGATCCGGCCGGTGGTCCGTCGATGCGTCATGGAGCGCGCGGCGGTTCGTCCCGTTTCGTTCGATTGGCGACCGGCTTGAGCGCCTCGGCAACATCGCGTTCGAATTGCTCAGAATCTATCTCGGTATCGGGCTTTTCGCGCGAGGGGTCCTGTTTATATCGAACTCTTCCGCGTTCATCGATCTGCTCGGCTCCTCGTCGTCGGCGTGGCTTACCTCCGTGGTGCTGATCCACTATGTGGCGCTGTCCCACCTCGTCGGCGGGGTCCTGATCGCCGTCGGTCTTTTCACGCGCGTCGCTGCGATGGTCCAGTTGCCGATCCTCATCGGGGCCGTTTTCGTCATTCATTTGCAGAGCGGGCTGCTCGCCGCCACGCAATCGCTGGAGTTCTCGGCGCTCGTCCTGTTCCTGCTGATCCTGCTCGTGCTGTGGGGATCCGGCAGGTTATCGGTGGACAGGCACATCGTGGAACGGCCCGCAGGCGCAGAGCACTACCGTCATGCGCAGGCGCTCGGCAAAGAAGCTACCGAGGCGGAACCGCTCCTGCCGTCGGAGTTCTCCCCCGCGCCCGCCGCCGCTTGTTCCTGTGGGCATGGCCAGGAGCATTCGCGCGTCTCCCCGCACGTTCGCTACGGCATGTTCAGCGCGGTGTTCTTCCTGGTCGGCGCCACGGGCCCGCCCAAGGAGATCGTGTTCCGATGCGGAGATTGTGGCGAGACCGTGACCAGAACGCGAGAGCCGGAGGCGTTGCGGAAGCATCGGTATCAGCGGTAGGGGGAATACGGCACGATGGCTGAACTGGATGAGTTTACAAGGCAAGGACTCGAGTGCCTGCGGCAAGCGGTTGCCGAAGCGCTGGAGCGCAAGCGCAAACTGGGTCAGTACGCCGTGTTCTGGCGGGATGATCGCGTGGTTTTCGAGGGGCCCGACGCGCCTGAAGAACAATCCGGGCCTGAGCCGAGCGCTGCAAATGAACCGGAGCCGCCGCAAAATTGAGCCCCATGATCCATCACCCCCACAACTCCATCGTAACGCCGGCCCCCGCCACGACCAGCACGATCTCCCCCCGGACCTTGGGCTGTTCTTCGAGAAAAGCCGCCAGTTCTCCCACCGTTCCCCGCCGGATTTCCTCGAACTTCTTGGTCATTTCCCGCGCGACCGCTGCCGGACGATCGGGTCCGAAGACGTCCGCAAACCGGTTCATCGTGGCGGCGGCCCGGTGCGGCGATTCGTAAAAAACCATGGTCCGCGGTTCGTTCCGCAGCGCTTCGAGCCTTGAGCGCCGCCCCTTTTTTACGGGCAGGAACCCTTCGAAAACGAAGCGCTCCGAGGGAAGCGCCGAAACGGTGAGCGCAGGGATAACGGCGGTAGGTCCGGGCAGCGCCTCCACGGGAATGTCGTGTTGCTTGCATGTTCGTACCAGATAGAATCCCGGATCCGAAATCCCCGGCGACCCGGCGTCGCTTATGAGGGCGATGCGTTGTCCCGCCTGCATCCGCTCGACGAGGTCCGGCGTCCGGCGCCGTTCGTTATGTTCATGGTAACTGATGGTCGGCGTGCCGATTTCGTAGCGGGCAAGGAGTATGCCCGAGGTGCGCGTATCCTCGCAGGCGATCAGGTCCACTTCCTTCAGAATACGGAGGGCACGGAGCGTAATGTCTTCGAGGTTGCCGATCGGCGTGGGGACGAGATACAGCATCGGACAGGCAGGGGATCGTACGGCGCGTGTCGTTATGGCTTAAGGATACTCTGATCAAATCCACTTTGATCAGCGCTTCACGCTCGTGCGTAAAAGATATTGTAATTGCATCGTTGAAATTAGCGGGAAACACTGCGGATTCGGGGCCTCGCGGGCGTGAAGCGCCCTTCGGGAGGCAGAGAGGGGCACGCTGGCTGTGTCATTCCTCATTATGTGGGGCCTGCCACATTGCTTCGTCATTCCTTGCCAGCGCACCCCTTTCAGCCTCTGAACTTCGCGGACTTAATCAGAGTATCCTTATGTCTTTGCAACAGGCGCAGGAGCCGGGTGCGGAGAGGCGTTGTGGCGCGCAGATCCAGCGTTACGTAGACCATCAGCCATAGCCCTGCTGCGATCATCACAAGGTTGGCGATCCACATACCGATCCAGGGTTCGAGAAAGCCGCGGTCCGCCAGCTTTTCTCCCTGTACGAGCGTCACCCAGTAAAAGAGGAAAATACCCGCTGCCGGAATGCCTGCCGAAGTCAGACCGCCGCGCCGGGTGCTCAGCCCCAGCGGGGCGCCTATGAGCATGAAAATAAGACACGCGATGGCGATGGAGTACTTCTTGTGGATCTCCACCAGAAACCGGTCGGCTCGCTGCAATTCCCAAGCGATGCCGCGCTGCGTATCGTCAATAATCATACGCATATTCCGGGCGTTCTCTATGGCTTTGGCAAGGACCTGTTCGTCCCCCGGGGGAGCGCGCCCGGACGATGCGGCTATCCCGGTTTCTCCTGCCGGGAGCGCTGCAAGGAAGGGTTCTTTTGCACCCGGCATGCTGCTTTCCGGCGCATTGCTCCCAAAGTTCCCCGGCTCGAAATACGCGCTAAGGCGGACAAGAGATGAATCGATGCTTTGCCGAAGGGAATCGACAAAGCCGATCATGTCCCGGGAAGGCATGGTGCGATCCGAACGATTGGTCCGGCTTTCCTCCGAACGCTCGAAGGCGAATTCGGAAGCGTCCAGCGTCATGCGGTGCTTGTCGAAAGTGAGCCGTTCGTAGCGCTCTTCGGCTCGGAAGAACTGTTGTCCTTCCGGCATACGGTGTATTTCGCCGTCGAGCAGGGTAAGCGCCAACTCCGGTCGGTCCGACAGGGGGAGCAGGCGCCCCTCGCGCGCCTTGATCACGGTTTGGGCATTGTCCGTGTAGTCGTAGATGAGAATATCCTCCAGCGTTCCGGAGCCGGCGGCGACATGCTGCACGAGGATGCTGTAGTCTCGTACCCCCTCGTAGAACATGCCGGGGCGCAACTCGAAGTCCGGACGCTTCTTGCGTATGTCGTACCACAGGTTGCGGGCGCGGAAGTTCGCCTCCGGCAACACACGGTTATTGAAGTACGTCATGCCGGTGGCGACAAATACCCCGATCAGGAGTGTGGGCCAGATAAGCCGGATAGGCGAGACGCCGGATGCCTTGATCACGACCCAGGCCCGGGATTCGGCGATGCGTCCGAATGTCATCATGGTGCCGATAAGGAGCGACATCGGCACGGCGAGAACCACCATGTAGGCCAGATTATAGGCGATGAGTTCCAGCAGGACTCCCAGGGGCAGCCCCTTGCCCGCCAGGTCGGGCAGGTACTTGATCAGAAACTGCATCACCAGCAGGAACATGAGCGTTCCCAACCATCCGAGAACGCGTCCCGGGAGCATGCGCAGAATGAGTACGTGAAGCCGTTTCATGAGGGGAATAGAAGGAACGGGTTCGTGCGCCGCTCCTCGCCAATGGTCGTGACAGGGCCGTGACCGGGATAGACGTGCACCGTATCCCCGAGGGAAACAATCTTCTCGAAAATGGACCGCATCAGTTCGGGCAGGTCCCCGCGCCAAAGGTCCGTACGCCCGATGGATCCCTGAAAAAGCACATCCCCGGAAATTACTGCCTGCGAGGCAGCGTCGTAGAAGGAGATCGATCCCGGGGAATGCCCCGGCGTGTGCAGCACGGCAAGCGATGCGTTGCCGAAATGCACCCGGTCTTCTTCGTTCAGAAAGCCTTCCGGCTCTGGCGGGGTTTCGATGGGTTCTCCGAACATTTTGGCCAGCTCGTCAGCCTGCTCGATAAACACCTGGTCTTCGCGGTGCATCAGAAAGCCCATTCCGAACGCGCGCGCAAAGTGTGCGCATCCGAAGATATGGTCGATATGCCCATGCGTTAACAGCAGGCGGCGAACGGTCAGTTCCCGGTCGGCGATGTAGCGCTCGACCTGTGCGCATTCTTCCGGGGTCGAGCAGGACGGATCGATCAGCACCGCCTCGCCTTCGTCATGGCAGACATAACAATTCGTCTGGAACGGATTGCAGGTGAATCCCTGTATCTGCATGGCGCGGGGCGCTGAGTCAATCGATTCGGGCAAAACTCTTGCTACATACGCCGTCTGTTCGCGTTCCGCCCTGAGCGATGGGTTGGCCCCGGAGCGAATACGGCAACGGCCCCGCCTGTGATGCAAGCGGGGCCGTTCTGCCAGCAGTTCTCGCCGGATCAAACGACAGGAAAGAAGGACCGAAAGCTCCTCCCTGGCCTGATCCTGTATGCGAGTATCCTTATGTCTGTGCGAGCTTGAAGGCAATCGGGATGGTCATCCGCACCTTGACGGGTTCTCCGTCCTGCATGCCGGGCGTGAATTTCGCCTGACTCACGGCACGTACGGCCTCCTCGTCGAGGCCGGAGCCCACACCCCGGGTAACCACCACGTCCTGTACATCGCCCTGTTCGTTGACCACGAATTGCACGAATACGCGTCCTTCCACGCCCGCCTCGCGGGCGCTTTCAGGGTAGGTCACCTCACTTTGGATAGCAGCCATCCCCCCGACGAGCTCGGGCATATCCTCGACAATTACGTATACGTCATCTTGCGCCACTCCAGGGGTCGAAGCAGACCGGGGCAAAACGAGATACGCCAGCAGGAATCCGGCGCAAAGCGCTACCGAGGCGATAACGACCCTGTTTTTCATGAGTGCTGTCAGCATGGCTGTTTCCGGGTGTTTGTGGGTGAATCCGCGGGGGTTTAAAAAATGATTAATAAGATTTTTCGGATAAAGTTGCAAGGGGGGGCGTGGTAAACCAACCGATGCTCCCCCATGAATGTGTGATCGATTCGTTTCTTTCCGCCGGTCTGCAAACCCGGCGTCGAGGCGTCAGGCCATTTCCAGAGCCTGCTCGTAGTAGGCCTCGTACATAGGCACGATCCGGTCCTGATCGAACATCTCCACAGCCCGGCGGCGGGCGCCCTCCGCAAGACGCTGATGCAGCGCATCATCGCTTAGAATGGCGCGGGTTTTTTCCGTCATCGCATCGATGTCGCCAAGCGGGCACAGGAAGCCTGTTTCGCCGTCCACGTTCAGTTCCGGCAGCCCCCCGATATCGCTCGACACGATCGGCACGTTGCACGCCATGGCTTCCAGCGCGGCCAGGCCGAACGTTTCCGAGCCGCTGGGAATGAGAAACACATCGGCGATGGATAGCAATTCCTCGATAGGCTCCTGTTTGCCAAGAAAGCGAATCTTTTCCCATACTCCCAGTTCGCGGGCCAGCCGCTCGGCGGACATCCGGTCCGGTCCGTCCCCTGCGAGCAGCAGATTCACGGCCATGCCGTCCTGCACGAGGCGGTGAAAAACGCGGATCACGTCCTCCACGCGCTTCACGGGGCGGAAATTCGAGACATGCACCATGATTTTCCCGCCACCCGGGCACACCGCCTGCTTGAATGCTTTGTTTTCGCAGCGGCGGAAGCGCGTCGTGTCGATGAAATTGGGAATGACCTCAATCGGCGTATCGACCTGAAAATGCAGCTGCGTTTCGTTGCGGAGGTATTCGGAGACCGCCGTTACGCCGTCGGAGTGGTTGATCGCATGATTCACCACTGGCGCAAAGCCCGGATCCTGCCCCACCAGCGTAATGTCCGTGCCGTGCAGCGTAGTGAATACCGGAACGTACAGACCCTGCTCGCGCAGAATTTCCCGGGCCAGTACGGCGCTTGTGGCATGGGGAATGGCGTAATGTACATGCAGGAGATCGAGGTGCTCGAACCGTGCCACGTCCACCATCTTGCCCGTGAGGGCCAGCGAATAGGGAGGGTATTCGAAGAGCGGGTACGTATTGACGGCTACCTCGTGGAAGGAAATGTTTTCCGTAACATGCGCCAGCCGGAACGGCATGGAGTATGCGATGAAATGAATCTGGTGTCCTCTGAGCGCAAGAGCCTTGCCCAATTCCGTGGCGACGACCCCGCTCCCCCCGTACACGGGATAACATGTAATGCCAATATTCACAGGTATTCGTTTGTTTGTCCGGCTCGCGGAGCAATGAATATGTTCGATATGCGTAAGGATGCTCTGAGCGAAGCGGTTTTGATCAGAGTATCCCTAACGGAGAAACTTGCATTGGCGGTTAAGGTTGCATCTTCATGCATGCCGGGTTGCACGAACTATCACTATCCATGCGGAGCGTTTTTATGCGAAAAGCAGTTTGTTCGATCGGTTTGGTCCTGATATTTTGCGGGGTCGCGGCGATGCCCGCGAACGCGCAGGTAGGTGTTGCCGGAGGGGTAATATTTTCTGAACTGGGCGACATCGCGGCGAACGACCAGACGGCTTCACTCAAGCGGGTTCCCGGATGGCACGTTCATCTGTGGGTTAATCTGCCGCTGGGGTCGTTCGCGCTGCGTCCCGGATTGCGGTATATGGATGCAGGCCGGCTTTTCAATCCGTCCAATACGTCGGGATTTGTCACGACGCCGGATCCGGTGGACTTTGGTGGTGCCCCGGATACCGGGTTTCCGGATGTTGCCGGCTCTGTCACCGACGACCACTTCGTGACGTACATTGAAATTCCGATAGACGTACGGTACCAGTACGACCTTTCTTTCATTTCCCCGTACGCATTGGTCGGACCTGTCTTGCGATTCGCCACGGACACCAACAATCAGGACCGTCTGCGTACGCTCAGCATGGCTGCTGCCGTAGGGGTGGGTCTGGAAATTCGATTGGCCGGCTTGCGGTTTTATCCTGAGGTGAAGCGGACCTTCGGCGTGTCCGGATTCACCAACGACGAGTACGAGTTTGCCGATGTCGTTATACGTCCCGAGGAGCAGCGCCTTAATACGACCATGCTCAGTATCGGGATCGGTTTTTGACCTTTCGGCGCGGTTCTCTGCGCATTTCGGTGCGTCATGCCGTCCCTGAACATCGTAGCTGACGAGAATATTCCGCTGGTGAGCGATCTGTTCGGTTCGCTTGGGCCGGTGCGCATGCTGTCGGGCCGGGATATGACCCCGGAGACGGTCCGGCATGCGGATGTGCTGCTCGTGCGCAGCGTCACCCGCGTCGATGCGGCGCTGCTCGACGGCAGCGCGGTCCGGTTCGTGGGCTCGGCGACGTCCGGTCTGGATCATATCGACGCCGGGTACCTGCGACAGCGCGGGATTCCGTTCGCCTATGCGCCGGGCTCCAACGCGGATTCGGTAGTCGAGTACGTACTGGCGACGCTTCTTTATCTGGCGGTAAACCGGGGAGAGGCCCTCGGAGACAAGACGCTGGGCATTGTGGGATGCGGGCGCATCGGGAGCCGGCTGGCCGCGCGAGCCGCCGCGCTGGGCATGAAGGCGCTGTTGTGCGATCCGCCGCTTGCGGAGGCGGACGACCCGGCGGGAACGGCGCGCAACTATCTCCCACTGGATACCCTGATCGAGCAGGTGGATGCGCTCACCTTTCATGTACCGCTTGTCCGGGAAGGGCCGCATCGCACGTGGCATATGATCGGCCACGACGAACTGGCTGCACTGCGTCCCGGAGCCTGTTTGATTAATACGTCGCGCGGGGCCGTTTTCGACAACGAGGCGCTTCTTGAGGCATTGCAGCACACTGAAAGACGACCTGCTGCGGTGGTGCTCGATGTGTGGGAGGGCGAGCCCGTTCCCTCTGCTGCGCTGCTGCGCTGCGTGGACATCGCCACGCCCCATATCGCCGGGTACTCGTACGACGGAAAGGTGGCGGGTACATACATGCTCCGTGACGCCATGGCGTCGCTGCCGGGCATGCAAATGCCTGTAGCAGAGGGAGGCGCTGGCGAAGCGTGCGGGAGAGTGGAGCCGCTTCCTGTATGCGCCTCTGATCCTGTCCTGCCGGAAACGGAGTGGTTACACCATCTGGTCCGAAGCATGTACGATGTATGGCGCGACGACCGCTGTATGAGGGGGTCATGGCCCGACTCGGATGAGGCGGCGGCGCTCCGCTTCACAGAACTCCGGCGAACGTACCCCGAGCGACGCGCCTTTTCGATCCGGCAACTGGACCGGGGACACGTACCGGATGCACTGCACAGGGCGGTTCGGGAAGGCCTGGGCGTACAGATCGGCTCGTGATCCGGCGCGTCGCCGCCCCGGTCAGGCCCTGCCCCCAAACAAGCGCAGGAAGCGCAGCCGAGGTTTACCGGGGCAAGGGCCTGCTATATCCACAACCTGTCAGGCCTGGTAACCGAACGAGCGCAGGAATGCGGGTCGATTGCGCCAATCGCTTCGGACCTTCACATGCAGATCCAGATATACGGATCGGCCCAGGAAGGCCTCGATGTCCTTCCGCGCCGCCGTGCCCAGCCGCTTCAGGGCATGCCCCCTTTTTCCGATCAGAATACCCTTTTGCGTATCCGCCGTCAGCACGATTTCGGCGGATACGAAGTCCTTTTCGTTCTCTCGTTCTTCAAAGTGCACAATGCGTACTTCGGTGGAGTACGGAATTTCCTGCCGGTACAGCCGGAATACTTTCTCCCTGATGATCTCGGCCACGAAGAAGCGTTCCGGGCGGTCGCTGATCATGTCCTTCGGGTAGAGAGGCGGCCCGGCCGGAAGGCGCTTCAGGATAGCGTCCAGCAGAACGTCCAGATTCGTACCCTTTCGGGCTGAAATGGGCACGACGTCATCGAAATCGCCCAGCGCGAGCCAGGCTTCAACGAGAGGCAGGGCGTCTTCCTGTCGGATAAGGTCCATTTTGTTCAGGGCGAGTATGGCGGGTCGGCCCTGGATGATATCCACCCCGGGTGTGTCGGGCACGCCGCGAGAGGCGTCGACTATGAACACCAGCAGATCTGCATCGGCCACCGCATCCCGCACGGCGTGCATCATCGCCCTGTGCAGTCCGTACCGTGGGGCTACGATGCCTGGTGTGTCGAGAAAGATGATCTGGTGATCGTCCGCAGACAACATGGCGGGAATTCGGTGGCGCGTGGTTTGCGGTTTCCGGGTCACGATGGACAGTTTTTGTCCGATGAGGGCATTCAGCAGGGTGCTCTTCCCCACATTCGGTTGCCCCGCCAGCGCGACATAGCCGCATCGGTGGCCTTCAGGAATGTCTTCCGGCATGAGGAGCGGGGAATCCATGGTTTTTCGTCGATGCGCGGGTGTGTGCCGAATGGTGCGTCAGGATTTTACGATATGCCGCATTTCCCGAACAGCCTGTTCCATGCCGACGAGGATGGCCCGCGCTATCACGGCAAAGCCAATGGACACTTCCCGGATATGAGGGACCGTGGCTCGAAACGCGGGGTAGTTGCAGTAGTCGAGCCCATGGCCGGCGTGCACGACGAGGCCGGCGGCGTGGGCGTGCTCGGCGGCCCGGGCCAGTTCCCCTGCACATCGTTCGCGTTCGTTCGCGTTCGTTGCATTGGCGAAATCCCCTGTGTGCAGTTCGATGCAATCGGCCCCGGTTTCCAGGGTTGCGTCGATCTCGTCGAGAACGGGATCGACAAAGAGCGCCACTTCTTCTACGCCGGCTTGCCGCAATTGCGCAACGACATCGCGGAGACGTTTCCGGTGGGCAATCACGTCCAGACCACATTCCGTCGTTACTTCCTCACGTCGTTCCGGCACAAGCGTAGCCAGTTCCGGTTGCACCTCGCAGCAAATACGTACGACATCGGGGTCTGTAGACAGTTCAAAATCAAGCTTTGTCCGCACCACTTGTTTCAAGAGGCGTACATCGCGTTCGGTGATATGGCGGCGATCTTCCCGTAAATGGAAAACGATGCCGTCGGCTCCCGCAGCCTCCGCAGCTGCTGCGGCGTGGACCGGATCGGGCAACGTTTCCTTGCGGGCGTTTCGCAGCGTGGCCACATGATCTATGTTGATGAGCAGGTCGGTTGTCATGGAAATTACCGGTATGGCGAACGGGCGGGCTGGCTGGGTCCGCTTATAACAATATCGCAATCTACGGGAGAAATTCCGTTCTCTGTGCAGATAGCGTTACGGATACTCTGATCAAAACCACTCCTCTCAGCCTCTGCGCTTTGCGGACTTAATCAGAGTATCTCTTGCATGGTTGCTTTTCGGGGTATGTTCATGTATTTTTTCGCAGGGGCGGGCCGCATTGTGCGTATGTACCGTGGAGTATGGTTCCCGTTTCTTATTCGTAAGACAATCAGAACACCGCGGGAACAGGAGCGCACTATGGCGTTAGGCACCCAGAACAAACGTACCCTTATTCAGGTGGCTTTGGGGATACTTATCCTCTGCATGGGGTATTTCCTCTATGCTTCAATTACAGAACCCTGGGAAGCTGTGGAGCGCCAGGAGGAACTCACGGAGCGCACCCGCCTGCGCATGAGCAATATCAGGGCGGCGCTCATCCGGTTCGACGAACAGACCGGGCGTTTCCCAGGTTCTCTGGACAGCCTGCATATCTGGGTGCAAACCGATTCGGCGACCCAGGCGCATAGCGACAGTATTTTCGGTAGCGGCACGGATCTCGATTCCTTTATTTTTTCTCCTCGTACGGGGGCGCAATTCGAGTACGAAATCAACGATACGTCGCGCGTCATGATGTATCTGCTCAGCGATCCGGATTCCGACGATGAGATCGGAAGCCTTGAACCGGATCCTACCCAATTGAACGCCGCGACCTGGGAGTAGTCTCGCGGACGGCGGCGAACGCCGGGTATTTATCGCGCCGACCAACCTGATTCATGGACGCGTACGTACGTACGGGGGTCGATATTGCAGGCCGCGCGGTCCGCTACGCCGAGGTAGTGCAGGATGCGTCGGGATGCCGGCTATCGCGACTCGGGCGCATTGATGTGGACGAGGATGTGCTTGGCAGTATGCTCGCCGGTCTGGACGATGAGCGCATTCATGCGGTTTCAGGGGCGCTTGCAGAGGTTTTTTCCAGACCGGAGAACGGTAACGGGATTGACGATCTGCGCATTTCGGTTTCTCCTCGGGCAGGCCATTCCTTTCGTGTGCCGCTTTCTGCGGAAGCCGGACCGGATGTCCGGCGGAGTTGTATCAGGCAAGCGATCGATCTGCTCATAGCGCCGGAACAGCCACTGCGTATCACGGCCGATGTGATCCCCAATGAAGCGATGCCCCGCGGTGCTGCGGTGGCATGGGCGCATGTGCTGGTGGTCGGAGAGCGTCTTGACGAACGCCTGCGGCATCTTGTTCGGGACGTGCCGGCGAAGCGCACGCGGCTCATGTCCGGTGCACAAGCGGCAGCCGGTATGATCGGATGCACGGAAGCTGCAAGGGAAGGCGCCGGGGAAGATCCCTGTACGTTGGGGATCGGCTGGTATGGCGACCGCCTCGACTACGTCTTTTGCACGGGCAAAGTCTGGCGTTTTAGCGGGTTTGCGGAAGGCGTGGAACCCATCGATGCGGCATACCTGAGCGTGCACACGGCGTCCCGGTTCGGAATATCCCCGTCGGGTGTGAAAACGGTCTACGTGTACGGGGATACCGCTCCCGACGCCTTGTTTTCCGAGCTCCGGGCCGTGTTCGGCGGGGATATCCGGGCGCTGCATCCTGCGGCGCTTCGGGACGTTTCTATTACATGCTCGCCATCCGATATGGATGTTCCGGCCTATGCCGGGTGCATCGGCGCCGCCCTGTACGAAGGCGAGGAATTCTTTTTCTGAGTTATTTGAAGGATACTCTGATAAAAACCACTTCGTTCAGCGCTTCACGTTCGCAAGTACAGGATATCATGATTTCATCATCGGAATTTAAGGATACTCTGATCAAAACCGCTTCGCTCAGCACTTCACGTTTGTCCGCAAAGCTCAGAGGCTGCGAAAAGTGTGCTGGCCGTGTCATTCCTCATTATGTGGGACCTACCACATTGCTTCGTCATTCCTTGCCAGCACACTTTTCGCAGCCTCTGAGCTTTGCGGACTTAATCAGAGTATCCTTAGCGGGAAACACTGCGAATTCGGGGCGTCGCGAACGTGAAGCGCCCTTCGGGAGGCAGAGAGGGGCACGCTGGCCGTGTCATTCCTCATTATGTGGGGCCTGCCACATTGCTTCGTCATTCCTTGCCAGCGCACCCCTTTCAGCCTCTGAATCTTTGCGGATTTAATCAGAGTATCCTTAAACCGTTCCGTCGTGAGAATTATTGCGGGAAAATTCGCTCGCAGGGAGCTTTTCGCTCCGAAAGGTCTCCGGACCCGGCCGACCACGAGCCGGACGCGGGAGTCGCTTTTTCATCTTGCGGAAAACCGGAGAGAATTCGCCGACGCATCCGTGCTCGATCTGTTCGCCGGCGCCGGAACCATAGGGTTCGAGGCGCTTTCCCGCGGCGCCCGCTCGGTCGTTTTCGTGGAAAAGGAAGGCCGTGTGCTTCAGGTTGCGCGGCGGAATGCACGCAAACTGGATGTGGAAGATCAATGCATCTTTTTACGGGCGGACGCCGTACGTTACCTGCGCCGCTACAAGGGACCGGCGTTCGATTTCATTGTCGCCGATCCGCCGTACGACCTCGAAGCCATGCCGGAACTGCCTTCTTTGGCGCTGCCCCATACAGCGGAAGGGGGGCTGTTTATCCTCGAACATGACCGGCGTATCTTTTTCGACCGGGAACCGGCGCATCCCGACCTGGACGTTTCCCGGCCGTACGGGCGCACCGTGGTGTCGGTGTTCCGGCGTGAGCAGGCTGTTGTTCCGGAGTCCGCCGGCGCCGAACATGCTCCGACGGGTGGGACTATCCCCGGAGCGTCAGGCGGAGGCAGTTAAACCGGTAAGACCGGACGGTACTTCGGTACCCGATAGCACGGTCATGGCGCGGAACCGTAGCATTACGAACACACAACCTGTCAAGTAATGGATATACGTCCCAAACGGGCGCTTTATCCCGGCACATTCGATCCGTTTACGTTCGGACACCTCGATATCCTCGAGCGCGCGGTGGCGTTGTTCGACAGGGTGGAGGTGACTGTGGCCGTCAATGCCGAGAAGGAAACGATTTTTCCCATCAAGGAGCGGTGCGACCTGATTCGCCAGTGCGTACGGCATTTGACCGGCGTCGAAGTGGTTGCCCATGAGGGGTTGATCGCGGACCGCGCCCGGGAAACCGGCGCCGCTGTGCTGATTCGAGGGCTTCGGCAGTCCCGCGATTTCGATTACGAACTGCCCATGGCGCTGGCGAACCGGGAACTCCGGAAAGACCTCGAAACCGTTTTTTTACCTGCTTCGGGGCGGCATGCACTGGTAAGCGGCACGCTGGTGCGCGACATTCTTCGCTGGAACGGCGATGTGTCGGCCTTCGTACCCGAACCTGTTTTGGACGCGCTTGCGCGGCGCGCCCGTCCATAATTTTTGTAATTCCCGAATTTTTGCAATTCCCATCATGATTCGTTTCAATCCTAACGTGGAATCCGTTCGGCCCTCCGCTACGCTGGCGATGACCGGGCGCGCAAAGCAACTGCGGCGAGAGGGTCTTCCCATCATTGGTCTTAGCGCCGGAGAACCTGATTTCGACACGCCTGCGCCGATCGTCGAGGCGGGTCAGGCCGCCATCCGGGAAGGGTATACCCGGTATACGGAGAACATGGGTATGCTCGCCTTGCGCGAAGCGATTTGCCGAAAA
Organism: Rhodothermales bacterium; assembly: GCA_951812345.1. Classification (GTDB taxonomy): domain Bacteria; phylum Bacteroidota; class Rhodothermia; order Rhodothermales; family VXPQ01; genus VXPQ01. Next base: position 557,891 of record OX638295.1, read on the forward strand.
TTCGAGGAGGATAATGGGCTTGCGTACACACCGGATCAGATACTTTGCTCCAGCGGCGCCAAGCAGTCGGTCGCGCTTGCCGTGGCAGCGCTCTGTCGTCCCGGCGACGAAGTGCTTATCCCGGCGCCGTACTGGGTGAGTTATCCGGAGATGGTCCGCCTTGCAGGCGCTACGCCCAAGCCCCTTGCCACCACCGCAGACGACGAATATCGTCTCAACCCTTCCGCTCTGGAGGAAGCCATAGGCGACGCCACGCGCATGCTGATCCTGTGTTCGCCCTCCAATCCCACCGGTTCGGTGTATCCCCGGGAGGAACTGGAGGCGCTGGCCGAGGTGTTGCAGCGGCGTCCGGACGTGTTCGTGCTCTCGGACGAGATTTACGAGCATGTTCTTTTCGACGCAGAGCACGTTGCGTTTGCCTCGCTCCCCGGCATGAAGGAGCGGACAATCATGGTAAACGGTTTTTCGAAAGCCTACGCCATGACCGGCTGGCGTTTGGGGTATATGGCGGCCGACCCGTCCATCGTGAAAACGTCGGCGAAAATACAGGGACAGACGACCTCGGCGCCGTGCAGCATTACCCAGAGGGCCGGCATTGCCGCGCTGGAAATGGACAAGCGGTATGTGACGGACATGGTGAGCCGGTTCCGCGAGCGCCGCGATTTCGTACTTGAGCAACTTGCCGCCATCGACGGCATCCGTTGCCCGCGTCCCGAGGGCGCTTTTTATCTCTTCCCGGACGTATCCGTCTATCTTGGCTCGATGTCCGCTTCCGGCAGGGCCATCGAAACAAGCGAGGACCTGTGTTTCTATCTCCTTGAAGAACATCATGTGGCGCTCGTGCCGGGGGGCGCCTTCGGCGATCCCGGAGGCCTGCGTATTTCGTACGCCGCTTCCACGGAAGATTTGCAGGAAGCCATGCGCCGGATCGCCAAGGGGCTTTCCGAGCTCCGCTGACGCCTGACCTTTCCCTTCCACGGCCTTTCTTTGCCTCATATATCCCGCATGTATGTATCCGTCGCATAGCGATCCTCCCGTATTCTCTGCAGAGACAGATCATGTCGTCGGCGCCGTTTCCGGCGGTTCCGATGCAGGGAAAGGCCGGGATCGCTACTGGCTCCATGCGCTGCTCTTTGTCGTTACGCTGGCGACCACGGTGTGGGCGGGGGCTACGCTGACTTCCCGGCTGGCGGTGTATGCGATGGAGGGATGGCCGGCATTTCTGGTCGACGGCTTGCGTTTTGGGATACCCCTGCTTCTTTTTCTGACCGTGCACGAGTTCGGGCATTATTTCGCCGCCCGGCTTCATGGCGTGGCCACTTCGCTGCCATACTACATTCCCTGTCCTCCTTACCCTTTCATCACCGTGGGTACGCTGGGCGCGGTGATCCGGATCAGAGAGCCGGTGCCCAGTTTGCGGAAGTTGTTCGATATCGGCGCCGCCGGGCCGCTCGCCGGTTTTGTCGTCGCCCTTGGTATCCTTCTTGCGGCCTTTGCCGCCTTGCCGCCCGTTTCGTATATCTTCGGCGTGGGGCCGGGGCACGAGGCCATTCACCAGTATGTAGAACAATTCGGCAGGTATCCGGACAGTCTGACCGGATTGGGCGACGGGGCGGGTGCGCTGGTCGTGGGCGACACGCTGTTGTATATGCTGCTCAAACAATTTTTCACGGATGTGCCCCCCAACTGGGAGATGTACCACTATCCTGTGCTGTTTGCCGGGTGGCTGGGGCTGTTTTTTACGGCGCTGAACCTGCTCCCCATCGGGCAACTCGACGGCGGACACATTACCTATGCGCTATTCGGCCGCGTCTGGCATGCCCGGCTCGCCCGGGGATTTTTTCTGGTGTTGCTGCTTTCGGGCGCCATCGGGTTCGTGCTCGAAATTTCGCCGCCTCTCTACGAAATGCATCCGTTTTTCGGGACCGGTTCCTGGTTTATCCTTGCAGGGATCCTGTATTTCTATCTGGCGAAACTGTTCGGCGGGAATCTGAAGCGCATTGCTCTTGCCATGGCGGGCCTTATGGCATTGGCTGCGCTTGCAGAGAACGCCCTGCCGTGGATGCAGAATTTCGCCTACAGCGGCTGGCTGCTCTGGTGCGTGTTGCTCATATATCTGGTCAAGATCGATCATCCCCCGGTGCTTCATGAGCAGCCCTTGACTCCGGGGCGCATGGCGCTGGGCCTTCTCAGCCTGTTTATTTTTATCCTGTGTTTCAGCTTCAGGCCCCTGTATGTCGCGTGACTGCCGGGCAGCGTCCATACCTGTCTTTCGGGGATATTGGGGCGTCGGGGATCTTTTATAACGAAGGCCTGTTAAGACCCTCTGTCCGGCATCTGTCGTAACGTTTTGCATACGCTGCGCATTACCGGTCGCACCCTGTCCTTTCCACTTGACGGAGCGTTGATGAGCGCAGATTGATACGGTTTCGTTTTTCCGAATCTGAACCCCTCGGGACGCTCGTCTTGCTCTATTCCTTTCGCTATCCGGCAGCGGTTCTTGCCGCAGGAATCCTCGCCCTGAGTGCGTGCGATCAGGCGCCCGGCCCGCTTGACGATGCGGGCACTCCGCCGGAGTTGTCCGATTTTTCCTTTTCGCCGCATCAGTTTATTGCGCCGCCCGCCGCCGGCAATCCCGATGCGGTCGTTCCGCTTTCCATGGAGGTTACGGTGCGGGATGCGGACAATGACGTGGAGACCGTCTCCTTCGTGGTGTTCGGAGACGAGACGATCGCCGAAGGCGTGCTTGCTTCCGGCTCCGGTGGGCAGTACGCGGGCCGTTCCGACGTGACGGTTCCGGCCGGCGAGGTCGGGGTCTATACCGTGCTGGTTTTTGCGGAAGACCGGGAAGGGATGCTCAGCAATGAGGTGCGCGGCATGATGCATGTTTCGGCGGAGGGCGCACCGCCGGTCATAAGCATGGTCGTGGCGCCGGATACCCTGTACCGTCCCGCGCCGGGCGAACCCGCAAAGTTGCTGGAACTGGTAGCCGTCGTATCCGACCCGGACGGGCTTTCCAATATCGCCGTCGTCGAGTTCTGGAATGTGGAAAGACCCAATGCAAAGATCGCCATGTTCGACGACGGGGCGGACGGCGATGCGGAGGCTGCCGACGGCCGCTATACGCGCGTTGTGCGGGTCGAGTCGTCGAATGACCCCGGGGTGACCATGTTGGCTTTCCAGGCCAGGGATAGAGCCGGTCTTCTCAGCAATATCGTGGAAGCGACTACGGTGGTGGAATGAGAGGAATATTTTTCATCATATTGACCGGTTTTCTGCTCGTTCCGCAGGCGCAGGCCCAGTTTGGCCAGTTTGGTCGGACAGACGAATTTTTGCCTGCGGCCGGCATTCTGCGCAACAGCGTGACGAACCTGCATGCGGAAGTCGACAGGCTGTGGGTCGGGCCGTTTCTGAATATGACCCCGGACGACGGACAAACCTGGTTCGTCGCCGACATCGATTCGCTGGCGGCCCGCCGCCTGAACGTGTATTCGCTGGACGTGGAAGGCGTTTTTGTGTGGGCAGGCATCGGTTCTTCGAGAATGGAGGACGGCCAGTCTATCAGTAGCGTGGCCGGGTATGTTTTCTCCACGGACGGGGGCGCAACCTTTACCTGGCGCCCGTCTCATCTGGACGATCCGGACGACACGACCGAGGAATACGGCGTATCCGTGTTGTCCGCCCTGCCCGTCATCGCGCCGGAGCAAAGCCCTCCCTTCGATATCGACTACGATCCGGGGCGGGACGAGGTATGGATTGCGGCCTGGGCCAGCGGCGTGCGCCGATCCCGGGATGAGGGGCAGACCTGGGATCGGGTCGTGCTGCCCCCCGATTTTCTGCACGCCATTCACCCGGATTCTTCGCACGATTTTTTCGTGTCGCCTGTGTCGCGGGAAGACATGGACGGGCACCTGAACCACCGGGGATTCAGCGTGCTTGTGGATAAGACCGGCACGATTTGGGCCGGTACGGCAGGCGGCGTGAACCGGTCGTACGATGGCCTGGCGTGGCAGCGATTCACCGCCGACGGAACCTCATTTTCGCTGGCGGGGAACTGGGTGACTTCCATAGAGGAGCAGCCCCTGCCCGGGGGACGAGGGCAAAATCCGATCTGGATGGCCACATGGCCGGTGAACGATCCGGCCCGGCAGGGGCCGCCGGAGCAGTACGGCGTTACCATGACCAGAGACGGGGGCGAGACGTTCGAACAGATGCTTCTTGGCGAAAAAGTTCACGATTTCGCCTTCCAGGGAAGCAGGACGGTGTATGTGGCCGGGGAAAACGGATTGTTCGTTACGCGCGACGGCGGCGTGACCTGGCGAACGATCCGCCGTTTCCGGGACGCCGAGGACCCCGATCGGATCGTGCGCCCGGATCTCTCCGTGTATTCCGTGGCCGTGACGGACGCGGCGTTATGGGTGGGCACGTCGGACGGGCTCATGAAGAGCACGGACAGCGGGGACACATGGCGCATCTATAGAACCGATGTGCCGTTGCATCCGGATACGCCAACCGACGACACGCCGGATGTGGACACGTATGCGTATCCGAATCCGTTTTCGCCTGCAAACGACCGGTTCGTTCGCATACGATACGATGCGGACGGGGGCGCCGACCGCATCCGCATACTCGATTTTCGCATGAACCTCGTGCGCGAGTTGGCGGCAAACGCCGGCGCCGGGGGCGAGCGCGAGGTAACGTGGGACGGAGCCGACCACAACGGCTTCCGCGTGGCGAACGGGGTGTATTTCTATACCGTGGTCGGCGGGAAGGCCGCGCACGGGAAAATCCAGGTGCTCGAATGACCGCACGCATGGCGCATAGGACAATCCACTGCCTTCTCGGATTGCTGGTTCTTATGCCGGCGGCAAACGCATGGGGGCAGTCGGCGGGAGTCTTCTCGAGAATGGGCTTTGGCGCTCGTGGCATGGCGCTGGGGAATGCGCTTGCCGCAGACGCGCGGGGCGACGCCTCTCCGTATTATAATCCGGCCCTGGCCCCGCAAGCCACAGGACAGCATATCATGGCGTCGACGGCGTTCATGCGTTTCGACAGGGAGATGCAGTTTCTGCAATTCGCGACGCCTATTCAACCGAGTGCGGGCCTTGCTGTCGGGCTTATCCATGCCGGGGTGTCCGATATAGACGGAAGGGACGCCAGCGGGTACCACACGCAAACGTATTCGACGGACGAATTTGCGTTTTTTCTGGCCTTCGGCACGCATCTCGGCCGCCGTTTGTCGGTGGGGGTGGGCCTTCAGCTTTTCCGCACGGATCTTTTCGACGAGATCGAACCGGTTAACAGTATTGGCATCGACGCCGGGGTTATAGTGGACGTGACCGATCGCTTGCGCCTTGCGTTCGTTACGGACGATCTGCTGGCCCGCTATTCCTGGGATTCGTCCGGTCTGTACGGAGCGGAGGGCGGTACGACGTCCGACCGATTTCCCGTGCGTTTGCGGGTGGGCGCCTCGTACGGTATGATGGAGGGTCGCTTGCAACTGCTTGCCGAATACGAGTCCCGCATTTCGGATCTGGAACACCGGGTTCGTAGTACGGAACGTATCGGCTCCGTGCCGTTCGAAGCGTTCGAGGCGCGCCGGGCGACCTTGCACGAGGCCGGTTTACGCGCCGGCGTCGAGTACGAACTCTCGGAAATCCTGCTGCTTCGCGGCGGCCTCGACCGGATTGGCAATGCCCTTTCGGGGAACGCGCCTTCCGCCGGATTCGAAATCGAACAACCGGTAGGCGGCCTGGCTTTTCGAGTCGAGTACGGTCTTTTGCTCGAACCGCACGATACGGGCTTGCTGCACCTGATTACGCTCCGAATGCTGCTGTGACAAGATTAGATTAGGATACTCTGATGAAAACGTGCTTGTGCATGCTGGGCATGCTTGCGCTTTTTGCTGCATGGCCGGCGGCGGCGCAGGAAGGAGGATTTGCGTTTTTGCGCAATGGGATCAATGCCGAGGCGGGCGCCATGGGAGATACGCAGGTTTCCTGGAGCCGCGATGCATTCAGCACGTTCTGGAATCCGGCCGGCCTGGCCGCAGCCGAACGCAATACGGCCTCGTTGTCTTATTATGCCTGGGTGCTTGGCACCGGAAGTTATGCTGCGGCCTCGCGTCTGGGCGTGGGCGAAAACGCGGCGGTCGGCTTATTCGTTACGGCGATGGAAAGCGGCGATCTCGAGGCGCGCTCCGGGCCCGGCGAACCGGAAGGCTTCTTCAGTGTGCAATTCGTCAGCAGCGGGGCGTCGTATGGGCGGCGGTTCGGGCCTTTTCGGGCTGGCGTAACGGCCAAGTATCTGCTTGAGCGCATTTATACGAACTCTTCCCGGGGGTATGCCTTCGATGTTGGCGTACAGGCGGATCTGCCTGTTCGGGGGGCGCAGTTCGGCGCCGCATTGCAGAACATAGGCAAGATGTCCAGGCTGGCGTCGGAGGCCACGCAGTTACCGCGCGCCCTGCGCGTGGGCGTGTCGGTACACCCGTTCCATGTGCGGCTCCAGGAAGACGACGCTACGCTGGCCCAGCTTTTCGTCACCCTCGAAGCCTCGCGGTTTATTGAGATGGAGCGGACAAAACTGCATGTGGGTCTGGGGGCGGAGGTTTTCGAAATGGTGACGCTGCGGGGGGGATACATCACCAACGACGACCTTCGAGGGCCATCTTTCGGGATCGGCCTGGCGCTGGACAAGGCGCTTGTCGATTACGCCTATGTAGCGTTCGAGAGCGGGTATCAGGGGCCCGGGCATATAATGACACTGACCTACCAGTGGTAGGCTGCGGGGATGTATGTACACCGCCGCGCGGACTATCCCCCCAGCGCTTTACCTAGGGATGCTCTGATCAAGTCCACTTCGATCAGCGCTTCACTTTCACGCACGATATGCTTGCATCGTTGAAATCAGCGAAAAACACGGAGGATTCGGGTCATCTCGGCCGTGAAGCGCCCTTCGGGAGGCAGACAGAGACGCGCTGGCTGTGTCATTCCTCATTATGTGGGGCCTACCACATTGCTTCGTCATTCCTTGCCAGCGTGCCCCTTTCAGCCTCTGAATCTTTGCGGACTTAATCAGAGCATCCCTAACGCATCCAGTCCGATTCCGAGTGCGCCGGAACGGGCGCGCAGCGTACACCAGAAGTCGAGCGCTATCATCTGCGCGGCATGGATCGGGACGGCGATCCAGAACGACCGGCAACGCCAGACGAGGGCGCCGAGGGCTATGCCGCCGACAAGGGAAAGCACGATTTCCGGCAGCGGCTTGTCGAGGTGCAGCAAGGCGAACGGAATAGCCTGGATGAAGATGGCGTATATCCCGAACGTACGCGCCGTTCCGAAGAGCATAAATCCCCGCCAAAGGTATTCCCAGCCAATCCAGTAGAAGAGGAAACACGCTTCGTAGATCAGGAAAATCGTCCAGTCCGTTTCCGCGGGGGCGTAATGGGGATACTGCGCCTGGAAGGCCGGATTCGCCGAAAGAAACCACGTGCCTGCAATGACCACCGGAAGATAGAGGGCCATCGCCAGCCCTGCGAATTTCCAGTCGCCCAGCCCCAGTCCCGCGTCCCGCGCGGATTGCCGGAACAGACCGCACAGGATCACGAGCGGGAGCGCGAATCCGGTGACGCCTTGCACCAGGAACCGCCATATCCAGGCGAGCAGGCCGGTGTACTCGCCCGGAAAATGCTCGCTCAGGGCGTCGTAAAAGAACCGGCGGCTCCCGACAGCGTCCTGCAGGATAACGAGGGTTGCGACGGCTGCCAGCACGGTCGCCGTCCGGCGGTCGAGGCGTCCGAGGGCTGTCGCCAGACGATCCGTTTCCGTTCGGATCCAGGTACGCATGGCGGCAGGGAAGGTGAGCGGAGGCGGGCGGCAACGAGCATGAGCGCCCGGATGCGGAAACCGGTCGGCGAGCCGCCCGCAAGGGGACGGTTTGCTTTTCGAACAGGCCTGAATCCCAAACGTTTACCTTTTCCGGAACGTTCCAAAGGGGGATCGTGTCCGGCTCATGCGATCCGGGCTTGCCCGGATTCCTCAAAAAAGCCGATATTACAGGGATACTCTGATCGAAATGCACGTAATCGGAGTATCCTAAGGCTCTTTGCGTCCCTTACCTTTTTAACCGGTCTCTGTTTTTATGCTGCTACGACTGCACGCGCCCGCCCCTTCGCTGATCGACGCCCTTCGGGAAGAACGAGCCTCCACGCTTGTGCAGGCCCTCGGAATTGTCGGTTTTGCGCTGCTTACCGCCGCCGGGGCCCAGGTCCGCATCTACTTGTGGGAGGTTCCCTTTACGTTCCAGACGCTGTTCGTATTCGGCAGCGGCCTTTTTCTGGGCGGTCGCAACGGGCTGCTCGCACAATCCTTGTATCTCGCAATGGGGCTTTTTGCGCCCGTGTTTGCGGGCGACGGACACGGACTTTCCTATATGCTGGGGGCGGTGAGCGCGGGGTATTTGCTGGGGTATCCGCTGGCGGCGTTTGCAGTGGGCCGTCTTTCGAGGCATTGGAATACGCTGACGGGCAGCGCGCTGGCCATGTGCGTCGGGTCGTTGGTATTCTTTGCCACGGGCGTTATCTGGCTGCATTACGCCGCCGATCATGCCACATGGATGGAATCCATTGACAAGGGCTTCCTGCGTTTCATTCCTGCGGATCTTGCTAAAGTGTCCCTCGTTGCCCTGATCTACTCCGGGACGCGGCGCCTGGGCGAGCGGGGAGCATAGATCGTTACGAGCACATGTCCGGCGGTTTTCATGATACGACTTGCTATTGGCTGGCTGGCTGTAGTCTTTCTTCCGGGGTTCGTTTCCGTCCGGGCGCAGCCCGCCGGATCCATTTTCGACGACCCGGTCGTACAGGCCGAGGTGAGCGAAGGGCTGGACCGTCTGTATAGCATGGAATTCGAGGCGGCAGCCCGTCGCTTCGAGCACATCGCCCGGCGTTATCCGGAACATCCTGGCGGTCCTTTTCTGGAGGCGCTCAATGTATGGTGGAAAATTCTTCCCGACCTTTCCGACGAGACGCATGACGCGGCGTTTTATGCGGCGATGGAGGAAGTCATCGAACGCTCGGACCGTCTTCTCAAGCAAGATCCCGATGCGTTCGACGCCATGTTTTTCAAGGGCGCTGCACTGGGTTTCCGGGGGCGGCTCCGGTCGAATCGCGGAGAATGGCTCAAAGCGGCGCGGGATGGTTTGCGGGCGATGGACTACGTGCTGGATGTGGTGAAACGGGAACCGGATGTGGCCGACTATGCCTTTGGCAAGGGGATGTACGACTATTATGCGGTGGCTATTCCGGAAAAATACCCGCTCCTGAAGCCTCTTATGCTCTTTTTTCCGGACGGGGATCGGGAACGGGGTATCGAAGCACTCCAGCGCACGGTGCGCGATGGACGGTTTATCCGCACCGAGGCGGCCTATTTCCTGTTGCAGATCTATTACTTGTTCGAAAACGATTTCGAGCACAGCGTACAGTATGCGACCTGGCTGCGCGAGCGGTATCCCCGTAATGCTTTTTTTCATACGATCGAGGGGCGCATCTATGCCCGGTGGGGGAGATGGGAGCAGGCAGCTCCCATTTTCGAGGAAATTTATGCGCGTCATACGGCCGGGCAGACAGGATATAATGCATCGCTGGCCGGGCAGGCGCTTTTTTTCATGGCGCGAGGCCGCATGGCCTATGGCGAGTACGAGGCGGCGCTCCCGTATCTTGACGCTTTGCAGGAACCCGCGATACGCGGAGCGGTGGATTATCCGTTTGTCACGATGGGACGGCTGTACGCAGGCATGGCCCATGATGCGCTCGGGCGACGCAATCGGGCGGTGGCTTTCTACCGGGAGGCATTGACCACGAAAGACTGGTCCAATGCGCACGAACGAGCAAGACAGTATCTTGAAATGCCCTATGGACAGTAGCGCCGGTCCTTATCCATGTCCATTCTTCCCAGAAGATCGCTCGGACAACATTTTCTTCGCGATCCGAATGTAGCGCGCAAAATTGTGGCTGCGCTGCAGGCCCCGGAAGAGGCGCATGTGGTGGAAATCGGGCCGGGCGAGGGGGCGCTGACGGGTTTTTTTCAGGACCGGTTCGCCACGTTTACCGCGATCGAGATAGACCGGCGCGCCGCCGAATTCCTGCGGGATGCGCGACCGGGGATCGACGTGCGGCAGATGGATGTCCTGGACGTGGATTGGCGGGCGCTTGCCGGGGAAAAGGGCGCCCCGATTTTCGTGGCGGGTAACCTGCCGTACAATATCACGAGCCCCATCCTGTTCGACCTGCTCGATGCGCGCGATGTCGTGCAGGAGGTCGTGGTGATGATGCAGCGGGAGGTGGCCGAGCGTCTTGTGGCGGTTCCCCGGACCAAGGCCTACGGCATTCTGAGCGTGCAGTGTCAGGCGCTTGCGCATCCTGAAATCCTGTTCCGGGTATCTCCCAATGTGTTTTACCCGCGCCCTGCCGTAACCAGCGCGGTGGTGCGTCTTACCTTTTCGGGGAAAGAAGATGCGCCCGAGGGGGTGGATATGCCGTTTTTTCGCAGCGTGGTCCGGACGGCCTTCAACCGCCGCCGCAAAACGCTGCGCAACGGGCTCGAACGCTGGACAAAAGGGGAGATGGCCATTGCGCTTCCCGAGGGAATGGATGCGCGGAGGCCGGAGGAGTTGACCCCGGAAGAGTTTGTCGCTCTTGCACGTTATCTTAAGACGCGCATCACGTTATCTTAAGGAGCGCTGATCGAATGCGCATATAGCGTCCGGGCCCTAACCGCAGGGTGGAGCGCCCGGTATCTATCTCTTTAACCGTTTGCGCACCCCATGGAGCGTTCTTTCGATACCTTTCGAGATGAAGAACTCCCGACGCATCTTCCCGGGATCGACGACGATCTGGTAGAGCGCCTCGAGGACCTGCTGGAATCCGGCGACCGGCAGGAAACGGTGCGTATTGCAGCCAGTCTGCACCCGGCCGATCTGGCCCGGCTATTGAATCATCTCCCTGCCGGAGAACGCGAAACCCTGTTCGAATGGCTGCCGAGCGAACAGGCTGGACTGGTGCTGGCCGAGCTCGACGAAGAGCTTCGCATGCGGCTTCTTGAAGAAACGCACCCGGAGCGGCTCACGGAGTTTCTGGGCCATCTCGAAACGGACGATGCGGCCGATGTGCTGGCGGATCTGCCGGAAGAGGTGGCCGCCAGGGTGCTTCCCTTGCTGGACCGCAGCGAGGAAGTCCGGTCGTTGCTCCATTACGACGAGGAGTCCGCCGGGGGCATCATGGGTACGGAGTTCGTTATCGTACCCGAAACGTGGACGGTGGCCGAAGCGACGGAAGAAGTGCGCCGCAATGCCGAAACCGTCGAGGCGGTTTTCGCCGTGTTCGTACACGATGCGCAGGGGACATTGCAGGGGGTCGTTTCCCTGAAGAATCTCTTGCTGACGCTTGCGGATACCCCCGTATCCGACATCATGGACGGAGATGTCATCACGGTGCCCCCCGAAATCGATCAGGAGGAGGTGGCGCGCATCATGCAGCGCTACGATCTCGTATCGCTGCCTGTGGTGGACGCGAGCGGCAAGATGGTGGGCCGGATCACGATCGATGACATTGTGGACGTCATTCGGGACGAGGCGGAGGAAGATATCCAGCGCATGAGCGGTATGTCCGGCAGCGAGGAGCCTTCCGACTCCGTGTTCCGGGTGATTCGCGGGCGGTTGCCCTGGCTGCTTATCGGCATGGTGGGCGCCGGCCTGTCCGGCCTCGTCATCGGGCAGTTCGAAAACGCCCTCCAACAGGCGGTCATACTCGCCACGTTCATTCCCATTGTAATGGCCATGGCCGGCAATGCGGGCATTCAGAGTTCGGCCATTGTGGTGCAGGGGCTGGCCAGCGGGGAGTTGTGGGCAAGCGACGTGGCGCGCCGTCTCGGCAAGGAACTGAGTGTGTCGCTCCTGAACGGGCTGGCGCTGGCGCTCATTCTCGGGGCTGTGGTGATGGCGCTGCCTATCGGCGGCGCGACGCTCGAATTGCTTGCGCTTACGGCATCGCTTTCCATGCTGACCGTGATCGTACTCGCCACGATTATTGGCGCCACGGTACCTCTGCTGCTCCATCGCATGAACATAGACCCGGCGCTTGCCACCGGTCCGTTTATCACCACAAGCAACGACATTCTCGGCCTGGGCGTGTTCTTCCTGCTGGCGACGCTGATCTATTTGTGAGGGGCAGGCGCTCCGTTTGACCATGCCGTGCGACGCACGGCATGATTTTACCAGAGGCAACTTACCGGGTACTGGTGGATGACCGCGTTTTCTACGAAGCCGCTGCCTGGAATTCGGCGCCGTCGTTGTATTTCGAGGGGCACTTGACGAGGATGTGCCGCGCCACGAAGATTTCGCCCTCTGTGGAGCCCTGTACGACCAGCCGTTCGGCGTCTTCGAAGTTGGCCGGTTTGGGATTGGGGTACTGGACCATGCGCACATGGCCTTCTTCGTCCTGCATATGGAAACTGAAGACGTTTTGGTCGCGGTCGTATGCATACCGCTCCGCCTCCACCCATGTCCCGACCACATGCGCTTCCGCGCCCGTTTCCTCGGCTTCGACGAAATCCATGTATCCCCCGACCTGTTGTCCGAAATTCAGAAACAACAAGGCGCCGAAGCCAAGCATCAGCACGAGGCCTATAATCGTTTTTGGTTTCATGCCGGGTATTGTCGGAAGCGAGAGGGTGCGTGTGCGACGGATCGGGGGTAGTCAGAGTGTCCTATACAAATTAATGTAATGCGCTACGGCGAGACGTCTTCGTCTGAAATGCGCGCATCCAGTTTCCGTTCCAGCCGGTCGATTCTGCGGTCGGTCCGGTATATGAATGCCGCGAGCCCGATCCAGATGATGAGCACCACCGCCAGCACCACATAGAGTTTGTCCTGGGCCAGCATGGTTCGCTCCAGCGCGTCCGGTTGTTGCACCGGCACTTCCTGCGAAGTCCATACGGAATCGTACGGCGTGGCGCCGTACGTCGTATCCGCTTCCTGAATAGCGTGAATGGTCATGATTCGGGAATGTCGTCGGCTCGTTCGTTGAGGGCGGCCAGCCGGACTCGTTGCGTGTAAAGCACCCAAAAGAGTCCGATGAAACCGATCACCGCTGCGTAAAAGACCACGCGCATGATCGGATGGGTAATGTCGCTGAAGGCGGGGTTGCCCTCCGCGCCGGGGTGCAGGCTCTCCATCTGGCGGGGGAGCACGTACAGCAGAAACGGTACGCAGGCGGCCGCGAACAGATTATATACGGCGGCGATGCGCGCCCGCTTTTCCGGTTCTTCCACGCTTGCGCGCAGGGTGAAATAGGCCCCGTAAATCAGCAACTGTACGGCGGCCATGGTTTGCTTGGGGTCGAAATTCCACCAGATACCCTGGCCCACGTACCAGGTGAAGCGCGCCCACACGATGCCCGTCACCAGACCGAGGATGCCGAATATCGCCCCGACCCGGGCGGCTTCCAGCGCCCGCGTGTCGCGTACGCGGTCAAGGGACGAAAGGTATCGCGCCGAGTGCCATGCCGACACGAAGAACGCCGCCATCATCGTGAACCACATCGGCACGTGGAAATACAGATTCCGCGCCGTGTGCTCCAGAATGTTGATTCGGGGAATGTCGAGCAGGAATCCGCCCAGCACGACCAGGGTCAGCCATGCGAGGACGATGTTGCGGAGCCGCTTGTATGTTTTTCCCGGAGTAGCCATGAAGCGGAAGACAAAGCGAATGGGTGGCGGGCGACAAGATACGGCGCAGATTTCGCAAATGACGCGCTGAGCGAAGCGGTTTTGATCAGAGTATCCTTAATCGTTCCAGACGAAATCGAAAAGCAGCACGGCAGCGGTAATCACCACCCCGGCGAATGCGGCCAGCGTGGTCAGGGCTTCGCCGCTGGCGCCCCATCCGAAACCCCCTTCGAGGGCATGGCGCGTGGCTGCCACCACCGATATGAGCAAAGGCACGAGCAGGGGAAAAAGCAGCACCGGGAGCAGCGGCCCTCGCGTTGCGGCCCGCGCGATCAGCGCGGCGAGGAGGGTCGTCGCGCCGGCCAGCCCCAGTGAACCGAGCAAGATCGTACTTGCGAGCAAGCCGCTATGCGCCACCTGAATGTTCAGGAGCACGATCATGGTAAAGACGGCTACGGTTTCCAGCAGAAGGATCAGCAGGAAATTGAACAGCAGTTTTCCTGCATAGACCATGCTGGCCCGGGTGTGCAGCCGCAGGAGGAGCACCGTCCCGCGATCTTCTTCGCTCACGAACGATCTTCCGAGGCCGATGGAAGCCGCAAAAAGAATCACGATCCACAAAAGTCCCGACTGGATGCGGGGGGAGAGCGGTTCCTGGCCTGTGGCGAACAGGATGAGCAGGATCGAGGCGGGGACGAACATCAGCAGCATGCCCACCGCATAGCGGCTTCGCAGTTCGAGACGCAGGTCCTTCTCGAAAACGGCCCATGCCCCGGCAAGCCACGCTGTGAAGGGTTGTTTCATGACAGCGGGGGGCGGGGAGCGCCGATATGCGCTATATCCGCTTGTGCAGTGTACGGCAGCGCGTCCGGTTTCTCCTCGAACTCGCCTATGAACGCAATTTCCGTTTCGAGCAGATAGCCCGTGTCGCGCGCCACCACTTCCTGTATGTATCGGATCAGGGCAATGACGTCGGCGGCCCTGCCCCCGCCCCGGTTGACCATGATATTGGCGTGCCGGTGCGTGACTTCGACGCCTCCGATGCGCGTTCCCTTGAGGCCTGCCTCGTCGATGAGCCGTCCCGCCCCGATTCCCTCTATTTTCTTGAAGATGGACCCCACGCTGGGCTCCGTATCCAGCGGGGGATGCCGGGCGCTGCGCCATTCGAGGTTCGCCGCCATGATTTCCTTCATCCGCGTCCGGTCTCCCGGCTCCAGCCGGAACGTGGCCGAAAGCACGATATCTTCGCGGTCGTGCAGAATCGAGTAGTCGTACCCGAAATCGAAATACTCCACGCCGACCGTGCGGAGCTCGCCTTCTTCGGTCAGAATATCCGCTTCCTCCAGCACTTCCTCGATGAACATGGTGCGTTCCCGCTTGGGGGGCGGCGCCAGGAAGTGCAGGTTTTGCCATAGCGCGCCTCCCACGGTGGACGGAATGCCGACATAGTGTTCCAGCCCGGACAGGCCGGCCTCCACGGCTGCCTCGATCACGTTCGGATACACGATCGCCCCGGACTCCACCCATAGCCGGTGCGTGTCGGGGTTTATCTCCATCCGGTCCGCGGTATTGTAGATGACGAGTCCGCGTACGCCTCGGTCGCTCACCAGGATATTCGCTCCTCGTCCGAGCAGGAAGTACGGAATGCCGCTTGCCCGGACCGCCGTGATGGCCCGAACGAGTTCCTCTACCGTGCGCGCCTCGTAGAACAGGTCCGCCGCGCCCCCAATTTGGAACGTGGTGTAGGGAGCCAGTTCGACCTGCCGCAGCAGGCGTTCCGCCCCCAGCGCATGTTCCAGCGCAGCACAGGCCGCCGGATCCGGCAAGTGAGGTATGTTCGTCATAATTCTGCGGGGCGCGCCGGGATGCGACGACATAAAGATACTCTGATTACGTCCGCGAAGTTCAGAGGCCGAAAGGAGTGCGCTGGCAAGGAATGACGAAGCAATTATAATATCTTTTATGCACGAACGCGAAGCGGTTTTGATCAGCGTATCCTTAAACGGTATACGGCGTATGAGCGCCTCCCGGGACAACGATTTCTTTGAACGGGTCTGGGCCGTAGTGGACCGGATCCCTTGCGGTAAAGTTACGACCTACGGGCATATCGCAGGATATCTCGGTGCGCGTTCCGCTGCCCGCACGGTCGGTTGGGCTCTGGGCGCGGCGGCGGGCACGATGCTTCCCTGCCATCGCGTCGTCAACCGGTTTGGCGCGCTGACCGGCAAGATGCGTTTCGGAGGACCGCATGTCATGGAAGAACGCCTGCGCGCCGAGGGAGTGACGTTCGACGAGGAGGGGTGCGTCGTGCTGGAAGCGCATCTGTGGGATCCGTCCGAGGAAACCGGGGATACGTAAAGCGCAGAGTGAAGCGGTTCTGATCAGAGTATCCTCAATTACAAAGCCACCGACGCAAGCGTTTCCCAATAGTTCGGGAACGACACCGCTGCACAGGAAGCGTCCTTGATGACCGTTTCTCCGTCGGCCATCAGCCCGGCCACGGCCATGGCCATCGCCACACGGTGATCGTGCCAGCTTTCCACGATGTTTCCTTGCAGGGCGGCGGGGCCTTCCACGGCCAATCCGTCGTCGAATTCTTCCACGGATACGCCCAGCCGCCGCAGGTTCTCCGCCATGGCGCCGATGCGGTCCGTTTCCTTGAAACGCAGTTCGCGCGCGTCCCGTATTTCGGTCCGGCCCTTCGCGAGGGCGCCCGCCACCGAAAGGATCGGGATTTCGTCGATCAGGAGGGGGATGCGCGCTCCGTCCACGCGCACGCCCCGGAGCGATGACGCCTCGATGTGGAGATCGCCCACCGGTTCCCCGCCGGATTCCTCCCGGTTGGCTATGCGGATAACGGCGCCCATTTCCTCAAGCACCCCGATGAGCGCGCTGCGCGTGGGGTTCAGCCCGACTTTCCGCAGGAGCACGGCGCCGCGAGGCGCTACGGCGCCGGCGACCATGAAAAAGGCGGCGGCGGAAAAATCGTTCGGCACGGTCCAGGTACGCGCCGGCACGGACCTGTTTCCCTCGATGGGAATGTGTCGCGCACCTTCTGCCTCGACCGGCGCCAGGTTCAGCATGCGCTCGGTGTGGTCCCGTGACGGCAGGGTTTCGATGACGGTGGTCCGTCCTGTGGCCCGCAGCCCTGCAAGGAGTACGCAGGATTTTACCTGCGCAGAGGGCATCGGGAGGCGGTAGGTTATGCCGTGCAGCCGGGGGCCGCGCTCCATACGCATGGGGGCGCAGCCCGCGTTCAGGGCGATCCGCGCGCCCATCTCCCGGAGCGGCCCTGCAACGCGTTCCATGGGCCGGCCTCGAAGGGATGCGTCGCCGGTGAGCACACAGTCGAAATCCCGTCCGGCGAGCAGGCCGGAAATGAGGCGCATCGTGGTGCCCGAGTTGCCGCAGTCCAGGGGGGCGTCGGGGGCGGAGAACCCGTCGAGCCCTTTGCCATGCACCAGGATGTCTTCTCCGTCCTTTTCTATGGCAATACCTAACTGCCGGAGGCAACTCAGGGTCGATTGCGGATCGGCGGACGAGGGATAATTGACCAGCCGGGACGTTCCGTCGCCGATAGCCGCAAGCAGCGCGGCCCGTTGCGCGATGGACTTGTCGGGTGGCGGATCGACGATGCCGTCCACGTGCATACACCGCGTCACAACAGCCCGGTCGCTTGCCTTGTCGTATCGGATGTTCACGAAGCGGGAATCGTACGGGTTGCCTTGGAAAAACGAACCATGCTCCAAAAACCGGGCATCATCAGAATACTCTGAGTACGTCCGCAATGTTCAAAGGCTGAAAGGGGTGGGCTGGCAAGGAATGAGGAAGCAATGTGGCAGGCCCCACACAATGAGGAATGACGCGGCCAGCGTGCTTCTCGCAGCCTCCCGAAGGGCGCTTCACATCCGCGATGCCCCGAATCCGTACGTTTTCCGCTAATTTAAACGATGCAATTACAATATCTTTTACGTTCGAGTGTGAAGCGCTGATCGAAGCGGTTTTGGTCAGAGTATCCTGATTGCATGTTCCGGTCCCGGAACCCCGCTTACCCCCCTTCGTTTACCGGTAAAAGCCGTATTATCGCCGTAACGGCGCGCACTCCACTATCGTTCACAAGAAAGAGGATTGGTCATGGGTCTGGGAACGCCGGAAATCATTCTGATCGCTTTGGCTTTACTCCTCATATTCGGCGCCAAGCGCATACCGGAAATTGCGCGCGGGCTCGGCAAGGGCATGCGGGAATTCAAGGACGCCACCAAGGACATCCAGCGTGAACTCACCGTGGAGGACAGCCAGCGTTCGACCTACCGTCCCCAGCCGCCTGCGCAAGCTGCGCCGCAACCCCAGGCGCCCCCTGCGCAACCGCCCGCCCAACAGGCGGCTCAACCTGCACAAGCTGCCCCGGCGCCGGACGCCGCTGCTTCCGGTCCAGCCCAGGCGCCCGATCAGACCCCTCAAAGCTGATTGTGCCGCTGCGGCGGGTTGTTGTTTGCCGCATCCCGCCCTTCGTCGTCTACACTGAACGCCATACCTTGCCGCTCGTCCGATGACCCCATTTGCGGACGCCCGGAAAGCCTTGCAGAAAGGAGAGACCGATTGCGAACAATTGGTCTCTTCTTTTTTTGCGCGCATTCGGGCGCAGAATGATCGGCTCAACGCCTTCGTTTCGGTGGATGAGGAGGACGCTCTCGAACAAGCCCGCCGGCTTGACCGATGGACGGGCGCCGGCCCGGAACTGCCGCTGAAGGGCATGATTATGGGCGTCAAGGACGTGATCTGCATGAAGGGGCGCTCCGTCACCTGTTCGTCCCGCATGCTCGAACATTTCGAGTCGCTGTACGACGCCACGGCGATCGAACGCCTGCGCGCTGCGGGCGCTATTTTCGTCGGGAAAACGAACTGCGACGAGTTCGCGATGGGTTCGTCCAACGAGACCTCATATTTCGGTCCGGTCAGAAATCCCGCGAACCCCGAGTACATCCCCGGCGGCTCTTCCGGAGGCTCCGCCGCCGCCGTCGCTGCCGGGATGTGCCATACGGCGCTTGGCACCGATACGGGCGGGTCTATTCGCCAGCCCGCCGCGCATTGCGGCGTGGTGGGCCTGAAGCCCACCTACGGGCGCGTGTCCCGGTTCGGCCTGGTGGCCTTCGCTTCTTCCTTCGATTGCATGGGGCCGATCGGGCAAAGCGTGGAGGAATGCGCACTCCTCCTGAACCACATGGCGGGGCAGGACGAACGGGATTCCACCAGCGCGCCGGTGGAGGCGCCCGACTACACGCAAGCGCTGACGGGGAATATCCGGGGCCTGCGCATCGGGTTGCCGAAGGAGTATTTCGCCGACGGACTCGACGCCGGGATCCGGGGCATGATCGAGGAATGTGTGCGTGGTCTCGAAGGCGAGGGGGCCGTGGTGCAGGAAGTGTCGCTGCCTCGTACAGAATACGGCATTGCTACGTATTACATTCTGACCACCGCCGAAGCGTCCAGTAATCTGGCCCGGTACGACGGGATCCGGTATGGTCGCCGCGCATCGCTCGATGAGCTCCTCGAAACGATGCAAAACGAGCGGGAGGAACTGGAACGGGCCATGGAAACCGCCTCCGGGGCAGAGGTAGAAGCGCTTAAGGAGCGTCTGGACGAAGACCCCATGCTCCACCGCTTCTATATGGCTTCCCGGACGGAGGGCTTCGGGGATGAAGTCAAACGGCGAATCATGCTCGGCGCCTACGTGCTCTCTTCCGGATACTACGACGCCTATTATGCAAAAGGACAGCAGGTACGGACCCTGATCCGGAACGATTTCGATGCGGTCTTCGAGGAGGTGGATGCGCTTATTGCACCGGCTACCCCCACGCCCGCCTTCCGCATCGGCAGCAAGGCGGACGATCCGATGGCCATGTATCTCAGCGATATTTACACGGTGACCGCTAACCTTGCGGGTATTCCCGGTCTGGTCGTGCCCCTCGGTTTGCATCCGGAGGCGCCCCATCTGCCCGTGGGTGTGCAGATCCTGGGGCCACACTTCGGCGAAGAGACGATATTCCGTGCCGGGGACATGGTAGAGCGGTTGTACGGAAGGGCGCCGGGCCGGGCGTAAATATTCTGCAATATTCCGCGTGCCCGTTTTATCCTTGCAATTTATTCACTTTCCTTCGGGATATGCTCCCCGTGTGTTCGTAATCTTCCCTGATTTTCCCCTGTTTCCCCCTCAGGATTGTCCGTATCTTTAAGGATACTCCTTACCTTAAGCCCGTTCCTGTTTTTCGCCGCTTATTCCAACCGTTATGGCGATTCTCGTCGATAAAAACACCCGTTTGCTTGTCCAGGGATTCACGGGTTCCGAAGGCACGTTCCACTCCGAGCACATGCTCGAGTACGGTACTGCGCTTGTAGCCGGCGTGACGCCCGGCAAGGGTGGCCGCACGCATCTCGGCAAGCCGGTGTTCAACACCGTGGCCGAGGCGGTCGTGCAAGAAGGGGCGAACGCGTCGGTGATTTTCGTACCTCCTCCGTTTGCTGCGGATGCGATTCTGGAGGCCGCGGAAGCCGGCATACGGGTGATTGTGAGTATCACGGAAGGCATACCCACAGGGGATATGATCCCGGTTTTTCACTATGTGCAGCGCAAGGGCGCGCGTCTGATCGGCCCGAATTGTCCGGGAGCCCTGACGCCCGATCAGGCAAAAGTCGGCATCATGCCGGCCATGATTTTCGCCGAAGGGCCCGTGGGAGTGGTATCGCGCTCCGGCACCCTGACGTACGAAGCGGTAGACCAGCTTACCCGGCAGGGTCTTGGTCAGAGTACGGCGGTGGGTATCGGCGGGGATCCTGTCATCGGGACGAATTTCGTGGATATCCTGCGGTTATTCGAGGAAGATGACGACACCGGGGCCGTGGTAATGATTGGCGAAATCGGCGGTACGGCGGAAGAAGAAGCCGCGGCCTTCGTTCGAGACCATATGACGAAGCCTGTGTTCGGATTCATTGCGGGCCGAACGGCGCCTCCCGGACGCCGGATGGGGCATGCCGGCGCCATTGTTTCCGGGGGCAAGGGTACGGCGGAAGAAAAGATTGCTGCGCTGGAAGAAGCCGGAGTGGTGGTGATCGAGAATCCGGCAGTGATCGGCGAGACGGTGAAGGATCGGTTAACTACCGCGTAAATCAGACCATCCGGACGAGGCGCCCCTTGCATATTCGGGAAATTACGTTTGTCAAGGGATCGGCGTCCTGGAGTGGACTCCCTTCGGACGGACGGCCCGAAGTGGCGTTCGCCGGCCGCTCGAACGTGGGCAAGAGTTCCTTGTTGAATGCGCTGGCGGGGCGCCGGGCGCTGGCCCGAACGAGCGGGACGCCGGGCAAGACCAGGGAATTCAATTATTACCTTGTCAACGAGCGTCTGTATTTCGTGGATCTTCCGGGCTTCGGCTATGCGAAAGTCTCGAAGCGGGAGCGTGCGCACTGGGCCCGGCTCATCGAGCGCTACATTGCGGAACGCGATATGCTGCGCCTGATCGTTCACCTGGTGGACAGCCGGCACGAGCCGGGCGTCCTCGACAGGAGTTTTATAGAATTCATGTGCGGGAGCGACGTGCCCTACGCTATTGCCCTTACGAAGTGCGACAAACTCTCCGGTAATGATCGTGTGAAGACGGAACACCGCATGCACGAGACGCTTTCGACGTACGGACTGGAAATTCCGGTTTTTCTGACCTCATCGCAGACAAAACGGGGCTTGCCCGCCTTGTTGGAATGGATCGGGACGATGGCAACCATGGAACCATGACAAAAAAGATGAAGGTGCTTATCACCGATGCGGTCGATCCGATCTGCATCGACATGCTGGAAGCCCGCGGCATTACGCCCGATGTCCGGTTGAAGCAATCCGGAGAGGCGTTGCGGGAGGCGGTTGCAGAGGCGGACGGCTGGATCATTCGCAGCGGCACCACCATTACGGCGGACCTTATCGAAGCGGCAGGTAACCTGAGGGTGATAGGACGCGCCGGGGTCGGGGTGGACAATATCGACCTTGCCGCCGCTACCCGCCGGGGCGTACTTGTAATCAATGCGCCTTCCGGCAATACGATCTCGACTGCCGAGCACACCTGCGCCATGTTGCTTTCCATGGCCCGCCGCGTGCCTCAGGCGAACCGCTCTATTGCGGAGGGCAAGTGGGACCGCAAATCGTTCACCGGATCGGAAGTGTACGAAAAGACCCTCGGCGTCGTGGGGTTGGGGAAAATCGGACGGGAAGTGGCGGTGCGCATGGCCGGGTTCGGCATGAACCTGATCGGGTACGACCCGGTGTTGTCGCAGGAGGCTGCCGAGCGCCTTGGGGTGCGCCTTGTGGACATGGACGGGTTATTGACCGGGAGTGACTTCATTACCGTACATACGCCCCTGAACGACGCAACCCGCGGCCTGCTCCGGAAGGAAACGCTTGCGCAGTGCCGCCAGGGGGTGTGTATTGTCAATTGCGCCCGGGGAGGCATTGTCGAGGAAAAGGACCTGCTTGCTGCGCTGGATAGCGGGCAAGTGGGGGGCGTGGCGCTTGACGTGTATTCCATAGAGCCTCCGCCCGTTGAACTGCAGGAATTGCTCAGGCATCCGAAGGTAATCGCTACGCCCCACATTGCGGCCTCGACGGAGGAAGCGCAGGAAAAAGTCGCGGTGCAGATTACCGAGCAGGTCATTCGCGCGCTATGCGGCGAGGCGGTGCAGACGCCTGTCAACGCGCTGGCCATCAAAATGGCGGCGCAACCGGATGTCCAACCCTATTTGAGTCTATCCGATCGCCTTGGCCAGTTGATCGGGCAACTGGGGGGTGGGCGTATTCGGGGGATCACCGTGGGGTGTCGGGGGGATGTTCCGCGCCGTTATTCCGAAGTGCTGACGGTGGCTGCCGTACGCGGGATTCTATCGAAGTGGGTCACGGAACCCGTGAATCTGATCAATGCGCCGTTTCTTGCGGAGGATATGGGGATCCATGTGACGGAAGCACGGGATACGGCGCCCGGCGGGTACACGAATCTGTTGCAGATCGGTTTGGAAACGGACGACGGCGCCCGCACGGTGGCCGGTACGATATTCGACCGCGACGAACCGCGCCTGGTGCGTATTGACGATTACTGGCTGGAGATCAAGCCGGAGGGGCACATGATCGTCTACAGGAATGTGGACCGGCCCGGCATGTTGGCGGCGGTGGGGAGCATCTTGGCCCGTAACGATATCAACATCGGCGCCCTGGCGCTGGGGCGGGCCGGCAAGGGAGAGATTGCTTTGACGGCGGTTACCGTGGACGAGGTGGTTGCGGCAGCCGTAGTCGGGGAGATTGCGGCGCTGGACGGTATCGAGGATGTGCGCAGGGTGGACGTGTAAAGGCGGGTTTCGGGGGCTTTTGAGCAGGTTTTGCACTTGTGAATAATAAGTGAAGAGCGTTTTTGTCCTTGTGTTCCACCGGTTTCTTAGATAGGATTTCCGCTCCTGTGGCGCAAGGACATAAAAAACAAGGACATAAAAAACAAGGACATAAAAAAACAACCATAGCATACATACTTCCTGGAGAAGTACATGAGAACTATATCCTGGATCGTCGCGGGCATGGCGGCTATAACGGTCTCGCTCTTGACGCTGAGCGCGTGCGACGACGGGGCGCTGACGGGCCTGGACGATGTCGATCCGTCTGCGGGGGGTAATGCGCGTGTCGCCGTCGGGGACAGTACGGCCCGTGCAGGCGGCGTTCCAGGAGAGGGCGCGTCTTCCCTGGATCGGTATGCGCTTTTGGGTCGGATCTTGAGCGCCGACGGCAATCCGGATAGCGTGCGCGTACATGTCAAATCCTGGCATACGGATTATAACGAGACCGGTTACGCTACGCTCGGTATACCTGCGAAGGGTACGATATACCACTGGGGGGCCGCGCATTCGGAGGGGGTAGATATCCATGGAGAGGGAGGCATTCCCGCGCTTGGACGGGATGCTTTGTACGCCCTCTCTTTCGATAGTCCTGCGAGAGGCGATGCGTTGCTGGTCCTTTTGCCCTCCGCTGTCGATGTCGATACGTATTTCACATGGGATAACGGCGATATCGCTATTACGTCCCAGGCCATCGGGGCCAGGACGCATATCCTTGAGGATATATCGATCTATAACGATATTGGGTGGAGAAAAGCCGTTTGCGCGGGCGGTCGGTTCGGACGAATCGTTTTCGAGGGGGATAGCCTCGATGTGTCTACCGTGTTGCACCGTCGTTTTTATGGCGCCATATCCGGCGAAGCGGAAGGGGAGATACCGAAAGACGTTTCGGGCTGCGGAACGTCTTCGGATGCTTTCGATGTGCAATTGCTGGGATTCGCGGACGACGATGCGTACCAGATGATCGATTGGCGTCCGATCGTTTCGGAGTCGATATCCGAATCGGAATCGGTATTGGTTTCTAAATCTAAATCCGAATCGGTATCGGAATCGGAATCGGTTTCTGTATCGGAATCGGTATCTGCGAAGAGTTCGACGGCGAGTACGACCGCGAGCGCCAGCGGCAACCGATTGAACCGTTCAAAACCGGCGGGCCATGCGCCTCCTTCGGTGAATTTGTCGGCTTCTCCGGGCAAGATCGACCTCGGAAATAGTTCGACGCTTACCTGGTCGTCGTCGAACGCTACGAGCGTATCGATAAGTCCGGATGTCGGCCCGGATATCGGTACGGTTGCGACGTCGGGGCAGCGATCGGTTTCCCCGACGACTTCGACGACGTACACGATCGTGGCGAAAGGTCCGGGAGGAAGCAAATCGGACCGTGCAACCGTGAAGGTTCATATGCCTCCTTCGGTGAGTTTCTCCGCGTCTCCGGGCACGATTAACCTCGGCGGCAGTTCGACGCTTGGCTGGTCGTCCGAGCACGCTACGCTCGTATCGATCGGTCCGGATATCGGTTTGGTTGGAGCGTCGGGAGAGCGATCGGTTTCTCCGGATAGCACGACGACGTACACGATCGTGGCCACGGGCGCCGACGGAACGTCTACGCAGCGGGCAGAAGCAACCGTAACGGTTAATCGGCCGCCGACGGCCAACGCAGGCGCTGACCAGACGGTGGACGAGGGGGATACGGTGACGCTATCCGGTTCGGGTAGTACGGACCCGGAGGGCGCGACGCTGACCTACGCCTGGACGGCTCCGGCAGGGACCGTGCTGTCGAGTACCACGGAGCCGTACGAGCGGACGTTCACGGCGCCGACGCAGCTTGTGTCGGACTCGGTGCTGACATTCACGCTGACGGTGAACGACGGGGCGCAAGACTCCGAGGCGGACACGGTGGCGGTGACGGTGACGGCGGACGCTCAGAGCGACAGAGCGGCGCTGGTCGCGCTCTACAACGCGACCGACGGGGCCAATTGGCAAACCAATACCAACTGGAACAGTAGCGCCGCCATCGATACGTGGTTCGGCGTCAGGACCGACGACGCCGGACGGGTGGTTTCTCTGGATCTCTTCCGCAACGACCTTTCGGGCTCGATCCCTGCGGCGTTGGGCGACCTGGCCAACCTCGAATACCTGGCTCTCTCCAACAACTCCCTTTCGGGCTCGATCCCGGCGGCGTTGGGCGACTTGACCAGCCTCACGAACCTGAATCTCTTCCGCAACTCCCTTTCGGGTTCGATCCCTGCGGAGTTGGGCGACCTCGCCAACCTCACGAGCCTGTCGATCGGTGAGAACTCCTTTTCGGGATCGATCCCTGCGGCGTTGGGCGACCTCGCCAACCTCGACTGGCTGAATCTCGCTAGCAACTCCCTTTCGGGCTCGATCCCTGCGGCGTTGGGCGACCTCGCCAACCTCACGAACCTGAATCTCAGTGGCAACTCCCTTTCGGGCTCGATCCCGGCGGCGTTGGGCGACCTCGCCAACCTCAGGAGGCTGTGGATCGGTGAGAACGACCTTTCGGGTTCGATCCCTGCGGCGTTTGTCAACCTGGACAATCTCATTCTCTTGCAAGTCGACAACGAGCTGTGCGTGCCGGGAGATACCGCATTCCAGCAATGGCTTGGCGATCTCGATGAGTTCGAGGGCGACAGCGACAACATCTGCAATCAGCCTCCTGTGGCCGATGCGGGCGCCGACCAGACGGTGGACGAGGGCGATACGGTGACGCTATCCGGTTCGGGTAGTACGGACGCGGAGGGCGCCTCGCTGACCTACGCCTGGGGCGCTCCGGCGAGTATCTCGCTGTCGGACACCACGGCGCAGTCTCCGACGTTCGCGGCGCCGACGGAGCTGCTGTCGGACGCGTCGCTGACGTTCACGCTGACGGTGAACGACGGGACGCAAGATTCCGAAGCGGACACGGTGGCGGTGACGGTGACGGCGGGGCCGAACGATGCGCCGACGGCCAACGCAGGCGTCGACCAGACGGTCGACGAGGGCGATACGGTGACGCTATCCGGTTCGGGTACGGACCCGGAAGGCGCGACGCTGACCTACGCCTGGGGCGCTCCGGCGAGTATCTCGCTGTCGGACGCCACGGCGCAGTCGCCGACGTTCACGGCGCCGACGGAGCTTCTGTCGGACTCGGTGCTGACGTTCACGCTAACGGTGAACGACGGGGCGCAAGACTCCGAGGCGGACACGGTGGCGGTGACGGTGACGGCGACGGCGACGGCGAACGATGCGCCGACGGCCGATGCGGGCGCCGACCAGACGGTGGACGAGGGCGATACGGTGACGCTATCCGGTTCGGGTACGGACCCGGAAGGCGCGACGCTGACCTACGCCTGGGGCGCTCCGGCGAGTATCTCGCTGTCGGACGCCACGGCGCAGTCGCCGACGTTCACGGCGCCGACAGAGCTTCTGTCGAACGCGGTGCTGACGTTCACGCTAACGGTGAACGACGGGGCGCAAGACTCCGAGGCGGACACGGTCGTCGTGACGGTGTATCAGAAGGACAGAGCGGCGCTGGTCGCGTTCTACAACGCGACCGACGGGGCCAATTGGAGCAGAAATACCAACTGGAACGGTAGCGCCGCCATCGGTACGTGGTACGGCGTCGCGACCGATGACGCCGGACGGGTGGATTCTCTGACCCTCCTTAACACCTCCCTTTCGGGTTCGATCCCGGCGGAGCTGGGCGACTTGACCAGCCTTGAAGAACTGAATCTCCACGATAACTCCCTTTCGGGTTCGATCCCGGCGGAGCTGGGCGACTTGACCAACCTTGAAGGGCTGACTCTCACTTACAACGACCTTTCGGGTTCGATCCCGGCGGCGTTGGGCGACTTGACGAACCTTGAAAAACTGCGTCTCAGTGGCAACGACCTGACGGGCTCGATCCCGGCGGCGTTGGGCGACTTGACCAATCTCGAGAGCTTGGCTCTCGACAACAACGACCTTTCGGGTTCGATCCCTGCAGCGCTGGGCGACTTGACCAACCTTGAATGGCTGACTCTCGATGGCAACTCCTTGACGGGTTCGATCCCGGTGGAGTTTGTCAACCTGGACGATCTCCTTACCTTGCAAGTCGACAACGAGCTGTGCGTCCCGGGGAGTACCGCATTCCAGCAATGGCTTGGCGATCTCGATGAGTTCGAGGGCGACAGCGACAACATCTGCAACGATGCTCCGACGGCCAACGCGGGCGCCGACCAGACGGTTGCGGAGGGGGCGACGGTGACGCTCTCCGGTTCGGGTACAGACAGTAATGGCAATGCGCTGATCAACCCGACCTACGCCTGGGGCGCTCCGGCGAGTATCACGTTGTCGGACACCACGGCTGCGTCGCCGACGTTCACGGCGCCGACGGAGCTTCTGTCGGACTCGGTGCTCGAGTTCACGCTGACGGTGAACGACGGGACGCAAGATTCCGAGGCGGACACGGTCGTGGTGACGGTGACGGCGGGTACGAACGATGCGCCGACGGCCGATGCGGGCGTCGACCAAACGGTGGACGAGGGGGATGCGGTGACGCTATCCGGTTCGGGTACGGACCCGGAGGGTGCGACGCTGACCTACGCCTGGGGCGCCCCGGCGAGTATCACGCTGTCGGACGCCACGTCGCAGTCGCCGACGTTCACGGCGCCGACGGATCTTCTGTCGGACGAGGTGCTCGAGTTCACGCTGACGGTGAACGACGGGACGCAAGATTCCGAGGCGGACACGGTGACGGTGACGGTCGAGGCGGGGGATAACGATGCGCCGACGGCCAATGCAGGCGCCGACCAGACGGTGGCGGAGGGGGCGACGGTGACGCTATCCGGTTCGGGTACGGACCCTGAGGGGGCCTCGCTGACCTACGCCTGGGGCGCTCCGGCGAGTATCACGCTGTCGGACGCCACGGCGCAGTCTCCGACATTCGCGGCGCCGACGGAGCTTCTGTCGGACGCGCCGCTGACGTTCACGCTGACGGTGAACGACGGGACGCAAGATTCCGAGGCGGACACGGTCGTGGTGACGGTGACGGCGGGTACGAACGATGCGCCGACGGCCGATGCGGGCGCCGATCAAACGGTGGACGAGGGGGATACGGTGACGCTATCCGGCTCGGGTACGGACCCTGAGGGCGCTTCGCTGACCTACGCCTGGGGCGCTCCGGCGAGTATCACGCTGTCGGACGCCACGTCGCAGTCTCCGACGTTCGCGGCGCCGACGGAGCTTCTGTCGGACGCATCGCTGGAGTTCACGCTGGTGGTGAACGACGGGGTGAACGACTCCGCGAAGGACACGGTGGCGGTGACGGTGACGGCGGGTACGAACGATGCGCCGACGGCCGACGCAGGCGCCGACCAGACGGTTGCGGAGGGGGCGACGGTGACGCTATCCGGTTCGGGTACGGACCCGGAGGGCGCGACGCTGAGCTACGCTTGGGGCGCTCCGGCGAGTATCACGCTGTCGGACGCCACGTCGCAGTCTCCGACGTTCGCGGCGCCGACGGAGCTTCTGTCGGACGCGTCGCTGACGTTCACGCTGACGGTGAACGACGGGACGCAAGATTCCGAGGCGGACACGGTGACGGTGACGGTCGAGGCGGGGGATAACGATGCGCCGACGGCCGATGCGGGCGCCGATCAAACGGTGGACGAGGGGGATACGGTGACGCTCTCCGGTTCGGGTACGGACCCGGAGGGGGCCTCGCTGAGCTACGCCTGGGGCGCTCCGGCGAGTATCACGCTGTCGGACGCCACGTCGCAGTCTCCGACGTTCGCGGCGCCGACGGAGCTTCTGTCGGACGCGTCGCTGACGTTCACGCTGACGGTGAACGACGGGACGCAAGATTCCGAGGCGGACACGGTGACGGTGACGGTCGAGGCGGGGGATAACGATGCGCCGACGGCCAACGCAGGCGTCGACCAAACGGTTGCGGAGGGGGCGACGGTGACGCTCTCCGGTTCGGGTACGGACCCGGAGGGCGCCTCGCTGAGCTACGCCTGGGGCGCTCCGGCGAGTATCACGCTGTCGGACGCCACGTCGCAGTCTCCGACGTTCGCGGCGCCGACGGAGCTTCTGTCGGACGCATCGCTGACGTTCACGCTGACGGTGAACGACGGGACGCAAGATTCCGAGGCGGACACGGTGACGGTGACGGTCGAGGCGGGGGATAACGATGCGCCGACGGCCAACGCAGGCGTCGACCAAACGGTTGCGGAGGGGGCGACGGTGACGCTCTCCGGTTCGGGTACGGACCCGGAGGGCGCCTCGCTGAGCTACGCCTGGGGCGCTCCGGCGAGTATCACGCTGTCGGACGCCACGTCGCAGTCTCCGACGTTCGCGGCGCCGACGGAGCTTCTGTCGGACGCGTCGCTGACGTTCACGCTGACGGTGAACGACGGGACGCAAGACTCCGAGGCGGACACGGTGACGGTGACGGTCGAGGCGGGGGATAACGATGCGCCGACGGCCGATGCGGGCGCCGATCAAACGGTGGACGAGGGGGATACGGTGACGCTGGACGGGAGTGGCAGCTCCGACCCGGAGGGCGCCTCGCTGAGCTACGCCTGGGACGCTCCGGCGAGTATCACGCTGTCGGACGCCACGTCGCAGTCTCCGACGTTCGCGGCGCCGACGGAGCTTCTGTCGGACGCGTCGCTGACGTTCACGCTGACGGTGAACGACGGGACGCAAGATTCCGAGGCGGACACGGTGACGGTGACGGTCGAGGCGGGGGATAACGATGCGCCGACGGCCGATGCGGGCGCCGACCAGACGGTGGACGAGGGAGATACGGTGACGCTGGACGGGAGTGGCAGCTCCGACCCGGAGGGCGCGGATCTGGACTACGACTGGGACGCTCCGGCGGGTATCACGCTGTCGGACGCCACGACGCAGTCGCCGTCGTTCGCGGCGCCGACGCAGCTTCTGTCGGACGCGTCGCTGACGTTCACGCTGACGGTGTACGACGGGGTGAACTATTCTGCGGAGGACCAAGTGACGGTGACGGTCGAGGCGGGGGATAACGATGCGCCGACGGCCAACGCGGGCCCCGACCAGACGGTGGCGGAGGGAGCGACGGTGACGCTATCCGGTTCGGGTACGGATCCGGAGGGCGCGGCGCTGACCTATACCTGGACGGCGCCGACGGATATCACGCTGTCGAGTACCACGGCGCAGTCGCCGACGTTCACGGCGCCGACGGATCTTCTGTCGGACGAGGTGCTCGAGTTCACGCTGACGGTGAACGACGGGACGAACAACTCTGCAGCGGACACGGTGACGGTGACGGTCAATGCATCGCCTACGGTCACGTTGTCGGCCAATCCAGGTACGATTTGCCGAGGAGGATCGTCAATGCTCACCTGGTCGTCTACGAACGCTACGAGCGTATCGATCAGTCCGGGTATCGGTTCGGTTGCGCTATCGGGATCGGAAGAGGTTTCTCCGACGAGCACGACAACCTACACGGCTACGGCTACAAATCCGGCAGGAAGCAATACGGACCAGGCAACCGTGACGGTTATTAATCAGTCTCCGACGATCACGTCTTTCACTGCTTCTCCGAGCACGATTTACCGCGGGAGTAATTCGACGCTTAGCTGGTCGTCTACGAACGCTGCGAGCGTATCGATCAATCAGGGTATCGGTTCGGTTGCGGCGTCGGGAACGCGATCGGTTTCTCCGACGAGCACGACGACCTACACGATCACGGCGACAAATGCTTGCGGAAGCGTCACGGCCACAGCGACCGTGACGGTTATTCCGCCTCCTACGGTCGAGTTTGAGGACCCCGATCCAGGTACGATTTGCGATGGACAGTCGTCAACGCTCGAGTGGTCGTCTACGAACGCTACGAGCGTATCGATCAGTCCGGGCATCGGTTCGGTTGCGGCGTCGGGAACGCGATCGGTTTATCCGACGAGCACGACAACCTACACGATCACGGCTACAAATCCGGCAGGAAGCGATACGGACCAGGCGACCGTGACGGTTATTAATCAGTCTCCGACGATCACGTCTTTCACTGCTTCTCCGAGCACGATTTACCGCGGGAGTAATTCGACGCTTAGCTGGTCGTCTACGAACGCTGCGAGCGTATCGATCAATCAGGGTATCGGTTCGGTTGCGGCGTCGGGAACGCGATCGGTTTCTCCGACGAGCACGACGACCTACACGATCACGGCGACAAATGCTTGCGGAAGCGTCACGGCCACAGCGACCGTGACGGTTATTCCGCCTCCTACGGTCGAGTTTGAGGACCCCGATCCAGTTACGATTTGCGATGGACAGTCGTCAACGCTCGAGTGGTCGTCTACGAACGCTACGAGCGTATCGATCAGTCCGGGCATCGGTTCGGTTGCGGCGTCGGGAACGCGATCGGTTTCTCCGACGAGCACGACAACCTACACGATCACGGCTACAAATCCGGCAGGAAGCGATACGGACCAGGCGACCGTGACGGTTATTGATCAGTCTCCTACGGTGAGTTTGTCTGCGTTTCCGGGTACGATCGATTCGGGGGACCCGTCAACGCTCACCTGGTCGTCTACGAACGCTGCGAGCGTATCGATCGATCAGGGCATCGGCGAGGTTGATACAGATGGGGAGCAAGAGGTTTCTCCGACGAGCACGACGACCTACACGATCACGGCGACAAATGCTTGCGGAAGCGTCACGGCCACAGCGACCGTGACGGTGAACCTTACAGCCTCTATCACGGGTCCAACATTGATTCCTTTGTTATTGGAATCCACATGGGGGTCCACGGTCACAGGCGGCACGCCTCCCTACACGTACAGCTGGCACTATGGGACCATCTCCTGTCCCGAAGCTTCTGCCCTTGCTGCACCACCTGCTGCCCTTGCTGCCCGTGCCGATGCTTGCGTGTGGAACTATACAGGCGCAGGATCGGGAAGCAGTTATAGTTATACGCCGACGACATGGCCTTCTGGGCGAGTTCGGCTGATCGTTAGCGATTCGGCCAGTCCCGAGAATTCGGTGACGAAGACGCTGGACGTGACGGTCGATCCATAAAGATATGCCATGGTAAGCCCCCATATCCATAATATCTTCAACCAAGATGACATGGCGCCTGCTCAGGCCGATCCGGGTCATGCCCTTCCGTTCGACGATCCAGATCCTGACGAAGGAGGCTCTTCGTCGAGTTTCAGCGTGTCGTCGTATTTCGAAGGGGCTGTGGACATGCTCTACTCGGTTTCGTCGTCGAACACGAGTGTTGTGACCACGAGCATGTCGTCGTACGCAACGGTCACGATCAGCCCGGTGGCGGCAGGTACGGCGACAATAACGGTGACGGCGACCGACTCCAGCATAGCCACGCAGTCCTTCGACGTGACGGTAACGCCCTCGCCCTAAAACGCTCTTTCGATGCCTTCCATCGCGAAACGACGAGGCATAGCACCCCGGCCACGGAGTGCCCCGCCACGACACGAACCGCTACCGCTCCTGCTATATGGCCTCTATCGCCCGGCCTGCGCTCGCGCAGGGCCAGACGGGGTTCGTGGACTGCTTGCTTCCCGACTCGGTGGGCAACGACCGTTTTTACAGCGATCTCCCCCATACCATCGAGCGCTCTTCGCTTTGTATTTAATGGGAATTACCGGGTTAACTTGACGGGTCCTTGATCCAGCCCGTATGTTCCGCCTATGGAATCTGCCTGAACAAATCATACGCTGTTCCAAGGCGACAACCTCGCATTCATGCGAGCAATGAACTCCGAACAGGTAGACCTCATCGCTACCGATCCCCCGTTCAATAAGGGACGGGATGTTCACGCCGCACCGGACGGCTCGATGGCCCGGCAATGAGGTTTTATGCGATCAGGTCCGCGTACCGGAGCCGTTTGCCGGTCATGCTCCGGGCAACTTCGGCCATTTGCTCCAGCGTGTCGTAATCGCGCAGGTCGTGGCGACCAACGAAGTCCTGCACGTAGCGATGCAGGTGCTTTTTGCTGAACTTGTGATATACGCCTTTATGCGCCCGCTTCAGCGTGGCCCAGAACGATTCGATCCCGTTCGTGTGCACCATGCCCCGCACGTATTCGCCCACGGAGTGCTTCACGGTGTCGAGGTCGTAGATGTAGCGCAGGCCGGTATACGCCCGGTTGTCGTCGGTGTACAGGGGGGTGCCGAACAGGACATGATCCAGCACGAAATCATGTAGCGTCGCGGCGGTCGTATCTTCGACGACCTCGGCCTTGATCTTGCCGGTCGCCCGATCTTTTGCGCCAACGACCGCCGTCTTGCCAACGACGCCCCTGCCTGCGTGCAGCTTCTTCGACTCGTGCTTGTTCGCTTCTTTGCCGCCGACGAACGTCTCGTCCACCTCTACCGGGCCGCCGAAGAGATTGTCTTCTCCGGCGTCGAACGCCTTGCGAATCCGTTGGAGCAGATGCCACGCGCTGCTCTGGTGAATATCTATGTCCCGTGCGATCTTCGTGCTCGATACGCCTTTCAGGCTCGTCATGTGCAGGTAGATGGCGTATACCCACTTGCGCAGCGGAAGCCGGGAGGCTTCCATGACCGTGCCAACCCTGACGCTGAAATACTTCCGGCAATCGGTGCACCAGTAGGGCATAGGCTTTGCAGCCTTCACCTCGCGGGTGCGGGTGCTCTTGCAGCGCGGGCAATGGCGCCCGTCGGGCCAGATGCGGGATTCGAACCACCGCCGGGCCGCTTCCTCGTCGGGAAACATCTCGGCCAACTGCATTACGGATATGCCGTTTCGATGTGTTCTGTGAGCCATGTTTTTGACCTCTCGATGTTCGTTCTAACTATCTGTAAATATAGGAACTTACATCGAAAATGTCAAGTTAAACCGGTAATTCCCTATTTAATTCATAATACATCTTGACAACATTGGCAGATACGTCGTATACTTCAAAATACCTTAAAGCGTCACTGCGACGAACAACCGATTTCCATTCATACCGGACGGCAATGCCGGGCATGGGTTCCTTGAAAGTGCCCGGTATTGCAGTACACACCATACAAATCAGGAGGTAGCACATGTTGCGCAGGTGCGTTACGACCGTACTCGTTCTGCTCGTCATGCCCATTGCGGCGCTGGCGCAAAACACGGGCAAGCTCTCCGGCGTCATCACCGATGCATCTACGGGCGAATCGCTGCCCGGGGCCAATATCGTTCTGGGAGGCACCCTGCTCGGGAGCGCTTCGGATTTAGATGGAAACTACTTCATCATTGGCGTGCCCGTGGGGGCGTATGACGTTACGGCTTCTTTCGTAGGGTATCAGGCCCAAACTATCCAGCAGGTGGAGATCAATGCCGGCTACACGCGGGAATTGAATTTCAGTCTCGCGCCCGGGGCCGAGCTGGAGGAAATTGTGGTCGAGTACGAACGACCGATTATCCAGAAGGACGCTATCGGCGCTCCGCGCGTGATAAACAGCGACGAGTTGGTGGTGCTTCCGATCCGGGGCGTCGCCAATGTGGCCTCGCTTCAGAGCGGCGTGGTTACGTCGGAAGGTACGGGCCTTTTCGTGCGCGGGGGTCGTGAACAGGAACTCACGTATTACGTGGATGGGGTCCGGATATCAGGCCAGCAGGCCCTTCCGCGCGTGGCCATCTCGGAACAGGAAATGCTGATCGGAACCATTCCGGCCAAGTACGGCGATGCACAAGCGGGTGTGGTGTCGATCACGACGAAGGGCGGCGCCGACCGCTTTTTTGGCACCGTGGGAGCCTATACCTCTCAGAGGCTGGACAGTTACGGCCAAAGCCTCGGCGAGATTTCGCTGGGAGGCCCGATTGTCCCCGGTCGTGTCAGTTTCTTTGTGTCGGGGCAGCATCGCCGTCTTGAGGATTCCGGCCCGTACGGCGTACCCACGTATCAGCTTACGGACGATCAGCTTGCCGAGCTCAATGCCAATCCGCAGGTTGTGCGCGCAACCAATGCCGCCGGGGATTCCTTGTATCTGCCGTTCCCTTGGGAGGCCGCCCAGGCCGCTGTCGACAACGGGGAGCTGCTTACGCCGGACTCGCTGGCTGTCCTGCTGAACCTTCCCGAGGGATACAGCCTTGATGGAGGAGGACTGATAAGCGCGCCGGACACGTACCGTCGCGAAGATTTTACGCTGGAATCGGCGAAAGATCGCCCCCTTGGAGAAACGATCGTAACCGGCAATGTTACCATCCAGCCTACGCAGACCCTCACGGTGCGCCTGGGAGGCATGTACGAAACCCAGCGGGAAGAGCGGCTCAGCTATCGTCGGCATGTGTTCAATACCAATTCCTTTTATCATAACGAGCAGGATACATGGCGGGTCTACGGCAGTCTGCGTCAGCGCTTCGCCTCCAACTTCTTCTACCAGATCGACGCGGCGTATCAGAACTATAACTATACCCTGTACCCCAACGGATTCTCCGATAATGTGGAAGAGGCGTTTTCCTACGGAGATCTCGAGAGCGATTACTTACAAACGGCCCGCCGCTATTTTGCGGCGCGATCCACCGGGTATGCGCCATTGTACACCGCCGACGGCACCGCCGGATTGGGTAGCGTTGCGGGCGTTACCTTCTCCATGCCTGGCGCTCCGCTGGCCACCTTCCAGAAGCAGGATCGGAAGGCATTTCAGATATCGGGGAACGCGACGGCGCAGATCGGCCTGCACCAGTTGGAGTTCGGCGGCGAGTACCGCACGTTCACGGACCGCTGGTACAGCATAGGCGGTTTCGGGTTGTCCCGCTACGCTCAGGACGACAATTGCGAGCAGGTGGCCTGCTACGCTAGCTACAGCGATTTGCCGTTCGAAGCCTTCCGGGAACGGGCCACCTATTACGGGTATGATTTCCGGGGGCTGAACGAAGTAAACGACCAGAACATCCAGGGATATTTCGACCGGACGAACCTCAATGTGGCGCCGTACCAGCCGATCTATTACGGCGGGTATCTGCAGGACAAGATCGAGTACCGCGACCTGATCCTGAATCTTGGCGTGCGCATGGAGGTGTTCGACAACAACGCGCCGGTGCTGAAGGACATTTATGCGCCGCGTCCCATTGTTCGCGCGGGTTCGGTGCCCGGCACGCCTGGCGGCATCGATGCGGACGATGCGGTGTACTTCAACGATGCAGGCGACGTGGTCGGCTACCGCGATGTGGACGGTAACTTCTTCGATGTCGAGGGGTCCAGGGTGGATGCCTTGAATATTGTGAACGATCTGTCCGGGCAGGTTCAGCCGACCGACGAACCCATTTCCAATGCGTTCGAGGAGTATACGCCGCAGGCTACGTTCATGCCGCGCATCGGGGTCAGCTTCCCGGTGACCGACCGGGCGGTGTTCTTTGCGTCCTTCAACATAACCAGCCAGCGTCCCACGGAGCGTGCGTTTACGCCTTTCACGGCCTACGAGGAAATCACATCCCAGAATTCCCGTACGCCGAATCCCAAGCTGGAGTCGGAGCGGACTACCCAGTACGAACTGGGTTTCCGGCAGCGGCTGGGCGCCAGCACGGCGTTCACGATTTCCGGGTTCTACCGGACGCAGGAAAACAAGATCAGCAACCGCCGTTTGATTGGGGGCTTCCCATCCTACGGCACGTATCTGAATGCGGATTTCACCACGACCAAGGGCGTTGAACTCGGCTTTGACTTGCGCCGGACCCGCAATCTCGCGGTGAACGCGAACTACACGCTGTCGTTTGCGCAGGGCACCGGATCGGACGCCGGCGCCACTTCGGTGATTGTCTGGCGCGGTTCCGTGTTTCCGAACACGATCGCTCCGGCGGACTTCGACCAGCGGCATACGTTGAATGCGTCGGTGGATTATCGCTTTGGCGAGGGCGAGGGACCGGCGATGGGGGGGGGCAGCCTGCTTGAGAATACGGGGCTGAACATCCTGTTCCGGTACGGCAGCGGCATGGCGTACACGGCGCTGTCCGGGTCGTCGTTCAACGTGAACGATAGCTTCACCGACGACGCGACAGGTTCCGTCAACTCGGCGCGTCTCCCGTCCACCTCCCGCATCGATGTGCGCCTGGATAGACGCTTCCAGGTGGGCAGCGCTTCGCTGACCGCCTATTTGATTGTGCTCAATCTGCTGGACACGCAGAACGTGTTGGCGGTTTTCCGGGCTACGGGCTTGCCCGACAACGACGGCTATCTGATGACGGATGGCGGTCGGGGTTTTCTTACTACGCAAGCTGATCCCACGGCCGCTGCATTTTTGTACGATGCGTACATCGGAGGCCCGGTGAACGTAGGAAGCAGGCACACGTCGGCGTCCAGCCTGATGTACAGCTGGCCTCGCCGGTTCCGCCTGGGATTTGCGCTCAACTTTTAACGTGATCAGGGATACATGGCGGGGTGTGTGATCCTCCGCCAGCGCCTGATGAGGGAATTACCCCGAATGCAACGCCTCATACACTCATGAAGCAGCTTACACGATACCTGACGCTGATTTTCGCCGTGTGCCTGATTCCTGCGTCCAGCGCCTTTGCAGACAAGGACGACAAGGACGACAAGGACAAGAAGGCGCGGGAGAGCGAGTCTCCCGTTGTGCTCCGGACCGGCAGTTCGGGTCCCGACCCCGGGCATTGCACGCTCGGCTTGGCGCAGAAGGACCTTGACGTCAACAATGCCCGCGTCCGGCTTTTCAATATCGGAAGCATCGCCTACGGCAACGGTTCGTCACAGCAGTACGTGGTTCCCCAAGCCTCCGGACATTCTCCTATCTACGCCATGGGCATCTGGATAGGCGGCATGGTGGGGGACAATCTGCGCGTGGCCGGTTCCAGATACGACGATTTCGAATTCTGGCCGGGCCCCCTGGGTTCGGACGGTCGTCCGGTGAATCCGGACGATTGTTCGCAGTACGACCGGCTGTACAAGGTGAGCCGGAGCGACATTCAGAACTATGAGGCGACGGGGCAGGCTTCCGCGGATCTTGCGGACTGGCCGTACGATCTGGGCGCGCCGGTCATAGACGGGGACGGCACGGAGGGGAACTACAACCTTGCGGGGGGCGACCGCCCCGACCTGATCGGGGATCAGGCGGTGTGGTGGATCATGAACGATGTGGGTAATGCGCACCTAAGCACGGAAGCCCCTCCTATCGGTGTGGAAATGCGCGTACATGCGTTTGCGTTCAACCGCGCGGATGCGCTTGGCAATACGACGTTCTTCAAGTACAACGTGACGTACAAGGGCGACGAGCCGCTCACCGATACGTTCCTGTCCATTTTTTCCGATCCGGATCTGGGGGACGCCGGGGACGACTTTGTGGGAGTGGACACGACGCTCAGTCTGGGCTACGTGTACAACGACGAAGCGATAGACAATGTGTACGGTCCGGCGCCTGCGGCGGGCTACGACTTCTTCCAGGGGCCTATTTCGGAGGACGGCGATACGCTGGGCGTCACCAGTTTCATGTATTTCATCAATACCCAGGACCCCAATGTTTCGGATCCGAGACTTGCTCAGGAAATATATAACGTGCAGCAAGGTTTTTGGAAAGGCGGTCAACCTCTCACGGCCAGCGGGCTTGGTTTTCAGACGGACGGACCGATCACCAAATTCGCCTATCCGGGCGATCCGGTGACGGGCGCTTTTTGGAGCGAGGTAAACAGCGACGGCAACGGTGCCCGCAATCAATCGGGCGACCGGCGCCTGGTGGTATCCACGGGTCCGTTTACTTTGCAGCCGGGCGACAGTCAGGACATCGTGTTCGGGGTTGTGTTTGCACAGGGTACGGATAACCTGAATTCCATCACGGCGCTCCGGGGCGCGGACGTGTTGGCGCAGTCGGCTTACGACGTAGGGTTCAATATTCCTTCGCCTCCGCCTCCGCCTCCTTTGTGCAACCCCAATTCATCCAACGCCCAGTTGCATCCGGGTTCGGGCAATTGCCTGTACGCTTCGGAGTTGGACGGGCAGGCGCATCTTGTCTGGGGGTATCCGTCTAACAGCGAGAATTATCTTGGATCGTTCGATGCAGCCGATCCGTTTCTTGCAGACCTGGACTTCGACGACAAGACGTATACGTTCGAGGGCTTCAACATCTACCGGTACCCGACGTCCTCGTTTGCTCCGGAGCAGCGCGAGCATGTCATGACGTTCGACCTCGCGAACGGGGTTACAAAGGTAACCGATCCGGTGTTCGACGGCGATGTAGGCGATTTTCTCCAGCAGGTATCTGCGCGGGGTACCGACAGCGGGGTACAGTATCACTTCCCCTTGTCGAACCTGACGAACTACACGGACTATTATTACGGGGTGTCGGCGTACGCCTACAGCCCGAACTCCACGCCTCGTATTCTTGAGAGTCCCCCGACGAACATTACGATTCGTCCCTCACGGATTGCTTCCACGCAAGGCGGCTCGTCGCTGGGA
Organism: Rhodothermales bacterium; assembly: GCA_951812345.1. Taxonomy (GTDB): domain Bacteria; phylum Bacteroidota; class Rhodothermia; order Rhodothermales; family VXPQ01; genus VXPQ01. The sequence goes on from OX638295.1 coordinate 597,398, forward strand.
AGCGGCACTACCGACGCCGATTCATCGGCAGTGGTGGTGACGCAGAGCGGTCAGGGCGTGGTGGCGTGGCGCATCGTGGATCCGGCTCAGGTGACGGGTTCGAACTATATGGTGGAGTTCATTTCGCTGGCGGATGTGACAGGCCCGGGCGGCGTTTCCGGCGCCGGCAAGCTGGCGTACAATATTGTGCGCGAATCCGATGGGAAGGTGATCATCGACGGGGCCGATTATTTTGCCCGTACGGGCGAGGAGACCCCGCAGGCGCAGAATGTACTGGCGTTCGACGGGCTGACGGTATCGATCGATGCTCCGCCGCCTGCGTTCGATGCGTTTCAGGTGGTGGCGAATGCGGCGGGCCCGCTTTCACCGCCTGCCTGGGCTGGTGCGAACTGGCCCGGATTTCCCGGTCCGGCAGGCGTTCCCGCACCGAATTTGATAGGCCTTCCCGGTCAGCAGTCTACGATCGACAGCGTATACGGCTGGTTCATTCACACATGGCCGAACGGTTCGCGTGCGGCTTACAGTGCGTTCCTGGCGCGCACGCTTCAGTACACGGGCGGTTTTGGCGCAGCGTTCAACGGGATCGGCCATATCGTTCCGAACGATGTGGAGATCCGTTTCACGGGCAACGGCAAGGCGTGGATCAAGCCGGGTTGGGCGGCAGAGCAGGTAGGCAAGGTGGTGGACGTGCCGTTCGAGTGGTGGAACGTGGGCACGAGTCCGGATGCTTCGGACGATGTTCGCCTGATACCGTTCTTGTATGACTACAACGACGATGGCGTGTGGAACATTCAGTACGACGCCATTTATCCGACAGACCCTCCCGGGTGGGCGGACCACGAAGTATCGAGCGCGGGCAACGATCCGTGGACGGAGCCGGTGTATGTGATGCATCCGACGAACGCTACGCCGGGTCAGCAGGGGTATGAAGACGCGATGGCGAAATACGAGGAGTTGGGCGCAGGTGCACTGGATGCCGGTTGTTCGGACTGGTATTATCCGCCGGGTTTTTCAGCCATTCCGGAATGCGACGCATGGAATTACCTGTCTCGTACGGTGTTTGTGTTCTGGAACGGCGGCGATGTATCGGCTGCTACGGGTCCACAGGATTATGTACAGGCGGAGCCGGAGACAGGTACGGTGTTTCAGATCAAGACGACGAAGCCTCACCAGCCGGGGGATGTATTTCGTATCGAGACGGCGGGCATGGGCCGTACGACAGAAGATGCGGGGGTACTGGAAGCGTCGATTGATGATATCGGCCTTGTTCCGAACCCGTACCGCGGTCGTTCGGCGCACGAGACGGGCAACGAGGATCGTCGCGCTCGTTTCACGAATATGCCGCAGACAGCCACGATTCGCATCTACACGGTGAGCGGTACGCTGATTCGTACGTTGTACAAGGACGGTCCGAGCACATCATTGGACTGGAACCTGACGACGGACAGCAACTTGCCGGTAGCCAGCGGCATGTACTTCATTCATATCGACGTTCCGGGCGTCGGAGAGAAGGTCATGAAGTTCGGGGTTATTAACCGGGAAACGAACATCAATATCTTCTAACCGAACCGAATCGACCACATTCGAACTCGAGACCAAAGGCTTACAACCATGAAAAAGCAATATCGACACCTTGTCGTCGTGTTGGCCCTCTTGCCAGGACTCGTTGCGTTCGAGGCCCTGGGGCAAAGCAACGAACGGTTCGGGACCGCCGCACTGTCGGAGTTGACGGTGCCGGTTACTCCGCGAACCATTGCGCTTGGCTCTACCTTGACCGGCGGTATGAACGGGGCTTCGGGTGTGGAGGCGCTTATCTCCAACCCGGCGGCAATCCTGGTCAATCCGAGTACGACAGCTATGTTTAGCCGCATGAACTATGTGGCGGATGTAGGCGTCAACTATTTCGGGGTGACTCAGCGATTCGGAGCAAGTAACATTGGGCTTACTGTCACGAACTGGGACTACGGGGATATCCCTGAGACGACCGTAGAGAATCCCGAGATCGATCCGAACAATACCTGGTCGGCCGCCACGATTGCGGTGGGCCTCACGTACGGACGCCAGTTGACTGATCGTATCGCAGCGGGGATTACCTTCAAGGGACTTAGCCAGCGCATTGACGATGTAGGCGCCCGCACCGTGGCGCTCGACGCCGGAATGACCTACGTCGTGGGCGAGTCGGGGCTGCGTTTCGGCGTTAGCCTGCGCAACTTCGGTCCACAGTTCAGTTTCGATGGTGTGGGCCTTCAGGATCCTATCATCACGACGAGTCCCACCGGGACGTATGAGGTCCCGGGCGAAATCCGGGATGTGCGCTCGGAGTTGCCCTCCATGCTGAATTTTGGCGCCGTGTATGAGAGCCGATTCACCAATGATTTTACAGCTACGGTTCTGGCGAATTTCCGGTCGAATTCGTACGATGTGAACCAATATGCGGGGGGGCTCGAGTTGGCCTTCCAGGGGTTGCTCTTCATGCGTGCCGGTCTGGATGTATCCAGCGAGCAGGAATTAGTGCACTGGGCGGAATGGAATGTGGGAGCCGGGCTTTCGCTTCCGATCGGTCCAAGCCGGTTGATGGTTGATTATGCCTACCGTCCTTCGAAAGTGTTTAACAGCGTAAACGTTTTTGCTGCGTCGTTCACGCTCTGAACGGAACACTGTTTTCATGGTTGAAAAGGGGCAGGCCGCCGGTGCGGTCTGCCCCTTTTGGCATTGGGCCTTTTATTAACAACGATGCGCTGTTCCGTCATTTTTATACCGGTCGTGCTCGTATGGAGTGTGGTTATCTCCGGATGCGGCTCCGGTGCGCCGGATGTGCAGGACGCCGCGCAGGAGGCGGAAGATGCCGCGGATGGGGAAATTCGTTTCCGGAACCTGTCCGCCGAGTTTACGGGGGACGAGGCCTGTTTCGACTGTCATGAGGAGGAATACCGGGGGTTTGAGGAGCATGGAATGGCGAATTCGTTCTATCCCATGCGTTCCGCCGCCGTGGTCGAAGATTTTACCGGCGTAACGGTGCAGGACCCGAACCGGGGCCTCTTTTATCGTCCCTACCGGGAGGGGGATCGTTTTTGGCTCGAAGAATTCAGGAAGGGGTCGGATGGGAGCAAAACGCATAGCCTGGTCCGTGAAATAGAGTACGTAGTGGGTAGCGGCACCGCTGCGCGCACGTACCTGGTAGAAGAGGGCGGACGCTATTTTGAACTGCCCCTGACGTGGTACACCCAGGGAGAGAGGTGGGACCTCAGCCCCGGATACGAGGTGTCCAATTCCCGCTTTGACCGACTCATTCCGGATCGCTGCATGGCCTGCCACAACAGCTATCCGCACTCGACGCCGTTTGCGGAAGGCAAATACGAGGAGGTGCCGTATGGGATCGGATGCGAGCGATGCCACGGCCCCGGGTCCGTACATGTGGAGGCCCGGCTCGCCTCCCTGGAACCGGCAGGCGATATCGACGAGACGATCGTCAATCCCGCGCATCTTTCTCTCGAACGCCGGCTGGACGTGTGCCAGCAATGCCACCTGCACACGACGGTATCGATGTTGCGGGACGGGCGCACGGCCTACGATTACCGCCCCTCCCGTCCGCTTTCCGAACACATGACGTTTTATGTGTCCGACGCACCGGATTCGAGCGATGAAATTGACGCCATCTCCCATGCGGATCTGATGAAGCAGAGCGCCTGTTTTATCGAAACGCAGACCTGGGAAGAACCCATGGATTGCATGACCTGCCACAATCCGCACGAAGCATTCCGGTTTGCCGGCCCCGATTACTTCAACGCTACCTGTATGACCTGCCACGATACGGCGGCGCTGCAGGCTGCGTTGCCTGCGGAGGCTTCGCGTGCCGTGCATACGGAAGACGCTCATTGTTTTTCGTGCCATATGCCGAAGGCGTCCGTTGAGGGAACACCGCACACCTCGCTTACGGATCACCACATTCGCGTAGTACAGGAACGGGACCGGAATGCTGCGGATGGGGAATCTGTCGTAGCTTCGAGCGGCGAAGCGCCGGTCGAACGCATTCAACTACGCCCTTATTATGCCGTGGACGACTCGACAGGCGCCTATGCCGGCATGGCTTATGTTATCCGGGGATTGCAGCAGCAGGATACGACAGCGCTCCGGCATGGCGTGACGTTGCTCGGCGCCACGGCGGGAGCGTTCGGTGAAGCGCAGTATCTCCTCGGGTACGGGCACATGCAACTTGGAGAGATGGCGCGTGCCGTGGAGCCGCTGGAGCAGGCCGTGGCCCTGGAACCGAAACCGGAGCGACTCAATGCATTGGCGCAAACGTACGAACGAGTGGGGCGCGAAGATGCGGCTATCCGGGATTTATACGAGCAGGCGTTGGCTACCCAGCCCGCATTGGCGAGTGTGCGCGTCAATTACGGGCGCTATCTGGAGGCCCAGGGCGAATTGACGGCGGCGGTTACACAATACCAGGCGGCTATTGCCGAGCATCCATGGCTGGAGGCGGCTCATTTCAACCTGGGAACGGCTCGGTTACGGCAGGGGGATCGAATCGGCGCCGAACGGTCGCTCCGCGAGGCGGTCCGTCTTAATCCGGACGGCGGGCAGGCGCTGGGGAACTTGGGGTTGTTACTTGCAGGAAGCGGACGGCTGGAGGAGGCGCGCACGTTTTTTGAGCAGGCGGTGCGTGCAGAGCCGGAAAATCCCGTAGCCTTCGGTAATCTTGGCGCGTTGCATTTGAATGAAGGCCGTCCGGATATAGCCGTGCGATTGTTTTCGAGAGCCGTAGAACTCGATCCGTCGTACGTCGACGGATTGGTCAATCTGGCGTTGGCCTGGTACCTGCAAGGAGATGACGACCGCGCACGCATGTATGCGGAGCGAGCACTGCGCCTTGCGCCGAATCACCCGCAGGCCCGGCAAATCCTGGACGCGGTGTGATTGCAGGAGGATGCGTTTGTTTTCAGTCGGGCGCGAACGGACGTAACAAGTTGCTATGCCCTCCGTATAACAGGTGGGCCCCTCTGCTCTTTTCGCCAGCGCAGTGCAGGGAGCAGTCCGTCGATCGGCAGCTTATTCTGCCGTAATCCAGTGGCGCTTCTCGAAATCGACGGGTTCAAGCTCCCGGCCCGCGATATGGCGCATGATCTGCCGTGCATGGACCCGCCCGTTTTCGATGAACCACCGGCCTGTCCGACGGCCTCCGCATACGGTGCCCGCGATGTACAAGCCTTTGCGCGTGGTTTCGAACGATTGCGGATCGAAGATCGGGGTGTTCCATTCGTCCGCGGCGATTTCGATGCCGACGGTCTCCAGAAACGAGTAGTCGGGATGATAGCCCGTGAGCGCGAGGACGTAGTCGTTTCCGATCTCGTCCACTCCCTCCGGGCCTTCGATGACCAGGGAAGACCCCCTGATTTCCCGAACGACGGTTTCGAACCGGGCTGCAATGGCGCCTTGCTTAATTCGGTTTTCGAGATCGGGCCTGATCCAGTATTTGATTCTTTTCGAGAGTTCCGTCCCCCGCACAAGGAGGGTGACGTGCGCTCCATGCCGGCAACATTCCAGAGCGGCCTTTGCTGCCGAATTGCGCGCGCCGATCACGGCCACGCGCTGCCCGAAATACGGGTAGGCCTCCTTGTAGTAATGGGTTACTTTCGGTAACTCCTCTCCCGGCACATGCAGCAGATTCGGGTGGTCGAAGAAGCCGGTCGCAATGACCACGCGCCGGGTCGCTATGACGTCCTTGTCCGTGACGACCCGGAAGGTGTCGCATTCTCCGTCGATACGCCGGACACGCTCGTACAGGCGGATGTCGATATTTTCATTCTGCGCCACGCGGCGGTAGTACTCGATGGCCTCTTCACGAAGCGGCTTGTGCCCGTGTACGGGGAAAGGGTGTCCCCCGATCTCAATGAGTTCGGGGGTCGAGAAGAACTCCATCTTCACGGGGTATCCCACGAGAGACTGTACGACAGTCCCTTTCTCCACGACAACGGCACGGAGATCTTCGCGTTGGGCCCGGATGGCGCAGGCCAGCCCAACGGGGCCGCCGCCGACGATAACTACGTCCGTCATGACGCGTAGGGGAATTCAGAGCTACAGGGCGATACGGCGCTTCCGAAAGAAAGCTTGCATGAGTTCGGCGGCACGTTCCCCTTCGATGCCCGATACAACCTCCACCTGGTGATTGAGTCGCTGATCTCTCGGGATATCGTACAAGGTCGAAGCACCGCCGGCTTTTTCATCGAATGCCCCGAACACGAGCCGGTCAATGCGCGCCCACACGAGTGCGCCGGCGCACATGGGGCAGGGTTCAAGGGTTACGTAGAGCGTGCATCCACGAAGGATTTTCGCCCCGAGGGTTTCGCACGCTGCCGTAAGGGCAATCATTTCTGCATGGGCGGTTGGGTCCTGAAGACGCTCGACCATGTTGCGGCCTCGCCCGACGATCTCGCCGGCATGCACCACGACTGCGCCAACAGGTACCTCATCCTCGTCCCAGGCCGCTTCCGCTTCCTTGAGAGCGAGTTGCATCCACTTTCTATCCGGTTCCAGGAAGTCGGACAGGCTCATACGGACAGGCTGAGAAGAACCGGCAAGATCAACGTCGGCGCCGGATGGCGTCGATGAACCGGAGAATGATGGCGATGATGAGAAGGACAAGCAACACCGGCAGCACAACCCGACCTATGGCCGCACCCACCTTGAGAATGACGCTGAGCACGCCACCTGCCACGATCAGTACGATGACGACCGCAATCCACCTTAGCAGTTTCTGGATGTCCATATCGTCGGGTAATAATATACGATCGTCGATAATATACGACGGCGACAAGGTTATTCCATCGGACCGGCGGCTCGCTTGCGTCCTGCAACCCCGCCAGTTGGACTATATTGGACTATATCGGAGTTAGACTATGTTGGACGTATCCATAGAACGTGACGCGCCGGGCGAAGCGGTTTTGGTCAGCGTATCCTATACAGCCCGCGACCAGGTCTGCATCCGGTCCTTCAGATAGTCTGCCGCATTGTTTTTCGGAATGCGCTCCTGGCTCATGGAGTCCCGATCCCGGATGGTAACGGAGCCTGTCTCCATCGTTTCGCCGTCGACCGTGATGCAGAACGGCGTACCCGCTTCATCCATTCGCCGGTACCGCTTCCCGATGGATCCGCTATCGTCATAGAACGCATTGAAATGCCCGCGCAGATCGGCGGCGAGGGCTTGAGCTGTTTCCGGCATCCCGTCCCGCTTGACCAGTGGAAAAACAGCAGCCTTGATAGGGGCTACCTCGGGATGAAACTTCATGACGACGCGTTCTTCGCCTTCGATGCGCTCCTCTTCGTACGCCTCGCACAACAACATCAGAATGGTGCGGTCCAGCCCGGCCGAGGTTTCGACGACATACGGGATATATTTCTCCTTCCTATGCGGATCGAAATACTCCATCTTCTTGCCGGAGAATTCCTGGTGGCGTTTCAGATCGAAGTCGGTACGCGAATGAATACCCTCAATTTCCTGCCATCCCATGGGGAAGGCGTACTGCACATCGAAGGCTGCATCGGCATAGTGCGCTAACTTCTCGTGTTCATGCCAGCGCAAATGCTCCGGGCGGATGCCGTTGTCTATGTGCCACTGCATCCGTTTGGCCCGCCACGCCTCGAAATGCTCCATTTGGGTACCGGGGCGGACGAAATACTGCATCTCCATCTGTTCGAATTCGCGCATCCGGAAAATGAACCGGCGGGCAACGATCTCGTTGCGAAAGGCCTTTCCGATTTGTGCAATGCCGAACGGTACCTGCTGCCGCGCCGTTTCTTGCGCCAGGCGAAAATTCACGAAGATACCCTGGGCCGTTTCAGGGCGAAGGTAGATTTTGGTCTCGTCATCGACGACCGCGCCGGCATGCGTTTCGAACATCAGGTTGAATTGCCGCACCTCGGTCCAGTCAAAGGCGCCAGAGTCAGGCCCCCGAATTTCTTCGTCGAGAATGATCCGATGGAGTTCCTTCGGCATATCGTCGCTATGCAACGCTGCGACAAAGCGGGTCCGTACTTCGCGGGCCTGCTTCCCCTTTCCGGAAGCCTCCAGTTTCCCGATGTGCCGCTCAATCAGGTCATCGGCCCGGTACCGGCGCTTCGATGCCTTGTCATCGATCATGGGATCATGGAAGGCGTCTACATGCCCGGACGCTTTCCAGACGGTCGGATGCATGAGAATAGCCGCGTCGAGACCTTCGATATTGTCGTGTCGGTACACCATCTCCCGCCACCACCGCTCCTTGACATTGCGCTTCAACTCGACGCCCAGTGGACCATAATCATACGTGGCGCCGAGGCCACCGTAAATATCCGAAGACGGGAAGATGAATCCACGTCGCTTGGAAAGGGAAACGATCTTTTCCAGAAGGTCCATGGGAGGGCAAATGAATACGGAAGAAACGTCCGGGCGACGCCGGAGTGCGGGCCTCATACCGGGGAAGGCGTCGGTATGATTCCGTAAACGGTCGAAAACCGTATGGGCTTCGCCGGACGGCAATGTCTACAACAATTGCCGTTCCGCCATGGAAGTGTATCCGTTCCCCGCGATGATTAGATGGTCGTGAATGGGAATGCCCATCATTTTTCCGGCGGCCACCAGTTGCCGGGTGATCCTGATATCTTCCTGGCTGGGTTCCGGGTTACCTGAGGGATGGTTGTGCACGCAGATCACCGAAGCAGCATTCTCCAGGACAGCTTGCTGGAAAACGGCTCTCGGTTCGACAATGCTGGCCGCAAGCCCGCCCTCGCTCACCCGAACGTCTCCTATAATGATGTTCGCCGTGTTGAGCAAAACGAGATCGAACACTTCCGTACGCATATCGCGCAATTTCGGGACGTAGACGGCCGCTACGTCATCGGGTGAACACACCTGTATTTCCTTCCGATCGGTTTGCTGCGATTCGACGCGCCGGCCAATCTCGAACGCCGCTGCGAGTTGGGCTGCCTTGGCCGGTCCGATACCCGCCACGCGCATCATTTCCCGCACATCGCGGCGGGAAAGGTCACGCAGCGTACCGAACGTATGCAGCAGCGTACGCCCAAGTTGAATGGCCGACACGGAACCGGAACGGGTGTGCGTGCCTGATCGGAACACCACCCCGATCAACTCGGCGTCCGACAACCCATCGGCATGTCCGCCCAGCAAGCGCTCACTGGGGCGTTCTTCTTCCGCCCAGTCGCGGATAGGAACCCGGTATTGAATTTCCGGATCCGAAACGGGATCGATCCGTGCAAGAGGATTCAGCGCCATACGAGAAGCCGATCAAAAAGGGGCAAAGATATTCTATAGACCCCGCAAGGCGGAAAACATAACCACCCTATCCCTCCTGTACGTTGGCTTACCCGTATCCCTCGCTTGGAACCAGTTCGTTGAGCAGGTGCGCGTTGGTCGGGGATTGCTGGAGATGACGAATCAGCGCTTGCATGGCGTCGACAGGAGGCCGCGAATTGAGCGCCCGGAACAGTCTGTGATGCTGGTCTATTGCATCTCCAATGAGTCGTTCTTCGTTGCGCGTACCGCTTTTGCGCAGGTTGATGGCCGGAAAAATGCGCTTGTCGGCCATTTCCCGGTCCAGCACGATCTCTGAATTGCCCGTTCCCTTGAATTCTTCGAAAATGACGTCGTCCATACGGCTACCCGTCTCGATAAGCGCCGTAGCAACGATGGTGAGTGAGCCTCCTCCTTCGATGTTGCGCGCAGAGCCGAATATCCGCCGGGGGATCTGCAATGCCTTCGCGTCCAGGCCACCGGAAAGCGTGCGTCCGCTCCCGGACTGGTACAAGTTGAATGTTCGGCCCAGTCTCGTCAGAGAATCAAGCAGTAGCACCACATCCTTTCCCATTTCCACAAGGCGCCGGGCATATTCGAGCGCCAGAGTGGAAACACGCACATGATTGTCTTCCTCCCGATCATTCGAGGAAGCGAATACCTGGGCTGCCGTTGCCCGCTTGAAATCGGTTACTTCCTCGGGGCGCTCATCGACCAGCAGCGCCACCAGGGCCACATCCGGATGATTCTGCGTAATAGCGGCAGCCATCTTCTTCAGCAGGATTGTTTTACCCGTTCGAGGCGGCGCCACGATCAGGGCGCGCTGACCTTTCCCGATGGGAGACACGAGGTCCACGACGCGCATGGAAATGTCTCCAGGGGCCGTAACCAGCTCCAGTTTCTCATCGGGGTAGATGGTTTGCCCGCCGTCGAAATCGGGTATCTCGGCCCAGACTTCGGGCGGCATGCCCATCACGCTGTCGATTCGGGCTACTTGCAAAGCGCCCTTGCGTCCTGGCCGCAGGGTACCTGTCATGAGGCATCCGTCCCGAAGGTGAAATTTTCGCACCAGGGGCGGCGATGTAAAGGGATCGCTGGTTCCTTTCGGCAAATCCGGGCGAAAGGTCCGGATGAAACCGAATTTTTTGTCCCCGATCATTTCGAGGAGACCTTCAAAGTGTTTTTCCGACATAAAATTCAGTCAGTTGGCAAGGGAATTGTATTAAACGTATTACATGCAACCACCCTCCCCGGCAACAATAATTCGATGCAGAGAGGGAACGCGCGCGATGCGCTTCGTACATTTAAGGATACTCTGATCAAAACCGCTTCGCTCAGCACTTCACTTTCGCGCGTAAATGATGTCATGATTCCATCGTTACAATCAGCGAGAAACACTGAGGATTCGGGGCGTCGCGGACGTGACGTACCCTTCGGGAGGCTGCGAGGGATGCGCTGGCCGCGTCATTCCTCATTGTGTGGGGCCTGCCACACTGCTTCGTCATTCCTTGCCAGCACATCCCTCGCAGCCTCTGAGCTTTGCGGACTTAATCAGAGTATCCTTAAGACCGCATACGCCATGCGGCGGGAAACCGATAGATGAAAAGTCCGGCGAATGATTCGACGAACGATCGCAACCCGGTTTTTAGGGCGTGCGGCCCGAAAAACGGAAAACCCGGAGAAAGATGGGATGTACAGCACTCCAACATCATAGCAGGGCAATGAGTTCCGAATCGTCATCGCAAACACAAAACGGCGTCGCGGCCCCCGGGTCGTACGGAGCGGAGATGCTGAGCCACACGATGATGGGCAATGCATCGGCTCCTCCTGTTCTTCTTCTCCACGGATGGGGAAGCAGCGCCGCCAATATGGCCCCGATAGCCCAGGCGCTTACCTCGGATTACCGGGTAATGAGCATTGATCTCCCGGGGCACGGTCATTCGCCGGTACCCGTGGAGGCGATAGGGATACCGGAGCATGCCGCGCTCGTCAAGGAAATCATTGACACGCATATCGGGGAACCGGTTACGATCATAGGACACTCCAACGGAGGCCGGATTGCACTCTACATGGCTTCGCATCCGCTCTATAAACCACTCATCCGTCATCTGGTGCTCGTAAGTCCCTCGGGTGTCACGCCAAACCGATCCATCGGGTATTATGTCCGACGGACCACAGCAAATCTGCTCAAGGCCCCTTTCCGGCTCGTGCCCGAGCCGCTTCGAGCATACGGACTCGACTGGCTAAAGCATTCGCTCGCTTGGCGCATGCTTGGGTCGTCGGACTACCGCGCCGTCGAAGGCGTCATGCGCAGCGTTTTTGTTCGTATGGTGACCTATCATCTCGATGAGCGTGTACAGGAAATCGACATCCCTGTGCTACTCTTTCGAGGTGATCGGGATACGGCTATATCACAACGGCAGATGGAATATCTTGTACACACCATCCCCGATGCGGGCCTTGTGGTACTCGAAAATGCGGGACACTACGGCTACATGGACGATTTCGCCACGTTCATTGCCGCCACCCGGCACTTTCTGAAAACAACCCGCTTAGAACAGCCCGCTTAGGGACAACTCGTTTACAAGCAGTCTGCCGAAAACCGACTTGCTGCAAAACACCTGACGCCGCACCGGGTTCCCCCCTTAAGTTGATCCTTATGTTCATCATTGCGTTTCTTGCTGTTGTTACGACCCTGTTTGCGGGATGGCGCGCGGCGCGGCGGCTGCGCTATTTTCTGCACGTTTTCCAGTTGCACGGCTACAAGTCCGGCGAATTCCGGGCCTGGGTTGCCCATCGTTTTCGTTCGCTCGTATTCCGTCTCTCACATAAGCTGGCGCTCGCGGAGCTGGTCCTCATAGCCATCGCTGCCGCTTTTCTTGCTCCGCTGCTCGTCGCCGCCGTCGCGCTGCCTCTCTGGGCCGTTACCTTCGCCTCTTCGCGCCGCTACCGGAGCGACCGCGAGAAAAAACCCCTGAAGTACACAAACCGGATGCAACGCCTGTTGGCGACCGCCGCCTTGCTGGCGATTCTTCCCGTTGCAGGGGGATTGTGCCTCTGGCTCCGGGGCGATCTCGCCGACCTGTTCTGGTATCTGGGGGGCTTGTTTCTGGCGGATTTCCTGGCGCCTGCCTGGGTGCTGGCCGCCGCCGCCCTGACGGATCCTGTGGAACGACGCATTCGGGAGGGTTTCAAGCGACAGGCCCGCCGCCGGCTCAGCCGACGGTCCGACCTGAAGATCGTTGCCGTTACCGGGTCCTACGGGAAAACGAGCACGAAGACCATCCTCGGAAACATTCTTGGACTGCGTTACCAGACCCTGATCACGCCCGGTTCCTACAACACGCCCATGGGCCTCTGCCTTGTCGTCAATAACATGCTGCGGGCGGACCACCAGGTTCTCGTGCTTGAAATGGGTATCCGACACCCCGGCGATATGGACGAACTGTGCGGTCTGGTCCAGCCCCATATCGGGGTAGCGACGTCGATCGGGATTGCGCATCTGGAAAGCATGGGGACCATCGACCGTATTGCGGACGAGAAGGCTCGCATGATCGCCAGCATGGACGCGGAGGGCGTGGCGGTTCTTAACATGGACGACGACCGGGTGGCGGCGATGGCGGAGCAGGCCCGCGGCCGGATATGGCGCATTTCTGCGCAGGGACGCCCGGGCGCCGACCTTGCGGCCTTCGATATCCGGTACGACCATCGCGGAACGTCCTTTCTTGTGCGCGACAGGAACGGAACGGAGCAGGGTTTCCAAACCCGGCTTCTCGGAGCGCACAACGTAACCAACATTCTTCTGGCGCTGGCGGTCGGATGCGAGATGGGGTTGCGCTTACGCCAGATGACGCACGCCGTGGAGCAGATCGAACCTGTTCCGCACCGGCTCCAGCTGCGCCGGGAAGGCCCGGTGACCGTCATCGACGACGCCTTCAACGCCAATCCGGTCGGCGCGCGGAACGCCGTGGAGATCCTCGGAACGTTCCGCTCGGGGCGACGCATCGTCGTAACGCCCGGCATGATTGAACTCGGCGAGCGGCAACACGAAGAAAATCGCTTGCTGGGCGAGCATATCGCCGACCATGCGGATATTGCGCTGCTCGTGGGGCGCAAGCAAACCGCCCCCATCAGGGAGGGACTCCTGGGAAAAAATTTTCCGGCGGAAAATCTGCACGTCTTCGACGCCTTGCGGGATGCGCAAGCCTTCCTTGCGTCGTTCCTCCGCGAAGGAGACGTGGTGCTCTACGAGAACGACCTGCCGGATCAGTACGACGAATAGCCCCTTGTACTACTATGTTTGCGCCACCCAGGCTTCCTTCGCATCGTTTCGAGTACGCCCTCCGGCAACAAGGCTACGAGCACATTGCCGGCGTAGACGAAGCGGGACGAGGATGTCTGGCGGGCCCCGTGGTTGCTGCTGCCGTGATTCTTGCTCCCGACACGCACCTTCCGGGTCTGACGGACAGCAAACTGCTATCGCGCGCCATGCGCGAGAAACTGGCCGGGTCTATCCGGGCAAGCGCCTCGAGCATCGGCGTGGGCCTGTGTTCGCCCCGGGAAATCGACCGTCTGAACATTCTGTGGGCGGCCATGGAGGCCATGCGGCGGGCGGTCTCTATGCTTGATCCCGAACCGGACTATCTGCTGATCGACGGGAACCGGTGTTTTCCCGATGCAGCGCAGCCCTTCGAAACGATCGTACAGGGCGACCGCCGGTGCCGCGCCATTGCGGCGGCGTCCGTCATCGCCAAGGTGGAGCGCGATCGCCTGATGCACGGGTTGCATGAGGACTATCCCGTCTATGCATGGAAGACGAATGCAGGGTATCCTACAAAGCAGCACTACGCGGCGCTTGCCCGGCACGGCCCGACCCCGCACCACCGCCGTTCGTTCCGGCTGGCGTGACGGAAGGCATTGCGCCGGGCCTTACTTTGTATCCTTTACTTTCCGCGCTCCCTTTCCAGCGCCTCCATAACTTTGGACACATTGCTGTCTACAGGCCCCGGCCCCACATCCATCACGATGTGCGCCTGTTCGTAGAACACTTCCCTTTCCGCCAGCAAGGACGCGATACGCTTGCGCAAAGCGTCTCCGGACAAGGGCCGGCCTTTCTCATGCAGCATGGGCCGGGATGCGGCCCGTTTTTCGAGTCGATCCGCCAGACGCCGGGGCGTCATGCGGAGATAGATCAGGCGCCCTTGCTTCTTTGCGAAACGCAAGTTGTCTTCCCGGGTGACCGCACCGCCTCCAAGCGCAATGACCATCCGGTCGGCATGCGATACCGCGCGTAGGTGCTCGGCTTCGAGGCGCCGGAACGCCTCTTCTCCCTGATTGGCGAAGATCTCCTGCACCGTGTCGCCCACCGCCTGCTCGATATGTCGATCCAGATCGACAAAATCGTATCCGAGCCGGTCCGCGATGCGGGGTCCGAGGGTGCTCTTTCCGCTCCCCATAAAACCCGTCAGATAGATGCGCGTAGGAACGGTCATCGGGGATATTCCGGGAATATGTCCCGGTCTGTGTGCAAATGGTCGGCGGGGAAACGCTCCCCGGCGCAGGTGTGTGGAGTAATAGCGGCGGCGCCACCACCGAACGATTCCTGAGGTAGACCGTCCGGTCTACCGGCGGCGCGACCTAACCGGCGCGTGCAAAATACGATATCCGCCGATGCGACGCGCATACGATGGCTGTATACCGCATGACGATAGAATACGACGGCGCGCCTTTTTCCGGATGGCAAATCCAGCCGGGCAGGCCGACGGTGCAAGGTGCGCTCGAGGAGGCGCTCGCCACCGCCTTGCGCACCCCGACAGATATTGTCGGGGCAGGGCGCACCGACGCCGGGGTGCATGCCCGGGGGCAGGTCGCACACTTTCTTGCGGACGCCCCCCGGGGGGAGGCCGGGATAGATACGCACCGCCTTCTTGCTTCCCTGAACGGTCTTCTCCCCGACGCCATCGCTGTCCGCATGCTCACCGTGGCTCCCGATGGCTTTCATGCCCGCTACGATGCCCGCCTTCGGCGCTACCGCTACTACATCACCACCGGGTTTCGCGCTCTTGATAGACATATGCGCGTACATATCCGGCCGGAGCCGGATTTCGCGCTTATGCAGGCCGCTGCCGATACCCTCCTCGGCGAACACGATTTCGATACGTTCTGCCTTGCGCAGTCGGAGACGAAGAACCGCGTTTGCACCTTGCAAGAGGCGCGCTGGACGCGCGAGTCAGACGACGGGGACGCCTGTTTTGAGATAACGGGAAACAGGTTCCTGCACGGCATGGTGCGCGCGCTGGTGGGAACGTTGCTGGAGATAGGGCATGGCAAGCGTCCCGTGGAAGATATGGCTCGCCTTCTTGCCCGGAAAGATCGTCGTGCCGCCGGGCCCTCGGCGCCTGCCCATGGGCTTGTGCTCGAGGAAGTAGTGTATCCTTAACCCGTCTACGGCGCATTATGCCATCACTTGCCCTCGGCATTCTGCATCGCGCGCGCAACCTCTTCCACATCGGACCAGACGCGCAGCGCGTTTTCGCCCAGTATTTTCCGGATATCCTCGTCGCTGTACCCTTCTTTGAGCAAGTGGTAGATCAGGTTCGGATACATAGAGACGTCTTGCATACCATGCGGCAGCGCAAAAACGCCGTCGAAATCCGATCCGAGCCCTACATGGTCGATGCTCGTCAGCGAAACGACATGGTTGATCTGCGCCACAATGTCCTCGACCGAGCCGATCGGGTGCGCCTTACGCTGTTCCTCGAACCGGCGTACGTATGCTTCCGACCCTTGCTGATAGCCCGCGGCCGCTAACTCTTTCTCTACGGCTGCCCGGACAGAGTCCCCCTCTGCATCGTATTCCGTGCGCAGGAATGTCGATCCGAAGACGACCATAATGACTCCGCCGTTTTCGGCGAGGCGCTGGATCATGGCATCGCCCATGTTGCGCTCCCAGCCGGGCGTAAAATGCCGGGGGGAAGAGTGGCTTGCCAGGGCAGGCGCTTCGGTGATTTCCATCACATCGTAAAATGCTTCGTCGGAGACATGCGAGATATCGACAATGATTCCCAGCCGGTTCATTTCACGAACCGCCTCTTTACCCAAATCGCTCAGGCCGTCATGAACCCGGGTCGAATCGTAGGACGAATCGCTGAGTTGATTGACGCGGGAGTGTGTCAGTGTGATGTATCGAATGCCCCGCTCGTGGAAATATTGCAGGCGTGTAAGGTCGTCGCCGATGGGGGCGCCGTTTTCCATACCCATCGGTAGCGAGATACGTCCTGCCTCGAAGTTGGCCCGGATATCCGCCACAGACCGGGCAAAGGCAAACTTGTCCGGCCACTGCTCGACGAATCCTTCCACCATGTCGATCAGAGAATCCGCCTTTTCCGCGGCTCCGCCGGTTTCCTGATAGACCGCCGGGATGTAGATCGACATGAACGGGGCGTCGAGGCCGCCGGCAACGGCTTTCGGATAGTCGAAGTCCCCGCCGAAGGTTTCTTCGGAAATGTTTTCATGCAAACCATCGAGCCGGTACGGTACATCGATATGGCCGTCCACGATGAGGAAGGTATGCGCCAGCGAGTCGGCGCGGGCGCGCAGGGCGTTGTCATCGGGTACGGCAGGGGCTGAGGGAGTTCCGGGGTTGCACCCGGACAATATGTTCATGACGGTGAGCAGGATGCAGAACAGGGCAGGGAAACTGCGCATGAAGGTCTTCGGATGGCTTGGATCGTTTGCGGGAATGCGTACAGAATACGATATATGTCCGGGCATTGCACTTCTCGCAGCCTTCCGAAGGGCGCTTCACGCCCGCGACGCCCCGAATCCGCACTATTTTTGATCAGAGTATCCTTTATTACGCTGCATCATCCGGCTTCGCTGCTGCCGGTTCGCGCTTCACGAGCGCTGCGATCAGGCGGGTAAGGAGTCCGTCGAAGCTACCGTTGCTCATGATCAGCGCCACATCCCCAGGGCGCAGTGCGTCCAGAAGCGGGGGCAGGAGGCGCTCCGCATCGGGTCGGATGGTTGCAGGGATGCCGCGGGCTTCGAGAATATTCCCGACGCTTTCCGCATCCAGCAGATCGCCTGTCCTGTCGTTGTGGCGTACAGGCGGCGCGCTGATAAACACGGCGTCCGCCCGGTCGAAGGCATGACCATACGGTTCTTCGAAGATCTTCCGCCGGCTTGAGTTGGAACGCGGCTCGAAAACGGCCACGATGCGGCGGTCGGGCCATCGTTCGGCGATTGCGCGGACCGTTTCGCTTACTGCCGTGGGATGGTGCGCAAAGTCGTCCACTACAAGGACGCCGTTTGTCTCGCCCAGCACTTCCTGCCGGCGCTTCATTCCGGAAAAGGAGGCGAATCCCTCCGCAATCTGTGCGGGCGAGAGGCCCTCGTCCAGCGCAATCGCGCAGACGGCCAGCGCATTGAACAGGTTATGCCGCCCGCTCATGGGCAGAAAAATATCCGTCTGTTCCCGGCCATGCGCCCGCAGCGTAAAACGCTGTCCGCCGGGGGCGGGACGCGCGTTCCCGGCGGCGATTTCCTCGTTTGCAAAGCCGATGCAGGCTACGCGGGCCCGGGTATGGTCTGCAAGCGCCCGTACTTCGGGATCGTTTCCGTTCAATACAAGAAGTCCGTCCGGGTCGACAAGGCCGACGAATGCCCGGAATGCTTCGCGATACTCTTCCCAGCTATCGTAGATGTCCGCATGATCGAACTCCAGCGACGTGACGACGGCGCTGGCAGGCCGGTAGTGCATCATCTTCGGACGCTTGTCGAAATAGGCGCTGTCGTATTCGTCGCCCTCGACGACAAAATGCCGGCCGGCGCCGACGCCGCACGAGGCCCCGCCGTGTGCAGGCAATCCGCCTACGAGGAACCCCGGATCCATCCCGGCGCTCTGCAGAATGTGGACAAGCATGCCGGTGGTGGTCGTCTTGCCGTGCGTGCCGGCGATAACCAGCGACTTCCGGTCGTCCAGGAAGAAGTGCGCAATGCCTTCGGGCAGGGACAACTGGGCAAGGCCCTGCTCTCTGGCGTACGATGCTTCCGGATGGGTCGGCGTGCAGGCGTTGCCTACGATAACCAGATCCGGCGGCGGATCCAGATGCTGTGCATCGTACCCTTCGAGCATGGTAATGCCCGCCTCGGCAATCCGCGTGCTCATGGGCGGGTAATAGCGCTCGTCGGATCCCTGCACGGCGTACCCTGCGTCCTGCAGGAGGCCGGCGAGGGATCCCATGCCGGCGCCGCAAATCCCGATGAGGTGTACGCTTGTTATTTCATCCGGTGCGGGCGGGGCGGGCCGATCGAATATGCGAAGATGCGCGTCGGCGAAGTCGCTTAACCGTTTCATACGTCGCTACCGGCTCTTGCGGCACACCGGCTCTATACTTTTCTGTAGCTGCGGCGCTACCGGTCTACATGGTTTGCCTCGCCCTCTTCGCTACCGGCTTCTTTTTTTCTTCCAAAGATGCTCCTGAGCCTGGTTGCGAGCGAATCGAACGTCGAATACATCACGGGTACGATGACGAGAGTCAGGAACGTAGCGAAGACCAGTCCGCTGATGATTGCTGTGCCCATGGGGCCCCAGAACTGCGTATTCTCGGAGCCGAACTGGAAATTGGGCCGCCATTCCGTCAGCAGTCCCACGAAATCGATGTTGATCCCGAACGTGAGCGGAATAAGGCCCAGTATCGTTGTCAATGCGGTCAGGAGAACCGGTCGCAGGCGGGTGGCGCCGCCTTCGATAATGGCGGCGTGTTTGTCCATCCCCCGATCTCGCAGCTGCATGATGTAATCGATCAGAACGATATTGTTGTTCACGACAATGCCGGCCAGCGAAATAATGCCGATGAACGTGAACAGCCCGAACGGCGTGCGTGTAAGGATGAGGCCCAGCAGCACCCCGATCAGGGAGAATCCTACGGCCAGCATGATGATGAAGGGTATCGTCACTCTGTTGAACTGCGCCACCATGATCATGAAAATGAGCGATATGGCAATCAGCAGCACCGTGGTCAGGAAAGCGAACGATTCTTCCTGCTCTTCGCTTTCACCGGTATAGGTCATCGCGTATCCGACCGGCAGGTTCGCTTCGTACTCGGCCAGGTACTGCTGCGCGCTTGCAAGCACTTGCGGGCCGGGTATGCCCGCCGCAGCGCTCCCCGTCACCGTAGATACGCGCTGCTGGTCAAGGCGCGTGACGGATCCGAGGCCGCTGCCCACGTCGAAATCCGCCACGGCGGTGACAGGGATCTGGTTGCCTTCGTGCAGGACCGTAAGGTTCTTGATGCTTTCGAGGCCGGACCGGTCGGCTTCCCGAAGCCGTACCGTAATGTCGTATTCGTCCTCGCCCGTACGGAATTTACCTGCTTCGACGCCATTGATCGCTGCGCGGATCGTGGTGGCGATGTTGCTGGTGTTCAACCCGAAGCGGGCAGCCCGCTCCCGGTCGATATGGACCTGCATTTCAGGGCGCCCCTCATTCAGGTCGTCGGTCACGTCCACGAGTCCCTGGATTTCGCCGTTTTCCACTCCCTCCACCAGCATCTGGCGCACTTCGTGGGTTATTTGGCGGATCGTCGCGAAATCTTCCCCGGAAATTTCAATATTGACAGGCAGACCGGTCGGGGGTCCCAACTGACTTTGCTCGACGGTGATGTCCGTTCCGGGAATCCCTTGCAGCCGGTTGCGGATCTTGGAAAGCGTCTCGGTGCTCGCTTCCTCGCGATCCGCATAGTCCGCCAGATTCAGCGTGACCCGGGAAACTTCTGCACTTTGCGCTCCGCCTCCGAACATCGCGTCGCCGCCTACCCCGACGTTGACGAGAACGCTTTTGAGATTGGCTTCCGATTCGGGCGTATTGTCGAGCAGGTTCAGGATACGATCGTGCGCAGTGGTCGCTATATCGTTGCTCGCGTCCACATTAGTGCCGAGCGCCCCCTCCAGGGTGACCCATACCTGACGGGGGTCATTCTCCGGAAAGAACTCGACTCCGGTAGGCGCCAACTGGAACACCATAAGGATGCTTATGAAGGCGCCCATGGCGCCGGTCAACAGACGCGCCCGGTTGTCGGTAAGCAGCAGCGTTTTGCGCTTGCGGCGATTGAAGATCGCGCCGAGCAGGCCTGTGCCGCAAATGACGGCAGGCAACGCCATAAGATTGACGATGACGAAGAAAGGGATTTCCTGCGGACCCAGCCAGATCAGGGACAGGATCGCCAGCATGACGCCGCCGAAAACGAGACCTGCGCGTACGCTCTTCCAACCGCCGAGAAATATGCTTTCGAGGCAATGCAGCATAACGCCGAGCACGCCAACCAAAAGGAGGATAATTCCCGGTATCATAAGGAGCAGGGCGGATCCGGATATGCCCCCTGCCACGGGCTGTCCCACGCCCGCAAGCAAGCCGCTTCCGATCAGGAGAACGAATCCCGCGGTCAGGGAAGCAAGCGCTCCGGTATTACGCACCCAGGGCCAGCGGACGTTGTAATCCCGATAAAGCATCCAGTCAAGCAGCGATCGATAGGCCGTTACGATGCGCGGCAGGAGTTTTTCCACGAAATAATCGCCGATCGGCTTGAAAAAATTTGCGTGGATCCATACCAGCACCGGGATGGCAATGGCGAATACGACCAGCGTCTTGTAATTGGCAAGACCTACCAGCACCGCGATCAAGAGCAGGATCAGTATGCTTCCAAGTCGAGTGCTTCCCCGTACCTTTTTGCGCTCTTCCGATTCAAGCCGCACGAAAATACCCGTGATGACCGGGTTGATGATAAGCGCCACGAAGAGTGAGGCCGATAGCGTGACAATGAGCGTAAGCGGCATGTTACGCATGAATTCGCCGATGACGCCCGGCCAGAACAGCATGGGTACGAAGGCGGCGACCGTGGTGGCTGTGGAAGCGACGACCGGTCCGCCGACTTCGGCGGTGCCGCGCCGCGCCGCTTCGTACCGCGAATATCCCATTTCCCTGTATCGGTAGATGTTCTCCACGATGACCACGGCGTTGTCCACGAGCATCCCCAGGGCGATAATCAGGCTGAACAGGATAATGAAGTTCAGCGTGTAGCCGAATGCCTGGAAGATGACGAACGAAAGGAACATGGAAAGGGGTATGGCGACGCCGACCAAGGTGGCGGTGCGCAAACCAAGGAAGAACAGCAGTACGGCCACTACGAAGATGAGGCCGCTGATGATGTTGTTTTCCAGGTCGTCGATCATGTTCTGGACATCCTCGCTTTGATCGCCGGTGAGGAGGATGCGCGTGCCCTGCGGAAAGGCGAATTCGTCCACCGTCGCCCGAACGGCTTGCGCCGTACGGATGATGTTTTCCCCGGACCGTTTTTTGACGTTGAGGCTGATCACCTGCAGAATGTCCTGATCGTCCGTCCGCACGAGATCGCCATTGTCCGTTTCCGTGCGGAAGAGTTGCAGGCGCGCGTACGACGCGCGGTCCTTGAAACCGAAATCGACATCGGCGACGTCGCGCACGTAGATGGGCTGTCCTCCAGGCGCCTCGATGACAATGTTTTCGATTTCGTCGGGGACGTCGAACGTGCCGTCGACGCGAACCAGATAGTTCAGACGGTCGACATCCACCGATCCGCCCGGCATGTTGGTGTTTTCCTCGCGAATGGCGTCCACGATATCCATGAACGCGAGGTTGTATCCCTGGAGCGCATTCAGGTCCACATCTATTTGCACCTCTCGCTCGAGAGCGCCTACCACGTCCACCTCAAGAACTCCCTGAACGGTTTCAATCTCGTCTTCGAGATTTTCCGCTACTTCCTTGAGTTGCGACAGCGAATAATTTGCCGCCAGATTGACCGTCATGATGGGAAATTCATCAAAGTCGATCTCGCTGACGATAGGCTCCTCTATTTCGCTGGGCAGACTCGGCCGGGCTACGTCCACTTTGTCGCGCACCTTCTGGTAGGCGTCGTCTATGGAAATGTCCGGGTTGAATTCCACGACGATGGTGGATACGCCCTGGGTAGATGTGGAACGAATTTCCTTGATGCCGTTGACTGCCTGTATCTCGCGTTCGACGGGCTGCGTGATCAGGGATTCCACATCGTCGGGGCTCGCCCCGGGATACAGCAATGTGACGATAATCTGCGGAATCTCGATGGACGGCTGGGCTTCCTTCGGAATGGTTACGTAGCTGTACAGCCCGCCGATGGCGATGATTGCTGTCAGGACGACAATACTCGTACGATACTTTATCGAGATGTCGGTGATTTTCATGACTTGACAGGTGGCATTTGGAGATCGGACCGGGGCCAGGAAATGCGCGCGGCAGATCCTTTACAGGTCCATCGGTACTTCCGGCTGCTCTATAGACACGTTTTGGGATGTGGAATGCCGGGTTGCTATCTCGACCCTGTCTCCATCGGTGACTCTCGATTGCCCGAGAACGATTACCTCGTCGCCGGACTGGAGGTTCGTTGCCACGACGTACGCCCCGAAATCGGGTCCCGGCACGAGATCGCGCTGTACCGCGGTCGGTATTCCGTCCCGGTCTTCGATCAGGTAGGCAATATGGCCGCTCTCGGTGCGGATGACCGCGGCGCGCGGCACAACCAGCGCATCCTCGATCGTCTCCCGCGTGACTTCGACGCGCGCTACCATTTCCGGTTTGACGGTCCCGTCCGGATTGTCGATAACGATCTCGATCGGGAAGGTGCGGCTTTGCGGATCGACGGCGCGTCCGACGAACGATACCAGGCCATCGATGCGGTTGCCCCGGTACGCCTCGAAGCTGACCTGAACGGGAGTGCCGGGCAGAATGTCCGCGGCATACCGTTCGGGCACGCCCGAAACGACTTTGACGCGGCGGGTATTGATGAGGCGGGCCACCGCCGTGCCGGGCGTGACCTGTTCGCCGGGTTCGACGAAGTGCTCTTCGACGGTACCGCCGAACGGTGCGACGACTCGGGTTTGCGCCAGCGTAGTACGGGCTTGTTCCAGGGCGGCTTCGGCCTGCGCAAGGTTCGCCCTGGATTGATTGTATTGCGCCTGTACGCTTTCCCATTCGATGGCGCTGATGACCGAGTCCGCAAAGAGCGGCTCGTTGCGTGTCAGGTTTTCCCGGGCGAGCCCGAATTGCGCCTCTGCGGCTTCGACAATGGCGCTCGCTTGCAAAACAGCCGACTCCGGCACCGAAGGATTGATTTGGGCGACGGCGCCCCTGTCACGGACGTAGGTTCCGAGGGGTTCGACCGTGATTACCGTGCCGCTTGTTTGCGCCGATAAACGCGCGTCATCGTATGCTTCGACTGCTCCGGTGAGTTGAATGATATCCCGAAACACGGTGGGTTCGAGCACAAGGGTTTCCACGCGGATTACACGCCCTTGCTCTTCGGCCGCGGCGGGTGCGCTGCGTGCGCCATTCGGGGGTTCTGTTCCGCAGCCTGCAAGGAGCGCGGCGCAGATAGAAAACAGCCCCGCGGCAAGGATATTCCGCACAAGATCGCTGTGCCTAAGTATCCGGAATCGATAGTCGGACGGAGTCATGAGATCCAATAGAGGAAGAGATTATTTGCTCGTAAGGCGGGGTTCCCCGGCGCTCCACTGCGTCATGCCCATGGACGTTTCCAGCGCGCTCTGGGCTACGAGATAGTCGTACAGGGCGCGGAGCCGGTTGAGGCGACTCTGGTCCAACTGTTCGGAAGCGTTGCGTTCCTCGACCGGCGAGGCGATGCCTTCCGCGAGTCGCGCGCGCGCGTATTCGTAATTCAGTTCCGCGCGCCGGACGTTCTGATCCTGCGCCAGAATCCGTTGCTGCGCGGCTTCGAGATCCCGCAAGGCGCCCTGCACGTCCATACGTATCTGTTGCAGCGTCTGGTCATATTGCAGTTCGGCCTGATGCAGTGCAATGCTTCGTTGTTGCACCCGGGCCGCCGTGCGGAATCCGTTGAAGATGTTCCAGGTGAACTGGACGCCGGCGCTGATGGCGGGATTCCAGTAGCTCTGCGAGAAAAAGTCGACGGACTCGCGGCGGTATATGAAGTCATCTCTGTCTTCCGTAACGATGCGCGTGCGATCGCCCGGCACCCGGCCTATGTAACTGATGCTTGCGACGGCGCTGAGCTTCGGCATATACTGTGTCATGGCCAAACGGCGGTCCACTCGCTGCAACTCGATCGCAAGGCGCGCCTGTTCAAGGTCCGGTCGATGCGCCAGCGCCATATCGACGGCGTTTGTCGCCGACACGGTCAGGAAGCGGCCTCGCTCTTCGGATTCCAGATCCCCTCGCAGCCGTATCGGCTGGTCGACCGGCACCCCGATCTGTATCTTGAGGTTGTCGAGTGCTTGCGCTGCGAGCCCGGCGGCCTCGACCTGTTCCGTCTCAAGATTGGCAAGCTCGACTTCTGCCGTCAGGCGCTGGAATTTCGGCGCCAAGCCCTGGCTTACTCGTCGGATGGTTTCGTCGAGCGTGCGTTGCGTTCGCTCAACGCTCATACGAACGACTTCCACCTGTTTCAGGGATAATAGCGCCTGATAGAACGCCTGACGCACTTCGTGGAGAACGACTTGCCGCTGCCGGTTCAGGACTTCATCGGTCAACTCTTTGAAATATCTTGCCCCCCGGATGCCGACAAAGGTCTCGGCAGAGAAAATCGTTTGGCTCAGGGAGATGCTATTCAGAAATTCGTTGGGTACTGCAAACGGGTTGGCGTCTCCTCCAAAACCGGCCCCGATAGCGTCCAGCCCCTCCTCCTGTCGGTCTATGAATTCGTCGAAATCGATAGGTGCAGTTTCTGTATCCGTGTCTGTGCGCGCCCGTTCGTTAAACGATAACCAGTCAATAAAACCGAACGAACTGAACAATCCTCCCGCTTCCGAACCCGCAAAGGGATTGGCGCTTTTCAGGTTGCGCGTATAGCTGGACGTTACGTCGATAAGAGGCCATGCTTCGCCCCAGGCTTCGCGAACCTGCGCGGAAGCCTGCTCGACATTAAGGCGTTCGAGCCGCATCGCATAATTATGAACGAGGGCGATCTGGAGCGCTTCGTCGAGTGTCAACGTGAGCGGTTCTTGCGTACCCTCCGGGGCATTCTGTGCGAGCGTTGTCGAGGCAAGCGTCAGGCTGCCGGCGAACAGTACGCTTGCGATCAGAATAGAGCGGCGAATATCGGACATGGCGTTACGGGGCTCTCATAGATCGGCCTGTGTCGACAAAAAACCGGTTCGACCCAAAGATGTACGTGCGGGTTATGGCGCAGGTTACGTAAAAAGATGAAGAAAAGGCCAAGAGTGATGAAAACGACAGGTTTTAAAGCACCTGATTAAGGATACTCTGATTAAGTCCTCAAAGCTCAGAGGCTGAGCGAAGCGGTTTTGGTCAGAGTATCCTTAAACTCAGAAGTAGTCCTCGAGCCGGTGCGCATGCAGGTAATCCACAATGTTTTTAACCTGTTGGGCGCTTTCCCGGTTGCAGATCAGCAGGGCGTCTTCCGTATCGACCACAATCGTGTCGTGCATGCCTATCAGCACGACGAGTCGCTCGTTGGCGTCAATCAGGCATCTGCTCGAATCGTTCAGAATCACGTTTCCTTTGAGTGTATTGCCCTGTTTGTCTTTCTTGCGAAGCGCATATACCGCTGCCCAGTCGCCGACGTCACTCCAACCGAATGAGGCAGGCACCACAAACACCTTGTCCGCCCGCTCCATGACCCCGTAATCGATCGAAATAGTTGGGCTTTTAGCATAGGCTTCCGAGATGGCTTTGGTTTCCTGTGCAGTACCGAGCGCATCCCGCAGCGGGGCGAAAGCCCGGAAGACCTTCGGAAGATGGTGTTGTATAGCGTTCAGGATGGCATCGGCGCGCCAAACGAAAATCCCGCTATTCCATAGAAAATCTCCGGAATCAAGAAAGCGCTCGGCGGTTTCGATGTCGGGTTTCTCCGCAAAGGTCCGGACAGGCAGAGCTTCCGGCGTTTTTCGGTCACGATCGACGTGCCCCTCGTATTGCACGTAACCATACCCTGTCTCGGGATGGGTGGGTTCTATACCGATCGTAAGGAGGGTGTCTTTTTCCTGTGCCTTGTCGATGGCGATGCGGAGCGCCTTGTGAAACCGCCTGGTGTTGCGGATGACATGGTCGGCCGGCAAGGCGATCATGATGGCGTCGGGATCCCGCGCAAGCAATTTTATGGCGGCAAGAGCAATGCATGGCCCCGTGTTGCGTGCAACAGGCTCGGCAAGGATGTTTTCCGCGGGAACGGCGGGAAGTTGTTCCTGTGTCTGATCGATGTACCGGCTATGCGTGACGACAAAAACGTTCTCGTCCGGGATGATGCCTCGCAAGCGGGACATGGTATTGCGGATCAGCGTGTCTCCGCCGTGAATCGCCAGAAATTGCTTGGGATTGTTCTCGCGGCTTTGCGGCCAGAATCGACTGCCGATTCCGCCTGCCATGATTACGGCATATGCCATATTCGGATGAAAGTGAGCCATGAAAGGGAAAGGGCGAGTAACCCCGTTAGCGGGTGTGCCGCATTATTATACGGGATTTTGGGAGCAAGTCGGGCTTCTGCGCATAATACCTGCAACGGATGAGGTTCCGGAATCAGGGATGTCCAATTGGTTATGAATAGCAATCAATCGTCTGGATCGTGTCTTTGAACGACGCTGGGGTTCCTGTTTTTGTGGCGGGCCACCGTGGTCTGGTCGGTTCGGCGGTCGTACGTCGTCTCCAGGTCGAGGGCCGTCACCGGTTGCTGCTGCGCACGCGCGACGAACTTGATTTGCTCGATCAAGGGGGTGTCGATGTGTTTTTCGAGCGGGAGCGCCCGGGTTTTGTGGTACTTGCCGCCGCAGTTGTCGGCGGCATTCTGGCGAACGATCAGTATCCGGCGGATTTTATTTCCGACAACATTGCCATTCAGTCGAATGTCATTCGCTCTGCGCACAAATACGGCGTACAGCGGCTTGTTTTTCTTGGAAGTTCGTGCATTTACCCCAAGCATGCACCGCAACCCATGCCCGAGGAGTGTATGCTGACGGGGCCTCTTGAACCCACGAATCAATGGTACGCCGTGGCGAAGATCGCAGGCGCCAGAACATGCGAGGCGTATCGGAAGCAATACGGGGATGATTTTGTTACGTTAATGCCAACAAACTTATACGGTCCGAATGACAATTTCGATCCGGAGACCTCGCATGTTCCGGCGGCCTTGTTGCGAAGATTTCATGAGGCAAAGCGCGTTGGAGCCCCGGATGCGCCGGTGACGCTGTGGGGGACCGGGACGCCCCGCCGCGAATTCATGTATGTGGACGATCTGGCGGATGCGATCGTCTTCGTACTGGGCCTGTCTGCAGACAGGTTATATGAAACGGCGCCCGACGGCATGCTTAACGTAGGCGTTGGAAAGGATATCTCCATCACAGAGTTGGCCGAAATCATCCGGGACGTCGTGGGTAGCGAAAGCGCTATACGTTACGACACGACCCGGCCGGACGGTACGCCGCGCAAACTCATGGATGTTTCCCGGATGAAGGCACTTGGCTGGAGCGCCCGGACCCCTATACGGGATGGGTTTTCGGAAACATATGCCTGGTATCTGGCCCATGTATTAAAGGAAGCGGAGGCGTGATTCGCACCAGGCACATACCCTGTTTGTTTTTGCCGGTCCTCGCGTGCATGAGCAACGCATGCGCCATGTCGGAGGAAGAGCCCGAGCCTCCTCCCGAGCTACTCGTTTGCGAAATAGGCGATCTGGTATGGAGCGACGAATTCGATGAGGATGGTCTCCCGAACGCCTCGATGTGGCGCTATGACACAGGAGGCCACGGATGGGGCAATGAGGAGTTGCAATATTACACCTCGGAGCGTTCGGAGAATGCCCGGGTCGAGAACGGGAGCCTGATCATCGAAGCGCACAAGGAATCCTGGGAAGGCAGCGATTACACGTCCACCCGTTTGCTTTCGAGAGCGGAGTGGACCTACGGCCGGTTCGAGGCCCGCTCCATCCTGCCGTCCGGCAGGGGAACATGGCCCGCTATATGGATGCTGCCGGATCTGCAAAAATATGGAGGCTGGCCCCGGGCCGGCGAGATCGATATCATGGAGCATGTGGGATTCGATCCGGACCAGGTGCATTCCACGGTGCATACCGATGCATACAATCATACGAAGGGCACGCAGCGGGGCGCTTCCATCACGGTGCCGACGGCCCGTTCGGGGTTCAATGTCTATGCGGTGGAATGGACCCCGTCCGAGATACGCGGCTATGTCAATGAAACGCAGTATTTTGAGTTTCGGAACGAGCGGTTGACCAATTCGGAGGCCGACGACCGGCACTGGCCGTTCGATCACCCGTTCCATTTGATTTTCAACATCGCCGTCGGCGGGGCCTGGGGTGGGCAACAGGGGGTAGATCCCGACATTTGGCCCCAGCGTCTGCAAGTCGATTACGTACGTGTCTACGGATGCGCCTCCTGATGCACGTATTCCGGTTTTTCGTACCCCCTACGTTTATATGCACAACTTTGCCATCACCGGCGTAGCCGGTTATATCGCCCCACGGCATTTGAAAGCCATAAAGGACACGGGCAACCATTTGCTGGCCGCCATCGATCCGCACGATTCAGTGGGTATTCTTGATCGGTACTTTCCGGATGCCGCTTTTTTTACCGAGATAGAACGATTTGATCGTCATCTCGAGAAACTTCGGCGGGAAAGGGAATCCCGGCAACTGCATTACCTCTCTATCTGTTCGCCGAATCATTTGCACGATGCGCATATTCGTCTTGCCTTGCGTCTGGGCGCCAGCGCGCTTTGCGAAAAGCCGCTTGTTCTGAAGCCGGCCAACCTTGATTATTTGCAGAAATTCGAAGAAGAACACCCCGGAACGGTAAATACTGTTCTTCAATTGCGCCTGCATCCGGATATTCTGGCCTTGCGTACACGGCTGCAACAGCAAACCGATCGCCGGCACAGTGTACGTCTTACTTATGTCACTTCACGCGGCACCTGGTATCGGTATTCATGGAAAGGCGATGACGAAAAGTCCGGTGGTATCGCGATGAACATCGGGATTCACTTTTTCGATTTGCTGATGTGGTTGTTCGGCGATATCGAGGGGCATCGCATTCACGTTATGGAACCGCAGCGTGCTGGTGGCCTATTGGCGCTGAAGAACGCGGATGTGCAGTGGTTTCTGTCGATAGACGAGCGTGATATACCGAATGAGTTCAGGGACCGGCAGCGAACATACCGATCCATTGAGGTTGATGGAAGCGAGGTTGAGTTTTCGAATCGATTCGATGACCTGCATACGCGTGTGTACGAAGAGACTCTTGCGGGGCGCGGTTTTCGGATTACAGACATTCGACCTGCAATCGAGTTGGTTGACGCTATCCGGTTGGTCAAGCCCGTTAAGGTATCTTTAGGTGAGGCACATCCGATGTCTACCGGTTTTAAATCGTCGGAATCACGAGAACGAGTACGCCATACGCGGTAAACGTAGTGAAACTTGGGGTAATCGGTACGGGGTATGTGGGCCTGGTAACGGGCACGTGTTTTGCGGAGATGGGCAACGACGTTATTTGTGTCGATGTCGATGCGCAGAAGGTGGCGCAACTCCGTGCAGGGCGCGTTACGATTTTCGAACCCGGTCTGGAGATCTTTTTCGAGCGGAACATCCGCGAGGGGCGCCTTCGCTTCACGCTGGATCTTGAAGAGGCGGTGCACGGATGCGACGTGATTTTTCTGGCTGTTCCGACACCTCCGAATGAAGACGGCTCTGCTGATCTTTCATATGTTCTCGGCGTAGCAGCCGATATCGCCTTATTGCTTCGCAAGGCCTCGTCCCGTATGTACAAGATCATTGTGAACAAGAGCACGGTGCCGGTCGGTACGGCGGATCGTACGCGAGAGACCCTTATGGCCGGTGGGCTGGTCCCCGGCATGGATTTCGATGTGGTGTCGAACCCGGAGTTTTTGCGCGAAGGCGCCGCGGTTGAGGATTTTATGAAGCCTGATCGTGTGGTGATCGGTACGTCGTCCGAAAAAGCGGCCGAGATGATGATCCTGATCTACGAACCCTTCGTGCGCCAGGGTAATCCCATTATGGTGATGGACGAACGTTCGGCGGAACTGACGAAATATGCAGCAAATGCTTTTCTTGCGACCAAAATCACGTTTATGAATGAAATTGCGAATCTGTGCGAGCGGGTTGGGGCCAACGTCGACCATATTCGTGCGGGGATCGGGGCGGACAACCGCATCGGGAAGCACTTTTTGTACGCTGGAATCGGGTTCGGAGGAAGTTGTTTTCCCAAGGACATTCATGCGTTGAGTCATACCGCGGAAGAACATTCGTATGATTTTCGCATCCTGCGCGCGGTGACACAGGTGAATGAGCACCAGCGTGGAATCCCCGCAGAGCTCGTGCGCACGTATTTTGCGAAGGATCCGGACATTCTCTCCTCCGGACAACCGCTGGCCGGCCGGACAATAGCGGTCTGGGGGCTTGCGTTCAAGCCAAACACCGACGACGTACGCGAGGCGCCATCGCATGTGGTGATTCGCAAACTGCTTGCAGACGGTGCGTGTGTCCGGGCATTCGACCCGGAAGCTATAGATGCGGCACGACAAAGCCTGGGCGACACCGTGCAATATGCGCGGGATATGTACGAGGTGCTTCTGGGCGCTGATGCGCTTGTCGTGTGTACCGAATGGCACGAATTCAGGCGCCCGGATTTCGAAAGAATGAAGGAATGCATGAAGCACCCGGTCATTTTCGATGGTCGCAACGTCTACGACCCTAAACGCATGGCGGAAATCGGATTCGACTATTTTAGCGTCGGCCGGCCGCACGTGCCGGTGCGCGACGCAGCCGTCCGCAATGCTTCATAACAAGCGGATTTCCGCCTGCTATTCACTTTTTCCAGTACCCAAACGCTAACATATGTCTACAGCGAAAAAAGCCCTAATCACAGGTATTACCGGACAGGACGGGGCGTATTTGGCCGAATTGCTTCTTGAGAAGGGGTACGAGGTACACGGCATCCGGCGACGCCTCAGCCGCCCCAATACGCAGTGGATCGATCACTTGATCGGAGACACATCCGGGCGGGGCAAGGGGTTGATTTTGCACTATGGGGACATGGCGGATTCGACGCGGCTTACCCATATCGTTCGTTCGGTACAACCGGACGAGGTATACAATCTTGCTGCGCAAAGCCATGTACAGGTGAGTTTTGAAACCCCGGAATACACCACGGACGTGGATGCGCTGGGGACGTTGCGTTTGCTCGAAGCGATTCGCTTGCTTGGGATGGGCGATCACGTCCGGTTCTACCAGGCCTCCACCTCTGAACTTTTCGGTCAGGTAGCCGAAATTCCCCAGAACGAGAACACGCCATTTCATCCCCGTAGTCCGTACGGGGTGTCCAAGTTATTTGCCTATTGGATCACCGTGAATTACAGAGAAGCATACGGGATGTATGCGTGCAACGGGGTCCTGTTCAACCACGAGAGCCCGCGGCGCGGTGAGATGTTCGTGACGCGTAAGGTTACGCGAGCGGCAGCGCGTATTGCGCTCGGCGTCGACGATCGGCTGTACCTTGGTAATCTGGATGCTTGTCGGGATTGGGGGCATGCGAAAGATTATGTGCACGCCATGTGGTGTATTCTCCAGCAGGATGAGCCGGAAGACTTTGTCGTGGCCACGGGTAAGATTCATACGGTGCGTCAGCTGTGTGAGATGGCTTTTGGCTATACGGGCGTCGACCTTCGCTGGGAAGGGGAGGGAGTGGAAGAGAAAGGATACGACAGAAAGACCGGTGCTTTGATTGTGGAAGTCAATCCGCATTTCTTCCGCCCCGCCGAAGTCAATTTTTTGCAGGGGGATGCTTCCAGAGCGCGCCAAAAGCTGGGGTGGGCTCCCCGTTACTCGTTCCAGGAAATGATTGAGGAGATGGTAGAACACGACCTTGCAGTAGTGGGCAAGGATCAGAGAAGTGTAGTGGAACAGCAGGGGTAACAGGCGCACCGTCTCTCGATTTGCGCGCATACGTCCTGATCACCGGTTGGCATTAAAGCATGGGCCATTATCTCGTAACAGGTGCTGCCGGGTTCATTGCATCGAGAGTGGTCGAGTTACTGCTCGACGATGGGCATACGGTTACAGGGATCGACAACCTCAACGATGCATACGACGTGCGTTTGAAACAATGGCGGCTACAGCGCCTGCATTGTCCGGGATTCGTCTTTCGCGAACTGGATATGTGTAATCGGGATGCGCTTCGGGAGCAGGTGTTTGAGGGAGTGTCTTTTGATGCAGCGATCAACCTGGCTGCGCGAGCGGGCGTTCGGCAGTCCGTTGCGGAACCCCATATGTATATCAAGACCAATACCGAGGGGGTGCTGACGCTGCTGGAATGTTGCAGGATTTTCGGGGTCGGGAAATTTGTACAGGCCTCGACATCTGCCGTGTACGGCGCCGCGACGAAGACACCTTGCCGTGAAGACCAGCCGACGGATCAGATTTTGTCTCCTTATGCTGCTTCGAAAAAGGCGGCGGAGGTACTGTGTCATACCTATCATTGTCTGCACGACATGGACATTACTGTCTTGCGATATTTTACGGTGTACGGGCCGGCCGGTCGGCCGGATATGGCGCCCTTCCGTTTTGTTCGCTGGATTACGGAGGAACAGCCTCTGACCGTCTACGGAGATGGCAGGCAGTCGCGGGATTTTACGTACATCGACGATGTGGCCCGTGGCACTATTCTGGCTCTTGCACAGGTGGGATACGAAGTGTTTAACCTCGGCTCCGATCAACCGGTTGTATTACTGGATGTTATTCATACGTTTGAAGAGCTTCTGGGCAAGGAGGCCCATCTTGTTTTCGCGGCTCGGCACAGAGCCGATGTGCCCGCCACCTGGGCAAATATCTCAAAAGCGGGCGCCCTGCTGGGATGGACTCCGCAGATTGATTTTGCGGAGGGTGCAAGTCGTTTGGCCGCATGGTATACCGCGCAGCGTGACTGGGCCCGGACGATCCGGATGGATTAGCGTCCTGCGAGGATATGGCTTATACAGGCTACAGCACCCCTCTCAGCCTCTGAACTTCGCGGACTTAATCAGAGTATCCTATAGCAACACGGTATGGATATGGATAATCAGGCATCGAATGCGGAAGCGCCCCATTCCGAGGCGACGTTTCTTACAGGCGTTGCACGTGAACTGGCGGAGAAAATTTCCTCAAAGCAGGCGATTATCAGCGTCGCAGGCTTGGGTTATGTAGGGCTTCCGCTCGCCGTCGAATTTGCCGGACGCGGATTCCGGACGATCGGCATCGACTTGAATTCTGAGCGTGTGTGTCGGATTGCCGCCGGAGATCATTCGATTGAAGGGATGTCCGGAAAAGTGTTGCGCAGGGTTGTTCGGGAAGGAATGTTAGAGGTGTGCACCGATTTTTCGAGAGCCGGTGAAGCGGATGCCGTGTTTATTTGTGTGCCTACGCCGGTCACTACGGCAAAAAATCCCGAAATGATACATATCGAATCGGCGGCGAATGCATTGGCAGAGCATCTTCGGCGGGGGCAGTTGATCGTATTAAAAAGCACCACCTATCCCGGAACGACTGAGGAATTAGTACAGCCCTTGCTGGAGCAAAAAGGTAAAGGAGATAGCGTGGCGGATGGTCTGGTTGCGGGCTGTGATTATTTTCTGGCGTTTTCTCCCGAGCGAATCGATCCAGGTAACAGGAAGTTCACCACGGCGAACACCCCGGTAGTGGTGGGGGGGGTGACCCAGACCTGTACGCAACTGGCCGTGCTGGCCATGAAGCAGGTATGCGAACAGGTGCACCCGGTTTCTTCGCCGAGAGTGGCCGAGATGGAGAAATTACTGGAAAACATCTTTCGCTCCGTCAATATCGCACTCTTGAACGAATTAGCGCAACTGTGCGATCGGGTGGGCGATATTTCAGTCTGGGAGGTGGTGGAAGCAGCTGCCACCAAACCCTTCGGATTCATGCCCTTTTTTCCTGGGCCCGGTCTGGGTGGTCATTGCATTCCCGTGGATCCGTATTACCTGTCCTGGCTGGCGAGACGCCATGATTTTGAGACAGCCTTTATCACGCTTTCGGCAAGGATCAACGAGACGATGCCGCATTATGTGGTGGAAGCAGTGATGCGGGCTATCGCAAGGCAGCCTGTGCAATTGTCTGATGCCAGAGTGCTTGTGCTTGGCGTGGCCTTCAAACGAGATGTTTCGGACACCAGGCACTCGCCGTCGCTCCGCATTATGGAATTATTGTCCCGGTGCGGCGTGACGCACCTTGCCTATAGTGATCCGCATGTTCCGGAGATCGATATTCCCGGGGCAGGGTCTCGGCTGACCTCCGTTGCACTTACAGAGGAGGCGCTCCGGTCATTCGATGTCGCTGTTATCGTCACGGATCACAGTGCATTTCCTTATGCTGATATTGCCAAACATACCCGTTGCATTGTGGATACGCGGAACGCCCTGAAGAATATTGTTTGCGATCGGGAGAAAATCATGCTACTCGGAGGAGGGGATTTTTAGCAGCATTTCCGGGTACCGTCAGGACAGCAAAAATTATTCGAAAGAAATTTCGGGGCAGGGGTTACATCTGTGCAGGATGGGTGTCTATGGGCGGAATCGTTGGCCTTACGGTCTGTGACCATGGCTGCTTTTGCTGCCTCATTTGACCCGGCGCGCATGGGAGATGTCGCGCATTGTCCATCATGCCTGCTTCCATTGTTTTATTTCTCCTTTTCTGGCTGCTGTTGCCCGTGGCCGCCGGATATGCACAGACGACTGCTTTTGAAGAGGATTTTACCGGGGCGGTACCGCCAGACGGTCCGGCCGGGTGGATACTGGGGAATGGCTGGAAGACCGGTACGACGACTCCCTCTTCCGGTTCGGGGGGAAATAATCTGGAGCATAGTGGTTCGAGCGGCACGTCCGCTGTCACACCCGGCTTCAGCCTGGAAGGCGCCGGGCTTGCTACGCTAACGTATTCGATTCGCCGGACCGGTTCCTACGGCCGCGCCAACCTGCGTGTAACCGCCTCCATCAATGGCGGGGTCACGTTTCCGATCGTGGTGCTGGGGGCGGGGACGGCTGTACCGGAGGCAACATCGAGTTACCGCGATATTTCTGTACCGCTGCCGTCTTCTCTTCTCGACAAATCCAGCGTAGCGCTTCGTTTCGAGGGGCTCGGTGCGAGTAGTTCCGGCAATATCCGTATCGACGATATACGCTTGATAGCATACGCCACGGCCGGTACGGTCAGCGGCACCTTGCAATTCAGCGAAAGCAGCGGAAGTCTTATATCCGGAACTGGAGACCACACCATAGATGTACCGCTCTCGCTTGATTTGACCGCGCTTCCCGGCGTAACAGGCATCCAGTTCGATGTGCGCTGGCTGCTTGGCAAGCTGCGTCTCGGGGATATCGTGCGGGGCGACGCGGTATCCGACAACGGGTCCTGGACTTTGCGATACGATGCATCGGGAGGCAACCTCAGGGTCGTGTTGCTGGGGCAGGGGTTTGCCGCCTTGCCCTCGGGACGATACGATCCTCTTCTTACGCTGCAACTTCGCGCCGATGCGGTAACCGTTTCCCAAAACGATACGCTTGTTTTGTCGAATGCGGTGGGAGCGCAAGCGTTATCGGATGGGGCCGATGCGGGTATTGTGGTCGGCGCCGCAAAATATGCGCTTACCGTGCGTGCTCCCGTGCCCATTTTCAGCGTTTCCGCCAGCACGTTCGATGCGGGCGACGTCGATGTGGGAGCGTCCGACAGCGTGCTGGTTCGGGTGAAAAACACTGCCGATCAAGCGGATCTGCAGGTGACAAACACAACGAGCGATAATCCGCTTTTTACCGTGCGTCCGCGTTCCGGTACCGTGGCGCCGGGAGACAGCATGGATGTGTATGTGACGTTTTCTCCATCGAGTACGGCTTTTGGGCGTCAGCAGGGCAGGATTTTTTTCGCACATAACGGGGATAAGTCCCCGTCCAGCGTATCGATAACCGGAAAGGGCCGCGGCGGTCGCGGCGACGCCGAGGGTGACGGCTCCGTTGATGTCATGGACATTGTGCATGCCATCGACTTCGTATTGGCGCGGCTGACAGCCACGCCTGCGCAAGTAGCCGCCGTGGACCTCTTTCCGTTTCCCGAAGGAGACGAAGCGTTCGACGTACGCGATCTGACCGTGCTGTCGCAAGCCGTTGCGCGGGGTCAATGGCCCGATGAGGTATTCCTTCCGATGGACGTCGCACCGGCAGGTAAAACAGGAGACGCCATAGCACACGTGGAACGTATCGACGAGGGGGGAAGCAGGTACGTGCTACGGCTGCAATACGACACCCCGATACGGGGCTTCCAGTTTATTGCATCTTCTCCGGCGCCGGGCGCCTCGGTGTATACTTCTGCCGACAGCCGGGTCGTGTTAGAAAGCGGGTATGACGAGACGAGGGGCGAGGTCCGTATCGTAGGGTATGTTGCGGACGGGGAGGCACTGGAGGCCGGAATTATGGATATCGTCCTGTCGGGTCCGATGGATTCGCCGCGTTACGCTACAGTGATCGACGGGGTCCGCAACCGGATTGCGGTCCAGGAACGTCCTCCCACATTGCTTCCCCCAGACGATCCAAATCCGGATATGGATGCACAGCCGCCTTATCCCAATCCATTCTATGCCTGTAGTGACATACTGCGCATTCCTTCGTTACCGCCCGGCACAGAAGCAGAGATATTTGATATGCTCGGCAGGCGGGTCTTCCGTACGCGCACCGAACATTCCGGATTTGAATGGGACGGGTGCAATACTTCCGGGCAGGGGGTTGCGGCCGGTCTTTATATTGTTCGCCTTAAGTTCGAAGACAAGACCCGGACCTGGAGGGTTATGGCGCTTCGATAAGCGAGCGATAGATAGGGCGTGATTGCGCCTGCCGCGTTCTTCCCCGATTCCGTCAGGTCGATACGACGCGATCGAAGTATTGCATGACCGTATCGGCAATATATTTCTGCTCATTTTCCGTGAGCAGGGGATGCATAGGGAGGGAGAGCACTTCGCGGGAAGCTTTTTCCGTTTCGTCGAGCGGGCCTTTCCGGCAACCGCCGCGTGCGAAAACCGGAAGGTTATGGAGAGGGACGGGGTAGTATATCGCGTGTGGAATGTGATGGTCTTTCAGGTGTGCGGCCAGCCCATCCCGTTTTCCGGGAAATTCTTCGGAGATACGGAGCGTGTATTGGTGATATACATGCGTCCGGTCAGGGGCATGATA
The DNA here is from genome assembly GCA_951812345.1 of Rhodothermales bacterium. Taxonomy (GTDB): domain Bacteria; phylum Bacteroidota; class Rhodothermia; order Rhodothermales; family VXPQ01; genus VXPQ01. The sequence continues at coordinate 634,978 of OX638295.1, forward strand.
CGGGGTCGTAATAAATGGATGCGCATCGAACAGGGTATCGTAGATCTGTGCAGCTTGTCGACGGCGGGTACGATACGTGTCGAGATGCCGGAGTTTGACCTTCAGAATAGCGGCCTGGATGGTGTCCAGCCGGCTGTTTATACCGACGATTTCGTTGTAGTATTTTCGTTCGGCGCCATGGTTCGATACCATGCGGGCTTTTTTGTACAGGGCTGCATCGTTCGTCAATATGGCTCCTCCGTCCCCGTAGCCCCCCAGGTTTTTGGTGGGGAAAAAGGAAAGACACCCGATGTCGCCGATGCATCCGATTTTTTGACCCCGGTATTCCGCGCCGATGGACTGTGCGTTGTCCTCGATGACGCCCAATCCATGCTTGCGGGCGATTTCCATAACAGGCGCCATATCCGCAGGCTGGCCGAACAAGTGTATCGGGACGATGGCTTTCGTGCGCGGCGTGATCAACGCCTCGATGGCTTCGGGGGCGATGTTGAAGGTTCGGGGATCGATGTCGGCGAAGACGGGCGTGGCGCCCAGCAAGGCCCCGGCCTCGGCCGTTGCAAAGACCGTGAATGCAGAGGTGATGATTTCATCTCCGGGTCCGATGCCGAGGGACATCATGGCGATTTGCAGGGCGTCGGTTCCGTTTGCGACGCCGAGCACATGCGATACGTCGAGGTAATCGGCCAACTCGGATTCCAGTTCATCCACTTCCGGGCCCCGTATGAAGGCCGCATGCTCCAGGACCGACCGGATGGCCTTGTCGATTTCGGGTGCGATCATTTCGTATTGACCGCGCAGATCCGCCATCTTGACGTTCATTTCAGATCAGGCAGGCTATGCCTGGTGTGGTGTGTGGAGTCAAACGTGCAGGCAGGTTGCGTGTGGCTATGGCTATACGTCTTTCCATCCCTGATTTTCGAGTAGTTGTTCTTTCGGAACGGTGCGATGCGTACGCGCGGGAACCCCTGCGTAGATCGTTCGCGCTGCGGCGTTTTTTGTAAGAAGGGCCCCGGCGGCGACGACAGCGTCCTCTTCGATTTCCATTGCGGGCAATATAACCGATCCGGCGCCGAGGCGGGCGCCCCGGCGTATGACGGCTCCCTTGAAGTGTCGGAAACGCTCTTTCGTGCGGCCCAGAAAATTATCGTTGCTCGTGAGTACGCCCGGGGCTATAAATGCACGATCTTCCACCACGGAGTACGCGGCGATATATGCGTTCGTTTCTATTTTGCAGTACCGCCCAATGGCGCATTCGTTTTCGATAGCGACGCCGCGCCCGACGATGGTATGGTTCCCGACCGTCACTTCCTCGCGGATCGTAGCCAGATCCGCCACCAGTATATGTTCTCCCAGCACGCATCCCGCATAGATGACGGCCCCTGTCCCGATCAGGCACCCTGATCCGATTCGGGAAGGAGGCTGCTTGTGTTTTCGGGTTACTGCGCTGTTCGGAGCAGTCATGGGTTGTTTGCCGATGACGGCGCCGTCATCGATCCGGACGCCGTTACCTATCTGTACACCTTCGTGGATCACAACATGTCCGCCGATTTCACACCCCTCGCCGATTTGCACATTACGGGCGATGACAGTGTGGTGTCCTATACGAGTGTCTGAGCCGATACAAACGTCGGATTCGATGACAACGTGGTGCCCTAAGGATACTTTTTCTCCGGCAGAGATCGAATCGGCGATGCAAGTAAATTGCCCCTTCACTCCGGTAGCCTCCCTTGGTGGATGGGTCATGACGTCTCCTTTCGTATATGATGACGGGGGCATCTTTTTATTCCAAAGAAAAAGCCCTGTACTCGACCGGGTACAGGGCTTTCTTCTTGTCAGTGCAAGGATGTCGTACGCACGATGTTCATACAGCACCCAGGGAGTACGATGCGTCGTCAAAGAGTTTCGATATAATGTTCGGCCGGGCTCTTGTAACTGCCGTACCGGGCATTTTCGAACGATTCCTTGGCAGCCGTGATATTCCCGGCGTACATAAGCGCTTCACCCCTCGTGAAGTGAATTTTCGCTGCGTCCGTTCGGCTGCCTCGGTGAAGGCTGAGCGCCTGATCGGCAAGAGATACGGCCTGTTCGTAGTTGCCCAGCGCATTGTGGGCGACGGCAAGATAGAAGTAGGTATCCGCATCCGGATCGACGCGTTCCTGAAGTTCATCCAGACTGGCAATGGCTTCCCGGGCGTCGGAGGCCGACGGTTCGGCTCGACGGCCCAATGCGGAAGAAGCCAGAAAATTAAAGTGGTCCCGAATCCCGGCCTCCCCCTTGCGCAACGCCTGGGTATCGTTGTGCTCGTTCCCAAAAGCGATCAGGGCTTCGTAGGCCTGGATAGCCTCTTCGACCCGATCCAGCTTTTTCAGGGCAAGCGCCTTGCCTTCGTAATTCTTGACGTAGCTCGGATACATCCCGATACCGGCGTTGAACCGTTCAAGAGCGCCTGCATAATTTTCCTGCTCGACGAGTCCCTTGCCTATGTTATAGTCGATAATCGCTGCATTGCTGGCTGATTTCGTAGCGATTTCCGTATCGTTTTCCTGGCTCGCCAATTCAGAGGCGCGTGCGAACTCATCTCGGGCCGTGGAGTAATCCTGGGCCTTGGCGGCTTCTATGGCCGCGTTGAACGCTTCCTTGTAGGCCTGGGCCTGAACCGGAGAGGCCTGGATTCCCGTCAGGAGGCAGAAAAGCAGTGCAAGCACTGCAAAGGACTTGAATGTACTCATCGTCATTGCGTGTTTGTACGACTATGGAATTTGGACAGGGTGGAACCGACAAAAGGGTACATGCACAGTTAGGACAGGGTTCCCCATACGACTGAAAACCCGATTTTTCCTGCTTACCGCGACAAGATAATGATTCTGACGATTTTTTTCCGCATCGTCGGTCAGGGAAGATATTCGTATCTTTCCATGGATATGTTGTCGCCCCTGTCATGCACTCCCGGCGGCACTTTTCTATTCACTTGATGTTCAAAAAGTGCTTGTCCGGCAATACGTTTTCCCGGGTGTCCGATAGAGGATCGGCTTTATGAAACTCATTATTCCCATGGCCGGCCGCGGCACGCGTGTTCGGCCTCATTCGCACGTTACGCCCAAGCCCCTGCTTCCTGTCAGAGGGCGTAGTATGGTGGAGCGGATAGTGGATACGTTCAATCGCGTATTGCCCGTACGTCTGAATGAAGGAGTCTTTGTACTCGGTCCGGATTTCGGGAAAAATGTGTACGAAATGCTGCGGGAAATATGTGCTCGGCACGATATGCGCCCCCAATTTGCTGTACAGCAGACCGCAGAAGGTACGGCCCACGCAGTGCATGCTGCCAGCGAGTATTTGCAAGGTCCCGGTGTCGTGGCCTTTGCGGATACGGTTTTCGACATGGATGCGGGTCTTGATTTCAAGGATTCCGATGTGGTCGCCATGGTGAAACATATTGAGGACCCCAGCCGATTCGGCGTGGCGGTACGGGAGGGTGATCGTGTTGTGGAACTGGTTGAAAAACCGACCGAACCTATATCTACCGAGGCGCTTGTCGGCATCTATTATGTACGTGAACTCAGGGATCTCCGGGGAGCGATCGAAGGGATTATCGCCGATAACCTGCGTGGAAAGGGGGGTGAGTTTCAGCTGACGGATGCATTTGACCGCATGATAAAGCGCGGCGATGCCTTTACGACTGCTTCCGTAACGGAATGGCTTGACTGCGGTACCATCTCTGCCCTGATGGATACGACCCGGCGTCTTCTTGAAAAGGAAGACACCGGTGCGTTTCAGGGAGATGTGGAAAACAGTATCATCATTCCTCCTGTCTATATCGGGCCGGATGCACGCGTCGTGGATTCTGTCGTAGGCCCTTACGTTTCAATTGAAGCGGGTGCTGATGTGCGCCGCTGCGTCATTGAACAATCTGTTGTGTTTTCCCATGCTGTGATCCGCGGCGCGGTGTTGACAGATTCGCTTATCGGCAGATATGCCCATGTGCATCCGGGCGCCGGGGTACTGAACATCGGCGATCATGCGGAGATTGCCCCTGTTCCTCCGGGCGTGCTCTGAGCGAGACCTGAAGGTATCCGTAGGAGGTTCATCCCTCTCGGTTGGTTGGATGCCGGCCACGTTATACTTACGTGCGGGTCGGGAGCGAAGTGGTTTTAATCAGAGTATCCTAATCTATAGTCTCCAGGATGGACATGACGCGTTCTTCCGCCCCCATGACCCATCTGCGGAAGTCATCCCGCGTGGCATCGTACTGCGCGATGAATTTCGTTAGCAAGTTCATGTCGAATTTGTCGCTTCGGACGCCACATCCCATTTTTTCTATTTCGAAAGCATTACACAGTTGCTCGTAGTGCCCCTCGACCGGCACGGCCAATACAGGTTTTCCAAGGAAGAGCGCTTCGGAAACCGATTCGAAGCCAGCCGTGCACACCAGGCCGCTGCAACGGCTCATGAGATCAAGAAATTTGGTATCGTGTATCCGGTTGAAGCGGAGTGTGTCGCTGTACTGCACGACATCGTCGACTTCCGGATTGTCCCAAAAGCATTCGAGGCGTTGCGCCGGGTGTTTTTCGTGCCATTCGATCACCTGCTCCGCATAGCCGCGATTCAGGAGGTAGATCAGAAAAAAATCCTCCTGAACGTTGGTGTTCTGAAGGGCCAGTGCTTCCTCGCGCAGAAGTGGGGGGATCACCGAAAGGCGCGCGTCCGGGAGGTCTTCTGCCGGATACAGGGAGAGCGCGAGCTTCCATGTGGTCCGGAAACCGGTCAGGTGGGTGAACATCTTCATGGCCGAGCGATCGACCGGCTTGCCCGGAGCAAAGTCATATATCGGATGATCGAACATGTACTGATGCCCGATGGCTACAAATGGTACGTTCGGGCGATAAAGCGCCTGGTATACGCCAGCCATCGGTTCGTAGAAAGTCAGCACCAGATCCGGCTGAGTTGTTTTAATCGTTTGATCGAGAATTTGCAGGCTGCGCTTGAAGATGGGTATGCGCCCGACGTTTTCGATAAGCGTGTCGAGTGAATTAATAGCGCGCTGTTCCTTTCCGATACTGAATCCCGGCGAGCCAAAACGACGGATCGGGGCATTGATTCTTTGTGCAAATACGTCAGGGATATCCCGATTCCGAACGTTCCCGGCGAGCACACCGACCAATTCGTGCCCGGCCCTGTGCAGCATGGTTTGCAGGGCCAGCGCCTGCGTGAGATGTCCTCGCCCTTCCCCCTGCACAATGAACAGAATCTTCATTTCGATGACGGTGGAGACAGGAATGACCCGGGAAAATAACTCAAACCTTTCGGTAACCATCGCCCCCCCTTGCCGGTTTCCCGGATATCTCCCGGGTTTGTCAGCAGCGTTCCATGGCAGGTCGTGGTTCCATGATCATTGCAAAAACATTCTTCATTACGCGTAACAGACTCTTTGCATGTACTTTCTGCCCGGTTTTGTTTTTCTTGTTGGCTCTGTTTCCTGATTCCTTTTGCCAATCATGCGCATCGTTGTAACGCGACCGTTGCCCTCCGGGGGACTGCACCTGCTCGATGGCCACGAGGTTGTCCAGCATCAATTCCCTGTCGGCAGTCCGGATGAGGACCAATTGATCGATATTTCCCAGGGGGCTGATGCGTTGATCACACTATTGTCGGATCCGGTGACCGAACGGGTGTTGCGTGCCTGTCCCGGTATCAAGGTGGTCGCGCAGTATGCGGTGGGGTACGACAACATTGACCTGGCAGCGGCGCGCGCCAGAGGGATCGTTGTAACGAATACGCCGGATGTACTCACGGAAGCCACAGCGGATATGGCATTTGCGCTGCTTCTGGCAGCAGCACGGCATGTCGTGCCGGCAGACCGGTATGTACGAGCCGGGAAGTTTTCAAGATGGGAAGCGGATCTTATGCTGGGCGCTGATCTGAGTGGCGGCATGATAGGCATCGTGGGTTTGGGCAGAATAGGGGCTGCAATGGCGCGTCGCGCCATCGGTTTTGGAATGCGTGTATGCTACCATAATCGTTCCCCCGCCAATCCGTCTGTGGAGCAGAAACTGAGTGCTCGGCTTGTTTCCATGGATACGCTTCTGGAAACCAGCGATGTCATTTCTTTGCATTGCAGCCTCAATGCGTCCAGCCGGGGTCTCATCGGGCGCGAGGCGTTTGCACGCATGAAACCATCGTCCATCCTGGTGAATACGGCACGCGGTGCTGTCGTGGATGAAGAGGCTCTTGTCGATGCACTTCGCAACCGCACGATTCGGGCGGCGGGCCTCGATGTTTTCGAGGACGAACCCTCCGTGCATCCAGGGTTGCTCGATCTCGACAATGTGGTGATGGCGCCGCATCTTGGGAGCGCAACGCATGCGACGCGTTTGAGAATGGCGGAAATGTGTGCCGAAGCGGTTCAGGCTGTGCTCAGCGGCGCCAGGCATATCCCGTACCGGGTCGTGTAGCCGGTCCCTGGCGCGCGCCTCGGCTGTCAGAGCCACCTCAAGTACACGGCGGTCAGTGTGATGGCCATGACAACGATACTTACGGGCAGCCCGGCCCGGAAATAATCCCTGAAACGGTATCCGCCGGCGGCCATAACCATCAAATTCGTTTGATAGCCGAGCGGAGAAAGGAAGCTTGCCGAAGCTGCTATCGTCACTGCTAACGCTACGGCACGCGGTTCCATGCCGACATCGATGGCTGTCGCCAGGGCAATTGGAATCATGATGACGACCGCGGCGCTGTTCGTGATGGTTTCTGTGACGATCATTGTACCAAGGTACAGGAAGAGCAATGCTATCAGGGGATGCTGGCCCGGCAATATCGTTGCAATTGTGTGGCCCAGTCCTGTTGCCAGCCCGCTTGCATGGACAGCGTGTCCAATACCGAAAGCTCCTGCAATCGTCAGGATAACGCCCATATCGACAGATTGGCGTAGCTCGGTGCCGCGCAAAAAACCGATGAGAATCATACCCAGTGCACCTGCGAAGGCTGCTGCGGCGAGGGGTAGAATACCGCCGATGTGCAAGGTGATCAGTATTGCCAGCATAGTCAGAACCACCCCTGTTCTCTGATCTATCCGCTGCTGCCCCCTAATATCTTGCGTGACGAGATAAAAATCTCCCTGGCTTTGGTGCCAGTGACGATCAAATCCTTTTTGGGCGTCGATGATAAGCAGGTCGCCCGGCTTGAGAGGAACATTTCCGAGCGCTCCACGGATCGATTCGTCCCGGCGATGGATGGCCAGCACAACCCCCTCGTACTTTTCCCGGAAGTTGACGTCTTTCAGCGTTTTGCCGGCCAGGGTCGAGTTTGTTGAAACCACTGCCTGAAACAGAGGGGGATCCGTTTCCTGCTTACTCTGCCCGTTTTCGGTGGGATATGTAAAAAAATTGGTCTCGCGAAGCAGACGCTCTCTGGCATCTGTACGTCCGATAAACGTGAGAATGTCCGCTTCCCGGATGGTCTCCTCCGGAGCGACCGGGCCGATTGTATTCTGATCGCGCCGGATATATACGAGATATGCGTCGCCCAGTGACCGGAGATTTGCTTTCTGGATTGACATGCCAGCGAGGGGTGAGCCGGCAGGTACGCACAGGTGAAACCGGTAATCCAGCGTATCTGCCTTGTCCCGGTTGCCGGGGGTTGCGTCCGGCATTAACCGGTGTCCGACAAGAGACAAGTACAAAACGGTCAGGATGGCCACAGGAAGGCCTATCCAGGCAAGCTCGAACAGTCCGAATTCCTGCAGACCGGCATCGCGAATGAGTCCCGAGGCAATGATGTTTGTCGAGGTGCCGATAAGCGTGATCATGCCTCCTCCAATCGCAGCGAAAGAGAGAGGCATCAACAGCTTCGATACCGATATGCCGGCTTTTCGGGCCACCGCCTGCATTCTCGGTATCAGCATGGCGACCACCGGGGTGTTGTTCAGAAAGGCGGACAACACCGCAGTAGGCGCCATGACGCGGAAAAGCAGCGATGTCACCGTGCCGCCGGGTGGCGCCAGCCAGCGATCTATCCAGATGAGAATCCCCGTTTGATGAATACCGGCGGCGACCACGTACAGTGAAGCAATTGTAATGACCGCTTCCCATGCAACACCCGAAAAAGCTTCAATAGGGCTTATTACTCCGGCTACGAGAAGTATGCCCAGCGCCAACAGAATGGTTACATCCACCCGTGCCCATTCGCGCACAAGGGCAACGATCATGACCAGAATGGTCGCAAGAGTAAACCAGGCTTGCCAGGGCATCAGGATGTCATTCACGCGCGTGAGCGAAGTGGTTTTGATCAGAATATCCCTAATCTATATCCTGCATAATGCCGTGCGTTACAAGCATGGCGACAATCTGATCCACGCATTCCTCTACGGACAGGACATGGGTCTGCAGCAGAAGCTCCGGATTTTCCGGGGGTTCGTACGGTGCCGAAATGCCCGTGAAATCGAGGATCTCGTGGTCGAGCGCTTTCCTGTATAATCCTTTCGGATCGCGATCCTTACATATCTCGAGATCACAATCCACGTGTACTTCAAAGAAACGTTCTTCCGGAATGATGTGTCTGGGGTATGCGCGGTCTTGCCGATAGGGCGATACGAGAGCGCAGATGGTAATGCTTCCCTGTTCGAAGAATAACCGGGCCGCTTCGCTGACGCGGCGACTGTTTTCGGTCCGATCGGCCTCGGAGAAACTCAGATCGCCGCACAAGCCGTGACGTACCTGGTCGCCGTCGATCGACATGGTGCGCGCGCCATGCTTGAAGAGGCGTTTTTCCAGCGCACGTGCGATGGTCGATTTGCCCGATCCGGAAAGCCCCGTCATCCAGATTACTGCGGCCTGGTGTCCTTGCTGCCGTTCGCGTTCCTCACGCGGAATGTACAAGTCATCCCACACGACCCCCGGAGAAACGGGGCGCTCCATTGTCGTAACGCGTCCAACCGGCGGAACGTGCTGCGCTGCGCCGCGAATCATGCCGGCAGCCACTGTATTGTTGGTGTCCGGATCTATCAGGATGAAACTCCCGGTTTCCCGGTTGACCCGGTACGCATCGACGAAAAGCGGGTCGGCCAGTTCAAATTCGATGCGTCCTATGTCGTTCAAACCGAAGGTGTCCGCAGTTTCGCGATGTAGCGTATCGACATTCATGCGATAGATCACATTACCCACGACCGCCTGAACGCTGCGGGTGGCATGCTGAAGAATCCATCGCCGATTCGTTTTCATCGGCTGCTCGCTCATCCAGCATATGTCGGCATCGATACTGCGAGTGATCTGGGGCTGATTGCGACGCCGGACGATCATGTCTCCACGCCCGATATCTATGTCGTCTTCCACCGTAATCACGACCGAATCGCCTGCGCGGGCACGTTGGATATCGTCCTCCATACGGACGATGGAATGCACACGGCTTTCCTGGCCGGACGGAAGCACGACGATGTCCTCGCCCGGCGCAATGGACCCCGATACAACCTGGCCCGCATACCCGCGAAAATTCTGGTTCGGACGGATTACGTATTGCACCGGGAACCGGAAATCGACCACGTTACGCCCTTCGCCCACCTTGACCGTTTCGAGGTGGTGCAGAATGGTCGGTCCCCTGTACCAGTCCATCCGGCCGCTTTGTTCGACGACATTGTCCCCTTCCAATGCGGAAATGGGGATGAAAACGACATCGTCGATATCTACTCTCTGAACGAATTCCCGATAGTCGGCGACGATTTCCCGGTATACTTCTTCGGAGTAGCCCACGAGGTCCATTTTATTGATCGCCACCAGGATGTGGGGCATCTGGAGCAACGAGGCAATGAATCCGTGCCGGCGTGATTGTTGCAATACACCATTGCGTGCATCGATCAGGATAATAGCCAGTTCGGCGGTCGACGCCCCGGTTACCATATTGCGCGTATACTGGATATGCCCCGGTGTATCGGCAATGATGAACTTTCGTTGCGGGGTGGAAAAATACCGGTATGCGACGTCGATCGTAATCCCTTGCTCGCGCTCTGCACGCAGTCCGTCCGTGAGCAAGGCCAGATTGATCGCGCCGTTGCCTTGTACTGCACTGGCGCGCTCAATGGCTTCGTATTGATCCTGGTGAATGGATCTCGAATCGTAGAGCAGGCGGCCGATCAGCGTCGATTTGCCGTCGTCTACACTGCCTGCTGTGGTGAATCTTAATAAATCCATCGAAGGGGGCGGTTATCGAAAAAGCCGGGTTCGAATTGGTGCGAGCAGGTTTCGATCCGGCCAGGATCGTTAGAAGTAGCCTTGTTTCTTGCGGTCTTCCATTGCAGCCTCCGAGCGCATATCATCGGCGCGTGCTCCGCGTTCCGTGACGCGCGCCGAGGCGACCTCCTCAATGATTTCTTCCAGCGTTGCGGCAGTGGACCGGATTGCGCCGGTGCATGTCATATCACCCACGGTCCGGAAACGGATCGTTTCCCGCTTCCAGGTTTCGCCATCGAGCAAAGAGATATAGTCGCATTTTGCGAGAAGCACTCCGTCCCGGTCTACCATTTCGCGTTCATGAGAGAAGTACATGGATGGAATCTCGATGCCTTGCATGAGGATGTACTCCCATATGTCCAACTCCGTCCAGTTGCTTAGCGGGAAAATTCTGAAATGTTCTCCCGCGTGCCTGCGTCCATTGAAAATATGCCACAGTTCCGGGCGTTGATTCTTGGGATCCCATTGCCCGAAGCGATCCCGATGCGAGAAGAAACGCTCCTTGGCGCGGGCCTTTTCCTCGTCTCGCCGTGCACCGCCGATAGCACTGTCCACCTTGAGTTCTTTAAGGGCATCGAGGAGCGTAGTTATTTGAAGCATATTGCGGCTTGCATTCGGTCCCTTTTCTTCTTTTACACGACCCCGGTCTATCGATTCCTGCACGGTTCGGACAATCAATTTCGCCCCGATTTCTTTCACCAGTCTGTCTCGCAGTTCAAGTGTTTCCGGGAAATTGTGTCCGGTGTCTACATGCAACAGGGGGAACGGAATAGGCGCCGGCCAGAACGCCTTCCGGGCAAGGTGTACCATGACGAGAGAATCCTTCCCACCTGAGAACATCAAGCATGGCCGCTCGAATTGCGCGGCCGTTTCCCGCATGATGTATATGGCTTCGGATTCCAGCCGTTCGAGATGGATATTTCGCAAGGTGTTCGGTGTTTTTAAAAAAGATACGCGGGGTCGTCGGGAGCGTCAATACGATGGTCAACGCACATTGTCCCGGAGGCGGTCCATGTGTTTACGGACATGGTCGATCGTGCGGCGCAAGCCTTCTTTGCGGCTGATGGATGGCTCCCAGTCGAGAAGTGACTGCGCCAGAGCAATGTCCGGTTGCCGCATTTTGGGGCTGTCCGCAGGCATGGGTTCGAAAACGATTTCACTGGTACTGCCCGTGAGCGCGATAATTTCCCGGGTAACCTCCAATATAGATATTTCGTCGGGATTGCCGATGTTCACGGGTTCGGTTATTTCACTGACCAGAAGTCGGTAAATGCCCTCCACCGTATCGTCGATGTACTGAAAAGAACGTGTTTGATCGCCGGCGCCATGTACGGTGATCGGCTCGCCGAGGATTGCCTGACGCATGAACGTGGGCAGCACGCGTCCGTCATCCAGGCGCATACGGGGACCGAAGGTGTTGAATATGCGCACGATCCGGGTGTCTACGGCATGGTAGCGATGATACGCCATGGTCATGGCTTCCGCGAAGCGTTTGGATTCGTCGTAGACGCCGCGGCAACCGGTGGGGTCCACGTTGCCCCGGTAGGTTTCCGATTGCGGGTGCACGAGCGGATCTCCGTATACCTCGCTGGTCGAGGCCAGCAAAAAGCGGGCGCCCTTCGATTTAGCCAATCCCAGCGCATTATGCGTACCCAGGGCGCCGGCCTTAAGGGTCTGGATGGGATATTTCAGGTAATCGGAGGGGGACGCCGGGCAGGCGAAGTGGAGAATATAGCCGAGCGGCTGGTCTACCTGGATATATCGGGTGATATCCCGTTCGATGAGCCGGAAATTCGGATGATCAATCAGGTGGGACACATTGGCATGTGAGCCGGTGATAAAATTGTCCATGCAGCATACCCTGTGCCCCTCTTCGAGGAGGCGGTCACAAAGATGCGATCCGAGAAAACCCGCTCCTCCGGTAATCAGGGTTTCTGGCAAGGACATGGCAATTCGGATGCATGGAACAAGCCCCCGACAATTTCAAGACTGAAGGCGATTTTCGATATCCTTCCGCAGCGCACGATCAGGGGCAACTATAATGCATGAAAAGATTCGCGAAGTTTCCAGAAGGTAAAAAACACTGGATAATATGTTACTCTATACAGGCGACCATTCATTCTGCACGTAGTCCACAACCGGGTTTCTCTCCGATTTTGCAGGCTGTTACATACGCGGCACCCCTGATGGGTGGATCACGTTCGGCATTATGGTATATCATACTATCCAGGTCCTCATTTTGCGCTCTGCCTCGACCATGACAAACCCATCATGAAAAAACTCTTTCCGGCTCGAGGCCACTTCATGCGTTTCATGGTGGTGGCAGGGGGGCTTCTTTTGCTGATACCACTTACGTGGATGGCCCGCGAGGTGCGCATTGCCAGGATCGAGGAGGCTCCCCAAGTGCACCGGGAAAAGACGGTGTCGGCAGCGCTTGATCGCATTGATCGTGACTTCGGGGTTATGCAGAGTGACCTCTTCGAGCGCGCAGGACGCATTGCTTCCGCCCCGGCAGTCATGGAGGCTCTTGATGTGCAGGGAACTCTTGCACAGCCCGACTCGGCAGCACTCGTGCGCTACTTTTCCGTAATGGCCGTACCCTACGGAACATCGGTTGAGTTATACACCCCGGAGATGGAACTGGTGGCCTGGAATGGGTTCAGTATGCCCATGGATGCAGCCCCCACTTCAGCAGAATTCCCTGCCGGGTTGCACACGGGCATTGCACAAGACGGGGCATTTCGCCAGGCAATTGTTGCGTGGCGTCCGATACAACGTGATACCCGCGTTCTGGGTGTCGTCAGAGCAATGCGCCTTGTGGAGTATGCCCCCCCGGTGCATAACGAATATATCAAGGATGTGAGCCTCGTTCCCAAATGGCGAAGACTGGCAAAACTTCCTGTAGAGTTGACATTTGATGTGTCTGTTGGAGAGGCTGCAGTTTCCTCGCGTTTGCTACAGGGCGCAGATGGCACGGTGCTGGGCCTTGTTACGGTAGGCGCTCCTTCCATCAGGCAAATGACGGCCCTGTCTGCCGTGCTGCCCAATCATCTCATGGCGCTTTGGACCGCATTGTTTCTGTTCTGGACGATGGGCGGGATGTGGCGCCTGTATCGCCGGGAACTCCGGGGTTTGCAGGCGAAACCGAGCCGTAATCGGTGGCCGACTTCTGTCGGGGGCTTCGCGATGGTTGCTGTATACTGGTGGTCGATCCGCTTTGTCCTGTTGGAGATAAATGTTCCGTCCCGATGGCAACAAGGCAAAACGCCTCTTGCTCCGCTTTTTGATCCCGCACATCTTTCATCCGGATTATTCGGAGGGTTGCTTGGCTCCACCGGCGAATTGTTGATCACCATTCTATTTTTGGTTGCCTTTGCCGGGGCTTTTCTGGAATGGGTCAGTGCACTCCAAAGAGCACGAGACTGGCTGTTTCGTCCACGTCGTACTTCGTGGGTGGTCTTTGCCGGCGTGGTGGCAGCATGCACAGGTATCCTTGCAGGTTTGCTGTTGTTACCGACGCTCGTAGCACGGCATGTGGCATTGGATAGCACATTCGATTTTTTTGCAAAAGGGGGGCTTATTCCCGATCTGCACCTGCTTGTCGTTTTTTGCAGTCTTGTTCTGATGCAGATCGGTGTGATTCTGCTCGCTGCGGGTGTGACATGGATGGTGGTTACGGAAGCACTTCACCGGCTGCCACCCAAGAGGTCTCCCTGGACATTCGGGATCGTTGCGGGGCTCTCCGTCGCAGTACCTGTCGCCGCAGTGTATATGCTGACTCCGATCGGGACAGTGCTTCCTCTCGCCGTATTGGGGTATATGCTTGTAGCTGTTTTCGGGCTGGTGTGTCTTACCATGTTGCGGCCGGTTCAGCTGATGGACCTGATCACGCTTCGGTATGTTTTTCCACTGGTTTTTCTTGTGACCTTTCTGCTGTACCCCATGTTTTATCTGGGGCTGGACGCCAGCCGGCATGTGCGCATGGTTGCGGCTGCGGAGGCATTCGCTCAAGGCGAGGGGCCGCGCGTCTCTTTTGCCGAAGGGGGTACACCCATATCGGGGGTATTATTGCCTTCCGGTTCGAATGATGCCCTGTTCGATACGTTTTCCACAGCAGAGTTTCGCGACGGTTTTCTGGTTCGGAGCACCGGGCGCGATTTTGGACGGTACCGGCTTTCGGAAGACGTTGTGCAGACGCTGTTACATCAACCGATTGTCTGGAAGAACGAGCGATTGGAAGGAGGCGCTTGGGAGAGTTACTATATGTATGGGGAACCTGCGCCGGCAATGGATGCATTTTCGAATGCGGCGCAGGTGTTTGCAGTGCGTGCCCCTCGGGTTACGCTCTTCGATCACCTGTACTACCTGTTGCGCCTGACCATGGGCGGCCTTGTGATCGGTTTGCTGTGTTACATGGTTGGCGTCTGGATCCGTCACCGGCAGGGGTTGTTGCCAGCTCCTCACATTCGTTTCCGGGACAAGGTGCTGAATGCTCTTATCGGGATTGGTATCATCCTGGTAGGTCTTGTCGGCGTGGTGGGGCAGGAAGCGGTCACGGTCGAGAGCAAGCAATCCGTACAGAGGTGGCTCCACCGGCACCTTGATCGTGTCGAACAGATACTGGCTGCAGAGGCGCGTAGCGGTGAACGTCCATCCAGCGTGCTTGCCCGCATGCATATCGATTCGCTGGCAGCCCACGTAGGTATCGACCTGAATGTATATGAAGGTCATACGATCTCCCGCCTCAGTCGTCCACAATTGATTCGCGACCGACTCGTAGATCGGCGGTTGCCGATCGAGGCGTACAAGGCGCTGTATACCGATGCGGACCGGGTTACGTTCACCGACGAACGTGTAGGCAGCTTTACGTATATGGCGGGATTCAAGGCGCTTTCGGGAGAGGAGGGGCACCCGCGTTATATCGTTTCCACACCCATCCTTCCCGAGCAGGAAATCATTGAGGCGGAACGCGCGGATACCGTTGCGTACCTCTTCGGTTCGCTGTTGCTTCTCGTGCTGCTTGTCGTGTTGACGGGATTGTTGCTTGCGAACGCCATATCGAAGCCAATCGCCCGGCTTCGATCCGGTCTGAAGGCGGTTGCTGTGGGGCGTTTCGGCAACACGCTTCCCGTTGATTCGCGCGATGAGATCGGAGAACTTGTCGAAACATTCAATGAAATGCAGCAACAGCTTGCCGAGAGCCATATCAAGCTGGCCCGGCAAGAACGGCAGCTTGCATGGCGGGAGATGGCGCGGCAGGTGGCTCACGAAATCAGGAATCCGCTTACCCCCATGAAACTGTCTGTGCAGCACCTGCGTCAGGCGTTCGCGGACCGGGTCAACGAGCCGGATGCCCGGAACAGATTCAGTCAGGTTTTCGACCGTATTACGGCTACGCTGATAGAGCAGATCGATTCGTTGGCGCGTATTGCGAGCGAGTTTCATGCGTTTGCCCGGATGCCTTCCCGCGAGATGCAGCGTATGGACCTGAATGATGTGATTCGGGAAGCTATCTCACTGATGCAGGAAGAAAGTGAGATCGGTATCCGATCCGCTTTGTCCGAGGCGCCGCTTTTTGTCGAAGCCGACCAGGCGGAATTGCGCCGTAACTACATCAACCTGATCAAGAATGCTCTCCAGGCGATTCCGGAGCCGGAAACGGGCAAGGTCGAGGTGCGCACCGAACGGGAAGAGGTGGGTGGACAGGCATGGGGGTGCAGCTATATAGTCGATAACGGATCGGGCATTGAAGAAGAGGTGGGTCGAAAAATTTTCGAACCGCACTTCTCGACGAAGACGAGCGGTACCGGACTTGGATTGGCCATCGTGAAGAAGAGTGTTGAAGAGACACGGGGGACCATCGGGTTCACGACAGAGGTCGGCAAGGGGACCGTCTTTTGGGTGCGACTTCCTTTGATCGACGACAACGACACCCCTTCCTGAACCTTTCCTGCACACCTTGCGTTCGAGGGATCCGCCGTTGTCGCGCTGACCCGATGTCCGCGGTTGTATACCTCACTGGGGATACATTTCCGGGATATGTACGGCGACGTTTTCGGCAATTATCCGTATGCGGATTGGCTTTATACGTAAGCCTATCCGATCTTTAGGATACTCTGACCAAAACCGCTTCACTCAGCACTTTACTTTCACGCGTAAACGACGTTATGATTTCATCGTTGAAATCAGCGGGAAACACTGCGGATTCGAGGCATCAAGGACGTAACGTGCCCCTCGCAGCCTCTGAGTTTCGCGGACTTAATCAGAGTATCCTTTACGGTTTCCACCCACGATCTTTTCGAACGCCTGCAATGTTTCGTCGATGCATGGGACGAAGCGATTCGGGAACGCGCCGGAGGCATTTTCTGCTCAGCGTACGCTACGGGCGGATGTTCTGGCAGCAGGCGTGGATCTTTAGACAGACCTGTTTGAATTGCGCATAATTGTCGTAGGAGCAGGTGAAGTAGGCTACGATGTGGCCCGTATGCTGTCACGCGAGGAGCATGACGTCGTGGTCATTGACCAGGATGCCGATGCTATCCGGCAGGTTCACGAAAAACTCGATGTGATGGCCCTTGTCGGCAATGGTACCTCCTCGGACGTACTTGATGAGGCGGGTATAACCAGGGCGGATATGCTGATTGCAGTAACGCCCGTGGACGAAGTGAATATCATTGCCTGTATGCTGGCGGACCGACTCGGTGTGTCAACGACGATTGCCCGTGTTCGGTCCGATGAAATCACTCGTGCCCGGTCTGTGCTCAAGACGAGCGATTTTGGCATTGATCTCGTCATACACCCGGAAGAAAGTGCCGCCAACGAGGTTGTGTGGCTGGTGCGCCGTGCCAGCGCCACCGATATTCTTGATTTCGCCGATGGCCGATTGCAGTTGATGGGTCTCCGGATCGACTCCGATGCTCCCGTCGCGGGTAAAAAACTTCAGGATGTGGCGGCGGCACATAGCCAGGTTAAGTTTCGCGTGATGGGCATTAGCCGGGGCGCCCGTACGATTATTCCAGGGGGTAGCGATACGCTCCAGAAAGGTGACCAGGTTTTCGTGCTTGCCTTGCCGAAATACATGGGATATATATCTACCATGATGGGCAAGGCGAAAACCCGGGCGAATCACATCATGATTCTTGGCGGGACCGCAGTGGGTGTGAGCGTTGCTTCCCAGTTCGGCCGCGAAAAGAACAAGGCCGTGAAACTTATTGAGTCAAACAGGGAACGGGCGGCGAAACTGGCGGAGATGTTACAGAATGTGCTCGTCATTCACGGCGCCGCCACCGATATCGATTTACTGGTTCAGGAAGGGCTGGGCGAGATGGACGCCTTTGTGGCGGTTACGGACGACGAGGAATCGAATCTGGTCTCTTGTCTTATGGCCAAACATCTCGGCGTCAGGAAGACCGTGGCGCTGCTTTCCAAGAATACGTATATCCCGATCAGTCAGAGTATCGGCCTGGATGCAGCTGTCAGTAAAAAACTGGCCGTATCCCGGGAGATTCACCGGTATCTGCGAGGAACGCATGTACGGAGCGTAGCCACCATTCATGGTCTGGACGCCCAGATTGTCGAAATCGAGGCCAAACCCCGGTCGTGGATATCCGGAAAGCCTCTCAAAGAATTGCAACTGTTATCCGGAGCGCTCATTGGCGCCGTGTTGCATGATGACGAAGCATGCATTGCCACTGGAGATACGCACATAGCTGCCGGGGATCGCGCTATCGTGTTCGCCATGCCTTCCCGCATGGACGACATCGAGCGGAAGTTCGCTGCAAAGTGAAGGATCCGGTGGTTCAGAGCGCAGGGAACTCCGTGTTTCCTTGATGGATCCGGGTTACTTTTAGGATACTCTGATTAAGTCCGCAAAGCTCAGAGGTTGCGAGGGGTGGACTGGCAAGGGATGACGAAGCAATGTATGTGGAGGCTCCGCATAATGAGTAATGACGCAGCCAGCGTGCCCCTCGCAGCCTCCCGAAGGGCGCGTCACGCCCGCGACGTCCCATGACACTCTTTTCCGGAAGCGCGCCATGCACCTTCATATAAAGGCTGTTTGCGCCACTCTTGGCGCGCTGCTCATGTTTTTGGGAGCCGCTCTGCTGTTACCGATGGCCGTCGGGATATACTATGCCGAGCCGGCATGGTGGACGTTCGGCGTTACGGCAGCGTTTTCCTGCCTGACCGGATTTGCGATGTGGCGCGGCCTGAAGGATTTTTCCGGGCATCTCGGCATACGGGAAGGATTTGCCGTGGTGGCCCTTTCCTGGTTTGTGCTATCGCTGGTCGGCTCGGTCCCGTTCGTTCTGGGCGGTGTGCTCGATTCCTACGCCGACGCCTTTTTTGAAACGATGAGCGGGTTTACCACGACCGGCGCCACGATTCTCGGAGGCGGCGGCAACCCGGCGATATCGGAGATTCCCCATGCCTTTTTGTTCTGGCGCAGCCTTGCCCAATGGTTGGGGGGGATGGGCATTATCGTCCTCACCCTTGCGATTCTGCCTATTCTGGGCATTGGCGGCATGCAACTTTTCAAAGCGGAAGTGCCAGGGCCGTCCGCCGACAAAATCACCCCCCGCGTGCGCGAAACAGCCCGGCGCTTGTGGTTTATTTATGTCGGTTTTACGGCGCTTCAGGTTCTGTTCCTGCTGCCGGTCATGTCGTTTTTCGACAGCGTCAATCATGCCTTCACCACGATGGCCACCGGCGGGTTTTCCACGCAGGACGGTTCCATCGGGGACTATGGTTCTGCCTATGTGGAATGGGTCATTACCGTATTCATGTTTATCGGGGGCGTGAATTTTGTTTTGCATTACCACATGCTGAAGGGGCGCGCCAGTCTGCTTTTCAGGGACGCCGAGTTTCGGGTGTATGTGGCCATTGCTCTTGCGGCGATGCTGCTGGTCGCTATCGGTATCTGGGACACGACGGTGGGCGTCATGCCATGGGCCGGGCGCGAAGCGGGCGCCTTCGAGGGGTATGCCTCGCTGTCGGATGCGTTACGCCGGGCAGCCTTTCAGGCGGTTGCCATCATGACGACGACCGGGTACACCATTGCGGACTATCAGATATGGCCCCCGCTTGGCGTAGGCATCATCTTTCTATTGTTTTTTTGCGGCGGCATGGCCGGTTCGACGTCCGGCGGGGTCAAAATTATCCGGCACATGCTGATGTTCAAAAATTCCTTTCGCGAGATCAGGCAACTGTTGCATCCTGCGGCAGTCATCCATGTGCGTTTGGGCGGGGATGTCGTGCCCAAAGATATCTTGAGCAACGTACTTTCGTTCATAGTACTCTATGTGGGGGGTATCGGGTTGGGCACGATGATCATGTTTGTGCTGGGCCTTGATCTCATCAGTGCATTCAGCGCCGCCATTGCAAGCGTCGGCAATGTCGGCCCGGCCTTCGGTTCCGTTGGCCCTGTCGGCAATTATGCGGACATTCCTGCACTTGGGAAGTGGGTGCTTTCTTTGCTGATGATGGCCGGCCGACTGGAGTTGTTTACCGTGCTCATCATACTGGCGCCGGCGTTCTGGAAGCGGTGACGCGCCGGCCCATGCCCCGCAGGGGACTTGAGGTCCGCGCTATTTACCCCGAAAAGTCGCGGTAGCCGAAGTAGTGCAGTACGTACTTCATTTTGGCGGCCTTAAGCGCTCCGAATCCAGGCAGCGCGCGCACCCGCTTCTCGATCACGGCGAATGGAACTCCGTCGCTCCAGATACGCGAGGCGTCCCCATCGTAGGTATCCGTCACAAAGCGGGCCACCTTTTGCGTGTATTCGGCCATCTTGTTGGTAAAGCGATGTACGGCCGGCGTTTCTGCGAACAGGGCTTGCAGTTTCTCGGGGTCCATGTCCGCAATACGCGGAAGGTCCAGATGACCAAGGCGGTCGTGCAGGCGGATCGGCCCCGTGAAAGCATATTCCGCCCGAACCCGCTGATCGTAAAGCAGACCGAGCAACGCCCCGGCCGGGTTATTGCGCAGGAAAGCGTCCGCATCGGGTTCGCCGGTCAGCGTGCCTTCGTCTCTGAAGCGGTCCATCATGCGGCTTAGCCCTCCTCCGAGATGGCTGTAGTCAAGGTGGACGATGCGAAGGGTTTCGTTGGTTTCTGTCATGGACTCAGCGCAGGCGTTTTGCGGCTTCTTTTGCGAAATAGGTCAGGATAATGTCGGCGCCGGCACGCCGGATAGCCGTCAGGGATTCCATCATGGCTTCCTGCAGGTCAATCCATCCGTTTCGCGCCGCTGCGGAAAGCATGGCGTATTCCCCGCTCACATGGTATGCGGCTACGGGAACGGTCGAATATTGTCGCACCCGGTAAATCACGTCCAGGTAGGGGAGGGCGGGCTTGACCATCACCATATCGGCGCCCTCCGCAAGGTCCAATTCGAGTTCACGAAGCGCTTCCTCTCCGTTGGCGGGGTCCATCTGGTACGTTTTTTTGTCTGCGGGGATGTCTTTGCCGCCCCCTGGCGCAGAATCGAGAGCGTCCCGGAAGGGGCCGTAGAAGGCGGATGCATATTTGGCCGTGTAGGAAAGAATGGCGACCTCTGTATGCCCGTGGGCGTCCAGCGCGTTGCGTATCGTTTTCACGCGCCCGTCCATCATATCCGACGGGGCGACGATATCTGCGCCTGCACCGGCTTGCACGACAGCCATGTCGGCCAGCAGTTCCAGCGTTTCATCGTTTTGTACGCGTCCTTTTCGTACTATTCCGTCGTGGCCGTCCGAAGAATAGGGGTCCAGGGCCACATCCGTGATGACCAACATGCTCCCCGCTGCCTCTTTGGCTGCTCGAATGCCCCGCGGGATAAGGCCCTCCGGGTCCAGCGATGCGCTTCCTTGCGTATCTTTCAGTGCGTTCTCGATCTTCGGAAATAGCGCAATGCCCGGAATGCCGAGTTCGGCCAGTTCACGCACCTCCTTTGCCATTTCATCGAGACTCAACCGGCATTGGCCCGGCATGGAGGCGATTTCCTCGCGGATGCCTTTGCCTTCGACCACGAACAACGGCGCAATGAGGCGATCTGTCGCAAGATGTGTCTCCCGGGCCAGCCGGCGTATGCCGAAATTCGCTCTTAGCCTTCGCGGGCGGATACGCATTGAAACAGGGGGTAAAACGGCGCATCGGGATGCGCTATGAAACATAACCGGTTATTTTGCGGCGCCACCGCGTACCTTCCGGACTATCCATAATTTCGACATTCATCTCGTCGAGTTGGTCCCGGAGGGCGTCGGCCCGTTGGAAATCGCGCTGCGCACGGGCCTCGGCGCGTTGACGGAGCAGCTCTTCCACCTGCCCGGAAAACAGGTCCTCCGCGGCGTCGGATTCGGAGGTTTGCCTTGCTTCCTGGAAGGTCTCCTGACGCACAACGCCCAGCAGGCTGTTGATTTTATCCAGCCAGGTTTTTGCGGATTGCGCCGGGCCGCCCCCGAGTTCCTGTCCGGACCTGAGAATCAATTTTGCTCCCTCGATGGCGGCGGCGATGGCTTCCGGGGTATTCAGATCGTCCAGCATGGCGTCCAGTGCGCGTTCGTACAGCTCCTCAAGCGGTTCCGCCAGATGGTTCTTGCCGGATGCGCCGCGAGCGATGCCGTGCTCTGCGAGCTCCATGGCCTCTTCGAACCGCTGGATATGTTTTGCGCACACCTGAAGCTGGTCGAAGGTGAAATTGAGGGGTTTCCGGTATTGCCCCGAGATCAGCGCCAGGCGAAGTGCGAGAGGGTGTATGCCGTTCCCTCCTTCCGATTCGGGATCGACGAGACTGCGGACGGTAAAAAAATTCCCTGCGCTTTTGGCCATTTTTTCGCCTTCCACCTGCAAAAAGCGCGTGTGCAGCCAGTACCGGGCAAACGGTTTGCCGGTGAGGCACTCGGCCTGCGCTATTTCACATTCGTGATGGGGAAATTTGTTGTCCTCGCCTCCTGTGTGAAGATCGAAAGACGCTCCGAGATAGGTCTGCGCCATGGTTGAGCATTCGATATGCCATCCCGGAAATCCCCATCCCCATGGGCTGTGCCATACCATAAGATGATGGGGGTCCTTTTTCCACAAAGCAAAATCGCGTACATCTTTTTTTTCCGGGTCCTGCACCACATCGCGGACACCCTCGTCCAATGGGTTCGACAATACATTGCCGGATAACTTCCCGTAATCCGGGAAGGAAGTCACCGAGAAATAGATGCCCTGCGCCGTTTCGTAGGCATGCCCTTTTTCTATCAACCGGACCACATCGCGGATCTGCTGTGCTACGTGATCTGTAGCTCGCGGGCGCACATCGGGTTCGCGAAGATTGAGTGCCTGCCAGTCGGACAGTAGTATGTTTGTATAGTAGCGCGCCAGATCCCAGATGTTTGCAAAGCGCTCGCCTTCTTTCGATCGCAGCGCCTTCGTCATGCGATCTTCCCCTTCCGCATCCGCGATGTCGTCTTCGGTCAGGTGTCCTACGTCCGTGATGTTTGTAACATAGGTTGTTTTCCAACCGATGGCTTTAGCGGTTCGTAGTACGAGATCGGTTGTCAGAAACGAGCGAAAATTCCCGATATGCGCATAGGAATACACAGTGGGGCCGCATGCGTAGAATCGTAGATGCCCCGGCTGGGCCGGTTCGATGGCCTCCGTGCTTCGCGTCAGCGAATTGTACATGCGGAAGATTTTTTCCGGCATTGGGGGTGCTATGGAGTTGCGATTCGGATTCCGTACGAACCGATATATAACGGCAGGACGTCGCGGAAGTGCCTGAATGAAAACCGGACATTTTCCGGTGCAGGTCCTGTTTCGATCAGAGTATCCTAATGTTTATTGCCGGATCATTTCCCAAACGAGATGATGAATTTCAGGCAGGATCAATTGCTCGATCGCCAGGCGCACGGCATGTACCGAACCCGGAAGGGAAAAGACAAGCGTGTTGCTCCACATTCCTGCCGCAGCGCGCGAAAGCATGGCGCCTGATCCGATTTCCTCATAGGAAAGCATCCGGAAAATCTCGCCGAATCCCGGCAGCGTTCGCTCGAATTTCCGAGTCGCGACTTCAATGGTTGTGTCCCGTCGGCTGATGCCGGTGCCGCCGGTCGTTACGATCACCTCGCAACGCGCGACCAGTTCATTCAGAGCCCATTCGATGCGTTTCGGGTCGTCGGGTACGATACAGGCCTCAATGATCTCGATGCCGGCTTCCGCCAGCGTTTCCACTATGTACCGACCGCTGGTATCCGTCGCTTCCGTCCGCGTGTCGCTTACAGTGATCACCCCGACGCGCACGGGGGTGTTTTGAGCGGCTTGCTTGTGTTCGTCGTAGCTCACGGGTGCTTCGCCACTTCTTTTTCGTTATACCAGCGCGGCGGATCGTATCCCCCTTGGCCCCAGGGAGCGCATCGCAGGAGGCGGTGAATAACCAGCACCGTTCCTTTCAATGCACCGTATTTCTCGAGGGCTTCCACGGCATATTCCGAACATGAGGGCGTGTAGCGGCAGCTGGACGGCATATGCGGAGACAGCACGTACTGGTAGAAGCGCACCAGTCCCTTGAGGAAAATGCGTGGAATACGCGCCACGTATGTGATCGTGCGGTTCATGAACGCAAGGTTGAGGGCGGAGGAACGGATAGAGAACCGTTCGGCAGGGATTCCGTGTAATTCGGCGAGGACAACCCCGGTTCCTGCGCACCGGTATTATACAATTATACAATCCGTTTGTGGGCGGTGCGTTATAAAAAGCCCTCATACGGCAGCAAAACCGAATGTGGAATCATGGACAGGAATGAATTGCTCGAACAAGTAAAATTCGATCCCGATGGACTGGTTGCAGCACTGGCGCAAGACCACGAAACGGGTGAGATCCTGATGCTTGCCTGGATGAACCGGGATACCCTGCAACGCACACTCGAAAAGAACGTCATGACGTATTGGAGTCGTTCTCGTCAGGAGATATGGGTGAAGGGTCAAAGCAGCGGCCATATTCAGGAGGTCATGGAAATCCGGATCGATTGTGACGGTGATGCGCTTCTC
This sequence comes from Rhodothermales bacterium, assembly GCA_951812345.1. Classification (GTDB taxonomy): domain Bacteria; phylum Bacteroidota; class Rhodothermia; order Rhodothermales; family VXPQ01; genus VXPQ01. The sequence continues at coordinate 659,200 of OX638295.1, forward strand.
TTTAAGGTGAAGCAGCATGGGGGGGCTGCCTGTCACACCGGGCACAAGTCGTGCTTTCACCGCAGGTACGAACATGCACGCCTCGTTACGGACAGCGAGCGCGTGTTTGATCCGGATGAAGTGTACGGGTAGACCTAGCAAAGAGGCGCCCGACGCGTTCTCTGTCTTCCGCCTGCGTTTCAGCACAAGGCGCCGAAGGCGTGCGTTTTCTGTACATTCCCGTTACGTGTTTTGATAGCGGCTTGCCTGTCTTTAGTTTGTGGCTATGAGACGACGCACCAAAATTGTTTGTACCCTGGGACCGTCTTCGTCCGATGCCGACACAATCCGGGAATTGATTCGGGCGGGCATGGATATTGCCCGGCTCAACTTTTCTCACGGCAGTCACGATGATCATGCGGAGCTTATCCGCTATGTGCGCGAGGCAGCCGACGACGAGGGGAAGGTCGTGCCCATTCTCCAGGACCTGCAGGGACCCAAAATTCGACTTGGGCCGATCAGGAACGATGTAGTGCCTGTCGGTAAAGGGCAGCGGTTAACGCTGACCACCGAACCTGTCGAATACGGCACGGCCGAGCGGGTGCAAATCACGTACGACCTGCTGGCGCAGGATGTCAGCGTGGGCGGGCGCATCCTGATCGACGACGGCTTAATCGAATTGCGAGTGGTTGATATTATCAACACCGATGTCGTTACCGAGGTCATAGTCGGCGGGCTTTTATCTTCCCGCAAGGGAGTCAATCTGCCCGACATCAAAACGTCTGCGCCGGCGCTTACTGCAAAAGATCAGCAGGACCTTGTATTCGGTTTGTCACAGGATGTGGACATGATTGCCCTGTCGTTTGTGCGCGACGAGTCCGACATAATCGACTTGGTGCAACGTATACGCGCGTCGGGCAAAGATGTCATGACATTAGCCAAAATCGAGAAACCGGAAGCCGTCCGCCGTTTTGATGCCGTCCTGGAGGCAAGTGAGGGCATTATGGTGGCACGTGGGGATCTGGGCATCGAAATGCCTATCTCACAGGTGCCATCCACGCAGAAAATGATCATCCACAAGTGCATTGCTACGGCCAAGCCGGTCATTACTGCTACGCAGATGCTTGAGAGCATGATTAATAATCCTCGCCCGATGAGGGCCGAGGCAAGCGATGTCGCTAATGCCGTGCTCGACGGAAGTGACGCAGTTATGCTTTCTGGTGAAACGGCGGTCGGGAAGCACCCGGTTCGGGTCGTCGAAGTCATGTCCCGGATTATCGAGGAAGCAGAACGGCATGGATGGCAATACGAAAATCCGCTTTCCAAGCCGGTGGAGCGTCGTTTTATTTCCGAAGACGTTACGGAATCGGTAAGCTTTACGGCGGTTGATCTGGCCGAGCAGGTAGGGGCCACGGCCATCGCTTGTCTTACGGCTACGGGAACTACGGCGCGTGCGATCGCCCGTCATCGCCCCGGGATGCCTCTCCATGCATTCACCGATGACGAAAGGGTGATGCGTCGGTTGCACCTTCTCTGGGGAACAACGTCGTTCCTGATCCCGTTCCAGCGAGACACTGACGAAGGAGTCCAGTGCGTCCATTCCGTCTTGCGAGAGCAAGGGTTGGTCCATTCCGGAGACCTGATCGTCATTACGGCAGGGATGCCGTTGCCCGCAAAGGGGCGAACCAACATGATTCAGGTAAGCCGCATATAGGATAACGTATACTATTCCCTGCTTTTCTGCGTTCTGGCCGGGCTGATTTTCGTTTTCTCTCTTTTCTGCGCAGCACATTCTCGACTGCCGCTTTATGCCGCTATCCGTTCGCACCGGCACCTATCTGTTTGCGGCGATCTTTTTTTTCGCTGCAGCCGGTTGCGGGGGTAATTCCTTCATTGGGAAGCGTTACGACAATTTCACCTCCTATTACAACACGTTCTATAACGCAGAGCAGGACTATAAGAATGGCGTTCAAGCCATGGAGTCCTCCCAACAGATCATTGACCGGACGCGGTATCTGAATATCTTCGGCGGCCCATCCCGGTCGGGCGGTAATGTCAATTTTCAGAATGCGATAGAGCGAAGCGCCAACGTGCTGCGGGACCACCCGCGCTCCAAATGGGTGGACGATGCGCTCATACTTATCGGAAAATCCTATTTCTATCAGGGAAATTATGTAGGAGCCGAGCAGAAATTCCGCGAGGTAATTGCTTTCGAAACCAGTCTTGAAGACGATGCCCGGATATGGCTGGCCCGGACACTGATGGCCGCGCGCGCCTACGAATCGGCGCAGGAACACCTTGCGAGCAGCCTGGACAGGGAAAATATGTCCCGGCGATCGGTGGCGCGTCTGCGCCTTGCTCTCGGCGAACTTTCCGTTAAACAGGGGGATTTTGAACAAGCGGCTGCTGAACTTGAAGCCGGCTTGCTGGATGTGCGCAGCAACGATCTCCAGGCTAAAGGCGCCTTTTTGCTCGGGCAGGTGTACGAAACACTGGAGCGGTACGAGGAAGCGGTCGAGGCCTACGGTCGAGTGCTCAAGGCGCGTCCCCCGTATGAACTTGACTATGCCGCGTCATTGAGTATGGTACGTGTACAGGGCATGTACCTTGATGGGGATGCAGCCCTTGAAGCATTGCGCCGCATGGATCGCGATGACAAGCATTATGACCGGCGCTTCGAACTCGCGTACGTACGCGGCCGTATTTATCATGCGCAGGAACAGCCCCATGATGCGCTTGCCACGTACTGGCGCATCCTGTATGAAGAAGATAACACAGGCCAGGCTGTCAGGGGGCTTACCCACTATGCGCTGGCCGAACTGTACCGGGACGTTTTCAGAGATTACCTTCTTGCCTCGGCGCACTTCGATACTGCGCGCACCTCGCTTCCATCCTCCTCGTCAGGCTCTGGAAAAACCTTTCAATATGCTCCCGAAGCTGTGACGGATGCGGCCGATCTGGCCGAAGTGTTCGCCAGTTTTTCCGATGTAAGCAACAACATCGCACGTATGGATTCGTTGCTTGAACTGGGGCGCTTGCCCGACGAGGCATTCGATGAGCGCATTCTTGCATTGCAGCAGCAGAAAGCCGAAGAACTTGCCGAAGAACGCCGACGCGCGGAACAATTGCAAGCCGAACGCGGCTTTCAGGATGCGGCCTCCCGAACGGGTGCGGGAGCAACAGGTGCGGGTTCCAATGCCGTCAATACCGGAGAGGCCGGCTTTCTATATCACCGGGACCGTACTCGTGTGCAGGAAGCGCGTCTGAACTTTGTGGCGCGCTGGGGCGAACGCCCCCATGTGCCCGGTTGGCGCCGTATGGAAGCCGTGTCGATCGCCTTGAGCGAGAGCGAACATCCCGATTCCAGAGAGGGGGCTGCTGCGTCGGGTGACGGCGCGGACGGCATAGGCATGTATGCATTGCCATTGATCGATATTTCGGACGTTCCGCGCGATTCGCAGAGTCAGGCGATTATGGAAGAGGAACGGGCGCTGGCCCGGTACGAACTGGGGAATGTCCTTTTTCTTTCGATGAACGAGGCAGATTCCGCGGCAGTCTGGTATCGCATGGTGATCGAGAAAGATGCCGATACAGAAGTCGCTCAGCGGGCATTTTATGCACTGGCCGAAGTGCAGCGCTCATTAGGCGATATCGCCAGTGCGCAAGGGATATACAGGCAGGTGTTGGCTGATTATCCGGATTCCGATTTTGCGGCCAGGGTTCGCATAGAACTTGGTCTTGAGCCGGAGGAAACGCCCGATAGTCTCGCCGTGGCGTTGGAAGAATATGACAAGGCGGTGATTCAATGGCGTCGAGGGGCATACGAAGAAGCGCTTAACCACATGGTGTTAATAGCCTCCCAATATCGGAATATGGAGGTGGCGCCGAGGGCGCTGTTTGCAGCGGGGCGCATATATTTCGAGTGGGCGGCCTCCGATTCGCTGGATGTATTCGGTCCGTTACCTGTACAGTTACCCGATTCGGTGCTTGCACAGGCTGGAATTCTGGAACGTGCTCCGGTCTTGCCCTCTTCTGTTGACACGCTGTCGGCCGAAGGGCAAGAAGCCAACACAGGTGTTCCCCCGGAAGAATCGGAAGAGTACACTGTCACGGATACGCTTGCTGTGCCGTCCGGAGGCGACGTTGCCCCGCAACGTGATCTTCTTGCTTCCGTCGACGCGGATATCATTGACCTCCGTTCGGTTTACACCGGCGTGCGCGCCTTGTATCCATCCACGACCTATGCCGATAGAGCCGGATATATTCTCGATATGCTGGATCAGGAACTTCAGGCATTGCAGGTTCCTGTGGATTCTGTAGCGTCCGATACACTCGCCGGCCCGGTTCTCTCGGATTCTCTTGCCAGTGAACAGGTTGATAATATTCCTGCTGTTCCTGATCAGTTGGCCCTGTCCTCCGACGAAACCCGATTATCTCCTGACGAAGCGCCTTTACCTTCTGACCAGGCGCTCTTACCTCCTGATGAGGCGCCCTACCCTTCAAATGAGACGGTTCCGTCTACGATCCCAAGCGGTGAGTTTTCCTTGTACGGCGGAGGGGGCATACAGGCTGAATTGGGCGGATTCACGATCGTACTCGGCGCCCACACCGATCGCGAACCTATGGAAATGCTTGTCGCTCCCTATGTCCAGCAGGGCATGCGTGCCGGTGTGGTGATCAATTCAGCGGGTAACGGGATCGTTTATCTCGCTGCACTTGGACATTTCCCCGATGAAGAGGTTGCCGGTATGGCGTTGGAAGGACTCAACTATATGCTTGCGGGGCTTACGGAAAGCCCCCGTGTCGAACCACTGACTCTTCCGTAGCTCCCATCCGGGGTGCAGAGTGGCTTGGCGCTATTTGTCTCGCTAACCTTTGCGGTGTGCAGTGGCCTCTGGAGGAACAGGTATGTCCATTACAGGTACAAAAAGTTTGCCTGTACGTATGCAACGCCCCATGATGCGACAAACGGATTGAGGGGGCGTAATGCCGTACTGGTACAACCGCTTGCGATATGTCGGAAACCGGCCCTGAACACAAACAACCGGAAGTGGACGATTCGTCCAGAGAGGAAAGCTCGCGGCCGCTGAAACGCAGGCCGAAGTTTGCAGTGTGGATATATCTGGCGATATTTCTGATGCTGCTCGTTCACATTTTGCTTTTCCGGTCTGTCGGGTCATCGAATCCGATCGACTACAGTACATTTCTTCAGTATGTGGAGAGCGGGTATGTCGACAAAGTGGTCGTTGTCAACGACCAGCGCATAGAGGGTACGTATACACCGGAAGCCGTCGAACGGGGAGTGGTCGAAGTACCGGAGCCGACAAACAATTTCCTTGCCGATCGCTCCGAAGAGACCTCCCTTGATTTTGCCAGTACGAAGCCCGACGACCATGATCTGACTGATTTCCTGCGGGATTACAATGAACAGGCCGGCGCCGAGGATAAATCCACTGTGGAATTTTCGGCCCGTGTCGAAGAGCGGTGGTTCGGCGGGATGCTGGCATGGATTTTCCCCCTTCTTCTCATTGTTTTCCTGTGGATTTTTCTGATTCGACGTATGAATCCGGGGTCCCAGGTGCTCAATATCGGAAAGAACAAGGCAGTGCTTTTCGACGCTATGGGAGATCAGCAGTTAACGTTCAAGGATGTGGCGGGACTTGACGAAGCCAAGGAAGAGGTTGCCGAGGTTGCCGATTTTCTAACGACTCCGAAAAAGTTCATCAAGCTGGGCGGCAAGCTCCCCAAGGGCGTGCTGCTCGTGGGCCCCCCGGGAACTGGCAAGACCTTGCTGGCGAAGGCCGTCGCCGGGGAAGCCGGAGTTCCGTTCTTTTCCCTGTCCGGATCCGATTTCGTCGAGATGTTTGTGGGTGTTGGGGCCGCCCGTGTGCGCGATCTTTTCAAGCAGGCCAAGGAGAAGGCGCCCTGCATCATTTTTATCGACGAAATTGACGCCATCGGACGGACTCGCGGGCGCGGCATGATGATGGGGGCCAACGACGAACGCGAGAATACGCTGAATCAGTTACTTGTCGAGATGGACGGGTTCAATACCGACAAGGGGGTCATTATCATGGCCGCCACCAATCGCCCGGACGTACTTGACAGTGCATTGCTACGTCCCGGTCGTTTTGATCGACAGATCATGATCGACAAACCTGACCGGCGTGAGCGTGCAGAAATTTTCAGGGTGCATACCCGCCGGTTGGTGTTGCATGACGATGTGAATATGGAAGTGCTGGCTGGACAAACACCAGGTTTTGCAGGCGCCGAGATCGCCAATGTATGTAATGAAGCTGCCTTGCTTGCCGCCCGGGAAGAAAAGGAATCCATTGAGATGGAGGATTTTGAACATGCGATCGACAGAGTGATCGCCGGGCTTGAAAAGAAGAACAAACTCATTTCGCCAGAAGAACGAAAAATTGTTGCCTACCACGAGGCGGGCCACGCCATTACGGGTTGGTTTCTGGAGAACACGGATCCGGTTGTCAAGGTGTCGATTATACCACGCGGTCTGGCCGCGCTCGGCTATGCCCAGTATCTTCCCGAAGAACGCTATCTCTACACCAAAGAGGCGTTGCTGGATCGGATGACCATGGCCATCGGAGGGCGTGTTGCCGAGGAAATTGTTTTCGGGCGTATTTCGACCGGGGCGCAGAATGATCTCGAACGCATTACCAGGATGGCGTATGCAATGGTCGTCTATTACGGTATGAGCGAGCGAATCGGCTGTGTGTCTTATAATCGCTCGAACCGGGATGAAGACGCACCGGTTTTCGAAAAACCTTATTCCAACGAAACTGCTCGCATTATCGACGAGGAGGTGCGAGTCATCATTGACGAGATTCGAGAGTGCGCGCGCACATTGCTGGAGGACAAGCGTGCATCCCTTGAGGATATGGCGCAAGCATTATTGAAAAAAGAAGTACTGGGCCCGAAAGAAATTGTCGAGATCCTCGGGCCGCGCCCGTATGGTGAATACATTTCGCTGAATGGCACTCCCGACGAGGAAGTTAGGGTGGAGGCTGGTGGCGGGGACGGTATCGTTGCAGATGGCCGTCATGCAGAATTTGACGAAGAGACCGCCCCGGATTCGGCGGTGAATGCTGAAGAAGGCGGGGAAACTGTCGGCAGTGCATAGATTCTGATTCCGGGCTGCCACGCGGGTCCTCGATATTTTTTACTCGATCTTAACCGATTGCATTGAATCAAAATTAGATAAACACTATATTATGAGGCTTGCGTTGTTCTGGCTTTTCCATGGAATCGTTCAGAATGACTCTGCGGCATCCCGATGCGCGCACCCAAAACATTGAACCTGTACCGATATCGTGCCAACCATTCAGCAGCTTGTTCGCCAGGGGCGAGCCCGAAAGCCTGTAAAAACCAAAGCTGCGGCGCTTGAAGGCAGTCCGCAGAAGAGGGGGGTCTGTACGCGCGTCTACACGACGACGCCGAAGAAGCCCAACTCTGCGCTTCGCAAGGTAGCGAAGGTGCGGCTTACGAACGGTTATGAGGTTATCGCCTACATCCCGGGCGAGGGGCATAATTTGCAGGAGCATTCGATTGTACTTGTGCGCGGAGGGCGTGTAAAGGACTTGCCCGGTGTAAAGTATCACATTGTACGTGGCGCGCTGGACACGGCAGGCGTTGGAGATCGCATGCAGAGTCGGTCGAAGTACGGTGCGAAAAGGCCACGGAAATAACTCGCCGGATTTTATTGTTCAAAGACAGGATGCCTGATCCGTATCGAAACAGGGTCTGAATCATGCGCAGAAACAGAGCAGAAAAACGCAAGGCGGTCGAAGATTCTGTCTACGGCGACGAGCTCGTGGGCCGTTTTATCAGCAGTGTGCTGAAAGACGGCAAGAAAAGCACGGCGCAACGACTTGTGTACAATGCTTTCGAGATTGCAGGGGAGCGCAGCGGCGAGCCGGGGGTCGAGATATTCAGAAAGGCTGTGAATAACGTGGCGCCGCTCATTGAGGTGCGTAGCCGCCGGGTTGGAGGCGCTACCTATCAGGTGCCCGTCGAAGTACGTCCCGAGCGACGTACAGCGCTGGCATTCCGCTGGATTATCAGATATGCGCGGGCCCGCAGCGACAAGAGCTTTGCGTTGCGGCTGGCGAATGAGTTACAGGCTGCTGCAAATGGCGAGGGAGGGTCTGTGAAGAAGAAAGACGACACCCACAGAATGGCTGAGTCCAATAAAGCATTTGCCCACTTTCGGTTTTAATGAAAACGATGTTGTTCACAGCCTGTGGTCGCTTGTTTACGATCGCGGGTTTGCTTCATCGAAAACAAGATTGATGGCCAGCGTAAAGACGATACCCCTTGAAAAAACCCGCAATATTGGGATCATGGCCCATATTGATGCGGGGAAGACTACCACGACGGAGCGCATCCTGTTCTATACGGGTCGCCTCCATCGCATGGGAGAGGTGCATGAGGGCGGTGCTACCATGGACTGGATGGAGCAGGAGAAGGAGCGTGGCATTACGATCACGAGTGCGGCGACCACCTGTTTCTGGAAAGATCATCGCATCAACATTATTGACACGCCGGGTCATGTGGATTTCACGATCGAAGTGGAGCGTTCCCTGCGCGTGCTTGACGGGGCTATTGCGCTTTTCTGCGCTGTAGGCGGGGTGGAGCCTCAATCCGAGACCGTATGGCGTCAGGCCAATAAGTACAGCGTGCCACGCATTGCCTTTGTCAACAAGATGGATCGCACGGGGGCCGATTTTGAGAATACCGTGCAGATGATGCGTGAACGACTGAAAGCACATCCCATCCCTGTGCAGATTCCTATTGGCGCAGGGGATATGTTTCGGGGCGTAATCGATCTGATCGAGGACAAGGCTATCGTATGGCACGACGAATCGCAGGGGGCAACCTGGGATGAGATCGATGTTCCTGCAGATCTCAGGAAAGACGCTCGGCACTGGCGCATTCATCTTCTTGAAGCGATTGCGGAGTACAACGATGCGCTTCTGATGAAGTACCTTGAAGGTGAGGAGATCACGGCGCAAGAAATCAGAACGGCAGTGCGCGCGGCCACATTGAACATCGACATTACGCCGGTTTTCTGTGGCTCCGCGTTCAAAAACAAGGGCGTGCAGCGTTTGCTGGACGGAGCCATTGACTACCTTCCGGGTCCTGTCGATATTCCGGCCGTATCCGGTATTCATCCGAGAACCGGCGATGCTTTCGAGCGCAATCCCGATCCATCAGCTCCGTTCAGTGCCATTGCGTTCAAAATTGCAACGGATCCCTACGTCGGGAAATTGACTTTTTTCCGCGTCTACAGCGGTACGCTCAAGAAGGGTTCCCAAGTGATGAATGCCTCCTCGCAGAAGAAGGAGCGGATTGGACGCATTCTCTTTATGCATGCAAATCACCGCGAGGATGTCGAGCATGTGGTTGCTGGAGACATTGCAGCGGCAGTCGGGCTCAAGCAAATCAGAACGGGAGATACGTTGTGTGATCCCGGACACCCGGTTGTGCTCGAACATATGGAATTTCCGGAGCCGGTCATTCGCATCGCGATCGAGCCGAAGACCAAGGCGGACGGGGACAAAATGTCGCAGGGCCTCATGAAGTTGTCTGAGGAAGACCCGACGTTTGTAGTCCGTACCGACGAGGAAACGGGACAGACGATCATTGCGGGGATGGGCGAATTACACCTTGAAATCATTGTGGACCGTCTGAAACGCGAGTTCCAGGTTGGCGCCAATGTCGGTCGCCCTCAGGTAGCGTATCGCGAAGCGATTACTGCCTCTTGGGACGAGCGCTACGTGCACAAAAAGCAGACGGGTGGCCGCGGGCAATTTGCAGAGGTGCATATCGAGTTCACGCCAACCGAGAATGGCGTGGGCTTCGAATTTGTCGACGAAGTCAAGGGGGGAAATATTCCGAAGGAGTTCATTCCCTCCGTAGAGAAGGGTATCAAGGCCGCTATGATGCAAGGCCCGTTAGCCGGTTATCCCATAGAAGGGGTCAAGGCTCGTCTCTACGACGGGAAGTACCACGATGTGGATTCCGACCAGAACGCCTTCGAGATTGCGGGCCGCATGGCTTTTCGTAGTGCGTCCCGGAAAGCAAAGCCGGTTATGATGGAGCCCATTATGCAGGTGGAGGTGATCACGCCGGAGGAATACATGGGCGACGTGATTGGTGACCTGAACAGCCGTCGGGGGCGTATCGAGAGTATGGCTCCGCGTCAGGATGCACAGGGCATCACGGCATCCGTACCTCTGTCGGAGATGTTCGGCTATTCAACCGATCTCCGATCCATCACGCAAGGACGGGCTATCTATACGATGCAATTTGACCATTACGAAGAGGTGCCGAAGAGCATTGCCGAGGAGATCGTTTCGTCAAACGCCGGAGCCGTTGCGGCATAGTCGCCGGCAAGGCAAACCCTTACTGAAACCATTTTTCTGAACACCTTATCGCCCAACAGAGCATTCAGCCATGGCCAAGGAAACTTTTGAGCGCAGTAAGCCTCACGTGAACATAGGCACGATCGGACATGTGGATCACGGAAAGACTACGCTGACGGCAGCGATTACGCTGGTTTTAAATCGTCGCGTGGTAGATCCGGCGAATGCGATCCGTTCGTTTGATTCAATCGACAATGCCCCTGAAGAGCGCGAACGCGGCATCACGATCGCTACGGCGCATGTGGAGTATGCAACGGAGGCCCGGCATTATGCCCATGTGGATTGCCCCGGACACGCAGACTATGTCAAGAACATGGTGACGGGAGCGGCCCAGATGGATGGAGCGATCCTCGTGGTAGCGGCAACCGATGGTCCCATGCCACAGACCCGGGAACACATTCTGCTTGCTCGTCAGGTAGGCGTTCCTTACATCGTGGTGTTTTTGAACAAGGTGGACCTTGTCGATGACGAAGAGTTGCTGGAACTCGTCGAAATGGAGGTCCGGGAATTACTGGATACGTATGAATTCCCCGGAGACGATACGCCGGTCATTTCAGGTTCCGCACTGGGTGCGCTGAATGGCGAAACGGAGTGGGAGGACAAAGTCATCGAGTTGATGTCGGCGGTAGATACCTACATTCCGACGCCTGCTCGCGAGATGGACAAGCCCTTTCTGATGCCTGTAGAGGATATTTTCTCCATTACGGGTCGCGGGACGGTTGCCACGGGACGCATCGAGCGCGGCGTTGTCAATGTGGGTGAAGCGGTGGAGATTCTGGGTATGCAGGAAGAGAAACTGACCTCCACGGTAACGGGTGTGGAGATGTTCAGGAAACTTCTTGACTCCGGTCAGGCCGGGGATAATGTAGGATTGCTTCTCCGTGGCATCGACAAGGATGTTATCGAGCGCGGAATGGTGATCTGCAAGCCGGGCTCTATTACGCCCCATCGCCATTTCGAGTGTGAGGTGTATGTATTGTCCAAGGAAGAAGGAGGGCGTCATACGCCGTTCTTCAAAGGATATCGCCCGCAGTTTTACTTCCGCACCACGGATGTAACGGGGGATATCGAATTGCCTTCGGGCGTGGAGATGGTCATGCCCGGCGACAATACGCAGTTCGAGGTGAAGCTCATTCAGCCGGTAGCGATGGAGGAAGGGTTGCGGTTCGCGATTCGCGAGGGTGGCCGTACCGTGGGCGCCGGCGTGGTGACGAAGATACTGGATTAGCAGGAACGAGATATAGCCGCCACCGGCTCTATGGGTCGGTGGCGGTGACCGGAAGGATCATGGCGGTAAATCAAAAAATTCGAATCAAGCTCAGGTCGTACGATCATCGGCTGATCGACAAGAGTGCGGGTAAAATACTCCGTACGGTGAAGTCGACCGGTGCTGTCGTAAGCGGACCTATTCCCCTTCCTACGAAGCGGTCGGTCTATACCGTGCTGCGCAGCCCGCATGTGGACAAGAAAAGTCGGGAGCAGTTCGAGACGCGAAGCCACGAGCGCCTGATCGATATTCTGTCCACCAGTAGCAAGACCGTGGATGCGCTCATGAAGCTGGAGCTTCCGAGTGGCGTCGATGTGGAGATCAAAGTGTAACGCCTGATTTGAATCCAGGCAAAAGAACGATGAGATGACACGGAGTGTACTTTCCATATTAGCCTTGCTGGTTTTCCTGGTCGCGGGGTGCGATTCGAACGACGACGATCCTTCCGATGCGGAGAGGTTTGTCGGAACCTGGACGTCTACCGGCATCAGCGATAGCAATGGAGATCAGTCGGCGGAATTGGTGGCGCTCGTGAACAGTCTGACTGCCGTATTTCAGGCGGGCGACGAAGACCCTGCTTTTTTGATTACGGTGGATTACAAGGATGACTCGGGACGCGAGGACCTGATGCTTCCCGGAACCTACGAGGTGGATGACGGACCGCGAACACTCACGTTGACGATACCCACTGGCGCGAGTCTCCCGTTCACGTATGCTTTTCAAAGCGACATACAGGTGAATCTTTCGTCCTCTGCGGCGTTCATTAATCCCATTTTCAACCCGAGTACGCCGTACGAGGGCAGGGCCACAATCACTGTTCAGAAGCAGTCATAACCATGGGCGGGCTGATCGGCAAAAAAGTTGGTATGACCAGTGTATTCGACGAGGTCGGGAATAATATTCCCTGCACGCTCGTCGAGGTAACGCCGAATGTGGTCACCCAGGTGAAGACCGCCGATGGGGCGGATGGCTACGACGCGGTGCAGCTCGCAGCCGTCGAACGCAAGACCGGGCGGGTAACGCGCGCCCGGCGCGGTCATTATGATCGGGCGGGAACCTCGCCCAAGCACAAGTCGGTCGAATTCCGCCGTGATTTTGTTGGACAAGAGGTGTCGCTCGGGGACGAAATAGCTGTGGGCGATGTGTTCGAGGAAGGGGACATCGTGGATGTCGTCGGTATTTCGAAAGGGAAAGGTTTCCAGGGTGTTGTGCGCCGGCACGGTTTCAAGGGGGTCGGTTCGCGCACGCACGGGCAGCACAACCGGGAGCGCGCTCCGGGATCTATTGGCGCCTCCTCCGATCCTTCCCGCGTGTTTCCCGGCATGAAGATGGCCGGGCGTCAGGGCAACGCTCGTACGACCGTGCAGAATCTTGAGGTGGTGCAGGTGCTGGGTGAGCAGCATGTTCTTTTGCTGAAGGGCGCTGTACCGGGTCCCAGAGGAGGCTTTGTCACGATCCATAAAAAGAAATAATCGTCCTGTTTCGGGCCGGGGGATACTCCGCCGCCCGCCCGCGCAGGTCCGGACACATTATGAATGCCAAGGTTTTCGGTTCTGACGGGAGTGCGACCAAGCGCAAGGTGAAACTGGACCCTTCTGTGTTTGCGATCGAACCCAATGACCATGTTATCTGGCTGGATGTACGGAGAATACAGGCCAGTGCACGGCAGGGGACGCATAAAACGAAGGAACGCAGCGAAGTGCGGGGGAGCACCAGAAAACTGTATCGTCAGAAAGGTACAGGGTTTGCGCGTGCGGGCTCCAGAAAATCGCCGCTTCGCCGGAGTGGCGGGACGTTTTTTGGGCCGCGCCCCCGGCAGTACGGTTTCAAAATGAATGTGAAGGCGAGCCGTCTTGCCCGCCGGTCGGCGCTCAGTTACAAGGCGCAGGGAGATGCGTTGCGTGTGGTGGGAGATATGCAGTACGACGAGCCCAATTCCCGAAAGCTTTCGGAGCTCATGACGACAATGGGGCTTTTCGGCAACAAGGTGCTTGTGCTTACGGAAACGCATAGCCCGGAGGTGTATCGTTCAAGCAGTAACCTTCCACGCGTCCGGGTTAAGGAGGCGCAGCATGCCTCGACACTCGACATTCTCGAAGCGGATGTAGTGCTGTTTGAGGAAGGAGCCCTGGCGCTCCTCACCCGGCTGCTGGGGTCCAGTGAAAAAGCTGCGGCCTGAGCCGCGATATTGCGAACGGATCGACGAAAAAAACCGCCATGACTGACGACATACTCATCCAGCCGCTGGTTACCGAAAAGCTGACAAGGCTCATGGAAGAGAACCATTATACCTTCCAGGTTCGGCTGGACGCCAATAAGGTGGAGATCAAAAAGGCGGTACAGGAGCGTTATCCGTCTGTCTCGATCAAGAAGGTTCGCACCTATATCGTCCGGGGCAAGCAGCGCACTCAGCGTACCCGGCGCGGCATTGTGCAAGGGCGCACCGCACGACACAAGCGGGCTATCATAACGCTTCACCCGGATTCGGAACCCATCGACTTTTTCGAGCAGGTTTAATACGCATTGCGAAGCAGGGGCTTACCCCTTATCGAATCGCTCATAACCCATGGCCATCAGGAAAGTAAAGCCGACGTCCAACGCCAGACGGCAATATACGCTCGATGCTTTCGACGACATTACCTCGTCGAAGCCCGAGAAAAGTTTGCTGGCTCCGTTGAAGCACAAGGCCGGCCGTAACAACACGGGTCGGATTACGACTCGTCACCAGGGCGGGGGACACAAGCGGCGGTATCGTATCATCGACTTCAAGCGCAACAAAATAGGGGTCCCGGCACGGGTCGCCACCATCGAGTATGATCCGAATCGTTCGGCCCGCATCGCGCTGCTGGCTTACGTCGACGGTGAAAAGCGCTATATCATTGCTCCCGATGGGGTGGAAGTGGGTATGACCCTTCAGAATGGCCCAGATGCGCCGCCCGAACCGGGCAACTGTCTTCCGCTGTCCAACATCCCTCTCGGCACGCAGGTGCATGCTATTGAAATGCGTCCCGGAAAAGGAGCGCAACTGGCTCGCTCAGCCGGCGCCGGTGCGCAGCTCACGGCGCGCGAAGGGAAGTACGCTACCCTCAAACTTCCTTCGGGAGAGACCCGCCTTGTTCCTGTGCAGTGCATGGCGACCATCGGTACGGCGAGCAATCCGGATCATATGAACATAGATATCGGAAAGGCCGGGCGCAGCCGGTGGCTCGGCATACGCCCGAAGACGCGCGGAGTGGCGATGAATCCGGTGGATCACCCCATGGGCGGCGGGGAAGGAAAGGCGTCTGGAGGGCTTCCGCGTTCTCCGCATGGCGTGCCGGCCAAGGGGTACAAGACACGCAAGAAAAACAAGCAATCCGACAAATACATTGTCCGGCGTCGAGGGCGATAGGCGCGCTTGGCGCCTGATTGTTTCCGGAAAGATCAGAGTACAGCAAGATGGCACGTTCACTACGCAAAGGACCTTACGTTCACTTTAAGTTGCAACGCAAGGTGGATGCCTTGAATAAGAGTAACGCAAAAAAGGTGATCAAAACCTGGAGTAGGGACTCCATGATCACGCCGGAATTCGTCGGGCATACATTCGCCGTACACAATGGGAAACAGTTTATTCCCGTATATGTGACGGAGAATATGGTCGGACACAAATTGGGCGAGTTTTCGCCCACACGTTCTTTTCGGGGACACGCCGGGAAGAGCACGGACAAGCGTATGAAACGATAATAGCAAAAGTCGCGCTCCGCGTTGCCGCGCTGGCTCTAACGGCCTCCGCACAGGTTACCAGGACGCACGATGACTATGGAAGCACGCGCCATCAGAAAGCACATTCGGAGCTCGCCCCGCAAGATGCGTACGGTGATCAATCTCGTTCGCGGGAAGACGGTTGCTGATGCACTCAGCATTCTGCACTATCAGCCGCACAGGATAACCCGCCCGGTCGAATTGACAATTCAATCAGCGGTCTACAACCTGATGGACAGGAATCCGGATGATCGGTTTGAAGAAAGCGATCTGATAGTAAAGGAGATACGAGCGGATGAAGGGGCACGCATGAAGCGTTTTCGTCCGGTGTCCCGTGGTCGTGCGCACCCTATACTCAAGCGTTCGTGCCATCTGACGGTGGTAGTGGCTACGACGGGCGAGACCGAAGTGGAACAGCCGGATGACGACGTGTGAGGCGCCATTACGCAACCACAGGACATGACACGCTAAAAAGAGAAAGACATTGGGTCAGAAAACACATCCGGTCGGATTTCGATTAGGCATCATTCGGGGTTGGGATTCCAACTGGTATGCGGCCCGGGATCTTCCGGCAAAACTTGTTGAGGACGAAGAAATTCGCCGGTATCTGGCGACGCGCCTGCGTCGTGCGGGACTAAGCCGTTGCGTTATCGAACGTACGTTGAAGAGCGTAGTGCTGACGTTACACACGAGTCGGCCTGGCGTCGTTATTGGTCGTAGCGGCAGCGAGGTGGAGAAACTCCGGGAGGAGATCAAAAAACTGACGAACAAAGAGGACATTCGGATAAACATCAACGAGATCAAGCGCCCTGAACTTGATGCTGAGTTGGTTGCTCAGAACGTGGCTCAGCAGTTGGAGGGTCGCGTTTCGTTCCGCCGGGCGATGAAACAGGCGGTTACGGCAGCCATGCGTATGGGGGCGGAAGGCATCCGTATTCGTGTCGCAGGACGTCTTGGCGGGGCAGAGATGGGCCGTACAGAGCAGTATCTTGAAGGACGCGTTCCTCTGCACACGATCCGGGCCGACATTGATTTTGCGCAGGCGACATCCCACACCATTTATGGTTCTATCGGCGTGAAAGTATGGATATATCGGGGCGAAATTCTCGGTCAGCCTGATCTGAGCCCGAATATCCAGGCGCAGCGCCAGCAAATGCAGCAGCAGTTCCAGCCGCCGGCCCGCAAGCGTCGAAGCCGTCGGCCACGTGGCAGCGACCAATCGTCCTGACCATATTTTTTCTCACTCAGGGATTCGAGATAGAGGATAGCCATGTTAATGCCGAAGCGTACAAAGTACCGGAAGTACCAGAAAGGCCGCATTAAAGGGAATGCACAACGGGGGGCGAGCATCAATTTTGGAGATTTTGGTATCAAGGCACTGGAGCCGGGGCGTATTACCAGCCGGCAGATCGAGGCCGCACGTATTGCTATGACGCGTCGAATGAAGCGTGTCGGCAAGGTGTGGATTCGCATTTTTCCGGACAAGCCGATTACGAAAAAGCCGGCAGAGACTCGTATGGGAAAGGGTAAAGGCTCACCGGAGTACTGGGCCGCCAATGTAAAACCGGGACGCATCTTGTTCGAGATCGGCGGGGGTATTCCGGAAGAATTGGCTCGGGAGGCGCTTCGGCTTGCCCGGCACAAGTTGCCGATCAAGACAAAGTTTGTAATGCGCCCGGATTACCAACCCCAGGAATCTGTCGGACGATAGCAAATCCCATCGGAGCATGCCATGTTGAAGGCAAAAGAAATTCGCGAGCTCGGCCTGGAAGAGGTCCGAAAACGCATTGACGAGGAAGAGGATCAGTTGCGCCGGCTGCATTTTCAGCATGCCATTGCGCAGATTGAAAATCCGACGTTGCTGCGCCAAAAGAGACGCTTGGTTGCGCGGCTGAGGACTATCCTTCGCGAACAGGAAAAAGAGGCCTGAACCGGAACGGAAAGACTATGAGTACAGACACTACACAGACTGCGGAACGGCAGGTAAGCCGGTCAGCGCGCAAGGAGCGTATCGGCGTTGTTATCGGCGATCGCATGGACAAGACGATTCTGGTGGCGGTGCAGCGCCAGATCAAGCATCCGATATACGGCAAATTCATCAAGAAGACCACGAAGTTGATGGCGCATGATGAACGCAACGATGCGAAGCAGGGAGATTCCGTTCGCATCATGGAAACGCGCCCGCTTAGCAAACACAAGCGCTGGCGTCTTGCCGAAGTCATCGAACGGGCCAGATAGCCCCCAATACTCTCAGGGAAGCCATGATTCAGCAGGAGTCGAGACTTACCGTTGCGGATAACAGCGGCGCCAAAGAGGTGCTGTGTATCCGTGTACTCGGTGGAAGCGGTCGACGTTATGCGCGTATCGGTGATCGAATTATTGTAACGGTCAAATCCGCTATGCCGGGAGGCACTGTCAAAAAAGGAGATGTTTCGCCGGCTGTGGTGGTGCGTACGAAGAAAGAGCTTCGCCGCAAGGATGGCTCGTATATCCGCTTTGACGAAAACGCTGCCGTGCTTTTGAATCCCCAGGACGAGCCTCGCGGCACACGTATTTTTGGGCCCGTGGCCCGCGAATTGCGCGAAAAACGGTTTATGCGCATTGTTTCCCTTGCCCCGGAGGTGCTTTAGCAGCTATGCCGAGAAAGTACAATGCACAAAAGAAGATGCACGTGAAGAAGGGGGATCGCGTACGCGTGATCGCGGGCAACTATCGGGGTTACGAAGGGAAAATCCTGGTGACGTACCCGGAGAAGGAGCGTGTGATTGTCGAAGGAGTCAACCTCCGCTTCCATCACGAGAAACCGAGTGCCGCTAACCCCCAGGGGGGGCGCGTAGAGAAAGAAGTGCCTATTCATGCATCCAACGTGCAACCGATCGCTTCGGATGGAAATCCGACGCGGGTGGGGCGCAAGCGAATTACGGATACGGAAACAGGGCGCGGACAATGGGTCCGATATGCAACAACCACGGGGGAAGAGCTTCCATGAGGCATGCGCTCGCGCGGATATCGCTATTCCGGGGCGCTATTTCTCCACATTTTGCCCATTGAGACTGGACAGATGACATACATACCAAGATTGAAGGACCGGTATCGAAAGCAGATCATCCCTGTGCTGATGGAGCAGTTCGGGTATGGGAACGTTATGCAAGCCCCTCGCTTGGAGAAAGTCGTTGTCAACAAGGGAGTGGGAGATGCTTCTGCGGACAAGAAAGCGCTGGACAACGCCATTGACGAGTTGCGGCGCATTACCGGGCGGCAGCCCAGAGTGGCGAGAGCGCGGAAGAGCGTTTCGAATTTCAAACTGCGACAAGGTATGCCTATCGGCTGTAACGTCACGTTGCGCGGAGATCACATGTACGAGTTTGTGGATCGTCTCATTACGCTGGCGTTGCCGCGCGTGCGCGACTTTCGCGGCGTATCGGATCGCAGTTTCGATGGCCGGGGTAATTTCACACTGGGCATCCGGGAACAGATCATCTTTCCCGAAATCGATGTGGACAAGATCGACCGGATCAGCGGGCTGGACATTACTTTTGTAACGACGGCGGCGACAGACGATGCGGCGTATGCCCTCCTGAAGGAATTAGGTGTTCCTTTTGTGCGACGAGAAGAACAATCCGTAGCTGCCTGACTCCTTAGCTTACAGTCTCTGTACCCCCTGTATTCGACACCTGCAATTAAGAAAACCTTCAACGCTATGGCGAAAACAAGTTGGATGGCGCGCGAAAGGAAGCGAAGGCGTACTGTCGAGAAGTATGCCGAGAAACGTCGCCTGCTCAAGGAACAGGGTGATTGGATCGGTTTGCAGCGACTTCCACGCGACGCAAGCCCCGTGCGGTTGCACAACCGGTGCCCGCTTACGGGCCGTTCCCGGGGCTATATGCGTGATTTCGGAATTTCCCGTATTGCTTTTCGCGAGATGGCGCTCGAAGGTAAGATACCCGGTGTGCGCAAAGCATCCTGGTAACGTTTTTCGACCCAAGACGATATGAGTGGTATTACAGACCCGGTTGCAGATTATCTGACGCGTATTCGAAACGGCCAGCAGGCCGGTCGAAAGTACGTGGATATACCTGCCTCGAAGCAGAAGCGTGCAATCACGCAGATTTTGCTGGATAAAGGCTACATCCGCAGTTATCTGAATGTGGATGATGGCAAGCAGGGACTCATTCGGGTCCGTCTGAAGTACGATGCGCAGGGCGAGCCGGTCATTCGCATGATGAAACGTGTGTCCACGCCGGGCTTGCGTCGGTATGCCGGGGCGCATGAATTGCCCCGTGTGATGAATGGACTGGGGATAGCTATTTTGTCCACATCCCGTGGTATGATGACCGACAAGGAAGCGCGCAAGGCGCACATCGGTGGTGAGGTGCTTGCGTATCTCTATTGATTTTTGAAGCTATCTCACTGCCAGATGCAGGTCATCAACAGTATCCGTGAACCCGAAGGAGAAGAAACATGTCTCGCGTAGGCAACCAGCCCATTGATACCGGCGACGGCGTATCCGTGGATATCTCGGCGGACAATCTTGTGACCGTCAAGGGACCGAAGGGAGAACTCTCCGTTCAGGTCGCTCCTGAGATTGCGGTGGTACACGAAGAGGGGAGTATCGTGGTCCGGCGCCCCGACGAACAGAAGCGTCATAAGGCAATGCACGGATTGTATCGTTCGCTGATCGACAATGCGGTCGAGGGTGTTACGAAAGGATATCAAAAACAACTGGAAGTGATTGGCGTAGGTTACCGGGCTTCGGTAAACAATGACGTCCTCGAACTGGCCCTCGGTTTCTCGCACCCGATTTATTTTGTACCGCCGGGAACGGTCACCGTTACGGTCGACGCCCAGCGAGGCAGGAATACGGTGGTTACGATCGAAGGGATAGACAAGCAAATCGTCGGGCAGGTAGCCGCGAAGATCCGGGCGCTGCGCCCCCCCGAGCCATACAAGGGCAAAGGTATTCGCTATGTGGGCGAATATGTTCGTCGCAAGGCCGGGAAGACAGCAGCCCGCTAATCGCTTTCCATCTTAATCCTCCAGCATCTTGATTTGAGTATCCGACAGGAATTATGGCGGCGCACAAAAAGCAGGAACGAAAACAACGCGTAAAGCGCGGTATGCGCGATAAGGTGGCAGGCACCTCTTCGCGTCCTCGTCTTTCCGTCTTTCGTTCGAACAGGTACATATATGCACAACTGATTGATGACCGGGCGGGTGTTACGCTGACGGCGGCTTCGAGTACAGAGACTGACGTGGTTGGAGATACGCCCATGGAAGTCAGCAAAGCCGTTGGAGCGAGTATTGCCCGCCGTGCTCTCGAAAAGGGTATTGAACGGGTTGTGTTCGACCGGAACGGTTATCGGTACCACGGGCGTGTGCGAGCTTTAGCGGACGGCGCCCGCGAAGGGGGATTACAACTGTAGTTTCTTACAAGACATTAGGTACATTCATCCAGGTTTTGTATGGCAGCACGAAAGGAGCAACGACGACGTGAAGCGGCGGAGGGCCAGGATTGGCAGGAGCGGCTTGTATCCGTTTCCCGTGTGGCGAAGGTCGTCAAAGGCGGGCGCCGTTTTTCGTTCAATGCCGTCGTGGTCGTAGGCGACGGGCAGGGAACGGTCGGGGCCGGTCTCGGCAAGGCGAACGAGGTGGCTGATGCCATTTCAAAAGGGACGGAAGATGCGAAGAAGAACCTTATTCGCGTTCGGCTCAAGGACAACACGATTCCTCATCCTGTCGTGGGTCGGCAGGATGCCGGGAAAGTGTTGCTGAAGCCCGCGGCCCCTGGAACCGGTGTGATTGCCGGGGGGGGCGTTCGAGCTGTACTGGAATGCGCCGGCGTCCGGGATATTCTTTCCAAGTCCCTTGGATCCAGTAATCCGCATAATCAGGTCTCTGCAACGATGCAGGCGCTTGAGCGGATTGAAGATCCCATGGAAGTGGCTAAACGCCGCGGTATTTCGCTCAAGAAGGTGTTTGAAGGATAAACGACAGCCGGGTTTTCGCGCGCGATGGCTCGCGGTCAGATCGTACTTAAGGATATGGCGAACAAGATTATCATAACCCAGACAAAATCCGCAATCGGTTCATCGAAGCGTCTGGTTCGCACCATGGAAGCGCTTGGTATCCGTCGGATGCACCAGCGCGTCGAACATGTCGAACATAAGGACTCTCCGCAACTGCGAGGGATGATAGACAAGGTTCGACATCTCGTTACCGTTACCGAAGCCTGATCCACTTGAGAGACCGGGCGTTTTTCATTCCATGGCCTCTGTCCGAGGACGGGCATCCATTCGAAAAGCATTATGGATCTCAGCAATCTGAAACCTGTTAAGGGCGCTACTCGAAAAAAGAAGCGCATAGCTCGCGGCGTGGGTTCGGGCAAGGGCGGGCACAGTTCCACGAAGGGGACGAAGGGCCAAAAGAGCCGGGCGGGAGCAAGTATTCCTGCATGGTTTGAGGGAGGTCAAATGCCGCTCCAGCGCCGTGTTCCCAAATTCGGGTTTTACAACCGGTTCCGCGTTGAATACCGTGCCGTAAACCTGTCCTGGATAGCGCGCCTTGTAGACGAGGGACGAATCGATGGCGCTGTAGAGGTGACCCCCGAGGTGCTTGTGGGCGCCGGTATTGCGCGCAAGGCCGATCGGATTAAAATTCTCGGGAGCGGTGAGTCCCCAAAGGGGCTTTCGGTTACTGCGCACGCTTTCAGTGCCTCAGCGAGGCAAAAGATTGAAGCGGCCGGAGGCAAGGCAACCGTCCTCGACTAATGTACGGACCGGAAACGGTCCTCTATCCAACACCCCATTATGGCGAGCATCGGCGAGAACGTACGCAACATCTGGAAGATAGATGAGCTCCGCCGCCGGATCCTGTACACGGTCGGGCTGCTCCTCGTGTATCGGCTGGGGGCATACGTAACCCTTCCCGGCGTGGATGCCGCTATTTTGGCGGATGTCAATGCGCAAGGGAATCCGAACGATATTTTCGGTTTCCTGGACATGTTTGTGGGAGGGGCCTTCAGCCAGGCCGGTATTTTCGCCCTCGGCATCATGCCGTATATCACCGCTTCCATTATCATTCAGTTGCTGGGTGCGGTGGTTCCCTATTTCCAGAAGCTTCAGCGCGAGGGCGAGGAAGGCCGCCGGAAAATCACCCAGCTCACACGGTATGGGACCGTAGGCATTACCGCTTTCCAGTCCATCGGATATGCGATCAACCTGCAGTATGGGGCCACCGGTCAGGCGATCGTGATCGACTCCACGTTTTTTATGATTTCGACGGTGATCGTGCTGACTGCCGGTACCGTGTTCGTTATGTGGCTTGGGGAGCGCATTACGGAAAACGGTATCGGGAATGGCATATCCATCGTCATTATGGTGGGCATTATCGCCTTTTTGCCCAATGCCCTCTTCAACGAGTTTACGCTCACGGATAATCTCTTCATCTTCCTGATGGAGATCGGCATATGGGCGCTTGTGATGCTTGGGGTGGTGCTTATTTCTCAGGGTACGCGCCGTATTCCCGTGCAGTATGCGAAGCGTGTCGTGGGACGCAAAGTGTATGGCGGCACAACCCAGTATCTTCCGATTCGCGTCAATGCGGCGGGGGTCATGCCCATTATCTTTGCGCAGTCGATCATGTTCGTTCCGGCGACGGTCGCGTCGTTTTTCCCCGACAGCGCCTTCATGGTCCAATTCGGACGCTGGTTCTCGGATATTTCCGGTTGGGGATATTCGACCGTTTTCTTCGTGATCTGCGTGTTCTTTACCTATTTCTATACCGCCATTGCAGTCAACCCGAGGGAAATGGCGGATACCATGAAGCGGCAGGGTGGATTTATTCCCGGAATCAGGCCGGGTAAGCAGACGAGCGAGTTCATCGACAACATTCTGACGAAAATCACCCTGCCCGGATCGATGTTTCTCGGGCTTGTTGCGATTCTTCCCGCATTCGCTATGCAGGCTGGCGTTTCGCAAGGTTTCGCCATCTTCTTCGGAGGGACGAGTCTGCTTATTCTCGTGCAGGTGACGCTGGATACGCTCCAGCAGATCGAAAGCCATCTGCTCATGCGCCATTACGATGGCTTCATGAAAAGCGGACGCGTTCGCGGACGATATATGTAGTCGGTCGTAAGACCTTCCCGTCTTTGCAAGCCCATGGCCTTGACGAAAAGCGCATACAAAATCGACCGCCTCAGGGAAAGCGCGGAGCTTGTCGGGCAGACGCTTGGTCAAGTGGCGCGGTACATTCGCCCGGGGGCCACGACGCGGGAGCTGGATCGGATAGCGGAAGCATTCATCCGCGACCATGGCGCCGAACCGGCATTCAAAGGATATCGTGTGGGTAACCTGACGTTTCCCAGCACGCTCTGTACATCCGTAAACGATACGATAGTACATGGCATTCCGAATGACAGCCCGCTTCAAGAGGGGGACCTGCTGTCGGTTGATTGCGGCGTACGGCTGAACGGTTATTACGGCGATAGCGCCTATACCTTTGCTGTCGGTGAAATTTCCGACGAAAAGCGTGCTTTGTGCGAAACGACGTACGCAGCCTTGTACAAAGGTATCGAGCATGCCACGACGGAGGGGCGTATCGGGGATATATCCTTTGCTATACAGGAATACTGCGAAAGCAGGGGGTATGGCGTCGTGCAGGAACTCGTGGGGCATGGCATCGGCAAAAAACTTCACGAGAAGCCTAATGTGCCGAATGTCGGCGAACCGGGGACCGGATCCCGACTGGTGCGCGGCATGACGCTATGTATCGAACCCATGATCAACCTGGGGACCGCCAGGACCGTAACGGATCCGAACGGCTGGGCTATTCGCGCAGCGGACGGGAAAGCCGCCGCGCATTACGAGCACATGGTGGTTGTGTATTCCGGCAAGGCGGAAGTGCTCAGCACCTTCGAGTATATCGAAGAAGTGTCCGGCGTTGCTTTTGATTCGCCGACTACATACAAAATTTATGAACCTGTGTAGCCGATGCGCGTTACGTAACGGCTATGCCTTTGTTTTTCACGAACGAGACCGAGCGAACCCATGAAAGTTCGTGCCAGTGTCAAAAAGCGCAGCTCCGACGATAAGATCGTTCGGCGCAAAGGGCGCATTTATGTCATCAACAAAAAAAACCCGAAGCACAAGCAGCGACAGGGTTGATACCCTTCGGTGTATGATGCAGCGTTTCCGAACGGGCGCTGCCGGGAAACCTGAAAGTATATGCCTCGAATAGCCGGAGTGGACGTACCTCCGCATAAACGCGGAGAAGTTGCCTTGTCCTCGATTTTCGGGATTGGGCGTTCTCGTGCTCAAGAAATTCTTGATCGTGTCGGCATCAAGCACGATGTGCATCCGGACGACTGGACGGAGGAGCAGACCCGAAGCGTGCGGCGCCTCATTGAGGACGAGTACCTTGTCGAGGGGCAATTGCGTTCGGAAGTACAGATGAACATCAAGCGATTGATGGACATTGGGTGTTACCGGGGCCTTCGACATCGCCGGGGGCTTCCTGTACGTGGACAGCGCACCCGTACAAATGCGCGTACGCGCAAGGGACGTCGCAAGACCGTGGCCGGAAAGAAGAAGGCGCCGCGGAAGTAATCGTACCGTCTCGACTCCTTGTAAATCCAGGATTATATGGCGAAAAAGCAGCAAAAACCGGGGCGTTCCGGCCGTTCGGCGCGGAAACGAAACGTTATCGTCGAGTCGAATGGACAGGCGCACATCAAGGCCACGTTCAACAACGTGATCGTGACACTGACGGACCAGTACGGAAATGTTATTTCGTGGGCCAGTTCCGGGAAGATGGGTTTCAAAGGTAGTCGCAAGAACACGCCGTATGCGGCTCAGGTAGCGGCGACAACCGCTGCGGAAGAGGCGCATGGCCTGGGTCTGCGGCGCGTAGATGTGTATGTAAAGGGTCCTGGATCGGGGCGGGAGTCGGCCATTCGGGCGCTCGCCAGTTCGGGTCTCGATATTGCGTCCATCCGGGATGTAACGCCCATTCCTCATAACGGCTGTCGTTCCCCGAAACGCCGCCGCGTGTGACGGCAGCATTGTTGCTTGTTGACCCAGTAAGACAGAAAAAAGTTAGAACAGCAGACAACACTAATGGCTCGATATAGAGGCCCAAAACAGAAAGTTGCCCGGCGCTTCAAAGAACCGATCTTCGGTCCGAGTAAGGCGCTTGAGCGCAAGTTGTATCCGCCAGGCCAGCACGGACAGGGACGCCGGTCCAGAGAGAGTGAGTACGCCGTGCAGCTCAAGGAAAAACAAAAGGCGCGGTATACCTATGGTCTCCAGGAGCGCCAGTTTCGCAACCTGTTCAAGAAGGCATCCCGAAAAAAAGGCGTCACTGGGGAAAACCTGCTGAAATTTTTGGAGGCCAGACTGGACAATACGGTGTTCCGCCTCGGTTTTGCGCGCACGAGGCGTCAGGCCAGGCAACTGGTAAACCATGGACATATCATGGTGAATGGCCAGATCGTAAATATTCCCTCGGCGCAACTACGCCCGGGTGATATGATTTCGGTTCGACCGAGAAGCCGCTCCATGCGGCCGATCGTGGAATCGGTTCTGCAGAACCGACGGACTTTCGCCTGGCTCGAGGTCGATCGCGGCGATCTCCGAGGCAAAATGCTGGATATGCCAGCCCGGGAAGACATTCCGGAAAACATTCGCGAGCAGTTAATCGTCGAGCTGTATTCGAAGTAGTTGCCTGACGATCCTTGCCGAACAGATATGTTACGGCATCCGCTATTCCACTCTTGCAAGACTTTGACCGATTGAGAAGCCATGAGCAATCATGTAATCCATATGCCGGATGGCATTCAGATTGAAGATGCATCGGAATTTTCCGGGCGGTTTTCTTTACAACCCCTCGAACGCGGATACGGCGTGACGATCGGGAACGCGATGCGGCGGGTTCTTTTGTCATCGCTCGAAGGCGTTGCCATCACGGGGGTGAAGATCGATGGCGTACAGCATGAGTTTTCAACGATCGAGGGCGTAACCGAAGATGTTGCCGATATCATTCTGAATCTCAAGGAAGTACGCTTTCGTGCGACCGAAGAGGCGGAAGATGGCGCCATTCACCTTGTGATCCGGGGCCCCGGTTTCTTCACGGCCAAAGATATTGGCGCCGCAACGAATGATTACGAAGTGCTCAATCCGGATCATCACATTGCCACACTGGATGAAAATGCGGCGCTGAGCATAGAGTTGCGTATTGAGCGGGGCAGGGGATACATACCTGCTGACGAAAACAAGCGCGCCGACGATCCAATTGGTGTGGTCGCCATTGATGCTATCTTTACACCGATTCGGAATGTCAAGTATTCGGTCAAGACAACGCGTGTCGGGCAAAAGATCGACTACGAATACCTTACGATGGAGATCGGCACGGACGGTTCCATTTCGGCAGAGGAAGCGCTGATGCAGGCCGCGACCATTCTACGGAATCATGTAGATCTGTTTATTTCGATGGATAGTGTACCTGGTCCTGCCGAGAAGACAGAGGTCGTCGATACGGAAACGCAGCGTATTCGCGAATTGCTTGTACAACCCGTGGACGAACTGGAGCTGTCCGTGCGCGCGCAAAACTGCCTGAAGGCTGCCAATATCACGAATATCGGTGATCTGGTCAGCCGCGAGGAATCGGAGATGTTGAAATTCCGGAATTTCGGGCGCAAATCGTTGCAGGAACTGGTTCACGTGCTTAATGATCGGGGCTTGCATTTTGGAATGAGCGAGGAAAAATACGAGGAAAAGGCGTAGCCGGCGGATATTATGAGACACCAGAGAAAGCGACATAAACTGGGGCGCGATGCACCCCATCGCAAGGCTACGCTCGTAGCGTTGGGTAATGCATTGATCACGCATAAGCGCGTTACGACAACAGTGCCTCGGGCCAAAGCCCTGCGTACCTTCATCGAGCCCATTCTTACCCGGGCCAAAGACGATTCGCAGCATAACCGGCGGCAGGCGTTTCGGCATCTGCGGGACAAGCAGGCTGTCACGACACTGTTCACCGAAGTGGCCGAAAAAATTGGAGAGCGTCCAGGCGGGTATACGCGCGTTGTCAGGATTGGTCGCCGTGCAGGAGATGCCGCTCCCATGGCTGTTATTGAACTTGTCGATTACAATGAGACGGACGAGGCGACCGGGGCCGGCTCGCAGAAAAGCGGTAAACGGACACGGCGCGGCGGTCGTCGGCGCAGCGCCAGGCCGGTAACGCCTGAGACCACACCAGAGGCAGGCGAAACCCCCGCAGTGGAGACGCCCGAGGATTCCGGCGCCGAGGAAGCCGTGCATGAGGAACCGGCTGAAGAGGTGAACGAGGTAGAGGCGCCTGCTCCGGAAGCGCCCGAGGCTGCGAAGGCGGAAGCGCCCGAGGCCGAGGATACAAAGAAGCCGCCGACCGGTAAGGCTTCGGAAGCATCCTCGTAGATCGCCGGCGAGAAAATCGGGGTGCGACGGGACCTGTGCATTGCTGCGGCGCCCTTCGTATTTTCCCCTTGGGGACATTCTGATTAAGTCCTCTCAGCCTCCCGAAGGGCGCTTCACGCCCGCGATGCCGGAAACCTCAGTGTTTCCCGCTGATTTCAACAATGGAATTATAACATCCTTTGTGCACGAACGTGAAGCGCTGATCAAAGTGGATTTGATCAGAGTGTCCCTATGTCTCTGCGCCGCCGATTTCTCCCTCGCACCCGTGACGGGCGCATCGTAACCGTTGCCTTCGCAGCGCTGTTTCTGCTCGCGATGCCTCCGGTTACCCATGCTTTTCTGAATCGGATAGAGCCGTCTTTCTTCGGAGTGCCTTTTATCTATGCGGCGCTGTTCGTTGTCTATACGGCCCTCATCGCCGTGCTGATTCTGGCGTACCGACGGGGCGTGTAGCCATCGGAGAAATTCCCTCAGCATGATGGAAACCTGGGTTATCGCCACCGGCCCGATTTGCTCACGCTTCCGGGCCCATCGGGCTTTTTCACGCCCGGCATGTGGATCGGGATGGTGATCACGCTCTCCTTCGGGATCGTTTTTCAGCCGCACATGATGATTCGCTATTACACGGCGGTGGACGGCAAGACCCTCAAACTGCTCGGCGCAACCACGCCGATCTATTTGATGACGCTATACATTCCCGCAGCCCTCGTAGGACTGGGCGGCGCGCTGGTCATGCCGGAACTGGCGGCGGCGGACCGCATTTTTCCCGAATTGCTTTTCGCGCATGCCCCGGCGTGGCTTACCGGCGTCATTCTTGCCGGGGCTGCGGCTGCCGCCATGTCCACGCTGGATTCCATCCTGCACGCCAACATGACTGTGCTCACGCGCGATGTGTACCAGCGCTATGTGGCGCGGGGCAAAAGTCAGGCGCACTACGTTTTCGTCGGGCGCGTCATTGTGCTTGCGCTCCTTGTGGTAGCCTGCATTCTTTCGCTGGCGGAGAGCGATTTACTCGTGCACATCATTACGCTATCCGGCGCAGGCGCCCTCCAGCTCATGCCCGCCATCATTGGCATATGCTTTCCCGGCGGCCGCTCGCTCAGCCGGGCGGGCGTACTGGCCGGGCTGGCTGTCGGGATGGTTATTCTATGGCTTACGCTGGTCGTATTTCCTCATCCGTTAGGCATGCACGGCGGGTTGTGGGCGCTCCTCGCGAACGCAGCGGTTGCCGTGGGCGTCTCCTGCATGACGCCGCCGCCTTCCGGCGAGACGGTCGCGCGCGTTCACGGCGAGGTGGAGCGCTTCATAGCGCAGTGAAAGGATCGCCGGGATGACGGGCAGCGCACCCCTCGCAGCCTTCCGAAGGGCGCTTTACGCACGAACGCGAAGCGCTGATCGAAGCAGTTTCGATCAGAATACCCTGTACGCCTTCTGTTTCCTGCACGGGGCATTTGTTCGCGTACAAATGCGTACGTTACAGAGGCGCTGTACCCTAACGGTTTGGTCCTCGAACGCCATCCGGGGAAACCGCGCGCAGGAAGCGAGATTTAATCCTTATAGATATCCTTATTCGCGGCTGTCGCATACGGCCGCATGCAGTCGCATACATAGCCCGGTGGTTTTACCAACGATTCCATGTTGCGAGCTTCTTCCATCCTGAGCAATACCGACTTGCAGGTCGAACCGGAATTCGAAGCTGGGCTCGACGAATTGCTCGAGGCGTGCCGCCAATCCCTGCGGTCGGTGGATGAGGATATGATCCGTCGCGCCTTCAGGCTGGGTTACTGGGCGCATCGCAACGATCGGCGAGCCTCGGGGGAACGATTCATTACGCACCCGATCGAGGTAGCGGTGATCGTGGCCAGGGACATCGGGTTCGACGACATAAGCGTCGTCTCGGCGCTATTGCACGACACCGTGGAAGACACCGAGTTTTCTCTGGACCTCATACGGGAAGAATTCGGCGAGACGGTGTCGAACATCGTCGACGGGCTGACCAAGATCCGGGGGGTTTCCTGGAACCGCGAACTGGGCCAGGCGGAAAATGTCCGCAAGCTCATGCTTTCCATGGCGACGGACATTCGCGTCATTCTCATAAAGTTTGCAGATCGTTTGCACAACCTGCGGACTATCGAGTCGCTTCCCAAACAAAAGCAACTCAAGATTGCAAGCGAGACGCTGGATCTCTTTGCGCCGCTTGCCCACCGTTTCGGGCTGCACGTTATCAAGGACGAGTTGGAAGATATTTCCCTGAAAATCATCCACCCGGAAGAATTCCGCGACATTGTGCAAAGTTTGCAGGCCTCCAAAGTCGAGCGGGACGGCTATGTGCGCCGTTTTATCGAACCGTTGCGGGAGCGTCTCGAAAGCGACGGGTTCGATTTCGAGATGGCCGGCCGGTCGAAGAATCTCTATTCGATCTGGCGGAAAATGAAGCGGACGGATAAGCCGATCGAAGAGATATACGACTTGCTTGCCATTCGTATTGTCCTGCAAAGCGCCGGTAAAAAAGGAAAAGAAGATTGCTGGAGGGTGTATTCGATCATTACGGATCTGTACAAACCGTTGCCGGAGCGCTTCCGGGATTTCATTTCGGTGCCCAAGTCCAACGGCTACCAGAGTCTGCACACGACGGTTCTGGGGCCCACGGGGCGGCGGGTGGAGGTGCAGATCCGCACGGACGAGATGCACGCCATCGCCGAGCGCGGCGTGGCGGCGCACTGGAAGTACAAGGAAGCCGTGAGCGACCGGGACCGCGGGATGGAGCAATTTCTCGTATGGGTGCGGGATATTCTTGAAAACCCCAACCCCGAACACGCCACGGAGTTCGTCAAGGAGTTTCGACTCAATCTGTACGACGAGGAAATATACATTTTCACCCCCAAGGGGGATTTGAGGACGCTGCCCCGCAATGCGACCCCTATCGATTTCGCCTTTCAGGTGCATACCGAAATAGGCATGCACTGCATCGGGGCGAAAGTGAACGGCAGGATGGTGCCGCTTTCGTACAAGCTTCAGAGCGGCGATCAGGTGGAGGTCATCACCTCGAAGAAGCAGACGCCGAATCCGGACTGGATGAAGTTTGTCGTTACGCACAAGGCGCGCAGTAGAATACGGCATTTAATCAACGAGAAGCGCCGTCGCAGCATGGACCTGGGCCGGGAAATGCTCGAGAAAAAACTTGACAAGGCCGGTCTGGACGTTGACGACCAGAAGTTGCGCGGAGCAGCCAACCGGCTCAAGTTTCCGAACGCCCAGCAAATGTTCTACGAGATCGGGACGGGACTTTTCGATGCGAAGGATTTTGTGGAGTTCATCAGGAACGAGTCCCGCGCCCGAAAGGAAGAGGAAGAAGAGGCTGCCGAGGAGGAAGGACTCCGGTTGCGGTACGAAAATTTCCTGGATTCTGCGCAGGTGGCGGCCCAACCGGCGCTCGAAATCGACGGGGAATTGCATACGGACATCGTCACGCGGTATGCGCCTTGCTGCAATCCGATTCCCGGCGACGATGTGTTCGGCTACATAAGCCGCAGCGACGGCATAAAGATTCACCGCATCAATTGCCGGAACGCTCCCAGCCTGCTCGTAAACCATCCCGACCGCATCGTATCGGTGGAATGGAGCCGGCAGAAAGACGTGCAATTCCTGTCCGGCTTGCGCGTGATGGGAGAGGATCGCGTGGGCATGGTAAGCGATATCACGACCGTTATTTCCAAAAACCTGAAAACGAACATTCGTTCCATCACGGTGGATTCCGAGGATGGCGTTTTTGAGGGCACGATCGTGTGCTCGGTGACGGATCTGTCGCATCTTCGCCGCCTTATCGAGCGGCTGAAGCGCATCGACGGGATTCACGGAGTGTACCGGTTCGAGGAGTGACGGATCTTTTTTGCCTGCGGGGCTTGTATATCGCGCCCTTTTTTCCGTAAACTATTGCTCGTTTTTTGCCCCTAACTTCATTTATACCAGAAGGTTGCGGACTTCGTCGGAATATTCTTAAAGGCCACTGCCATGCCTGATGCATCCAGTACGCAGACCCGGAAAGACGTGGCTCGTCGGGTTGCGGAATCCATGGGCGAGCCGGTTTACAAGGCGGAACCCTGGGTTCGAGCGGTTATCGACGCGATCCGCGATATAATGATCGACGCCGATCCGGAGGTTCGCATCGAGCTGCGCGATTTTGGCGTATTCGAGGTCAAAAAGACCAAGGCCAGGCCGAAGGCCCGCAATCCGAGAACGAACCAGACGATCTTCGTGCCCGGCCGGCGCAAGACGCATTTCAGACCGGGCAAGCGGCTGAGGGAGGTCTTGCAGACGCCGCTGTCCGAATCCCCGTCCGAATCGACCCGTCGGACTCCGGACGGACCTGTATCCGGCGATTCCGCGCAAACCCCGGATGCTTCCGAAGCATCGTAGGCTACCGGATGGTATGGACGCATTGCCTCGTATCATCGGTATCGACTACGGCGCGCAGCGAATCGGCCTGGCCATGTCCGACCCGCTTCGGCTGTATGCGCAATCCCTTGGGGCCTACTCCAGCGACGAGGCACTACGGCAGCTTGCGTCTTTGAATACGGATCCCGGATTCGATACGATCGTAGTGGGGTGGCCTTTGACCTTGTCGGGCGAGGAGGGAGCGGCTACGGATAGTGTCCGGTCGTTCACCCGCCTTCTTTCCAGGCGTTTTCCCGGCAAAAAAATGGTTATGCAGGACGAGCGGTATTCCTCGGTCCGGGCAAGGGATTTGCTGGTCCGCTCCGGCGTCCGCAAGAAAGCCCGCCGCCGCAAGGAAAGAATAGACGCCGCCGCCGCCGCAGTCATTCTTCAGGATTATATGGACGACACGCAGGAGCAAACATCCTGATCCCTTATGATTATCCCTATTCGTTTATATGGCGATCCCGTGCTCAGGGGCGGCGCCGAAGACGTCGCCGGG
The DNA here is from genome assembly GCA_951812345.1 of Rhodothermales bacterium. Lineage (GTDB taxonomy): Bacteria > Bacteroidota > Rhodothermia > Rhodothermales > VXPQ01 > VXPQ01. The sequence goes on from OX638295.1 coordinate 692,017, forward strand.
GACAGCGCAGAGATCCAGCAACTTATCGACGATATGATCGAAACCATGCGGGGCGCATCGGGCATCGGTCTGGCTGCTCCGCAGGTGGGCCGCACGGAGCGTATTTTCGTGGCCGATCTGGCGGCGGAAATACAGTTTGAGCCTGTGCCGGAGGAGGCGTCGCAACCGATGGCGTTCATCAACCCCGAGATTGTCTGGGAGAGTGAAGAGGAAGGCGACTTCGAGGAGGGGTGCCTGTCCATTCCGGATATCACCGAAATGGTCAAGCGCTCCGAACGCATCCGGCTCACGTATCTGGACCGCCGTTTCCGGCCGCAGGAACTGGAAGTGGGCGATTTGCCGGCGCGCGTGATCCAGCATGAGGTGGATCATCTCGAGGGCATTTTCTTTGTGGACCGCATAAGCGCATTTCGAAGGCGTCTTCTGCGCCGTAAGCTCCGCGAGATCGCCAGCGGAAAGGCGGAAGCCGATTATGCCTTGTATAGGATACTCTGATCAAATCCACTTTGACCAGCGCTTCACGCTCGTGCGTAAAAGATATTGTATTTGCATCATTGAAATTAGTGGAAAACACCGCAGATTCGGGGCGTCGGCGGGCGTGAAGCGCCCTTCGGGAGGCAGAGAGGAGCCGCGGAATGTTACTCAGGTGCTCAAGCATAGCAATTATGCACAAAATGCATAGAAAGGGGTGTCATTATGCAAAAACTGCATAATAGAGATTTGCATCCTTGAATTAGCGTATCCTTACGCGCCCTGAATGAGAATTTCCTGTAGGGCGCTGCAACCTTGCGCACAGTGTCGTGTGTAAGGGGCTTGCCGTAATCAGGTATACGGATTCGGCAACCCGCCCTCACAGCATCCGGCATATATGCTTTCGCTGCGCACACATATCGAACGGTCGGGACGTTTTTTCCTCGCCGTGATGTTGTGCGGCGCCGTGATTGCGCCGTTCGCGCATAACCTGTCGCATATTCGCTCTCTCGAGCATGTGCATGGGGCTGCTGCCGAGGGGGTGAAGAGCGGATCGACAGGCCTGCCTGTCGATTTTCTTGTCGAAGAACAAACGCATCCGCATCATTTCGAGTGCGATCTGTGTGCGTTTTGTTCATTGGCCACGCCAGTTCTCGATCAAACCCGGGCGCCGCTGCTTCCCGTGCATGCGACCGGGCAGACGCTTCGGTCCGTAGCGGCTTCCGCAGCCTTTTCTTATCGTTCGATACGTGCTCCTCCTGTAGTGTCTTGACCCTATCCGGCGCCGTTCCGGCGCCGTTTTTTACAAGACACATCTTTCAAACAAGAGAGGAGCCATGTTTGTACGCAAACAGTACGGCGCTGCCGTCATTGTTTTTTTGATCATGAGCGGGCTTGTTGCCTGTTCCAATGCCCAGCATACGGCGGTGATCGCCGGGTCCATCGAGGATGCGGAAACCGGAGAACCGATCCGCTTTGCGCAGGTCCTTGTCGAAGAGGCCAACCGTAATTCAAGAACGGATCGGGAAGGTCGTTTCGAGGTCCGTTTTCTGGAAGCCGGGAACTACACGCTCAAGGCCTGGCGCATAGGCTATGAGCCTCTGGTGAGCCTGGTGGAAGTGGGCGGCGCCGGTTCGGATACGTCGCACGTCATCCTGCGGATGCCGGTTTCACTGGTCCAGCTCGGCGAAGTCATTGTGGACGGGCGCGGCGAGTCCCATGTGATGAGCGATTCGGATATGGATATAGGGGGCAGGCGGCTTCGGCAGCACCTCGGAACGACGATCGCCGAAACACTCGATAACGAGCCCGGCATTGCTATGAGGTCTATGGGTCCTGCCCCTGCCCGTCCGGTCCTGCGGGGATTGGGCGGCGAGCGGCTGCTTGTCATCGAAGATGGCGGGCGCACCGGCGACCTGTCCGCTACCTCCGCCGATCATGTGGTTGCGATAGACCCGCTCATGACGGAGCGTATCGAAGTGGTTCGCGGTCCGGCTGCGCTGCTTTACGGGCCGAATGCGTTGGGCGGCGTGGTGAATGCAGTCCGCGGGTATGTTCCGGTGATCATGCCCTCGGAGATTCATGCCGTCGGCGTGTTCCAAGGGCAATCCGCCAACGATGGTCTGTCAGGAGGATTCAGCCTGGAGGCGCCGATCGGCGGTTTTGCGGTGCGCACCGACGGCAGCCTGCGAAACTCGGGAGACGTATCCACCCCGATCGGCATCCTTGCGAATACCGCATTGACCACCGGAAACGGTTCCGTGGGGATCAGCCGCATCGGCGAATGGGGGCATGCGGGCGTCTCGGGTAGTTATTACACATCCCGGTACGGTATACCGGGCGGGTTTATCGGAGCGCACCCGCAGGGTGTTGACATCGAGTTGTCTCGCCGTCACCTGAAAACGAAGGGCATGATACTGGATGTTTTGCCCCGGTTTTCGCATCTCGAATTCGAGGGGTCGTTTTCGAGGTATTTTCATCAGGAATATGAAGCGAGCGGCACAGTCGGCGTCGAGTTCGGGCTCCTGTCGTACTATGGTCGGCTTCTTGCCCGAACCCATGGCCGCAGGCACAATAGTCTGGTAAGCCTTTGGGGCGGGTATCGCGATTTTGCCTCCGGCGGTTTTACATTCACTCCGAATTCGAGGGAGTGGACGGTGGCGGCGTTCAGATATCAGGATATCAACCTGGAAAACATGTCGTTTCAGGGGGGGCTTCGCTACGACCTGCGTATCGTTCGCCCCCGAGTGGTTGGGGACCCCCGGATTGTTGGGGAGGAGACACTGGCCGGCCGGATACGCAACCGAACGACCGGAGGCTTCTCAGGCTCTTTTCGTATGTTTCGCCGATTCGGCGATGATTTCTCCGTGGGTATCGGCGGCGTGCGCTCGATTCGCATGCCGGGCATCGAAGAACTGTTCTCGTCAGGGCCCCATCTGGGGGCCTATACCTTCGAGGTAGGCAATGCGGATCTTGGTGTTGAAAAGGGATTGGGTGCGGAAGTGTTTGGAGAATACCGAAGCGAGCGTTTTTCCGGATCTCTGAACCTGTATCACAATTACATCCGGGATTACATTTATCCCAGAAATACAGGTGAGATCAGTGTGCGTACGCTTCTGCCGGTATACCAGCAAACCGGCTCGACGGTACGTATGTCGGGATCGGAAGCCTCCTTTGCACTACAGGTCGCTCCCTCCGTAACTCTTTCCGCATCGGGGGCGTACGTACGCGGTACGCTGATCGACATTGATGAGCCGATACCCTTTACTCCTCCCCTGCGGGGTCGTCTGGAAGCGGCGTACGCCAAGGGGCGGTTTCGGGTGTCCGGTTCCGCTGAGGCGGCGCACAAACAGGATCGTCTCGGCGCGTTCGAAGAACCGACGGACGGGTACGTCGTGCTTGGAGGCTATGTGCAGTACTATCTTTCGATAGGCCGCTCCTTGTACACGTTCGATATCGGCATCGAAAATGCAACCCATGCCGAATACAGGGATCACCTTTCGAGGGTAAAGAGCATCATGCCCGAGCAGGGACGCAATCTCAAGATGCTTGTCAAAGTGTTGTTTTAATAAATGAGAATTTCCTGCGGGACGCTGCAACCTTGCGCACAGTGTCGTGTGTAAGGGTCTTGCCGTAATCGGGCATACGAATCCGGCAACCCGCCCTCACAGCATCCGGCATATATGCTTTCGCTGCGCACACATATCGAACGGTCGGGAGTTCTTTTGCTCGCCGTGATGTTGTGCGGCGCCCTGGCGGCGCCGTTCGGGCATAACCTGTCGCATATCCGCTCTCTGGAGCATGTGCATGGCGCTGCCGCCGAGGGAGTGCAGAGCGGGTCGACAGGCGTCCTGACCGATTTTCTTGTCGAAGAACAAACGCCTCCGCATCATTTCGAGTGCGATCTGTGCGCGTTTCGTTCATTGACCACCCCGGTTCTCGATCAAATTCGGGCGCCGCTGCTTCCCGTGCATGCGACCGGGCAGACGCTCTGGTCCGCACTGTCTGCCCGCAGCCTTTTCTATCGCCCGATACGCGCTCCTCCTGTGGTGTCTTGACCCCATCCCACGCCGTTCCGGCGGCGTTTTGTTTTCTCAAGACACATTTACACTACACATCAGAGGAGAGCCATGTTTGTACGCAAACAGTACGGCGTTGCCGTTATTGTATTTTTGATCATGGGCGGGCTGGCTGCCTGCTCCAATCCCGCCGAAGACGACGACCATGACGAGCATGCCGACGCCGAAGGTCTTGTGCTCGTTCTCGACGACGAAGAAGTCGTTCGCGTCGAAGAGGCCGAAGTGACGGGATCGCTTACCGTCGGAGCCGGCGAAACCACGTCCGACATCGAGGTCGAGTTTCTTGATCACGATGGACATGAGGTGCATGGCGAAGACCTTGACGAGGAATTTACTTTGGGCGTTGAGGTCCGGGGCAGCGAGATCGTTACCGTAGCCTATACGGGTCGGTGGACGTTTACGCTGGAAGGAGGCGATGCCGGCGATACCGCCATACGGGTTCAACTTCTGCATGAAGGTCACGCCGATTTCACAACGCCGGATATATCCGTCACTGTGGAATAGGCAGACCATGCGTTGCTTCGGGCTCTGCCGGTTTTTGTGGATGGGTTTTGCGGCGTGCATGACCATGACGGCCGCAACGTCGTCGCATGCGCAGCATACGGCGGTGATCACAGGATCCATCGAGGATGCGGAAACCGGAGAGCCGATCCGCTTTGCGCAGGTCCTTGTCGAAGAGGCCAATCGTAGCTCGAGAACGGATCGGGAAGGTCATTTCGAGGTCCGTTTTCTGGAAGCCGAGCAGTACACGCTCAAGGCCTGGCGCATAGGCTACGAGCCTCTGGTGACCCTGGTGGAAGTGGGCGGCGCCGGTTCGGATACGTCGCATGTCCTCCTGCGGATGCCGGTTTCGCTGATCCAGCTTGGCGAGGTCATCGTGGACGGCCAAAGCGAGTCCCACATGATCAGCGATTCGGATATGGAGATGGGGGGCAAGCGGCTTCGGCAGCACCTCGGAACGACCATTGCCGAAACGCTCGATAACGAGCCCGGCATTGCTATGAGGTCCATGGGGCCGGCGCCTGCCCGACCGGTCCTGCGGGGGTTGGGCGGCGACCGGCTGCTTGTCATCGAAGATGGCGGGCGTGTCGGCGATCTGTCCGCTACCTCCGCCGATCATGCGGTCGCGGTAGACCCGCTCATGACGGAACGTATCGAAGTGGTTCGCGGCCCGGCCGCGCTGCTTTACGGGCCGAACGCATTGGGCGGCGTGGTGAATGCGGTCCGCGGGTATGTTCCGGTGATCATGCCCTCGGAGATTCATGCCGTCGGCGTTTTTCAGGGGCAATCCGTCAACGATGGCCTGTCCGGAGGATTCAGTCTGGAAGCGCCGATCGGCGGTTTTGCGGTGCGCACCGACGGCAGCCTGCGAAACTCGGGGGACGTATCCACCCCGATCGGCATCCTTGCGAATACCGCATTGACCACCGGAAACGGTTCCGTGGGGATCAGCCGCATCGGCGAATGGGGGCACGCGGGCGTCTCGGGCAGTTATTACACGTCCCGGTACGGCATACCGGGCGGGTTTGTCGGAGCGCACCCGCAGGGCGTCGACGTCGAGTTGTCTCGCCGTCACCTGAAAACGAAGGGCATGATACTGGATGTTTTGCCCCGGTTTTCGCATCTCGAATTCGAGGGATCGTTTTCGAGGTATTTCCATCAGGAATATGAAGCGAGCGGCGCACTCGGCATCGAGTTCGGGCTCCTGTCGTATTATGGTCGGCTTCTTGCCCGCACCCACGGGCGCAGGCACAATCGTCTGGCAAGCATTTGGGGGGGGTATCGCGATTATGCCTCCGGCGGTTTTTCATTCACTCCGAATTCGAGGGAGTGGACGGTGGCGATATTCAGATATCAGGATATCAATCTGGAAAACATGTCGTTTCAGGGGGGGCTTCGCTACGATCTGCGTACCGTTCGCCCCCGTACCGTTGGGGAGGAGACCCTCGCCGGGGTGATCCGCAACCGAACGATCGGAGGTTTTTCCGGCTCTCTTCGTATGTTTCGCCGGTTCGGCGGCGATTTTTCCGTGGGTATCGGCGGCATGCGCTCGATCCGCATGCCGGGGATCGAAGAATTGTTCTCGTTGGGGCCCCATCTGGCGGCATATACCTTCGAGATAGGCAATGCGGGTCTTGGCGTCGAAAAGGGATTGGGCGCGGAAGTGTTCGGGGAATACCGGGGCGAGCGTTTTTCCGCATCTCTGAACCTGTATCGCAATTACATCCGGGATTACATTTATCCCAGAAATACAGGCGAGATCAGCGTGCGCACCCTCCTCGCGGTATACCAGCAAACCGGCTCTACGGTGCGCATGTCAGGATCGGAGGCCTCCTTTGCGCTACAGATCGCTCCCTCCGTCACCCTTTCCGGATCGGGGGCGTACGTACGCGGTACGCTGGTCGATATCGACGAGCCGATGCCCCTGATTCCTCCCTTGCGGGGTCGCCTGGAAGCGGCGTACGCCAGAGGGAAACTCAGGGTGTCCGGTTCCGCCGAGGCGGCGCGCAATCAGGATCGTCTCGGCGCGTTCGAAGAACCGACAGACGGGTACCTCGTGTTTGGAGGCTATGTGCAGTACTACCTTTCGATAGGACGTTCCTTGTACACGTTCGATATCGGCGTCGAGAATGCAACCAACGCCGAGTACCGGGATCATCTTTCGAGGGTAAAGAGCATCATGCCGCAGCAGGGACGCAATATCAAGATGCTCGTCAAAGTGTTGTTCTGATCAAAACCGCTTCGCCCGGCGCTGTACGCCCCTCGCAACCTCTGAGCTTCGCGGACTTGATCGGAGTATCCTTTGGGGGTTATTCCTTTGGCACAATGCGTCCTTCCGGTGTGATGATTTCATCCGGGCCGGGCGGGAATCGGGGAAATCTGCCAATGGAAACCTTCGGATCCCGATCATGCGGTACGTAGTGGACATGGTCCCCGTGGGTGATCTCTATGTAGGGCTGGTCGCCGTAGGGGTCGATGGCTTCCCGGAGGATGGCGAGAAAGAAGAGGGCGCCTATAATCAGGATTACCCATTTCAGCGTCTTTTTCGTACGCGCGTGGCCTGTTGCGCCGTCCATGGAAGCATGCATGTCCTGTACTTGCAAACGTGAAGTGCTGATCGAAGCGGTTTTGATCAGAGTATCTCTTATTATATTGCAGAACACCGTTCCCGATCCGGATTATGGCGACAAAACAAGCCTCAGAACATTTTCAGATAACCTGCGCCGGTCGGGTTATGGATATTTCCGTGCGCGCGGACGAGTTTACGCTCGATGGCCGCACTGTCCCGTTTTCGTACGAACGCCTCGGAGAGGAACGCATGGCCTTGCTGGTAGATGGCAAGAGTTATGTGGCGGCGGTTCTGGAAGCGTCCGGGGATCGGCGGCGCATAGGGGTCGGCGGCTCTACGTTCGACGTGTCCCTGAAAAGCGAGCGGACGCTGCTGCTTGAGCGTTTCGGGTTGTCCGGAGGGGCCGAAAGCGCCACGCTGAAGGTGCATGCGCCCATGCCCGGCATGGTCCTGTCCGTAGCGGTAGAACCGGGGCAGCTTGTCGAAGCGGGAACCGGCGCCCTGGTGCTGGAAGCCATGAAAATGGAAAACGAATTGCGCGTGGAAAGAGGGGGCACCGTAAGGGCGGTGCACGTAGCGCCGGGCGATGCGGTCGGCAAGAACGATCTTCTCCTCGAAATCGAGGATACTTAAGCCATGTCGATGACTCTTGTCACGGGCGCCACGGGATTTGTGGGAGCCGTGCTGACCCGGCGCCTTGTGCGGGATGGCGTTTCCGTGCGCGTTTTCCGGCGCGCCGGCTCGAAACTCGATTTGCTTGGCGAGACGGCGCAGGAGGTCGAGCACGCCTTTGGAGACATTACAGACGATCTGGCGCTCCAGAAGGCTATGCAGGGCGTGGAGTACGTTTATCATGTCGCCGGAAACATCGGTTTCGGATCTTCTCGCGCACGGAACCGCCTCATGTCCGTCAATGTGGACGGAACCGCAGCGGTCGTCAATGCGGCGCTCGCAGGGGGCGTCCGGCGCCTTGTTCATGCCTCGTCCGTGGCGGCGCTGGGTCGCTCCAACCGCCCCGACGCCGTTCTGGACGAGCGCGCGGAATGGCAACGGTCCAAATCGAGCAGTACCTACGGCTACTCGAAGTACCTTGCGGAACTGGAGGTGCAACGGGGCATTGCGGAGGGTCTGGATGCGGCGATGGTCAATCCCTCGCTCATTTTCGGCCTGGGTCGCAAAGGGGAAAACACCCGGCGCATCGTGGATCAGATTCGCCGCAAACGGATGCCCATGTATCCGGCAGGGGTTACGAGCGTTGTCGATGTGCTGGATGTGGCGGACGGCATGGTGCGCGCCATGAAATACGGCGAGACCGGCGAACGGTTTGTGCTGGCGGCGCATAACCTGTCCTGGGAAGAAATGTTCGGCCAACTGGCGCAGGCGTGCGGCGTAGCGCCCCCGACCATTCGTCTGGCGCCGGCAGCCGCTATTCTCTTTGCATGTTTTTCGGAGGCAGGGGCTTTTCTGACCCGCACGGAACCCCTTCTTCCCCGCGCCAATGCCCGGTTCATGTCCGCAGCGAACCGGTACGACAACACGCTTGCGCGTGAAAAACTGGGGTGGCGCCCCCGATCGTTCGAGGAAACGGCGCGGCGCATCGCCGAGGCGCTCTGAGGTAAGGGCAGGGTTTTGCGGGGGATTTCTTGTGCTTCTTTCTCCTGTTGCCGCGGCCGCTGGCTCCGGTGTGCGGGATTGCGCTCTGTTCAGTCGCCGGCGTCCGCCCGCGTTCTTGGGCGAACGGGCGGAATACGCGCAGAATACGTGCCTCCAGGGCCGAAATCAGGTTGTAACTGACTTTATGCAATATGCCTTATTGCTATAATAGCATATACCCTATTGACATAATTACATATACGTATTTGACTTTATGTCAGTTACTAACGGATCTGACAGAGGGCCGGGCCGGGGAGCCGCTCCGTGTCGATCGGACGGATTTCACCGAAATGCAGGGCCTGTCCGCTGCGGCGCTTTCGAGGTTTCCGGCCAGGGTTTCTGTGTAGGGTTTTCGGCCAAGCGGACCCCGTCGCTGTCCGTCGCGGACGGCGAGGATACGCAGGCCATGTTCGGCGAGTTGACAGCGACGAGTACAGGGAGCGAGGAATTGCCCGACGAAGTGGCGCTCCTGGGCAACTATCCGAACCCGTTCAATCCGCACACGACGATACGCTATGCATTGCCGAAGGCGGGCGAAGCGCGGCTTGTGGTGTACGATCTGGTCGGTCACGAGGTGGCGGTGCTTGTCGACGAACCGAAATCCGCAGGCCATCACACGGTGCGCTTCGATGCGGCGGACCTGCCCAGCGGCCTCTATATCTACCGGTTGCAGGCGGTAGACAAAATCGTTGCGCGGACCATGATACTTGTGAAGTAGGAGGGGGGGTGTAAAACGACAGCGATTTGCAATGAAATAAGGCTGGTAATCCTGGCTTGGCGAACGAGCGGGTATATCCCTTATAGAAACCTGCAACTCTCTCAATGTTTGCGCGCAAACATCCAGCTTCGATGAGGCCGGAATACGAAGGCTCTGGAAAACGGTGCTCGACGATGTGTGAGACGCTATTGTACACGCGCAGTCGTGTACGCATTGCATTGGATCGTTTGCCCGCTGGGCAGGCGGTGTTTTTGCGTTTTATTCCGAGGATCGGGCGGGGTATCTTTATCGGTGTCCGTTGAGTGAGATTCACTGCGCAGGGACAGCGGCACCTCTGTTACTATTCAACCTAGATCAACCTCGGAGAAGCAGCCGACATGAGCATGACACCCGACGAGGCATGGCATGAGGAAGCCTATGACCGAATGGTCGACGAAATCTTGGAATCGCACCGAGACGAGATCATTGATGAGTTTGTTTTCGGGCGAATGGTATCGTACTATCAAAACAACCCCAACCTAACGGCAGCAGCAGAGTCGGCGCTTGTTGAAGCCTGCTCCCTGTTGAAATCGAGTCCAACCGCATCGCTCGTATTCTCCCGCTCAGCCACCGAAATCGCTCTGCGAGATGTACTTCTAAAGCCGGTCGCGTACGGAATGGTGCATGATGAGATAGCCGGTTCCTTGCTGGTCGACCTCGCAATCAGAAATCAGCAATTCACCAAACTGCTTTTCAGCGTATTGGAATACTACGGCGTGGATCTCAAGAGCTTTACTCGCGAAGGTGCATCCAATAACATCTGGGCAGAGATAGAGGAGGTAGCCAAAACAAGGAACCGGATCCTTCATCGCGGAGAAAAAGCGTCGGATGAACAAGCAAACCGCTCCATCGACGTCGCCACCATTTTGCTCGAGAAGATATATCCTGACTTGAGGAGGCAGATATTGCAGCAATAAGTATTGGCATGTTTGCGCCTACAATGGCGACCCAGTTGAAAAGGCCCGCATGGTGTGTCATGTCGGTTTTTACGACGAATTGGCCGGGGCGACGATGTGCAAATTGCTCGATCTGCCGGATTAAACCATAACAGAAAAACCCAAAACCCATGCCTCTTGAAATTATTGTTGCCTTGGTAGCGGTCGCCACCGTTGCCCTGCTAATCATACTGATTCGGACCCACGGAAATCTTCGTTCCCTGCGCACGAAGTACGCAGCCATCATTAACATTGATGCCGAAGTACAGAAACGTACGGGCGAACGGGATACCATTGTCAAGGATACTGAAAAACTCCGAACAGACTACCAGGACAAACGCCGGGTCTTCGATCGCCTGAAAAGCGAAGTCGCACTGTACGAAGACAAAATGGTGTTCATCGAACAGGGCATCTACGAACCCCATTTTGATTTCACCGACCCGGAAGAATTCAAGGAAGAGATTAAGTCAGTACGTGCCGAACAGAAGGCTATGGTCAAAAACAAGACTGCCGTAACCTGCGACATCGAATGGCACGTCGGGGGAAGCAAGGCTCAGGGTAGAGTAATGACCGGGAGAAATATCCGGTTGACCCTACGGGCGTTCAACGGAGAATGCGATGTCGCAATAGCGAATGTGCGTTGGAATAATGTCGTCGCTATGGAAAAACGCATCCGCCGTGCCGCCGAACAGATCGACAAACTGAACAAAAGCAATCAAGTCGTTATCGAAAAGGCGTATGTCGATCTAAAAATCAAGGAACTGCGTCTGACGCACGAATACAGAGAACGTCAGCAAGAAGAAAAAGAACATCGACGCGAACAGGCCCGGTTGGAACGCGAGGAAAAGAAACTTATCGAGGAAGCAAAGGCCGCCGAGCGGGAAGAAGAACGTTACCGCAAACTACTCAAAAAAGCACAGGCGGAAGCGCAGAAAGATGCCGAAAACGCCGAACTGCAAGAACGCATCGCAGAATTGGAACACTCCCTTGAAGAAGCATCTTCGAAGACGGAACGTGCGAAGTCAATGGCCGAACAAACACGTGTCGGCCATGTCTACGTCATTTCGAACATCGGATCGTTCGGCGAGAAAGTCGTCAAGATCGGAATGACACGTCGGCTGAACCCCGACGACCGGGTGAAGGAATTGGGGGATGCGTCCGTTCCTTTCATATTCGATACCCACGCCATGATCTACACGGATGACGCACCTGCAATGGAAACGGAACTGCATCGGCGTTTTCATACCCGCAGGGTTAATGCCGTGAACATGCGCAAGGAATTCTTCCGTGCTGACCTCGAAGAAGTGGCAACTGCGATCCGGGAACTGGACCCGAACGCTACCTTTGTCATGAATGCCGAAGCCCGCGAATTCATGGAGACGCTTGCTATCCAGGAACGCCAAGGCCAAACTCTCGAAGCCGAAGTGGAAGCAGATTTCCCCTTGTCGATATGATTTCCTGATGGTCTTTTCGGGCGGGCCTCTGCGCGTTCGAAGCCGAATTCGCCCGTCGGCTTCATTTTAGGTTGTAAAACGACCAATGTTTGCGCGCAAACATTGAGGGGTTTCTGGTAACTGTAAAGCAGCCTCGCTCGTCCGAAAAGCCAAGGTTATCTGCCTTGTTTTAACACCAATTTGCTGTCGTTTTACAACGGCTTCCGCGTCGCCGTCTACCGCCCGTCTCCTTATCGCCCGTTGGTCCCGGACGGCTATCTGCGGATCGAGACTGCGTGACGCGGGAGAGAGATTCATGCATCTCACCGACATCCGCATCGACGAGATCGTGAAGGTCAATGTACCCGCGCGGCCGGGCGACCTTCACCAACGGGCGCAGCTACGGCTTCTACACCAACTTCGCGCACGGATGGTTTTACAATCGCCTGGGTGTGGGTATGCTCTCCGGCCAACCTTCGACCATCTAATATTCAAGCACCTTCTTGTGGGCGACTCACACCTAGAAAGGAAACCCAGAATGGGGTCCATGAGTGTTCGTTGGAGGAACAGGAAAAAGATGCTCGTACATGAAGCGTCCCAACAGAAGAATCCAATGTATGAGGTCTGTTGGCAGTTTGTCCTTATCTTTGTGGGGCGCATACCGAAAGTTACTGGCTGATGTCGCCGGGTTCCTCGATTAGCTTCACCTGATTCAAGGCTTCTTCAAGCCACCCTTCGTGCAGGTATTTGTTACCCTCGCCAGGGTCGTTGAGGTTCACGAAGGCCGTGTAGGTGCTCTCCTTTATTCTCCTTGCCAATTCATTCCACTCAGCTTCAGCCTGCTTTTTATTATTGGGCGGGGCACTTGAGGGCGACAAACACTGATCGAAGATTCGCCGGATGTCTGCTTCCACTTCCGCCCTGAATGCCACATATTCCTTGGCGAACGCCTCGGACTCTGCAACTATTTCGCTTCGGAGTGAATCAGGCAAGGCTGCGTATAGCTTGGCAACGTCGTGCCCTGCATTGAACCTGAAGGAGCACGTCTCCCGAAAGGAAGCATGAGTCGAAACTGCCTTCAGACACAATTCCACCCCCAGTATGACGTTGGTCATCATCACCCGTTCTCTGTCAAGGTGATTACCTTGTGCGAATCCCCAGATCTTCTCCATTTGCATCGAATTATAGAAGGTGAATCGGTCGAGGGGCCAGATCGTAGTGCAGGAGTCGGTCAGCAGTTGCCCGACTTCTGCCATTCGGTAGCTCTCGCCGATTTCAGACATCGAGTGGTAATCCAAGAGCTTTCCCGACATGTAGTAGATGTTGCCACGTTGCCAAAAATTGTGGCGTTCAGCCGTATTGAACCCCGGTAGCAATACCGGTTCTGACAGCTCGAAGTATCTGGATTGACTGCTTCTCCTCTCCTCTACGAGATTGAAGGAGTACGGCAGTCTGGTTCTGAGGTAATCCATCCAAGTCTTTCCATCTTTCAGGTCGTAGTAGCTGGGTTCAGTCATGTTGTTCGCCTAGGGAATTATATGGTTAACTTGACAGGTTGGATTTCACCTTGCGGGCGGCAGCGGCCTGCGGACCATCGCTCGCGATGTCGGCCGAAGAGCCTTCTGCGGGCTTGACGTCCCTGGGCGTCGATTTCTCTTCCTTGTTCCGGTTCATGAGGTCAGGTCCCGGTGCAATTTCATGGACGAGACCCCCTTCAGGTTCGTCGTCGAAAGATACAAGGCGAACACCCATTTGCGCAGCGGAAGCCTGCTGTGTTGCATCGTAGTCCCCGTTCTTACGCTGAAATATGAGCGGCAGTCCGGACACCAGTAAGGCATGGGCTTGCGGTTTTTAACCTCGCGGCTGTTCATGCAACCGCAACGAGGACAGAAACGCTCGCCATCGAACCAGCGGATTGTCTCGAACCACCGGCGGGCCGCTTTCTCGTCGGGAAACATCTCCAGCAGTTCCAGCAGGGATATCCCCTTGCGCTCCGATCTTCCAGGCGCTTTGCCCATAACATTTTCCTTTTGTGCGTAACCTGTAATAAAAACAGATGCTTACGTCAAATCTGTCAAGTTAAACATATAATTCCCAGGTTTTTCTACTCCGGGGAACCGGAGATTCTCGAAGGGGTTTTTCATGAAGCGCGCACCTTGTTCGTTATCGGCTCGGTCAAAGCCGATGAATGAATATCTCGCTGCAAAACGCCCCACACGGGGCGTTTTGTGTTTTTAGGGGTTTTTTTCGGGCTGCCTTTGTTTCCGGATTGTCGTCTGCAAAGGCTCAGGCGGGTAGAATGGGCTGATACAGGCCCGGCCTGGTCATTGATTTCTTAGGCGTCCGTCTTTCCAATGATCCACTGCACTTCACTGCCTGTCCCGGCCGCGAATACGTCTGTGCCTGGTACGATCGCTGCCGTCGGCGATACCCATATTCCTGCTAGATATTCCGTGTTCGGAGCAAGTCCGTAAATTATCGCCTCATCGTCGCCGCGAATGACTTCAGTTCCGATGTAACCGGTTTGGGCTTCTGTTCTATCTATCTTGGCTCCGGCCGTGTAAAAAATCTGTACTTGATCTGTAAACAAGGCGCCTTCGCCCTGATGCGCGTTCCACGAGATCAGGAGCGCTCCGGAACCTCCTCCTGATAGGATTTGCAGGTTTCGGAGTTCAGGCGTTGGCCCGAGAGAAACTGGTCTGGGTATGGTTAGATTTCCCTCTGCGTCGCTTGCCTGGAAGAGCAGGCGAAGGATGGATTGGTATACGGGTAGGTTCCCCTCGATCACATTCCACTGGGCTCGACCTCGAGTTGGATTCCACCTCTTGGCTGTTTGCGATAGTGATCGCATCCGGTTTCGCTGGGCCTGTTGTGGTGGAGTATTCGGGTTCGATGGGGAGAAGGTGGCCCGGGCCGTCGCGGTTTTGCCGCGGCGGGTCCGGGCCGCCCCGTAGATGATGTTTCCAATCTTTCCGGACGGGCGCCCGGTGATGCCTCCGAAAAGTTTTGCCATCAGGCCACCTTCTTGCCGGCCCGCACGCTGGCCGCGCTAACTGTGAACGATGTCGTTGGCGAGAAGATATTGTCTGCAGCGTTCTGTCCCCATACGATGAGTACGTACGAATCGCCGGCAGTCAAGCCGGTGAGTGTGGCCGTCGCGTCCGCTCGGGTTGCCGCATTCTGAAAGTACACTGCTGGCGTTGGGTCCCGATCGGCTGCGGCCGCGGGGATTGCGGCGACGTTCAGCTCGTCCGTCGCAGTTCCTGGCAGTTGGGTCGTGGCCGACCACGTGAGCGTGACTTCTCCGGATGCTGCTCCGGTCGCAGCTGCGAGATTCGTGAACTCTGGCAGGAGCCCGAGCGAGATGCTGGGCGGCGCTGTCAGTAGTCGGGCCTCGTCCATGTTGTTGAGCAGAACGCTTGTCCAGGACTGGAATCCTGGCAGCTGTCCAATAGCGCGATCCCAATCGAGACGATATGCTCTGGGACCGAGCGCCCGGACGATGGCGATCGAGTCCGAGAACTTCGTGCGCTGTATGGTCTGGTCCGAGCTCTGCGGATTGGTTGGGATGACCTTTTGCCGGACGGTATTGAGCTTGCCGGTCCGGCCTCGAGCTTCTGAAAAGACGACGCCGGCGACCTGGCCGGATACGTTGCCGGTGATTCCTCCTGTTACGATGCCCATGGTCTACCTCCGTGGGTTTTGTTGTTGGTACGTGGTGCCTGGATAATTGACCGGACGAGCGCCGGCAGCCGGCTCCAGTGGCTCCGGCCTGCGGGGTCCGCTCCAATCGCTCGATTTCGTTTCGCGCAACGGGCCGTTAAGCGGATTCACAAATTTTTCATAATTGTTTTACGGGTCCTTACTTTTTAAGTCGGGTATTGCTTGTACATATGTTCCGGATCGTTCATCGATCGCGGTTCGTTGCCTTTCCTTCTGCCGTCTTGCGGCTCATGAATCGTCCAGTGATCGGGGCGGGCGGGCTACCTGCTTTCCGTCTCGCGGCTCACGGATTGTTCCTCTTTCTGCGGTCTCATGGACTCGCCAAGCCGTTAGATCGAATACGGATTGCACATCTATCATACATCTATATGCTGGATTGTATGGCCGCATCGAGGTCGTCGCGGCGCCGTGCCTGGCCCCAGTAGCCTTGACAGTGTCCGGGCCGTTGGTTAGGTTTGTGGTTCAGTGCCTGGCTTTGGCTGGGCTTCGTGTTTGCTTCTTTTAACCCTCTTTAAGGAGTATCGTTATGAAGTTCTTTGTACCTGTTGTTCTTGCTGTTATTATCGCGTTTTGTATGTCTATTTTCATTGGATGCCAATCTGATACATTGACGGATGCTTCTCTTTCTGAAGAAGTAATCTTAAATGTATCTACTTTGTTTGGTTTTTTTGATGAAAATCTTGATGAAGGTACTATCATTTCCTTGATATTGCCTGATGGTGATGATGAAGTGATGCGAGATGCAGAGAATACAGGAATTCTTGAAGGGGGTGTTAAATTCGGTCAGTTTACGAATGAAAATGCTCATCCTTCAACATTTGGTTTTGGCTTCGGATTAAATAAGGCAGAACCGGATCCTGATTGTTCAGTAGGTGTTGATGGAGGTGGGAGAAGACGATTCGTGAACTGTGTTCGAGATATTCTCGATAGTTGTTCTAAAGGGGCAACGATCATTAGAGAAGGAGATACAATCAATGCTTATTCTAAGTGCTGATTCTCCTTCTTTTTTCTTAACCTAATCCACTAAAGCCATGAAACCTGTTTTTGCCTTTGTATGCACCTTTGTACTTGGATTGGTTCTCTTGACAGGGTGCCAGAGTAATATTTCTTCTGAACCATCACTAATATCGCCAAAAATTAGTGATGATGGTTTGCAGGAAATTCAGGGAATAATTGATCAACATCTTTCGCATAAAAATGCCATTCGAAATATAAATGGAAGAGAGTTGGATGTTGCTCTTGTTGTAAATCCAACGCCTGAGGATTTTAAGAAATATCCTAATTACAGGTTTTCTGGGGAAACTGAAAGTGGTATAAAATACATGTTTCTTGTTGGGGATCATGCAACAGACATTTCTTATGAAGCAATGGGTATTACAATATTTTCAAAAGCGGCAGTTCCTAATAATCCTGATTGTCGTGGGAATGCTAATGGTTCTAATCTATCAAATATAGGTTATTACGAATGTACTTTTGATTTAGTGATGTCATGTGATAAAGGTGTTACAACCATAAGAATTGATGGTGAATATCATACATACTCTAATTGTGGTTAATTGAAAGGTATTATTAACTTCCAGGTAAGTAATGGCGCCCATTTTCGGCTAAATGGCTCGAAAATGGGCGCTCTTTCGTTCGATAGATTTTGTTTTCTCGGGTCCTACTACGTTCCGGAGCGTCTGAGCGCCACGTCATCCGTCGATTTTGAGCACGCCGCGTTCCAAGAGAGCAAAGATGGCGTCTGCGGCGACGCGTTCGCTCAGGCCGGTGCCGTGCTGGATGGTTCGTTCCGATGTGAATACGTGGCCTTCGCGGCTCCATAGGTACGCGTACACTCTCCACACGCTGGCCGGTCCGGACCGGCTGCATTCCTCGCGGCAGTAGCGTTCCATCCCCAACAAGCCGGCGTAGGCCTGCGCGATCTGGAGACGGTCGGGGCGTTCTCTGCTCATTGGTGTCCAGTCAAAGACCGTCTTTCTCTGATTGCTTGCTCGCCTGGCCCCGTGAGGCTTGTCGCTTTTCCTTCAGCTCCTGGACGTATGCCATCAGCTCCGGATCGCGCTTCTGCTCCGGAGTCATCCAATCCTCGAGGTTCTCCGGGGTCATGCCCGTCGCCATGTAGATCAGGCAGAGCGCAAGCCGGTCCATCGGCCGGTCCGATCCGTATCCGCTGTCTCCTGGCTTCGTCATGATGTCTCCGTGTCTTCGAGCGGTAAGCGCCCCTGTGGCGGCCGCTTCCGGAACCGGTAACTCTGGCCGTGGCCGCCGACGCGTGCAAATTGTCCAATTCTCCCGTCTGGCAGATCGAATGGTACGGAGTATCCTCCGTTGTCTCTACTGTGCTCTTGCATCGCCTGAACGTAGTCGTAAATGGGAGACTTGACGTCTAAGGCCGGTGGGGAGTGGCTTCCAGTCAGCCACTTGTGCAAGAGGCCGGGGCCGATTTGCTTAATGGCCTTGGCGGTCTTGATGCATTTTTCAGCGTGGTCAAGGGTGATTCCTTCGCGTCGAATGATGTCAACATCACGCAGGCCGAAGGCCTTCAATTCCCTCTCGATCTCAGCGAGACGTGTTCTACCAAGCTTGAAGGTAGCAGGGATCTTGTTAAAAAGATCTTGGGTCTCCTTCGGTGGGTTGGGTCTCGCTGATGAGACCCCCCCCGTCTCATTCATGAGACTCCCCTGTGTAAGGTATGTACACTCGTACTCTCGCACGTTCCTGGCGCCGATGATGCGTGTGGCTGACGTGTAATCCAACCGGCTGAGCGGCTGGGTTCTGCGCAACGTCAGCAACTCGCCGCGGTCTTCAAGGGCCTTTAGAGCGCGAAAGACTTGGGCCCTCGATGCGTTCGTATGCTTCATCATTGTTCGGATCGATGGCCACACACGCCCGAATTCGCCGATCTTACGGCTCCGGAGATCGAATAGATAGGCGACAAGCGATCGTTCGACAGCGCTTCCTGGGGTGCAGTTCAGGACGGCTTCCGACATCTCGCGGAAGTGAGCACGTCGGGATAAAGGTTTTTGGGAATTATATGGTTAACTTGACAGGTTGGATTTCACCTTGCGGGCGGCAGCGGCCTGCGGACCATCGCTCGCGATGTCGGCCGAAGAGCCTTCTGCGGGCTTGACGTCCCTGGGCGTCGATTTCTCTTCCTTGTTCCGGTTCATGAGGTCAGGTCCCGGTGCAATTTCATGGACGAGACCCCCTTCAGGTTCGTCGTCGAAAGATACAAGGCGAACACCCATTTGCGCAGCGGAAGCCAGAAGTGGTCCGAAAAAACTGGACAGTTTTTCCGGCGATTTTAAGTGTACTGTCACGTCGGGTTATGCCGCCTTGGGCAGCGGTTTTCGTTTATAGAATACGTCGTCGGGCGTTCGGTTGTCAAGTCCCTGGTGCGGGCGCTCTTCGTTGAAGTAGCGCAGGTAGTCGGCGATTCCCTTCCTGGCCTCGGCCACCGTGTCGTAGGCGCGCCGGTAGACTTCTTCCTGTTTGAAGCTGCGCCAGAGGCGCTCCACGTACGCGTTGTCCAGCCAGCGGCCCTTGCCGTCCATGGATATACGCACCCCGTGCGCCTTGAGCGCACCCGTGAACGCCTCGGAGGTAAACTGCGCTCCCTGGTCCGTGTTGAACACCTCCGGCGCTCCGTAGCGGACAATGGCCTCTTCCGCCGCTTCGACGCAAAAGGCTGCGTCCATCGTGTTCGAGAGCCGGTGGGCGAGCACCTTGCGGCTGTGCCAGTCGATCACGGCTGCGAGATAAAGAAAGCCTTTCGCCATAGGGATGTACGTAATGTCCGCCGCATAGACCTGGCCGGGCCTTGTCACCTTGAGAGTTCTGAGCAGATAGGGATAAATCTTGTGTCCTTCCCCCGGAGACGACGTGCGGCGCTTCGGGTAGATGGCTCTCAGGCCCATAAACCGCATAAGGCGAACGACGCGGCTTCTGGCGATGCAAACGCCTTTTGCCTGAAGCTTGCTCTTTATCGTGCGCGATCCGCTCGTGGGACGCTCCATGTAGAGGCGGTCGATCTCTTTCATGACGGCAAGGTTCTCTTCGCTCTCTTGCCCGGGACTGTAGTAGGCCGTCGAACGGCTCAGTTCGACCAGTTTGCACTGGCGAATGACCGGCAAGCGATGCGTGCGCGCTATCATGGCGCGGCGCTCGGCTAACGGTCGCGACCGAGCGCCTTCGATAAAAAATCCTTCTCCATCGACAACTCTCCGATCTTCGCATGAAGCGCCTGGATCTTCCTGTCGCGTTCGTCGGGAACGTTGCGGCTTCGAACGAACGCCTCCTCGGCGCTCTCTGTGAGCTGCTTCTTCCAGGATTGTATCTGGTTTGGATGCACTTCGAAGCGTTCTGCGAGTTCGGCCAGCGTGCTGTCGCCGCGCACGGCGGCGAGGGCTACCTTCGCCTTGAACGAAGGACTATGAGTTCTGCGTGTGCGTCTTGACATGGGTCTCGTCTGGTTGATTGCGTCGAAACAAGGTCGCAACACTACACCTTAAATCCCGCCGAAATCTGTCCAATCAACCCGAACCACCTCTCAGGTTGTAACTGACTTTATGCAATATACCTTATTGCTATAATAGCATATACTCTATTGATATAATACCATATATCCATTTGACTTTATGTCAGTTACTAACTTATTTGAGAGAGGGCCGGTCCGTATCGACCGGACATATTTCGGCGGAATGCACGGGTTGCCCGCTGCGGCGCCTGCGGGGTTTGTGGGCAGGGTTTTCGGATAGGGTTTTCCGATCAGGGCGGACCCCGTACGTCGGGTCGCGCGTATGTTGCGGGCGAATAACGGATGTTTTAGTCAGAGTATCCTATAGCGCTTTGTCCACGTCTCCACACCCTATGCCGCCGCCGGGACAGGCTCCCGGTAAGAGAGAAGCCGTCGAAGCCATGTTCGACGGGGTGGCGCCCCGGTACGATCTGCTCAATCGGGTGCTGAGTTTCGGTATGGACCGCATGTGGCGCCGTGCGGCGATTCGTCTGCTGCGCGCGGAAGCGCCGGCCCGGATTCTGGACATAGCGACCGGCACCGCCGATCTGGCTATCGCCGCCGCCAGGCTTGGCCCCGAGCGCATCGTGGGCGTCGATCTTTCCGAGCAGATGCTGGCGCGTGGCCGGATAAAGATTAAGCGCCTGGGTCTCGACGGGACCGTCGCGCTCGAGTGCGGGGATGCGGCCCGTTTGTCTTTTCCGGATGCTTCGTTCGACGCCGCCCTGGTGGGGTTCGGCGTACGAAACTTCGAGAACCTTCAGGACGGTATCCGGGAGATGCGGCGCGTGCTCCGTCCAGGGGGGGTGTTGGTGATCCTTGAGTTCAGCCAGCCCGGCGCATTTCCGATCCGGAAGCTGTACGAGGTCTACTCGAATGTCGTGCTGCCCTTTATCGGCCGTCTTCTGTCGGGCAATCCGGCAGCCTACCAGTACCTGCCTGCCTCCGTGAAGGTGTTTCCGTCGGGAGAGGATTTTCTGGAGGAACTGAGGCAGGCCGGGTATTCGGATTTGCTGTGTAAGCCGCTGACGTTCGGGGTGGTTTCGCTGTACAGGGGGCGGGTGCCGGTTTTATCTGACAATGCGCAACCCCACGTCCCTTCCGTATAGTTCGGCGCCACGATAGTATCAGGGGCTTCGCCGGTTCTTTCGGTGTTGCTATCCTTGGACGTAACCGTACCCCCCTTACTCCCCCGCAACCGTCTCATCAGCAACCAGCACCGCGTCCAGCGAGGCGATGAGTTCCCCGATGTCCGTATGCAGGTCGGTTTCGGCGACGGTCCGCTTCTCTCGTTCTGCAAAGAGTTCCTCGGCAATGGCCAGCGCCACGATGACCGGGCCCGTTATATCCGACTGATCGGGATGATCCCGCTGGAATTGCCTGATTTTCGTATCGACGTATCGCGCAATGCCGCGTACGCGTTGTTCGTCCTGCTTGTCTACTTGCAGGGAATAATCGCGGTTAAGAATGCGGACGCGGATGGACTGGGGCACAATAGTTACCGGTTTATGCGGGATTGGGCAGTGGGTGCGTTATGCGTCGTCGCGCTCCCGTGCCATATACTCGTCGAGCGTTTCAATAAAGGAACGCAAGTCGTCCTTTAGCGAGTCCGGGTTGCGGGGCAGCGAAAAGAAGGCATGGTCCCGGTTGACGGCGGGGCGTTTTTTCAGTTCGCTCACTTGTTTCAGGAGGTCTGCGTTGGTTGCGCGCAACCGTTCGATGATCCGGACGGCTTCCTCGACACGGCGGCGCAAGGCGTCCATCGAGACAGGTTCCTGCGGCGGCTTCTCTTGTCCGGCGCGTTCGTCCATGTCCTGTTCGACGCCGGGATCCGTATCCGGCGCATCGGCATCGGGTTCCGGCATGGAATCGCTCGTCTTCTCGGTCATCGACATGTCAGGGCGTCAGGGGATATTGGGTACTGTTTTTATAAATGCGCAACATGTGCAAAGAGATTCCCTAACTTCGCAAAAGGGCGCCGTGTTCTTTTTCCAGCGCGTGGACGATGCGAGTCATCTTTTTGTTCACTTCCCGATCGGTCAGGGTGCGGTTGGCGCCGAAGCGTAGGGCGAAGGCCACGCTTTTTTTGCCCGGACCTGCATGTTCGCCTTCGTAGAGGTCGAAAAGACGCGCCTGTTGCAAGAGGCGCCCCCCGGCGCGCCGGATCGTTTGCAGCATAGCTCCCGCCGGTTCCTCGCGGCCCACGATCAGGGCAATGTCGCGATCCATTGCCGGATGGCGTTCTACAGGTCGATACGCGCGGTCAAGGCATGGCGTCGCCAGCCGCACCGCTTCGGTCCAGTTCAATTCCGCCGTATAGACGATTTCTTCCGGGGCGTTCCCGCCGGAAATATCCGGCGCCAGTTCGAGGATGCTTCCAATACAGGTATCGCCTGAAAAAATGTCCAGCCCGCAGGATGCGCCGGGCGCGGGAGTCGGGACGGGCGCCATGCGAACGTCGGGCATCCGAATGTGCCGGAGCAGCATTTCCACAGCGCCCTTCGCATCGAACAGATCGAAAGCCCGGGCGGACGTGTTCCAACCGGCGTCCGACGCCTGGCCCGACAACGTCAGCAGCATGGATTCGTGCTCCGCATAGTTTTCCACGATGGTTTCCTGCCCGTCCTGCCCGTCCGTGCGCCGGAACACATGGCCGAATTCAAAAAACCGCAGGGAGCGCTGTCCATGATTGCGGTTGAAGGCGATCACCTGCAGCGCGCCGGGCAACAGACTGGGCCGCAGGGCCGCCATTTCGCTGGAGATCGGGTTGAGCGTTCTGACGACCCGATCGGATGCGCTTCCCGCGAGTTCCGCAAACTGCTCGGCCGTTTCCGCCCGGAGCATGCTGTTCGTGTAGATTTCCCGGTGTCCGGTAGAGGCAAGCAGGGTGCGGGCCGCCCGCCGCAGGCGCGTTTCGGGGCTTTCGCGCAATGCGCCGCTGGACAGGGAAGCCGCCTGGACCGGCTCGGGTATATTGTCATACCCGTAGAGGCGCACAATCTCCTCGACCACATCGACTTCGCGCTCGATATCGGGCCGGAAAGGAGGAACGGTGCAGCGAAGCCGGGGCGCCTCCGCGTCGCCTTCCCGCTCCACGTCGAATCCGATGCCTTGCAGCAGGCGTTCGGTGGTTTCGAGGGGGATGTGCACGCCAAGCAGGCTGTCTATCCGAGCTGCGCGTACGGTAATATGTCTGGGCGAAGAAGGCGCGGGATGCGCGTCCACCATGCCGGGGACGACGGTTCCGCCGCCCATTTCCGCTATGAGGGCGGCGGCCCGGGCGGCGGCGCGCGCCTGTCCGGTGGGGTCCACGCCGCGCTCGAAGCGATAGGAAGCGTCGCTCTGGATGCTGAGCGCCTTCGCGGCCCTGCGGATATGCGACGGGTCGAAGAAGGCGGACTCGATGAGTACGTTCCTGGTGGTTTCGCGGACCTCCGAATTTTGCCCGCCCATGACGCCGCCGATCGCCACGTCGCGTTCGCCGTCTGCAATCATGATGGTCCCGGCAGGAATGGTGTGCTCCTTGTCGTCGAGGGTGGTAAAGGGCGTGGGTTCCTTGGTCAGATGCACGCGAATCCGCTGCTCTGCAATGGCGTCGAAATCGAACGCGTGCAGCGGTTGGCCCACATCGTGGAGCAGGTAGTTCGTGACGTCCACGACGTGGTTGCGGGGCCGCAACCCGATGGCTTTCAGTCTGGTCTGGAGCCAGGCGGGAGATTCACGGACGGTTACGTCTCGCACGATCGTCGCCACGTACCTCGGACACGCTTCGGGCGCCTGTATGTCGATCGTAACGAGGTCGGCCGCTTCGCCGCCGGGCTCCGGCGCGGGCGCCTCCGGGAGGCGGAGCGGGATGTTCGTGAGGGCCGCCGCATCGCGGGCTACTCCCAGGTGGCTGGTTGCGTCCGGGCGGTTGGGCGTGACGCTTATGTCCAGTACGGCGTCCCGGTATACGACGCCGAGGGCTTCGAGGTATTCCGAAAAAGGCTGTCCGATGCGGGGTTCGGCGCCGGGCGCGCCGGTCAGCACCATGATTTCGTCATGGTTATCGGAGAGCCCCAGTTCGTCTTCCGCACAAATCATGCCTTCGGAAGGCTCTCCCCGGAGTTTCGTCTTTCGGATGGCGACCGGCGTGCGTGTACCGGGGTCTTCCCGATCAGGCAGCATAAGCGTTGCGCCCGGCGTGGCTACGGGGACAAGTTGGCCCTCGGCGACGTTCGGCGCGCCGCACACGATGCGGGCGGGTTCCGGGCCGCCCAGATCGACCTCGCAACAGGAGAGGCGATCGGCATTCGGATGGGGGCGTACGCGCACCACGCGGCCTATAATCACCCCGTCCATCGACGATCCTGTCTCGTCGACGCCTTCTACTTCCAGGCCGCCCATCGTGAGAATATCCGCAATCTCCTCCGGGGTCTCCCGGACGGGCGCGTATTCCCGCAACCAGTTGTACGAGATGTTCATGATGTACCGTGTTGTCGTACCGGGACGGAAGCGGTGGTATTCTTAATCAGAGCATCCTTAAAACTGTTCCAGGAACCGGATATCGTTTTCATAGAACGTACGGATGTCGCGGATTCCATACCGCAGCATGGCGATACGTTCGATGCCCATGCCGAAGGCATATCCTGTCCATCGTTCCGGGTCCAGATCGACGGCGTCGAACACATTGGGGTCCACCATGCCGCATCCGAGGATTTCAAGCCAGCGCCCATGCTCCGGCAGGGTTTCGTCCGCCCACCAGATATCCACCTCGGCGCTGGGCTCGGTGAACGGGAAAAAACTGGGCCGGAAGCGCATCCGGGCGTCGGCGCCGAACAGCGCTTGCACAAACAGGCGCAGCACCTGTTTCAGGTCGGCGAAGGTGACCCCTTCGTCCACGTACAGCCCTTCCACCTGATGGAACAGGCAGTACGATTTGTAGGAAACAGCCTCGTTCCGGTACACCCGCCCGGGCACGATGACGCGCACAGGCGGCGGCTCGGTCAGCAGGGTGCGTATTTGCACAGGCGATGTGTGCGTGCGCAACAGGACGCGGTCCGGCTCCAGGAAGAAGGTATCCTGCATGTCCCGCGCGGGGTGGTCCGACGGGAAATTCAGCGCCGTGAAATTATGCCATTCCGTTTCGATTTCGGGTCCGGTGGCGATCGAGAACCCGAACCCTTCGAAGACGCGCGCGATTTCGTTCAGGGTGTGCGTCAGCGGGTGAATAGAACCCGGAGGCGCCGGGAATCGTCCCGGAAGCGTGAGATCGACGCCTGTTTGCGGCCCGGCAGCGTCCGGCGCATGCAGAGCGGCCTCGAAAGCCGCCAGACGCTCTTCCGCCCGTTTTTTGATTTCGTTGATGCGCCGGCCGAGTTCTCTGCGCTCCTGTGGGGGGGCTTCCGGAATCCGCTTGAGCATTCCGGTGATTTTCCCGCTTTTCCTGCCCAGGTATTTGACCCGGAACGCCTCGGCAGCCTCCTTCGAGTCAATGATTTCCGACTCGATATCTTTCAGGATGTCGTCGGGCATCTTGCCAGGCCCGCTTATTTACCGGTGATATGTTGCGTAATACGCTGGAACGTTTCCGGATCGTGGACGGCCATATCCGCGAGCACCTTTCTGTTCAGGTCGACGCCGGCCTTCCGCAGCCCTCCCATGAGACGGGAATAGGTGGTGTCGTTCAGGCGCGCCGCCGCGTTGATGCGCGCAATCCAGAGGCGCCGGAACATGCGCTTGCGTTGCCGGCGATCCCGGTAGGCATACCCCAGGGCTTTCTCGACGGAATGCTTGGCAACCGTATAAATCTTCGAACGCGCGCCGCGATAGCCTTTGGCCATCCGGAGTATTTTTTTACGGCGCCGTCTCGACGCTACGCTGTGAGCGGTACGTGGCATAAGAACAAAGGGACAATCAGGATTGAATGAGCCGTTTCATCCGCGGCGTGTCGGTTTTGTCGACGAGCGTACTTTCGCGCAGGCCGCGTTTGCGTTTGGCCGATTTCTTGGTCAGGATGTGGCTTTTGTATGCCTTTTTCCGGGCCAGCTTCCCGGTTGCGGTCACCTTGAAACGTTTCCGGGCTCCGCTATTCGATTTCATCTTGGGCATAAGCATCCTGGCGCCAGGCGCGTTTGGGTGTTGCGGGGGTACGCGTTTTCGGGCCGTTTTGGGCTATTTTCAGTCATTTCGGGCTTTTTTTGACCATTTTCAGCCATTGCGCATGCTTGCGCTATCCGGAATACGGCATGCTTGTTTTGCGCAAAAGGCCCAAACTATAAATACATTGTGGGTAGCTGACGGGTTCCCATTTTCTTGTACTCCTTGTGCGCGCGGGATGTGCGCAATCCCCGACAGGAACTCAGCGCCACGCCCCCTTCCGTTTTCTTGTGCGCGGGGATGCGCGCAGGAGACCCTGCTACTTCTTGTCCGGGGTCAGAATCGTGGTCATGCGGCGCCCTTCCATGCGGGGTGGCTGATCGATGCGCGCCACATCCTGCAAATCCGCGATGAATCGTTGCAGCAGAGCCATGCCCTGTTCCTTGTAGATGATGTCCCGGCCGCGGAACTGTACCCATGCCTTGACCTTGTTCCCGCTTTGCAGGAAACTGCGCGCATGGCGCGTTTTGAAGTCAAAGTCGTGCGTGTCGGTGTGCGGGCGGAAACGAACTTCCTTCAGCTGGATGGTTTGCGATTTCTTGCGCTGTTCCTTCCCTTTTTTCTGTTGTTCGTAACGATATTTTCCGTAGTCGACGATCTTGCAAACCGGAGGGTTGGCCGATGGCGCAATCTCGACCAGGTCCATTCTGTGTTCACGAGCCCGCTCCAGGGCCTCGTCGATATAGACCACATGGTGTTCTCCGCCGGGATCTACGACCCGGACCATATTGGCCCGGATATCTTCGTTGATGCGTACTTTACGAGCGATGGTTCTGTGTCTTTTTGGTTAGTGAATAAAGGGGTTTAATCCGGGAGGTTAATCTGGCGAGCCAGGGGTACTGTCTGGCGTAAAACAAGGATGCGTATACAGGTATTGCCAAGACTCATTTCACGCGAGCCGGAATAGTTTGGTTTCACGCGAAATGTAACAAGGTTGTAACAAGGTCGTGTATTTTTCGCCGATCGGATGCCTTTGCGCGGGAGGCTGCGAGGGGTCGGGCGCACAGGCTGCATTGGACTTTTGCCCGCCTTTCCTCAACGCTTTTTCCCTTCGGCAATCTCGTTCGCCATCCGCTTTACACACTCCTCGACGGATACGGTATCCTGTTCTCCCTGGCCATGCCGCCGGACCGAGACGGTATCCTTTTCCTGTTCGCGCGCGCCGACGATGAGCATGACGGGCGTTTTGTTCATCTCGGCGCTACGAATCTTGTATCCCGCTTTCTCGTTGCGGCGGTCCACCTCCACGCGGATGTCGCGCTCCCGGAGCCGTGCAGCCACTTCCTCGGCGTATTCGCGCTGATTTTCGGAAATCGGAATGATCATCGCCTGTACGGGCGCCAGCCACAGCGGGAAGTTGCCCCCGCAGTGTTCTATCAGCACCCCGATGAATCGCTCCAGCGAACCGAACGGCGCCCGGTGGATCATTGCCGGCCGGTGTTTCGTGTCGTCCGCCCCGATATAGGACAGGTCGAACCGTTCCGGCAGGTTGTAGTCCAGCTGCACCGTGCCCAGTTGCCATTCGCGTCCCAGCGCGTCCTTGACCATGAAGTCGAGCTTGGGGCCGTAGAAGGCGGCCTCTCCGATTTTCTCTACCGCATCAAGGTCCATTTCCCGGACCGCCTCGCGGATAGCCCGTTCGGCTTCTTCCCAACGCGCCTCGTCGCCCTGGTACTTTTCGCGGTCCGCCGGGTCGTGCAGGGAAAGCTGCACCTGGAAATCGGTGAATTCCAGCGCTCCCAATACGGTCAGCGTCAGGTCAATCACGTTCTTGAATTCGTCCTTTACCTGTTCGTCGGTGCAGAAGATATGGGCGTCGTCCTGCGTGAACCCGCGCACGCGGGTCAATCCGCCCAGCTCGCCGGATTGTTCGTACCGGTAGACGGTGCCGAATTCCGCATACCGCACCGGCAGGTCCCGGTAGGAGTGCAACCGGTTTGCGTAGATCCGGATGTGATGCGGGCAGTTCATGGGTTTCAGCAGGAACCCTTCTTCGGCGTCATTTTCGTCCAGCATCGCGGGGAATTGGCTTTCCCGGTAATAGGGATAATGCCCGCTCGTTTTGTACAGTTCGAGGCGTCCGATGTGCGGCGTAACAACGGGTTCGTATCCCCGCGCGAGCTGCTCTTTTTTCAGGAAATCCATGAGCGTTTCCCGCAGCACCGCTCCTCGGGGCAGCCACATCGGCAATCCGGCGCCCACCTGCCGGTCGAAGGTAAAAAGCGACAGTTCCTTGCCCAGCTTTCGGTGGTCGCGCTGCGCCGCGAGCGCAAGCCGTTCGAGATGCTCGTCGAGCATGCTCTTTTTCGGAAAACTGACGCCATAGATGCGCGTCAGTTGAGGCCGCCGTTCGTCCCCGCGCCAATAGGCGCCGGCGATCTGAAGCAGTTTGACATACTTGATAGGGCCCGTGGAAGGGATATGAGGGCCGCGGCACAGGTCGACGAAGTCACCCTGCTGGTAGAATGTGATGGTACCGTCCTCGAGGTCTTCGAGTAATTCCAGTTTGTATTCATCGCCCTTGTCCCGGAAATATCGGATCGCTTCCTCTTTGGAGATGTCCCGTCGTTCGTACGCTGCGTCGCGCGCAGCCAACTCCCGCATCTGCTTTTCGATGCGTTCCAGATCGTCCGCGCCGATTTTTCGATCGCCGGTATCCACATCGTAGTAGAATCCCTGCTCGATAGGCGGCCCGATGCCGAACTTTACGCCGGGGAACAGGCTTTCGAGCGCCTCGGCCATGAGATGCGCCGTGGAATGCCGGAAGGTCAACTGACCGTCCGGGTCGTTCCAGGTCAGAATTTCGATGCGCGCGTCCCGATCAATGGGGCGGGTCAGATCCCATACCTCCCCGTTGACCCGTACGGCCAACGCCTGTCTGGCAAGGCCTGTCGAGATGCTGCTGGCGAGTTCGTGCCCCGTAATCCCGGTTTCGCGATCATGGACGGAACCGTCGGGGAGCGTAATGGCGATGTGGTCGGCGGGCATGATTCAGGGCTATGCGCCGGATGGCGACAGGCTTGGCTGTGGGTCCTGACGGATTCGAACCATCGACCTCTACGATGTCAACGTAGCGCTCTAACCAACTGAGCTAAGGACCCGTGAACGTTTCTCCGCCGGGCGGCAGACCGACATCCACATGGTTCGCCGTTCGAACCGGCGGAGACAACCACGGCAGGGAAGGCGCGCGACTTTCCGGCGAAAGGGTTCCAAATATAGGATACTCTGATCAAGTCCGCAAAGTTCAGAGGCTGCGAGGGGTGCGCTGGTAAGGAATGACGAAGCAATGTATGTGGCGGCCCCGCATAATGAGAAATGACCCGCCCTTTGGCAACTTTTGTATATAAGCCCCTAAGATTGTTGTGTCCATATGACAGAAATGGCCCGAAAAATCCGGACAGCTTTTTTCGCGGATTTACGTGCAGCGCCGCATCGGGGTACGCCGCTTCGTCGAGCGGCTTTCGTTTGCAGAATACGTCGTCGGGCGCTCGGTTGTCAAGTCCGTGCACGGCGGCGAGGAATGGGGCTGGCGCCCGATTGTAACAAGGTTGAGAAGAGGGGAACCACCATCGCAGGCATCCGTACCGCACAGCCTGCAGAGGCGAAAGGAAAGATTCGGATGTGGATCAGGCCCTGTAATCACATCAACGAAGATCAATGAGATCCTTGGAAAACCCCATTTCAGTTGCTTCTCGCCGTAAGTTCCTGAAGACATCCGGTGCGTTTACGCTTGGTTTTGCCGGACTTCAATCATTGGTAGGATGCCAAAGCTTTCCTGCGCGAGCGAGAGATAGATTTGGGCCTCTGGTAACGGATCCAGAAGGAATTATGGATCTACCCGAAAAATTCAGTTACAAAATTGTCTCCCGCATGGGGGATCTGATGGATGATGGGTTTTATGTACCAGGCGCCGCGGATGGCATGGCCACATTTGCCGGCCCTGCCGGAGAAACTATTGTGATTCGGAATCATGAAGTTAATCCAGATGCAGATCCAGGTATGGGTCCATTCGGGGCAGACAATATGCGGTTGAGTCGGATTGATTCAGACCTCCTGTATGATGCGGGCACAGAAGGAAGCCCAGCGCTTGGTGGAACGACGACCTTTGTATATGATACCGCAACGCAGCAGTTGGTATCTCAGTATTTAAGCCTTGCTGGCACTTTGCGCAATTGCGCCGGCGGCCCAACGCCTTGGAATACCTGGATTACATGTGAGGAGATCACCACCATAGAGGGAGATGGATTTGCCAAAGATCACGGCTATGTCTTTCAGGTCCCCGCAAGCGTAACACCGCAGATTGCACGCCCAACTCCGATTCGGGCAATGGGGCGGTTTAGGCATGAGGCAGTGGCAGTTGACCCGGCGACCAACATAATCTACCAGACAGAGGATATGCATGATAGTCTGATCTACCGTTTCATTCCGCAGGATCCGGCAAATCTGGAAGCCGGAGGTCCATTGCAGGCACTTCAAATCACAGGCAGGTCCAGGTCCAGCCTTGACACGCGGAATTGGGAGGCGCAGACCGTAACGGTCGGATCACAGATGGAGGTTAGTTGGATAGATCTGGACGATATTGAAGCTCCGTTGGATGACCTGCGTCTTCGAGGATTTGATCAGGGTGCAGCAAGGTTTGCACGCGGTGAGGGGATGTGGTACGGAAACAATGCCGTTTACTTCGCCTGCACCAATGGGGGAAGCGCCAAGTGTGGTCAGATCTGGCGACTCGTTCCCTCAGAGAATCGGCTCGAGTTATTTATTGAACCCAATGATCCCGGTTTGATTGAGAATGCAGACAATCTGACAGTCACCCCCTGGGGGGATCTGATCGTATGTGAGGATGGATCCAATGAGCAATTCCTTGTTGGAGTCACACCGGGGGGAGAGATGTACAAATTTGCGCGCAATGCGGTGAGTGACTCCGAGTTGGCCGGCGCAACCTTCTCCCCCGATGGGACCACCCTGTTTGTCAATATTCAGTGGGATGGTTTGACATTGGCCATTACCGGCCCATGGACTTGATCAACTAATATTGCGCCAAATTGCTGTCGTTTTACTGACCGGTTTCCGCCGGATCGGTTTCGGTCGGGGTGCGTTGTTATGCCCGTCTTTTCGCTTTTGTTTTTCTGCTTCCCGACATGACGACATTTACGGATGCACAGTCGGATGCGGTGGCCGGCGCGATCCGGAACCGCCGCACCATACATAATTTCGAACCGGCTCCGGCGCCTCCGGAAGAGGAGATGCTGGCGGCGATCGACCTTGCGCGGTGGGCGCCTAATCATCATCTTACCGAGCCGTGGCGGTTCTACCTGATCGGGCCGGAGACCGCCCGGGAAATTTCCCGCCTGAACGCGGATATGTACGGGCAATCGCGGGGCAAGCAGGCCGAAGCCGCAAAGTATGCGCGATGGGTTGGTATTCCGGGATGGGCGATCGTAACCTGTCTGCGGTCCGACGACGAGATCCGGCAGCGCGAAGATTATGCGGCGTGCTGTTGCGCCCTGCATAACGTGCAGTTATACCTCTGGACACGTGGCGTCGGGGTTAAGTGGACGACCGGCCTGGTCACCCGGACGGATCGATTTTTCGAGATTGCCGGGATCGACCCGGAGCAGGAGATGCTGGTCGGGTTGGTATGGTACGGTTTTGCTGCGGAAGTACCGCGCGTACAACGCAAACCCGTCCGGGATATTTTACGCCGGCGCCCCTGAGCGTACCCGGAACGGGACGTTTCGCAGAAGCAGGGCGTCGCCCCGGCAACGGGTCAGAAGGTGTATGCCATCCGCACGAGAGGCGCATCGGCTTCGATGGGCGGAGGACCCAGCGAAATGCGCAAGTTGGACCTTCCGGTTCGCCCGGCGGCGCGCAACGCGGCGACCCCGGCGATCAACCGGTTGGCTGCCAGCGAGGCAATGAGCAGGCTGCGCCGCCGCCGCAACGATTCGGCGTCCTCGCGGAGTTCGCGAAAGCGGAGGAAGTGCTCTTCCGTATCCCAGCGCCATTGAAACGAGGGATCGGCAGCGTACGTTACCTGATTCAGGGCGCCGTTTCGGAACTGCGCGTCGGTGAAAGCCTGCGAGGATCGGTACGTCGCAGCGTTCAGGTAAAACGTTCGATCCTTTCCGCTCGGATCGACGCCGGCATGGCGGGTGGCCATGGTTCGATAACTTTCGACGAGGTGGCTGCGTCGGCGGCCTGTGCTCAGGAGTCCGACCCACAAGCTGGCGTCCGTTAACGCGAAAGCCGTTCCCCAGCGGCCCCAGTCTCCGCCGCGGACGTAGCGATGGCCCAGTCCGGGGGCAATCATGCTGAGCGCAAAGGCTTTGCCCGAAGACGCCCTTTTCACAAGAGATTCGCCGAGTTCAGGCGTTTGTCCCCGGGTATCCTGAGCAGAGCCGGGCACCGGTCCCCACAAGGCGATGCACAGGATAACGAGGAACGTTGCGCTCGCTCGACGCATTGCTTCGATATGTCCGCATGTAGAAATCATCCGTACCGATCAGGCTGTTTTTCCGCCGTTCCGACCGGGTTCCCCGCATCGGAATTTCGTCAATCGCACCTCGTTCGTGTCTCCCTGCGTACTGTACTCCACCTGATCCATCAGGCTCCGCATGATCTGTACGCCCAGTCCGCCTCCCCGCCTGCTCTCCGCAATCCGGAACAGGTTGGGTTTCGACCATGATTCCGGGTGGAAGGATCGGCCTTGATCCCGGATACACACCGTAAATCGCTCGCTGTCGACCCTGACGAGCACGGAAATTTTTTGCCGGGCGTCGTCGTAGGCATGTTCGATGATATTGGCGCACGCCTCGTCCACGGCCATTTTTATATGCGCGATCGCTTCCTCGCCAAGGCGCGCTTCGCGGGCATGCTTCTCCACAAACCGGCGCACCTTGCCGAGGTGCTGCGCGGCGCTGGGGATACTGAGGCTATGTGCGGATTCGGGCATAAGGGAAATTGCTGCCGTCGCAATGCAAGCGCGTGTCAGGAATCGTTCTTTTCGTTTCGGTCCGCATCGAATTTCCGGATGGCTTCTTCCTCCGCTTCGACAATGTCGAACAGCAAGGGGAAGCCCAACAGGTCGAATATGTTGAAGACATTGGCTTGAAGCCCCGCGATTTTGATATCGCCGCCGGCCTCGCGCATTTCCTCGATATAGGCCATGAACACGCCCAGGCCGGCGCTCGATATATACTGCAGGTGCTCGCCGTTGACGATGATATGGTGATTTTTATCCTCCCGGCACTTTTGCAGCGCCGCTTCCAGTTCGGATACGGTATGCGCATCCAGCTCGCCTTTCAGATCAAGGATGCGGATGTGCGCTTCTGCGCGGAATCCAACCGAGAAATTGCTCATGTTGCCGATCGTTTCGTGTGGTTTTTCGTGCCGTCCCATTTCAGGACCACGAGTGTCATGTCGTCATCGTATTCGGTACGACCAAGGTAATCGTGAAGGTCCGCGAGGAGCGCTTCATGCAGCGCCGACGCTTCTTTCTTCCGGAGGGCTTTCAGGGCTTCGAGCAGCCGCTCGTACCCGTATTCGGTCCCCTCGCTATTTCTGCTTTCGACGACGCCGTCCGTGTATACCGTAACGGTGTCGCCGGGCTGGAGCGGAATATGCTCTTCTTCGAGCACATCCCGGAAACGCCCGCCCCGGTCCAGGCCGAGTCCGAGTCCTTGCGGGCGGATCAGACGTCCCGCACCCTCCCGGGAAATAAGGATGGCCGGGCAATGTCCGGCGCGAGCCAGGGTCAATTCTCCCTTGCGGACATCGATCACGCCATAGATCACGGATACGAAGACATGGCGCTCGAGCGTGGAAGAGAGTGCAAGGTTGGCTTGTTCGAGGAAGTCTGTCGGCGAGGGCGCCATGCGCGTGGTGGAACGGAAAATGCCCTGTAGCTCGGCCATATAGAACGCCGCCGAAGTGCCCTTGCCGGACACGTCCGCAACGATGAAGGCAAGGCGTTCTTCGTCCAGTTCCAGGAAATCGTAGTAATCCCCTCCTACCTCGTGCGCCGGAATACTGGAAGCCGCCACCGCCAGTCCCTCCATCTTCGGCAGGTCGTGCGGCAGGAGTCTTTGTTGTACCTCGCGGGCGATATCCAATTCGCGGGAGAGGCGTTCCCGTTCAAGTTGTTCCTCGAAGAGGCGCGCATTGTCCAGGGCAATGGCGGCCTGGGCGGCATAGACGCTGATCGATTCGACATCGTCCTCCTCGAATCCCTGGACGACGTCCTTTGCTACGAAAAGCCCGCCCAGCAACCTGTCCCGCGTAATCAGCGGCGTCATAAGGATCGTGCCGATCGGGTCGCCCGGTTTTTTTCGGATGCGCCGGTCTGCGGGGGCTTCGTCGAGGACCACCGGTTCGCGCCGGGCAGCGAGTTCTTCGTACAGCGCCGCCACGTCCACCATGGTTTCGATGTCCTCGGTCGGGGTCTTCCATGCCGCCACGACTTGCGGGCGGAGCGAGCCGCTGCGCTCGTCCGCAATGGCCAGCCAGGCCATCTGCGCCGTGCCTGTATCCACAGGGGTTTTGGTAATGGTGAGATGCAATTTGTCGGGATCGAATGCCTGATTGACGAGATTCGTCAGGGAGTACATGGCAGTGATTTCCCCGGTTTTACGCCGGAAATCGCCCGTCGTGGGAAGGTGGAAAATGAGAAAAAGAAACGAGGTCACACAGTACAAGAGGCCAAAGGTCAATGCAGCCAGTGTGAACTGTTCCAGCGGGTAGCTGGCGTGGCGTATGTACATGAAATGCGCCGGCAGAATCCCGTCCGGGGACAAGGAGGCGAGCAATAACAGAATGAGCAGGATCGAGAACCCTACGCCGGCCGCCTTGGCCCGGAACGACAAAAAAACGATCCACGACACGCGGAAAGCGTTCAGGATCATAAGGATTACGACCAGCGTGAGGCCGATGTACTGTACTATCCCGGGATCTTCGGCAGGGTCCTTCAGGATGAACAGGAGGGAAAAGACGCCCATGGAGATGAGCATCAGATACCAGTTCCGCTGGCTTTGCTTCGTTCGCTTGAACAGGACCAGGTCCTGAAAGCGGAGCAACAGGTAAAAGGCAAGCAGCACGCGCAGGGAACTCACCACGTGCATCTTGACGACCGTGGCGAACGTGAGCGGAACGCCGGTGTCGTATTCGAAGCCGAGCACAGCAGCGTCGCCTTCCACATTTTCCGCGGTGGTAATGCCTATCATCAACCCGATGACACCCGCTGAAAGGAGCGCGACCAGCAACGTGGTCCAGAACGTCTTCAGGGG
Organism: Rhodothermales bacterium; assembly: GCA_951812345.1. Classification (GTDB taxonomy): domain Bacteria; phylum Bacteroidota; class Rhodothermia; order Rhodothermales; family VXPQ01; genus VXPQ01. The sequence continues at coordinate 727,575 of OX638295.1, forward strand.
GCTGGCCGGTCGCTGTTTCAGGAAGTACGACAACAGAAACCAGACCAGTACGAATCCCGTGATGGCCACGAGCTGATAGGCAAAATTGACCGCGGCATGCCAGGGCGCGCCGGACACCCACTCGACTACATTGAACGCCACGCTCAGGAAGAAACATATCAGCGCGGCGACGATGAACGCCACCCGTTGGCCCCGGTTGCGCAACGCGGCGTCGATATATCCCTGCCCGCTTTGAAGAATCCTATTTGTGAAATGATTGGCCACAGGCGATTTGCCGGGTGAAAGGGCCTCTTTCATACGGGGAATGCATCATACGGTTCTTGTCCTGCAGCATACCCGTTCAGGGCGATTCCGTAACTTTGTTATGTATTGATACGTAAGCGTAAACGGATCGTTACGTTCATTGCGTACATTTCCTGCGCAGATATTTCTCCATCCATTTACGTCAGGCGCCCAGATCGCGTGAAACGACCCGGCATTATACGGTTTCAGTTGCTGTTGCTTGCAGTTGTGACGCTGCTTGTGTTGTGGCGTAGTACACAGCCTTCCCCTCCCCCGGATGGCCTGATCGTATATTCGGATATTGAACCCGATCTGCTGCTGGAGGAGACATTCCGCGTCGAACAGCCGGTGCGCGTCGTTATCGACGCCACAGGGTCTTTCGAGTCGGAAGAGCAGGCGGATAGCGTTTCCCTTGCCGCCTACGGGTGGATATTGCGCCGGGAAGACCGTGCGGTGGTCTGGGACATGCATTCGGCGCCCTTGCAACAAGGGGATAATACGCTGGTTCTAGTTGCCGATACGGTGGAGTTCCAGCCGGGCGTCTACGATGTGTATTTTACTTCGTATGGAAACGAGGAGGTTTCTTCCATCGGACTATCGTTGCTGGATGGGCTGTTTGATCTGTCCGTGGGCGATGGGCATTTCTGGCGCAACGACGCCGACGAGTGGCGGATGGTTGTGCGCGCGCTGGGAGATACGCTTGCCGGCCGGGTCCATCTTGATGCGGCTTCTGCTTTATTCCTTCCAGGGGAGGAAGAATTGCTTTGGACTTCGGCGCCCATGGAAGGGCGGGAAACCGCCGAACACCTGTTCGGGGTGATTCAGCCGGCGGAGGTGCGTGTGTATGCGGTGGGCGAAATAGGCGAGGAGCGGATGGATTTTGGCTGGATCGAAGAGGTGTCCAGTGGGGAGCGGGTGTGGGATATGCGTCGCGAGAATACCGTACCCGCCGGAGGATGGGAAGTCAACCGTATGTTCGACGGGACCGTTTCTTTGCCGCCCGGTCTGTATCGGGCGGTTTTCCGGACAGATCCGCGACAGAACTATGGAGACTGGGTGCGGAATCCCCCGTTCGATCCGGCAGGGTGGGGCGTTTCGTTGTTCACTGCTGTTCCGGAAGCGGTGCGACCGGTCGATCCCTGGGAAGAACAGGAACCATTTGTCCGGATCAATCGCGTGGGGGACAATGAACGCCACATTGCACGATTTCGCGTACATGCGCCAGCCCGGATCGCCGTCTATGCGTTGGGGGAAATGGGGGACGAGGAACGGTACGATTACGCAAGGATTACCGCCGGCCCCTCCGAGCGGGTGGTATGGGAGATGACGCCGGAGCGCTCCTTGCCTGCGGGCGGTCGCAATAACCGGCGCGAGTTGGCTTTTCTGGATCTGCCGCCGGGCATATACACGGCCACCTATCAAACGGACGATTCGCATTCGTACGCCGGATGGTCGCATGGAGAACCCGATTACCCGGAAAGATGGGGCGTTACGCTGTTCCATGTCGATAAGGACACGGACCCATCCGCTATCGAGGTGCTTACGGTAGACAGGGAGGCGTTTTCCGAAGCTCCGGACGCGGAAGACGATTCGGCCTTTGCGGCGGCGCCCGGGCGGCCTGCAGACCGGAGACGATTTTCTGGAGAGGGAGCGCCGGGTGCTCCGCTCGTCGATCTTACCGGGCTTGGCAACAGAGAGCGCGTTTCGGCCCCGTTTACCTTCGACGGGGAAGGATTTTTACGTATTCGGGCTGTGGGGGAGGTGTCGCTCAGCGGGCAGTACGATTACGGCTGGATCGAACATGCGGAGACAGGGGAGACCGTTTGGGAAATGACCTGGCAGAATACGATTCCTGCCGGCGGCGACGATCGCAACAGGATGTTTGTCGGGACACTCTCGCTGGCTCCGGGGGACTACACGGTCTACTTCACGACCGATTTTTCGCATGCCTACGGAGATTTTGAGGACAATGCGCCCAACGATCCCGAAGCTTGGGGGATCCGGATGTTCGCATCGCGTACGCCGGGGGAAGCGGAGTAGGGGGCGGAGCGCGGTCAGGCTGCAATCGAATGGTTTTCGTTCGCTTGGGGAAGTAGCCTGACAAGCATTCCCGGTGAAGTCTCGGGTTTTCGGCGCCTTGACGGATCAACAGTAGCCCAAAGAGGCGTTGCACCTCATCCGAATCGGACGGATATTAGCGCACGGTTGCGCTATCGCGCCGTCGCGTTACAGAAACGTTGGCCATCCTTTTTTATTGCCTTTATGTCCATCTCTCTTGAAGCGGTATTGCGCGCCCTGTCGACTGTTGTGGCGCCGGACAGCGGCAAAGACATCCTGCGCCTGAATCTGGTGAAGGGCCTTGTGGTCAAGGACGACCGGGTGGTTTTTACGATCCTGTTGAAGGATCCTCCGGCCTCGTTTGCCGAAAACGTGGCCTCCCTGTGCCGGGAAGCCATCCGCAAGGAAACGCGCGAAGAGATCGACGTGGATATTACCGTCGATTTCGAGATGATTTCCCTCGATATGCACGAAGGCGGGTCCGCGAAAAGCGTACAGCCGAAAGGGGTGCTTAATTTCATTGCCGTGGCATCGGGAAAAGGGGGCGTGGGCAAGAGCACGGTCGCCGTGAATCTGGCGGGCGCGCTCCGTAAAAAAGGGTACGACGTAGGGCTCGTGGACGCCGACATATACGGGCCTTCCGTACCGCTTATGTTCGGCGCCGGGGACGAAAAGCCTCGCGTCAATGAACACCGTAAGATCATGCCTGTGGAGCGCCACGGCGTGAAACTGCTTTCGATGGGCATGATGGTGGACCCCGGAAAAGCCGTTATCTGGCGAGGCCCCATGGTTACGAACGCCATCCGGCAGTTTCTCGGAGAATGTGCATGGGGCGACCTGGATTATCTGATTCTGGACCTGCCGCCGGGCACCGGAGACATTCAGCTTACCATCGTGCAGAGCCTTGCGCTCACCGGTGCGGTGATCGTATCGACGCCGCAGCCTGTCGCCCTCGCCGATGCCCGGAAAGGCGTGGCCATGTTCGAAAACGTGCAGGCGCCGGTGCTGGGCCTGGTAGAGAATATGGCCTGGTTTACGCCGCCCGAACTGCCCGACAAAAAATATTATCTTTTCGGGCGCGGAGGCGCCGCCGCGCTCAGCAGGGAGTTGGACGTGCCTTTGCTGGCCGAACTGCCGATCCAGGAGCGGTTGCGGGAGTCAGGTGATGAAGGAACACCCATTGTATTTGCCGAGCCGGACAGTACGTCGGCGAAAATGTTTGGAGCGCTTGCGGACCGGGTTGTACACCAGGTCACCGTACGTAACGCTACGCAAGCCGCCACGCAAAAAGTGGAAATCCTGCACAAGGGATCCGCACCGGCTTAGCGTAGTTTGCAATAGATCAGCCTAATCGATCACAGGAAAACCTACATGTCCGGAGAAAACGAACACATCGGGCGACAGGAGTCTGTTGCAGACGCGGACGACGAACTCCGCGGCCGGATAGAAGAGGCGCTGGATATGATTCGGCCCTATTTGATGGCGGACGGGGGATCTGTGCGTCTCCTGAACGTGACGCCGGATATGGTGGTCGAGCTGGAATTGCTGGGCGCCTGCGGCACCTGTCCCATGAGCGCCATGACGCTGCGCGCCGGTATTGAGCAGGCTCTTCAGCGTTCCGTACCGCAAATCTCTCGCGTCGAGGCCGTGAACGCCCCTGCGCCCTACTGAGCAGGTCGGGGTTTTCCGGTTTGCAGCACTGCGTTTTCCGCGGTCGGGACTGTTGCCCCGTTGTCTTTCCGCATGGTCCGGCGCCCCGGGCGCGAGCTTTCTATGCTGTCAGGTATTGGGTGGCCAGATACGCCATAAAACCCGGCGCCATGCGCAATGCCTCCTCGTCGATTGTAAACCGGGGCGTATGGAGGCCATGCACAATGTTTTTCTCTTCGTTCCGCGTGCCGAACCGGTAGAAAGCCCCGGGCGCCTTTCGCAGAAACCAGGCGAAATCCTCTGAGGCGTACCACATGTCCAGATCGACTACGTTTTCCTCGCCCACATACCTGACCGCCGTATCCCGGACAAACTGCGCCGATTCGGGGTCGTTGTGCAGCACAGGGTAGCCTGTGGCGATGTCCACGTTGATTTGCGCACCGTGCGCTTCTGCGGTCTTTTCCGCAACGCGGCGAATATGTTCGTGCGCCTCGAAACGCCAATCTTCATCGAGCGAGCGGAAAGAGCCCTCGAGGACGGCCTGGGAGGGGATGACATTTGTGGCGCCGTCGGCTATGAACCGTCCGATCGTCAGTACGCTCGGTACGTCGGGAGGGCAATATCGGCTCACGACAGATTGCAGGGCCACAAGGATGTGTGCGGCAACGAGTGTAGGGTCGGTATCCAGAAGGTGGGGCGTGGCGGCATGGCCGCCTTTTCCCTCGACCCTGATATGCACTTCGTCCGCCGAGGCCATATACCTTCCGGATCGAATCCCGATTTTGCCGGCGTCGAGGCCGGGGTGCACATGTTGTCCGAATATCGCCCCGGGCGCCGGGCCGAACGCCTCGCCGAGTACGCCTTCCTCGATCATGGGAAGGGCGCCTCCCGGGAGTTTTTCTTCGCTTGGCTGGAACAGGAAACGGATGCTGCCGGGAAGCTGCTCGCGTAGTCTGTGCAGGATGGTTGCCGTGCCGAGCAGCGAGGCCGTGTGCGCATCATGGCCGCAGGCGTGCATGACCCCGTCGTTTGCGGAGGCGAAGTCGAAGGCGTTCTCTTCCTGGATGGGCAGGGCGTCCATGTCCGCTCGTAGCGCAAGGGCCGGTCCGGGCCGCCCGCCGTGCAGCGTGGCGACGACGCCGGTGCGCGCCACGCCGGTTTGCACCTCGAGGCCGAGCGGTTCAAGGGTGTCCGTTACCAGTTTTGCGGTTTCCCGTTCCGAGTACGCCAATTCCGGGTTCCGGTGCAGCGTACGCCGGACATCCACAATCTTCTCGAAAAGTTCATCATTGAGTTTTTGTATACGTTCGCGCATGGCAGACGACTCAGACGAGTTTCTTTCGCTTGTTCAGGTAGGCGAGCAGGGCCGTATCGTACGATAGCTCTGTATTCAGTTCCACGAAATCGATGTCGTATTCGAGGCACTGGCGCCGAAACCGGTCTCCGAAGAACTGTGCAGCCTCCCGATAGTTTTCGCGTATGTGCGCCGGTTGCAGGGAAATTTCTTCCCCGGTCTCCATATCGCGAAAGATCATGGGCACGTCGGGAAAGTCAAACGTGCGCTCGGTGGCGGATTCGAGCACATGGAAAACGAGCACTTCGTGTCCGCGGTAACGCAGGTGGCGTAGCGCTTTGAGCAGGTCTTCGTGGCGGCCGATGTTTTCAAAGAGATCGGTGATGACCACGACGAGGGAACGCCGCGCAATGCGTTCGGCGACCTCACTGAGCACATCAGCCGCGCCTGTGCGTTTGTCCGGCGCCGGACTGTCGACGGTTTGTTGCAGTCTGACAAGGAGTCGCCGCAGCCAGGAAGTCGTGCTTCTTGGGGACATGATGGTGCGGATCTCCTCGTCAAACGTAATCAATCCGGTGGCGTCGCGCTGCTTGACCATGATATAGTGCAATGCAGCCGCGAGGTATGCGCCGTATTCCATCTTGGAAAGAGGCGCCTGCGCCCGATAGCGCATCGATGCGGAGATGTCGAGCGCCACATAGTGCCGCAGGTTCGTCTCCTCTTCGAATCGCTTGACGTAGTGGCGGTCCGTCTTCCCATAGACCTTCCAGTCCACATATCGGGGCTCGTCGCCGGCAATGTAGGGCCGGTGTTCGGCGAACTCTACAGAAAACCCATGGTACGGGCTTTTGTGCATGCCCGTAATAAATCCCTCGACGATCATTCGCGCCCGGAGCTCCATGTTCTTCAGGCGGGATACGACAACGGGGTCGAGGTACTTCAGGGTGGTGTCCTGTACGGTGGGCATCGCGGGTAAGAAACGGAATGAATCGGCGGTTTTGCCAGCCGTTGTACCGAAGGTACGTCAGACGGATTGGAAACAGGCAGCGTTTCTCGTAATTTATACGGTATGGGGGTAAGAGATCGCATCAAGGCACAATTGATGGATGTACACGATCTGGACCGGACACTGAACCGGATGGCGCGCCAGATTGTGGAGATGATGCATCCTGAAGAGGATGCCTCCCGCCATTTTGGGTTGATAGGCATGCAGACGCGCGGCGTGTATCTGGCCCGGCGGCTCCGCGACAAGATTCTGGACTTCGAATCCCTGACGGTCCCGATCGGCGTACTCGACGCCACCATGTATCGGGACGATTTCCGAATTCGTCTCAAGCAGCCCGTCGTGCGCGCCACGGACATCCCGTTCGACATCACGGAGCGCCGCATCGTATTGGTGGACGATGTGTTGTATACCGGGCGAACGGCCCGGGCGGCGTTCGATGCGCTTATGGATATCGGTCGTCCGGCCGCCGTACAGTTTCTTGTGATCGTCGATCGCGGCCTTCGGGAGCTTCCCGTATGCGCGGACATTGTGGGCCGGCAGGTGCCCACCTTGCCCGGGGAAGAGGTGCGCGTACGGCTGAACGAGATAGACGAGGAGGAAGGGGTATGGCTGGTGGAAACTTCGAATGAATAACTGATGCACGCACGCGAAGAAGCACGGGAGGATCAATCTGCCCCGGAGTCGTTGAGACACCGGCATCTGCTTGGCCTTTCGACGTACGACGCAGACGAAATACAACTTATTCTTCGTACGGCGCGGGAGTTTCGCTCGGTGCTGGATCGGCCTATTCGGCGCGTGCCTACGCTGCGCGACGTGGCTGTCGTGAATCTTTTTTTCGAGCCGTCCACGCGGACGCGCATTTCCTTCGAACTGGCCGAAAAACGATTGTCGGCGGAGACGGTCAACTTCTCCGTTTCCGGGTCGTCGGTATCCAAGGGAGAAACCCTCAAGGACACTGCCCGCAATATCGAGGCGATGAAGGTGGATATGGTCGTGATCCGGCACCGCTCGCCGGGGGCGGCTGTTTTTCTTACGCGCTGCGTGGACGCCGTGGTCATCAATGCCGGGGACGGCGCCCATGAACATCCTACCCAGGCTCTGCTTGACCTGCTTACACTGACGGAGATACACCCCTCTCTTGAGGGACGAAACATTTCTATTGTCGGGGATATTGCGCACAGCCGCGTGGCCCGTTCCAATATATACGGGCTGCAGGCGCTGGGCGCCCATGTAACGCTGTGCGCGCCCAGCACGATGACGCCGGTGGGTATCGAGGAAATGGGCGTGCGGGTGACGGACCGTCTGGATGAAGCGCTGGAGGGTTGCGACGTGGCGATGGCGCTGCGCGTACAACTTGAACGGCAGGGAGCCATGCTTTTCCCCGGGGTGCGGGAATACCATGAGCGGTTCGGCATTACCCTGGAGCATATGGAACGTCATCCCGATCTTCGAATCATGCACCCGGGGCCTGTGAACCGGGGCGTTGAGCTGGCGGGCGATGTGGTAGATCACGAACGGGCCGTTATTCTGGATCAGGTGACCAACGGTGTTGCCGTACGTATGGCTGTGTTGTATCTCCTGGCCGACCGGGGAGCAGAGCCCGCATCCTGAGGCGCCGTTCCGTGATGGGGTTGCCCATGTTGCCGGGTGCTTGGACTACCCGCGCTGCTTCAAGAGGAACCTCCCGTCAGGGGCTTGACAACCGTACCCCCAACGACGTATTCTACTCACGAGAACCGATGCACCGCGCAGCATAACGCAACGCGACACTACGCGTACCGGTGCGGTCCGGTTTTTACGGACCATTGTTAGCCTCTGATCTTTGCGGACTTAACCAGAGTATCCTTATGGACATTCAGGTCAGGTGCAGTTGATGAATCGATCCGATGCCTACCAGGGTGAGCCGGGCGGTCCCATTGCCTTTATGGCGAGCAACCGCGTTGCCGCCAATCTGTTGATGTTCGCCATATTGGCGGCCGGTATCGTGGCGCTGGGGGGGCTGGAGCGGGAAGCTTGGCCGACGGTTCCTTTCAATACGATCGAAGTATCCGTGATCTACCCCGGCGCCCAGCCTGAAGAGGTGGAGGAGTCGATCATTGTCAAGATCGAGGAGCAGGTCGAGGCGCTGGAAGATGTCAAGGCGGTCAAGTCCTTGGCCGCCCCTGGGGTGGCATCGGTGAGGGTTGAGTTGAAAACCGGCGCGGACATGGGCGAGATCATGGACGAGGTCAAATCCGCGGTCGGGCGTATCCAGTCGTTTCCCGGTGTCGCCGAGCGTCCGCAGTTCAGGGAGATGGACAACCGCACCAGCATGATCCGTCTGATCGTCTTTGGCGACATCCCCGAACGCTCGCTGAAGGAGTTGGCCTATCAGATTGAAGACGAGTTGGGGTCTCTGCCCAACGTGTCCAACGTCGCAACCACGGGGATGAGAGACTATGAAATCTCGATCGAAGTGCCGCTCGTTCATCTGCGCGCTCTCGGGCTGACGCTCGACGATATTGCGGGTGCGGTCCGTCGCAGTTCCCTCGATCTTTCGGCCGGCAGCATCGATACGCGGGACGCCCAGGTGCGTGTCCAAACCCTGGGCCAGAGCTACGACCAGATCGACTTCGAAGAGATCGTCGTCCTTGCCCGGAACGATGGCACGGTTGTGCGTCTCGGAGATATCGCCAATGTGCGCGATACGTTCCGGGATACGGACCTGATTCTCCGGCACCAGGGTCAGCCGGCGCTTTTCGTGGAGGTGTTCCGGGCCGAGGGCGAGCAGGTGATGGATGTTGCCGAAGCCGTACACGAGCACACGGAGAACGTGATTATTCCATCTCTGCCCGATGGCGTCGGGGTCGTCTTCTGGAACGACGATTCCCAGACGTACATCGAGCGGCTCGATATTCTGGTCCGAAACGGTCTTCTGGGACTTATTCTGGTGTTTATCGCGCTGGCTCTGTTTCTCGAGATACGGCTTGCATTGTGGGTTGTCATCGGCCTGATTACCTCAGGCGTTGGGGCCCTGGCTGTCATGCTGGGGTTCGGTCTGGCGGTCAATACCATTTCCCTGTTCGCGTTTCTCCTGGCGATCGGCATCATCGTCGACGATGCCATTGTTGTAGCCGAGCATATCCACTACGAACGAAAGCGGGGCACGCCGGGACTTGTTGCGGCGATCCGGGGCACGCGACGAATCAAAAAAGCATTGACCTTCGCGGTGCTCACTTCGGTGGCGGCGTTCACGCCCCTGCTTTTTATTCCCGGCGGCATCGGAGAGGTATGGGGCGCATTACCGATAATTATTATCGGCATGCTTTTGATCTCGCTGGCCGAATCGCTCTTTATCCTGCCCAACCACCTGTCCCACTTGGATGGACCGGGGTGGGTAGCGACCAACATGGCGGATCGGTTCTTCGCGCGCATTCGGGACTCCGTGGATGGGGGGTTGAACCGATTCCTGGCGGGCCCCATGGATCGAGCGCTGCGCTTCGCAACGAATCAACCCGTTGTCGTATTGGCGGGGTCCGTTGGCCTGCTCATTGTTATTGTGTCTCTGGTGCCGGCGGGTATTGTCCCCACAACCTTCGCCGATGTCGTAGAAGGCGACTTCGTCACCGCGACCCTTGAAATGCCGGACGGGACTCTTGCGGAGCGGACCTACGAGGTGGCTATGGAACTGGAGCGGGCGGGACGACGGGTGCTGGAACGCCTGGATCAGGATAGACCGGCCGATGCTCCCTCGCTGCTGTCCGGCGTGATCGTAACGGTCGGTCAAAGACCCCGCGTGGAGGGGGGAGGGCTTAATCCGACCCTTACCATGAACCCGGAAGCCAACATCGCCACCGTAGAATTCAAGCTGCTGGGCGCCCAGGAGCGGAATATGTCCACCATAGCCGTCATGCAGGCCTGGCGGGACGAGGTCGGCGTCCTCCCGTATGTTCGGGGAATCTCCTTCAGCGGCGAGATTATCGATCTCGGCAGCCCGGTGGAGGCCGTGTTGTCGCATCCGGATCCGGCGCGTCTGGCGGAAATCACAGACTCGGTAGTTGACGAGCTTCGCAGTGTGACAGGCGTTTTCGATGTCCGGTCCGATCATGCGCCGGGCGTCGGGCAGATTCAACTGGAGTTGCGGCCGGAAGCGCGAACGCTTGGCCTCACGGCCGAGGATATGGCGCGGCAGGTGCGGGCGGCATTTTTTGGCGTGGAAGCGCTGAGGCTGCAACGCGAACGGGAAGAGGTTCGGGTCTACGCGCGGCTGCCCGACGACGAGCGCGATGCGCTCACGGATGTGGAGAACTATCTGATCCATACCCGGTCGGGAGGGGAAGTGCCGATCAGCCAGGCGGCGTCGCTGAGCATGGGCACGTCGCCGCCGTCGATCCGGCGCCAGGACGGTCAGCGCGTCGTGACGGTGACGGCGGATGTGGACGAGAGCGTGATCTCGAGCGGAGAAGCGAATGGCATTCTCGATGATACGATCCTTGCGCAACTGATCGCCGCCAACCCCGAGATGACCTACTCCTTCGGCGGCGAACAGCAGCAGCAACTGGAGTCGCTGGATGCGCTGTATCGTGGCTTCGTGCTCGCCATGCTCGCGATTTTCGCGCTATTGGCCATTCCGCTGGGGTCCTACGGTAAACCGTTCATCGTGATGGCCATCATTCCGTTCGGCCTCATCGGCGTCGTCCTCGGTCACCTTGTGCTGGGTGTTGCCATCAGCGCCGCATCGTTCATGGGTTTCTTCGGGCTTGCCGGGGTTGTCGTCAACGATTCGCTGGTCATGATCGACTTCATTGACCAGCGGCTCAGGGAGGGCGCCAGCCCGAAGGAGGCGATCATCGATGGCGCAAAGGGACGCTTCCGGCCCATCATGCTGACCTCGGTAACCACGTTTCTCGGCTTCACGCCGCTTATTCTCGAACGGGCCATTCAGGCGCAGTTCCTGGTTCCCTTCGCGGCCTCGCTCGGCGTCGGCGTCATGATTACCACTGCGATACTGATCGTGCTCGTGCCGGCACTGATGGCTATCTATCTGCGCGCCAACTCGCAATATTCCCGTTAAAATGTCAGCAAGACGCGCCGAACTGGAAAATATCCCGTCGCCTCCCTCTTTCCCGGAGGGTTGGTACTTCGTTGCCAGCCGTCAATCCGTACTGAAGGAGAAACTGATTGAAAAGACCTGGATGGGCGAACAAATCGTTGTCTGGTGCGACGATGCAGGCCGCATCTGCGTGGCGCTGGCGGTGTGTCCGCACCTCGGGTCCGATCTGGGACCCGAAGCCGGTGGCCAGGTGCGGGACGGTTGTCTCGTTTGTCCGTTTCACGGCTTTCAGTTCGATGTAAGCGGCCAGTGCGTCGCCACTCCTTTTGCCCCGCCGCCCAGGGCCGCGCGGCTGAAGGTATTCGAGACGCGGGAAATCCTTGGCATGGTCTTCGCGTGGTGGGGAATAGACGGCCGCCCGCCGCAATGGAGCCTTCCCGAGGAGCCTGTGGCCGGGGCCGACTGGAGCGAAGTGGGGTTTCGGACCCTTCGATTTCCAGGACACCCCCAGGAAACCACCGAGAACTCTGTGGACTTTTTACATCTGCAGTACGTGCATGGCTATGGCAATACGCGCATGCTTGAACCGGTAGCTATCGACGGTGCTTGTCTGACGAGCAGGTTCGAATTCAGACGCACCCAGAATATTATCGGGATAAAGGATATTGCACTGGATGTCTCCGCTGTCGCGCGCATCTTCGGCCTGGGATATTCATACGTGGAAATTCACGAGCGCTCCATTGAAATGTATGGGCGTTTGTGGGTGCTCGCAACGCCCGTCGACGGCAGGCACATCGAAATGGTATTGGCCAGTCAGATACGGGAGATCCGTAAACCGAAACGTCCGATCGTCGGTCTGGGATTTCTTCCGCCGGGTCTTCGCACCAGGGTCATGAACAGCATCATTCTATCTTATCAAAAGCATGATGTTTTGCAGGATGTGATTATCTGGGGACGAAAACGGTACGTGCCCTATCCGAGACTGTGTCGGGCCGACGGCGACATCGGCAAGTATCGACGCTATTGCAAACAGTTCTATACGGATCCTCGGGGTTCCGGTAAAGACGGGTAATTGACCATAGTACTGGGCACGTGGATCCCTCTCGCCTCTGAGCTTTGCGGACTTAATCAGAGTGTTCTTATGAGTAATAACGTGTGGGGCGGTATCAAATGAGTGGACGACCCGAAGGGGGCCGGTCAGCGGAACGAGGCGCGCCACCGAGAAAAGTTGCTATTATCGGTGCCGGAGTGTCGGGATTGGGGACGGCCTGGGCGTTGCACAAGCACCCTGATCGATTCGATTTTCGGGTGTTCGAAGCGCAGGCTCAGATCGGCGGCAATGCCATTACGGCCGATATGCCGCAAGACGATGGCACGTCGATTCCGTTTGACATTTCTGTTACCGCGTGTATTCCGTCCGTATACCATCATATTGTTCTGTTCATGCAGCAACACGGTATCGAACTGATCGATACCCGATTCAGCTACAGCGTGAAGTATCGCGGCGGCATTTATGCGCACGATTTTGATTCCGACATCAGGAGGCAGTTACAACCTGAGATTGAGAAATTTCAGAAACTTCTGAGACGTGCACAGTGGTTTGGCCGGCTAAACCGTTCCAGGTCCAGATTACTCAATGCGCTCAACCCGTTCAATTACGTCAGTATGGGTGCGGTTCTCAACCTGGGCAGGTTTTCCGGAGATTTCAGGTACAAGATTCTGAAGCCCATGTTCGTCAACTTCCTGATGGCCACGAACGTGTTCGATATGCCCGCGTCGCTGTTTTGCCGGTATCTGGAGTTCTTTGATATTGAAAGCGCGACACCGATGCAAACATGGGACCAGGGCACGCGGCGCATCTATGAGAAGATGGCGGGCGCCTTTCAGGACAAGATATACCTTAATCGCCCGGTGCGGAAGGTGTACCGTCGCCAATCCGATGTGCTTGTGGAGGACCAGGACGGAAAGACGGAAACGTTTGATGACGTGGTGTTTGCGTGCAATGCGAATCAAACGCTGATGATGTTGGATAAACCGACCTTTCTGGAGAGCTATCTGCTATCTTCGATACGTTATGAAAGTGAATTGCACAACCATACGGTCGTTCATTCGGATGCCTCGATTCTACCGGACAACGACGTCAAGCCACTCGCCACCCGGAGCAACCACATCGAGCAGTACGGCGTACGGCCCGACAACTACGAAATCACCTATATCATGCACAATCAGCAGCCCTGGGCGGGTCGCTCAGACAAGCCGTGCCTGGTGACCTACAATCCTATCAGCCGTATCGACGGAGGTAAGGTGGTCAAGAAGTGGTGGTTTCAGCATATAGTACACGATGTGCGTCATGTGGCCTTTCTGGTCCATTTGTTTCGCTTTGTTCAGGGCAGGAGACGAACGTGGCACTGCGGCGCCCACACGCTGATCAACAGCCAGGAGACCTGTTTTGTGTCCGGTCTTGTTACGGCGAGACAGATCGGCGCGGATTATCCGTTCCGGGATACTGCGGCAAGGAAATGGTTCAACTTTTATGGGCGCCTGATGTACGGTTGGCGTCTCAGGAAGGCGTAAAGGGTGGCTGTTTCTCAGAGTAATCGGATGAAGAGGGAGGTGAAACCGATGCAATGACGGATCGGTTATATTTTAGGATACTCTGATCGAAGCGGTCTTGATCAGAGTATCCTTTGCATCCGGTTCCAGATCGTCGTGCAGTTCTGGTCCTCCCCCATCGACACGGCACTTGACAAGGTTTAGCATGGAAAACACATCCGCAAAATTCCCAATACGTCTTGTCGAAGAGTTGATTCTTCTTATGCTCGACGAACAGAGCGGATATCTGGAAATGGTTCCAGGCTGGAATTTTTCCTGCGTTATGGCGGGGGCCGTACTTGCCGATCTTGCGCTGGAGGATCGGATAGACACCGATCTGGACGCGCTCTATCCGGTCAATTCCCGTCCCACCGGAGACAACCTGCTCGACCCGACGCTCAAGGAAATCGCCGAATCAAAAAAAAAACAGGATACGCAGTACTGGATCGAGCGGAACACGGGCCGTTCCGACGACATCGTCACGGCCACGCTCGATCGCCTGGTGGAGAGGGAAATCCTTGAGCACGAGAGCGGCGGATTCTGGGGGCTTTCCCGCTCCGTTTCCCGTTCGGGCACCTATCCAGCTTCGGATCTGAAGGTTCGGCAGGAAGCCAAGACAAGGATTCTGAGCGTCATCATGAACGACGACAGCATTCCGGATCCGCGCGACGCCATTCTCATTGCCTTGATGCATACGTGCGGCGGTTTCAAGCTGCTGCTTGAGCCGGAAGACTACGAAGAGCGGCTCGAGCGCATCGAGCTTGTCGCCAAACTGGACCTGATAGGGCGGACGGTTGCGACTGCGGTGAAGGACAGCACCGCCAAGCCGAGGACCCGCCGCGTTCTTCGGACCAAACCCATTCCGAAGCTCCGATACACCGATATTCTGCGGCAGCGTGACTTCCGCTCGGGCAATATTCCCAAGGCGATGCACGGCATTTTCCAGGAGCACGGGCCGGTCGTCGAGCTTCCCTTCAAGATGCGTAAGTCACGGGTAATCGCCTTGATGGGGCCGGAGACCAATCAGTGGGTGAACAAGCACGGGCGGTTCTATCTTCGCTCGAAGGACTACATCAAGGATTTGGAGAGCGCGTTCGGCGCATCCCGAACTCTTCCGGGGATGGATGGGGCTGAGCACTACAGGATGCGTAAGGAGTTGAAGAGCGCCTATTCTCGCGCCTCGCTTGCGGGACGGTTGCCGGAGTTGGTCCACCACTGCCGGCAATCGCTGAGTCGATGGAATGAAGGCGATATTTTCCGTGCAGGCGAAGCCTTCCAACATCACATCAGCAGTCAAATCTCGCATCTTATGATCGGAGTGGACTGCAGCCATTACGTCGACGAACTGCTTGAATATGAACATCGGGCGCTGGTAACGCAGGTTCAGGGTGCATTGCCGAAATTCATGTTGTCGACGCCGAAGATGAGGCGTTATGGCAAGCGCGTCCGTGAACTCCAGGAGGCGATCACCGCATCGCACACACCGGGGCAGAGGAGGGGGAAACCTGCGGACCTTGCCGACGCAATCCTCGGACTCCATAAAAACGATCCGCAGTTCCTGCCGGAAACGGACCTCACTTTTCCGTTCGTTGCGTCGATGGTTGCCAGCATATACCTCGGAAGCGGGCTTGCTTTCGCCGTCTACTCCATGGTTCGCCATCCGGATCTGTATGCGAGGATCCGCAGAGAAGCCGAGTTGCTTTTCGGGAACGGACGCCAACCGGAAGCGGAGGAATTCAGTCATGACACCATCGATGTCACTGTCCGTCTTTACATGGAGTCCTCGCGTGTGCACCCGGTGATTCCCTGGCAGTTGAGAATGGTCATGAACGAGTGCATTGTGAGCGGCTTCCAGATTCCGGCCAAGACGATGCTCTTGATCTGCCAGACCGTATCGCACTACTCCGACGATCTGTTCAAGACGCCGCTGAAATTCGACATAGACCGTTATCTGCCGGATCGGGCAGAGCACACGACGCCGGGCGCCTACGCGCCCTACGGGCTGGGCACACACATGTGTCTTGGGAATCGATGGGTGGAACTTCAGATGGTCGTCAATTTATTGCTTATCGCGTACCACTTGAAGCTGGAAGTGCTGCCTGCAAACTATAAGCTCGGAATGAATCCATTCCCGACATCTGCTCCCAACAAGAAGTTGAAGTTCCGGGTCGCTCAAGTCACGGATCTGGCCTGAGTGCGCAAGCTGTATGCGTTGGCGCGGACGCTATTCGGACCGTAATCGTTCTGTACGGTGTTTCCGGGACGCATGAAAAGAGTACTAACCCGCCGAAATACGTCCAGCGGCAGATTTGACGGGCAAAACGTGCGGATATAGCAGCTCCCTGTAAAGACTGCCTCACGGGGACTGGGCGCAGGGGTGCTGAACATAAGGATACTCTGACCAAAACCGCTTTGCTCAGCGCGCCACGTTCGCAAGTACAGGTTATCATGATTTCATCGTCGGAATCATGGGAAGCACTGCGAACTCGGGGCGTCGCGGACGTGACACGCCCTTCGGGAGGCTGCGAGGAGCACGCTGGCTGTGTCATTCCTCATTACATGGGGCCTGCCATGCTGCTTCGTCATTCCTTGCCAGCGCACCCCTCGCAAACCTCTGAACTTTGCGGATTTAATCAGAGTATCCATAAAATGACCCTTGCAAGGCGGATATGCCGTCCATACGTATATAACCTCTCCAAAAAAACGCATCTTCAAGGAAACTTTACAGCAAAGGCGGTCTACCATTAGGTTGTTACCGGAGAATGTGTTATGTCCGCCCCCCATGCATTCCCCGGTTTTGCCTCAGCAAGTTTTACCTGTTTCTTTGCGTTATGCAGATGCCGACACAAGTCCTTCTGGGAATCCCCAACAACCTCTATGTTTTCGATTTTGGCCGGTCCGGAACCGGTTCGGCCCCGTTCAACGGGGACGAAGCCGAAATTGAGAAAAATTGGGATATGGTTCAGCAAAACGTTTCGATCAATGGTTCGAAGGGGTCGCTCTATCGCCGGCCCAAGACCATGCCGGGCATAACGGTTATCCAGAAAGATTGACTGGAGCAGATGGTTTTCCGCGGCTGAATCTTCCGGCCTGCCCTCTTCGCATCCGATCGGGGGCGGATAAGGATTCCCGATACGTCTTCGATCCTGTACGCAAAAAATATGTGCGCCTCGTTCCGGAGGAATGGGTGCGCGGGCATTTTTTGCATTTTCTCATGCAGGATTGCGGCTACCCGCTGGCTCTTATTGCCGTTGAGATGCACTTCGAATACCAGGGCATGTCTCGTCGTGCCGACATTGTCGCGTACGATCGGCGGGGCGTTCCCTTCCTGATGGTGGAATGCAAGGCGCCGGAGGTTCGCATAGGATCGGCGGCGTTTGAGCAGATAGCGAAATATAACAGAGTTGTCGGAGCGCGTTATCTTGCCGTAACCAACGGATTGCGCCATTACTGCTGGCAGTCTGATCGTCCGGACGATTTTATGGATCGCATTCCGCCTTTCGAAGCAGTCTCTGCAGGTGATCCTGCAAACGATACCCCCCCAACCCTATGAAATACCAGGCAGAGTTCGACGTGGCCATCCATGCCGTGCGCATGGCGGCGCGTGTCTGCATGTCCGTTCAGAAAACGCTGGGGCAATCCGCGATCAGGAAAGAAGATCGTTCTCCGGTGACGGTAGCGGATTTTGGAAGCCAGGCGGTTGTATGTCATGCGTTGCAGGAAGCGTTTCCGCATGATCCCGTAATTGGCGAGGAGGATTCGGACGTTCTGTGCCTGCCGGAAAACAAAAGCGTGCTCGACAAGGTGACCACCGAGGTGGCGCATGTGCTGCCCGGCGCAACACACGAGTCGGTATGCGCCTGGATCGACAGGGGCAATGCGGACGGATATTCCGAGCGTTTCTGGACGCTGGATCCGATCGATGGCACGAAGGGATTTCTGCGGTGCGATCAGTACGCTGTGGCTCTGGCGTTGATCATAGAGGGGCAGATCACCGTGGCGGCAATGGCTTGTCCCGACTTACCCTGCGATGCGCAAGGGGGCAATGAGAAGGGGGCCGTGTTTGCGGCGCACCGGGGGGAAGGAGCTTTTCAGGCCCCCCTTCACGATGCCGGGGATGCTGCCTGGCAGCCCATCCGGGTGCGTACCGTAGCAACCGGCGCGCAAGCCCGGCTTTGCGAACCTTTCGAATCGAATCACGGCTCCCGCCGGGACGTGGCCGCCGTCGCGACGCACCTGGGTGTAGAGGCCGCCTCGCTCCGTTTAGACAGCCAGGCAAAATATGGTGTGCTGGCGCGCGGCGATGCGGATATTTACCTTCGTCTGACATCCCGGTCGGGATATATCGAGAATATATGGGATCATGCTGCGGGCGCGCTCATTGTGGAGGAGGCAGGCGGCATGGTTACGGATATGGCGGGCCGCCCGCTTGATTTTCGGTTCGGTGCGCAACTCGAGCGGAATACGGGTATTGTCGCCACGAATGGGCTTTTGCACGAAGCGGTGCTGGAGGCGCTTGCAGACGCGACGGGATGAATACTTCAGGCCTTTTCGGTCGAAACGTCCACAAAGATATGGTTGGCGATCCGGTATCCGAGAATGTGCTCCCGGTCGCGCAGGCGGATCCTCAGAGGTCCCTCGAAAGGTTCTTTCCCGATGACTTCGAGCGCAGTGCCGGGCAACAGACCCAGGCTTTCGAGGTGATCCAGCAATTTGGGGTCTTCGTCGGACACGCGTTCGATGATGACATGTGTTCCGGGTTCCACGGCGGCGAGGGGGTTGGTGTTGCGTTCGGCGATTTCGCCTTCGCGTGTAGGGATAGGGTCCCCATGCGGGTCGTGGGTCGGATGTCCCAGCATTTCGTCGATCTTGCGCTCGAATTCTTCGGAAATGTGATGTTCGAGCAACTCCGCCTCTTCGTGCACCTTGTCCCAGGGGTAGCCCATCACGTTACGCAGATACAGTTCAAGCAGGCGGTGATGGCGGATGATTTCAAGGGCTACTTTGTTTCCCGTTTCCGTCAGCCGGACGCCCTGGTACGATTCATACTCTGCCAGACCAAGCTGCGCCAGACGTTTGGCCATATTCGTGACGGATGCGGCAGAGACGTTCAGGGCGCGGGCGATATCGCTGGTGGACGCCGGCTGTCCGCTTTGCCGGATCCGGTAAATGGCCTTGATGTAATCTTCAACGGCCTGGCTGAGCATGTAATGCCGCAGGAATGAAGAAACAGGGACGAAAACACGACTGCGAACCCCATATTTCGTCATATGATCCGATCGCGTCCAGCATTGCAGAAACCACTGTGGGTAGCGGTCGTTGATTAGGCCGCATGTGCGCGATAATTTTCATTCCCTTGTTTCCGACTTCTTGCCCGGTCGTCTAATGGCAGGACAGCGGCCTTTGGAGCCGTATGTGGAGGTTCGAATCCTCCCCGGGCAACGATGCATCCGGCAGACAATAAAGGATACATCAGAGTATCCTGAACAACATTCCCGGTTGAAACTGATTCGTTAACTATGAACAAATCCGTCAGGGACACCCCTATTTCCATTTTTGCCGGGCGCTCGAATCTGCCGCTGGCGCAGAAAATCGCTGCTGCGTACGGACAGCAGCTCGGTGAGCTGACCATTCGGGATTTTGCAGACGGGGAAATCTACGTGCGGTATGGCGAATCCATACGGGGCTCAGATCTTTTCATTATCCAGAGCACCCAGCCCGGAGCGGATCACTGGATGGAGCTTCTTCTGCTTATCGACGCGGCAAAGCGGGCGTCTGCTGAGCGGATCACGGCGGTCATACCCTATTTTGGTTATGCGCGGCAGGACAGGAAGGATCAGCCCCGTGTTTCCATTGCTGCGAAGCTGATGGCGGATATGTTGGCGACAGCCGGTGTCCATCGCATTCTCACGATGGATATGCATGCCCCGCAGATTCAGGGTTTCTTCGATGTGCCTGTGGATCATTTATATGGATCCGGTGTTTTAACGAGTTATTTCGGGAAGTTTCAACTGGACAATGTCGTGGTTGTAGCTCCTGATGTGGGCGCGATCAAAGTGGCGCGGGCGTACGCCAAGCGGCTCAACGCCGATCTTGCGGTCATCGACAAGCGCCGCCCCCGGCAGAACGAAGCCGAAGTGATGAACATTATCGGCGAGGTAAAGGGGCGCAACGTGATTCTTATTGACGACATGTGCGATACGGCGGGGACCTTGACCAGTGCAGCCAATGCGCTCCGCAAGGCGGGAAGCAAGGAAATCATTGCGGCCTGTACGCATGCGCTGCTGTCGGAACCGGCGTACGAACGGATAGAAAACTCGGAAATAGCCAAGGTGGTTGTGACGGATACGATACCCCTGAAGCGTTCCTCGGAACGCATCGATGTAGTCAGTGTCGCCGAGTTATTTTCGGACGCTATTCGCCGCATTTACACGGAAGATTCCATTTCGACGCTGTTCGCCGATTAGGCGGGCGGTTTTCGCATTCATTGCACAATTCATCGTATTCCATAGATCATGGATACTCTTACCTTTGACGTTGAAAAGCGCGCAGTCGGCAAGTCGGCGGCCCGCGCCGTTCGCCGCACGGGCCATGTGCCGTGTGTCTTGTATGGACATCATATGGACCCTGTGATTTTTCAACTGGCTGAGGAGCACCTGAAAAAGCTTGTTTATACGGCGGAAACGCACATTGTGGAAGTGCGACTGGACGGGAAAACGTTTCGATGCATTCTGAAGGATGCGACATTGCATCCGGTTACGGATCGTCCCCTCCATGCCGATTTCATGGCGCTCAAGACGGGCGAGATGTTGACGCTCCTGGTCCCTGTCCATTTCGAGGGGACGCCCATCGGGCAGCGCGAGGGCGGCAACGTGCAGGTCATTCTACATGAACTGGAAGTGCGCTGCCTGCCCAGGGATATCCCCTCGCACATCGAGGTGGATATTTCGGAGTTGTCCATTGGAGACGCCATCCATATCCGCGACCTGGAACGGGAAGGTCTTGTCTTGCTGGGACGTCCCGAACAGACCATCGTTACCGTGGTACAGCCGCGCGTCGTGGTGGAAGAGGTCGACGAGCTTGAAGGCGAAGCGGCCGAAGGCGATGCAGATGCAGACGAGGCGGCCGATTCCGGAGAGGAGAATGAAGAGGGCGATGCATAATCGTCGTAGCCGGCCATGTCGAAATCGAAGCGCCTCATCGTCGGGCTGGGAAATCCGGGCCCGGAATATGAAGCGACGCGGCACAACATCGGATTCGAGGTGGCCGATGCAGTTGCAGAACGTGCCGGAGCGGTCTTCGAGCATGGACGCGGGAATATATTGTTGGGGTGGGGGCGTATTCGCAGTTACCCCGTCGGAATCGCCAAGCCGCTGACCTTCATGAACCGCAGCGGCAAAGCCATTAGCACATTGCTTGGTATCTGGCGCATGGATCCCCGGCAAATGCTCGTGATCGTGGACGATATCAACCTTGCGCCGGGCCGGTTGCGGTTGCGCGCTTCCGGGAGCGCAGGCGGACATAACGGCGTGCAGGATATTGTCGATCGTCTTGGCCATCACGATTTTCCCCGGCTTCGCGTCGGCGTCGGCAACGACTTTTCTCGAGGCGGACAAGTACAGCATGTCCTGTCCCCTTTTCCCCCCCAGGAACGATTGTCCATTGACGAGGCCGTGATCCGGGCCCGCAACGCTGCAGAGGCGTTCGTGTGCGAAGGCATTTCGGTCGCCATGAACCGATTCAACAGAGACGTAACCCAATGACTGCCGAAACGATAGTTTTTCTCGTTCCTGCTGCCGGCCTGCTGGCGTTGGCCTATGCTTTTCTGCGGACGCGCTGGATTAGTCGCCAGAGTACGGGTACGGAAAAGATGGTGGAGATCGCCGGGTACATTGCGGATGGCGCCCGGGCGTTTCTGCGCCGGGAGTACCGCGTGCTTTCGATTTTTGTGGTGGTGGTGGCCGCCTTTCTGGCTGTGGCGGGCATGGCTGTGCCGGACACGTCCTGGCTCATTGCCGTTTCGTTCGTGACCGGCGCGTTGGCTTCCGGTCTGGCCGGGTTTATCGGGATGACCGTCGCGACGCGCGCCAACGTCCGCACGACCAATGCGGCGCGGACCGGCCTGGCCCCGGCGCTTAACGTGGCGTTTTCGGGCGGTCTGGTGATGGGTTTGAGCGTGGTGGGATTGGGCGTTCTGGGACTTGGGGGGCTTTTCCTCGTGTACAGTGGCGCTGGATGGGAAGCCGCGAAGATTATCCAGGTCATTTCCGGCTTTTCGCTGGGGGCTTCTTCCATCGCACTCTTTGCGCGCGTGGGCGGCGGGATCTATACGAAGGCTGCCGATGTGGGCGCCGATCTGGCCGGCAAGGTATATGAGGGCATCCCCGAAGACGACCCGCGCAATCCCGCCACGATCGCGGACAATGTGGGGGACAACGTAGGAGATGTGGCCGGCATGGGGGCCGATCTCTTCGAGTCGTTCGTCGGCTCTATTATCGCCGCCATGGTTCTCGGCATCGTGTTCATCGGCTCCTTTGCAGAGGCCGGCGTGGCGGAACTCAGCGGCGTTACGCTGCCTCTGGTGCTTGCGGGCGTCGGCGTGGTCGTTTCGATTCTCGGTTCGCTGGTGGTCAAAGTGAAGGAAGGAGGGAACCCGCAGAAGGCGCTCAACACCGGCCAATTCGGAGCGACGGGTCTAATGGCCGTACTGGCGTATTTCATCATCCGGGGCATGTTGCCGGCGCAGTGGGAAGCCGCGGGCGTGGAATACACCTCGCTGGGCGTGTTCTGGGCCGTGCTGATCGGATTGCTTGTAGGGGTTTCCATCGGGCTTGTCACGGAGTACTACACGTCTACGCAGGGACGCCCGGCGCACGGCATCGCCAGGCAAAGCGTTACCGGATCCGCCACGAATATCATTGCCGGTCTCGGGGTAGGCATGTTTTCCACGGGTTTTCCGGCCGTCATTCTGGCCCTGGCGATTCTTGGAGTATATCATTTTGCCGGGCTCTACGGCATCGCCATTTCGGCGGTGGGCATGTTGTCGGTGACCGGCATTCAGCTTGCGGTCGATGCGTACGGGCCGATCTCCGACAATGCAGGCGGCATTGCGGAGATGGCCGGGTTGCCCGAAGAGGTCCGGGCGCGCACCGACAAACTCGACGCGGTCGGGAATACCACGGCGGCGATCGGGAAGGGATTCGCCATCGGTTCCGCCGCGCTGACGGCGCTGGCCCTTTTCAATGCATTCATACAGCAGGCGGATGTACCCGACATCGATGTGGCCAATCCGCGTATCTTGTCCGGATTGCTGCTCGGGGCCATGTTGCCGTACGTGTTCAGCGCCATGGCGATGGGGGCCGTGGGCCGGGCGGCCGGTCGCATGATTGTCGAGGTAGGACGACAATTCCGGGAAATTCCCGGGCTGCGTGAAGGCAAGGTCCCGGCCGACCACACCCGGTGCGTGGATATTTCCACGAAGGCGGCCATTCGCGAGATGATTGCGCCGGGCCTGTTGGCGATCGCGGCGCCGGTCATCGTGGGCTTCATCGACAAAAGCATGTTGGGCGGGCTGCTGGCCGGTGTGCTGGTTTCCGGCGTGCTTTTCGCTATTTTTCAAGCGAATGCCGGCGGCGCCTGGGATAATGCCAAGAAGTTGATCGAAGGGAACATTTCTATCGACGGGACCATGTACGGAAAAGGAAGCGATGCTCACAAGGCTTCCGTAGTAGGCGATACGGTGGGCGATCCGCTCAAGGATACGAGTGGCCCCAGTTTGAATATTCTGATTAAATTGATTGCGGTGGTGGCACTGGTAATTGCGCCGCTTATCGCATAAAATACGTTCGCGTGTCCCGGTACCAATTATCGCAAAACGGATATGGCCAGGGTTGAAATCACCATGCCCCAAATGGGCGAGAGTATCACCGAGGGCACGGTGGTCGAGTGGCATAAGAAGCCCGGCGAGCGCATCGAGCAGGACGAAACGCTGCTTGAGATAGGAACCGACAAAGTCGATACCGATGTGCCGTCGCCTGCCGGGGGCGTTGTGACCGAGATTCTGGTGGCAGAGGGCGAGACGGTAGATGTGGGAACGTTGCTTGCCGTGATTTCGGACGAGAAGGAGGAAGCGCCCAAAGCGCCCGAACCGGCCCCTGAGCCGGTCAGCGAGCCTCCGGAACCGTTTCCCAAGCCGGCCCCCGAACCCCCTGCTCCGGTTGTGTCCGCTTCGCTGGAGCCGCCGTCCGACGACGATACCGAGGCTGCTGCGTTCGCCCCGAGGGGCGCTGCCGCTCCGAAGGAGGGCGCAAGCGACTCGTTCTTCTCGCCGCTGGTGCGCTCCATTGCCGAACAGGAAGGGGTAAGCACTTCCGAACTCCAATCTATCGCAGGCTCTGGTCGGGACGGGCGAGTCACGAAGAAGGATGTGCTCGATTACGTGGCCAGCCGGTCAGAGGATGGGGACGGATTTCCGGAGCCGCAGCAACCTGTCGAGCCTGCCGAAGGGCCGGAGGTGCGGGTTGTTAAAATGGACCGCACCCGGAAGATCATTGCGGAGCACATGGTTCGCTCGAAGGCGACTTCTCCGCATGTGACCTCCTTTGCGGAAGCGGACATGACGGATCTTGTCTCCTTCATCCAGCGGGAAAAAGAGGCGTTTCTGGAGCGGGAGGGCGCCAAATTGACCTATACCCCGTTTTTTGTCCATGCGGCCATAGAAGCGCTCCGCGAGCATCCGGTGCTGAACGCATCCGTGGACGGAGACGAGATTATGCTGCGGGACGATTACCATATCAATATTGCGGTGGCTGTCGGCAAGACCGGCTTGGTTGCTCCGGTCATTCGCAATGCAGGGCGTCAATCTTTCGCCGATCTGGCGCGGTCGGTGGCGGACATTTCCGACCGGGCGCGCAACAAACGGCTGCATCCCGACGACTTGCAAGGCGGCACGTTCACTATCACGAACATTGGCCCGATAGGGGGGCTCAAGGGGACGCCCATCATCAACCAGCCCCAGGTGGCTATTCTTGCCGTCGGGCGAATCCAGAAGCGTCCGGTGGTTATCGAAGACCCGAAACTCGGCGATGTGATCGCCGTACGGCAGATGGCCTGGTTGTCTCTTTCCTACGACCACCGCATTATCGATGGGGCCATGGCTTCTTCATTTCTCACGACTTTTGTCCGCATCATGGAATCGATGGGTACCGGTTCCTGAACGTGAAGCGCTGATCAAAGCGGTTTTGGTCAGAGTATCCTGCAATTCCGTTATTGCATTTGATGTGCCGGGTGGCTATTCTGTGGTGTATCGCAGGATGCTTCATCATGGGTAATCATGGGCAATAATGGCTTCGTCACATATCGAATCCCTCAAACTGACAACCGGTGAGCTTGCAAAGCGGTTGCAGGATTTTCAGAGGGAGTACCTCAGGGAAAAGAGCGCCGATACGGTGGGGACCTATAGCAGGGCGCTCCGCGAATTCGAGCGGTGGTTTGCCGGGCAGGCCGACACATTTTTTTTCTCGGAGGCTGGGGTCCAGTCGTACAAAGACTATCTGGAGACGCGCTCGCTGAAAAAGGCATCCGTATCCACCTATTTGACTGCTTTGCGGCAGTTCTGCCAATATCTTGTCGACATCGGCCTGATGGACGAGAACCCGGCTCGCGCCGTGAAGGGGAACCCCCGGCCGGAGGAGCACTCTCGCGCGGTACTTACGGAAGCGGATATCCGGCAGTTATTGGGCGTACTTGACGATACGACCCTGCTTGGGAAACGGGATCAGGCCATCGTGCACCTGATGCTGTTCGGAGGACTCAGCGAGATCGAGGTCGTACGGGCCAATGTACGGGACATCGACCACATGTTGGACGGAACCTTCCTGCGGGTGCAGGGCAAGGGGCGCGCCGGCAAGGATCGACAGGCGCCGCTGGATCCTCCGGTGATCGAAAAAATAGAGCGTTATCTGGAAGCGCGCGATTCCGTGCTGCCCGAACATCCGTTATTCGTGTCTCACGGCCATCGCTCGAACGGGCAGCGCCTGAACACGCGTTCCGTCCGAAGCCGGATCAACCGGTATCTGACGGCGGCCAACCTGAAACGGGACCGGGACCAAGACCCCAAAGTCAGCCCGCACAGCCTCACGCACACGGCGCCTATCATCTGGCTGAACAAAGGTATGGATACCAAGGAGGTCCAGACGCGCATGCGGCACGGTACGCTCGACACGACCCGGATTTACGAGAAGAGGAAAGAGAAGTTACAGGAGAATCCTGAACAGGGAAAGGAGATCGTATAGTAGTGACAGGGTCAGATCCCCGTGCGTACGGTGATCTGATGCAGGCCGCCGAGGGTGGACCAGGAATTGAAGGCGTAGTCGAAACGGAAGCTCGCCACCCGGATTCCGCACCCCACGCCCACGCCGGCCAGATCCAGCCGATTTTTCATTTTCAGGTCCTGATGCTGCCGGTGGTTGTATCCGAGCCGGATCCGGAACGCATCGCTGAAAAAGAATTCTCCTCCGACGGCTACGTGCCGGAGCACGCCCGACGCCGCGCTCCGGCCTTCGCTTTCTTCGCCTATCCGGTTCAGGTTGTAGCCCGACACGGCGATAAGCAGCGGCAGATGCCGCAAGCGTTTCGAGACCCCTACGCGCAGATCGACCGGCAGCGTATCCCTGAGCGAGCCGAGCGCATCCGCCACAATGCCTATGTTATGCACGGAGGCGCTCAGGGCCAGTTGCTGTTCGGGAAAATGATAGAGCACGCCGGCGTCTGCGGCGAAGGCCGATGCGCTGGCTGTTCCGACGCTTGAGAACGCCGCGTGGAGGTTCGCGCCGTACCGCAAGTGTTCGTCGTGAGCGCGTGCCCAGGATGCGGTGAGCGCCGCGTCGTTTGCGCCGAAGCTTTCCGTGGCGTTGCCGGCTGCATCGTATCCATCGGTGCTGCCCCAGGTTACGTAGCGCAATCCCGCGCCCAGCGTACCGACGCCTTCCCAATGCCGGGCATGCGATACGAACCCCGCATGGATGCCCCCCAGATGGTTGAGGTACGTGACGGAGAGCGTGCGGTGCATTTCCGGGTTGAGCAGGGCCGGATTGTAGAAGAGTGCGTTGACATCTTCATCGTATACGGCGGAGAATGCGCCGGCCAGCGAGGCGGCCCGCGCGGAAGGGGCAAGCCGCAGGAACGAGAAGGTGGTGGCCGGTCCGGGTTGGGCCGCCGCCGGAAGGGCGCTCGTCCCGGTCAGGACAAGGATTACCGCAAGGAAGACGGGGCGGACATAAGGAGTACGCATGCTATACCAACGGAGATAGGGGCCTGATGTTGCCTGTGAAGATGCTAAACCACGGAGCTTTTGTCTTCCCCTTCACAAGGAACGGTTTTTGCTGTTCGGCGTGATAGTCTGCTACCTGTCAGTTTGTCGGGGTTTTCTGCAGGCAAACCGATTTTTTCCTTTATTTCCGCGCCCTGCGCACCATGATAGATTTCTTCAAATTGCTGTTCGGCGACAAGAACGAACGGGAGCTGAAGCGGCTCTGGCCGGTTGTCGAGCGCATCAATGCCGCCTGCGAGGACCTGTCCGGCCTTTCGGACGAGGAACTGCGGGCCAGAACGGACGATTTCCGGCAACGCATCCGGGAAGCCGTTGTGGACAACGAAGCGAGCCAGGAAGCGCTGCGCGGCAAGTTGGGCAGCGCCGTTTCCGCGCCGGAGCAGGATACGTCTGCTGCGGACGAAACGGCGCTCCCTGCATTTTCGGGGAACGGGGTCGGGACCGATAACGACAAGGAACTCTCGCCGGAACAGCACCGGGCGCTTTTCGACGAGCTTGACGGGCTGGAAGAAGAGTGGCTGGAGATTGTAGAGGAAGTGCTCGACAGCATGGTTGCGGAAGCGTTTGCCGTCGTCAAGGAGACGTGCCGCCGCCTGCTGGGCAGGGAATGGGAAGCCGGAGGCATCAGCATTTCCTGGGATATGGTGCCGTACGATGCCCAGTTGCTGGGTGGAGTGGTGCTGCACCAGGGGCGCATTGCCGAGATGAAGACGGGCGAGGGGAAAACGCTCGTGGCTGTCATGCCGATCTATCTCAACGCGCTGGCGGACCGCGGGGTGCATGTGGTCACGGTTAACCCGTATCTGGCGCAGCGCGATGCGGAATGGATGGGGCCGGTGTTCGAGTTTCACGGCCTCACGGTGGATGTTATCGACAAGCACGAGTCGCACACGGAAGGCCGGCGCAAGGCATACCGCGCCGACATCACCTACGGCACGAACAACGAGTTCGGTTTCGACTACCTGAGAGATAATTCGTTTGTGTCCGAGCAGGAACAGTTGGTGCAGCGCGGCCACCATTTTGCGATCGTGGACGAGGTGGATTCCGTGCTGATCGACGAGGCGCGCACGCCGCTTATTATTTCCGGACCCGTGCCGAAAGCGAACGACAGCCGTTTTACGGAACTGCAGCCCGTCATCGAAAAACTGGTCTACGCGCAGCAGAAGGCCGTGGCGGGATTTGCGTCCGAAGCAGAGCGGCAGTTACGCGAACGGGACCGGGCCGAGGAAGCCGGCGACCGCAAGACCGCCTCGGATATGGAGGGTGAAGCCGGTCTTGCTCTTCTGCGCGCCAATCGCGGGTTCCCCCGCAACAAGAAGCTCCAGAAGCTGCTTCAGGAAACGGGCGTGGCGCAACTGCTGCGCAAGACGGAGTTCTTCTACTTGCAGGATAATGCGAAGCATATGCCGCTGGTGGATGAGCCATTGCTCTTTGCCCTCGAGGAGAAACAGCACGCTATCGAAATGACGGAGCAGGGGCGCGAGTTTGCGGCGCGGGCGGCCGGGGAAGACACCGATCTGTTCGTACTCCCCGACATGGGTGACAAGATTGCCTCCATAGAAGGCCGCTACGCGGAACGGCGACAGAAGATCGAGGAGGCCATTGAAGCAGATGCTTCAATGGATGATGAGAAAAAGGAAAACAAACGAATGAACGATGTGCGCCTTCTCGGCAAGGAAGAGGAGGAGGAAAAACGCACGCTCTACACGCTGTATTCGGAAAGGGCGGAGCGTCTGCACGCCATCGAGCAGTTGCTCAAGGCCTATACCCTGTACGAGAAAGATGTGGAATACATCGTACAGGAAGGGCGGGTCCAGATCGTGGACGAACATACCGGCCGGGTGCTTTCCGGGCGGCGGTATTCCGACGGGTTGCACCAGGCGATCGAAGCCAAAGAGAAGGTGCAGGTGCAGGCAGCGACGCAGACGTACGCCACCATCACGCTTCAGAATTATTTCCGGATGTACGACAAGCTCTCCGGCATGACGGGCACCGCCGAAACGGAAGCTGAAGAGTTCTGGAAAATCTATGAGATGGATGTGGTGGTCGTTCCGACGAACCGGCCTATCACGCGAGACGACCTGGACGATCTCGTATTCAGAACGAAGCGGGAGAAATACCGCGCCGCCATCGATAAAATTGCCGAGTACAACAAAGCAGGACGGCCCGTGCTGGTGGGCACCACCTCTGTAGACGTATCGGAAACCCTGTCCCGTATGCTCAAGCGGTCGGGCATTCGCCATAACGTGCTGAATGCGCGCCGTGACCGGGCGAAAGCGGAGGCCGACATTGTTGCCGAAGCCGGTCAGCGCGGAGCTGTAACGATCGCCACGAACATGGCCGGGCGCGGTACGGACATCAAACTGGGCGCCGGTGTAATCAAGGCCGGGGGACTGGCCATTCTCGGCACCGAGCGGCACGAGAGTCGCCGGATCGACTTGCAGTTACGCGGCCGGTCGGGCCGGCAGGGGGATCCGGGCGAAAGCCAGTTTTACGTATCCCTCGAAGACGACCTGATGCGTCTGTTCGGTTCGGACCGCGCCGCCAGGGTGATGGACCGGCTGAAGATGGAAGAGGGCGCCGTCATCACGCATCCGTGGGTAAACAAGAGCATCACCCGGGCGCAGAAAAAAGTCGAGCAAAACAATTTTTCCATTCGCAAGCGGCAGCTCGAATACGACGATGTGCTCAATTCGCAGCGGCAGGTGATCTACGACCGCCGACTGCATGCGCTCAAGGGCGAGCGGTTCCATGGAGAAATCCTCGAAATGCTTCAGGATGTCATCTCGAAGGTGGTGGAAAAGCATTACGGGGAAGGCACGCTGGACGAATTGCATGAGGAAGTCCTGCGCAAACTGGCGTTCGAGTTCGAGCTCGAACGGGAAAGATTTGTGAGCCTTGGAGAAGACGGCGTGGGGCAGCTGATCTATGATGAGGCGATCTCGTTTTACCGGCGAAAACGGGATGCCTTGTCGCGCCCGTTCCACAAGGGCATGCAACAGGTGATGGAGCAGGATGAAGAGCGCCGCCCGGCGCGGGTGTTCGTGGACTTCACGGACGGGCGCCGTCTGCTGCGTGCGGTGGTGAAGGTGGAGGAGGCGGTAGGTACGGAAGGACGCATCATCAACGATACGCTCGAACGGACCGCCATGCTCAATATCATCGACGAGAAGTGGATGGGGCACCTGCGGGAACTCGATGAGGTCAAGGAGGGGATCGGACTCCGGGCCTACGGACAGCGGGATCCGCTCGTCGAATACAAAATGGAGGCGTTCAAGCTCTTTGCGGAGATGATGGAGACGATCAACGAAGAGGTCGTTTCGTTCGTGTTCAAGGCGGGGCCGCTTGTCGCCGAGCAATCCGGTCGGTCTGCCCGCTCCGCCCCTGCGCGCCGCCGCCTCGATCCGAAGCGGGCGCGGGCGCGCCACGATTCCATGGAGCCGACCTACGGCGTCAAGTCGGGCGGAGGGCAGGCGGCGTCTGCCGACCGGGATCCGACCGCCCGGAAAGAGACCGTCGTCGTGGACCAGAAAATCGGACGCAACGAGAAAGTGACCATCCAGAATCCGTCTACCGGGCAAACGCAAACGCTCAAGTACAAACTTGCGGAGCGAAAACTTGCAGAGGGATGGGTACTGGTTTCCTGAACCGGGGTTATGTTCCGGGGTATTTTCTTGTCTGTTGCTGTGGAGATCCTCGTTTAAGGATACTCTGATCAAAACCACTTCGCTCAGCACTCCACGTTCGCTTAAGCATTTCGTGCTCCCTTGCTGAAGTCTCTTTACGTCCGCGATTACGCTCTCATCGAGGAGCTCCGTGTCGAGTTCGATGCAGGGCTTACGATCATTACGGGCGAGACGGGCGCTGGCAAGTCCATTCTGATCGGGGCGCTGCAGGCGATCCTGGGCGAGCGGACCTCTCCTTCCGCCATTCGATCCGGTGCTGCGAAAGCGGTCATAGAGGGAGTGTTTGACCAGGCGGACGATCCGTCCGTTGCGTCCTTGCTCCCGGAATATGCGGTGGATCCTGCGCCGGTCATGATCCTGCGCCGGGAAATCACGGCGTCGTACAGTCGTGGATTCATAAATGACTCCCCGGCTACGCTGCAGGCGATGCGTGCCGTCGCCTCCCGTCTCATCGATTTGCATGGGCAGCATGAGCACCAGTCGCTGCTGAACGTTTCGACGCATATCGGCCTGCTGGACGATTTTGGCCGGCTCGGAGAAGCGCGCGAAGCGTACGCAGATCATTTCCGGAATTTCTCGGCGCTGCTTGCCGAACGGGACGCGCTGGCGGCCCGGCAGCGCGACATGGAGGAAAAGCGCGCGCTCCATGCATTTCAGATCGATGAGATCGATCACGTATCGCCCGGCGAAGGAGAAGAAGAACTTCTCGAAAACGAGCGCCGCGTGCTGGAGCATGCGGAACGTTTGCACGAGGCATCCGCCCGGTTGAGTTCTATCTTGTACGAAGGGGGACAATCCATTCATGATCAACTAATTGCTGTCCGCAACGAGCTGCGTGAACTGGCGGAGATCGATCCCCGCTTCGAGGAAACGCTCGGCGAGATCGATTCCGCCTGCATCGTCACGGCGGAGACCTCCTCGTTTCTGAAGCAATATGGTGAGCAGGCGGCGTTCGACCCGGAGCGGCTCGAAGAAATCAGGATTCGGCTTGTCGATATACGGGGACTGGTCCGGAAGTACGGGGGCACACTGGAAGCGGTCCTCGAACACCGGCGCAGGATCGGCGAGGCCCAAGCCGAGGCGGAGCATTTCGACACGGCGCTCGATACCCTGACGGATCGCATGGCGACAGTGCAGAAACGGTTGTCAGAGGCTGCTGTCCACCTGAACGCCCTGCGCAAGGAGGTAGCCCACGCCATCCGGGAAGCGGTGGAGGAGGAATGCAGCAAGCTCGGCATGGTCGATTGCCGGTTCGAGGTCCGGTTCTCCGCGGACGAGGATCCGGACGGGTGGATTCATACAGGGAAACGGCGAGTGGCGGTGCATGCTTCGGGCATGGATCGTGTCGAGTTTTACATCTCAACGAACAAGGGGGAAGCTTTGCGGCCGCTTGCCCGCGTTGCTTCCGGGGGGGAGATCAGCCGCATCATGCTGGCTTTGAAGACCGTGCTGGCGCGAAGCGAGGCGTTTCCGGTGCTGGTTTTTGACGAGATCGACACCGGTATTTCGGGGGCGGTGGCAAGTAAGGTGGGGCAAAGCCTGCATGCACTGGCCGCAAACCATCAGATTATCGCCATCACCCATTTGCCCCAGATTGCAGCGCAAGGGGATGCGCATTTCGTAGTCGAGAAATATGTAGAGGGGGGGCGTACAAAGACACGCATTCGGCAACTGGTTGAAAACCAGCGGGCAGAACATGTGGCCGGGTTGATGGCCGGTGCCGATATTACGGATGCGGCGCGGCAAAGCGCACAGGATTTAATGGAAGCCAGCCGCAAGGGAGGGGCATAATGGCGGATATTCGTTTCGGAACAGACGGCTGGCGCGCCGTTATTGCAGAGGACTTCACGTTCCGCAATCTGCACAGGGTGGCCCATGCGACCGCCCAATGGCTCCTTGAGCGGTCCGGTACCGCACCGAAAGTCGTGATCGGGTACGATACGCGGTTTCTTGGACGTTCCTTCGCGGAATACGCCGCCCGTGTGCTGGCTTCGGCGGGCATCGGGGTCCTGTTGCCGGAATCGTTCGTGCCTACTCCCGCCGTAAGCTGGGCTACACGGGAATTCGGATGTGCGGCAGGCATCGTTATCACGGCCAGTCATAATCCGCCCGAGTACAACGGATTCAAGCTGAAGGCGGATTTTGGCGGGCCGCTGTTGCCGGACGATATCGCGGAGGTGGAGGCCCGGATACCGGCTGCGGGCGATATGCTGCCCGCTCCGAAGCCGTTGGATGTATTGCGGGTAAGCGGAGGGATTACGGAGCAAGACCTCACGACAGGCTATCTGGATTGCCTCAGGAGCCGCCTGGATATCGATGCGATCCGCGCTTCCGGTTTGCGCGTTGCACACGACGCCATGTTCGGCGCCGGTCAGGGCGTCTTCACCGAATTGCTTGGAGCCGGGCAGGTGGTGGCGTTGCGGAGTACACACAATCCGGGATTCGGGGGGTGTCCCCCCGAACCGATCAAGCGCAATCTGGGCATACTTGCCGAGGCCGTCGTCGCCGAGGGGTGCGCTGCGGGGATCGCCAACGACGGCGATGCGGACCGGGTGGCTCTCTTCGACGAGCGGGGAAGATTTGTGGATTCGCATACCCTCCTGGCGTTGCTCGTCCGATATCTTCACAAGGATCTCGGGATGTCGGGCCGGGTGGTCAAGGCCTTTTCAAGTACGTCGATCATCGATCGCATGGGGGAGGCGTACGGGCTCCCTGTGGAGACGACCCGGATCGGTTTCAAGTACATTGCCAGGCATATCGTGCAGGGGGACGTGCTCCTCGGAGGCGAGGAATCCGGGGGCATTGCCGCACAGGGGCATATCCCGGATCGGGACGGCCTGTACATTGGTCTGCTTGTGATGCAGATGATGGCGCAGCGGGGCAGGAAACTGTCGGAACTCGTCGAGGAACTGCACGACGAGTTCGGCGCGCAAGCCTATCGCCGCATCGATTTTCGCACTACCGATGCGAAAAAGGAAGGCATACTGGAGCGTCTACGGAATGGAAACGGCCCGGAAACGATCACAGGCTCTTCCGTGCTGCGGGTGGATTCTTTCGACGGGTTCAAGCACCATATCGAAGGGGGCTGGTTGCTGGTCCGGCCTTCAGGTACGGAACCGTTGCTGCGCGTCTACGCCGAGGCGGAAACGCCGGAGCGCGCCCATGCGCTGATTCTCGACGCCGCCGACCAGTTGGGTTTGCCGGTTCCCCAGGAAGGGTAGTCGCCCGCCGGAACGCCGGAGTCCGGGAGCGTGCGGTCGGCAATCCGACCAGGGTCAGGACGCCGCTGCGATGGTTTCCTGCCGCTGCGCCAGCAGGTTTTCTATGGTGCGCACATCGTCTTCGGAAAGCGCCGCGTTGCCTGCCCGGGCCGTTTCCTCGATCTGGTCCGGTCTCCGGGCGCCCACGATAGCGGAGGTCACTTCGGGTCGCCGGAGCACCCATGCAATGGCCAGCTGGGAAAGCGTCAGGTTGTTGCGCTCGGCGATGGGTTTCAGCCCATCGACCAGGGCGAGGTTTGCTTCGAAGGCCGGCGCCCGGAACTCTAAGTTTCCGCGCCGCCAGTCGTTTGCAGGTAACCCGGCAAGGCGGGCTTTGGAGAATTTACCGGTCAGCAGACCACATACCATCGGGCTGTAAACGATCACACCGATGTTGTTTTCGGCGCAGTACGGCAACAGAGCATCCTCGACGCCGCGCCGTAACATGCTGTAGGGCGGCTGGAGTGACGCCACCGGGTGAATGGCCTGCACGGCCCGCAGGTGTTCCACCGTGAAGTTGGATACGCCGGCATAGCGAATCTTTCCTTCCTCGACCAGTTTTGCGATTTCGGTCCATCCTTCCTCAATGTCTTCGGGGGGATCGGGCCAGTGAATCTGGTACAGGTCGATCACGTCCGTTTTGAGGCGCTTCAGGCTCGATTCACATTCCTTGCGTACGCTGGCGGCCTTCAGTCTCCTGTAGATAGTGCCGTCCTCTTTCCAATGGGGTCCGCATTTCGTGGCCAGAAACACCTCGTCCCGGCGGCCCGTAATGGCCTCCCCTACGATTTTTTCGGAATGCCCGAGGCCGTAGACACGGGCTGTGTCTATCCAGTTGATACCCACGTCGAGAGCACGGCGAATGGCAGCGACGGATTCCTGGTCTTCCTGGGGCCCCCAGCCGTATTGCCAGTCGCCGCCGCCGATGGCCCAGGTGCCGAGACCGACGCCGGTAAGTTGTTCTCCGGTATATCCGAGGGAGCGTGTATCGAGAGACATGGTGCAGGCGTTTACTTCAGGCGTTTACTTCAGGCGGGCCGCGTATTCCTTGCGCAGTTTGGAGACTTTGGGGGCAATGACAATGCGGCAATACGGTTGCCGGGCATTATCCCGGTAGTACGCATGGTGTTCCTTTTCTGCAGGGTAGAAGGCCTCCAGCGGCTCAATTTCGGTCACGATGGGATTGTGCCAGATATCCTTGCCGTCGAACTCGGCCAGCGTGCTTTGCGCTACGGCTGCCTGGGTTTCGTCATGGTACAGGATGATGGAGCGGTATTGCGGTCCGACGTCTCCACCCTGCCGATCCGGCGTCGTCGGATCGTGCGTGGCGAAGAAAATGTCAAGGATATCCCGATAGGAGATTTCGGAGGGGTCGAAGTCGATTTGCACGACCTCGGCATGGCCCGTATGTCCTGCGCATACCTGCCGGTACGTCGGGTCGGGGACATGACCGCCGGCATAGCCCGGGACGATGGTATGTATCCCCCGAAGCGGCTCGAACACGGCTTCAAGACACCAGAAGCAGCCTCCTCCAAGAGTGGCCTGTTCTATAGCCTGTTCGGTCATGGCAATACGTCGAAGGAATAGACAGTGCGGGAGGTGTACGCTTCGCCCGGTCGCAGAATTGTCGAGGGGAAAGCGTTCTGGTTCGGCGAATCGGGAAAGTGCTGGGTTTCGAGGCAGAAGCCGCTGCGTCTCTCATAGGATACGCCCTTGCCGGTAATGGATCCGTCCAGAAAATTTCCCGTGTAGAATTGGATGCCCGGCTCGGTGGTATGCACTTCCATGACGCGTCCGCTGACAGGGTCCGCAACCCGGGCCGCGAGTCTCAGGGCGCCCGCTTCTCCGTTCAGCACGAAGTTGTGGTCGTAGCCCCCTCCGTACGCGATCTGCGTATCGTCTGCATCGATGCGGGCGCCTATGGCGGTCGGTTCCGTGAAGTCGAAGGGCGTTCCCTCTACCGGTTGCAATTCTCCGGTGGGGATCAGCATCTCGTCACCAGGCGTGAACCGGTCTGCAAGGAGCGTGAGTTCATGGTCGAGAATGTCCCCGTTGCCCACCCCGGCCAGATTGAAATAGGTGTGCTGCGTCAAGTTGACGGGGGTTGCTTTGTCCGTCGTAGCGTGGTAGTCGATTTCGAAGGCGTTTTCGTCGGTGAGCGTATAGGTCACTTCCATATCGAGCGTACCCGGGTAGCCTTCCTCTCCGTCCGGGCTGGTGTAGGCAAGTCGTACGCCGCGCCGGCCGGTTTCCTCGAACGGTTCTGCTGCCCAGACCACCTTGTCGAAACCTCGTTCGCCTCCGTGCAGGTGATTGGGGCCGTCGTTAGCGGCGAGCGTCCAGGTTTCCCCGTCGAGGGTGAAGGAAGCTCCGCCGATCCGGTTTCCGTACCGCCCGATGAGGGAGCCGAAGTAGGGAGTCTGCTCCAGATACCCTTCGAGCGTATCGTAACCAAGCGCGATGTCGCCGGGCGTGCCTTCGGCGTCCGGCACGAACAGATGGGTAACGATTCCTCCATAGTTCGTGAGCCGGATTTCCATGCCTTGGGCATTCGCCAGCGTGAATAGTTCTACGGGTACGCCGTCCACCTCGCCGAACGGAGCGACCTGTACGCCGGGAGCAGGTTCCGGCGCTTCCGCATCGTCCGGCGCACCGGTACAGGAAGCCATGAGCAAGAGGGAAAGCATCGGGAAGATCGTGCGTCGTTGCATGGGGAAGGGAAATATTTCAGATTACTGGTGCAGGCCTCCCCGCTAACCGTTCACATGGTTTTATGGTTCGCGGATGACCATTTTCTTGTAAGGACAGATACAAGATGTTTTCCGGTTGCTGCTTGATTGAGCCATTCAATTGCTTATTTGAGCAATTCCAATTTATTTCGCAGAACCGTTTCAAAATCATCGCGACGTACTGCATACGCTGCGAGGAGTTTTTCGTGAGATTTTTCCAGCGTAAGCACTTCCCAATGCCCGCGCGTCAATCGATACTTTCCGTCATTACCTCGTTCCACTTCCGGAACGAGCCATACGATATCCCCATCACTGAGATCGTGGCTGGGATTCGAAGACGGCCCTCCGATCGCTTCAAAAAAAGGGCGATCAACAGCTACGGCCATTTTGGACCCCCATCGACGCAGTGTTGGCACTTTGATTTGTAATTGCGGCATAAGTCTCTTTGCGCTGGACGAGCGCCAGTCCGGGCGCCGTGTCTCAACGGGGAACGGAGGGGTCGGCTGCACACTTCTTTCCAATTTCGCAAATTCGGATTGCATCCCGGGCCCGGAAAAATACACAGCCTGAATTTCCAAACCATACCAGGACAATCGTTCCTTACTTCCACTGGCGATCACAAGGTCGATTTTTCCTGCCGGTCTTCCCGTTTCCGTTCCCTGCATGAACGGAACTTCTCTCGAGATCATGACCTTGTCCGATGGAAAACCAATGATATCTGCAAGCCATCGGACAACGACATGTTTCTCGTTGAATCTCTTGGGGCAGACAATCACAGGATCCCCTTCAGGGGTATCGATCATGCCGTCCGCATCTGGCATATAACTGTGCAGCGAGCATACCCCGCCCTTTTTACTGCATGGCGGTTTTCCTTCTTGAAATGGACAGCAGGGGCGTTCATCCGCCCTGTTGTTTAGTGCTATCCTGGCAAGGCGATTTCTCTCAGAGGGCGATAAATCCAGAAAGGAATATCCGTACCACTCAGCGATACCATAGCGCGGTGCGGTCATAATCAGAGTATCCTAATGAAAAACCGGTCGTGGGGTGATGATCAATTCCGGGAGGCGCGTGTGATGACTGTTCTTCATTAGCACCCGCACAGCAGAAAATCCGTGCAGGCGTATCAGCGACATGATTTCGGGCGCACAATCGTACGTCATCAGAAAATTCGCCCCGGTTCCGGCCAATATGGAAAATAACCGTTCATGGTCGATTTCACTGTGGGCATAGAGTCGCGAGCCCGCGCGTTTCCCCCCCGCAGTGTATGGCGGATCGACAAAAACCGCAACATTTTCATTGAGATCGCAAGCGAGCGCTTCGAGGAATTGCATACCGTCCGTTTCGCAAAAGGCTATGCGATCCGCATAGTGGCCGATCGCTTCCAGACGCTTGACAAGAGTACCAGGATACCACCTTGACGAAATGCCGTGTCCGTTCTCGCCCTTTTTTGAAAGGGATGCGCCCGGGGCAAGGATACCGCTCCGTCGGGTACGATTCAGGACCAGCGTGCGAAACCCATGTTCGGCCGTGTTTCGAGGGGCTGCGTTCGCCAGTATCTCTACATTGGATCGGGTTGGATCGAATGCCTGCACGCGCCGGATCAGTTCATCTCCCTGACGCAACGCGGCATGCCAAAAAGCCGCCACATCCCGATCCAGTTCAATCATTATGCATCGCTTGACCAGGCTTTCCATAACGGCCGTCAAGGAAACAATACCTCCCCCCGCAAATGGCTCAATAAGGAGATCGACGGAAGGCAGACCTCCAAGCCATGCCCGAATATGGGGAATGAGCCATGTTTTTCCGCCGGGATATCTGAGGGGGCTGCGTTGCGGGACCTGGGCTACGTTGACCGCTGGAATCGGTGATTCCGGGATGATCATGGGCGGTACGGCCGGCGACGAAACTGCGGCTTCCGCTTCATGGCGAGAGCGGTCCGGGGGGCTTTGGGTCCGAGGGACAGACAGTGTTGCGGCCTCGCTACCTGTCTTTTCCGCCGGGTCGTCGATGTTCCGAAACAACGGTCCCGGATATTTGATTTGAATACCGCTATCCATCGCCTTACCCCTCCCGAACGTATATTCCCAACAGTGGCGTTTCTCCTCCCGACAGCATATGCAGTATACTGATCAGGGGGATGGACATCAAGAACGGAACTGGCAAAATCCATCCTTAAATGGGATTGGTTCTATCTGCCGGGCGCCCATGTGGTCATTCGCCCGGCATAACCTTTTTAGTCCCTTGATTCCCCCATGATCCGGCCCGAACGATCCGGCGACGACTTTCTTGCGGATGTGCGCGACGCGCATAGCCGCTCCGAACCTTTCCACCTGTGGTGGCTGGGGCAGAGCGGCTTTCTGCTGCAATGGCAGGGCGCCCACTTGCTCTTCGATCCGTACCTGTCCGACTCGCTGACGAAGAAATATGATGGCACGTCCAAGCCGCATGTGCGGATCACGGAGCGCGTCATAGCGCCGGAGCGCCTCGATTTCATCGATGCGGCGACCTCCACCCACAACCACACGGATCATCTGGACGCGGAAACCCTCGTGCCGCTGATCCGGGCGAACGATGCGCTGCAACTGGTCGTTCCGGAAGCGAACCGGGATTTTGTGGCGGATCGCCTGGGATGCGATCCCGCATGGCCTGTCGGCATGACGGCCGGGGCGGAAAATACGGTCGGGCCGTTGCGGTTCATGGCCGTGCCTGCCGCACACGAGACACTTGAAACGGATGCCGCGGGGCGTCACACGCACCTCGGGTATGTGGTGCAATTCGGACCGTGGACTGTATATCACAGCGGCGATACGGTCCGGTACGAGGGCATGACCGATCTTTTGCGCCCGTTTCGTATCGATGTGTGCCTGCTGCCCGTCAACGGACGGGATCCGGCGCGCGGCGTACCTGGCAACCTTACCGGGGAGGAAGCGGCGCAACTGGCGCACGATATCGGGGCGCGGGCAGCCATCCCGTGCCATTACGAGATGTTTGCTTTCAATACGGCCTCACCGGAGCCGTTTTTCGAGGAAGCGGCACGCCTGGGGTTGCGCACGGTCCGGCTTGCTGCCGGGGGGCGGTGGAGTTGCGATCTGTCGGGGTAGCGGCTCGTTATTCCAGTTCCGCCCGCACAATATGCGCGCCCTTCACCATGGTGTGCAACTTGGCGCGGGCTGCCCAGCGGGCCGTCTGACTGAACCCGCAATCCGGCGTGACGGAAAGACGCTCCGGGGGAACGTACGCAAGGAGCGCCCGGATGCGTTCGGCCACGAGTTTCGGCGGTTCGACGAAATAGTTCTTCACGTCCACGAGTCCTGCCGCCACGTCTTTTCCGGCTTCTGCAACGCGTGCGGTCAGTTCGATTTCGGCAAGTTCGCGGTTTGCGAACTCCATGGCGAATTCGTCCGCATGCATATCCAGAATATGCGGAAACAGCGGAGCGTAGGTGCGGTGCGCCACGGGGCGTCCCACGAAATTCCCGAAACACAGGTGAATGCCTATGCGGGCATCGACGTCCTTGACGGTCCGGTTGAAGAGGTCGACAAACTCGCCCGGCGAGTCGGGATGCACCGCATAGGAGGGTTCGTCCAACTGGATGAAATCGACACCCTCCTTGACCAGTTGCTTCAATTCGGCCCGGATGAGATCGGAAAATGCGTGGGCGACCTCCATGCGGTCCCGGTAGTGTTTGCCGGGGGTTTTGATGCGTCCGGCCAGCGTATAAGGGCCGGGACAGGGCATTTTGATCCGGCGGTTCGTGCGCTTGCGGGCATACCGGTATTCGGCGACGAGGCCCAGGCCGTCCGGGGCGGTAATCGGTTCCAGCGCTTCGTACCGTTCCCGCTGGTCATGCCCCGCCGGGCCGATGAGCCGGGGGCTGGGTTCGATGTTTCCCAGACCCGCCAGCCGCCCGTAGAAACCGGCGGTGAAGAAGCCGATCCGACGCATTTCGCCGTCTGAAATCACGTCTACGCCGGCGTCCTCCTGGTCCCGGATCGCCAGATCGACGGCGTCGTCCAGCGTTTCTTCGATGTCCCGGACGCCGTACTTGCCCTCTTTCATGGCCTCCAGGCTGGTAAAAAGCCAGGACGGCCAGGCGTAACTGCCGATGATGCTTGTTTCGATCATTTTATAAGCAATGGGACAGGGATCGATACCCCGGAGGGCGAATCGGCCGGGTTATTCGTCGGATTCGTCGGATGCTATACTGAGGAGTTCGATTTCGTAGATAAGCGTAGCGTTCGGGGGAATGCCGGCTTCTCTGAATCCCGTTTCGCCGTAGGCAAGTTCCGGGGGCACCACCAGCTGGCGTTCGCCTCCTTCCCGCATGCCCGGAATTCCCTCGATCCATCCCTCGATGACCGAGTCGGAATCAAGGTTGATGGTGAGCGGCGCATTCCCGGAATACGAACTTGCTACCAGTCTGTCGTCCGCAAGCCATCCGGCATAGTGCACTGTGACGCTATGGGTGGAATCGGCTTCCTGGCCGTCGCCGATGACAAAGTCGTAGTACTGCAATCCGCTGTCGGTCGTCGTGTATTGGCCCTCATCCACCTCGCGTGGTACAAGAATATTAACAGGGGGCGGCTCGTCGGTAAAGTCGCAACTGCTTGCTGCGATGCCTGCAAGGACAGCGAGCAGGAGTAGCTGCTTGACGCGTCCGTTATTCATCGGTTCGGGAAAAGATGGAAGTAGAGCGCCACGGCGTAATGGTTTGCGCATGGCCTGGAAGATACCGCATACTATCTCTCGGGCGGCGCCTGTCATGTAACCAACGTGCTACGTATCGGCAAGGGGCATGATCCCTTTGCCATGCACCGGGATTGGTCTCTATATGATTTCGCATTTCTTCGATAATCCATGTATCATGCGTTCCAAACCACCCTTGCGATTATGTCGGATAAAGCCATGAATTTTTCTTTCCTGCGTTTGCGCTGCGCCGTATGGACCGCGCCGGTTCTTCTTGCCATGATGCTTGCCGCCGTCCCGGTGCATCGCGCGGATGCGCAGCCCGAACCCACCTACACGGAGCGCTACCGCCCGCAATACCACTTTACGCCCGCCGTGAACTGGACCAACGATCCGAACGGACTGGTCTGGTTCGACGACGAGTACCACTTGTTCTACCAGTACAATCCCTTCGGCACTCGCTGGGGGCACATGAGCTGGGGGCACGCGGTGAGCCCCGATCTGCTTCACTGGGAGCACTTGCCTGTCGCCATCCCTGAAACGGACAGTGTTATGGCGTTTTCCGGCAGCGCGGTGGTGGACTGGAACAACACGAGCGGGTTTGGAACGGATGAAAACCCGCCGATGATCGCCATTTATACGGGGCACTACCGGGAGCGGAAACTGCAGGCGCAGTACATCGCATGGAGCACCGACCGGGGGCGCACCTGGACTCCTTACGAGGGCAATCCCGTACTCGATTTCGGTCTTGCGAATTTCCGCGATCCCAAAGTGTTCTGGTATGCGCCGGAAGAGAAATGGGTGATGGTTGTAGCGCTGTCTGTGGACCGGAAGGTGCATCTTTATTCCTCGAAGGACCTGAAATCCTGGACGTTTCTGAGCGAATTCGGTCCTGCGGGGAACGTGACCGGCATCTGGGAATGTCCCGACCTGTTCGAATTGCCTATCGAGAACCGGCCCGGGGAGACGCGCTGGGTGCTGGACGTGGATAATGGAGGGGGTACCGTCGCGGGCGGTTCGGGGGGACAGTACTTCGTAGGGCATTTCGACGGGACCACCTTCGTCGCCGAGCACGCGGATACCCGCTGGGTGGATTATGCGAAGGATTTTTACGCCGCCATTTCCTGGTCCGACGTGCCGGAAGAAGACGGCCGCCGCCTGTGGGTGGGCTGGCTGAACAATTGGCTGTATGCCGGAGAGATTCCCACGGACCCCTGGCGTAGCGGACAGAGTTTGCCCCGCGCACTGTCGTTGCGCGCCGACGCGCTCGGCGATCTGTGGCTGGTGCAGAGGCCCGTCGAGGAACTGAAGACGCTGCGCGAAACGCACCGCCGCCTCGACGCACGCGCCATTGCGGAAGGAGAGCATGACCTGAGCGGCGAAGGGATCGCCGGCAAGGCCATTGAACTGGTGATCGAACTGGAGGTCGGCGATGCCGCGGAAGTCGGCCTGAAAGTGCGTCAGGGCGAAGGGGAGGAGACGGTGATCGGGTACGACGCGCTTCGCAAGGAGGTGTTCGTGGACCGGTACCGGTCCGGCGAAAAGGAATTTCACCCGACGTTTG
Source organism: Rhodothermales bacterium (assembly GCA_951812345.1). Lineage (GTDB taxonomy): Bacteria > Bacteroidota > Rhodothermia > Rhodothermales > VXPQ01 > VXPQ01. The sequence goes on from OX638295.1 coordinate 770,744, forward strand.
CGGACCTTTTCGAAGTGTCTATGGAAGCGCCGGAAGGGCGCGTAAAACTGCACGTATTCGTGGACTGGTCGTCGGTAGAGGTCTTTGCGGACGACGGCGCCATCGTGTTCACCAGTCAGGTGTTCCCGTCGCCGGACAGCGAGGGGGTGAGCATCTACGCGGAAGGAGGCGCCGCCCGCCTCGTGTCGCTCGACATGTGGACGCTCGGTTCTGTCTGGTAATCTCCCCGGATCCGCCGGGCCTTGCCCGGCCCATGACTCGCACACAGAATTCAGGTAATAAACAAGGGAAGTTGTATCCGTCATGAACCGCCGCACCGTCTTGTTCAGCACCATCGTGGCCGCTCTCGGCGGCCTTCTTTTCGGCTTCGATACGATCGTTATTTCCGGCACGACCGAGGCGCTCGAATCGGTGTTCGGTCTGGACGAGTTCTGGCTGGGCTTTACGGTGGCCTCCGCGCTCATCGGCACCATCGTCGGGGCGTTCGGCGCCGGGATTCCCGCCGACCGCTATGGGCGGAACCGCGTACTTATCGTGCTGGCGGTCTTTTACTTCGTCTCCGCGCTGGGGAGCGCCACGGCGGACAACTGGATCGCCTTTCTGCTGTACCGTTTTCTCGGCGGGCTGGCCGTCGGCGGTTCGTCCGTGGTCGCGCCCATGTACATTGCGGAAATAGCCCCGGCCCGGTTGCGCGGACGGCTTGTGGCGGTCACCCAGCTCAACGTGGTCACGGGGATCCTGCTGGCCTTTTTATCCAATTACGTGGTGGCCCAGATCATTGCGGACGCAACGGCCTGGCGGTGGATGTTCGGCGTGGAGGCGGCCCCCGCCGCACTGTTCTTCGCGCTGCTCTTTTTCATCCCGCAAAGCCCCCGCTGGCTCGTCAAGCGAGGGCGTTCGGAGGAGGCCCGCGCCGTACTGGAGCGTCTCGGGAAAGTCGAGATAGATAACGAAATGGCGGAAATCGTCGCTTCGCTGAAGACCGAGACCGGTCAGACGGGCAGCAAGCTGCTCCAGAAGCGTTATACTTTTCCGATCCTGCTGGCGTGGGGGCTTGCCATGTTCAACCAGCTTTCCGGGATCAATGCGCTGATGTACTATGCGCCGCGCATCTTCGGCATGGCGGGAGCCGGCGTCGACGACGCCCTGTTGCAGTCGGTGGCCGTGGGCGGCACCAACCTCATCTTCACCATTTCGGCGTTCTTCATCATCGATCGGTTCGGGCGCCGTCCGCTGATGATCGTAGGCTCGGCGGGTACGGCAGTCTGCCTTGCCCTGGTGGCCTGGGCCTTTTTCGTCGGGGGCGATCACATGGGGACTCCCGTACTGATCGGCCTGCTTGGGTTCATTGCCTTCTTCGCCTTGTCGCAGGGGGCGGTGATCTGGGTGTTTCTTTCGGAAATCTTCCCGAACCGGGTGCGATCCAAGGGGCAATCTCTCGGCTCGTTCACCCACTGGTTTATGGCCGCCGCGGTTTCCTGGACCTTTCCTGTGGTGGCCGAGGCGTCCGGCGGGTTCGCCTTCGCGTTTTTCAGCGCCATGATGGTGCTCCAGTTGTTCTTCGCCGTCAAGATAATGCCGGAAACGAAGGGGTTGTCGCTGGAGGAACTGGAGGTGAAACTGGGCATCGGCACGGCGGAACTGGAAGCGCTCGAAGAACGGCTCCATGCCGGCGAGAAGTAGCCTCAGTTTTTCGCCGTCACGGTCACGATCACCCGGCGGTAGCGCGTAAGCGGGGGGTTGCCGGTGTCAGTCGCTTCCAGTACGATATGGATGGTTGCCCTGGGCGGGGTGTCTTCCGGCACCGTGAACGACGCTTCGGCCCGATCCGCATTTTGCAGCATAATCCCCCTCACAACCTCGCAAACACCCCGAATTCGTCCGCATTCTCCGGGGTCACCAGTTCGCAATCGACGGCCTGTTTCTCGGGCAAGGCGCTTGTGCCCGTCTGCAGGTAGGCATCCGCCTGATCCACGGCCATCTGCGCCAATTGCGCTGCTGGTTGGAGCACCGTTGCGGCAATGTCTCCTGCCTTGATGGCGGCGAGTACGTCCGGGCTACCGTCGAAACCGACCACGATCACATGCCCCATACCGGTGGCCTTCAGAGCCGCTGCAGCGCCCAGCGCCATCGTGTCGTTGCCCGCAATCACGCCCTTGATATCGGGGTGCGCCTGGATAATGGTTTCCGTTTTGTCGAACGCTTCTGTCTGGCTCCAGTTGGCGCTCTGCCGGGTCACCAGTTCCATCTCCGGGAACTGCCCGATGGTGTCGTTATATCCCTGTGATCGGATGTGCGCGTTCGTGTCGGACTCCTTGCCCGTCAGTTCCACGTACGGCCCGGCTTCGCCCATCAGCCGGACGAATTCCTCCGCGCCCAGCACGGCGCCCTGGTAATTGTTCGATACAATCTGGGCGACGGCAAGGCCGTTGGCGTTGATCTCCCGGTCGATGAGAAAGGTGGGAACGCCCGCGGCATGCGCTTTCTCGACGGCGGCAATGGAAGCGTCCGCGCCTGCGTTATCCAGCACGATGGCGTCGGCCTTGCGCGCAATGGCCGTGTCGAACAGTTGATCCTGCAATGCGGCGTCTCCGTTGTGGGTCTGCACGAGCGTTTCGTACCCCAGTTCCTGCGCCCGGGCGTCCGCAGCCTCGGCCTCTGCTTTGAAGAACGGGTTGTCGTGCGAGGGGGTAATGATGACCATGAGGCGCGCATCCTCCTGCGCCGGTTGGTCTGCCTCGTTCCGGCACGCAGCATGGGGTAGCGTCAGGAGGAGGGCAAGGAGCGGAAAACAAAACTTCCTGGAACGGTTCTTCATGACGTTATGGGGTTACGGAAAATGTTTCTTTCATCCACGCCTGCCACGCGGGTTCGTCGCGGGCCGCGATAGCGGGCGCTTCGTCGCCGTACAGGTAGATCCCAATGGTGACCATGGCGCAGTCGCCCATCGAGAACGCAGATGCCGAGGCGATTCCGGGGATCGGCTCGTCCAGCCGGATCACGGCGTACGGCTGCCTGTGGCCATCCACCTGTTCCACGACGCCCGTCAGGGAGGGCGGACCGGGGGGCGAGGTCCAGCGGGCGCCTTTCCGGAGATCGGCCATGCCGAGGGCATCGGTCAGGCCGCTCCAGGCCTCGCTTGTTGAACCGGAAGCCTGCCCCATGGTCCGGACGATCGAAGCAGGCTGTCCGCGAAAGCGGGTAAGATAGATCCGCAGTATAGCGAAAAAGTACGGCCAGCCGGACTCGATACCCTCAAGCTGTTCTCTCTGCTCGTCGGTTCCCCCGGACATGCTGTGGATCACCCGGACCAGGCAGGTGCTCCCGGATAGGGGTTCCACGATCCATTCGGTGGTCATCGGCGCTGCATCCGGGCCCGCGCCCGGTCCCTCGGCGGCAAGCCGGTGCGGCGGATCCCAGACGGTGACGCTGGACAGGCTTTCCATTCCCGGTCCCATCAGGGTTCGGATTACACCCCCCGTTTTCTCTTCGACTTCGGTGGGGCAGAACCAGGAAGAAACCCCCGGTCCGGTGGCGACAGCCTTCCAGACTTCTTCTACGGTTCCCGGTACCTCGACCTCGACCTGGATCGACTGGCGACCGGACGCATCACGTTTTACGCTCATGATGTTTCCTTAATACTTGTCTGATGCCTCATGATGTCTATCCAGTGGTGTCACTGGAAGCGTTCTTTCATCCATTCCTGCCACGCGGGGTCGTCGCGGGCCGCGATGGCGGGCGCGTCGTCGCCGTACAGGTAGATTCCGACGGAAGCCAGCACCTGATTCTCAAAGGGAAAAACGGTCACGGACCCAATGCCCGGCCCCGGATCGTCGAGCCGCAAAATCGCATAGGGTAGCGGCCCCTCCGGCGCGCGCTCCCGGATACCCGCAAGCGGCGGCGTGCCATCGGGAGACCGAAAACGCTCCCCCTCGGATATGTCCGCAATGCCGAGCGCATTGCACGCCGCGCTCCAGGCGTCGTCCAGAGAGCCGGTCGCCGGACTGGTGATCCGGATGATCGACGCGGGCTGCCCGCGAAAATGCGTCATGTAGCTTCGCAGGACGGCGAAGCAGCACGGCCAGTTGCTTTCGATTTCATCAAGATCCTTGTCCCACTCGTCGGCGTCCGCAAACACACTGTGCGCCACACGCACCACACACGTTCCCGAAGGGCGCGCCTCGACCGTCCACTCGCTGGTCATGGGCGGCGCTCCGGGGCGCCAGTCTTTTTCCAGGTTGACGAACCGGTGCGGCGGGTCCCAGACGGTCACGGTGGCGACGACATTCATTTCCAGTCCCGGTCCCATGTCCCAGACGATCAGGCCCCCGACCCATTCCTCGGTCGTGTTCGGAAGGAACCAGGAAGAAACTCCGGGTCCGGTGGCGACAGCCTTCCAGACTTCCTCTACGGTCCCCGGTACCTCGACCTCGACCTGGATCGACTGGCGACCGGACTTGTCGTGCTGGATGCTCATGACGCCTTCCGGATATCTTTTCCCGATGTCGATTGAAGCGGATGTTTATCCATTTTCCCGAAACGCTTCTCCATAGCGCCATGCTCCGCAAAATATACCGCATTTCAGGATGTTTGGCGTGTATACTTTGCTACGCCTGCATCCGCACGAGGGATTTTTGCTGCATGCGCTGCTGCCACTGGTCCACGACAACGGCCAGCACGATCACGGCGCCTTTTATGACGATTTGCCAGAACTCCGAGACCCCGAGTAGCACCATCCCGTTCACCAGCACCCCGATCACAAAGGCTCCGATAATGGTTCCGCCGATCGTGCCGCGTCCGCCCATCAGGGAGGCGCCCCCAAGGACCACTACGGCAATGGCGTTGAGTTCGAAGGTTTCCCCGGTCGCCGGATGGGCGGCGACCAGTTGCGAGGCGATGATCAGGCCGACCATGGCCGCGCAAAGCCCGGAGATCATGTAGGTGACCAGTTTCACCCTGTTTACGCGCACCCCGGAGAGTTCCGCCGCTTTTTCGTTCCCGCCTATGGCGTAGACCTGCCGTCCGAACGGAGTTTTGCGTGCCACGAACGCTGCCGCAACGGCAAAGAGCGCCATCACCCAGATAGGGTAGGGCAGAGCCAGAAAGGTATCCGCTCCCAGCGCCGGGAAACCCGTATTGCCCAGATCATCCTGCCCGACCAGGTTGGCGAACGTTGCGCCGTCCGAGATCAGGAGCGCTGCCCCCCTTGCTATATACAGGGTGCCGAGCGTGGCGATGAACGGGGCCACGCCCAGCCGGGTGACGAGCCACCCGTTCAGGGCGCCGACCGCTATGCCTGCCACCAGTGTCAGCAGCATAACGATCGGCACGGCGAAGAAAATGGATACCCCGAACGGGGGCAGGATCAACCCTTCGGTGAGCAGCCAGCCGGCCACCATCCCGCACAGCCCCACCACGGACCCCACCGACAGGTCGATACCGCCGCTCAGGATCACGAAGGTCATGCCGATGCCCAGGATGGCGTTGATGGCGACCTGCTTGGTGAGGATGACGAGATTGCCCGTCGTCAGGAAGGCGGGCGTCAGCAGCGAAAATGCGATGAACAGGACAATCAGGGCAAGGTATGCCCGCGATTGCAGGAGCCACATCCGGAGCGGAAGGCGCCGGGATGTGGCCGGGACAGGTTGTGTATGATCTCCCATGATGTTGGGTTATGCCACCTGTTCGTTGGGGTGTTCTGTGGATGGGGCAATTACCGAGGCGTCCGCAAGATGTTGTTCGGTGATGTCTTCGCCTTCGAGGGCGGCCGTGAGGCGGCCCCGCGCCATGACAAGCGCCCGGTCTGCAAGGGCTATGACCTCCTTCAGTTCCGAGGAAACGAACAGGATGCCCATCCCCTGCGCCGCCAGATCGTCCACAATATGGAAAATGTCCGACTTGGCTGCGACATCGATGCCCCGGGTCGGTTCGTCCATCATGAGCACTCTGGGCTGCGTGAGAAGGCTTTTGGCCACCACCGCTTTCTGCTGGTTTCCGCCGCTCAGCGTAGCGATCGATTGCCGGGCGCTGGACACCCTGATCCCGAGGGTTTCGATCATGCGCCAGACTTCGCGATTTTCCCGGCGTCCGGATAGAGCGGGTCCTCTGGTGAAGCGCGAAAGGGCAGCGAGGCTAATATTTTTCGCCACGGACATATTCCGGAGCACTCCAAGCCGCTGCCGGTCCTCGGGAATGAGCGCCAGACCCGCTTGCAGGCGTTCGTCGATGCGCAATCCAGCGAGGGAGCGATCACCGAGAAAAACGCTGCCCCGTGCATCGGGGTGCATTCCAAGGAGACATTCCAGCAGTTCGGTGCGTCCCGCTCCCATCAGCCCGTAGATGCCGACCGCCTCCCCTGCCCGGACCGTGAACGACACGTTTTTGATAAGATATCCTCCGCCATGCGGGCGCGGCAACGACAGGTTTTCGACGCGCAGCACGGGTTCTCCGATCGTTCGCGCCTCCTTGCGGAAGAGCGCTCCTTCACTGCGCCCGGACATGTTTTCGACGATCCAGGCCAGGGAAACGTCCTGGGCAGGCGCTTCGGCAACGAGCCGTCCGTCGCGGAGCACCGTGAACCGGTCGCCGATCCGCAAGCACTCGTCCAGTTTGTGCGAAATGTATACGATGGCGACGCCCTGTGCGGTGAGTTCCCCGACGATGCGAAGCAGGATTTCCGTTTCGGCGCGGCTCAGGGCCGAAGTCGGTTCGTCCATGATGAGAATGGATACATCCTCGGCCAGCGCCCGGGCAATCTCGACGAGTTGCTGCTGCCCGATGCGCAGGTCTTCCACCAGCGTGTCCGGCGAGATGTCTTGTTCCAGCCGCGCCATCAGTGTCCGGGCGACCTCTTTTTGTTTTCCATGCTGCACCGTGCCCACCCCCGAAACGAGTTCGCGGCCCGTGAACAGGTTTTCGCTCACGGACAGATTGGGAAACAAGGTGAGTTCCTGATGAATGACGCCGATGCCCAGCGCCCGCCCTTCCCGCGGCGATGCCGGAGCAATGGATTGGTCCCGGAGCAGGAGTTGTCCGCTTGTGGGGGATTCTATCCCGGCCAGGATGCGCGTCAGCGTCGATTTGCCAGCCCCGTTTTCTCCGATGAGCACATTGACGCAGCCGGGGTATACATTGAAATCCACGCCGTCCAGCGCCGTCGTTCCCGGATACCGCTTCACGATCCCTTCGGTGCGCAGCACAGGTTCCGTCTTGTCCGAGCCGTTGGAGGAACCAGTCCGGCGAGGGAGAGCCGTTCCGTTTTTGTCGTTCGCTATGTTTTCGGCATGTGTCATTCGCTGTCCCGGATGACGATCCGGACCGGCGTAATCGCCGGCAGGTCTGTCCCTTGCAATGCGAAGGCCCCGTGGAAGTCGATGTCGCGCCCCGGCAGCGATGCCGGATTCAGCTCGCCCAGTACCGTTTCGAGCAAGCGGGCATGCATGGCGTGGGAGGCGTTCGCGTGCTCCATCTGGTTTACGAATCGGTCGAAGGTCATGAACGGCAATGCATCCCGCAGCGCCGTGCCGCGCAGCACGGGGCCAATCTGCAGACGTACGTTGGCCATGTCGTCGAGGGGCGGCACATCCAGTAGCAGAAAACCTGCGCGCGAGGTGGTATCTGCTGCAAGAACGCGTCCTGTTCCCTGCACAATAAAATTATACGGCCGATCTCCTTCCCGGCGCCCGTATTGCGTCGAGGCCGCCGCTTCGTCCGTTTCCAGAGCCTCCAGCAGCATGGTCAGGTCCGCTGCCTCGTTTTCGACGGTCGGGAGGATGCGCGTTTCCCAGTTTTCTTCCACGAACGTCTCTGCGTCGAAGGCGGGTTGGGCTTCTTCGATAATAGCCTTGCCCGTGGCCGGGTCCAGCGGGCGGATTTTACACCCGGCGGTTGCAAGGGCCGCTGTGATGAGGATGCTCGCAAGAGACAAGAGGAACGTGTTGCGCATGGTTGAGCGAGCTGGTGATCGGACCTGCTCCGCTGTTCCGATCGGTTTCATGGATTGGGCGGGGACTCGCCGGGTTCGTGCAAGGCGCGCGCCACAGCGTGCCGCCAGCCTTCGCAGATTCGTTGGCGTTCCTTGTTCGGGCGCCGGGGTTCGAACCGGTCCAGCGAGCGCGGCAGGGCGGCCAGCGCATCAAGCGAATCCCGGTATCCGAGCGTCAGACCGGCCATATAGGCCGCTCCGAGTGCGGAAAGGTCTTCGGCCCGGTTACGGAGCACCGGAGTTCCCAGTACATCCGCCTGAAACTGCATGAGCGTATCGTTGCGACTGGCGCCCCCATCCGCCAGGAGGACATGCAGCGCGGCGTTGTGCGTTGCGCCACTCGCCGTCTTTGCCATTGCCTCGAACACATCGCGCACCTGAAAAGCGATGGATTCCACGACAGCGCGGGCCAGATGAGCGGCGGTCGTGCCCCGCGTAATCCCGGTCACGAGGCCGCGCGCGTTTTCGTTCCAGTGCGGAGCGCCCAGTCCCACGAAGGCGGGGACAACATACAGCCCTTCGGTGCAGTCCGTTTCTTCGGCAAGCGCGGCGACCTGCGAAGGATCGTCCAGACCCAGCAGGTCGGCAATCCATTGCAGGGCCGATCCCGTCACCGAAATATTGCCTTCCAGTGCATAGGTGGTCTGGTTTCCCAGCTTCCAGGCCACCGTGGTGGCGAGGCCGTGTTCGGAAAAAGCGAGGCCGGACAGCGGGGTCATGAGCGAGCTGCCCGTGCCGTAGGTGGCCTTCACCGCACCGGGTCGGAACCCGGCCTGCCCGAAGAGGGCGGCATGGGAGTCTCCCATCATTGCAGCGACAGGAATACCTCCGGGCAGGACGCCGTGTGGGACCGTTTCCCCGAACAGGGCGCCGGACGGCATGATTTCCGGGAGCATGGTTTCCGGGATGCCAAACGTTTCCGTCAGGTCATGATCCCAGGCGCCCGTGTGCAGGTTGAAGAGTTGCGTACGCGAGGCATTGCTCGCATCGCACCGGTGTGCTTTGCCGCCCGTCAGATTCCAGAGCACCCAGCTGTCGATCGTTCCGGCGAGGAGTTCGCCGCCTTCTGCCCGGCGCCGGCCTTCGGGCGCCTGATCCAGCAACCACCGGATCTTCGACGCGGAGAACAGCGGGTCGACAGGCAGGCCGGTACGTTCCAGGAGCATGGGTTCCTGTCCTTCGCGGCGCAGCGTGTTGCAGAAAGGGCCGGTGCGGCGGCATTGCCAAACGATGACCGGCCCGGCGGGACGGCCCGTATCCCGTTCCCACACCACCACGGATTCCCGCTGGTTCGTTACGGCCAGACCCTGGGGAGTCGGGTTTCCGGCCTCCGCGAGACACATTTCCACGGCTGCCAGCACGCTTTTCCACAGCAACATAGGGTCCTGCTCCACCCAGCCCGGCTGCGGAAACGATACGGGCACGGGGCGGGCGGCTTTGTGCCGGATCGTTCCGTCGGAAGCATCGACCAGCACGGCTTTCGTGTGCGTGGTGCCCTGGTCTATGGCAAGAATCAGGGGGCTGTGCATCAGCGGACCGGCTTCTTGAGTTCCAGCGCAGCGTCCCGGATGCCTTCGGGGGTAAGACCGAAATGCTCCAGCAGCCATTTCGTGTCGCCGGTGGGCGCGAAGACGCCGGGTACGCCAAGGATGCGCATCGGGACAGGCAGGTGCTGCACCACAACCTCCGCCACAGCGCTGCCCAGTCCGCCGAACGTGGTGTGTTCTTCCGCGGTCACGATGGCCCCGGTTTCACGGGCGGCGGCAAGCACCGCTTCCCGGTCGATGGGGCGTACGGTCGCCATGTTCAGCACCCGGGACTCTATACCCTGTGCTGCCAGCAGGTCGGCCGCTTCCAGGACCCGGGCCGTCATGACGCCATTCGCAATGAGCGTCACGTCGCCGCCGGGGCGCAGCAGGCTTGCCTTGCCGAAGGCGAATGCGTAGTCGGCGTCGTGCAGGGCGGGCACGCCCATGCGGCTCAACCGCAGGAAGACCGGCCCTGCAACCTGCGCCGCCGCCCGGACGGCCTGTGCGGTTTCGAGGGGATCGGCAGGCGCCGTCACCGTGATGTTCGCAATGGCCCGCACCCAGGCGAAATCCTCGATGGAATGGTGTGTTGCTCCGAGCGCGCCGTACGCCAGCCCGCTACTCACGCCCACCAGTTTCACGTTCGCGTTCGAATACGCCACGTCCGCCTTGATTTGCTCCAGCGCCCGCCCGGTCATAAAACAGGAGGCCGAGCAGACGAACGGTATTTTCCCGGCATTCGCCAGCCCGGCTCCCACACCTACGAGATTCTGTTCTGCAATCCCCACGTTGATCAGCCGGTCGGGGAAACGTTCACGGAACGCCCCGGTTTTGCTCGACCCCACCGAGTCGTTGTTCACCACAACGATGCGCTCATCGGTTTCGCCCAGCGCAACGAGGGTTTCGGAAAAGGCGTCGCGGCAATCGTACAGCATGGTCATGCGTCCCGCAAGGCGGCCTCCAGTTCGGCGATCGCTCGCGCCAGTTCGTCTTGCGAGGGCACTTTGTGGTGCCACTCCACCCGGTCTTCCATGAACGAGACCCCCCTGCCCTTATGGGTATGGGCGATGATGCACGAAGGCTTGCCTGGTTCGAAGGGCAGGCGGCCGAAGATATGAAGCAATGCCTTGTAGTCATGCCCGTCCACATGATCCACTGCCCAGCCGAAGGCCCGCCACTTGTCGGCCAGTGGATCCAGCCGATTGGTGTTGGCTGTGGCGTCTCCCTGTTGCAGCCCGTTCCGGTCGATGATCAGCGTCAGGTTGTCCAGGCTGCGATGCCCGGCGGTCATGGCCGCTTCCCAGTTGCTTCCTTCCTGCAATTCCCCGTCCCCGGTCAGCACGAATACGCGCCATGCGGCCCGGTCCAGTTTTCCTCCAATGGCGGCTCCCACGGCCACGGGAAGGCCATGTCCCAACGGCCCCGTATTCGTTTCCACGCCGGGGGCCTTGGTCCGGTCGGGGTGGCCGTTGAGCCGGGAGAGCGGCTGCATGTAGGTGTCGAGTTCCTCCAGAGGAAAGAAGCCCGCATACGCCAGCGCAGTATAGAGGGCCCCCGAGCAATGACCCTTGCTCATGATGAATCGGTCCCGGTTCGGATCCGCCGGGTCGTCCGGGTTCACCGACAGCACTTCACCGTAGAGGGTCGTCAGAATATCGGCTGCCGACAGATCGCCGCCGGTATGCCCCATGCCGGCTTCATGGATCATGCGCAGGTTGCGCCGACGCATTTCGTTGGCCTGACGGCGTAGCCGCTCGATCTTCCGGGCAATGGATGTGTGCGCTTCGGACATGGGGCATTGGGCGAAACGGCTCAGAATCGCGTGTTGACGATGTTGGCGAAGTCGGATCCGAACGTATATGAAAGGGCAATGGACCCGGAGAGTTCGAAGTCCGTCGCCAGTTCGCGTTGCTGCAGCAGGATTTCTTCCAGGGAGGCATTACCGGCGGGAAGCGCCAGTTGATCCTGGACCATTTCAAAATCCCCCTGTATGCGGAGCGATAACCCCTCCAGCAGTCGTACCGAAACGTACCCGAATAATTCGGCGCTGCGCTTGGTCACGTCGTGGAAATAATGAGACCCTTCTATGCCCCCGTAGATATCGCCCCACGGTTGCCGGATCGCCACGGAAGCTTCCAGTTGCTGTTGCAGGAGCGTTTCTTTGGTTTCGTTGAAGATGGTTTGCTCGAAGTAATCCACGTAGGAGTACCCGAGTCTGTACACGACGGTTATGGCGCGGCGCGTGGCCTGTTCGTAGGGGAGCACACTGTACTCGACGCCCGGCGCCACTTCGCCCCAGTGCCGGAGATTTCGGTCGTTGCGGGTTATATAGTCTCCGAAGAGGCCCACCGACCAGTGCTGACCGAGGCTCCGGATGGCGTAACTGTCGAAGCCGTGCCGGGAGAGGCTGCTTCTTACGTCAGGCTGATCCTCCCGTTTGATTTTCACCAGATCGTAGTTGAAGTAGGGGCGCAGGCGTATTTTCCACTGTTCGCTTATATGATCGGCGTAGAAGCCCCAGCGGGCGTCGAACACTGTCCGATTGGATTCTTTTTCCAGTTCGATGCCTCCTGCGTAGGCCGTGAATATCCAGTGCCTCCATTCGTCGTGCGTTTGCGCACCGGCCCCTTCCTGATTTTCTCTGGAGTAGTCGAGCGAGAATCCGGAGATGGATTGCACCTGCGCGACGTACGGCACGAGGCCCAGCCGGATTGCCGAGTTGACAGCTTCGCGGGCCTCGTCGTTCGTTGCATTCTGGCCCACTGTGTGCTCGAACGTGTACTCGACGCTGGCGTAATCGCCGCGCCCCAGAAACGAAAGTTGGTACTGCCGCCCGTTGCTGCCCGTACGCTGATCGGTGATGAATACGTGCACATCGGCCTGCTCCGGATCGCGCACGTAGTTCACGAAGGTGATTTCGCTGCGGATGTGGTTAAAATCACAGCGGTCGCAATCCAGATAGACACGCAATGCGTTGCTTGCCGGGAGGGCGGCATGCAGCGTGTCGGACAAGATGTCCTGGGCTGCCAGCGGGGCAGGGAGGGCAAGACATCCCCAAAGGAGCAGTCGGCAAAGGATGCGGCACGGTATCCGCCGCTGAGAAAAAGGCATGAACGGAATTTCGGTTTTTTCTTTACTTTCCAGCAAAGTTATTATTTTTCAGATGTTTCCCAGAAACAGGTCGAGTACGAGCCGCTGTGCGGCGAGCGCATCCTGGCGGATTTGCGCTTCCCGGAGGGCTTCAACGTCGAGACGGTCCAACAGCGCATCGAGTTTGCGCAGGGTTACAATGCTTTCGCGGGCAGCCTGCACAGGATCTTCGCGAAATGGAAATTGATCCAACAGCACCACATCGTCCCATCCAATCTTGCGCAAGGCGTGGAGGAATTCCAGCGTTTCGATAAGATGGACGGACCCCACGGTCAGGTCGTCGTCCCACTCGCGCCAGTTGTCGTTGACTTCCACGCTCGTCAGCCGTTCCCGGCGGTGCGCCAGTTGCAGGGCCTCCGCAGGGGTTTCCTTTGCGAACAGGGAATGGCCGAGGTCCATTACGATGCCCACATTGTCCACCCCCATGTCCTCGATGGCCAGCAGGGTCGTAGCCACGTTGCAGAAAAGCATGTGGGTGCGCGGCTCCTTGAACTTGCACTCGATGCCGAACTGCATGTCCGGGGCCGAGGCCGCCACTTCGCGGACGGCGTCCACGGAGTATTGCCACAGGTCCTCGTAGTCGGCCTGAAACGGGTAATCATACCCGTCCTGGCCCGGCCAGAACTTGACGTACCGGGCGCCCAGTTCGCGGGCGGATGGGATAGCCGTCTTGTACAGTTCGATGCAGTCGCGCCGCAGGGTGGGGTCCGGGTTCGTCAGACCGCCTTTGCGGTATTTGCGGCTGTAGGAGGCAGGCGTAATGGCGTGGCAGCGCAGCCTGTTCCGGTCGAGAGCGGCGGCGATATCGGCCGTCGATACTCCTTCGTCGAACGGAAAATTGATGTCGAGGGTTACGAGGTCACCGACCTGTCCTGCCCGGTCGATGGCTTCCAGCACGCCCACGGGCGGGCCGTATGCATCGGTGGCGTACCGGTCGATGAATTGCCCGAACAGCCACAGGCCGGCGCCGAATTCATACCGCGAGGGTGCACTCATGAGGATAATGTGATTACGATGTACTGTCTGTTCGTGTATGCGCGTTAGTCTTTTCCAACCGTCACGATGATCCGACGGTACCGGTACAGAACGGGTTCGCCGTCGTCATGTGCCGTGAGAATGACTTGAATCTCTGCGCCGACAGCATTTTCCGGGACGACAAGGCTTGCTTCCATGGACGAAGCATTCGTTATGGAGACATCGCCCGGATACGAGCCGGCCTCGGAATAGACCCACCAGTCGAATGTGAGATGGTCTCCATCGGGGTCTGACGATCCCTCGGCGCTCAGGCGAATCGTCTCGCCGATGTGTGCGGTGATATGGAGAGGGTCCAGACCGGCGTCGCCGTTCACGACCAGCATCGGGTTGTGGTTCGCCCCGGCGAAGTCCGGCGTGTTGCTCCAGTCCGCCCGTGCGGCGATGTCGTGCTGGTACCCTTCCCGCCAGCGCCACACCGTGGCGTGGTTCGTGGTGTACGTGTTGCCGTCAAAGGCCAGCACGGTATCGTCCGAATTGGTCCAGATAGGCCGGGATTCTCCTTCGGGCTGCGATACGGCATAGCGGCCGCCCCAGCCCCCGTAACTCGGGCTGACGTGTCCGGCCAGCCCGTTCCGGAACAGGTTCATGAACGAGGGGGTGTCGCCTTCCATCAGGTAGGCTGTAGCCGGGTAACGTGTCCCCAGCGGCCCGTGCCCGGTGCGGATATTTTCCGATAGCCAGGGATTATCGACGATGTCGAAGTTCGGCCCCTCGAACATCCCGTGGAAGTGGTCCCCGGAAATGCCCACCCAGGTGGCGTATTTGTAGTCGTCACCGTCATGCGGCGAGCTGGGCGTCACTACATAGAACAGGTCGGGAAATTCCTGCCGCATCCAGGGGCCGGAATCGTCCTGGTCGGAAATCGTGTACACGCGCAGTTTGGCCACGAAGGCGTCCAGTTCTTCCGAGGTGCGCGTCTCGCGGACTTTCCACAGGGCCTGCGCAAGGCAGTTGGCCCCTCCCCAGACGCTGATCCACAAGGGGCGGTCGTCCTCCTTGTCCACGGCGGCGATGATGTGTTCGGAGCCTTCCGTATCGTTTCCCTTGCCGACGCCGTTCATGCCGTATACATCCCGGCACGTTTTCACCTGCGAGAGCAGAAAATCCGCCTCCGGGTAGCCGTCGGCGTGTACGATGAGGTTGTTGCGCACTTCACGGTATGCCTCGATATGGCCCCGGATTTTGTCCGCCCGTGTGGTGTCCCGCATCCAGACGGACGTGGTGGCGAGCAGGCCCTCTACATCCATTTCGTTGGCGTAGAGCAGGAAGCGGACGAGCGATTGGGCGTCGTCCGGTTCGTTTTCGATGTCCGTGAGGACGAGCACCCGCGATTTGGAGGATGGAGCGGGCAGGGGGGCGTTCTGTGCCTCGCCGGCGGAGTTGGAGCAGGCGGTGGGGAGGAGCGTCGCGGCAATGAGCAGGGCTGCGAGCGAGCCTCCGGATTGTTGCACCGGGGTTTTGCTTTCCGCGGTTTTCGCAGTAAGAATGCGGGCCCCGGCAGGTTCGGAGCATGAGAAGGCGTCGCGCATGGGGAGAAAAAGGGGCCGGATTTTGTTCGGGGGGCGTGTTTGGGGCGGCTGGATGGCGGGTGCGTTTGTCCCGGGAGGGCATCTCGTGAAGCGTCGTCCGGGGAGCGTTTATCCTAATTAGACAAGATAGGAAGGAGCGAGGAAAAAGGGGGAGGGGAAGGGGAGAGAAAAAGGCGCGGCGCGGTTTGCAGGCGGTTCGAAATCGCCTGTGGGTGGCAATGAGGGCCCCGTTAATTTTTTACAACCGTCACGATAACCCGGCAGTACCGGGCAGCATTATTCGCTATCAGATTCCAGCCCAGGAGTCCACCAGGCGTCCAGACGGGCCCGCAGTTCCCGGATGCGTTCGGCCTGTTCGGGATGCTGCGCCAGATTCACGTTTTCCAGCGGGTCTTCCGCCAGATGGTAGAGTTCCAGCGGCTCGTTCTCGATTTCAGGGAGGATGAGCTTCCAGTTGCCTGCCCGGATCCAGCGAAACAACACGTTGGCGTCCGGACGATCCCAATCTTTGGCTGTGTGTCTGAAAATGCTGCCGAATACGGCGTCGCGGGCAAGCGGCTCGCCGTGCAAGGCTCTTGGCAGGAGGTTCAGCCCCGGAAGGTTTTCGGGGATATCGAGTCCCGCTGCGGCAAGGCTGGTCGGCAACAGGTCGATCGAGCTGACAAGTTTGTCGGAAACTCCGGGGGCGATACGGCCGGCCCAATGCAGAAGGACGGGCGTGCGCACGCCCAGATCGTACTGGGACTGCTTGCTCTTCCAGTGCGGAGGGCGGACGGTCCCGTCGCTGCGGTCAACCAGCCGGTCCGCCTCGTTTTCCGCGGTCACCCAGCCATTGTCGACGATGAAGATAAACATCGTTTCTTCGTATTCGCCTTCCTCTTTCATCAGGTCGATCAGTTCGCCCACGGTCGCATCGAACCAGAGAATGCTCGCATAGTATCGCAACGTCCGTTCGTGCAGGCCGAGGTCGGCGAACGGCGTCTCGTATTCAGCGGGGGCATTGTGGGGCAGGTGCGGCAGAAACGGCGCATACCAGATGAACATGGGTTCGTTCTTGTGCCGCTGTACGAAATCGCGGATCGGCTCCATCCCCTTCCGGCCTATGGTGAGACCGAGGTCGCCGTGGCGTTCTCCGACGGTCATGCCTTCACTGAATCCGCCGTTCCGGTAGGAGCCTTCCCAGAACTTTCCGGTCTGCAGGCTTGCATAGTCCGCTTCCGCCAGGAGCGAGGGGGCGGGGCGTTGCCGCAGGAGGAGCTGGTTCACTATGCCTCTTCGTACTCCAGGCTCGGGGTCGTTGAAGGTCAATCCGTGCTCATGCTGGTGCTTGCCTGTGATCATCGTAGCCAGACTGGGACGGCACAGGCTGGTTGGATTGTAGCCGTGGCGAAAGACCAGCGATTGCGCTGCAAGGTCGTCAATCCGCGGGGTTTGCACCACGTCATGTCCCATGAACCCGAAATCGGTGAAGGACTGATCGTCGGAGATAATCCAGACGATATTGGGGAGCGGGGCCAGATTCGACCCGGCAGGATCGTTTACATCGGGGATCTGTGCAGCGTTTTCGCCGCTGCAGCCGATGAATGCTAGAGCAGCGAAGAAGGAAACAATGGGCGCGAGTATACCTGGGCGGAGTGGGGTCATCGGTAATGAGGGGTGCTGGCTATATTTCCATGCAATTATGCATTTTAAATGCATAATTGCAATAAAAAATCCAGTCCATCCCCCTTGCAGCCCCCTGTCATATATTATTGCTCCATGTCCGTTCAAACGACGCTGCGCCATGCGTTCCATGTATCGCTTGCCCATCCACGTATGTTCGATTACCGCGCTGCTCGTTGTGCTTGCAGCGGCAACGGCCTGCCAGGCGCAAACGCCTTCCCCTGTCGCCTCCCGCCCGAACATCATTTTTCTTCTCACCGACGATCAGCGGGCGGACGCCCTCGGAATCTCCGGTCACCCGGTGCTTGAGACGCCCCACATCGACCGGCTCGCGCGTGACGGTGTCCGGTTCACAGAGGCCCATGTCGTGGCGCCTGTGTGCATGCCGAGCCGCGTGAGTTTCATGAACGGGCAGTACGAGCGCGTGCATCGGATCGGTTTCTCGTCGCCGAATGTGCTTTCGGAAACCCAGTGGAATCAAACCTATCCCGCCCTATTGCGCAACGCAGGCTATCACGTCGGATTCGTCGGGAAAATCGGTCTCCAGCAATATTCGTTTCGCGGCAGCCCGCTCGAAAAGTTCGATTTCTGGCGGGGCCATGACGACTGGGCGCGGTTCTGGCCCAAGGAGTTCGATCATCTCGCTATTTACCACGACTCGGAGGGCGAGATCGTAACCCCGATCATGAGCGAGAGCATCGAGCGTTTTCTCGACCAGGCGCCCGCCGATCGCCCGTTTATGCTATCGGTCAGTTTTTCGGCGCCGCACGGGTCCATTTCCGGCAGTATGCTTTATCCGGACGAACAGGGCACGGATCGTATGTTCACCCCTGCGAACACGCATCCCGAACTGCTGGATCACCCGGTGTACGGTTCCTTGTACCGGGATCGCGAGATTGCGCTTCCGGCTTCCCGGGGAGACGATACGGCGCAGCATATTCCGCTCGACGTGCACCCGCGCGAAGGGCGCATGACCACGTATTCGTACAGCTACGCTGGCGACGAGGTGCTGCGGGAGTATCATATTCGTTACTACCAGTTGATCCATGGACTGGATATCGCGGTCGGCAAACTGCGCGAGAGCCTCGAACGGCGGGGTCTGGCGGACAACACGATCGTCATTTTTTCGAGCGATCACGGGTTGTTGATGGGCGAGTATTCGATGGGCGGCAAATCCCTGCTCTACGATGTGGCTACGCGCGTTCCGCTCATCGTGTACGACCCGCGAATGCCGGTCGGCGAGCGCGGCGTGACAATCGACGAGCTTGCGCTCAGCATCGATGTCCCGGCGACCATCGTTTCCTACGCCGGTCTGGATGCGCCGCAGACCATGCAGGGGCGCAGCCTGTGTCCGCTTATCGAGAATCCCGAGGCGTCATGGCGGGACGAGATATTCCTTGAAAGCCTCTTCCTGCTGCGTACGGGCCCTTTCATCGAGGCTGTCCGGACGAAGGAATGGAAATACGTCCGTTATTTTCGCAGCGATACGTCGCAGTACACTGCGCAAGATGTGGATTTCGAGGGGCGAGCGCCGGATTTCGAGCAATTGTTCGATCTGGTCAACGATCCTGCCGAGGAGCGCAACCTGATCGGAGACACATCGCAAGCGGCCCGGATTGCTGCGTTCCGGGAACGCAGCAAGCAATACTCGATGGAACTGGTGCGGGCCGGCAAGGATATGAAGAAGTATCCCCGGTAGAATGAACCATGTATGAGGCAGGTGCAAAATGACTCGATATAATTATATACATAACTATATACGGTATCTGTTTTTGCCGGTCCTGGCGTGTCTATGCGCTGTAAACGCCCTGCCGGTGGAAGCGTCCGACACGGAGACCATTTCTACCCCAAGCACTTGTGAAGTAGGCGATCTGGTATGGAGCGACGAATTCGACGAGGATGGTCTTCCGAACTCTTCGAATTGGCGCTATGAAACAGGAGGACACGGATGGGGCAATCAGGAGTTGCAGTTTTACACGATAGCACGTTCGAAGAATGCTCGGGTAGAGGACGGAAGCCTGATCATCGAGGCGCACCAGGAGTCCTTTTCAGGCAGCGGTTATACGTCCACCCGTTTGCTTTCGAGGCAGGAATGGACCTACGGCCGGTTCGAGGCCAGCGCCATCCTGCCGTCCGGCAGAGGAACATGGCCCGCCATATGGATGCTGCCGGATCTGAGCCAATATGGAGGGTGGCCCCGGGCCGGCGAGATTGACATCATGGAGCATGTGGGGTTTGAGCCGGACCGGGTTCATTCCACAATGCATACAGAAGCATACAATCATTTGAGGGGTACGCAAAAGGGCGCATACATCACGGTGCCGACGGCCCGTTCGGCATTCAATGTGTATGCGGTGGAATGGACGCCGTCCGAGATACGCAGCTATGTCAATGACACGCATTATTTTACGTTTCGGAACGAACGCTTGACCAATCCGCAAGCCGACGATCGGCACTGGCCGTTCGATCACCCGTTCCATTTTATTTTCAACATCGCCGTGGGCGGGACCTGGGGCGGGCAGCAGGGGATAGATCCGAACATCTGGCCCCAGCAGCTCCAGGTCGACTATGTACGCGTGTACGAATGCGGCGGGGTGGTCAGCATCGAATCCGAAGAGTTACCTGAAAGTGTCGGACTCGATCAGAACTATCCCAATCCGTTCAATCCCGAAACGTCCATTCGTTTCGCGTTGCCTCGAACGGGCCATGTCCGCCTTGCCGTGTACGATGCGGTCGGCAGGGAGGTGGCGGTGCTGGTGGATGGGGTACGGGCGCAAGGAACCCACACGCAAATTTTCGAGGCGCCGGGCTTGCCGACGGGCGTGTACCTGTACGAACTGTCCACGCCCGAAACGGTTTTGACGAAAAGGATGGTATTCGTCAAATAGATCGGGAGGGGCTCAACAAACGCCATCTATCCGCTGGTTTCCGCCTCGGCCCCGAAACGCCCGGAAAGCAGGTAGCGATACAGTCGCAGCGTGCGCTGTTCCTCGTGTTCCTCCAGCCAGCGCCGGCTGGCTGGCGTCAGCATCATCGTCTCGCAGGGTTCGTCGGCGGTCACGGAAGGCGCTTTCTTGTCCAAGGGGTCGACCGGCCAGATTGCATCGCCGGGGCTGTACTGACGGGAACGCGCGCCCTCGGCTTCATGGGAGGAAGCCCGGCCGGACGTCAGCAGTTGCAGCCCTTCGCTTCGCACGTCCGGCCCTGCGAGGGTTTCTCCTGCGGCGTAGCGACGCGGATGCAGCCAGCTTCGAAGTTCGTCCATCAGTTCCTCGAAGCGGACCTGCCGGTCCAGGTAACGTTCGAGGTCGTCGGCGGCGCGCTCAAGTAACGAGGCACGCCGATCTTCAGACATACTCGCTTGCGCCCTCCATGCCGTAATGACGGATTCCTCGCAGCGCTCCAGCGCGAGGTCCACGTTCGGCTCGAGCCGCAACGCGGTGAAGTCCGAAGGCGGAAGGTTGCGCTGCAATTCGGTTTTCAACTGCTCCGGCGGTGCGCTCAAGACCACCTGCACCCCGGCTGCATTTGCCGATCGCAGGAACCTCGCCAGGACGTTCACCGCCGAGAAATCGAAGCCGGAGACGGCCTCGAAGTCCAGCATCAGACAGGCGGGCGGCGGACTCCCCTTCAGGGTTTTCCCCAGATGATCGGCCAGAGGGCAGACGCTTCCGAAGAAGATGTAGCCGCGGAGCCGGTATGCAAGCACACGCCCGCCTTCCTCCAGCAGGATGGCGTTATCGGGAACGGAGCGCGCCTTGCTGCTGCGCCGCTCCCGCGCGGTGAAGCGTGATGCGATCGGGTCAACGCGGCTCAATCGCACGGCAAAGAACACCAGCATGGCCAGCATTCCTGCGGCCACCCCTTCGAACAGCCCGAAAGCGACGATGACGACGAAGATCAGCACGATGATGCCGTATTCCAACCAGGGAAGCCGCTTCCGGCTTCTCAGGAGTCCTTCGTCCAGCATGCCGGCGCCGGCGAAGAACAGAATGCCTCCGACGAGCGGAACCGGGACGAGCTCCAGCATCTTGTCGCCCATAAACAATGCGCCTCCGATGACGAGGGCGGCGAAGACGCCCGTCAGGCGAGTGGAAGCCCCGAACAGCTTGCTGCGCAGCGAGGCGGGTACGATCAGAGTGGCGACTGTGCCGCCGCCCAGGCCCGCCACTACGCTTGCCAGCCCGCCCGCCCTGAACTCGCGGTTCCAGTCCAGATCCTGGTTTGCCGCCATTTCGAGGCCCGCGATATTCATGATCACGACGATGAGCGCGATCAACACCAGCATCAGCAGGGTCGGAAGCTGCCCCGCCATCGCGGCGAAGTCCACGTTCGCGAGGTCGGCGGGCTGCAACACCGGCCACAGGTTGCCTCCAAAAGTGCTTTGCAGCAACAGACCCGCTATTCTGGCTTCGTCGCCGGAGACGCCGAACGCGGCAAGGGCGAGATGGTAGACGCCGATGAAAAGCGCGACGCTTACGGGCAGGATGAGAGGGTGTTTCCAGCGCTTCATTGCCAGATACAGGGTGATTCCGAACACTGCGCCCGGACCCCATTTCCCCAGCATGGAGGGTTCCGCAAGCGCAGGAATCGCCCGCCAGTGCGTATCCGCGCCCATCAGGGACATGGCCGACAGGCACACCACTCCTCCGATTCCGGCCACGAAACCGCCCGCCACCGGCCAAGGGATAAAGCGCATCAGGTTAGCGAGTCGGAATTGTCCGATCAGGAGGCAGCACGCGCCGGTGGCGACTGCGCCTATGATGAGTGCGATTGCGGTGGTGACGAACAGCGTGTTGCCTTCGGCGTCCATGGTGGAGCCGATTAGAGCCATTACGACCACCAGCGCAGGGGACAGTCCCGCAATCGCCCCGCGATAGCCGCCCGCGAGGGCGATGATCAGGCAGGCGGCGAAGTTTCCGAACAGCACCAGACCGACGCCCTGGGAGGAATACGCCGCCAGCGGTCCGGAGAATATGAAGCTCCCGAAAGCGACCTGGGCAACGAGCAGACCGAGGCCCGAAGTGAAGCCTGCCGCCAATGCCGGGACTGTTTTCGCGGGAAACATGTCAGACGCCTTACTGCTCGAGTAGCCGTTCCAGGTGTTCCAGCATCAGGTCGGCTACGAACCGGTTACCTTCCTCGTTGAGGTGCACGCCGTCGGTGGTCAGCACGCCCTCGTAGAGTTTGTCGGGATTGTGTGTTGCGAGATGGTCCTCGAACGCGGCCCGCAGGTCGCACAGGGCAGCTCCGGATGTCTCTGCCACGGCGCGCGAAATATCCGCGTATTCCATGAGCGCCCGGTTGACCTCCGTATCGCTGGCCGGGTCTTCTCCGATCACGCTGGGGGTGCACAGGGAGACATGCACGCCCGCACCCTGCATGGTCGAGATCAGATCGTGCAATCCCTCCTCGAACACTTCCCGCTCCGTGCCCGTGACGTCATCGAATTCATAGAAATGCCAGACATCGTTGATGCCGATATAGATCACCACGTGCGTGGGATCGTGGGCCAGTACATCCCGGTCGAGTCGTTCCTGCAGATCGGGCACCTTATGCCCGCTTATGCCCGCGCCAATCACCTCGACAGTACCTCCGGGGTATTGTTCCGTCAGGGCTTCCGACACCAGTGTGACGTATCCTCCCGGGAATACGCCCACTTCGGTAATGGAGTCCCCGAAGAAGACGATGCGTATGGCCGGAGCAGGTTGTGTGTCGGCGGGCTCGGGAGCGTCTTCCTCTCCGGCGCAGCCGGCGGTCAGGATCAGGGCGCAAAGCGCCAGAAAGAATGCCGATTTGTGAACAGGATTATGCATGAGACGATTGTTTTCTTGCAAAAATGATGTGTGGACACACCGCGTCGGGTGCCTCGTCGACAAGGATACGGGAGCGCTCTTTATAGACCTGAATATATCGAATAAACGCACCACGAATGGGTTTTCGCCGGCCGCTCTTCCCGCCACCTCCGTCGTCGGTCGCATCAGGAAGATGTCACATCATTCTTCGCACCGACCACGGATGCGCTCGTAATCACAGGGAGGGCAATCCATTCCCTCTGCATCTCCAAAATCCCTGATAGCCTATCCTTCGGTGATGATCCCGATGGTGCGGCCAATGCCGTCTTCGTTGGCGATAGCCCGGGCGACGTACGGCTGCACATCCCCGCGTGTACCGAAACCGGGAAGAGCGATTTTCATTCAGTCCGAGTCCTGAGCCCGAATCTCCACATAGCGTTCCAGACGCGCGACTTCGTCGTCATTGACATACTTGCCTATCTCCCGGCGAAACTGTTCGATTCGGCTGTACGTCCGGTATTCCTTGAATTCATGAAGCATCCGGTTGCCCAGATTCGGAATCGTAAGAATATCTTCGTCGCTGGCCGTGTTCAGGTCGATCGGTACGAAGACGAACTGCTCCAGTCGCGCCACCTCCTCATCGTCCACATATTTGCCTATTTCCCGGCGGAATTCGGCAATGTGGGCGTACGGTTTGTATTCGTCGAACTCATGGGCCATCCGGTTGCCGACGCCGGGAACGAGAAGAATTTCCTTTTCGGTTGTGTCATTCAGGTTCAGGGGCAGGAAAAGCCGGGCGTACAACTCGTCCCGCTGCGCTTCATCCAAAGAATCGGCGACCAGCGCGTTGACATCGAGCATATTCATAAACGGACGCCCTGCAACGATCGAGTCCGCCTTCGCTGCATCCATATGGGGGAGCGCTGCAAGCTCGGATTCGGTGGCCGTGTTCGGATTGAGCACGCCCATGTTTTGCCCCACCTGAGCCTCGGCAACAGTAGCGGGGATCAGGGCAAGCGCTGCTAACAGTACGAACAGTCGGGTCGGGATGCGTTGTATCATTCTTTTTCCTCGTGTAACGGGTTTGCCTCGTTTATCTCCAGGGATGCATGGGCCCTGTTCCGTGAGGCGGAGAATATCGGATGTCGCCAGGTGTGCAGGAATCCGATGAGTCCAAGATACGCCATGGTTCCGGGCGCCAGGGCCGGCATTGCCCCGGTGAGAGATTTCCAGATCAGTTCCCATCCTGCAGCCGCGGGGTTCATTTCCAGTTCGAATTCGACATTGCTTTGGTAGTGCAGATAGACGCCCAGGACGCCCGCGACGACGAACAGGAGCATGCATATCTGAAAAATGCGCAGGACTCGGGCATCGTTGCGAAAAAGCCGGACTACGAGCACCGCGAGGCTCAGTCCGATCATTCCCAGCGGCACGAGTTGCCACGGTTCCTCGTAGTGGCCCAGCAGGACCAGTTCGCCGCCGGCGCCCAGGGCGCCCAGCAGGAATATGGCCAGTAGCAGCGAGCGAATTCGTTTCACGTTTCAGATTTCATTGTTTTTTTGAGCACGGGATGCCGAGAGCCGTTTCCGGTTCCAGCGTATTGTACATATGCCATGCTTCGCGCCACCCGGTCGGTCAGGGCGCCGGCAGGGCGTTGCTTTGATTGCAACGGTCATCGTATTGGACCCTGCTGCGTCCCTGTTTTATTCCCTGCTTGCAGGAAATATCCGGTCAGCCCGCCTTGTTTTGCCGGATGCTTCATCTTATTATTAATGTGCATACCCTGCTCAACACCCACCCTGCACAGGAAAGAAAATATCGGTGCGCCACTTGGACGGGTCCGGCTCGGCGCCGGGATCGGTGATGTACACTTCCCAGGGGGCATGTGCGGGTTGGAGTTCATTGGATTCGATCCATTGCACCAGCGCGGTCCAGGTTCCACCGAGGTCGTCGTAGGATCCGATGTGGGTGACTGTCGCCACGGTTCCGGCAGGAAGTTCTCCGGGCCGGATGCGATCCGTTCCTTCCATCGGCGAAGATACGGGCATCGCACACTCAAGCTCGACGGTATTGCCGTCCATGGCGTGGTAGATAGCGAGGGGCATCCCGGCCGGTTGCTGCCCGCTCTGCTGGATGTGCCCGTATATCTCTCCGAACAACGCGCCCATGATGGTGGCGAGCTTATCCATCGTGGTCGTAGTACGGACGCCAAGAATGGGTTGTGCGTCGATCTGTCTGGTTTTGAATTCCGGTGTCATCTTATTGCTTCTGGTTTTTGCGCCGTGTCTGGTGCGTACGCTTGTCTGGAAATCTTCGGAGTGCAAGAAGTGGTATGCTCAAAATCAACAGGAGTACATCCCTGTGGCGTTTGGCGATGGCGTGGTCCCTCTCCTCATCGGGTTGGCGCGCCGTCGAAGAAATCGACCTCGCCGGATTCCAGGGAATACTCCGCTCCAACGACGAGCAGGCCATCTTGCTCCATGAGTTCCTTGAGGATTCCCGAACCGTTCCGCAGCGCATGCGCGGACCTGCGGACGTTTGCCCGCACCGCCCGGCGCATCAACGTATCCGGGTCGCATTCAGATTCCGTTTTCAACAAGTCCTCCACCGCAGGGCGAATTCGATCCATGATCGAGGCCAGATTTTCCGATAGCTTGCCGCCGGGTTGCCGGAGGCTTTTCAGCGTGGCTCCGACCGCGCCGCATCGGGTGTGGCCTAACACGACGAGAAGCCGCGTACCGAGTTGCTTCGCCGCGTACTCTGCGCTACCTGCCTGGGACGGCGCAACGATGTTTCCGGCAACGCGGATCACGAACAGGTCTCCGAAACCCTGATCGAAAATATGCTCGACGGGAACCCGGGAATCGGAGCATGCCAGAATCGTTGCGAAGGGCGCCTGCCCCTTGAGGAGATCGTTGTGTTTTTCCTGGCTTGCGAGTGCTTTGGTACGCTGCATTCCGTCTATGAAGCGGCGATTGCCTTCTCGCAGGCGCTTCAGGGCTTCAACTGCTGAAATCATCCGGTTCGGATTTTAGTGGAGAGGGGATACGCCCTGCGTTTCTGCTTTTGCGGTATGTAGTGCTGTAATCATGGAACGGACGATTACGCTGCTTGCGGTGTTTTCCGCCGTAACGACCTCCGTGGCGCCGGCGTCGTACAGGGCGCCCTTATCTATGTCGTACCAGGCGCGAGCGATGATGGCGAGGTCGGGAGCTATTTTACGAATAGCGCCGACGGCAAGCCCGGTGGCTCTGGCGTCATTGATGCTTATTATCACCAGCCGGGCGTCCTTGCATCCAAGTGTCTTCAGCACTTCCTGTTGGGTAATATCTCCAAGCACCGCCCGGTTTCCGGCAGCTTTCGCCGCCCGGACGTTATCGGCGTTTACATCGACGACAATAGAAGGAACCCCGGTGTCCCGGACAGCCCGGCAAACTTCCCGGCCTGTCAACCCATAGCCGGCAATGATCACGTGGCCGCTGTGCGGTTCGTGAATGTCGACGCCGGGAGGCTCCGCATCCAGCACCCGATTCAGCCATGGGACGCGGGCTGCGCTGAGAGCCAACCTGGGACCGAGCACAATGATTACGGGCGTAAGCAGCATGGACAGGATGATCGCCAGCAGCAGGTTGTGGGATAGCGTGGCGTCAAGGAGTTCAAAATCCGAGGCCGTGCTTAAAAGTACGAACGAGAACTCGCCGATCTGGCACAGGGTGGCCGCCGACAGGATCCCCACGCGAAGAGGCAGCCGCAGGATCAGTGCGGCTCCAAGGATGATCGTGAATTTCCCCACGAGGATGATACCGAGAAGCCCGACGGTTGACGTCAGGTGCTCAAGCACAGCCGAAACATCCAGCAACATCCCCACGGAAACGAAAAAGAGGCTGGCGAACACTTCGCGCGCGGGAATCAGGTCCGACATCGCCTGGTGACGAAACTCGCTTCCGGCAACGATCATTCCTGCCAGAAAGGCTCCGAGCGCCAGAGAGATTCCCGCTAACGACAGGGCCCATGCGATTCCGAAGCACACGAGAAATACCGCAAGAATAAAAATATCCCGCTGCCTTGTTCTGGCCACGAATGCAAGCAAACGGGGGACCAGATAACGGGCTGCGATCAGCACGCCCGCGAGGATGGCCAGCGCCGTGCCGGCCGCAAGCAGGATTTCCCGGACGGTTCCGCCTCCTCCGGCCAGAATGGGCACGGTCAGGATCATCGGAACCACACACAAGTCCTGGAAGACAAGAATGCCAACGGCCAGCCGCCCGTGAGGCGCTTCCAGTTCGCCCCGGTCGGAGAGACCGCGCAGGACCACGGCGGTACTGGATACGGCGACGACGCAGCCCAGAAATATCGCAGGGCCCGGCGCCAGACCAAACCAGTTGGCGAGTACGGCGGTGCATGCAACCGTGAGGGTTACCTGAATACCTCCGCCCAGCAGTACGGCTCTCCAGAAACGCCGCAGCCGATCAAGGGAGAGTTCCAGACCGATTCCGAAAAGCAGCAGGACGATGCCTATTTCAGCGAGGACTTCAACCTGATGCGTATCGTCCACCAGGCCCAACGCGGTGGGCCCGACCAGAGCGCCCGTTAAAATAAACCCGGCAATTGACGGGACCCCTGCGCGGCGCAGGGCCGTTACGACCACAATCGCCGCTCCCAGTACGATGACCAGATCCTTGAGGTAGTCGATTTCGGGCATGGACCGAGGGTTTGATAACGCAGCAACACAGATCACGCATGCTAACCGGATCCGGCATGTCGGGATCCATAGCATCGCCGGATCAGGTCTAACCCCCGCGCGCAATGCGCTGTGCCATATTGTGCCGATGCGGGGATTGCTCGCAGATGAGTTCGCGACCGTGTTTCTCCCAGGATCCGTTTACCGAACAGATCGATACTGACATGATCTTGTGTCAGCAGTATCGCCGGTTTCGGGAGAAAAGAGATGAATATATCAGGAAAAACAATAACAAGAGAATTTTCGCCATTTCGGGCAAAAACTCTCCTTTCCGCATCGAGACCGGGATGTTCAGGGTCGTCGTCGCGGACACTATTCACTATCCTCTCGGGAACGCTATGCGGGCTACGAGCAGGATGGTGGACGGAATGGAGCCGGATCTCCAGGCGGATGAGCGGCTGCATGGGGTTGCAGGCCGCTCATCCACCCTTCACAAGGTTAACCCTTGAGGCGGTTTAACGCCCTTACTGCGAGTATGGTGATAACCCCGGCAAACAGCGCTATACTTACCTGATCGACGATAGCGTCCAGGTAGGAGCCGACCACATGGATATGGCTCATCACATCCATAGTCGCGGCGCCTCCGACCGCTAAAGTAACCACCAGATAGGCTGTAGCATCCTCGGCGTCAATCGCCATCGCCGCATAGACCAAGCCCAGAATGGCCAACAGAAGCGCCACAATCTCCGTGGGGATTGCGTTGGGCGCCAGGCCTTCCACAATCGCCAAGAGGGTGATCAAACCGATAATAATTCTGACCGCCATTTTTACCTCCTTAGAATAAGTGGGTGGGTTACGGACTGCACCATCACACAGCCGTGACGGTATACAGCGCAGTCATCATGCTGTATAAGTATAGCACACCGGCACTAAATTGCAAGAAAAATTCACAACCTTGTGTTTCCCGCGGGCAATAGCAGCGTAATAACCGAAAGATCGGTAGTCTGTGCGACGGATTCGCGGATGACGATTTTGGCGAGCGTTGACCCGTTCGATTACCTCGGCCATGGAGTTGAGGCTGGATCGATCCAGGGCCACGCTGACGATCTTTCCGCTTGGGTACAACTCGGCCGAGGTTACGCTTACGGTGATCCTTGCCTTAACTCCACAGCCGTCGGTCAGAACCGATACTTCATGTTGAGACTGATTCCCCGGAACCGGATGTCCCCCGTCTTTACATAGTAGGTAACGGGGACCGGCGGGTTACCGGCCACCGACGCATGATTGCGTAGAGAGTCATATGCCGACTCGTCATCGAATTCGCCGAAACTCGCCCATCGGAACTTGATCCCGATGGTGACCGGGTCGCTTGCCTGATAGTCCAGGCCCGCCACCGCCTGGTAGCCGAGCAGCGAATCCGACAATTTAGCCCTGTCCGTGGTGATCGCGCCTGCAATTTCCCGGTTTAACGCCTGGGCTTTCGCCAGATCATCGCCAGTCAATCCCTCCGTATCGAATACCGTGATGTTCTCGGGGTCATTCGTCCGGCGCCAGAGGGTCCGGTACGCAAGCGAGACCTTCGCAAATCCGACTCCAATCCCCAGAGACGGCGTCAACTTCGAATCAGAGCGAAAGTCGTAGTACAAGTTGGCGAAAACGTTGTGCGACAACACGTTATCGACTGCATCCATGACGGTCTGGAATCCCGGATCCGTCCCGGGATCATAGTTTGTTGCGGAATCGTAGGGAACATCCGTACTCTCATGGGTTGCGGTGCGATAGAAATATTCGCCCTCGGCCCTGAAGTTTCCCATGCGATACCCCAGGGCCAAACCGGCCAGGATCCCCCTGCCGCCATCGAACGACTCGTCCATGGGTCCCCAAGTCGAAGGAGTATTGCCACACGCTCCTTCCTCTACTTGAAAACCGTCCGGGTTTATGGTCTTGTCGCATCGGATCGCTGAATGCGCCGCATCCGCACTCGATATCCAATCGTCCACCCCCCCGGTATTCACGTCCATTTTCGGGGTCACTCCAACCCCCGGTTCCATACCCATATACCAGCCGTCCTGAGCCAATACCGGGTCGGAGGAGACCACCAAAGAAATCGCCATGAGCATGAAGAGTTTTTTCATGACGCCGCCCCTCTTTCTTTTCCATATATGACGTTTCCCGATTCCCTGGTAACTGCATCCCGGTTTGAGACGCAATCGGCTTCGGGTCGAAGCACAAACCGATGATCGTTCTCGTAGTCAGCGGAGCCGACCGCCTCTGGATTAGGTCAGCTCGTTCAAGAGCCGGAATCGTTGCAGAGCAGGCCATCGGCCTGGTTCTCCACAGGGTGATCCTGCGGGGCGTCGCGTTAACTATCGCGGCGCCGTAATTCGCGCTCGAAAAAATGGCTCCCCGGGTAGGACTCGAACCTACAACCCTGCGGTTAACAGCCGCATGCTCTACCATTGAGCTACCGAGGAGGGTAAGGGCGCGGGCGGCCACACCATGCATGACTCGTTTCGCATTGCCCTGCCATCGCGCCATGGACGGGATCAGGCCTGCCTGCTCCTCGAAAATGGCCTATTTTACAAAAACCCCGGGGAATGGAACAGGTTCCGGGAGGATCGGCGCAGCGTGTTTGACGACGACGACGCGTCGCAGTAAACACAGGAACTTTCGCGCTGCAGCAAGCATTGAAATTACGCCGGGTATTCGATGCGACGTATTTCCTGGTTTCGGGATGCAGATCCACCCCATACGAAGACCC
The DNA here is from genome assembly GCA_951812345.1 of Rhodothermales bacterium. Lineage (GTDB taxonomy): Bacteria > Bacteroidota > Rhodothermia > Rhodothermales > VXPQ01 > VXPQ01. The sequence goes on from OX638295.1 coordinate 800,870, forward strand.
GAACGTGTATACGGCGAGCGTCGCATCAGCTGCGCACCCGGCCCAAGTGGCGGAATTGGTAGACGCGCATGATTCAGGGTCATGTGCCCGTTAGGGCGTGGAGGTTCGAGTCCTCTCTTGGGCACCAATGCGGAACGCATAAGGTTCTGAACGGAACGGCGGGATGGGGTATCGGAACAGGAATAGCGCCGGCCCATCGGTTTTACGCTTCGAGGCCCGGCTTTTTCGGCATCCTAAAAAGGCAAAGGCCAATTCCAGGGCCTTGCTCAACGTCCCGGATTGGGTCGGCAGGCAATTTTCCCCGGGCGGCGCGACCAAGGTCGAAGGCGCCATGAACGGTCAGCCTTTCCGGGCGGTACTGGAATCCGACCCATCCGGAGGGTACCGGCTGCATGTGAACAAGGCCATGCGTGAGGGCGCCGCCGCCGACGTGGGCGACACGGTGCAACTCGCCATCCTGGGACCGGAGCCCGAACCGACGCTCCCCTCCGATTTCCGGGCCGCCCTTACCGCTTCTCGCGATGCGGAGATATTGTGGCGGGATCTCACCCTCATGGGGCGTCTCGATTGGGTCCGCTGGATCGAATCGGCCAGGAAACCTGAAACCCGGGCCCGTCGGATTACACGGACCGTCGAACAGCTTTCCTCAGGAAGTCGGCGTCCTTGTTGTGTGAATGTCTATGAATTTATGCTGGATCGCATTCGGGAAGATGAGCAGGTCAGGGAGTTCTGACGCAAATACATTAAAGGACACTCTGATTAATACCCGGTCTATTGTCTTACGGTATTGCCCATCGACAATCGAGGAAATCCGATGCTCCGGTTTTCTTTCGAGGAGGCAAGCTACCAAAGTCGTCGCAAAAAAACGCGTAACCGGCGATTTCCGGAGCAGATGGATGGGATGCTTCCATGGAAGGCTTTTCTCTCGGAATTAGCGCCTTTCTATCCCAGGGGCTGTCTCCGATCGGTCTGGAGATCATGCTTCGTAACTCAGGGCTCTTGCCACGATGCCCCATTGTGCATCTTGCTTGTCATATCGCTTGAGACGATATTCCCCGAAACGCATAGGAAAACGATGGGCAATCGTTGCGTATAAGGCAGGCAGCGTATCTGGAAAAAGTGGGTGCCCCCGCCCGGTACAAAATGAGCGCCGCCTTTGGTCATCCCGCCGCCCATAAACGGCAAGGGTCTCCGCCTTCGTACGGCGACGGGGATCCTTTGTCGAGCTTAAGCCGAGAGAGAACTTTGGCTGTCGTTCACTTGACAAGAACCATCGTGCGCACGATCGTCTTCTCGCCCACCGCGAGGCGATACACGTAGACGCCGCCCGGCAAGTCGTTCGCGCCGGAACGCACCGTGTGGCGACCTGCCGCCTGCGGACCGTCGACGAGCATGTCCACCTCGCGCCCCAGCATGTCGTACACGATCAGGCGCACATCGCCTGCCCGGGGCAAGCCGTAGTCGATGGTCGTTTGCAGTTTGAACGGGTTCGGGTAGTTCTGGGAGAGTTCAACCTCCGTCGGCAGTTCCGGATCTTCCGTGTTACCCCCCGCCGTCACCGTCACCAGCACCGTGTCCGGTGCGGAGTCGTTCACCCCGTCGTTCACCGTCAGCGTGAACTCGAGCGACGCGTCCGACAGAAGCTGCGTCGGCGCCGTGAACTCCTGATTTTGCAACGTGGAGTCTGACAGATCGATACCCATCGGAGCGTCCCAGTCGTAGGTCAGCGATGCGCCCTCCGGGTCCGTACCCGAACCGGATAGCGTCACCGTCGCCCCCTCCGCCACCGTCTGGTCGGCGCCTGCGTTGGCCGTCGGCGCATCGTTCGGCCCCGCCGTCACCGTCACCAGCACCGTGTCCGGTGCGGAGTCGTTCACCCCGTCGTTCACCGTCAGCGTGAACGTCAGCACCGAGTCCTCCGGAAGCTGCGTCGGCGCCGTGAACTCCTGATTTTGCAACGTGGAGTCCGACAGCTCGATACCCATCGGAGCGTCCCAGTCGTAGGTCAGCGATGCGCCCTCCGGGTCCGTACCCGAACCTTCCAGCCTCACCGTCACCCCCTCCGCCACCGTCTGGTCGGCGCCTGCGTCGGCCGTCGGCGCATCGTTCGGCCCCGCCGTCACTGTCACCAGCACCGTGTCCGGTGGGGAGTCGTTCGCCCCATCGTTCACCGTCAGCGTGAACTCGAGCGACGCGTCCGACAGAAGCTGCGTCGGCGCCGTGAACTCCTGATTTTGCAACGTGGAGTCCGACAGCTCGATACCCATCGGAGCGTCCCAGTCGTAGGTCAGCGTCGCGCCCTCCGGGTCCGTACCCGAACCGGATAGCGTCACCGTCGCCCCCTCCGCCACCGTCTGGTCGGCGCCTGCGTTGGCCGTCGGCGCATCGTTCGGCCCCGCCGTCACCGTCACCAGCACCGTGTCCGGTGCGGAGTCGTTCACCCCGTCGTTCACCGTCAGCGTGAACTCGAGCGACGCGTCCGACAGAAGCTGCGTCGGCGCCGTGAACTCCTGATTTTGCAACGTGGAGTCCGACAGCTCGATACCCATCGGAGCGTCCCAGTCGTAGGTCAGCGATGCGCCCTCCGGGTCCGTACCCGAACCGGATAGCGTCACCGTCGCCCCCTCCGCCACCGTCTGGTCGGCGCCTGCGTCGGCCGTCGGCGCATCGTTCGGCCCCGCCGTCACCGTCACCAGCACCGTGTCCGGTGCGGAGTCGTTCACCCCGTCGTTCACCGTCAGCGTGAACTCGAGCGACGCGTCCGACAGAAGCTGCGTCGGCGCCGTGAACTCCTGATTTTGCAACGTGGAGTCCGACAGCTCGATACCCATCGGAGCGTCCCAGTCGTAGGTCAGCGATGCGCCCTCCGGGTCCGTACCCGAACCTTCCAGCCTCACCGTCACCCCCTCCGCCACCGTCTGGTCGGCGCCTGCGTTGGCCGTCGGCGCATCGTTCGGCCCCGCCGTCACCGTCACCAGCACCGTGTCCGGTGCGGAGTCGTTCACCCCGTCGTTCACCGTCAGCGTGAACTCGAGCGACGCGTCCGACAGAAGCTGCGTCGGCGCCGTGAACTCCTGATTTTGCAACGTGGAGTCCGACAGCTCGATACCCATCGGAGCGTCCCAGTCGTAGGTCAGCGATGCGCCCTCCGGGTCCGTACCCGAACCTTCCAGCCTCACCGTCACCCCCTCCGCCACCGTCTGGTCGGCGCCTGCGTTGGCCGTCGGCGCATCGTTGCAAATGTTGCTGCTGTCGCCTCGAAAGTCAGAGAGAACGCCAAGCCATCGCTGGAATGCGGTATTTCCCGGTATGCACAGCACGTCGTCGACATGAAAGTATCGGAGATTGATCAAGTTGATAAACTCCGCCGGGACCGAACCCGTCAGGGAGTTGTTGTCGAGAAACAGGTATTTGAGGTTGGTCAAGTTGCCCAACGCCGCCGGGATCGACCCCGTCAGGGAGTTGTTGTGGAGATACAGTCTCTCGAGCTTGGTCAAGTCGCCTAACGCCGCCGGGATCGACCCCGTCAGGGAGTTGTCGTAGAGACGCAGCAACTCGAGGTTGGTCAAGTTGCCCAACGCCGCCGGGATCGACCCCGTCAGGGAATTGTTGAAAAGATCCAAGAGTTTGAGGTTGGTCAAGTTGCCCAACGCCGCCGGGATCGAACCCGTCAGGGAGTTGCGGTCGAGAGTCAGATTTTTAAGTTTGGCCAAGTTGCCCAATTCCGCCGGGATCGACCCCGACAGGGGGGTGGAACCGAGACGCAGGTCTTCGAGGTTGGTCAAGTCGCCAAGCTCCGCCGGGATCGACCCCGTCAGGTCGTTGTAACCGAGATTCAGGATTTGGAGATTGGTCAGGTTGCCCAACTCCGCCGGGATCGACCCCGTCAGGTCGTTGGAAATGAGCCACAGGTTTTCGAGGTTGGTCAAGGCGCCCAATTCCGCCGGGATCGATCCCGAAAGGAAGTTGCCAGAGAGAGACAGATATTTAAGTTTGGTCAAGTCGCCCAGTTCCGCCGGGATCGACCCCGTCAGGGAGTTGCGGTCGAGAGACAGATATTTAAGTTTGGCCAAGTCGCCCAGTTCCGCCGGGATCGTTCCCGACAGGGAGTTGCCGCGGAGATCCAGGTTCCAGAGGTTGGTCAAGTCGCCCAATTCCGCCGGAATCGACCCCGACAGGGAGTTGGTATGGAGATGCAGCCACTTGAGGGAGTCCAGGTCGCCCAATTCCGCCGGGATCGTCCCCGTCAGGGAGTTGTTGACGAGACTCAGAGTGTCCACCCGTCCGGCGGCATCGGCGGAGACGCCGTACCACGTATCGAGGGCCGCGGCAGTGTTCCAGTTGGTCTTGTTTGTCCAATTGGCCCCGTCGGTCGCATTGTAGAGCGCAATCAGCGCGTCTCTGTCCGTCTGAGCGTACGCCGTTCCGGATGCGGCCAGCGAAGCGACCGCGACAAGAGCGACCGCCACCGGGCGAAGCAAGAGGGCGAACGTGCGGCGCAAGCGGTAGGCTACGATGCAACGGCCGACATGGAGCCCGCCGAAGGACGCATCGTTATCGTTACGCTTTGTAAAACGGACTGCTCGAATCTTTTTCTTGTTCATGATCCAAAGTCCGGTTTTCTCCCTATGCTGCCCTTAAAACCTCAAAGTATTGAAAGGAAATTATCCGGAAAGGTTGACGATGCCTTGTTCGTTGCCTGCCGCGAGGGTTCTCTATGGCGGCAGCTTCCCTGCCATTGCGTCAGTCAGGATACCTATATCCCGATGCAGGTAAACGGCATCCGATCCGTTTGCTAAACGCTTGCAACATGTGAATTTAAATTGAAAATATCAACCTTTATTTGTGAAAATGTATACGTGCGCGCCGGCTCCGGATCGCCGGGCGCATCGCCGTATAAATCGGCCAAGCGCATACGCGTGCGCCTTTTTCGCAATCAGTCTTCCACCCATTCCGCAAGGAAGATATTCGTGTCGTTCGTGTCCGCGTTGTTCCGGTTCGAGCCGAACGCCAGATAGCGCCCGTCCGGGCTGAATACGGGAAATCCGTCGAATGCTTCGGAGTGCGTAATACGCGTCAGGCCCGTTCCGTCCACCCCGATCATATAGATTTCGAACTCCCGTCCGTTCGGGTCCTCATGGTTGGAACTGAACAGGATGCGTTTCCCGTCGGGATGCCAGTAGGGGGCGAAGTTGGCCCCGCCGAGGTGCGTCACCTGACGCATGTTCGAACCGTCCGCATCCATGACGTAAATCTCCAGCTCGCCGGGCCGCAGAAGGCCCTCTTCAAGGAGGCGGAGATAGTCGTCCTGTTCCGGTCCCGGTTCGGGGTAGTGCGCCCGCCACACGATTTGCGAACCGTCGGGGGAGTAGAAAGCGCCCCCGTCGTACCCGATACGGTTCGTCAGCCGCTGCATATCGGAGCCGTCCGGGGCCATCGAGTACAGTTCCAGATCGCCGTCGCGTGCGCTTGTGAACACGATCCGGTCCCCGACCGGCGAGAAGGTGGCCTCGGCGTCGTAGCCGTCGGCCTCGGTGAGTTGGCGCAGGTTGCCGCCGTCCGCATCCGCCGCGAAGATATCGTAGCTCTCGTAGATGGGCCAGACGTAGCCTTGCGAGAAATCCGGGACAGGCGGGCAGGCCGGGTCGGCAAGATGCGTGGACGAGTAAAGAATCCGGTCTCCCGAGGGATAGAAATAGGAGCAGGTGGTGCGTCCGTCGCCGGTGCTCACCATGCGGGATTCTCCTGTTTCCAGATCGTCCATGACGTAAATCTGGTCGCACCCGGCGCCCGGCTTGCGGGCCTGGTAGATGAGCGCCGATCCGTCGAACGCCCAGTACGCCTCGGCGTTTTCCCCGCCGGAGGTCAATTGCCGGACATTGCGCAGGTGCTTTTCTCCGGGTTGCGCGTGATCGGCTGCGTGGGAGGGCTGCGGCGTTGCGTATTCTCCAGTGGCCGGCTGCTCGCTATCCGCACCGCAGGCGGCGAGCAGCAACGCGGCGCCAAAGAAGATGGCGCCAGTGAACAGGGGTGCGGCTATCCGCGTACGACGGTGCAAGAACGTCATGCTTCCGTTACGTGAGAGATTCGTTATGATTTTTGTTCGATATGCGCCTTTTTTTGCGGCGCTGTGCGCGGTTGCTATCGCATGCCCGGCCAGCGAGCCAGCTTTCGGGCAGGTATCGTGCCCGCCCGTGGAGGAGCTGACCCACGACCTGCCTGCCGATCCGACGGAGGCCATGCGGCACATCCGTTACCTGGCCGACGACCGGCTCGAAGGCCGCGAAGTCGGATCCCGGGGCGCCTGGTGCGCCGGGGAATATATTGCCGGAGCATTTCGCAGCCTCGGACTCGCCCCCGCCGGATCGAACCACGATTTCTTTCACCATTTTTCGGTCCGGAAAGGCGTCCGGCTCGGTTCCGGCAACGCACTGCGCGTAGCGGGGCGAGCATACATGATCGACTCGGAATGGGTTCCCCTCGGTTTTTCGGCGAGCGGTCATATGGAGCATGCGCTGGCGTACGGCGGGCACGGGCTGACCGGGGATGATCCGGCGGGCAACGAGGGCGAGGGCGGTAAAGACGATGCGGAAGAGGCCGGAGGCGCGTACGCCCACATGGATATTTCCGGCAGGATCGTCGTGGTGGAATGGGGCGATCCCGATGCGCCGCACGGCATGTCGCTCCGGGGCGATTCCCATTTCAAGGCGATGGAAGCATCCGGGCGCGGCGCGGCGGGCCTGCTGGTGCTGGCGCCGGAGGGCATGCGTCTTCCGGATCCTTCCGACGAAACCCGCGCCGCGTTGTCCATTCCTGTCGTCATGGTCGCCGGGGAGGCCGCCGGAGCGGTTCGCACCGCTGCACAGGAAGCAAGCTCCGCAGGACTCGCGGTGGACATTTCCCCGGAAACGGCCGAGGCCCGTAATGTGGTTGCCCTGCTGTCCGGCGCCGATCCGGACCGCGCCCGGGAATACATTATCGTAGGCGCCCACTACGACCACCTGGGCTTCGGCGGCGACGGCTCGCTGGCGCCCGATTCCCGCGATGTACACAACGGCGCCGACGACAACGCCAGCGGCGTTGCGGCAGTGATCGAAATCGCCCGTCGGCTGGCCGACGGACCGCCTCTTGACCGGGGCGTGCTGTTTATGGCTTTTACCGGCGAGGAGAAAGGCCTGTGGGGATCGGCCCGCTTCGTGGCGGAGCCGACCGTGCCGCTGGACGAAGCGGCGGCCATGCTCAATTTCGACATGGTAGGCCGGATGCAGGACCGCACTCTGACGGTTTTCGGAACCGGCACTGCGGAAGAATGGGATGATGTGCTGGACGACGCCAATGCCGACCTGTCCGAGCCGCTTGCAGTGGCCGGGGTGGCCGACGGATACGGTCCTTCCGATCATTCCTCGTTTTATGCGGAAGGCATTCCGGTGCTTCATTTCTTCACGAATACCCATGAGGATTATCACCGGCCCTCGGACGATTGGCAGAAGGTCAACGGGGAGGGGGTCGATCTGGTGGTCGAGCTGGCGAGCGGGATCGTGCGCCGGCTTGCAGGCGCGGAAGCCGCGGACACGGAAGCGATCGCACTGACTGCCTTGGCGCAGGCGCGCCCCTCGCCAGGCGGCGCCAGCTCTTCTTCGGTAAGCGGCTACGGTGCGGCCTATCTCGGTTCTATTCCCGACATGACCCCCCGAGATTCCGGCTTGCGGCTCACGGGGGTGCGAGCGGGCAGTCCCGCGGAAGAGGGCGGCCTGCGGGGCGGGGACATTGTGGTGGAATTCGCCGGCAAGCCTATCGCGGATATCTACGCATATACCTATGCGCTGCGCGAGCAGTCTCCCGGCGATGTGGTGAAGATCGTCGTGGAGCGAGATGGAGAGCAGATCACGCTGGAGGTGACACTGGGCGAGCGGAGGTAGGGCGCGCGCACTTACCGCTTCTGTTTTCCCCGGAAGGCGCCCCCGATCTTGACGCCGAGGCCGCCGTCGATCCGAAAAGCCTGTCCCGTGATGAAGCTGGCTTCGTCGCTTGCCAGATAGGCGATCATGTGGGCAATTTCGCTGGGATCGGCCGCCCGGTTCAGGAGGTGCATGCCCCGGATTTCGTCCAGCATGGCTTCCGGGTCGCCGGACTGGTCCGCCGCCCATTGCAGGAGCGGGGTGTCCACGCTGCCCGGACACACCGCGGACGAGCGGACGTTGTACGGCGCGTAATCCACGGCGATGCTGCGCGTAAGACCGAGCATGGCGGCCTTGCTGGTGGCGTAAGCGGCCACATGCTCTTCACTCATCAGCGCCTGAACGCTCGACACATTCACGATCACGCCGTTCCGTTGCGCGGTCATGCTCGGGAGCGCCTGCTTTGCGCACAGAAAGGCGCCCTTCACATTGACGGCCAGCACCCGGTCCCATTCTTCCTCGGACGTTTCCTCGACCGTGCCGTACGTCTGTACCGCCGCATTGTTGACGAGTACGTCGATGCGCCCGAACCGGTCGAGCACCTGCCGGAAGGCCCGCTCCACCTGATCCGCTTTCGATACGTCGCACTGGACATACATACCGTTTTCCGCGTCTTTCTCTTGTGCAGGGGCAACGTCCAGGCAGACTGCGCACGCGCCCTTTTCCAGAAACAGTTCCATGGCGGCAGCCCCGATTCCCCGGGCGGCTCCGGTGACGACAACAATTTTCCCGTCGAAGGTCATAGTGCAGGGTATTTGCGTATCGGATTCGGATATTCCGTAAGGATAATGGCGAACGTATTATACCGCAATACACGGAACCGTTCGGTATCCTATATTCGATTTGCGAGCCGTGTCGCGTAACCAACGCAGCAAAACAGCATGGACAAAAGAGCTTTCCTGAAAACATGTTCCGCCCTGATGGCGGGCGGTATCCTTTCTCCGCTGGCCTCCTGCAGGCCGGAAGAAGTCACTACCCTTCCGCCCCCCCGGACGAATTGGGCGGGGAATCTGACCTACTCTACGGACCGGTTGCATTTGCCGCAAACGGTCGCCGAGGCGCAGGACCTCGTGAGGAATACGCCCAGGATTCGGCCGCTCGGTTCGCGCCATTGCTTCAACGCCATTGCCGACAGCACCGAGGCGCAAATATCCCTTGAGCATCTCAACCAGGTGGTGCATCTCGACGAGGCGGCGAACAGGGTGACGGTGGGGGCCGGTATGCGCTACGGCGATCTTGCTCCGTACCTCCAGGAGAGAGGGTATGCCTTGCACAATCTGGCTTCTCTGCCGCATATCTCCGTGGCGGGCGCTTGCGCGACGGCCACCCACGGTTCGGGCGTGGCGAACGGGAATCTGGCCACGGCGGTGGCCGCGATCACGTTCATCGATGCGAACGGCGATCTGGTCACCCTCTCCCGCGAGGAAGACGGCGAACGATTCGCCGGAGCGGTCGTGGGGCTCGGTGGACTCGGCGTGGTTACGGAGGTTACGCTGGACCTCCAGCCCGACTTCGACATGATCCAGCATGTCTATCTGGACCTCCCGGTGGCCTCGCTGGACGACCATTTCGATGAAATCATGTCGAGCGGTTACAGCGTCAGCCTGTTCACGGACTGGACGGACTCGGTGAATCAGGTCTGGATCAAGCGGGTAGCGGGGGACGATGCGTTCGAGGCGGAACCCACGTTTTTCGGCGCCAACCTGGCGACAAGGAATGTGCACCCGATCCTGGAACTCTCGGCGGTGAATTGCACGGAACAGATGGGCGTCCCCGGCCCCTGGTACGAGCGGCTGCCGCATTTCCGCATGGACTTCACCCCGAGCAGCGGCAAGGAATTGCAAAGCGAATACTTTGTCCCCCGGGAACACGCGCGGGAGGTGGCGAGAATTTTTCAGGGGATGGGCGAGCGGTTCGGTTCGCTCCTGATGATCTCGGAGGTGCGCACCATCGACCGGGACGAACTGTGGATGAGTATGTGCTTCGACCGGCCCAGCGTCGCTTTTCATTGTACCTGGGAGCAGGACTGGGATGCGCTACAGCAACTCCTTCCCGTCATCGAAGAAGCGCTCGAGCCCTTCGAAGCGCGTCCGCATTGGGGAAAACTGTTTACGATGGCGCCGGACCGGCTGCAATCGCGGTACGAAAAGGTATCCGCCTTCAGGGAGTTGCTCCGGGAATACGACCCGGACGGCAAATTCCGCAACGCTTTTGTACAGGAGAATCTGTTCGGCGGTTGAGCGTGGCGCAGAGCGGTTGAGCCCGTAGCGCACCGGGGAAGGGCAGAATAATTCGCATTGCGCCTGCGGACGATGTGGAGATGGTTTGAAGGTGATCGCATCTGTCCCTTTACTCCGAAAGATTCGTTATATTTAGGGCTGTGCTTTCCGGTTTTTCTTCGATAGCCTTCCGAACCGGCGGGTTTTCCGTCGCGTTCGTTTCTTTTTTCTAACCAACCTCAACGGATCTGCATTATGAAGTCCTCCCGATTCCTGTGCCTGTTCTCCCTGCTGGCGCTCCTGCTCGCCGCATGCGGCGGCGATGCTGCCTCTGACGGCGCCGATGTCGCTGCCTCCGATGGCGGCGACGCCGCTGCCGAAAGCGATATGGCCTCTGCCGACAGCGGCATGGATGTCGCTGAAGTCGTTCTCCGCCCTGCCGGCGATACGATAGCGTTTGACGAGAGCTCGACCTCGTTTACCGTCCAGGCCGGACAGACGGTCAACCTGACCCTGGAGAATGTGGCGACCCTCGATATTATGTTGCACAACGTGGTCATACTTTCTTCGAATGAAGACGATGTGGCCAACCGCGTAGGGATGGCGGGCATCGCTGCCGGCGATGCGAGTGGATTCGTTCCGGAGGATCCGGCGATTCTGGCGGCCACGGCGCTCGCACTGCCCGGCGAGACCGTGCAGGTTACGTTCGAGGCTCCCTCGGAACCGGGGACCTATCGTTATATCTGCACCTATATCGGTCACCACACCCTGATGCAGGGTACGATGATCGTAACCTGATCGGGCTGATCGTACCGTTCTTTCGGGAGCGGGAATGCAGAGACAGGGTGCTGCCCTGTGCCTGAAATGCTGTGCGGGAGATGCCTTGCACCCGGGGCCGCGCTGTACCGTTGCGTGTCCATGGCGCCGGTGCTGATTTGCCGTGCGTGTTCGGCGACGATGGATATTCCGGTCGAGTGAAATAGGGAATGATGGATTATTCTGATTTTTGGCACGGATATTGTCTAAGAATCGTGGTACAGTAAACAAGGCCGTTCGGTATATTCCGATGCACGGGTTGTATCGGAAAAGAGATGTACGGAATAAACGGTTCATGGACATCGCCACGGAGGTAACGACATGAAAACCTACGGAAGCATTCCCCTTTTCTTCGTGCTCGCTGCGCTGGTTTCCGGCTGCGTCAGCATAAATCATACGATGCTCGACACAGGACCGGGGTACGCTCCGGTGCCGGGCCCTGAGGTGTATGTGTTCTTCGAGCGGGACGAACTGCCGGAGCACACGCGTGTTGCGCTGCTCTATGGCAAGACCTTCGAAAACATCACCACGGAGAGCAGGTTGATCGAAAAGCTGCGTGAGGCGGCGGGCGCTCTCGGAGCGAACGGCGTGGTGTTGCTCGGCCAGACGGATCTGGGCGGGGAGATCAGAATATCCGGCGATCCTGTCACCGGTTTTTCAGAGTCCGGACGGCGCGGTCAGGCGCTGGCTATACGGGTGCATTAGGCGTAGCGCGAAAGGGTGTGCGCGCGGCGCCTGTTCCCGGTCAATTACCCTGTTGAGTGATTTTACTCAATGGGGTAATTGCGTTTTTGAGAGCACGCGATTTCATGGTTTATCGTCAGGGAGGCAACGATATGAAAGGCTACACAAGCATTCCTCTGTTCTTCCTGCTCGCTGCGCTGGTTTCCGGCTGCACCAGTGTAAGTCACACGATGCTGGGGCCGGGGTATCCTCCGGCGCCGGAATCCGAGGTACAGGTGTTTACGGAAGAGGACGAATTGCCGGAGCATACGCGTATTGCGTTGCTCCACCGCAGCATGGACTTGAATGACATTGCCCGCACCAACCCTGGCAAATTGGTCGCCATGCTGCGCAATAAAGCAGGCGCTTTGGGGGCCAACGGTATTGTGGTAGCCGGCGTGAAAGATATGGGCGATGGGGTGTGGGTGGTTAGCGATACCGACAGGGTGCGGATGGTTGCAGATCCGGCCGTGACGGGTTTGGAATCGGGGTCTGCCATCTACGTGGATGCGATCGCTATACGGGTGGAGTAGGGGGGCGGGTGCGAGCATTGCGGCGTTTTAGTGGAATCGCGCCATAATCGCCTACGAATCGTCTACGCTCCGCCCACGAATCGCCTACGCTCCGCCCGCGAATCGCCTACGCTCTGCCCGCGAATCGCCTACGCTCTGCCCGCGAATCGCCTACGCTCTGCCCGCGAATCGCCTACGAATCGCCTACGCTCCGCCCGCGAATCGCCTACGAATCGCCTACGCTCCGCCCGCGAATCGCCTACGCTCTGCCCGCGAATCGCCTACGCTCCGCCCACGAATCGCCTACGAATCGTCTACGAATCACGCCAGAATCACGCCAGAATCGCGCCAGAATCGCGCCAGAATCGCGCCAGAATCGCGCCAGAATCGCGCCAGAATCGCGCCAGAATCGCCTACGAATCGCCTACGCTCCGCCCACGAATTACCTATCGTCCGCCCTTCCGGACCCAATAGGCGCCGCGCCCTCTACCGCGCAATTCAATCAGGCCCAATGTGCGAAGTATTCCCAGATCCCTGTGCACAGTGCTGGTTGCCGCCTTAACGCGTAAATTGCGTTGGATTAACGCGCGCGACATGCCTTGAGTGCTTTTTGTATTACGCTATTGAGTAATTTTACTCAGTAGCGGAATTTATTTGGTAGTCTGGTTCGGCGAAAAATATACCCGGTCTTCTGTCTCCGGCACCCGTCCGGACAATCCCGAAGAGATGAAGCAGTGGCTGGAAGATTCACTCTCCCCCGAACAAGCCCGCAAAATCTCGGTATGCGTTATCGACGTGAGCATACCCGAGGGCAAATCAGCCGGTAAATAATCCATGCTTACCCGTAGCCCCGGATGATCCAAGGCATTCACAACGACTCTATCCCTCAGGAGATTGACCCGGAATCGGGACTCCCGATCGGTCCACGGGTAGAGAATGCGCGATCTGCAAGAGCGCCCGAGCGCATAGTGCTCGAGGGACGCTATGCGCGGCTCGAACCGCTCGACCCGGCTACCCATCTGGAAGACCTCTACAATGCTTCGACGCCGAAAGACCGGGCTATGCGTTTCCGCTATTTGCCGGAGCCGCCGCCGGATTCCCCTGGATCGTTCAATGCGTGGCTAACAAGGGCGGCGGCGTCCGACGATCCCCTCTACTTCGCCGTGATCGATCGCGCCACCGGGCGAGCGGAGGGGCGGCAAACCTTGTTGCGCATTGCTCCTGCCCACCAGTCGATCGAGATCGGTCACATCTACTGGGGGCCTCGGATTGCGGGTACGCGGGTCGCCACGGAGGCTATGTATCTGTTTGCCGTATATGCGCTGGAGACCCTTGGATACCGGCGCTACGAATGGAAATGCAATGCGCTGAATACCCCTTCCCGGCGGGCCGCGCAGCGCTTCGGTTTCACCTGCGAAGGGCATTTTCGTCGCACTGCGATCGTCCGTAACCGCATTCGGGATACTGCCTGGTTCGCGATGCTCGCGGAGGAGTGGTCTGTGCTCAAGCCCGCCTATGAAAAGTGGCTCGCGCCGGATAACTTCGACGAGCAGGGGCGACAGAGGACGAGATTGAGCGAGCTGACGTCAGCGGCGCTTTCAATGTACCGGAGGAAGCCAAAAGGAACGGGCGCCGACATGTGAGGAATGTATTGAAGAGCCAACACAAACGGTGCCTGAAGGGCCCGGCGGCGAACGCTAAATAAACCATATGTTTCAGGCAATGCCATAGATTATCCTGTTTCCACGAAACGAAGTTGCAATCCTTCCGGATCGAACCGAAAAATCTCCTATGCCCGGCCAGCTCTTCACGCATTATTTTCTGACCGATGGCATACGCGAGACGCCGGAGTGGAAAGCTTCGGTAGCCGACCGGGAGGCGTTCGATTCGTTCAGAGAGGACGTGGCCGGGCGCTATGAGGCGCTTCGTCGGTCCAGCGATCCCAACGAAGCCGTCACCGAGCAGGATCTGATTCGTCCGGTGCTGGATTTGCTGGAGTGGGAGGATTATCTGCCGCAGCAGGGCGCGGCGCGCAACGAGGATATTCCGGACCACCTCCTTTTTTCGGACGCCGCATCGAAGGCGCAGGCGGGCGCCCGCGCCAACTCGCAGGACCGGTATCTGGATGCGCTGGCGATAGAGGAAAGCAAGCGTTTCGGGCTGCCTCTCGATAATCGCGACGGGAGCGACCGGGTGCAGCGCGGCACCCCGCACGGGCAGATACTGCGGTATCTGTCGACCGCCGAAAGCGTTACGGACGGACGCATTCGCTGGGGCATCCTGACCAACGGCAGCGTCTGGCGTCTCTACGACTACCGCGCCCGGCCCCGCGCCAGCGGCTATTACGAGGCCGATCTGGCGGACCTGCTCGAACCCGGCAACGAAGACGCGCTCCGGGTTTTCCATCTGCTGTTCCGCCGGGCGTCTTTCGTACCCGAATCGGGGGCCGCGACCACATTCCTCGAACGGGCGCTGGCCGAGGGCAAGCGCTACGAGGAACAGGTTGCGCAGGACCTTTCGGGCGTGGTGTTCGAGCGCGTTTTCCCGAACCTTGTCGATGCGATCGCCCGGGAATCCGGAAAGGCACTCGACGAAAGCCGGGATGCGGCGCTGATTTTCCTCTACCGCCTGCTCTTCGTGCTCTATGCGGAGGACCGGGGCCTGCTGCCCGTGAACGATGCGCGGTACGACGATTACGGTTTGCGCAAGCGGGTGCGGGACGACATTGCGCGCAGGATGGCCGACGAGGATACGTTTTCCGCAAGGGCCGCGAACTACTGGAGCCGCCTTGCCGATCTTTTTCGGATCGTCGACGAAGGGGACGCTTCCATTGGTTTGCCGCCTTACAACGGAGGGTTGTTTGCGCCGGAAGCGGCTCCGCTGCTGGACACGGTGCGTCTGTCCGATGCGGAAATCGCTCCCATTGTGCACGATCTGAGCCATGCGAGGGACGCGCAGGGCGTGCGCCATTTTGTGAATTACCGCGACATGTCCGTGCAGCAACTGGGTTCGATCTACGAACGGCTGCTGGAGCGCGAGCCGGTCCGGGACGACGAGGGAAAGATTGTGGTGCGTCCCAACAGTTACGCCCGCAGGGACAGCGGCAGTTTTTATACCCCGCAGGAACTGGTCGATCTGATCGTCGAGCGGACCCTGAAGCCGCTTGCCGAGGAGCGGCTCGACGCTTTCGAGAAAAGGGCCGACGAACTCGCAAGCGACCGCAGGCCCAAGGCGCAGCGGCAAGACGAATTGTGCAAACTCGATCCGGCGGAGGCGGTGCTCGATCTGAAGGTGCTGGACCCGGCGATGGGAAGCGGGCATTTTCTGGTTACGGCGGTGGATTTTCTATCGGATTACATTGCCGAGTTGATCGAGTACGTGCCTGCGGTCCCGGAATGGCTCGACGGGGAGTACGCATCGCCGCTGGTCGAGCGCGTGGAGGCGATTCGCAGCGAAATCGTTCGCCGGGCCGAGGAATCGAACTGGGTTCTGGACAAGACCCAACTCACCGATCAGGCCATCGTCCGCCGGATGGTGCTCAAGCGCTGCATCTACGGGGTGGACAAGAACCGCCTGACCGTCGAACTGGCCAAGGTGTCGCTCTGGCTGCACAGTTTCACGGTGGGCGCGCCGCTGTCCTTTCTGGATCACCACTTGCGCTGCGGCGATTCGCTGATCGGCCTGCGGGTGCAGGAGGCGGTGCAGGATATATACCGGCTGGGCGGGGGACTATTCGCCGGTTCCGCCATAGCGGGGGCGGAGGCCGCTACAACCGGCATGCAGCGCATCGAGGAAATGTCCGACGCCGACATTGCGGAGGTGCGCGAATCGGCGTCGCTGTTCGGCACCGTGGAGGAAACGACAGCCGATCTCAGGGGGCTGCTGGATTTCTTCTGCGGCTGGCGCTGGTTGACGGCGGGGATGAAGAAGAAAGCGCAGGGCGTCTTCGAGGCGCCGCTTCTCAAAACGCTCGGTCAGCAGTCGGAGCATGTGTACGAACTGCTGGCCCGCGGCCCGGAGCATCTCGGCGATGATGCGCCCGGTTCGGAAGATGCGGAATGGGCGACGTTTTGCGAGCGGTGGAATAAGGTCCGGACTCTTGTCGACCGGGAAGGCTTCCTGCATTGGGAAGCAGCTTTTCCGGGGGTGTGGCGGCGGTGGCAGGACGTTCGTCCCGAGGGCGGCTTCGATGCGATCATCGGAAATCCGCCGTGGGACCGGATCAAGTTGCAGGAAGTGGAGTGGTTCGCGACGCGCGCGCCCGAACTCGCGCTGGCCCCGACCGCGGCGGCGCGCCGGAAAGGCATCCGGCAATTGCGCGAACAGGGATCGTCTTTAGCAGAAGAGTTCGACGCGGCCAAGGTGCGCTCGGACCAACTCGGCTGCCTGATCCGGGAATCCGGGCATTATCCCTTGCTGGGCGGCGGCGACATCAACCTGTATTCGCTGTTCGTGGAGCGGGCCCTGAGTCTTGTCAAACCGGATGGGTTTGTGGGACTGCTGACGCCTTCGGGCATTTATGCGGACAAGACGGCGGCCCGTTTCTTCCAATCCGTTTCCACGAAAGGGAGGGTGTCCGGGCTGTTCGATTTCGAGAACAAGAAGATTTTCTTCAAGGATGTGCATGCTTCCTTCAAATTCTGTGCGCTCATTCTTGGCGGAGAAGAGCGGCGATTCGAGCGGACCGAATGCGCCTTTTTCCTACACGACATGCAGGCGATCCGCGACGAGGACCGTTGTTTTCCGTTGACCCCGGACGATTTCGCCCGCGTGAACCCGAATACGGGCACGGCGCCCATCTTCCGCACCCGGCGGGACGCCGACATCACGCGCCGCATCTACGAACGGCATCCGGTGCTGGTGGATCGTTCAGGGAGTGGAGAACGCAAGGCGTGGCCGGTGAAGTACGCCACGATGTTTCACATGGCCAACGATTCGCACCTTTTCCATACCGCCGAGCAACTTGAAGCCGAAGGGTTTTATCCGGTCGCGGGCAATCGCTGGAAGCGGGGTGAGGAGTTGTATGTGCCGTTGTACGAAGGAAAGATGGTGCAGGCATTCGACCATCGGGCTGCCAGTGTGGTATTCAATCCGAACAATCTGTTTCGCCCAAGACAGCCTAAGGGGACCTCGTACGAGGAACATCGAGATCCGACTTTTATGCCTACTCCTCATAGCTGGATTAACTGGCAAGAAAGCTTATACATGCAGAGTCTCGAATGGATGCTCTGTTTCAAGGACATCACGGCATCAACCAACGTTCGTACCATGATTGCGTCCATGATCCCCAAAGTGGGATGTGGGCACAAATTGCCGCTCCTTCTTCCTGACGGAGAAGGTCTTAATGGCTTGGACGCGGCGTGTGTGTTAGCAAACTTAAACAGTTTTATTTTCGATTACATTGCTCGTCAGAAGGTTCAAGCCACAAACCTCACGTGGTATATCGTCGAGCAACTTCCCGTCATCGCCCCTGCCGACTATGATCGCCGGTTTGGCGACAAGACCGTCCGCGAACTTGTCCGCGACCACGTACTCCGCCTCACCTACACAGCCCACGATATGGCGCCCTTCGCTCGCGATCTTGGCTACGACGGCCCGCCCTTCGTTTGGGACGAGGAAGAACGCCGCCACTTACGGGCCCGGCTCGATGCGCTGTACTTCCACCTGTACGGCCTGGACCGGGAAGACGCGGAGTACGTGCTGAGCACTTTCCCCATTGTCCAACGCGAAGACAAAAAGCAATTCGGCCGCTACCGCACCCGCGACCTGATCCTGGCGTATATGAGCGCCCTGACGGCCGGGGATACGGAGACGGTGGTGGCGGTGTAGGGGGGTAGAGGGAGCAGGGTTGCTCCGGCGTCTCAGGAATACGCTCCGGCATTTCCCGTTCCAAGTACAGCCGCGTCTCCCGGATACCGGACACGCCCCGGTCAATGGGCTCCGGCATATGCGGCGGGCTGCACACTGCCTGTACCGCCAATGGCATGGAAGGCGTCATTTAGCAACCGTTTCAAAAAATCAGGACCAAATGCGATATATGCATCTCCCACCTCCCCTATTTTCACGTTAAATCGCAGTATGCCTTCGTATAGTTCAAACAGAATAGCATAATCGTCTGCTTTCTGCAGAGCAGCGGCTTTTTCGAAGCCGTCTTCCGGCTCATTTGCCACTACTTCACGAATAAACAGGTCTTTCAGGGAGCCTGCCTCTTCACCCCTTATTACCACGCAGTCTTCCAGGTTCGGGAATTTCATGGCGCCCTCCAATGGCTTGGCGACTATTTAAGGATTGCTGTGATCAAGGCCGCTGCTGCGGTAGCTCCCACGCCGACAACGACGCCCACTATTTTCCAGAGAAACTTATTCTCAAGGTCTGTGATCTTGCGTTCAACCCAATCCCTGGTAACCTTTTCGGCCTCCCTGGTCGATTTCTCATAAAGCCTGCCTAATTCGAATTGCGTTGGCTCTGGCATGGTTCTCCGGTCAGGGTCGATGGTGGCGTCTTCCCGTTCGCTGCATACAAATAATATACGGTTTAAAAACGTTCCTGCTCCTGCCCGGAATGGGAAAAATTGTAACTTTTTGCATGGCTCTTCGTCATGCGATCAGGGCGCCCCGGCGTGGAGGACCAACGGTGCTGTCGATGCTTGTTGAGAGTCGTATCGAAACAATCTGCGTCAGGTATTGTATATGTGGCCTCATGAGGCTACATTGTTTCTTATGCTTACCGTCGGGGTCAGAGAACTTAAGGATCGTTTGAGCGAGTGCATTCGCATGGTTCGCGAAGGCGGGACAGTATATGTCACCTATCGCGGCCGGATTGCGGCAGAGATTCGCCCGCCGTCTCGCACTACGGAGGACGAAGCTCGTATGGGTTTGCGTCGTCGCGCCCGGGAAGGAAAGGTGCGTCTCGGGGCGCCTAACCGTCCCGAAGTATATGCTCGAAGGAAACCTCTTCTCACCGGGAATGAACTTCAGCAGTTGTTAAGCGAGACCCGGGGCGATTCGTGAATTTGTATGCCGAGACAAGCGCCGTATTATCGTGGTTGCTTGGTCAGGATAATGGCTGTCGGGCTTATCGGGCGTTGGCCGAAGCGGAATTGGTCTTTACTTCCGACTTGACGTTGATCGAGTGCGATCGCGTCCTGCATCGCGCCGCCGTTATTGGCCAGTTAGACGAGTCGGTTGCTATCGAAGCGCGGACTATTGTCGAAACTGCGTCTGCACACTGGACGCTATGCGCTATGGATGCCGAAATCGTGGAGGCCTCTCGCCGCCGATTTCCTCACGAACCCATTCGTTCCCTGGACGCAATACATCTCTCGACGGCGGTGTTTGTGCGGAATCTCGCGCCGGATGTATGTATGCTCTCTTTCGACGAGCGGATACGGCAGAATGCCGCAGCGCTTGGGTTCAGGATTATTCCCGAAGAAGTTCTTCACTCGTAGCAGCACGGATCGGAGCGCCTTCAATTTTCCAAAATTACGCTATTGAGTAATTTTGCTCAGTAGCGTAATTGCATCCCTGCGGCAACCCCTCATTTACCCCCTTCTTTTCAGCACCTCGGCCGCCTCGGCCGCGCCACAGAACTCTGCCCACACAAGGGGAGTGGCGTGGTGGGCGGCGTCGGTAACAGTCGGATCGGCGCCGCGCTCAAGCAACAGATTCAGACACTTCACCGCGTCGTGCTGCGCCGCCAGGTGCATGGCGACGGCCCGAACGCCGTGGCTCCAGGGCCTCGACGCCGCCATCGCGCAGGGCTATTGCGGCTTGCTGGAAAAGTTTTTGCGCCATGCCGGGTTGTGTTTCCCGAGAGCAGCGGAACCAGCGATTGCGCTGGAATTTTACTCCACCTCACTTCCCTCGTCAAGAATGGCAAGATACTGGTCATAGACGAATAACCGACCGCGCCGCTTTCCGGTTATCTCCCTTGCAATTCCGTGCGAGGCGAGCAGTTTCATGGCCGAGGCCGTTGCCTGAAAAGACAACCCGGTGGAACGGCTACCCTCCGTCAACGACAGGATCGGTCGTGCCTTCAATGCTTCATGCACTCGGAGCGCGGAGCCCGCTCTACGCCTTGCATTTTTTTCGATTTGCTCCCGGTCATTTTGAAACATTCTGGAAAGGCGCTCGGCGGCGAGAACCGCACTTTCGGCTATTACCTTGACTCCTTCGAGGAAAAAAGCAAGCCATGCTTCCCAGTTGCCGGTGCGGCGTACCTGATTCAGCAGATCGTAGTAAACCGTGCGGTGGCGCTTGAAATACAGGCTCAGGTACAGGAGCGGTTCGCGCAGTGCGCCGTAGTGACACAGTAATAACGTTATGAGCAACCGCCCTACGCGTCCGTTGCCATCGAGGAAAGGATGAATCGTTTCGAACTGCACATGTGCAAGGCCTGCCCGGAGCAGGATCGGTAGCCCGTCCGTTTCATTGTGTAGAAAGCGCTCTAACGCACTCATACAGTCAGGTACGGCGGTATGTGGAGGCGGAACAAAGGCGGCATTGCCGGGACGGGTGCCGCCGATCCAGTTTTGCGAACGCCGGAATTCGCCCGGCGTTTGGGTGCTGCCCCGCCCACGTCGCATGAGCACATTGTGTACCTCGCGGATCAGACGATTCGAAAGGGGGAAACCCTCTCTCAGGCGGTCCAATCCATGTTCGAGCGCAGCTACATGGTTCGAGACCTCGACCACATCGTCGGACGGAACGCCTGGCGCTTCGTCGATTTCGAAAAGCAGAAGGTCCGACAAGGACGATTGCGTACCTTCGATTTCGGACGAGAGCACCGCCTCTTTGCGCACATAAGTATAAAGAAAAAGTGCCTTGTCTGGCAAGAGTGTTGCAATACTGTCAAGCCGTCCCAAGGCAAGTCCCGCCGATTCCAGCGCCTGCTGCAGCGAACCGTCCGGAACAAGCGGTGGTTTGGGAGGCAACGGGGCTGGTATGAAGGCTCGGACCTGTTCGCCGCCGGCGCTCGTAATCTCGTATCTGCCTCTTGCTGTGCGTTCCATGGCGTCGGATCCTTATGTGCAATGTGTAAATAACAGATTATTTTATTTTATTTTCGGGCTTAAATTAAAATAAAGACATTTTCGATGCAAATATAATTTTCTGATCGTAAGCCTTGCCTTCAGTCCATAAAGCACCTCCCCCTTGCCATCATCCCCGCATAGGCTTACTTTGATCGCAAGGGATTTAATCAGAGCATCCTTCAGGAAGTTTTCTCAAAAAATCATTCTCTGCCCATTCCTCATCCGCCAACCCGCTGCCGCCATGTCCCGCTCTCTATTCGCTCCGCTGTTCGCCTGCACCGTCCTGTTTCTCGCCGTTTCCTTTCCCGCGCAGGCCCAGGAGGACCTTGTGCGTCCGGAAGGATGGCAGGTCCGTTTCGACAATCCCGAAGCATCCGAGGACGATCTGGAGATGTTCGTTTCCATGCCGCCCGGATGGCACGTGACCTCCGGCCCGGCAGCGATCTACTGGGGGCCGGACATGGAAGCGTCCGGCGAGTACCGCATTGAAATGGAAGTCTACCTGTTCGATCCGGCGGGCCGCCGGGAGGCTTTCGGCATCTTTGTCGGCGGATCGGACCTTACGGGAGACGCCGTCGATTACACGTATTTCCTGCTGCGCGACGGGGGAGAATTCATCGTCAAGCGGCGTGAAGGGCCGGAAGCGCCCACCATTCATCCCTGGACCGGACATGAAGCCATTCTCGGTTGGGCCGATCGCGAAGAGGAAGCGGCCACCGTGAAGAACGTGCTCGCCCTGGAAGCCGGCGCCGAAACAGTACATTTTTTCGTGAACGACGCGGAAGTGGCCGCCTTGCCGCGGGCCGATCTCGGTATGGACGGCGTGTTCGGCATGCGGGTAAACCATGCCCTCAACCTCCATATATCGAGGCTGGAGACCGTGGCGATGGGAGGGGAGGAGGAAGAAGGGCACGATCAGGATGAAGGGGCCGATCATGGCGAAGGGCATGATGAGGGTGAAGGGCACGACGGGGCCGAAGGAGACGATCAGGAAGAAGAAAGCGATCAGGATGACGGGTAGCGCGCTCCGGAGATACGTTGTGCCGTTTGGATCGGCAAAGTGCGTCTCGGGGCGGTAATTTACCCCACCCCTTCTTTTTCGATATCCAGCAGAAAACGCCATGCCGGAACGACCTCGATGGTTCCTGCTTCCACCTGAATCTGCTCTTGCTCTCTGCGGGTCACAATGACGGCATGCATCAAGTCCAGCGAGGCCATCGCTTCGCCAAGCGCCCTGATTTCCCGCCGGCGGGTTTGCGGGTTCGCCATGGATTCGCATACCTGCACCAGCATACGAGTCCGATCCTGCATCAGAGCGATGAAGTCCACTTCCCGTCCGTTGCGGGTTTTGACGTAGAAGATATTCGGCGTGATTCTGCGCAGGGCCACAAAGATCAGGTTTTCCAGTAAATGCCCTGCATTTCTCAGAATGCCCGGCCCGATGGATGTGGCAAGCGCATGGTCGATTCCGTAGATTTTCTTCGGGTTGACGTTAGCGCGTGCACGGGAGGCGTCAAAAATGCGCACCGTGAAAAAGACATAGGCGTCCTCGAACCATTCCAGATAGTCGGAGACCGCGTCTTTGGGCGCTTTATGCCCAAGCGATTTCAGATACCCGGTAAGCTTGTTGACGGAATATCTTGAACCGATGTTGTCCATCAGCCGGTGCGCCAGATCGGTGACCGCCCTCGGATGAGGTATATCGTGCCGTTCGATCAGGTCGCGAAACAACATGGCGTTGAAGTATTCCTGATGTGTCTTGATCCGCAGACGCCGGTCAAGTCCGACTACCTCGGGAAAGCCGCCTGTTTCCCGGTATTCCTCGAAAGCTTGCTGCACGAGAAGGCGCTGCCGGGTGGTCAGGGGGGTATCGGCGTCGAGTTCCTTGTAATCAAGAAATTCCCGGAACGAGAAGGGGAACAGTTCATGGGACAGCGCCCGCCCGCGCATCTGCGTGGCAATCTCCCTGGATAGCATCTGTGCGGAGGATCCGGTGATATATACTTCACATTTTTCCGTACGCATCAGGCGGTCCACAAACGGCTCCCAGCCGGGAATAACCTGTATCTCGTCGAAGAAACAGTAAACGGTTTCGGTGTTTTTCTTTTCCGGATAGAGCGAGAAGTAGGCTTCAGGGATAATGCCCAATCCGTCGCGTTGCAGGTTGTGGAGGCGATCGTCAAAGAAGTTCAGGAACAGGATGTTCTGGCGCGGAACGCAGTTGTCGAGCAGCCGCTGGACAATCTGGAGCATGAGTGTCGATTTGCCGCTGCGACGGGCGCCCATGCACACGGTTGCTTTTCCGGGCACTGGTCTTATGTCGATGCGCCGGGCGGTCCCGATCGAATATTCGGCCTCCTGGAAATCGAGGATGATTTCTTTCAACGTATCGAGCATTGTCTTAGTTGGTTAAACTGGAAACATTTATTCTCACTTTCAATGTTAAGTGAAAATATTTGTTTCTAATTATAATGTCAAGTGAAAATATTCGTTCCCGATTTGTTGTTTAATCGACTTTCGACCGCGCAGCGGTGCGAATATGCCGTCCGGGACATCCTGTTACCCACCATAGACAGGTCGCCGACTCTCTGCTCTGCTTCCACGAAGAACGCCTTCCGCCCGATTGACAAGGCACCCGCGGAATGGTATTATGCGGGTGGAATTTGTTGCGCCGATCCCCACAAACCAAACGGGGCATTTATGCGTCCGGGCTACCCGGTGTTCTCCAGTCGTTTTTCCCTTTCCCCAACGCTATGCCAGAGATATGGAACCTCGCTACCCCAAAGATAAGGAATGGGTGCTGCCTGAACCGCTGGCTACCGCCGAGATTGCTGTAACCGACGGTGCAACCAGTGTAATCCGGCAGCACGGTAATCCGGACGGCCCGCGGCTCGTTCTGTGTCATGGAAACGGGCTGGCAACCGACCTGTATTACCCTTTCTGGTCCGCGCTTGTCGACCGTTTCGATATCGTGCTCTACGATCTCCGAAATCACGGTTGGAGTTCGTTGAGCGATATCCAGACACACAACATCGCAACCTTCGTTTCCGACAATGAGCACATCTTTCAGGGTATTGACCGGCACTTCGGCGAGAAGCCGAAAATCGGCGTATTCCATGCCCTGTCGGCGGTAGTGGCGCTCAACCACGAGCCGCCGGGAGAAGGGTTTGCGGCGCTCGTCCTCTTCGATCCGCCCATTTATCCGCCCAGCGGCGACCCTCTCGAAGTCGACGCCTTGTGGCGGCGGTCCGGAATTGTCGCCCAAATGCGCCAGGAATGGTTTGGAAGCTGGGAAGATTTCGCGGAGACAATCCGGCGCCTGCCGACCTTCGGTCGCCTGCAGCCCGGCGTGGCAGAACTCTTCGCCGAGACGACGCTGCGCCCCGCTTCCGGCGGAAAGGGCTATAAACTCCGGTGTCCGCGCGAGTACGAGTCCTGCATATTCGAGTATAGCTTCGCCTACAATTTCGAGCCCAAGGCGCACGATATCGCTTGCCCCATCAAGGTGATCGGGGGAGATCCGACCATGCCTTTGTCGTTTTTGCCCAGTATGGACCTCACCGGCCTGTCCGGTCTCGACTACGACTTCGTGCCGGAGACCACCCATTTCCTCCAGCTTGAAAATCCCCAGGAGTGCGCCGACATCATGCTGGAGTTCCTCGAAGATCAGGGGGTCGCATAGGGCGTTTCTCCACTACGGCATTACCCCTCCTGCCCATGCTCGCACCGGCATGGACAGAAACGCTTCCACGGGGACGCCGTCCCCGCCCACCAGTAGTTTACGGGCGGGGCCAAAGGCTTGATCGAATGCAATCATACCCGGTAGCGTCCGTTGCGACGGGCCGCTTTTTACCTCGATCGCGATCAGGTTCTGGCCTGTGCGCACGACGAAATCTACCTCGCGGTTACGTTCGCGCCAGTAATAGAGCGTAATATCTCCCGTCATGGCGGCGTTGGCCAGATGGGCGCCGACTGCGGATTCCACCAGCCGCCCCCAGAGCGCCAGATCCTCGCGAGCTTCGGCCAGCGTTCGTTCGGATTGGGCGTTCATCAGGGCCGTGTTGAGGACCTGCAACTTGGGACTCGACGCCCTTCGCCGGACCGTGCTGCCCGAGTACTTTTGCAGACCTGTGAGCATGCCTGCCCCGGACAACAAATCGAGATAATGCGCCAGCGTGGTTGTGTTGCCTGCATCCTGGAGTTGCCCTGTCATTTTAGTGTAGGAGAGTATCTGCCCCGAATATGCACACCCCAGTTCAAACAACCTGCGCAGTAGTGCGGGTTTGTCCACGCGGGACAACAGGAGCACATCGCGCGAAATGGTTGTTTCGATGAGCGCGTCTCGAAGGTAGCGCACCCAGCGTTGCGGTTGTTTTATCAGCGGCGCGGCGCCGGGATAGGCTCCGTAAAAAATATATTTGTCCAATGTCCAGCCGAAAGCCTCGCGCATCTCGGAAAAACTCCAGTGGGGCAGACGCAAGACCTCGAATCGACCCGCCAGACTTTCGGTCAATCCCCGCTGGATCAGCAGGGGAGCCGAACCGAGGGCCATTATTTTCAGGGGGTATCCACGGCGGGTATCCTCATCCCAGAGGCGCTTGACCGTTTCGGACCAGTTCGGCGCTTTTTGCACTTCGTCCAGCACGAGAAGGGCTCCTTGTCCACCGGCTCCGCCCGCCAGCAGTCGCGCCGTTTCCCACTGGGTCTCGATCCATGCGGAGTCTCGCAAGGTTGGTTCGTCGGCGCTGGCGATATGGTGCGGTAACCCGCATTCCGCTGCTACATGCAGGGCCAGTGTGGTTTTGCCCACTTGCCGCGGGCCTGCTACGATCTGAATGAACCGGCGCGGTTCCTGCAGACGACTTAGGAGTTTGGCAGCCTGGGGACGGACGAAGGTCTTTGAAGGGAAGTTGTTCAATGTGTTGTATCCATTCTGTTTATACATTTTGCTCAATTTACTGAGTAAAATTACTCAATTTACTGAGTAAAACACAAGTTTTTGTTGGAGAAATTTCTTTTGCAGCCCCTTGAGCAGGTTCTCCTCCGGGTTTATGTACCGCCCGGATTGCTCACGTCGATGATTTGTGCCTGGTGCGATGTGTCAGAAGCGCCAAATATCCTAAACTACTTCAGGCAAGCCGAACGGGAAGCGCTTGAGAATCCCTTGTCTCGCTGATTGGTTGCAGCGCCCAGTCAAAGGCCGCGCCGCTCCGATTTCTCGCTGGTCGAAGACCTTCAATTTCTGCTCAATCATTGTTATTCCCCAATTCTTGCGCCAGTCTTCGCGAACGGCGATATTTGAAGGATAGATGAAGCAAATCCCTTGCCCGATCCTGCATAGCCTTCCGTCTCCATGAAAACGCACCCTGTCCGCCTGTGCATGTTGCATGCGCAGAAGCCTTTTTCACAGATGCCGCGTTCGCGCACGCATTCGCATCCGGTGTTTTCTACAATGTCCGGCCTCCCCGTATTCCTACTTGCCGCCTCACTTGCTTTTGTGCTTGCTGCATGCGGCGCCATGTCGACACCCGCGCTCGACAGCGACGACATCGGCGGCGTGGTGACAGGCGCCAATGGCCCGGAAGCCGGCGTATGGGTCATTGCGGAAACAGGCGACCTGCCCACGCCCTTTGCGAAGATTGTGGTGACGGACGATGCGGGGCGCTATGTGCTGCCGGATCTCCCCGACGCCGAATACGAAGTATGGGTGCGGGGCTACGGCCTGGTGGATTCTCCCCGGCAGCCCGGCCGCCCCGGCGATATGCTGAATCTTGAAGCGGTCGAGGCCCCCGACGAGGCCGCCGCTGCGGAGATCTATCCTTCGGGACACTGGTTTTCTCTGATTGACGTTCCCGCGGAAAGCGAATTTCCCGGTACGGGACCGGGTGGAAACGGTATTGCCGAGCACCTCGACAATCAGGGCGAATTTCTGCGCATCCTGAAATCCGGTATGTGTATGGCCTGTCATCAGATGGGCGGTTCGGGCACCCGCCGCATTCCGGAGAATCTCGCCGATCTGGAGTCTCCGGAGCACTTTATCGACCCGGAAACCGGCGCCTTCGTGTCGTCGGAAGCAGCCTGGGAACGCCGTCTCCAGGCCGGGCAGGCCGGGGGCAGCATGATGTACGGCCTCAATGCATTGGGTCGCGAACGCGCGCTCGAAATGTTCGCCGACTGGACGGACCGCATTGCGGAAGGCGCCTTGCCGCCTGCGCCGCCGCGCCCGGAGGGCCTCGAACGCAATGTGGTCATCACCATGTGGGACTGGGCCGATCCGAAAACTTATCTCCACGATCTCGTATCGACCGACCGGCGGGATCCTACGGTAAATGCCTACGGCAAATTGTACGGGGCCGCGGAAGCGAGTTCGGATTATGTCCCGGTGCTGGATCCGGTCACGCACGAACGGAGCGAAGTGCCGGTGTATCCACGCGACCCGGCCACGCCCAACGCGGGTGGCAGCGTACTGGCGTCTTCTCCCTATTGGGGCGACGAACCCATCTGGAACAGCCAGACCAACGTGCATAACCCCATGTTCGATGAGGCCGGGCGCGTCTGGCTCACGTCGCGGGTCCGCCCGGCGGACAACCCGGATTTCTGCAAGGAGGGTTCGGAACATCCTTCCGCCAGACTGTTCCCTCTTGCAAGGTCCTACCGCCACCTTGCCGTGTACGACCCGGCTACGGAGGAACTGACGAACATCGGTACGTGCTTCAGCACCCATCATCTGATGTTCGCCATGGACGAGCAAAACACGCTCTGGACCAGTGGGGACGGGCAGGTCGTGGGCTGGCTGGATGTGGAAGCCTTCCTTGAAACGGGCGATGAGGAGACCTCGCAGGGCTGGACGGCGCTGATCATGGACACGAACGGCAATGGGCAGCGCGATGCGTACGTGGAACCGGGCGATCCGGTGGATCCGGCCCTGGACAAGCGCTACGGACGGGGTTTTTATGCGGTCACGCCCATGCCGGACGGCACGGTATGGGGCTCCGTGCTGGATTTCCCCGGCACAGTGGTGCGGCTTGATCCGGGAGACAACCCGCCGGAGACGGTGCTGGCCGAGGTATACGAACTGCCCTACGGGAACGAACGGGCGGACATATGGGGATTTTCTCCCCGGGGAATGGACGTCGATCTTGAGGGCGTAGTATGGACCCCGCTTGCAAGCGGACATCTCGCGAGTTTCGACCGGCGCAAGTGCGAGGGCCCGCTGAACGGACCGGAAGCCACCGGACAGCATTGTCCGGAAGGGTGGACCTTTTATGAGGAACCGGTTCCTCAACTGGGCGGCGTAGAGGGGCCGGGCGGCGGCGGAGGCAGCTATTACGCCTGGGTGGATTGGTATAACACGCTGGGCCTGGGGGAGAATGTGCCCATAAGCACAGGCAACCAGTCCGATGCGCTGCTTGCGCTGAAGGACGGCGAATGGGTCGTACTGCGGGTGCCGTATCCGACCGGGTTCTATACGAAGTGGCTGGACGGGCGCATCGACGATCCGGAGACGGGCTGGAAGGGCCGCGGGGTGTGGGCCACGATCAGTACGCGCACCCCCTTCCATATGGAATCGGGCGCCGGGACAACCAGCAAGGTGTACCAGTTCCAGATGCGGCCTAGCCCGCTGGCGAAGTAGATATAACGCCCGCTGGCGAAATAGATATTAATCTTATTCGCCTTCTCCCGTATCGCCCCCCGTTTCCGCAGACGCCTCATCCGGCAGCGCAAACGCGACCAGCATGCCTCCAATAGGCCGGTTCGACTTGCCGCCGCCCGCCGAAATCGCCACATACTGTTTCCCGTCCGCCATGTAGGTGCTGGGCGTAGCGTTTCCGCCGAAAGGCAGGTCGGCTTCCCACAGCACCTCGCCCGTTTCCTTGTCGAAGGCCCGTATTTTCTCGTCGGCGGTGGCGCCGATGAACAACACGCCGCCCGCCGTCACGATCGGTCCGCCGTAATTTTCCGTACCGGTCTGCGGAATCCCCCGCGCTGTCAATTCCTCGTACTCTCCGAGCGGTACGGTCCATTTGATGTCGCCCGTATTCAGATCGACGGCGTTCAGCGTGCCCCAGGGCGGTTTGATGGCCGGGTAGCCTTCCTGGTCCAGCCAGCGCTGGAACCCCCGGAAGGCGTACGGCGGCACATATCCGTCCTCCTCGTCTTCCTCCACAGCCGTTTCTTCGCCTAAGAGATGGTCAAGAATCGCGTTCAGAAACCCCTCGGGGACCTGGTCGAAAGGAGGCATGCGCGCGCCGCCCTGTACGAGCAGCGCCATGGCTTGCTCCCGGCTGTAGCGTTCGCCCATATCCGTAAGCGCCGGAAAACCGCCTCCCGGATCGCCGCTGCCGTCCAGACCGTGGCAGGACGCGCAGAGCGACCGGTAGTATCGGTCTCCGCGAGGCAGGGGCGTACCGTCCGGACGCCTTGTCGGGATAAGCTGGTAAAACCACGGCATCTCGTTGACATTCACATACAATACGCCGTCGGGGTCGGCAGCCGATCCGCCCCATTCCATGCCCCCGTCGTATCCCGGAAACTTGATTTTCTGTTCCAGACTTGGCGGCGGGAACGATCCGTAGGTTCCGGACTGCGTAATCAGATCGGTGGTCAACTGTCGGGCTTCCGGCGAGATATTCGATACGTCGTCCAGCGTGTATTCCTGCCGTATGAGCGGCGGCGGCCATATGGGGTGGGGCTGCGTGGGCCATGCCTGCATATCCGGCAATTCCGATACGGGGGCAGGGCGCTCTTCGATCGGCCACAGCGGCTCGCCCGTAACCCGGTCGAAGACGTACAGCAGTCCCATCTTCGTGCCCTGGGCGGCTATGTCTACCCATTCTCCGTCGTGCCGGACGGTCAGCAGCGTGGGCGGGGTCGGAAGGTCCATATCCCACAGGTCGTGATGAACGAACTGGAAGTGCCACAGGCGCTCGCCGGTCCGCGCATCCAGCGCAATAAGGGAGTTGGCGAACAGATTCTCGCCGTACCGGTCGCCGCCGTAGAAGTCGGGGCCTGCGGTTTCCGTGGAGGAGTATACGATGCCTCGCTCCATATCCATTGCGATGCCGGACCAGTCCGAGGCGCCCCCCGTGTATTCCAGATAGCCTTCCGGCCACGTCTCCGACCCGAATTCCCCCGGACGGGGCAGAGTATGGAAGATCCAGATGCGTTCGCCGGTCCGCGCGTCGAGCGCAATGACCGCCCCGGGCACGTTCTCCGCTACCCGCACGCCGAAAATAAGCATGTCTTCAAAGACATATCCGCCCGAGTTCAGGCCCACGTTCGGACGGCCTTCCCAGTCGATGCGGTCGCCTATATGGAGCCAGCCGCCTTCGCCGAACGCGGGGACCGGCTCGCCCGTCTCTGCGTCGAGGGAGTACAGCCAGGGGCCTTTCGTCGTGAAGATGCGCCTGTTTTCCCCGTCTTCCCAGTGTATGAAGCCTCGTTGCCGGCCGCCGCCCTGGTGCATGCCGCCGTCGTGGGAATTGGTTTCGTCAGGATTGAAGGTCCACAGATGTTCGCCCGTTGCGGCGTTCAGCGCCGTCATCTTGCGGTTCGGGGTAGCCGTGTACAGCACGCCGTCCACGATGAGGTTGTTGGCCTGGTATTCGCTCACTTCCCCCGTATCGTACGCCCACGCCATTTCCAGCAGGTGGACATTCTCCGTGTTGATCTGATCGAGCAGGGAATACTGGTTGCTGCTCGGATGGCCGAGATAATTCGCCCAGTCCGCATCGGCGCCGACCGGCGCGCGCGGGGGCGCTTCGGAACAGGCGGACAGGGTTGCGGCAAGCGCCGCAGCAACGGCCAGGCGGGAGAGAAAGCGGGTCATATCGTCAGGGGTTGAATGCGTGCCGGGTTGCCGGCGTCGGGTTGCGGCGGCTATTACAATAAGGAGTGCCGTGCCGCAGGATCACGAGTCCGGGAAGAGGGCAGGGTCCAGTCCGGGAATGATCCTGAGCGCGTTTTCGTAATAGATTTTCCGCAGCACGTCGTCCGGGAGGTCCATGCCGTACATGCTCCAGAAAGCATGCCGCTTGCGGTAATACGGGAAGTATTCGTCCGCCGTCTCGAAGATGCGGAAATAGACGTAGTATTCGGACGGTTCCCACGAATCCTTGCCCATGAGTACGCGGTCCTGATATTTCGTCAGGAAGGCCTTCGCCGTGTGCGGCTGCCGGCCCAGTTCGCCGATGACCGCTCCGAGTTCGGTGTACATGTTGGGCATTTTGTCCAGCAGGCTGCCCAGCCGCCCGAGATCGTTGCCCAGCCAGCCGAGGTGTGCGCTGAGGAAAATGGTGTTCGAGTGTCTGGCGATCAGATCCCAGTGTTCGGTCATGAGGGTTTCCCAGGAAGGAACCGGATCGCGCTTGCGGCGCGGGCGCTCCTTGAGCTCGAACCAGCGCTCGTTGAAACGGTCCTGCGGCTCCCAGAAGGGGGCCGGGTCTGCCGTATGGATGAGGACCGGAATGCCCAGTTCGCCGGCCTTCTGCCAGATGGGGTCCAGTTTCGGGTCGTCGGTTTTCAGCCGCGTACCATCCTCGTAGAAGATGTACATGCCGAGGCTTTTGTAAATCTTCAGGCCTTTGGCGCCCTGCCGCACGTCTTCTTCCAGTTGGGCCGCCGCTTTCTCGCCGAAATCCGGATCGTCCAGGGTCTCGAAGTCGATGTTCGCGTAATGCACGAAGCGCCCCGGGGCGTGCATATCCGTGGCGGCGATTTTCGCCTGGAGTTCTTCGCCGCTGCCTCCACTGAGATTCACCATGACGGCCATGTTCATTGCGTCCATGTCCGCAACCATGGCGGCGATCTCTTCGCCGGACATCTCGGCGATGCCCCACTGGTGCGCATGGGCGTCCACGAACGGGAATTTCGCGCGGGTCACCTCATGCTCCTCGACGACCAGCGTGGAGCGGGGCGCATAGTCTTCCCATTGCATTTCCTGCGCCTGTGCGGGGGGAACGGGCGCGGTAACCGCCAGCGCGATCGAGGCGAACGCTGCGGCGAAGAGGAAGACGGATATTTTTCGGGAAGGGCGGAGCGAAGGAGTCGGGAGCGTCATGGCCGGGGTCAAAACAGGTGAAGCGTCAGTGCAGAACGAAGGAAGATACAAACGGCGGATTCGGAACCGTACCGGGAAAGGCGTATGGCGTGCATCAAAATAGCGGTATGCGGCCTAAAAGGAAATAATAAGGGTACTCTGACCAAAACCGCTTCGCTCAGCGCGTCACGTTCGTACGCAAAGGATGTTATGATTCCATCGTTGAAATCAGCGGGAAACACTGAGGTTTCCGGCATCGCGGACGTGACGCGCCCTTCGGGAGACTGCGAGGGGCAAGCTGGCTGTGTCATTCCTCATTGTGTGGGGCCTGCCACACTGCTTCGTCATTCCTTGCCAGCCCGCCCCTCGCAAGCCTCTGAGCTTTGCGGACTTAATCAGAGTACCCTTAAAGGATACGCTGAGTTTTGCGGACTTAATCAGAGTACCCTTAATTAAGGATACGTGCGCGCGCGTCGTATCTTTACATCCGGGCCTGCTTATCCATTTTCTAATGAAAACCTCATGCGGCGTTTGATCCTCATAGCGTTTGTCGCAATCGTAGGGGGTGCATGCGTTTCGGAGGTCCATGCACAGGAGCAGACCGAAACGCTGCTGCGTAAGGCGGACCTCTCCGCGCCGTACCCATGACCCCTCTTCCCCAACGCCGCCTGAAAGAAATCCGCTCGCTGGCGCACAGAAAGTACCGCGACCGGTACGGGGAGACGATCGTCGAAGGCGTGCGGGCCGTGGAAGCGGCGCTCGACGCCGGGGCCGAACTGCGGACGCTGCTCGTATCGGAATCGGCGCAGAGCCGCCTTGAGGAACGGTTCCGTATCCCGGAGGACCGGGTGTATGTCGTGTCCGAACGGGATATGCGCACGGTATCCGCGGTCGAAACCAGCCAGGGCGTGCTGGCGGTCGCAGGCGTCCGGCGGGCGGCCCCGGAGACGCTTGCATCCATGCAGCGGGTGGTCCTGCTCGACGGCGTGAGCGATCCGGGGAATGCGGGGGCCATCATCCGGACGGCGGCCTGGTTCGGCGTGGAGGCCGTGGTAACCGCTCCGGATTCCGTGGATGTCTATCACCCCAAGGCGGTGCGCGCTTCCATGGGCGGGGTGTGGGATGTCGAGCATGTCGAAACGTCCGATCCGGTCGGGATGCTTGCCGACCTCGCGGCGCGCGGATTCGCCGTCTACGGGGCGGACCTCGAGGGCATTCCGGTGGATGACTGGACGCCGGCGCTGCCGTCCGTTCTGGTGCTCGGCAGTGAGGCGCACGGAATTTCCCGGAACGTTCGGCACCGGATCGCCGAGCGGGTGCTTATTCCGGGCCGGGTGCACAGGGGTGAAAAACCGGGCGCCCGAGGCGTCGAATCGCTGAATGCGGCG
This sequence comes from Rhodothermales bacterium, assembly GCA_951812345.1. Lineage (GTDB taxonomy): Bacteria > Bacteroidota > Rhodothermia > Rhodothermales > VXPQ01 > VXPQ01. Next base: position 834,555 of record OX638295.1, read on the forward strand.
GTTGCTGCGGGTATCCTGCTGCATGCCTGGGCGCGGACCGGGTAAGCACCCGCCCCGGCAAAGACCGTTAAAAGGTTGTTACGAACCCGTTCCGAAGGGGTATTCCATATCAAACCGGGGGTTCGGCACTCGCATGTCAGGCCGTCATTTCGTTATATTGTAAGGCTGAAATAACTCACTAACCATACGAATACCATGAGAATCGGTATACTGACCGGAGGCGGGGACGTACCCGGTCTGAACCCCTGCATCAAGGCGGTCGCCATGCGGGGGATGGAGCAAGGAAACGAGGTCATCGGCATTCGCCGCGGATGGGGCGGTTTGCTCTGGATGGACCGGGACGACCCCGCGAGCATCGACAAATACACGGTCGAACTGGATTTTCAGACCGTGCGCAAAATCGACCGGACCGGCGGCACCGTGCTGCATACGAGCCGCGTCAATCCGGGCCGCGTGGCGCCGGACGACGTGCCCGATTTCCTGAAGGGCACGGTCGATATGACGGAAGAAGGCCCCTTCGATTTTACTTCCCATGCCCTTGCGAATCTGAAGCATCTGGGCGTCGACATGCTTGTTCCCATCGGGGGAGACGATACGCTGAGTTACGGGGAGCGCATGCACCGCGAAGGGTTCCCGGTGGTGGCCATTCCCAAGACGATGGACAACGACGTATACGGCACGGATTACTGCATCGGGTTCGGGACGGCCATCACGAGGAGCATCAAATTCATTCACCAGCTCCGCACCAGCACGGGGTCCCACGAGCGCATCGCCGTCGTCGAACTCTTCGGAAGAAATTCCGGACAGACCAGTCTCATCAGTTCGTATCTGGCCGGGGTGGACCGGGCGCTCATTTCGGAGGTGCCTTTCGACCCGGAGAAACTGGCGGACCTGGTCATGCAGGACAAGCGCATGAATCCCAGCAACTACGCCATGGTGACGATCAGCGAGGGCGCGTATATGATCGGCGGCGAGGTGATGGAAAGCGGGGAGGAGGACCCGTACGGGCATCGCAAGCTGGGCGGCATCGGGGAAGCCACGGGAGATATGCTCAGCAAACTCACCGGCGAGAAGATTGTGCTGCAGTCCGTTGCGTACCTGATGCGCTCCGGCCCGCCGGATGCGCTCGACCTGATGGTAGGCGTCAACTATGCGAACATGGCGATGGACTTGCTCGGGGAAGGAGCCAGCGGCAGAATGGTGGCCTTGCGCGGCGGCGTATACACGCACATTCCCATGGACGAGGTGACGACGGGCGTGAAGCGCGTGGATGTGGACGAACTCTATGACGTGGAGGCGTACCGCCCGAAGGTGCATCATGTGCTGAACAAGCCCATGTTCCTGTATTAGGATACTCTGATTAAATCCGCCTGGTTTATGGAGCCGGTCGTACAGATCTCGCTGGACGTTACGTCGGTTTCGGAAGCGGTCGAGATGGCGGAGATGGCCGTACGGGCCGGCGTCGATTGGATCGAAGCGGGTACCCCGCTGGTCATTGCCGAAGGGATGCATGGCGTACGCGCCTTGCGGGAGCGGTTTCCGGACAAGCCCCTCGTAGTGGATCTGAAAACCATGGACGGGGGCGGGCTCGAAGTGGAGATCATGGCCCGCGCCGGAGCGACCCATGTGGTGGTGATGGGGCAGGCCGAGTCGGAAACAGTAGAACTGGTGGTGCGGGCCGGCAGGGAGCTGGGCTTGGAAGTGATGGGGGATAACCTCGGGATGCCTGATCCTGTGGCCGGGGCCCGGTTGCTCGAAGAGATGGGCTGCGATTACGTCATTCATCATATCGGGTACGACTACCGGACACTGCGGCAGGAGCGGGGACAGCCTTTCGAAACGCCGCTTCACCGGTTGCGCGACGTGGTGGCCGCTGTGGATATCCCGGTGCAGGCCGTGGGCGGACTGGATATCGAACAGGCTGTGCAGGCGCCCGCCTGGGGTGCGCCCATCGTGGTCATAGGCGCTCCGATTGCCGTGGATGCGCATGCATTCCGGGCGACGTCCGGGGATGTGGAAGGTATTCTCCGGGAGATATGCGCGCGGGTGCATGCCTTCGGGAAAGGGACGACCGGGTCATGAAGCAGATTCCTCGTACGATGCAGGCCGTGGTGAATCATGCGGCGGCGCCGAAGAGCGTCGAGCTTCGCGAGATATCTGTGCCGGAGATCGGTCCCGAGGATGTGCTTGTCGAGGTCCGAGCGGTCGGCGTATGCGGCAGCGACGTACATCAATGGGCAGGCGCGCAAAGTTGGCCGGTCAACTACCCCTGCGTGCTTGGGCATGAATTCAGCGGGATCGTGGCGCGGACCGGAAACGCCGTGCGGACATTTCGGGAAGGGGATCGGATTACCAGCGAAACCGCAGCCGTCATCGACCCGGATTCCCCGCTGGTGCGGCAGGGGCGGTATCATCTGGATCCCTCGCGCCTCGGTTTCGGGTACGGGGTGGACGGCGCCATGGCGAGCTATGTGCGCGTACCGGAACGCTGTCTGCATCGCATCCCGGACGAACTGACCTTCGAGCAGGCGGCGCTTACGGAGCCGTGCTGCGTGGCGTATCATGCCGTCTGCGTGCAGACGCGGATTCGATCGGGAGATCATGTGCTGGTGCTCGGTCCGGGTCCCATCGGTTTGCTCTGCGGAGTCATGGCGCGGCTCGCGGGTGCAGGGGTCGTGCTGGTGGCCGGTTTGGCGTCGGATGCGCACCGTCTTGCTGTGGCGGGGCAGTTGGGTCTCGTTCCTGTGCCGGCGGAGGATGCAATAGAAACAGGGCGGGCGCTCGGGGACGGTCTCGGCGTCGATGCGGTGGTGGACGCTGCAGGCGTTTCCGAGGCGCTCCGGACCGCGCTGGACGCTGTGCGTCCCGGCGGGTGGATCACCAAAGTCGGTTGGGGTAAACAGCCGTTCGGCGGCAGTCTTGATCCCCTTGTTCAGAAAGCCGTTACGTTACAGGGCAGTTTTTCGCACTATCGGGAAATCTGGGAGCGCGTGCTGCGCCTGCTTGCAAGCGGTCGCCTGGATACGGCGCCTCTTGTGGATCATATTGCCCCTATGAAAGAATGGGAAGAGGTCTTCGAGCGCATGCACGAACGGACCTATGTAAAGGCGATCCTGATTCCCTGATTGCGTATGCCAAGCGCCCTTCGGGAGGCTGCGAGAAGCACGCTGGCCGCGTCATTCCTCATTATGTGGGGGGCAGGCCACATTGCTTCGTCATTCCTTGCCAGCGCACTTCTCTCAGCCTCTGAACTTCGCGGACTTAATCAGAGTATCCTTACGGGAGCATCGAATCCGATAGAAATATGGGACAACTCGTCAAGGACAAAGTCATTCTCGTTACCGGCTCGACTACGGGCATCGGGGAATGCACGGCCCGCCGCATCGTGGCCGAGGGCGGCAAGGTGATGATTCATGGCCGGAGCGCCGGGCGCGCCGCCGCGCTCGTGGAAGAATTGGGGGAGGCCGCTGCGTTTTCACTGGGCGATTTGCAGGATCCTGCGGTGGCGCCGCATCTTGTCGAGTCCACTGTCGAGCGGTTCGGGCGCCTGGATGCGCTCGTCAACAATGCGGCTTTTCTTGCGCGCTCCAATCTCGACAATGCGGCGGTCGAACTCTTTGACCGGCAGGTCGCCGTGAATATGCGGGCCCCTCTGCTTCTGAGCCAGGCCGCCGTGGCGCAGTTCAGGAAGCAGGGCGGCGGCGGGCATATTCTGAATGTAGGATCCGTCAATGCGCTGGGCGGAGAGCGAAATCTGCTGATCTATTCGATGACGAAAGGCGGGCTCATGACGATGACGCGCAACCTGTCCGCGTATCTGGCGAGCGAGGGCATCCGCGTCAACCAGGTCAACGCGGGGTGGACGCTCACCGAAAACGAGAAGAGGATCAAGGTGGAGGACGGTTCCGAAGAAGGCTGGTGGGAAAACATATCCCCCGAGCATGCCCCGTCCGGCCGTATTTTCACTCCCGAAGAGGCGGCGGCCCACATCGTGTTCTGGCTTTCGGATCAGGCGGGGCCTGTCAACGGGTCCGTCTTTGAAATCGAACAGTGGCCGCTTGTGGGACAGAATGCGTCCAAGTAGCCGATGCCGCTCGCCGTTTTTCCCAAGTGCTTTCTGGATGCGCTCTGCGTGACGCGCACCATGCGCGTCGAGGAGTGGATCGATCTTGCGGCGACGCTGGACATCGACGGGCTGGAGTTCTACGAAGGATTTACGCCTGTGGGGGACGAGGCTGCGTTGGTGCGGCTCCGCGAGCATGCTACTGGCGCGGCAGGCCTTTCGATTTCCATGATGTGCCATTCCCCGGATTTTACCCGGCCCGATCCCGGGGAGCGGAAGGAGGAGGTGGCCCGGCAGTGCCGCACCATCGAAGCGACCGCAGCCCTCGGCGGCCGCTATTGCCGCGTGCTGACGGGGCAGCGCCGCCCGGCACTCGACCGCGACCGCGCGCTGGATTGGGTGGTCGAATGCATCCGGGACGCCGCCGCTTGCGCCGCCCGGCACGGCGTAACGCTGATTCTGGAGAACCACTACAAGGACGGGTACTGGATATACCCCGAATTCGCGCAGGACAGCGAAACCTTTCTGGAGGTGCTGGACCGCCTTAGGGATATGCCCTGTTTCGGGGTGAACTACGATCCGTCCAATGCGCTGATAGCCGGGGAAGACCCGATCGCTTTACTCGAAGCCGTGAAGCATCGCGTCGTGACGATGCATGCCAGCGACCGAATGCTCGAGTGGGGTACGCTGGCGGACCTGCGCCGGATCGAAGCCGAGCCGGACACAGGCTATGCGCACATCCTGAAGCACGGTGTAATCGGCGAGGGGCTCAACGACTACGACCGCATCTTTTCCATTCTGGCAGAGGTGGGTTTCGACGGCTGGATATCCATCGAGGACGGCGACGATCCGGTCCACGGCATGGAACGCCTGCGCCAGTCCGTCACGTTCGTGCGCGGAAAGATGCTGGAGTACGGGGTGGGGTGAGGGGTTTTGTCGAAGCAGATATCCGATGTGAAAATCTTCATGGTGTTGTCCGGAAGTACAGATAGATAAGGTGCAGGTCCCTCTTTTACCTGTTAGGATGCGATGTGTGCGACCAGGGCGGCAGGGGGAATGGGCACGTCCAGCATGAAACTACATCGTGATCTTGGTATCCGGCAGTCTACCACATGGTATATGGCAGTCTACCGCATAGTATATGGCACAGCGCATCCGGCAAGGCTAGTTCAACGATAGCGATGCGAAACTGACAGGGCCGGTGGAGGTAGACGAAACATACATCGGTGGCAAGGAGAAAAAAAGGATGCTTAGATTATATATCATGACAATTTTTCTTTAAAATCTGATTTGCGCGTGCTATGGTTTGAGTTTATCGTCCACAGCTTTCAAAAAGGTCTTACACACCTTGAGCAATCGGTTGGTTGCCTCAATCATTTCGTCTCTTTGGCGAGGGGTTCGGTTGCGATGTTCTTGAGAAAAATCGATATCCATTTCATGGATGATCTCATTTCTTATTCGAAAAACTTCCTTCAATTTATTTGGCTCTTTGGAAATGATGTTGGATTTAATGTCGAAGTACGAAGCGATTTTGAATAGCTCGTCTGCGGATAGAGGTGGTTCGGGTTGATTGGACAGATTTCGGCGGAATTTAAGGTGTACTGTTGCGACCTTGTTCCGACGCAATCAACCAGAAGAGACCCATGTCAAGACGCCCACGCAGAACCCATAGTCCTTCGTTCAAGGCGAAGGTAGCCCTCGCCGCCGTGCGCGGCGACAGCACGCTGGCCGAACTCGCCGAACGTTTCGAGGTGCACCCGAACCAGATACAATCGTGGAAGAAGCAGCTCACAGAGAGCGCCGAGGAGGCGTTCGTTCGAAGCCGCAACGTTCCCGATGAACGCGACAGGAAGATCGAGGCGCTTCACGCGAAGATCGGAGAGTTGTCGATGGAGAAGGATTTTTTATCGAAGGCGCTCGGACACGACCGTTAGCCGAGCGCCGCGCCATGATAGCGCGCACGCATCGCTTGCCGGTCGTTCGCCAGTGCAGACTGGTCGAACTGAGCCGTTCTACGGCCTACTACCGTCCCCGAGAGGAGAGCGAAGAGAACCTTGCCGTCATGAAGGAGATCGACCGGCTCTACATGGAGCGTCCCACGAGCGGATCGCGCACGATAAAGAGCAAGCTCCAGGCAAAAGGCGTTTGCATCGCCAGAAGCCGAATCGTTCGTTTGATGCGCCTTATGGGCTTTGGGGCCATCTACCCGAAGCGCCGCACGTCGTCTCCGGGGCAGGGACACAAGATTTACCCTTATCTGCTCAGAAGTCTCAAGGTGACAAGGCCTCGTCAGGTCTATGCGGCGGACATTACGTACATCCCTATGGCGAAAGGCTTTCTCTATCTCGTGGCCGTGATCGACTGGTACAGCCGCAAGGTGCTTGCCCACCGGCTCTCGAACACGATGGACGCAGCCTTTTGCGTCGAAGCGACGGAAGAGGCCATTGTTCGCTACGGAGCGCCCGAGGTGTTCAACACGGACCAGGGAGCGCAGTTTACCTCCGAGGCGTTTACCGGAGCGCTCAAGGCGCACGGGGTACGTATCTCCATGGACGGCAAGGGCCGCTGGCTGGACAACGTGTACGTGGAGCGCCTATGGCGCAGCCTCAAACAGGAAGAAGTCTACCGGCGCGCCTACGACACGGTGGCCGAGGCCAGGAAGGGAATCGCCGATTACCTGCGCTACTTCAACGAAGAGCGTCCGCACCAGGGACTTGACAATAGAACGCCCGACGATGTATTCTACAAACGAAAACCGCTGAACCGGGCGGCATAGCCCGGTGCGGCAGTACACTTAAAATCGCCGGAAAAACTGTCCAGTTTTTCCGGACCATTTCTGATTGCAGGCTTTTGGCAGTCAAATCATTTACCCACATGGTGATCATCCGGTCAATCGGATTCTCGGCAACGAGAACGTCTGCCATGATTTTGTAATCAGGTTGCTCACCCTGCTTGATCTTGCGCTCCACGAATTTTTCAAGAAAGATATCGTGTATTGCAGGGTCATTCTTAATAGCGGTGGGGAGCGCGTCCTTTACAAGATGTTTTATCATTGAATCCAGGCCAGCGCTGGCGAATACGAGCATTGCCCGCAGGAGGTCTTGCTCCGGCCTACTAGGCTGACCCGGGCTTCTACCCTTGGAAAATATTTTCAGGAACGATTCCGCCGTTTCATGCGCATATTTCAGCACGAGCCAGGCATTTTTACAATCGTCAGATTTTGGGGCAGGAGGAACTGCATCCAGTGTTGGTTTTGCCGCCATGCATCAAACCTCGATCTCGATATCGTATGCAGCGGCGGGAGGGGCCGAGGCTTCTGCACGGTCCGGAGCGCCCGGGTAGCCTGGATAGCCGGGATTTTCCAAGCGTCCGGGGTATCCCCGATATTCGTGATTTGAGAATCGATACAGCCGATCTCCGAGGTAGATCGTGCCCAGATATTCGCCGCTGGGATCTACGGCCTCTTCATCGTTCCAGGGAAACCACCCGAGCCATTCTCCCATGCGGGCGAACAGGTGTTTTCCCTTGCGGAAGGCGATCCATTCGCCTGCCGAATCGAACAGATACTGAACTTCCTCCATGGTAGTCGACTCCGTATGCCCGGGATGCTGGACCGTTGCAAAGTCGGGGCTGCCTGTTGCGAGAACGGATGTCTCTATGCCAGAGTTGTTGGCGGCCCGATGTTTTTGAAGCCGGGTCGGCACAAGATGTTTCCGATACGGGGATTGGCTACAGCAAAGAAGGGAAACGCCCCGTGCCTTGTGCAAGCTGTGCGCTGCGTTCATGAAGAACATGGCTGACAAGTCCGTTATTGTGATTTTTTATTCCATGAGCGGAGGTGCATCCGCGGGTTGATCGCGGATTTCAACGGGATCCGTATTTCAGACACCCTGTTCGGCCGGATATAACCTTGCTGAGAAAACGAATATGCGTCGCATCTCGGCGCGTACTTCGGCGTCGCGTTGTACACTTGCATGTTTTTCTTGAAATGTCTTATATTATATTCATATAGACGTATAATGTCTATTATATAAGACAATATATGAAATCCAATGCGAATCATACCTTGCCGCGCGCAGCTCGGATAAGCCTCGTCAAATTGGGCGAGGACATCGCCGTGGCCCGCAGGAAACGCCGTATCTCGACCGTCTCCATGGCGGAGCGCGCCTTTATCAGCCGGGGGACGCTCTACAAGGTGGAACGAGGCGATCCGACGGTCTCCATGGGCATTTACGCCACAGTGCTCGCCATTCTCGGGCTTGTCGAGAAACTCGGCGATGTGGCCGACCGCCGGGACGACATCCTGGGGCTGGATATCGAAGAAGATCGCCTGCCAGGGAGGATCGTGTCTTCCGGTCGCAAGGAACGCTCATGAACGACACGATCGAGGTGCATATCGACTGCGGCGAGCGTACGTGCCTGGTAGGGAGGTGCCGCTATTTCGCCAGGCGCGGAAGACAAAGTTCGGTATTCGAATATGCAAACGAGTGGCTGGACCGCCCGGACGCTTTCGCCATCGATCCGGCGAATCTTCCACTGCATACCGGCCCGTTCTACGCTTCGTCGGAAAAATCGGCGTTGCCGGGCGCTCTGCGCGATACGGCCCCCGACCGCTGGGGCCGGTTGCTTGTTCAGCGAGCCCTTCGCAAGCACGGGCAGGCGCGCACCCTGTCCGAAATCGATTACCTGCTTGCCCTCAATGACCGAACGCGCATGGGCGCCCTGCGCTACCGACGCGAGGGAGAAGACGTTTTTTGTCATGACGCGGCTGTCTGGCGCGTACCGCCCATTATCCGGTTGCCCGCGTTGCTGAACGCCGCCGACGCCATTCATAGCGACGCCGAGGCAGCGGAAGACCTGAGATTATTGTTGTATGAGGGATCGCCTCTCGGCGGCGCGCGCCCCAAATCGGTGGTAGAGGACAAAGACGGCTCGCTTTCCATCGCAAAGTTTCCCAAGCCCGACGACATGCGCAGTATTCCGCATGGGGAAGTGCTGGCCATGACGCTGGCCCGCGAGGCCGGACTGAAGGTTTCTTACGCTCGCCTGGAGGATGTCGCTGGCCAGCCGGTTGCGCTCATAAAACGGTTCGATCGTCGCGGCCGCCGACGCATTCCGTTTTTGTCGGCGATGAGCCTGTTGGGGCTTCATGACGGCGACGTAGCTGCATACACCGACATTGCCGAGTGTATTCGCACCTGGTCCAGCGCTCCAACCGAAGATCTGCATGAACTGTGGCGGCGGATCGTATTCAACATATTGGCTGCTAATCTCGACGATCATTTGCGCAATCACGGGTTCCTGTACGACCGGGACGGCACATGGCGCCTGGCGCCGGCCTATGACCTCAATCCGGTCCCGATCGAGGAAAAAGCACGGGAACTGACTACCTGGATTTCCGAGGAGGGCCCGGAAGCCGATTTGGATCAGGCGCGCAGGGCCGCGCCGTATTTTGCATTGAAGAGCGACCGGGCGGATACGATTATTTCCGGGATGTCGGAAGTTCTGAAAGATTGGCGAAACGTTGCGCGGAAGCTGGGTATGAGCGCGCCGGATATCGCTGCATACGCCTCGGCGTTTGGGGAATAGAGGGGCGTCGAACAGTCGAAGCGAAAAAAAAGCCTCGTTATTGTTCCGAGCGCACTACCCGAGAGACGAGCTATCTGCGCCGAAAAGCCGTCCTTCGATCCGGCCTAACCGGGAATTGATTGCGCTGATGTCCTTGTTGAGGTCCTTGCGCAGGTCCTGAATATCCTTATTGAGGTCCTTGCGCAGGTCCTGCATATCCTGGTTCAGGTCCTTACGGATATGCAAGGTGCTGTACAGCAAAAAGCCGAGAATAACGGGCAACGACAGGGAAGCCATTGCTACGATAGCGGACGTGATGGTTTCGGACAGGTTCATGATTACTTTTTGCGATGCGGTTGGAAAGGTGCAATGCAGGCTCCGACCGCTATACGAAATATACGGGATAGGGGCAGGTCTGTTCGGGAGGGGGCGCAGTTTTTGCATTTTTTGGCATGCAATCGGGCCTGACTTATCCGAGTTTGCCACCCATGCCTTTGGCCGGTCGATCACGTATTTCCGGGGCGCCCGGCATGTTTAGACACTCCGTTCCCCCGGATATAACCTTTCTTTCCAGGGATTGACCGTTTCGACGTCGAGGCCGTTGAAATTTCCCGTGTTCCGTGTTGCAATGGCGAGGTCGTGCGCTCTCGCCGTTCCTGCAATCAACGCATCGCCGAGGTGCAGGACACGCCCGCATCGCCGTGCATCCGCCCGGAATTTCGCGGCCCACTGCCCTTCTTCGTATGCGACAGGGAGGATGCGATTCGCGTACGTTTCTATGAAATCCGCCAGCATGGCCCGCAGATTTTTGCGTCGGCGCCCCTTGGGCAATAACCGCAAGCCAAACTCCAGTTCGTGCAGGACGATGGTCGAAACCCACAACTCCGAGTGTCCCGCCAGAAATTCGATAACCTGCGATTCCGGAGTATCCTTATCTTCCGTTTGCTGTTTCGCCTCGCCGTTCTGCCCGCACCTTCCAGGAATTCCGATTTGTCCGGGAACCGTCCCATAGACCCCGCACTCGTCAGGCAAGCGCGGGACGGCGACGAAGCGGCGTTCGAGGCGATCGTCCGACTGCTCGATCCCATGCTGCGCGCATGGTTCGTATCGCGGATCGGGCAACGGGCGGAGGTGGACGATCTGGTGCAGAATACGCTCCTCCGTCTCTACCGGAGTCTGCCGGATCTGCATGACCCGGACCGGTTACAGGCTTTTGTCATGAAAGCGGCGGTGTTCGAAACCCAGGATTACTACCGGGGACGGTACGGCTCCAGAGAGCGTCTCGCCGGCCCCGATGTATTATCGGCATGGAGTGAAGCCGCCCCGGAGGCGGGCATGCGCATCGACGCCGAGCGGGCGCTGGGTCTCCTGAGCGAGAAGGCCCGCACAATTCTGGAAATGCGCGAATACGGCTATCGGTATGCGGAAATCGCGCGGTCGCTCGACATGACGGAAGCCGCCGTGAAGATGCAGGTGAAGCGAGCGCTCCGCAAACTGCGCAAAGCGCTTGGAGAATCCGGCGGCGGGAACGCATAATCCGCCGTATGCCTTAATCGGAGTATCCATAGCCTTTACGCGTGAAAGTGAAGCGCTGAGCAAAGTGGTTTTGATCAGAGCATCCTTAAATTTCTTTTGGACGAGGCGTTACTTTTTCGGTCTCCACAGCGGCTTAACAAATGTCAACGCACCGCTCTATGCCCGGATGTTTTCGTGTCTGCGCCGTTTGAACATATTGATGCGATCGCCTTGTATCGCGACCTGACCCCGGAGCGGGCCATGGAACTGCAAGATATTCTGGCCTCCGATCCTGCTGCCGCTGCGCTCCTCCGGGAGTGGTGCGCCGTACGCGCTTTGCTGGTTCGCGAGATGGGCGAAGCCTCGGCGGATCCGGAACAGTTTGTTCTGTTCGTGCTGCACGAGTACGGGCGAGCGGCTGCGCTGACCGATTCCGAACGGATGCGCGTCGAAGAGATTACCCCTGCGTTTCGGCAGATTCTTGCAGGCAGCCCCGGACTCGAGGCCATAGCGAGCGATATTCGCCGCGACATGCAGGATTTCGAGGCGCACTGGGCGGCGTGGTTTGCGGAGGCGTCCGTTCGGGAAGCGCCCGCTTCGCCTCGCGCATCGTCTTCCCGGTCTATTCGATCTTCCCGATCTGCCCGCAGGGATCGCATCCCCGCGCGGATATCCCGAAGAGTTCCGGCGCAAGCGCCTTCTTCCAGACGCCGCGTTTTGCAGGCAGGGATCGGCGTGGCTGCCGCGGCCGTTCTCGCAACGCTTGTGTTTTTCCTGTTGCCGGCGTCCCCGGACACGGTGACCGTTGAGACCACTGCCGCCGAAGTACGTACGATCGAGTTGCCCGACGGCTCCAGCGTACGTCTGCTGGGCGATTCGCGCCTGACCTATTCTCCCGGTGCGATGGATTCAGACGAGACTCTCCGCGTAGAATTCGAGGGGCGCGCCTTGTTCGACATTATCCCGAGTCCCGAGCGCTTTCTGCTCGTTACTCCGGATGCGCAGGTGACGGTCCTGAGTACCTCCTTCGGTGCGCGCACTTTCGAGGATGGAACGGAAGTCGTTCTGGTCGAGGGCAGCCTGCGCATGAGCACCCGGCAGGCCCCGGACAGGGGAGTCCTGCTCGCTCCCGGTCAGATGAGCCGCATGATGGCGGGCGTCCCTTCGGAACCCGTATCGGTGCGGGTCCACGAACGCCTCGCATGGACGGGGTTGTTCGTATTCCACGCCACGCCGGTGCGCGACATCCTTCCCATGCTTTCCGGGCACTACGGAGTCGATATTTCGGCGGATGAGACGTTGCTCGACGAGCGCGTGACCGGCCGGTTTACACAAGATGAATCGCTCGCCGGAACGCTGGACATCGTAGCGCTGGCGATAGGCGCCGCCGTTGAACAGGGCGGAGTTGAATCCAGAGCCGAATCCGAAGCCGACGGCAAGGGATACCACCTCACATCTTTGCGCTGACGCGAACCGCAGCGGACTTTTCCGGTACTCTCTTTTTGCGCCTTTCCCGGACGCACAGGGTCTTTCTCTTTGTCCGGCTTCGGAGGGCGTGTCCGAGGGCAAATCGGTATCTTGGGGCGTGCGCTGGCTATCGGTCATATTCCTCTCTGTGCTTTTGTCGTTCCCGGCGGCGGGGCAAACCATTCGCATCGAGGTCGAAGAAGCGCCGCTGCGGGATGCGCTGCTGGACGTACGGGATCAGGCGGGCGTCGATGTCGTGTTCTCGGAAGCGTTGGTCCTGGATCGACGCACGACTTGCACGTACGAAGGATCGTCTGTCGAGGAAGCGCTGGTGTGCGTGCTTCGACCGGCGACGCTTGAAGCGCAGCGCGTGCGCCGAAGGCAATACGTTGTAGTGCGCGCTTCTATTGCCGACGGTACAGGAACCGCGCGCCGGTGGACATTGCGCGGATTCGTTATCGACCGGGAAAGCGGCGAAGCGCTGCCGGGTGCGCACATCTATCTCTCCGAACTGCGCATCGGCGCAGTGACGAACAACGCCGGGTATTTTGCGCTGTCTTCTCTGCCCCCGGGCGATTATGCCGTGCAGGCTTCCTTTTTGGGATATACGACCGGGGAACAGCGGATTGCGGAGACCTCCTCGCCGGTTATCGTGCCGCTCGTTCCTGTAGCGATTGAGGGAGGCGGCATTGTGGTGGAAGACGAACGCGCGGATTATGCGGTGGGGGCGGCTTCGCCCGGCCTGCTCAGGGAATCGGTTCGCCGTCTCGAAAGGTTGCCGTCCTTCCCCGGAGAGTCGGACCTGTTCCAGGCCCTTCAGCGGTTTCCGGGCATACGCAAGGCGGGCGAACTCCACGGGGGGATGCTGATTCGCGGGGCATCTCCCGATCAGAATCTCTACATGCTCGACGGGGCGCCCGTGTATCATCCCTGGCACGCATTCAGCCTTATTTCCATCTTCCAGACCGAGACATTCAAGGACATCAAGTTGTACCGCGGCTCTTTCCCCGTGGAATACGGGGGGAGGATATCGTCGGTGCTGGATGCGCAGATGAAGGACGGATCGCAGCAGGAGCCCCACGCGCTTATGGCAGTGAGCCCGCTCAGCGGGCGGATGGTGATCGAGTCGCCGGTGACCGCCAACAGTTCGTTCATGGCGGCGGGGCGCAGGTCCTATCTCGATAAGATTATCGGACGCGAGCATCCTGTCGAGAACGCGGACGGCCGCCGGGACACGCTCCGCACGGGATACCATTTCTACGATGCAAGCGCCAAGTACACGCACCGGTTCGGGGGCGCGGATCGGCTTTCGATCAGTTATTATCGCGGCGGCGACGAGCTCGATCTGCGCCTGCCGTTCGATTTGTCGCTGGATTTCTCGTCCTGGCTTCGCCCGGCGGACCTTTTTTTCGAGGTGGCGCAGGAGTGGCGCAATCAATTGGTCAGCGCAAGATATCAGCATCTGTTTTCCGAGCGCCTTTTTGCGACGGGAACGGCGTACCTGTCCACCTACCGGGCCCGCGAGAGCACCTTGCTGCGCCCGACGATTTCAGCGGTTATGCAGTCCGACTACCGGGTGGACCTGCAGGACATAGGGGTGAAGATGGACATTGAATATTTCCGATCCGTCTCTCACCGGATACAGGTAGGTCTGCAAGCCGGCGTGCGCGATTTTTCCTCATCGCTCGATGCGGTGATCCGGCGCTCGGCAGGGACGGTAGACCGGCATGACCAGATCAACGAGGCGGCGGAGCCCGAACTGGCCGTGTATGCGCAGGATGTGTGGCAGCTGAACGAGCGCTGGATCATCCATCCGGGGGTGCGGCTGAATGTGTTCGGAGCCGAGTTTCGCACGGACGTCAGTCCCAGCCTTGCGCTTGAGCGTGTCATCGATCCCCGGCGGCTCCGCCTGCGCGCCGGCGTAAGCCGGACCATGCAATACCTCCACAGATTGCGCGACCGTTATGCCTTTACGTACGATCTCGTAACGAGCCGCTGGATTCCGGCGAGCGCAGACATTGCGCCGTCTTCCGGGTACCAGGGATCGATGGGGATCGAGAGCAGGCCCTTGCGGGGGTTGACACTCCATGGGGATATGTACTGGCGTTACGTAACGGATGTCCTGCTGCCGGAAGATGAGTTTCGCAGCAAAAATGAACTGGTGGGGCCGGGGATCGATGTGGGCGAGTTGCTTGGGCAGTATGTGCCGGGCGATGCGCGGGCGTACGGTGTTGAACTTTCCGCCGTTGCCGACCGCGGGCCCTGGTCGATGCGCCTGAACTATGCAGGGGGAAGATCCCTGACGCGCTCGGATGCGTTGGGAGAGACCTCGTTCCGGCCGTCCCGATATGATGTCCCCCGATCCTTTGGCGCGCTCGTTGCCCGGGACATCGGAAAATGGCGGGTCACCTCCATTCTGGAGGCGCGCAGCGGCTATCCCACGACGGTGCCTGTGGCGCAGTACGCCATAGGCGACCCGCTCGACGAAACGGATCGGTATTTGTACCGTCCGTTTCTGAACAACGGGCGGTTGCCGCCCTATTTCCGGATGGACATAGCCGCGGAGCGCAGTTTCCGGGTGCTGGGCGCATCCTGGCTTGCCCGCCTGCATCTGTACAACGTGACCAATCGGCGCAATGTGACAGCCCGGCAGTACCTCCTCTCGGATCAGGGTATGGAGGTGCAGAACCGCCGCGGTCTACCCATCCTGCCCCTGTTCGAAATCAGAATGCAATTATGAAGCCGCAAGCGATCCATAGGGTGGGGATGGTGTTTGCGGGCGTGCTGTGCGCATGCTTTGCAGCGGCGGGGTGCGATACGGTAGCCCCGGTTGACGAGGCGCAGGTCGTGGTGGAGGGATTCCTCAATACCGGGCAGTCTCTCCAGCCTGTGCGCGTGCACCGGACCTTGTCGCCCAGGCAGCCCTACGATGCTGCGCAAGCCGCCGTTTCGAATGCCGATGTGGAGATGCTGCTGGGGGACAACATGGTGCGTTATACGCCGGATCCGGAGCAGGCAGGCCGGTATTTGCCGGAGGGGAACGGCGCCGGGATTGCGGCCGCCGGCGATATATTCTCATTCAGCGTGGTCTGGAGGGATGTTGTGGTTGGGGCGCGAGGAGTCGTCCCGCCCGAAATAGAAATCCTTGCCGTATCGCTCGAAATCCCGGAGGAACCCGTTTCGGCGGTGCTGCTCGACTCGCTGGCGTTGTCGGACACCCTGGCGACCGGCGCGTATACCGGGTACATATATCCGATCGAAGCCACGATCGAATGGGCTGCGCCGGAGGAGGGATTGTTTCAGGAAGAGTCCTGGGTGCGGGCGCAGTTGCATCCTTTCACCACATTTTCTTCTCCCATTGTGGATCTGTTTCTCCGTTCCGACGATGTGTTCAGAGAGCAAACGCAGGAAATCACGGCGGATCGCAAGATATGGACCGGGGTGTATGCCGTCAGCGTACCTGAGGAAGGCGATCCGTTGCCGGAACATGGCCTGCGCGTATCGCTGGTGCGATCCGGGCCGGATTATGCCCGGTTTGCCGCAAGCAGGGACGATCCCGACCGACGCGAGCCCATTTCCGGCGTGCAAGGGGGGATCGGTATTTTTGCGGCAATCTCCGTCGATTCGGTGCACGTACAGGTGGACGGGGCGGGCGGAGCATTCCCGTCGCCGCAGTAAGGAGGGTTTGGCCATGACGCAGGATATCGAATTCGAGCCGGGACGCGTTACGTTGCTGCGGGCGCTGGACAAATCCCCAGAGCGCGTTTCCGTGCATATTGACGGCCGGTTTGCATTCTCTCTGCACCAGGATGTGGTTCTCGAATTCGGGCTGGCGAAAGGAAAACTGCTCGCCGTGGAGGAACAGGTGCGCATGGTCCGGCAAGACCTTGTGTTCAAAGCGCGAGCGATTGCCTTGCGTTATATGGCGTATCGGGACAGGACGGCTGCGGAAGTCCGCCGCCGGTTGCGCAAGGCGTATTCGGGAGAAATCGCCGATGAGGTGGTCGAGCGCCTAAAAAAATCTGGCCTGCTGGACGACGGGGCGTTTGCAGAGGCGTTTGCCGCGCACCGGTTCCGGCAGGAAGGGCATGGTCCCACGCGTGTGCGCGCCGATCTGCTTCGGAAGGGCGTGGCGCCTGTCGTACTGGAGGCTGCACTGGATGCCGTGTTCGGTGAGCAGGATGCCCTTGAAGACCGTGCGGTGGAGGTGGGGAGAACATGGTGGCAGCGGTTGTCGAGAGAGCCGGACCAGATGAAGCGAAAAAAGAAGGTCTGCGATTATCTCGTGCGCCGGGGGTACCCCTTCGATCTGGCGCGCCGTGTCGTATTTGATCTTGCAAGTGAAACGGATCGCCAGACGTAGCCATGCCATACCGGACACGGGAACACAAAAAATTGTCTCCGGGTTCACAGGATCGTTATATTTTGCGGTCGGATTTTCCGTAAGGTGAATGCCGTATGCAGGGGCGTTGCGTCGTTTGTTGCGCCGCCGGCCCCTTTGAAATCCATCGATACCCTATAAACAAACGTACGCAGAGCACGTGACGAACGAAGAGCAGATTGGACGGGATGGCCAGGTAGATATGTATTCGCACCGCGATGAAATCTATTCGAGGCGTGTCCCCGCAGGGAAACGAACCTATTACTTCGATGTCAAGACAACCCGGTCGGGCGAGGATTTCTTCGTAACCATTACGGAGAGCAAACGCGTTTCGGAAACCCGGCACGAGAAGCATAAGATTTTCCTCTACAAGGAGGATTTCGGCAAGTTCATTACAGCGCTGCACGATGTTGTGAAGCACGTGGTCGACGAGCGGCTCCCGGGATACGAATTCCGTAATTTGCCGGAGCTTACCGGCATCGACGACCGGGATCATTCCTCGGAAGGCACGAACCGCCGCTAATACGGACGGAGACGGTCTTGCATGGAAAGCCCTGTCGCTCGAACCGGCAGGGCTTTTGCCGTTACGGTCACGGGGCGCCGTCAGGGCAGCGCTGTTCGGGCGCCGCACGCTGAGTCTTACGCAACCTTTCTCTTCTCATCATGCTTCCTGTCGTACCTTTTTGCGAGCGCCAGGAAAAACTGGAGCGCCTTTTCGGTCGCAGCGCCTTGTTCGGCGACCGGATCGACGAAGCGGTGCGTCGTATTCTGGAGGAAGTCCGTTCGGGGGGCGATGCGGCAGTGCTCGATTGTACGGAGCGGTTCGACGGGGTGCGCCCCGCCTCGTTATCGGTGGATGTCGATCGTCTTGCCGAAGCCCATGCCCGTTTGGACGATACGCTGCGCGGTATTCTTGTCGAAGCCGCGGACAATATCCGGCGGTTTCACGAAAAGCAGTTGCGGGCGTCGTGGTTTGACACGGAAGAAGACGGCGCCGGACTGGGGCAGCGGTATGTACCGATCGAACGGGCAGGGGTGTACGTGCCCGGCGGCACGGCGGCCTATCCGTCCAGTGTACTGATGAATGTCATTCCGGCGCAGGTTGCCGGGGTCGAGCATCTGTACCTCGCATCGCCGCCCGGGCCGGACGGGTTGCCGCATCCGCTTGTATTGGCGGTGGCCCATATTCTCGGTATCGATCGCGTATTCGCGGCGGGGGGGGCCCAGGCTATCGCCATGTTTGCTTTCGGGACGGAAACCGCGCCGCGCGTCGACAAGATCACCGGCCCTGGCAACGCCTATGTGGCGACGGCCAAGAAGCAGGTCTACGGCATGGTGGACATCGATTCGGTGGCCGGGCCGAGCGAAATCGTCGTGCTGGCCGATTCGGGCGCCGATCCGCGTTTTGCGGCGGCCGATCTGCTTGCGCAAGCCGAGCACGACCTCCGGGCTTCGGCGGTCCTGGTGACGCCGGATGCAGGACTGGCGGAAGCCGTACGCAGCCATGCCGCCGCGATGACGGCGACGCTGCCGCGGCGCGCGATCGTCGAGGCTTCGCTCACCGATTTCGGCGCCTGCATTGTGACCGATACGCTGGATCAGGCCGTGGAGGTTGTCAACGAACTGGCTCCCGAACACCTTGAATTGCTTGTGCGGGATCCCGAAGCCTTGCTTCCCCGGATCCGGCATGCGGGCGCCATCTTTATGGGGCCGTTCTCCCCGGAACCGGTGGGCGATTATTTTGCCGGCCCGAACCATGTGCTTCCCACCGGCGGCACGGCCCGGTATGCGTCGGCGCTGGGCGTCGAGGACTTTCTGCGCCGGCAGTCCGTCATTGCATGGACGGAAGCGCGGCTGGCAAGAACCGGTGCGCGCATCGCCACGTTTGCGAGAGCAGAGGGGCTGGAGGCGCATGCCCGCGCCGTGGAGGCCCGGTTGGCAGGAGATATTTCAACACACAGCGCATCGAAGAGGCAAGAGGATGAACAGGCAGATCCGCATGGATGAGCTCGTACGCCGCATTCGTCCGGCTGTCCGCGCCCGGCGCCCGTATCTGGTAGGCCTTCCCGAGGCGACCACCGTAAAACTGAACCAGAACGAAAGCCCGTACGATCTTCCGCCGGAGGTCAAAGAGGAGGTGCTCCGGGAGTTTGCGCGTATTCCGTTCAACCGGTATCCGGACGAATTTTCGGAGCGGCTGATCCAGACGTATGCAGCGCATGCCGGATGCGATCCCAGCGGGGTGATCGTAGGCAACGGCTCCAACGATCTTGCCGGTCTGCTGGCCCTGGCGCTGATCGAGCGTGGTACACCGGTGGTGCTGCCGCGTCCCATGTTTTCGCTGTACGCGAAGCTGGCGCTTCTCCACGACGGCGATCTCCTCGAAGTACCCTGCCGGGAAGATTTTCGCTTCGATACGGATGCCCTGGTCGAAGCGGCAAAAGAGCGCCGCCCGTCGCTCATTGTGCTTGCGACGCCTAACAATCCTACCGGCCTCGCAATGACGCTGGACGAGATTGCGGCGGTTGCCGACGCCTCGGAGGGATTTGTGGTGGTCGACGAAGCGTATCTGGAGTTTTCGGAAGAGGGGAGTGCGCTGCGGCTTATGGACGAACGTCCCAACCTGATTCTGCTCCGCACCTTTTCGAAGGCGTGCGGGCTTGCCGGGTTGCGTCTCGGTTTTCTCATAGCCCATCCTGACGTGCTCCGGGAACTGCGCAAGGCGAGGATGCCGTTCATGATCGATCCGCTGGCCTCCGCGGCGGCGCATATTCTGCTCACCGCCTATCCGGACGTTATCGAGGAGCGCGCTTGCCGTATTCGAGAGGATTGTATTGCGATTACCGCTGCCCTTGCAGCGATGGAAGGCGTGGAAGTGATGCCGTCTCAGACGAATTCCGTACTATTCCGAACGCCGCAGGACGCAGCGGACCTGAAAGGGCGTTTTCTCAAGGAAGGCGTGCTTGTTCGTTCCATGTCCGGATACCCTGAATTACAGGATTTTCTTCGCGTAAACGCCGGAACGGAAGTCGAGAACAAGGCATTTATGACGGCGTTAAAACGTGCGCTGTCGGTATGAAACACATAAAGGTAGATATCATCGGGCTGTCCACCACTCCTTCGAGTGGGGGCGCTGCCTATGCCCTTGTTCTGGGCGAGGTGGCCGGGGATCGCAGACTTCCGATTATCATCGGCGCATTCGAGGCGCAGGCCATTGCGCTCGAAATGGAAAAGATTCAGCCGCCGCGGCCCATGACGCACGATCTGCTGCGCGACTCGCTGGAGGCGGTGAAGGCCGAAATAACCGAGGTCGTTATCGACGAACTCAGAGAGGGTACGTTCTTCGCCAAGATATGCTATACCCATGACGGGAAGGCAGCCCATCTCGATTCCCGTCCGAGCGATGCCGTGGCGCTTGCCGTGCGCGTCGATGCCCCTATTTATGTGGCTCCCGACGTAATGCAGGACGCCAGCATACGCAAGGAAAAGGAACCGGCGCCGGTCGCCATGACGCAACTGGAGCGGATGGAGCATCAGCTCGATGCGGCTGTCCAGGAAGAGAATTACGAAAAGGCTGCCGAACTGCGCGACGAAATCAAACGGCTTCAAAGCGAGCGTCAGCAGAATTAGCGCGGCGCCGTATACAGGGTTACGCCGTTCCCATCTTTCGTCCACCGATATGCAGGCGTCCGTAGAGCGTATTCCATTTACCGACCTGCACGGGTTTTCGGCGCTTTTCCGGGATTACTGCACGAACTACGAGGTCCTTTCGGGCTACTTCGCGGGCGACTGGAGCCAATCCGGGGAACGGGCAAACGCCGTCGAACGGGCTGCCGCATTCGGCCGGGACCGGGACGCGCTCGCCGATGCGCTGCTGCGGCAGCATGCGGCATGGGGAGATGGGGAAGCAGCGCGTGCCGGGATCGAGGCACTGCGGGAGCCGGATACCGCAGCGGTGGTTACCGGCCAGCAGGTCGGCTTGTTTACGGGGCCGATCTATACCATTCTAAAGGCGCTTTCCGCCATCCAGTTGGCCGAGCGGCTTACCGAAGAAACCGGGCGGCGCATCGTGCCGGTGTTCTGGCTGGGCGGCGAAGACCACGATGTGGACGAGATTTCGAAAGTCGTCGCGCTGCGCAGCAACCAGCCCGTCGAGTTGTGCTTGCAGGCCGATGAGGCTGGTTCTCCGGGGCCGGCCGGGCGCATACGACCGGGGAATGGTATTACGGACCGTCTGGAGGAGCTTCTTCCCGATACGGATTTCAAGGGAGATGTGCTGCGCATGGTCCGGGAAGCATACGGCGGCGGTGGAACGCTCTCCGAAGGCTTCGCCCGGATGCTCCGGGTCTTGTTTCCCTCTCTGGTGATCGTCAATCCTGACGACGCGTCCCTGAAACGACTGGTGGCGCCGCTCTTCGCACGGGAAATCGAGGAAGCCGAGACCGCTGCCGCCCTCGTGCGCCGCGTTTCGGACGAACTGGGGAAAGCATACCATGAACAGGTGTTCGTGCGTCCGGCCAATCTTTTTCTGCTCAACGAGGAGGGGCGCATTCCGCTCGATCTCGATGGCGAGGATTTTGTCGCGCGCGGTACGGACCGGCGCATGACACGGGCGGAAGCCCTTGACCTGCTGCGGCGATCCCCGGAATCCTTCAGCCCGAATGTGGTGCTTCGTCCTCTGATGCAGGACCTTCTGCTTCCCACGGCGCTGTACGTGGGCGGCCCGGGCGAGATCGCCTACTTTGCGCAGTGCCATCCCCTGTACGAATGGGCGGGTCTTCCCATGCCGCTGATCTATCCCCGGGCCGGCGCCACCTTCCTCGAACCGCATGTGGCGAAGGTGCTGGATGCGTATGGGCTAGCCGTGGGGGATTTCTCCGGGGATGCGGACCGGCTTTTTCATCGCGTCGTGGTGGACTCGATGCAGGGCAATCTCGACGAGGCATTCGACGAGGCCGCGCGGCGCCTTGGCGGGGTCGTCGATCACGTGCGGGCGCCGCTCCGGGAGGTGGACGGTACGCTGGCGAAGGCCGCCGACGCCACTCAAAAAGCACTGACGGCCGAACTGTCCCGGCTGCGGGCGAAGGGCGTACGGGCCGAGAAGAAAAAACAGGACCTGGTGCGCACCCGCCTCGAAAAGGCGCAAGGGAATCTGTATCCGAACGGAGTATTGCAGGAGCGCGAGCTGTCCGTGCTGCATTTTCTCAACAAATACGGCATAGGCTTCATGGATATGCTGCGCGAGACGCTCGATACGGACACCGCCGAGCACCAGGTGGTGCGGTTACAGGGAAGGGGGTAGGGTCGTGAATTCTTTGCACCGTTCAGGTGTGCGCCCGGATTTTGTGGTCGATCCCACGAGCCGGGTTTGCGATCCAGGTCTTTCGGTCGTTACATTAAGGATATTCTGATTAAGTCCGCAAAGCTCAGAGGCTTGCGAGAAGCGGGCTGGCAAGGAATGACGAAGCAATGTGGCAGGCCCCACATAATGAGGAATGACACGGCCAGCGTGCTTCTCGCAGTCTCCCGAAGGGCGCTTCACGCCCGCAGTGCCCGGAACCCGCAGTGTTTTCTGCTGATTTCAACGATGGAATCATGGCGTCCCTTACGTGCGAAAGTGAAGTGCTGAGCAAAGTGGTTTTGATCAGAGTATCCTTAACCCCATGCGTTCCGTTTTTTGCATCATACTGACGTTTGGCTTGCTGGCAGCCGCTGCTCCGGTTACAGCGCAGTCTTCCGCTGACCTGTCTTCCGAAGGCGTGCAGGCTGTCATCGACCAGCTCTTCGACGGTATGCGGGCCGGCGACAGCACGATGGTCCGGGAGACGTTTCACCCGGAGGCGCGCTTGCAATCCGCGTTCGTGCGCGATGGCCAGCCCGTGTTGAATACAGGCAGCGTGGACGGGTTCGTCGAAGCGGTAGGGTCACCCCATGACGAGGTGTGGGATGAGAAGATATGGGATGTGGAGATCGCCGTGGACAGCCGCCTTGCCCAGGCGTGGATGAACTACGCATTCTACCTTGGGGAGACGTTCAGCCACTGCGGCGTGAACGCCTTTCATTTCTTCCACGACGGCTCCGCCTGGAAGATTACGCAGATTACCGATACGCGCCGGAGAGAGGGGTGTGAGGTGGAGTAGGGGGTGGAAGAAGTACCTGGACAAGCCCGGAGCCCCAATCAGCATATCCCGCCCACCGGATAAAACAAACGCCTTTTTGCGCCCGGCAGTCCAATAAAACCGAAGTGCTCGTAAAACGCCTGGGCCTGCTCGTCTTTCGCATCCACCACAACGGCGTAAACGGCAAGGACTGCACTTGCCCGAACCACCCGTTGCAAGGCATCCGCCAAAAGCGCTGAACCCAATCCCTGTCCGCACCAGCGCCGATCTACCGCCAGACGTCCAAGTAATGCTACAGGCACCGGATAGCGAGGCAAGCGTTTTGCTTTCTTTTCCGGTAATGCGTTTCGTTCGATACTTCCTGCACTGAGCGTATAAAATCCCGCGATTTCGTTGCTTTCCTCGGGCAAAGCCACGAACACTCGAGTAACGTTTCGTCGCTCATCCTGGGATGCCTGTCGGCGGATGTACCGGTCAAGCGCTTCGGATCCGCAATCGAACTGTGACCGATCATGCGATCCTTGCAAGGCCTCTATGGAGAACATCACCTCTCCGTCGCCTTCACAATCAAGCGATCATGGCTGGCAAAGGCCTTGCGCAGTGCTGCGTTGGGTTCGGGAGGATTGACGAGTGCTGCGGCAAATATCTCCCAGTCCTGATCGCTCAGCACGAGCCGCTCTCGTTCGCGTATCAGATCATCGGCGGCTTCGAGCGCATTGTTCACGACAAAGGCCGATACCGTCATATTCGCCAGTGTCGCTGCACGCTCCAGCATGCGTTTTGCTTCAGGATCGATACGAACCTGTACCCGTTCCGTTTTTGTTTGCGAGGCCGCCATTATCCCGCTCGTTATTTTGGTCACTATATGCTCTAATGTAAGCCAAAATGGCTCACAAATACAATGATATAGACCATCAATTACTGTATCTATCCAGGAACGGAAGCCTGCCCGCCACCCGCACTACCCTGCACCTACCTCGCAACAGCCGGGAAGTCTGCGCCGAAAAGATGCCCCTCGATCCGCCCGAGGCGGGCGTTGATCTCGCTCAACTCCTTGTAGACCTCTGCCCGGAGATCGCTGATATCCACTCTGATGCTGGCGATTTCTCCCCGGACCTCTGCCCGGAGTTCGCTGATTTCTCCCCGGACCTCTCCCCGAAGATCGCCGATTTGTCCCTGGAGGTCGGCGATCGTCCTGTGCAAGTCGGCGAGCGACTTGATCATCCAGCCGATCAGGCCGGCGAGCGCTATGCCCACGGACGATATGAGAACGAGGTCGAAATCCATGCTCGATACGATTAGGGAATGCCTGCAAGGTATACACCCCTTTCTTTCCCCGCAAGGCCCGATTCTTATCGTTGCAACATTGTTACATTTTGCCTGGGCTCCACTTCCCGCCCCACACATTACACCCCCATAACGCCGGCGCAACCCTTACACCCCCGCCTTCTCTCCCAAACGACCCCTTCCGAACCCTTTCCCCTCTCAAAGAGTATCTACCCGCCTTGACCGATATTTTCTTCACCGAGAGCAGGCATGGCCGGATATCCCTTCGCCGAAATAGAGCAGAAATGGCGGCGGTACTGGGAAGAAGAACAGACCTTTCGGACCCCTGACGATCCGGATCCGGATAAGGAAAAGTTCTATATCCTGGACATGTTTCCGTATCCGAGCGGAACGGGCCTGCACGTAGGGCACCCCGAGGGGTATACGGCGACAGACATCCTTGCACGCTACAAGCGCATGAAGGGCTTCAATGTGCTGCATCCGATCGGCTGGGATGCCTTTGGCTTGCCCGCTGAGCAGTACGCGGTGAAAACGAACACGCACCCGCGCATCACCACGGAAGCGAACGTTGCGCGTTTCCGCGAGCAACTCAAGATGCTCGGCTTTTCGTACGACTGGGAGCGCGAGATCGATACGACCTCTCCGGATTATTTCCGGTGGACCCAGTGGATATTCCTCAAGCTGTACGAAAGGGGGCTTGCGTTCCAGAGCGAGGTGCCCGTCTGGTGGTGCCCGGAACTGGGCACGACGCTGGCCAACGAAGAGGTGGTGGACGGGAAGTCCGAAGTGGGCGGCTACGATTGCGTACGCCGGCCCCTGCGCCAGTGGATGCTGCGCATCACGGAGTATGCGGAGCAGTTGCTTGAGGGGCTCGACGGACTCGACTGGCCCGAGAGCACGAAGGAAATGCAGCGCAACTGGATCGGCAAGTCCGAGGGCGCTGAAGTGGATTTCCCTGTGTGCGATTTCCCGGACGAGACGATCCGCGTGTTCACGACCCGCCCGGATACACTGTTCGGCGCCACCTATATGGTGCTGGCGCCGGAGCATCCCCTTGTGGCGAAGGTAACGACGCCCGACCGCCTCGACAAGGTTACGGCCTATATCGAGGAGACGTCCCGCAAGACGGATCTCGAGCGCGCCGAACTGCAGCACGACAAGACGGGTGCGTTTACGGGCGGATTCGCCCTCAACCCGGTGAACGGGGAGCGCATTCCGATCTGGATCGCGGACTACGTGCTGATTTCCTACGGGACAGGCGCCATCATGGCCGTGCCCGCCCACGACGAACGCGACTACGATTTCGCAAAAACGTTCGACTTGGCGATCCGGGAGGTCGTTTCGGGCGGCGACGTTGCAAAGGAGGCCTATATCGGGGACGGCGTGCTTGTCAATTCTTCGAGCGAGGACCGGGCGATCCCGGGCGTTGCGGAGCGGGGCGTTTCCATCGACGGATTGCCCGTGGACGCCGCCAAACGAAAAATGATCGACTGGCTCGAGGCGAACCGCTGCGGGTGCGCGAAGATCAACTACAAACTGCGCGACTGGCTATTCAGCCGCCAGCGCTATTGGGGCGAACCGTTTCCGCTGATTTTCGTGGACGGCGTTCCGAAACCGCTCCCGGAGGATGCGCTGCCCGTTACCCTGCCCAACCTCGCGGATTTCCGGCCTTCCGGACATGTGGAAGGCCCGTTGGCCGCGGCCACCGAATGGGTCGACACGGTCGATCCGGAAACGGGCGCGACGGCCCGCAGGGAGACCAATACCATGCCGCAGTGGGCCGGGTCCTGCTGGTATTTTCTCCGCTTCATCGATCCGCACAACGACCGCATGCTGGTCGATCCGGAGAAAGAGCGGTACTGGATGCCGATCGATCTCTACATCGGCGGAGCCGAACATGCCGTGCTGCACCTCCTGTATGCGCGATTCTGGCACAAAGTGCTCTACGACGCCGGAGTGGTCAGCACGCCCGAACCGTTCGGCAGGCTCATACACCAGGGAATGATCCTCGGCGAAATGGAGTATACGGTCGATTGGCAGCGCGTGGAGGAATCCGAGGTACAAAAAGAAGGGGACGGGTTTGTGCTCAAGCGCGATCCTTCGGTTCCGGTCGATGCCCATGCCCACAAGATGAGCAAGAGCCGGGGCAATGTGATCAATCCGGAAGACGTGGTGCAGCAGTACGGTGCGGATTCGCTCCGCCTGTACGAGATGTTTATGGGGCCGCTGGAACAGGTGAAGCCCTGGAGCATGCGCGGCGTCGAGGGGGTGCATCGCTTTTTGAACCGGGTGTGGCGTCTCCTTATCGACGAGGAGACGGGCGCTCTGCAGAACCGCGTGAACGGGGTCGCCGCGTCGAAGGAGCAGCTGCGCGTGTTGCACCGGACCATTGCAAAGGTCACCGCCGACATTGAACGGCTGCACTTCAACACGGCCATTGCCGCCATGATGGAGTTCGTCAACGTCGCCAACAAATGGGACGCGGTACCGCAGGATGTGGCCCGCGCGTTCGTGCTTCTGTTGAGTCCTTTCGCTCCGCACCTTAGCGAGGAGCTCTGGCGCAGGCTGGGAGGAGAAAACACGCTGGCCTATGAACCCTGGCCGGAGTGCGTGCAGGAATACCTGCATGAGGATTCCGTGGAGATAGCGGTGCAGGTAAACGGCAAGATACGGGCGACGATCACGGTGGCGCAGGACGCCGGGAAAGATGCGGTGCTGGAGACGGCCCGCATGGAAGAGAATGTGGCGAAGCATATCGGGCAAGGCGCCGTAAAGCGGGAGGTATACGTCCCCGGGCGCATCGTAAACTTTGTGGTGTAACATGGCTTCCGGTGCTGCTTCCATAACGCCTCCGCTGGATGTGCTCGCCTTTGGTGCGCATCCCGACGATGTGGAATTGTGCGCGGGCGGCACGATCTGTTCGCTGACGAAGCAGGGCTACCGCGTCGGCGTGGCGGACCTGACGCGGGGCGAGCTGGGTACGCGGGGCACGCCGGAATTGCGCGCCGAAGAAGCGGCCCGCGCCTCGGAAATCATGCGGCTGGCCGTACGCGAAAACCTCGGCCTTCCCGACGGAAACATCGCCAATACGCCCGAAAGCAGGCTTCCCGTCATTCGCGCGCTACGGACCTGGCGCCCGCATATCGTGCTGATCGGCGGGCCGGAGTGCCGGCATCCCGACCATGGCGCCGGAGCCCGCCTGTGCGCTGACGCCTGCTTTTATGCGGGGTTGCAAGGCATACCGACCGAGGACGACGCGGGGACGTCCCAGCTTCCCTGGCGCCCGCAGCATGTACTGCACTACATGCATGTCGTCGAGTTCGAACCCACGTTCGTGGTGGATGTGACGGACGTGTGGGAGCAGCGGCTTGAGGCGCTGGGAGCGTTCCGTTCGCAATTTTACGTTCCCGGCTACGAGGCAGGCCCCGGCGAACCGGAGACCTTCGTATCGAACAAGGGGTTTCTGGACTGGATACAAGCCCGGGCGAAGACGTTCGGTCACCGGATCGGGGTAGAATACGGGGAACCCTTCCTGTACCGTCACGGTCCGGTCGGCGTGAGCGACTTCATGCGTACGCTCGACAACAGGAAACAATTTCGGTAGACATACCTCTGCCTCCCCGCACCATGGCCGAACTGAAAACCAGAAAGAACGACCGGAGCGTCGACGGTTTTATCGCATCCCTCGACGATGAGCGGAAGCGGCGCGAGAGCCATGCGCTTATTGCCCTGATGCGGGATATCACCGGTTCCGAACCCTCCATGTGGGGCGAAAACATTGTCGGTTTCGGGAATTACCGGTTCAAATATGCAAGCGGGCGGGAAATAAACTGGATGCTGACGGGGTTCTCGCCGCGCAAGCGGGCCTTATCTATCTACGTCATGACCGGATTTGACGGACAGGACGAGATCATGGGCGCGTTAGGCAAGCACAAGACGGGCAAATCGTGCCTGTACGTGAACAAACTCGACGATATCGACCTGGATGCGTTGCGAAGATTGCTGGAAGCCTCCGTGTCGCGTCTGGTTGAAAAATACGGTCCGGCGCAGCCTGCGGAGGCCTCCGGCCATGCCCGGATTGACTGACAGGCCTCTCCGGGGGTATATTAGCCCTTCGCCATACGCATTCCGCACAGGGCCCTAAAGCCCTGTTTTACGTCTTTTCCCGTGCAACGCACCGGTTCCCGTCCCGTTCGCCATGCCTGATACAAGCGATTTTCGCAACGGTCTTACCCTCGTCCGGAACGGCGAACTGTGGACGATCGTGGAGTTTTTGCACGTAAAGCCCGGAAAGGGAGGCGCCTTCGTGCGCTCGAAGCTGAAGCAGGTTCGCTCCGGAAAAATCGTGGACCATACGTTTCGCGCCGGCGAGAAGGTGCAGACCGCGCGCATCGAGCGCCGCCCGCACCAGTTCCTGTATCAGGACGATCTGGGCCTTCATATGATGAATACGCAAACGTACGAACAGTTTTCGTTGCCGGCGGATCGTGTGGAGGGAAGGGATTTTCTCATAGAGGGCGTCACCGTGGATATTCTGTTTCATGCCGAGGCCGAAGAGCCGCTCAACGTCGAACTGCCCGGAAAGGTCGATCTTGCCGTCGTCGATACGGACCCGGGTTTGCGCGGCGACACGGCTACCGGCGGCACCAAACCGGCCATCATGGAGAGCGGCGCCGTTGTGCTGGTTCCTCTTTTCATCGACGAGGGGGATATCATTACCGTCAACACGCAGACCGGCGAATACGTAACGCGCGCGGCCACGGCGGACAAGGCCTGACCGACTGTTTCCAAACCCCGGTTTTTCCGGTTACTGTTCCGCTGAATCCGATCTTTGCCACCGCATTGCATATGGATCTTCCTCTGATCAAAAAGCTGATTAAAATCGTCAAAGACAGCGGTGTCTCCGAGGTCGAGATTACGGAAGACGATTTCAAGGTGGTTATCCGTACGCAGCCGCCTTCTGCGCCGGCGCCTACCCCGTCGCCCCCGGCCTGGGCCCCGTATGCAGCGCCTCCTCCGGTCGCCTATGCGCCGCCTCCGGCGCCTGCCCCTGCGCCTCCTGCACAGGCCCCGCCCAGCGCTCCTGCGCCCGAACCGCCTCCATCGCAGGAAGCGGCGGGCGCAAGCAAACTGGCCGCCGCCCGGAACGGCACGGTCGTCAAGGCGCCCATCGTGGGTACCTTTTACCGGGCCCCGGCGCCCGGCGAAACGCCGTTCGTGGAAGTGGGGGATATCGTGCGCACAGGGGATACGCTGTGCATTATCGAGGCGATGAAACTCATGAACGAGATCGAGAGCGAGGTGGACGGCAAGGTGGCGGAGATTCTGGTCGATGATGCGTTGCCGGTCGAGTACGATCACCCTCTCTTTTTGATAGAAACCTGATATCTGCCGGGCAGGTCGATCCCGTTGCCGTCGTGATCAAGAAGGTACTCATCGCTAACCGCGGAGAAATCGCGCTCCGCATCATTCGAACCTGCCATGAGATGGGGCTTCGGACGGTGGCCGTGTATTCGACGGCGGACCGGGACGCGTTACATGTTCGATTCGCGGACGAAGCGGTGTGCATCGGCCCGCCTCCTTCGCGGGAAAGCTACCTCCGCCCCGATCGGATCATTGCCGCCGTAGAAGTGACGGGGGCGGACGCCGTACATCCCGGCTACGGGTTTCTTGCCGAGAATGCCGATTTCAGCGCCATTTGCGAAGATCACGGGGTGGTTTTTATCGGGCCGAAAGCGGGGACCATCTCCCTGATGGGGAACAAGAGCACGGCCAAGGAAACCATGCGGAAAGCGGGCGTACCGGTGGTGCCGGGTTCCGACGGAGCCGTGCCTGACGTACGAACCGGCAAGAAAATTGCCGACGATATCGGATATCCGGTGATGGTCAAGGCGTCCGCAGGCGGAGGCGGGCGCGGCATGCGGATCGTTCGGGAAGCGGGCGACTTCACGCGCCAGTTTTCGGCAGCCAGCGCTGAATCCGAGGCCGCCTTCGGAAGCGGCGAACTGTATATCGAAAAATATGTGGACGGCCCGCGCCACGTTGAAATTCAGGTGTTCGGAGACGGCAAGGGGCATGTCGTGCATTTCGGCGAACGGGAATGCTCCATACAGCGGCGGCACCAGAAACTGCTCGAGGAATCGCCTTCCCCCGTGGTCGATGCGGATCTGCGGGCCCGCATGGGCGCTGCGGCGGTGCTTGGGGCGGAGGCCGTACAGTACGCCGGCGCCGGGACCGTGGAGTTTCTTCTCGATGCTTCCGGCGATTTCTATTTCATGGAGATGAATACGCGCATCCAGGTGGAGCATCCGGCCACGGAAGAGGTAACCGGCGCCGACCTGATCGAACTCCAGATTCGCATTGCGATGGGCGAAGGAATTCCGGAAAAGGAAGTTCCGATGACGGGCCATGCCATAGAGTGTCGGATCAATGCCGAGGACCCGTTCAATGATTTCCGTCCTTCGCCAGGCGTCGTGACCGCGTTTCATACGCCGGGCGGGCAAGGTGTTCGCGTGGATACGCATGCGTATGCCGGATACGCCATTCCCCCGTACTACGATTCCATGATCGCCAAGCTCATCGTGTATGCCAGGACCCGCCCGCTTGCGATTCGGAAAATGATGCGCGCGCTCGACGAATTCGTGATCGAAGGCGTACATACCACGATCCCGTTCCATCGCCGGCTTATGGAAGATCCTTCTTTTCAGGCGGGCGAATTTACGACGGCGTTCCTCGACACCTTCGATCTGACGCCTGCGGAGGCGGAAGCCTGACATTTTTTGCTGTATTTAGCCACCACGGTTTCCATGAAATACCCTGCCGACCTTCTGTACACGAAAGACCACGAGTGGATACGCATCGAAGACGACGGTGCGTCGGCGACCGTGGGCGTTACGGATTTTGCGCAAGACGAACTCGGGGACATCGTGTTTGTCGAATTACAACCGCCGGGTTCGGAGATTGCCCGGGACGAGCCGTTCGGCGCCGTCGAGGCGGTCAAGACGGTGTCCGATGTGTATATGCCTCTGTCGGGCCGCATTCTGGAAATCAATGAGGACCTGGAGGCGCACCCCGACTACGTCAACACCGATCCGTACGGGAAAGGCTGGATGATTCGCATTGCGCTTTCCGACGCCGCGGAGACGGGCGAGTTGCTTTCCACGGACGATTACGAACGCATGACCGGGTAGGCCGGGCAAGATGCACGAACGCATCGTTATTCTGGATTTCGGGAGCCAGTATACGCAGCTCATTGCACGGCGCGTGCGCGAGGCGGGCGTGTATTCCGAAATTCACCCCTGCACTAAACCTGCGGAGGAAATCCGGGCGATGAACCCGCAAGGGATCATCCTGTCGGGAGGCCCCTGCTCCGTATTCGACGAAGGAGCGCCCCAACTGGACGCCACGTTCCTCGAAATGACGCGGAGTGACGGGTCGCCGACACCGGTGCTCGGCATCTGCTACGGCCTGCAGGCTATGGCTTGCCTTTCGGGAGGAGAGGTCGCTCCGGCCGAGCGCCGCGAATTCGGGCGCGCGCATCTGCACATCGACGACGCCAGGGGACTCTTTCAGGGCATACCCGACGGCTCCATCGTCTGGATGAGCCACGGCGATCATTTGACTCGCCTTCCGTCGAATTACCGGGTTATCGCCCATACCGGCAATGCGCCTATTGCGGCGGTAGCGTCCGACCGGCTTCCCCACTACGGCGTACAGTTTCATCCCGAAGTGGTGCATACGGCCGCCGGGCGCCTGCTCATCGAAAACTTTGCAATGGGGATCTGCGGGTGCCGGGGCGACTGGACGCGGGCCTCCTTCGTGGACGAGAAGAAACAAGAGATACGGGAGACCGTCGGCGACGCCCACGTGATTCTCGGCCTGTCCGGCGGGGTGGATTCGTCGGTGGCCGCCGTGTTGCTGCACGAGGTGATCGGCGACCGGCTCATTTGTATTTACGTGAACAACGGGGTGCTTCGGAAAGGCGAATGGGAGGAGGTGCAAGCTGTTTTTCGGGATCATTTTCACCTGCGCCTGGAGGCTATTGACGCCACCGACCTGTTTCTGGATCGTCTGGCGGGCGTATCCGATCCGGAGACGAAACGCAAGATCATCGGCAATGCGTTCGTGGAAGTATTCGACCGCGCAGCCCACGACATTGCGGAAGAGGCGGGCGACCGGCCCGCGTTTCTGGCCCAGGGGACCCTGTATCCGGACGTCATCGAAAGCGTTTCGTTCAAGGGGCCGTCGGCCACGATCAAAACGCACCACAACGTGGGAGGCTTGCCCGAAAAACTCGACTTCGAAGTGATCGAGCCTTTCCGGGAGCTCTTCAAGGACGAAGTGCGCGAAATAGGCCGCCTGCTTGGCCTTCCGGAGCTTATTGTCGGACGGCATCCTTTTCCGGGGCCTGGCCTGGCTGTGCGGATTGTGGGTCCGGTGACGCGGGAGTCTCTCGCCACACTGCGCGAGGCCGACGCCATTTTTATCGAGGAACTTCGCTTGAGCGGTCTGTACGATGCGGTATGGCAGGCCTTTGCCGTGCTGCTGCCCGTGCAGACGGTGGGCGTCATGGGCGACGAGCGCACGTACGAAAACGTGTGCGTGCTCCGTGCAGTGACCAGCGTGGACGGCATGACGGCGGACTGGGCGCGTCTTCCGGACGATTTTCTGGCCCATGTGTCCAACCGGATCGTGAACGAGATCCGAGGGGTCAACCGGGCCGTATACGACATCAGTTCCAAACCTCCGGCAACGATCGAATGGGAATAACGAGACGATTTGCGATGCAGGGCCCGGTGCGTACGTTGCTTTTAAGGGCGGTGTTGTATGTATGCCTGGTATTTGCGCCTGCCCTTGCGTTTGCCCAGGACGCCCAGCCTGCCCCCGATGTGCCTGAAATGGAGGATGCGGAGCGGATGTTCGAGGACGCCCTCGAGGCGTTCGAACAGGGCGAATACGCCATGGCCGGCCGGCTGTTCGGAATCGTCCGCTCGGCCTACGACCTGCACCGGAAGACCACGGCGGCCTTGCTTATGGAAGCCAAAGCGCTCTACCGGGAGGGGCGTTTCGAAGAAGCCGTGGAGCGCGCCCGACTCCTCGAGTCGGAATTTCCGTCGAGCGGCTACGTCGAAGCAGCCCGGCTTCTCCGGGAGATGGCCGAAGAAGGGCTGGAGCGCGATATTCCGCTGCCGCGCAACCTGGGCATTCTGTTGCCGCTGGACGGCAATGATGCGCCGCTTGCCCAGGCCCTTTTTACCGGGGTGCGCATAGCCGTGGACGAACATAACGAGCAGCATCCCGACCGTCCCGTGCGCATGATTTTCCGGAACACGGGCGCCGATTCGGCCCGTGCCGCCGGAGCTGTCGAGGAACTGGCCCTCCTGGGCGTGCAGGCGGTCATCGGTCCGCTCTACAGCAGCGAGGCGATAGCTTCCGCCGGGGCGGCCGAACGGGCCGGGGTGGTGCTGGTGGCGCCTCTTGCCACGGACGAGCGCGTGTCGAGCGGGAAGCGCTACGTTTTTCAGGCGAATCCCACCATTGTCATGCGCGGGCGGCTCATGGCCCGCTTTGCCGCAAGGAGCCTGCGGCTGGACGATTTCGGGGTGATTGCCGAACAGGATCGCGACGGGATCAGCGAACGCATGGCGCAGGGATTCGTCGAGGAGGCGGTGCTGGAGGGAAGGACAGTGCAGTACGATACGCTGCTGGTTTCTCAAACGGCCTGGGGCCGCTTGTCCGAAACGCTGGCCCGGGACACTATTCTGAGTGCAAGCGCCGTGTACATGCCGATCGTGTCGGGGGAGAGCGTGGCCCGCATTGATGCAGCCATGGGAAGTTTCGAAGGCATGGGACTCGGTGAGCGGATCCGCATACTGGGCAACGGGGATTGGCGGCTTGCTCCGAATCCGCTGCGGGCTTCCCGGTACGCCACGACCTACGCCGACGATTTTTACGTAGAGACAGATGATCCTGCTGTACAGGAATTTACGGAGCGGTACCGCGAGCTTTCGGATGCGGAGCCGGAAGGCCGCCTTGCGATCACCGGGTACGATGTGGCCCGTTTTCTGCTTCCGCTTCTCGTGGACGATTCCGAAGAGGCGCTTGCAGATCGCGTGCGTACGGCGCCGTTCCAGGAAGGGCTGGGGATGCGCATCGATTTTGATGGGGGCAACGTGAACGCGGCCATGTTCTGGTTCAGATATCAGGACGGCATGGTGCGGCGTCTTCGGTAGCGCGCCGGGTGAAACACCGAGCCGCGCTGTACGCCGGATGACAGGAACAGCAGGGGCGGGTGGAGGTACATACTCTCAGTCTTTTCTTTCCCGGCGCGTTTCGCGCGCTTTCCTTGTTCCTGGGTACGTATTCACGCCGCTGGTTATGTCCTGGTCCTTGCGTCCGTTTCTTCCTGTCGTATTGTTGCTTGCAGCGATAGCGCTGTCCGCGTGTGCCGGCGCGGGGCGCATCCGGTACGATTCTCCTGAAGATGCTTATTCAAAGGGTTTGCGCCTGTTTGAGGCAGGGAGATACGACCGGTCCGTTCCGTTTTTCCAGGGCGTTTTCGATTACGGACGGACCTCTGAGGTGGCTGCCGATGCGCAACTTCACCTTGCGCGCGCTCATTTCGAAAGCCGCGATTATATTCTGGCCGCTTCCGAGTACACGCGGTTCGTGAACACCTACCGGACCAGCGAGAATGTCGAGGCGGCCACGTTCGAGCGGGCTATAGCGTACTATCATCTTTCTCCGCAGTACGACCTCGATCAAACCAGTACCCGTCAGGCGATTACGTATCTGCAGCTGTTTCTGGATCAGTTTCCCGATTCCGACTTGCAGGAGGAGGCGGAAGATCACCTGAGGGTCTTGCGGGAGAAGCTGGCGCGGAAGGGATACGAGTCGGCGGGCTTGTACGAGCGCCGGGGCATCTATGAGGCGGCGGCGCTTTCGTATGAGCGGGTCTTCGATACGTATCCGGATACCCCGTGGGCCGACGATGCGCTGCTGGGCGCAATGCGTTCGTATATGGCCTTCGCCAATTTGAGTATCGAATCGCGCCAACCTGAACGGCTCCAGTTGGCGATCGACAATTACACCCGCCTCATCGAGCTTTTCCGCGACAGTCCGATTGCGAAAGAAGCGGAGGGGCTTTACGAAGAGGCGTCCGGGCGGCTTGCCGAACTTGCAAGTAGCAATTGAGGATAGTCTGATTAAGCGTTACGTGGCCGGATCCGCAACGGAAAGCGTACTGCGCATCGGTGTTTTCGGGGGGACCTTCAATCCGCCGCACAGGGGGCATCTTCGCCTGGCGGGGATGATCCGCGAGCGATTCGGCCTGGATCGCGTGCTCTGGATTCCGAACAGCCGTTCTCCTTTCAAGACCGATGAGGAACTGGCCGACGCCGCGGACCGCCTTGCAATGGTTCGCGCCGCCACGGCGGGAGACGCCGCTTTTTCGGTCTCGGAAATCGAGACACGACAGGGGGATACCTCGTATACGGTGGAAACGCTGCGAAAGTTACAGGAAGCGTATCCCGGCGCGGTTTTTCGCCTGATGGCAGGCAGCGATCAACTCCCCGGATTTTCCCGGTGGCGCGAGCCGGAAGAGATCGTCCGGCGGGCGCCGCTCATCGTGTTTCCGCGCGCAGGGTACGAGCAGGCGGCGGTCCCGGAAGGGTTCGAAAAATACGTGGAATTCGCCGACACGCCTCTTATCGAGCTGTCTGGTACGGACATACGGGAACGCATCCGGACCGGGCGGTCCGTTCGGGACATGGTTCCCCCGGCGGTGCTTGAAATCATAGAGGAGCGGGGGCTGTATCGGTAGGGCGGGATTCATTGGATTTTTTTCGGACGGATTCCTGCGTACGTAGTACATCCGGCGGCGGTTTTTTTATCTTGCCGGGAGCATTCTCTTCGCTCGCTTGACAATCGCACGTTCAACGATGTATCCTGCGAACGCGAGACGCTATTCGAAGCAGCGTGTACAGAACACATTGATGTCTGTCCGCTTTTTATCACCCTTTTTTCGTTTTCCACGTACTACAAGGCAGCATTATGGCGCTTACCTACTCGACAATGAAGGAGCTTGGATCGGCGGCTCCGTACTTCGATCTGCCCGTCGCAAATCCCTCTGCAGACGGTCTTTCCGGCGATCGCCGGAGCCTCGACCAGTATGACGCGGCCGCGCTGGTCGTCGTCTTTACCTGCAACCATTGTCCGTTCGCGAAACATGTGGAGGATGCGCTGATCCGGTCTGCCGCCGCCTGGGCGGACAAGGACGTACAGTTCGTACTCATCAGCGCAAACGACGCCGGGGGATACCCGGAAGACTCGTTCGATGCGATGGCGGCGCGGGCCGCCGCAAAGGGCTATCCTTTTCCCTATCTGTACGACGAATCGCAGGAGGTCGCCAAGGCGTACGGCGCCGTATGCACGCCCGACCTGTTCGTGTACGACCGGGACAAGAAACTGGTCTACAGAGGGCGCTACGACGAAACCCGTCCCGACATGGGCGTCTCGACAGGCAAGGATCTGCACGACGCGCTCGATCTGTTGCTTTCTTCCGGGGAGGTTCTGGCCGAGCAGGTTCCTTCCATAGGATGCAATATCAAGTGGAAACCCGGCAACGAGCCTGCCTGATCGACCGTCTCCGCCTCCGTATTTCCCGGTGATTCCGTGGACTGGATTGTTCTTTTACCCCCCGTCATTGCTATTTCCCTGGCGTTGTGGAGCCGGCGGGTGTACCTGTCCCTCCTGGCGGGATTGTGGGTCGGAACCATCATCCTTGCGGGGGGAAATCCGGTGCAGGGCCTGGGCGGACTGGTGGAGCAACTGGTGGCTGTTTTCCAGGACCCGGGCAATACGCGGATCATTTTTTTCTGCATGCTCGTGGGCGGCCTGATCGCGCTGATGCAGGCGTCCGGCGGCGTGCATGGCTTTGTGGAATGGGCGCAGCGCCGGGGATGGGGAACGTCGCGGAAGGGCGCCGAACTGTTGGCCTGGGCCGTCGGGATGGTCGTGTTCGTGGAGTCGAACATTACGTCCCTGACGGTTGGCGCGATCAGTCGGCCGCTGTTCGACAAACTGAAATTGCCCCGGGAAAAGCTTGCCTATTACTGCGATGCGACGAGTGCGCCCGTGTGCATGTCTATTCCCCTGAACGGTTGGGGGGCGTATTTGCTCGGCCTGTTGGCGGCGCAAGGCATTTCGACCGGCGCCGTGTCGCTGCTGGCCCAGTCGCTGCTGTTTAACTTTTTCAGCATAGGGGCCATTCTTTTTGCTCTCGTACTGGCCCTGACGGGGTGGGGATTCGGTCCCATGAAGCGGGCGGAATTGCGGGCGGCGCAGACGGGAGCGCTGACCCGGCCCGGGTCAAAGCCGCTCATCGCCGACGAGTTGGCGGGCATAGAACCGGCCCCGCATGCGCCTCGTCATGTCCGGGACCTGATGATTCCCCTTGGGGTCATGGTGGCGATGATTTTCGTCGGGCTGTACGTGACGGGCGATGGAAATATCATGGAGGGGAGCGGCTCGAAGGCGGTGCTGTGGGCTGTGGGATCCGCAGTGATCGTGGCCATCATTCTGTATGTTGCGCCCCGGGGCGGCCGGCCGGTTCTGACGATCGGGGATTCGATGGATCAGGTGTTGAAAGGGTCTTCCGGGCTGGTCGGGGTGTCCTTTCTGGTCGTGCTGGCCTTCGCGTTGGGGCGCGTGGCCCGCGAAATGGAAATGGGCGCCTACGTAGTGGGCCTGCTGGACGCCGCCGGCCCGGTATGGTGGATGCCTGCCGCCGTGTTTCTGATCGGGTCCTTCATCTCGTTCGCGCTGGGTTCTTCCTGGACGGGATTTGCACTGCTGCTGCCTATAGCGCTTCCGCTGGCGGAGGGGGCCGGCGTACCGGCTCCGCTTATGCTGGGGGCCGTGCTTTCCGGGGGCGTTTTCGGCGATCATGCCTCCCCGCTCTCCGACACGTCCATTATTTCGTCGATGTCGGCGGCATGCGACCACGTGGACCATGTGAACTCGCAGATGCCCTATGCCCTCATCGTAGCGGGAGGGGCGTTGCTCGCGTACGTCGTGGCGGGATTGTCGATGTGAAGCGAGTCGCTATTCGATCCTTCCGTTGCGAAATACATCTTTCCGGCGTACTCCTTCACCATGCGTATTGCGGAGAATTGGGGCGTCAACTCCTTCATGGCGGTGCGCATGCGTCCAATCCATTGCGTCGGGACGCCGCGCTCGTCCCGTTCGTAGAACGCCGGAACCACCCCATGCTCGATTTGCCAATAGAGGCTTTCGGCGTCGCGGCGGTCCAGTTCGGCCTCGTTCAGGCTGATGTCGGCGTGTGCATCGCCGATAGCCCAGCCGTTTTCGCCGTTGTATCCTTCCGGCCACCACCCGTCGAGTACCGACAGATTCAGCCCGCCGTGCACAGATATTTTCTGCCCGCTCGTGCCGCTGGCCTCCATGGGGAGCTTTGGATTGTTGAGCCATACGTCGCAGCCGGATGTCAGCATGCGGCCTATCTGCATGTTGTAATTTTCAAGAAACACGACGCGCCCCTGCAATCCGGGCCGTTGGGCCGCTTCCAGGATTTGTCGTATGAATTGTTTGCCTTGTTCGTCTTCCGGGTGTGACTTCCCGGCGTAGATAATCTGTATCGGCCGATCCGGATTATTGAACAGGGCGATGGTTCGTTCGATGTCCGTGAACAGGAGCGGCGCGCGCTTGTACGTGGCGAAGCGACGCGCGAAGCCGATTGTCAGCGCATCGGGATCGAGTTCGCAGGAGATGGGCAGGGAGTGTTCTTCTACGTGCTTCCTGGCGAAGCGAATCAGTTGCCTGCGCAGTTCGTTGCGATATTCCCACAGCACGTCGTCCGGAATATCGTCGATGCCTTGCCAGAAGCGCAGGTCGTCGGCATGTTTTTTCCAGTCCCCGAGTTTTTCGTTGAGAAAAGCGCGCGCGATCAGGGTTGCCCAGGTGGCGACATGAATCCCGTTCGTGATGGCGCCGATGGGCACATCCTGTACGCGCCGGTCCGGAAACATGGGGTGCCATTGCCCCTGCGCCACTTGCCCGTTGCGTTGCGATACGCCGTTCGCGCACCGCGACATGTTCAGACCCAGGACGGTCATCGTGAACCATTCGTCGGGGTCGTGCGGGTTTACCCGTCCATAGGCCATGAGGTCGTGTTCGTTGTGCCCCAGTTCTTCCCGGTGGGTGCTCATTTCGTTAAGGAACATGCCGGGGTCGAACCGGTCGTGCCCGGCGATAACCGGCGTATGCGTCGTGAACACGCACTGGCTGCGCACGGCGCGTATGGCTTCCTCCCGGCTTTCACCCGAATTCAGTTGTTCGCGAAGCAGTTCGAGGGACAGAAAAGCGCAATGTCCTTCGTTCATGTGGTATACGTCCGTTTCCACCCCGAGGGTGCGCAAGAGCCGGACGCCCCCGATGCCGAGGACGATTTCCTGCTGGAGCCGCGTGCGGCGTCCCCCCTGGTACAGCCGGCCGGTGATATTCCGGAATTCCTCCGGATTATCCTCGATGTGGGTATCGAGCAGGTACAGGGTCGTGCGGCCCACCTGGGCCCGCCATGCCTGTACCCGTATGGGCTGGTTGCCGAAGTGGACGGTGACAAGAATGGGTTTCCCGTCCTTTCCGCAAACGAGTTCGAGCGGATGGTTTTCCGGATCGAGCGTGGGATACCGCTCCTGCTGCCAGCCGTCTTCGGTGAAGTGCTGCTCGAAGTAGCCTTGCTTCAGAAAGAGGCCGATCGCCGTGAAGGGAATGCAAAGGTCCGAGGTCGCCTTCGTATGGTCCCCGGCCAGTATGCCCAGTCCACCCGCATAGATTGGCAGGCTTTCGTGGATGCCGAACTCCATGCAGAAGTAACTGGTCCGGGGGGCGTTCGGGAAGGGACAAGGCGCTTCGAGGTACGCGGTCATCGCGGCATGCGCCGTGTCTATGTCGCTTGCAAGAGTATCCTCGAACGTTGTTTTCGGGGAAAGCGTTTGCAGCACGGCGACCGGGTTGTTTCCGGCGTTTCGGAACGTCGTTCGATCCAGGCGTTCGAAGAGATCGAGGATTTCGGGATTCCAGCTCCACCAGAGATTTTCTGCGAGCGCTCCGAGTTTTTCGTACGTATTCATGCAACAGGGATCGATTCGATGGTTCGTGCCGCAATGTGCAAGCGCGCCTAAATATAAATGGGTTCGAGTGAAAAGAACGGGGTTTTTGTGGGGATTCTTTTGGAAGATTCCTTGCAACGGCTGGCTGCCGCAGGGATCGACGACCCGCGCCGGAGCGCGGAATGGCTTCTGTGCGAGGCCCTGGGGATGTCCCGCGCCGGGTTATACGCGGCGTCCCGGGAGCGGGTCGAACCGGAAGCGGCGATGCGCTTCGGCGAAATGCTGGCGCGCCGATTACAGCACGAGCCCGTCCAGTATATCCTCGGCTATACGGACTTCATGGGGCTCCGGATGAGCGTTACGCCCGATGTGCTCATCCCGCGGCCCGAAACCGAGGAAGTGACGGAGGCGGCGCTGGCGCGCCTCGATGCATGCATGTCTCCTGTCGTACTCGAAGCTGGCACAGGGAGCGGCTGCATCGCGCTGGCCATCAAAGCAGTCCGGGCCGCCGCCGATGTGTATGCATGTGACGTTTCGGGGGGAGCGCTTGCAGTAGCCCGCCGCAATGCGGCTGCGCACGATCTGACCGTTACGTGGATCGAGGCCGATATGCTGGGCGAGGATTTTCCGGATACGATCCCTGGCGGACTTGATCTGTTGATTTCCAATCCGCCGTACGTGCCGGAGGAAGAAATCCCGACCTTGCCGGAAGAAGTGCGCGATTGGGAGCCGCTCGCGGCGCTGGTTGCGTCCGGCGACCCGCTCGTTTTTTACCGGGGGCTGGCGCAACAGGGCCTGCGCATGATCCGGGAGGGCGGCTGGATCGTACTGGAGGCGCATGCGGACTATGGCGAGGCGGCGCGGCGGATTCTGAAAGAAGCCGGATACATGGAGGTTTGTCTCGAGAAGGATATGGCCGGACGGGACCGGATCGTCATGGGGCGGCGGTAGGATACGAACCGGGCCGGCCTGATTGCAGGAACCGTCCCGTACGGATGTCGTTGCGTTTTGAGGTGGGCGTACTTCATGCGTGCTGCTTTTCTGATCCGGTTCTCTTCCTCTCACCTGATTTCCCCGTTACCCCTGTGCATGCCGAAGACCGGTTCGATGTAGCATTTGCCCTGTACGGCGACCTGCGCAATAATTCGAGGGCGCTCCGGCAACTCAGGGTTCTTGGCGGCGCCGGCCTGCGCATCCGGGTAATAGCCGCAGGATCGGGAGAATCCGGCGCTCCGGAAATACCGGGCGTAAGCCTCTGCGCTATATCCATCTCCAGCCTGTCGGGTCCTTCTTTTTTTCTGGAATTGCACCGCCGCATGCGCGAGGCGCTTCTTGAAACCCCGGCGCGGGTATATCACGCATCGGGTCTGTATGTGCTGCCGGCCGCCTGTGCGGCAGCCCGCAAGTACGGGGGGCGCGTCGTGTACGACGCCCGGGAATTGTACACCCATGTTTCCGCTACGGCGGGAAGACCCTGGGTGCGCGCGTTCTGGTACCTGCTCGAACGCCGGTACATCCGCCGGGCCGATGCCGTGCTGACCGTGGGAAACGCCATTGCGGACAGGCTCACTGAGACATACGGGGTGGTTCGCCCTGCGGTGCTCTATAACATTCCCGATCGAAAATCCCTTGTTCTGTCGCCGTCTCCGCTTGTTCCGGACCTCGATCCGGACACCGTAACGCTCCTGCATCAGGGCCACATGATGAAAGATCGCGGCTGCGAGCAACTCGTCGACGCCATGCGGGACATCGAAGGCGCCGTGCTTGTGTTTCTTGGCGGAGGACCGCTTCGCCCTGTACTGGAAAAGCAGACAGCCGACGCCGGTATCGCCGATCGCATACGTTTCGTCGATTCCGTGCCTGCGGACCGGCTTCCGGCTTACACTGCTTCCGCCGATCTCGGCGTCACGCTGCTTCAGGATACCTGCCTGAATCATCGTTTCGCTCTACCGAACAAATTATTCCATTACTTTATGGCCGGACTTCCGGTCATTGCCTCGGACCTGCCCGAAATCCGACGGGTGGTTGCTCCGCACGATACAGGTATCCTGGTAGAACCCGGCAATCGAACCGCACTGGTGGCCGCCCTGCGCCGGGCCATCGCACAGAAACCGCTTCGGGAGCAGTGGCGTCGAAACATTCCCCGTGTTTTCGAAACTTTTAACCCGGATTCGGTATCAAAACGACTTATGCATATCTACGGGGAATTGCTCCAATGAGCGCCATAAATCGTCCCGGACCGTTTGTTTCGCTTGGTCTTGCCAGTCTGCTTGCGTTTTCGGCCTGCATGCTTGCGTCGGAAGACGTCCGCGCGCAGGACGCCAGCGTACCTGCCGAAGGACTTGACTGGCGAGTATTCGAAGAGGCCGTAACGCAGGCGGAGACGCAGGACAAGAAATTGATCGTGGATGTCTATGCGGCGTGGTGTCCCTGGTGCCGGCGATTGCAACGCGAGGTCTACACGGATGAATCGGTGCAGGCGTATGTCCGCGACCATTTTGTGCTGACCCGTCTCGATGCGGAGAACACAGAGGACAGTCTCAGTTTCCGCAATTATACGCTGACCCCCTCGGAAATGGCGGCCGGTCTTGGTGCTTCCGGATTTCCGACCACGGTATTTCTGGACGAGGAAGGCAGGTATATCACCCGTTTGCCCGGCTTCATGGCGGCTCCAGAGTTTCTGGAGGTGCTGACCTACATCGGAAGCGAGGCGTTCGAGGATTTTACGTTCGAGGAGTATCAGGAGGAAGCGGAATAGGGGAACC
The DNA here is from genome assembly GCA_951812345.1 of Rhodothermales bacterium. GTDB lineage: Bacteria > Bacteroidota > Rhodothermia > Rhodothermales > VXPQ01 > VXPQ01. The sequence continues at coordinate 877,850 of OX638295.1, forward strand.
GGATTCCCCGGCGTATCTTTGGGCGTCATCTTTCTCCTGTGCTCATGTACCGCCTTCTGAACGTCCTGAGGATATTCCGGCTGATGCTTTCGAGCACGTTGCGGGCAAACCGCAAGGCTGCGGGTCTGGAGCGTACGGACGAGTTGCGGCGCCGGGCCCAACAGATTCACGAGGGGTGCGCGCAGATTTGCGAACTGGTGGGCATCCGCGTACGGCCGAAAGGAAAACTGCCGGATCGATCGGGCATGCTCGTGGTGGCGAATCACTTTGGCGTGCTTGACCCGGTCATTCTTGCTTCCGTGGCGCCCATGGCGCCTGTTGCACGGGCCGATTTGCAGGCCTGGCCGTTTATTGGCAACGTCTCTATCTCACACGGCATGATTCCTGTGGACAGGGACCGCCGGACCGCCGCCGCTTCTTTTGTCAAACGGGTTGGCGAGCGGCTGGCGGCCGGGTTGAACGTGCTTGTTTTTCCGGAAGGGAATACCAGCGAGGAGCGCGCTATCCGCCCTTTCAAGACTGGCGCGTTCGAGGCTGTGGCCGGCAAGGCGGACGGTAGGGTGCTGCCCGTGTATCTGTCTCTTGAGCGTGTAGAGGACGAAGCGGCCACCGAGGATGTACGCCGCCGTATCGTATGGCTGGAGCATACATCTTTTTGGGGGCACCTGTGGAGTCTGGCTGCGCTGCGGGGTCTGGAATACACGGTGCATATCGGCGAGCCGATATCTGCCAAAGGACGGAATCGCAAGGAATTGGCACAACTTGCCCGCAATGCGGTTGAACAAATTCGGATATCGCTACATCCGGCCCGCACCTGATCGGGTTTTCCATGAGTCTTTCACGAGGCCCGCGACGATGGTTGCGCCATGACCGACAAACAACTCAATAAGCGGTTGCGCACGAGCATCCATGTCCTGATCGGCATTGGAATGGTGCTGGTCGGGCTTGCGGCGGGCATTTTGTGGGTACTGGTCACGGGGGGCGACGATCCCGCTCTTTCCGGGGAAACGCGCGTGGTGGAGCGTGTCCAGTTGGGCCGTCCGCATACGGCCTCGGACATTCCGGTTACGGATTCGCTGGAACGACTGCCTGACGTCGCCGCCCTGAATCGGGTGTTTCGCCAGGTAGCCGACCGGGTTACGCCTTCGGTGGTTTACATAGAGGTGGAGGCGCCCTTTGCAGGAGACCGGTATCACGATTTCGACGATGAAGATCGGGGCTTTTTCCGGAGAGATCCGTCGCAGGAAGCGGTAGGGAGCGGCGTGTTGATCAGCCCGCAGGGGTATGTGGTGACGAATCACCATGTGGTGGAGCGTGCCGAGCGCGTCCGGGTGACGCTTTCCGATAAGCGCGCGTTCGACGCCCGGATCGTGGGCGCCGATCCCTCCACGGATCTTGCCGTGCTTCAAATAGAAGGAACCGAGGAACTTCCTGCGATCCTGTTCGGCGATTCCGACGGGTTGCATGCGGGCGAGTGGGTGCTTGCCGTGGGCAATCCGTTCCGGCTTACTTCCACCGTTACGGCGGGGATCGTCAGCGCGACGGGCCGCCAGGTAAATATCATCGAGGACGATTTCGGAATCGAGGATTTCATTCAGACCGATGCGGCTATCAACCCCGGCAATTCGGGAGGGGCCGTCGTTAATCTGAACGGCGAGCTGGTGGGTATCTCCACGGCCATCGCCACCGAAACCGGGTCGTACGAAGGCTACGGATTTGCGGTCCCCGTCAACCTGATGGCGCGGGTGGCCGGCGACATCATCGAGTACGGAGAAGTGCAGCGAGGGTATCTGGGCGTGCGTATTCAAACCGTGGATGCGGTCCTGGCGCGTCAGCTCGGCATGGATCGGATTCGCGGCGTATATATTGCCGGCGTGGCGAATAACGGCTCGGCGGCGCTTGCCGGCATGCGCGACGAGGATGTCATCCTGTCGGTGGACGACCGCACCGTGAATGCTTCCAACGAGTTGCAGAGTATGATTGCCCGCAGACGTCCGGGAGATATGTTGGTCGTGCAGGTGTGGCGGGATGGGGATGTTCGCGAACTCCCTGTGGAATTGCAGCCGCGGGACGCTCCCGCGTATACGGCATGGTTCAGCCAGTTTGAAAGGCAACCGCGTCTGCCTGAAGAGTCTCCTGTTCCCGAACCGCCCTCTAACCCGGGAGAACGCGAGAGCATCTATGCGTTGGGGGATTGGGGTATTGGCCTGCGGGAGCTTACCGCGGAGGAGGCCAGCGATTTCGACATAGAGGAAGGGGTGTACGTGGCTTGGGTAGAGCACGGTAGTCCGGCGGGTGAGGCCGGGTTGCCGAGGGATGCGGCGATCGTGCAGATCGAGGGGATGGATACAGGCTCTCCCGGTCAGGCATTGCGCGCATTGAGCCGGGCGGCCCGTTCCGGAGAATGGGTGCTCGTCAAGGTGCGCCGGCGCGACGGCAGCGCCGCGTTTTACGAAATGGAAGTTCCCCGGTGATTTTGTAGGATCCTATGATTCGTTTTCTTACTGCAGGAGAATCGCACGGCGAGGCGCTCGTGGGGATCGTCGAAGGAATGCCGGCGGGCGTACCGCTTGCCTCCGAAGATATTGACCGCCAACTGGCCCGGCGCTGGCAGGGCTACGGGCGGGGAGGCCGGTCGAAGTTCGAACGGGACCGGATACATATCTATTCCGGCGTGCGATTTTCCAGAACAATGGGAAGCCCCATCGGATTGCGCCTCGACAATGCGGCCTATACAAAGGACCGGTCCGGATGGCCCGAGGTGATGGCTTTGACCGGCACGGGAGAAGGCGTGGAGAAGGTGACGCTGCCGAGGCCGGGCCATGCAGACCTGGCCGGCTTGCAGAAGTACGGCTTCGACGATATCCGGCCTGTCATCGACCGGGCCAGTGCGCGCGAGACGGCCATGCGCGTGGCGTGCTGCACTATTGCACGGCAATTTCTGGCCCAGTTCGGTATCGAGGTGGGCAGCCATGTGCTGCGCATTGGGGAAGTGGGACAGCAGGGGTATGCGTCGGATGTGGTAGAGAAACTGCTCGCCGAAGGAGCGGAGAAGGTGAGCGAGGCCGCCGATGCAAGCGAAGTGCGCATGCTGGACGAGGCGCTCACTCGCCAGTGCATCGAGCATATCGATGCGACGAAACAGCAGGGCGATTCGCTGGGCGGCGCGTATGAAGTGATCGTATCGGGCGTTCCTCCGGGACTCGGTTCGTATGTGCACTGGGAGCGGCGGCTCGACGGGCGCCTGGCCCAGGCCATTCTGTCCATTCAGGGCCAGAAGGCGGTCGAGGTCGGCGACGGAGTGGGCGGCTCGGCGCGTCCGGGATCGCGGGTACACGATCCTATCGTCGGCGACAGGGAGGGGTATTCCCGGCGCACCAATCATGCAGGCGGCGTGGAAGGCGGTATGTCCAACGGCATGCCCATCGTGGTCCGCGGCTACATGAAGCCCATTCCTACGCTCATCAAGCCGCTCGATACGGTGGATGTGGCTTCGGGCGAAGCGCAGCCGACCCGGTATGAGCGGAGCGACGTCACCTCCGTGCCGGCGGCCTCGACCGTTGCCGAGGCTACGGTGGCGCTGGTGATCGCAAATGCATTTCTGGAAAAGTTCGGCGGAGACAGCCTGTCGGAGATCCGGGCCCGCTACGACGCCGAAGTCGCCGGGTCAGGCCGGACAGGACAGTAGACAAGCAGAGGAAAGAACGTATATTCCGGGCGGATATTTCGAGAAGCGCACGGAGCATTTTATCTGTCCGAAATAACGATGTCAACGAAGGAAACGTCCCGCAAGGAGCAAGTCGACCGCAGTACGGCGTACCGCCCCGACGAGATCGAAGCCAAATGGTATGCCTGGTGGGAAGGGAACAACCTCTTCCGGGTCGAGCCGAATTCCGGCAAACCTCCGCATGTCATTGTCATGCCGCCCCCCAATGTGACCGGTGCGCTGCATATGGGGCATGCGCTGCAGGATACTATTCAGGACGCCGTGACGCGCCTCCGGCGCATGCAGGGCTACGAAGCGCTCTGGATGCCGGGCATGGATCATGCCGGCATTGCCACGCAGAATGTCGTGGAGCAGCAGTTGGCCAAAGAGGGCAAAACCCGCCATGATCTCGGCCGCGAGCGTTTCGTCGAACACGTTTGGGCGTGGAAGCACGAATACGGCGGCAGGATTCTGGAACAGAAACGTCGTCTCGGAGACTCGTGCGACTGGAGCAGAGAGCGGTTTACGATGGACGAGGGCTTCACGCGAGCGGTGCAGGAAGTGTTCGTGCGTCTGTATGAACAAGGGCTGGTCTATCGGGGGGATTATCTGGTCAACTGGGACCCGGAAAACCGGACAGCCCTGTCCGACGAGGAAGTGGACAATGTGGAGCGGGAAGGACACCTGTGGTATATCGATTATCCGCTGGCGGACGGTTCCGGCGCGATTACGATCGCCACGACCCGCCCGGAAACCATGCTGGGGGATACGGCGGTCGCCGTACATCCCGACGATCCGCGTTATACCGACCTGATCGGGAAGAAGGTGGTGCTTCCGCTTGCGGGCCGGGAGATTCCCGTGATTGCGGACGAGTATGTCAAGATGGATTTCGGCGGCGGGGCGCTGAAAGTTACGCCCGGCCACGACCGGAACGATTTCGAGATCGGGCGGCGGCACGGCCTTGAGATCCTCAATGTGATCGGGCCCGACGGCGCGATCAACGAGCAGGGAGGACCGTACGAGGGCATGGATCGTTTTGCCGCCCGTGACCGCATCGTGGCGGACCTGGAGGCGGAGGGGCTCCTCGTCAAGACGGAGCCCATGAAAGGCACGATCCCTGTGTCGAGCCGGTCCAAGGCGATCATCGAACCCCTTATTTCCCGGCAGTGGTTCGTGAAGATGACGCCGCTGGCCGAACCGGCTATCGAGGCGGTTCGCTCGGGGAAGGTCGCGTTTCATCCGAAGCGTTGGGAGAACGAATACTTCCGGTGGATGGAAAACATCCGGGACTGGACCATCTCAAGGCAGCTCTGGTGGGGGCACCGCATCCCTGTCTGGTATCATACCGGCGAGGACGGCAGGATCGACGAACGCCGCGGGTATGTCGTTTCGGTGGATCAACCTGCTCCCGACATGGTGCAGGACGAGGATGTGCTCGACACCTGGTTTTCGTCGTGGTTGTGGCCGTTCGCCACACTGGGATGGCCGGAGAAGACGGAAGACCTTGCGTATTTCTACCCCACGCAGGTGCTCGTATCCGGGTACGACATTCTTTTCTTCTGGATCGCCCGCATGATCATGGCGGGGTGCCGTTTCATGGGCGAACCGCCCTACAGCGACATCTTCATTACGGGGATGATCAAGGACAAGCAGGGGCGCTGGATGTCGAAAAGCCTCGGAAACGGCATCGATCCGCTGGATATGATCGACCGGTACGGCGCCGACGCCGTCCGCTTCTCACTGGTCATCCTGTGCGCCCAGGGGCAGGACATCCGGCTGGATCCCACGAAATTCGAGATGGGCCGCAATTTTGCGAACAAGATATGGAATGCGTTCAAGGTGTTCGGACGGTTCATGGAGGCAGGGAAAACGTACCGCCGGGCGCGCTCTTTCGAGGAACTGGAACTGGTGGAGCAGTGGATGATGCACCGGCTGCACGCCGGGATCGGGGAGGTGAACGAGGCGTTGGCGCGTTATCGCCTCAACGAGGCCCTGGGCCGGATATACGATCTTTTCTGGAAGGATTACTGCGACTGGTATCTCGAACTGATCAAGCCGGCGCCCGGTGAGGAGCCGGACGAGGAAACGCTGGCGCTCGCTATCGAACTCTACGATGCGATGATCCGGCTGCTGCACCCCTTCATGCCGTTCATCACCGAGGAGTTGTGGGCGCAGTTGCAGACCCGGGAGGAGGGAGACTGCTGTATGACGGCGCCCTGGCCTGAGCAGGACCTTTCCCTGATGGACCGCGACGCTGCGGCTACGTTCAACCTGATACAGGATGTGGTGTCCGGCATTCGCACCATCCGAAGCGAATACAGGGTGGCGCCCGGTGCGGAGATCGAGGCGCTGGTACATGTTTCTCTCGATGCGGAAGCAATTGGCGCGGCGTTGGCGGCGCACAGGGACTATTTCCGCAAGCTGGCCCGCGTGCATACCCTGACCGTGGGCAGCGATCTGGCCCGTCCGGCCGGCGCCGCCTCCTATGTGGCCGGCCCGTGCGAGGCGTTCGTTCCGCTGGCGGGGATCATCGATCTCGATGTGGAACGCGAGCGCCTGCAAAAGGAGGTCACGCAAAAGGAACGTTTTCTCGACAGCGTGCGGCGGAAGTTACAGAACGAACAATTCGTTACGAGAGCGCAGCCCGAGGTGGTCGAACGGGAGCGCAGAAAGGAACAGGACGCTGCCGCAGACATCGCCCGCCTGCGAAAGAACCTCGAATATCTTGGGTAAGTCGGAGTTTCCCCCTGCTTTTCAGGCATATCCGACGGAAAACTTGTATACCGCCGGAAAGGGAGATATGTTAAGAAGCGCAAAAAATTTTAAGGGAAGATGCCGTGCCTGATCGAAGTTATATAACCCGTACCGCCCTGATCGTAGCCCTTGGGGGCTTTCTGATGGGCTTTGACGCCTCCGTCATATCCGGCGTCGTCGGATTCATCGAGACGCAGTTTACCCTGACCAAACTGGAGCTCGGATGGGCTGTCAGTTCGTTGACTCTTACGGCCACACTGGCCATGATGGTGGCCGGCCCGTTGAGCGACGCCCTCGGGCGTCGGCGGGTGCTGTTTTTCGCCGCCGTACTGTATGCCGTGTCGGCGATCGCTTCCGCGCTGGCGCCTTCTTTCTGGTTTCTGGTGGCGGCCCGCATGATCGGGGGGTTCGGGGTAGGGGCCTCGCTCATCATTGCCCCGATGTATATCGCCGAGATTTCGCCTCCGGCCGTGCGGGGGAAGCTGGTGTCGTTCAATCAATTGAATATCGTGATCGGCATCTCGGTGGCGTTCTTTACGAATTACCTCGTACTGCTGCTGGGGCAATCGGACATGGCATGGGCGGAGGCGCTTCGCTTCGGCCCCTGGAACTGGCGCTGGATGCTGGGTCTGGAGACGCTTCCCGCCGTGCTCTACTTCTCGTGCCTCTTCTTCGTGCCGGAAAGTCCTCGCTGGCTGATCATGCGGGGACGGGAGGCGCTGGCGCGGCCCATCATGATCCGGGCCAGCGGCGAGGGACGCGCGGACGAGGAGATTCAAGCTGTAAAAGCGAGCATCGCCAGTGACGCCGGCAAGGTAAAAGCGCCCCTGCGCGAGTTGTTCGCTCCGGCCCTTCGCCTGGTATTGCTTATTGGCGTCGTCGTGGCTGTCATCCAGCAGATCACCGGCATCAATGCGGTGTTCTTCTACGCGCCGATGATCTTCGAGCAATCCGGCATCGGCACGAACGCGTCGTTCATGCAGGCCATTCTGGTCGGCTTGACCAATCTGGCTTTTACCGTACTGGCCATATTACTCATCGACCGCCTCGGGCGCAAGCCGCTGCTCGCCGTCGGGCTGGGCGGCGTCACCGTGTCCATGCTGATGCTGGCGTTCGGATTCTTCCAGGCGAGTTATACCCTTACCCCGGACGCCATCGCTTCGCTGCCGGAAGATGTCCCGTCCGCGGCGCTCGAATCCATGGCCGATCGGACGTACGATTCCGACGTGGCCTTCAAGACCGCCGTGGCCGATGCGCTTGGCGAAGAGGCCGCTCAACAGCACGAAAGTACGCTGGTCACAGCCGCTATCGACATCAACCCCGGGCTGATCCTGGCGGGCATCCTCGCCTTCGTCGCCTTTTTCGCGGTGTCGATCGGACCGGTGATGTGGGTGCTCTTTTCCGAACTGTTCCCCAACCGCATTCGCGGTCTGGCTATTTCCTTCGTGGGCCTGATCAACTCCGCCGTGAGTTTTACGGTGCAACTCGTGTTTCCGTGGGAATTATCCCAGATCGGCAGCGCCCCGACATTCCTGATTTACGGTCTGTTCGCTGCCGTCGGATTCATTTTCGTCATGGCGGTGCTGCCGGAAACGAAAGGAAAATCGCTGGAGGAACTGGAAAAAATTCTTGTGAAATGATCTTCTTCGGAGCCTTTGGCGGCTCCACGCGGATCGACACCATACCCTCTTTATTAGGATACTCTGATCAAAACCATACATGCCGTCCCGGCAAATATCATGAAATCATCGCATTGCTCCATCGCGGGCCTGTTGCTGGCTGTCCTTGTTTTTTCGGGATGCCGGTCGAGTGCGGAAACCCCTTCCGCCGAAGGGCCGGTCAAGATGGAACTGCGGCAGGTAGACGGCCGCTATGAACTTTTCAGGGATGGGGAGCCTTTTTACATCCACGGCGCGGGCCTTGAATTCGGCGATATAGAGCGATTGGCGCAGCACGGGGCCAATTCGTTCAGAACATGGCGTACGGACAACGGACGCGATACGGGCGACGAGGTGTTGCGCCGGGCCCATGAGGCGGGTCTGGTGGTTACGATGGGCCTGGAGATCGCTCGGGAGCGCGAGGGCGAAGGACGGGGATTTTTCGGATTCGACTACGACGACGAAGAGGCTGTGGCGGAGCAACTCGAACGGATTCGGGCCGAAGTCATGCAGTACAAGGACCATCCGGCGTTGATCATCTGGGGCATCGGCAACGAACTTAACCTCGGCGCAACCAATCCCCGCGTCTGGGACGCCGTCAACGACATCTCGAAAATGATTCACGAGATCGATCCCAACCACCTGACCACCACCATGCTGGCGGGGATATGGCAGGAGCTGGCCGACGACATACAAACACGAGCCCCCGATCTGGACCTGATCAGCATTCAGATGTATGCGGATATCGAAAATCTGCCCCGGTACATCGAAGAAATCGGATGGGAAGGGCCGTTCATGGTTACCGAGTGGGGCGCTACGGGCCACTGGGAGGTTCCGAGCACGCCCTGGGGGGCGGCCCTCGAAAACAACAGTTCCGTTAAGGCCGACGATTACCTGAGGCGCTACCAGACCGTTATCGAACCCATGCGGGACCAGTGCGTGGGATCGTATGTTTTTCTGTGGGGGCAGAAGCAGGAGCGAACGCCGACCTGGTACGGCATGTTTTTGCCGACCGGAGAAGAGACCGAGACGATTGACGTAATGCATTACGTATGGAACGGGGCGTGGCCGGAGAACCGGAGCCCCCGTCTGGAGCAGGCTCTGCTTGACGGAAAGGAAGCGCGCGAAGGCATTTATCTTCACCCCGGACAGTCGTACGCGGCCCTGGTCTCGTCCGTCGATCCGGATGGCGATGCGCTGCGGTACGAATGGGAGGTGCGCCGCGAGAGCACGGCGCAAAGCACGGGAGGCGACGACGAGGAGGTTCCCGAACATATAGCAAACGCACTGGACCGCGTGGATGCCCCGGAGGTCACGCTGACGGCGCCCGCCGAGGAAGGCGCGTACCGTCTCTTTGTCTATGTGTATGACGACGAAGGGCACGCTGCCCACGCCAATATTCCCTTCTACGTCGAGTCGTAACCGTGAGTGCATCCCGTGGGAGTCGCAAGCCCCCGGCTCCGCCGCCGGGGGCGCCCGTTTTTGCGGGAGCCGCCCCTGTGCGGCATGTGGATGGACCGGTCACCGGTGCGTTCGTCGAACTGGACGGCGAGACCTTCTACAAGATCGGACGGTGCGACCAGTTGCCCCCTTTCTTCATGTCGATGGTCAGCGATGGCGATCACTGGCTGTTTGCATCGAGCAATGGGGCGCTGACGGCGGGCAGAGGAACCGCCGAGCAGGCGCTCTTTCCCTATTGCACGGACGACAATATCCACGATGCGCAGGATCAGGTGGGCGGGAAAACGATCCTGCTGGTGGAGCGGCAGGACGGACACGCGCTGTGGGAGCCGCTTTCGGATCGGTATCGGGGAGCGTATGCCGTCGAGCGTAATCTGTACAAGAGCCTGTACGGACACAAGATTCGCTACGAGGAAATCAATCGCGACCTCCAGTTGGTCTTTGCGTATACCTGGGCCAGCAGCCAGCGATTCGGTTTTGTCAAGCGGTCGGCGCTTCGCAATATCGGCTCCGGGCAGGTAGGGGTGCGGGTTCTTGACGGGATCCGGAATATTCTGCCCTACGGAGTTCCCCAGGTTCTGCAAGCCGACCGCAGCAACCTGGTGGACGCCTACAAGAAGAGCGAATGGTATGGCCCGGCGGGCCCGGCCCTGTTCGTATTGAGTTCCATCCCGGTGGATAAGCCCGAACCGAGCGAGGCGCTCATGGCTACGGCGGCATGGTCGGTGGGGCTGGAGGCCGAGGCGCACCTCTTGTCTTCGGCCCAGCTGGACCGCTTCCGGCAGGGAGCGTTCGTGGAACAAGAAGAGGATGTGCGGGGTATAAAAGGGGGCTTTTTTGTGCAAGCTTCATTCGACGCGACGCCCGATACCGAGCATGTCTGGTATATCGTCGCCGACGTCAAACAGGGGCCGGACGATGTGGTGGCGTTGCGGGCTTTGTTGAACGACCCCTCCCGAGGAAGCGCAGATATTATCTCGCTGATAGACCAGGACGTCCGGGAAGGGGGCGAGCGGCTGGCCCGTCTCGTGGCTGGCGCCGATGGGTTGCAGGGTACCGCCGAGCCCATGATGGCGGCGCGGCACTTCTCGCACGTGATGTTCAATGTGATGCGGGGCGGGGTGTTCGTCGGCAATGGCCTGGTGTCTCGCTCCGACCTGGCGTCCTTTCTGCAGCGTCGCAACAGTTCCGTGGCCACCCGGCATGAGGCATGGATCGCCGGGCTTCCCGACCGGATGCCGGTCAATGGGTTGCTTGCGGAAGCGGCGTCCCTGCACGATCCGCAGATGGAGCGCCTGTGCCACGAGTACCTGCCGCTTACGTTTGGACGCCGCCATGGCGATCCGAGCCGTCCGTGGAATCGTTTCGCCATCGACACACACAACGAGGACGGCTCGCGCAAAATCGCCTACGAGGGCAACTGGAGGGACATTTTCCAGAACTGGGAGGCGCTGGCCTTTTCGTACCCGGAATATGTCGAAAGCATGGTCTGCAAGTTCGTCAATGCGTCGACGCCCGACGGATACAATCCCTACCGCCTGACGCAGGACGGCATCGACTGGGAGGTGCTCGACCCCAACGATCCCTGGTCCTACATCGGGTACTGGGGCGACCACCAGGTGGCCTATCTGCTTAAACTGCTCGAATGCTCCCGCGCGCATCACCCCGGCAGGCTGGAGGAGTTTCTTGCGCGGAAGATATTCGCCTACGCGGATGTGCCGTACTGCATCCGACCGTATCGCGAGATGCTGGACAATCCCCACGAAACGATCGATTTCGATCACGAGTCGGCGGCGCGCTCCACCCGGCGCGTTGCGCAGATCGGGGGGGATGGCAAGCTCGTTCCGGGTCCCGACGGCAATGTGTATCTGGTTAATCTGGGCGAAAAATTGCTGGTGACGCTGCTGGCCCGGCTGACCGGCTTCATTCCCGGCGGCGGCATCTGGATGAACACGCAGCGCCCGGAGTGGAACGACGCGAATAATGCGCTCGTGGGGTACGGCGTATCCATGGTTACGCTGTGTTATGTGCGGCGTTTTACGAGTCTCGTCGCGGATATCTTCGCCGATCTGCCACACGAAACCATCGAAATTTCCGAAGAAGTGGCCGGTTTTATGGAGGCGATTTCCAAAGCGCTCGGCCGGTACGAACATCTTGCGGCCGGGATCTGGACCGACGAGGATCGGAAGACGGTGATGGACGCGCTGGGCGAAGCGGGGAGCGCGTATCGCGGCAAGATATACGAGGATGGATTTTCCGGCGAGGCGCAGGCCGTGCGACGCGATGCGGTGCTGACATTGCTTGGGCGCGCTTCGGCGTTTGCGGAGCACAGTATCCGGGCCGCCCGGCGCCCCGACGGGTTGTTTCACGCCTACAGTCTGATGTCGGTTACGTCTCCGAAGACGGTGGCGCTCCGGTCCATGTACGCCATGCTGGAAGGGCAGGTCGCGGTGCTGAGCGCCGGAACGCTTTCGGGCAGGGAGGCGCTCGAGGTGTTATCGACGCTGAGGGACGGGCCGCTGTATTGCCCGCGCCGGAATACGTATCTCCTGTACCCTGATCGCACGCTACCCCGGTTTACCGAAAAGAACCGTATCGACGCCGGGCGTGTGGAGGAGATCGCGCTGCTCCGGTCGCTGGCCGGTACGGGGGATTGCCGGTTGATCGTGCGGGACGAGGAAGGAGGGTGGCATTTCAACGGCGCCTTCCGCAACGCGGACTCCGTAAAAGCCGCGCTTGGAACCTTGCGGCGGGAGGGGTACGCCGAGGCGGTCGAACAGGATGGGGACGCGGTGCTTGCCCTGTTCGAGGACGTGTTCGACCACCGCTCGTACACCGGGCGCTCCGGCACCTTCTTCGGATACGAGGGCCTGGGAAGCGTGTACTGGCACATGGTGTCCAAGTTTTTGCTTGCAGTGCTGGAGTGTTTTCGGGCTGCGGAAGACGCCGGGGAGGACATGGCGGTGCAGCAGGCCCTGGCCGAGCAGTACTACGCCATTCGCGGGGGATTGGGCATGCACAGAACGCCGGAGCAATTCGGAGCCTTCCCCTCCGATCCGTATTCGCATACGCCGGCGCATGCGGGAGCACAGCAGCCGGGCATGACCGGGCAGGTGAAGGAAGATATCCTGTGCCGCTGGGGAGAGTTGGGGGTGATGGTCCGGGACGGAAGGATACATTTCCGTCCCACGCTGCTGCGCCGCTCCGAATTTCTTACGCATCCAGCCGAATTCCGCTGGTACGATTCGGACGGGCGCCTTCGGACGCTGGAACTCCTGCCGGGTATGCTGGCCTTCACCTGTTGCCAGACGCCCTTGGTTTATCGCGTGGCTGAACGGGCCAATATCCACATGACGGACCGGGGCGGCGCCACCCGTATTCTGGACGGATCGACGCTCGACCGCTCCTCGAGCGAAAGCATATTCCGCCGCGAGGGAGCGATCGATACGGTCGAAGTAGCCCTGTCGCCGGGATTGCAGGCGTAGCGGCGGCGGCAGGCTGCCCATGACGATAGCGCCGTCGAATTGCCGCTTTATCTCTTCCGGTTCCCGGCGTAAGGCCGTATCTTGCGCTTTCGCGCCGGGCGCTTCCGGATATGGATGCGCAATGTCTTGTCGCTTCCGGATATGGACGCGCAATGTCTTGCGCGATATGCCCCGGTTCTAATCCGAAAATTCAGCCCGTTCAGCGTATGTCCGCCGTACACCGCCGTGAAGCGATTCTGAAGCGTATCCTTGCCTCCGGCGTGGTGGCTGTGGTGCGTTTGCCTGATGCTGCGCATGTGCTCCGCGTCGTGGACGCTATCCGGGAAGGAGGGGTTACCGCCATTGAAATCACCATGACGACCCCGGGCGCCTTGCAGGCGATCGCGGAGGTGGCGGGGAGTATGAGCGATGTCGAGATCGGGGTGGGTTCTGTGCTGGATGCGGCGGGTGTGCACCGGGCTGTCGACGCCGGGGCGCGATATGTGGTGAGTCCGGTGTACAAGAAGGAACTCATAGACGCCGCGCACGAACGGGGGGCACCTGTGATGCCGGGCGCTTTTTCTCCCACGGAAATCCTCGAAGCCACCGAAGCAGGCGCCGATGTGGTCAAGGTGTTTCCTTCCGGCGTGGTGGGGATGTCGTATTTCAAGGCGGTGCTGGCGCCCATGCCTCACCTGAAATTGATGCCGACCGGGGGCGTATCCCCGGAGAATGCGGGCGACTGGATCCGCGCCGGGGCCGTCGCAGTGGGCGTAGGGTCTTCCCTGCTGGACAAGCAGGCCATCGCAGAAGGTAACTTCGGCAAACTGACGGAAAACGCGCGCGTGCTGTGCCGGAGCGTTGCGGAAGCGAAAAAGGAGGGATAAGGCGAGATCCGTTTAAACTTTTCCTGAAACAATATTCCACCGATTCCATGTTTGCTTCGATGCCTGACACCATGCGCCATCCGGCGTTTTTCGCGTTTCGATTCCGATCGCTTGCCATGCGCTGCCTGGCCTGTACTGCATTTTTCCTATGCCTGACGGCATGTTCCGGGCGTCCGGCGGCGGCGCAGGGGGATCGTCCTCCGAACGTGGTGCTGATCTTTGCGGACGATCTCGGCTACGGCGATATCGGGGTGTACGGGCACCCCACGATCCGCACGCCCAATCTGGACCGCATGGCGGCGGAAGGGATGAAGTTCACCCAGTTTTATGTGGGCGCTTCGGTATGTACGCCCAGCCGGGCTGCGTTGCTGACGGGCCGTCTGCCGATCCGGAGCGGGATGGCCAGCGACCGGCGCCGGGTGCTTTTCCCGGATTCCAAACTGGGCCTGCCGGCGCGCGAAATTACGATAGCGGAAGCGCTCAAGGAGGCCGGGTACGCTACGGGCATCGTAGGGAAGTGGCATCTCGGCCATCTCGAACCGTTTCTGCCGACCAACCACGGCTTCGATTCCTACTACGGGATTCCCTATTCCAATGACATGGATCGCGTGGCAGGCGGCGAATGGCAGGAAATATTCTGGGAGCCGAAATTCGAATACTGGAATGTGCCGCTGCTGCGCGATACGGAAGTCATCGAGCGCCCGGTTGACCAGGAAACGATCACCCGTCGGTATGCGCAGGAGGCCGTGGCCTTCATCCGCGACCATGCCGGGGAGCCGTTCTTCCTGTACCTGGCGCACACCATGCCGCACACGCCGCTTTTCCGAAGCGCCGCGTTCGCCGGTCATAGCAAGGCGGGGCTCTACGGGGACGTGATCGAAGAGATCGACTGGAGCGTAGGGCAGGTCATGCAGACGCTCGAAGAAGAGGGCATTGCGGAGAACACGCTCGTTTTCTTCACGAGCGACAACGGTCCCTGGCTGATTTTCCGGACGCACGGCGGTTCGGCGGGGCTTTTGCGGGACGGCAAGGGCACCACCTACGAGGGAGGCATGCGGTCGCCTGCGCTTGCATGGTGGCCTGGCACCGTACCGGCGGGAGCGGTTAATTCGGCGCTTGTGACGGCGATGGATGTGTTTCCTACGGTGCTCGGCATGGCGGGCGTGCCGGTTCCGGACGACCGCACGATCGACGGGATGGATATTGGGAATATTCTCCGGGGAAGCGACGAGGACGCCCACGACATGATTCTGTACTACCGGGGTACGCGCATTTTTGCTGCGCGGGTGGGGCCGTGGAAAGCGCACTTCATCACGCAGCGGGCTTACATCGGGGACGATCCTGTATCCCACGATACCCCGATTCTGAATCATCTGGAACACGATCCGTCCGAGCGGTTCGATGTGTCCGCAGAGCACCCGGAGGTGCTGGAAGGGATTGCGGCGCGTGTGGCGGAACATCAGGCCGGACTGGACCCTTGGCCGACCCAACTTGACGCCCGCATCGAAGAATAGTTAAGGATACTCTGATCCTGACCAGAATATGAATCAGCCTGCTTCGGATATGTGGGAGGCGAATTGCCCTGGCGCGCGGCTTGCAGGTCGTACGGCGGTGGTGACCGGCGCGGCTTCAGGCATCGGGAAAGCTACGGCGGAGTTGTTTGCGCGGGAAGGCGCCCGCGTGGCCCTGCTGGACGTGAACGAGGAAGCAGGCAGGGCGCTGGCCGACGACCTGGGCTCGTCTGCGGCTTTCTATGCCTGCGATGTGTCCGACGGGGAGGCCGTGCGCGAAACCTTCCGGGCTATCGCCGGGGACCTGGCTCCTGTAGATGTGCTGTTCAACAATGCCGGCGTGTCCCATGTCGGCACGGTGGCGACGACCGCCGAAGAGGATTTCGACCGGGTCTACCGGGTCAACGTGAAGGGCGTGTACCATTGCCTCCAGGCCGCCGTGCAGGGGATGTGCGGGCGGGGAGGCGCTATCGTGAACATGGCTTCGACCGTGTCGACCATCGGTATCCCGGATCGTTTCGCCTATTCGATGAGCAAGGGCGCTGTGCTGACCATGACCCTTTCCGTAGCCTGCGACTATCTGCAGGAGGGCATACGGTGCAACGCCATTGCTCCTGCCCGCATTCACACCCCGTTCGTGGACGGGTATCTCGCCGAAAATTATCCGGGCAGGGAGCAGGAAATGTATGACCGGCTGGCCGCAGCGCAGCCCATCGGCAGGATGGGAACGCCGGCAGAAGTGGCGGAGCTGGTGCTGTACCTGTGCTCGGATGCGGCGGCATTCATTACCGGGGCGCTTTTCCCCATAGACGGGGGGACGATCTTGCTTCGCCCCTGAATTGTAATCATCGACCATTATCTGTTATCCGATGCGACTTATTCGATTTGGTTCGCTCGGCGCCGAAAGGCCGGGCCTCTTGCTCCCGGACGGAACGCGCGTGGACGCCTCCGCCGCAGCTTACGACTACGACGAAGCATTTTTCGCCGGGGATGGCATTGCCCGGCTGCGCACATGGCTGGAGGAGGGCAAGGCCGCCGATGCGCCGCGCGTCGATGAAACCGTGCGTCTTGCGCCGCCGGTAGCCCGTCCGAGCAAGATTATCTGCATCGGACTGAATTACCACAAGCATGCGCAAGAATCGAAGATGGCCGTGCCGGAGGAACCCGTGTTGTTCATGAAGGCGAGTTCGTCGCTCAGCGGGCCGTTCGATCCCATTATCCTGCCGCGCGGTTCGAGAAAAACCGACTGGGAAGTCGAACTGGCCGTGATTATCGGACGCCGGGCGAAGTATGTATCGGAAAGCGAGGCGCTGGACTACGTAGCGGGGTATTCGATCATGAACGACGTTTCCGAGCGGGCATACCAGATCGAGCGGGGCGGACAGTGGGTGAAGGGCAAGAGCTGCGACACCTTTTCTCCGCTCGGCCCGGCACTCGTCACCCCGGACGAGATCGCGGATGTACACGATCTGGATATGCGGCTTGCGGTCAACGGAGAGGAGATGCAGCGCAGTTCGACCGCGGATATGATCTTTTCCGTTCCCGTGCTCGTCAGCTACGTGAGCCGTTTCATGACGCTGCTTCCGGGAGATATTCTTTCCACCGGTACGCCGGAGGGGGTCGGTCTGGCCATGACGCCCCCGAGGTATCTGAGGGTGGGTTATGTCGTGGATCTGGAAATCGAGCAACTGGGAGCAATGCGGCAGGAAGCGGCGCCACCCTGGGCGCCTATTGGGAGGCCCTGGAATCCGGAGGAGGCGCAACCGTCTTCTTAACATGGATCCCATGGACGATCCCCGCCCCGTTATCCTGTTTGACGGCGAGTGCAACTTCTGCAACGCAACCGTTCGATGGACCGCAAAGCGGGACAAGCGCAAGCGACTCCATTTTGCGCCTCTCCAGTCTCCTGCGGCCCGCCGCATTATCGCGTTCGCCGATCCCGGAATTGATTTTGAAGCGCTTCCCGACAGCGTGGTGTTTGTGGACGAAGACGGCATCCATACCGATTCTACCGCCAACCTCCGCATCGCCCGACACTTGCGCTTTCCCTGGTCCCTGCTCGTCCTCGCACAGATTATTCCCCGGTCGCTGCGAGACGCGGCCTATCGCTTGTTTATCCGTAACCGCTATCGCTGGTTCGGTCGAAGCGATGCGTGCCCTGCCCCTCCGCCCGGCCTTGCCGCTCGCTTTCTGGACACGGAGGCATATCCTGGTGTGGATGACGAGTGACGGGGGAACTGAGATGTGCTGTTCTGCAAGGTCGCGTATAAGGTACGTGCGCTTACCTCGCCTGTTTGCCCCGGCGGACTGGTGGAGCCAAGGGGAATCGAACCCCTGACCTCTACAATGCCATTGTAGCGCTCTACCAACTGAGCTATGGCCCCGTATCGGCAGGCAGTACGGCAGCGAGTAACTATTGTTTCCAGGCTGCTCCTCCCGGATACTCGTACCGGTCGAGCGAAGTCGGGTGCATTTCGATACTATAGCCGGGGGTTTCCGGCGCCACATAGTTTCCGTCCCTGATCGTTACGGGATGGACAAAGTGTTCGTGCAAGTGATCCACATATTCCAGCACGCGGTGCTCCAGGCTCCCGCTCACGGCTACATAATCGAAGATGGAGAGGTGTTGTACATATTCGCACAGGCCGACCCCTCCGGCATGGGGGCACACCGGTACGCCGCATTTTGCGGCCATGAGCAGCACCGCCAGCACCTCGTTCACACCGCCCAGGCGGCAAGCGTCGATCTGACACGCGCCGATAGCGTCCGCCTGTAGAAATTGCTTGAACAGGACGCGGTTCTGTGCATGTTCTCCGGTCGCCACGCGAATGGGCCGGAGCGCTGTGGCGATAGCGGCGTGGCCCAGCACGTCGTCCGGGCTGGTCGGCTCCTCGATCCAGTACGGATCGAACTCCCGCAAGCGGTTCATATGGCGAATCGCCTCGTCCACGTCCCAGTACTGGTTCGCATCCATCATCAGGATACCGTCCTTCCCGATCTCTTCCCGGATAATGCGTGCCCGCCGCCGGTCGTCCTCGATGTTTGCGCCGACCTTCTGTTTGAAGCGGGTCCACCCCTGCGCAACGCCCTCGCGGCATAGATTGCGAAGCTTTTCGTCAGAGTAGCCCAGCCAGCCGGCGCTGGTTGTATAGGCGGGGTAGCCGTTTTTGCGCAAGTGGTGGAGCCGAGAGGCACGGGAAGGTTCGAGTGACCGCAGCATATACGTCGCCTCCTCCGGCGTAATCAGGTCGGTGACGTACCGGAATTCGATGCACGCCACCAGCGTCTCCACAGGCATATCCAGCAGATATTGCCACAGCGGTTTTTCATCGCAGCGGGCCAGCAGGTCCCATACGGCATTGGTGATGGCCGCCGTGGCAAGGTGGATTACTCCCTTTTCCGGTCCCAGCCACCGCATCTGACTGTCCGAAGTCAGGCGCCGCCAGAACCCCAGCATGTCTTCGCGGATTTCGTCTATGGTCCGTCCCTCGACAAGCGGCGCAAAGGCCCGGATCATCGTGACCACGATCTCCGTCCCGCGGCCGCAGGTGAACGCAAGGCCGTTGCCCTGGAGACCGTCCTGATCGGTGTGGAGGGTTACGTATGCGGCGGAGTAATCGGGATCGACATTCACCGCATCCGATCCGTCCAGCATCTTCGAGGTGGGGAATCGGATGTCCCGGGCTTCTACGTGGGTAATGCGCATGGAACGAGGGGTGTGCTTTTTGTGAGGGAGTAAAGAATGGGCGGTTCCGGGCTGTGGTTCCGAGTACTGTGCCGGGGGACGCACAATAGAACAGCGCTGAAGTACAAGCGCATGACGAGCTTAAAAACTTCCGCATCAATCCGCGCAAGGAATTTTTCAGGCGCCTTTGCTTGTAATGATTAAAGAACCCGAACGTAAGTCAGACGAATACTATATTTAGAGATTGCCCCAATTCTTGTAAAGCGCCCCCATTTTGATTTCTCGTCCGCATCCTGCGATGAAGCGCCTTCCCGGTTTCGCCTTGCTGCTGGCCGGGTGCGTGCTCGCAGGCTTGCCGGCCCCGGCGTTTGCCCAGGAATCCACAAATGACGAGTCTCCTGTTCTGCAAGCGCATCGGCTTGCCGATGACGACCGGATCGACCTGGACGGACGGATCATAGAGGATGCCTGGAATCAGGCCATTGCGATCACCGATTTCACGCAACAGGAGCCGGTCGAAGGGGGCAGTCCTTCATATCCCACGGAAATACGGGTCGTCTACGACGAGGACCGGTTGTACATCGGCGCCATTCTGTACGACGATCCCGAAGGCATCATTGCCTATCAGAAGCGGCGCGACGCATTCCTGTACACCGACGACCGGTTCATGTGGATACTGGACACTTTCCAGGACGGGCGCACCGGGTATTTTTTCGAGACGAATCCCAACGGCATGCGGGGCGACGCGATCCTTATTGGAGGCAGCGAGTCGTTCTTCAGAAGCGGCGGCCGCGCGTGGAACGGCATCTGGGACGTACGCACGGCCCGGCGGCCTGACGGGTGGTCCCTCGAAGTCAGTATACCTTTCCGGACCCTGAACTTCGATCCCGGCTCAGACGAATGGGGGATCAACTTTCAGCGCACGATCCGGCGCACCAACGAAGAAATACTGTGGCGGGGGTGGCGCCGCAACGAAGGACTGCTGCGCCCCATCTACGCCGGCCGCCTTGTCGGTCTCCGGGATATGTCTCAGGGGATCGGGCTCGAGGGGGTCCCTTCCGTGATCGGGAGTTGGCGCAACGTTCTCGATTCCGCGGACGTCTATAGCACGACGTACCCCCGCGATATCAGTCTGGACCTCAATTACAGCGTCACGCCCAGCCTGCGCGCATCCCTATCGTTCAATACCGATTTTGCCGAGGTCGAGGCGGATCAGCGGCGCGTGAACCTGACCCGCTTCCCACTTCGTTTCCCGGAGCAGCGCGGGTTCTTTCTGGAAGGCGCCGGTATTTTTTCCTTCGCCCCGCGCAGTGACCCTACCCCGTTCTTTTCGCGCAACATTGGCCTGGTGAGCGGGCGGCCTGTTCCCATCGACTACGGGGTCCGCATGACGGGGCAGGTCGGTCGGACCGATGTGGGATTCTTTCAGGTAGGCGTCGGCGACGATCGGTACCATGACGAAGACGGGGAAGAGGTGGCGATTCCTTCCGAACAGTTTACCGTGGCCCGTGTCCGGCATCCCATTTTCGAACAGTCTACGATCGGGGCCATCTATACGCGCCGCGCCACCTCGGAAGACCCGACGGGTTTTGCCCCCGAAACCGGGCACACGTTCGGCGTGGATATGCAACTCGCCACCCGGCACTTTTTCGGGGATAAAAATGCGGAACTCGAAGTCTTTGCCGTAGGAAATTCCAACATCGATCCGAATACGGATAAATCGTTGAACGATTTGACCGCGCGCGGCCTCCGCTTCAACTTTCCCAATGACATCTGGTCCGGCCACATTTCCTATCGGGAGTTCGGCGCCGATTACCGTCCACGGGCGGGTTTTGTGCAGCGCAACAATTTCCGTCGCGTCGAGCCGCGCATAAACTGGATGCCCAGGCCCGCCAGGATCAAGCAGATACGGCAGCTTGGCTTTGGCGTGCAATACCGGCATCTGGTCGCGATGGACACGGGCATTCCCGAGGAACGGGAGTGGGAGGTGGAACTTCTCGGGATTGAGTTTGAAAGCGGCGATAACGTGTCCATCGACTTTACGCGGCGCTTTGAAGAACTCAACCGCACATTTAGGCTCAGCGACAGGATAGAGGTTGTTCCCGGTGGCTATACGGTGAGCCGGTATTCCGTCAGGGGATACACCGCGGGCAGGAGGAAAATTTCCGTATTCGGGAGCATAGACTGGGGAGATTTCTGGGGCGGTTCCAGCAAGGAGTTTTCCATCCGCATGACGTTTCGTCCGAACGCCGGTATAAGTATCGGGACCAACGTCGGGTACAACGATGTGTCGATGCCCCAGGGCGATTTCACCGCCAATGTCTATGAACTCGAAGCCGACTGGGACCCGACGCCATCCGTTTCCACCAAGCTGCAGATCCAGTATGACGAGGTCAGCGACCTGATAGGCCTTTTTGCGCGTTTGCGATGGATCGTAAAGCCGGGCTCGAACATCTTTCTCGTGTATCGACACAACTGGCGGAATATGGGCGCCGACCTGTTTGAAAACCGCGATCTGATGACGTTGTCGCGGGGCGCTTCGTTCAAACTCAACTACACTTACCGGCTTTAAGAACGGCCCCTTGTCGAAACGCCCTGCAGCCGGTATCATTAGGGGCGATGATCCTTTTCTGTATATGGCTATGGCTATAGTGAAATTCCTGTTTTTCCGCACCCTGCGGACGCTGGCGATCTTCCTTGCTGCTTTCCTGGCGTTCCCGGCCGCTGCCCAGGACACAGGCGCCGCCGATCCGCCGGAGAAACCCAATATTCTCTTCATCCTGACCGACGATCAGGCGCCGTGGGCGCTGGGTGCGGAAGGCCATGCGCTTGCCGAGTCTATGGGGCATGCCCTGGCAAGCGATCCCGAAAACTTCGCCGTGCTTGGTGCGGGTCACCCGGATCTGCGCACGCCCCACATGAACCGTCTCGCGGCTGAAGGGGCCTTTTTCAGCAATGCCTTTGTGGCAACGCCCGTATGCAGTCCGTCGCGGGCTGAACTCATGACGGGCCGCTACGGCTCGGAAGTGGATATATGGGACTGGATCAATCCTCAGCGGGAGGTTGGCCACGGGCTGAACCCGGGCCTTCTCACCTGGGTCGATTTGCTGAACCAGGAGGGTTATGAGACGGGGCTTGTCGGCAAGTGGCACCTTGGAACACAGGATCGGTATCATCCCACCACGATGGGGTATGACCATTTCTTCGGATTCCGCAGTGGCGGTAACACCCCCCGCGATCCCGTCCTCGAAGAAAACGGCGTAACGGGAACGCATGAAGGATTCACCCAGGACATCCTGACGGATCAGGCCATCGGGTTTCTCCGGGAACACCGGGAAGGTCCTTTCATGCTGTCGCTTCACTATCGGGCGCCGCACGCCGCCTGGCTGCCCTTGCCAGAGGAAGACTGGGCGCCGTACGAGGGACTCGATCCCGTCCTGCCCAATCCCGATTATCCCCTGCTCGACACGGAACGCCTGCACCGCTATATGCCCGAGTATCTTGCGGCGGTGGCCAGCATCGACCGTAACCTGGGGCGCATTCTCGATGTGCTCGACGAACTCGGGCTTACAGACGACACTATTGTCGTCTTTACGTCCGACCATGGGTACAACATGGGCCATAACGGGATGTGGCACAAGGGGAACGGACACTGGATCCTGACCGATCCGCCGCCGGGGACGTACCACGTGCCGGAGGGGCAGCGTCCGAACATGTACGACAATTCGCTGAAGGTGCCGCTGCTTGTCCGGTGGCCGGGGATCACCGCGCCCGGCACCGTCGTGGAGTCGATCGTAAGCAATCTCGACTGGTACGCGACGCTTGCCGAGATGGGCGGAGCCGATGTGCCTGCCGGCGTACTGCTACGGGGGCGCAGTTTCGCGCCGCTGTTACGAGGCGATACGCCGGAAGACTGGCCTACCGAATTTTATGCGGAGTATTCCACGCATCACCAGTCGTGGACCCACATGCGCGCGTATCGAACCCCCGAATGGAAACTGGTCCGCGACCTGCTCGATGAACGCCGCGACGAGTTGTTCAATCTGGTGGAGGATCCTGCCGAAAGCGTGAATCTCATTGCGGAAGACACGCCGGAAGTCCGCGCCGCGATCGAGTACCTCGACGCCCGTCTGGTGGAGCGCATGACCGAGATCAACGATCCGGTGCTGCCTCTTGCGGCGCGGTTGAACCAATGACGATGTTTTCCTCGCCTTTTGTCGTTTTTCCTGATTTTTTCTGTTTTCCCCGCATTTTATCATTCCCCCTGAATTTTTTTGTTTTTCTTACTTTTTATCATTTTCCCCGTTTTTTTCCGTTTTCCCCGATTCACTCGAACTTTCCACATGATGCGCTTTTCTCCCCTGTTTCTCGTTCCGCTGCTTCTTTTTGCAGGATGCGCTGCTCCTTCCGGCGATACGCCTCCGAACATCATCCTCGTCATTACGGATGACCAAGGCTACGGGGATTTCGGATTCACGGGCAACCCGATTCTCCAGACGCCCAACCTGGATGAACTGGCGACAGAGAGCGTTCAGGTCAACCCGTTTTATGTCAGCCCGGTGTGCGCTCCCACGCGCGCCTCGCTCATGACGGGGCGGTACAACTACCGGACGCGCGTCGTCGACACCTGGCTGGGCCGGGCTATGATGGACCCGGACGAGATCACGGTGGCTGAATCGCTGCAGGGCGCCGGCTATGCCACGGGTATCTTCGGCAAGTGGCATCTTGGGGACAACTACCCCATGCGCCCGCAGGATCAAGGGTTCGAAGAGGCGCTTGTACACCGGGGCGGGGGGATTGGCCAGCCGTCGGATCCGCCCGGTGCAGAAGGGGCCTACACCGATCCGATTTTGCTGCGCAATGGCGAACTGGAGCAAATGACCGGGTACTGCACCGACATTTACTTCGACGAGGCCCGCCAGTGGATGGAAAACGAACATGCGGCGGGACGACCCTTCTTTGCCTACATCGCTGCCAATGCACCCCATTCGCCGTACCACGATGTGCCGGAGGACCTGTATGCGTACTATATGGACCAGGACCTGTCCCCCGCGATGTTTCCGCAGGAGGCCGGACACCCGCTGCCGGAAGAGAACGATCCGGATCGCCTCGCCCGCATATTCGCCATGATCGACAACATCGACGACAATATGGGGCGGCTCACGACCTGGCTCGACGAGGCGGGTCTGGCGGAGAACACGCTGGTCATGTTCATTATCGATAACGGCCCGAACACGCGTCGCTACGTGGCGGGCATGCAAGGCATGAAAGCCGGGGTGCATGAGGGAGGCATCCGCTCGCCGCTTCTGGTGCGCTGGCCTGCGCGGCTTACTCCGGGACGCATCGACGATCACATTTCGGCGCATATCGATCTGATGCCCACCATGCTCGATGCGGCAGGGGTGGCGCTCCCGAACGACCGCGCGATCGACGGGGAGAGCCTCTTGCCGGCGTTGCTGGGCGAGGAAGCGGATCAGGGCGATCGCATGCTTGTCCTGCAAACGCACCGCGGCAATGCGCCGGCCCGCTACCATCATGTTTCGGTGCGCACGCCGCGCTGGAAACTGGTCAACGGCAGCGGGTTCGGGCTGGAGGCGCTTCCGGAAGACGGCCTGGCGTTCGAATTGTACGACATGCTGGAGGATCCGTACGCCCTTGCGGATCTGGCCGACGAACGTTCCGACGTCGTGGAGGACCTGAAGGCGCGCTACGATGCCTGGTTCGACGATGTAAGCAGCACCCGGCCCGATAACTATGCTCCCCCGCGCATTCATGTCGGCACGCCGCACGAAAACCCGACGGTGCTGACCCGGCAGGACTGGCGCTTCATACAGGGAGGATGGAGCCGCAACGCACAGGGGTTCTGGTTGCTGGACGTCAAGGGCGAAGGGATCTATGACGTGCTGGTGCGGTTCGACCCCTCCGATAAACCGCTGACCGTGCTGCTCCGGGCGGGCGATATGGAGTACTCCGTGGAGGCCGCGGCAGGGGAGGGCATCGTACAGTATAAAGGTCTTTCCCTGCCTGCGGGGCCGATCCGGCTTGATGTTTCTCTTGAAGAACCGGACCTCGTGCGGGGTCCTCATCAGGTTGAAATCATGCATCGTCTCGACTGATCCGAATCCTCCCATGCCCTCTGAACGCCCCGTTTACATACATAAGTTTGGCGGCACTTCCGTGGCGACGGCGGAGCGCATTCGGCGGGCAGTCGATCTCGTATCGGCCGAAGACCGCGACGGTTTGCGCATCGTGGTGGTATCTGCGCTGGGCGGGGTGACGGACACGCTTCTCGAAGCGATCGATCTGGCCATTGCGCGCGCCGGCAACCATGGCGATGTCCTTCGCGAACTCGGGACGCGGCACCTCGCTGTCGCGGATGCTCTGGCGAGCGATGCGGAGAGAGCTTCCCTTCGGGGATTGCTTGAGGCCAGAATGCTGGAACTCACCGAACTTCTTGATGGCGTGTATCTGCTTCGGGAATGTACGGATCGGGCTCGCGACGCCATACTCGGTTTGGGAGAGCAGTTATCCGCCCCGATAGTGGCCGCCGCCTTTCGCGCGGCGGGTCAGGATGCAGAAGCCGTGGACACCAGGGACATCATTTGCACGGATGCCTCGTTCGGGGAAGCAAATGTACTATTCGACGAGACCAATAAACGGGTTCGCGCCCGTTTCGCCTCTTGGGAAAAGGGTGATATTCTGGTGGCGACCGGGTTCATTGCGTCCACGGTGCGCAAGGTGTCGACTACCCTGGGCCGTTCGGGGAGCGATTATACGGCCACGATTATCGGGGGCGCTCTCGGGGCGGAGCGGGTCACGATCTGGACCGACGTGGATGGGGTGCTCTCTTCCGACCCCCGGTTGGTGCCGGAAGCTTTCGCACTCCCCAGGTTGAGTTACCGGGAAGCGGCGGAACTCGCCTATTTCGGGGCGGAAGTGCTGCATTCCCGTACGATGCGTCCCTTGCTTCCGCAAAACATCCCTCTTTGCATTCGGAATACGCTGAATCCATCGGCGCCGGGTACCCTTATTTCGAAGGATACGACGACGATGGAGGGGCATGTCAAAGCCATTACCACGATCCGGGATGTTGCGGTGGTTATGCTGGAGGGAACAGGGCTCGCAGGGATACCGGGCATTTCCGCGCGTGCGCTGACGGCGCTGGCTGCCCGCAACATCAATGTGTTTTTGATCGCACAGGCTTCGTCGGAGCAGAGCCTTTGTGCGGTGGTGCCGTCCGGGCACGCTGAACTTTCCGCCAGTCTGGTTCGGGAAGAGTTCGAACTCGAACTGGTTCGGGGCGATGTGGCTCGTGTATATACCATGGGGCAATGCGCCATCGTATCGGTGGTGGGAGACAATATGCGTCAACGCCCGGGTCTGGCCGGTCGCATGTTTTCCACGCTGGGGCGCGATGGGGTCAACGTGCTGGCTATTGCGCAGGGAGCCTCGGAGACGAACATTTCGGCGGTCGTGTCCGATGCGGAGGGAAAACACGCCGTACATGCCCTGCACGATGAATTCGCGCTGTTGCGGCACCGGGTGCATATCTTTCTTATCGGCGCCGGCGTGGTAGGGCGGGCGCTGTTGAGGATGCTGGAAGCTCAACAGGAAATGCTTCTGCATAGTCTCAGGCTGAACATCCAGCTCGTGGGGCTTGCCAATACCAGGAAAATGGCCTGGGACGTGGAGGGCATTCCCTTTGCCCATGCTGTCGAGGCGTTGGAAAATGGAGGGCAGGGAGGAATCGATGCCGTGATGGATCAACTCCAGGCAGGACGGTTGCACCGGATGATGGTCATCGACGCCACGGCTTCCGAGCAAGTAGCTTCGAAATATCCTGAGTTGCTGTCGCGCTCCATATCGATCATCACACCCAACAAGCGCGCCAATACGCAAGATCAGGCGTTCTACGAAGAACTGTTAAGCACGGCGCACCTCCGGCAGGTCCCGTATCTCTACGAGACGACAGTGGGTGCGGGGTTGCCGGTGATTTCCACGTTGCGCGACCTGATCCGAAGCGGCGACCGGGTGATACGGATCGAGGGCGTATTTTCGGGGACGCTGGCCTTTATCTTCTACAGCATGGCGATGGGGATGAAGTTTTCCGAGGCCGTTCGCACCGCCCGCGAGAAGGGCTATACGGAACCGGATCCGAGGGAAGATTTGCAAGGAGAGGATGTGGCGCGCAAGATTCTCATTCTGGCCCGGGAGACAGGGCTTCAGGTCGAACGCAGTGACATTGAGGTCGATTCGCTGGTGCCGCCTGCCTTGCGTGAGGTCCCGCTGGACGAGTTCATGGAGCGCGCAACCGAATTGGATGCCGTATGGAAAGAACGTATCGAGGAAGCTGCCGGTGCAGGGCAGCGTTTGCAGTACATTGGACGCATGGAGGAGGGGCGGCTGAGCGTGCAAACACGGCGTATCGAACAGGGTTCACCGTTTGCGCGGCTCGACGGCAGCAATAACATGGTCGTGTATACGACGGAACGCTACCTCGATAATCCGCTTGTGGTGCAGGGGCCGGGCGCCGGGCCTGAGGTGACGGCTGCAGGTATTCTGGCCGACCTGATCAAAGCTGCGGAACTGGGGGCCTGATGGCAGGGCGAACGAACATACAGCCTCAATAAAGACTATGCGAATAGCATTGGTTGGCATGGGACGGATGGGTGAGGCGGTGAGTGAACTCGCCGCAAGGCGCGGCCACGAGATCGCGGCCCGGTTCGACGAGTACATCGACCGGTACCCGTCCTTGCCCGATGCCCTGGAACTGCCCGATGGCCTGGAATCCACCGACGCAGTCATCGATTTTACCCTTCCCGATGCGGCGCCGGAGAATATTGAACGGTATTGCCGGTGGGGTCTTCCCGCCGTGATCGGCACGACCGGCTGGTATGACCGGCTCGACGAAGTGCAGGCGCTGGTGGACAAGCACGACGGTTCCATCCTCTACGCCCCGAATTTTTCCATCGGCGTGGCCTTGCTTGCGCGGGCCGTCCGCTCCATCCTGCCGCTTCTTGACGAGTTGCCGGAATACGATGTTTCCGTCCACGAATCCCATCATATCGGCAAGGCCGACAGCCCTTCCGGTACGGCGCTCATGCTGGGCGATCTGATTGTGGACGGTCTCGACAGAAAACGTCGTATCGAAACCGAAACGCAACACGGGCGCATCGACGCGCATGCGCTGCACGTAACCTCGTCCCGGCTGGGCGGCGTGGTCGGCAAGCACGACATTTCGCTCGACAGCCCATTCGATACCCTGACGTTTTCGCACGAAGCGAAAAACCGGCGCGGTTTTGCGTTCGGCGCGGTGCGGGCCGCCGAGTGGCTTCCAGGTCGGAAAGGACTTTTTACGCTGGACGATCTGCTGGCCGAATGGCTCGGATCATAATGCGCACCGGCGCATAATGCGACGGGCGCCTTTTTTCACCAGAACCATCATACCATAGCACAGGCATGGGCGATTTTCTTTTTACCGGCACCGGAACGGCCCTCGTTACGCCGTTTACCCCGGATGGAGAACAGATTGATTCCGAGGCGTTTTGCCGCCACATGGACATGCAGATCGCCGGAGGCGTCGAGGCGCTTGTCGTACTCGGCACGACCGGCGAGAACGCCACAATCTGGCCCAAAGAGCGCGAGAAACTCGTGATCGAGGCCATCGAACACGTGGATGGACGCGTACCCGTCATTGTGGGTACAGGCAACAACTCCACGAGCGAGAGCATCGTCTTTTCGAAGCAGGCGGAAGATGCTGGCGCCGACGGCCTGCTTGTGGTGGGGCCATACTACAACAAACCGACGCAGGCGGGCTTCAAGGCCCACGTACATGCGATTGCCGCAGGGACGGATTGCCTGATCGTACTGTACAATGTGCCCGGTCGCACCAGCTTCAACATTCTTCCGGACACCATTCTCGAACTGGCGCACGAAATCCCCTCTGTGGTTGGTATCAAAGAGGCGTCGGGAAGCATTGCGCAGATAGGCGACCTGCTTGCGGGTCGCCCCGATCATCTGGCTGTGTATTCCGGCGACGACGAAATGACGTTGCCGCTGGTTGCGATGGGCGGACATGGCGTGATTTCCGTGGTTGCCAATGTATTGCCTGCGGCGTTCTCGAATCTGACTCGTGCGGCGCTGGAAGGCCGCCTCGACGATGCGCGTCAGGGACATTTTGATCTGCTGGAAGCCATGCGGGCCTGTTTCTACGAGACGAATCCGATCCCGGTCAAAGCCATGCTGGCGGAA
This sequence comes from Rhodothermales bacterium, assembly GCA_951812345.1. Lineage (GTDB taxonomy): Bacteria > Bacteroidota > Rhodothermia > Rhodothermales > VXPQ01 > VXPQ01. Next base: position 907,227 of record OX638295.1, read on the forward strand.
ATGGGGCGGATGGACGGTCGGCTGCGCCTGCCTCTGGTCGGGATCACGGAGCAGACGCTTCCGCGCGTGATCGAGGCGTTTGGTCCGCATTTAGGGTAATCCCGTCAGCGCGTTCTCGTCATGAAGAGTGTGGCCAACCCTGCGAGGGCGGCGGTGTAGAGCGAGGAACCAAGCCAGACGCCGGTGACGATGGATATGTTTTTCGTGCTTGCGGCCAGCGCGATGAACAGGGCAAACAGCCCGTTGTGCAATAGCGCCACGGCGAGGCTGCCGACGAAAATGTACGAGGGGATTACCGGGAAGCTTTCTCGTTCGGTGTGCTGGAAAAGTCCCATGAGATAGCCTATCACCGTTTTCACGAACATCTGAATGCCCCATGTTCCATACAGGGCATCCATAAAGAACCCGCTCGCAAACCCCGTAAGGGCTCCGTACCGCCGACCGAGTTGCATGCCCGTCCACGCTACGTACAACAGCACGGCGTCCGGCCAGGCATTCCACAAATGGAGTCGTCCCAGAACAAGCCATTGCACCGCAATAATCAGGGCGCCGACGAGAATGTGAGGAAGCAATGAGGGCATGCAGGCGCCGGATTACGATGGGGAAGAGGAGGCGGCCAGTTCCATGACGAGGCGGTCGATCGTTTGCGTGATTCGATAGGACGGCCCCGAGCAGTTGTTGGCGAAGACAGCGAACGCCAGCGTTTGTCCGTCCTGTGTCGTAACGTAGCCGCTCAAAGACCGTACGAATTCAAGGGAGCCTGTTTTGGCCCGGACGGGCACCCGGTTCAGGCGGTAGCGAAGCGTGGACCCTCGCTCCCCACCTCTGGCAAGCGAAGCAAGAAATGCCTCGCGCTGTTCGTGCCCGTGCATGTAGGTCAACAGGTTGCCCATGGCGCGCGGCGTAATCATGTTCTTGCGGGACAACCCCGATCCGTCACGAACTTCGATGTCTCCCGTTGCGGCTCCGGCTCGTCTCAATAGTTGTTTGATGCGATTTTCCGCACCTTGCGCAGAGCCGTTGGAAGCATAGGTCCGGAAGACCTGCTCTGCATAGAAATTATTGCTTTCCTTGTTGACGATATGCAGAATGTCCAGTAATGGAGGGGATACATACACGAATAAGGGCTGCTCCGTATCGTACCGGAAATTGTTCAGGTCGTCGATGTCTACCGGTTCGCCTTGCACCTCGATGCCTTCTTCGCGCAGGTATTGTACAAAGGTAGTGACAGCAAAGGCCGTGGGATTCGCTACGGGGACCCCGATCGTTCCGTTATACGTGCGGGGGAGGCTTCCTTGCAGGGTAATACGTTCCTTTCTGAAGTCCCGGTGGGTAGTTATGGCGATGCCCCGCCGCCGGTTGGCCGTGACCATCCGGTTCCGGAAATCCAGAAATCCGTCGGGACGCATACTGACCCGGGCGGGACGCCCCGGGGAGCCGGCCCGGATATGCACCAGGACGACATTGTCATTGTATGCGAGGCCGCTGATGCTTATACCCACCTCGCGGCTGGCGCTCGACGTGACAAAGTTGATATCCCAGCCTTCGGCGTACGACTGATCGTCGAAGGCATTGTCATCTCCTACGATACGCCCCTCGATCCGCGTGATGCCCATGCTTGCCAGATCCCTCGCCCATGTTCTGAGCGGATCCCCGCGGCGGATATGTTCACTTCCGAACGTGGGGTCACCTGAGCCCCGCAACACGAGATCGCCTTTCAGGATGCCTTCTTCCACCTGTCCGTCGAAATACAGCACCGTGCGATACCGGTAATCGCTGCCGAGGGCGTCGAGCGCAGCGGCCGAAGTGAAAATTTTCTGATTGGATGCGGGGAGAAAGGCGTTCGAGGCGTTGTGCTCGTACCAGGTTTCGCCGGTTTCGACATGCTGCACATACACGCCCCAGAAAGCGTTCTGCGAGATAGTTCCATTGAGAATGGTATCAAGGTCCGGCGGCGGGCTGGTAGGGGCCGTTGCGAGTGCAAGGGCGATGACTGCTGCCGGCAGGGTTGCAAGGCGGCGGCGTTTCGTAGCTGGTATATCGTTCACGATGTTTCGCATAAGGGATCGCAAGGACATGGAACCTGAATGCACCTGTGGGGTTCGCCTTGACAGTACGTTTTGATACATATCCTGTTCATGGTATAAATGGCAAAGCCTTCCGGACGACGACGTACCCCGCAGGCCCGCAGGTCGCGCCGCAGTGTGCGCATGGTGTTTCGCCGCAGGAATTATCTGCTGCTCCTGATTGGCGTGGCTGCGGTTGTGCTGGGATACGCTATGATGCGTATCGACAACCAGGTGGAAGGGTTCATTTCGCTGTACATTGCCCCCCTCATTATTCTGGGCGGATATCTGGAGATCATCTGGGCCATTCTTGTGCGGCCGGAAGAGGAGAAAGATTCTCCGAAAAAATCCCGGTCCCCCGCTCGATAAACGGCCGGCCGCCGGTTCGCCTCACGGATAAAGCAAATATCCCGCGCGCAACTCGCGAAAGGCGAGCACCTCGTGTTCCCACGATGCGATGACGGTTTCGGGCGATGCCCCTTGCCGCAGCATGCTCAGCAGGCGTTGCGTGCCGGCAAGCCGGGCCATTCCTCCGGGGCGGTTCACCAACTCTTCCAGCGTATTCGATGCAGCCTGCTGTCGGAATACATTGAGGACATGTATTCCGGTTTCTACCGGCCGGAATGCTTGTTCGTCGATAAGGACGTAGCGAATCCCCTCCAGTGTTTGCCCTTCCAGTTTCGGGTGGGAAGCCATGCCCGGTATGCTTTCCGGAGTGAACACGATGGCCTCGAACCGCACGCCGGCGAGTCCCTGCATGTTGAGCGAATCGGCCGCCGCCCGTCCGTCAAGCCAGGGGGCCCCGACCTGCACGAAAGGCTGCCGGGTGCCTCGTCCTTCACTGGCCGACGTGGCCTCGAAAAGGACGGCGCCGGGATACACGAGCGCCGTTTCGAAGTCCGGGATATTGGGACTGGGCGGAATCCAGGGCAGCCCGGTGTCGGGCCAGAACATGTCTCGTCGCCACCCTTCCATTTCCACGACATGAAGATTCAACCCGTCGAGTCCTTCCATCATGGATTCGTCCCGGATCATGCGGGCCAGTTCCCCCACTGTCATGCCGTGGACCATGGGGATGGGGTACTGCCCCACGAAGGACGTATGCTCCGGCTCGAGCACGAAGCCCGACACGTAATCTCCTCCCAGCGGGTTGGGGCGATCCAGCACGACGAACGGGATCTCCTGTTCGGCCGCTGCCTGCATGGCCAGCCCCATCGTTGAAATGTACGTATAGAAGCGGGCCCCGATATCCTGAATGTCGAATACCAGCACATCGGCGCCGTGCAGCATATCCGGGGTCGGTTTGCGCGTTTCCCCGTAGAGGCTGTACACCGGTACGCCGGTGCGTTCGTCTCGCCCGTCGGCGATTTTTTCTCCGGCGTCGGCCGTGCCGCGCAGGCCGTGTTCGGGGCCGAAGAGCGCCGTAAGCTCCACGTTCGGGGCGGCGGCGATCAGGTCGATCAGATGTGTCGTGTCGACGCGGGCGGTGTGGTTGACCACCAGGCCGACGCGTTTCCCGTCGAGCAGGTCGAACCCGCGCTCCGCCAGCGCCGCCGCTCCTGTTTTAACGGGCGGCGCCTCTGCCGCCTCGGAGGGCGCTGAGGCAGAATCGGAGCGTTCGGCGGGGTTGCCGCACGCCGAACAAAAAAGCAGCGCGGCGAGCATGCCGGGGTACAGGACGTTACGCCCCGTTCGCCACCAGTTCGCGTTCGCAGAAGAAATAGCCGGCCTCGATGGTTCCATTGGCGACGGAATCGGATCCGTGAACGATGTTTTGTCCCTTGTTGTCCGCAAAAGCGTGGCGGATGGTGCCTTCCGCCGCTTCCGCCGGGTCGGTGGCGCCGATCAATGCGCGAAAATCTTCCACGGCATTCTCTTTTTCCAGCACCATCGGGACGCATGGACCGCTCGACATGAACTCCGTCAGTTCGTCGAAGAACGGACGTCCCTTGTGTACGGCGTAAAACCCTTCGGCTTCCTTCCGGGTGAGTTGCTGCATCCGCAGGGCGCGCAGGACGAATCCGGCTTCCTGAATGCGACGAATGACTTCTCCGACAAGGCCCTTGCGGACGCAATCGGGTTTCAGAATGGCAAGCGTGCGCTCCATAAGGTATACGGTGAATCGGATAAAACGTGCGTAGGGGTGCGTGTGTACGGACTGTCTGTAAAGAACGGCAGCAAGCCTTCGGTCAGGCCGGATCGGATGCTACATGCCGTTCGGCGTGGTAGGACGATCGCACGAGGGGGCCGCTTTCGACATGATCGATGCCTTTGGCTTCGCCGACGATCTTGTACTGTGCGAATGTGTCCGGGTGGACGAATTCCTCGACGGGCAGATGCATGCGCGTGGGTTGCAGATACTGCCCGATCGTCATGACGTCCACCCCGTTCGCCACGAAATCGTCCATCAGGTCGAACACCTCGGCTTCCGTTTCGCCCAGCCCGACCATGATGCCGCTTTTCGTGCGCAATCCTGCTTCCTTCGAGATGCGAAGCACCTCGAGCGATTGCCGGTAATCGGCTTGCGGGCGGACGCGGCGGTAGAGGCGCGGGACCGTTTCCACATTATGATTCATGATATCCGGGCGGGCGTCGATGACCTGTTGCAAGGCCTGCCGGTCGCCCCGGAAATCGGGGATCAGCACTTCGACCGTACAACCTTCTCGTGCTTCGCGGATTTTACGGATTGTTTCTGCGAAGATCGGTGCGCCGCCGTCTTTCCGTTCGTCGCGGTTGACACTCGTCACGACGGCATGATTCAGCTCCATGAGGCGGGCCGCCTCGGCGACGCGGTCCGGTTCGTCCCAGTCCAGGCCCTCCGGCGGGCGGCCCGTCATCACGGCGCAGAAGCCGCACGAACGGGTGCATACGTTCCCCAGGATCATGAAGGTGGCCGTGCCTGCGCTCCAGCATTCCCCCATATTGGGGCATCGCGCGCTCTGGCAGACCGTGTGCAGGTTGTGGTCCTCGATGATGCGGGCCACGTTCCGGTAGGTGGGGCCGTACGGGAGCTTGACGCGGAGCCAGTCGGGGCGGCGGCCCCGGGTATTGGCAATGTCCGGCTGCTCTACTACCGGGAGTTCGAACATGCCCGGATCGCCGTCGCCGGAAGAGAAAAGCGGCTCCTTCTTCACCCGTTCGAGTCGGATGTCACCGGGGCGCCTGGGCTTTTCTGTGGATGGGCGGGGCATGGAACGGGAAAGGGCGCGTACGTTGACGGGGTGGCTTCCGGAATGAATTCCGTTCATAAATTCTCCGATGCAGGAATACGGTTGATTGCCCGATCGGATCCCCCGGAATCCTTAATGGCGATGGTATGTAGCAAGGGATACTCTGATCAAGTCTACTTCGATCAGCGCTTCCCAAGAGGATCAATGCTTTTTGCACCCGTTCGCCTATCTGCATGAATAGTGCGGCTTCAAACACCGTGTCCCCCCACCAGGACGTACGGCGTATTCTGTCGGAGCATTTGCTGGTGAGCGGCATGACGCCCCTTGTGCTGGACATGCAGCGCAGCCGGGGGGTACATCTTCGCGATGCGGCCACGGGCAAGGAATATCTCGACTTTTTCGGATTCTTCGCCACCAGTGTGCTGGGCATGAACCATCCCGCCCTCGTTGAGGACGCGGATTTTCGGGAGCGTTTGCTGGAGGCGGCGCTCCACAAAGTCACGAATTCGGATATAGCCACCGTGCATATGGCTCGGTTCGCCCGGACGTTCGGCCGGGTGGCGATTCCGGAGTACCTGCCCTATGCGTTCTTTATTTCCGGCGGGGCGGCGGCCGTCGAGAATGCCCTGAAGGCGGCGTTCGACTGGAAGGTTCGCAAAAACAGGGCGAAGGGCCGCCGGGACGGACTCGGGAGGCGGGTGCTGCACCTGGAACAGGCGTTCCATGGACGCTCCGGATACACGCTTTCGCTCACCAACACGGCGGATCCCAACAAGACCCGGCACTTTCCTATCTTCGATTGGCCGCGCATACCGAACCCGAAAATCGTTCATCCGCTGGATGCGCATCTCGAAGAAGTCGAGCGGGCCGAGGCTGTTGCGCTCGACCGGGCCCGGGAGCATTTTATGGCGTACGGAGACGATATCGCCTCCGTGATCGTCGAACCCATTCAGGGGGAGGGGGGAGACAATCACTTTCGCCCGGAATTTCTTGCCCGGCTGAAGGAATTGGCCCACGAGAACGACACGCTGCTCATCTTCGACGAAGTACAGACCGGCATCGGCATTACCGGGCGGTTCTGGGCGCACCAGGCGCTTGGCGTGCGTCCCGATCTGATTGCATTCGGAAAGAAGACCCAGGTCTGCGGCGTGCTGGCCGGTCCGAAAATGGACGAGGTGGAAGATCATGTATTCCGCTTGCCGGGCCGCATCAACTCGACCTGGGGCGGCAATCTCGCGGATATGGTCCGCTTCGACCGGATCCTGGAGGTGATGGAGGAGCAGGATATCGTGAGCCGGGTGGACGGGCTGGGGGCGCATCTGCTCACGCGCCTGCAGGAACTGGCTGCCGTGCATCCCTCTATCGGCAATGTTCGGGGCCGGGGTCTGATGTGCGCTTTCGATCTGCCCGATTCGGACGTGCGCGCCGCCTTTCTCGACGCGTGTTACGAGGCCGGACTGGTTATGCTGGGTTGCGGGGCTTCATCCGTGCGCTTCAGACCGCCGCTTATCGTCACGACGGACGAACTGGACCGGGGGATAGACCTCATCGATACGGCGCTGCGGAAGATGGACCGGTAGATGGGTCCTGATCGCTGGCCTGTTTCCACGATTCCCCACGATTTTCCGCAACGGATCGCTTCGTGTGCGGAGGCGCCTGCCGCACTGCTTCGTCATTCCTTGCCAGCGCGCCCTTCTCAGTCTCTGGGCTTTGCGGAGGTAATCGGAGTGATCTATGCAAAATATGCATAGATATACCCCGAATTATGCAGAATTCGTATAGTTCGGATCGCCAGCCCTCGAAACCCCATTATTCGGAACCCGGATCGTCCAGCCTCCGACTATGCGGAGCCCATATCGTGCGGACCGCAGCAGGAGGCTATGCACAGGAAATCGCGCCTGATCCGTTACTCGTCCTTCGCGTTTTCCACTTCTCCTCCTTCTCCTTCCTCTTCTTCCTTGCCGTTTTCCTCTACCACAAGGCGGGTGACGTCGGCGATGGCGTCTCCTTCCTTCAGGTGAATGAGGCGGACGCCCTGCGTATTCCGGCTCAGCACCGAAATGTCGCCTACATTCATGCGGATCATCAGGCCGTTCTGAGTCACGATCATCAGGTCGTCGTCGCCCACCACATCCCGGATGGCTACAAGCGGTCCCACCTTTTCCGTCGTTTTGAGCGTGATGCGGCCCATGCCGCCTCGTCCCTGCGGCGTGTAATCCTCCATGCGGCTGCGCTTGCCGTAGCCGTTTTTGCTGATCGCGAGAATTTCGCGCTCCGCGTTTTCCACCACGACCATCCCGACCACGTCTTCATCCTTGCGTAGCGAAATGCCTCGCACGCCGCGCGTGTCGCGCCCCATGGGCCGGGCTTCCTTTTCGTCGAAGCGAATGGCCTTGCCGCCCGACGAAGCCAGAAACACATGGGCGTCTCCGCTTGTCAGCCGGGCCTCGATCAGCTCGTCTCCTTCCACGACGGAGATGGCGATGATTCCCGACCGCAACGGGCGTTTGAAGGCTTCCAGCGCCGTCTTCTTCACCAGTCCCTTGCGCGTGGCCATCATGACGTAATGCGTTTTGCGGAACGCCTCGTCCTTGAACTGCGCTTTCGGCACCGCGAGGACGGCTCGTACGCGGTCCCCCTGGTCGATCTGTATCAGGTTACGGATCGATCTGCCTTTGGCGGTGCGCGATCCGTCCGGTATCTCGTAGACGCGCAGCGAGTAACACTGACCGTGATCGGTGAAATACAGCAGGTAATCGTGCGTGGACGAGACGAACATGTGCTCGACATAATCCTCGTCCCGCTTTCCGGTCCCTTTCATACCGATGCCGCCTCGTCCCTGCTGGCGGTATTCGGCCAGGGAGGTCCGTTTGATCAGCGCCTGGTGCGAGATGGTAACGACCACCTGCTCCTCTTCGATCATGTCCTCCATCTCGAAATCGCCCCCGCCCATCTTATCGATTTCCGTGCGCCGCTCGTCGGCGTACTTGTCCCGGATATCGAGCAACTCGTCCTTGATGATCTGCATGCGCAGACCGCGTTCGGCGAGAATGTTCTCGAGGCGGTCTATTTCTTCGAGGACATCCCGGTATTCCTGTTCGATCTTCTGGCGTTCGAGGCCCGTCAGGCGGCTCAGCCGCAGCGCAAGGATGGCGTCGGCCTGGAGCTGCGTGAGCGAGAACATGGAACCGTCCGCGGGCGGCAAGCCGAGCCGTTCGAGCTGCGCTGCCGTCAACTGCTCCGGATAGACCCCTTTCATCAGGTTGGCGCGGGCCGTATCCGTATCGTCCGAATGGCGGATGATCGTAATGACCTGATCGAGATGGTCGAGCGCGATCGTGAGGCCTTCGAGGATGTGCGCCCGTTCCTTCGCCTTGCGCAGATCGAACCGGGTGCGCCGCTCCACGATCTCGTGCCGATGCCTCACATAATGCTGTATGGCGTCTTTCAACGTGATGATCTTCGGGCGCCCGTTCACCAGCGCCACCATATTCACGCCGAAGGACTGCTGGCACTGCGTGTATTTGTACAGCTGGTTCTGCACGACGAGCGGCATCGCGTCGTTTTTTATCTCGACCACGATGCGCAGGCCGTCGCGGTCGGATTCGTCGCGCAGGTCGCTGATGCCCTCGATGCGCTTTTCCTTGACGTAATGGGCGATTTTCTCGAGCAGCGAACTCTTGTTGACCTGGTAGGGGATTTCCGTAATGATGAGCGCGTCCCTCCCGGGTCGAATTTCTTCCTCGTGCATTTTGGCGCGCATTACGATACGGCCGCGGCCTGTCTGGTACGCTTCGCGCACGCCCGCGTAGCCGTAGATGATGCCGCCTGTCGGAAAGTCGGGCGCCGGCAGGTGCTCCATCAGGCCATCGATATCGATGGCGTCGTCGTCGATATAAGCGATGACGGCGTTGACCGTTTCCTTCAGATTGTGCGGAGGGATTTTCGTGGCCATGCCCACGGCAATGCCGTCGGAGCCGTTCAGGAGCAGATTGGGAATCGCCGCGGGCAATACGGACGGTTCCTCGAGGGAGCCGTCGAAGTTCTCCTGAAAATTGACCGTTTCCTTCTGGATGTCGCGGAGCATTTCCTCCGCGATGCGCGTCATCCGGGCCTCCGTGTACCGCATGGCGGCGGCGGCGTCCCCGTCGATCGAGCCGAAGTTGCCCTGTCCGTCGACGAGCGGAGACCGCATGGAGAAACCCTGGGCCATGCGCACCATGGTGTCGTACACCGAGCCGTCCCCGTGCGGGTGGTACTTTCCGAGCACTTCCCCGACCACGCGGGCGCTTTTCTTGTAGCTGGACCCCGCGGTCAGGCCCAGATCGCTCATGCCGAACAGCACGCGCCGGTGTACGGGCTTGAGGCCGTCGCGGATGTCCGGCAACGCCCGGCTAACGATCACCGACATCGAATAATCGATGTAGGAGGACTTCATTTCCTCCTCGATATTGATCGGGATGATCCGCGAGTCGTCCTGTTCCATATAGGTTACGTACCGGTTGGAATTGCTTCGATGCTTCCCGGGGAATTCCAGAGAAGACCCTATCCTGATAAAATACGAAATTTGCCCCTGGATTGCAACTTTTCGGCGTCTTCCAAAAACTTCACAAGTCTTTGATATGCAAGGAATTAATGGAAAATTTCGTGAAGGGGTTATGGGGGAGGTCGGGAAATTGTCTGAATGTAAGATCGAAGGGATGGCTGAGTACTTTTTGTCCCTCGTGAGACGTTTCTTTTTTCTTGACTTCTGTGTCTTTATGTGCTATTATGTCACATAAATTCCCAGCGAATGAGTTTTATCATGCAATCCTCTCCGGCAGAAAACGGTTTTGCGCAACTACGGGAGCAGACTGGCTTGTCGGTTCAGAAACTGGCCAGGGAGATAGGCTTTTCCGCTCGGACGGTGTACCGCTGGGAGCGGGGTGAAACCTCTCCCCGCAAGGTAGTCATCGAACGCATGCAGAATCTTGTCCGGGAATCATCCCCCGGATATTCAGGGCAACCGACCTTCAGATTCATTGACTTGTTTGCCGGCATAGGGGGATTGCATCGCGGCTTCGAGCCGCTTGGAGGAAAGTGCGTGTTCACATGCGAGTGGGATCGTTTCGCACAACTCACCTACAAGGCCAATTATACATGTGATCACGAGATTGCCGGAGATATAAAGGAAGTAGACGTCGATGCAATTCCGGAGCATGACCTGCTGCTGGCCGGTTTTCCCTGCCAGCCCTTTTCGATCGCCGGGGTATCCAAGAAAAATGCGCTGAATAAGCCGCACGGTTTTCGTTGCGAGGCGCAGGGGACGCTTTTTTTCGATGTGGCCCGGATTATTGAAAGACACCAGCCCCATGCGTTTCTTCTCGAGAACGTCAGGAATCTGGTAAACCATGACAGGGGGCGGACGTTTGGCGTTATTCGCAGGACATTGACGGAGGAGTTGGGGTACCGGATTCGCTGGAAAGTGCTGGATGCCCGCTCGTGGGTACCGCAGCATCGCAAGCGCATTTTCATTGTCGGGTTTCGCGAGGACAACGGATTCGATTTCGACGACTTCTATTTTCCCGATCCGCTCACGGGACCTCGGCTGGATTCCGTTTTGCATCCGGAAGATGGTAGCGAGGCTGCGGAAGATCCGTATACGGTTGAGCCCGACGCCAGCGTTTCGGACAAGTATACCCTTTCCGATCATTTGTGGAACTATCTTCAGCGTTACGCCGAGAAGCATCGCGCCGCCGGGAACGGGTTCGGCTTCGGGCTGGTCGGTCCGCAGGATACCTCGCGCACGCTCTCGGCCCGTTACTACAAGGATGGATCGGAGATTCTGGTGAAACAGGAGGGGCGAAATCCTCGCCGCCTCACGCCGAGGGAATGCGCCCGGCTTATGGGTTTCGACAACCCCGGAGAGAGCCGGTTCGTTATTCCGGTTTCCGATACGCAGGCGTACAGGCAATTTGGCAATGCCGTGGTCGTGCCTTGCGTGGAAGCGGTTGCGCGGCACATTGCGCCCTGGATCGACGTTGAAGTGGACGGGTACAGTACATTGCGCCAACGAAAGCTACGCCTCTTTGGCTGATATTGTCGACAAGGCCACTCGAAGCCGCATGATGGCCGGTATCCGGGGCAAGGATACCCGGCCTGAAATGACGATCCGTCGCATGCTTCATGCACTCGGGTTTCGCTATCGGCTCCATGATCCAAAACTGCCGGGCAAGCCGGATATGGTTTTTCCCGGCTGCCGCGCCGTGATTCTTGTTCATGGATGCTTCTGGCATTGCCACGATTGCCATCTGTTCAAATGGCCTGCTTCACGGGCCGATTTCTGGCGGCAAAAAATCACAAGGAACCGGGAAAAAGACGCTGAAACCATGAAAGCCCTGACAGCGGAGGGGTGGCGGGTATTGACGATCTGGGAATGTGCGCTCAAGGGACGTACCAGGCACCCGGTTGACGAGGTGGTGCGAAAGGCCGCTCGCTGGCTGCGATCCGACAACCGTTGTGAAGAAATACGAGGACGGGAGGATGATGGGGAGTGATTTGGCGAATAATAACTATTTGCGGCTACTCGCCTGTGCGGGCGTTTACGTATCGAATGAATTCTTCAAGATTCCATAGCCAAGCCTGTTGGCCATCCGTATAAGTGTCCTGAAACGATTGCGGCACAACGAGTTGCAGGTTTGAATTTTCCATCTGGGTTGTCTGTGCCTCGGATATTCCCAACTCAAGCGTCAGAAGGTGTTTTCTCGGTATCTTCGACGCTTCGGTCAAAACCTGCCTCCAGCGATCCTTGCAGGTGGACTTGGCCCCGAGCATGGTCAGGTATGAATAATCGGTGTCAGGGGCGGCCCGATAGGCTTCCTCACTGGGAAACAGAAAGTCCGGTTTGTGCTTGTTCTCGGTCACGGCGCCACGGACGTACGCAATATTGCAGGACCGAAACACTGCTTCCAGATGATTTTCCAGAGAATAACCCATACGCGACTTTCTTCTGTTCTGGACACTCAGCGAGAACTTGATGAACCCGTCCACGTCGGTTCCATCTTCATTATGGAATCCCTCCTCGATTCGCTCCGAAACGATCCGTCGTTCAAGTCGCAAGAACAACGCTTTCTCATGAATCAGCCAATCTACAAGTGCTGCATCGGGATCATCCTCCGCCTTTACTTCGGGCAGGGTCATGCGCGCAAGCTTCGAGAATTCCACTGTTCCCGGAAACTTCGTACCGAACTGCTCAATGATACTGTCAAGTTTATCCGCATCCGGCTCCTTGAACTCGATCCCGATCTCGTCAAGGATGAAACGTGCGGCTCTGCCCAATTCGGTTTCGTCGTCCGCGAATTTCCGTGACACAAAAGATTGCCCGGTCGGGTTCAAGCCGAACAGCAAGGACAGTTGCCGTTCACTGGCCGAGCTTTCGGGAGCAACGATGAAGTACAGAAGCCCGTCGTTGTCCATCGCCAGAAACAACGTGTCACCTTCCCCCATCGCCTCCGTGACCGAATTGGATGTATAGTAGAGACGCCATTCCGGATCCCGATCAGCCTTCTGTTTGCGTGCATCGTAGTGAGTCGCCTTGCCCTCTACCGTAAAGCCGTTCTGATCCTGTCCCAGCCAGACATATACCACCTGAAAACGGCGATGAACCTCGCCAAGAAACTGCTCCCGCATGGCCTGCGTAGTGCCGACTTCGTGCTGGTTTGATCTTTTAGGTTCTGCATCCACGGCGGACAGGCGCTTTACGCCTATCCCTGCGAAATAGTCACGCAACTGTCCACGTCTCATCGGTGTCAAGTATCCAGTGTAGCCCCTGTGATTCGTCTTGCAGGAATTTAATGAACAATAAGGCGTCTTTCCCTGATTTCAGCAAAGGAGCGGTTTGAAACTCTTGGGAAATAAGGGAAGATTTGGGATGCCTGGGCGGATTTTGGCGGAATACAAGGTGTGCGGTTCCGATCTTGTTCCGACGCAATTAACCCAAGGGTGCGCATGTCATGACGCACACGCAGAGCCCACGGGTCTTCGTTCAGGGTGAAGGTCGCTCTTTCCGCCATGCGCGGCGACAGCACGTTTGGTGAGCTCGCTTGGCTCGAATGATCCGTTTTTACTCCTTTTCGAGTAATTTTTATGGGAATCAGGCATGGGTGGTATGAAACAAACTCTCTGAAGCACTTTTGCATATCCGTTATTGCATACATGTCTCTGGAAGAGTGAAACCGTTTTCTTCAGAACAAAATTTGTCGTTGATCCGTATACTAAAAAGATAGAAACTGGGCCAAACCAGCGCCAACTTATCCACCTTCAACAACGAACCTGAGCAAAAAATGCCTCACATACTTGCAGACGAATACCAGCAAAAATGCCCTATTTGGGGCACACCGGCACATGTCTCAGATTATAATGGACATGTAAAAAAAGTTGTATCTCCACGTGTAGCAGTTCCATATTTAGTACATCGACTTGAGTTATTAGATGGAATGTTTGAATACATAGCCGATGATGATGACCAACACAGAGCAAAACTTACAACAATGATTATTGACAAATCCAAAGAAGCAGGGTTACATAATGTTAGTGATAATTATGTCAGTCAAGCAAAGGAACAATCACTTCTTAAAGTTTCAAAACGTACAAATAGACTTCTTAAATATCTTGTTAACAAATCGGAAGAAAATTTAATAGGATATGAATTACATATTAATCCTGATAATCTTCAACAGGATATGGTACATTATTCTTTACATAAATATCTTAGCAGTGATGAATATATACAAAGTGTAAAAACATGTTATGAGGCACTTGCATGGTCAGAATCAAGCACGTTACAAGAGCTTGGTTTCCTGATTGGGCAGTTGGAAGCTGCAAAATTAGTAGAAATTGTCAAAGTTTATGATCAAGGATTATCATGCAAAGTAACACATCAAGGGTATCTAAAAACAGAACAGAATATTGTTAATAAGGATTCCTCGCAAGCCTTTGTTGCAATGTGGTTTGGTAATGATAACGAAAGTATAGAAGAAATGGACAATCTGTACGATCATGGCATTGAGCAGGCTGTTAAAAATACTGGATATCAAGCATTGCGGATTGACAGGAAAAAAGATGTTGATAAAATTGACGATGAAATTATTGCAGAAATACGACGCTCTCGTTTTTTAATTGCGGATTATACGCATGGGTTAGATGGTGCTAGGGGTGGAGTCTATCATGAGGCCGGTTTTGCAGAAGGGTTGGATATTCCTGTTATTCGTTCATGTCGGAGTGATCAATTAGGCGATTTACATTTCGACATAAGACAGTATTACCACATCAAATGGGAAACACCTGAACAATTGAGACAAGAGCTTGAAGATAGGATACGTGCGCGGATAGGGGAAGGCCCTGAGATTGGTAAAGCCAGATAGATCAGCAGCCGTTTGTGTGGTATTCTATCATTCCTCCAAAAAAGAGAGAAATTAGGCTCAGAACGGCTTGTAAACCAAAGAGTGCAAGCAAACTGGAAGACACATCTGGATGGAGGTGGAGAATATTTAGATACAAAAAGAGTTGGCATGCAGTCTAAGAATATGTTTACCAATTCGTTCTGCAAACCTGACTGGTACAGCATTGCCTATCTGCATAGCGATATTTTTGCTGGCCCCGAAAAATTCGTACCGATCAGGAAAGGATTGCAAGGCGGCTGCTTCTCGTAACGATATAGCCCGATTTTGGTTGGGATGTCCATATCGCCCATTAGATATACTGTTGCACCGCCCAGTGAGGGTAGGAGCAGGTCTATCCCATGCCATTCTTCCGTAGACATCGGTATGGCCTTTGTAATTTCCCTTGTGACACTTCAGTATCAGGTCTTCTGGCCAAGATCTCCGATCTCCACCGTCGTGGGGTGTCTTACGAAGGCGTTCGAGGTTCAGTGCACTGATGGGTGCAGCTACGTGATTTGGTACTTCAGGGTCGGATTCTCCAGCAGAAATTTCGGGGAAGTGTGCAATGGCCTCGCGTACAGTCTTGAACGTGCGCAGGGAATTTCCGTGACTTGGAGAAGGCAGTAGAAGCGGATTGTCATTCCGCGTGGCAAGTAACACAAGGCGACGACGCTGCTGAGGAACCCCATAGTATTTGGCATCAAGTATGCCGAATACGCACCGGTAGTCGTTTGTTTTCAGTGTTCTGATAAATCGGCGAAATGTGCTGAATCCTCCTATTCTGGCGATGCCGGGGACATTTTCCATCAACACGTATCCTGGCAATACGGCTTCCACAAGCCGTCCAAAATGCCACAACAATGTGGCATCTGGGCGCCGCCTATTGCCTCTTCGGTGGGCACTGAATGACTGACATGGGGCACATCCGGCAAAAAGAAAATCATTGCCTTTTCTTAATGGATTCTTCAGGCCCAAATCTTGCGGGGCCATCTTTCGTATGTCTTTCTGAGAAAACTTCACACCTGGATTGTTGTATTCATAGGTACGACGGCAATGCTCGTCGTAATCGAATCCCTGCATGACATTTATTTCCGCGTCCAGAAGACCGCGGGTTAGTCCACCGGCCCCACAGAAAAAGTCAAAGGCTTTCATGATGTTGTTTCCCCCTCTTCTCCGATGTCTTCTACGATTTCCTTAGCCCACTTTAGAGTATTTCGATCTGGTAGGCCTGGCCGACAAGCAATCTGCATATATGCCCATGCTATCATTTCCCTGAAGGGACTGTCGATGGAAGCTACGCGATGAAACTCTTTATCAGAATCCTTGTCGCCGATTTTGCCAATAGATATCATATCCAGATTTCGTAAATTTGCCGCCATGGTAGGAATATGTTTTTCCAGAGCGGGAAAAGGAATAATGGAACCTTGGTATCCTTGGTTTAGCAATGCCCTAGGTAGATCACCTTCCATTTCGTCCAGTTTAGTTTTCCATAAAGTCGTTGACTTGAGACCAACCTTCATAGAACAACACTTGGCAACTAAAACATCCTTTACCTTCGGCTTGCGCCCTATGGATACGAGATCACAGGATGGACTAAGAACTACACGAAAGGCATTGGGCTTATTGCAATCCGCTCCCTTCTCCATGAGCAAATCACCCATCTGAATATTGTTGCTTATCGGGGGAAACAGATACAATTCCCAAGGAGCAAGTTTGGCATCACCCCCTAACGGTTCGTCCATCAATGCGGCAATGCGCCGTCTTCCAGCGCGCTTGATCTTCTCAATGCGTTGCCCAGAGTCGCTGAAGGTTTCAAAAGCATAAGGTGCAATATCTTTCATTACTCCGGCAAAGCACTTGCGAAGTTCCTGCTCCGCTTCTTGGATTACTTCCACATGTGAACGAAACATTTCGATTGTCGAACATAATTTATCAATAGTTTTTCCTCCTTTATCTATGTTCTCCACAAAGGGATTAGAAAGGTATTCATTGCCCTGAATTCGACCCGAATAAGCAGAATACACTATTACAGGGCAGAAGTGATCCTTCCATATAAAATCGAGTATTTCACAGCCACTCATATCGCCCATGCTAGATTCGCTAGACGCGAGGTCAAGTATCACGATGTCAGGACGAAAAGTGCAAATGGTGTCTTTGGCTTCATTAAATTCACATACTTCAGAAGTTGCACTCATCCGAGTAATTCTTTTACGAATGGGTTCTATAGCATCTGGCTGATCTTCAATAAATAATACTTTCATCGCCTGTACCTTTGGGGTTTTATTTATTTTTCTTCAATGGCAGATCGAAGGCGAATAAAGCACCTTTTTTATTACCGAGATATTGGGTTGACATTTGCCCTTTGTATGCAGCAACTATTTCCGAAGCCACAGTGAGACCCATGCCGATACCACCAGGCTTGCTTGTTACACCAGGCCAGAAAATTTCCTCCAATTTTTCTTTTTCAATACCCGGGCCGGTATCTCGAACACTCACTTGGACACGGTCCGTATCATGAATTGGGGTGACAAGAAATGTTAGTTCTCTGTCGATTTTGGAAACATCGCTCATCCAATAAATGGCATTCGTCAGAAGGTTCAGAATAATTGCATCTAATTCACCTGGATCCACTGCGACCTCGGTTGTCGAATCGGGAACATTACACCGGATGCCCTTGCTTCGGATGTTATTTTTGTGAAGTTCCAGACACTCTCGGATTTGTTCTTCAAGAATCGATGGCCTTTTTCGCCGACTAAAAGTGCGGCTTGCCAACGGGGCAAAGGTGTTGGAAAGATGCTCAAGTGCATCGACGGCTTTATCGGCATGTTTGAATTCGTCTTCAAAATCCGCGTCCTTGAAAGGAGTGAATCTTCTTTTGACGAAATCAAGCAAACTACCGAAGGCGATTGTTCTATTCCGAATTTCATGTACCAGCATGTTAGCAATAGTTCCCACAGTCGCAAGGCGGCTGTAGTATACAAAATGTTTCTGAAGAGTCTTGGATGTTGATGTAATAGAATCGATATAATCCTCGGTTACAGAGACGATTTCCGATGTATCTGCACCTTGCTCCGAAAGGGCTGTTATTTTTTCCAGAATATCTCCGCTCGACAATTTCCCGAATAAATCCTCCAGCGGCCTTTCATTGCTTGGTTTTACTCGATCTGTATCACGTTCCACCTCAAGAAGGGTCACGATGGCCTTCAGGATTTCTTCGAATTCACCCACTTCGAGGCATTGAGCAAGCCGCTCTCTGTCGCTTGTGTCCTTGATTTCTGCATTCTCTTGTGCGGAAATTGAAACGTATCCCACGATCTGGCTAGTACTTAGTCGTGTTCCGATTCTACTGATACGCCTGAGGTCAAGACCCAACCAATCGCGTACATTTTCGGATTTCGGAAGTACGAGAATCCCATCTCGATATACGGAGATGCCTTTATGGGCTCGAATTGCTTTTCGGATCTGGTTCTTTTGTAGATTGAAGCGTCTGGCTATTTCCGATGTGTCGTTCGTAGCAATGTCCCACGTCCTGATCTCGAAATCAAATGATCCACAATGTGCCGTTGCAGGATCATAGGGATAACGCGTACGCTCTTGAATAAGTTCGTAGATCCGCTCCCAAGGATAATGTACTTTTTTGTCTCTGGGGGCATTCCCTTCAATTGGGGCATAACGGTATGTTCCTTGAACATTCCCTCTTTTGTCGACATGGCCTCGAATACTGTATTTCGGCCTAGATAAGAATTCGAGAGATGATATCTCCACTTCTTCTATTTTGGCTTGACCCTGACCGGGGTGCGAAAGAAATATTCTAAAGTCACCTACACCCGAAAATGGCGAGATCAGGCGCGCAAGGTTCTCCTCCAAGTCATATATACGATTTATATCCCATGGCCTTGACAGACCATAGATGCGGAGACGAGTACCAGACGAAAAGGGTGGTTCATCGGTATAACCTTTGCATTCGACAAAGCTGTCCGAAATATTTTCTCCCTCCGACATACCAGACCAATTGACAGACACCTCCCAACAGTTACCGTCAGGAGCCTTCGTCAGCATCTTAAGGCGTTGTCCAAGCCGTGCTGCGGAGAGTCGTCCGAGGCCCTTTTCACCGGCGACTCGGCGTTGTTTGCCGCCTTTTCTGGCGAATGGATTTTGCGTCTTGTACGGAGTGGCCACAACACACCAGACATCTTCGATGATTTGCTTGGTCATGCCGTGCCCATCGTCCTCAATTTCCAGATAAAATCCTTCTTTCGGATCGTTGTCGAATCGTAAATGGACGGTCGATGCAAAAGCGTCGTATGAGTTTTTCACCAACTCGATGACAGCCACCACATCATTGGTCACCAGATCAGCACCTAACGCAGCGAATACACGCGGATGCATGCGAAAAGGTATACGCTCTGGCTCGTTCAATATGGATGCTACCTGTGCCATTGCCAACTGTCGTGCAAATACCAAACTATCCCAAAGTACCATTTTCGCCGTCTCGGGTTTCCCATCCAAGGCATCCCCCCGGAACCTTTCCCGGTGCTGCGCGAAAATAAGATGCCCTCTCTTTTTCCTGCCATGCCGTTGCGGCGACCGCTGTCCATGCGTATTCCGTATTGTATCCTGCCGGCGCTTCTGTCTGTAGCGATTGCAGGAGCAACGTTCGCTCAGGATACCGTTCAGGATAGCGCCTCGCTCAGCGGATATGTCCGCGACGCCACTTCCGGGGAAACCCTGCTGTTGGCGAATGTGCGGGTCGAAGGCACGTCGATCGGCGCCGCCACCAACAACTCGGGGTACTACACGGTAACGAACATCCCGCCGGACTCCTTGACGGTTTCGGTGTCCTACATCGGGTATCGCACCGAACGCGTCGAACTCGAACTGGCCCCGGGCGAGCAGCGCCGGCTGGATGTCGAACTGCTTCCGGAAGAGCAAGCTATCGAGGAAATCACGGTCACCGGAGAGCGGGAGGAACTGTACGAGGCCCGAAAGGTCGGCGTACAGCAGCTCCAGACGCAGCTCATCAAGTCGCTTCCGGCGCTCCTGCAGCCGGATGTCTTCCGATCCCTGCAACTATTGCCCGGCGTGAAGGCGTCCTCGGATTATTCCAGCGGTCTCTATATCCGGGGCGGCGGTCCAGACCAGACGCTCATTCTCCTCGACCGCACCACCATCTACAACCCGTCGCACTTCTTCGGCGTGTTTTCGACGTTCAACCCGGACGCCATCAAGGATGTGCGGCTCTACAAGGGCGGATTTCCTGCCGAGTACGGCGGGCGTCTGGGATCGGTCGTCGATATCTACAACCGGGACGGCAACCGGCGTGAATTCGACGCCGGCCTCAGCATCGGTTTGCTTTCTTCGCGGGCGATGGTTGAGGGGCCGTGGAGCCGGGGTTCCTATATGCTGGCGATGCGGCGGTCCACCGTCGAGCCGCTATTGCACTTTTTGCGCAAGGCCGGGACGGAGGGTATTCCGGACGCGTTTTATTTTGTGGACGTGAATGGGAAATTCAATTTCGATCTATCGAACAGGGACTTCGTTTCGCTTGCGTTCTACGCCGGGCAGGATGTGCTCGATATCGAAATCGTGGAAGATGCGCTGGCGAGTATCCGGTACGGGAACAGGACGCTGAGCGTGAACTGGACCCATCTTTTTTCGCAGGAGCTCTTTTCCAACTTCACGTTCACGGGATCCCGGTATTTCAACACGCCGATGATCGAACTCGCGGCCACGCCTATCGAGAACGAGAATACGGTAGACGATATTTCCGTCAAGGGCGATTTCGAATATATCCCCGGCGGGAATATGTCCGCGAAGGCCGGTTTCTGGTCGGGATTTCTGACCTTGCGTTTTCGCACGGATTTCAACGAGGAAACGGCGATCAATTGGCGTACCCGGAGCGTGTATACCTCCGCGTATGCGCAGGCCAGCTGGCGCCCGGCGCCCCGCATGACCATCGAAGGCGGCATCCGGGGCAATTATTTCGAGGAAGGCGGGTTTTTCCGGGCGTCGCCCCGCCTGTCGTTCGAATACGAACCGACGCCGGCTTTGCGGCTTCAGGCCGCCTACGGGCGGTACTACCAGTTTCTTACGCTCATAACCAGCGAACTTGTACCGGGATTCGACACCTGGCTGGCCACCGGAGAGGGGGTACGCCCTTCGCACGGCAATCAGGCCGTAATCGGCATGAAGCATATCTCGCCGTTCGGCTTCAATCTGGATGTGGAGGCCTATTACCGCACGATGGAAAATCTCTTTGAATGGGATCCTTTCATACAGGACGTGGGGGGGCTGGACTATGCCGAGTTGTTTCGTGTCGGGGACGGCCGTGCCTATGGCCTTGAAACGACGGTGCAGCGCGCGCAAGGGCGCCTGAACGGGTTTGTGGCCGGCACGCTGAGCCGGACCGAGCGGCGGTTTCCGATCGTCAACGATTTCAGGTTCTATCCGCCCAAATACGATCGGACGCTGGACGTGAAGACGGTGGTCAATTTCGAAATATCGCGCGCTTTCCGGGCCAGCGCCGTCTGGGTCTATGCGACCGGTCAGGCCTATACCGAACCGTTCGGACAATACCGGCTCGTGAATTCGCCGTTCGATTCGGACTGGTCGAATGTACTGGTGACGGAATACAACAATCGCCGCCTGCCCGCCTATCACCGGCTGGATCTCGGCGTTTCCTGGCAGACCACACTGTTCGGGGCAGGCTTCGAGCTGCAAGCGCAGGTGCTCAACGCATACAACCGGCGCAATATCTGGTTTTATTTCTTCGATTTCACCGATGCGGAGGATATCGTACGCAACGACATACCGCAGATTCCCGTGCCGCTGCCGAACATCTCGTTCACTTTCGATTTCTGACATGCGCTCGACATTTGCATGGATATTCGTTCTTGCGGCGACCGTCTTTGCGGCGGCGTTATCCGGTTGCGATACCGTCGATCCGCCGGCGTTCGAGGAAGAGATCGTTGTGGAGGGCTATCTCGAAGCCGGACAACCTGTCGGCTACGTTACCGTGAGCCGGACGCTCCCGGTCAACGAAACCTACGATCCTGCTGTCCAGGGTGTGCCGGGCGCTTCGGTGCGCATCGAGCTCCTCGAAAATGACGGCAACGGCGTTGAGGCGTCCTGGGACCTGTTTGCCCCCGAACCGGCTTCCGGGCGGTACCGCATGCGGGAGGTAGTGGACGTGTTGCCGCTCCGGACGTACCGCCTCGTCGTGGACGTTCCCGGAGCCGGAACGGTCACGTCGGAAACGACGGTACCCGCCCTTTTCCGTTTTGTGGACAAGGAAGAACGCACGTTCGTGTACGATGCAGGCGAAGCGCCCCTGTTCGAGATTACGGAGCCCTTTTATCCCGGTCGCCAGAGCATTTTTCTGATCACCACGGTTTCGCTCGAACCCGATACGACGAATCTGACCCCGTTCGCTGACGCCATCGGCGAAGACCTTTTTACGCTTCGCGAGACCGTGTCGCCGCCTTTGAACGGCGCCAATTTCGACCGGACGCCGAGCGGCGGGATGCACATCCGGTATCCGTGGATCGGGCTGGCCTTTTATGGGCTCAACGAAATGCGGATTCAGGCGATCGACGACAACGTGTTCGATTTTGTGCGTTCGAACTCGGTGCAGCAGGGGGGCGAGGGCGGCGGTTCGACATTATCGCCGGGCGAAGTGCCTAATGTGATCGATCACGTGGAAGGCGGGCGCGGCCTGTTCGGCAGTTTCGCAACCGCCTCCATACGGTTTCGAGTGCTGCCCAATCCGGACCGGTAGCGCCGGAGTGCCACATCTTTAAAGCGGTCTGTTGGTTTGGGCTGCTTCTCGTCCGAAGACATTGTCCAGGATGCCCAGCGCCGCGCGCCGCGTGTACATGCGCACCGCTCGTTCGAGTCGATCTCTTTGCTGTGCGGTGAACCATACCTATGTGTGCGTACGCAAAAAGCCCGCACGGGATGGTCCCGCGCGGGCTTATGCATGGTTTCGCCGGCCGGAGCCGGTCGGTTGTGTTGTGATCCGCGTTACGATACCGCGATGCGGTGCGGACGGCTGGCCTCCTCCTTCGGAATGCGGATGGTCAGCACCCCGGCTTCGTAGGAAGCTGCGATACGTCCACCGTCGCTGGTCGCCTTAGGCAGGCGGTACGAGAAACCGAACTTTCCGCGGACCCTGTCGGCGCGCACCGGCTTCTCGCTCTCATCGGGGGCGGGAATCTCCCGTTCGCCGCGCACGGTCAGCACGTTCTCCTGCCAGTGGATGTCGAACGCGTCCCTGGTCATGCCGGGCGCGTCCGCGTGCAGGACGTATTCCTGCTCCGATTCGGCGATGTCCACGCGCGGGGACCAGTTGACCGCATCCCCGTCCGGGGAGCAGCAGTCCGTGTCGGTGCAGATGTTTCCGAGGTTTCTCGTGGGGAAAAAATCCTGAAAGAGCCGGTCGATCTCGTGCTGCATAGTGTGCAACCCGCTGACCGGCGTAAAGCGTACGAGGCTATTCATGATGTACCTCCCAAGGGGATGGTGGGTTGGTTGCGTGAATGTTGTCTCTCTGTTGATCAAATGCCGTGCCGATGCGAAAAGTATGACAAAATGGCATATATTTCTTGCCGCTGTGCATTTCACCAAAGTGGATTTTCCCAACCCCAGGGCACGGGTTCAATTCGGGGTTTTGCTCTATCTTTGATCCGACTTCCAAACGTCCTTCAACCCTTCAAAAAAACTCATGCAAATCGACGCATCTTCCCCGGTCATGGTCACCGGCGCCACCGGATATGTGGCCGGATGGATTGTCAAATATCTTCTTGAAGCGGGCGTGACCGTGCATGCGCCGGTGCGGGATCCGGGCAATGCGGACAAACTGCACTACCTGAACAGGATTGCAGAAAGCACGCCGGGTACGATCAAATACTTCAAGGCGGATCTGCTCAGCGAGGGGTCTTACGCGGACGCGATGGCCGGCTGTTCGATTGTCTTCCACACCGCCTCGCCTTTCCGGCTCGGGGTTGCGGATCCCCAGAAAGAACTGATCGACCCAGCGCTACTCGGCACCCGGAACGTACTGGAAGAAGCCAACCGCACGTCCAGCGTGCAGCGTGTGGTGCTTACCAGCAGTTGCGTCGCGATATACGGCGACAGTGCCGATCTGGCCCAAACGCCCAACGGAGTCTTCACGGAAGAGATATGGAATACCACCTCAAGTATTGTCCACCAGCCGTATTCCTTCTCGAAAACGGTTGCCGAGAAAGAGGCGTGGAAGATCGTCGGGGCGCAGGCCCGGTGGAGACTGGTCGTCATCAATCCCTCGCTGGTGCTGGGACCGGGAATCAGTCCCCATGGCACCTCCGCGAGTTTCGATCTGGTCCGTCAGTTTGGGGACGGCACCTTTAAAATGGGGGTCCCGGATATGCATCTCGGAGCGGTCGATGTGCGCGATCTGTCCCGGGCGCATATCGCCGCCGCCTACCTGCCCGACGCCGAGGGGCGTCACATCGTATCAGGCCACAATACGACCTTCACGGAGATGGCCGGAACGCTGATCGACAAATATGGCAAAGACTATCCGATTCCGCGGCGGGCCATGCCCAAGTGGTTGACCTGGCTCATGGCGCCCGTGGTCAACAAAGACATTACGCGCAAAATGGTGTCCCGGAACATGGGCCTCCCTTGGATAGCCGACAATTCCAAGAGCAAACGCGCTCTGGGTATGACGTACCGGCCGCTGGAAGAGTCCATGACGGACTTCTTTCAGCAGATGATAGACAGCGGGGCGTTTGGGGAGGGGTGAGGGGGCGGATTCCGTATAGCGCGTGGGGGCGAGCTACGGCGCTCTGCTGAGCGTACCCGATGTCGTTGTCTCCATTGAAATGGATATAGACATTGGGGGGGGCGTCAATCGACTGACCGTCCACCTGCGGCATTTCCATGACCATGTCGGTATTCATGGTCATGTTCGTGCTGTAGGCGACGGTCAATCCGGTTGCCTCGTCGAGTTCGTACGAGCTTTCAAGCGCACCCGACAGGTTCTCGAATTGCATCTCGACGCCGGGCATGTTTGGAGTACCCGGTAGATTGAACCCGGCGTTATCCGAGTCGGACAGGGTTCCCGCAGCTTCGATGGTCGCCGAACCGTCGCTGCGGTCAGCCAGCGTGTATGTCGTTCCGAACTCGATTCCGAGCGCGCTCACCGAGTTCGTCCAAGTGTCTCCGATTGCCACCGGATGATCGGGCATCGAGAGACCGTCCTGCCCGATCATCTGTTTCATCTGCTCTTCGCCGAAGTTCTCCTCGAGGAACAGGCTTGTCATGGCGCGAATCTCGTCCGGTGCGTCCGTCCGATCCAGCATTGTCTCCATCATCGAATCGAGTCCGTCGAATTCAACTATCTCGCCGTCACGGGTCATCACCATTGTGAACGTCACCCCGACCATCCCCTGATAGAGATCGTTCAGGTCGAACGGGGCCTGGTCCAGGCCGGGCATTCCACCCATCTCCGCCGACGCGGCCGTAGTCGTGTACCGCATGGCCACCGTGTCGTCGGCGACCGCCTCGAACACCACATCGTGGTCCATATGCACGGTCATTATAATTTCGATGTCCATGCCCTGTGTTCGAGTTTGCGACCGAGTCTCCATCGTCATTGAGCCCTTGTAGCGGACTCCGGGTTCCGGGTCAAGCCGGTAGACGAAATCCTGGGCGCTGCAAGCGGTCGACATAAGAAGCGTTGCGGCGATGCAGAGTGTCGCCGGGGAATTGCGTCGGGGCATCCTGGTTCCTCCGATGTTTCTGATTTTCGAGACGGTAGTCCGGATCAATGCTGAGTCGGATGTTTGGCGAATACAGTTTATGGAAGCAAAAGTATCGTGAAAATCAGCCTGAATGTCAAACGGCGGGCAAGCAAGGCCGTTTCGGGCTGCTACTCCACCAATCTTCCCTGAAACTGTCAGGCTGCTCCCGCCATTATTCCCCCTCACTAAGCAAACCAGTGCAGAATCTTTCGGTCCTTTCTGGACACCGTGTCTTTCCTCAACCGCTCCCGCGCTTCCAGCACTTTCTCCACGATGATTTCGAGGTTCTCCCGGTCTACGAACGGGGACATGATATAGGATTTCAGGGCCACGACGGGTTCCCCGTAGATGGTGTGCCGGTAGCAATCCGTCAGGGAAAGCAACACGCCCCGGCCCGCCATGGCCTCCTCGTGCACATACGCCGAGACCTTCCGGTTGTAGTCGTTGTATGCGAGCAGGGCGTCCCGGCAGGCGGGGTCCGTGAATTCCTTCCGCCTGTTCGTGAAGGTCGCAAACGCCTCCTTACCGGGAGGGTATACCCGGAACAGCGTGACCGGTCCGTAATTATCCCGGTTCAGCACGATAATGCCTTCGTGCCCTTCGAGATGCTCCCGCAGGAGTTGGGCCATTTCCACGAGATGCCCTATCAGGACGCGTATGCCCTGCACGCCGAGCAAGCGGTAATTGGCGAGCGCCGCCATGGGACCCGTCGCCGCCCGGGATGTCTCCAGCGTGTACATCCCCGGCTTGTATTTCCCGAATTGATAGAGATACGGCATCTGCTCCCGGTCGCGTTTCAACAACCGGAGGTCTTTGTAGTCCTTGACGAGCACGAGGCTGGATATGTAGGGTGTAAAACCGGTCTTGTGGAAATCCACGCCCACGGAGTCGGCGAGCGGCAGCTCCCGTATCCGCCGGCATGCGCCCGCGAGCGCCCGCAGGGTGCGGGGCCGGAAGCCCAGCTCATTCTTCTCGAAATCGTAGTCGTTGAAGACCGACCAGGCCCACCCGATCACGGCATCGGCGTGCACATGCGGGCGATAGGGGAGATCGAACTCATCGACCAGCCTGTCCCGAAGCGCCACGATAGCCTGCAGATCGTCCACGCCGAAGGCATCGGTGCTGCCCATCGTCGCAATGAAGGCTGCGATCTTTTTGCCGTCCTGCAGCGCCGTGCGCGCCGCTTCCTCGAGCAGGTGCAGGTCGATTTCGTTTTCGGGTGTGGTGGGAATGGAAACCACATGATCGGAACCTATGCCGACCCATCCTGCAATGCTGTACGCGCAGTAATGGCCTGTGTCCGCCACAAACACCACAGCCTCTTCGGACAATCCGCGGCGCAAGGTTCCCGGGCAGGCCTTTTCCAGCCCGATCCGGATTCCGTACATCGATGTGCCGGTGCCGCCGAACGTGAACACGCCGGCGGCCTCTTTCTGATCGTATCCGATCAGCCCGGCAGTGATGCCGGCGGCCTCGACCTCGGCCAGCGCAAAGAGCCGGCTGTGTTCGTCCCAGCCCAGGTTCGGGTTGTGCAGCGCGGCGAGCAATACCCCGATCACGCTGGGAATGGAAGGCGGGCAAATGACGTTTTGTTGCGTGCGCGGATGCCCGACAACCGTCATGCCCCGCAGGTAGCTTACGAGTTCGGACGCTACTTCTTCCACCGAGGACATGTCCTGGGGCAACTCGGCGTGTCTTGCCTGCTCGTAGTCGGGTTCGACGACGGCGCCGAGCATCGGCAAGTGCATTTTCAGGGCATCCACCTGATTCAGCGCATTCATGAACGAATGCACGAGATACGAATCGTGAATCCGGTCGGAAGTCGGCTGGGGAAATGCGAGCCGTATATCCTTGATAATTTCTCTATAAGGCGCAGCCATATCTTACCTCCTCTCTTTTATATCACAATACTCCGCCGGGAAAAATTCAACCGGCGCCCTCTTATGGGATACTCTGATATCCTTATGTATTGTATACGAAAACGGGTTCCCGATAGATGCGGGGGAGAGAAGAATTTGTGGTCGGTCAGCGTCAGAGATAATACCTGAGTCCGACCGTCATGACCCAGTTCTGCATGTTGCCCACATTGAAATCGCTTGTAAACGGCGTAACGCCGTCGGAGCGAACCGGGTCATGATCCCGGATTTGCGTCCAGAGTTTGCCGCTGTCGTCGAAACCGCCGGAGCGTATCCAGCGCACCTTTGCGCCGATTGAAACATGGTCGCGCAGCGCGTAATCAATACCTCCTGCCACTTGGAATCCCAGGCCGGTGCTCGCCAGTTCGGCGTCTATGTGGCTGAGCGTGCCCGCAGCGGCCAGTTGCCACGGTTCCGGTCCCAGATCGCTTCTTCGCAGGAATCTGCCCGAGTAGTGCATCGTCGTCGAGGCCATACCCACGCCGCCCCCGATATAGGGCGTCAAGCGCGAGCCGGTCCGCAGATCGTACCAGGCGTTGAGGAAAACATGATGGGTGCTCAAGTCATAGATACGCTCCGAAGGCGGATCGTTCGCATCCCATTCGCTGCTCTTTTGAGCAAGGGGGTCGTCGCCGCCCGGTCCGAGGGGAATGCGCCGGTCATCCGAACCCTGGCGGCGGTGGAGATATTCCGCCTCGAGGCGCAGTCCGTTGCCAAGGGTATACCCCAGCGCCGCACTGCCGGTGAAGCCTGCGCCGGGGGTGAATACGTTTTCGATCGTTGCTCCGTCCTTGGGGCCGGTGTTGTTGTACGCCGGATCGGGGGCGGGTGCGACGGTACCGGATATATCCTGCGCCAGAACCGTTTGGACAGACAACCCGCCGATTGCGAGCAGGCAGCAGGCGATTTTTGCTATGGTGCGGATGGAAGGAATTACTCCACCGTCACGGTGATTTTCTCCGACATTACCGGCGCATCGTGGGGAATATGGTTTTTGTCCCCAACCAGTAGTTGCAGGGTGTACACGCCCGGTTCGAGCTCAAGGGTCGTTTCGGTCTGGCCCATGCCGAAGTGGAGATGGGTTTCGTCGGTAGGGATAGGCATGTTCACAGGGGGCAGTTCTTCCGCATTGACCAGCAGGTGATGGTGCCCGGTGTCCGGGTAATCGATGCCTGCGGGGGCCACGCCCATGCCTTTCAGGCCGAATACGACATGTACTTTGCCGCCCTCGATCATGGCGCCGTCTTCGGGGCTGATGATATATACCGAAGCGCCTTCGGGCGCAGCGGTGCGGGGTATGTCCTGCGCGAAGGCCGCTTGCGAAAGGAGTCCGCCGGCAGCGAGCAGGCAAAGGGCGATTTTGGCGGTGGAGCGAAAGGAAGTCATGGCGTAGTAAGGTTTCGGAATGAGATCGTCCAGGATATTGCAGGATCGACTGGCCGGGTATCTATGAAAGAGAAAGAAGCGTTTCCGGTTCCCTTGCTTCATGCCCGGGCAGCAGCGATCGGGGGCGTTGGCTTACTATCTCCGTTCGTTGGAATTCCGCCTGCCGGGCGGTGTTTCCGACGCATTCATGGATGTACGCATACGAACATTATGCCGAGATATCCGCGCACTTCATACAGAGGTCCACCCACGATTGACCACCTTGCGACCGGCTCATGTCGCCGCCACAATCACAGTGTGCGCCATTTCCTGCCGGTGCAGTTTACCGAGGCGCTGCGTTATCGGCGCGAACCGCGATCCGCCGGCCTTATTCCACCACCACAACCCCGCTGCGTGCGGTCTCCTCCCGGTACAGGCCGGAAAGGCGCTGCGTCATAGCCCCGATGCGTCCATCGCCGATCCTCCGTCCGTCGAGCTGCGTAACGCCCGCCAGTTCGCCCATCGTTCCGGTGCAGAACATTTCGTCCGCGCTGTATGCTTCCGTCAGGGAGAGATTCCGCACGTCGGATGCGATGTCGTGCGCCGCGCACAATTCCAGCACGACCTGCCGGGTGACGCCTTCCGGGCAGGCATGGGTATGCCCTGTCAGCACGACCCCGTTCTTCACCAGAAAGATATGCGTGGCATTCGTTTCGGCAATGAATCCGCTGCGATCCAGCATCAGTGCATCGTCCGTTCCCGCTGCATTTGCTTCCGTTTTGGCCAGGATCGACTGGAGCAGATTCCCGTGGTGAATCTTCGGGTCCAGGCAGTCGGGCGAAAACCGCCGGATAGAGCTCGTTATGAGCGACAGCCCATCGGTCTGGTACACGGGGGCCTTGTATTCGGCAAGCACGATCAGCGTCGGGCCACTCTGGTTCAGGCGCGGGTCCATACCCGATGTGATTTTCACCCCCCGCGTCAGCGACAGGCGGATGTGCACCCCGTCCCGCATGCCGTTGGCCTCCAGCGTACGCCGTACTTCCTCGATGATTTCCTCGTGCGAGGGGATGACGGCAAACGCCAGCGCCTGCGCTGACGCTTTCAGCCGGTCGAGATGTTCGATAAGCCGAAAGATGCGCCCCTCATACAGACGGAGTCCTTCCCATACGAAATCTCCGCCCTGTACCGCACTGTCGAACGGGCTGACGCCCGCCTTGTCGCGGGGCGCCAGCGCGCCGTCGATATTGACAAGGATATTTCGGTTGCGTTCGTCGAAGGTCTGGAGCATATCAGGCGGTGATCCGGTTGCGGTGCAATGCTTCGTACAGGGGGCGGCAGGTTTCGACAAGGGCGTGCAGTGCCTCCGGGATCTCCCGATTTCCCGGGGGGCGGGATCGGAATCCCGTCGAGGTAGCCACTTGATCGTACCAGTGAGGAGCCCAGACGCCGTCTTCGGGTCGCAGCCCAGGCGCCCAGGAGAGCATGGACGGAGTCCAGGGTACGCCGAGCGCCGCACAGAGTTTTTCGAGCACGCCGGCCGGGTTCTCCAGCACATCCCGCGCGTCGATTACGGGCGCCGGGCGACCGAACTCTTCCGTCACGCGCCGGTACAGGGCGCATTGGTTCGGCAGGCCGGTATCGTCCGGTCCGGGATTCTCCGTAATGCGCGCGAGCGACATGGCCATCTCTGCCGGATCGCGGATCAGGAAGGCATGGGTCAGCCGTTCCAGCCAGGGCCCCTCCATTTCCGGAAGCAGATGATGCGCCATGTGTTTCTGGTAATGAATGTACTTCCGCACGGGCGCATCCCGATTTTCTGTCCCGCCGCGCTCCTCGGCCTCGTGGCAATTCGCCCCCTCGACAGGGCCTTCTTCACTGTCCGCTTCGCCGGTCAACTGCGCCGCCACCTTGCGCCAGTCCGTTTCGCAGCGCGCAATGATTTCGTCGCGTCCGGGGTGCGCGGCGCCGGTTTTCAGCAGATAATGCGCATACAGCGGTTCGTCCGTCACGACCGTATCGCCGCGGGCTTCCCATGCGCGCATCAGCGCCGTGGAAATGTTGCGCGGCCCCGACCACATCGCAATGCGGACGACAGAATGTTCGGGCGAAGCGTTCAAGGCAGAGTATCCTTAAAATTAATCGAGCGTTACCTGCGTAACGTGTCCCGTTTGCTTGTTTTTCAGGATGCGGCGCGTCGTGCCGTCGGGCAGCACTTCTTCCTTGATGATAACATGCCCGTCCACCTCGCGTACGGTCGGCGCCACCCTCGGATGCGGTTTTTCCGCTCGCCAGTCGTCCAGCACGACCTCTTCCCATTGCCTCGATTTCGCCGATTTGTAACAGGCGTCGAGGACCGCATTGACTACGTATGCATCGTAAAACGTTTCCATCGGTTCCCGGCCTGCCTCCGCCGCCTCGAACATGTCCTGAAACATGTCCGTGTAGCCGAGCGCTTTTGCTTCGTCGCCCACCGGGAACAGCCACCCGCTGGGCGTTTCGACTTTCTCGGCCACGTAGCTGCCCGTTTCGCCCGAGGTAAACATCTCGAACCCGGTGCGTAGCCAGTGGTTGAGCCAGATCGTGCCCTCTGTTCCGGCCACCTCGTCGCGCAGGTCCATGCCGCCCCGGAACGCCCAGCTTACCTCGATCTGCCCGACTGCCCCGCTTTCGAAGCGGATGAGCGCTACGCCGTGATCCTCTGCATCAATGGGGTGGACGAGCGTGTCGGCCCAGCACATGGCTTCTACCGGGCGGTTGTTTTTGCCCACGAAATTCCGGACAATTTCGATCGTGTGGCACCCCATGTCGATCAGCGCGCCGCCGCCCGCCTGTTCGATGTCCCAGAACCAGGCGCTGTGCGGCCCCGGATGCGTTTCACGGGAGCGCACCCACAAAATGTCTCCCAGTGCGCCTTTCTGCACGCTTCGGATGGACTTGAGCGTCTTGGGGGTATACACGAGGTCTTCGAGATACCCGTGAAATACGCCGGCTTCCTCGACCATGGCCAGCATGCGTTTTGCCTCGGCGGC
Organism: Rhodothermales bacterium; assembly: GCA_951812345.1. Taxonomy (GTDB): domain Bacteria; phylum Bacteroidota; class Rhodothermia; order Rhodothermales; family VXPQ01; genus VXPQ01. Next base: position 938,979 of record OX638295.1, read on the forward strand.
GGTCCGGCCCAACGGTTTCGTACACAGGACGCCTTTGCCGGCGTCTGCCGCCAGCCGGACGCATTCCTCGTGCAACTGGTTGGGAAGGCCGATGATCACCATGTCCGTTTCGGGATGCCGGATCGCGGTTTCCAGATCGTCGGTATGATGGGCGATGCCCCATTCTCCGGCGAAGGTCTCCGCCCGCTCCGCGCTGCGCGAAAACACGCTGCGGATGCGGTCGCGCCCCCGGCAACCGTTGACGGCCTGTGCATAGAACATGCCGATCAGGCCGGTTCCGAGCAAAGTGATGGAGGATCCTTTGGGGGTAGTGTCTGTCATGGCGGTTTAAGAATTTGCTGTCAAACGCCGGCCCGACCGGGCATACGTCCGGACGGGCGTGATTTCTTTCATAGCAGGTGTAAGGAACGGTAGGCGTAAAGCGGGCCAGTCTTCCTATTGCGGTTTTTCGAAAGGGGACGACGGCGCCTGGGTATCCCCGGCATTCTTCAGGTATTCGTGCAGGGCTTTATGGTATGAAACCAGTTTATTTCCGATCTTTATTTGTTCGTCCAGCCGTTTCTTGATACCAAAGATCGCAAAGGGAAGAAGCGTCCAGAGTATGGCCAGAAAAACAAGAAAGATGGAAAAAATAACCGTAAGCCAGGCTGCGCCGGTAAGCAGATCTTCCATGGTGGGCGTTGTCTCGTTGGATATGAAGCAGATCGCCCCAATCTACCGACGGAGCCATTGACGCGCAATGAGCGCGCGGACGGATTATCTGGCCGTCGCATCCCGTACAATTTTTTTCGATCCGCTTTCCAGGATATCCTGTGCGCATTCACAGCAAGCAAATAATAGCCGAGAAACGTGCCGAAGTGCTTGTGGTGGGCAGCGGCTCCGCCGGGGCCGCCACCGCCATCGCCGCCGCAAAGACCGGCGCGGACACGCTGCTCGTTGAGCGATACGGTTTCATGGGCGGCGTCAGCACCCAGGTGCTGGATACGTTCTATGGATTCTATACGCCGGGCAGCTCCCCCCGAAAAATCGTAGGCGGCGTACCGGATCTCGTCGTGGACGCCCTGAAAAAACGCGGGGCCATGCTCATCCGCCCGAATACCTACGGGGCGGGCGACGGTGTGACCTACGACCCTGAAACGCTCAAGATGGTCTGGGAGTCGCTGGCGCTCGAAGCCGGGGTGCGGCTCCTTTTTCACACCTTTGTCATGGATGTCCTGATGGAGGGCGCCCGTGTGGCGGGCGTGGTGGCGGCCACCAAGCGGGGCTGGTTCGAGATCCGCGCCGACTGCATTGTGGACGCCACCGGCGATGCGGATGTGGCTGCCTGGTCCGGCGCACCGTACGAAGGCCCCGACGAAGGGCCCGTGCAATCGCTCACGACCACCTTCCGCATGACCGGCGTAGACGACGCCAGAGCCCGTGCCGTGCGTAAGGATGCATTGCATGCCCTGCTGGCGCAAGCCGCCGAATCCGGCAAGTACGACCTGCCGCGCCGCGAAGGAAGCATCCACATTACGCCGTACCCCGGCGTAATGGCCACCAATATGACCCGCGTAGGCGATGTAGATGCCACCGATCCCGAACAACTGACCCGCGCCGAGGTCGAAGGCCGCCGGCAGGCCATGGAGTACGCCCGTTTTCTGCGCGATTTCGTGCCGGGGTACGAGCATGCTTTCCTGACCGACTTCAGCAACCAGATCGGCGTGCGGGAAAGCCGCCGCATCCGGGGCGTCTACCGGCTGACGAAAGAAGATGTGCTGGCGGCCCGCAAGTTCGACGACGCGATTGCGCAGTGCGGGGCGCCCATCGAGGAGCATCATTCCGGGCGCGACACGCATTGGGAATACCTTCCGGAAGGCGCAACCTACGACATACCGTACCGCTGCCTGTTGCCGCAACTGGTGGAGGGGTTGCTTGTGGCGGGCCGGTGCCTGTCCGCAGAGCACGACGCCCATGCTTCCGTGCGCAGCATGGGGCAGTGCATGGCGATGGGACAGGCTGCGGGCGCGGCGGCGGCGTTGTCCTGCCAGGGAGAGACCCTGCCGCATGCGTTGCCGGTCGACACCCTGCGGGAGCGGCTCGCCGGGATGGGCGCCGTATTATAGGATATTCTGATCAAAACCGCTTCGCTCAGCGCGTCACGTTCGCGCGGATAGGACGTTATGACTCCATCGTTGGAATTAGCAAAAAACACTGCGGATTCGGGGCGTCGAGGACGTGATGCGCCCTTCGGGAGGCTGCGAGAAGCACGCTGGCCGTGTCATTCCTCATTATGTGGGGCCTGCCACATTGCTTCGTCATTCCTTGCCAGCGCACCCCTCTCAGCCTCTGAGCTTTGCGGGCTTAATCAGAGTATCCTATAGATCGGGAATACCTGAATGATGTCTGATTCTATACTTCTTGCATCGCCATGCCGATGATCCAGACCGTCCAGGGACCGATCGAAGCCGCTGACCTGGGCGTGTGTTACGGTCATGAGCATCTGCTAAGTACCCCTCCGGACTCGTCTCCCGAAGAGATGGATTTCGTACTCGACGACGAGGACGCCGCCGCCCTCGAAATGCGGAGTTTCCGCACGGCCGGGGGATCGGCTGTGGTGGAAATGACCACCCCGGATTATGGTCGGGACGCCGCCGGCCTGCGCCGTATCTCCGAGCGGACGGGCGTGCATATCGTGTGCGCCGCCGGATACAATAAGGATCCGTTCTCGGCCCCCTTCGTCAACGGAGTATCCGTCGAGAAACTCACGGAGCGTTTCGTGCGGGAAATTGTCGAGGGCATCGACGGCGCCGGCATCCGCGCCGGCCTGGTCAAGGCGTCCTCCACGCTCGACGAAATCAGCCCGGTTGCGGAAAAAGTGTTTCGCGCAGCCGCCGCTGCGCATCTCCGGACCGGCGCACCCATTTCGACGCATACCGAGGCCGGAACGATGGCGCTCGAACAGGTCCGCCTGCTGGAATCCGCCGGAGTCGATCCGCGGCGCGTTGTCATCGGACATATGGATCGCAAGCTGGACCTGTCGTATCACCTCGAGGTGGCTTCCACCGGTGCTTTTCTCGGATACGACCAGATCAGCAAGGTGCAGTATTACCTGGATCGGGAGCGGGCCGAGGCGATTGCCCATCTTGTCGACGCCGGACACGGAAGCCAGATACTCCTTGGGGGAGACCTGGCCCGTCGTACCTACTGGCCTGCCTGGGGCCATGCCGAAGGCCCCGGATTTGCCTATATCCTGAAAGGGTTTGTCCCGCGTTTGCGGGAGATCGGCGTAAGCGAAGCAGCGGTCGACGACCTGCTGACAAACAATCCGGCAAGGGCGTTTGTGTTTTCGGGGACGGAAAGGTTCTGAGGTAGCGCAGGCGGCTCGTTTTTCTTCGATATTGATTGCAATGCAATCATTTTGTAGTTTTGTAATCAATGAAAACGAAAAGGGGTTGGTATGGCGAGCATCACGATTCGTAATCTCGACGACGATGTAAAAACGCGTCTTCGCAAGCAAGCGGCCGGGCATGGACGCTCGATGGAAGAAGAAGCCCGCGTGATCCTGCGCGAGGCGGTCGAGCGCAAGGAAGGACCGGCCAATCTGGCGAGCGCCATTCGCGCCCGCTTTGCGCCTTTGGGCGGCGTGGAACTGGAGCTGCCCCCACGCGAACCCATGCGCGAACCGCCCCGATTCGGTTGAGGCGGCAATGATTCTGCTCGACACCAATGTGGTTTCCGAGTTGATGCGTCCGTCGCCGCATCCTGTTCCGGAGGCTTGGGTCGCAAGACGGGCGGCAGCCGGTTTGTTCTTCTCCGCAGTGGGCGAGGCGGAACTTCGTTACGGCATAGCGATCATGCCGGCAGGGCGGCGTCGGGACGAACTCGTTTCGGTGATCAATGCAATGCTGCGCGAAGATTTTGCAGGCCGGGTTCTCCCGTTCGACAGCGATGCGGCGAGCGTCTATGCGGAGATTGCAGCCGCCCGTCGTGCTGCCGGTCGGCCCGCTTCGCAAGCCGATGTCCAAATTGCGGCTATTGCCCGCTCGCGCGGTATGGCCGTGGCGACGAGAAACGTTCGCGACTTTGACGGCATGGGGATCGATATTATTGACCCCTGGGCGGGCGTATGAGCGAACATTCGCTATAGGGTACTCTGAGCAAAACCACCCCTCGCAGCCTCTGAACTTTGCGGACTTAATCAGAGTACCCTCTTTATTCAGTAGCACAGTTCGCCCCAAGTCGATGACGCAATGACAAGAAACGTTGTAAAACTTCCCATCCCGATCCGGTTTTTATGCCTGTGGATGCTGGCTGGCGGGGTCGCCGCCGTTTCGTCCGTCTCGGCGCAGCCCGCCGAACGCCCCAATATCGTCTTCATCTTTTCGGACGATCATGCGACGCAGGCGCTCGGCGCGTATGGAGGGCGTCTCGCCGCCCTCGACCCCACCCCCAATCTCGACCGCCTTGCGAACGAGGGGATGCTGTTCCGGAACGCCTTCGTGACCAATTCCATTTGCGCGCCCAGCCGGGCGGTTATTCTGTCCGGCCTGCACAGCCACCTGAACGGCGTCGAAACGAATGCGCGGCATGACAGCCTCGAAGCGTCCATTCCCGTTTTTCCGGAAATGCTCCAGCGGGGAGGTTACCAAACAGCCATTATCGGAAAATGGCATCTGAAGAGCGATCCCCGGGGATTCGACTACTGGGAAGTGCTGCCGGGCCAGGGCGATTATTACAACCCGGCGTTTCGAACGCAGGAGGGGGACACGCAATACGAAGGCTACGTCAGCGACATCGTGACGGACCGGGCGCTCGAGTGGCTCGAAACCGGGCGGGATGCCGACGAGCCTTTTCTGCTGATGTACCAGCACAAGGCCCCGCACCGCAACTGGCTGCCCGGCCCGACGCACCTGAACCGCTACGACGATGTGGAAATCCCCGCGCCGCGCTCCCTGTTCTACGATTATTCCGGCCTTTCGACGCCCGCCGTATTGCAGGAGATGGAAATCTCCACGGACCTGCGCTGGGGGTGGGATCTGAAACTCCCCCTGAACCCCGAACATCTTGACGAGGTCGCGGAAGGATACCAGTGGATCGACCGCTTTACTCCGGCCCAGCGAGCCAACTGGGAGGCGGCCTACGGCCCGAAGAACGATACGTTCTACGAGCGGTATCGCGTGGGCGGCATGCAGGAACGCGACCTGATCCGCTGGAAATACCAGCGATATCTGAAGGATTATCTGCGCACCATTTATTCGATGGACGAAAACATCGGGCGCCTGCTGGATTACCTCGAAGAGACCGGCCTGGCCGAAAACACCATCGTCGTCTACAACTCCGATCAGGGGTTTTTCCTCGGGGAGAAAGGATGGTACGACAAGCGGTGGATGTATGAGGAATCGTTCAAGGCGCCGCTCATCGTGCGCTGGCCCGGCGTCGTGCAGCCCGGCTCCGAAAGCAAGGCCCTCGTGCAGAACCTCGACCTTGCGCAGACCCTGCTGGATATGGCCGGCGTGGCGCCGTCCTCGCCGATGCAGGGCCACAGCCTCGTACCGCTGCTACAGGGGGAAACCCCCGGAGACTGGCGCGAATCCGTCTACTACCACTACTACGAGTTCCCGCGACCCCATCACGTCCACCCGCACGAAGGGGTGTGCACGGCCGGGTACAAGCTGATCCATTACTATACACTGGACCAGTGGGAGTTCTTTGATCTCGAAGCCGACCCGGACGAACTCCGCAATGCGTACGGCGACCGCGACTACGCCGAAACCATTGCCCACCTGCGGGAAGAACTTGTACGCCTGAAGGAGCACTACGAGGTGCCGGTTCGGTAGGGGGATAGGGGTCTTTCCATCTCTTCTGATTAGATACACAGAAAAATTATCTCCACCATGACGCTTCACGGCAAACATCTTATTGCAGGCTGGACGAACGGCGAGGCTACGGAAGGCTTCCGGGCCTGGGATCCGGTACAGAGCGCCGGCCTGGACCCCGTGTTTTTCGAGGCTACCCCTGCCGACATTGACGCGGCCGCCGAAGCCGCCGAGGCCGCTTTCGACGCCTATGCGGCCACCGAACCCGCCCACCGGGCGGATTTTCTGGAGCGTATTTCATCGGAGATCGAGGGGCTCGGCGAGACGCTGGTTAAACGCGCCAGCCGGGAGACAGGACTTCCAGAGGGCCGGATTCGGGGAGAGCGGGGCCGCACCGTGTATCAGTTGCGGCTCTTTGCCGCCGTCGTGCGGGAAGGATCGTGGGTGGACGCCCGTATCGACCGGGCCGCACCCGACCGTACGCCCCTTCCGAAGCCCGATCTGCGCCGCATGTACGTGCCTCTCGGGCCAGTGGCTGTATTCGGGGCCAGTAATTTCCCGCTGGCCTATTCGGTGGCCGGGGGCGATACCGCCTCTGCGTTGGCTGCCGGTTGTCCGGTAATCTGCAAGGCGCATCCGGCGCATCCGGGCACGTCCGAACTGGTGGCCCATGCCATTCTCCGGGCCGCCGAGGCCGAAAAAATGCCCGATGGCGTGTTTTCGCTGGTGCATGGACAGGGCTACGAGGTCGGACTGGCGCTGGTCCGGCACCCGCTGGTGCAGGCGGTGGGCTTCACCGGATCGCTTCAGGGAGGGCGTGCGCTCTTCGATGCGGCTGCCGCGCGTCCCGTGCCGATTCCGGTATACGCCGAGATGGGAAGCGTCAATCCGGTGTTCATTCTGCCTTCCGCGCTGGAGAACGGGGCGGAGGCCCTTGCCGAAAAACTGGCGGGGTCGATTCTGCTGGGCGTCGGGCAGTTCTGCACGAACCCGGGGCTGGTGTTCGGGGTCGGCGGGGAGGCGATGGAGACCTTCCTGCAGGCTTTGGGCGAGCACATCCGCCGGGCCGAACCGGCATCCATGCTCCACCGGGGCATCCGCGACCGATTTTGCGCTGGCGCCGACCGGCTGGCTGCTGCGCAAGGGGTCGAGCGCGTGGCGGCTTCAGAGCGGGAGGCGGACGCGGCGCGTACGGAGGGCGGAGGCGCCCTCTTCCGTACGGATGTGCAGGCCTTCCTGGCGAACGATATGCTGTCCGAAGAGGTGTTCGGGCCGTCGAGCCTGGTCGTGGTGGCAAGGGATACCGCCGAGCTCGAAAGGGTGGCCCACAGCCTGAAAGGGCAGCTCACCGCGGCGATCCACGGCAACGGGGAAGATATTGCCCGCTATGACGGGCTCGTTCGCGTGTTGCGGCGAAAGGCGGGCCGGTTCATATTCAACGGCTTCCCGACGGGCGTCGAGGTCTGCCCGTCCATGCACCATGGAGGTCCCTATCCGGCCACGACCGACGTGCGTACGGGAGCCGTGGGCGACACCGCCATGCAACGGTTCGTGCGGCCTGCGGCCTGGCAGGATTTCCCCTCGTCCGCATTGCCCCCGGAACTGCGCGACCGGAACGAGCGCGGCATCCTGCGCCTTGTGGATGGGAAGTATTCGACGGGAGATGTGGGGTGAGGCGTTACACGAAGTACCCGGCGATAATGGCGGCCGTAATCACGACGGCGCTTCCCACCACCCAACGCAGCAACCGGTTTTCCGAGCCGGTGATCTCGGCTCGCAGAAAATCCTTCGTGACGAGGTCATCTTGCGATACCGTGTGCGACTCCATAATCGATTCCCGCTACTTCCGACGAGGCGTATCCTATGAAAACCTCAGCAAGGCAAAGAGGATACCGTTCATTGCTGCCGCAATACCCACTGTCGCCAGAATTATTATGCGAGTTTGCCGCTCGACGATTGCTTCTATTTTGTCTTTTGTCGCCATCCCCTTACGGGATTCTTGCACTGCATATACGATCTCGTCCGCCTGATTTGGAGCGAAACCGGCTTGAGTGAGACGGTTATGTACAGCGTGCGTATCTATGACCAAAGCAATGAAAAAGAATCAGGCGGCAGTTCGCGGCAACAGGTACAAGACACGCACGCAGCCGCCATATAACCTTGCCTTTTCGAAAAACCGCAGAAGCGAATCGGGAAAAATTTCCGCGATCCGCTTCCATACTTCCTGATGTACTATGGTGGAGATGGCGGGAGTCGAACCCGCGTCCGAATGGCCGTACCGACAAGCGTCTACGTGTGTAGTCGGTCTTTCGTGCTCACCTGCATCAAGAGCTGCCCGACAAGAGCCGGATGCAAGCAAAGGCTGATTGTTTTGACTGCGACCTGTTCAGCCGGTACGGGCCGCAGCGGGTTCATCTGAGTCGGTGCCCAAATGCGCGCCGATGAACGAGCAGCGCATTGGACAGATGGGGCTTACGCCGCCATCGCGTACGAGTAATCGTTCGCATTTACCAGTTCCCAGTCATATTAACGAGCTGGACTGAGGAGCTCGACACGCAACTTGCAGCGCGAATACCACCCGTCGAAACCATGTCATCCCCATATGTGCAAAGAACGGCGCCGCCGTATGGCTGCGCGAGGCTACCGACCAGATTCCACATTGGACACACTCGCACGAATGGAGTATACCCGTTGCGGATAGGCCAAAAATCCCCTTAACCTGTTCTACGGAGGAAAGGGGGGTAAGTTTCTATCGTCCCTACTCCACCAGCACCGGCGTGCCCACATACACCATCTCCCATAACCGGTCGATCAACCGGTCGGTTACGGCGATGCACCCCTGTGTCCAGTTCACGCTGCCCCCTGTGCCGTTGCCGTGAATCTCGATAAACCCGCCCAGCAGGGTGCCCATCGGGGGTATCCCGAGCGTTTCTTCCGCCTCCATGATAGCGCGGTATTCCTCATCCGTGATAAGGCCCGACCTGATTCCCCGTTCGGCGTCTTCCGCCGAGGGATAGTTCAGCAGAAGCGCTTTGTAGAATTTGCTGTCCGGGTTTTTCGCCACGATATGGAAGTTTCCTTCGGGTGTACGCCAGTGATCGGGTTCCAGCTGCCCGCCCCTTCGTTCCTTGTCCATGATGGCATTGAGGCCCAGATCTACGGGAACACGTAACGCCAACTCTGTTCCCCGGTACGCAAAAAGCGTCTGCTTCTTCTTTGAAATGCGGAGCCACACGTTAGATACGGCTTCCTCGGGTACGAAGCCGGTAATGTCATCCATTGTTCTGACATGCAGCCATCCGTCTTGCACCTCCAGCATGAAGAGCGGCTCTTGCAGAGCGAGCGGACGGAAATCGGGCAAAGGCGCTGCCCGGTCGGGGCGCGCGTACAGCGTGCCGTTCCTTTCGATGGAGTAGTAGAGTGGGGGCGAATCGTCCCTGTCCGGAGGAGCGGCCCCGGATACCCCAAAAACCAGTGCAAGAAAGATCGGAAAGAACGCGGGTCTCATTCTTACTGTTCTGGCGGAAATGCTTTCGCAAGCCCCTCGACGACTTCGTCTGAAATACCCATGGCGCTGAAGCCTCCGTCATGGTACAGCGTCTGCATGGTCACCATGCGGCTATAGTCGCTCAGGAGCATGACGGTATAATCCGCGCAACTCGCCGCGTCCGCGTTGCCGAGCGGGGAAATCCGCTCCGCGAATTCGAACATGGCGTCGAATCCGTCGATCCCCGATCCCGCCACGGTGCGGGTCGGGCTCTGCGAGACCGTGTTGATGCGAATACCCCGTTTGCCCAGCCGGTAGCCGAACGAACGTGCAATGCTTTCCAGCAGGGCCTTGGCGTCGCCCATCTCGGAATATTTCGAAAACACGCGCTGGGCGCCGATGTACGTAAGCGCCACGATGGAAGCGCTGTCCGCAAGAACGCCCGCTTCGAGCGCATGATGCACGATCCGGTGCAGGCTGACGGCGGAAATATCCAGCGTTTTCTGATACCACGCGTAGTTCAATTCCGGATATGGCACGTTCTTCCGCAGATTGACGCCCATCCCGATGGAATGCACGATAAAATCGAGCGGGCCGTCTTCCTTGACCTGCGCATACAGCGCGGTCAGATCGTCGTCGCTGGTGGCGTCTGCCCACATGACCTGGCTTCCGGTTTGTTCGGCCAGGCTGTTCAGCGTGCCGAGGCGTCGGGCCACCGGCGCATTCGAAAGCACGAGGGACGCTCCTTCCCGGTGCGCGGCTTCCGCAATAGCCCATCCGATGCTCTGATCGTTCAGGGCGCCGAAGACAAGCCCCCTTTTTCCTTGCAGCAATCCGTTTCCGGTCATTTTCATTATGCGTTTAATAGGATACTCTGATTAAGTCCGCGAAGTTCAGAGGCTGAGAGGGGTGCGCTGGCAAGGAATGACAAAGCAATGTGGCAGGCCCCACATAATGAGGAATGACGCTGCCAGCGTGTCCATCTCTGCCTCCCGAAGGGCGCGTCACGTCCGCGACGCCCCGAATCCGCAGTGTTTCCCGCTGATCTCAACGATGGAATCATGATGCCTTATACTCGCGAACGTGAAGCGCTGAGCGAAGCGGTTTTGATCAGAGTATCCTATACTATATTATCGAGGAATTTTTCGCTCGCTTCCGGAATGCGCGGCGCATACAGCGTATCCGGGATGCGCGCCTGAAATGTAAGGAATACGAGGTTTTATTCGCTACTGTCAGGATACTTTGATCAAAACCGCTTCGCTCAGCGCGTCACGTTCGTGCGTGAAGCGCCCCTCTCTCAGCCTCTGAACTTCGCGGACTTAATCAGAGTATCCTGTATCCGTTCCTGATCGGTTTTTGCCGCTGTGTCATGCCACACTTGATGTCCCGCTCTTTTCTGTCTGTCCGGAAAATGCGACTCCTTAAACAGGTTTCGCATGGGCCGGTCCTTACATGGAGCATGTGCCTGTTGTTTCTTGCGGCGGGATGCGCGGACCGGAACCCGTCGCCCCTGATGCCGGAGGAATTGGCCGCGGCCGATTCCATCACCGCCTTGCTGGAGCGCATCGACGAGACGGCGCTTCGCTCCGCCTTCCAGAGCGTTTCGACCCGCGCGCACACGCAGCGCATCCGCACCGGGCAATTCGACGAGGACGGTACGCTCCTCGCTTCCCGTGAACAGGAAGTGCGGCACGATGCGGAAGGGGCACGCACGATCCGCTCGGAGTCTTCCGGAACGTTCGATTTCGGCTATCTGCGCCGTTTCGTTTCAACGGACGACGACTCGGAGGAAGCCGGTTTTGCTGCATCCGATCTGTCGGAGTATATCATTCCGGAAGATCCGCCGTATGCCGTCGCCCGAAACCGGGAAGCCTGGCGGTACGAATTCGCCCCCGATTCCATACTGTCCGCCGGTTCTGTGCGGGTCATCAGGATTACGGCCCGTCCGGGTTTCGAAGTGTCCCGGTCCATCCGGCACGTACGTCTGTATCTGGACCGGACGTCGGATCGCCTCGTCGGCATATACATCGAGCGTGTGCATGCTGCGTTGTGGTTCCGGGAGGAAAGCGCCTTTTTTCTGAGCACGGTCCGCCTCCCTTCCGGAACATGGGCGCCGGACCATACCCGTTTCGAAACGCGCATCAAGCTCCTGTTGCGTCCTGCGCAGCGTTTCCGGAGCGCCACGGAGTATTACGATTTTGGAGAAATGGTTCAGGCGTCGAATCGTGACGATCCGGACCGCACCCGCTGAATATCCTTATATTGCTGACATGCGTCCCCTGGTCACGTCCTTGCGGGAGATAACGAGCGGTCCCGCTCATGAGGCCCGCAGTCTGCTTGATGCGCAGTTCGCCGGCCGGCAAGGCTACATCGGAAAGGAAATCCGTGCGTACGACACCGTGACCTCCACGAACGACCTTGCGCTGGAATGGGCGGCTGCGGGGGCGCCGAACGGAGCGGTCGTGTACGCGGAGCTCCAGACAAAAGGGAGGGGGCGCATGGGGCGTGCATGGTCGGCGCGCAGCGGCCTCAACCTGACCTTTTCCGTGGTCCTGCGCCCGGTGCTGGCGCCTGATCGCTGGAACCTCATTACGATAGCCGCCTGCGTGGCGGCGTCAGAAGCTGTCGACAGTTTTACGGCGCCCGTATGCACGCAGATAAAATGGCCCAACGACATCCTGATCGACAAGAGGAAATGCTGCGGGATGTTACTGGAATCCGCTGGAGCGGGGCAGGCATCCTCTGCATCGCGTACTGTCATTCTCGGGATGGGCGTAAACGTCAACGAGGACACGTTTCCGGACGATATCGAACGCCAGGCCACATCGCTTTTGCTGGCTACCGGGCGTCCGGTCCACCGCGCTCATTTGCTCGCTGCCCTCTTCGACCGTCTCGAACAAGCGCTCAATCGCCTCGAAGAAGATGCTGTCGTTGTGGAGAAGCGGTACATGCGCCGTATGTATAACCTGAATGCTCCGGCTGAACTTCGTTTTGCGCACGGGAGCGGTTCTGTAAAGGGCATTGTAGCGGGACTGGGGGAGGCCGGCGGCCTTCTGCTCGCCACCGGCGAAGGTATCCGGACTTTTCATGCCGGTGAAGTGATGACTATCCGAAATCCATGTGGCTCACGTTTGACATAGGCAACAGCGCGATCAAAGGGGGCGCGTTCGAGGGAAACCTGCTGCGCCATGCGTTCTCGCTACCGCACGAGCCCGGAGGGATGGAAGTCCGGCTGGACGAGGTAATAAGCCGGATGGGCAATGCCGGACATAGCATTGACCGGGCCGGGATAGCGTCCGTCGTGCCGGATTCGGCCGCATGTCTGACCCGCCTGCTACAGGACCGAGGCCACGCCACGGTACAAATCCATTCTTCGATGCGGTTGCCGTTTCGGCTTGACTCCGCCGGTCCGGAAACCCTCGGAGTCGATCGCCTTGCCGCCGCTGCTGCTGCCTGGGTCGAATACGGAAAACCGTCGCCGCACGGCGATCCCCGCCATGTGATCGTCCTCGATGCGGGCAGCGCCGTCACATGTGAGGTCGTGCACCGCAACGGTGTCTATGCCGGGGGTACCATCGGTCCTGGCCCGGAACTTGCCCTGAATGCGTTGCACCAGGGCACGGCGCAGCTTCCCGACGTTGCCCCGGAGTGGCCGGACACGGTTGTCGGCCGGTCGACGGCGGAAGCCATGCAATCCGGAATCATGTACGGATTCGTTGAAGGTGCACGCGGCCTCCTCCGCCGAATCCGGGAAACCTTGCAGGGGGAAGCGTTTGCGGTGGCTACCGGCGGATGGAGTCACCTGCTCGCAGAGCAGGCGCCGGAAGTTGACCGGACGGACGAATATCTGGTGTTGAAGGGGGTGCGCCTTCTTATGGCGCTGAACGAGGCGGATGCAGGGTAGTCATGCGCCGGCGGCTGCACCGATATGCCCTCAGGCGCGCCGTACGAAAGCAATCTCTATTTCCTTCGACGCTGCATTTTCCGTGGTTCCGTCCGGGTAGTACGTATATCCGTCCGGGTGTGTCCACTCCAGCAAAGGCTCCAGGTCTTCCAGCGATTCGCGCACAATGAAATTGACCAGTTTCCCCCTGAGCGGTGTCAGGTTTTCACCCGGTTCCTGCCGCGCCCCGTTTTTTTCGTCGTAGAACTTTACGCGCACGATCTGGGCATAGCTGTGGTCGTCTTCCCAGGCGGCAAGGTGTGAGTCGGGCAACATATCCCATACGAACGCGCCGGCGATCGTCCGGTTGAGCGCAGGACTGACGAAAGGCCGCCAGAAATCGGTCAGCGCGCCGATATTCGGCACCTCCGACTCGATGGGCAGCCGGTGGTCGGGAACAAGGTCGTCCGGGCGCAACAGCCCGAAGAATCCAGAAAAAATGATGCCGTTTTCAAGCAGGCGGCGTTGTGCGCCCGTGGGCAATCCCGGAAAATCCATGGCTTCGTACATCACGCCCGGGCTGAAGCGCTCCAGCGCAGCCATGAGCGGCGCATCGTAGATTTCCTTATTCAGGTCGATGGCTTGTTCGAGTTCTTTTCCATTGACCGCAAACAGTTTTTCAAGATCGCTTTTGGCTTCGATGGCTTCCTGCACGGCGCCGATGACCTTCCGGCGTTCGGGGTTCAATTCATTGAAATAGTTGAACGTGTTCGGCGTGCGGTAGTCGAACATGTCCGGAACGAAAGGATTACCCCCCGGTTGCGATTTTTCGGAAGGTGGAAGAAGAATCGAAAAGTTCGGCATGAGACAGGAAGTACACCGGCGGGGTGCATGTTGCCGGAGACCCTAATAGTATTGTTTATTTTTCCTCTTCGGGAGAAGGCAAAGAAGCGCCTCGGACATCTCCAAGCAGCGCGTCTATTTCGTCCCGGATCCGGCGAGCCTCCTCCTCGGCGTCCTCGACGAGTCGATTTCCCGTGCGGCGTGCTTCACTGTCGCGTTCCGGGCTGGAGAAGTCCTCAACGACCGATCCGATCCGATTTGCCATCGTTTCCAGTTGATATACAAGGCGGCGGCGCAGTTTCCGCCCCTCTCCCGGCGCCAGTAGAAGCCCAACCGCAAAACCTGCGGACACACCGGCTATCAGGCCCCATGCCCCTGCTCGAACGATATTACTCAGTGTGTAGTGCTTCATTCGATGTGTGCTCAGGTCAAGCCCGACGTTTATCTTCCTTTCTTCTTGTGGCGATTCTTCCGAAGACGCTTTTTCCTTTTGTGGGTAGCGATCTTGTGTCGCTTGCGTTTACGTCCGCATGGCATAATGACGATCTCCTGTCGTAAATACGATGTAGTGTTTGGCAGCGTGTTTGCCAGAGTTCCTGCGAGGTAAGCGAACATTTACACGGATCGGTGCATAAAGTTCCGAACCTGACTACTTATAACCCGCCCATAAATCGCTCCATAACCCGCCCGGAATGCGAGATGTCCCGGGCCGCACCTGGGGAAAATATTTTTCAACACTCCTGCGCCGCCGATCCACGAACGGGAAGTAACAAGGGGTGCGCCGGGCCATTTTTATTGAAAGCCTTTACGCCGTATCTTATCAACTTGTTACGAGTCATTGAATGCAGGGTGCATGTACACTGTTATAGAGAAATCCCTCTACCAGGTCAGGGAGCGGGGCGATTTCCGGTATTTAGACGAAGGGCCCGTGACGGAACGCCCTCCGGTTGTTTTCCTGCATGGCATGTTGGGGAATTTGACGAACTGGACGGACGCCGTCCAGTCCGTAGCGGCTAACGGATATCGCGCCATCGTTCCGTTTTTGCCGGTGTACACCCTTCCGATGGCCCAGACCAACATGCAGGGACTGGTGCAGTACGTGCATGAATTTCTCGATGTGATGGAGCTCGATTTCGTGACGCTTGCGGGCAATTCGCTCGGGGGGCAACTCGCCAGCTTGTACCTTCTCGCCCACCCCGAGCGCGCGGGCGCACTGATACTCACCGGTTCCTCGGGTCTGTACGAGGTGGAAATGGGAACGGGAAACCCGAAACGGCATGATCCGAACTTTATCCGGGAGCGCGCTGCCATCACCTTCTACAAAAAAGAACATGTGACGGAAGATCTGGTGAACGAGATGCTGGAAGTTGTCGCAGATCGGGCCTGTGCACTCAGACTGATCAGGATGGCAAGGGCGTCGAAAAACGAAACCGTTCGTACCCGTTTGCATGAGATCCAAGTGCCGACACTGCTCGTATGGGGGGCGAATGACGCGATTACGCCGCCGGATGTGGCGAGGGAGTTCGAAGAACTTATCCCGAATTCCGAGTTGCACTTGATTCACAAGTGCGGTCATGCCCCGATGCTGGAACACCCGGAGAAGTTCAATCGGATCATGCTGCATTTTCTGCGTGAGCGCGTGAGCGCCGCCACCCTGACGGTATAAACAGGGATATGGCGCCAGGCCGCGGCGAAGATCCCCGTTGCCTTTCATGCGTACGTACAAGGACGTTCGCTACCCTTTCCCCGCAAGCCGAGGGATCATGAAACGATTATGCGCACCGGCGGCGCTTCTCGGCGCTTCTCTTTTTCTTTCGGCGTGTGCCCCATCCCTTGCTCCTCTTTACCGGGATTACGATATGCCGTCCCCGGATACGCTTCTTTCGGTTGCTGTTTCCAAAGCGGTGAATCCGGCGGGCGAGCTGTCCGGCATGGCGCCGGATGAGGGCGCTGTCGCAAGAACCGTCCGCGAACGGATCGTTGCCGCTCTGAACGAAGCTGGATGGGATACGACGGCCACCGACCTGCCCCATGCCATAGCAACGAAAGAGCGCGTGCTTCGGCGGTGGGGAATGTACAAAATCACCGTTTATCTGGAAGTAACCCCGCTGGGGCGCGATTATGTGCGCATCTACATGCATCCATTCCGCAAATACGTGTTTGGCAAGGCAAGTAAGATTCAGTATCTGACCCGCCGGATTCGATCCCGATTCATGCCGGAGCTCGACGAGGCCTTTGCAAATCATGGCCTGCGACCTGCCGGAACACCGTTCGAACGGGACGATACGGTCTTGCGGTGAGCGGTCCGGGAATGAATCTTATTACAAGGAATCCCCGTAAAACAGTGAGGTATCTTTATTCCATAGATTATGCGCCGCCATGAATAGCCTCGCAAGGCGCTTCGTTCTGCTTCTTATCCCGGCAGGCTTGCTGTTCGGCCTGTTTCCCCCCACGTCTGTTCAGTCGCAAGAGACTTCCTCATCGTCTCAGGATGCGCTGTTCGAAGCGCCGCTGGTCGACGGTCCAGTGTACATTGTTCCGATTCAGGGCCCCATCGACAATGTGCTGGCCCGGTATGTGGGCCGCGCTGCCGACGATGCGGAAGCAGCGGATGCGTCTCTGATCATTTTTCACGTGGATACGTTCGGCGGACTGGTGGATGCTGCCGATAAAATTCGCAAGACAATCCTGGACATCGAGCTGGTCACGGTAGCGTTTATCGATAAGAATGCTGCCTCTGCCGGAGCGCTCATCTCCTATGCCAGCGACCGCATTGTGATGGTTCCGGGCGCCTCCATCGGAGCAGCCACGGTGGTGGAGGGCGGTTCGGGAGAAGCGGCGCCGGACAAGTACCAGAGTTACATGCGGGGTTTGATGCGGGCCACTGCTGAAGCCAATGGGCGTGATCCGCGCATTGCTGAAGCCATGGTGGATGAAGAGCTCGAGGTCGAGGGCGTATCCGAAGCCGGTAGCGTGTTGACGCTTTCTTCCGAGGAAGCACTTCGGTTGGGTGTTGCGGACGCTATACTTTCTGATATAGATGCGGTGGTGGAGCAAGCCGGGCTGGCTTCGACCGCTTCGGTGGCGCACCGCGCCTCGACTCTGGAACGGGCGCTGCGGTTTCTCAGTTCGCCGGTCCTGCAGTCCCTGCTCATGCTGATGATGATGGGCGGGCTGTACTTTGAATTGCAAACGCCCGGCGTCGGCTTTCCCGGGGCTATCGCCGCAGTCGGCGCCACCATGTTTTTTGCGCCGCACTACATGATCGGCCTCGTCCAGAGCTGGGAAATCATACTTTTCGGTATCGGGGTGTTGCTCCTGCTTGCCGAGATATTCGTGATCCCGGGTTTTGGTGTGGCAGGAATCAGCGGGCTGGTGCTTGTAGGCGGTTCGCTTTTTGCCGCCCTGATCGGTAATGTCGGGCTCTCGTTTCCGCCTTTTGCAGCGTTGGCGCCCGCGGTGGGTACGATGGCGGCCACACTGGTGCTGCTGATCGTCCTTATGTTTTCCCTGAGCAAATATCTTCCAAAATCGGAGCGGTTCGGCCAGCTGGTGCTGGCGCCGGAACTCGCCAGCGCATCCGGCTACGTTTCGGCCGAAACCATGGAAGAGCTGGTCGGCCAGACTGGTGTTTCTCTGACTCCGTTGCGTCCTGCAGGCATGGCGGACATCGGAGGGGAACGCATCGATGTGGTTACGCGCGGGGAATTTGTTTTACCCGGAACAAAGGTGGAAATAATCCGGGTGCGTGGTAGTCGTGTGGTAGTACGTACAGTGCCTTCTTCTGCGTGACCTTCTCTATCCGGTAACATTTCCCGATTGTTTCATGGATTTTTTTCTTCCCATAGCGCTCATTCTGGTGGGTCTCGGTCTGATTGCCGTGGAAGTCTATCTCGTGCCCGGTTTCAACGTGGTGGGCATTTTCGGTTTCATCGTGATTCTCTTCGCGATTGGCTACACCTTCACGGAATCCGGGTTGCTTGGCGGAATCTATGTCATTGTGGGTACGGCTGTGGCGGGAGGCGGGCTTTTTTACTGGATGTGGACCTCGGGAGCCTGGGATCGATTTATACTGGGTACGACGATTACAGGAGAAGGGCCCGGGGAAGACCGGGAAAGTGAGCGCCGGGCAAAGTATCTCGGCAAGACCGGGGTGGCGGTAACGCCCTTGCGCCCGACCGGTGTAGCCCGCATCGATGGGGAACGCATCGAAGTGGCTACGGAAGGGGATTTTATTGCGGCCGGGAGCAACGTGCGCGTCGTGGCCATGGATCGCCGCCGGTTCTTCGTGCGGCTGGCGAATCCGGAAGAATCTGCTTCGTAGCCGAGCGCTGCATATCTCACATGCAAAGGGTCGAATCCACGCTTGCAGTGCGGTATCTTGTTCTGAGCCGGATGCCGTATTCTGTTCCGTGATGGGGCCTTTCGTCTCGCGTTGCCGGTTTTTTTCTTGTACCGTATGCTTTTTCCCGATCCCTCCAGCCCGGTCGCTCCTTCCGGACAATCCGTTTCCAACGGGGAGGCCGCTGAGGCTATTCTGGGCGGCCTGAATGCCTCGCAACAGGAAGCAGTGCGAGCGACCGAAGGGCCTGTGCTTGTCGTGGCCGGTCCAGGTTCCGGCAAGACCCGGATGCTCATGCACCGGATTGCGTATTTGCTTGCGACGGAACGCGCCAGACCCTGGCAGATTCTTGCGCTGACGTTCACGAACAAGGCGGCCCGCGAGATGCGCGACCGGATCTCTCGCCTTGCGGGCGACGCCTCCCGCGATCTGTGGATGGGTACGTTTCATTCGATCTTTGCCCGTCTCATGCGTGTGGAAGGGGAGCGGATCGGCTATGCGCGGGATTTCAGCATTTATGACACAGACGATTCGGAGCGGATTCTGCGTCAGTTGATGGAGCGTTTCCGGATGGATGCGAAGCAGCATAGCCCTCGCAGCATCCGGCACATACTGTCCGGTGCGAAGAATCGAATGATGTCCCCGGCCGAATACGAGCGTTCCGCTTTCGGGCCGTTGCAGCAGGCGGCGGCGCAGCTCTACGGTCCCTATGAACAGGCGCTTCGCACCGCGAACGCCATGGACTTCGACGACTTGCTCCTGAAACCGATCGCCCTGTTTGAACAGTGTCCGGATGTGCTCGAAAAATACCGGGAGCGCTGGACCTACCTGCACATCGACGAATACCAGGACACGAACCGTTCCCAGTACATGCTGGCGAAGCTGCTTGCCGACCGGCACAAGAACCTCTGTGTCGTGGGGGACGACGCCCAGAGTATCTACGCTTTTCGAGGCGCTGATATCGCCAACATCCTTTCTTTCCGCCGCGATTATCCGGAAGCCGTTACGGTGCGTCTGGAACAGAACTACCGCTCTACAGGGCGCATCCTGCAACTGGCCGATTCCATTATTGAACACAACCGGGACCGCCTCAAAAAGAAATTGTGGACAGAAAATGCCGACGGGGAACCCATTGTGCTTATGGAGGCGCTGTCGGAGCGGGACGAGGCGCAGAAAATAGAGCGGGCAATCCGGAGCCTGCAAGCCCGGTTCGGATATGGCTACGAGCATTTTTCGGTGCTCTACCGGACCAATGCGCAAAGCCGCTCGATCGAGGATGCGCTACGCCGCGGAGGCGTTCCGTACCGCATTATAGGAGGGCTGTCTTTCTACCAGCGAAAGGAAGTAAAGGATATTCTCGCTTATCTGCGTTTGCTGGTCAATCCCGGAGACCTGGCGAGTTTGCGCCGCATCATCAATTATCCCACGCGAGGCATTGGGGACAGGACGCTTGAGCGGCTCATTACTTTTGCGGAGGATCGCCACAGCACGGTCTGGGAGGCGATCGGGCAGGTTGAGTCCGTGGGGCTCGGGCCGCAGGCCGGGCGCGCCGTCGTTGCGTTCCGGGAGATGATACGCAGGCACATGGAAGAGGTCGAACAGGGGCTTCCGGCAGAGGATATTGCGCGTTCCGTCGTGGAGGCAACGGGCATGATAAAAAACCTTAGCCAGGACCAGACGCCTGAAAATCTCATGCGCTGGGAGAATGTTCAGGAATTGATCGGGGCTATTGCAGAGTATACCGCTGAAGACCCTGGGGAGCATACGCTCAGTACATTCCTGCAGGAGGCAGTGCTCCGGACGGACCTCGACGATATGGACAGCGAGTCGCGCGTAACGCTTATGACGCTGCATGCTTCCAAGGGGCTCGAATTTCCCGTAGTGTTCGTTACCGGATTAGAGGAAGGGCTCTTCCCCGTATCCATGGCCATCGGAGAAGCTGCCGCCGTAGAAGAGGAGCGACGTCTTTTCTATGTAGGTGTTACACGTGCTGCGGAGCGGTTATACCTTTCCTGGGCCCGGACTCGCTTTCGCTTCGGCAGCTCGGCGCCGAGCGTGCGCAGCCGTTTTCTGGACGAGATCGATGGAAGCGTCGTGCTCACCGAAGCCGGAGAGTCTGTCCAGCAGGACGCGGGGCGTTTTCAGCCGGACCCTGAGGTGGTTTCCAGTCTCTCCGGAGGTCCGTCGTACGACCGGATGGCTCCGCATTATTACCGGCAGAACCTGGCCGCGCCCGCCCGAAAGGAAAGTGGTCGCACGGTGGTCTACGACGAGGGCGAGGGCGCCATTGCTCCGGGGCGCCATGTGAATCATCCGCACTTCGGCGAGGGAGAAGTGCTTTCCGTGGAAGGTCACGGGGACAAAGCAAGGGCTGTTATTGCCTTTCGGGAAGCGGGCCGGAAAAAGGTTATGTTGAAATTCGCAGGATTGCGTCTCGTGGAACATTGATTTATCGCATTTGCCCCCTTTGTTATGAAGAATCTTCACGTTTTTCGGCATACGCTGCTTTTGCTTCCGGCGCTCACGTGGCTTACCGGGTGTTCCTCCGGAGACGAGCGTGCCCGCGTGCTGGTATACTCGCCGCACGGCAAGGAAATGCTTGGCGCCTATGAGGAGTTGTTCGAGGCCCGTTATCCCGATGTGGATATCGCATGGATAGACATGGGAGGGCAGGATGCGTACGACCGGATCCGGACCGAACGGCAGAATCCGCAGGCAAGCGTCTGGTGGGGCGGCGCCGGTATGGCGTTCGATCGGGCGGCGCGGGAGGGGCTGCTCGATCCGTATGCGCCATCCTGGGCCGAGGAAGCGCCCGCGCATGCATCCGGGGCCGGGGACACGTGGTACGGCACTTTTCTGACCCCTGAGGTGATCACGTACAATACCCGCTCCCTTTCGCTGGCGGGCGAAGCGCCTCCGCAGGACTGGGACGAAATGCTTGAGGAGCAATGGCGCGACCGGGTGATTATCCGGTATCCGCTGGCTTCCAGCACCATGCGGACCATTTGGGGAGCGATGATTCTCCGGCAGCCTACCGTGGAGGAGGGGTACGCATGGCTGGCCCGTCTGGACCGCAACGTGGAGACCTACGCTGCCGACCCGACGCAGCTTTATCTCAAACTGGCCCGCGAAGAAGGCGATGTGACGCTGTGGAATATGCCGGATACGTACATCCAGGCGCAGGACAACGGATATCCTTTCGGCTATGTCGTGCCTTCTTCCGGGACGCCGGTCCTTACGGACGGGATTGCGCTTGTCGCCGGCGGCCCCCATCCGGAGCTTGCACGGGCGTTCTATGAGTTCGTAACCTCCGATAGCGCCCTTGTCGATCAGGCGCACCGATTTTATCGCATTCCGGTCCGGAATACCATTCCGGATGCGGAACTCCCGGAATGGATGACCGGGGTGGATATCCAACCCATGGAGATCGACTGGGAACGCCTCGCCGAAGAAGGCCCCGAATGGATGCAGTACTGGGACGAGAACATCAAGGGGCGCGGCGCTGCGTATCTTGCCGACCGCGGCCTGGAATAGGAGATCGGGAAGGGGATCGTCCGGGCTATGTCAGCCAGTGGTGCGCGGCGCGCCGTTTTTTCCCATGCCGAGCCATTCCGCCAGTTCTCCGAACGTATCCACCACAATGTGCGCGCCGGCCTCTTCGAGTTCGCCGGCGGCGAACGATGTGGTTATTCCCGCCACATGACACCCTGCCCGGTGCGCCGACCGCACTCCGTTCACTGAGTCCTCGATAACGAGGCATGCTTCCGTCGCCAGACCGAGGCGTTTTGTTGTCTCCAGATAAGGTTCGGGATCGGGTTTGTGGCGGCGTATATCCTCCGCCGTGACGACAACTTCGAAAAAATCGTCCAGATCGAACCGGTCGAAGGCGAAGCGCTGGTATCTGCTTGTCGCGGAAGTGGTCAACGCAAGGCGCCGTTGCCCTTTTGCCCGGCGTATAAAATCCAGTACACCCGAAATGAGCCGCATGTCGGGCATGAGACTCAGGAAGGTTTCTTCCTTCGATACGGTGAGCGTGTCCACATCGTGTTCGTCCGATCCGAACTCGGACACGACCCGTTCGAACAGTTTGCGTTCGGGGATGCCCTTGAAGGAAGGATAGGCTTCGGCGGGGACGGGCAAACCGTGCAGACCGAAAATGATCCGGTGCGACTGGTCGTGTATCGGCTCGGAGTCGATGACCACGCCGTCCATATCGAATACGATCGCTGCGAAAGGCGGCGTTGCGGGCGAAAGGTCCATGTGTTTTCGGTAAGGGAGGCTCAGACCAGATGCCTACGACCGTCCGAAGAAATAATACAAGACACAGCCCAGCACCGGAAAAAAAATAACAACGAGGGCCCAGCCCACTTTGTTGCCGACGGACTTTGAGCTGCCGATCAGTTCGACCAGCGCTATGATGTCGAGAATGACGACAATGATTCCGAAGCACCCCAGCGATCCGAAATTCCCGGCGCGTTCGAAGAGATTCGGGCCGCATCCGGCAAGGAAAAAGGTTGCAGCAAGCGCAAGCGGTGCAGAAGCTGCAAGAGGGATCGGGCGGCGCGCTGGGGTATGCATGGCGTCGAGGAGAGAGGAATTTCAAAGGGCTGTTTCGGCAGACGGCTTTCCGGCAGGGGGCCAGCAGGTTTCCCCGGCTTTTTCCTGGACGGAAATCCGGTCTTACGCGTATTCTACGGGAACGCATGCGGTCCGGTTACGTTTTTGCGAGAAAATATTCGGCAGATATTCCCTGTTTTTTGCCGCCGAAGGGTCATCCCGTTTCCTTTTTCCGTCTGACCATGCGCATCGGTTCTCTCGAGTTCGGCAGGTATCCCCTGTTTCTTGCGCCTATGGAGGATGTGAGCGATCCGCCGTTCCGCATCCTGTGCAAGCGGTACGGGGCCGATTTGCTCTACACCGAGTTCATCTCCAGTGGAGGATTGGTCTACGACGCGAAAGATTCCCTGCAAAAGCTGGATATCTATGAAGAGGAGCGACCGGTCGGCATCCAGTTGTTCGGCGGCGATGTTGAACAGGTACGCGAAGCGGTATCTGTCGTTGACCGGGCCAACCCGGACCTGATCGATATCAATTTCGGATGCCCGGTACGCAAGGTGGTATGCAAGGATGGCGGGGCCGGGATTCTGCGCAATCTACCCAAGATGCTGGAGATCACCGAAGCGGTGATCAATCGGGCCACGCGGCCCGTGACGGTCAAGACGCGCCTGGGCTGGAATGACGATTCCATCCGGATCATAGAGGTGGCGCGCATGCTGGAGGAAGCGGGCATCGCTGCGCTGGCCGTACATGCCCGAACGCGCAGCCAGATGTACCGGGGCGACGCCCGTTGGGAATGGCTGCGCCGCATCCGGGAAGAGGGCGTGCAGGACATTCCGCTCATCGGCAACGGAGACGCCACCGATCCGGTCAAAATACGGGACATGTTCGCCGAAACGGGCGTGGACGCCGTGATGGTCGGGCGCGGCGCGATCGGCAATCCATGGATTTTCCGGGAAACGAAGGCCTGGCTGGAAACGGGCGAGAAGATGGATCCGCCCAGTTGGGAGGAGCGTCTCGCCGTGGTAGCCGAGCATCTTGCGTTGAAATGCGAATGGCTGGGCGAGAGGAAGGGGGTGCTCGAGATGCGGCGGCATTACGGAGGCTATTTCAAGGGATTCCGGAACGCCGGCTTGCTGCGTACGGCGCTCATGGAACAGGGCACTATGCAGGACACGCTCGAAACGCTTCTGAATTTCGAAGAAAGCGCTCCGTATGCCCGGGTGCCTGTTCGATCCCTTGCGTCACGCAGGAAGGTCGCCGCTTGTCCCGTCCTGCCCCGGACCGTTCGGGGCGTTTCCGTCGAGTCCCTTTCCGGCGCGCCGACAGGCCAGACCCAGTAACAGGCTGTCCAGGGCGTATAGGGATCCTCCTCCGGCCACGAACAATATCAGGCTCGTGAACGGTTCCCAGATCACCAGACCGCCCACGGTGCCGAGTACGCCCCCGAGATACTTGATGTACCGGAGTTGTTCGTTGGAAGCGTTCAGAATGAGCGCCTCCAGTTTGTCTTCATTGTACTTCTGCATGTTCGACACGACCATGCCGTAGACGTCGAGCCGTTCGACAAATCCAAGTACAATGTGCGCAGACCAGTTTTCGATGTCCTCGGCACGGGCCTCGATTTTGTCCGGGAGTTGGTCAATTACGGGGTCCAGTTCGTCCATGATCGTATCCACCGAGGCAGGAATTTCCTGGACTATTTCTTCCAGCCGCTGCCGGAAATCGTCCCGATTCCAGAAACGCCAGCTGCGCAGTGCAAGGCCCGCCACGCCTCCGCCGGCCAGAAGCCGGAGTTTGTCTTCCACGAAGGTTACGATCCGATCGCGTACTTCCGGGGAGGAAAGCGACTCGTTGAGGTAGCGGGACGCAAAGGTCTTCAGTTCGCGGCGAAACTCGGGGTCCTCGATGATGTTGCGCGTTACGGCGAAGGCCATTTCCCGGTATTTCCGGAGGAGCCCTGACGCCTCGATCTTTTCCTTGATAATTTCTTCGTTGATGAGTTCTTCGGAGACGGTCTTCGCCAGTCGGTATATCACGCGTTCCCGTTGCGCGGGAATGAGGCCTTGTCCCAGCAAGGGGCGCCTCCGCCTCGGGTGGAACAGCATGGTAATGGCCAGCCAGTTCGTGAGGTACCCGATCAATCCGCTCACGGAGATGATGCGGAGGAGGTTTTCGAAGTGGTACGTTATGCCGAAGTACGTGCGGTCGCCAATCGGCACGTCCCACCAGAAACTGAAGATGAACGCGGCGAGGAGCAATGGCGGTACGCTGCGCAGCAGAAGCAGTACAAACGACAGCACGCGGCTTTGCTTCTGGCGCACGGGTTCGAATTCCGTGCGGAGCGGCGAAGGAAGCGGTGGGAGGTGACGCCGGATGTAGTCAATCAGCATGAGATAAATACGAAGATATATTGTGGCGTGGCGCTAAAAACAGAAACGGCGCCGGCGCGGAAGAATATTGAGGGGAAGAATCGTGCTTCTGAGGTACGCCTTCCGCTAAAAAACGTCCACAATGTCCATGTGCCGCAAGTATTTACGGGGATTATCCTGCAGGTCTTGCAGCAGGGCGTCGACTGCCCCGAGCGTGGAGCCCATTTGTATGTACAAGGTCGGATCGTTCAGCAACCGGGCGATCGTACCCTCGCCGTTATTGATTTTCTCCAGGATCTCGTCCAGATTTTGCGTGGCGTCTTCCAGCGTTTTTAGAGAGCCTTCGATATGCACCGTTATCTGGTCCAGGCGGTGCAGCGTTTGAGCCAGTGTGTCTGCACTGGTCCCCGAGATTCTGGCAAGGTCCTCCGAAACGATTTCGACGTTGCTGATGATCTCTTTTACGGATTCCTGT
Organism: Rhodothermales bacterium; assembly: GCA_951812345.1. Lineage (GTDB taxonomy): Bacteria > Bacteroidota > Rhodothermia > Rhodothermales > VXPQ01 > VXPQ01. The sequence continues at coordinate 964,736 of OX638295.1, forward strand.
TCCTCGCGCAGCGTCTGCGCCAGGGCGTCCGTGACTTCACGCAAGGCCCGGAGCGTCGGGCGAATATCGGCGCCGGTTTCTCCGATCAGGAGGCCGGTATCTTCGAGAAGGACGTTTGCGTTCGCCAGGGCTTCCTCGACATTTTCGGTAAGGCGGACGCTTCGTTCCGTCACCGCTTCAAAGGCGTCCGGCGAGCTGACGCCTTCGATGTAGCCGTCGCCGGGGATCGCCGGGTTACCCGGAGGGCCGGGAAAAACAACCACATAATTGCTGCCCAGGGCGGCAATGCCGCCGATTTCGGCATGGGAACCCTCCGGGATATGGACATTATCGTCGAGGTGTAGCCGGACGCGCACCCGATTGTCCGTGTCCAGCCGGACATTTTCCACCGCGCCCACATCGACTCCATTGATGCGTATGGGGCTGCCTCCCGAAAGTCCGCCGGCCGATTCGAAATGGGTGTAGAGTACGTACGTGCTGCGGAAAAGCGGCACATCCTGCAGGAAACGGATGCCCAATGCGAAAACAACCACCGCAGCGGCGAGGCTCAGACCGACAATCAGTTCTTTGGAGTGCTTCACAGGGATGGATATTCGTTAGGGATGCAGGGATACTTCCGATGCGGAAGTCTGTTCGCCAATCACGTATTCGTTGGCCCGGACGAAATCGAGCAGGGATTCGTGATCGGTTCGGTGGATATCGTCTACGGTGCCGGTCCAGGCGATCCGGGCCTCATGGATAAAAGCGACCCGGTCTGCAATGGCAAGCACCGAATGCATGTCGTGCGTTATCACGATACTGGTTACGCGCAACTTTTCGTTCAGCGAGAGGATGAGCTCGTCGATATGGTTAGACGTTGCAGGGTCGAGGCCGCTCGTCGGTTCGTCGTATATGATGTACTTGGGTTCCAGTGCAATGGCCCGGGCCAGCGCTACGCGCTTTTGCATGCCTCCGGACAGTTCGGACGGCATTTTTTTACCGATGTCAGGCAATTGCACCATGTCGAGGCACGTTTCTACGCGGCTCCGGATAGCCTCATCGGACTTACCCGTGAAGGTGCGCAGCGGAAAAGCAACGTTCTCGAAGGCGGACATCGAATCGAACAGCGCTCCCCCCTGAAACAGCACACCGAACTTGCGCCGGATACGCCGCAACTCCTTGTACGATACCTCATGGATATTGGCGCCGTCCACAAGCACGCGCCCCTCGTCGGGCGTGAGCAGACCCACCGCATGTTTGATGAGCACGCTTTTTCCGGAACCCGACCGCCCGATGACCGCCAGCGTTTCTCCCTCGGGAATGTCGAGGGAAACGTCGCGAAGCACGATCGTGTTGTTGAACTGCTTGGTAATATGTTCGAGCAGGATCATGCGCGGGAAGGCCTTTACAGCAGCGTGACGGCGAGGACGAGGTCCGCAATAAGAATAAAAACGCAACTCATCACGGCTGCCTGCGTCGTGCTTTTGCCGACGCCCTCGGCGCCGCCGGCCGTAAAATACCCCATATAACAGGATACCGAGGTAATGATAAACCCGAAAACGAATGCCTTGCTCAGGCCAAAGTACGGATCGAATGGACGAAAGAAATCCTGGGCGCCCTGTACGAATTCCTGCGTGGTCAGGTAACCGCCAAGGTTGGCTACGGCGATACCGCCTCCGATCCCGATGGCGCAAGCTGCCACGTAGAGCATCGGAAACATGATGATGCCCGCCAGGATCCGGGGCGCGATCAAATAGCTTGTCGAGTTGAGACCCATTGCCTCGAGTGCGTCGATCTGTTCCGTGACGCGCATGGTTCCCAGTTCGGCGGCAATGCGTGCGCCGACGCGCCCCGCCAGAATGAATCCCGTCACTACAGGCCCGAGCTCCAGAATCATGGAGGGCGCCACGACCGATCCGATGACGGTGGCGGGCAGAAAGACCGAAACGAGCTGGTAAGACACCTGTACCGTGGTAACGGCGCCGGAAAACGCCGCGGCTAGCGCAACGATCGGGATCGATTCCACGCCGATGCGCATCATCTGGTTGAAGGTATTCTTTCGGTACGTGCGAAAATCGTCCAGCGATACGAACGCATGGAAGATCAGTAGCGAGTACCTTCCCAGAATGGTGAAGGGGCGCAGAAACCAGGTAAGCGAGTACGTCATTGCGCGCGGCGGGAATCAAACAAGGAAGGAAGGCAGTAGCGGTACAAGGGGGTAGCGATGCCGCTGCGCACGGCGTGTTGCGGGGCGTTTTCGAATGGGAAGGTGCTTTCGGGGCGGTCTTCGGCAACCAATTCATTATGATAAGGCCACCCCAATGGTTCCTTAACGATCTTTCCTGGCGGCGAATGGTTTCAAATAAAACCAATTCGTCCGTGAAACAATAATTCCGCCCTTGCCCCGTTCTTGCAGAGGAATTGGTTCTCTGGATAAGGATTGCGCGGCAGGAACAGGATAATTTTTCTGCATCCCGTCCGTTCCGTCATTCCAAATGCATCGTACGGATGAGGCCCTTGCGGTCGCATACATTGAAGAAGACGATCAGGAGGCGTTCCGCCAGCTGGTGGAGCGGCATCAGGAGCGCATATTCGGCTATGTGATGGGTATGGTGCGTGATCGGGACGTAGCGAACGACCTGTTTCAGGAAACCTTCTTTCGCGCTATCCGCGCAATGAAGAAGGAACGCGGATCGTATGCGTCGCAGGGCAAATGGCTGGCCTGGACGATGCGCATTGCCCGCAATGCGGTGTTCGATCATATGCGCGAGCGAAAAAAATGGACCGATGTGGAAACGAACGATGCGCAGGACGGCTCTTTTTGGGACCGCTTGCCGGGCGGACCGGCGCCTGCCGACAAACAGGTGGACCTGCGCCATCGGATTGACATTATGGAGCAATGCATCGAACGGTTGCCGGGCGAACAGCGCGAGGTACTGCTGCTGCGTCACGAAACCGACATGACGTTCCGGGAGATTGCGGAGCTTACGAATGTGTCTATCAATACGGCGCTGGGGCGGATGCGTTATGCGCTTCTCAACCTGCAAAAGATGATACGGATAGAACTCGGCGAGGAGGCCGAAGGAATACGAACCACTTGATACAACGAACCGGTATGGACAAGAAAAACGCCAGGCTTCTCGAACTGTACGAGGGTTCAGGGACACCCTCGGATCCCGGCTCCGGGAGTACTGACGAGGCCGCTTCCCTGCGCGAAATGAAGGATTGGCTGGATGCGCGATCCGCAATCCGGTCTGCGAAGCCCGATCCGGAGGCCGTAGAGGCTGTACTGCAAGCGGCAGCGCAACATACGACGCTCTCCGGCGCCCGGAAGGCCCAGCCCGCTGGCGCCCGGCAAACCCAGCCCGCTGGCGCCCGGCAAACCCAGCCCGCTGGCGCCCGACAAACCCAGCCCGCTGGCGCCCGACAAAATCGCCCTGCCCTGTCCCGTAAACGAGTGGTGCGGCGACTGCCGAGACGTATCGCGGGCGGGGCCATCGCCGCGATGCTGGCGGCGGTCGCGCTCATTGGGTTGTTTCGGGCGGATGTGTTTGCTCCGGCTCCGACCGATTCCGAACCGGTGGCGGTCCGTCCCGCTGCGCCTGCATCTGCGGAAACAGCCCCCTCCGAACCTTCCCCCGAAACGCTTTCCCCGGCCGGAGAGGCTGAAAGTCGCGGGACCGATATACAGCCTGGGAATGCGGGGCTCGCCGCGGTTTCTTCTCCTGCTCTTCCCGCTGCTGCCGGTGTCCCGCCCTCGGAAACGGCGCCGGAAGCTCCATCTCCAACAGTTCTTGCAGATGCGTCCTCCGCTGACGCTGCCGGGCCAGTGCAAACGGCGGCTGTCGCGTCCGAACAGGCCGGGGACGGCTCGCTGGCGGAGCCGGGATTCGTCCTGATGGAAATACCGGCCTGGGAAGACCGGAGCGATGTCATTTACCTGCAACAGCGCATCCGGAGTATCGGAGATGGGGTAGCCGGAGGCTGGGAAACGCCTGCGGTGCCGCTCGAAATGCTCCCTGTCGGATCGGGAAATCCCGGGTTGACGCCCGCCTCGGATCGCCGCTGACGATGCGCATTGGACCTACGCTATTCATTACTGGAAACCGGAGGTAACGCACCCTGCTCAACCAATACCGTAAACCCATGACCTCTCTTTCCCTGTACCCCAAAGGCTGGTTGCTTGCCCTGCCGATGCTGATTCTTGCTGCCGGAACGGCGGCGGCGCAGCTACCTGATTCGTTGCGGGGCGATGACCCGACGCTGCGTTCGTTTCGCATTGAGGGCGACGGAGCTGTGTTCATAGACGGGCGGAAAGTTTCGCCCGACAAACTCCCCGAAGGATTCCCGCCGGAAGGCGTCTCTGCATATTATATGTTTTCTCCCGGTCCGGATGCGGACCTGAAAATTCAGATCGATGGGGGAAAGCAGTATGTTCTCAAGGGAGACACATTGGTATTGTATGCATCTCCGGATGCCGAGTTGGATGTGTCGGATTATTTTCGCGGCAAGTATCCCCCGGAGCCCCCGGATGCTGCTTCTGTTCTTATCCTTCCCACTCCTCCTGTTCCACCCGATGTTATTATGCTACAGAAGGCCGGCGACCTGCGCGAACAAGCGAGGCGCCTCCAGGATCTGCAAGGTCGTTGGGCGGAATCGCAGACAAACGAAGTGCATCAAATGCTGGAGGAGATGACGATGCACGCGGCGGAAGCGGCCCGTACGGCGAGCGAGTTTCCGCATATCCAGATGCAGCACTATCTCTCGGACATACAGGACAACAACAAGGGGCTTTTCGACCAGTTGATGAGCGAGCGGCTCATGGAGCACGAGACGGCGATTATGGCCCGGAAGGTTGCCGCGATGGAGAAGGGGAAAGCGCGCCGGGACAGCATCGCGGTATTGCGGGAACGACTGACCGATATTTTCGAGCTCAAACAGGAGAACCGCCGCCGCGAGGTGGAGCAACTCGAGGAGAAACTGCAAGAGTTGCAAAAGGCCGTTTCCGAGCGCGAGCGCCTCGGCGATCAGATCGTGGATCGCCGCCTGCAGGAATTGCTGGGAAACGATACCATGGACTGGTAACGTTGCTTTTTGCCTGATTTCGGGGAGGCGCATGGCCTCCCCTTATGCTTTTTAATAGTTTTTTTGTATATTTATACGATAGTGTGGGGTTTTGCGCTGCGATTTGCTTTTCTGCCCATCCACCACCCACCCTTTCGCCGGCGCAAGATGCAGAGGAGGCGATCCTGCTGACCGTTTCCGTAACCATGATGCATCGTTTGCGTCCGGGCTTTTTTTTGCGCGCCGGATTTCCCGTAGGGGGAATTGTCCGGTTTTGCGCCGTAATCGTCCTTGCTGCTTCTGCGGTGGGGGCGTCTTCTCATGAAAGCGAGGGAGCTGTCGCCTCGCTTGCTTCGTCAAACGCGGTTGCGCTTCGCGCCGTCCCACAGGTGGAGCGCGTTTCCCTGACCGAGCGATCCGACGGCAAGGGCTACGTTATTCGATTTCATACGGACGGCCCCGTGGCTGCCTACAGCGAGCCGCGCATGCTTGCCGACGGACAGTTGGAGGTGATCCTTTTCAATACGAGGCTTGCTTCCGGGCATGTGAGGGGCGATGCCGCAGGGCCCGTTATCCGGTATTCCGGGGAAGAAAACGAAGGCCATCTGTTCTTCCGTTTTACGCTTGATGCCGGGCAACCCGTACAGGCTTCGGCATACCGCGACGGCAGCTCTGACGACATCCTTGTTGGACTTTCTTATGCATCCGGACAGGCTGTTTCGCGCCGTGAGGCGGACAAGAATCTCCGGCAGATTCCCGTTCGGGCGGTATCGTTGCTGGCCACGACATCTACCGATCAGTTGCCTGCCATCGGAGGGGGGACCACCGGCCGGACACGAGAGGCGCCCTTGCCGTCCAGCGAACCGGCTCCGACAGGTGGACAGTGGCTTCTGGACACCGTGGTGATCGATGCCGGGCATGGCGGCAAGGATCCGGGAACGAGGGGGCACGGGTTGATCGAAAAAGATATTACTCTTGCCGTTTCGCTGAAACTCGGAGCGTACCTGAAGGAGCGTCTTGGCGTGAACGTCGAGTATACGCGGCAGGACGACCGGTTTATCGAACTCAAGGATCGTGGGCGGATTGCCAACGAGCGTGGGGGCAAGCTTTTTATTTCGATCCATGCAAATTCGGCGGGCAATGCAGCGGCGAGCGGCACAGAGACCTTTTTCATCGGCCTGCACAAGACCGATGCCGCCCGCAGCACGATGGAGCGGGAGAACGAGGTGGTGAAGATGGAGAGTTCCCAGCGGGAATACGAGGATATGAACGAGGAAGCGCTCATTCGCATGGCGCTTACGCAAAGCGCATACATGCAGCAGAGCCAGGAACTCGCAGTGCTTATCCAGGATCAGTTCGAGAAACGGGTGCAACGCAAGAACCGTGGTGTCAAGCAGGCTGGTTTCTATGTACTCTGGGGCGCTTCCATGCCCGCCGTGCTGGTCGAATTGGGATTCGTGACTAATCGGTCTGAGGCAGCGTTTCTGGCAAGCGAACGCGGGCAGGATTATCTGGCAAGTGCTATCTTCAGGGCGGTTCGCGCGTACAAGGAGCAATACGACAAGGGTCTTGGTCCACGGGCGAGCGTTCCGTAATGCGCTCCGGCCGGAATGCACCTCCATCCGGCCGTGCAGTTTGTTTTTCAATTCTTTTCCGAATGAATTCTTTCCCCGAAGCGTCTGTACAGTCCCTGCACGATGCGGTTCGCACCGTGCAGGATTTCCCCCAACCCGGTATTGCATTCAAGGATGTTACGCCGATTTTGCTGGACCCCGTCCTGTTTCGGCAGGCTGTAGAGGCGCTTGCGGAGCCTTTTCGAAACGCTGGCGTCACGAGGATAGCGGGGATCGAAGCGCGCGGCTTCCTGTTCGGATTATCTCTGGCCCGGGAACTGGATGTAGGGTTTGTGCCCATTCGGAAACAGGGCAAGCTGCCCTGGCGGACGTACCGTATGGAATACGATCTCGAGTATGGCACGGATTGCATGGAAATGCATATGGACGCCGTCGTGGAAGGAGACTGCATTCTTATCCATGACGACGTGATTGCCACGGGCGGGACGGCGGCGGCAGCGGCGAAACTGATCCAGGAAGCCGGCGCGGAGCTTGCCGGATTTTCATTCCTTGTCGAACTGAATTACCTGTCAGGTCGGAAACGCCTTGCAAGTGATGCGCTGATCGGGTCCGTACTTCGGTTCGACGAGTAGGCTGCGGGCAGGTCAGGGTCAGTTGCTACCGGACTGCGATACAGGAGATTTCCACCCGCGTACCCCGGGGAAGCGCGGAAACTTCCACGGCTTCCCGGGCAGGGGGGAGTTCTGAAAAATATCGGGCGTATACATCGTTCACGGCTCCATAATCGTTGATGTCCGTTAGGAACACCGTGCATCGAACGATATTCCTGTAATCCATTTGTGCGGCTTTGAGCACGGCGCCGAGGTTTTTCAGCACGCGTTCCGCTTCGGCCTCTGCGCCGCCGGGCACCATGCTCCCCGTTTCGGGATCGATTCCTATTTGCCCGGAGCAATAGAGGGTGTTTCCGGCAAGAATGCCCTGATTGTAGGGGCCTATGGCTGCCGGAGCCAGCGGGGTCTTGACAGCGCGACGCGATGTTGATTGGGAAGAGTTGTGGTTGTTCATGAAGCCGCTACTGTTAAAAAACAAAGTGTATCCCTAACTTTCGTAATTATATCGGGTTTTCACAAGCGAATATTTATCAAAGACCATGGACCTGGGTATCGAAGGACGGACCGCATTTGTAGCCGGGGCCAGTAGCGGGCTGGGGTATGCTGTGGCATCGGCCCTTGTTCGGGAAGGATGTCGCGTAGCGATCTGTTCCCGGTACCAGAGACGCATTGCAGCGGCTGCCGACCGCCTGGCGCAAGAAACCGGCGCAGATCGAAAAAGCATTCTCTCGCTTGTGTGCGATGTGACGAAAGAGCGTGATGTGGACGCTGCGATCGAGCGGACTTGCGCGCATTTCGGCGGGTTGCATATCCTGGTGACGAACGCCGGCGGGCCGCCCCCGGGCTATATCGACGATTTGTCTCTCGAAACGTGGCGTGCGGCAATTGAGTTGAATCTGGTAAGCACCATCCAGTTGTGCCGGGCGGCGTTGCCGCATTTACGGGCGGCTGCGGCGGCCGACGATCCGCATGCCAGTATTCTGATGATTACGTCGATTTCGGCCAAACGGCCCATCCCCAGTCTGTACCTTTCCAATGCGACCCGCGCCGGGGTACAAGGCTTTGCAAAGACCCTTTCGGAGGAATTGGGTCCGGCGGGCATTACGGTCAATACCATTTTGCCGGGGTATACGCGTACGGAACGGTTGAAAGAACTGGCGGCGCATCTTGCTTCGAAGTCAGGGGCTCCTGTCGAAGAGATCGAGGCCGGGTGGGCCGAAAACAATGCGCTGCGGCGCATTGCGGAACCCGAGGAATTTGCGGCGACTGCGGCGTTTCTCGTAAGCAAACGGGCCGCGTACGTAACCGGGGTAGGATTTCCGGTAGACGGCGGATGGTCGAAGCACGTATTGTAGGATGCTCTGATCAAGTCCACTTCGATCAGCGCTTCACTTTCACGCGTAAAGGACGATATGCTTGCATCGTTGAAATCAGCGAAAAACACGGCGGATTCGGGTCGTTTCGGCTGTGAAGCGCCCTTCGGGAGGCAGACAAAGGCACGCTGGCTGTGTCATTCCTCATTATGTGGGGCCTACCACATTGCTTCGTCATTCCTTGCCAGCGCGCCCCTTTCAGCCTCTGAATCTTTGCGCACTTAATCAGAGCATCCTGTAGGACAAACCATGAACAGGAAGGGACGGGTATTGGTGGCCATGAGCGGCGGCGTGGATTCGTCGGTTGCGGCGGTCATGCTGCACGAGCAGGGGTACGAGGTGGTCGGCGTTACCATGAAGACGTGGGATTACGCTCGCACCGGCGGGCGTACCGGAAAGCGCGGGGACAAGGAAGTGGGATGTTGCACGCTCGAATCCATGAACGATGCGCGCTCCGTCGCCGTGAAGTACGGCTTTGCACATTTTATCGTAGACATCCGCGAAGAATTCGGCGACTGGGTGATCGAGCGGTTCACCGGCGAATATCTTGCCGGCCGCACGCCCAATCCGTGCGTATTGTGCAATACGCATATAAAGTGGGCGGCGCTGATGCGCCGGGCTGACCAGTTGGACTGCGACCACATTGCTACCGGGCATTACGCCCGGCTCCGGCGCGAAGAATCCACGGGCCGCATCGTACTGATGAAGGGGCTTGACGCTCGCAAGGATCAGAGTTATGCCTTGTGGGGGGTATCCCAGGAGCATCTGGCCCGTACCATGCTGCCGCTGGGCGTGTTCGAGAAGCCTGCTATCCGGGAGATGGCTGCTGCGTACGGACTGGACCGTGTGGCGGACAAGCCCGATTCGTACGAGATATGCTTCATTCCGGACAACGATTATCGGCGGTTCCTGAAAGACCGCGTGGAGGGGTTGGCGGAGGAAGTGTCGGGAGGGTTGTTCGTAACCTCGGACGGGGCTACCGTCGGGAGGCATGAGGGGTATCCGTTTTACACGATCGGACAGCGTCGGGGGCTTGGCGTGGCGCTCGGGTATCCGGCCTATGTGATCGATATCGACCCCGAAACGAATACCATTGTCCTGGGTCCACGCGACGAGTTATTCCGGGGTGCGCTCACGGCCCGACAGATCAATCTCGTGAAGTACGAATATCTTGACGACGAATTGCCGGTGGACGTGAAAATCCGCTACAACGATCCGGGTGTGCCCGGCGTGGTCCGGCAGGAAGGGCCGGATGAACTCCATGTAGCCTTCGCCACGCCGCGCCAGGCCGTGACGCGCGGGCAGTCCGTGGTGCTGTACGAGGGCGACGATGTGGTGGGCGGCGGCTGGATCGAGCAGGTGGGGGAGTCAGCCCATCCTGAGGCTTCTCTGGAGTTTCAAAAATAAAGACTCCAGATATCTTCGTTGACATTGTCGAGGCACGGAATGGGCGGAGAGGTGCATGCCGGATTGCCGGCGCTCGGCACCAGAGAGCATCCCTGCTCCGAACTGAATCCAATAAAGTCCCGCAGGCCTTTCGGAGGGGTCCACCGTTCGGCAACCACCACGCCGGCGCCGAAGAAGCCGTATCCGTTTTCGATATTGGAAAGGGCGCCGGGTTCGACGAGCACCTCGGGATCGAATACGCCTCCCGGCGGATTCCATTCTTCGTTTGCCGATATAAAATGAAACTCGATGCGGCGCAGGGCGATATTGGGATTGCCCTCGGTCACCAGGCACCTGCTTTTGTAGGTCTCCTCCACGATTGCGAAATCGTCTACCATGTTGATGTCGTACCGTACGCCGTCTCTCACTATGTCTTCCGTGCCCTGATAGGATATTTCAACCGGGTAGTTCACGACCGGATGGAGTTTCAGGTCGGTGGGCCAGACCTGGGCCGGGGGTACGTTGGTGGCTTCGTACCGCATCTCGACGCCCAGCAGATTGGGAAGAGGATCTCCTCGTACGTAGGCATAGACCCTCGGGCTGGTGTCCGAGCGTTCGATGGTGAAATCCACCTCGGGCGGCACCTTTACGGTAGCGCTGGATACGGCCCCGTCCGACCGGGCGACGTCAAGGCGGTACCGCTGCCCATGCACGGGGCGAAACGCTGCTTCGAAGAGGTGCGCCGTAACGCCATCGTCGTACGTTACCTGGTAGGGCGTCCAGGCCACCGTTTCTCCGGTTTCGAGGTTCGTGGTCGTTACGGCGGCGTCCAGCGTGCCGGGTCGGTCGACGCCGGGTTCCCCCTCGATAGAAAAGATGCGCACGCGCTGGGTGTCTGCCGCGGCGTCCAGAAGCCCCCAGATCGTGAAGGGGCGTGGTTCGCCGATGAGCGGGCTCACGCCCGACTCGCAGGAGGCGAGAAAGGCGGCGGCGATCAGGACGCCCAGCGTTGTATTTCGCAGCAATGAAAAGCGCATAATCAGAATTCGATCTCGATGCCCGCAGTGGGAACGAAGGGGAGCTGGTCGGTCCGCTGCAGGGTAAATACGTCCAGGGCAAAAAGATTGGGACGGTTGTAGGCGTTGATTGCGCCGATTTGTACGGTGATGTCCGCCGCGCGCGTGGACATTTGCCGCTCGATCGTTAGGTCGAGCCGGTGGTATGTGGGGAGAATACCCTCGTAGGGCCGATCGTAGATCACGCGCGGAAAGCCCTGAATTCCTTCCACGTCCACCACGCCGTCCATCAGGATGAATCCGTCGAAACCGCGTACCTGGGTATAGGGAAGCCCCGATCCGATATTCCAGCGGGCGCTCATGTCGAATCCGTACAAGGACCCGCTCAGGATCAGGTTGAGCTGGTGGCGCCGGTCGTGCGGCGGACGGAAGGCGAGCTGATCCGTGCCGAACCATACAGGCAGCGATTCCTGCATGGCGTTGTACCGGGTCGAGGAGTAGCCGTAGTTGAGGAAGGCGTAGAAATTCGGACGGCGGAACTCTACGCGAAGGTCCATGCCGACAACCCGACCGTCTGCCGGCTGCAGCCGCGTTGTGAAACGGGGGAAAGACGTCCATTCCGCAATAAACAGGTTACGGAGATTCTTGTAGAACGCTTCCGCCGAAATCTCGAGAGAGGAAGAGGGCGTGATCCGATATCCGGCAATACCATGTAGCGCGACCGGTACCTCCCCGGTGGGCGCCTCTGCGTAGGCCGTAAAGATACTGGCGGCGTCGCGCCGGTCGCTTAACCCGATGATGTTTTGCCGGTACATTCCGGCGGCCATGCTCCACTGATGGATGCCTCGTTCAAAGACACCCCGCATGCGCGGCTCCACGAAGAAGCCTGAATTGCCGAAAAACTGCCCGATTGCGCCGACCCGTAGCCGGAGGCCGTTGCCAAAGTCGAATTCCGGTTCTGCCCAGCCGCCTGCATTGGTCGAGCGGACGAAGTTGTCCACAATGTTCTGGTAGGTTCCTCCGAGGTCTGTCGTGAGTTCGACATTACGCACGAAGAATCCCCATCCCACTTCAGCGCGTTGCCCGAAGTTGGTAAAATTGACCTCAAGATTATAATTATCCACGTCAGTGGTTCGGGATGGCTCGTCGCGTGGCCCGAACTCCGTTTGGAGGCGGGACCAGGAAAACAGCGCTTCGCCGAGGATGGGAAGCGCTCTGGGGAGCACGAGATGCCGAAAGCCGAGCGCAGTGTTTTTCCACCGAATCTCATTATTGGAGCTGAAGAGCGTCGGTTCCGCCAACGTGCCCCGGTCGAACGTATGCACCGTCGAAACAGAGGTCTGGTGATTTCGTGCGATCGGAATATGCACCTTGCCGAACAAGTCACCGAACCGATAGGGCAGGTCGTCCGCCACATAGAGGGCCGCCACTTCTTCGAGGGTCGAGATACGGGCAGAGCCGAGGAATGAAATATTCCCTACAAGCGGTCCTTCCAGACGGGCCGAATTTACGAAGGGCGTCAGCGCGACGCCTGCTTCGTAGTGCCGTTTGTTGCCGTTGCGTGTTTGTACGTCAATAACGGAGGAGAGGCGTCCCGAAAATTCAGCGCCGAATCCGCCCGCGTAGATGTCCGCATTATTGATGATGTCCGATGGGAACGCCGAATAGAACCCCAGCAGGTGGAACGGCTGGTAGATATTCATGCCGTCGATTAGCGTAAGGTTCTGGGAGGGCTCCCCGCCTCGAATGAAGACCTGTCCTCCACGATCTCCCATGGATACCACGCCGGGCTGAGCGGCAAGGTAGTTGACGAGGTCACCGGAAACACTGGGCGAAGGGATCAACTCGATGTCTTGCGGGAGCACTCGTTGCTGGCCTGCGGTCACTCGGGCAGCGCCTGTTTCCCGTTCTGCTTCGACGACGACTTCACCTATTGCGGCTTGTTGCTCGGCCAATGCGATGTCAAGGTGCTGCGAATCGCCTGCTGCAAGGTCGAGCGTGTCTGCAAAGGTCTCGAATCCGATGAATGTGGCCTGAAGTATGTACTGTCCTTCCGGGACGCGGCCAATCAGGTATATTCCGTCGGGATCGGTTACAGCGCCGAGAACGGTGTCGTCCCGGGTCAGGATGACGTGTACGCCCTGGAGCGGTTGCCCATCGTCCTGAGAGGTTACGAACCCGCGTACGACGGCATGTTGTTGCGCATGGACACGGCCCGGCATGAACAATACCGCGAACCCGACAAGCCCGAGAAGAATACGAACGTTCCGCGACAGGGGTGTGGTCATCAGGCCGACTTGTTTTCCATGCTATTTTTCTTTCTCACGATGAGAAATGCCATTTCCAGCGCTTGTTCATAGTTCAGCCGTGGGTCGACTTGCGATTTGTAGGCGCGCATCAGATCCGTGTCTTCCAGACCGCCTGCGCCGCCCGTGCATTCGGTTACGTCTTCTCCCGCGAGTTCGAAATGCACGCCGCCGAGACGCGAGCCCTCTGCAGCATGGATATCGAATGCCTGTTCGAGTTCGTCCAGGATATTTTCGAAACGCCGGGTCTTGATACCTGTGTCCGTCAACTCGGTATTTCCGTGCATGGGATCGCTCATCCACAATACAGGCGTACCCGAAGCCTGTACGGCCCGGATCAGCGGGGGCAGGAGATCGGCGATGCCGTCGGCGCCCAGACGATGAATGAGCACGAGGCGGCCGGGGTCGTTTTCGGGGTTCAGGGTGCGTACGATGCGCACCAGATCTTCCGGCGACATGAAGGGGGCTATTTTCAAGCCGATCGGATTGAAAAGCCCGCGCGCGTATTCGATGTGGGCGCCCTCGTAGTCCGAGGTTCTGGCGCCGATCCACGGGAAGTGGGATCCCATATTGAATATGCCTTCATTGTGTGGCACGCTGCGCGTGAAGGCTTCTTCGTAAGGCAGGTGCAGCGCTTCGTGGCTGGTGAAGAACTGGGCGCGTTCCAGGTTGCGAAGCGGGTTGCCCGAGACGGTCTCAATGAATGAAACGGTCTCGCGAATGGATTCCAGGATCTGCCGGTATTCCTTTTCCAGCGACGTACGGTGGATGAAATCGAGATTCCAGTATTCCGGATGGTGGAGATCCGTAAAGCCCGTATTGGTGAGCGCCCGGATGAGATTCAGCGTCATGGCGGAATGCGCATGGGCGCGCAGCATGCGCCCGGGGTCCGGTTCGCGCGCTTCGGGGGTGAACGCGGCGCCGTTGACGATGTCGCCCCGGTAGCTCGGCAGCGTTACTCCGTCGCGGGTCTCCGTATCCGCAGAGCGGGGCTTGGCATGCTGGCCGGCAAAGCGGCCTATCCGCACGACGCGGGTCCGAATCCCGAAAATCAGGACGAGGCTCATCTGAAGAAGCACCTTCAGACGATTGGCGATAATCTGCGCGCTGCATTCGTCGAAGTGCTCTGCGCATTCGCCGCCCTGCAGGATAAAACGCTGGCCTTGCGTCGCTTCGGCGATCTGTTTCTTGAGTACCTGGATTTCCCAGGACGTCACGAGCGGGGGCAAACAATGCACTTGCGCCAGCGTTTCGGACAATGCGGCCTGATCGGGGTACGTGGGTTGCTGCGCAGCAGGCCGTTCTCGCCAGGACGTGGGACTCCAATCTGTTATGGCGGAGGAAGGGGACACGTCCGATGAAATGCGGGAATGCAGGGCGAAAACATACGCAAGATACACGCAAACGCCTGGAAGCCCATTGCGTTTCATGTGCAGCGGGTGCGCTTCCCGGAAGGCGCTCAGGGATGGTCGGCAATGTGAATCATACCGGGATCAAGTCGGAAGGTCATGCGTGAGAGGGGCGCGTTTCGTGGGCGCAGGCGGCGCATCTATTATTTCTATATATCTTCTATAATATTAGCCAACGTAGCTCAGTTGGTAGAGCAGCTCACTCGTAATGAGCAGGTCACCGGTTCAAGTCCGGTCGTTGGCTCTGTTTCAAAAGATCCTGTTGGAAGCTTGTAATTATTGTGGTGCACTTGATCGTTGCGCCTTCTGTTTCAGGTAACCGGACGTTACGCCTCCTTACCGGGTTTTATGCTTGAGATGGTCCGACAATCGCAAGCTCAGCGCAATCAACGTCAATGTTGGATTCGGAGCTCCTGACGTTGGAAAAGCCGAGGCGCCGGCTACATACAGATTATCGAGGCTATGCACCTTTGCATTGGCGTCGAGCACCCCTTGCTTCGGATCCTCATGCATGCGCGTGGTGCCCATGTGATGAAATCCTCCACTCAGAAAGGATGGCCAGGTGGTATCGTCTTCGAGCAACCAGTCCAGGATTTGAATCCGCCCCAGCCCGGTCCGGCCGAATTCATGCGCCACAATTTCGAAAAAGGTTCGCATCGACCGTTTGTCCAACTCCGACAGCTTCCAGTGCAAATCGGCATAGGGCATTCCCAGCGCATCCTTCTCGGTACTGAGCATTACACGGGAGGCGGGATTAGGCATTTGCTCGGCGCGTGACTGGAGCCGATAATCACGACGTCCCTCGTCAGGTGCAGCGGGTCGGTTGGGTGGGCGCTGCGGCTCTTCCCCTTCCTGTTCGTCACTGCGCATCCGTTGTCCGAGAGCGCCTTCCGAAAATCTCTGAAAAAAACTTCTCATCTCTTCGGGAAAGGTCCCCGGCCGTAGCGAGGCAGTGCCGTTGAGAATACGATGCTTCCGCTGAGCCTGCTCGGTCAAGGCCAGTTCTCCACTGGGTGGCCGTTCCCCGTCCAATCGGAACGCGTACATAGGCATAGGGTCCGGCTTCTCCAGGATCAACTGCGCTCCGCCCATCTCGTAGTGTTCCATGAAAAAGCGCCCCACCAGATCGTGGTCATTGCCCAGCCCGGCAGGCGCCTGCGCATTGGAGGCCAGCAGGATCCGGGCATTCTGAATCGATCCGCAGGCCAGCACGTAGCGCTTGGCCCGAACACGGTGACGCTTGCCGTCGATGGTTTGCGCCTGCAATCCGGCCACGGCCCGTACCGACTCGTTCGCTTCGATCTCCGTGACGTTGGAGTAGGTGTAAAGATGAAGATTTTCCGCATCGATAATCGTATCCCGGTACCGTGTCCCGAATCGTGTTGGCGGACTGAACTGCCACATCTTCGTCCATATCTTTTCTTCGTCGAACGGCAGCCGCTGCTGCGGGGGATATTTGGCTTCATAGTCGGCTGCGTCATATACATAGGGCCCCAGTTCGACATAGGCTTGTGCGCGTTCATAGAACGGGTCGAGGTGTTCTTTCCGGAACGGCCAGCCGCTATGGGGCACCCAGTCGCGTTTTTGGAAATTGATGGGGTCCATGGGCGCACACCAGCCAGCCCAGTGCCCGGTGGTGCCGCCAAAGTAATGGAGCCGTGCGACTTCGAGGGGCGCCTGATACGGATCGCCAATGCTTTTGCCGGCATAGAGGGCCTGCATCTGCGGTTCATAGTTGAACCCCCCGCCTTCAAGCAAAATGACGGTGTAGGGCGTTCCTATCCATTCCATGGCCATGCTGATGCCGGCAGCGCCGGCGCCGACAATGCAGAGATCGCCTTCAATAAGGGCGCCGTCCTCCAGGGTTCGGGCATCTGTATGCATATCCTATGACGATTACGGGTGGATGAGCGAGAAGAGAGCGCACTGGCGGGCCTCCGTGACGGAAAGCACCCATCCCTTGAGGAGAATCGTTCGTTCGGCGGCAAAGTCGTCCCGGATCGCTGTCTTCAGGTGCGAGTGCAGGGTTGGGGCGCCCGTTAGGGCCTGCCTATCGCTGCCCGGAATGACTGCACTCAGGATATTCACACTGGACTCTGCGGGATACATCTCTCGATAATGCACTCCCAGGTCGCGAACACGCCGGTTGCCGAGCATGTCGAGTAAAGCGGGCCGGGCCAGGGTATGCAGATCGGCGGAAGGACCCGTTAGCCATGCTGCACCCGGCAGGCCGAGAACCAATGCGCCTGCCGTCGCACTCGTGATAAAATGGCGTCTGTCCATCGTTTGTCCGCAGGTTTTCAGATATGGGAAGGGTATGCCAAGGGCGTCACTTACTCTGCCAAATATCCCTCAAAAAAATCACGCGTAGCCCGGTTCGCCATCGCATCGGGCGCCACCCGTTCACCCAGGCGCATGAAGCGAACGTCTTGCCCGTCATAGGCCGGCCACTCGGGTAATTCCGCCCCGTTCGGATTCCCGTCGGTTGCGAAATGGACCCAGTACGACGACATCGTATCGGCAAGGCGCCGGTCCAGGGATTCCCAGGGGCGGTCCAGCATATCGAGTGTGTTAAAAAAGTACGGCACTTCGGCGGTGTGAAACGCTCCGAACTCCGGGCGCTCCGGCCAAGGGATGCCCCGTTCGAAATAATACAGATAGAGGTCTGCTTTCGCCGTCTGCGCGCGTTCCGCAGCTAACTGCTCTATAGCCACGGCGGCCAGATCGCGCTGGCTGGTTTTCTGGGCGTGGCCCGCTTCTGCATCCGTGGCTGCCGGATAGAGCGCGAGAAACGCTTCCGCCGACTCGCCGTAGCTTTCTCTTGCCGTCTCGCGAAACGATTCGACCATGGCTTTTCCGTACCCCGGGAAGGCGCTCGGTTCGTCGGCATTAAAGCCCATAAGCATAGGCACATCGTGCTGCGTTCCTTGGGCGTAGATCGCGGGGACGCTATCCGGCAGGAAATAGCCGTCGATCACCGGCCCGAAACGCAGGGGGCCGCCGCCCGCCGCGGGCCCGGCGGTCAGTTCGTCGACGGACATCGCGCGCAGTTCCTGGAGCGAAGACGCGCCCTTGGCCTCGGCGAATTCGGCGCCGCCGGCTTCCGCTTCGGATAGGGGACGCGCCAGCGCGTGCGTGGAACTCAGGCCGAACGAGGCCAGTCCTCCCGGCCCGCTCTGTACGATCGCGCGATGGAAGAGGTCTTTGGCAGGCGGAGCGGCCGTGAGCAGGTATACCGCCATGGCTCCGGCCGATTGCCCGGCGATCGTGACGTTGTTCGGATCGCCGCCAAAGGCCGCAATGTTTTGTTGTATCCACTGGAGCGCAGCGACCTGGTCGAGCAGGCCGAAGTTGCCCGAAGCATGGTCGCTGGAGCCAGCTGTCATTTCCGGGTGGGCCAGAAAGCCGATCACGCCCAGCCGGTAGTTGATAATCACTACCACGACGCCCTTCTTCGCCAGGGCTTCCCCATCGTAGACCGCTACAGAACCGGATCCTTCGCTGAAGCCGCCGCCGTGGATATAGACCAGGACGGGGCGTTTCTCGTTGGCGTTCTTCGCTGTCGTCCAGACGTTGAGATACAGGCAGTCTTCGCTCACACTGCCCTGGTGCATGAACTCTTCGGTCCATGGCGGTCGCGACCCCGCTATATTTTGCATGCAACCGGGACCGAATGTGTCCGCCTCGCGAACTCCCTCCCATGAAGGGGGCGTTTGCGGGGCATGCCAGCGCAGCGCGTCGACGGGCGGCGCGGCGTACGGGACGCCTCTGTACACCCGGACGGCCGGGTCCGAACCGGATATACCGGCGAGCAGACCGCTCTCAAGATGGAGCGGGTCCGTGATCTGCGCCGTTGCGATAAGCGGGAGCAGGCTTAACCACACGCCGCCGAGCCATGCCTTGCGAGATACCTTAACCATAGAATCTTCTCGACCGCAGCGCGATCCTGTGCTTTACGCGCCTGTGCTCAGGCATTGGCGTCCCCGGTAGAATCCGCAAGGGTACATTTAATACGAGTTACAGACCGGATTCGCGCAACGGCTGCTCCTTCCCGTACGTTTCGGTCCGAAGGTCTTCTATGACGCCGCTCCAGTTGAGTCCGAAAGCGAAGTCGTAGGTGTTTCCCTGGGCATCCACGTAGGGGCGCATGTCGTGCGGCGTGTCTTCGTACTGTTCCTCGACGGTTTGCATATCCGCCGGCATTTGGAAGGGCAGCAAGCCCGAAGGCTCCGCTTCGCCGGTCAGGATGTCGAGAATTGCCTGATCCTGTACGCCGAAACTGACGAGGATGGCGTCGGCGCTCGGCTCGAATTCCGATACCACGGTCGGGGCCGACATATCAAGCACGACAATGACGGGCTTCCCGTTCATTTCTTCGCGGGCGTCGCGGATCGCTTGCAAGTCGGTCGCATTCGCCGTCGTGACCGTTTTGCCCTGGTACGAGCGGTTCGTGAAGGTTTCCAGCGGATCCCCGCCGCCGATGCTTTCGGCGCGGGCGTGCGTAGCCGTGTAGGGTTCGTACTGAAGACTGATGGGAACGTACCCGTTGCCGCCCGCCTCTGCGTCCGCTTTGTCATACCCCCTTGTAGATGTCGGGCTTGCGATGACGACGAGGGCTGCGTCCGCTGCGTCCGGGTCGTCGGTTACGTTGAAATACGCTCCTGCAATGTCCAGGCTAAGCGGATCCTCGTACGTCGCAGGCGTGATGTCGCCACGGAAAGGGTTTTGGCGTTCCGGCACATAACGCCGGGGGATGTATATCGTTGGGTTTTGTTTTAGCGGCAGGACACTGTCCCGGTTCTTCAGAAGCACCAGGGACTTGCGTTGCGCTTCGTACCCTGCCGCCATATACGTGGCGTTGCCGACTGTAGCGTTGGTCTCTTCGATATCCAGATAGGGGTTTTCGAACAGGCCGGTGCGGAAGATGTTTTTCAGCAGGCGCACGGCGGACGCCTCGAAACGCGCGCGGATGAACGCTTCGCCGTGTTCCTGCACGCCCAGTTCATAGGCCTCGATAACCGGGCCGGAATCGTTGTTGCCGCCGAACTGATCGATGCCTGCCATCAGGGCCTTGTAATGCCGTTCGGCTTCGGACAGCTCTTCCACGCCCCAGGGCGCGGCGCCGAATGCATCGAGAGCCGTATAATCGCGCGTAACGCCCCAATCGGTGCATACCACGCCGTCGTAGCCGTATTTTTCCCGGAGCAAATCGTTGATGATGTATGTGCTGTAGGAATTGCCCACATTTTCGCCATACGTACTATCCTGGTCGAAAGAGACGGTGTAGTACGGCATGACCGCCGCCGCCATCCCCGTCTCGCTATCCAGCTTGAAAGCGCCCTCCGTGAAAGGAGTCATGTGGAGATCGAAGTTGCCCCCGGGATACACGGCGTATTTGCCGTATCCGTAGTGCGCATCGCGGCCGCCTTCGCCCGAACCCCCGCCCGGCCAGTGCTTGACCATTGCGTTGACGCTTTCGTAGCCCCAGCCATCGGCAATCCCGGCCTCAGCGGGGGAAGACTGAAAACCGTCGATGTAGGCCCGCGCCATGTCGGCGGCAAGCTTCGGATCTTCTCCGAAGGCGCCGTTCAAGCGATACCAGCGGGGCTCGGTGCCCAGATCGATCTGGGGGGACAGGGTCGTTGCGATGCCGAGCGCGCGATATTCTTTCGATGCGATTTCGCCGAACTGCCGCACGAGGCCGGGGTCGAAGGTGGCTGCGAGGCCGATCAGGCCGGGCCACATGGAGATGTTTCCTCCGGAACCGGCATTGAATCCGGCGTCGGCCCGCGTGCGATGGCGCGGGTCGGAGCTGTTATTGGCCGGAATGCCCAGCCCGACCCCTTCGACCAGCGCCTGCATGTTGTTATTCCAGCGCGCCGCCACTTCGGAGCTTTCCACCGAGGTGATCAGCACATGCCTCAGGTTGTCGTGGGTCAGAAAGTCCTTCTGGGCGTCGGAGAGGTCCCAGGCATTTGCCCCGCTCTCGGCAAACGGCTTTCCGTTATAGGTAGGGACGCTACCCCGTCTCCCTGTCGAAGGGATGGCCTGGTGGGCGCTGTAGAGCATCAGGCCGGCGATCTGATCGACAGACATCCTGGAGGCCAGGTCTTTTGCCCGAACGTCGGCGGGGAGGCGCCAGTCTTCGTACGGATCCAGCGCCCCGCTTTTGTTCAGGTCCTTGAACGCGAATCCATCGACGGTGAGCAGGCCGACGCCCGATGTCGCGGCATACCCCAGCGTCTGTCCTCCCCTGTTGGTTACGATCCTGATCGGGTCCGAATCCGTCTCGCTCCATCGGGGCGCGTTGGTGAAACAGCCGTTGAGCACAACGAGCGCCGCGACCACCGGAAATACGTATGCAAAAGAACGATGCGATGGGCGGTTCTTCATGGTTGATTCCTCTACGACAGCCTTTGCCTCGCCAAAGCCTGAGAACCGGGCCAAAACGGCCCGAATCTCTCAGGAAAGCGCCTCCTTGCAGTAGTCCACGCACTTCGCCATCTCCTCCATCACGGTCGAGCCTTCCGGAATCGGATATTCCAGTTCGATCATCGCCGGGATCGGATACGCTTCGTCCCGGAGCAACCGGAGCACCTCGCCGATCGGCGTGTCGCCCTCGCCCCAGGGTACGTTATCTCCGCCGTTTTCCGGGCTTTTCCGATCCTTCAGGTGCAGGTGCGCAATCCGGTCGTGGTACTTCTGGATTACCGGGATTGGAGAGGTTCCAAGGCCCGCCACATAGTGCCCGATGTCGAGATTGAGCATGTTGTAGGGCGAGTAGGAGAGCGGGATATCGAAACTGAAATCCTCATTGGCCACCTGGGTATGGTTATGCATGCTCGTAACCAGCTCGTGCTTCGTGGCGAATGGCCCCATCCGCTCGCCGGCTTCATTCGATATTTCAAACGAGATGCCGCGCGCGCCCATTGCCCGGGCTGCCCGGAAGGCGTAGTCGATCTCTCCGTCGGACCACCCCGGATTGCCCAGTTTGAGGATGTCGATATGGACCCCGGCGTCGCGATACATCTTGCCGAGGGCTTCGAACTTGTCCATAGGAACCGACACGCGCCATTCGGCGGCCTCTTTGTCCGCCGCTTCCCTTGCGGCTCTAAGTTCGGCCCGCTCGTCCGCGCTCAACTCTCTCCAGTTGCGGGGGAAAGGCGGCGCTACCGGCCCCCCGGCGAACTCCTCCGCCGGGCTGCCTATGAGCTCGACCGAATTAAGACCGAGTTCAACCATATAGCCGAGGATTTCCTCGGCGCTGGAGGGAATCTGACGAAAGCTGTAGGAAATAGCTCCTATTTGCACGTCGGATGCGCCCGCGAATGCGCGGCCCATGCCTTTCGCCGGGAAGCCCAGGCTGCTCAGCGTCAGGCCGCCGACGACGGCGCCCCCCGTACGGTGTATAAAATGGCGGCGATTCATGGTGGATATCCGGGGTTTGGGAATAAAACGATAAAGGATACTCTGATTAAGTCCGCTTCGATACAGTATATCCGTAAAAATTAATGTAGGAAAAAAATTCGGATTTTGGCGCACCCGTCGCCCGCTGGCGGGCGGGGTTATGTTTTGGCGGGTTACGTGTCTATGTGCGCAGAATCGGGCCAGCATGCAACAAGGGAGGTCGCCATAGAAAAATCGCTCGGATGGGGACTTTGCAAGGCGCTTTTCCATGTTGGCCTTTCTATGGAAACCATGCGGGCGCGCTTGAAACAGAACGCGGAAAACGGCATATTAATTCTTAAGGATACCCTGAGCGAAGCGATTTTGGTCAGCGTATTCTTAAACATTTCCGAAAGCCATGATCGATACCCTTGCCATCGCTCACGCTCTTGTGAATGCGGGCCTTGAACAGCGCCCGGCCGAAGCGATAGCAAGAGCTATTCGTAACGGGCAGGGGGGCTCGGCCTCGGAAGATTTCGTACGAGCCGAGATAGGTTCTGCACGAGCTGAGATAGGTTCCGTACGAGCTGAGATAGGTTCCGTACGAGCTGAGATAGGCGAACTCCGGGCCGCCATGATGGAGCAAAACAATGCCCTTCTTCGCTGGATAATGGGGTTGGGCTTTGGGGCTATTGCCGGCGTATTGGCGCAGTTTGTATTCCAGATTTTACAGCGATAGCCTGCTTTGCAAGGGTTCCGCGAAGAACGCTTCCGCAATGGATGCGATACCCCTTGCCCTCCTCGTCGAAATCCTCCGGCAGTTTAAGTCCCGCTTGGCATTGCCGCGCAAGATGATATGCTACCCAGGCGCAAGAGCCCCGGCTATTCACCTTAAAAAATGCGTTAAATAATTGCACTGCCCATATGCAAGAGGCTCATACAGATATTCGACGCAAAAAATGCGTTGAATAGTCCCGTCGCCCATACACACTGAGGCTCGCATAATTATTCAACGCAAAAAATGCGTCGAATAATTATACCGCCCATGCGGACGAGGATTATTCGTTCGGGTGGAAAGCAGGTCCCGATTGCCTATCTTAATCAGAGTATCCTTAAGGATCGTCTGTTGACAAGCACCACAAAAATCAAGCAGGCGGGCTTGCAGCCTGATGCAAGAATTGCCCATTGACAAGCACCATGAAAACGACCTATTCGATCGCAGGCGCGATGCTGTTCCTTTCGTTCATTCTGCCTGTCCGCTTTGCGCTTGCTCAAGAGGTCGAGCAGGAGCGGAAAGCCTTCGAGGGGACGATCGGCATTACCAACAAAGGCGTTTCGCAAATACCCAACTTTACCCTCGGTAAGCCCGCCATACAATCCTACACGAGAATCGGAAAGGGAAAATTTACGTTCGAGCCGGAACTTCGGTTTGCCACGACAGGGAGACCCTGGGATTTTGTGTTCCGGTGGCAATACCGAATGATGCAAACCGACAAGTTCAGGCTTCGAGTCGCCCTCAACTCCGTCCTTAACTTCGTCACATCGACCGTTACGGAAACGGACGACGAAGACAAGGTTCCTCGGGACGCCATCATAGCCCGCAGATTCATAGGCGGGCAGGTCCTGCCCGAATATTCCCTTACGAAAAATCTGAGTGTAGGGCTGCTGGTTCTGTATGCGCGCGGTATAGAAAAAACCACCTTGCGCAACCTGAATTTTATCGTCTTCAATACCGCATTATCCAATATCGACGTGTTCGACGGATGGACCGTTTCGCTAAACTCGCAAGTCTATTATCTGGGAATAGAGGATATGGACGATATGGTAGACGATGAGAGCGGGACGTATTTTTCTTCGAACGCCGTATTGGCGAAAAGAGGTCTTCCGTTTTCCCTGTCGGCGATGATCAACAAATCCTTGCACACCGAAATATCGGGGGACGATTTTCTCTGGAGCGCAAGCGTGATTTATTCGTATTGAAGGGGTTGCCGCTTCAGCCCGCTCGCAGCGCAGGAAATCTCTTTTCCGCGAAGGCGAATCCGCCAAAGAGCACTGCCGTAAAGAGTGCGTCGCCGAGGAGGGTGTTGTGAAAGTAAGGGATCGCGGCTACGTAGCATGCTATAAGCCCCTCGAAGGTTTGCGGGTACATCGATTGCGGGAATAGCGCGCCGCCCGCCCAGACGCCGAGATTCGTCACAATGAAGAACAGCACAGACCCGGCTACGGAAGCTCCCGCGATCCGCCACGGATTGCGGTTTTTGCGCAACAGGAATCCGATGCCTACCACCCCTGCGAAGGCGAAATACACAATGGGCACCGGCTGGAAGCCCAGGAGAATATCGCCGAGCAGCATGGCGGTGAAGACCATGGCGACGGCTACTCCCTTTCTGGCGAAGAGCGCGCCTCCAAACAGCGCCATGGCGCCTATGGGAGCGACGTTCGGAGGGTGAGGGAGAAAACGCATCAGCGCCGCCGCGAGCACAAACACGCAAAGCGCGCCGAATCGTAGCGTGAGAAATCGGGAACGGGGGGCGTGATCGGTCATGGATGCGTCGTAGGGTCGCTGGTGTATGCAGCGTTGTTTTCGGTGGGGTGGCTTATGCGCAAGATACGGGCAGGGCAACGAACGATCAACGGCGCTGCCGCGTATACAGGCGCGTATTACAGACATAGCAATCCCCCCGGTTGCATTTTTCTTGCACCTCACGGCATTTTTTGATTATTTGCCGGAAGGCATTCTCTTTCTGCAAATCCATTCCCGTACCTTTCATGCGCTTCTTCCACAGTTTCTGGTCCGTTTCTCTGCTTGCCGCCTTTGTTCTCATCCTGACGGCTCATCCTGCTGCAGGCCAGTCGGCCCCCGATCGCGTGCTGGCGTTCCCATCTCCCGTTTCGGGCGAGATTTTGCCGTCCGATCAGGGGGCGCCGGGCGCCTGGCACCGCATCAACAAACTGGGCACGACGGCTTCTTTGCTCCATGTGCTGGCCCATCCCGACGATGAACACTCGGGCATGCTTGCATTGTCATCCCGGAAATGGGGCGCGCGCACGTCCCAGTTGACCCTGAACAGAGGCGAAGCGGGCGCCAACGCCATCGGCTCGGAACTGTTCGATGCGCTGGGGTTGATCCGTACGCGGGAACTGGTGCTGGCGGGACGGTATTACGGCCTGGACGATTTATACTTTACCCGCGCCGTTGATTACGGGTATTCCAAGACGCTGGACGAAGCGCTCGGGAGCTGGGACCCCGAGGTCGTGCTGGCGGACATGGTGCGGGTCATTCGCCTGAATCGTCCGATTGCCGTGGTTTCCCGGTTCTATGGCGACCGGCGGGACGGGCATGGACACCATCAGGCTTCGGGCGTGCTTACGCCCCAGGCGGTAGCCGCCGCAGCCGACCCCAACCGCTTCCCGGAGCAGATTTCGGAAGAAGGGTTTCGTCCCTGGTCCGTTCCGCTGCTTTTCCGGGGCGGGGCCGCTGAAGACGAGCCGCATCATGTGGTCCTGGACGCTACGGCATACAGCCCTCTGCTCGGCGTATCGTACGGAGACTATGCGCGCTATGGCCTGAGCCTCCAGCGTTCCCAGACGTCGGGGCGATTCCGGAGCTGGGGAGGCCGTACGTACCGATATGAACGGCTCGGCGAATTACCCGCCGATGCGGAAAATCGTGTGTCCGACACCTTTTTTGCGGGGATCGATACGAGTCTGCCCGGTTTGCCGGCGCTTGTGGGAGAAGAGGCGTCTCCCGAGGTTGCTTCATCCCTTGCCGAGCTTCAGACCCTGATCGACGGAGTGATGCAGGATTTCGATTTTCGGGCGCCGGAGCAGGTGGTGTCCGAACTTGTGCGCGGCCTGGGTCTGGTGCGCTCCACCATAGAGGCTGCGGCGGATCTACCGGAGACGGCCTTTCAGTTGTCCGTGAAGGCGCAGCAATTCGAAGATGCGATCATGGCCGCAGCGGGTGTGCGCATACGAGCCGAACTGGCTGACCAGGCATTGGGCGCGGCGCTGGTGAGGAATCAGGAAGCCGCTGTCACGGTCGCTGTGGAGAGCGAACTGCCCGATCGGATTGCGGTGAATGAGGTGCTGGTCCTCGAGCGCAATATGGAGGGTGCCGCCCAGTTGGCCCGGTCGGACGAAGGGGCCGGGAACGAAGTGGAACTCATGATTGAAGTCGGGCCGGGCGAAACCATCTTCGATGGACCGTATTTCGAGCGTAGCAGCCCCACCGAAAATATGTATCGGATTCTGGAGTCTGCTTCGGCGATGCACTTGCCCTGGCGTCCTATGGCCTTGTCCGTGCAGGCGCTTCTGGAGGTAGACGGTATGGAGATCGTACGGACGATGCCCGTCACCGGGTACGTATCCCGCTTACCTTTCGGTTTCCTTGCCCGCCGGGTGGAAATTCTTCCCGATTTGTCCGTTTCGATCAGTCCGCGCGTACATGTCCTTCCGATGGAAATGGAAGATACCGGGGCGGCGGAGGCGGTTCCGGTGCTCGTGCGCGTCGAGGCTATTGCGGATTCGGTCGTTGCGGACATCGCCATCGAACTGCCTGAGGGCTGGACGAGCGATCCGGCTTCCATGCAGCATGCGTTCCATAACCGGGGCGAGGTCGTCGAGGCGCGTTTCATGGTGCAGCCCCCTGCGAACTGGTCCGGTGAAGCGATGATCCAGGCCATGGCCGAATCCGGAGGCAGGCAATACCGACATGGCTACCAGGTCATCGAACACCGGGACTTGCCGCTTGGCCGTCTCCGTATGCCAGCGGAAATCACCATTCTCTCGGTGCCGGTCGCCCGACTGGACGGCATGCAGGTGGGGTACGTAATGGGCGTGGGTGACGAGGTCCCCGCTGCGATCGAAAACCTCGGCGCCTCTGTACAACTGCTTGGCGAGGCGGATCTGGCGAGTGGTTCCCTGGATCACTTCGATACGATCGTCGTAGGGACGCGGGCGTACGCCGTGCGGCAGGACCTTGTAGAGCATAACCGGCGCCTGCTGGATTATGCGGCGGCGGGCGGCAACCTGATCATCCTGTATCAGACCCAGGAATTCGTGCCGAACGACATGGCGGCGCATCCTGCCGAATTGCCCCGGGGGGCGCAGGAAGTTTCCGAACAGGATTCACCCGTGCGTATCCTTGCGCCGGATCACCCTCTCCTGACCACACCCAACGCGATTTCCCTGGCCGATTTCGACCACTGGATCGAGCAGCGGGGCTCCAAGTTCTTCACGGAGTGGGATGCTGCCTATACCCCGCTGGTGGAAACGCAGGATACCGGGCAGGACCCGCAGCAGGGCATATGGCTGGCCGCAGAGGTGGGGTCAGGGCACTACAGCTACCTTTCGCTGGCGCTTCATCGCCAGGTGCCGTACGGGGTTCCGGGGGCATTCCGTATATTGTCCAACGCGATTGCGCTCGGCGGCAGATAAGGTCCATGACCGGAGTTGTCACCGATTCCGAAAAGTAGTATGGCAAGGAAAGAGGGGATGGCTTTGTGCAAGGGCCAAAGATAGAAAAGGTCATTTTCCGGGTTACCTTCGGCGGCGTTCTTTGCCTCATCGTCCCGCTGATTATGTTTCCGTCCGGCGGTGCTGCGGTGCTGGGCGACGCCATGAACTGGATGACCCGGACCCTCGGATGGCTGCACCTGTGGTTTTTCGTGGTCGTCTTCGTTTTTCTGCTCTACGTTGCCTTGGGGAAATACGGCCGTATTCGATTCGGCGGTCCCGATAGCCCACCGGAGTTTTCGCTGTTCAGTTGGGGCGCCATGCTGTTTTGCGCCGGCATCGGGGCCAGCGTCATCTATTGGGGCACCATCGAATGGGCCTATTATTACACGAATCCCCCGTTCGATATTGAACCCCGGTCCAAGGAAGCCATAGAGTGGGCCGCCGCCTATGGCATGTTCCATTGGGGGCCGCTGGCCTGGGCCATCTATACTGTGCCGGTGCTTCCTCTCGGTTACCTGTACTGGAACCGGGGGCGGCCCGTCCTCCGTCTTTCGGCGGCGTGCGAAGGTGCGATCGGCACTCGGGCGGCTACCGGCCTGCCGGGAAAGATCATCGACATCGTGTTCATTCTGGGCCTGCTCGGCGGGGTTGGGACTTCTATAGGGCTCAGCACGCCCCTCATTTCCGCAGGTATTGCAGACCTGTTTAGCCTCGAGCGCACCTTCCTGCTCGACGCCTTCGTCATAGTGATCTGGAGCGCCCTGTTCGGATTCAGCGTCTATTCCGGGTTAAAAAAGGGGATCAAGGTCCTGAGCGACATCAACGTCTGGCTGGTCGTTACGCTGATGGCGTTTGTGTTCGTGTTCGGTCCGACGATGTTCATTATCGATTCCTTTACGCATAGCGTCGGGTTGATATTTCAGAATTTCATAAAGATGAGTTTCTATGCCGATGCGGTCGCCAAGGCCGGCAGTGCGATTGCGGCGTCCGGCGTGGCTTCTGCGACCTCCGGCGCAACCTTTGCCGAAGAATGGACCATTTTTTACTGGGCCTGGTGGGTGGCGTATGCGCCGTTCATGGGACTCTTCATAGCCCGCATATCGAGGGGGCGCACCATCCGCGAAGTGATTCTGGGCGAGATGATTGCCGGGTCGCTGGGATGCTGGCTCGTTTTTGGCGTGCTTGGCAACACCAGCATGTTTTTGAATCTGGAAGGATCGCAAAACCTGGTGGAGATGGTGGCGTTCGGTCAGGCGCCCGAGGCGATCATAGCAACCATTGCCGCAGTAGGCGGGCGGGTGCTCCCTGTTGCCGCGCCGCTCGTAGCGCTTTTTGTTGCGCTGGCTTTCATTTTCGGGGCGACCACCCTGGACTCCGCAGCCTATGTGCTGGCCGCGGTGGCCACGAAAGAGGAAGGAAGGGTTGTCGAGCCGGCCCGGTGGCATCGCATTTTCTGGGCCGTTGTACTCGCGTGCGTGTCTCTTACGTTGATGTTTGCAGGGGGGCAGGAGCAGGAGAGCATAGAGGCGCTGAAGGCGTCCTCCGTTCTGGTATCCATCCCGTTGATGGCGATTCTGGTTCTTCTCGCCGTGTCCTTTATGAAGTGGATTCGGGAGGATGCTCCCTGACAGGGGTTTGTGGTTTTGACGGAAGCGATCGCTTCCCGAAGCAGTCCCCGGTATACGCTAAAAACGAAATACGGCGAGAAACTGGGGAATGACCTCGTCGGCGTCCTCGAAGCCGAACTTGTTGATCCAGATATGCAATTCGGTTCCTGCAAAAAAGCGTCCCGGGTTTCCGGCGAGCGCCTTACCGACATCCAGCCGTAGCTGAGGCTGCATCAGGATCCAGTACGGCGCATGACCGACTTCGGTATTCCGTTTGCTTTGCCACTCGGCATGTCCTTCCAGCGAGAATGCGCCTCCGCCGATGTCGAACGGCAGCGCCCAGTTGAAATCGATGAGGTGGCTATTGTCGCTTTGGGGTGCGCCGCCCTCGGCCAGTCCGGCGCTGCGATCCACGAGATACAGATAGTCGAGATTTGCGAAAGCGAAGCCCGGCAGGTCCAGTTGCAGTCGGAACCCGGGCGTGATCTTCAGCACCTTGCCCTGCGCTCCCCAGTTTATTCCTCCGAGCGGACCTACGCCCCGGATGGGACCCCATGCGATTTCCTTCCCGGTGATCGCCCCGAGACTCAGGAATGGATACCATTCCATATAGATTTCCCGGTTAGCGTCTCCGGCGCCGCTGCAGCACGCCATGTCCACAAAGAAAAAATTCTCGCCAAGGTTCCAGCCGCTTGCGTGCTGGAATGTGATCAGGTGTTGCGTTCCGGTGGGGCTCACGTCGTGATCCTGTAGTGCGGAGCCCCCCTGGTATTGCACCTCCGTCACGCTCCACCCCTGGGCGTCGGCGTTGCTGCCGGTGGCGAGCGGGCAGGTTGCAATAAGGCAGAGCGTTGCGAGGAGGCGGAGGCATCTGTGCATAGGGAGCGGTTTCACCGAGGTTTTTCTTGCCGAAAGCAATCTGAAACAGGCCGAAAGATACTGTAGCAGCGTTTTCCGTCGGTGCATATCCTTATGAAAATGTCGTGTTTTTCCGGGTTGCATACCTTGCTTTCGAAAAGAAATCGCGATGTCGGCAGGTCGGGGATGTACAAAGGAAGATGCTCCAGGCAGCGAACCGGAACGACATTCCTTGTCGCGGCCATGCGGATGCATATGGCGTTTACGGGCCCGCATGAAGCACGGAGAGCGTGCGAGTATCTTTGCGCAAAATTCACAAACAAACACAAACCCGATCCCTTACTTTTTTGGAATAATTTCCCGATGGTATGTTTCCGTTCCCGTACGGTTTTTTCGCGATCGGAGATCTGGAGATCTGGTGCGGGGATCTGGTTATTAAGATCTCCGTCAGGAAAGCATTGTAACAGTGCAAGTTCATTTTGTACATTGTTTCCCGTCCCGATCGATTCGTCTTTAACGAGCGTACTACATCCCATGTCTTTTATAGAACTGACTCGCCGTCGATTCGTAAAAACAGCCGCCCTCGCTTCCGCAGGAGCCGGATTTGCCCCGTACGCCGCTGACGCCGCTTCCTTTTCGGAGGCTGGGCGTTCTGCTGCCGACATACCTTTCACCCTCGGGGTAGCCACCTTTTCGCTGCGTCAATTCGATCGGACCGAGGCGATCTCCATCCTCCAGGCGTTGCATGTGAGACATATCAGCGTCAAGTCGCACCACATGCCCTATGAGGATTCCCCGGAAGAGCTGGCGGCAGGTGCGCAGGCGTTTGCGAAAGCAGGCATCGAGATCGTAAGCGGGGGTAACAACAACATCCGGGAAGATGACGACGATCATGTGCGCATGTTTTTCGAATATGCAAAGGCCGTCGGCATTCCCTTGCTGGTCATTGCTCCGACAGCGGAAAACATGCCCCGGATCGAACGGTTCGTCAAGGAATACGACATTCGCGTGGCCATTCACAACCACGGTCCGGAAGACTCGCATTTTCCCGGACCCCGAGACGGCCTCGAAGTCATCCGGGATATGGATCCGCGTGTGGGTTTATGCATCGATGTCGGGCATACGGCCCGCACCGGCGTGGATGTGGTGGAAGCCATCGCCGAAGCGGGCGACCGCCTGCTGGACATGCATGTGAAGGACCTGCGGGATTTGAGCGACCGGGCCAGCCAGTGCATTGTGGGCGAAGGCGCCATGCCTGTAGCCGACATTTTCAGGCAATTGGTGAAGATGAATTATCGCGGCTACGTTAACCTCGAATACGAGATCGACGCCAATGCCCCCCTGCCGGGCATGAAGCAATCCTTTGCGTACATGCGGGGAGTGCTTGCCGGAATGGCGGCGTAACGGCAACGCTATTTACAGAACATACACACCGGGAGATATCATGGCGCACAAGAAAACCTCATCGTCTCGCAGGACCTTTCTCAAAACTATGACCGCCGGCGCGGCTGGCGGCGTGCTTGGAGGAGGTATCTTCGCGAGCGGTATGACATCGAAGAGTTACGGGCGCATTCTGGGCGCCAACGATCGCGTCCGCGTCGGCGTCGTGGGCTTTTCCAGCCGGGCGCGCGGTTCGCTCATTCCTGCGTTCCTCGCTTCCGCGAAGGACATGAATTTCGACATTGTGGCCGTGTCCGATATCTGGAACCGCCGCCGCGAAGAGGGTGCGGCATTCGTGGATGCGCAGCGCGCGGAAGCCGGCATGGAGGCAGGGGACGGCGTCAAGGCGATGCGCAACAACGAGGAACTGTACGAATCCGGCATGGTCGATGCGGTGATCATTTCCACAGCGGATTTTCAGCATGCGCTTCATGCCATCGAAGCCGTCGAGGCCGGGTGCGACGTATATGTTGAAAAGCCGTTCGCCAATACGATGGGGGACGCCAATCAGGCTCTGAACAGGATTACTGCGTCGGATCGCGTTCTGCAAGTGGGCACGCAGCGTCGCAGCGCCTCGAATTACATGGCTGCCAACGAGTATATTCGCTCCGGGAAGTTCGGCGATATCGTATCGGCGCATATGACCTGGAATGTGAACCAGCCGGGGCGGTGGCGGCGTCCGGATCTGGTGGCGTCCATTAAGGAATCGGATACGGACTGGACGCGCTACCTGATGAATCGCCCGCACGAGGAATGGGACCCGCGAAAATATCTCGAATATCGGTTGTTCTGGCCTTATTCTTCCGGTATTCCCGATCAATGGATGGTGCATCAGATCGATACCGTGCACTGGTTCACCGGTATGCCATATCCTCGCAGCGTGGTCGGCAACGGCGGCATTTATCTGTGGAAGGACGGGCGAAAGAATTTCGACACGATGACCGCTGTCTACGATTACGGTCCGCTGGACGACCCAACCAGCGGGTTTCAGGTGGTGTATTCTTCCCGGCAGACGAACGCGGCTGGCGGCGTCCGGGAACTCTATTATTCCAATGGGGGCACACTGAATCTCGATACGAACACGGTGAGTCCTGAAGGAGGGTTAACCGAACGCTATGCCGTTTCCATGGGCATGCAGCCGTTCCAGCTCGACCAAATGAAGCTGGACGAGGTGGGGGGTGTAGCCACGGCGGCAAACACGGGCGGAGACAATGCCACCATGTCGCACATGCGCAACTGGATGGAATGCGTGCGCTCGCGCGAGACGCCCAATGCAGACATTCATGCTGCCTGGAATCATTCGGTGGCGCTCTGCATGACGATCGCCGCCTTGCATACCGGCAAGCGCATTACCTTCGACATGCAGAAAATGGATGTTGTCGTAAGCTGAACGAGATGGATTTAATGACCGTGTTTGTCCTGGGCGTCGCGCGATTTTTGCGCAGACGGTTCTTTTACGGGTGGAGTGGACTGTTCGTTCTTGCGGCGTTTTTCCCGATAGCGGGGGTTTTTCCCGTCGCTACGCTTGGACAGGCGCTCGATACGCCGAAGGTTCTTGTTGTGCCGGATTCGGCGGCGCAACGTGTAGATGTACTGGTCGATGGCGAGTTATTTACCGCATACCTTTATGCAGACACGCTTTCCGTGCTTAAAAAGCCGGTGCTTTATCCGCTGCGGACATCGTCCGGCATCGCTGTGACGCGGGGATATCCTCTCGAAGAGGCCGCGGGCGAACGGGTGGATCACCCGCACCATATTGGCCTGTGGTTCAATTACGGCGACATCAACGGGCTGGATTTCTGGAACAACTCGGATGCCGTATCCGCCGAGCGCGCCGCTTCGATGGGCACGATTCTCCACCGGGCGGTCACGCATGTCGAAAGCGGTGCGGGACACGGTGCGCTTCATGTCACGATGGACTGGCTTGCCCCGGACGGCACGGCGCTCCTTCGTGAGGATACCCGCTTTGTGTTTCGTGTCGAATCCGATCTCCGCGTAGTCGATCGCATCACGACGCTGACGGCGCTGGACCGGACGGTGTCTTTCGAGGACAACAAGGAAGGGGCTCTCGGTTTGCGGGTCAGGCGCGCGCTTGAAATGCCTTCGAATCGTCCTGTGGATGTGCTTGCTGCCGACGGTTCGGTGATCAGCACGTCGGACAACGAACACGTGACCGGTCAGTATCGCAACAGCGAAGGAGTCGCGGGATATCCCGATGTCTGGGGGAAGCGTGCGCGCTGGATGATGCTCTCCGGGACGATCCTGGACCATCCGGTGGTCATCGCCGTGCTCGATCATCCCCGTAACCCGGGGTTTCCTACCTACTGGCATGCGCGCGACTACGGTCTGTTTGCCGCCAATCCATTCGGACAGGCCGTTTTCAGCGAGGGGGCGGAAGCCCTTCATTTCGCCCTTGCGCCGGGGGAATCGACCACATTGCGCCATCGGATCATGCTCTTTTCCGGGCATCCGGCGCCTGGCGATGTGGAGTCGGCCTACCGGA
Organism: Rhodothermales bacterium; assembly: GCA_951812345.1. Taxonomy (GTDB): domain Bacteria; phylum Bacteroidota; class Rhodothermia; order Rhodothermales; family VXPQ01; genus VXPQ01. Next base: position 998,708 of record OX638295.1, read on the forward strand.
ATTTTGCAGAATAGCGTACCGTATGTCAAGGGATTGCTCTTGCGCTTTCCCTGTATCCGTATCCTTTCGTTCCAAACTCTTTATCCGCTATGCAGCGTATGGATCGCCGCCGTTTTATACAGACTTCATCCATTGCTTTCGGAGGAATCGCTTTCGGAGGACTTGTTGCCGGGTGCGGTAGCGAGGATGCGGGTACCGGAGAAATCGCCGGAACGCCCGTAAAGCCTTCCTGGAAATACGCCATCTGCAACGAGATTATGCAGGACTGGGACTGGGAGCGGCAGTGCAGGTACGCCGCTCAGGCGGGATATGAGGGGATTGAGGTGGCGCCTTTTACGTTGGGAAACCATGTGGACGATATCTCTATGGATCGCCGGGCCGAGATCCGGGGCATTGCCGAGGAAGCCGGTGTGGATATCCTTGGATTGCATTGGTTGCTTGTGACGCCTGAAGGCCTTCATACCACTACCCCCGACGAGGCCATTCGCCGCGATAGCTGGGAGTACATGGCGAAGCTTGCAGAGTTTTGTGCGGACCTTGGCGGCAAGGTGATGATTTTCGGTTCGCCGGGACAGCGTTCTTCGGTGGGTATTTCGACCGAGGAGGCAGTCGAGCATCTGACGAACGGATTGCGCGATGCGGCGCCGTCCATTGCCGGCCACGGTGTGCAGTTATTGCTTGAACCGTTGTCCAGTGATCAGACGGATGTGATCAATACGCTCGGCGAGGCGCTGGCTGTTGTCGAGGCGGTCGATCACCCGGCCGTCTCGACCATGTTCGATTTTCACAATACCGCCGACGAAACGAGTCCGCTTGACGAACTGGTGCATGCCTATTACGATCACATCGGGCACATACAGATTCAGGAGATGGACGGTACGTACCTCGGTACCGGCGACGCCGTTGAGGCGTACGTGCCGGCATTGCAAGCCTTCCGGGATAAGGGCTACGACAAGTGGATATCCCTTGAGGTGTTCGATTTCGAACCCGGGCCCGAGCGGATTGCAACCGCTTCGATGTCGACGCTGCAACAGATGGAGGCGGCATTGTAAGGGAGAGATAAGCACAAAGAATATCGTCTTCATCGAATTTTAATAAAATAAATTTATTCCTTAACCATTGTTTATTAAACGAATAATAAGATTTATCCTTGTAAATTTACGCATTTACCCCACTTCGCAATTTTTTTGATCAAAATAAAGACCACTAAACACAAATCACCCCCCCTAAAATTAAATGAAATGCAGAGGTTGTTTTTCTTATCCTTTCTGCCTAGAATAGATACGGGTCGCCCCAATAACGATTCCGCAAGGGTTTTGTCGGGCAATTCCCAATGCGTTAACAATCGTCCATGCAGAGGGGCGTTATTTATCGTCTCTGTGCATGGATGTTATTTGATCGTATCCGGACACCAAAACAAAGGGATATGCCATGAACCACCGCTATGCTATCTTTCTTTTTCTGGCACTGTTGTGGCCGTCTGTGGCCGCCTTCGCGCAAACCGGAAAAATTGCGGGCAGTGTGGTTGACCAAAACCAGGAGCCGCTGATCGGGGTCAATGTCATTATCGACGGAACCACCATCGGCGCCGTCACGAACGCCGACGGTTACTTTTCTATTCTGAACGTTCGCCCCGGTACTCATACCGTACGGGCTACGTTCATCGGTTTTACGCCGGTGACCGTCGAAGACGTTCGCGTGGCCATCGAGCTTACGACCGAGGTGGACATTTCCATGCAAGAGGCTGCTGTCGGTATGGACGAGGTGGTCGTGACTGCGGAGCAACCTGTCATTCAACGAGACATAGCCGCTTCGCAACGAAACATCGATGCGGAGGAGATTGCGAGCGGGAGATACCAGACGGTTTCACAGGTGCTTACGGCCCAGGTCGCGTTCAACGACATCAGCAGCGTAGAGGACCGGCCGGAGATACGCGGTTCCTTCTTCGACGAGTCGCTTTATCTGGTCGATGGCGTGAACTACAACGATCCGCTTACCAATCAGCCGCACTACCGGGCCAATCTCGATGCGGTTGAGGAAATCAAGGTGCAAACGGGAGGCTTCAGCGCCGAATACGGGGATGTCCGTTCGGGCGTCATCAACGTGGTGACGCGCGAGGGAAGCGAGCGTTACACGGGGTCCATAAACCTGCAGTACAGCCCCGCCGAGTTCAAGCATTTCGGACCGGGACCGTTCGGTTTCGATTCCCCGCTTGTCGAGCCGTTCGTGGATTCGGATCTCGGCGCCTTCGAAGGCGGCAATTCGTTTTTCGACGGGTGGAATGCGGTTGCGGCTTCGTTGCCGGAGGGCGAAGCCCATGCAGACAAACCCATGGAGTTGTACGCCCGCTACCTGTGGCGGCACCGTTCGCAGGACTCCATTAACGAATTGAAGCGTTTGCGAGAGCAGGGCATTGTGCAGTTCGCGGACGGGGTGGACCCGGACGATTTCGTGTTTCACCAGACCGGTATGAATTCGGACTATCGCATCGCCGCGACACTCGGGGGTCCCATTCCGTTTTTCAGGCCCCTGAAATTCTTTCTCAGCTACGACGGGATCCAATCCGAATATGCTTATCGTTTTCCGGAAGCGAGTTTTCAGGATCAGAACTTTCGCGGTAAGTTGACCACGAATGTGGGGAGAGGGAAGAAACTGAATATGCATGGCTATTACAGCAAGCAAAAAGGCGGAAGCGGCGGCCAGGGGCCCGGCATCGGGGGATTCGTTTCAAGCAATCCTTTCTCTTCCACGGGGAGTACGAACAAGTATTGGTATCCTCATTGCGCCGTGGCGGGCGACCGCACGCGCCAGATTTACGGAACGCAGTGGACGCATGCGCTTTCCGCCAGCACGTTCTATGAGGTTAAGCTTACGCACGACCGGGTCGATTACGGCATGGATCTCGAGTACCGCAATACGGCGCCCATTCCGGGCACCGGAGGCGTCACCAGTTCATCCAAGACCAGTGGTTCCGGGGTCGATGGCGGGCGCATCGGAACGGAAGCCGAGGCCATGCAAAGAGCCGCCGCCGGGCAAGAAGGATGGGATAAATGGCGAGAATGGGCCCTGATTCGGATCGGCGAGCATTGGTACGACGAGGCGCCGAAAGGATACGGGCCGGTAAACTGGCGGGATGTGACGGGTGAATATCGTATGGAATCCTGCAATCTGCGTGCCGACGAGTCGGGTACGCGCGGATGGGACGCCACCGCTAATTTTACCAGCCAGGTAAATCGGAGCAATCAGGTTCGGATGGGCTTCCAGTTTCGCTCGGAGGATTTCAATCAGTACTACGAGGCGATCGATCCTTCCGTCAATGGCGGCAGTGTATGGGATTCCCAGAGCCAGCATCTGCTCGGCGCCGTTTATCTCCAGGACAAACTCGAGTTTCAGGGCTTTGTAGCTACGCTCGGCGTGCGTCTCGACGTGCTGAACACAGGAGATTTTCCGACGCCACTGGAAGGATGCAATCTGTTCGATAGCGGCGGAAGCACTGAAAACTGCACTGGCGGCGCTCAGAGTGGCCCCTTTGCCGAGGGCTTTGCGGCCGGCAATACGACCATAGATGAACCAGACGGCCCCATACTTGGCATCAAGGAGAACATCATTAAGGAAACTCTTGGGGTCAAACGTAAGACCCAGGCCCGGGTGTCCCCGCGCATCGGTCTGTCTCATCCGATATCGACCGTGGCCAAGATATTTCTGAACTATGGGCACTTCTACCAGTGGCCCAACGCCACGGACATGTATCGAACCCGCCTGGACACGCCGAGAGGTTATCGCGTAAGAGAATTCGGAAATCCCCTGCTGGAGCCGGAGCGGACGATCCAGTACGAGGTGGGGTACGAGCAGAACCTGTTCGACAGGATGAATCTTCGCATGACGGGCTACTACAAGAACGTCAACGGCGAAATCGGCGGTGTGAGTTTCTATCCGTTGCTTTACGGCGGCGGTAACTATTCGTCGCGGTTGAACCGGAATTTTCGCGATGTGCGCGGTTTCGAAGCGTTCCTGGAATTGCGTCGTGGATCCCTTCCGTATCTCAGCGGTTGGCTCAGCGCAAACTATCTTGTGGAGAGCGGCGCCGCATACGGCTACGATCGGTTCTATGAGGACCCGATCAGGCAAGCTCGATTGGCGAATACGGAGGTTTCCAGCCCTGATGTACGCCCGATCGTCAAAAGCAGCGTCAGCTTTCACTTGCCGGATAATGTTCGGGGGCCTCGCCTTGGGGAAGTTTCCCTGTTTGGCGGACTTAATCTGAGTTTGTCGTACACTTGGCGGCGAGGCAGGCAATTTACCTGGAATCCGGCTCAAATTCCTTTGGTGGAAGATAACGTACGCTGGCGCCCTTATCAGCGTTGGGATTTGCGCCTGACCAAATCGCTGTTCCGTTCGGGAAGTTACCAAACGGCATTCTATATCGATGTCTCGAACCTGTTCAACAACCGCAACATAAACTCCTTTAGCGGCAGCGACGTGGACGCCAGCACCAGTTGGCCCTGGGATGGACACAAGTGGTGGAAGAGGGAACGACTGGATTACATGGAATCGCTGGGGTATACGGTGGATAATCAGAACCAGGACGGTACGTTCGAAAACACGATCGGCGTCCCCGGCGATTGGGACAATGACGCCATAGATCTGCCTGCCTACAGCCCGTGGACGTTTCTCGAGCGTCGCGACATTTTCTTCGGTATCCGGCTTAACTTCTGAGTAATTCGGAGCGCCCCCGGAGAGGCGCGGCGTGGTCTTCGCGTCTCTCCTTCCCGCAAACAAATCCATGTGTTTGGTTATGAGATATCGCAAAAGCATATACCAGGTCCTCGCCGTTTGCTTGTTGGCGGTGGTTTTTTCCGGAAGCGTACGAGCTCAGGAGTCACGCAGTTTGAACGTGGGGCCTCTGAGATACAACACCAACGAGGCGCTGACGAGCGACGGCATTTCCTGGCCCGTTGACCGACCTGTCACCGGTGACCGCCGGGATATGCTCGACGCAAACACCGTCATTATCGGCGTGGAACGGACTTGGGCTGACGCCAGCGGCGTGGTGCGGGATATCCAGGTTGCTCAGATAGGTAACCGGAAGTTTTCCGACATCGAGCTGGTGACGCCTCCGGTGCCGGGCGCTTTCAAGCGGACCTATCGAACGCCGTATCCGTCCAAAATACTGGATGAGCAGAATTGGACGAGTTTACAGGGTGGGCAGGATCCTGTCGATCCGAATTTGCCCGCCGCCGCGGTGATCTACACGCACCTTAATACCTGGACCGGTATCGACATCGAACGCTGGGCCTATGCCTTTGCCAACGACGATCATGACGATTATGTCATCATGGAATACCGGTTCAATAACACGTCCGGCGAAGTCCGCGATGGTGTGTACTTCGGTTTACAGGCCGAAACCTCTGCGCATTCCTATTATCCGGCCGATTTGTGGGGCAACTACTACGGCGCTACCTATTCCGGTTTCGCTGCGGGCGATCGGGACGCCGATTCCCTGCGATTGTGGTATTCCTGGGACGGTGACCAGGTCAGCACGGTGGCGACGGACAGCCGGGCAAAACCTGATGGACAATGGGGGCATTTCCAGGAATCGCAGTTTTTCGGCCATGTGGTGCTGCATGCCGATACGTCGCCCGGCGACGAGACGGACGATCCGTTAAAGCCGGTCAAGGCAGGTTGGTCGCAGCGTGAACTGGCGCCGGACTTGAATGTCGCCGGACACGAGGACATTTACGATTATTTGTCGAAAGGATGGGATTCCGCCAATCCCGGGGCCTATAGCGCTACCGTAGATCGTACCGGCGCCATTGTATCGGAAGGCCCCTACCGCATCCTTAACCCTGGTCTTGGCTCCACTGGAGATGCGAGCGCGGATATCAACAACACTACGCAGTTCGATCCGCTGACCGAGCAGGAGAAGACTTCGTTATTCAGTTTCGGGCCGTACACGCTGAATCCAGGCGAGGACGTTCGTATCGTTACGGCCTACGTGGGCGGCTCCATTCCCTACCGGTGGGCCATCGACGCGGGTGCAGCCTACGCCAACGGGAATCCGAATCAGCTTCCTCTCGAAGCGTTGCCTTACGCCATTCCGAACGCCGACGCCAATTACCTGAGGCCGGATGAAATAGATGCTATCCGGGCGTATACCGGAGGAAGAGTCATCGCTTCGCAAGGGAGCATGCTCGACAAGACAACGAAAAACGAAGTGATCGACCTCGGGCGTCCCTTGCTTTTCCTGAACGCTTCCAAAGCCGTTCGCACATGGCGAGGCGGGAATGTGAAGCATGGGCAAGGTTCCTTCAATATACCCCTGGCCCCTGCTACTCCGTCCCTGACAGGTCTTTCCGAGAACGATCAGGTCCACCTCAATTGGGGGAATGAGGCGGCGGAAGATAGCCGGGCAGGACCTATTGCAGGCTACCGGATCTATCGTGAATATGTACGACCCCCAGGTGCGACGGGGCCAACGGACACCACCTTTGTTCTTCATGAGGAGTTACCCGCCAGCGCCCGGGAGTACGTGGATACGCGCGTTACCCGCGGGGACGATTATTACTACTACGTTGCCGCCGTCAATGACCGTGGCGTCGAAAGTAGTCGTTTCCTGAACCGCACGGGCACCACGAGCGATAAATTTCTCGAAGCGCTTACGCCCAGCCGTGCGCCCGACGAAAACTGGCAGGAAAACGTGGTGGTGGTGCCGAATCCGTACCATGCCCAGGGCGCCTACAACTACGATACCAATAGCCGGCTGGCGTTCCTTAATCTGCCCGCATACGCCAACATTCACATATACACCGTGACAGGCGATCGCGTGCAGACCATTGAACACGTGTCGAATACGGGCAACAACGATTGGGAACGGCAGGAGACGTTCAGTACGACACGCATTGTCAGCGGCATCTACATTTACGTCGTCGAGGAGCTCAGCGGTCCCGGTGGAGGGGCTACCGGGAATCAGGCTATCGGTAAATTCGTGGTCATTAAATAATGGAGGAGAAAACCATGAGAAACGCAGTGACGTCCGCACTCGGTGTGGTTCTACTCTGTCTGGCGACCGCGGCTCCAGCATCGGCGCAGGTCAAGAAACTTGCCCAGGCCGGGATGCCCTTTCTTCAAATCGCTCCATCGGCGGATGTGGCGGCTCTTGGCGGTGCCTATTTGGCGACTACCGGCAGGGCCACCTCGGTATTTTCCAATCCTGCCGGGCTGGGTATGCTCGAGGGTGGAGATATCACAGCCGGCTATACCGCTTGGATTGCCGACACTAAGCTCTACAGTATGGCGGCTGCCTATCGGGTTGGCAACATTGGCGTCATTGGCGTCAATCTGGTTTCGATGGACTACGGGACGATGAAGCGAACTCGGCCCTGGCAGACGACCGACGACCCCTCTTTGCGAAACGACGGCTATATTTTGCTCGGGAATTTTTCAGTCAGCGAATACGCCGTCGGTCTTTCTTATGCGCGCCCGATCACGGCGCAGTTCTATGTGGGCGGGAACGTCCGGATCGCACAGCAGGATTTGGGTTCCACAGATATTATCAACGCGTTCACGGGAGACATTGAGAACACCGATAACGCCCTCAACAATATCGTGTTCGATTTCGGCACGCTCTACTATCCGGGGTTCCACGACTTGCGTTTCGGGGCGTCGTTGCGCAATTTTTCGAACCAGAGCGATTACTTCGATCAGCGCTTCGAACTACCCCTTACGCTGGATTTCGGTTTGGCGATGGACTTGTTCCGATTGCTCGACGCGTCGCCCGGCTCGGGCAATAGCCGATTGACGCTTGCGATGGACTGGGTACATCCGCGCGATTATTCGGAGCGCCTGCATGTGGGTCTCGAGTACGGGTTCATGGAGATGTTTTTCTTGCGCGGCGGATACAAGTTCAACTACGACGAGGAGAATCTGTCCGCCGGGTTGGGCGTACATGTTGAGGCTGGCGGGTACGGCATCCGCGCGGATTACGCCTATTCGGCCTTTGGGACTTTCTTCGGGTCTGTGAGCCGGCTATCGCTGGGAATTTTGCTGAAGTAAGAGAGAGATTCTTCCTTCTTCCTCCCGGATCGCCGCAATTCCTCTCACGAGCAACTGCGTGGATTTATAGCGAATGCAGTGATCCTTGTTATGGAAACGTTTTTTGCCCGGAATCGACGGGACGGGATTCTTTCCATTCGAGTGTTTCCGGCAAGAGTAAACGCGAAAGCGTTTCTTCGAATCGAGCCGTAACATTCTCCTGTGCATCCTGCTGTATGTTTCTTCTGTCGTCGCAAGGCTTGTCGCCTTTTTCTGTGGTTTCGGATAAGCGAAGGTCCATATCTACTGGAACCCTCAAAACGTACGCGAGCGCCTGGAGGGGGTTTGTTCGTTTTTGCGACGGGCAAGGTATTCCCTCGCTTCCGGCGAGTGCGGATATGGTGACAAGGTATCTCAGGCAACGCGCCTTTGTCGGCAAGTCGCCGGGTACGATCCGGGTAGACTATTCGGCCATCAAGGCAGCGCACGTTGAAGCAAGGCAGGTAGCGCAACGCGCCACCGGCGTATACAAAGTTTGCGAAGATCCGACGGAGGACCGAAATGTGCAGGATACCATGCGCGATCTTACATACGCGGTACGCGAAAGAAGACGACCTATCAATCGAATCAACTCGTTGACCCAGGAGCAATTCGCGCGAATCAAGGCAACGGCATGCGTTGTTCGCGTTGGCAAGAGTGGGCGGACGGAAACGAAAGAATATGCGCTCAGGCGCGGGAAAGCGGATATTGCTCTTATATCCGTTATGCGCGATTGTGCATTGTGCAGATATGAGGTAATTCGTATCACATGGGGTTCGATCGCATGGTTGCCCGATGAAACCGCTTTGTTGACCGTGGCTCCCCGCAAGGCCAATAAGATCGGGTACACCGGATATCTGACCAGGGATACGGTCAGGGCCTTGAGGGCGATACGTTCGCCTCAGGGTCGAGAGGGAAGTGTCGACGATGCCGAAGAGCGTATTTTCCCTATGACCACGAAGAGTATATCGAACAGAATTGCCGCCGCATGCAGCGCTGCAGGACTGTAAGGGGGATTCGCTGTGGGCGTTTCTCGCGTTTCCGGCCTGGTATGTCGATAGTGTACGTAGAGGCGGGCACTGTATATGCTGTCGTGCCGGGAAGTCGATCGCTCGTCTGGGCGCCACACTCGCTTTTGGTCCTGCGCCACGGTTTCCCGGTTCCGGATACGGGGGGAGCCTGGCGTTACAGGGCAAGACCTACGCCAGCGGCGAGCACGGTTCTGTGGTTCCCCTGGCTTGCCTCCACGTTCACGAGGAATGGGCCGAGTTTTAGGGAGGCGCCTGCCATGCCCCGCAGCGTCGTATCTCCCGCCAGTTCGAAGGAGATATTCTCGCCTTCGATCTCCGACAATTCGTCCCCAAACGTGTAATCCACGTTCACGGTCGTTTCTTCCGTTTGTATCCCTGCGTACAGTGTCAGAAAGACGAAGGTTTTGCTGATTGCAACACCGGCAGCCAGCGAGGAGGTCGAGAAGATTTCTTCACCGGCCGTGTTGGTGATCAAAAGGCGTTGCACCATGAAGTGACCGGCGATCCGGAAAGACAGGCCCGGTATATAGCGGTCGACGCTGTGACGAAGTCCGATACCGACAAATTCGAGGTGCCCATAGTCTTCCTGGCTGACACGGGGAAGGTAGCGCACGATGAGGTCTGTGCCCGCCAGGGAGCCGATGCCGAGTTGCGGTACAGCGAGGGGGGCGATCGATCCGTCGTACAGCCCCGGCAGCACGTTGAATGAAAGTGTACTGTCAATGACGATGTCGTCGGAGGTGTTGTCCAGTCCATCTGCACCGGGATGCACCGTTTGTCGGACATTTCCCGTGACGGTTCCCGGAGACGTGTCGCCGAATATGGTGGGGCCGTCGTTTATCTGGAAGGTTACGGGCAGGTCGTACCGGTTGCCGTCGGGACCGTGGAATGTGTAGGGCGTTTCGTATGCGATATTGAGCGTCCGGTCGATATCGGGGATCAGTGCGCCCATCACCTTGACGCCGAGGAACAGGTCGAAGGGAAGGGCCCCGCCACCCACTTTGGCGGTGTGAATCAGTCCGGCGTTGATATCTGCCCCGAAGGCGTTCACAACGGGCTGGAGGTACAATTCGGCATATTCCGCCCCGACATCAGCGATAATGTCAGGGAGTTGCTGTGCAAACGCGGGGCGGGACGTCAGAAAAGCTATGCCAAGAACCGCGTACGATACTATGCGCGACAGGGTGGGAGAGCGGCGGGGCGTCAATAGGGTGTGCGTTGTCATGCGTACAGGCGGGCGCTCCGAAAGTCGATGTATAGTGCGTTATTCGGCCAGCGTTACAAGCATCCATTCCTTGAGCGTGCTGATGCCGAGGCCCCCTGGAGGAAGCCCCCGGTATCCCCGCCCCTCTGCACTGGCCATGCGGCCGCCAGGCAATCCCCCGAAACCAGGCTGCTGCGCTGCATTGACGACGAATTCGTCCGGAGTAGCAATGCCAACGCCTATTTCCTGGCCCGGTTTTGTCCCGATAGCATACAACACCCCGTCGGTGTGCGCAAGGGGCACCTGAATTTCGTAGGTGAGTACGCCCCGGTCCGCTTCGACCGCTGCCGCAATACCCGGAATGGAGTCTTTGTGCCTGCGGATTACTTGTCCGTCTGCCCCGATGATTTCTACTTCCCGGGTTGAGCGCTCGATGCGAACGCGGTCGGCTGCCGCCCCTTCGCCGAGGCGGCGATCGCCGGTTTCATCCATGGATAGACCAAGCGGAAAACGAATGCCGAATGTTTTCTCCTTGCCGCCGGCAGGGTCAACCCAGATAATCAATCCTGCGCGCATAATGCTCCCGATACTTGCCACATTTCTTGTGCTGAGCGAAAGGTACAGGTGATTGTCGTCGTTCTGCACGCCGGCCAGCAGACCGTCTTTGCTGCTGAGTGTTTTCAGTTTGCCGCCCCATTCATTCAGTTGGGCGTCCACGACGACTGGCTCGCCGGGTGCAGAACTCGTGAGTGGAGCAGCGCCCCCGCATCCTGTGAGTAGTGCAGCGGCCAGTGCGGTGATGGTGAAGGTTTGTTTGGGTGTAAAGAGCACGTGCATGGCATGTTGCGAGTATGGCTTATCCATAAAAAAACGCCGGGCGGTATGAACAGTTGCCAAACCATTCGTACCGCTCCGGCGCTTCCGGGTTCTGCATGTGCGTCTCGGCATGGGTCTCGTCCGGTTGATCGGGTCGGAACAAGGTCGCAACACTACACCTTGAATTCCGCCGAAATCCGTCCAATCAACCCGAACCGCCTCCGGGTTCCGCCGGGGGCGTTATCGCCGGCGCCCGCCTCCGCGTTCTCTGTCGCTCCCGTGTCCACCGTCACCCCGGCGTGCGCCGCGCATACGCTTCCCTCGATCCCGATCTCCGCCGCGTTTGCCTTTCATGGTTTTTCCTCTCCTGTTTTTGTCCCCCGACATACGCTTGCCCATTTTTTTCATTTGCTCTTCGGTCAACACTTCTCCGAGGGAGTTTTTTAATTCGTCTTGCAAGGCGCGTCGACGTTCTCCGAGTTCTTCGAGGGACTGTCTGTGTTCTGCAAGGATGGCCTTCACCGAGGCAGCCTGCTCGTCTGTAAGATCGAGTCGTTCGGCCATCCATTTGACGTTACGCTCCATAGGGTCCGAAGCGGATTTCTTTGCCGTGGTGTCCTGGACGGCATCGTCCTGGGCAAGCACAGGGGGTATGAGCAAGAGACAGGCAGCCATCGTTGTAATGCCTGTCAGGATGTGAAGAAAGCGTTTCATTATAGCATGTCGTATGGTGATGAATAGCTGAAGGGGTGAAGCCGCATCGTGTTCATGTTTTCGGCGGCTTTCAGAAATTGGACTCTTTGTACCCGTTCGTCATTCCATAGCCCGGGATTTTTTTGTTACACGACCTTCAATTTCCAGCGCCCGCGTCGGAACCATGCGATGCCCACTGCAGCATACAATACCTGGGTAACTGCAACGCCTATGAAAATGCCTTCCGTTCCCAGGCTTAGTATATGTGCGAGGAACAACGCTGCGGGAATCTGGAAGAGCCATCCGCAGAAGAAGTTGATCCATGTAGGCGTAACGGTGTCACCGGCTCCATTGAAGGCTTGTAGCATGGTCATGCCGAGAGCGAGGAAGGGGTAGCTGCCGCCGAGATAGCGCAAGAGCAATGCCCCGACCCCGATCACCTCGGGCTGGTCGGTGAAAAGGCGCATGATGCTGCCGGATGTCATGATCATGCCGACCCCCGCGAGCGCAAGAATGGACGCGCTCGCGCCGGCGGTAATCCACACGGATCGCGCAGCCCGGTCAGGCTGCCCGGCGCCGAGGTTTTGCCCGGTCAGCGTGGCGGCTGCATTGGCCATGCCCCATGCGGGCAGAATGGCGAAGATGACCACACGTATCCCGATCGTATACCCCGCTACCGCCTCGCTGCCGAATGCCGCCACGAGACGTATGATAGCGATCCAACTGGCTGAAGCGACCAGGTATTGCACGATGCCCGGTCCGGAAATTTTCAGCATGCGGCGCAAAAGGTTCGCGTTCATGTGCATCGCCTTGCGCCGTATCGTCAGTCGTCCACTGCCCCGAAACAGCACGAAGAGTTGATAGGCGATGCCTATGGCTCGTGAAAAGGCCGTTGCGATAGCTGCCCCGGTGATGCCCATAGCAGGAATGGGCCCCAAACCGAAGATGAATAAGGGGTCGAGCGCAATGTTCAGAAGATTTGCGATGGCCAGCGCCCGCATAGCGAATACGGCGTCGCCGGCCCCCCTGAAAATGGCATTGATGAGAAAAAGAAGCAGGATGGTGATGTTGCTGCCGAAGAGGATGGCAACGTACGTGGTACCGTATTCCACAACCTCCTCCGTGGCGCCCATGAGGCGAAGCATGTCGGGGGCGAACCAGATGCCTACCACGGAAAACGGGATGGAAACAGCGATTCCCGCAATGATGGCTTGCCAGGCAGCGGCGGATGCTGCTTCGGGATTCTTTTCCCCGATTCGCCGGGCCACCATGGCAGTGACCGCCATGCTCAGGCCAATGCCCGTGGCGAACACGAAAATCAGTAACGAGGCGCCGATGCCCACTGCCGCCACTGCATCCGCTCCCAACCGGCTGACAAAGAAGATGTCTGCAAACTCGAAAACGGATTGCATAAGCATCTCCAGCACCATCGGAATGGACAGCAGCACGACGGCGCGCACGAGGCTGCCGGACGTGAAGTCCTGATGCGTTCCGCGAATGGCTTCGAGTACGGCGCGTCCCCAGGTACCGGGACGTCCGGACAGATTGGTAAGAGAAGGTTTTTTAGGGGACAAGGAGTGGTTGCCTCCGGATCGAAACCGGCGCCGGAACGTTTGATTTTGTACGCAGGGATGTTCGTTTATTCTTGTTCGTCATGTTCACCGATCGCTTCGGACGCCAGCATACCTGTCTTCGCATTTCCATTACGGAGCGGTGCAACTTGCGCTGCCGGTATTGTATGCCGGAGGAAGGGGTAGACCTTTCGCCCCGAAGTGAATTGCTCACTTTCGAGGAGATCGAACGACTCGCGCGCATTTTCGTTTGCTGCGGCGTCGATAAAATTCGACTGACAGGCGGTGAGCCGCTTGTGCGTAAGCATATGGAAGACCTGGCGGAAAGGTTGGGACGCCTGCCCGGGCTCAGGACGCTGGCTCTTACCACGAACGGCATGTTATTGCCGAAGAAACTGCCCCGTCTTCACGCCGCCGGGGTCAATGCGATCAATATCAGCCTGGATACCCTCGTACCGGAAAGATTTGAAACCATTACCCGGCGCAAGGGACTCGAGGAGGTATTGCAAGCCATCGATCTGGCGATTGCGTACGGCTACAGCCCGGTGAAGGTGAATTGCGTGGTTATGCGTGGGGTGAACGACGACGAGGTACTCGATTTCGTGGAACTGACGCGAGATGCCCCGATCGAGGTCCGGTTCATTGAATATATGCCTTTTCAGGGCAATGGCTGGTCCGAGAACGGGTTTGTCCCGTATGCGGACATGCTGGAGCGCATCCGCATGCACCATCCCGCCCTGGTTCGATTGGAAGACGGGCCGCATGCCACGTCGAAAACCTGGCGGGTTCCGGGGCACCGGGGCACGGTAGGATTTATCACGTCGATGAGCGAAAAATTCTGCAGGACGTGCAACCGGCTCCGGCTTACCGCCGACGGATCGTTGAAGGTATGCCTTTTCGGGCATGCTGAGGTAAGCCTGCGCGATTTACTTCGGAGTGGGGCCTCGGATCGGGAACTGGAGGAGGCGATTCAAGGTGCTGTGTTGCGGAAGAAAGCCGCGCACGCGGGTATGCTCCAACTGGTGGATCAGGAGAACCGCCCCATGATCCTGATCGGGGGATAGGCGGCAGGTGGTTCGGTCCCGGGCCGGCCACGAAACATCTTTATTGCATGCCGCCAGGGGATGACTAACGCAGGCGTTCAAAAGAAACGGACATGCCTGCAGGCGCTTCTTCGAGCAATTCCGGAAGGTGAATTAGGCCGTCCGCCCTCGCCAGCGACGAGACGATATGGGAGCCTTGCGGTCCCGCCGGGGCAACGGTCAACGTGCGGTCCACCCACCATGCCTGTCCCGGCACGAAATGATGCAGTCCCCGCTTTTTGGGAATGTGCTTGTCCAGCACAGCGGATTCGAGTCGGGGCAACACGTTTTGCCGTCCGAGCATTCCGGCAAGAGCAGGGCGCACGTACGCCTCGAAGCAGACAGCGGAGGAGACCGGATTGCCGGGCAGTCCGAAGACAGGAATATCTCCCAGCAGCCCGAAGACGAGGGGTTTTCCGGGCCGTTGCCGTACCCGCCAGAACAGCATGGACAGGCCCATATCTTCCAATACATCCTTCACGAAGTCGTATTCTCCTACGGAAACGCCTCCCGATATGACCAGCATGTTGCCCCCGCGAGCGGCTTCGAGTGCGTTTCGGACAGCTTCCCGTGTGTCGGGGGCGTGAAATTGACCATATAATTGTCCGCCCGCCGTAGCGATCTGCGCTGCCAGCGCCAGACCGTTCGCGTTGCGGATCTTGCCGGGGCGCAGCGGCTCAGACGGTTCGATCAGTTCGTTGCCTGTGGTAACGATCGATACACCCGGGGGACGCGTAATAGGGACTTGTACCTGTCCCAGGGAGGCGAGCACGGCGATGTCGGCAGATCCCAACACTTTTCCGGCTTCCAGCACCGTATGGCCCCGGGGCATGTCTTGTCCGGCCGGCCGCACATGATTACCGGGGATCGCTGCCTTGAGAAACGTTACGGAGTTTTCCGTAGGGTGCGCTTCTGCGACCTCAATAGGGAGCACGGCGTTTGCTCCGTCCGGCAAGGGGGCCCCCGTCATGATGCGAACACAGGCGCCCGGCGTAAGAGGAGGGGTATCGCTGCAGCCTGCGGAGATTTCGCCGGCTAGCGGCAGGCATGTGCCCGGCGCAGGCACATCCTGTGCCCGGACGGCAAAACCGTCCATCGCCGAGTTGTCGAACGGGGGAATGTTTTCGGCGGCGACAATGGGCCGGCCCAGTGTTTTGCCGAGAGCCATGTCGAGGGCTATGTGGTCTTCGTGTGGACCGGGGAGATGGTCCAGCACGATGTCCCGCGCTTCCGGAAATGAAATAAAGGTTTTCACGGGACTGCTGTGTGTACGGAGGCGTGCTCTATACTCGATAGCGGATCGTTGCGGATATCCGCCCTACTGTGATGATTACGGCCCGTCAAAGTACAGGAGTCCGCCACTGTATCCGCCGACCATAAGTTCGAGGACGCCGTCTCCATCCGGGTCACCGAATGACGGGACCGCTGCTTCGGGCACATCGTACGGCAGCGGTTCGCCTTCTCCAAACATGGGCATGGTCTGGTCTCCCTGGTTGCGAAACAGGAGAATACCTTCATGCTCACTTCCGACAATCATGTCCAGATCATTGTCATGGTCTGCATCGATAAAGGTCGGTACGCTACGACGTCCGACATCAATGCCAGCGTATTCGTCAGAAACAAACTCAAACGTCGGGGCGGAAGGGGTTCCTGCATTCCGGTAAAAATTGATAGCCCCGGAGGTTTCACCCACGAACAGGTCCAGGTCGCCGTCGTTGTCGATGTCTACCAATGCCGGCGTGGTGTGGCTGCCGCGCGTCAACCGGATGTATGCCCGCTGTTTCAAAACGAAATGCGGCATGCCGGGGGCGCCTTCGTTGCGGTACCATGCGATGCCGTCGTTCCATGTTCCGAGCAGAAGATCGATGTCGCCGTCGGCGTCCAGGTCTGCAAAGGCCGGCGCGTAATGGTAGGCGGGAAAGAAGGTGGGCGCTTCGCGCATATGGTATGCGCCGTCCATGTTTTCGAAGTACGTCAGCGAGGCAGTACGCCCGTCGTCCGATGATATTTTATTGGAGACGAGCAGGTCGTCATCGCCGTCCGCGTCGAAATCGACCAGTACGGGATAGCTTTCGCTTCCCACATCGATCTGGTCTATGAACCGGGTCGTGCGCAGCGCAAACCGTTCTTCGGGGAGCTGTTCGTACATATACAGGTTGGATTCCGCGGTCCTGTTCGGGTTGAACGCTCCTCCGAGAACCCCTGCCAGCAGATCCATATCTCCGTCGTTGTCGAGGTCTCCGAAGGAAGGAGCATTGTATCCACTGGATTGGAGCGGATCGTTGGGCGGAAAAGGCACGGGCGTAGTGCGCAGGCGAGGCCGGGCGCAGGCCCCCGTATTTTCGATGTACAGCAGACCCGGCTCGAAAAAATCTCCCCAGAACAGGTCCTGGTCGTTATCGCCGTCGATATCGGCAAAAGTCATGGTATTGGCTCCATGCAACGGATCGGACCGGTTTTGCGTGTCTTCCGCGAAAAAATCTCTTCCCGGAGACGGCCCCTCGTTCATGAAGTCGTCATTGGCTCCGGGAATATTCGGAAGGGCTGGCGGGGCGGGCATGCCAGGCTGCCCGAACTGAGCCACAATCCGAATGTCCTCAAAGTTTTCTGTAACGAGTTTGAATACGGGTGCGGGTTCGGTTTCGACGGCTTCATACCGCATGACGGTGCCGTCAATGCGTCCAATGAACAGATCCGGCAAGCCATCGCAGTCGATGTCGGTAACGTTCGGGATATTTTGCCGGTCGGAAAATACAGGTTCGCCATCTATATCCCGGAGGGTGTCGACCGCCTGTACGAAGTCGGCCTGCAAGGACGTTCCCACGTTTTTGTAGTACCGCATATGGCTGAAAGGCTGCTCGGCGATCAGGTCGAAATCGCCGTCTCCGTCCATGTCTGCAAAACGGTACCATTCTCCGACATCGAGTCCTGCGTACTTGTCGGAGCGCCAGGTCCATACAAGCGGTTCCGGCGTGTCGTTGCGCTCGAAAAACATGATTGCGTTCGGATGCTCCTGCACGAACAGGTCATTGTCTCCATCCGCATCGATATCGAGGAGTTGGGGTCTCGGCATGTTGAATCCGCCGAGAAAAGGATATGCGTATGCGTCGCCGTTCGCCTTGTATACCTCGAAGGGAGCGACTATACGCCGGGTGGGTATTTCGCCAGCAGCCCGCTCGGTTGTTGCACGCGGTTTCGTACCGGCGCAACCGGGAAGGAACGTAACCGGCAGCGCGCCGAAAAGGAGGAAAAGAAAAGGGAGTAGACGAGAACGGTGCATCCTAAGAATACTCTGATTAAGTCCGCGAAGTTCAGAGGCTGCGAGAAGTGCGCTGGCAAGGAATGACGAAGCAGTGTGGCAGGTCCCACATAATGAGGAATGACGCGGCCAGCGTGCTTCTCGTAGCCTCCCGAAGGGCGCTTCACGTCCGCGATGCCCGAAACCTCAGTGTTTTTCGCAAATTGCAACGAGGGAACCATGATGTCGTTTACGCACGAACGTGAAGCGCTGAGTGAAGCGGTTTTGGTCAGAGTATCCTTAAAGCGCTGATCGAAGCGGTTTTGATCAGAGTATCCCTAAGTCTTAGCGGGCGGTTGTTTCATCCCGCTGGGCGCCGATGCCCGTGGGGTACTGTTCCACCTCGATGACCTTTACGATGTCGAACGTGTTTGCGTCGATGACCGCCACCGATCCGTTGGGAGAATTATTGTCTTCCTCGTGGTATCGGGGGGTGAACGCGGCGTTCAGGTTGTTGCTGGATACGTAGATATACCGTCCATCCGGCCGTACCGCACTGCCGTGCGGCTCTGCGAGGCCGTGCCCGGAAATTCTTTCGACTTCGGTTCCGGTAGTTACGTCAAGGATAGAAACGGCGTTGGCCATTTTGACGGGAAAGACCGCACGATCCCCTCCGGGAAGAAACGATGGATGCCAGGGCCCTCCGCCAAGGGGCAGGGTTTTCGTGACCTCGGGCTGCATCGGCTCCGTGATGTCGAGAAACAGAATATCTCCGCTCATATGTCCCCCAACGATCATGGAGCGTCCGTCGGGCGCCACGGCAAATTGCACCAGACTGTGATGCATGCCCGGGACCGGGACGAGTTCGATATCCAGGGATTCGGCGTTCACTACGGCGACCTGATTCATGCCGAGACTGGCGCTGAACACGTATTTCCCGTCGGGGGTGATGTTAAGCGCGTGCGGCCGGGGGTGGAATACATCGATTTCCTCGATAGCCATGCTGTCCGGCTCGATAACCCCTATGCGCTGTGGCGGGTTGACGGCGGTCATCGACCGACCCACATACAACTGTTCCAGGACGGGATCGAAGGCCAACATACCCGGCGCCTCGAACGCCGTTCGCCCCAGCAGTTCGTTCTCCCGGTTGAATTTCAGTACGGTATGCTCCCCGATGAGCGATACGTACCAGAACGCCCCGTCGGGCGTGACCGCCACATGGTGGGGTTTGGCATTCGCGGAGAAGCCGAAATCCTGCAGATCCACGGTACGGGCGACGACATTCGCTTCCATGTCGATAATGGAAATCACCCCGGACCCCTGGTTGCAGACGTAGAGGAACGGCCCCGCATCCGCATACGCGACTTCTCCATCGTCGCTCCGGGCGCCGCTTTCGATCCATGACCGCACCAGCGCGATGGCGACGGGATCGACCCCCGCCTGTTCTGCGCGTTCTACAAGCAGACTCCGGTCGGCGTCGAAGGGAATGATAACTTCGCCCTGTTCGGACCCTCGCATCAGGGTTTCCCATGACCCGCCGTCGAGGCCGGTGTCCTCCGTTAGAAGGGGGAGAAAGGATTCCCGGATAACCGGAAGGACATCGCGCGTAAACACGACATCGGTTCGCGTTTGTCCCACTGCCTGTAGCGGAGAGACTGTTACGGCGATGCCGCACAGTGTACAAACGAGGGCGATTGCTTCAAGATATCGCCGCATGAAATCTGTCGGGTAGTGGAAAAAGCAAGCGGGCTGCGACGCCGGCTATGCATTATGCCGGCGGGCAACCCGCTTGCCGCTGCGTGTCGTTAAAGACCCAGTTCCTGCTTTTTCTTCAGGATGAAAAGGCCCTCGCCGATACTGGAAACCACGATCGTACCGCTCTCGAAGAACGGATAATTACTCCAGGATCCTGCAAACCCCGCAGAGTTGTCGCCGACCGGCATCGTGTCGAAATAGCCCACCTCGCGGGGATTCATGGGATCACTCACATCGTGGATCCGAAGCCCGCTGACATAATTCGACTGGTACATCAGATTTTCATGGATGTACAGGTTGTGATCCGACGCTTCGCTTCCCCATGTGTACTCTTTGACGAGTTGCGGATCGTCGATGTCGGTGATGTCCCAGATGAGGGTGCGGGTTTCGGGTACGCTACCGCTTATCTCGTCCAGTTCGTCGTTGACGAAGAAGTGGCGGTGATCATCGCTGATCCAACCCTGGTGGGTGTAGGATACACTGGGATACGCTGCCGTCGCTACGCTGACGGGGGCGTCCTTGTCTGTAACGTCCGCAATATTCAGGGCCGTTTCATTGGAGCCGAAGCAAAGTTCACGTCCTGCGTAGTCGGAGTCCGGGCCGTTGTAGACGATGCATTGCGCGTCGTGGGTGTAGCCTGTACCGGCACGTCCGGTCCCAGAGGCGGAGTAGCAGCCGGCGAACACCGGGTTCGTCGGGTCCTGAATATTGATCATGTGCAGTCCGCCGCCACAGGTTTCGCCGCCGGCCCGGCCGCCCACGGTGTATGCAAACCCGGTCTCCGTGTTGATGACGATATTATGTGCACTGTTGATTCCGTCGTAATGCGCCGTTTCCTCGAAGGTCATGGGTATGTCACTGGCATCGCGCAGTTGCGTCAGGTCGAACACCTGTACACCGTGCTCCTGGGCAGCATCAGCCACGATAAAGGCATGGTCCTTATACACCTTGATATCGCGCCAGACGGCCCCAGGCGTGCCTTCCGTTTTAGGCAGGTTGCCGAGATAAACCGGATTCGAGGGGTCGGTAATGTCAACGAACGATGTGCCGTCAACCCGTCCAACCAGCGCATATTCCCGTCCGCTTTCCGGGTCGGTCCATCCCCAGATGTCGTTCAACTGGACGCCGCGTTCACCGCCTACCTCGCGTATCGGCAGGAACGAAAGCATGTCCACCATATCGCAGGAAAAAACGCCGGCAGCGCCTTCCGAACAGTCTACCGTGTCGCCCGTGACTGCCTCGAGTCCGCCCGCTGGGCTGCGAAGCGTGGCGCTATGTTCCCAGCCGCTTTCCTCGCTGCGTTCGAACACAGCTACTGCGCCTGCGCCAAAATCGGCCCTGTTGAGGGCGACCACAGCGATATTCCCGGAGATATCCAGTGTTTGCCCGAACAGATCGCCGCGCTCCAGGTCGGGCAGGCTGATCGTCATGGATTTGCCGTATGCGCCGTCTTCGCCTTTTGCGAACCGGTACACGCCGCCCTGGAAGCCTGATCCGAACGGGGCGCCGCTCCACACTTCATTTCCGCCGAGCGCGATATCCGCTCCAAAGCCCGGCGGGCTCGTGGCCGCAAACGGCAACAACAGCATGACCGAGGCCCAGCTGTTCGATTCCGCGTCTCGTTGGTACATGATGGCGCCGCCTGCGCGGTTGGCGAATCGGGGAATGCCCACAAGCAGTTCATCGCCCATCAGGTCAAGGGCCGCGCCGTAGCGGTCGCCCTCTTCCGAAACACGGCCTTTCAACAGTTGCGATTCGGTCCATTCCCCTGAGGAAGCGTCCCGCTCGAACAGGTATACGCCGCCCGATGCATCGTCTCCGCCATGGGCTCCGACGAACGCGCGTCCTTCTTCAGCGGCAATGGCTGTTCCGAAGCGGCCGCCCTTTTTCACTTCACTGCCCTGGAGGCGTGCGGTCTGCATCCACATTCCGCTGTCGTCCCGCTCGAATATATAGGCCGCTCCTGCGGAGGAATCAGCAGCTGGAGCCCCTACGAACACGGCGCCGTCGCTCAGCCCAACCGTCATCCCGAAGGCGTCATCGGGCCCGGCGTCGTCGCCTGTCAGGGCTGCCTGATGCATCCATCCGTCTTCCATGCGCTCGAATATATGTGCGGAGCCGGCTTCTCCGTCCTTGCCGGACGATCCGATGACGAGCATATTTTCTTCAATAGCCAGACTGCCTCCGAATCCATCATTCATTTCGGCGTCCGTCGCCGTAATCGTGGCTTCCTGCGCCCACCCCCCGTCTGCCTGATGGAAGATGTACACGGTACCAGGGCGGTACAGGTTATCTGGTTCTCCGACAAAAATCCGGTCTCCGGAAATAAGGAGGGCATTGCCGAATCCTTTCTGGGCATGCGCTGTTCCGACAAGGCAGATAGATGTCAGGAAAGCAGCGAGAAGCATGCGGTAGCTTTGTGTTGCCATGGTTTTGAAAAATGTGATGGATGGGTGGCGATCCGAAAGTTTCGGCATGGCGTCGTTGGTACAGCGCCGGATGGATATATAACCCTGTGTATGCCGTACAAAAAAAAGCACTCGCCAACATCCTATGAACGGATATTCTTTTCGTTCCGCAGGAAACTCCGTATCCTAATACTAAATTAATCGCTCTACGGCATTCGCCGTTCTTCAGGGGGTACTTTATGTTCCGACCTTGCTTTCTGCTTCTGCTGCTCGTTTTTGCGTGTGCCGGGTGCAGCTCGTCCGAAGAGGAACCGGTCGTTCCGGTGCTGCATATGCAGGAATCAGGGACGGAGGCGCTCCTTATCGGGTTGCATGCGGTATCCGACCACGTTGTATGGACGGCGGGCACGGGAGGGAGCTATGCATGGACTGAGGACGGTGGCGCTACCTGGCATCCCGGCACGGTGCCCGGCGCCGACAGCCTCCAGTTCCGGGATGTGCATGCCATGAGCCTCGATACGGCCTATCTGCTCAGTATCGGGTCGGGAGAGGATTCGCGCATTTACCGGACCGTTGACCGGGGTGCTTCGTGGAAAATGCTTTTTCGGAGCCAGATGGATGAGGCGTTTTTCGATTGCCTCGATTTTCGGGAAGACGGGTCAGGGTTTGCATTCAGCGATGCGGTAGACGGGCAATTTCCTCTCCTGTATACGGAGGATGGTGATGCCTGGCGCGTGCTGCCCGGAGAAACGCTTCCGCCCGCACAGCCGGGAGAGGGTGGTTTTGCCGCGAGCGGGACCTGTTTGATTGTACTGGATGACCAGACGGTGCTTATCGGGACCGGCAATGCAGCGATGCCGCGTGTCCTCAGGAATGAAAGCCGGGACAGCGTCTGGACAAGCAGCGACGTACCTCTGCCGGGGGGCGAAGCGGCAGGCGTGACCACACTGGCTTTCCGGGATGCGCAGCATGGCATAGTATCGGGTGGAGATATAACCGCTCCTGAGGCTGTACAGCAGAATACCGCGGTCACGGAGGATGGTGGTGTGACCTGGCGGCTTGCATCCCCCCCTGGATTTCCCGGGGCGGTGTATGGCGCGGCGTATGTTCCCGGCGGCATTTTTGTCGCAGCCGGGCCGGGCGGAGCGGCCTTTTCGATGGACGATGCGCACACCTGGTCGCCGCTCGATTCGCTGACGTGGTGGAGCGTGGACGCGGCGGGCCTCGACGCCGTATGGATGGTGGGGCCCGAAGGGCGTATCGCACGAATTTCTTTCCAGCCTGCGCCATGAGCGAGGATGCCGTGCCCCGCGAGGTCAACGACATTGCCCGCCACCGGCCCCGTTTTGAACAGGATGCGGTGCGTCGAATTCTTGCCGAGCAATACGGCGTGTCTGCTTGTCTCGAAACGCTGCCCAGCGACCGCGACCTCAATTTCGCCGTGTATACCGGCGACCGAAACGGATCGCCCCGTGGTTCCTCGTCCGGCGAGCCATCCTTTGTATTCAAAATCGCCCATGCGCTCGAAGACAGGCAGGTCTTGCAGGCGCATCATGCTGCCATGCGGCATCTTGCGGGGCGCGGACTGGCAGTGCCTGCAGTCGTTCCGGCGCTCGATGGCGAGGATATCCTGCAACTATTTGATGGGGAGGGGCGGCAGCACCTTGCGCGGCTTCTTTCCTGGTTACCCGGCGTGCCGCTTGCCTCGGTACGCCCGCGCTCCCTCGATTTATTGTCCGACCTTGGGCGGTTCACAGGGCGGATGTCCTCTGCCCTGGCGGATTTCAGGTATCCCGCTCTTGAACGTTCGCTGGTCTGGGACATGGCCCGCGCCGCAGAGACCGTTGTCGAGCGGATGGAATTTCTGGATGCGGACGAACGCGCACTCGTCGAACCGTTCCTGCGGCTTTTCCAGGATAGGCAGGCTCGCTGCGGTAGCCGGTTGCGCCGGAGTGTCGTACACCATGATGCCAACGACTGGAATGTGCTTGTCAATGGCCCGGAGCATCGAAACCGCCGCATCACAGGACTGATCGATTTCGGGGACATGCTTGTTTCGTTCGCGGTGGCCGATGTGGCCGTAGCCGCGGCATACGGCGTGCTCGGCATGGCCGATCCACTTCGCGCCGCCTCTGTCATTGCGGCAAGTTGCCACCAGGCATTTCCGCTCGACGAGAACGATACGAGCGCGTTGTTTTCCTTTCTTGCAATGCGGTTGTGTGTCAGCGTGTGCATGTCTGCACACCAACAGCGTATGGAGCCGGACAACGCATACCTAATGGTCAGCCGGGAGCCTGCGCTTCGGACGCTTGCCCTCCTCAGCGATGTTCCTCCGCGGTTTGCGGAATATGTGTTCCGGCATGTCTGCGGGTACGAACCGTGTCCGAGCGGCGCGCGCATCGCTGCCTGGTGCCATCGCCGGAAAGAGACATTTGCTCCTGTTGTCGTTGCATCGGTTCCAAAGACGGTGATGTTCGATTTCAGCACGCAGAGCTCGGAATGGACCTTCAGGAACTCATTGGATCCGGAGCGGTCAGCGCGACAGATCCGGCGCAGGATGAGCGAGGAAGGAGCCGGCGTCGGCATTGGGAGGTACGCCGAAGTGCGCCTCGTATACCGGGGCGAGCAGTTCAGGACGGGGTCGCAGATGCGCACGGTGCATCTGGGGGTCGATTTGTTCCAGCCGCCGGGGAGTCCTGTTTTTACACCGCTTGACGGAGTGGTGCGCAGCGTAGCGAATCACGATAATCCCTATGACTACGGCCCTACCGTAGTGCTCGAACATGCCCCGGAAGGCAGCCCGGTGTTCCACACCTTGTACGGCCACTTGTCCCGAGCCTCCATCAAGGGGTTGCAGGTCGGCTCGGTAGTGCGGGCCGGAGAAAAAATCGCTGAAATAGGGTCGTCGGACGAAAACGGCGAGTGGGTGTCGCACGTGCATGTTCAGATCATAGCGGATCGGCTGGATATCGAAGGAGCGTTCCCCGGCGTGGCGCCGCCATGGTGTAAGGAAGTCTGGATGGCCGTTTCGCCGGATCCGTCCGATTTGCTGGGGCTTTCCAGCGATGCCCGTGCGCCTTTGGCGCCGGATGCTCCGGAGTTGCTGGCCCGTCGGAGGGAACGTATTGCCCCGTCGCTGAGCGTTTCATACCGGGCGCCCTTGTGCATTCACCGGGGGCATATGGCGCGTTTGTACGACGAGAACGGACAGCCTTTTCTCGATACGGTCAATAATGTGGCGCATGTGGGCCATGCGCACCCCCGCGTGGCCGAGGCTGTGGCGCGTCGGTTGCGGGTGCTGAACACGAACACGCGCTATCTCTACGACGAACTGAGCCGCTATGCGGAACGCCTTGCGGCCCGGCTCCCGGATCCGCTGTCCGTGTGTTTTTTCGTAAACAGCGGAAGCGAAGCGAACGATCTGGCGCTTCGCATCGCCCATGCCCATACCGGATTGCGGGATGTGGCGGCAATCGAACAGGCCTATCACGGCCACCTGTCGTCGCTGATTGCCGTCAGTTCGTACAAGTTCGATGGCAAAGGCGGGAAGGGACGTCCCGAGCATGTACACATCGTGCCCACTCCTGATCCGTACCGGCATTCCGGTTCCGCCGACGATCATGTGACATTGCTTCGCCGCACGCTGGCCACGGCGCCTGACGGAGTGGCTGCCTTTATGGCTGAGTCGGCAATGGGGTGCGCCGGACAGGTGTTTTTTCCTGACGGGTACCTCCGCAAGGCATTCGATGCGGCCCGGGAGGCGGGTGCTGTATGCATTGCCGACGAGGTGCAGACCGGGTTCGGGCGCATGGGGGAGACGTTCTGGGCTTTTGAATTGCAGGATGCCATCCCGGACATCGTGACGATGGGGAAGCCGATTGGCAACGGATATCCGTTAGGCGCCGTCGTGACGACGCCGGAATTGGCGCGGTCCTTCGATACAGGGATGGAATACTTCAATACCTTCGGCGGCAGTCCGGCTTCCTGTGCGGCGGGGTTGGCCGTGCTGGACGTGATCGAGGAGGAAGGTCTTATGCAGCGTGCGTTTGAAAGGGGCGAGCAATTCCTCGGTGGTTTGACGGCGCTTGCAGAAATACATGAGATGGTTGGAGACGTACGCGGCCACGGACTTTTTCTGGGCGTGGAACTGGTTGCCAATCGGATATCGAAAAAACCGGCGGGCGAGGCGGCCTCTTATGTGGTGGAGCGGATGCGCGAATCGGGCATTCTTGCCAGTGTGGACGGGCCGTACGGCAATGTGCTCAAGATCAAACCACCCATGGTCATAGAGCCTTTCGGGGTTGACCGGTATGTGGAAACACTGGACCGGATTCTAAACGAAGATTTCGTGCGTGCCGCTGTTGCTTGCGATTCGATGAAGGAAAAGCGACCTTGATCTTAAGGATACTCGCGACATGGATTTTCCGTCTTAGGGGAGGGCATTCATGAACAAGCGCCGCAAAAGAGAAATTGTCATAGCGGCGGGCATTCTGGTGATCTTTGTTGCCGCGATGCTGCTGATCGCCGTACTCACTTGACATGACCCGGCATAAAAAAACCGGCGCTGCTTTGGGTAACAGCGCCGGTCGGGATAAACATGAAACCGATTTGCCTCAGGCCGTGGCCGGCTCGTAGAAGGGGTAGACGTCCTTCAGGAGTGTCTGGAGTTTCGTCCGACCGCGGTTGATGCGGCTTTTGACCGTGCCCATCGGCAGCCCGGTGATTTCTGCGATTTCGTCGTAGGCGAGCTGTTGCACATCGCGCAACACAACCACTTCCCGGAATGACGCAGGAATATCATCCAGCGCCTGCTGAATGTACTTGTCCTGAATGATGCTCTCCGCATGCTTGTCGGGAGCGAACGACTCGTCCGGCAACTGCATCTCGTACTCCTCGTTATCGCGGTTTACGCTCTGGATCGAGTAGAGACGGCGGCGTTTGCGCTTACGGTACTCCGAGCGTGCGAGATTCCCCGCGATCGTATAGAGCCAGGTCGAAAATTTGGCGATCCGGCGGTACGAGTGCCGGTTGCGATACACACGCAGGAATGTTTCCTGCAACAGGTCTTCGCAACGGCGCATATCCCCGAGAAAACCGTACAGGTAATGGGTCAACCGCTCCGAGTACCGTTCGACGAGAATATTGAACGCCGCAACGGAACCTGCCTGGAACTGCGACATCAAATCCTCATCCGTCATTTCGGCGAGGGCCGACTGTCGTTTTCCTGCAGCACTCCGCGAGGTTTTCGTTACGATCTTTTTCTGCAATACCGCCACGTCCTGTTCTATCAGGTTTTGCTGGGGAATGTGTTGCCCCGGTTCTTAATGGTTGTTTCTGTAAGGCAGAAACAAGTCTATCCTGTTAATATAAGGTAATTCCGGTGCAGATTCAAGCCGCCGCCCATAGGGAACTTTATCCAGACAGGCAACTCACTTCACTATACCCTTGCCTGATCCGTCTGTTTGTCGGCGCGTTCGGTTCGGTTAAACGAATCCTTTTTTCCGGAGCGCCTCCAGGTTACGTCGCACATGTTCTGCAGAGGCGTCGAGCAAGGCCTGTTCTTCATCGGAGAGGCCGGCTTCGAGGATTTCCTCTACGCCGTTTTGTCCAAGCCGGGCCGGCAAGCCGATAAACAGGTCGTTCAGGCCGTATTGTCCCGAGGTGTGCACGGCGCAGGGCAGCACACGGGAAAGGTCTTTCATGATGGATTCAACCATTGCTGCGGCGGAGGCGCCCGGTGCATACCAGGCCGAGGCTACCATGAGTTTGGAGATTTCGCCTCCTCCGCCTTTTGTCCGCTCGATGATCGCATGAATCTTTTCCGGGGAAAGCAGCTCGGGCAGAGGAATGCCGCCCACGGTCGTGCAACTGGGCAACGGCACCATCGAATCACCGTGTCCGCCAAGGAGGAGAGCATGCACATCACGCATCGACACACCCAACTCCAGAGCGATGAAGGTGCGGTACCTCGCCGTATCCAGGATTCCTGCCATGCCCATTACACGTTCGGCAGAAAATCCGCTGGCTGCATGCACCACGGACGTCATGGCGTCGAGAGGGTTCGAGACGACAACAATGATGGCGTCGGGACTGCCGACCACGAATTGTTCGGTAACCGACTGGACGATCTTGGCGTTCATTTCCAGCAGGTCATCGCGCGACATATCGGCTGTACGAGGCCGTCCCGCCGTGATCACGCAAATGTCTGATCCGGCCGTGTCCTCGTAGGCATTGGTCCCGGTGATGCGGGTGTCGAAACCGTGCACGGGTGCGGATTCCTGCATGTCGAGCGCCTTTCCTTGCGGCAGCCCCTCGATGATGTCGATGAGAACGATTTCGCTGACTATGTCTTTTCTGGCGACGCAATCGGCAACAGTGGCTCCGACATTGCCGGCTCCGATGACAGTGAGTTTAGCCATGATTTTTTGCAGTGCTGGGTAGACAAAAGGCGTACATCGCTTCTGCCCGAGATGGGCAGGGCGATGCGGCGACAATATACGCCGCGTACGGTGTGGAGTCTTTGCGAAAGTTTTATACAGAAGTACGATCTCTTGATAAATTAACGATATCGTACGTCCTTTTTGCCGATCATCGTCGATATTTCCGTGCGGTATGTGTCCATTCTTCTGAATATTAAC
This sequence comes from Rhodothermales bacterium, assembly GCA_951812345.1. Taxonomy (GTDB): domain Bacteria; phylum Bacteroidota; class Rhodothermia; order Rhodothermales; family VXPQ01; genus VXPQ01. The sequence continues at coordinate 1,027,214 of OX638295.1, forward strand.
CCTGCGCCGACATGCCTCGTTCTTCTCTTCTCGGATTGCTCCTGTTTCTTCTGGCTGGCATGCAGTTGTCGTGTACGCCAACCACAAACCCGGATATGGCGTCGTCCCCTGCGCCGCGTAATATCATTCTGTTCATCGCGGACGGCGCCGGCCCGACGCATTTCACGACGGCAAGGGAAATAGCCGCCCACATCGGATTGCGCGACCGGCTCTATCTCGATCCGTACCAGACCGGATCGGTGCGCACCGTCTCGGCCCTAGAGCGCATAACGGATTCGGCGTCCAGCGCCACGGCGTATGCGACCGGCTTGCACACGTGCTGGGTGAGATCGTTGCGCGTCGAGCCGGTGTGGCATGGACTACATTGGGGCATACCGCGACGGACGTGAATCTGTATGCATACGGTCCCGGCAGCGACCGGCTCCGAGGGCATCTCGACAATACAGATGTCGGGAAGCGTCTCTTCGAAGCGCTGGCTCTGGAGCCGGCAGTGCTTCCTGCGAACGGTCGGATGCCGTAGACGCTGCGGCGTACGTATTCACGAGGGATTTACGGGATACTATCTTGTCCCGTCGCGGCATTTTGTCTACCTTTTCTGTCAGGGGTAGATACTGCGCTCCGGGTTCGCCTGCCGCCGCTCCGATTTCATTACATGTTTGCCCAACTTTTCTTTTTCTTTTTCGCCGCGGTGGCGATCGCTTCGGGGATCGGGCTCATCGTTTCCAGGAATCCCGTTTTCGGGGCGCTTTGGCTCGTGCTCAACCTGTTCTGCGTGGCGGCTCTGTATATCACGATGAACGCCCGGTTTCTCGGCGTGATACAGATTCTTGTGTACGCCGGGGCCATCATGGTGCTTTTCCTTTTCGTCATCATGCTGCTGAATCTCGCGGCACTCCCGAAGCTGCAGAGTGTGAACCGGAAACTTGTCGTTGCCTTTTTACTGGGCATGGCCGTCCTCGCCCAATTGACGTACGTACTGGCCGGTAGCCTGGACCTTTTGCCGGAACCGACCATGCCGGACGCTGCTTCGGGGTCCGCTTCGGCGCTCGGTCAGGAATTGCTGACGAGATATGCGTTGCCCCTTGAAATCACAGGCATTTTGCTGCTGGTGGCCACGATCGGAGCTGTGCTTCTTGCCCGGAGAAAGTTCGAGTAAACGATATGGAATTAACTCTTTCCTGGTATTTGTCGCTAAGCGCCGTACTGTTTACGATCGGCACACTCGGCGTGCTTCTGCGCCGCAATGCGATCGTTGTATTCATGTCGATCGAATTGATGCTCAACGCCGTCAACATCACGCTTGTGGCGTTCAGTCGATCCATGGGTGACGTGGCGGGGCAAATGCTGGTCTTTTTCGTGATGGCGGTAGCTGCGGCGGAAGCTGCCGTGGGGCTGGCCATCGTTATTGCGTTGTTCCGGAAGAAAGAGACGGTCGATCTCAGCCGGTTCAATCTATTCAGGTTTTAAGGATGCTCTGATCAAGTCCACTTTGCTCAGCGCGTCACGTTTGCACGTACAGAACATCATGATTGCATCGTTGAAATCAACGGAAAACACTGCGGATTCGGGGCGTCTCGGACGTGACGCGCACTCCTCGCAAGCCTCTGAGCTTTGCGGACTTAACCAGAGCATCCTTTAGGTAACGAGCCACGCGCCTTCTGACGGGGCGAATCCGATATGCAAGCGGATCTGCTGGTAGGTCTTATTATTCTGTTGCCGCTGACAGGAGCGGTCTGCGTTGGCTTGAGCGGCCTGTTCATGCCGGACTTGCGCCCTCACGAGGGACTTATCGGCGGGCTGGCTACGGCGATGGTCGCTATCCCGTTTGCCATAACCGTCTATCTTTTTGCCGGCTATGGAGGGGAGCCGCTGCTCGTCGACTACTACACCTGGATGTCGGCGGGGGATTTCGAGCTTTCGTTCGCATACCGCATCGATGCTCTTTCCTTGCTCATGACGATGGTTGTCACGGGCGTCGGGGGCATCATTCATCTGTATTCGATCGGATACATGCACGGTGACAGGGGATACTGGCGGTTTTTCGCCTATCTGAACCTGTTCATCTTCGCTATGCTGAACCTGGTGCTGGCGGACAATCTGCCGGTACTCTTTTTGGGCTGGGAGGGCGTCGGATTGTGCTCTTGGCTGCTGATCGGATTCTGGTACGAGAACCTCAGGAACAGCGCTGCGGCGAACAAGGCGTTCATCATGAACCGGATAGGCGATTTCGCCTTCCTGCTGGCCATATTTCTGCTCTACCGGGAAGTGGGTGCGCTCGATTTCGACAGCCTTCTTCAGGCCGTAGATACGCTTCCGCAGCATGTAATCAACTGGGTCGTACTGCTGCTTTTCATTGGTGCAACGGGTAAAAGCGCTCAGATACCCCTGTTTACCTGGCTTCCGGATGCGATGGCGGGGCCGACGCCTGTGTCCGCGCTCATTCATGCGGCCACTATGGTTACGAGCGGGCTGTACCTGCTTGCCCGTCTTTCGCCCGTCGTGCTGGAAGCGCCAGCCGTCATGGCAGTTATCGCCGTTGTCGGTGCGCTGACGGCCATCATGGCGGCTACCGTGGCGATGGTGCAGAACGACATCAAGAAAGTGCTCGCCTACTCGACGGTCTCGCAACTTGGATATATGTTTGCAGCGGCGGGTGTCGGGGCCTTTTTTGTGTCGATTTTTCACGTGGTTACGCATGCCTTTTTCAAGGGATGCCTCTTTTTGGGGTCCGGAAGCGTCATTCATGCGATGCATACCGTCGAGCACGATCTGGAGGCAGAGGGGTTGCTCACGGACCCGGATGATGACGCATCCGATGAGGGCATCGCCCGTCCGTTCGATCCGCAGGACATGCGGACCATGGGAGGGCTTTCCCGGAATCTGCCCGCCACGGGCCTGACCTACCTTATCGCGACGCTTGCCATTGCGGGTCTGCCGCCGCTCGCCGGTTTCTTTTCCAAGGATGAAATCCTCTTCCGGGTGTTCGAGTATGGATACAACGGCCATACGTATGCCTGGTTTGTCTGGGGAATCGGAATCGTCACGGCATTTCTGACGGCGTTCTACATGATGCGGTCGTATATGCTCACGTTTGAGGGGAGGTCGCGATGGCCTGCATCGGACCGGATACAGCCGAGCGAATCGCCCTGGACCATGACGTTTCCATTGTGGGTCCTCGCCGTGCTGTCCGTACTGGGCGGGTTTATCGGTTTGCCCGCCGTGATCAAGCACGGCAAATTCAACTGGATTCATCACTGGCTGGGCGCGCCATACGGCGGGCCGGTAGCGGAGCCGCCTGCCGTCGAACATGGCGCCGGGTTCATCTGGATTGAATGGGCGCTGCTGATCGCCGGAGCGACCATTGCCGTGGCGGGCCTCGGTTTCGCCATGCGGGCCTATGGCGCGCACGGATTGGCCTTTGACGAGCACATCGCGCGGCGCCTGGGTGGTCTGTACCGGATATGGCAAGGCAAGTACTTCTGGGACGGGTTGTACGACCGTGTCGTTGTTCGTCCCGTCTTGTGGTTGGCCAAGCAGGGCTGTGCTGCTTTCGATACCCGGGTGGTGGATGGTGCGGTAAACGGTCTTGCACACCTGATTGCTTCGGTCAGCCGTCTCGTGCGCCGGATACAAACCGGCCGTGTGCAGCACTACGCCGCAGCAATCGTGCTGGGCGCCGTTTTCGTTGTGGCGATCATGCTCGCCCTGTGATTTTCATGGACGCTATGCCGATTCCGTATATCACATCTCTTGTCATTTTCCTTCCGCTTGCAGGCGCGCTACTGACCCTGATGGTGCGCAGCGATCACGCCGTACGGTGGATGGCGCTGGGGACGACAGTGGCTGCGTTTCTGCTGTCTATCGGGCTTTTTGCGGCGTTCGACGCTTCCCCGGAACTGGCCGGGACGCCTCAACTGGTCGATAAGTTTGCCTGGTTCCCGGATAGCGTGGATATCAAGTACTTTGTCGGCATTGACGGACTCAGCCTGCTGCTTGTCATGCTTACGACGCTGCTTGGCCCCATCGTCGTGCTTTCTTCCTGGCATTACATAGGGAAGCAGCGCAAGGGGTATTACACGCTGCTGCTCATTCTCCAGACCGGGGTCACCGGTGTTTTCTGCGCATTCGACGTATTTTTGTTTTACATCTTTTTCGAACTCACGCTGATCCCGATGTATTTCATCATCGGGATATGGGGCGGGCCCCGGCGCATCTACGCTGCCGTCAAGTTCGTGCTGTTTACACTCACGGGCTCGCTGCTCATGCTGGTCGGAATTCTCTATCTCGGATATGAGGCGGGCGCCGCTGTGAACGGGGGCGTGTTCACGACGGACTGGTACAAGTTACTGGCGTTCGATACGCCAGTGGGCCTGCAAGCCTGGCTGTTTCCCATCTTCGCTCTTGCGTTCGCGGTCAAGGTGCCGATTTTTCCCTTGCACACCTGGCTGCCGGATGCGCATGTGGAGGCCCCGACGGGCGGATCGGTGATTCTTGCCGGTGTGCTCCTGAAGATGGGCACCTACGGGCTTGTGCGCTTTTGCCTGCCCTTTTTCCCTAATGCTGCGTACGATTACGCGCTTCCTTTCGCCATTCTTGCGGTCATCGGCATTATTTACGGCGCGCTTGTTTCCCGGGTGCAATCCGACGCCAAGAAGCTTGTGGCCTATTCTTCGATCAGTCACCTCGGCTTCGTCGTGCTCGGTATTTTTGCGTTCACGATGGAGGCTATGCAGGGCGCCGTCATTCAGATGGTCAATCATGGATTGTCCACAGGGGCGCTCTTCTTGCTTCTCGGTATGTTGTACGAGCGCCGCCATACCCGCGAAATGGACGATTTCGGCGGAATTGCCCGAACCGTTCCCATCCTGACGTTTTTCATGATCTTTTCGGTTTTGGCATCCGCCGGGCTGCCGGGGCTGAACGGCTTTGTGGGCGAATTTATGATTCTGCTGGGGGCATTCCGCAGTGAACTGATTGGACATCCCCTCCTGATTGCTGCAGCGGCGAGCGGTGTCATCCTGGCAGCGGTATATCTGCTGTGGATGGTCTACAAGACGTTTTTCGGGCAGCTCGACAAGGAAGCAAACCGTACTATGCACGATATGACGGGCCGTGAAATTGCGCTCATGATCCCACTGGTCGTGCTTATGTTTGTACTGGGTTTTGCTCCGAATCGGTTTTTGCAAAAAAGCGAACCGGCCACGCAGTTCCTGCTGGACTCGATTCACGCGAAACGTATGGCTGCGGAGGATGTCCGCAGTACACAAGACGCCACTCGTTTTTTTGGATATTCTTCTCCGACACCCGACTCGGAGACGACAACAAGTGAGCACTCCGGCGGGACCGCCGGACCGGGTTTTTCGGATGTAAGCAACTGATTGATCGTATACGCCATGCCATTCGTTTTTTCCCATCGTTTTTCGAAAACCGTAGTGCTTTCCCGCTGTCTGTCCCTTGCGATCGCGAGCTTACTGGCCGGGTGCCTGCTGTTGCCGGGCGCGGCATGGTCGGCGCCCTCTGTCTTACCACAGGAATCCGGCGTAGAGCAGGCCACTGACGATCACGCCGAGGTCACCGGCGACCACGCCGGGGCCGCGCACGATGAGCAGGAAGCTGCGCACGATGAGCAGGGCGCCGGGGGCCATGCTCCCGCTGGCGATCATGCCGGCGCGGCGGAGCACAGTGGGGGGGATGAAGGCGACCACCATGGCCCATTGCCTCCCGTATGGCTCGTCCTGCCGTTTCTCGCCCTGTTGATCATGATCGCGACGGGGCCGCTTTTCTATGCGCACCACTGGCACCACCATTATCCGAAGTATGCGGCAGCGCTCGGCGCCATCGTGGTGATCTATTATCTGTTCGTGCTGGAATCGTCGGTCCCCATGATGCATGCGCTGGCCGAGTACCTTTCCTTCATTGCCCTGGTCGCTTCCCTGTTTATCGCCGCTTCGGGTATTTTCCTGAGCCTGAACGCACGCGGTACCCCCTGGACCAATTCCGTGCTATTGTTCGTGGGTTCTCTTATCGCCAACCTGATTGCTACGACCGGGGCGGCGATGCTCTTCATCCGGCCCTACATGCGTCTCAACAAGGGCCGCCTGAAACCCTACCATATTGTTTTCTTCATTTTTCTTGTCGCCAATGTCGGCGGCGGTCTTACTCCTATAGGGGACCCGCCGCTCTTTCTGGGTTTTCTGCGCGGCGTGCCTTTTTTCTGGACCTTCACGCACGTCTGGTATATCTGGTTACCGACCATACTGCTCCTGTTGGCTATTTTTTACGTCATCGATGCGCGCAACAAGCAAACAGGGCAGGCTATTGACGCCTCCAGCGGCCTGATGGGTATCGTAGGCCGGAAGAATTTCATATGGATCGTGGTGGTCATTATTTCCGTTTTCATCGATCCGCAGGTTTTCGGATGGGTGCCCCGGTTGCATATAGGCGATGTTCACCTGCCGTTCGGCATTCGCGAGATCATTATGTTTTCGGTATGCGTGCTCGCCTTCGTATCCGCCGACAAGACCGCCCTTAAAAAGAACGAGTTTACGTTCGAGCCTATCCGGGAAGTGGGTTGGCTGTTTCTCGGCATTTTTGCGACGATGCAGCCGGCTCTCCAACTCATCAGCGAGTTTGCGAGCCAGAATTCCGAGTCGCTTTCCGTGGGCATGTTTTACTGGGCCACGGGAGCCTTGTCAGGCATTCTGGACAATGCGCCGACATACCTCAATTTCCTTGCGGCGGCCATGGGTAAATTCGGGATGGACGTGAGCGTGGCGTCCCAGGTTGTGGAATTTGCGCTACCCGCAGAAGGCATCGACTCCTGGATATTCCTGCAGGCCATTTCCGTGGCGGCTGTGTTCTTTGGCGCGATGACCTATATCGGCAACGCCCCGAACTTCATGGTGAAAGCCATCGCAGAGTCGAGCGGCGTCGATGTGCCCAGCTTCGTCGGGTATCTCGTGAAGTACTCGTTGCCGATCCTGGTCCCCGTGTATTTCGTGATCTGGGTCATTTTCTACAGTGGGTGGATCGTGCAACTGTAATTAAACCCGCCTGCGCTCCGGCTCCCCGGATGCCGTGTATTCCGATTGCTTATGTCTCGACAACCGCTTGCTGAAGAAGAAATCGCCCAGGCTTTGCAAGAGCTCGATGGGTGGAAATTTGAGAACGACCGGCTCGTAAAGCAGTTTATATTCGGCGATTTCCGCGAGGCGATGGGATTCATTGTCCGGGTGGCGTTCGAAGCCGAAGCACTCGACCATCATCCGGATATGCAGAATGTGTACAACAAGGTGACTCTTGCACTCAACACGCACGATGCAGGCGGCAAGGTAACTGCCTTTGACGTCGCGCTGGCGAAGAAGATAGATCGTTTGTGAGCGGCGTTATGCGCATTTTCGTGGCTGTGGCCCAGCGATGACGTGATCCCTATACCATGGAAACAGAACTGATCCGGTTTTTTGACGCCCTTCCGGGGGATATGGCCAGGACCTTGCCCCTGATGCTTGCTATGGGGGTGGGGGTTATTCTCGTCGTCTGGGATGCTTTCCGAACCAGCATTCGCGAGTTGGCCTGGATTTCCGGCGGCGTCCTCGCAGCCGGGATTGTCCTGGAGGCATTGCAACTCGATGCGGAAGCCGGAACGGCTTTCTACGGGATGGTGCGTACGGGTGGATACGCGTCTTTCGTGAATATCGTGATCCTTTCCGGAGGTTTGCTTACCGTGGCGCTGTGCCCGGCGTACTGGAAGAGAACGGGTCAGGAGTATGGAGAAGTCTATTCGCTGATTCTGTTCGCTACCGCCGGGATGATCGTGCTCGGAACGGCGAACAACATGGTGGCCGTTTTTGTCGGTCTCGAAACGATGTCCGTATCGCTGTACATCATGGCGGGGTTGTTTCGGGGGGATGAAGGGAGCGCCGAGGGCGCCCTCAAGTATTTTCTGCTGGGGGCTTTCGCTACAGGCTTTTTTCTGTACGGGATTGCTTTGCTGTACGGCTCGACCGGCACCATGTATATCCCGGAGATGGTTGCAGGTCTCGAGGCGAGCGGCCAAGTCATGTTGTTTCGCGCGGGTGTGGCGTTGCTTCTGATCGGATTCTTTTTCAAGGTGGGCGCCGTACCGTTTCATATGTGGACCCCTGATGTGTATCAGGGTGCGCCGACCACGATGGTGGGCTATATGTCCACGGCCTCGAAGGCGGCGGCATTCGGAGCCCTGATTCTGATTCTGCGTGACATCATGCCTGCGGACGGCTGGGCGCCCCTTTTGGCGTCCGTTGCGCTTGTGACGATGGTGCTGGGCAATCTGCTTGCCGTCATGCAAAGTAACGTTAAACGCATGCTGGCCTATTCGTCCATTGCGCACGGAGGCTATATCCTGGTCGGATTGACTGCGGGAGGGACTGCCGCCTGGTCGGGTGCGCTCTACTACCTGCTTGTGTACACCCTGATGAACATTGGCGCCTTCGGCGTGATGGCGTTTCTGGAATGGGACGGCAAGGCGGGACGCGAACAAACCCTTGATTCGCTGGCGGGAGTGGGTCTCCGCAAGCCCCTGCTTGGCGTTACGATGGGATGCTTCATGTTCAGTCTGGCAGGATTTCCTCCGTTCGGTGGCTTCCTGGGCAAGTACGCGGTGTTTGCGCCTGCCGTGGACGCCGGCTATACCTGGCTGGTTGTGGTCGGGGTACTGACCAGTGTCGTATCGGCTTTTTATTATCTGCGCGTACTGTATGTCTTTTTCATGCGCTCTCCGGAGGATACCCCGGAGGCTGCGTCTGTAATGGACGCTGCATTCCCGACGCCTCTCGTTTTGCGGGTCGTACTGGTTGCGTGTGCGGCGGCGTTGCTTGTCCTGGGCATTGCGCCCGGGCTTCTTGATGTAACCGGGGCGTTTTTTGAGGGGGCGGTGCCCGGCATAGTGACCGGATACTGATCATCGCATGGATATTCAGGGACTTCATGGCCTCTCTGCATGAAAGAACTCGTACATACGCTCATTCCGCATGACCCCGGGCTCGGGTTGTACGTGGCGCCGCGTATTCCCAGGGAAAAGGTGCGCAATGCGCTCCGCGATTATGCGGAAGATGTTTCAGAGTCGGAAGTGCTGGCGCTGTACGACGCTACGCGTATAGGCAATGCGAAGGATGGGGCCGTGTTTACGGCAGATCGCCTCGTCTTCGAGAACAACGACTTTTCGCCGGTCCAGGATGTGCGCTATGCCGATATCGTCGGTGTGGAGGGGAAGCGCAAACTCATGGGCGGGCGGAGCATCGCTTTGCAGGTAAATCGTGGACGGGCCACCTTCGACGTAATGCTGGATTTTTCCGGACGACCAGGGGCTTGCCAGTATGTGGTTGCCTTTTTGCAGGAGGCGATGATGCGCGTTCTCGATGAGGTAGTGCAGGAAGGGGGTGCGGAAGCAGATGCCCGTACCGGAGATGCCTCGACCGATCCGGCCGAAGTGCGCGCCGCCCTGAAAGCGCTGCACATGCGAGGCGTATTGTCCTCTTCCGATCTGTGCACCATGCTGCAGGCCATAGGCATTGCTCCGGATACCGGGGAGTCCGGTTGAGGCTGCGGACGCCTACGGAATCCCCAGCAGCTTGTGGGTCTGAATCGAAAGGCGCCACATCGGGTGTTTCAGACAATACGCGATGGTTTGCCTCGTGTATTTCTCCAGATCGGGGCCGTCCATCGGTTGCAGGAAGAAGTGCCGAAACGGGAGACCGGTAAACGCCTCCGGCGGTGCGTGCTCCTGCGGGTACACCAGTTTCAATTCATCGCCTTCCTTGAGTATCAACTCAGATCCCGCTTTCGGGCTGACGCAAATCCAGTCGATGTCCGCCGGGGATGTTTTCGTACCGTTCGTTTCGATGGCTACCTCGAATCCCTCTTCATGCAGGGCGGCAACCAGCGGTTCGTCCAGTTGCAGGAGCGGTTCGCCGCCCGTGCAGACCACATAGCGAGCATCTTTTTCCGCAGGCCAGCGAGCGGCCACGGTCTGCGCCAGACCGGACGCCGTGTCGAATTGCCCTCCTCCCGGACCATCCGTACCGACGAAATCGGTATCGCAGAATTGGCATACGGCGGTGGCCCGATCCTTTTCCCGCCCGGTCCAGAGATTACATCCGGCAAAGCGCAGAAAGACCGCCGGGCGCCCTGTGCGGGCGCCCTCTCCCTGGATGGTGTACTGTATTTCCTTGACGCTGTACGACACGTTCTCGATGGCGCCGCCGGATGCGCAAGGTATGCGGCCGGCCCGTTAGCGCGCGGCGTCGAAATTGCTGGCGACCTGATCCCAATTGACCACGTTCCACCAGGCGTTCACATAGGCGCCTCGGTCGTTCTGGTAGTTCAGGTAGTACGCATGTTCCCAGACGTCGAGGCCCAGAATCGGCGTGTGTCCCTGCATGAGAGGGCTATCCTGGTTGGCCGTGGAGTATGCTTCCAGGTCGCCGTTGCCGTTGACGACGAGCCAGGACCATCCGCTCCCGAACCGTCCTGCCGCACCTGCGGCGAACCTTGCCTGGAATGCATCGAACGAGCCGAACGCGCCGTCGATGGCTGCTGCGAGATCGCCCGAGGGCGCGCCCCCGCCGTTTCCTGACATAATGCTCCAGAACAAGGTGTGATTGGCGTGTCCACCGCCGTTGTTACGGACCCCGCCCCGGATGGCTTCGGGCACTGCGTCGATGCCGCGCAGCAGGTCTTCCACGGACATGTTCTGCAATGCCGCATGGCCGTCGAGAGCGGCATTCAGTTTGTTGACATACCCCTGATGGTGCTTGCCGTGATGAATGCGCATCGTCCGCTCGTCAATGGTGGATTCCAGCGCATCGAAGGCATAGGGCAGATCGGGAAGTTGGTGTGCCATAATGTTGGTATTCGTAGCGTGTTAAGAAAGTGGTGAAGGATTAATTCCGCGCAGGGACGCGTTTTCCGGCGAACCGTCGGGATCGTACGCGATCTGTCCGCAAGATGTTTTCTGCTAACCTGTACTTGCGAACGTGAAGTGCTGAGCGAAGCGGTTTTGGTCAGAGTATCCTTAAAGCGCTGAGCGAAGCGGTCTTGATCGGAGCATCCTATTTTTCCTGTTCGAGGATCGAGACGGCAAGGGGCGGCAGGGTTACGACCACGGAGTGGTTTCGTCCATGAAACGGTACCGGATCCGTATCTACGCTGCCGAGATTCCCTACGCCGCTTCCGCCGTATATCTGCGCATCGGAGTTGAGCAATTCCCGCCAGCGGCCCTTCCCGGGCATCCCGATGCGGTAGTCCGTACGGGGAACCGGCGTAAAATTGAACAGGAACACCAGTTCCCGGTCCGTCGAACGCCGGATGTAACTGACCGTGCTGCCTTCGTGATCTTCGAAGTCGATCCATTCGAACCCGCCGGGCTCGTCGTTCCAGAGCGCCGGATGATCCCGATACAGGGTATACAGGTCTTTCACCCATGCCATCATGCCTTTGTGCAACGGGTCTTTCAGGGCGTCCCAGTCGATGGCGTGGTCGTGATCCCATTCGGAAGTCTGTCCGAACTCCGACCCCATAAAAAGTAGTTTCTTTCCCGGATGCCCGATCTGGTGGCCGTACAGGAGGCGCAGGTTCGCCGCCTTTTGCCAGGCGTCCCCGGGCATTTTCCCCCAGAGCGACCCCTTGCCATGCACGACCTCATCGTGCGATAGCGGCAGGATGTAGTGCTCGGAATACGTATAAAGGAGGGGGAAGGTAAGGCGATCCTGGTGATGCTTCCGGTGGACCGGGTCTTTCTCCATATACTCCAGGGTATCGTGCATCCACCCCATATTCCACTTGAACAGGAAACCGAGCCCTCCGTCGTAGGTCGGTTTGGAAACGCCCGGCCACGCTGTAGATTCTTCGGCGATCATCAGGATGTCCGGCTCATGATTGTAGACCATCTCGTTGACTTTCTTCAGCAGGTCGATGGCTTCGAGATTCTCCCGTCCGCCGAACATGTTCGGGGTCCAATCCTTGCCCCGCGAATAGTCCCGGTACAGCATGGAAGCCACCGCATCGAAGCGCAGCCCGTCTATGTGGTATTTCTCGATCCAGAAAAGCGCATTCGAAATCAGAAAGTTGCGAACCCCCGGCTTGTTGTAGTCGAAGACATAGGTGCCCCAGTCGGGATGGTATCGCATGCCGGGATCGTCGTACTCGTACAGGGTGCTGCCGTCGAAGAAAACGAGCGCCTGCGGATCGGTGGCGAAGTGGGCCGGCACCCAATCCAGCAACACGCCGATGCCGCGCCGGTGCAGGTAATCCACCAGATATTTGAAATCCGCAGGCGAGCCGTACCGGAAGGTGGGAGCAAAGTACCCCGCGACCTGATAGCCCCAGGAGCCGTAGAACGGGTGCTCCATGACCGGCATGAATTCCACATGCGTGAAGCCGAGATCCTCCACATGATCGGCAAGGGGTTTGGCGATTTCCCGGTAGCCCATGGAGTACATCCCCCGCTTGCGCCAGGACCCGAGATGCACCTCGTAGATCGAGATGGGCCGGTTTAGCGAATCCGGTCCGCATCGCTGTTCGAGCCATGCCTTGTCCCCCCATGCGTAGTCGAGGTCGCACACGATCGAGGCCAGCCCCGAGGATGCGTCTCCGCCTGACGCGGGAGGTTCCATCGCAAAGGCGTAGGGGTCCGTCTTGTCCACGGTGTACATGCCCCGCGTAATACGGTATTTGTACCTCTGTCCGCTCATGGCGCCCGGTGCGTACGTTTCCCAGACGCCCCCCTTTCTTCGTCGCAGCGGATGCGCATCCGGCTTCCAGTCGTTGAATTCCCCCAGTACGGATACGGCGCCGGCCCCCGGAGCCCACACGGCAAACCAGACGCCTTCCTTGTCCGGGTGCGCCCCCAGCTTCTCGTAACTGCGGTAAAAAGAGCCCTCTTCCAGGCGCTGTACTTCTTCCTTAGTGAGCCAGGAGCGGCGGGACGTCTTTTTTGTCATGCGTCACAGAGGGTTCGCGGGACGGATGCGCTTATCCGGCGCGGAAAATCCGCACCGGCGTTTTCTGCGGGTTGAGTCGTATATAGTGCGTCGATCCTTTCCAGGAGGCGTGCCGGCTGCCGAGCAGGTCATGCATATCCCAGCGCCGGTCTTCCGGGAGGCCGAGATCGCCGGGGGCGAGGGAAAGCCATCCCCGCTGTTCATGATGCGGGTCCAGGTTGACGACCACGAAGATCCGGTTATCGCCGAACGTTTTTGAGTACGCCAGCAACTGCGGGTTGTCCATATCGTGAAACCGCAGGTTCCGCATGTGCTGCAGGGCCGGATTTTCCCGCCGGATGCGGTTCAGCCGGCGCATGAACGGTTGCAGCGAATCGGGGTCGTTCCAGTCCCAGGATCGGACCTCGTATTTTTCATTGCTTGCATATTCCTCCCGGTCCGGATGCTGTTCGTTGTACACATGTTCGAACGGGGGGCCGTAGACGCCATACGCCGATGACAGGGTGGCGGCAAGCGTCAGCCGGACGATGTGTGCGGGGCGTCCGCCCTGGACCAGGTACTCGTGCAGGATATCCGGCGTATTCGGCCAGAAGTTCGGGCGAAAGAATTCGCCTACCTCCGAGTCGTACAGTTCGCGGCAATAGGACTCAAGTTCGTCCTTCGTATTACGCCAGGTGAAGTAGGTGTACGAATTGTTGAAACCCAGTTTGGCCAGTTCGTACATGGTTTTCGGGCGCGAGAACGCTTCGGACAGGAAAATCAGTTCGGGGCGTTGTTTTCGCAATTCCCGGATGCACCATTTCCAGAACGCAAAGGGTTTCGTATGAGGGTTGTCTACGCGGAATGCCAGTACTCCCCGGTCGATCCAGAATTCGAACACGCTCTTCAGTTCGCGCCACAGGGTCTCTCGATCTTTCGACAGGAAATCGAGCGGATAAACATCCTGATATTTTTTGGGTGGATTTTCCGCATACCGGATAGAGCCGTCGGGCCGCTGCAGAAACCAATCGGGGTGCTCGCGGACCCAGGGATGATCCGGAGAGGTCTGGAAGGCAATGTCGATGGCCACATGCAGGTCCAGTTTCCGGGCCCGCGCCACGAACCGGTCGAAGGCGTCCAGCCCGCCCAGGTCCGGATGCACGGCCTTGTGCCCGCCCGCTTCGGAGCCGATGGCCCAGGGGCTGCCCGGTTCACCCGGCCCGGCTTCCGGCGTATTATCCTTGCCTTTCCGGTGCGTATGCCCGATCGGATGCACAGGGGGCAGGTATACGATGTCGAATCCGAGTTCCTTGATGCGCGGCAACAGTTCCGCCGCATCGTCGAGCGTGGCGTGGGGTGCGCTGGTTTTCTTGCCGGTATTCCTGTAGGGCGCGGAGCGGGGAAAAAATTCGTACCAGGCGGCAAAGCGGGCCAGCACGGGGTCTACCAGCACGGCGTACGTCTCGCTCTCGATCATGCTCGCACGCGGATCGTTGGTCTGCGCAAGCGCGGCTGCCTTGTCTTCCAGTGCGGCTTCGGCGCTGCCTGTTTCCATTGCTTCGGCGTAGCGTAGAAGCGCTTTCTTGTCCTTGCTCCCGGCTACCTGTGCCGATCGCTTCAGAAGCCCTGCGCCCACGAGGAGTTCACTTCCGATCTCCGGGTCATCGCTTTCGACCCGGTGCGCAAACTGGTCTCGCCACGTCGTAAAGGGATCCGCCCATGCCCGCACCCGGAAGTACCATGTACCCAGCCGGTCCAGTGTCCACGATGCGAGGTATTCATCGTTGTGGCGCAGCGCCATGCGATGGATCGTTTCCCGTTCGTCGTGTTCGTGGCGAACAAGGAGTTCTGCGGCGATGCACCCGTGACCCTCGGTAATGAGGTCGGCCTGAACGGTCATTTCGTCTCCCAGAAACCTGCGCACGGGCCATCTGCCCCCGTCCGTTTGCGGCGTTAGCCCGGTAAGCACCGGGCAAGACCAGTGTTCGGGCAAATTCAGATCATCCATGTACGATGCGTGTCGAAAAGGTGAGGGCGGCGTTTAAGGATACTCTGATCAAAACCGCTTCGATCAGCGCTTCACGTTCGTGTGTAAAAGATATTATAATTGCATCGTTGAAATTAGCGGAAACGCTGCAGATTCGGGGCATCGCGGATGTGAAGCGCCCTTCGGGAGGCTGCGAGAAGCACGCTGGCTGCGTCATTCCTCATTGTGTGGGGCCTACCACACTGCTTCGTCATTCCTTGCCAGCGCACCTCTCTCAACCTCTGGACTTCGCGAACTTAATCAGAGTATCCTTAAACGCCGCTGGCAGTGTTTCAAAGGAGATATCGGAACGGGTGCGGGTTTCCGGGGTTTCGGAATGCCCTTCGGATGTTCGTTTATATATTAGTATATCATGTCGAAAGGTACATCGAAATCAGGACGATCGCATTCGGAAAACCAGGCCCGGATATGGCCCGGTTCGCCGAATCCCCTCGGTGCGCACTGGGACGGCAAGGGCGTGCATTTTTCCGTGTTCAGCCATCATGCGGAGCGCGTGGAATTGGTGTTGTTCGAGGATAGCGAGGCGGATGGGCCGTCGGAGACGCTTGCTCTTCCCGAACGCACGGGGGCCATGTGGCATGGCTATGTTGCCGGGCTGGGTCCGGGTCAATGCTACGGATACCGTGTACATGGTCCATACGACCCCGAACACGGCCACCGGTTCAATCCGAACAAGGTGCTTTTCGATCCCTATGCGAAAGCCATCGGGAGGCCGCTTTCCTGGCACGACAGTCTTTTCGGCTATGTTATCGGATCGCATGAGGAAGATCTTCTTTTGAGCGACCTCGACAGCGCCCCGTATGCCCCGCTCGGGGCCGTAGTGGACGAGCGGTTCGATTGGGGAGACGACCGTTTGCCGGACATCCCGTGGGAAGATACCATTTTATACGAAACGCATGTGAAGGGAATCAGCAAGCGGCACCCGGACGTGCCCCCGGAATTGCGGGGTACATACGCGGGCCTTGCTTCGGAGCCTGTGCTGGATCACCTGCGGAGCCTTGGCGTCACGACCATCGAGTTGCTGCCCATCCATGCGCATGTGCATGACCGCCGCCTTTTCGAGGCAGGGCTGGGGCAATACTGGGGATACAATACGCTCGGCTGGTTCGCCCCGGAGCCGGGATACGCCGCGACCGGCCTTGCGGGGGCTGTGAGCGAATTCAAGGAAATGGTCCGGAGGCTTCACGCCGCCGGATTCGAGGTTATTCTGGATGTCGTGTACAACCACTCGGGGGAAGGGAACCGGCTCGGTCCCACGATTTCCATGCGGGGGCTGGATAATCTTTCGTACTACAAGAACAATCCGGGTCAGCCGCGCTTCCTCGTGGATTATACGGGCACCGGCAATACCCTCGACATCGGGTGCCCGCAGGCGCTCCGCCTCGTCATGGACAGCCTGCGGTACTGGGTGCGCGACATGCATGTGGACGGGTTCCGGTTCGATCTGGCTACTACGCTGGCGCGCCAGCACTACGATGTGGACATGGCCTCCACGTTTTTTACGCTGGTCGAACAGGATCCCGTGCTCAGCCGCGTCAAGCTGATTGCGGAGGCATGGGACGTGGGGCCGGGAGGGTACCGCGTCGGCGACTTCCCGTGGCTCTGGTCCGAGTGGAACGGACGTTACCGGGACGTTGTGCGTCAGTTCTGGCGGGGCGATGGGGGGTTGCAGGGAGTTTTCGCCACCCGGTACGCAGGTTCGAACGATATGTACCGGGCGCCGGAGCGCCGCCTTTCCGCGTCCGTCAATTTCGTTACGGCCCACGACGGATTCACGCTGGACGACCTCGTCAGCTACGAGCGCAAGCATAACCATGCGAACGGGGAGGACAACCGCGACGGGCACGAGCCCAACTACAGCGACAACTGCGGCGAGGAGGGTCCCACGGATCGCCCCGGCGTGCTGAATATGCGCGAACGGCGCAAGCGGAGCATAATGACGACCTTGCTGCTTTCCCAGGGCGTTCCGATGTTGCTCGGCGGCGACGAACTCTCGAATACGCAGGAAGGCAACAACAATCCCTATTGCCAGGACAACGAACTGACCTGGTACGACTGGGACCTCGACGACCGGAAGCAGGCTTTTCTGGAATTCATGAAAAAGATGGTGGCGCTTCGCAAGGCGCACCCCGGTTTCCGCCGCCGTTTCTTTTTGCGGGGCGAGATGGACGCGGAGGGCGCGCGCGACGTGCTATGGTGGCATCCGGACGGACGCGAGATGGACCATGGGGACTGGGCGAATCACGGGTTGCGTTCATTCGGCGTACTGCTTTGCGGAGGCGGCCTGCACGGTCTGGATCCGGAGGGACGCAAGCGCGAGGACGATACCATGCTGGTTCTGTTCAATGCCGGGGAACACGACGTGACCTTTGGCCTTCCCGCTTCTGAAACGCTGCTCTGCACCGGGGTGAAGTCGGCGCAAGGCCCGTGGGAGTTCGTGTCCGGCATGGATATGCCCGCGCCGGAGGGGGGTCCGGCTGCCTGCGAGGAGGGGGACCGGATTGCGGACGGACGGATTACCGTGGAGGCGTTTTCGACGGTGGTGTTGCGTATGCCGCGGTGAGGGGTGGGTTGATTTCGGCGTTATACGCGAACCGATCCGGCGACTATGCGTTTTTTGCATAATTCATGCATGATCTATGCATGAATTGCATAGATCAGGAGAGATTGGGCCAATCTCCTTGTAAATTCCCCGCAAAACACCCGGTACTGTACGCCGGAAAGGCGGTTCGCTTCATTGGATCGCCTGCCGGACGTTTCCTGCTTCCAAGGGCGTTGCGCAGCGCCTGAGCCGGCAGGGTATCGATCAGGATGGGGCCGCGCTCTTTGCCCGCCCGTACAGTCCGGTAAGATTCTTCAGGCGTTCCCTGATATCCGGGGTGAGCTGGTCTTTCGTGAAACGCCATCCCCAGTTTCCTCCCGGCACGCCCGGCGTGTTCATGCGCGCCTCCGTTCCCAGCCCCAGCAGGTCCTGCATCGGAAAAACCACATACTCGGCAGGGGAGGCGAGCACGGTCGGCAGCGCCGCCCAGTGCGCCTCCTGTTCGGGGCAGTCGTTCAGCCCGAGGTATGCGCGGGCGAAGGCGTACTCGTTTTTCTTTTTCGGATCTGAAGCCAGCTTTTCCCACCAGCCGAGGAACGTGTCGTTGTCGTGCGTGCCGGTGTACAGCACGATATTCCGCGGATTGTTATGCGGCAGGAACGGGTTGTCGGTACCATGATCGAAGGCGAACTGGAGTACGGCCATGCCGGGGCATCCCAACGCCTGGATGAGGCCGCGCACATCTTTCGTGATGAATCCAAGGTCCTCGACTACCAGCGGCAGCGCGCCGAGTTGTTTCTCCATGCTTTCGAAGAAGGACAGGCCCGGGCCGGCTACCCACTTTCCGTTCACGGCGGTTTCTTCCCCGGCCGGAATCTCCCAGTAGGACTGGAATCCCCGGAAATGATCCAGGCGCACCAGATCCACCTGTTTCATGATTGCTTCGAGTCGGCGTGCCCACCATGCGAAATTGTTTTCCCGCATCCTGTCCCAGCGGTACGTCGGGTTATGCCAGTGCTGTCCGGTTTTGCTGAAATAGTCAGGCGGAACGCCTCCGGAAAAGGCGCTTTGTCCATACTCGTCGAGTTGAAAGAGGTCGGGATGCGCCCACACGTCCGCACTGTCGTGCGCCACATAGATGGGGATGTCGCCGAATAACAGGATTTCCCGTTCGTTGCAGTAGCGTTTAAGGCGGTTCCACTGGTCGTACACCACGAACTGCGCGAATTTGTGCCGTCGGATGCGGGCGCTGCGACGCCGGCGCAGTTCCTCAATCTGGTTCCGACGCGACCATTTTATGCGTAGACCCGGGTTTTTGAGTCTCCCTTGCTTGTCGTACAAAATCTTCTTTGTCTCGGTGCTGGAATGCCAGCGCCCATTGTAATAACAGTAATGATACAAGTGTCCTTGCTTCTCGTCGTTCGTATTTATTTTTATCTCGCAAAAATCCCTGATCGCATACGGGTCTCGCAATGCGTATTCCCTTTTCCACTTTGTCCACTCGACGTTGCCGTGCTCTTCCCGCAGCGCCATGAACAGGGCGTAGTCGTCGAGCCAGTGCGCATTTGTTTTGCAGAAGGCGTCGAAGGCAGCGGGATCAATGGGGGTTTCTCCGGCCTCGAAACGTTCGAAGGCTCTTTTTAGGAGCAAGGTTTTCATGCGCCGGGCTGTATCGAAATCCGCGCAGGATGCATGGTGCGGCGTGACGTCGCCGGGATAGAAAGCGAGATACTCGGCACGCACTGTGCCTTGTTCGACTTCAGCCAGTCGATCGAGAGCCGGGTTTATGAAGGCGTGTCCCTCTTCCGGATTCAGCAGGCCGTCTTCCATCATCAGCTCGGGGCTCGCGAAGACCGGGTCCATGGCAAACGTGGATGGGCTGGAATAGGGTGAATCCCCAAGACCTGCCGGACCGAGCGGAAGCACCTGCCAGATACGCTGGCCCGTTTCCGCCAGAAAATCTGCGAAACGATAGGCTTCCGGCCCGAGGTCGCCTGCGCCGTACGGACCCGGAAGCGAGGTGATGTGCAGCAGGATGCCGCTCGAGCGCGCCAAGGGGAGGGCGCCTCCAGGACGATTTGTATAGGATTCAACGCTCACGGGAAGAATGTCCCCGGAGTCGTCGGACCGAACTGCCGGCATGGATATGCTATCGGATAATAATTTTGAACGGTTTGCGCACATCCCGTAAAATACACGTATCCTTCAGGTATTCCGATTCAATATTTCAGGAGGTGTTCGCATGCCCGTTGTTTCACCGGATATAGCGCACAGAACTGCCGGGACCCGGGAGGAACCCGGCGATTCGCTCGGACGCCTTGCCGAAGCCTATCGCCGCATACGCCGGACCACGGAGCGTCTGGTCGAGCCCCTTGCGGTCGAAGACTGCGTTATCCAGACGATGGAGGAGGTGAGCCCGGTCAAATGGCACCTTGCCCATACGAGCTGGTTTTTTGAGACGTTCACGCTCCGGAAATTCGCTCCGTCGTACGCCTTGTACCACGAGGGATACCCCTATCTCTTCAATTCCTATTACGTGCAGGCGGGAGAGCGGCATTGCCGGGACCGGCGGGGGTACATTTCCCGGCCTACGGTGGCCGAAGTGATGGCGTTCCGGCGCCATGTGGACGAGCATCTGCTCCAATTCATCGAACAGGCGGACCCGGAGGTTGCGCAGAAGGCGGCTCCGGTTATCGAACTGGGCATGCAGCACGAGCAGCAGCACCAGGAACTCATTATGACGGATATAAAGCATGTGCTTTCGGTGAATCCGCTGCGTCCCGTTTACAAGGCCTTCGAGGGCGAGGCGGGGGATGCTGCGCCCCAGACATGGGTCCCGTTCGATGCGGGGGTATATGAGATCGGCCATGCCGGGGGCGGGTTCGCTTTCGACATCGAGGGGCCGAGGCATCGATGTTTTTTGGAGGACTTTCTGCTGGCCGACCGGCCCGTCACGAATGCCGAATTCATGGCGTTCATGGAAGACGGCGGCTACCGGCGTTCCGAATGGTGGTTGTCGATGGGATGGGCTACTGTTGAGGAACGCGGATGGACCGAACCCTTCTACTGGGAGCGGCGAGACGGCGCCTGGTGGACCTACACGCTGGGCGGCATGAAGCCCGTGGCGCCGAACGAACCGGTCGCGCACATCAGTTATTTCGAGGCGGACGCCTATGCCCGCTGGGCGGGCGCCCGGCTCCCCACGGAACAGGAATGGGAGGTGGCGATGTCCGCGTGTTCCCCGTCCGTTGAGGACGCGCATTTTCTGGAAGACGCCCCCATGCACCCCCGCCCCGCCCGCCCGCAGGGCACAGCCGGAGCGAATGGATCGCCCCCTGCAGGGGCCGCAGCCCTACGGCAACTCTACGGCGATGTATGGGAATGGACGCGCAGCCAGTATTCTCCCTATCCCGGCTATGCGCCTGGCGAAGGGGCGCTCGGCGAGTATAACGGCAAGTTCATGTGCAACCAGTTCGTGCTGCGCGGCGGCTCGTGCGTCACGCCGAGGACGCACATACGCCCCACGTATCGTAATTTCTTTTATCCGGAAGCCACCTGGCAATTCACGGGATTCCGGTTGGCCCGTGATCCGTAACAAGTAGTGTGCAACCTTGCTCCAAAGATCCCGTACGAACATCGCTACACCCTCGGCGGCGCTTTCAGATATTTTTTTCGAACGCTATCCGCCATCGAATTCATGACCCGTTCTGTACCTGCTCCCGCGAGGAGTTCTGTCGCCTCCTCCATAGGGGAGCGTCCTTCACCCGCCTCCACAGGGGGAAACCATACCCGTAACGGCAGGGAACCTGCCCAGGGAGCCGATGCCCTACTTGCCGACGTGCTGGAGGGCATGGGGCGTACACCGAAGTCTCTTCCGTGCAAGTATCTCTACGACGCGCGCGGTTCGCGCCTCTTCGAGCAGATTACGCAGTTGGAGGAATATTACCCGACTGCTACGGAGCTTGCTATCATGGAGGCGCATCTCAACGAGATCGTCGCCTGCCTCGGTCCCCGCTGCCTGCTTCTCGAATACGGCAGCGGAAGCAGCCTGAAGACGCGCCTTCTGCTGGACCGCATGGAGGAACCGGCCGGCTACGTGGCCATCGACATTTCCGAGGAGCATCTGAGCGCCTCGATGCGGTATCTCCAGGAGATGTACCCGCATATTCCCATGCGCGCCGTCCCCGCGGATTATACGACCTCCTTTGCGGTCCCCGCCAACGGGTTCGAGGCGGCGCGCACGGTGGTTTATTTCCCCGGATCCACCATCGGTAATTTCGAGCCGCGCGAGGCGCACGCCTTTCTTGTGCGCATGGCGCAGGCGGCGGGTCCCGGCGGCAGACTCCTGATCGGGGTGGACCTCGAAAAGGACCGGGATACGGTCGAGGCGGCGTACAACGACGCACAAGGCGTTACGGCGGCGTTCAACAAGAACCTGCTGCGCCGCATGAACAGGGAACTGGGCGCCACCTTCGATCCGGACGCCTTCCGGCACCGGGCCGTTTACAACCTCGAAGAGGGGCGGATCGAAATGTCTCTGGTGAGCGCATGCGACCAGACCGTGCGCGTGAACGGGCGCCATGTTGGTTTCGAGGAGGGCGAACCCATTGTCGTCGAGTATTCGTACAAGTTCACGCTGGAGCGCTTCCGGGGTCTTGCGGAGCGGGCCGGGTTCGCCGTACAGAATGTCTGGACGGATGCGAACCGCCTTTTCAGCGTACAATACCTGAGTGTTTTGTAAGGGATTTGTGGAGAGATTGAGCCAACCCCCTCTGGTCTATGCAATTAGTGCATAGATCATGCATGTATTATGCGACAATTGCATAGATCGGGTACTGATTATGCAAAAGGGGAAAGAAAACTGGACACCCGGGCCGTTTTTCTGGGCATGGATCCTGATGCTGCTTGGTTCATGTCAAGCCCAAACGCTCGAAACCGGGAACACCGCCGCCAGTCCCAATTTCATCGTCATTCTGACCGATGATCAGGGCTATGGGGATCTGGGCAGTTACGGGTCGAAAACCATCCGTACTCCCCACATCGACCAACTGGCAAACGAAGGAATATCGTTCACGGACTTTTACGTCCACCCGATCTGTTCTCCTTCCAGGGCTGCCTTGATGACCGGTAGCTATGCGCCCCGAACGGGCTTTGCCGATGTCCAGTTGTGGGGATCTCCTTTTGGTCTGCATCCCGATGAGGTTACCATTGCCGAGGTGCTCAAAACAAAGGGCTATGCCACGGCCGCTGTGGGCAAATGGCATCTGGGGGAGCAAGACGCCTTTGCGCCGAACCGGCAGGGATTTGACTTTTTCTATGGGATCAGACTGGTGAACGGGACACAGGTCTTTGAAAATTTTGCGGTTCCGCTTTATCGCGATGACTCGCTTCTTACCATCCGCCCCGATCATGCCCGGATGACCCAGGACTTCACTCGTGAGAGTCTCCGCTTTATCGACCGGCACAAAGAAGGCCCGTTCTTTCTATATCTCGCCTTTACCATGCCGCATATTCCCATTTACCCGGGGGAGGGCTTTAGAGGGAAAAGCGGCGTCAGCCTGTACGCCGACGCGATTGAAGAGATTGACTGGAGCGTTGGCCGGATTGTCGAGAAACTGGAGCAGGAAAACCTGGATGAAAACACGCTCGTCATTTACACCTCTGACAACGGCCCGTGGGCCGGACAGGGAACACAGTCGGGCAGTGCCGGCCCCTTGAAGGGAAGCAAAATGTCGACCTGGGAAGGAGGAGTTCGCGTGCCTGCGATCATGAGATGGAACCACGTGATACCGGCTTCTCAGATCAGTCGACAGGTCGTTGGAATCATTGACATCGCTCCCACTCTTGCTGCCCTTGCCGGTGCGGAGATGCCGAAAGACAGGGTCATTGACGGAAAAAATCTTTTTCCGTTGATGACGGGAGAGGATCCGACGAAAGCGCCTCATGAGGTGTATTATCACTACGCCGGGACCTGGTTACAAGCTGTTCGGGCAGGGAAATGGAAGCTCCATTTTGCCCGTCCGGAGAAACGAGAGGGGATTTACGGAGAATGTGCCCCCTGGTTTACTAATGCGGCCGAGGTTTTGCCGGAGGATCTTCTTTTTGATCTCGAAACCGACGTCGGGGAAACAAGAAATCTCGCCAGCGAGCATCCGGAGGTTGTCCAACGGCTCACAGAGCTTGCAAATCGGGCCAGGGAGGATATAGGGGATTATGGACAAAAAGGAAAAAACAGCCGGCCGATCGGTTCCACCTATCCTGCCTTGACAGACATCTCCAAGTATCCTCAAAGCCCGTACGGCCAAGCCATGGCCGATAGCATGGTGACCGAGATGAGGGCCTTCCGGAAAACACGTTTTGAGCACTTGATGATGCAGGATACGACCTCTTTGAATGGGCAGGAAAAGCAGGAGTTGGATTTTTATCGGCAGCAGCTTAATTGGGAGATGTAAGACGGAGCGCCTCGGGCCAGGCGTCCTGAAACCCGAACGCAGTGCCCGAATCGTCTACCACGAAGTTGCGTCGGGCCGCCTTTGGTGGCTACATTGATGAACTCCGCACCAGATGTCCACTGACCCCTTGCGTTTCGCTACTCAGCTCTGCACTGAGATATTTACATGAAGCTCTTCGGGGCAAAACGTACCTGCACCATGTCCAGGCTCACATTTCTTGGGGGCGCGATGTTGTTGGTCGTTGCCTCTGCCTGTCAAACATCCACCCAATGGAATGCCGAATGGCCGGTCCTGAAGACCTATTCCGAAAAATACCTTGACGAAGTCGCCATGCCTCTGGGCGGCATCGGCACCGGCACCGTTTCACTGGGTGGCCGGGGGGACTTGCGGGATTGGGAGATCATGAACCGGGGGGCCCTCGGCTTTTTACCCGCCTTCAAGCTGGTCCTGCCCACGATCGCCAACGGACCCTTTTTCGCCTTGTATTACAAGCAGCAAGACAGCGAAGGCAAGGTCAGAGTCCTAGAAGGGCCTGTGCAGGTCAAGGAATACTATGGAGACTGGGGAGCGGATGCCGTCAACTCGGGCTTCCCCCGGTTTGAAGAGACTACCTTTGCAGCAGCCTACCCCTTTGCCCAGGTGGATTTCAGGCATCAGGATGTGCCTGTACAGGTACGCCTGGAAGCCTTCAATCCCCTGATCATGGGCGATGCGGACAAGAGCGGTATTCCTGTGGCGGTGTTGCGATACGTACTGACCAACACGTCGGATGAGGCCATAGAGACCGCCATTTGCGGGATGGTGCCCAATTATATCGGTGCGGATGGTTGGAGCGGGGAGCCCAAAGGAAATGTCAATGAGTATCGTATAGGTAAGGGGTTAACGGGCGTCTTTATGTCCTCCGAAGGAGTGGACCCTGAAGATGTCAACTGGGGGACGATGGCCCTGACCACCACTTCCGAAGACGTGACCCACCGGACTTCCTGGGCGCAGTTGGGATGGAACTGGACCTTCCGGGAGTTTTGGGATGATTTCGTCGCCGATGGAGAACTCACTGACCACCCCGACACCACACACGCCATTCCGACGCCCCCGGCTACGCTGGCGGTAAAAGTGGGCCTGGAGCCCAACGAGAGCAAGGTCATCACTTTTATGCTTACCTGGCACTTCCCCAATCGTAGAGCCTGGGATCATGGAGTTCACCATGCGGGAGCTTTCGGGGGCACGGAAATCGTCGGCAATTATTACACGACGCTATATCGGGATGCCTGGGACGTAGCGGAGCAGACAGCGGCTGAGCTGGAAGGGCTTGAAAGGGAAACGGTGCGCTTTGTGCGGACCCTGACGGAAAGTGACGTGCCCGAAGTGCTTAAGGAAGCCGGTTTGTTTAACATCAACAATCTGCGCAGCCAAACGGTTTTTCGAACAGCTGATGGATTCCCCTTTGGATTTGAGGGCACAGGCAGCATCAACGGAACCCGGATAGGCGCTTCAAAAAGTTCGGGATGGGGGTTCGGCACCTGTTTTCACGTGTGGAATTATGAGTCAACCGTTCCTTTTCTTTTTGGAGACCTCGCCACCAGGTTCCGGGAGGTGGAGTTTATGCATGCCACCAATGACCATGGCGGCATGAGCCATCGGGTGGGCCTGCCGCTTGATATGCGCGCGAAAAGCTTCCAGCGCTGGGCGGCCGATGGCCAGATGGGTACCCTGATCAAGATGTATCGCGAGTGGCAGCTGTCGGGAGATGACGACAAACTCATTGAGATGTGGCCTAATATCAAAAAGGCCATGAGTTTTGCCTGGACGGGCATCTGGGATCAGGATAAAGATGGCGTCATGGAGGGCAGCCAGCACAACACCATGGACATCAATTACCGAGGCCCCAATCCGCAGATGGCGGCCTGGTACCTGGGCGCCCTCAGAGCCTCGGAAGAAATGGCAAGGCACGTGGGAGATACCGCCTTTGCCGAGGAATGCAGAGACTTGTATGAACGGGGCCGCGCGTGGATTGACGCCAATATTTTTAATGGCGAGTACTATGAGCATCATATTCCGGAGGGTACCAGCAAGGTGGCCCAGTTGGGCAAGGGGTGCCTGGTTGACCAGTTGGTGGGTCAATATCTGGCGCATACCGCGGGCCTGGGCTATGTGCTGGATCCGGATAACGTGCAGACCACGTTGAGAAGTATCATGAAGTATAATTGGATCGATAACTTCAACGAGCATTTCAACACGTTCCGCAGTTTTGGACTGGGCGACGAGGCGGGGCTTCTCATGGCCAGTTATCCTCGAGGCGACCTGTTGGATTTCCCTTTTCCGTACTACACGGAGATCATGACCGGCTTTGAATACAGCACGGCGGCTCACATGATCTATGAAGGCCAGGTGGATGCAGGCCTAAAGGTCTTCCAGGCTATCCGGGATCGCTATGACGGCCATAAAAGAAACCCGTTTAATGAAGGGGAATATGGCCATCGCTATGCCCGGGCCATGGCTGCCTGGGCCGGTATATTGGCCTATACCGGATTTCGCTATTCCGCCGTCGACAATAGCATGGCGTTTAACCCGAAAGAAGGAGAGTATTTCTGGTCTAACGGGTACCAATACGGGAGCGCGACTATAAAAAACCAGGGCGATCGAAAATCGCTGACGCTAAGCGCGCTTAACGGCGACCTGACATTGGACCGCTTCATTCTGAACGGCTATGGACAGATAGACTTTGAAGAGCCCCGACATGTTGAGGCCGGTCAGGCTATAACGTTTGACGTGGAAGAGACGGCCAGTTTGTAAACATACATGCGCAAAGTTCAGTCGTAGCCTGCCAACCTGCTCCAGGGTGATATTTCGAAATCGTTGATGCAGGCCGAGCGGTAGATGTCATAGACCGTGTTGTCCGGGTTGCTACGCCCAGGTTTGTCCAGGGCCTGTTGTTCGAGTGTGCCCGGTCGCCCGGCGAACCGGCTCATTTTAGGATACTCTGATTAAGTCCGCAAAGCTCAGAGGCTTGCGAGAAGCGGGCTGGCAAGGAATGACGAAGCAATGTGGCAGGCCCCACATAATGAGGAATGACACGGCCAGCGTGCTTCTCGCAGTCTCCCGAAGGGCGCTTCACGCCCGCAGTGCCCGGAACCCGCAGTGTTTTCTGCTGATTTCAACGATGGAATCATGGCGTCCCTTACGTGCGAAAGTGAAGTGCTGAGCAAAGTGGTTTTAATCAGCGTATCCTTGACATGGTTTCGGTCGCAGAGGCAATCTACGACGAACAGGAACACCTCGTATTAACGAGGGTAGCCATATGATTACAGCGGATTTCCCGGGGAAGGCAACCGAATTTGTGTTGAAGCCGGTAATGTTAACGATAACATACCCACTAAGAACGAGCGAGTGACAAGGAGACAGTATGGTTGAAACCCCTGCATTTTTATTGTATTAATAAGTGAAGCGGCACACCCACATCACACCATGCATCTTCTGGGTTCACATCTCGGTTCTTTGTGGGTTCGCGTCTTGATCGGGCTCGGTGTGCTCGGCGCGTTGGTGCTAATCTTGCTGGTTGCTTCCCCAACGTTGGATGCTGGTGTGGACCTCCCCGATGAGGTGGATTTCAACTACCACAT
Organism: Rhodothermales bacterium; assembly: GCA_951812345.1. Classification (GTDB taxonomy): domain Bacteria; phylum Bacteroidota; class Rhodothermia; order Rhodothermales; family VXPQ01; genus VXPQ01. The sequence goes on from OX638295.1 coordinate 1,054,831, forward strand.
CCGGCCTATCCTTTCTAACAATTGTTATGTGTGCCACGGTCCCGACGTCAGCACGCGAGAGGCAGATCTGCGGCTGGACCTCCGCGATCACGCCACTGCCCGGCGGGAAGAGGGTGGGCGCGCCATCGTACCCGGGAATACCCGCCGAAGCCTGCTGGTGCAGCGCATCACTGCGGAAGATCCCGAGGTGCGCATGCCCGCGAAAGAGGCCAACAAGACGCTCAATCCTCGCGAGATCGCGCTACTCAAGCGATGGATCAAGCAGGGCGCCGAGTACAAGGAGCACTGGTCATTCATTCCCCCTGCAAAACCCGACGTACCGGAGGCCCCTGCCGGCTGGTCGGCCACGGGCGCCATTGACCTTTTTATCGGCGCCCGGCTTTCGGGCGCAGGACTGAAGCCGGCTCCGCCTGCGTCCAGGGAAGCGCTCATTCGCCGCCTGTCCTATGTCCTGACCGGGCTGCCTCCATCGCCGGAAGAGGTACGCGCTTTTGTTGCGGACGAGTCTCCCGACGCCTATGAAAGGCTGGTTGACCGTTTTCTGGCTTCTCCCCGTTTTGGAGAACGCTGGGCGCGGCATTGGATGGATCTCGTTCGCTATGCGGATGCCAGAGGCCACGAGTTCGACTACACGGTTCAGGGGAGCTGGCGCTATCGGGACTACCTTATTCGCGCCTTCAACGCCGATGTGCCGTATGACCGGTTTGTAGCAGAGCACCTGGCAGGGGACCTGCTGGAGGCGCCCCGCAGGCATCCCGAGCAGCTATTTGACGAATCGGTGCTTGGAACGGCTTTTTATGCGCTGGGCGAGGGCACGCACAGCCCGGTAGATGTGCGTCAGGATGAGGCCGATCGAATCGACAACATCATTGACGTCACGAGCAAAACGTTTCAAGGGTTGACCGTTGCCTGCGCCCGCTGTCACGATCACAAGTTCGATCCCATTCCAACGACCGATTATTACTCGCTCTACGGCATTTTCGAAAGCACGCGCTTCGCCCCGACGTCGTTGCTTCCTACCGACTTAACGGCACGACTGGACTCGATCAAGGCTCTCAAAACCGAAATGCGCCGGCGCCTTGCTGACAGATGGTTGGAAGATTTGGCGGAGATACCAGTGCAACAGGCTGCTCTACGTTTTTCCCAGGAAGAGGACCGTAGAGAAGAGCTGTCCGGGCCGGTTTCGCAGGGGGATGAACCCTCTTCTTTCCAGGTTCTTGGAGATTTCCGCCATGGCAGTTTCGACGGGTGGTATCCGCACGAGCCGGCTTTCGGAAGGGGCCCGATGATGGGCGAACCGGTCCTGGATCGAAGGAGGATGACGCTTGACAGTTTGGCTTTCGGCGTGGCGTCGAGTCAGCGATGGACGAGGGGGATCCCGGGCGCGCTACGGTCGCCCACGTTTATTATTGAGCACGACACCGTTGGCGTACTGGCGGCGGGACACCAATCAACCATCCGCATCATTATCGACAATTTCCAGCTCATCCAAAACCCCATTTACGGTGGGCTTGAGCAGGTGGTCGAGGATTCGGAACTGACCCCGTATCGTTTCGACGTGAGTATGTGGCGCGGTCGGAAAGCTTACGTGGAGTTGTTGGCGGGTATCTACGAAAAAGGCCGGCACGTCAGTGAGAATCATCATCTTGTCGCGGGCGATTCTGTTTATATCGACGTTGCCTACGCCGTGGCGTACACCGGGGAATTGCCGGATATGGCCTTGCATTATTCCTCATCAAGTGGAGCGTCCACTGATGTCGTCCAACAGGCCGTCCGCGCATGGGCTTCCGGGCAGGCCGAAGCCGCTCAGATCGCTCTCCTCAATGCTTCCCTGCGGCAGGGTCTCCTTGACGCCTCTCTGGATCCCGTAGCTTCCCTGATCGCGAAAATCGAGGAGGTAGCCACTCGCCTGGACGAGCCAGCCCGCTTTGCAGGGGTGACGGATGGCGCTGCCGTCAACAGCCCCGTCTTTGAACGGGGAAGCTACCAGATGCTTGCAGGTGACCCCGTCCCGCACCGCTTCCTGACTGCGCTGGACCCCGATGGGACCCCCTTCACTACCACAGCGAGCGGGCGGCTGGAACTGGCCCAGGCAATCACCAACCCTGAAAACCCCTTGACAGCTCGCGTGATGGCGAATCGTCTTTGGCATCACGTTTTCGGACGCGGTCTTGTCGAGACGGTGGACAACTTCGGCGCGCAGGGCAAGCTGCCGACACATCCGGCCTTGCTGGACTACCTGGCGCTTCGCTTTGTCGAGCAGGGATGGTCGGTCAAGTCCATGATTCGTGAGATGGTGCGCTCCCATACGTTTCGTCAATCGACGCAGGCCGATGCGCAAGCCGCTGAGGTGGATCCGGAAAACCTGCTTTGGCATCGCTATCCCGTACGTCGGCTCGAAGCGGAAGCCATCCGCGATGCAATCCTGACGGTTTCAGGTCGCCTCGATACGACAATGTACGGCGAGCCGATACCCATTCATTTGACGGAGTTTATGGACGGGCGAGGGCGCCCAGAGGCATCGGGTCCGCTCGACGGCGCAGGCCGGCGCAGCATCTATATTGCTATGCGGCGAAACTTTCTGTCACCGATGATGCTCGCCTTTGATATGCCCATTCCCTTTTCCACTTTTGGCAAGCGTAATACCACCAACGTGCCGGCTCAGTCGCTGACGATGCTCAACGATTCCCTGGTGGTTCAGCAGGCCACTGTTTGGGCTCACAACCTCGTGGCTCTGCACGATCTTGACGTTGATGAGAAGATAGACCATATTTATCTGACGGCTTTGTCTCGGCTTCCCACCGAAGAGGAGCGAGGCAATGCGATCGCATTTATCCGTCAACAGACCAATGGCTATGGACTCTCGGAGGAAGAGGCTTTCGACGATTTGAGATCCTGGGCTGCCTATTGCCACGTAGTACTGAACCTTAAAGAATTCATCTACCTGGTATAGGATACTCTCATGAGTAAGTCGCATAATCTTACTTGTCCAATGACCCGGCGCGAGATGTTGACCCTGTGCCGCAATGGCTTTGGGTCGGTCGCCCTGATGGGTCTGATGGGTACCCCCGCATTCGGTCGGGCGCTCACCAACGAGCGGCAGGTATCCGGCGCTAATCCGTTCGCACCACAGGCGCCGCATCATGTCCCCAAGGTGCGGAGCGTGATCTTTCTTTACATGGACGGCGGGGTTTCCCAGGTCGATAGCTTCGACCCCAAGCCGCGTCTGGATCGCGAACACGGCCAGAATCCGTACGACAAATTCAAGGTTGACGCCACGCAGTTTAACGATATAGGCACCATTCTTAAAAGCCCTTGGGAATTCAAACGCTATGGCGAGAGCGGTCTTCCTGTTAGTGAACTTTTTCCTCACATCGGAAGTTGTGCCGACGATCTGGCAGTGATTCGGTCCATGGTGGCCGAGTTTCCGGAGCACACGAATGCCAATTTCTTCCTGCACACCGGTATTGGACTTCAAGGTCGTCCGTCGATGGGTTCCTGGGTTACCTATGGACTCGGCAGTGAAAACCAGGACCTGCCTGGCTACGTGGTACTGGACGGAGGGCTGATTCCGCCGGGCGGGCTAGACAACTTCAACAGCGGTTTTCTTCCGGCCTCGTATCAGGGGTCGATCTTTCGGGCCGGCGACGTTCCGCTCGCCAACATCGTTCCTCTCGAACCCACGTCGGAGTTGCAGCGCCAGAAGCTGAAACTGATGAGTCAGACCGACGAGCGGCTCCTGGGTCGTATCGGGCACGCCGACCAGGTCGAGTCGGCGATCACGAACTACGAACTGGCCTTCCGGATGCAGGCCTCGGTGCCCGAACTTACGGACCTCTCAGGCGAAACACGGACCACAAAGAAGCTCTACGGGATGGAGTCCGACGATCCGCATACGCGAAGCTACGGTGCACAGTGCCTGTTGGCGCGGCGTCTCGTTGAGCGGGGCGTGCGATTCATCGAATTGACATGCCCGCGCTGCGAATCTGATCGGTGGGATCAGCATGCCAACCTGAAAATAGGGCACGAACGCAACGCTCATGCGGTGGATCAACCTATTGCAGGGCTTCTGAAGGATCTGAAGGCACGCGGTTTGCTGGAGGAGACCCTCGTTGTTTGGGCTGGTGAGTTTGGGCGGACGCCGTTCGCGCAGGGTACGAACGGGCGAGACCACAACCCATCGGCGTTTAGTATCTGGCTTGCGGGAGGAGGCATTAAAAAGGGTGTGGTTTACGGTACCACAGACGAATATGGATACCAGAGGTGGTTCGGGTTGATTGGACAGATTTCGGCGGAATTTAAGGTGTACTGTTGCGACCTTGTTCCGACGCAATCAACCAGAAGAGACCCATGTCAAGACGCCCACGCAGAACCCATAGTCCTTCGTTCAAGGCGAAGGTAGCCCTCGCCGCCGTGCGCGGCGACAGCACGCTGGCCGAACTCGCCGAACGTTTCGAGGTGCACCCGAACCAGATACAATCGTGGAAGAAGCAGCTCACAGAGAGCGCCGAGGAGGCGTTCGTTCGAAGCCGCAACGTTCCCGATGAACGCGACAGGAAGATCGAGGCGCTTCACGCAAAGATCGGGGAGTTGTCGATGGAGAAGGATTTTTTATCGAAGGCGCTCGGACACGACCGTTAGCCGAGCGCCGCGCCATGATAGCGCGCACGCATCGCTTGCCGGTCGTTCGCCAGTGCAGACTGGTCGAACCGAGCCGTTCTACGGCCTACTACCGTCCCCGAGAGGAGAGCGAAGAGAACCTTGCCGTCATGAAGGAGATCGACCGGCTCTACATGGAGCGTCCCACGAGCGGATCGCGCACGATAAAGAGCAAGCTCCAGGCAAAAGGCGTTTGCATCGCCAGAAGCCGAATCGTTCGTTTGATGCGCCTTATGGGCTTTGGGGCCATCTACCCGAAGCGCCGCACGTCGTCTCCGGGGCAGGGACACAAGATTTACCCTTATCTGCTCAGAAGTCTCAAGGTGACAAGGCCTCGTCAGGTCTATGCGGCGGACATTACGTACATCCCTATGGCGAAAGGCTTTCTCTATCTCGTGGCCGTGATCGACTGGTACAGCCGCAAGGTGCTTGCCCACCGGCTCTCGAACACGATGGACGCAGCCTTTTGCGTCGAAGCGACGGAAGAGGCCATTGTTCGCTACGGAGCGCCCGAGGTGTTCAACACGGACCAGGGAGCGCAGTTTACCTCCGAGGCGTTTACCGGAGCGCTCAAGGCGCACGGGGTACGTATCTCCATGGACGGCAAGGGCCGCTGGCTGGACAACGTGTACGTGGAGCGCCTATGGCGCAGCCTCAAACAGGAAGAAGTCTACCGGCGCGCCTACGACACGGTGGCCGAGGCCAGGAAGGGAATCGCCGATTACCTGCGCTACTTCAACGAAGAGCGTCCGCACCAGGGACTTGACAATAGAACGCCCGACGATGTATTCTACAAACGAAAACCGCTGAACCGGGCGGCATAGCCCGGTGCGGCAGTACACTTAAAATCGCCGGAAAAACTGTCCAGTTTTTCCGGACCATTTCTACCGTGTAGTGGACAAACCCACAACGATCCACGATTTGCACGCGACGATGTTGCACCTGTTGGGCATGGATCATCAGCGGCTCACGTATCGGTTCAGTGGCCGCGATATCCGTCTGACCGATGTACATGGTCACTTGATCGACGCGGTGCTGGCGTGAGGAGTTGGTTCTTTTTTAAAGGATACTCTGATTAAGTCCGCAAAGCTCAGAGGCTGCGAGGGGTGGGCTGGCAAGGAATGACGAAGCAGTGTGGCAGGCCCCACACAATGAGGAATGACGCGGCCAGCGTGCCCCTCGCAGCCTCCCGAAGGGCGCTCCACACCCGCGATGTCCGAAACCTCAGTGTTTTTCGCAGATTTCAACGAGGGAATCATGATGTCGTTTACGCACGAAACTGAAGCGCTGAGCAAAGTGGTTTTGATCAGAGTATCCTTAGTACATGCCGCGTGGCTTTGACCAGGCTGGTTGTCCCGAACGGATCATGGCGTTTTCACTTACAAACCGGGTAGCCCTCGTTACCGGCAGTTCGACAGGGTTGGGCAGGGAGATTGCCTTTGCGCTGGGTCAGGCCGGGGCTCGCGTGGCATTCAACTATTATCACAACGAATCCCGCGCCGAGGCGACCTTTGACGCGTTTAAAGCCACCGGCGGCGCCGGCATGCTCGTACGCGCCGATATCACGGACGAGGAACACGTGCAACGGTTAGTCCAGCAGGTTGAAGCCGACCTCGGTCCTATCGACATCCTGGTGCCCAACGCCACGCCTGCGCAACCCCAGAAGCGTATCGAGGCCTACGACTGGGAATTATACCAGGAGATGATCGATTTTTTTGTCAAGAGTCCGTACCTGCTCAGCCGGGCTTGCCTGCCCCACATGAAGCGCCAGCGTTGGGGCCGCATTATAAATATCATCAGCGAGGTGTATTCGCTTGGGGTGGCGCCGTTCACAGCCTATGTTGCGGCCAAAGGAGGACAAGTGGGGTTTTCGCGTAGCCTTGCCAGCGAGTTGGCCCCGTATGGCATTACGGTCAACATGATTTCCCCCGGCTGGATTCCCGTCGAACGCCACGCCAAGGATCCGCAGCAAATGAAGGATGCCTACCTGAAGACGATACCGATGGGCAGGTGGGGCGTTCCGGAGGATGTGGCCGGCGCCGTAGTGTATTACGCCAGCGATGAAGCCTCCTTTGTCACCGGGCAGTTTATCACCATCAACGGGGGGCGATCCTTTGGGGTCTAGTAAAATTCCAAACCTTTACACACGAGCCATGAACCTTTTCAAGTACGGAAACGCACTGGTTGTCCTCGTGGCGGGTATGCTTATGGTTCAGGGGTGCGGCCAGGGCAGAGACGCCGGCGACGAGCGCCCCACCGTGGGCTTCGTTACCAACGGCATTGCCTCGTTCTGGGTCTTTGCCGACCGGGGCGCCAACGATGCGGCGGAGGAATTCGGGGTAGACGTTGCCGTGATGATGCCCCCCGACGGCTCAGCCGGGCAGAAGCGCATGGTGCAGGATCTCCTGGCGCGCCAGGTCGATGGCATCGCTATTTCACCGAGGGATCCCCAAAACCAGGCCAGTCTGCTGGCCGAAATCGCCGCCAACACGCATTTGATCACGCACGATTCGGATGCGCCCGAAAGTGATCGTCTTGTTTACATAGGCATGGACAATTACGACGCGGGACGCATGTGCGGACGATTGCTTAAAGAGGCCATGCCGGAAGGAGGCGATGTGGTGCTCTTTATAGGCGTGTTGGGTCAACTCAACTCCGATTTGCGACGGCAGGGCGTTATTGACGAATTGCTCGATCGCTCGCATGACTCGACTCGCCGGGATCCGGTGGACAAGGTGATCGAGGGCGATACCTTCACAATACTCGACACCCGTGTCGACGGGTTTGATTTTGCGCGCGCCAAGTCTCAAGTCGAGGAGGCCCTCGCCCGCTACCCGGATGTCGACGGCATGGTAGGTATGTTTGTTTACAACCCGCCCCAGATACTGGAGGCCGTGCGCGAGGCTGGCAAGATCGATCAGGTTACCATTGTCGGCTTCGACGAGGACGCCGCCACCCTGCAAGCCATCAAGGACGGCGCGATTGCCGGAACGATCGTGCAGAACCCGTACCGCTACGGCTATGAGTCGGTACGCGTGCTTGCCGCACTGGCTCGCGGCGACCGTTCGGTGTTGCCCGAGAGCCAAATTATCCATATTCCGGCGCGCGAAATCACCGTGGAGAATGTGGACGGTTTTTGGGCCGAGACCAAGCGATTTCTGGGCGAGGAAGCGAACTGATCCATGATCGATATGGGCGCCGCCGCCCCTCTTTTGTCCGCGCAGGGCATAATCAGGTATTTTCCCGGCGTCGCCGCGCTGCGAGCCGTGGATATGCATCTCCATCGGGGGGAAGTCCTTTCGGTCGTCGGCGAGAATGGGGCGGGCAAGAGCACGCTGATGAAGATTCTGGCCGGTGTCCAACAGCCTCATGCGGGCCGGATCGCGTTGGAAGGTCGCGAGGTCTCGATTTCCACAAGCAGCCAGGCTGCCGAACTCGGGATCGCCCTGATCCACCAGGAACTCAACCTGGCGGACAACCTCAGCGTGGGCGCCAACATTTTTCTGGGACGCGAGCCCGAACGTCTCGGATGGATGGACCAACGCCGCATTTTCGAGGCCTCCGAACACGTGCTGGCGCGCGTCGGGTTGGCCATCTCTCCGAAGATGCGGGTACGACATCTTCCCATAGGCCGCCGGCAATTGGTTGAGATCGCCAAAGCGCTCTCGGCCGATGCGCGGATTCTGATCATGGACGAACCGACTTCCAGCTTATCAGCGAGCGAGGCGGGCGTGCTCTTTGAGGTCATCAACGATCTGCGATCCAAAGGCGTAAGCATTATCTATGTGTCCCATCGGCTTCAGGAAGTGGAGGAGCTCTCGGACAGGGTATTGGTATTGCGCGATGGAGAAAACGCCGGCGAACTGGCTCGCGAGGAGATTACGCATGATGCGATGGTCCAAAAGATGGTCGGCCGTGATATTTCCCGGTTTTATGCCCGGACGACGCACTCCATTGGATCGACGGCGCTGAAGGCGGACGGCCTTGTTACCCAGGCCTGGCCAGGCTGCCCCTTGACGTTCAACCTTAGGGCAGGCGAGATCGTCGGGTTGGCCGGTCTCGTCGGGGCAGGCCGTACCGAGCTTCTCCGTGCCTTGTTTGGGATCGACCGGGCGTTGAGGGGGCGCATCGAGGTGGTCGGAAAAGAAGTCGCTTTTCAGCGCGTGAGCGACGCCATTGCAGCCGGACTGGCGCTGGTCCCCGAAGACCGGAAACAACAGGGTCTTGTGCTTGAACTGGCCCTCCGATATAACCTGACACTGGCTGGACTTTGGCGTCACCGGCAGATCGGAGGATGGCTCAATCGACGCCGGGAAGTCGAAGACGCTCGCCGGATGATTAAGGCGCTTGCGATAAAAACCCCAACCGATACCCGGCGGGCAGGGTTGCTTTCGGGGGGCAACCAGCAAAAAGCGGTGTTGGGCAAGTGGCTCTCGCTGCGGCCGCGGGTGTTGCTGCTGGACGAACCTACCCGTGGCGTCGATATCGGCGCCAAACAGGAAATATATCAGATGATGGAATCGCTGGCGGGGGAAGGAATCGCCATTCTCTTCGCCAGTAGCGAGATGGAAGAGATCCTCAGGATGTCCGACCGCGTTCTGGTCATGCATGAAGGCCGTATCGCAGGCGAACTGGACCGGGATGCGATGAGCGAAGAAGCCGTCATGCATCTGGCTACGGGCGGGGACGGTGCGTTGACCGGGGAGTGATCCATCGCGCGAATCATCAACATCAAAGAAGTATTCGGTTTTTATCGTTCGAAATTCGTCCTGCGCCCCGTATGAAACACATCCTTGGCATCAGCGGGCTTCTCGTTGCCGTGTTCCTCTTCACGGCGCTGCTCGAACCCAACTTTCTCACGGCCTATAACCTGCAAAACACCCTGCGATGGACGGGCCTGTTCGGCATTATCAGCATAGGGGCGGCCTTTGTCATCATCACTGGCGGCATTGACCTGTCGTCCGGGTCGGTGGTGGGTCTCGTCGGCGTCTTGCTTCCAATGTTTCTGGTGGGGCAGGGGTGGTCCGTCCCTCTGGCCCTGAGTGCAGTGCTGCTGGTTTCGCTGGGTTTGGGCCTGCTGCACGGCGTGCTGGTGACCAGGATGCGCCTTCAGCCCTTTGTGGTGACGTTGTGCGGCCTGCTGTTTTATCGCGGGATTGCCCGCTGGATCAGCGGCGACCAGACCCAGGGGTTTGGCGGGGAGTTCGCAGGGTTGCGTCAGCTGGCCATCGGTCGCCTTCCATTGACCGACACGTTCGGTTTGCCGATGCCTTTTCTGGTGCTGATCGTGTTGGCGGTGCTGGGGGGGCTGTTTCTCAACTACACCGTGTGGGGGCGATACATGCTGGCGCTGGGGCACAACGAAGAAGCCGCGCGTTTCAGTGGGATCAATACGGAGCGCATGGTGATCCTGGCCTATGTTTTCGGCGCCGTGACGGCCGGTATCGGAGGTGTGCTTTTCGCGCTGGACGTCAACTCGGTTCAACCGGCTGTTCATGGCAACTTTTATGAACTGTATGCTATTGCTGCGGCGGTGTTGGGCGGATGCAGTCTGCGTGGAGGGGAGGGCTCCATTTTGGGCGTGGTAATCGGAGCGGCTGTCCTCCGGGTGCTCTACAACGCGATAAACATTCTTGGCATCCCGACCCAGCTGGAGTTCGCGATTATCGGGGCGGTCATCCTGCTGGGCGTGATGGCCGACGAACTGGTAAAACGTTTTGCCGCCGCCCGGAGCACGGCGCGCCGGACTGCCCTAAGCGATGCGGTCATGGACGATCCACCTCGCGACAGCGCTCACGGCGATCCGGATTCGACGCTGTAGAAATCGTGCACGAACTCCGGTCCGTAAAGGGTGTTCATGGCCGTCAAACCCGTTTAATACGCTTCATGGAACGCCCGCATTTCCTATATTGTCCACGTGTAACAGGGTAAACGTTCGCGCTACCGCATGTCCACGCTTCTTCGGGTTGCACTGCTTCTGGGTTTCTTCTGTCTGGCGGGATGCGGGCTTGATATGCCCGCCGAGATCGCCGAGCGTGCGGATAAACTGCCGGAGCAGGTCGACTTCAATTTCCATGTGAAGCCCATTTTGTCCGATCGGTGTTTTCCGTGCCACGGACCCGACGACAACGCCCGCACCACGGATTTCAGGCTCGACACCGAAAGCGGCGCTTTTATGCGCCTCAGCGAAAGCCGCCGCAAATTCGCTTTGGCGCCCGGCAGTCTGAAAAAGAGCGAGATTTTTCATCGCCTGAGTTCCGATGACCCGGACTACAGGATGCCGCCGGCGGAGTCCAACCTGCATGTCACGCCGGAAGAAGCCGCCATGATCTTCAAATGGATCGAACAAGGCGCCGAATACAAACCGCACTGGTCGCTCATCCCACCCGTCAAGCCGGAATTGCCCGAAATCGACGACCCGTCCTGGCCCCGCAACGGTATCGATTATTTTATTCTCGATCGGCTGGAACGGGAAGGGTTGCGTCCTTCGGCGGAAGCTGAGAAGGAAACCCTGATTCGCCGCGTGACCTTCGATCTGACCGGGCTGCCTCCCACGCTCGAAGAAATCAATAATTTCCTGACCGACGCCGGCGAGGACGCCTACGAGAAAGTCGTGGACCGCCTGCTGGCGTCGCCGGCCTACGGCGAACGCATGGCTACCGAATGGCTGGACGTGGCCCGGTACGCCGACAGCCACGGCTATCAGGATGACGGTTTGCGCAGTATGTGGCCCTGGCGGGACTGGGTCATCGAGGCCTTCAACGAGAATCTGCCCTTCGACGATTTCGTGATCTGGCAACTTGCAGGAGATATGCTGCCTGACCCGACCGTCGAGCAGCGGCTGGCTACCGGCTTCAACCGAAACCACCTGCAGAGTCAGGAAGGCGGTATCGTTCCCGAAGAGTATCGCGTCGAATACGTAGCCGACCGCACCAACACCTTCGGAACGGCATTCCTGGGGATGACCATGGAATGCGCGCGCTGCCACGACCACAAATTCGATCCCATCAGCCAGCGGGAGTATTACCAGCTCTTCGACTTCTTCAACAGCGTCAACGAATCCGGCGCTTCTCCGTACTCCGGTGTGGCGAGTCCTACCGTGATTCTGGAGGACGAGGAGGCGCAGGAAAAGCTCGCTCCGCTGCGCGCCGAGATCGCGGCCTATGAAGAAAAGACGGCCATAGACAACCCGGCCTTCGACGAAGGCTTCGAGCGCTGGCTGGCCGATTTCGAGTCCGGTTTGCGGCAGGTCACGCCCAGGGGACTCGTCGGCTATTACCCGCTCGATGGTTTCGAGGAAGGAGTCAACGATAACGGAGACGCGATTTTCCATCTGGAAAACCGGTTGGATCCGGATGGCCCCGGCTATTTTTCCGGGGATATAGACAAGCTTCCCGTATCCGAGCCGGGCCGCTTCGATTCGGCGCTGGTGCTGCAAGGCGACGGGCAGCTCGACATGGGACCGAACCGCTACTATTTCGAGCGCAACGAGCCCTTCAGCGTCAGCCTGTGGTTCAGGGTCATCGGGGAAAACGTGTCAGGACCGCTCTTTACCAAGACTATGGGGCTCTTTAACGGACGCCAGGGATATCTCTGTATCCTGGAGGAAGACGGTACGATTTCAGCCAGCTTCAACCGTGTATTCCCTGACAATTCCATCCGGATTCAATCTCTCGACGCCATTTCCGTGGACGAATGGAACCATATCGTGATGACATACGATGGGTCCAGCCGCGCGCGAGGCCTTGCGCTCTACCTGAATGGTAAGCGCATGTCCTCTGTAGCCAAGGTTGACAACCTGAAGCAAAGCACCCTTTTCACCATCGATCCCACCACAGGGGAGCCGACCGATCCGGTTCAGGCAGGCAATTTGCGCATAGGTTATCTGGGGCCTGCCGCTCCCAAGCTGGATAGTGTTGCCGTCGATGAATTTCGCATCTACGACCGGCGTCTGACGGCCCTGGAAGTGGCGGCGGTGAACGGCTTGGAAGACCTGCCCGAGAGCGGCATTGCGGATACGCCTGCGGCGACCCATCCCGACGACCGGCGCGCGGCCCTCCGCGATTATTATGTCACCACCGTGTCGCCGCAGTATGCGGAGGATTTCGCCGCGTTGACCGAGGTGCGGGGGGAGGAAAACGAGATCGTGTCTCTGCTGCCCGAAGTCATGGCGATGCGGGATATGCCTGAACCGCGCCCCACCTACATTCTGGACCGGGGGCAGTACGACGCGCCTGTCGAGCGCGTGGAGCGCGCCACGCCGGCCTCCATCATGTCGTTTCCGGAAGACCTTCCCCTAAACCGCATGGGCCTTGCCGAGTGGCTGACCGATCCGGGCCATCCTCTGTTCCCGCGGGTGACCGTGAACCGGTACTGGCAGATGTATTTCGGGAACGGACTGGTGTCCACCCCCGACGATTTCGGCAGCCAGGGCGCGCTACCCACCCATCCCGAACTCCTCGACTGGCTTGCCACCACGTTCGTGGACCTGGATTGGGACGTCAAGGCCCTGCAAAAACTGATTGTTACCTCCGCTACCTACCGACAGAGTTCGATAGCCGATCCGGCCCTTCTCGAAAAAGACCCGGATAATACCCTGCTGGCGCGGGCCCCCAGTTACCGAATGCCCGCCGAGATGATACGGGATCATGCGCTGGCTGCAAGCGGTCTGCTCGTGGACGACATCGGAGGGCCTCCCGCCAAGCCCTACCAGCCGGAAGGGCTGTGGAAAGAGCTGGCCACGCGCAATGCGACGGAATACAAGCAGGATCAGGGGGATAATTTGTACAGGCGCAGCATGTACACGATCTGGAAGCGAACCACGCCTCCGCCGTCGATGATGAGTTTCGACACGTCGGAGCGCAATGTGTGCACCGTCCGCCGTCAAAGCACGAGTACGCCCTTGCAGGCGCTGGTGCTGCTGAACGACCCCCAGTATGTAGAGGCTTCCCGCCTCCTGGCCGAGCGTCTGTTGCGCGAAGAGCAGGGCGGGGCGCGGGCGCAAATCGCTCTGGGTTATCGACTCCTCACCAGCCGCCTGCCCGACGACGAAGAGGTGGAGCTGCTCGCCGGGCTGTACGAAGAGGAACTGAACGCTTTCGGAGCCGACCGCAAGAGCGCGCTCGATCTGCTGAGCGTCGGCGAATATCCACGCGACGAACGCTTCGATCCGGCGCAATTGGCCGCCTTGACGGTGGTCGCCAACACCATCATGAATTTCGACGAGGCCGTAATCAAACGCTGACGGTCGATCCCCTCGGCCGTACACTCTCCCTGTTGCCATGGACGAACTTTGCGACCTGAAATACAACTGTACGCGGCGGCATTTTTTGTCGCGCACGAGCCTGGGCATCGGCTCAGCCGCTTTGGCGAGCATGCTGAACCCCTTGTCCGCGATGGCGGGCTCCCGCCCGGACGACCCCATGGGGGGGATTCTTTCCAAACCCCACTTCACGCCCAGGATCCGCCGGGTTATCTACCTGTTTCAAAGCGGAGGCCCGTCCCACCTCGACTTGTTCGATTACAAGCCGACGTTGGCCCGGATGAATGGCGAGCAGCTTCCCGAGTCGGTGCGCAAGGGGCAGCGCCTCACGGGCATGACGGCCCACCAGAAATCATTCCCTCTGGCGGGCTCGCGCTTCAACTTTTCTTCCCATGGCAAAAGCGGCCGCCTGGTCAGCGAGCTGCTGCCGTACACCTCGCAGATCGTCGACGAGCTCTGTTTCATCAACTCGATGTATACGGAGGCCATAAACCATGACCCCGCCATCACGTTTTTCCAGACGGGATCGCAGCAGACAGGCCGCCCGTCCATCGGCTCCTGGCTGAGCTACGGCCTCGGGTCAGAAAACGACAATCTGCCCACCTTCTGCGTACTGCTTTCGCGCAGCAACGATTTCGACCAGCCCTTGTACTCCCGCCTCTGGGGAAACGGTTTTCTGCCCTCGCTGCACCAGGGCGTGCAGTTTCGATCGGGCAAGGACCCGGTGTTGTACCTGAACAACCCGCCCGGCGTAAAGCAACCCACCCGGCGGCGCATGCTGGACCATCTGCGCGAATTGCACCAGCGCCAGCATGAACGCGTGATGGACCCGGAGATCAACTCGCGGATCGCCCAGTACGAAATGGCCTACCGGATGCAGACGTCGGTACCTGTCACGATGGACGTCTCCGAGGAGCCCGACCATGTGTTCGACCTCTACGGCGAAGCGGCCCGCATCCCTGGAACGTTTGCGGCCAACTGCCTTCTGGCGCGCCGTCTGGCCGAGCGCGACGTGCGCTTTATCCAGCTCTACCACCAGGGATGGGACCAGCACGCCAACCTCCCCCGCGAAATCAGCGTGCTGGCCAAAGACACGGATCAACCTTCGGCAGCCCTCGTGATGGACCTCAAGCAGCGCGGCCTGCTCGACGACACGCTCGTCATCTGGGGCGGCGAGTTCGGGCGCACCAACTATTCCCAGGGCAAACTCACGGCGGACAATTACGGTCGGGACCACCATCCGCGATGCTTTACCATCTGGATGGCTGGGGGCGGCGTCAAGAAGGGGTTTTCATTCGGACAGACTGACGAATTCGGGTACAACATCGCACGCGATCCGGTGCATGTGCATGACTTCCAGGCAACCCTGCTGCACCTGCTGGGCATCGACCACGAACGGTTTACCTTCCGGCACCAGGGCCGGCGCTATCGCCTGACGGACGTACACGGGCATGTCGTCCGGGCTATTCTGACATGATCGCCCGCTACGTGTGTTTTTTCCAGAGATGCGGGTCAGCCTGACGGGTTGCACGGATATGCGGTAGAACAAATCATGCACCAATGAAAAAATCCACGTACTGGCGGATTGCCCCGTTCGTAATCGTCGGGCTCGCCCTGCTTTTTCGGATTTTTATCAACCCTGCCGATCCGCCGAACGCAGCCCTGTTCATCGGGCGCTTTCATTCGATGATCGTGCATTTTCCGATCGGACTGCTTCTTTTGGCTGTCCTGCTGGAAGTACTTGCCCGGGCATTCCGCATCGAACGTTTTTCCTCCACGATCAAACTGCTCCTGCTGGCGGGTGCTGCGGGGGCCGTCGCGGCGGTCCTGGCCGGTCTTTATCTGGAAATGGCGCCCGGCTACGAAGCGGACACGCTCTTCTGGCACAAGCGTCTGGGGATCGGGATCGCGATTCTTTCCTTTATAGCCTACGGCGTTCGCCTGCTTGACGGCCAGCCTGGAACGACGGTCTACCGCGTGTATGCCGGCGTACTGGTCGTTCTGTGCAGTTTTTTGATGGTCGGCGGGCACCTGGGCAGCGTGCTGACGCACGGTTCCGGATATATGACGCGCTACATGCCCCAGACATTCAGAAGCATGCTGGGTCTGGGTTCGCCTGCGCAGGGCTGGGCGGTTCGCATGGCTACGGCCGAAGACGCAGAGGTTTATTCCGATCTTGTCCAACCCATTCTCGACAGCCGGTGCATCAGCTGTCACAATGCGGGCCAGCAGCGGGGGCAGCTTGCGCTGGATACGCCGGAAGGCATTGAAAAAGGAGGGGGCGACGGACCTGTTCTTGTTGCGGGGCGCTCCTCCGAAAGCGAAATCATGCGGCGGATCCTGCTTCCTCCCGATCATGAAGGTCATATGCCGCCCGAAGGCAAGGACCCGCTCACTGTTGCCGAGGCGGCGTTGATCCGGTGGTGGATCGACGAGGGCGCCTCCTTCGATCAGAAGGTCGCCGAGGTTACGCCGTCCCCCCTGGTGGAGCAAATCTTTGCAGGACTGGAGCTGTCCGAACGCGAAACAGGGATATTCGCTCTGGAGATCGCCGCTGCGGATTCGACAGCCATCCAGGCGGCGCGGGCCGCCGGTATGGCGGTGACTTCCCTCGGGGAAAACGAGCCTTTCCTGCAGGTCCGGTGCGCTTCGGCGAGCGACTGCCTGAACGTCGAGCAGGTCGCTGCCCTGGGGCTTATCGCATCGCAGGTGGCGTGGCTGAATCTGGGGCGCACGGAGGTCGCGGATTCCGCGCTGGCGGTCCTGGCCACGCTGCCTCACCTGACCCGCCTGCATCTGGAAAGCACTTCCGTCTCGGACGAGGCCCTCGTCCATCTTTCGGAGTTGCAATATCTTGAATATCTGAATCTCTACGACACGAGCGTCAGCGACAGCAGCGTACAGTACCTGAGCATGCTGCCGTCGCTGCAATCGCTCTTCCTGTGGGAAACCGACGTGACGTCCGAGGGCGTCGAAAGCTTGCAGCGGGCCCTGCCCGATGCGGAAATAGTGTTGGGCTGGACGCTGCCTTCCGTGGATGAGGATACTACAAGCGCTCCATGAGAAACTATGCGTGACGTATATGTCGTTTCTGCGGTGCGTACGCCCATCGGGCGGTTTGGGGGGGCGCTGAAAGACTGTTCCCCGGCCGATCTGGCCGCGCACGCGATGCGGGCTGCGCTCGAACGGGCGCAGGTCCCCGGGGAGGCGCTGGATTTTTATGCGTTCGGCAATGTACTGCGGGCCGGTCACGGGCAACTTATTCCGCGCCAGGCGGCTGCGCAGGCCGGCATACCGGACGCCGTGGACGGGTTCGCGGTCGATATGGTATGTTCTTCCGGCATGATGAGTCTGATGACGGCGGCGGCGTTCATCAAGGCGGGCTCCGCGGATATTGCGTTGTGCGGCGGCGTCGAGTCGATGTCCGGGGCGGGGTTTTTCCTGTCGTCCCGCGCGCGCTGGGGCTACGGCCTGCTGCCCGGCGGGGGCGAACCGATGGTCGATCTGATGCTGCGCGACGGCCTGACGGACCCTCTGAGCGGGGAGGCGATGGGCGAGCAGGCGGAACGGCTTGCGGCGGAGCACGGCGTCATGCGCCGCGAACTGGACGAAATGGCCGTGCTTTCGCACCGGCGCGCTGCGGAGGCCCGCGAGCAGGGGTTCTTTGCGGAGGAGATCGTTCCCGTGGAGCGCCTCGTCAAGGGGAAGCCCGTGGTCGTGGATGCGGACGAGGGGATTCGCCCGGATACGTCGGTGGAGAAACTGGCTTCGCTACGCCCGGCGTTCCGAAAGGACGGGGTGTTTACGGCGGGCAACAGCAGCCAGATCAGCGACGGCGCCTCGGCGCTGGTGATCGCTTCGGGCGAGGCCGTGGCCGCGCACGGGCTCGCGCCCATGGCCCGATGGATCGATTCGGCCTGGTCGGCAGGCGTATCGTGGCGGTTTCCCGAGGCGCCCGTTCCCGCTGTGCGGCGCGTGCTCGAAAGGTCGGGCCTGGCGCTTTCGGAGGTGGACCTGTTCGAAAACAACGAGGCTTTTGCGCTCAATAACCTGCTTTTCGGGCGGATGCTGGATATCCCCCTTGAGCGGATCAACGCGCAGGGCGGGGCCGTGGCGCTCGGCCATCCCATCGGGGCCTCCGGCGCGCGTATCGTGACCACATTGCTACACGCTCTGCGCCGGCGGGGCGAACGGACCGGCATGGCCGCCATCTGCCACGGGATGGGAGGGGGGACGGCTGTGGCGCTGGAAGCGGCGTAGGGGCAAAACTTCCGGCCGCCACACTGTTTCGTCATTCCTTGCCAGCGCGCGCCTCTCAGCCTCTGATCTTTGCGGACGTACTCGGAGTATTCCAGGGATACTCTGATCAAATCCACTTTGACCAGCGCTTCACGCTCGTGCGTAAAAGATATTGTATTTGCATCATTGAAATTAGTGGAAAACACCGCAGATTCGGGGCGTCGGCGGGCGTGAAGCGCCCTTCGGGAGGCAGAGAGGGGCGCGCTGGCTGTGTCATTCCTCATTATGTGGGGCCTGCCACATTGCTTCGTCATTCCTTGCCAGCGCACCCCTTTCAGCCTCTGAACTTTGCGGATTTAATCAGAGTATCCCTATATTTTCGTCCGTGCCCAAGCCGTCGAATCCGCCCCCGGACTCATGAAGCGCCTGTTCGTATTGTCTTTGTTGCTGTTCCTGACGATTCCCTGTGCGCAGGGCCAGGAGCCGCATCTGCTGCACGGGGTCGATTTTACGGTGTCCGGGGCCGGGGGCGTCAAGCACAATGCGCCGGGCGTGCTCGATACGGACGTATTCGCGTACACCGGTCTCTCGGCTGCGTTTACCTGGTATATCGCGAACAGGGAAAACCGGCGCCATCCGGGTATAGAAAACCGGCATCGCCTGGGCGTGGCGCTTTCTATGTATAATCACAGCGACTATGCCGATATGGGGGCTCAACTGGGGGTGAAGTACCTTATGCCCCAGCCGCCCGGATCGTCCGTATACCTGATGTCCTTGCATGGGCTGGAATTCAGGGAGGCGGAACCGGACAGCGATGGGAAGGAATGTACAGACTCCGATTCGTGCAGGGCGTTCGTATCCACGCTGGAACTGGGAAGGGCGTTTCCGAACACGAGCAGGTACGCCTTCAACCTTGCGGTCGGGGTGAACTACCGGTGGCGCAGCGATAGCGACTTCGATTATTATTGCAGTTTGGGATGGGTGTGGAGGTTTTGGTGAGGGGGAAATGGATTAATACTACTATTAGGGATCCCTTCGATTGGAGACTCTACGTCAACTGGCTTGATGCGGTCAATCTGGTGTTTGCCTGGATAATGATTCGTGATGACGCTCTCTTCCTGACGTGCCTGGGCGTACTCCTCTTTGCCATTACGCTGTGGGTGATTCGGCTCAAGTGGAGTTTACGGCGCAATCATCCTTTGCTTTTGGTTGCGTGAGGGGGGAAGGGGGCATGGGGTGGACAGCCGAGGGGTCGGAGAGGTGTTCTGGTGGTGGGGAAGGCGGGTCGGGGCAGTACACTTAAAAGCGCAAAAAACTGTCCATTTTTCGGACCATTTTTGAGATTCAACGGGACCTTGACGAGTATCTTGCGTACTACAACCTTGAGTGTAGTCACCAGGACCATCGCCTGAAGGGCCGCACGCTGACCCAGGCGCTGCACGAAGCCCTTGGACAGAAGCTGCCATCCGTCATTCCAATCGGGCTAAAAGAAACCGAAAACAAGCCGGAGCCCCAAGTGGCGGGTAATTACTAGATATGTACACATTTCACCCTAAGCCTTAGCAACATGCTGGATTTCCTGAAAATAGAAAATGTCCCCTTTGTTTTATTTTTCATAGTCCCCGGCTTAATCATTTCATTCATTCGGGCACAGTTTATTAAAAATCGTGCCCCTACGAATTCAGAGGCCATAGTGTATTATTTTGCAATATCAATGATTTATCACACCTTACTTTTACCATTATTTTTTATAATATTTCCAGATATAATAGAATTGACTTCCATGGAAGGGTTGTTTGAATGGATTCGGATAAACAAAAGAGATGTTATTTTTATATTTGCAATATTCGTATTGACGATTCCTGTAATTTTGGGCCTTTTATTGGGATTGAATATACAAGGAGAATGGATTTATACCTTGTTGAGGCGTTGTAGAATTAATCCGGTTCATCCTGTATCTACCGCTTGGGACTGGAAATTTTCCACCATGAAAGAACAATGGGTTTTAGTAACGTTGAAGGATGGTACGGAATATGCAGGTTATTGCGACTCGCAATCTTTCTTCTCATCTGAATCGGAAGAGAGAGATATTTACATTGAGTATGTTTATAACTTAAACGATGATAATACATGGGAACTTATACCTGGAAAGAGCGTTTTGATCACTGGAGGCGAGGTAAAAACCATCGAATTTTGGCAACGAAAAGAGGAAACGAGATCCGATGAAATCTCAGAAGAATAGACCAGGGTCACAATCTCGAGGGGATGTAGCAAGAGAAGTCACGAGAGGTTATCGCCCCAAACCCATTACCGAAGGGCATCGTCCAGGAAACACGGTGCAGTCTCCTCCGCCGAATCCGCCTAATCAGGGAAGTAGCGGTAGAAAAGGAGGAAACGAAAAAAAATAGTCAGCTTCCTCGTTGCATTATCTGCATAATAGGCGGCGTCCGCCCTTGTTTTGGGCGAATTGTCGGATAAATACTAAACTAGCCCAGCCGGGACAATTTTCCAAGTTCGGAACTGAATCTTGGGTGTTGCCTAATTTCCCGGTTCGTCATCGAGACACTCCTGAATTCTAACTCCCATCAATTCGGCGAATTCCTTACTTGCAGCAAGCGCCGCCGTCTCCGCAACGTCTTCGATTCGGCAAAACAGGTCTTCAAATTTCGTGATAGCCCTTTGTCGCCAGGGGACGCTTTCCGGTAGAGCCTCCGCTATTTCTATAGCCTTTTCAACCTTTTTCGCGGTTCTGGAACCCATAGCGGCTGCTTTATCCATCATCTCCCGGTCCCTATCTGAAACCACCTCCAGTTCGCCCATTACAAGAGCGGTCATCTCAATGCTGGCCTGCATGGCGTCTATCTTTGCCCAATCAGGTTCAGAGGGGCTTTGGCGCCCTGTCATACAGGGTTCCATTCCCGCTATGCCTTTCTCTCCGATCCACGAGATATTGAGACATACCATGCGGGCGTCATCGGAGGTTAAAACCTCCTCTTCCAGCGTTTTGGGCGCAAGGGTAGACATAACAAGGCGGAACGTCAGGGATTTGAGGCCTTGTGGCCTGAGGTACGCTTGAGAAATGCAATATCAGGAACGATTGTTTCCCTGTTATCCACAGGTTGGCCATGGGCTTCCCGGTTCCGCCTCGCATTATTCCGGGTCTCGTCTGATACTAACGTATGCTGTGGTCGGCGCCTCGTTTTCACCCCTTTTGAGTAGTTTTTATACCTTTTCTATACCATTTCTATACCTTTTCGGTATAGTTTTTACTCAAAATGGTGAATTGCGGGCGCACGTAACCCCCTGCATCATTATGCAATTCGAGCGGAAACAAGTCCTGGGCGAGCGCTTTTGTTTATAAGCAGCCTATCGTTTTCTTTGGTGCGCGGGGTTTGGCATGGCGACAGAAATCATCAGGAAGGGAACAGGCGCTTCCCGGTTTTGCGCTGGAGATGGGGGTGTTGTTTGGGGAGATATGAGAATCATTACAAATCCCCTGCATTGGAAACACCGAATCAACTGGCTTGATGCGGTCGCTGTGGCGTTCGGGGCTGTGAGCGTATGGGCATCCCTCTTTGCCGATTCGCTTATGCTCACATACCTGGCTCCGTTCGTTCTTGGCTATGCGGTATGGATGGTTTGGGTTAAGTGGAAGATGCAGCGCGAGCATCCCTTGCTTGTGATTTTTGAGGGGTTATAGGGACTCGGACGCTGGGGGGTGCTGTGCGCTGTCGTCAAAAGAAAGAAGCTGCTGCTCGTCGTTCCAATGAAGCAAAAGAGACCCGAAAATAAGCTGCCGGATCATGCGCCGGAACTCCTAGGTGTCGGGTAAACACTAAACTTAATCTGTTAATCCCTCGTGACTTCCGGGCGATCAATGCCGCTCACGGGCATCAGGATACCCCATGGATACGGCGGTGTCTCATCCTTCTGAAATTGATAGACGACAACCTCGGGTAGATTACGCTTGTCATATAGCCTGCCAAAGCGGAAAACAACGCTGTTCTGGGCAGCAATGAACAGATGAATACGCCGAACACCGCGATTCCCCAGGCTAATCACAGTATTGAGAAACTGCTTGCCAAGAGCGCGCTGCTTTTCCTCTGACCAATGGCAGTCCGGCGAGCCGTCTTCAAGATCGAGTGATACAATAGGCACTCTACCAACCTTGGCTCGAACATCATTTGCGTTTACACTATAGGATACGGATACAGCCAAAGCAACTTCCTGTGTACCATCCGGCACTTGGCTGATCCCTGCCGGCTTGAAACGCTTGTTATCATCCGTACCGTCGAGTTGCCGCCAAGCCTCTGCATGTCGGTCCCAATCAAAGATACGAACCGCATTTTCGTCGTCAATCAGCACACCGGTGAGGAATGTGAACGGCACCGGAGTAAGGCCACCGTAAACGAGCGTAAAGTCTCGGCGGTCGAGACCATCCTCTCGCCGTCTCAGGTCGGAGGTTAACGAAATTATATTTGCAAATGCAGCTTCCGGCACCTCAATCTCGCCATCCTTGATTCTTTGGCGAATATCAATGAGGATCTGATCACGATGTCCTTTCCAACCTGAAGGTATGCTCTCAAGAAGAGGTGTGCCCCCGGTATCACGCAGGCCCCGAGCCTCCACGACAACCACTCTCTTACGGCTGAGACGTCTTTGCTCGGTTATGTAGCGAATGACCTCCCAAATAAATCCTCCTAATATTAGAACCAATCCAACGATAGCCACCGCATCGAGCACAAAGGATATTCCCCCGGCACTGTCGTAGCCCGCGCTAAAACGGCCATTGTCGAACGAGAACGAAACATTCAGTGCCCAGCCGGCAGGGAAGGCCAGCGCTAGACAACTTAAACCGATTCGCATGATCCGAAGAGCCGGAGAGCGTCGCCTAAATACCCAGTTGATCAAGGATTTTATAAAATGCTTAAGCAATATCCTGTTGGTTGAATATCTATTGGATATTGACGATAAATTGCCCGCTTCGCGCTACGAGACAGTCCTGCTTAACAATAAAGCATTCAATGCTATGCGTGCCTGTGAAGCGTGTTGATTCCTCACGAATTAGCATGCCATCATCGAATCCTCCGCGCAAGTTGTTGACAGCTTTGGCCTCCAGACCAGTATTCACTACCTGCCAATAGACCTTGTAGGGCTGAAAAACGTTTGTACAGGCTTCAAAGATCAGGCCACAGTCCTTCGGTAGTGGATAACCGTCACTACGGAAAGCCACCGGGTCGAAACCGTTTCGGGTATAGCTGGCTCGTTGAATCCTGACCTCACCTTGGTTTAAGCATCTCCAAGGGACGCGTTGACGATGCTTTGGATTGAGAATCCCACTCTGTCGTAAACCATGTCCCCTTGATGTTACGGATTCTATAAGGCGCTTTCCAAGCCGAGGCCGCAAAGCTTCGATAGCCAATTCTCTGGTCGGAGACTGAGCGGCAGTGATAAAGTCACTGCGGACTTGATTTAACCATGCATAGAATGCGGATTTACGCTTCGGATATTTTTCCCATCGATCTGCGAAATTCTCTGCTGGGTCGGTCGGATTTACAATCCATGCAATACCGTTGCGATCTTCGATATATGTACCCAACCGACTGAGAACACCATAAAGCGCGTTGAAAATCGTCCTTTCCTGCCGGTAGGCATGCGCAGCCAGAGTGGTCAAGATGATCGAAATCGGCTTGTCTTCGGATTGCCCGGAAAACATCATGTCGCGGTGATTCTTGAGAATCTGAATGACACTCTGCAGGGGCGTGCGTACCATGTACTCTGGGAAATCCTCAATACTGATGTGGGCCTCCTCTGCTAAGGCACGGTGGTGCGCCTCAAAAACCGTTTGCATCCTTGACCGGAACCAATTTGCATAGCCCTGAGGATTACTATGAGGCCAGTCCTCGGCAATCTGACTAAAATTGGGATGCTCTCTATCCGTGATTGCAATGGCAGTTTCTATCCATTTCGTCGATAAGCCTTGGTGCTCCAGAAGTAGTCTTTTACGTTGTGCGTCCGGTACTGCGGGCAAGATGTCCATATGAAACCGTGAACTCTCTGCATAGGGCTGGGTCCAGCACCGACGCCCTTCCTTCGGCTCATTCATTTGATGGGCCCTTGCGTAGGCCCGAATTTCTTGGCCCAACAATGCCTTCAGTTTTTCCTGCGTCAGCGACATTTTCGACATTGACAACTCGCAGACAATATCGACATCGTAGTCTTCTTCATCCGATATCGGTCGGATTGCGGTTCCAAGACGGAATGAACCCTGGGTGTAGACCTTCGAGTCCACGTTGCGCAGAGAAGACTCCTCGCGACTCAACCAATCGGCAACAGCCTTGTACCTGCGCTCCGCCGCATAATATCGATGGGGCGGCACCTGTAAAGATTCCGCCAAGTCTTCGAGAAGTTCTTTCGTGTGTTGCTGTACTACCATCAACAAACTTCCTCTTTATCTATCCCTTGGGGGGAAACGGATCACCGCCGTGGCTATCGCTGCCTGCAATGCGTCCATCCCGGTTATGAATCCGGAGCTCAGTACCTTGGTTGCGACTAATCTCCCGGCCGCGGTCAATGGCATCTTAGAGGTGGTTCGGTTTGATTGGACAGATTTCGGCGGAATTTAAGGTGTAATATTGCGACCTTGTTCCGACCCAATCAACCAGAGGAGACCCATGTCAAGACGTACACGCAGAACCCATAGTCCTTCGTTCAAGGCGAAGGTAGCCCTTGCCGCCATGCGCGGCGACAGCACGCTGGCCGAACTCGCCGAACGCTTCGAGGTACACCCGAACCAGATACAGTCGTGGAAGAAGCAGCTCACAGAGAGCGCCGAGGAGGCGTTTGTCCGAAGCCGCAACGTTCCCGACGAACGCGACAGGAAGATCGAGGCGCTTCATGCGAAGATCGGGGAGTTGTCGATGGAGAAAGATTTTTTATCGAAGGCGCTCGGTCGCGACCGTTAGCCGAGCGCCGCGCCATGATAGCGCGCACGCATCGCTTGCCCGTAGTTCGCCAGTGCAAACTGGTCGAACTGAGCCGTTCTACGGCTTACTACCGTCTCCGGCAAGAGAGTGAAGAGAATCTTGCCGTAATGAAACAGATCGACCGCCTCTACATGGAGCGTCCCACGAGCGGATCGCGCACGATAAAGAGCAGGCTCGAAAGGCGAGGCGTTCGCATCGCCAGAAGCCGCGTCGTTCGCCTCATGCGCCTTATGGGTCTTGGGGTCATCTACCCGAAGCGCCACACGTCGTCTCCGGGAAAGGGGCACAAGATTTACCCCTACCTGCTCGCGAGCACGGAGGTGACCAGGCCCGGTCAGGTCTATGCGGCGGACATTACGTACATCCCTATGGCGAAAGGCTTTCTCTATCTCGCAGCCGTGATCGATTGGCACAGCCGCAAGGTACTCGCCCACCGGCTCTCGAACACACTCGACGCCTCTTTCTGCGTCGAAGCGATGGAAGAGGCCATTGTCCGCTACGGAGCACCCGATGTGTTCAACACGGACCAGGGAGCGCAATTTACTTCGGAGGTGTTCACCGGAGCGCTAAAGGCGCACGGCGTACGTATCTCTATGGACGGCAAAGGCCGCTGGCTGGACAACGTGTATGTGGAGCGCCTCTGGCGCAGCCTCAAGCAGGAAGAAGTCTACCGGCATGCGTACGAGACGGTGGCCGAGGCCAGGAAAGGAATCGCCGACTACCTGCGCTACTTCAACGAGGAACGCCCGCACCAAGGGCTTGACAATAGAACCCCTGACGATGTATTCTACAAACGAAAACCGCTGCCCAAGGCGGCATAACCCGATGCAGTGCTACACTTAAAAACGCTGGAAAAACTGTCCAGTTTTTTCGAACCATTTCTCTTGCTTGGTGTCATGATGACTACTGGCGCGGGTGGCGCCACCACGCTTTACGTTCCAGCCTCCATCGGAATTCGGGACAACATGATGGGTCTTAGGTCCTTTGCTCATGGTAAGCCTCCTTGCGAGTTTCACAAAGTGTATTACGACCGCCACGGACGCGAAACTTATGTAAGGTAACGGCCCTTACAGCGGATTTCAGAATCAATTAAAACCGTTTTGCCAAAATATAAGTTCCTGCGATGATGCACTGAAAACGGACAAATTTGCACATTATTCCGTTATTGCTCCGCCATTATGGCGGTACGTTTTTCGTGACACCTGACAATATGTCGGCATGGGGTGTTGCGATGGGGATTTTTGGATTTTGGCACCGTATTTGCGTGTGCTGGATGCCTTCGTTTGCCTGCTTGCAGAACAGCATGGTCTCTCCATAAAGCGACCTTTAAGTCCGTATAAATCAGACGTTTACAACCATTAGAACAAAATGACAATCCGCCAACGCTTCGACAGCTTCACGAAAGCCATACGGCCTGATGATGATACGATCAGTGAAGCACGCCGCCAAGTCGAATACCTTGAAAAAAATCTCCACGACCTCATCAACGACGACGGGTCTTTTACCCTTGTCAAAATACTCCGCGCTGGGTCCAACGCGAAGCACACCTCACTCATTCGCACCAGTGACAACGCTTGGGATGTCGACCTTGGAGCCTACTTTGAGGGCGAAGAGGTGGCTGAGGACGAACTCGACGAGTTGCTGAGTTTTCTTGAGACTCAAATTCGCGATATTTATCCCCAGAAGGACGCGGACGACATCCAGGCAGAGCGAAGTGCTGTCCGACTTGTGTTTCGCACAGGTATCCAACTCAATATAGATGTCGCTCCCATTATCTACGATGATGCCCTCCACGTAGAGAATGGTGGTTGGATCCCTCGCCAGGATGGCTGGCGCCTCACATCCGTCACTGCGCACAATCAGTTTGTCAGCTCACGCTCGGCAGATAGTGCCACTATTTCCGGTCCCGTCAAGTTTAACAAGCTCGTTCGCTTGGTGAAATGGTGGAACAACAGGCTGGCAGACGATCTTAAGATGCCATCCATATTCTGCGACCATATTACAGCCGCCGCAATCGAATCCATAGGAGGTGTAACCGACCAGTGGCAGACGAGCATCCGTGAGGTTTTTCGATTCATAGCACAGACCCACCGCCTTGTCTCACCCATTGTTTTTGACGACTATTACGACTCTGAAGATGTCGTCGTCCCTTCGACAGATGCCGTTGTCGTGATGGATGTAGTCAACCCAGAGAACAATGTCGCAGCAGCAATGAGTTATGCAGACCGTGATGCCTACGTTGCTGCTGCCCAAATAGCCTACGACACCGCCTCCTACGCTCGCTCGCTTGAGATTGATGATGAAATTGAAGAAGCCGTTGATCTCTGGTGCGAAGTGTTCGGCGATGCCTTCCGTGAACTCACTGAAAAAACAGCCTGATTTGCCATGAGCGCTTCTGCTACCCGTACCCGATCCTTGACTGCTGCCAACACCTACACCGATGTTGTCTCAGTCACCCGAAAGCTTCGGGCAGATATCCTCCAAGTCCTCGACCATTATGGGTATTTTTCCGCGGATTGTGCCGAGGACATTATTCATGACCTGCGATTAATGATCGATGAGGAAATTTTAGACTCGGTCGAGCTCACATGGCGCGCTTACGGTTCCCATTCTGTTCTTGCAGCGTTTCGCTATGATGTCATTAGTGGTGACATCGCGTTTGCAGATAATCGCCCCGGTGGAATTCCATACAGGCCCGATCTCAAGAATGCCCGATTTAATGTCGTTGTCGGGTACAACGCGGCAGGTCGAAAGCTTTCTACCACAGACAAGCAGAGTCTTGGATTTAAGCTCACTTGGGGACCCGCTGGTCACTTTGACTACTCGGCTGGTTCGTGGTCAAGCGACCGCTATTATGTCTCAAATCGTATCGGACTCCAGAGATTAGCCTTCAATCGAGCATCATCATGAACATTCGACCTGTACCCATTATTCTTCAACTCCCCGATAGCAAGACTGAACTCGAGGCATCTGCACTCGATTTTGCAAGCCGCGTTGCCCAAAATCCCCCAGCCCCAAACCTCTCGCGCTCAGCTGCACTCAAACTAGCACTCCACAAACTCACCGAGAATTGGGGAGTGGACATATCCGACAAAGCTATTGACACCGTCGTCCATGACATTCAGAATCTGCGTCGTGGTACCACGGTCGACCAAATTATCCTTCATGCAACAAGCCCACAAGCCCATATCCATCACCTCCGACCTATGACTGACCCTGCCTACAGGATCACCACGCTCAACCATTTCGAGGTCGTTCGGGAATACCCGGATCCCTTGGCGGCTGCACTCTACAATGATTTGTCCGGCCTGGATGAGCACAAGAAGCAACTTCTTATTGAGCTCGAATTACTCTTGTTTCATGACCGTGTCAGTGTCTGGAGCAAGGCCCAGCATGACCGCCTGCTTAAGATTGTCGATTCCCTCAAGCACCGTGTCCCGCTTATCATTTTCCAAGGGGATGTTGGAACAGGAAAGACGGCTCTGGCAGAGTGTATTGGAGATGCCCTTTCTCATCATGTTGAGAATAGTCGCCCAACACCGGTTCATCTTCTCAAACTGACCACGCAGGTACGGGGAAGCGGCCTTGTCGGTGAGATGTCAAAGTTGATATCGAGCGCTTTCGATGAAGCCATAACTTTCGCTAAAAGTCGCCCGACCGAGCCCGTTCTCCTCCTCCTTGATGAGGCCGATGCACTTGCTTCCACTCGAGAATCGACACAGATGCATCACGAGGATCGCGCTGGGCTCAATACCCTTATCCAGCGGCTCGATAATCTCCGTCTCTCTGATCTTCGCCTTGCAACATTGTTTATTACCAATAGACCCGGCGCTCTCGATCCTGCTATCCAGAGACGGGCCTCTCTCATCCTTCAATTCGAGAGGCCTTCTGATGATGCGCGACGCAGCCTCTTCACTAACCGCGTCCCGGAACTCAATCTCACAGAAAATCAACTCGACACGCTCATCCACCAAACTGGCCCCAAGGGATCCGGGAATGACGGTGTTTCATTTACTGCGTCTGATATCACCGACCGTTTATTGGGCCATGCCCTCCGCGAAGCCTACGCAAACAATGAACCACTCTCGTTCGAGTGTCTCACCAAAGCCGCCCGGTCTATTACACCCACGCCCCCTTTCCGCGAGGAGATATCAGCATGATGAAAATCGACGATAATACCACCCTGCCAGACGAAGTGTTTATCTCGGTTGATGTCGAGACCAGCGGCCCCATTCCCGAGCTTTACGCACTTCTCTCAATAGGCGCATGCGTAGTTAGTCAAGAGGACAAGACGTTCTATATAGAGATTTGTCCTCCAGGCAAGGCATTGATTCTTCCGGGCGCCGTTGCTGCCACAAGTATCGACATGGACCGTCTTCGCAAGGAAGGTACTGACCCTGCCATTGCAGCTGCCAAATTTGCGTCTTGGATCCATCAGGTTTCGGGTGATATTCGCCCCGTTTTTGTTGCATTCAACGCTCCCTTCGACTGGTCCTTTGTGAATGATCTTTTCGTTCGTGCCGGGATTGACAACCCCTTCGGTTACACAGCCCTTGACATGAAGGCATTCTACATGGGTCTCTCTGGATGCTCATGGGATGAAACCCGATCGAGTCGCCTTCCTGAAGCGTTGCAACCAAGCCCTGTTCGAGAGCATCACGCTCTTGATGATGCCGTTGCTCAGGCTATGGTTTTCGGTAAGATGCTGAATTATTCCCGTAGCGCCCGGACCTATTTCCCTAACGAGAATATTTAGAGCGTATGGCGAGCAATGATGCAGCATCTGGGGCTGGCTACCAAGATGAATACTGGGTAGGGGCATACTATCTCGCGGCATTGTTCGCGGAGGACTTTGCCCAAGGCGATATTGGCAAAATGATTAGGGTCGAGTACCAGCGCGGACCGCTTGGGGACGTTGTTGTGTATGGGGACTCAGCGTCGGGCGAAGCGAGACTTTATCTTCAAGTCAAAAGGCGTCTACCAGTCTCAGCAACACACGGAGATTTCCCCAAAGTTATTCGCCAGATGTGGGAAACCGTCAAGGATGAAGGTTTCAAACAAGGTACTGATAAGTATGGCCTCGTCGTAATGAGGGGGTCGAAGCCACTAAAACGACTTGGTAAACTTGCTAAGCGGGCAGCAGCATGTACCGCCTCCGGTCCGTTTTGGACAGCGATTGATGATTTGAATCAGGGAGAAAAAGATGTTCTAAAAGCAGTTATAGATGTGTCTGGATCCATAGACTCCTCTAACGTCAAAGACGTAGCTTGGAGAATCTTGGGGTCAGGAATGGTGGTGCTTGAAATGGATCCAACAAACAGCGAGGGACCTCAGCGAACACGCATGCGAAGCTGGGTGGATTCACGCGTGCGCAATCCAAAGCGTACGGAAGATATAGTGACCGCACTTTATGAATTTTCAAGTCGACTTGACAGAGACCGCGGGAGTATTAACCTCGCAGGTCTAAAACAAGAACTCCTTTCTATAGGTCACTGTCTGACGCCCTCTGCCTCTGCCCCGATGGTCGTGACACTGGAGAGCATGGCTCCCGTGCGGTCAGAAGAACTTACCCCAGCTATTTTAGGAGAGGTACCTGATCGATTCGATATAGACCTCCAATATCTTGTACTCAACAACGTGTTGACGAAACCCTGTGAAGCTGTCCGATGTCTTGCTGAGGAGAATAGTCCACTCTGTCGTGCGGTGAATGCTCAGAATGATCGACCGCTTATTCTCTGCGGGCGGGCTCACATTCCTCTTGCGGCACTTGCAGGATACTTGGTTGGCGACCGGGGAGATGTTCGTGTACTTGACTGGCATCCGAATGCAGAAGATCAATGTTGGAATTGGCCTGAGGACGACTCGTACCCATACCCACGTCTAATTCGCACTGAAATTGGGGAAAGAGGGACAATGGCTATCCGATTTTCTTTGAGTTTTTGGGTTGGAGAAGATAGTTCGGCTTCCAGACTGCCAAACACAATTGAACAGGCTGTAGGCATCCCCGATCAAGTCGTCCACTTATCTCATCCTGAACTCGAGCACTGTGGGTCACTTCGCGCTCGGTCTGTTCGCAGCCAACTTCAAGCACGAACTTATGCCGATGAACTCCGCAAAGTACTCGACAGCGCTGTTAGTTCAACATCAAAGGTTGATGTGTTTTATGCTGGTCCTCTGTCCGTCGCTTTTGAAATGGGTCGAAGAGTTGCATCGACAATGCACCCTCCGACCACTATTTGGAATTACGAGGCCGGAAAATATACTTGGGGCATCTGCCTAAATCCTGGAAACGGGCAGGGGATGGATCGTCCAAAAGCGATATTCGCACCCGACTACAAAAGGGCCGAGAAAGGCAGTTTGGTTTGACTAGACAGGTTTTGATGGGATTAGGATAGCATTGAGACCAGAGGCGGTTCGCGTGTCTGTATGATAGTCATTTCTTTTGGATTAATTGAAGCCATCGCTCTTGCATCTCCGCTGAAGTGGCCTGAAACGCCCTCTCGAGCGTACGAATACGCGAACCTCCTTGGTTCCCACAAGCACGAATGCTAGCGGCCGCCCCCGGTTCGCCCTTAAGCAGGTAACCCAATCGCTTCGGTCGATACACGACGGCTTGGGTACTGGCTCCGGATGCGTGTGCCATGTCCCGAGATAGATCGCCCTACCGTCCGAAGAGGTGAACTTCCGACATACTGCTCGTTGGTGCCCTGGGTCGCGAAGCGCGAACGAAAATCGCGAGTGCCGGTCGCGCGGCATTGGAGTGGTTACCGCCTCAATCCATATCTCCCGGCGGTCGACAGATGTCGTTCCCATTAACACACCGAAAGACTCGCAGGCGGTCACTACTGTTTGCCGATGCTCATGCCACACCTCCGCCACTTCATCGTTCACGATTACCCGCCGACCGTATCCCTCGAAACAATACATGCAGTCACCCGCCACAGAGGTCGCAGTTTTTATCATGTAGGGGGAGGATGTGTAACGATTCGATGAAATGCCGATATCGCCGCGTAACCGCCAAGGATTCCCGTTTGGCCTCTGCGTCCGATCCCTTCCAGCTCACCTTCGACGATTTAGTCATCTGACCTTCAAGAAAGCGCACGGCCAGATCGGCGGCAATAGACGCCGTGTACCCGGCAGCGATTCCACTGTAGGGCAAAAACTGGGTGCCACATCCCCCTTGGTTGCGCATCATCACCTGGGTCGGCGTCAGGAAATGGAGGTTCGATACGAGTCCCCGTGTGTGCGTCTCTGGATCTACGTACGCACAATGCCAGCATCCCTTGGTCCGAGGCACCACTAAGATCGCATGCCCACCGATTCCGTAGCCTTCCAGCCAGCAGTTTATCACCGGTACATTTATCGATTTCTGTCTGCAATATTCCGCGAATGCCCGTTCGACGTTCGGCGAACCGACCGCAATCACGATCAAGTCGAATTCCTGAAGCACGGCCGGTTTTTGCAATTCTTCCAGCCGCTTACACCAAGGCGTCACTTCAGCCCAAAGGTGCTTCCGGGCAATTTCAACCGCCAGTGCCTCGGTTTTTAGCCGACCGATGTCGTTCACTGACAGGGTGTGGCGATAAAGATTTTCCTCAGACAACTTGTCTGGATCGGATAGGGTGAGATGTCCTACGCCGGCTGATGTCAGGCGCAGGGCGAGTTCGCTGCCAACCGATCCGCAGCCGACAAGGAGGATGGACTTGTCTGTCAGGTTCATAGAACCACCGCCCCGCGGAACCAGTGATCCCCGAGACAGGGACCTGACCGAGTATGGGGCAGCAGTCCAGCCTTCCGCCTCTGTCTCTGATCTTGGCAACCCGCTTTGCGAATGCGTGTGCCAGTGAATCGCGAACATAGTCTTCCCGTCTGGAACCGGGGCCAAGAAGACGAGCCAGAACTTGCGATTCTTTTTGTTGTTCAGTCTTCGAAGCTCACGCCTGCCCCTACTGTCTATGTGATCGACGAGTCTGAAATACCATGGCAACAAGTCGCGCCGCGATGCCGGTGCGGGTTCCAGATCGTTTAACGGTATGGCAACCGCCTTCCCGACAGCCGGGCGCGTGTTCCATCCCGAGCTACTGCGCACCGATGTTAATCGCGGATCATTCACTAACGTCGAGGCCAGAGCGATCGGCTTTGCCCGCAAGTCGCTGCCGGAATTGCCCATAGGTGGCTTCAACTGCAGGCCTTCGACTTTATCCCCATCCCACACAACGAAGAGTTCATTCAGCCTCCCTTCCGGTTCCCGGCACAGGATTTCCCAATGGGCGCCGAACTCCAATAACTGCTCCTTCCGGTTGTACGCAGGATCCTCGATAAGCTGCGTCAGCAGTCGAACGTGTTCCTCAACGGTATCTCGGTATGCCAACTCCGGCCGATCAGTGTTGACTGCAGTCGATGACGGGTCGGCGATACACACTTCCCCGGATTCGCCATTCTCATCCGTGAGCACATGCGCCAACTTCCCGAAGCCGTGGCCATCAAGGAGATAGAACTTAGGCAGGCGCAGCAGTTTGGGCGGGAAAGTGTGGGCGAGCGTTACCGTTTGCCCCTGAGCGACGAACTTGACTACTAGCCTGGACCCGTCCTCCATCAACCGGGCATCGTAACCGAGATCCGCAATGCAGCTTTGGATTCGATCCCTGTTCATGCACCGACAGATGAGGTCACAATCCCGGCGCTCGAGTACTTTTCCTTCTCCGTATTGGAGCCTTCCTTTGGCGGATCCGGAACCCCGAAATCGTCGCCGAAGAGATTGTTAAGTATCTCGCATTGCTTGCGTTCGTCGCTCAATTCCTCAGCCTCAGCGAGCTTCTGCTTGAGCGACTTGAGCTTGTTGTAGAGTTGTGTTCCGGTATCCAGACTCGAACCGTCGAAGATGTCGCGCCAAGGTTCCACTGGAAGATATACGTGGACCCGGTATCGTCCGGCCTGCTCTTCGGTAAAGTAGCCCGCGTCCAGAATTGCTCCGACAGTTTCTCTTAGCGCCTGCAGGTCCTGCCGGGCACCCTCGGTGCTGAAGGACACTTGGAATTGCTCCTTTATCATCACCGTGAGTCCGATCGAATAAACCTTTGTCGCTACTATGTCGCTGAACTGCTCGTCACGCCAGCGCTTCAGGTACCGCACCAGCCGCCGGAACTGGTTGCGCACGTCTGCGGCTTCGTCGTCGTAGTAGTCGCTGAAGTCGGATATCCATTCCATCAACCCTAGGGGATCGGCGAACGACCACTCCCGGTTGTCTTCGTCTGAGTTTTTCTTTCCCACCGCTAGATAATACTGGTCTCCCGACCTCTTGTAGATGACGAAATCGATATGGACGTTATCTCTGGCGTAGTCCGCCGTTACGCATGGCTTCTTGATCTTCGCA
This sequence comes from Rhodothermales bacterium, assembly GCA_951812345.1. Lineage (GTDB taxonomy): Bacteria > Bacteroidota > Rhodothermia > Rhodothermales > VXPQ01 > VXPQ01. Next base: position 1,089,350 of record OX638295.1, read on the forward strand.
TTCTTGAACCCTCGGTTTTCAAGCACATCGAGAGCCTTCTTTTTCGGTGTCACTGGATTCTCCGGTGCCTTCTCATCGTCGATCACTAAGGCTCGGTCGATGTCATAGTCGCCGGAGATCGGCACGATACCCGTGCGTGTATTGAGCGATCCTTGGATGAATTCATCAACGACCGGATAGCCCGCCTCCCTGAACGCGGTCTTCACCTGCGTTTTGATGCTGTCGTCACGCTCCCGCGCCTTCCTGTAGGCGTCGTCCTTGCGGTCCAGTTTGATCTTGTTATGGAATTTGTTGAAGTGGGTCTGGATTCCCATGGTTTCTCCGTTGCTTTCAATAGTGGTTTATATATGTGATCAAATGCAAGCCCGCCGTTTCCTCGATAGAATCGGCGGGCTTGTATTTCGTCGCCCGAAAGATCGCGTCCCTGATTTCCCCTGCCGGGGCCGGGATCGGCTCAATCGGCCGTTCGACGGAGAGGCCACATCCGCGCCTTTCCTCCTCGCTCATGCGGTCAGCACCTTCCTTGGCAGCAACTTCTTACCTATATCACGGGTAAGGATCGCCTTTTGTTCCTGTGGATCCCGAGCATTTCTCTACACTCTCTGGAACTCGGTTGCCTATAATTAGGGGTAGTAAGTCAGCGCAACAGATGTTTACGTTTCGTATTACTTTGCAATAACGGCCATCGGATTTTTCCTTATGGAATTGGTTCTTTGGAAAACGCCAATTTATGGAAAATCCCGATGCCCACCTTCGTTTCGGGCGAACTGTCGGATAAATACTAAACTACTTCAAACTATAGGTTCGCACCGATACGATTTTCTGCAACCACGAAACCTTCAAGTCCGTTCGGCCAAGCAATTCCTCGGTATGCAACACCTATATCGACGGCAGTAGGAAATAGGCACTCGCAATCAACTATCTTGATATCTTCATATGCACCGTTCACAACCATCAAATCTAATTTCAGACAACGCGGTTTCGATAATTTAATCCTGGAACAATTGCATTTCTCGAAATAATTTAAGCAAACACCACACTTCATATATTTGTTAATCAAATCCCAGCTTTTGGGATTTGGATTATACAGCAGGTAATTCCTGAATGGTTGTACCTGGGCATGACTGAAGGCGTTACGTAGAATAATCACACGTTCAATAGATTCACGCACAGTATCTATATCTTTCCATTGCGGCCATATTTTCAAAAACCTATCTCTGATTGTGGTAAAGGTAAGGGCCTTCATTTTTAATCTTTTTGTTGCGAAATCGGAAGGATGAGATGCTTTTCCATACGCCATATTGTATTGTTCTATCGTCTTTTTGCCTCCTTCCTGAAGGGCTATGAGATCGCACATTGTGCTCTCTACCCAAAGCAGGAACATGAAGCATTCGCCCACTTCCAAAAAGAGTTGATCGATTTCAACGGTTATTCTTGCTGTTTCTGTGTTCATTCTACTTTTTGAATCGATCTTATTTACATCGTCGAATTTTTGTTGATGCTTCCTTGAAGTGTTGAGGATCAACCGGGTTCCAGTCACCAATCTATTATCACTTTCTGCGTTTTCCACTCTTTGTTACCACCCCCAACGGCTCCATCATCTTCTCGTACAGCCCCAGCAAATACTCCACCCGCTCCCGCTCGCTGGCGAACCCGCTCCGGCGATACAGCCGGTCCACGGCGCGGTCGAGAGCCCGGTGCGCCTTGCGGAGATTGGGGGGCATGAGGTCGGGATCGTAGAGGTCGGCGAGCGTGGCGTCCGGATGGGCGGTGCGGGCGTCGAGCACGGCCTGTGCGAGCGGCTCCAGTTTGGCAATGCCTGGGCTATTCGTATGGAAGCCGGGCGGCAGGGGGAAGGTGTTGTATACGACACCCACCGAGTACATATAATCGCTCTTCATCCGTCCGGTTATCGTGCGCATCCAGGCCATATGCATGGCTGAGGTAAGCAGGGCGAAATCGGCGAGGGTGGCATCGGGGAGAAGACGAAGCTTTTCACTCGGAATCACTGGCGGTTCCAACCAGCCGATGGGTATATATTCTCGTCGCTCGGAACTGACTTGCGGAATAATTAGGAATGGTGCTTCGGGTACTACGGTTACACCATAGGCGGTTGGGTAATCCGCAAGACGTTTTGTTGTTTGCCGCTTGCTCTTGGCCCTAAAATCACGAACAGCCTGGAGCCTCGCTCTAATCATTGGCAATCTGCGGAGTTCTTGTGGGGGTATATCTGCCGTATGGAGAATCCATCGGTGTTCACCTCGAATGAACTCACGCGCCCCAGGAAAAGGGCGGAAAAATCGGGCGGAGTCTGGCTCGCTTGCGATAAAGGCCGCTTTCGCATCGGTTGAGAAAGTGAGGTTCCCGTCTTCCAGAGGCTGTGTCCCGGTTATGAGTTTTCTCATTCCATTGATCGGCTTGTTTGCTTCACGCACTGTCACATGCGGATCCGCCAACCCACCCGCATCGAACAAATACGGCGACAGCACCGCATGCCTGCTCTCGTGCGGTTCGCCCTTCGGATCGTCGTAGGAAAAAAGCCGCTTCTCCTTGGGCGCATCGCCCCGCTTGGTCAGCCCGATAATCACCACATGCACATGCGCCATGCCCCTTGCATCCGAACCCCAGGCGAACGTCCGGTGCGCGAACGCGATCTCCAGTCCGCAGCGGCCAAACAGGATCGGCCAGAGCTGTGCCACCTGCTCGCCCTGCGTAATCGAATTGGTGGCCACGAAACCGATCTGCGCCGCAGCCTCCCGCACGTATTCTCCGGCCCGGATGAACCATGCCGTCACGTAGTCGAGCGTACCGCCGCTCTTGCCCAGCGCCGCGATCCCCCGCACCTGCGCCCGCTGCTCCGCAGACTGAAACTTGGCGCCCCCGAACGGCGGATTGCCGAGCACATACGAACACTCCTCCGGCGGCAAGATTTCACCCCAATCCATCTCCAGCGCATCCCCGTGTACGATGTGCGGCGACGTCTTGAGCGGAATGCGCACGTACGTCTCCCCGAATTCCAGACTCAGGCGGTTGTTCATGATGTGATCCATCATCCACAGGGCCACCTCCGCGATCCGGGCCGGAAATTCCCCCAGTTCGATTCCGTAGAACTGATCGACGTTCACCACCGAAAGCAGACTGGCCAGCACATCGACCTGCCTTCGGGGCCGGGTTTCTTTCAGCACCTCGATTTCCAGGGCGCGCAACTCCCGGTAGGCGATAATCAGGAAGTTGCCGCAGCCGCAGGCGGGATCGAGAAAACGCAGTCTGCCGAGCCGCTGCTGGAAAGCGAGCAGTTCCGGAAGGCGGCGGCTGTCCCTGCGGGCCTTGAGCCGGGCGAACTCCGCCCGAAGATCGTCGAGAAAGAGCGGTTCGATGACCTTTAGAATGTTTTTCTCGGTGGTGTAGTGGGCGCCCTGCCTGCGCCGCTCGTCCCTGTCCATGACGGACTGGAACAGGGAGCCGAAGATGGCGGGGGAGATGTTCGACCAGTCGAACCGGCAGGCGTCGAGCAGGCGCTCCCGCATGGAGGCGTCGAAAGAGGGGATGCGGAGCGGCCCGTCGAAAAGGTCCCCGTTCACATAGGGGAACCGGCCGAGGTCCTCGTCGAGATTGCCGGAGCGTTCGTCTTCCGGCGTATCGAGGACCTGGAAGAGCTGGGCGAGCCACCCGCCGAGGTCCGAACCGTCTTCCCGCGTGCGGTTCTCCAGCAGATCGAGGAAGATGTCCCGGGGTTCGAAGATGCCGGTGTCGTCCGCGAAGAGGCAGAAAACGATGCGGACCAGGAACTGCTCCAGATCGTGTCCCTTGTAGCCGGAGGCTTCGAGTGCGTCGTGGAGTTTGCCCACCCGTTCGGCGGCCTCGATGTTGACCGGGTCCTGATCCTTGAACGAGCGCTTCTGTACGCCGAGGATGAAGCCGAATTTTTCCACATGCGCGGGCAGGTCTTCGAGCGCAAAGGATACCTGCTCGTCTTCGTCCAGATCGTAGAGTTCGAACGTCTGGAAATCGCTCAGCAGGATATAGCGCGGCAGATCGGTATCCTTGAGGCCGGGGAAGTAGGAGAGGGCCTGCGTTTTGGCCTTCCCGAGGTCGCGGCCCGCGCTTTTCTGCTCCACGAGCAGGACACCCTTCCAGAAGAGGTCGATGAAGCCGCGCTTCTCGCCCAGCAGTTTCACGGGCTCCTCGAACGTCGCCACCCGCCGCACGGACATGCCGAATACGTCGAAGAAGTCCCGGTAGAAAAGCTGGGTTTCGCCCTTTTCGTAGCCCGCCCCTTCCCACTTGCGGGCGAATTCCGCCGCGCGGGAGCGTATTTCATTCCAGGACAGGTGCATGCGTTTGGGTTTGTTGGAGTCTCATCGGGTGTGTTGAAGCGGGCCGGAGCGCCTCTGTTTATAGGATAGTTTTATAGGCCAGTTTATAGGCTAGTTTTCTTAGCTAGTTTCTTGGGTAGTTTCTTAGCTAGTTTCTTGGGTAGTTTCTTAGCTAGTTTCTTGGGTAGTCTCTACGTTCATAGAGGTTTCGCTATTATACATGGTCGTCATCCATAACCTCCCAGCGCCCCTTCTTGGTCGGTCCGACATGGCGGATGTGACCTGCTTTCCTGAGACTATCAAGATGATATCTGACGCCAGCAGCAGTGATTCCTATGTGGTCTGCCAGGGCTTTTCCTGTGAGTTCCGGATCCTCGCGCAATAAGGCGAGAATCCTTTCCTGGGTAGTCGCCTCCGATGCTTCGAAAGGGCCATCACCGGGTTCAATGCTGTCACGGTAAGCCTTTGAAAACGGAAAATCGATCCATAATCCGTCCGATTCCACCTGTATGTCCGGCTCGGGCGTACCCGCCTCGCGACAGGCCTCGAGGATACGCTGAATCCCTCGCCCCCAGGTTTCGATTTCTCCAGCTCGAAAAAAGGCATTCGCCACATCCGGATTGAAGGGTCGGGAAGGATGCTGGCCCAGTAATTTTTCCAACGACCAATCCTCGGGCAATTCCCCGGGATTCCATATCTGTAACCGGTCGGCGTATATCCGAATTTGTATCTGTGCGGGAATGGCGTAATCACGGTGGACGATAGCATTCAACACCGCTTCCCGCAGCGCCCCTTCCGGCACCGGATAGGTCTCAATGCGCTGGATACCTTCGTAACTAATGGCGGCCTTCAGGTACTTGGTCAGCAACAGGTCCATCGTTGTATCGACCTGCGTGAACAGATCGCCGCATATCTCGTCCTGATAGCGCAGGTCGGTCTCGCTCTCAAAATAGCCAATCCTGACTGCTGCCCCGGTAAAGAAGCGTTCAGGATCAGGATGAAACAGGAGGATAGCCGCTCGTTTGAGATATTGACCTTCTGCCAGACGCAACTTCTCAATCAGCCCGACATTATCCTCGTCGAGTATATCCTTTCCCAAGCGATTGGTGCGGGTCGCCCGTTCACGGAATCCGGTCAAATTTCCGGCATCCAGGTCGCCAACCCCCACGCCCGGAACCGGTGCGGCATCCCAGCGCTTCCCCGTCTTGCCCAGCAGGAAGCGATCAAGAGCCGCGCCTGTGAGCACCTGCTTGGTGCTGCCGCTTCGATAGTGATACTTGCCGCGGTAGCTGATCGGCACCGGATACGGTTCGACCACAATCTGTACGTACGATAGCCCCTTCTCCTCCAGAAGATTAATGTCGGGCACAATTCCGAGCAGGTCGCGGAGCTTGTTGGGCAAATCCTTCATCAACTGTTCAGCGTTGTCGAGACCCACTACCTGATCCTTGTCGTTGCGGCCAATTTCCAGTACGCCGCCCTGCGCGTTAGCGAAAGCGCACAGCCACTCTATGTACTTATCGTGCCAGGACTCTTTCCATTCGGTGTTCTGGTCTTCATTCATGCGCTTTCCCCACTGAGTGTTTACTGAACGCTGTATGTTTGGGCTTGGAGTCTCATCGGGTTAGTCGACGCGAAACAAGGTCGTAATCCTGCGCCTTAAGGATACTCTGATTAAGTCCGCGAAGTTCAGAGGCTGAGAGGGGTGCGCTGGCAAGGAATGACGAAGCAATGTGGCAGGCCCCACATAATGAGGAATGACGCAGCCAGCGTGCTTCTCGCAGCCTCCCGAAGGGCGCTTCACGCCCGCACTGCCCCGAATCCGCAGCGTTTCTCGCTAATTTCAACGATGCAATTATGATATCCTTTACGCACGAACGTGAAGCGCTGATCTAAGCGATTTTGATCAGAGTATCCTTCAATTGCTTCGGAATTTGTCGAAGCGGGCCGAAGCGCCGCTTCCCCGACAGAGCATCTGCTTGAACCACGCAATATTATCTCAATCGCAAAGACGGTCCTGCAAATCCCCGGCAGCCCCGCCCCGCCCGTCCTCCGCGAAAGGATCGTCCTCTTCATCGGGGAGGCGCAGTCTCTGGCGGATTTCCGCCACCATGGGCGATGCGCTATACGAGCGGCTCCGCCTGTTCCCCTCCGGGATAAGAAGTTTTGCGTCCACAAGTGCGCCCAGTTCGCGGCTGACTATGCTTTGGGATACGTCCGCGCTTGCCCGGTAGGACGCATTGCGAACCCCGATTCCAAAAGCGGCCTGAAGGAGCGCCAGCACCGTCCGGTCGGGGAACCCGCAGGTTTCCACCAGTTCCGCAAGTTCTGCATGCACTCTTTCCATTTCGCGCGTACGGCGCAGGAGCGTTTGCGCCTGCCGGTAATGGGCGCGCAGGCAGAAGCGCACCCACGGTTTGGCGTCACGCTCCGGACGCCATCCGCTGCCGCCCACCTCCGCCAGTACGTCGTAATAGGTCTGTCGATTGCGACCGATATACGCTTCGATGGAAGAGAATGCAGGCGCCGCCATGCCGTCGCGCGCCAGCACGGCGGTGTGCATGCATCGGGCGGTCCGTCCGTTGCCGTCCGTGAACGGGTGCAGCAGCACCAGATTCAGGTGGGTCATGGCCGCGCGCAGCAAGACGGATTCGCCCTGCCCCTCGTTCGCGTAGTCCAGCAGTTCGCGCATTAAGGGTTCCAGGCGGTCGCGGTCTACCCCTTCGTACGTCACGTCGCCGGTGCTGGTATTTCGCACGCAAACCCATCCGGGGGTGTACCGACCCGGGTTCGCCTCCCTGTCCGACTGGCAGATCATGAAATGGACCGCCATCAGCATATCCTCCGTGATGGTAAAAGAGGGATTCCGGTGGCGCTGGAAAATGTACTCCATCGCCTGGCGGTAACCGACCACGGCCCGCCAGGCGTCGCGATCCGTGTCCGCGGGCTCCTCCCGGTCGATTGCGGCGATGGCGTCCTCGTCGGACACGTGGACGCCTGCCACGCTGGCGGATGCGGCAAGGGCGCGCGCCCGGGTCATGCGGGCCAGCAAATCCGCCCAGCAGGGCGGCTCCGCAGCGATGTAGCGGCGCAGAGCGGCCCGTATCCCGGTCGTTGCGCGCTCTACCCGTTTTTCCGCATCGTCCAGTGCAGGATACGTGAATAACATGGCCAGGTCGGTTTGTAATTGACTTTTTGCAATATACTCAATTGATATTATGAAATATACCTAATTGCTTTTATGTCATATAGGCAATTGATTTTTTGTCAGTTATCTATTGACGAAGCGTCCAGTACAGGCGCATGTGCTCGTGCCTGGGGTCTCATCGGGTCCGTCGACGCGAAACAAGGCCGCAACCCCGCCAATTCAGTTGCTTAATGCCCCTCTCAGATACAGGCCTCCAGCAGCTGTTTTACGTTTTCGGCATTAAGTTTAATCGGGTTGCTGCCGCAGGAAGGGTCTGCAAGCGCTCCCTTAACCAGTTCATCCATACGGTCGGCAGCGACGCCCATTTCCGATAGCCTGCGCGGAATGCCCAGGCTGTCGTTAAAATCGCCGACGAAAGAACGGAAGCCGGCGAAGCCGCCCTCTATGCCGAGATAGGCAGCGGCCTGATCGAACCGGCCGCGGATTGCGGGAGCGTTGAAGTCCAGTACCGCGGGCATGAAGACCGCGTTGGTCGTGCCGTGATGGGTATTGAACGTTGCGCCCACCGGATGGCTGAGAGCATGAATTGCGCCGAGGCCTTTTTGAAACGCGATGGCGCCCATGGCGGCTGCGCTCATCATATGGGCTCTCGCTTCCAGATCGGAACCGTCCCGGTAGGCTCGCGGAAGATACTCCTTGACCAGGCGCATGCCCTCGAGCGCGATTCCCTGGGACAACGGGTGATAATGGGGGGAGGAGAATGCCTCGACGCAATGCGCGAACGCGTCGAGCCCGGCGCCGGCGGTAATGAATCCGGGCATGCCGACCGTCAGTTCCGGATCGCAGATGACCACAGAAGGCAGGACCTTCGGATGAAAGATAATTTTCTTTACGCGCGTTTCGGAATTGGTGATTACCGACGCCCTGCCGACTTCCGAACCGGTCCCGGCGGTTGTGGGAACCGCGACAATCGGCGCGATTACCTGGGCGTCGGCGCGCGTCCACCAGTCGCCAATGTCTTCGAAATCCCATATTGGACGCGTCTGTCCCGCCATGAACGCCACCATCTTGCCCAGGTCCATACCGGACCCCCCGCCAAAAGCGATGACGCCGTCGTTGCCGCCCGCCTTGTAGGCGGCGACGCCGGCGTCGAGGTTCTTTTCGTTCGGATTAGGATCGACTTCGCAAAACAAAGCCCTTCCCAGCCCTGCCGCTTCCAGAATGTCGAGCGCCCGGGCCGTGATCGGAAGCTCGGCAAGCCCGCTGTCCGTTACAAGAAGCGGTTTTTTAATGCCGGCTTGCGCGCAGGCGTACGGCAATTCCTCGATACGACCCGCGCCGAACCTGATTGCAGTGGGATAGGACCAGTTTCCGACGAGATTCACGATGTTGCTTTCTTTAAGGGTACTCTGATCAAGTCCGCAAAGATTCAGAGGCTGACAGGGGTGTGCTGGCAAGGAATGACGAAGCAATGTGGCAGGCCCCACATAATGAGGAATGACACAGCCAGCGTGCCCCTGTCTGCCTCCCGAAGGGCGCTTCACGACCGCGACGGCCCGAATCTGCCGTGTTTTTCGCTAAGGATACAAGCATGTCGTTGCTTTATGCGTGAAAGTAAAGCGCTGATCGAAGTGGACTTGATCAGAGTATCCTTAAATGATATGATTTGGGTCGGGTGAGGTTGTGATAGCCGATAACGGACAGGGCGCCGCCTCTGCCGGTGTTTTTGCAGCCGGTCCAGCAAAGTGCGGGGTCCAGATAGTCCGCGCGGTTCATGAATACCGTACCGGTTTCAAGCCGTGCGCCAATGGCTTCTGCGCGTGCCGGATCTTTGGTCCAAAGCGAAGCGGTGAGACCGAACTCGGAATCGTTCATCAATTCGATCGCCTCTTCGTCCGACGACACGTTCATGATGCCGACAACCGGCCCAAAACTCTCATCGCGCATCACGCGCATATCATGCGTAACACCGGTCAGGATTTGCGGAGACAGATAGGCGCCGCCGTCATCTTCGGCAAACGTTGCTATGTGCGCCCTGGCGCCCTGCTCGATCGCCTCGGCAATTTGCGTTCGCACCTCTTCGGCAAAACGTATACTTGCCATTGGCCCAAGGGTGGTGTTCTTATCCAGCGGGTTACCAAGCTTATAGCCTTTGACAATCGTAACCGCTTTCTCGACAAACTCGTCAAACAGGCTTTCGTGCACATAGATGCGTTCTATGGCGCAACAACATTGACCGGAGTTGAACATGGCTCCGTCGATCAAGGATTCAGCTGCGGCATCCGGATCGACATCGTCCATCACATAGCCCGGGTCCTTTCCGCCCAGCTCGGTGCCTACGCCGGTGAACGTTCCGGCGGCTGCGATTTCCATCGTTCTGCCGCCGCCAACCGAACCCGTGAAGTTGATAAAGTCAAAAGCGTTCTGCGCAATCAACTCCGCGGTCGTCTCATGATCCAAAAACACGTTTTGAAAGATATCCGCCGGTATGCCTGCTTCGGTGAATGCCCGTACCATGCGCTCGCCCGCCAGCAGGGTTTGGGTTGCATGTTTCAGCATGACCGCATTGCCTGCAATGAGCGCCGGCGCTACGGAATTGATTGCCGTCAGGTATGGGTAGTTCCACGGGGCAACCACGAACACCAGGCCTTGCGGTTCTCGTTTTATTACCCTACGGAAGGTGTTGCTGTCCTCTATTTCGATGGCTTGCAAAGCCTCTTCGGCAATATCCGCCATGTAGCCGGCGCGTTCGTTGACGCCGCGGAACTCGCCGCCATAGCGCACCGGACGGCCCATCATGTGGGCCAGTTCGATCACGACTTCATCGTCCATATCGCCGATGCCGGCCACCCCCGCCATCACAAGTTCCACGCGTTGCGACAGTGGGCGCTGTCTCCAGTCCATCTGCGCTTCTCTGGCTCTGATGGCTGCCGCGCTGGCCTCCTCAAGCGTCATGCAGTTCCGTTCTGCATACACAGAGCCGTCGATAGGGGACACACAGGTAAGTGTCCTGGTCATCACAAACCTCTTGTCCTGCAAATGAATGCTGGTGGGGTTTACCGTTTGTTCATCCCGGTCTCACGACCGCTCAAACCCGCGTGCGACCTCATAATCGGTTACGACACGGTCGAACTCTTCCAACTCCCACTCGGCTGTCCGGCAGTAGTGATCGATCACTTCATCGCCGAATGCCTCACGCAGCATTGCGGATCCCTTGAGCGCTTCGCGGGCATCGCGAAGGTTCTTTGGAATCATTCCGCTGCTGCCTTCATACGCATCGCCTTTGGCGGGCGGAACAAGCTCGAGCGCCTCCTCGATCCCCTTGATGCCGGCCGCGATCTGGGCGGCAAGGGCCAGATAAGGATTGATGTCCGAACCGCCGATGCGGCATTCAACCCGCACCGCCTCGGTTCCGTCGCCGCATAAACGGAAACCGGCGGTACGGTTGTCGACAGACCAGATTATCCGTGTCGGGGCAAACGTTCCTTTTTGAAACCGTTTGTAGCTGTTGACATAGGGCGCGAGAAAACAGGTGCATTCGACGGCGTATTTCAACAGCCCGGCCAGATAGTTGCGCATGAGTGCGGACATGCCCAATTCGTCGTTCGCATCGAAAAATGCTGATTTACCGTCTTTCCAAATCGATTGGTGGACGTGGGATGAGGAGCCGACCTTGTTGTGGTGCCATTTTGACAAAAACGTCGCCGCCCGCCCTTTTTGCCAGGCGATTTCCTTGACCGCATGCTTGGCGATGGTGTGATGGTCTGCTGTTTCCAGAGCCGGAGCATACCTGATGTTGAGTTCTTCCTGACCGGTCTCCGCCTCCCCCTTGGAATTCTCCACGGGTACGCCGGCCGCGACCAGATAATTGCGCACCGGGCGCATGATATCCTCTTCCTTGGTGGTTTGCAGGATATGGTAATCCTGATTGTAGCCCGAAATCGGCTCCAGGCTGCGGAATCCCTCCTTGCGGATATCATCGAAGCTCTTCTCAAACAAAAAGAATTCAAGCTCGGTTGCCATCATCGCCGTCAACCCCATCGCTTCGAGCCGGGCCACCTGCTTTTTCAGTACCGCCCTTGGCGAATGGGCGACTTCTTTATGGGTGTGATGATCGAGAATGTCGCACAACACCATAGCCGTCCCCTCAAGCCAGGGCAGGGGCCGCAACGTGCTCAAATCCGGTTTCATGACATAGTCGCCATAGCCGCTTTGCCAACTGGTCGAGGCGTAGCCGTCCGGCGTGGCCATCTCCAGGTCGGTTGCCAGCAGATAGTCGCAGCAATGCGTTTCTTCCCAGGCGCTATCAACGAAGTGTCGGGCGACAAAGCGTTTACCCATCAGCCGGCCCTGCATGTCGACGAGACACGCAAGGACCGTATCTACCGATCCATCGGACACGGCCGTTTTCAATTCCTCAAAGGTCAATACTTCAGACATCGGCGTCACCCCCTTCTTGGTGGTACTCGGACCGGTTCATCACAAACCAACCGGCAAGTTTTGCGATTTTGGTTGATAGTCAGCCGGAACAGCCCTTACCGCCGGCCCCGGCAGTTGTAATGTCTCACCGGCAATACGATAAACACTATCGGCTGCAAGGCGAAAGTGGGTTATGCAAACATCATTCAGTCCCGCAGCAGTTCCAGAACTTGCGCATGCAGTTCCGGGGTTGCCGCCGCGATTATTGTACCGTTCGACTTCAGACTCAGTGGCTGTCCGGACCAATCCGATATCGAACCACCCGCCGCCTGCACCACCGTCGATATCGGCAGGTAGTCATAGGGTTTCAGGTCAAAATCGACCGCCACGTCCGCAAATCCGGCGGCAACCAGGGCGTGTGAATAGCAGTCGTGGGCAAACCGCCGCGTCTGTCCCGAATGGACAAGGCGAGCAAACTTCCCGGGATGTTCGGCGAAGATTTTCCCTCCTTCATTGATATAGAGTATTGATTGGTTGAGTTGCCTTTGGCCCGATGTTTTGATCGGAATGCCGTTCATCGTGGCGCCTGATCCGGCCTCGGCGGCAAAGATTTCGCCCAGAGCGGGCATTCCGATGATTCCGATATCCGGCACTCCGCCGGATAGATGTCCGAGAAGGAACCCAAAGAGCGGGCTCCCGGCTATGAAGGATCGGGTTCCATCGATCGGATCAATGACCCACATGTGCTCCGAATCGGCCCGTTCAATACCGTGCTCCTCTCCGAAGATTCCGTCTTCGGGGTAGCGCTCGCCCAGGATCTCGCGAATTCGGTACTCAATGTTGCGGTCAGCCTGGGTTACAGGGCTCTCATCCGATTTGAACTCGACGTCAGTTTTTCTCCTGAAATATCTCAGTGCGGTTTCAGATGCGATTTTCGCAATCTCAATTGCATGTTCAAATCTGGTCGCCATTAGTGCCCCAATCCCTGACTCTGTATCGAAATTTCGATCCCGATCTCCCAATTCGCCAACGCTTTGTTCCTGACTGATCCTCCTGGCATTCCGAGCGTGTCGAGTCGCTGAAGTTCCCGGTGCGCATGAGACGCACTTGCCGTACATGTGAGTTCCACGTGACGATCGGAAGAAGTTCGATTCGATTAAACAAGAACGGACTGATACGTGTTGGGCTTGTGCTTGAGGTCTCAGCGGGTGCGTCGATGCCCGGCTCGTTCAGGGATTGGCGATCCGGTCCACCGCGTGCAGCAGGTCGAGGATGGTCTTGTTCCGGGGCCATTCCCGCTTGCGGGCGAACGCCGCCGCGTGGGAGCGTATTTCATTCCAGGACAGGCGCATGCGCTCTATATTTACTTCAGCAGGATCATTTTTTGCGTCAGCGTTTGCTCGCCTGCTTCCAGCACGTACACATACACGCCACTTGTCCAGTCTAAAGCGTCGAGACGGATTTCGTGCGTTCCTGCGGGTCGAACCTCGTCGGCCAATGTGGCTACTTCCTGCCCAAGCATATTGTACACGGAAAGACGAACTTGCCCGGTTTGCGGTTGCGCCCACCGGATGAACGTAGACGGATTGAAGGGATTGGGGTAATTCTGCGCAAGAGAGAGGGCTACAGGGATCTCCTCATCTTCCGTAGACATGGGATCATAGTTCTGAGAGGCTGCTATGTTAAGGGTGATTACAGGTTGATCCGGCCTCGGGTTGTTATGTACGGCGATAAGCGTTACACGGTCGTAATCCCCGGTAACCGTGTATTCACTAACATCGCTGTCAATTTCCACAAGTTCTTTTGTGTTATCCCGTTCCTTGAATAACCGAAGCGATGTGATTGTATTATGATTGGTATCAATTGAGAGATGCATGTCGGAGGAACTTCCGTAGGTGATGTAACCAAACCCTCCTGGATGTATCTGAAGCTCTTTTTCCGAAAATGAATTATCTGAAAAATTGACAACCACAACGTTTAGGGGCCACATCTCCTTATTCGCATATCTTGTTGTTTCATAGCCATGATTTACTCCATTAAGAAAAACAGTAGGGTCATTAACGAGATTTGTAGTGTGATAATCCACCACAATATTCGAAAGAGTAAGAGAAGAATCGAGCGAGGAGAGGGCATAGTCCAGTCCGTCAATACCCTGATACCAGTCACCATTGTCCGGATTATCCGGATCGCAAACACCCCCAGGCTTACATACCTGTATAAGATATTTCATATTATCTGACCCAATACGATCAGCAAGATACGTTGCGAATATCCTGGCGTTATCATAATCGAAAGGGCGTGGAGGAAAGAGAGGCTCACCAGGGGATGAAGGATTGTTATACGGAAAAGTAAACAGACTATCTCCCTCAGCAAACATTATGTTATCAGCCGCCCATTCGGCTAAACCTTCAATAAAAAAATCAATGTCCAAATATGTGCCATATACATTATGTATATTATGTACATATTCATGTGCGATGACTTGAGAATATACCAGATGTCCTGGTCCAAACGGAGAAGAGTTATATTGGAAGATATTTATACTGCTGGAATGAGTGAAAGCCAGTCCTAAGTATTTCCAATGATAAATATGACAAAGCATATCCACGATTCTTTCGCCATTATTATCATTCACATGATTTTCTCGAACTGTTCCTAAAAGATCTCTTCCATATTCAAAAATGCCCTTTGTAGAATCTGCAGGTATCGAAGAAAAAATATAGGTCAAAAAATTCTCCATAGATTCATCAGAAATATTTATTGTTTGAAACGCCTCGTCCGAAATCCATACCCTCCCATAAGAATTTTCTTGTATTAATATGAATTCAACAGGTCTTATAGTAGGAGGGTCATCCTCCTGAAGTATTTCAAAAATTTGCCTCCTGTTATTGACAAATTCCTCAGGTACCCGGAGACAATTATTGATCAATCCTGGATTGTCGTCCAACAGAACCCTTATCTGAGGGAGTAATAAAATGTTACATACTTCAGAAGGTATTTCACCAGTCAATCGATTGGAACGAAGGCTAAGTGTCTTCAGGTTCACAAGATTACCCATTTCGGGGGGTAGGGAGCCGGTCAACCGGTTAGAACTAAGGCTTAGCCCTCTCAGGTTTACCAGATTTCCTATCTCGGAAGGTATCTGTCCTGTTAATTGATTGGATCCAAGATAAAGCTCGGTTAGATGCACGAGATTGCCTATTTCCGGAGGTATCGGATCCCTAAGCAGATTAGAACTCATACCAAGATATGTGAGATTTACCAGATTTCCTATCTCGACAGGAATCGGTCCCGTTAATTGATTGCCAGAGAAAATGAGAAGGGTCAGGTTCACGAGATTACCTATTTCTGGAGGAATCGAACCGGTTAATCCATTGTTTCCCAAATTGACAGACGTTAGACTGATAAGATTACCTATCCCTGAAGGAATACCACTATTTATATCGTTGGCACCGAGATTTATTTCTTTCAGATTCACCAGGTTTATTATCCCAGGAGGTATAGGGCCGGTTAACTCATTTTGTGCTAAACTAATGTGGGCCAAATTAACAAGGTCACCTATATTTGAAGGAATATGGCCGTTTATATCATTAACGTCGAGATCTATTTCTTTCAAATTCACAAGATTGACTATCCCAGGAGGTATAGGGCCGGTCAGTTCGTTGAATCTAAGGTTTAAAATCTCTAAATGGATAAGATTTTCTATTTCGAAAGGTATAGAACCGGTGAGATCGTTTCCTTCAAGGTTAATTTTCCTTAAATACACAAGATCCCCTATATCAGGGGGTATAGAACCGGTAAGTCCATTATGATGATTAAACTCAATGGATTCTACTCGCCCGTCTTCATTGGTAGTAATACCATACCACTCTCCAAGAGGCTTATCGCTTTTCCAGTTGGTATTGCCTCTCCAGTTATCTCCTCCCGTTGAGTCGTACAACGCCACCAGCGCAGCACGATCTGTCTCTACCGAGCCCTGGGCTGCGACCAGGGTGGGGAACGCGAGGAGGCAGGCGATGCCGAGGAGCAGCTGAGAGGTCAAGCATTTTATGGCAGAGTATGGCATTTTCATGGCCTGTCAGGTTTGTGAGAGTAAGAGGAGCGGGGGGCCATAAAAGGTGCATAGTGCTATACGTGTCCTGACGCCGGGCTATACCGCTTTGGCAAACGGTTTCCATTTGTACAATACGTCATCGGGGATTCAGTTGCACGCCTGACCATCACTTCGAACACAAAAAGCGCACTGCGTCGAGGGACGAGGTACAGTATGGCGCCGATACGCGTATTCGGCACCCAACGCATTCTGGCGAGCTAAGCCGACAAAGCAGCGAGCGAATAGCCGCTACGGTCGTGAACAAGCCTCCTGCCGCTTCGCCACGATCGCCGTCCGATCATCGCAGTATGCGGCGGTCGGGTCGGGCTGGAAGGCTGCAACCGTTTCTTCCAGTTTTTCGATGATCGCTTTGGCTGACAGGTCGGCATGTTGGCGAAGCGTCTCCGCGATACCCTCTTCGCCGAGCGGTTCGCCGTCTGCCCCTTCCGTATCCGAATACCCGTCCGTACAGATGGCGAGCACATCTCCCTCGAGGAATTGCAGCGTTTCCTGTTCGGGGAGGAGGTCCGGGAGAATGCCGATGGGCGGGCTTGCCGGGGGAAGCGGCGTGACCGTTCCCTCGCGCACGAGCAGCGCGGCGCTGTGTCCCGCATTCACATAGGTCAGCACGCCTGCCTGCGTGTCGAGTACGCCGTAGAACAGGGTGACGAATTCTTCGGGGCTCGTATCCTCCCAGACGGCGCGGTTCACTTTGCGCAGCACATCCTGTATGGAGAAGATGTTCTCGGCCTGCACCCGGAGCGCCGTCCGGACGGTGGCCATGAGGAGAGCCGCCGGAACGCCCTTGCCGGAGATGTCCCCCTCGACGATGCCGAGATTGCCTCCGGGCAGTTCGATGAAGTCGAAGAAGTCTCCGCCGATCTCATAGCAGGGGTGGCAGGCGCCTGCGATGTCGAAAGGAGGAATGGAGGGGGCGCTTTCCGGCATGAGCTTGCGCTGAATGTCGGCAGCGATTTCCAGTTCGTGTTCGATCTGCCGAAGGGCGATTTGCTCCTTGTAGAGCCAGGCCAGTGAGATAGCAACAGACGCCTGGTTGGCCATGGTGCTGAATAGGCGCCGTTCGTCCAGAGTAAAATCGTGCGGTCCGGGGCTGAACATCGAGAGGGTACCGATCGCCTCGCCATCCTGCACGAGTGGAGCGGACAGGAAGGAATGGACGCCTTCGCCTGCTGCTTCGCGCACATAGTCCGTTCGCGGGTCCCTCGCAATGTCCATGATCGCGATCGGTTCGTGGTTTCCTGCGGCGAACTGCCGGAAGATGCTGCTGGCCGCCGTGAGCGGGTGTGCGTACAGGTATTCTTCGCTGAGGCCGGAAGAAGCCTTGAGCACCATCTCGCCCGAATGCTTGTCGAGCAGCCGGATGGCGCAGGCCCGCGCATGCATCGCCTCCGTCGTGACGCGCACGATTTCGTCGAGCAGAAGCGGCAGTTCGAGGTAGGTTTTCGTAAGGAGCCCGCTTGTAAAATCAAGCGCAGAGAGCTTCTCTTCGGCTCCGTGCAATATAGTCATGGCGCACGGAATGCGGTCTGGTCAAAGAAGCGGATCCTACATCCGTTCCGTCCGATGGTTCTCCCGGACCACGTAGATCACAGGGGTGCGCCTGTACGTTTTCGCATAGGTTTCGCAAAGCGCCTCGCGAAGGGCGGGCACGGCGGTCTGACGCACCAGATTCACCGTGCAGCCCCCGAAACCGCCCCCGGTCATCCGGGCGCCTGCCACGCCATCCACGTTCCGGGCGGCAGCAACCAGCGTATCCAGTTCCTCGCAACTTACCTCGTACAGGTCGCGCAGGCTGTCGTGCGACTGGTTCATCAATATCCCGAACGCCTCGAAATCCCCGTTTCTCAGGGCGTCCCGCGCCTGCAGTACGCGGTCGTTTTCCTCCAGGACATGCCGGACCCGGCGGTGCTGGAGGGACGGGAGGAGCCACAAGTCTTCGGGCTTGGCGTCGCGCAGACTCCGTATATCGGGACGGGCTTCCCGGATCGTTTCGAGGGCCTGCTCGCATTCGCTGCGCCGGGTATTGTAGCTGGAGGAAGCCAGTTCGCGCCGCACCCCCGAATCGACGATGACGATCTCGAAGGCGTCGTTCCGGTCTCGTTCCGTATTAGTCAGGGGCACGTGTTCGCAGGCAAGCGATCGGCAGTCGAGCAGCAAGGCGTGCCTGCGGCGCCCCAGCCGGGATACGAACGGGTCCATGATGCCGCAGGAGACGCCCGCGTAGCGGTGTTCTACCTGCTGAGACAGGTGCACCGCATCGATAGGGTCGATCCCCAGGCCGAACAACTGGTCGAGACCGTAGATGACCGCCGTGGAGAGCGCTGCCGACGAACTCAGGCCGGCACCGATGGGCACATCGCCCTCGACGAGCATCTCGAATCCGCCGGGCAGCCGGTCCCGCAGTTCGCTGATTATTCCGGTTACATAGG
Source organism: Rhodothermales bacterium (assembly GCA_951812345.1). Lineage (GTDB taxonomy): Bacteria > Bacteroidota > Rhodothermia > Rhodothermales > VXPQ01 > VXPQ01. The sequence continues at coordinate 1,107,776 of OX638295.1, forward strand.
CGGCCCATGCGCCCGGACCGGTTTCAGGCTGTTCGGAAAGCGGGTATGTTATCCACTCGTCGAACTGCGCGGCGTACAGGATCACCGTGTCGTCGTGGCGTGCCCGCAACGCTGCGTATGCGCACCGGTCGATCGTCATCGGGAGCACGAACCCCTCGTGGTAATCCGTATGATCCCCGATCAGATTGACGCGCCCGGGGGCCCGAACAATAAGAACATTGTTTGCGTCCGCCTCGCCGAAAGCGGCCCGGAATGAGGAAAGCACCTTCACGGCCTTGTCGTACGTATTGCCTGCGAGGGAAGGATCGTCCGTGTCATTCCGTTGCAACGCCGCCATGTTCGCGCAGCAGGGCGGCGATTACCACGCAAGCGCCTCCTTGGGATTGGCGCCATATTTGTTCTCGCCCGGCTCGCTATCCAGCACCGTCAAAACGAGCAGCCAGATGGGACCGATCACAGGAAGGAAAATCGCCAGGAGATACCATAGGCCGCTGCGACCGGTATCGTGCAGGCGGCGGACGGTCACGGCAATGAGGGGCAGCAGATGGATCAACCCCCAAAGCAAGGACAGGATGCCAAGCACTATTTCCGGAGTGCCCAAAGCCAAACCACCGCTCAGGTCAGGGGTTGTGCCCGTAGCTATCCATGTCAGGGCGACGATCCAGAAGGGAGCGCTGATAAATAGTCCTCCCAGCCCATAGAACAATTGAAAGAACCAGTATTCTTTCCTGCGCGCCCTGCCCAGGAAACCCACATAATTTCTCAGGGCCTTAAGATACCATTCCATGGTCTGGAGAGCGTTTTGTGGTGATGGAAACGACGTGCCCGCCGCGGCAACGGCAGAGCCCGATGCAATATAATATACCCGCCCCGTCTTCTCTTACCAGAAGATCACATACAGCGCGATTGTGGCCAGCACCACCGCCGCAGCCATCCATTTTGCGCCTCGGGCGTGCTCCAGGTTCAGGTCCGAAACAGGAAGACGCTTCGGCTCGCGCAGGGGAAGCAGCAGCCGGACGGAGGTCATGAAGATCACAAGCGCCACGAAAGTAATCATCATGTGGTGCAGGAACGCGACATCCGGTAGCCGCCACAGGAGGAAACCGTAGATGGGAATGCCGAGAATCATGGCGGCTTTGGCCGCAATAGGGGGTGTGCGTTTCGAAATGAGCCCGAACGCAAAGGAGGCCACGATTCCCGGAGAAATGAATCCCCAGAACATCTGGATATACTCGAAAATGCTTTCGGCGGAACCCACGACGGGCGCCCACAGGCAGCCGACGACCACCAGTACGGCCGTGGCGATGCGCCCGATCTTCACGTAGTGCCTTGGGGCTTCCTCGGTGCGCCGGTACCGCTTGTACAAGTCGATCGTGAAGATGGTGGCGGCGGAGTTCAGCATGGAGTCGAGCGAACTCATGATGGCGCCGAACAGCGCGGCGAACATGATCCCGCTCAGCCCGGCGGGGAGCAACTCGCGGATCATCACGGGATACGCCTGGTCGGCTGTCGTTACCTGCTCCGGAAAGAGCTGGGCGGCCATGATGCCGGGAAAGACAATCAGAAACGGGAGCAGCAGTTTCAGCCCCGCCGCAAGAAAAATCCCGCGCTGCCCCTCGGCAAGGCTGCGGGCGGCGAGCGTGCGCTGCGTGATGAACTGGTTCAGGCCCCAGTAGAAAATCTGGGGAATCCAGAGACCGCCTATAAAGACCGCCACCCAGGGCATCTCGTCGTGATTCCACGGCAACACCGTATGCAGTTTGTCGCCGGCGGCGGCCATGAACGGTTCCACGCCCCCGATGGCCTGGAACCCGAGGATCGTGATGAGCGCCCCGCCCAGCAGAAGGGCTATGCCCTGGAGCAGGTCCGACCAGACCACGGCCCCGAGACCGCCGTAGATGGTGTAGGCGCCCGCCGTGATCCCGATGAGCCAGATCCCCAGGACCATGTCCATTTCGAAGATCGTGCCCAGCGCGAGGGCGCCGGCGTAGAGCACCGTCGCCAGCGCCACGAACACGTACGCGAGCATCATGAACGTGGCCATGATCGTGCGCGTCCCGACGTCGAAACGGTATTCGAGGTATTCGGGGATGGTGTAGATGCCCGCCTTCAGGAACTTCGGGAGGAAGAAGAGGGCCGTAATGACCAGCGCGATAGCGGCGGTCCACTCGTAGCTGGCGATAGCGAGGCCCAGGTCGTACCCGCGCCCGGCCATGCCCACGAACTGCTCGGTCGAGATGTTGGAGGCGATCAGGGAGAAGCCGATCAGCCACCAGGAGAGTTTGCGCCCCGCAAGGAAGTAGTCTTCCGTAGTGGTTTCGTGCCGGGAGGCGTACAGCGATATCCCGATGACCACCGCAATGAACGCACAGAACGTGACGATGTCGATCGGGTGCAGCGCCATGGCGGGAAGTACAGGGGGCGGGGTACGGCAGGCGCCTTATCGGGAAGCGAAGATGCGCCGTCCCCCGCCTTTCTCTACGGCGATGATATCGTATGGATCGCTGCGGGGACCTTCCATACCGGGAGAGCCCATCGGCATGCCGGGCACCGCAAGGCCCGCAATGGGTTCGCCTTCCTCAAGCATGCGGTGGATTTCCTCCGCCGGGACATGGCCTTCCACAAAATATCCGTTCACAAGCGCCGTATGGCAGGAGCGCAGATCGGCGGGAATCCCGTATCGTATTCTCATGGGCGTCACGTCGGCGAGGTCCACAGCCTTGACACGGAACCCGTTCGCTTCGAGATGATCCACCCATTTGGCGCAGCATCCGCACGTGGGGGTCTTGTACACGGTGATGTGCTGTCCTGCAGAGGAAGTGCGGGCGATGAGTACGCCGCACGTAATGACGGCGCCCAGCAAAAATGCAACGATAAGGTACTTTTTGTTCATGAGCGCATATACCGTTACGCTTGGCGGAACGTTCCGGCGAGCCGCTGCATGAAATAGGAATATCCCATGCTGCGAGGCGCCTTTCCGACGGATTTTGAAAGATTCTGAGAACCATAGTACGAAGCCGGAGCGTCCGGGTGTTTCTTCCTCGCTTCCCGGGCCGCCCCGATCCGGTCGTCAGAGCGGGCAGGGTCCCGGGCGGCGGTATACGCGGTTGCCGCCGATACAGCGCAAGGTGGTGAGCGTGGTTCTGGGCGGGTATGCGGTGCTGCTGGTCAACAGCATCTTTCTGTTGCTGTTTGATCGTTCCACGGCGCTCGTCTATATGAGCAATGTGCTCCTGCACATTTGCCTGGGAATCCTGCTGATCGCGCCTGCCATCGCCTTCCTGGTCATGCATCTCCTGAAGATGCCGCTCCGGATGAACCGGCGCGCGACGAGGGCGGGCGTGTTTACGGCCCTGTCGCTGATTACTCTGTTTGCGACGGGCATTGCGCTGGTGGCCGTCGGTGCGTCCTACCGGTGGATCCTGTGGACGCATATCGTGACGGCGGTGACGTCCGTGGGGGGCTTCATCCTGCATGTGTCGCTGAAGCGCGGCGTACGCTACCATTTCCTGCAATGGGGAGATGTGTGGAAACAGGGCCTTGGCGCGGCGCTCCGGCACCCGCTGAGCCTGACGGCGCTTGGCGGGGCGGTGCTTGTGGCCGGATTCATCGTGGTGCCCTGGGCAACGACGCGTACGGGCGTATACGTGCAGGAGGGCCCGCCGGGAGAAGCGGCTTCGGAGGGCGCAGATGCGGAAGGCGCTGTCCCCGGATACGCCGCGGCGCTCACGGCAGTCCCGCTGGCGCAGTCGCAGTCGGTCATTGTGGGGGAGGACCTCTTGCCCGACGAGGCATTGGCCGGGTCCGCGCGCTGCGGACAGGAGGGGTGCCATCCGGACATGTATACGCAGTGGTCCGAATCGATGCACCGCTTCTCGTCCTTCAACAATCCCTGGTACAAGAAGAGCGTCGAGGCGATGATCGACGAAGTCGGCGCCGAACCCGCGCGCTGGTGCGCATCCTGTCACGATCCCGTGGTGCTGTTCGGTGGGCGGTTCGACGAGGCGCCGCTGGATATGGACCACTGGACGGCGCACGAGGGCCTCACATGCCTGTCCTGCCATGCGGTAGAGGGGTTGCGCGATGTGCGGGGCAATGGTCGCTATGCGATCGCTGCGCCGGACGAGTATCCGTTTGCGCGCGCCGAAGAAGGGCTGGGCCGGTGGGTGCATAATGTGCTGGTGCGCGCCAAGCCCGAACCGCACCGCCAGGCCATGCTGAAGCCGGTCCACAAAACCCCCGAGTTTTGCGGCACGTGCCACAAGGTGGGGATTCCTCCGGAAGTGAACAGCTATCGCTGGAAGCGCGGGCAGAACGAATACGACAACTGGCACAACAGCGGCGTCAGCGGCAACATCGTCCGGTCGTTTTACCTTCCCGAGACGCCCTCGAATTGCGTCACGTGTCATATGCCGCTCGAACCCTCGAACGATATGGGGAACGACGGCGGGCTCATACGCAGCCACCGGTTCGCCGCCGCCAATACGGCGGTCCCGTTCGTCAAAGGGCACCCTGCGCAACTGGCCGAGGCCCGGCATAATCTGTCCAAAGGCATTGCGCTTATCGACATCTTCCGGGTTCGGGTGAACGGGCGTACGTACGGTCCGGATCGCCCACTGCCTGTTTTACGGCCGGGCGACCGCGTGCAGGTGGATGTCGTGGTGCGCAACAAGGGCGTGGGCCATACGCTGCCCGGCGGCACGAACGATTCCAACGAGCTGTGGGTGGAGTTTCTTGCGCAGGACGCTTCCGGGGAGACGGTGCTGGCTTCCGGGTTGCTCGACGATGCGGGGCGCGTCGATTCGACGGCGCATTTTCTCGGAAGCGTGCTGGTGGACCGGCAGAGCCGGATCATCGACCGGCGCAACGTGCAGGACTGGGTGACGAATGTGTATGCGAATGTGATCGGGCCGGGCGCGGCGCGCAACGTGCATTACGATTTTGTGGCGCCTCCGGGCGCCTCGATCACTGCGCTGAAGGCGACGCTTCGACACCGCAAATTCAAGTGGTACCTGAACGAATGGACGTTTCGCGGTGTGCGGAAAGAAGCGGATACGGACGTAGAATACGGCGATATGCCGGACGGGCATCCCTGGTCCCTGGATCCGGACAAGACCGCGCCCGTGCTGCCGCTGACCGACATGGCCGTACACGAGCGCCGGGCCGGGAGCGTGACGCCCGATTCGCTTTCTGCGACGTCGTCTCGTCCGTTATGGGAGCGGTGGAACGATTTCGGCATAGGGCGTCTCCTCGAAACGGATACGCGCGGGGCGATCGAAGCCTTCGAGCGGGTTGCGGAGTTGGCGCCGGACAATCCGGAAGGGCCCATCAATATGGCCCGCGCGTTTATCTCGGAAGGGCAACTGGATCGCGCCACCGAGGTACTTGAGGAGGCCGAGCGCCGCCGCCCAGGCTATCTGAAGACGGCCTGGCTGCGCGGAGAGGTGCACAAGGCGTCCGCAGAGTACAACGAGGCGCTGGACGAGTGGCTGGCGGTGGTGTCGGCCTATCCCGAAGATCGCGTACTCCTGCTCGGTATTGGCAGGATTCATTATCTTGCGGGCCGTTACGAAGAGGCGCTTCCATGGTTCGACCGGGTATTGACCATCGATCCGGAAAATGTCGGCGCCTTGTACAACAGGATGCTGGCGCTCGGTGCGCTGGGACGAACCGAAGCATTTGGAGATGCTCGTGAACGGTACGAATATCACAAGGACGATGAAAATGCGCCCGCGGTCGCGTCGCCGTACAAACAGGCGCATCCCATGGATAACCGGGAGGCCCAGGCGCTGCACGAGCATGGATTGCATCCGGTTCGATCCCGGAGTGCGGGGAATTGAGGGACGACCGATGAAGAATCCGGGCGCCCCCGCCGCCGCTTTTTCCATATCCCCAGGCGCTGCAATGGCCGTGGTGCTGCTTGCGGGTATATGGTCGGCCTGCGGCGGATCGCCGGCGGAAACGGACGAAGCCCCGGAGCGCGCTTTTTCGGACTGGCTCTCGTTCGAGAATGTAACGGAGACTGCGGGTCTCTCCGGCTTCCGCCACGAGACAGGAGCGTTCGGACAGATATGGTTTCCCGAGTCCATGGGATCGGGCGCTGCCTTTTTCGATTACGACGGGGACGGTTGGCAGGATATTGCGCTGGCGGGCGGGGGGCGCTGGTCCGGTGCGGGAGATTCCGCGATGGGCAGCGAGGCGCAACAGGAGGTGCTTCCGCTCCGCCTTTACCGGAATCTCGGCGATGGCGCCTTCTCGGAGGTGACGGAAGCGGTGGGGCTGGCAGGATTTGACGGCGTGCGCGAGGTGTACGGGCTCGGTATCGCTGCTGCGGACTACGACGGGGACGGAGACCTCGACATCTACCTTTCTGCGCTGGCCGAAAACCTGCTTTTCCGCAACGAGGGCGGGGTTTTCGTCGAGGTGGGCCGTGAAGCCGGCGTGGCCGGCGAGGCCGTGTGGAGTTCATCCCCCATTTTCTTCGATGCGGACCGGGACGGGGATCTCGACCTGTACGTGGGAAATTACGTGGCCTGGTCTCCGGAGACGGACATTTACTGCTCGCTCGACGGGGTGACCAAGGGATATTGCACTCCGGAAACCTATGAGGGCGTACCGGGACGCTTCTATCGCAACCACGGGGATGGCGCGTTTGCGGACGAAACCGCCGCGGCGGGTTTTCTGCCGGCGGCGGGCAAGACGCTTGGCGTGGCGGAGCTGGATTTCAACCGGGACGGCTGGCCCGATCTGATGGTGGCCAACGATACGCAGCCCGACTATCTGTATGTAAACAACGGCGACGGCACGTTTTCCGAGAGGGGGGCGCTGAGTGGCGTCGCCTACGACGAGAACGGGAAGGCGCGCGCCGGGATGGGCGTGGATACGGGGATTGTGGACAGCACGGGGCAGGCGTCCGTGTTCGTAGGCAATTTTTCGTCGGAGATGATCGGGGTGTACCGGCACTTGCATGACGGACTGTTCATCGACCGGGCCGCGCTTTCGCAGATCGGACGTCCTTCCCTGATGACGCTCACCTTTTCTCTTTTCCTTGCGGATTTCGATCTCGATACGGACCTCGACCTGTTTGCGGCGAACGGCCACGTGCAGCCGGAAATAGAGACGGTACAGGACAATGTCGGCTACGAAGAGAAGCCGCATCTTTTTCTGAACCGGGGGGACGGTACGTTCGAGGATGCGGCTCCCGCGCTGGGCGGGGTGTTCGCTGAGGAATTCGTGGCGCGGGGGGCTGCCGCCGCGGATTACGACCGCGACGGCGACATGGACGTGCTGATGGTCGAAAACGGGGGCGGCGCTCACCTGTGGCGGAATAATTTGCTGGAGAACGGGGCCGCCAGTGTTGCCGACAACCCCGTTTTTCTTCGCGTGATGCTGGAAGGAAGCGACAGCAACCGCGAAGGCCTTTCGTCTTCCGTGGAAGTCGTGCTGGGCGGCTTCCGGATGGAGCGCCGCGTCCGCACCGGCTCCAGCTACCTGTCCCAGAACGAATTACCGGTTACGTTCGGACTGGGAGAACGCCCGGCTGCCGACAGCCTTATTGTCCGGTGGCCCAGCGGCGCCGTGGATCGCTTCGCTGATGTCGAGGGCAACCGGCAGTACCGGGTTGTGGAAGGCGCCGCCCGGCTGACCGCGTGGTGAGCAAAAGTTGTTTCCCTCTGAGTCCTCCGAACCGGCGAGGCGCATAGATTCCATGCCATGAACCCGCAACAACCTGCTACGCCGGATTCTTCCGGGCCGGTTCGCCGGGGCAAGGCGATCGGCCGGATCGTGGTATGGGCGCTGGTGTACGTGCTGTTCCTGCTGGGTATCACGGTTCTCGGAGCGCGCTTGTATCTGGGGAAATCGATCCAGTCCCGGTCGGGCGCCGTGGAGGTACCCGGTCTATCCGCTCCGGTAACCATTGTCTTCGACGACTGGGCCATTCCCCGCATCCGGGCCCGGAACGAACTCGACGCCATACGGGGGCAGGGTTTTATCCATGCCTCCGAGCGCTTGTGGCAGCTCGAAATGTATCAACGGGTGGCGCAAGGACGTCTCGCCGAGTTGTTCGGCGAGCCTGCCATCGGGGCCGACAAGTTGCTCCGGACCCTTGATTTTTGGGGAGCGGCGGAACGGGAGATGGCCACGCTGCCGGAGTCCATGCTCGACACTCTCCGGGCCTATGCGGAGGGGGTGAACGCGCGACTGGCAAGCTGGCGCGGCCCGTGGCCGCCCGAGTTCGTGATTCTGGGCATCGATCCCCAGCCGTGGACTCCGCAGGCCTCGCTTTCCATCTCCCGCAGCATGACGTTCGATTTGTCGAAATGGCAGGGGGAACTGGATCGTATCGAGGCGCTCGCCCGTCTTCCCGAAACGCACCGCCCTGCGCTGACGCCGCGTTATCCTGCCTGGGGCCCCACGATTCTGCAGGATCGTCCCGGCGAACCGGAGACATCGGACGACGAGACAGGGTCCGAAACATCGGCGCAGAACAGAGAAGCAGTCTTTCCCGATGCGTATCGAACCCGCCTCGCTCAAGCTGCGCAGGCGCCTCGCGAGCCGCTCGATCCGCTGGGCCTGCTTGCAGGACTTGGTCTGACGGCGTCCAATTCGTGGGCGATCGGCCCTTCCCGAACCGCGGACGGGTATCCACTGCTTGCCAACGACACGCACCTTAACCTCCGGGCGCCCTCGACATGGTATCTGAATACAATCTCTGTCGAAGATTCCGATCACCATGTGGCCGGTTTTTCGATTCCGGGAGCCCATAGCGTGGTCATAGGTCTTTCCCGGCACATTGCGTGGGGTTTCACCAACGGATCCATCGACGGCGCCGATTTCATTGCCGAGACCCTCAGCGGGGACGGTCGCAGCTATCTCGATGACTCCGTTTGGCGCCCGCTTGAGGTCCGTCGCGAACTCATCGGGGTACGCGGGCGGGAGCAGCCTGTGGAATGGGACGTCCGCCGCACCGTTCGGGGACCGATCATTACCGACGTGATTCCTGCGGGTGGGCTTGACCTGTCCATGCTCTGGACCGGGTTTCTGGAGCGGGGTCCTTTCCAGTCGCTCGTGAATATGAACCATGTCCGCACGGTGGAAGAGATGGACGTGGCTGCGCGGGGCTTCAGTCAGCCGCACCAAAACCTCGTCTATGTTTCAACCGCGGGGAGATTGGGGTACCGCCTGATAGGTTCGGTCCCGCTGCGTCCCGCAGGCACGGTCGGGGCAACCGTTTTGTCCCCCGAAACGTGGCCGCACGGCTGGACGGAGCTCCGGGATGAGGATTCGGCCCCTGCATGGATCGATCCGCCTTCCGATTATCTCATCACAGCCAACAACCTTCAGAGTTGGGCTGCATTCGGACAAATCGGAGAAGAGTATATCCCCCCGTTTCGGGCGAGACGCATTCATGATGTGCTTTCGCGCGCTTCGGAATGGACCGTGGACGACATGCGAAGCCTGCAGCTCGACTCGCGGAGCCTGTGGGCCGGACTTACCCGACAGCGGGCCGTGGACGCCGCCCGCCGTATCGGTGCGGAGGAGCTTGCCGCCGTGCTTGAAGATTGGGACCTCACCATCGAGCCCCGCTCGCTCGGTCCCGTTCCTTTCTTCGCCTGGCTCTACCGCCTCCGCACCCTGATTGCGGCAGACGAACTTGGGGAGGACGCCGCTTTTCCGGCATTCGCCTTTGTGCAGATGCTTGAAGAAGGCGATGCGCCGGGAACCCAGTTGTCTCTTTGGGCCGACGATGTGCGCACGCCCGGAATCGAAACCCTTGCGCAATGGGAGGAAGAAGCGGCCCGTACGGCGGCAGGCCTTGCAGAGGTCCGCTGGGAGGAGGCGCGTTTCGAGCGCTCGCCCCACCCGCTGGGCAGCGTAAAGATGCTCGACAGGCTTTTCTCGTTTCATGTCGGCCCGTACCCCGCCCGCGGCGGTCCCTACACGCTGCGGGCCGCCGACCGATCCAGTTGGTCTCCGCTCGACTCCACCTCGTGGAGCATCCCGTGGATCGGGGAAGCAGGCGTCTCCCAGCGTTTCGTGGCCCGGATGGCTCCGCAAGCGCCGCGCGGGTACTTTTTTCTCCCCACCGGTCAATCCGGCAATCCGCTGGACCGTCACTACCGGGACATGGCCGCACGCTGGGGGGAGGGGTTTCTGGTCGAGATTTCTCCTGGGGAAGAGTTGACTTCCCCTGAGTATTTGCTGGAGCTTCTGCCCCAGGAGTAACCGTAGATGTGCTATTTTAAGGGTGTTCCGTCCCGGTCGGGCATATGTGGCGCTCGGGAAGAATACGGGGGTATTGCTATATGCTTATGGACATGCCATCCCATGTACATCCGGTCATGTACACCGTCTGCGGACCCGCCGATATACCATCTGATCCGTTTATTTTCTTGCGATGAGGTCTCTTATGCCTTTCCGGTCCTTTGCGTTTTTCATAGGTCTGTCCTGCCTGCTCCTTGCAGCATGCGATCAGTCTGTCGAGCCCCCTAATGTCTTGTTCATCGCCGTGGACGATCTCAACAACGACCTGGGCGCGTATGGCCATGACCTGGTCCAGAGTCCCCACATCGACCGTCTCGCCGCGCAAGGGATGCGTTTCGACCGCGCATATTCCCAGTATCCGGTTTGCAATCCCAGCCGGGTCAGCTTCCTGACGGGGCTATACCCCGAGCAAACCGGCGTGCTCACGAACCAGGACACCTTTCGCGTGCATATTCCCGAGGTCGCGACCTTGCCCCAATGGTTCCGGCAACACGGGTACTATGTCGCACGAGTCGGCAAGCTATTTCATTATAATGTACCCCTCGGGATCGGTACTGATGGTCTGGACGATTCGCTCTCGTGGGACCATGTCGTCAACCCGCGCGGGATCGACCGGGAAGTGCACGATCGGATCCATACGCTGGTGCCTGGCCGGTTCGGGGGCACGCTGAGCTGGTTGAGCCTGGACGACGACGAGGGCGAACACACCGACGCGCTGGGCGCCAGCGCCGCCATCGCGTTGCTTGAGGAGCATCGCGCAGCGCAAACGGACCAGCCGCTATTTCTGGCAGTCGGTTTTTACCGGCCGCACACGCCGTACGTGGCGCCGCAGTCATACTTCGAAAAGTATCCTCTGAGCGAAATTCATCCGGTGATGGAAGAGCCCGGAGACCGGGACGACATCCCGGTGGCCGCGTTGGCCGACCGTCCCAAACAACGCGAGTTGACCGTGGATCAGCGCCGGGAGATCATCCAGGCCTACTATGCGTCGATCTCTTTCATGGATACGCAGGTGGGGCGCTTGCTCGATGCCCTTGAGCGTCTGCACATGGCCGACAACACCATCATCGTATTCGTGTCCGATCACGGATACCACCTGGGCCAGCATGGCCTCTGGCAGAAGGGAGACCTGTTCGAAGGCTCCGTCCGGGTCCCGTTGATCGTGGCTACTCCGGAGTTCCAACACGCCGGCGCCGCCACAGAGGCGCTCACGGAGCTGGTCGATCTGTATCCAACCCTGGTGGAGTTGAGCGGTCTGCCGCTGCCGGAGCATCTGGCCGGTCAGAGTATGATGCCGATTCTTGAAGACCCTGCCCATCCCGGCAGGTCGGCTGCGCTGACGGTGGCCTGGAGCCGTGCCCGTTGGACCCGCCCCGAAATGTCCAACGAGCCGATTCTTGGGCACACCATTCGGACCCCGCGTTACCGGTACACCGAATGGACCGAAGGCCAGGCCGGCGTGGAGTTGTATGATTATCAGGAAGATCCTCAGGAATATACCAATCTGGCGGACAGCCCTGAGCACGCCGAAACCATGACCCGCCTGAAACAGTTGCTTGATGAAAAGAGACGCGCGGCGCAATAGGCGCTATGGTTCCGGGATGCGCGGGTTCCTGAACCCAAGGACCTGCTGCGGGGTGCGCCCGGGTTGCCCCGAATGGCCTGCTATGAATTACATATCTTAATCAGAGTATCCTTAAGTTTTTTGTAACGAATTTGTAACGTACCCGTATCCGTATATGGGTATTACCGGCTTGTTCTACATTGTGGACAAAAGGCATGAAGCATCTTGATCGGATCGCTGCTCTGCTGATTATGCTTACCACGGCGGCCTGCGGCAGCACGGGCGGTTTGGTAACGGAGCAAGCCGACCGGCCCTCGACAGCCGAGTTGGAGGCGCTCTACTGGGCGCGTCAGGATAGCGCTCTCACCAGATTCACCGAAGCCGACACCCACTTCATGACGGGTATGATCGCGCACCACGCGCAGGCCCTTGTCATGTCGGAACTGGCGCCTTCCAATGGCGCGAGTCCGCAGGTGCAGACGCTGGCTGCCCGTATCATCAATGCGCAGCAGGACGAAATCGCCCTCATGCAGCAATGGCTCCGTGATCGCGGCCAGCCGGCGCCCGAAGTCCACATCACGGGAATAAACCTGATGGTGCATGGCGCCGGAGACCATGTCATGCACATGCCCGGCATGCTCACGCAGGAGCAACTGCAGGAGCTCGAAGCGGCCCGGGGCCCGGATTTCGACCGGCTCTTTCTGACCTATATGATTCAGCACCACGCCGGGGCGGTCCATATGGTCGACGAGCTTTTCAGTACGGATGGGGCAGCGCTCGACGAAGCGGCTTTTAAGCTTGCTTCGGGTATTCACGTGGACCAGGTTACCGAGATCGCCCGGATGGAACTCATGCTTGGCCAGTTGCCTGACGCCGGAGAGGATAGTTGACCCCTGACGCCTGTCCATTTAATCCTTTTTCCTTCAACCCGAGAATGGGCTATGAAAACCAACGTGTTCCTTTATCGTCCCCTTGCCTGGGCAGCCGCCCATCGTTTCTGGTTGGTTCTGCTTTGCGCAGGTCTGCTTGGCGGGCTCTCCGCGTGCGCCCACAATCCCGCGATGACCGTGGCCGATCCCGGAGGGCCTGCTCCTTCCGCACAGGCTGAGCCTGCAAGGTCTGCGGCGCCCATTCAATACGCCGACTCCCGCGTCGGGCTCGAAGCGGGATTGTTCGATGCCGGCGAAGCGATATGGAACCTTCGCGCGCTCTCGTCAACGCCGCCCCCGGAAGGCTTCATCGGGGTTACCAACTCCGACCTGGCCTTTACCGGCGACTACGCCATCCAGGGCAACTATAACGGCATGCAGGTATGGGATATTTCGAATCCTGGCGAGCCCGACCTTGTGATCGATTATCTCTGCCCTGCGTCCCAGAGTGACGTTTCGGTTTATGAGAACCTTCTTTTCGTCTCGGGCGAAGGATTTGGCGGTCGGCTCGACTGCGGGACCGAAGGCGTAGAGGAAGCAGTGAGTCCGGATCGCCTGCGCGGAATCCGCATCTTCGACATCAGCGACATCGAAAATCCCGACTATATTACCAATGTGCAGACGTGCCGCGGTTCCCACACGCATTCGGTGCTGAAAGACCCGGATGACGACGAGAATGTGTACGTCTATGTATCGGGGTCCGCCCCGGTACGCCCTGAAGAGGAACTTGCCGGTTGTTCCGGCGCCCCGCCAGAGGAAGATCCGAATACGGCGTTATTCCGGATCGAGGTAATCCAGGTGCCTCTTGCCGACCCCGAACAGGCCGCGATCGTGAGTTCGCCGCGCCTTTTCGAGGGGCTCGTAGCTCCTGAGGGGCACGGTCTGGCGCCGGACGACATTGCCGCCCTCGAGAAGGCGCGGGCAGAGGGCGCCTTTGTGCTCGAAATGTTTGGCCAGGCGCAAGTGTTGCCGCCGCAATTCGTCGGCATGCTGCTTGCGGAAATCGTGGAAGAGCGGGAAGGAACCGGTCCTCCTACGGCAGCCGACAGCACATTGCTTCGCGAGAATCTTCCCGCGATCCTCTCGGAACGGTTCGGCATGCCACTCGATCAGGAAGAGGGGGAGGGCCCTGGACCTGGGCCTACGCAGTGCCATGACATCACGCTGTATCCGGAAATCGGCTTGGCCGGTGGCGCCTGCGAAGGCTATGGGCTTCTGCTTGACATCTCGGACCCTGTCAATCCGAAGCGTGTGGATGCGGTTGCCGATTCGAATTTCGCCTACTGGCACTCGGCAACCTTTAACAACGACGGGACCAGCATTCTCTTCACGGACGAGTGGGGCGGGGGCGGTGCGCCGAAATGCCGCGCCACCGATCCCATGGAATGGGGAGCCAACGCGATTTTCACCCTCGAGGACGGCAAGATGCAGTTCAAGAGTTATTTCAAAATTCCGGAAGCGCAGACGCCTCAGGAGAACTGTGTAGCGCACAACGGTTCGCTGATCCCGATTCCCGGACGCGACGTGATGGTGCAGTCCTGGTACCAGGGAGGCATTTCCGTTTTCGACTGGACCGATCCTTCAAACCCTGTGGAGATTGCGTACCATGACCGGGGTCCCGTGAATCCGGATCGCATGGTGATGGGCGGGAGCTGGTCGGTGTACTGGTACAACGGCGTGCTCGTAAGTTCGGAAATTGCGCGCGGGCTGGATATTCTCGAACTGGCGCCGAGCGAATATCTTTCGGAAAACGAGATCGCTGCCTCCAGGACGGTCGAACTCGACTATCTCAATGCGCAGATGCAGCCCGTATTCGTATGGCCGGCCAGCTTTGTGCTGGCGCATGCCTACGTGGATCAGATTGAGCGCTCGGAAGAGCTTTCTGCAGACCGGATCGCGTCGTTGCGGGAGGAACTTGCTGCCGCCGAAGATGCGTCGGGTGCGGCCCGGCAAGAGGCGCTAACGATGTTGTCCGACACGCTCGATGACGAGGCAGTTGCAGGAGATGCGGCGAAGGTGCATATGCTGGCGAATACCGTGCGGGATCTGGCGACGATGAACTGAGTGCGTGCCGGTGCAGGGAAGTTATTTCTCTGCACCGGCGTCGTCAAAGAAAACCTGCACGTCCGGCCAGGTGCGCTCGACGAGGTCCATGCCTGCTTCGGGGCCAAGCACCGACAGCATCGTCGCCAGCCCGTCCGATAGGATACCCTCCGGTGCGATAACGGTCACCGCGATGCGGCTGGTCAGGGGGATGCCCGTGCGCGGGTCCAGCACATGGGAGTACCGCACCCCGTCGATCACGACGAACTGCACCGTGTCGCCGGAAGTGGATATGGCGGCGTTCGCCAGATGGAACATGCGCCCGGAGAGCGGCTCCGTAATGCGCCAGCCAGCCTTGTCGTTTCCGGGGCTGTCCGCCGCGTCGTATTCGCGGGGCGGTGCATCGCCTGTTACAATGTCTCCGCCGAATTCGATCATGGCGCGCGGGAGGCCGTGCGCCCGGAGGGTCGCCAGCGCTTCGTCTGCGGCGAATCCCTTGGCGACGCCGCCGAGGTCGAGGCGCATACCCTTGCTTGCGAGTGTGGCCGTGGAATCTTCCGGATCGAGCCGCAGCAGAGTATAGCCGCTCTGCGAACGCGCGACTTTCAGGGTGTCCGGGGCGGGTAGCACTCTTGTATCCCGGGTCTTGCGCCAAAGCTGCACCAGTGGCCCCGTTGTCACGTCGAAGGCGCCGCCGGACAGCCGGGCCAACTGCTCGCTCCTGCGAAGGACATGGAACAGGTCGCCGCTTACGGGGACCGGTCCCGTGCCGCTCTGATCCGCAAGGCGCATCAGTTCGCTGTCCCGGCGGTAATCGCTCATCGTTGCGTCGAGGGCGGCGATCCGGTCAAAGGCGGCCACGGCCCCTTGTTCCGCTGCTGCCCGGTCCGGCGCATACAAAACGATCCGGGCTTGTACCCCCATATGAACCTGCGTATATTCGTAACGATACAGGCTCCTCCGGTCCGATTTCTGATCTGAATCCCGATCCGTTTCGCGCATGGACGCACACGATGCAAGGAATACGGCAATGATCGTAGCGGCCACGATTCCGGACGATTTGACCAATCGCCGCAGCAACAGGATGTTTTTTCGAACAGGCATGGCAGTGTGCGGGTGTATGCTCCTTGCGGGAACGGCAAGGGCGCAGGACGCGGGTCCGGACGCGGACGTTTCCGCGACGGACACGATGGAGGCCTATGTCGAGACGTTCAGCGAGGCGCCTGCCGAACTCGATATGATTCCGGTCCCGGAGGGTTCCGTTTCGCTGAACGGAGAAGAGGTTTCCGTGGGGCCGTTCTGGATTGCCGGGACGGAGATTTCCTGGGATATTTTTGATATCTACGCATTTGGAACCGGCGGGAGCGCCGACGCCGATGATGCGGTACTTCGTCCGAGCAAGCCGTACGGCGCTCCGGACAGGGGGTACGGACATCGCGGGTACGCCGCCATCAGCATGACGTATCTGGTGGCGGAGGCGTTTGCGGACTGGCTTTCCGTCCGTACCGGCAAGACGTACCGCTTGCCCACCGAGGCGGAATGGGAATACGCTTGCCTGGCCGGCGAGCCGCCCGTCTCCGGCGATGCGCTCGGCGAGCATGCCTGGCACTGGGACAATGCCTTCGACGCCACGCATCCGATCGGAAGCCTTGCTTCGAACGCTTTCGGGGTCCAGGACATGATCGGCAATGCTGCAGAATGGTGTACCGGCCCGGAGGGCGCCCCGCTGGCATGCGGCGGCTCCTTCATGGACAAGGCGGAAGAAGTGGGGTGCGCAGCACGCAAGACGCCTTCTCCGAAGTGGCAGGAAACGGATCCGCAAATACCGAAAAGCAGATTCTGGCTCACGGATGGGCCGTTCATGGGGTTCCGGGTCATTCGTGAACCGTAAACCCGATGGTATTTCCGGCGTCCGGTCGTTATCCTCTTTCAAACGCACAACACACATAAACAAACAAGATTCATGAAGCACAATCCTCTGGTATCGCGGCGCAATTTCGTAAAGAGCAGCGCCGCCGCTGCGGCAGGTCTCGCCTTCATGCCCAGCGGGAATTTCGCATGGGCCGCCGGCTCGGACACGATTCGCTATGGACTGGTGGGCTGCGGGGGCCGGGGGACCGGCGCCGCTGTCAACGCCGTCGAGGCAGCTTCCGGCGTGACGCTGGTGGCTATGGGCGATTTGTTCGAAGACCGTCTCGACAGTTCCAAGGCCAAGCTTAAGGAACAGCTCGCGGACGCCTATCAGGTCAGTCCCGAACACGAATTTTCCGGCTGGGACGCCTGGAAGCACGTCATCGACAGCGATGTGGATGTCGTTATTTTCGCCACCCCGCCGGTGTTTCGTCCCATCCATGTGCCCTACGCGATCGAGAAGGGGCGCCATGTGTTCATGGAGAAGCCTATCGGGGTGGATCCTGCAGACGTACGCGTTTTCTTCGACGTGGCGGACGAAGCCGACCGCAAGGGGCTGTCCATTGTGGCGGGCACGCAGCGGCGGCACGAGCGCCAGTATCTCGAAGTCATGCAGCGGATCCGCGACGGAGCGATCGGTCAGGTCGTGGCCGGGCAGGTATACTGGAATCAGGGCGGCCTTTGGAAGGTGGACCGGAAGCCGGGATGGTCCGACATGGAGCATCAGGTGCGCAACTGGCTCTACTATACGTACATCTCCGGCGACCATGTGGTCGAGCAGCATATTCACAACATCGACGTGGCGAACTGGGCCGTGGGCGAGACGCCGATTAAGGCCTCGGGCGTCGGCGGGCGGCAGCAGCGCGTTTCGCCGGAGTACGGGCACATTTTCGACCACTTTGCGGTGAACCTCGAATATCCGAGCGGCGCCACGATCCTGAGCATGTGCAAGCAGCAGGAAAACACGGCGAAGTTCGTGGGCGAGCACATCATCGGCACGAAGGGCACATCCAATGCGGCCTCGTGGATCAAGGGCGAAAATCCGTTCCGGTTCGACGGCGAGAATCCGAATCCGTACGTGCAGGAGCACACGAACCTGATCGAGAGTATTCGCGGCGAAAGCCCGATCAACGAGGCGCGGCGCATGGCCGAGACCAACATTTCGGCCATCATGGTGCGTGAAGCTGCCTATACGGGCCAGGAAGTGACTTGGGACGATGTGATGAACTCGACCCAGAAACTCACCCCGGCAACCTGGGAATTCGGCGACGCGCCGATTTTCGCGGCAGCCGTGCCCGGCGAGACGGTGCTGAACCGCCGACCGTTCGAAGAAGACGAGATGGCGGCTTCGGGATAATTTCTTTCCGGGGCATCCCGGCGATTATTGCAGGGCGGTTATAGCCACACGCCCGCCACGAGCAGTACGACCGCAAGGCCCACGACGCCTATGATCGTTTCCATGACGGTCCACGAACGGAGCGTCTGGGCCTCGGTCATGCCCATGAGCTGGTTCACGAGCCAGAAGCCGGAATCGTTCACGTGCGACAGCACCGTGGCGCCGCAGGCGACCGCGATGGTGATGGCGCCGAGCATCGGCTCCGAAAAGCTGCCGTTCTGGATAATGGGCGCCAGCAGTCCCGCCGAGGTGACCATGGCCACCGTGGCCGAACCCTGCGCTACCCGGATCACCACGGCGATCAGGAAGCCGAACAGGAGGATCGGCAGTTGGGTGGCGGCCATCATTTCGGTCAGCGCCTCGCCCACTCCTGTTTCGACCAGGATGTGCCCGAACACCCCGCCGGCTCCGGTCAGCAGGATGATCATGCCTACCGGCTCCATGGACCGGGTGGCGATGCGCTGCACCTCGTCCGCGGAAAAGCCCAGCCGGATACCGAGAAAGTAAAAGGCAAGCAGGAGCGCTGCGGTGAGCGCCGTGAACGGGTGCCCGATGAACGATATCCAATTCTGGAGGTCGCTTCCTTCCGGGAGCATGATCTGGCCGGCTGTGTTTGCAAGAATCAGCGCGAGAGGCAGCGCAATGAGCGACACGACCATGGCGAAGCTGGGGGCCTTGCGTCCCTCGGTATCGTCCGTATTGTGTGTTAGGGTTTCCGGCACCGCCACATGGATGCGTCCTGCGATATGATTGCCGAAGAAGACGCCGCCTATGGCTGCGGCGGGCACCCCGGCGATGATGCCGAAGAAGATGACCCAGCCGAGGTCTGCGCCGATGATCGACGACACAGCCACCGGTCCCGGCGTAGGGGGAATGCAGGCATGCGCGACGGCCATGCCCGCTACGAGCGGGATGCCGTAGTAGAGCAGGGATTTGCCGGTTCTGCGGGCCAGATTGTAAACCAGAGGGATGAAAATAATAAGCCCGACCTCGAAGAATACGGGCGTGGCGACGATAATGCCGATCAGGGCCAGCGCCCACTGCGCCTTGCGTTCCCCGAACACCCTGATGAGGGTCGAGGCGATTTTACCGGCGCCGCCCGACGCCTGGATCATCTCGCCCAGCATGGTGCCCACTCCGATCACCACGGCAATATAGCCGAGGGTCTTGCCCATGCCTTCGGTGATTGCGTCGGCGACCGCCGAGGGAGGCACCCCGCCGACGATGGCTGCGACGAAGCTCACGACAAGCAGAGCGATGAACGCCTGCATACGCAGCGTGATAACCAGGAGCAGGAGCACTCCGATGCTGCCGGCGGTCAGGAGAAGAAGGGCTGTTGTGGACATAGGGATAGAGATAAAGGGGCGGAAGTAGTACCTTGAGGCTGAAAATACAGAACCTTTTCCATAGATAATTTCCGCCTTGCGATTATTTCCGCGCATTCTGCGCAGCGCCTTCCTTGTTTTTTCCCTGTCCGTCGCGCTGTGCTGCGCTGCATTGACTGGTTTGTTGCTGCCGGGGGCGGTCTTTGCTCAGGAGCAACAGCCGCAGCAGACGACGCCGAAACAGGAACTCGTGGTCATGCAGCGCATCGGCGGGCCGGTCGAACTGGACGGGCTCAGTTTCGAGCCGGCCTGGCAGTCCGTCGAACCGTACGTCCCGTCGCAGTACGAACCGAACAACGGATCGGCCCCGACCGAGCGGACCGAGATGCTCATCGCCTACGACGAGGAGCATCTTTTTCTTGCCCTGCGCGCATACGACCGGAACCCGGAGGGCATTCGGGCCAACACGCTCTACCGGGACCGGCTCAGCAGCGACGATCATTTCGAGATTCTGATCGATACGTACAACGACAACGAGACCGGCATGCTGTTCAACAGCAATCCGAGGGGGCATCGCCGGGAAGCCGCCATTTCGAACGACGCCAGCGGTGGAGGCATTGCGTCGGGGGGATGGATTAATGTGGATTTCAACACGTACTGGGATGTGGAAACCGTCATTGCCGACAGCGGGTGGTTTTCGGAAATGCGCATCCCGTTTTCGAGCCTGCGTTTCCAGCCGCGCGAAGACGGCACGGTCGTCATGGGGCTGACCCTGCAACGCAAGATCGTGCGAAAGGACGAGCGGGTGGTGTTTCCCCCGGTCGAGCGCGTTTCGAGTTGGGCCTTCCTGAAACCCTCCCTCGCACAGAAATTTCTGCTGGAGGGCATCGAATCGGAGTTGCCCGTGTATGTGACCGGATACGGACTGGGCGGTGCGGGGGAAACGGCCCGGCTGAAGGAGGGCGCCTGGGAATACGAGCGCGATGTGACGCGGGAGATCGGGGCCGACCTCAAGTACCAGTTTTCGAACAACGCCACGCTCGACCTGACGCTGAACACCGATTTTGCGCAGGTTGAAGCCGACGATCAGCAAATCAACCTGACGCGCTTCTCGCTCTTCTTTCCGGAGAAGCGCCAGTTCTTTCAGGAGCGGGCCGCCATTTTCGATTTTCGGACGGGGGGATTGAGCCGTCTTTTTCACAGCCGGCGCATCGGATTGACGGAAGACGGCGCGCCCGTGCCGATCCTGGGCGGCGCGCGCGGCGCCGGGCGCTTCGGACAGTGGGATGTCGGGGCGCTGACGATGCAGACCGCGCAATCCGGCGAACAGTCGTCGGAGAATTTCGGGGTGCTGCGCCTGCGGCGGAAGGTGTTCAATCCCTGGTCCTATACGGGCGCGATGGGAACGAGCCGCATCGGGGCGGACGGCGCGTACAATTTCGCGTACGGACTGGACGGTGTTTTCCGGCTTTTCGGGGACGATTACCTGACGCTCCAGTGGGCGCACTCGTTCGATGATGCGCGCATCGATCGCCCGGATTACCGCCCGTTGAACGGCGGGCGCATGACCGTGCAGATGGAGCGGCGGCGCAGCAGGGAATGGGAATACCGCTCCATTCTGGCCTGGGCGGGCGCGGACTACGATCCGGGCATCGGATTCTCGCAGCGCAACGACTTCACCCTCCTGGACAACGCGCTTTCCTACACATGGCTTCCCCCGGAAGACGCCCGGCTGATTTTCCACACCTTCGAGATGGCCGGGTTGACGTATTTGCGCAACGAGGATGGTTCCATCGAATCCGCGCAGGTAGGCCCCCGGTGGAGTTACGGGGCCCGGAACGGAACGCGGGGACAGGCCGGGTTCATGGTGTTGTACGAAGACCTGTCCGCTCCCTTTTCGATCGGGGAGGTGGAGATCCCCGCCGGAAGCTACACCTTCTGGGAAGCGGAGGTATCGTATGGAGAATCCAATACGAACCGGTACCGGTTGGGGCCCACGTTGCAGGCAGGTTCTTTCTACGATGGCTGGAAGGTCACGGCCGCTGCGCGCCCCACCTGGTACGTATCTCCGCACCTTGAAATTTCAGGGCGCTACGAGTACAGCCGGATTCGTTTTCCGGACAGGGATCTCGGATTGCACGCGCATTTGCTGCGGTTCAGGATCGGCATGGCCCTGAATACGCAGGCGTCGGCCAACGTTTTCCTGCAGTACAACAGCGTAAGCGATGCGCTCTCGTCCAATATCCGCCTGCGGTACAACTTCCGGGAGGGGAACGACCTGTGGCTGGTCTACAACCACGGAATGAACACGGCGCGGAACCGGTTCGACCCCGCGCCGCCGCGTACGGACAACCGGACGCTGCTCGTCAAATACACCTATACGTTCCAGCTATAGGCGCCGCTTGCCAGAGACCAAACGAAACAGGCGGCTTGCAAAGCCGGCCCGGAAGCCTGTTCTGCAAACCGCCTGGTTCCGCTTCCGGCGAGAAGCCTGCGCTACTGCCGGAGCGAAAATCTACTCCAATCTACTCCATTGGCTTGATCATGAGGTTCCGGAACCAGACCCCGGACTCCCCGTGCTTGCCCTGGATGCCGATATGGCCCTCGGTGGCCAACTCGGCCAGCGGGTTGCTCAGCCAGGGCGGAATGGAGGTGCCGTCCGGGTTGGTTTCCGCGGAGTGGTATTCGCTCATGTCGATTTCGCTCACTTCCATGCCGTTGAGCATTACCCACAGGGAGTCGCCTATTGCGGTCACGGTGTAGCGGTTCCATTCTCCGGCGGGGTTGATCCGCTGCTCTGACGGGGGCACATGCCCGTAGAAAGCGCCGGATTCCTGGTGGTGCCGGGCCGAATCCGCCATGGCGTGATCGTCGGCGATCTGCACCTCGATGGAATAGGGGATCCAGGCGCTGGTGTCCGTCTCGGTAGCATGCAGGATGATGCCGCTGTTCGCGCCCGGATCGAACATGACCTCGAGATCCAGCACGAAGTCATTGTAGATGGCCTGCGTAAACAGGCCCTGGTCCACGCCGCTTGTGAGCACGCCCTCTTCCCATGCCCAAACGCCCCCGGCGTCTATGGCGTTGGAGAGGTCTTCGTTGAAGAGCGGCGTCCATCCGGGTTCGGAGGTATCCGGATGCGGATCGGCCATTTCCGCCGTTTCGGATTCGGCCATGGCGTCGTGATCCGCGTCTCCGGCATCGGAGGCGCACCCCGCTGCGAAGAAGGCAAGGGCAGCGAGGAAGGAAAGAGTACGTGTGGGCATGATAATGTGGTATCGTGTGGTGGTTAAGGATAAATACTGCGCGTCCGGTTTTCGGGAATCACCCCGCGTCGACGGCGGGGAGTTCCCAGCCTTCGCGCGGCGCGCGGCGCAGATGCCGGTTGGCTTCCGGCAGGTTTGTGATGCGAAGGTTTTCCGCATCCCAGTGAATCT
The DNA here is from genome assembly GCA_951812345.1 of Rhodothermales bacterium. Taxonomy (GTDB): domain Bacteria; phylum Bacteroidota; class Rhodothermia; order Rhodothermales; family VXPQ01; genus VXPQ01. The sequence goes on from OX638295.1 coordinate 1,130,647, forward strand.
TTTTGTTGCCCGCAAGGAGCGAGACGACGCCGAGCAGCACCGTCTCTGTGAGCGGGGCGGCGAAGGCGAAGGGCGACGAGGCGTTCTCTTCGCCCCGGATCGCGCGTACCCAGTTGTTTTCGTGGCTTTCGTCCGCAATGCGGTCGTACAGTCGGGGCGGCTTGTTTTCCGCAAGGTCGCCGGGCATAAAGCGCACGCCGCCCATATGCAGCAGCGTACCCTTCGAGCCGACATACATCATGCCGTTCGAATGCAGCCATTCGCCGTCGGAGAGGCCTTCGGGGCGCGGAGGCTTGAGCCCGCCGTCGTACCAGGTAAGGCGCACCGGCCCGCGTTCCCCGTGCGCCGGGAATTCGAAGAAAGTGGTCGAGGCGACCGGGTAGGAATGACCGTTGAAGGCGGAGGAGCGGGTCTCTACCGTGGTGGGCGCGCCAAGGTCCAGCGCCGTAGCCACGAAGGCGAAGGAGTGTGCCGCAATGTCGCCCAGCGCTCCCGTGCCGAAGGGTACCCACCCGCGCCAGACGAACGGATGAAAGGCCGGATCGTAGGCCATGTCCGCGGCGGGGCCGAGGTACAGATCCCAATCGATGCTGTCCGGTTTCCGCTTCAGTACGGAGGGCAGGTCCATGCCCTGCGGCCAGATGGGGCGGTTCGTCCACACATGCACCTCGCCGACCTCCCCGATCGTGTCTCCCTTGACGTGTTCGGCGATGTCGTAGAGTTCGTTGGAGGAGCGCCCCTGATTCCCCATCTGCGTGACGACGTCGTACCGTTTGGCGGCAAGGCCCAGTTGCCGGGCCTCCCATACCGACCACGTAAGCGGTTTCTGGGTGTAGACATGGATGCCGCGCTCCATGGCCGTTAGGGTAATGAGGGCGTGCGTGTGGTCCGGCGTAGCGATCACGACTCCGTCGATGTCGTCGCTCATTTCGTCGAACATGCGGCGGTAATCCTGGTACCGGGCCGCTTCGGGCCAGGTCTCGAAAGCGGGCGCGGTGAAGTCCAGGTCCACATCGCACAGACCTGTGATGGCGACATCGTTCATGTTCGCCAGATTGACTTTGCCCATGCCTCCCACGCCGACGCAGGCCACGTTCACCGTGTCGCTGGGGGCCAGGAAAGCCGGGCCGCCAAGGACGTTTCTCGGCACGATGAGCGGGGCGGCGGCAAACGCGGCGCTTGTTTTACCGAGCGCGCCGATAAAAGCGCGGCGGGAGAGGCCGGGTTTCCGGCGGGCGGATCTCAGGGAAGCAGGCATGGAGCGTTTCCGGTCAATGGCGGCGCATGCGGGTTGCAACAAGCCCCATTATCGGGCATGGCGCGGGTTCGGGGCGGAGCATTCCGGCTGGCCCGGGCCGGAAAAACAAGCGCATATCCCTGTAATTTCGCACAATTTGACGAATTGTTCACAAAATTACAGAGGCGTTCTTCGCGTGTTCATCCATTGTTCACGGAATCTTCGGTGTGGCCCGGTACCCGTTGCGGGACACCGTATATGCAGACTGTAAAGACTTTAAGGATACTCTGGCCAAAACCGCTTCGCTCAGCGCTTCACGTTCGTGTAAAAAACACTGCGAATTCGGGGCGTCGCGGATGTGACGCGCCCTTCGGGAGGCTGCGAGAAGCACGCTGGCCGTGTCATTCCTCATTATGTGGGGCCTGCCACACTGCTTCGTCATTCCTTGCCAGCGCACCCCTCTCAGTCTCTGAATTTCGTGGATTTAATCAGAGTATCCTTGACTAAAACGATTCTGCGCAGTACCCTCATAGGCGTAAACTTTTACTGCGGAAGCGGCTGCTTTTCCGAAGAGCAATTCGTTCCTCGAAGCGCTTTCGCGCATACCTGCCTCCATCCACCAAAAGGTATCGACGTCATGAAACTCCCGTTTTTCATCTTTCTGTTTTTGCTCGGCGTCTTCGTCGCGGTCCATCTCGTAATGAATGCAAGGGTGGGCGAAATCATGCCTAATCCCCGTGTGGCGAACGCGGTCTTCTGGACGATAGGCGGCGTCACGGCCATCATTGTCGGGCTGACCGGATGGGAATCGGGCGCCTTGGGAAGCTTGAAAAATGTTCACCCTCTGCTCCTGACAGCTGGTGCGCTGGGGGCTTGCCTGGTGTTCGGCATCGCATGGGCGGAGCCGCAAGTAGGCGCCAGCAACCTCTTTATCATTCTGCTATCCGGTCAGGTTGTCGGGGGGCTGCTCATGTCGCATTTCGGATTGTTGTCGGCTCATCAGCCGATTTCCCTCGTGCAACTGGGCGGCGCGGTGCTGATGCTTGCCGGCGCGGCCATCGCAACGGGCATGTTCGAACGTCTGACCGGTTAGCTGCGCACCCGTAAAAGATCCTTTTCGGCGCCTTTTTTATACCTTTTCTCTCCTTTTTTACACCATAGCGTACTTCCCATGACCTTCGACCTGCGAATCACGACCTTGCTGCCGCTTCTCGCGGCGGGGTGTCTCCTTATGCCCGTTGCGCTTCATGCGCAGGCGCCCGAACCCACTATTCTGTTCCAGCCCGTCAAGGTGGACGGTCCCCCGCACGATCCGGCGAACGGCTCGTACTGGTTCGGCCCGTTCTCGGAGACTGCGAGCGTCGTGGACATCGACAACGATGGGGACCTGGACCTCGTCGCCGGTCGCAACTGGTACGAAGCGCCCCTCTGGATCAAGCACGAAAATTTCCGCAGCGGCGGGGATGTGAACGGCCCGGAAACGGAGAACAACGCCGAGTTCGCCATGGACGTGAACGGCGATGGCTGCACGGATATCGTAAGCTCGGGCTGGATGTTCATGAAAGGGGCCTACTGGTACGAGAACCCCTGCAACAAGATCGACACGTGGACCTCGCACAAGGTGCACCAGGCGTTTAATATGGAGGGCGTCGAAGGGCACCATGACATCGACGGCGACGGCGACGACGATATCCTGGTGAACCACTGGTCGCTCTACGAGGATCAGGGGATGACGTGGCTGGAGTACATCGACGAGCACCCGTATTTCGTCGAGCATGTGGTGGGATTCGATGTGGATATGCACGGGAACGGCATGGGCGACATCGACATGGATGGCGATCCGGACATCGTGACGTCGCTGGGGTGGTACGAAAATCCGGGGGGTGAAGCGGCAAGAGGCATGTGGACCTACCACGACGACTGGAAATTCGAGTCGCTCAAGGAGCGGATCGCCAGTGCGGCCTCCCATCCGATTCTGGTGCACGACGTGAACGAGGACGGCCTGAACGACGTCATTATCGGGTCCGCCCATGCGTACGGGCTGGCCTGGTATGCGCAGAAGATGGAGGACGGCGAACGGTCGTTCGAGGAACACTGGCTCGAATCCGAATTCAGCCAGTTTCATACGCTCGCGCTGGGCGATCTGAACGGCGACGGCAAGGACGATCTGGTGGCGGGACGCCGGCTGATGGCGCACTACGGCAGGGACATTGGCGCTTTCGAGCCGCTTTTCGGATTCTGGTATGATCTGAACGGAGGCGATCCGAAACGACACATTCTGTTCTACAACCACCTGCCCCGGTACGGGTACGAGGCGAGCCTGAATCCTCCGCCGAATTATGCGTTCGGCATGGGCATGAACGTGCATGTGGCGGACATGAACGGCGACGGGCGCAACGATGTCGTGAATCCGAGCAAGGCGGGCCTGTACATCTTTTACAACGAAGGCGCTCCGCCTACGCCGGGCGATGCGTACCGCCTGCCCACGTACGACGAGTACGACACGTGGCGTTCCTGGGGCGAGTACGGCACCTTGTTCAACGGCAGGGACTTCAGCGGCTGGGTCGTTCCGGAAGGCGACGGCGGGCACTGGAAAGTCGAGGACTTCATGATCAAGTACGACGCGCTCTCGGAAGCGGAAGAGAAGCATCTCTTCACGGAGGAGGAGTACTGCGACTACAACCTGCATGTGGAGTGGCGCTTCCCGGAGGCTTCGGGCATATATGATATGCCGAATATCCTGCCGGACGGCACGTACGAAACGGACGCCGACGGGAACGTCGTCACGAATCCCACGCCGAACTCGGATTCGGGTATTCTCCTGCGCGGATCGTATGACCAGGCGAATATCTGGAACTGGGGCGTGGGCTCCGGCGAACTCTGGGGAGTGCGCACGAACGAGGACAACGCGCCGGAAGTGCGCGCGGCGGCGGTTCCGTCCAAACGGATGGATCATCCGGTCGGGGAATGGAACGAGTTCGATATCCGGATGATCGGCGATCGGGTTACGGTGCGCCTGAACGGGAAGGAGGTCATCCATAATGCGCTCGTTCCCGGTATTCCCGAGTGCGGTCCCATCGGACTCCAGCACCACGGGGGTATGATCGAGGAGACGGGCGAAATGGATCCGACGTCCAGCATCGTCGAGTTCCGCAACATCTGGATCGACCCGATCGACGACGAGCAGCGCGAAGACCTTGCCCGCATGGATTATCCCGAAGGCTGGGAAATCCTGTTCGACGGTCATGAGGAAGACATGGAGAACTGGGTCGCCGGCGAAGGCCATTCCTGGGTAGTCCGGGACGGCATGATCCTTCTCGACCGCGAGTTTGACAACTCCATGCCGAACGAACACTACCTCTGGGCGAAGGATACCTATGGGGATTTCGTGCTGGAAGTCGAGTTCAAGACCGTCGAGAATTCGAACAGCGGCATTTTCATCCGTACGGAGGATATCGCCGACCCGGTATTCACGGGATTCGAGGTGCAGGTGAACAATTCCTACGGCAGGCCGACAAGTCAGGGGAGCACGACCGGTACGCTCTACGATCTGGTCAAACCGCGCAACAATCCGGTGTATCCGCCGGGCGAATGGAACTGGCTGCGCATTTTCGCCTTTGATAATCAGATTATTACCGAACTGAACGGGGTGCGCGTCGCCGAGGCGGATCTGGACCAGTGGACCACGGCGCACATGAACCCGAACGGCGCAAGGAACAAGTTCACGCGCGCCATCCGGGACTTTGCGAAGGAAGGCCGCATCGGTTTGCAGGATCACGGCCGCCCGGTCTGGTACCGCCATGTGCGCATCATGCGTCTCGACGATGCTTCGTCGCTCAAGCGCGCACTGAACCCGGCGTACCGGTAAGTCGGCAATTTCCAATATCTTAAGGATACTCTGATCAAAACCACTTCGTTCAGCGCTTCACGTTCGCAACGCCCCGAATTCGCATATTTCCCGCTGATTCCGATGATAAAATCATGATATCCTGTACTTGCGAACGTGAAGCGCCCTTCGGGAGGCAGAGAGGGGCACGCTGGCCGTGTCATTCCTCATTATGTGGGGCCTGCCACATTGCTTCGTCATTCCTTGCCAGCGCACCCCTCGCAAGCCTCTGAACTTCTCGAACTTAATCAGAGTATCCCTAAATGGACACTATGAAGAACGAAGAAACAGTGCGACGAAGACATACCTCCCGCCTGTCCGCAATCTTTCTCCTCGCAGGCTTGCTTGCGGCAGGATCGGCCCTTGTTGGGCAACCGGCCGTTGCGCAGGACCGGAGCGACGCACAGGACCAGGCCGTAGCGCAGGACACGGACGATCTTTCCGTCCTTGTTTTCAGCAAAACGGCGGTATTCCGTCACCGCTCCATCGAGGATGGCGCCCAGGCGCTTCGGGAGATCGGCGAAGAGAATGGTTTCTCGGTCACGCACACGGAAGACAGTACGGCGTTTGCCTGGCCGGATCTGGCCGGCTACGGCGCGGTGGTGTTTCTGAACACGACGGGCGATGTGCTGAATGACGAGCAGCAGGCGGCTTTTGAACAGTACATTCAGGGTGGCGGCGGGTATGTCGGCATCCATGCGGCGTCGGATACCGAATACGGCTGGGCCTGGTACGGCGAGCTTGTGGGCGCCTATTTCGCCAGCCATCCGCACATTCAGGAGGCCGATATCGAAGTAGTCGACCGGGAGTTTCCCGCCACGGCGCATCTGCCGGAGACCTGGACGCGCACGGACGAATGGTACGATTACAAGGCGAACCCGCGCGGCAATGTCCACGTGCTGGCTGTGCTCATTGAAGAAAGTTACGAGGGAGGCAAGATGGGCGACGATCATCCGATCGCATGGGCGCACGAATACGATGGCGGGCGCGCCTTTTATACCGGCGGCGGGCATACCTCGGAAAGCTACGAGGAGCCGCTGTTCCGCGAGCACTTGCTCCAGGCCATTCTGTGGGCGGCGGGCCGCGTGGACGGGGACGTCAGCATGGACTGAACCCGTCTACCGATCCGTCTGTATTTCCCGATCCGGTTATAGACCATAATAGACCATAATATGCCGAACGAAGAACCAATACGGTCAGGGCAGGCGCGCCGCCTGCCCATACTCTTTCTCCTTGCAGGTCTTCTTCTGACAGGGCAAGCCTTTGTCGAAAAACCGGCTGCTGCGCAGGACCGAAGCGACGCGCAGGACGATGCCGATCTGTCCGTCCTCGTTTTCAGCAAAACGGCGGGGTTCCGTCACAGTTCCATTGAAGACGGCGTGCAGGCCCTTCGGGAAATCGGCGAGGAGCATGGGTTCTCGGTCACGCACACGGAAGACAGTACGGCGTTCGTGTGGCCGGATCTGGCCACTTACGGCGCGGTGGTGTTCCTGAACACGACAGGCGATGTGCTGAACGACGAGCAGCAGGCGGCTTTCGAGCGGTACATCCGGGAAGGCGGCGGGTATGTCGGCGTGCATGCGGCGGCGGATACCGAATACGGCTGGGCCTGGTACGGCGAGCTTGTGGGGGGCTATTTCGAAAGCCACCCGCACGTTCAGGAGGCCGATATTGCCGTGCTCGACCGGGCATTTCCCGCCACGGCGCATCTGCCGGAGCGCTGGACACGCACGGACGAGTGGTACGATTACAAGGCGAACCCGCGCGGCAATGTGCACGTGCTGGCTACTCTCGTCGAGAAAAGTTACGAGGGGGGCGCCATGGGCGACGATCATCCGATCGCATGGGCGCATGAATACGACGGCGGGCGCGCTTTGTATACGGGCGGCGGGCATACCTCGGAAAGCTACGAGGAGCCGCTGTTCCGCGAGCACTTGCTCCAGGCCATTCTGTGGGCGGCGGGCCGCGTGGACGGGGACGTCGGTCCTACGCTGACAGGATCGTACGAGGAGGTCGTTCTAGACGACCATACGACCTATCCGATGCAACTGGAGGTGGCGCCCGACGGGCGCGTGTTCTGGATCGAACGCGACGGCACGGTCAAAATATGGGACCCGTCCACCGAATCGACGGTCATTGCGGGCTGGATTCCGACCTCCATGAAAATCGAGGACGGGCTCCTGGGGATTGCGCTTGATCCGGATTTCGAGGAAAACAACTGGGTTTACCTGTATTACATGCCCCTGAGCCAGGACCCGAACCGGTTGTCGCGATTCACCATGCGGGGGAACGAGCTGGACATGGCGAGTGAGGTCATCGTGCTGGAAGTCTTCATGCAGCGCGAGATCTGTTGCCATAGCGCCGGCGAGCTTCATTTCGACAAGGACGGCAACCTGTGGCTGGCGACGGGGGACAACACGGGAGGGACCGCTCCGCGCACCGACGAACGTCCAGGCCGCGCGCTCTACGATGCGCAACGGACCTCGGCCAACACGAACGACCTGCGGGGGAAGATCCTGCGCATCCGCCCGCAACCGGACGGTTCGTACACGATCCCTGAGGGTAATTTCTTCGAGGACGACGATCCGCTTACCCGCCCGGAAATCTACACGATGGGGCACCGGAATCCGTGGCGCTACACGGTAGACCCGGAAACGGGTTGGCTCTACTGGGGCGATGTGGGGCCGGGGAATCAGTATGTCGAAGGCAAAATGCCGCAGGGGATGGAGGAATTCGGACAGGCGAAGACCCCCGGATTCTTTGGTTGGCCTTACTTCGTCGGGCCGAACGGACCGTACCGCGATCTGAATTTCGAGACGGAGGAATACGGCGACTGGTTCGACCCCGACAATCCCGTCAACGATTCTCCGAACAACACGGGATTGCGCGAGCTTCCTCCTGCGCAACCGGCCTGGATATACTACAGTTACGGCCCGTCGGAGGAATTCCCCGAAATGGGCCTGGGGGGTATGTCTGCGGCCCCCGGATTTGTTTACCGTTACGATCCGGAGATCGCGGGCCCTCATGCGCTCCCCGAATACTATGACGGCAAGGTGATCCTGTTCGAATGGGCGCGCAACTGGATTCAGGAAGTGCTCAACGACGAGAATGGGGACGCCATGGAGATTACGGCGTTCACCCCCGAGATTCCGTACATCCGCCCGGTCGATATTGCGCTGGGTCCGGACCAGACGCTGTATGTGCTGGAGTGGGGTCAGGAATTCTGGGGGCAGAACCGCGACGGGCAGCTCGTGCGCATCGATTACTACGGGAACGAAAAACGTCCGCCGGAAGCGGTGGCTGGTGCGGAACCCACGTCCGGTCCGGCGCCGCTCACCGTTGCGTTCGACGGTTCGGCTTCCGCATCCCGTAACGGGGGCGATCTGCATTTTTCCTGGGATTTCGACGGGGACGGCGTCCTGGACGCCGAAACGGCGACTGCCGAGCACACCTATACCGAGCCCGGCGCGTACACGGCCCGTCTTCTGGTGGCGGACGCCGAGGGTATGGTAGCGAAAACGGACGTAACGGTCACCGTCGGCAACACGGCGCCCGAGGTATCCATTGCATGGCCCCCGTTCGGGGGAATTGCGCCGATGGACGAACCGGTGCCCTATGCAGTGGACGTGTTCGATGCGGAAGACGGCGTGCTGACCGCGCCGGGTTCGCGCGTTACCCTGCAACCGTTTCTTGGGCACGACACCCATGAACATCCGCTGCACATGCACCGGGGCAATACAGGCGCGTTCAACGTGGTGCCCGATCCTACCCACAGGCCGTATATCCTCGACCGGTACGTACGCCTAATGGCGAGCTACACGGACTCGGGTACGCCCGCGCTTACATCATCGGACGAGGTGATGCTGTACCCGAACGTGGTGCAGGCGGAAAACCGTTCGGCTTCCGAGGGGGACAACCTGGTCATTACGGGCAACCGCCAGCGTCCCGGGTTCCCGGACGAAACCGAGGTGTATGTCGAACTGGGGAATGCGGAGTATGTGTCGTTTTCCGCCGTGAATCTGCACGGCGTCGATGCGCTCACGCTGTACCTCGTGCCCGAAGCGGAGGGGGCGGTACAGGTAAGACTGGACGCCGCCGACGGGCCGATTCTGGCGGAAACGGCGATTGCGCCTCCCGAAGAGTCCCCTGTAGAGGAGCGTGAGGACGGACCGCCCATTATTCACTGGGTATCTTATTCGCTTCCCATCGAAGCCCCGGAAGGAGCGCGCGATCTGTATTTCGTGTTCGAAGGGCCAGAGCGGGGCACGATAGCCCGGTTCGACCGGATCGAGTTCGAAGGGCCGGGCGTCACTATCCCTCCGGGCGTGGAGATATCCATATTGCATTGATGCGCGCGCAGGTCCCACGATACCCTGACGCCCTGCGCGTCATCCGGTTTGACACAGGTTCTTACACGACGTTCGTTCTTTTTCACAAATAGCCATCCCTGCATTATCCTCATGAAAACCTGGAAACTCGGCCATAGCGACGTGGAAGTGTCCGCATTGTCCTATGGGACGGACCTGATCGGCAGCCGCATCGACCGCGAAACATCCTTTACCTTATTCGACCTGTTCTACGACCGGGGCGGTACGTTTCTCGACACGGCCAATTTCTATTCGAGCTGGGTCGAGGGCTGCTCCGGAGGCGAGAGCGAAACGACGATCGGAGAGTGGATGAAGGAGCGCGGCGTGCGCGACAAGATTCAGATTTCCTCCAAACTGGGATTCGATTATCCCGGAAGCGACGGCGGGCTCTCCGCCGACGAGATCGAACGGGAATGCGACAAAAGCCTTGCGCGGCTCCAGACCGATTATATCGATGTCTACTATGCCCACCGGGACGATTTCGATACGCCCATGGACGAAACCATGGAGGCATTTCACCGGCTGATCCAGAAGGGCAAAGTGCGTACGATCGGCGCAAGCAACGTGTGGCTCTGGCGCATTGCCGAGGCGGGCAAGCTGGCCGAAGAACGGGGCTGGACGCCGTACCAGGCTGTCGAGCAGCGCTTTACCTACCTGCGTCCTCGCCACGGCGCCGATTTCGGTCCGCAAATCTTCGTTACCGAAGACATGAAGCGGTATTGCCGCCATCACGGGATTACCCTCATCGGGTATTCCGTGCTGTTGCAGGGGGCCTACACGCGGGACGACCGGCCTGTGCCCGCGCAGTTCGCCGGGCCGGAATCGGACGACCGCCTTGCAGCGCTCCGGAGCGTCGCCGCGGAAGTGGACGCCACCCCGAACCAGGTGCTTATCGCCTGGATGCTCCGAAACGACATTCTTCCGCTCTTCGGCGGCAGCCGGGTCGAGCAGTTGGAGGAAAATCTGGGCGCCGTGGACGTGCAGTTGTCCGACGATCAGATGGATATGCTGAACACGGCCGGCAATCCCGATGTCAAGAAAGCCTGGTTGCGATAAAAATTAAACAGAGTATCCCATGACTGGCGTAGCTGTAGCCGGATCCGGATTCATTGGCCCCGTACATGTCGAGGCCCTCCGGCGGCTGAAAAATATCCATGTGACGGGCATTCTCGGGAGTAGCCCGGAACGCTCCGAACAGGCCCGCCTCGCTATGGGCTTGCCCCGGGCCTATGCAAGCCTCGACGAAATGCTCGCCGATCCGGATGTGCAGGCGGTGCATCTTGCCTTGCCGAATGTGTTGCATTACGAGTATTCCATGCGCGCGCTCGAAGCCGGCAAGCACGTGATGTGCGAGAAGCCGCTTGCCATGAATTCGGAGGAATCGGCGGCGCTGGTGGAGGCCGCAAGCGCATCGGGACTGGAAGCGGGCGTATGTTACAATCAGCGGTTCTATCCCCTGAACCTGCAGGTCCGGAGCATGATCGCCGGTGGGGAACTGGGCGCAGTGCACTCGGTGGTGGGCGGCTTTGTGCAGGATTGGCTGTTGTACGATACGGACTACAACTGGCGCGTACTGTCCGACAAGGGTGGCCCGCTCCGCGCCGTATCCGACATCGGCACGCACTGGATCGATCTCGTCACGTCCATGACGGGCCTGGAGGTCGAAGCGGTGCTGGCCGATCTGAAGATCGTGCACCCCGTACGCAAGCGACCCAAAGGCGAGGTGCAAACGTTCACCGGGGCATACGAAGGGGATACGGAAGACGTCGCAATCGACACGGAAGATTGCGGCAGCGTGCTTTTCCGTTTCAAGGGGGGCGCCCGGGGCAACATGTGGGTTTCCCAGGTTACGGCAGGATACAAGAGTTGCCTCCGGTACGAAATTTCCGGCGCGGAGCAGTCGGTTTCCTGGAACAGCCGGTACCCCAACGAGCTTCGGGTGGGGCGCCGTAATGCCCCCAGCGAAGCCGTGGTCCGGGATCCGGTGTTGATGCACGATCTCCCCGGGCGTTTTACCAATTTTCCGGCCGGGCACAATGAAGGCTACCCCGATACGTTCAAGCAATGTTTCCACGCGTTTTACGAGGCGGTGGAAAGCGGTGGTTCGGGCGAGCGGCTGTACCCTTCGTTCGAGGAGGGGCACAAGGAAATCGTGTTGTGCGACGCCATCCTCCAGAGTCACCGGGAGGCCCGCTGGATAACGATATGAAATCCATATGAAACTCGGGTTCGTAAGCGCTATTCTCCCGGAACTTGACCTGCAGGGCGTTGTCGAGACGGCGGCAGAGGAGAGCTACGACTGCGTGGAGCTGCTTTGTTGGCCCCGAGGCAAGGCGGACCGCCGCTACGCGGGCATTACCCACATCGATGTGACGGATTTTTCCGAATCGGACGCCCGGCAGGTGCGTGCGGTCGTCGAAGATGCCGGAGTGGGAATCAGCGGGCTCGGGTATTATCCCAACCCGCTCGTGCCCGACCCGGACGAATCCGCTGTGTACGTCGAACACATCCGGAATGTCGTGCGCGCCGCCGCGCTGCTCGGCGTGGACCTCGTGAATACCTTTGTGGGAAGCGACCCGGTCCGGTCTGTCGAGGAGCAGTGGCCACGGTTTCTGGCCGTGTGGAGGCCCCTTGTGGCGTTTGCGGAGGAGCACGGCGTACGCATTGCCATCGAGAACTGCCCCATGCTTTTTACGCAGGACGAATGGCCGGGAGGCAAGAATCTTGCGTACAGTCCGGCCATCTGGCGCCACATGTTCGAGGACATTCCCAGCGACCGTTTCGGGTTGAATTTCGATCCGTCTCATATGGTCTGGCAGCAGATGGACTATCTGCGCCCTTTGCGCGCGTTCGCCGACCGTCTTTTTCATGTGCATGCCAAGGATGTGCGTCTTGACCGGGATCGCCTGGACGAGGTGGGCATTCTCGCCACGCCGCTGGAATACCACACGCCGAAACTGCCCGGACTCGGCGATGTGGACTGGGGGCGTTTTTTCTCTGTGTTGACCGATGTCGGGTACGACGGTCCGGTTTGCGTGGAGGTGGAGGATCGCGCATACGAACATTCGTTGGAGGCGAGAAAATTAGCTCTGCGTCAGAGTGCGGCGTACTTGCGGACATTCGTGCCGCGTGAAAACCGGGGTTCCTGCTGATCGAAGCAGTATTTGATCAGAGTATCCTTATGTTGTTTCGTTCATTCTGACCTGGCGCCGTACTTGCCGTACATACTCTTTCCGGAGGTTACGACCATGTTCCGTTTCGCTTTTGCTCCCATCCTCGCCCTTGTAGTTCTCCTGCCGTTTTTCGCCTCGCATGCGCAGGGCCAGACGCTGGTGGATCCCCCGCCGCTCTATATGCCGTATCTTGCGGATGCTCCCGCGATCGACGGGAACCTCGACGAATGGAAGCGGGCGGCCCATCATGACGGCGTGTGGGATATTTACCGCCTGCGTCATGCGTCCTGGTACGACGGCGGCGCCCGCAACCGCCTGACGGATCAGGCGCTCGACGAACCTGCCCCGGAGGACGATCTGCGCGCCCGGTACTACATGGCGTGGGACGAGGCGTACCTGTATTTCGGCGCCGAGGTGCATGATAATGTGAACGATGTGGACGATCCGGACCCGGCGCCCCGCCGCTGGATGTTCAAGGATTCTATCTGCTGGTTCATGGAGGCGCCCCGGGACGATGCGCCGGAACGGTTCGGGCGCGGCGACAATGCGTTTTGCTTCGTAGCGGATGCGTCCATGCCGGATTACGGGGCCTGGTGGCGCTACGGAACGCCGGAGGACACCTATCAGGAGTCGCAGATGCCGGACGATATGGTGGATTATGCGTTGCAGTTCGATCCTTGGGGAACCGGCGCCGGGGATTTCAAACTCGAAGCCCGCGTGCGCATGGATGCGTTCTTTCCGGTCAGCGACCCGCGCTGGATGTCGCCGCCCGCCACCGGGGACGAGTACAGCCTTATGATCGTGCATTGCGATCCCGACGGCGGGGCGTACGGCGGGCATTTCATGGTGTACGGCGACGGGGATGACGATTCCACCTGGAGCCGCGTCATTTTGACCGGTCCGCAGGGGCCGATCGAACGTCTGGAGGAGTAGGGCATGGAATCTACCTCCTACCGCGAATTTTCCGCCTGGCCAGGATGGGTTGAACTGGTCGTATGGGGGAGCCTCGGCGCCACCAGCCTTCCTTTCGTTTTCGGATGGGGCACGGACTCCGGAATGGTGGGTAGGGTCGTCTCCATTGCGGCTATTCTGGGCATCGGCGTCGCTATCCGGTATATCTTCGGCGGGCTTACGGCCCTGGTGCAGGAAACGCGCCTGTTCATATACATGGGCTCGATTCCGCTGGTGAAGAAATCGGTTCCGTTCGCCGACATCGTTTCGATGGAAAGCGTGCGATACCGCCCTATTGCCGAATTCGGGGGGTGGGGTATTCGCGGAATGGGCAAAAAGAAAGCCTGGACGGCCCGCGGCAACCAGGCCGTGGTTTTGACCCTCCCCAACGATCGCTTGCTGTATGTGGGCAGCGACAGTCCGGGGCAGTTGGAGGAGCATATTCGTCGTGCGATGACGGCGGCTTCCCTGCTTGGCGAATAAAAAAATTTCTCCGGTAGCCTCCCTGTAACTATTGCCGGAGCCTTCCGTAGACGAGACTGTTCCAGCGCTCGAACGGAGCGTGCTCATCCCGGGCAGGAACCGTTTTTCTCACCCCTTTACCCTGAGGGATTGCCATGAACACACGTTTCATAGCTGTAAATTTGAAAGCGCTTTTTCTTCTTGTTCCCATGCTGGCGGTAGGCTTCACTCCGATTGCGCCTGCGTGGTCCCAGAACGACCTTGTTCCTACGGACCCTAATGTTCTCAATCAGTTGGTTTCCAGGCAGATCATTGCGTCCCTTCAGTCGCCCCATGCGCAGGTGCGCAGCCAGACGCTGAAGAACGTGATCGTGTATGCGACGCTCGATTTCGACCAGGTTGATCTGGGCGGGATCACGGCGGTGCTTGCCGAGGTGGCTGAAGAGGACGCATCGAGGTCGAACCGGCGTCTGGCCGTAGCGGCGCTGCGTTCCATCGATACCTGGCGGGCCAAACGGCATCTGTCGCATCTGGACGGCATGGGCGATACGGAGTACCGGTCGCTGGTTGCCAGCGTGCTCTCGGAGTATCACACGATGCAGACGAACGGTTCGTTGTAAGGGACCGTCTCCTAAACCACGACTTGCCGCAAAGGCGATGTGGCGCCGAGCGCTTCGAAGGGGCGGGCCGGATTCCGGTCTGCCCCTTTTTGTATGGGTGGCTGGACAGGATCGGCCCGCAGGTACCTCGATATGGAACGTAGCGGTATATTCCAGGGGCATACGCTGCGTATGCGAGCCGTTTCTACAAGTCGCCCACAAGATGGAAGCCCCCTATGCCTACCCGTGAATCCATCGCCATGTGCTTCAGCGGGGGCAAGGACAGCGCGATTGCGTTGCATGAGATCCGTTGCGCCGGAACGTATGTTGTCAAGGAGTTGCTGACGACGGTAACCATTCCCTATGACCGGGTAACCATGCACGGCGTTCGCCGCGCGCTCGTGCGGCAGCAGGCCGATGCCATAGGCATTCCCATTACGGAGGTTACCGTGCCGCCCAGTTCCTCCAACGCGGTCTACGAACGCGAAATGGGGCATGCGTTCGTCCGATTGCAGGCCGAGGGCATACGGCGCGTGGCGTTCGGAGACATTTTTCTTGAAGATCTTCGGGTTTATCGCGAAGAGCAACTGGCAGCCTGCAACCTTGAGTGCTTTTTCCCGATCTGGAAGCGCGACACGACAGAACTTGCGCAACGGTTCGTCGAGGACGGATTCAAGGCCGTTGTGGCCTGCGTAAACCCGGCGGTGCTCGATGCGTCTTTCGCCGGGCGCCCATTCGACGAGGCTTTTCTGGCGGATCTTCCCCCTGAGGTGGACCCATGCGGGGAGAACGGCGAGTTTCACACGTTCGTGTTCGATGGGCCTATTCTTCAATGGCCGGTACGTATATCTCTCGGGCAGGTCGTCGAACGCGATGGCTTCGTATTCTGCGATCTCGTGCCGGATGGCGGTGCTTTGTGAGTGCATGGCTGGCGAACCGGCTCCCTTCCATGACGTAGATTGCATGGTGCTGCGCAGTGTACGCCACCCTGCACAAGGCGCACGCAATCCCTGCAACAATTATCCAAGGAACATGACGCGGTCCCCGGATGCCTTGCCGGTTCTGGACGTACGCGGCGTCGCCCGCCGGTTCGGCAGGCGACTCCTTTTCCGGGACCTTTCATTTTCCTTGTCCGGTGGGGAGTGTCTTGCCGTGACTGGCGTCAACGGGTCCGGTAAGTCCACGTTGCTTCGCATTCTGGCCGGGGTCATGTCGCCGAGCGAAGGAACCGTTTCGCTCCGTGTGAACGGGACCGACCTGACGCAGGAAGCGCATCCGTTGCATGCCGGCCTCGTAGCGCCGTACGTGAATGTATACGCAGGGTTTTCTCCCCGGGAGAATTTGCGGTTCATCGCGCGGGCGCGTCGCCTTGCAAACGAGGAGCAGCGGATCGAGGAGACGCTTGCATCCGTCGGGCTGGCCCGCCGCATGCACGACCGGGTCTCCACGTTCTCATCCGGCATGGTGCAGCGCGTCAAACTGGCGGCGGCGCTGCTTTCCGATCCGCCGCTTCTGCTTTTGGACGAGCCGAACGAGCATCTCGACGAAGAAGGCCGCCGTATGATATCCGCTGTCATCGAGGCCAGACTGCAAGCTGGCGCGATCATGGTCGTGGCCACCAACGACGAACGGGAAGCGAAGCGGTACGCCCGCACGCTATGTGTCGAGGAATATCGATAGGATACGCTGGTCTTCAGGGAGGCAACGCCCGAACCTGCGGGGCTTTTTTCGCTGCGCACAGGTGTTTCTATCCAGCGAGGAAGGCGGCAAGCAAAACGAGGGTAAGACCTGCATGCGCCCCGACAATCCACTTGATGGCGGCGAACTGGGCGTTCATACTCTCTTTCAGCGCGTCGATGTCCTGCTTCATCGCGCCGATGTCCTGCTTCGACGCGGTCTTGATGGCGGCGAACTGGGCGTTCATACTTTCTTTCAGCGCGTCGATGTCTTGCTTCAGCGCGCCGATGTCCTGTTTTGACGCGGTTTCGCTATGTCGCTCCCCGATCGCCTGCGCGATGGCTTTCGCCTGTTTCTGTTCGACGCCTGCGGCGGTAAGGTTTTCGGCCATGGAAAGGGTGTCGATCATGGCTTGTGCGAATGATTTATAAAGAATAATATACCGTTTGCGGTATTCTGTTTCATGCTTGTCCGTAAGCCCGGGGTCCTTTACATCCGCGTGACGCCCAGCGTGGCGATATCCACGGCGTCTGCGCCTGCCTTAAGAAGCGCGCTTGCGGCCATGCCCAGTGTGGCTCCTGTGGTAAGGATATCGTCCACGAGCAGGATACGTAGTCCGGCAACCCGTTCCGGAATCGGCACGGTAAAAGCGCCGTCGAGATTGTCCAGCCGTTCTTTCCGGGAAAGCGCCGTTTGCGAGCGGGTGCTTTTGCTCCGGACGATGACACCCTGTGCGACAGGTTTTCCGAGGGCGGGAGCAATGCCCCGGACGAGAAACTCGCTTTGATTGTACCCCCGTTCGCACAATCGCATACGGTGCAGGGGAATGGGCACAAGCAGATCCGGCGCGGGCCGGTACACGAGACTTTGAACAAAAGCATGTCCAAGGATACGTCCCAGCCATATGCCGTAGTGCGGCCGATTTCCGTATTTCAGCGCCTGGTGGATGTGTTGCAGGAATCCTCCCTTGTCGAACATCCACAAGGCGAATGCGCCGTCGATGGCGGTACGCATGTCGGGCAGACGGTCGATGCGCTCCCGGACATCGTCTGCATCGGCGCGGTCGGCATTGCGCAGGCAACAGAAGCAAAGAAGCATGGAGGCGCCCGGGACGGCTCCGCCGCAGTGCAGGCACGCCGGCGGAAAAGCCATATCCATCAGACCCTGTCCCAGGGCCCGTGCAGCTTTTACCGGCGTTTTCCACAGGTTCCGTACGGGCATAGGCATGTTGCGGACTCGAAACATCGTTTTTGCGGCGGTGCAAAACATGCAGCGATTTTCATATATTAGACACCCAAGATCGATTTGCATAACCCCCAGCGGCGCCCCCGGCGCGCGGTTTTTTCGACCGAAGCCGAGGACCATGCCGCAAGCAATACAGAATCCGATGGCGGTTCCCATGCGGCGCGGAATGATTATCAAGAACGCCAACACTCGTCCCGTCGAGATAGACATGGCTTCTCGCCGAATCACTGTGCCTCCCGGCGAAGCAAGGATGATTACTGCGGAAGAAGTGCGCGATCCCGCCCTCCGACAGAACTTGCAGGTGCGCGCCATCTCGATCGTGCGTCCGGTTACGACGGAGGAAGAGGAAGCTTTTCGGAAGGAGCTTGAAGAAACCGGGAGCGGTCAGGAATGAAGGTTCTTGCGCTGGAGCCATGGTACGGAGGCTCCCACCGGAATTTCTTCGACGGGCTGGTGAAGCATAGCCGCCACGAGTTCCGCACGGTCACGCTGACGGCCCGTTTCTGGAAGTGGCGCATGCACGGCGGCGCCGTCACACTGGCGCGCAAGGCGCTCAAGGCATTCAAAGACGGTTTCGAGCCGGATGTGGTGTTCGCCACCGGCATGGTCAATATCCCCGCCTTTCTGGCGCTTGTCCGACCGCATCTCGGGGACGTGCCGGTGGTGCTGTATTTCCATGAAAACCAGTTGACCTATCCGTTGCCGCCGGATGTCGAGCGCGATCATACCTACGGGTATATCAACTACCTGTCCTCGCTTGCCGCCGACCGGATCGTGTTCAACTCCCAATTCCATTTCGATGAGTTCATGGATGCGCTGCCAACCCTGTTGCGCGCTTTTCCGGATTATACCCACCTGAACACGGTGAATATGCTTCGAAAGAAGTCCACCGTATTGCATGTAGGCATGGATCTGGAAGCGCACGACCGGTACCGTGCAGACTATCCGCCTCCCGATTGGGGCCCTTCGATGCGGTCCCCCATTGTGCTATGGAACCAGCGCTGGGAATACGACAAGAACCCGGAAGCCTTTTTCCGGGTCATGAACCGGCTCGACGATCGCGGCTACCGCTTCCGTCTTATCCTTGCCGGGGAGCATTTCGAGGAGCAGCCGTACGAATTCGAAAAGGCGTTCGAGCGGTATGCGGACCGCATCCTGCACTACGGTTATGCGGAGGATTTCAAGGAATACAGCCGCTTGCTGCACCGGGCCCACCTTGTGGTCTCCACATCGATCCACGAATTTTTCGGGATAGCCGTTATGGAGGCCATTTACTGCGGATGTCATCCGCTGTTGCCGAATCGCCTCAGCTATCCCGAACTGATTCCCGATGCGCTCCATCGTCCGCTGCTGCACGCCCCTGTGCTGTACGAAGACGAGCAAGGCCTTTTCGAAGCCATGTCCCGGATCATGGAGGGGGAGGACCGGCCGTTGCCGGTGTCCACGCTTCAGGCGGTTCCGCAGGCGCTCGACTGGCGGAAGCATGTTGCGCAGTACGATGCGCTGCTGGAAGAAGTCGCTTCGTCGCCGCGGGAAGTGCGTTTGTAGATTCGCCTGCGGCGCCTATCGGGATCGGCCGCCCCTGCGCCCCGCCGTCACGCCATGTTTTCGACCATGGCGGCGCCGAATTCGCTGGTTTTGAGCAGCGTGGCTCCGTCCATCTGGCGCTCGAAGTCGTAGGTGACCCGTTTCTGCGCGATCGTTTTTTCCAGCGAAGACACGATCAGGTCCGCCGCCTCGTCCCATCCCATGTACCGGAACATCATTTCCCCGGACAGAATAACCGAGCCGGGGTTCACCTTGTCCTGTCCCGCGTATTTGGGCGCGGTGCCGTGGGTGGCTTCGAAGACGGCATGGCCGGTATCGTAATTGATGTTGGCGCCGGGTGCGATGCCGATGCCTCCGACCTCGGCGGCAAGCGCGTCGGAGATATAATCGCCGTTCAGGTTCATGGTCGCGATGACCCCGTATTCGTCCGGGCGCGTCAGAATCTGCTGCAGAAAGGCGTCGGCGATGACATCCTTGACGAGCGTGCCGTCGGGAAGTTTGGACCAGGGACCTCCCCCGAATTCCTCGGCGCCGAATTCCTGCCGGGCAAGGTCGTATCCCCAGTCCCGGAATCCGCCCTCGGTGAACTTCATGATGTTTCCCTTGTGGACGAGCGTGACGCTTTTGTAGCCGCGCTTCCGGGCGTAGCCGATGGCCGCGCGCACAAGCCGTTCCGTGCCTTCTTTGGAAACGGGTTTGATCCCGATGCCGCTCGTTTCCGGGAAACGGATGCTTTCGACACCCATTTCGTCTCGCAGAAATCCAATAAGTTTTTCCGCTTCCGGCGTCCCCATTTCGTATTCGATGCCCGCGTAGATGTCCTCCGAATTTTCCCGGAAAATCACCATGTTCACCTTTTCCGGGTGCTTTACCGGGGAAGGAACGCCTGCAAAATGGCGAACGGGGCGTACGCAGGCGTACAGGTCCAGAATCTGCCGTAGCGCGACGTTGAGCGAGCGAATGCCTCCGCCGACGGGCGTGGTCAGGGGCCCCTTGATGGCGACGAGGTACTGGCGAATGGCTTCAAGAGTATCTTCCGGGAGCCACTCGTCGAATCTGTTCTTTGCCTTTTCCCCTGCGAACACCTCGAACCACACGATTTTTCGCGTATCCCCGTAGGCATGCCGGACGGCATGATCGAAGACATGCTGCGCGGCGGCCCATATATCCGGTCCTATCCCGTCGCCTTCGATGAATGGAATGACGGGTCGGGCCGGCACGTTCAGGCGGCCTTGTTCCATCGTAATCGACTCGCCTTCGGCAGGCGGGGTCAGGTTTTTGTATGCGGGCATGTTGTCTGTGCGTTGAAAGGCGCGTAGTAGGATTCGCTGCGCTTGTTAACGCGCAACGGGCAAGGAGGGATGCGCGCTTTACATGGAGAGCGTGTAAAATTGTATCCTTTAAAAAAACGCTGATCGAAGTGGACTTAATCGGAATATGCCTTGTTACAAGCGCCCGAACAGTTGCCGCAGGCGGAGTTCCCAGACCTTGAAGGCCGCTTCGCGTACGATCGCCCGGTTCATCTTGGATTGCCCTTCGGTGCGTTCGGTGAAGATGATCGGGATTTCGAGCAGGATGAATCCCTGGCGCCAGGCGCGGTATTTCATTTCCAGCAGGAAGGAGTAGCCGTTGGAAGTGACCCGGTCGAAGTCGATGGCTTCGAGCACGCGGCGATGATAGCACATGAACCCGGCCGTTACGTCCCGGATCGGTATGCGGGTCACGCAACGGGTATAGATTCCGGCGGAATAGGAGAGAATGAGACGGGTAAGCGGCCAGTTCACGACGCGAACCCCCTCTGCGTAGCGCGACCCGATCGCCAGATCGGCCTTGCCTTCGAGCACGGGGGCGATTAGCCGGGACAGGTCGGCAGGGTTATGCGACAGGTCTGCGTCCATGCTGCAGATGAACGTATAGTTCCGGTCGAGCGCCCAGTCGAAGCCGCGCAGGTAGGCGGTGCCGAGTCCCATTTTCCCTTCCCGTTCGATCAGCGATATGCGCCCCGGGTGCTGTTCCATGCGCGTCCGTACGCAGTCCGCCGTACCGTCGGGGGAGCCATCGTCGACCACGAGCACATGCACTTGCTCGGGCAACGTCATGATTTCGTCGAGGACGACGGGGACGTTTTCCGCTTCGTTGTAGGTGGGAATGATAACTATGGAGCGGTTCGGTCCCGAAGCATTCTGTTTGGGAAGAGGTTCCACGGGGAGCGAAAATCGGAGGAACAGCGTGTCGAATATTTCGATTTTTATTATCTTGGCAAGCTGCGCATGCTCAAGTCAGGCATCTGACACAAGAGCGGGGCGGCGGTTCCGTGCCGGGGTTGGCGCCGACTTGCAGAATCCGCTCCCGGGATGGTAACGGACAGTTAATTTTACGGAAAGATGAAACCCGCCGGATTCCATTCCGATACAAATGGGTTGAAGGCCCCGTGCGTTGTTTGTTGTAAATAACCCATGCTATGATAAGCCATGGCCGGTGAGACCCGGAAAAAAGCGAGGAAACCTGCGAAACCCGCCACAGACGGCGAGGCGGAAGGAAATGGGGTTTCGGCTGCCAGCCGGAACGGCCATTCCGGAGCGGCCGCAGAAGACGGGGCCGCCTCCGGCGCCGACGAGTCCTTCATTTATTATGCGCCCGGCGCATATACCCACGAGGAACTCGGGTTTTCCGGCGATCAGGTGCGCGCCATGTACCGCAACATGCTGTTGCAGCGCCGGTTCGAGGAGCGCGCCGCACAGATGTACGGAAAACAAAAGATCGGCGGATTTCTGCATCTCTATATCGGGCAGGAAGCCGTATCTACCGGGTCGGCATACGCCATGGAGATCGGCAAGGACTCGGTAATCACCGCCTATCGCGATCACGGACTCGGCCTGGCGCTCGGCATGACGCCGAACGAATGCATGGCGGAGCTTTTCGGTAAGGTCGGCGGCTCTTCAAGAGGCAAGGGCGGGTCGATGCATTACTTCAAGAAGGAACTCAACTTCTATGGAGGACACGGCATTGTTGGAGGCCACATCGCTGTCGGAGCGGGCATTGCCTTTGCGCATAAGTACAAGGGGGACGGCGGGGTGTGCCTGACCTACTTCGGCGACGGGGCCGTGGGGCAGGGGTCCTTTCATGAGACCATGAATCTGGCCGCCCTGTACGAAACACCCTGCGTTTTTGTGATCGAGAATAACGAATACGCTATGGGCACGGCTACCGACCGGGCTTTCGCGCAGACGGATTTTTACCGGTATGCGCATAGTTACGGCATGGCCTCCTCGCTGGCCAGCGGCATGGATATTTTCAGTGTCTACAAGGCCATGTCGGATCATATCGCCCTGGCCCGGAACAACCGTCCGTCGATTCTGGAAGTGCGTACCTATCGGTATCGCGGTCATTCCATGAGCGATCCGGCGAATTACCGGACCAAAGAGGAACTGGACGCGATGAAAGAAGAAGACCCGATCATCCGCCTCAAGGGCTATATGCTGGAGCGCGAACTGGCCTCGAACGAGGAACTGGACGCCGTGGACGACGAAGTCAAGCAGGAAGTGATGGACTCAGTTACCTTCAGCGAAGAGAGCGATGCGCCTCCCATCCGGGAGATCTACGAACATGTGTATTCGCAGACCGACTATCCGTTTTTAACCGATTGATTCTCAGATATGGCTGCATTGCAACTTCGCGAAGCGATTCGCGCCGCCATGGTGGAAGAGATGGAGCGCGACGCGGGCGTTTTTCTGATTGGGGAAGAAGTCGCCGAATACAATGGGGCGTACAAGGTCAGCGAAGGGATGCTCGACCGTTTCGGCGCAGACCGGGTGCTCGACACGCCGATCAGCGAAAGCGGGTTCGCCGGCCTCGGCGTGGGCGCTGCAATGGCCGGATTGCGCCCTATCGTCGAGTTCATGACCTTCAATTTCTCGTTCGTAGCTTTTGATCAGTTGATCAACAACGCAGCGAAGATCCGGTACATGTCGGGAGGGCAGTTCTCGATGCCGATCGTTTTTCGGGGGCCGAACGGCGCCGCGGGCCAGCTTGCCGCTACGCACAACACGGCCGTAGAATCCCTTTATTCGTATTTCCCCGGTCTCAAGGTCGTTGCGCCGTCCAATCCGGACGATGCGAAGGGGCTTCTGAAGTCGGCTATCCGCGACGACGACCCGGTGATTTTTCTCGAAAGCGAATCGATGTATGGCCTGAAGGGGGACGTTTCGGATGCGGAAGATTACCTGATTCCGTTGGGCAAGGCCCGCATTGCGCGGGAAGGCGCCGATGTCACCATCGTGGCCCATCAGAAGAGTTACTGGCGCGCCATGGAAGCCGCCGACGGATTGGCCGAAGCCGGGTACGACGCCGAAGTCATCGACCCGCGCACCATCCGCCCGCTGGATATCGAAACGATTGCGGCCTCCGTCAAAAAGACGAACCGGCTCGTCGTCGTGGACGAAAGCAATCCGTTCGCCAGTTTTTCGTCGGAGGTTGCCTGTCAGATACAGGAGCGCGTGTTCGACTGGCTGGATGCCCCGGTCATGCGGGTCACCGCCAAAGATGTCCCGGCTCCGTACGCAAAAAATCTGATCGAGTATTACATGCCCCGGACCGAGGAAATCGTAGCGGCCGCCAAAAAAGTATTGTACGCAAACTGAAGGCGCAGTCTGTCTTTTTTCGATACGCCTGCTCCACGCGAAAACCATCCCCGCCTCTCGATCCTGCCGGACCAGGCCCTTACGGAAGCCCGCGAAAAGCGCATTGCTACACAAGGATATAATCTGAATGCCGCACCATGCCCATCCCTGTTGAAATGCCCAAAATGAGCGATACCATGGAGGAGGGCGTCCTCGTGGCATGGCTTGCAGAGGAAGGGGACGCTGTGTCGTCCGGGGATATTATTGCGCAGGTCGAGACGGACAAGGCCACGATGGACCTTGAGGTGTACGATGACGGGGTATTGCTGAAAAAGGTTATTCCTGAGGGCGCCGCCGTACCCATCGGTGGCCTGATTGCCGTGCTTGGCAAGGCCGGCGAAGACATTTCCGGATTGCTTGCCGGGTACGACGGGGCTGCGGGAGTGCCTGCGGAAGCGCCTGCCGCCGAGACGGTTGCCCCCGATACGCCCGCTCCTTCGACAGGCGATGGGGCCGTGCAGCCCACTGCGCCGGAAGTTGTATCGGGTACGGCCTCTGCCGGAAACGACGGACGCATCAAGAGTTCGCCGCTTGCGCGCAGTCTGGCCAAAGAACACGGTATTGCATTGCATCAGATCGCAGGCAGCGGCCCGGAAGGACGCATCGTGAAGCGGGATATAGAGGCGGCTATCCGGAAGCATGCGCCTGCCCCGGGCGTCGCGCCCGGATACCCCGTGCCGGGGACCATGATCGAAATGCCTGCCGAGGATGTATCCGAAACCGTGCGCATTTCGCAGATGCGCAAGACCATTGCGCGCCGCCTTTCGGAGAGCAAGTTCACCTCGCCCCATTTTTATCTGACCGTGGATGTGGATGTGGAGCAGGCCGTGGCGGCCCGCGCGCGCATCAACAAGCAGGCGGAGGCCGCTGGAGGAGTAAAGATTTCGTTCAATGACCTTGTTACGAAGGCCTGTGCGCTGGCCCTGCGGGCGCATCCCGCTGTCAATGCCTCCTGGATTGAGCAGGAGGGTGTGATTCGCCAGCATGGGCATGCCCATGTTGCTGTCGCCGTAGCCATAGACGATGGACTGGTTACCCCGGTTATCCGGCACGCGGATCGGAAGGGACTTACGCAGATCGCCACAGAAACCCGGGAGTTGGCGCAGCGGGCCCGCGATCGCACGCTGCAGCCGGAAGACTGGGAAGGCTCCACCTTTACGACAAGCAACCTCGGCATGTACGGCGTCGAGGAGTTTACGGCCATCATCAATCCCCCGAATGCGTGTATTCTCGCCATCGGGGCGATTCGCGACGAGGCGGTGGTGAAGGAAGGGGCGGTCGTTCCCGGCAAGCGTATGAAGCTGACGCTTTCGTCCGATCACCGCGTAGTGGACGGCGCCGTGGCCGCCGCCTTTATCGGGACGGTGCGGAGCTATCTTGAAGAGCCGCTTTCCATGTTGCTATAGTGAGCGGATTCAGGATCGCACATGTATCGGATTTGCATTTCGGCAAGATTTCGCATCGCGGGGTCGTTGGAGCGCTTATCGATGAAATCAACGACTCGGATGTCGATCTCGTCGCCGTAAGCGGGGATCTGACGCAGCGGGCCCGTATTGTCGAATTTGCAGAGGCCGCCGCCATGCTTGCGGCCCTGGACCCACCGGTCGTCGTCGTGCCCGGAAACCATGATGTATCTCCCTGGTGGCAGCCGTTCCAGCGGATTTTCACGCCGTTCGAGCGGTATCGCCGATTCATCGGGCCCGAAGTGGCTCCGTTCTTCCGGATGGACGGCGTGGCCGTGCTTGGCCTGAATTCGGCTCGCCGGTGTACGATAAAGGGGGGACGCATCGACGAACGCACCTGCGAGGATATCTCCCATCGTTTGTCGCCTGTCCCGTCCTCCGTGTTCAAGGTGCTTGTGGTGCACCACCAGTTGTCGCGTATGCAGTCGTTATGGTCGCATGACGTGGCCCGATATGCCCCCCGTGCGCTGGATCGGGCCGGGGAGGCCGGCGTATCTCTCATCCTTTGCGGGCATCTCCATGTTTCCCATGTCGAACCCCTTGAGATTACGCTGGAAACGAATCCCATGCACCGGATTGTGGTAGCCGTTGCAGGGACTGCAACCAGTACGCGCGGCAGGCGTACGTATCGTTCCCGGAATCACTACAATGTGATCGACATTGAAGCAGATTCGTTCTCGATAGAGGGCAGGCAATATCTGACTGAAGAGAGCCGGTTCGAGTCGGAGGGCGTGACCCGGTTCAAGCGGTGAGGGAGGCCCGGGACGGTTTTGCACGGGTTCGTTTTCTTTTCCCGTTCTCCGGGTCTATTTTCCGGTCTCTTCGACAAGGAGGCATCGCATGATCGGTTTCTCAAAGGTAATTTTTTCCACCGGAACGGGCATAGCGTTGCTTGCTTCGTTCGGTTTCCTGGCCGATAGCGCTCGCGCGCAACATGCGCCGGTGAGGGTGGATGTCGATTATGCAGCCTTCGCGTACGACGAAGCGACGTCGCTCATAGAGGTGTATATCGGCGTCGAGGCGCCATTCCTGGATTTTGAGGCTGCCGAAACCGATGGCTTCGTAGCGCTTATGCCCCTGCGTCTTGAACTTGCGCACGGTGCGGCGGCGGATGTCGGCGAATCCGATACAGTGCCTGTGTGGGCCGATTCCACGGTGCTTCGCTTTGCGCTTCCCGATACCGCCGGGATGCATTCCGGACATTATTTTACGCATCAGACGCGCTCTGCGGTACCGCCCGGCGACTATGTGCTGGACCTGACTGTTCCGGACAGGTCTGCCAGACCCGGTCTGCGGATACGGCAAGCATTTCCGGTGGACCGCTTCGAACCGGACGGCGCCCCGGCGCTTTCGGACATTACGCTGGCTACCGGTATTGCGCCGGACAATCGCCGGGAAAATCCCTTCTTCAAGAATGGCCTTCTTATCCACCCCAGCCCCAACCGCCTGTTCGGTGAGGGCTTGTACCACATGTATTACTATGCGGAAGCGTACGGCGTAGAGGAAATAAACCCCGGGAACGCCACATACATCGTATACACGTATGTGGCGGAGGCCGATCATCCGCGTCCGATTACCGACCTGGAAATTCGTACCCAGCGCGCGGTCAGATCCCCTGATGTGCTTGTCGGGAGTTTCGATACCAGCGGACTGCCCACGGGATCGTATGCGCTCCACATCGTGCTGCTCAACGATCAGAACGAAGGGGTCGTCGAACGGTCGCTGAAATTTTTCGTGTACAATCCGGGGGTATCCCGCGAGGATCCGGCTGTTCTCGAACTCGACTTCGAAACGAGTTCCTATGCGGAAATGTCGGAAGACGAGGTCGAACAGGGTATGGCGTATGCCCGCCTCATTGCGAACGATATGGAGGGACGTCGGATGCGGAGGTTATCCGAACTGGACGATCGGCGGCGTTTTCTGATGGATTTCTGGCAAAAGCGCGACGACCAGCCCATGACGCCGTCCAATGAATTCAAAGACGCATTTTACCGCCGCATACAATATGCCAACGACCGGTACACATCGAACATTGAGGATGGCTGGGAAAGCGATCGGGGGCGGGTCGTCGTAACATACGGGTTGCCTAACGACATCGAACCGCATTTATACGATCAGGCAACGGTTCCCTACGAAATCTGGCAGTACAACAACATCCCGGGGCACGGCCAGTCTATTTTCGTGTTTGCGGACGTTAACGGGTTCGGACGTTTCGAATTGCTGCATTCCAGTGTTCCGGGCGAGCGGTCGCTTCCCAACTGGCGATCGGCGTTGTATCGTCGTTAAGGATACTCTGATCAAAACCTTTTCGCTGATGACCCACGCCGCCGCCGGGTTCCGGCATGTATCCGTTCAGGAGCTGACTGCGTACGAGGGGCAGGAGGTTACGCTCAAGGGCTGGCTGTACAACAAGCGCGGCTCGAAGCACTTGCAGTTTCTCATGGTGCGGGACGGTACGGGGCTGGTTCAGTGTGTCGTAGCCGCGGACAGTGTGGATGTCGATGCATGGCGGATTGCGGAGGAAGCCACCCAGGAAAGCGCCCTGATTGTGACCGGCAAGATCGTTGCCGACGAGCGGCAGGCAGGCGGCGTCGAGCTGGTTGTTTCCACGTTGAAACTCGTGGGCGAATCCGTGGAGTATCCCATTACGCCCAAGGAGCACGGCATCGACTTTTTGATGTCGCATCGCCACTTATGGTTGCGCAGCCGGCTTCCCTGGGCCATTTTGCGGATCCGCAATCGGTTGATCGTGGCCATCCACACGTTTTTCCAGGACCGTGGATTCCTGCAGATGGATGCGCCGATCCTGACGGGAAACGCCGTGGAAGGTACGTCGAGCCTGTTCGAACTGGATTATTTCGACGAGAAGGCGTACCTGACGCAGAGCGGCCAACTCTATGGAGAGGCGATGGCTATGGCTTTCGGGCGTATCTACACGTTCGGCCCGACATTTCGCGCCGAGAAGTCAAAGACGCGTCGTCACCTTACGGAGTTCTGGATGATCGAGCCCGAGATGGCGTTCTTCGATCTGGATATGACGCTGGATCTGGCCGAGGATTTGCTGGTGTATATGATCGGGGACGTGTTGGCGCATTGCAAGGAGGAACTGGCGATGCTCGAACGCGATCTGGCGCCGCTTGAGCGCGTTCGTAAACCCTTTCCCCGCATTTCGTACACGGAGGCCGTTGAATTGCTTTGCAGCAACGAAACAGTCGACATGTTGAGCGTTAGGATTCAGGCACTGGAGGAAGAAAATGCGGCGCTTGCCGAAGAACTCGCTGCAAACCGGAAGCGATACGGGCAGGCGAAGAAGTCCGAACGGCGGCGCCTGGATGCCCGCGAGATTGTCATTCACCGGCGCACCGGGGAGATCGCCGAGGCTCTGCAAAACCTGCCGGCATGGAAAGCATCCGCGCGCTCCTTCAAGTGGGGGTCCGACTTTGGGGGCAGTGACGAGACCGTATTGACCTGGCATTTCGATCGCCCCATCATGGTGCACAGGTATCCTGCCGCCGTGAAGGCATTCTACATGAAACGGGACCCCGACGATGTACGACTTGCTATGGCGCTGGATGTGCTGGCCCCGGAGGGGTACGGGGAGATTATAGGGGGCGGCGAACGAGCGACGGACCTTGTTTTTCTCGAAGAGCAGATCGCTGCGCACCAGCTGCCGAAAGAAGCGTTCGAATGGTATCTGGACCTGCGCCGGTTCGGTTCCGTGCCGCACGCCGGATTCGGTTTGGGGCTCGAACGTATGCTTACCTGGATCGCAGGGATCGATCACGTACGGGAGACGATCCCGTTTCCGCGGCTCATGGGGCGCATTGCGCCGTGAAGCATGGATTGGCAGCGATGATTGCTGGGGAGCGCGTACTGGAACAAACCGGTAGGGCACGGTATAGAAACAGGTCTTTGTTTCCCGTCTTGCTCCCGAATGTCCACAATCTATCCATAAACTTGCTATGCAAGGAAACGGGTTCAAAATCGCCCTGCTCGCATTTTTCTTTGCTCTGTCGGCCTGGTATCTCTATCCGTCTGCCCGGAATTATTTCATTCAGCAGCGGATAAATGGGCTGGAAGAACAGGAACGCGTGGAGTATGAACGGGAAAATCTTCAGAAAATCAGAAACGTCAAGGAGGATGCGCTGAAGCTCGGCCTCGACCTGCAGGGGGGCATGCATGTCACCATGGAGGTCCGGACCGATGCGCTGATCCGGGAGTTGGCCACGGATGTGGATCAGACGTTCGAGGAAGTGCTGACTGCTGCCCGTGTGTTGTCGGACGAAACCGGCAATTCCATTATCGACGCGTTCGTAATGGAGTTCGAGCGGCGCGACCCCGATGCGCGTCTGTCCCGCTATTTCCGGGATTCCGACGCCGGTATTACGCGCCGGTCGACCAACGCCGAAGTATCGCAATATCTTCTTGATCAGGCCGACAACGCGATCAATCGGGCTATTTCCATTATCAGGGACCGGGTGGATCGCTATGGGGTGACCGAGCCGTCCATCCAGAAACAGGGCACGCGACGCGTTGTGGTCGAATTACCCGGCATCGACGATCCCGAGCGCGTACGTAATCTGCTGAAGGGCACGGCCCGTCTCGAGTTTCATCTCATGGCCGAACCCGATGAATTGCTACGTTCTCTGGAGCGGGTGATCGATCATTACAATGTGGTTGTGGAGATGACCATGGTGGAGGACGAGGAGGAAGATGATGCGGAAGCCGATTCGGCGTTAGCCACCGAGGATCTGTTCGCTGAGCCGGAAGAAGATGAGCCGACCAATCCGTTGCTGGAAGTGATGCAGCCTCTCGGGCAGGGGGTTGTCTTTGGGCTGGTTTCCGAGCAGGACACGGCGCGCGTCCGCGAGTTGCTCTCGGTTCCCGCCGTTCGGGAGGCGCTTCCGATCGGCGTGGACCTGCTTTACGAAGCAAATCCCGTCGGGCTGACAGAGGATGGCCTGGAAATGTATTACCTGCTTGGAGTTCGGGATCAGATTGAATTATCGGGCGAGGTGATTACATCGGCCCGCGTCGATTTCGACGAATTGAATCTTCCGGAAGTCACGATGGTGATGAACTCGGAAGGATCGCGCACCTGGGCCCGGCTGACCGGGGCGAATGTCGACAAAAACATTGCTATCGTACTGGACGGAGTGGTTTATTCGTACCCGACTGTGATCAATCGCATCGTTGGCGGACGTTCCTCCATCACCGGGCTGGACAGCCGCGAGGAGGCTCAGGACGTAGTGACGGTGCTCATGTCCGGTGCGCTGCCCGCGCCAGTCGATATTGTCGAGGAACGTACGGTTGGGCCGAGCCTTGGGAAGGCTTCCATCCGGGCCGGTTTCATTTCGATCATGGTGGGACTTGGCCTGGTGGCCATCTTCATGATTTTCTATTACCGTACGGCCGGGCTGGTCGCAGATCTGGCCCTGTTGTTCAATATCATCTTCATCTTCGGCATACTGGCCGCCTTCAAGGCTACGCTTACGTTGCCCGGCATTGCCGGTATCGTGTTGACGATCGGTATGGCGGTAGACGCCAACGTACTGATCTTCGAGCGAATACGTGAGGAACGCGCTACCGGCAAGACGCTGAAAGCGGCGATCGACGCCGGGTATTCGAAGGCGTTCAGCGCCATTTTCGATGCGAATGTGACTACGTTCTTCGTCGGCGCCATCCTGTATTCATTCGGCGTCGGCCCCATTCAGGGGTTTGCGGTAACCCTGATGGCCGGTATTCTTTCGTCGCTGTTTACAGCCATTATCGTTTCGCGGATCGTATTCGACTATATGGTGGTCAAGCGGCGGATGAGCGTCAGTTACGGATGACGGGAGTTTCGAATCACCCTTCATCCACAGGCGCACTTTCGATAGAGACAGCACGATGAGAATTTTTGAAAACACCAAATTCAATTTCATAGGCAACCGGAGGAAGGCGTACGTTGTCTCCGGAATCCTGCTTTTGCTGAGTATCGGGTCGCTGATCGCGCGCGGCCTTGAATTGGGCATCGACTTTCAGGGGGGCATGGAGTTTGTTGTCGAAAGCCCGGTAGAACTGGAGCCGGTAGCGGTGCGTGGTCAGTTGGCCACGGTGCTGGGGTCCGAGCCGGAGGTGAAAACGTTCGGGGTAGGGCAGGTGCTTATTCGCACACCCGCGGAAGGAGACATTTCAGATATTCAGAACCGGATCGTGGAAGGCATTGCCGAAGGATTTGCCGGTTCCAATCCGCAGGTCATCAAAACAGACGTGGTAGGGCCGCGTTTCGCGGAGGATTTGAAGCAAGGGGCTATCTGGGCTGTTCTCGGTGGGCTCCTTGTGGTTTTTGTCTATATTCTACTGCGATTCGAGTGGCGGTTTGGCGTCGGTGCGGTGACAGCCTTGTTCCATGATGTCACGATCACGCTGGGTATCTTTTCCGCGGCGTCCGGTGTACTACCTTTTTCGCTTCAGATCGACCAGGCCATTATCGCCGCTTTCCTGACGATTGTGGGTTATTCACTCAACGACACCGTGGTCGTTTTCGACCGGATCCGGGAATACTCGAATCTTTTCAAGACGGAGGCGTATGACAAGTTGGTGAATCGTTCCATCAACAATACGCTCAGTCGGACGATTGTCACCTCCGGCACGACCTTGCTCGTAGTGGTTGTCCTCTTTATTTTTGGTGGAGAAGTGCTGCGCGGTTTTGCTTTCGGTCTTATTCTGGGCGTGACGATCGGTACGTATTCCTCCGTTTTCGTAGCTTCGCCGGTCGTCGTGGAACTCAGGGCGCGCGCGAAAGCCGCCCGCAGGTAAAAGCCTGTCGCGTAATTGGGCAAGGGGCGCCACCGCTGAATCCCGAGAGGTTTTCATGAAATACGATGTGCAAGAACAGGGTCGCGTAGCGGTTCTCGTGCTGGAGGGAAACATCCTGGGGGGACCTGACGGCACAAAATTGCATGATCGACTGCATGAATTGAAAGACGCAGGCAAGCGTCATGTCGTGGTCGATCTGTCCAGGGTCCGGTTCATGAATTCGAGCGGGCTCGGCATGCTGATCAGCGCCATGACGACGATGCGCAACGCCGGGGGGGATTTTCGCCTGGCGGGTATGGGTGACGGTGTTCGATCGCTGCTCGTGATTACCCGGCTCGATACGGTATTCAAGCATTACGAATCCGTTGACGAAGCCGTACGCAGCTACGAAGAGGATCCGCCGGCGCCCGCATAGCCGGGGCATTCCATTTCGGTCATCGGCGGCTGTATCTTTTAAGTTGTATCTGGTAAAATGTGCGATGCAAACCGTTTGTGTTGTCTGTGAAATCCGAAAAGTTGCTAAAAAGTTCGCAGAGTACTAAAGGATACTCTGATCAAAACCACTTTGCTCAGCACTTCACTTTCGCACGTAAGGGACGCCATGATTCCATCGTTGAAATCAGCAGAAAACACTGCGGGTTCCGGGCACTGCGGGCGTGAAGCGCCCTTCGGGAGACTGCGAGAAGCACGCTGGCCGTGTCATTCCTCATTATGTGGGGCCTGCCACATTGCTTCGTCATTCCTTGCCAGCCCGCTTCTCGCAAGCCTCTGAGCTTTGCGGACTTAATCAGAGTATCCTAAAGGATAGATATAAGATCAAGGCTTGACAATAATGAGTGTTACAGTCGTCATAGGAACGCAATGGGGAGACGAGGGCAAGGGCAAAATCGTTGATCTCCTCAGCCCGAATGTGGACATCGTGGCGCGTTACCAGGGAGGGGCGAATGCAGGCCACACGATCTGCTGGGGGGACGAAACCTTTGTGCTCCATCTCGTTCCGAGCGGCATTTTCCACGAGCATGTGACCTGTTTGATCGGGAACGGCGTCGTACTGGACCCCGTGGCGATCATGGAAGAAATCCGCATGATCCGCGATCTTGGATACGATGTGGACGGGCGGCTCCTTATTTCCCACGATGCGCATCTGATCATGCCGTATCACAAGCGTATCGAGGAAGCGCGCGAACGGATGCGTGACGCGGGCGCCATTGGCACCACGGGCCGCGGTATCGGGCCGGCCTATGTCGACAAGTTTGCCCGAACAGGTATCCGCGTGGTCGATTTGCTGGATCGGGATACGCTGCGCCGCAAACTCAAACGCGCGATCGAGGAAAAGAACGCGGTGCTTCGCGGCGTGTACGATGCCGATGGCCTCGACGTGGAGCAGATCATCGAAGAATATGTGGAATTCGACAGCCTGATCGATCCGTTCGTTACGGATACGTCGCAATACCTGGGGCAAGCCTTGCGGGCAGGCAAACGCGTTCTCGCCGAGGGCGCACAGGGTTCTTTGCTGGATGTGGATTTCGGGACCTATCCGTTTGTGACCTCAAGTCATCCTACCGTTGGAGGATGTTGCACAGGACTGGGTGTGCCCCCCACGGCCGTGGATACGGTGATTGGTATCGTGAAGGCGTACAGCACGCGCGTGGGCAACGGTCCGTTTCCCACGGAGTTGGACGATGCCGCCGGTGAGCGTTTGCGCGAGGTGGGAGACGAGTTCGGCGCAACGACCGGCAGGCCCCGGCGGTGCGGATGGCTGGACCTGGTGGCCCTGCAGTACACGTCCATGATCAACGGGCTGACGGAACTGGCTATTACCAAGCTTGATGTGTTGACGGGACTGGACACGATCAAGGTGTGTACGGCCTATCGGTACGACGGCAAGGAAACGACGCGTTTTCCGAGCGAAGTGCAGACACTCGAAAAGGTCGAACCCGTCTATGTCTCGTTCGAAGGCTGGTCGGAAGATATTACCGGCGCGAGGCGCATGGACGATTTGCCGGCGGCCGCCCGGCGCTATTTGCGCTTCTTGAGCGATTCGCTCGGCGTTCGCATTTCCATGATCTCGACAGGCCCCAAACGGGATCAGATCGTTTCGGAGTCCGTCGTTTTGGACACAGCAGATATCCGTCCTGTCGGGACAGGAGGATAATCTTCCCCATACGGGGTAATCGACAGCGCAGGAGGCCTGACCATGAAGGCGTATCGCCATTCCGTACGACTCAAGCTCGGCCTGGTTGTACTGGCCGTGCTGATTTCCGTGGCTTCGCTTGCGTACACCAGCCGGACCGTAGACCGGCTGCGCGAGCGCGAGCAGTTTGTCATCCACCTATGGGCCGAAGCGCAGGAACGGCTTTCTACTACTCGGGAAAATCCGTATTTGCCGGTATTTGCCGAGATAGAGCATCGACTGGTCGATGCGGCTGCACCGGACGGTCCTGTTTCCCCTGAGGCGCTCGCAAGGTACCGCAGTGCGCTCGCATGGTCCCGGAGTATGCCTCCCGCGGAGGATGTAACGCTTGCCAGCGAGATCATATTGCAGGGGGGATTCGGCATCCCGGCGATCGTTATAGATTCGACGCAATCAAGACCTGTGATCTGGCAGCATGTGCCTGTTCCGGATTCGCTCCAGGGGTTGTCGCCGGACAAGTTGTCTGCCGAGGTCCTGCAGAGCCTGAACGAACGCGCTCGCGCCATGGCGCAGGATTACGAACCGATCGCCATCGAATTCGGGGAGCCCCCGGAGTCGGTCAGACAATACCTCTTCTACGACGATTCGAGGCTGATTCGCGAACTCACGATCTTTCCGTTTCTGCAACTGTTGTTTGTGGGATTTTTCATCCTGATCGGGTATCTCGGGTTCTCGTATGTGCGCCGCAGCGAGCAAAGCAGCCTGTGGGTTGGCATGGCGAGAGAAGCCGCGCACCAGTTGGGGACGCCGATTTCCAGTTTAATGGGGTGGGCGGAGCTGCTCAGGGGGAACGATCTGTCCAGCGAGCAGAAGCATGGCGCGTTGCAGGAAATGGATCGCGATGTGGCGCGGCTCGAGCGGGTGACCGCTCGTTTTTCGGACATAGGTTCGATGCCCAGACTCGAGGTGGATGCGGTGGCGCCCGTTATCGAGGCCGCGGCGGATTATGTGCGCAAACGTATCCCCCAGGGGGACGGGTCTGTCGAGTTGAACGTGGAAATCTCCGGGGCACTGTATGCGCCGCTGAATGCCGAGTTGTTCGAATGGGTAATAGAAAATCTTCTCAAGAATGCGCTTGACGCCATGGAAATGACGGGCGGCGTCATCAATGTGCAGGCCTCCCGGCTGGAAGAAAGCATCCGGATAGATATACGCGATACCGGAAAGGGAATTGACCGGAAGAATCGGAAAAATATATTCCGCCCGGGCTATAGCACCAAGAAACGGGGCTGGGGGCTGGGGTTGAATCTGGCCAAACGCATTGTGGAGGAACACCATGGCGGGAGCCTTGCGCTCCTGCAGTCGCGGCCGGATCACGGAAGCACCTTTCGGATTACTGTGCCGGCTGCGAAAAAGCCCTGATGCGGTCTTCCAGTGCTTCAATGTCGCTCTCCGTGACGGCCATGAAGATGTCGTCGCGTTGCCGCCAGATCAGGACATTCGCTTCGCCGGAATCGCGCAGGTCGAAGATATCTTCCGTTTCGATGCGTTCGAGTACATCGCTGGCCAGCCGGAATCGGTGTCCGTGGGTGTCAAGGAAGGCATACGAATAGGCGTAGAGCACAATATTGCCGGATTCGCTCAGGTTGCGATACAGCAAGACGGGAATCTGTGCCCCGTCGCCTGCATCGTGGATGGACACGCCCGTAAGTTCGGCGTCTTCTATAGTGGGTACGCCGATCCGCCGGTCCAATAATTCACGCACATAGCGTTCCGCCTCATCGGCGTTAGTAGTCTCGAACCTGACCTTGATGTGTTCGGCCTGCCTGGCCGATAAGGAGACCAGATTCGTTTCCTGAGGGCGTTTCGCCAGGTTCGATAGACCGTATCCGACCAAGCCGGACGCCAGGACGATCAATAGCGCGGGAACGGCTACGCGAAGCGCCTTTGACGTCTTGCCTGCAGGGTGGTTTTCAGTAGGAACAGACATGCCTGACTGTTTGCAAGGCGGCTGCCGAGGTTTATGAAAAAAGGATGTTTACCGGATTGCCCTTGCGGATACCAAGAAGTTCTGCGGCGTTTCCCGAATTGACCGCTACTTCGAGCAAATTGCTGCTGTTATACTGCAAAAGGGGTTCCCCGGTCTCCACGGAGGCGTACGTGTGCCGGATGCCTTCAAGAATGGTGTTTCCTGCAAAGCATTTGATGGGTCTGCCCGCTTGCCGCTCCTCGACCATCTCGCGGGAAATATTGGTGATGCAGTTGCCGAAGCGATCGATGTGCACCACCCACCCCTGTACGCCCTGATCGTCCATAATCGGGAGGGCCCATTTCATGGGCGTGAGTTCCTCTATGGCGCTGCCGAGGCGCTCTATGGGTACACCGTTCGCAAGATGAGCCGCCACCGCTGCAAAGATATCGCGCCCGTGAAAGGTCCTGGAGGGGGTGGCGCTGCGCCAGAACTCGGGCCGGTCGAGGCACACACAAACATCGGGCGCCGTCCCGTCGAGGATCAGCGGGAAAATGCCGTTGTCCGGTCCTGTGAAGAAGTGTTCGCCGCACCGAAGCGCTACGGGGCGCCGGTCTGTTCCGACGCCCGGATCCACCACGGCCAGATGTATGGCCCCGGCGGGAAAATACCATGCCGCATCGCGTAACACGAAAGAGCATTCCATGATGTCCTGCGGTGCGATCGCATGCGAGACGTCCACGATACGCGCATCGGGGCACAGGCTGAGGATGACGCCCTTCATAGCCCCGACATACGCATCCTGCGTTCCGAAATCTGTCGTAAGTGTTATAATTGCGGACATGGCGACGACCTGTACAATGGTATGATGCAAAGTACGAAGAAACGAGGGATACTCTGAACTTCGCGGACTTAATCAGAGTATTCCAAGGTCCTCGCCACGCCGTGCTGGCCCATGGATGTCGATCCGGTGCGGAACGAGCGGCGTGAAGGGCGGTACGCCTTTTTTACGGATTGGAGGAGCTATGTCAGGACGAGGAAAAGATGTAGGAAACAGAGGAGAGGATATTGCCGCGGCGTATCTGGAATCCATCGGATACCGGATTCTCCATCGCAATTACCGGTTCGGGCGTCTGGAGATCGATCTGGTATGCTGTGAACCACCCGGCGATCGCCTCGACGCTTTTTCCGGGCAAGGCGAGATCGTGTTCGCCGAAGTGAAAACCCGTTCCGGTCTCGGGTTCGGACGTCCTGAGGAAGCCATATCGGAGACGAAGCAACGTCGTATTGCGCAGGCGGCGCAGGCCTGGCTCCGGGAGCGCAGCATGGAGCAGGCGTCTTGCCGATTCGATGTAATTGCGATCGTGCTGCAGAAAAACGCCGATCCGATCGTTACGCATTTCAAGCAGGCATTCTGGACTTCATAAAGAAATGCGGTCTTCGGGGATGGTTTGTTTCCACGGGGCCTGCCGCCGCATACTCTTTAGTCCACAAGTTTTCTTTTTTCGGTATTTTCACGAGCGGTCTCCGCGTACAGGCGCGCCTTCTTCACCAACCCGGTTTTACGATCCATGGCCAGAAAAATCAGCAAATCAGAAGCGGAGTGGAAAGCCGGTCTTTCCCCCGAACAGTACAAAATACTTCGCAAAAAGGGCACCGAACCGGCGTTCTCCGGCGCTTATTGCGATCATAAGGACCCGGGATCGTATGTCTGTGCGGCCTGCGGTCAGCCGCTTTTCGACGCCGACGCCAAGTACGACTCCGGCAGCGGATGGCCCAGTTTTTACAAGCCGGCGGACGAAGACGCCGTCGAAACGGAAGAAGACCGCAGTCTGGGCCGGGTGCGCACGGAGGTGTTGTGTTCCCGGTGCGATTCCCATCTCGGACATGTGTTCGAAGATGGCCCGAATCCGACCGGGTTACGGTATTGCATCAATTCCGCGGCGCTCGATTTTGAAGAGGGTGCAGAGTGAGCAGCATGTCGAGAGTGCTTTTGCTGGATCGCCGGGATGGCGACGTTAAGGCATCGGTCTGCGAGGTGGACGAATCCCGTTTGCCGGAAGGAGACGTACTTTTGGACGTGTGGTATTCGGGGCTCAACTACAAGGATGCCCTGGCGATTACCGGACAGGGCAAAATTATTCGCGGCGCCTGGCCGTTTGTGCCGGGGATCGATCTTGCCGGAAAAGTGCGCGCTTCCGATTCGGAGGCGTACAAGCCGGGAGATATGGTGATCGGTACCGGGTGGGGGCTGGGAGAGTCCCATTGGGGCGGGTATGCCGAGGTACAGCGTGTGGATGCGGCCAAACTACTCCCCCTCCCGGAGGGAATGTCCCTTGAAAAAGCCATGCTGGCCGGGACGGCGGGTCTTACGGCCATGCTTGCCGTGATGGAACTGGAAGCGCATGGCGTCGAAGCGGGGAAGGGCGAAGTGCTTGTGACCGGCGCATCGGGCGGGGTGGGGAGTTTTGCCACAGGGTTGTTGCATGAAGCGGGATACCGCGTGGCGGCATCGACAGGGAGTCTGGATGCGCAGGATTGGTTGGGTCGTCTCGGCGCAGACCGGATCGTCGAACGCGAAGCGCTTGCCGCAGGCGCCGTGCGCCCGCTGGATTCGGGGGAATGGGCCGGCGCCGTGGATGTGGTGGGCGGAAAAACGCTGGAAGCGGTCCTGTCCCGCCTGAAGCGTCACGGAACCGCGGTGGCGTGCGGACTGGCCGGGGGGCATGCCCTGCATACCACGGTGTTTCCGTTCATCCTGCGAGGCGCGCGTCTGATCGGGGTGGATACGAACACATGCCCTGTTCCCGCGCGGCGGGAAGCCTGGGCGCGGCTTGCCCGGTGGATGACCGACGATCTGGCGGAGCATCTCCTTGCGGATACGATCGGGTTGGACAATCTTCCATGGTATAGCGAACGGCTCTTGTCCGGCGCGATCCGCGGCAGGCTGCTGGTGGATGTAAGGAAGTAGTCCGGTTTTTCCCGCTTTTCGTAACCCTTTACGTATCGTCGCATCATGTCTGTGCGGGTGCTGCTCCTGGTATTGATTGTTCTTCTTGCCGCCAATCTCGGCATGGAGGTATGGTATCGTATGGACCCGCCGCAGGCCTCTCAATCGGAGGATACACTTGTCCCGGCTCCGTTCCTGTACGACCCGCAGTATTATGACGACAATGCCGGCTTCCTGCCCCCATTAAGGATACTCTGATTACGTCCGCAAAGATCAGAGGTTGAGCGGGGTGCGCCGGCAAGGAATGACGAAGCAATGCGGCAGGTCCCACACCTGATATTAAAGGAGCGCTTCAAGCTCCTTGTATCATTATCGGATTCGAATTCGATCCCGGAGAAAGCGAGCGAAATCTCCGGTTCCTACCCCGTACTCTGCATTGCCGCCGCAATGCCGTTGATGCTCAGGAACAGCGCCTGCCGCAGCGCATCCTGCGTTTCCTCCTGCTCGGCGGCCCGGTACCGCTTGATGAGTTCGATCTGCAGCAGGTTGAGCACATCCGTATAGGGATTGCGCAGGAAAATGGATTTCTGAATGACCGGATTGCTGTCGAGCAGTTCGTTTTGCCCGGTGATCCGGAGAATCATGTCGTGCGCCCTGTGGAAATCTTCGGCGATCCGTTCGTGGATATGGGCGCCTTTCGAGGAATTTGCCAGTTCCCTGTAATGCTGTGAGATATCGAACCGCGCCCGCGCCATTTCCCGTTGCGCACTGTTCACGACGGCCCGGAAGAAGGTCCATTCCCGGAAGAGGGTCCGGAGCCGGGATACCATTTCCGGGTCTTCTTCCGCAAGCGAGGCGAGTGCGTGCCCCGTTCCGAACCAGCCCGGCAGGGTATACCGCGTCTGGGTCCATGCGAAAACCCACGGAATGGCCCGCAACGATTCGAAGTGTACCTCATGAGCAGAACCGCGCGAAACGGGGCGCGAAGCGATGGGCAACCGGCTTATCTGTTCGATCGGGGTGACTTGCGTATACCACGGCCAGAGGGCGCTGTCTTCGATGAGCCCCCGGTAGGCTTTCATGGAACTGCCGGCGATGCGATCCAGCAACTCGACATTTCCGGGCGCCGTTCCATAGTCGTTTTTTCCGTTCAGCCGGGATCCCGAGGCCGTGCTGACGATCATCGCACTGACAATCTGCTCCAGGTGCCGCCGGGCAATGTCCGGCAATGCATACCGGAACGAGATAACCTCTCCCTGCTCGGTAAACCGGATTTGTCCATTATGCACGACGGGCGGCATGGCGAGAATAGCCTGATTGGCCCGGCCGCCACCGCGCCCGACCGTGCCGCCCCGGCCGTGGAAAAGTCGCAACGTGACCCGGTGCTCTCTGCAGACGACGCCCAGGTCTTTTTGCGCCTTGTGCAGGGCCCAGTTGGCCATCCAGTATCCGCCGTCCTTGTTCGAATCCGAGTAGCCGAGCATGATTTCCTGGAAACGCCCGCGGGATTCCAGGTGCTTGTCGTACACGGGGTTGGAGAAAAGCGCGCTCATGAGGGCGTCTGCCTCCGCCAGGTCTTCAATCGTCTCGAAGAGGGGTACGATATCGAGCGGACAGTACAATTCCCCGTTCTGTATACGCCAGAGCCCAACCACCTTTGCCAGCAACATGGTCTCCAGTACGTCGCTCACGGTATGCGTCATGCTGATGACGTAACTGCCTATGGCGGACGGCTCTCGGTCAAGAATTTCCCGGACGGCCTCGAAGCTTTCCACGACTTGCTGCGCCATGTCGGGCAATTCGGCGTTGCGCGGCGCCAGAGCGCGCGGGTTTTCCAGTTCGCCGGCGAGCAGATCTATTTTTTCGGATTCGTCGAGGCTGGCGTAATCGTCGTGTACGTTTGCGGAGCGCAGGATAGCCGTTACGGCCTGCTCGTGTATGCGGCTGTGCTGTCGTACGTCCAGCGCCGCCATGTGAAACCCGAACGTGCGCGCCCGGACGAGAATGCGCTGCAAGTGACCGGCTTCGGCATACGTTTCGTAGCCCGTTCCGACGAGACATTCCCGGAGCGTATCCAGGTCCCGGACAAAAGCCTCGCTGCTGTAGCTGCATGTAGTGTCCGTTTCCTGACGGCCCCGGCGCGGCGCATCCCGGTCCAGCTCGGCCTGCGCCTGCTGTGCGAGCCGGAGCAGGCGCTCCATCATATAACTTATCTTGAGCCGGTAAGGCTCGTGGCGGTATATTCGTTGGGCCTTTGCGTCGAGATCGATATCTTTTGCATCAGCAGCGATCGCATCGTACAGTGCTTGGGGGACGGATACCTGCCGGCTCGAAACACTGAGTTCCCGGCGCAGCTCCACCAATTCTTCGTAAAAGATGTTGATGGCGGTGAGGCGCTGCCTGGCGAAGGTCCGCCGCGTTACGTCTGCCGTGACATTCGGATTGCCGTCCCGATCGCTTCCGATCCAGGACCGATATTTCAGAAATACGGGGATGTCCCCCGATTTCCCGTAATAGGCATGCAGTCCCCGCCGTACGTCGTCATAGATGTCCGGTATGGTTTCCCGGATCGCATTACGCAGGAAATAAAGCCCCTGATCCACCTCGTCGTCC
Organism: Rhodothermales bacterium; assembly: GCA_951812345.1. Taxonomy (GTDB): domain Bacteria; phylum Bacteroidota; class Rhodothermia; order Rhodothermales; family VXPQ01; genus VXPQ01. The sequence goes on from OX638295.1 coordinate 1,172,401, forward strand.
ACGCTGGGCCTATCCGCGCGAATCTCGTCGGTGGACAGGAGCAGGGCGATCTGGTTTCGGACCTCCGAGAGGGCCCGTTCTTTTTCTCTCGGCGTCAGGCACTCCCGGTTGAGCCGCGACAGGATCCGGGAGATATGCTGCTGCTTGTACAGGATGCTGAGCCGCCGAGCCTCGGTAGGATGCGCTGTCAGTGTCGGCTGAATATCCAGTTGGCGGAAGAGCGCAAGCACCTCCTCGTAGGAGTATCCCTGTTCCTTGAGATAGTGGATCGCCTCGAGGATGGATTCCGCCCGGGGTTGTTCCGGCGATCCGGCACGGGCCCGATCCCGGTTGATGCGGATGATTTCTTCCTGCTCCGCCTGATTCACCAGGTGGAAGAATGCGGTGTAGGCGCGAAGCAGCCAGAGAATCTCCTCGTCGCCAAGCTGCGCAATGCGGTCTTTCGCCTTTATGCGGGGCGCCGGGGCATTCTCCGCCACGGATTGCTTGCAGAGCATCCGCAACTCTTCCACCAGGTCGAGGATATCCTGCCCCGCCTGCTGGCGTATAGCCTGCCCCAGAAGCATGCCAAGGAGATTGACCTGCCGGCTCAACGGGCGCGATATGCCCGTGCCCTCTGCCTCGACGTCAAGCCCCGAAAGCTGCATGGCGTGTCCGCATCATGATTTCGACGAGGCGACCTTGCGAGGCGTCGTCTTTCCGGGATAATAGCCGGCGAATTATTCCACCGGCGTTACGGAAATGGCCACGCTCGTCTGATCCCACATCATGGAAAGCATGCCGGCAGAGCCTTCCTCGTTCGCTTCGAGGGTGATCGTGAACGCCTCGTAGATATCGTCGGTCATGCTTACCGGGGTTTCCAGGCGCAGCACATCGTGCTCCTCCGAGTAGGAAAAGGCGCCCCACATGCCCAGGCCTGCATTCACGACCAGGGTCCATGTTTCCTCGTTCGGGATGGCGAGGAGGGCATAGGTGCCTGCGGCCAGGTCCATATCTCCGAGCTGGATGTCTTGCGTCACGGTCAATTCCGTGGCTTCGTTGGCGCCCAGACGCCAAACCTGATCGAACGGCACCAGTCCGCCGAAAATTTCCCGGTCGCGCTTGCGGGGCGATCCGTAGTGTATGCTGGCGTAGGTCCCATCGCTGAACGAGGTCTGGGTAACGGCCCGCGGGCTCGCCGGATTGGGCGGCTCAATGACGTCCTGTGCGGCGACGGAATGAGCGCCGAAAACGAGAAGACCTGCTGCGACGAGCAGGGGGAGTAAGGTGCGGTGCATGGTTGCAGTCATGGTGTGATTGTTTTTGTATGGATAGCGGATGGAATATACGACCGGGATCGCATCTATTCGCGGATTTCCTCTACGACGATGCCGGTCGTTTCGATGACGGACACCGTATCCAGTTCCTGGATGTGCAGCAGGCTGTCCATTTGTTCGATAGGGTCCCCCGGCGCCGAGATAACCGGCGAGGTGAAATTCAGATAGTCCTGGAAGTGAACGCCGCCCACGGTGCGCGCATTGTACGCCTCCCGGAAGCGTGTCCCTGCATCGTCCGTTTCGAAATCGTAGGCGAAATAGTCCATGGTGTGCCGATCGCGGTGGATCCAATACACGAACCGGTCCTGGTAGTCGAGGCCTCCTCCTTCCTGCCGGAAGGTCACTTCGATCTCGTGGTACGGCTCGCCCTTGACGGTTTCCTCGGCAAGATACCGGGCTTGCACCGCGTCGTCGGTCAACTTGAAGGGCAGCAGCATGAAGTAGGAGACGGCGTTGAGGGAGAAGGCGTAGCTGGCGGCCGTCTCCTCCGGCAGGTCCACGCGCGCCCCGTCTATTTCCCGGTAGAATCCGTCGTTATTCAATACGTCCCGGATATACCCGGCCGAATCCGGTCGCTCGCGCTCGTACTGGAACATCCCTCCGTCGAGTATCATGGTGTAGCGGTATTCCCGGAAATCGTAACTGATTTTCACCCGGTCCGCGTGTTCGCCGCCGTGCGCAAGCACAGCCTGCTGTACGATATCCGCCGCTTTGTTTTGGGCGGGAGCCTGTTCGGATTCCCCGCCGCCGCATGCCGCAAGGGCAAGAAGCACAGCGCAAGTCAGGGTTGTGATCGTACGGGTCGATAAACGAAGCATTTCTTCGGTAGAATTTACAAGGTTGAGGGGACGTCAATCCCAGGGAAGACGGTCCAGCTGCACGCCAAGCAGCCAGCGGAAGGCGAAGGGCGCGTCGCTGTCCGCGTATTCGTAATCGTTCGCCCACAGGGGAAAGCGCGCCACGAGCACGAGATCCGACAGGAAGTCGGATTGTCGGACCCACCGGTCGAATCCCCGCAGGCGATTCAGATCGTACCGCACGCCGATTCCGGCGTCCATCAGGGTCTTTTTCCGGCGCTCGTCATGCTCTTCCTCGTTCAGGTCTCCCACTTGTCCGGCGCCCATAAACAGTTCCAGCCGGAGGGGGCGCAGGAACCTCGGCCCATGCAACCGGGGCGAGAGCAGCCTTGCGCTGAAGGCGACCATTTCCGTTGCGCTGAAAGGGATATCTTCCTCGTCCGGCTGAATGTCCGAATCGCCGTTCCGGTGCGCGTGCGCGTCGGTATCCTGGTATGGGTGCGTACCCAGGGCATACGGCTCCGTCTGGCGCATGTAAGCGACCGGGCCCGGCGCGCCAAAGGCCACCCAGGGCGCATCGCGGAACGGTTCTTCGAAGAGCCCTTCCACCGTCCGGTACGCCGTGTCGTTCCACTGTTCTTCAAGAGATACGCCCCCGAAACGGAATCGCTTGTCCGGAGAGAGGACATCCGGTTCTCCGCCCCCGAAGAAGAGGCGCGCGGATCCCATGAACGGCCCGATCGGCATGCTGACAGCCAAATCCATCGACATCCGGTTGGCCGTGTATGGTCCATCGCCGTCTGCGCCTCCTTCCACGAAAAGGGCGTACCGGTACCAGTCGCTCGCTCCTTCCAGATGCCCGTAGGCGGAAAACATGTCCTGCAGGTGGAGGCTGGACGTATACCGGGTTCTGGCGCGGTCGCTTGTCAGCCAACGGCTCTTTGCGCCGAGCGTAAAGCGGCGGTTCCTGGGTCTAAGCAAATCGTCCGGATCCGAAAAGGACACCCGCATGTCGCCTTGGTAAACCCCCAGTTGTTTCTGTGTCCGGGACGACCAGTTTATCAGGTAGCCCCTCAGATACTCTTCCGAGTTGGAGAGGTCGTAGTTGAGGCCGTCGAGCGCCGAAAAATACGGCGACTCGTCATCCGCCAGAAAGTAGTTAACGTCCGGTTTGTCGCCTTCGCTGAAGAGCACCAGCGGCCAGAGCTTCACCATACCCTTTCTTTCTTTTCCGGCGAGGGGATACGCCCCGCGGTATTGTACGCCTGCGCCGAGACCCCAGAATTGGTTGACCTGTGCGAGAGGGCGCCATCCGTAGGCGTACCGGCGCATGTTGGGGGAAGGAGGTTTCAGGAAAGAAATCTCGATGGGTCGCGCGGTGGTGTTGTTGAGCCGGTCCGATTCCGGGGTCCGTACGTACGGGTCGATTTCGGCGCTGCGCGGCCTCGTCGGCAGCATGACTTCCAGCGCGTATTCCGGCGAGGTCCAGGCCCAGGGCGCCGCCACGATCCAGTCTTCCGGAACGGGTTTGTGCCCCTGCATGACGCCCAGCGGGATATGCACCCACTGAACCGACCCGTCTTCAAGCGTGATTTGCAGGTCGATGGGCATGACGGCCCGTCCCAGTCTTTTCAGCGTCATGGTCGCGCGCCATGCGGCGCCGTCCAGAGTTCGCCTGAATCTCCGCACCTCGTAATCCAGTTCCCAGTCCACGTCCCCGAATTGCTGGAAATACCAGTCGAGGCGGATGCCCGATACCTGCTCGGCGATACGCTCGACATCGTGCGGACCGGCGTGCCGGAACGCCAATTGCCGGTGGTATTCGAGCAGAAACCGGTCGCGCAGCGAATCGGAGATGACGTAGCCCAGCATATCGAGTATCATTTCGCCGCCCGAATAAGAGGACACGCCATAGGCGACGTTCGTATCGAACCAGTCGCTGGGGGTGTTCAACGGCTCGAAGAGGCCAAGGCGCTTCATATTCAGGATACCGGACAGGGCGCTGGCGTGCGAAGGCCGCGGTTGCTCGCGGATGTGCGCCAGCGCTTCGCGCGTTGCGTAATTCGCGAAACCTTCATCCAGCCACGCATGATCGGCTTCGTTCGACCCGATCATCCCGTAGAACCACATATGCGCCACTTCGTGGGCCGTTACGCCGAGAAGAGAGGGTGGGGGGCGCTTGCCTGTTACGAGGGTAATCATCGGGTATTCCATTCCGCCGTCCCCACCCTGCGCAATGGTCATCTGCGGATAGAGATAGCGGCCGTAGCGTTCCTCGAAGAACGCCATGATCTTCGGGGCGGCTTCGTGGAGCGTTTGCCATACCTCGGCTATATCCGGCTGGTAGAGCAGGTGAATGGCGTAGCCTGCTTCCGTTTCGAGCACATCGTGAATGTAGTCCGGGTCGGCCGACCAGGCGAAGTCATGGACATTTTCTGCGTAAAAATGCCAGGTCAGCGAATCGGTTTGTGCTGCAGGGGTATCCGTATTGAGCGAATCGCTTGCGTAGCCGTGGCCGACCTCGTTCGGGTTCCGCAGGGTTCCCGTGGCTGCGACGATATATTCGGAGGGCAGGGTGATGCGTACGTCGAAGGTTCCGAACGGGGCGTAAAACTCCCGGCCGACATAGGGGTCCGCATGCCATCCGCGCGCATCGTACTGCGCGAGTTTCGGATACCATTGCGTCATGGAATAATCGATTCCTTCACGACTGTCCCGCCCGCTGCGGCGGGTCTGGAGGGGGATTTGCGAAACGAACGTCATGTCGAAAACGGTCTGACCGCCCGGTGGGAGGGGGCGGGCCAACGCCACCTCCATGACGGTGTCGAATATCCGATGCGAAACGGGCTCGCCGTCCTGCGCAAGCGATTCGATGCGGTGATAGCCGATCTCGTCCGGGCCAAGGTCAAAGATGCGGGGCGCTGTGCGCGGGTCGGGATCCGGCAATTGCCGGTTCCGTTCGGCCATCATGGAATGGGGCTGGAAGGCGTTGAAGTAGAGATGATAGAATACGCGGGAGAGCGTGTCCGGGGAGGTGTTGGTATACGTGAGGCGTTGCCGTCCTTCCATGGCGTGCCGGTCCGGATGGACGGTGATGTCCATCTCGTAACGGACGGTTGGATTCGGATTTTGCTCCTTCGAGGCAGCGTGCGATGGCGGGAAAATTGGGTCCGACGGTTGGCGGGCCTGCCCGCTCGATGCCGAAAGCAGACCCGTGAGGAGTAGCAGAACGGCGTGTCGAATACGGATCATCGGGTAGGTCGATAGGCGGTACGTCATGTGAAATGTGTGGCGGCGGTGCGTGCAGCACGCAGAAACACCACGAAGGGCGTATGCCTCCCCAGGATGCTTGTTCCTGAACCGGGCGGGCGTTGCGCTGCGAACTACCGGAAACGACGTGTCCGGCGCGGCGTTAAGGACATGTGGATACACTGATCAAGGCCACTTCGATCAGCGCTTCACGTTCGCGAGTAAAGAACGTCATGATTTGATCGTTGAAATCATCGGGTAAATACTAAAGGATACTCTGATCAAGGCATGCTGAAATGGCCGGGGCCTTGCCGCCATGCGAGGCGATAGCATGCTGGCCGAACCCGCCGAGCGTTTGGAGGTGCATCCGGTATCCAATCCTGGAATAAGCAGGCCGCCGAGAAGGCGTTCACTCCGTCATTCACCGTCAGCGTGAACTCCAACACCGACGATTTCGTCAGAAACTGCGTCGGCGCCGTGAACGTCGGCGACTGCTCCATCGAACTCGACAGCGTGATCCCCGCCGGAGCGCCCCAGGCGTAGGTCAGCGAGGCGCCCTCCGCGTCCGTACCCGAACCGGAGAGCATCACCGTATCCCCCTCGTTCACCGTCCGGTCGGCGCCTGCGTTGGCCATCGGCGCATCAGTTGCAGATGTTGTCGCTGTCGCCCTGGAATTCCTCGATATCGCCAAGCCATTGCTGGAATGCGGTATCTCCCGGTACGCACAACTCGTCGTCGACAGAAAAGTCCGATAGATTGCTCAAGTTGATAAACGCCGCAGGGATCGAGCCCGTCAGCGAGTTGTTGTGGAGCCACAGTATTTCAAGGTTAGTCAAGTCGCCCAACGCCGTCGGGATCGAGCCCGTAAGGGAGTTGTCGTGGAGCCACAGTTCTTCGAGGTTGGTCAAGTCGCCCAACGCCGCCGGGATCGATCCAGAAAGGGAGTTGCCCCAGAGACCCAGTACCTCGAGGCTGGTCAAGTCGCCCAGCGCCGCAGGGATCGAGCCCGTCAGCGAGTTGTTGCGGAGATTCAGTATTTCGAGGTTGGTCAAGTCGCCCAACTCCGTCGGGATCGATCCAGAAAGAGAGTTGTCGTAGAGATACAGTCCATCGAGGTTGGTCAAGTCGCCCAGCTCCGCCGGGATCGAACCCGAAAGGTCGTTTCCGAAGAGATACAGTGTCACGAGGTTGGTCAAGTCGCCCAACTCCGCAGGGATCGATCCAGAAAGGGAGTTGTCTTGGAGATAGAGTATCTCGAGGTTGGTCAAGTCGCCCAACTCCGCCGGGATCGATCCCGAAAGGGAGTTGCTGTAGAGACGCAGTGTCACGAGGTTGGTCAAGTCGCCCAACTCCGCAGGAATCGAGCCCGAAAGGGAGTTCCATTCGAGGCGCAGGGTCTCGAGGTTAGTCAAGTCGCCCAGCTCCGCAGGGATCGAGCCCGTCAAGTAGTCGTTGCCCCAGAGAAGCAGTTCTTTAAGGTTGGTCAAGTCGCCTAACGCCGCCGGAATCGAACCCGAAAGGTCGTTGCCGTAGAGATCCAGTTTCACGAGGTTGGTCAAGTCGCCCAACGCCGCCGGGATCGAACCCGAAAGGGAGTTGACACCGAGATTCAGGCTCGTAAGGTTGGTCAAGTCGCCCAACGCTGCCGGGATCGATCCCGAAAGGGAGTTGCGGTCGAGATTCAGAGAAACCACCCGTCCGGCGTCATCGGTCGCGACGCCGTACCACGTACCGATGGCGGCGCTACTTTTCCAGTTGGTATTGTCGTCCCAATTGGCCCCGCCGGTCGAGTCGTAGAGCGCGACCAGCGCCGCTCTGTCGTTATGATTAACCGTCACGTCGAAGGACACCGTGTCGCTCGCCTCGTGCGGATCCGTCGCGGTCACCTCGACGGTCGTTGTACCGGCCGCCACAGGCGTGATCGTTAGCGTGCTACCCGAGATGCTTACGCTCGCCTTATCGCTGGCCGACGATGTCGCCGTGTAGGCCAGATCCTCGTCCTCCGGATCGCTGCAGGAGCTCGACAGATCGATCTCGACGCCCGAACCGCTCTCGTCCAGCGTCCGATCCGAAATCATATCGCATGCAGGAGGCTGATTGCAGATGTTGTCGCTGTCGCCCTGGAATTCCTCGATATCGCCAAGCCATTGCTGGAATGCGGTATCTCCCGGTACGCACAACTCGTCGTCGACAGAAAAGTCCGATAGATTGCTCAAGTTGATAAACGCCGCAGGGATCGAGCCCGTCAGCGAGTTGTTGTGGAGCCACAGTATTTCAAGGTTAGTCAAGTCGCCCAACGCCGTCGGGATCGAGCCCGTAAGGGAGTTGTCGTGGAGCCACAGTTCTTCGAGGTTGGTCAAGTCGCCCAACGCCGCAGGGATCGATCCAGAAAGGGAGTTGCCCCAGAGACCCAGTACCTCGAGGCTGGTCAAGTCGCCCAGCGCCGCAGGGATCGAGCCCGTCAGCGAGTTGTTGCGGAGATTCAGTATTTCGAGGTTGGTCAAGTCGCCCAACTCCGTCGGGATCGATCCAGAAAGAGAGTTGTCGTAGAGATAGAGTCCCTCGAGGCTGGTCAAGTCGCCCAACTCCGCAGGGATCGAACCCGAAAGGTCGTTTCCGAAGAGATACAGTGTCTCGAGGTTGGTCAAGTCGCCCAACTCCGCAGGGATCGAGCCCGAAAGGGAGTTGTCTTGGAGATAGAGTATCTCGAGGTTGGTCAAGTCGCCCAACTCCGCCGGGATCGATCCCGAAAGGGAGTTGCTGTAGAGACGCAGTGTCACGAGGTTGGTCAAGTCGCCCAACTCCGCAGGAATCGAGCCCGAAAGGGAGTTCCATTCGAGGCGCAGGGTCTCGAGGTTAGTCAAGTCGCCCAACTCCGCAGGGATCGAGCCCGTCAAGTAGTCGTTGCCCCAGAGAAGCAGTTCTTTAAGGTTGGTCAAGTCGCCTAACGCCGCCGGAATCGAACCCGAAAGGTCGTTGCCGTAGAGATCCAGTTTCACGAGGTTGGTCAAGTCGCCCAACGCCGCCGGGATCGAACCCGAAAGGGAGTTGCGGTCGAGATTCAGAGAAACCACCCGTCCGGCGTCATCGGTCGCGACGCCGTACCACGTACCGATGGCGGCGCTACTGTTCCAGTTGGTATTGGTTTTCCAATTGGCCCCGCCGGTCGAGTCGTAGAGCGCGACCAGCGCCGCTCTGTCGTTATGATTAACCGTCACCAGGACCGTGTCCGTGACGGCGCCACACGGACTTGTCGCCGTGATCGTGTAGGTTGTCGTGCTCGCAGGAGAAACCTCTTCCGATCCCCACGTCGCAACCGTACCGATGCCCTGATCGATCGATACGCTCGTAGCATGCTCCGACGACCAGCTGAGCGTCGAACTATCCCCGACGTTAATCGTGTCCGCAGACGCAAACAAATTCACCGAAGGAAGTTGATCGACCGTCACGGTCGCCTCGTCCGTATCCGTTCCGCCGGCGCCCGTGGCCACGATCATGTAGGTCGTCGTGCTATCCGGAGAAACCGATCGCTCTCCCGACGCCCCAACCGTACCGATGCCCTGATCGATCGATACGCTCGTAGCGTGCTCCGACGACCAGCTGAGCGTTGACGATACCCCTTTGCAAATCGTGCCCGGCGAGGCCGAAAACGTGACCGAAGCAGGCCGATTAACCGTTACGGTTGCTTCTGCCCGCTCCGTAGACGTTCCGTCGGCGCCCGTAGCCGTAATCGTGTACGTCGTCGTGCTATCCGGAGAAACCGATCGCTCTCCCGACGCCCCAACCGAACCGATATCCGGACCGATCGATACGAGCGTAGCGTGCTCGGACGACCAGACAAGCGTCGAACTGCTGCCGAGGCTAATCGTATCCGGAGACGCGGAGAAACTCACCGAAGGAGGCACATGAACCTTCACGGTTGCACGGTCCGATTTGCTTCCTCCCGGACCTGTCGCCATGATCGTGTACGTCGTCGAACTCGTCGGAGAAACCGATCGCTTACCCGATGTCGCAACCGTACCGATATCCGGGCCGATATCCGGACTTATCGATACGCTCGTAGCGTTCGACGACGACCACTCGAGCGTCGAACTACCCCCGAGGTCGATCTTGCCCGGAGACGCCGACAAATTCACCACGGGAGGAGGCGCTTTGACCGTCACGCTCGCCTGGTCCGTATCCGTTCCGCCGGCGCCCGTGGCCACGATCGTGTACGTCGTCGTGCTATCGGGAGAAACCGATTGCGACCCCGATAGCGCAACCGAACCGATGCCCTGATCGATCCATACGCTATCGGCGTTCGCAGACTTCCAGCCAAGCGTCGAACTACCCCCGAGAGCGATCTTGTCCGGAGACGCCGACAAACTCACCTCAGGAGGCGCATTAACCGTCACATCGAAGGACACCGTGTCGCTCGCCTCGTGCGGATCCGTCGCCGTCACCTCGACGGTCGTCTCACCGGCCGCCACAGGCGTGATCGTTAGCGTGCTACCCGAGATGCTTACGCTCGCCTTATCGCTGGCCGACGATATCGCCGTGTAGGCCAGATCCTCGCCCTCCGGATCGCTGCAGGAGCTCGACAGATCGATCTCGAGGCCCGAACCGCCCTCGTTCAGCGTCCGATCCGAAATCGTATCGCATGCAGGCGGCTGATTGCAGATGTTGTCGCTGTCGCCCTCGAATTCCTCGAGATCGCCAAGCCATTGCTGGAATGCGGTATCTCCCGGCACGCACAGCTCGTTGTCGACTTGCAAGAGAATGAGATTGTCCAGGTTGACAAACGCCGCAGGGATCGAACCCGAAAGGTCGTTCTCACCGATCCACAGCCTCCTGAGGTTGGCGAGGTCGCCCAACGCCGCAGGGATCGAGCCCGAAAGGGAGTTGCCACTGAGATTCAGGTTCGTGAGGTTGGCGAGGTCGCCCAACGCCGCAGGGATCGAGCCCGAAAGGGAGTTGCTAGCGAGATTCAGCCAGTCGAGGTTGGCGAGGTCGCCCAACGCCGCAGGGATCGATCCCGAAAAGGAGTTCTCACCGATCGACAGGCTCGTGAGGTTGGCGAGGTCGCCCAACTCCGCAGGGATCGAACCCGAAAGGGAGTTGCGGAAGAGATTCAGGTTCGTGAGGCTGGTCAAGTCGCCCAACGCCGCCGGGATCGAGCCTGAAAGGGAGTTGTTGGAGAGAGCCAGGTATTCGAGGTTGGCCAGGTCGCCCAACGCCGCAGGGATCGAGCCCGAAAGGTCGTTGCGGAAGAGATCCAGAGAAACCACCCGTCCGGCGTCGTCGGTCCTGACGCCGAACCACGTATCGATGGCGGCGCTACTGTTCCAGTTGGTATTGGTTTGCCAATTGGCCCCGTCGGTCGCGTTGTAGAGCGCGACCAGCGCCGCTCTGTCGCTCTGAGCGTCCGCCGTCACCGTCACCGTCACCGTGTCCGCCTCGGAGTCTTGCGCCCCGTCGTTCACCGTCAGCGTGAATGTCAGCACCGAGTCCGACACAAGCTGCGTCGGCGCCGTGAAGGTTGGCGTCTGCGCCGTCGTACTGGACAGCACGGTCCCTGCCGGAGCCGTCCAGGCGTAGGTCAGCGTCGCGCCCTCCGGGTCCGTACTACCCGAACCGGATAGCGTCACCGTATCCCCCTCGTCCACCGTCTGGTCAGCGCCTGCGTTGGCCGTCGGCGGCCGATTAACCGTTACGGTTGCTTCTGCCCGCTGCGTAGACGTTCCGTCGGCGCCCGTGGCCACGATCGTGTACGTCGTCGTGCTATCCGGAGAAACCGATCGCTCTCCCGACGCTCCAACCAAACCGATATCCGGACCGATCGATACGAGCGTAGCGTTCGACGACGACCAGCCAAGCGTCGAACTGCCGCCGAGGTTAATCGCGCCCGGAGACGCGGACAAACTCACCGAAGGAGGCATATGAACCTTCACGGTTGCCCGGTCCGATTTGCTTCCTCCCGGACCTGTCGCCACGATCGTGTACGTCGTCGAAGTCGTCGGGGAAACCGATCGCTGCCCCGACGTTGCAACCGTACCGATATCCGGGCCGACATCCGGACTTATCGATACGCTCGTAGCGTTCGACGACGACCAGGTAAGCGTCGAACTATTTCCGAGGTCGATCTTGCCCGGAGAAGCCGACAAATTCACCGAAGGAGGCGCATGGCCCGCCGGTTTTGAACGGTTCAATCGGTTGCCGCTGGCGCTCGCGGTCGTACTCGCCGTCGAACTCTTCGCAGATACCGATTCCGATACAGAAACCGATTCCGATTCCGATACCGATTCGGATTTAGATTTAGAAACCAATACCGATTCCGATTCGGATATCGACTCCGAAACGATCGGACGCCAATCGATCATCTGGTACGCATCGTCGTCCGCGAATCCCAGCAATTGCACATCGAAAGCATCCGAGGACGTTCCGCAGCCCGAAACGTCTTTCGGTATCTCCCCTTCCGCTTCGCCGGATATGGCGCCATAAAAACGACGGTGCAACACGGTAGACACATCCAGGCTATCCCCCTCGAAAACGATTCGTCCGAACCGACCGCCCGCGCAAACGGCTTTTCTCCACCCAATATCGTTATAGATCGATATATCCTCAAGGATATGCGTCCTGGCCCCGATGGCCTGGGACGTAATAGCGATATCGCCGTTATCCCATGTGAAATACGTATCGACATCGACAGCGGAGGGCAAAAGGACCAGCAACGCATCGCCTCTCGCAGGACTATCGAAAGAGAGGGCGTACAAAGCATCCCGTCCAAGCGCGGGAACGCCTCCCTCTCCATGGATATCTACCCCCTCCGAATGCGCGGCCCCCCAGTGGTATATCGTACCCTTCGCAGGTATACCGAGCGTAGCGTAACCGGTCTCGTTATAATCCGTATGCCAGGATTTGACATGTACGCGCACGCTATCCGGATTGCCGTCGGCGCTCAAGATCCGACCCAAAAGCGCATACCGATCCAGGGAAGACGCGCCCTCTCCTGGAACGCCGCCTGCACGGGCCGTACTGTCCCCGACGGCGACACGCGCATTAGCCGCCGCAGACGGATCGACATCGTCCAGGCCCGTCAGCGCCCCGTCGTCGCACGCGCTCAGCGTCAAGAGCGAGACCGTTATAGCCGCCATGCCCGCGACGATCCAGGATATAGTTCTCATTTACTTCTCCAGGAGGTATGTATCCTATAGGTTGTTTTTTTATGCCCTTGCGGCACAGGAGCGGAAATCCTAATCTAAGAAACCGGTGGAACACAAGGACAAAAACGTTCTTCACTTATTATTCACAGGCATAAAACCTGCTCAAAAGGCCCCGGAACCCGCCTTACGCGTCCACTCTGCGCACAGAAATGGTCCGAAAAATAGGACAGTTTTTTCGGACCATTTCTCAGTTTTCATTCGAGGACGTAACCTACTAAAGCCGGACGAAAAAGACGCGTAACCAGCGATTTCTCGAACAGATGGACACGGTGCTACCATGGAAGGCTTTTTTTCGGAGTTGGAGCCTTTTTATCCGCAGGGGGGCCGTCCTCCGGTCGGTCTTGAGACGATGCTTCGGGTCTACTTCATGCAGCAATGGTTCGGGCATTCGGATCCGGGCATGGAAGACGCTATGCACGACGTGACGAGGATGGAGCAGTGTCTTCACGGCGAGGAGAAGGAGATTTACGGCGACAAGGGCTACGCGTGCCGAAAGCGCAAGGAGCAGGCCGAGTCGCAAGGCGTCGCCTGGCGGGTGCTGCGCAAGGCGGCCAGAGGCAGGAAACTGATATGCGCGGACGCTTCGTTCAATCGCAAGAGCAACCGCACTCGTGCTCGCGTAGAACATCCCTTCGGCGTGGTCAAGCATCTTTGGGGTTACCGCAAGACGCGCTACCGGGGTTTGCGCAAGAACGCGGCGCAGGTCTATACGCTGTTTGCGCTGGCGAATTTCTACATGGCGCGCAAGAAATTGATAGCTGTCGCGGGATAGGTATGCCCGGGCGCCCCGTTTCGAGGCGTTCGGGACGCTAAAATGCAACAATATGGCAGATTCGGCCTTGAATCCGGCCCCTGACAGCCCTTTTCTAACCTCAAATCGCCCTTACCGGACCTCGAATCTTCAATTCGACTCCCAATGCCGGATTGATCAGAGTATCCTAAACTTGTACATACTGCGGATTCGGCGCGTCGCGGGCGTGAAGCGCCCTTCGGGTAGGCTGCGAGGGGCACGCTGGCCGCGTCATTCCTCATTATGTGGTGCCTGCCACGCTGCTTCGTCATTCCTTGCCGGCGCACCCCCCGCAGCCTCTGAACTTCTCGGACTTCATCAGAGTATCCATGGGCATACACGTATCGCACTCTTTCTGAAACAACCTTCCACGACGGTGACGAAATCTGATATCATCGAACGCATTGCCACGGGTACCGGAATGACCAGAATTGAAACGGAAGCGGTCATCAACGGCTTTATTTCCTGTGTTTCGGAGGCCCTGGAATCGGGGGAAGGCGTTGAACTTCGAGGATTCGGGACTTTTCATGTGAAATACCGGCGGTCTCGCAAGGCGCGCAATCCTCGTACGAACGAGGAGGTCCCGGTCGCGGCGCGGTACATGCCGATGTTTCGCCCCTCCAGAAGTCTGCGCAGCAGAGTGGATTCGGCGGTACGGCTCAGCGAGGGAAGGGAGATGGGCCAATCCGATGGGTAACCTCGTTTGTATGGATTGCGGCGCCCGGATGGCCGAGGACGCCGACCGGTGCGCATTGTGCGGATCGTTGCGTTCCGACGCTGTCGCCGTTCCGCAATCCGGAACGTCCGATGCTTCCGGGGCTTCCGAAGAAACCGGTACCAGTTCGCTCGGGGTGCGGGTGGCCATGCTGGTGGGCATTCCCGTGCTGATCGTGATTGCTCTTTTCATGATCACCGAGATGTCCAGGCAGCGGGTCCAGCCTGAAGTTGCTACCACGGCCGCCATGCCTGCCGAAATGCGGAGCGCTGCCGTAATCGATGAGTTCGAAGCTATACCTGTCGCCAGTCAGTATGCCCCTGTTGTGGATTCACTGCAAGCGTTGATACGCTCCGGGGATGAAACGATAGCCCTTGAGGCACACCGGGAGTTGGTCCGCTTCATGGGCGAAATCGGGCGCATCGACCGGGCTGCTATCGAGCAGCAGCGTCTGGCCCGCCGTACCGGAGGCACGGCCGACTGGCGGTATGCGGGCACGCTTCTGTATGCATGGATGGAAGCGGTCTACAATGAGCGCAAGACCGACGTGGCGCTGCTTGCCATCGAGGCGTTTGGCAAGGTGCTCGAGCAGGACCCGGACGATGTGGATATACGGGCCGATCTGGGCTGGGCCTATCAGTACGACCCGCAAAATCCCATGGAAGCGATCCGGCAAACGAATCTGGCTCTCGAACAAGACCCGGATCATCTTGCCGCCAATTACAACCGGGCCGTTTTTCTGCTGCGCATCAATCGGATCAACGAAGCCCTGGAGCAGTTCGGCCGTGTTGTGGCGCTGGCTGAAGACGGTTCTGTGTATGAGCGGCAAGCCGAAGCCTGGATACGCACTATTCGCGAGAATGCGGAAGCGTCCTGACAGCCGGTTTTCGGAGGATTCGGCGCCTCGTCGGGGGGTTTCCGGGCTTGTTATGCTGTTGTGCGCCGGCGTTCTCCTGACGGGATGCCGCCGTCCGCCGCAAGACCGCACCCTCGATGTGTATGCTGCGGCTTCGCTGACGGATGTCATGGAAGCATTCGCCGATACGTTTCAAGTCATGCCGGGGGGCGTTCGGGTTACGGTGAATGTGGCCGGCAGTTCGCTGCTTGCCCGTCAGATCGAGCGCGGGGCCGCCGCCGACCTGTTCGTATCCGCACATCCCGACTGGACGGAATACCTGTACACAGAGCATCGAATTTTCCCGCCCATTGAACTGCCCGTCGCCAATCGGCTTGTGCAGGTCCGGCGTCAGGATGGACAACGCTCCGAAAACGAACGGATTGCGCTGGCCGATCCGGAACATGTGCCTGCAGGGAT
Source organism: Rhodothermales bacterium (assembly GCA_951812345.1). Taxonomy (GTDB): domain Bacteria; phylum Bacteroidota; class Rhodothermia; order Rhodothermales; family VXPQ01; genus VXPQ01. Next base: position 1,187,786 of record OX638295.1, read on the forward strand.
GTATGCGCGGGAGGCGTTGCTGTGCGAAGGCCGGTGGGCCCTGCTCGCGCCTCGTCTCGTGCCGACGCTTGACGTTCGCGCGGCGGTTGCCGCCGTAGAGGTCGGGGCGGCAGGGACAGCTATCGTGTATGGTTCCGACGCCGTCATGGCTCCGGAGCTACAGGTGGAAGATGTGGTTTCGGAGCGGTGCCGTCCGCAGATACGGTACACGGCGGCGGTCGTGCAGGGTAGTGCGCTTCAAGAAGACGCCCTGCGCTTTCTGGCGCTGATGCAGGACCCGGCGGCGGCAGGGCTCTGGCAGCGCTTTGGGTTTGGTTACGACTCCACGCGCAGCGCATCGGACAATTCATTGGAATCATCGTCGCGCCGCTCGACGCCGCTGCCTTCGAGCAGGGTCCCACACATGCCAATGGCGTCTATCAGGCCATCCGCAAAATGACCGCTTCGTACGCCATCCCGGATGCGCGCCACCATATCTGTCCAGTCATCTGCGGACACCCTCGCATTGATGCCTGTATCGCCAAGCACTTCGATGCGATGTTCCCAGAGAGATACGAAGATCAGGACGCCGGTGCGTTCCCGGGTAGCGAATACCTCTTCCTCCACGAATGCCTTCATGGCCCGGCGGTGCACCGTCCGGGTCATGCATTCCCGACCTGCAAGTATCCGCCCAAGTGGTGATACAAAAGCGCTTAACACGCCTCCTGCCATGCCGGCGGCAAGCGCCAGGGTGGCGGTGCCCCATCCTGTGTGGAGCCATGCCAGCCCCCAGCCCTCGTAGAATTGAAACACGACGGCCGTAAAGGCCAGCGCCAGCGCAGCCGCTATTCCTGCGCCTTTCCATGCAATCCCGTCATACGTATCGCTGCGCGGTACGACATACGGGACGATTTCGCCTGAAGTAAGGCGCTCCGCCTCGGCTACCGCCTGCCGGATGCGTTCAAGGTCTTCGCTGGATAGCCATTCTTTCATGACAGCCTGCCCGCCTGTGCGGGGTGTTCAGAGTATCCTTAAGTGCCCGGACGATCGGTCCGGCTCGGCAAACGACGACGCAGCAAGGCATGCACCGTGAGGCTGGCGGCGGACAACAGGATTGCCACCAGGACCAGACGCAGTACCGCAAGCTCGCCGCCCATACGATGTATTTCGGTAAAGATAGCCAATGGAAGCGTACGCGTTTCGGAGGGAATGTTGCCTGCCAGTACAATGGTGGCGCCGAATTCACCCAGTGCGCGGGCAAAAGCGAGCACGATGCCCGCAGCAATAGCCCTGCCTGCAAGAGGAGCCGTTACATAACGAAAGACCGCCGCGCGCGTGCCGCCGTATACGTACCCGGCTTCTTCCCAGGAAGGATCTACCTGCTCGAAGCCGACGCGCATGGTCTGCACCATCAGGGGAAAGGCGACAATGCCTGCCGCCACCGCGGCGCCGAACCATCCGAAGGCGATGCGAAGGCCAAAAGTTGCTTCCAGCCAGCCTCCAAACACCGATTCCGGACTCAGCAGAATAAGCAGCACCCATCCCGTGACTACCGGCGGAAGCACAAGCGGTAACTGGACGAGATTCTCCACCACAAACGATAGAGGTAACCGATTCCGCGCAAGCAGATACGCCAGCGCCACTCCGACCGGCGCCGTAATCAGGACGGCCACTGCAGCAACGCGTAACGAGAGTCCGACCGCTTCCCATTCGGCCAGCGTGAGCATGGCGCCTGTCAAAAGATGCGGGGTCACTTTAGGATATCCTTAAAATACGCACGAACGCGAAGCGCTGATCGAAGCGGTTTTGATCAGAGTATCCTTTATTACATGAACCCCAATTCGAGCCGCGCCTCCTCGGACATCATGTCCGGGGTGAAAGGCGGATCGAAGGTCAAAAACACCGTCGATTCGTCCACTTCCGGGAGCATGCCGATGGCAGCCTCGACCTGTTGCGGGAGAATGTCGGCGACCGGGCAATTCGGCGCCGTCAGAGTCATCCTGACGAACACGGACCGTTCCTTCGCCCGGATTTCGTAGATGAGACCGAGATCGTAAATGTTCACCGGAATCTCCGGGTCGTAGATGCTCTTGAGCACCTCGATGACCTTCGCTTCAAGGTCTTCCTGCGTGGTGGATGGGGTTTCTTCCATGGGTAATTGCTGTTGTCTGCCGGTCTGGCGTTCGTGTTTTTACCCGGTAGCATTGCGCCCGGTTGCGTTTTATGCGCTTCCCGTGTGCGCAAGCGCAAAGAGTTTGAGTTGCTTGACCATGGAGGCGAGGCCGTTTCTGCGCGTGGACGAAAGATGATCCTTCATCCCGATTTCGTCGAGAAACTCCAGGTCGGCCTGCACGATCTCCGCCGGGGGTTGGCCCGACAGTACGCGGATCAATAACGCCACGAGGCCCTTCGTAATGAGCGCATCGCTGTCGCCTTCGTAAAAGATCAGGCCGTTTTTCATCTCCGGATGGACCCATACCTGGGCCTGACAGCCGTGAATCCGGTTGGCCTCTATCTTGTGCCGGTTATCGAGGGGCGCCAGCGCCTGTCCGATCTCGATGAGATATTCGTACTTCCCCATCCAGTCGTCGAACAGCCCGAACTCTTCCACGATGTCGTGGGCGCGTTCCCGAATCGTTCCGTTTGCCACCATGTTCGTCAGCCATGTTCCGGCGTTCAGCCGAGCATCTCCTTGATGCGCCGTACGCCGGCGACCAGCGCGTCCACTTCGTCGAACGTGTTGTACAGCGCAAAGGAAGCCCGCACGGTACCCGGTATGTCGAACCGCCTCATCAGCGGTTGCGTGCAATGATGCCCTGTGCGCACGGCGATGCCCAACCTGTCCAGAATGGTTCCTGCATCGTAGGGGTGTATGTCGCCGATCACGAAAGAAAGCACACTCGCCTTGTCCGTTGCGGTTCCGATCAGGCGGACGCCCTCGATCTCCGACAGCCGTTCGGTCGCGTACGCGAGCAGGTCCTGTTCGTATGCCGCTACGCGGTTTTGCCCCACGTCTTCCAGGAAGTCTATGGCCGAGGCGAATCCCAGTACATCGGCGATATTCGGCGTACCGGCCTCGAATTTGTGCGGCGGTTCGTTGTACGTCGTTTTCTCGAACGTGACCGTTTCGATCATATCGCCGCCGCCCTGCCAGGGGGGCATGGTTTCCAGATGTTCCGCTTTTCCGTAGAGGATGCCGATACCGGTAGGCCCGAACATCTTGTGCGAGGAGAACGCATAAAAATCGCAGTCGAGTTCCTGCACATCTATTTTCAGGTGCGGCGCCGCCTGCGCTCCGTCGACGACTACGGGCACGCCCATATCGTGTGCATGCCGGATCATGCGCTTCAGCGGATTGATGGTTCCGAGGGCATTGGACACATGGGCAATGGCCAGGAGGCGGACTCGCTCTGCAAGCAGCCGCTCGAATTCCTCGTAGACGATTTCGCCGGCGTCCGATACGGGAATGGCCCGGACGCGGGCGCCTTGCGCCTCGCAGAGCATTTGCCACGGAACGATGTTGGAATGATGCTCCATGTGCGAGACCAGCACCACATCGCCTTTGCCGACATGCAGGGGGCCGAACGAGGACGCCACGAGATTGATGCTTTCCGTGGTTCCCCGGGTGTACAGCACCTCGGGCTCGGAGGGGGCGTTGATGAACGCTGTAACTTTTTTGCGAGCGGCCTCGTATGCATCGGTAGCTTCCCGGCTCAGGACATGCACCCCGCGATGCACGTTACTGTGTTCCGAGGAATAATACCGGACCAGCCGGTCGATGACGGCCTGGGGCTTCTGCGAACTGGCGGCGTTATCCAGATACACGAGGGGTTTGCCGTACACCTCGCGCTGGAGCGCCGGAAACAGGCTGCGCACCTCCGCCGGGTCGAATTTTCCCGGGACAGGGTCTTGTATTGCGCCGGTGGCATTCATGGGCGCCGCTTTTGTGCTATGGACAAGGCCGCCTGACAAAACAGCAACGAATACGCGGTGTTCGCCAAACCGGTATGCGTCCGGATTTTCCCCGCATTATTCGCCAAAGAGGCGGGTAACGCGTTCGTCGAGCATTCTGCGAAGCGGTTCGATGGAGATACGGTTGAGGATGTCTCCCGCAAACGCATGAAGCAGCATGCCCTGGGCCTGTTGTTTGGTCATCCCCCGGGACCGCAGGTAAAACAAGGCTTCGGGATCAAGTTGGCCCGTGGTGGCGCCGTGGCTGCATTTTACGTCATCCGCGTAGATCTCCAGTTCCGGCTTGGCGTTCATCGTGGCCTCGTTTGTGAGTACGATGGTTTTGTTTTCCTGAAAGGCATTGATGCGCTGTGCGTCCTGCCGCACAAATACCTTGCCATTGAATACGCCCGAAGCGCGGCCGTTCAGGACGCCCTTGTACAATTCGTTGCTGACGCAGTCCGGCTGCGCATGATCCACAAGGGTACGGTTGTCCACTTGCGTGGCGCCGCCGGGAAGGAACAGGCCGTACAGGTGCGTTTCGCAATGCGGGGCATTGGGGAGCACGTTCAGATTGTTCCGGACGACGGCGCCGGTAAGCGTTACGGTCGTTGCCGTGAAGGTACTCGCCGTTTCCTGGTAGACATGCGTGGTCGAAACGACCGCGTTGTCGTTGCCCGGGTCCTGCACGAGATACATTTCCACCATAGCCCGCTCGCCGACGAATGTCTCGGTAACGGCATTCGTGAACGTTGCGTCGCCGGTGAGGGCGCAGGAAGTATCGATAACCTTCGCTTGCGTGTTTTCCTCGAATACCAGGAGGTGGCGGGGCTGCAGGAACAGGCGTTCGTTCGTCTTCTGCAGATTGATTACATGGATCGGTTTTTCGATGATCTTTCCTTTGGGGACATATACGAAAAGCCCGTCGCTCGCGAACGCGGTGTTGAGCGCGGTAAAGCTTTCCTCTTCCCAGGATGCATAGTGCCCGAAATGATTGCGCAGGATATCCGGATGCGTGGATGCAGCCGTCCCCAGTCCGCTGATCGCAACACCCTCCGGGAGGTTGCCGATAAGGGAATGTTCGCTCGCAAAACGTCCGTTGACGAGTACGACGATGTGCGCATCGAGGCCGGCGAGTGCGCATTGCGCCGTTTCAGCGGCCCCGGGGTCGGGTATCGAGCCTCCGGTAGATACGGCAAAGCCGCGAGCGAGCGCCTCCGGAATGTGCGTATACTTCCAGGCTTCGTTCTTCCGGGACGGGATGCCCAATTCCCGGAAGCGCTCAATAGCCTGTCGGCGAAATCCCTGCATGGCGTTAAGGGGCGCCAGACCGTTTACAGGCATCGGTGCATTTGCCGGCGGCGGATTGCCGGCATACGCCTCGAAAGCATCCACAAACAATGCTTCGAGAGATGTGGTTTTATCGGAATTCGACATATGAGCAACCTTCAGAATGTGTATGATCGGTTGCCGGATCTATACCGCTACGGTTTCTTCCCGAATCCAGTCGTACCCTTTTTTCTCCAGATCGAGGGCAAGCTCTTTGCCTCCGGACCGGACGATTCGGCCATCCACCATCACATGAACCGTGTCGGGAATAATGTAGTCGAGGAGCCGCTGGTAGTGGGTAATGACGACAAAGGATCGGTCGTTGCGCCGGAGCGCATTGACGCCGTCCGCAACGGTCCGTAATGCATCGATATCCAGTCCCGAATCCGTTTCATCCATGATAGCCAGACGCGGTTCGAGCATAGCGAGTTGGAAAATCTCGTTTCGTTTTTTCTCTCCGCCCGAAAAACCGTCGTTTACCGCACGGCTCATGAGTTGCGGATCCAGATCTACGAGGGCGGCGCATGCTTTCATTCGCTTCAGGAAGGCACCTGCCGAAAGCGGTTCTTCTCCACGGTATTCCCGCTGCTGGTTGAGCGCCTGCCGCAGGAAGTTATTCATGCTCACCCCTGGTAGTTCGACCGGATATTGAAAAGCCAGGAAAACACCCTCGAGGGCGCGTTCGTCAGGCTCCATTTCCAGCAGGTCTTGCCCCTGGTACAAGACGTTTCCGTCTGTCACCTCGAATTCTTCTCGTCCGGCGAGCACCGATGCGAGCGTACTTTTCCCTGACCCGTTCGGTCCCATGATTGCATGCACCTCGCCCGCGGAGACCGTCAAATCGACTCCCTTGAGGATATTCTGCTCCTCGATCCGGGCATGCAGGTTATTGATTTGAAGCATTGCCATGTTTTAACGATTTTCGCGTTTCGCGTATCTATGTATGACAGGGCGCCGGGCGCCATACGGGAAGGACCACTGTGCCGGATCGCTTATCCTACCGATCCTTCCAGCTCGATATCCAGCAGTTTTTGCGCCTCTACGGCAAACTCCATGGGAAGTTTTGCAAGAATTTCCTTGCAAAATCCATTGACGATGAGTTTGATTGCGGCTTCTTCGCCGATGCCGCGCTGGAAGCAGTAGAACATCTGGTCTTCGCCTATTTTCGAGGTGGTGGCTTCATGTTCCACCTGCGCCGAGGGGTTTTTGATTTCTATGTAGGGGAAGGTATGCGCTCCGCACCGATCTCCAAGCAGCATGGAGTCGCATTGGGAGAAATTGCGCGCATTTTCGGCGCCCTTGTTGATTTTTACCAGCCCCCGGTAGGAGTTGTTACTACGCCCCCCGGATATCCCTTTCGAGATAATGGTGCTTTTCGTGTTTTTTCCCAGATGCACCATCTTGGTGCCCGTATCGGCCTGTTGTCGTCCTTTCGTAAAAGCCACCGAGTAAAATTCTCCCACGGACCGGTCTCCTTTCAGGATCACGCTGGGATATTTCCATGTGATCGCCGACCCGGTTTCAAGCTGCGTCCAGGAGATTTTGGCATGATCTCCCTTGCAGATGCCCCGCTTGGTGACAAAGTTGAATACCCCCCCGCGCCCCTCATTGTCGCCGGGATACCAGTTCTGAATGGTCGAATATTTTACTTCCGCATGTGCCTCGGCGACGATTTCCACGACCGCGGCATGCAACTGATTTTCATCGCGCATCGGGGCCGTGCAGCCTTCGAGATAGCTTACGTAGCTGCCTTCTTCGGCGATGATGAGCGTACGCTCGAATTGTCCCGTACCGGCCTGATTGATCCGGAAATACGTCGAAAGCTCCATGGGGCAGCGGACGCCTTTCGGGATGTAGCAGAAGGAACCGTCGGAGAACACCGCAGCGTTCAGCGCGGCATAGAAGTTATCCGTGTACGGCACCACGGAGCCCATGTATTTCTGCACCAGTTCGGGATGCTCCTGCACGGCTTCCCCAAACGAGCAGAAGATAATGCCCTGTTCAGCCAGTTCCTCTTTGAAGGTGGTGTGGACGGATACGCTGTCGAGGACGGCGTCCACGGCTACGCCCGCCAGTTTTTCCTGTTCGGCTAGTGGGATGCCCAGCCGCTTGAACGTTTCCAGCAGATCCTCATCGACCTCGTCGAGGCTTTCGTACCGCGGCTTCTTGCTCGGCGACGAGTAATACGTGATATTCCGGAAATCTGGCTCCGTATACTTCAGATGCGGCCAGCGCGGGTATTTTTCCTCCGGGTTGGCGGCCAGCTTCTCCCAATGCCGCCATGCCCGCAAGCGCCATGCAAGCAGCCACTCCGGCTCGTCTTTCTTGGCGGAAATCAGACGGACGACATCTTCGTCAAGGCCTTTCGGTATCGTATCGGCCTCGACATTCGTTTCCCAGCCGTATTTATACTCGCCGGCAGCGACCTCGTGCAGAAACTCTGTTTCCGTGGTGGGCATGGATCAGCAGAGAAAAATCGTTGGGCGCGAACCGCGCAAGAACAGGAAAACATAACGTACGTTTGCAACCTGACAAGGGTTCGTTTCGTTCCTGTCTTCACCGAGTGTTAACGCGAGTGTTGAACGGATGCTCTGAACTTCGCGGAATTGATCAGAGCATCCTGACGTGACTGGCTGCTTATCGTAATTCGTTGTTCTCATGGAAACTGTACGCATTACCGAGCGCGCCCTGGCGCAGCTTCGCACCGTCGCCGAAGGAGAGGGGCTGGATTTGTCCGCAACCATGCTACGGGTTGCCGTAGTTCCAGGGGGATGCTCGGGCCTTACCTACGATCTGGGCTGGGATACGGTCCGGCAGCAGGGCGACCGGGTAATCCAGGTAGACGGGTTATCCGTCGTCCTTGATCGGCGCAGCGCCGCTTGCCTGGACGGCACCGAGCTTGATTTTACGGACGGCCTCGAAGGCAACGGGTTTTATTTTGCCAACCCGCAAGCGGCCCGGACCTGCGCCTGCGGAGAGAGTTTTGGGCTGTAGGATACTCTGATTAGGGAGAGGAGCGAGGATTTCGGCGGATGCTTTCGCTACAGGCCGGCGTCCGCATCGTGTCGAATCCAGCGCACCCGCTCACCTTCCACGAGGCCGTATTGATCCGCAAATCCCGCCGGCACCTCGATGACATACTGTGCCGGAACGTCCGAGCGAATGAGTTTGGATGTGAAGGGGCGGTTGTATTTGTCGATATCGACTACCGTGGAATCGCTTCCCGTGAACAGCAAGTCCAGTGCGAGTGGCGTGTTCGACATGTGGAAGATCTGCATTGTTTCCCGCTCGAAAAGAAAGAGCATGCCGCTTTTTTCGGGCAGGGAAGGCCGTTGCATAAGCCCCCGTATGCGCGCGGAGTCCGATTCGGCGATTTCTATGTCTATGGTGACAATTTCCTCTCCACCTCGCAAAAACGTCAGATCGCCGTCATCCCGAAACGGGATGGCGGGGAAGTTTTCTTCTGCGTATTCCGTGGCGCGGGAAGACGGCTCGTTGCTGCATGCCGCGATCGTTATGGTCAGCAGGAAAAAGTAGATATATCGCGTCATGGGCGCAATCTGCGGAATGTCATTTCTATTTTGCGCGGGAAACGTACACGCGGAATTTTTTCGCGTCCGAATCGCGCAGCCGCCGGGATTGGATCTTCAGGCGCTTACCTCCCTTGACGTTGCGCGCTACGTAGCCTCGCAGGTTCGTTACGTCCGTTACGGATAGCGCCTCTATGCGCAGCACATCGTCTCCGGATAGCGCTTCCATATGCTTTACGAGCGGATCGAATTTGGAAATGCGCCCCGGGCCTGAATCGGTTTTGGAACGGAGCTTGCTCAGAAGCGCGTCGGCTTCATCCTTGTACATGGTTGTTGTGTAGAACGTCATGGGAGTTGGCTGGTGTAATCATTTAAGGAGAGTGCGAATGCAAAAAAAGAGGCGGCTAATGAGCATAGACAGCCTTGATAGAGCAATTCCGCTGGCCTTAGTCGCGCATTCGAATTCGAAAATGCGTGAAACCACCGCTTCTTTTCCGATAATATAGGCATGTAAGGTACGCGGCGCAAGGACGGAAAGGATTCTGAAAATTATTTCTCGTAGTCAACAATTTCTTGTCTTGTGTATTTGTATTACGTTGTGTATACTCATGAACCACGGAGAGATTTTACTGATAAGATACGTCTTGCGGGGGAGGGTAAGCTCGTAAAATCGCTCCGTTTTTTGTGTCCTTAATGTTCACAATTTGTCGCCAATTCCCATCAAACTGTACACCGCACAATGGCAAAGAAAAAAGCCGGTCAATTTTTCGTCGAAGTTCTGTCTTCCGAAAAAGCCCGGGCAGAAATGTCCAGCGCCGCGGGAAGGGGTCGTTCTTCCAAGTATGATTCCATCGGACGAGCCGCAGAGCGCCTGACTGGTGATACGGTACTCAAGGTCAGGCTGGACAAGAAAGAGGTGCAGCCATTGCGCACATATCTCCGGAAAAAATTTGACAACAAGTATGTGCTTAAGACCGCATCGACCGGTAAAGAGGGCGTCTTTACAGGATTTATCTTTCTTGCGGCCTGATAGTGCGGGATTGGTTTTTGCGGATACTTTCTGTGCCGATCGCTCGATATCATGACGCTTCCCGATGAGGTACGCATGAATGACGATTATCCTGTGCAGTTCAGCGTGGAGTACGGGGACGGCTCCAGAAATCGGCTGACGGCCCTCTTCAGGTGGATTTTGGTGCTTCCCGTATTGGTCGTGTATGCGTTGTTGACCGATCCTTCCTATTCCGAGTCGTGGGTGACTGGTACGGTCCCATACTCGTCGTTGTTGATGCTCGTACTCGTCCTGGTAATTTTGTTCAGAGTGAAGTATCCTCGCTGGATATTCGACTTCCTGCTGGCTTTTGAACGTTTTGGGGCAAGGGTTTTTGCCTATGCCTTGCTACTTGTAGACGAGTATCCGTCAATCGACGAGGAACAGAATGTCCGTCTTGATATCGCTTATCCCGATGCCGACGCTGAACTGAATCGCTTCCTCCCGCTGGTCAAGTGGTTTCTGGCGATTCCCCATTATATTATCCTTATACCTCTGGGATTGTGTGCAGCTGTGGTTACCCTGATTGCCTGGATTGCGATCATTATCACCGGAAGATACCCCGAGGGTCTTTTTCGCTTTGTGGTGGGCGTCTCGCGGTGGTCTTGTCGCGTAGTGGCTTACGCCTTCCTGCTCACTACAGACCGGTATCCCCCCTTTCGTCTGGACCCGTAGTGGACCAGGCAGGGTATTCACTTGAAAAAGAGCACAACAGAGTCTCTATCGTGAGCGCTCTATCGCCCCCGGCATTGCGTATTTCTTCATCCGTTTGCTACACGGAGTTGACCATGGAGCCTTTTTGTTTCAATGCCTCGATAAAGGCGGGAAGAACCTCGTACAGATCACCCGCGATCCCATAGGTCGCATGGCGAAAAACGGGTGCGTCGGCATCCTTGTTTATGGCGATTACGGTCCGGCTACCGGACATCCCCGCTACATGTTGCAGGGCGCCTGAGATTCCTATCGCAATGTAGACGTCCGGGGAAACGGTTTTTCCGGTTTGTCCGATCAGGGATGAGGGCGGGAAAAGCCCGGTCTCGATGGCGCCTCGCGACGCTCCGATCGCCGCCCCTAGAAGTGCCGCAAGTTCTTCGATCAGCCGTTTGCCTTTTTTGTTGCGCACCCCGCGTCCCGCAGCCACCACCACAGATGCTTCCGACAAATCAATTCCCCCGGAAGCTGCCGTGACCACCTTACGTAATGTCTTTCCGGAAACCTTTGCATCGAATGCGAACGGGACATTCCGGACGCGCAGAGGGGACGGCGCCGGGTTCTCGGAGGCGGCGTACGAACCGGCCCTCAGCGATACCAGCACGGGGGCGCCTTTCGCCCGAACATGAGCTATGAATCCGGCGGTGAACACAGGGCGTTGCGCTTCCACCACACCATCCAGTACGTTGAAACTCGATACGTCGGGGAGGGCCGGGGCAGAAATCCGTACAGCCAGCGCCCCCAGGATTTCCTTCACGGTTTCCCCGGAAGGAAGCACTACCACATCAGGGACAGCCTGTTCGATAATACCGGCGAGCGCCGCTGTCAGGGGGGCGCCCTGTGGCGTCCTGGGAGGAGATGCAAACACCGTATCGGTTACGGCAAATACCTCCTCTGCTCCGTAACGAGCCAATTCCTCGAAATACGCAGGAGGATTGTCGGACACGATGGCGGCAGCTATTGTACTTCCACGACGTTCCCTGGCGATCTCCCGGCAGCGCGAGAGCACTTCCAGCGACAGGCGCGTAATGCAGCCAGCGCGGGTTTCGGCAAAGATGAGCAAACGCGCCATGCTATGCTGCGGGCGGGCCGCTTTTTACGAAAGGTACAAGCACCTCGACCGCCTCATCCCACGCTTCTTCCAGCATACGCACCCGCGGGCGACCGGGCATAGCTTCATAGCGCTGTACATGCACTCCAGGCAATCCGACAGGCAGCGATACGATCTTTACGTCGATCGGCTTCTTCCGCGCTCCCATGATCCCCTTTATATTCGGAATGCGCGGGTCGCACATATTGTTGGAGCAGGACACTACGCACGGCGTCTCTATACGCGTGATTTCCTGATGGACGTCCCCTTGTCTGGTCACAAGGAGACGGTTTCCGCTCCGTCCGCCCCCGTCCCTTTCCAGCGCAATGGCATTCCCGATGAAGGGAAGCCCCAGTAATTCGGCGAGCATGGCGGGCGTCAATCCTGCATCGGTGTCCTGCGCCTGCTTGCCGCACGCGATTACGTCGAATATTTCTCTGCGGAAATGATCCGAAAGAATCTGTGCACAGGCCTCTGCGCCAGGAAGGGTGTCCGGTACAGCCCCGGGGGGCGTCGCACCGTTCTTGACCTGGATATGTACTGCGGATGCGGCCCCCATCGCAAGCACCTTGCGCAGCGTTTCCTGCGCCTCGGGCGGGCCTGCCAGCACGGCGTGTACTTCGCCTCCGTATCTTTCGGTAAAGGCGATGGCGCCTTCCGCCGCCGAGGCGTCATACGCATTCAATACCATGCTTCCGGCGCTCGTATCGATGCAGCCTTCCTGCAAACGCAGTGAAGACGCCACATCGGGTACCTGTTTGACGCAAACGATAAACTTCATATCCGCTATCTTCTGACCATAAAACCATGAACGACACGAATGGCCCCGTGTTCGTACAATGCCCGTTTATGCAGCCCCTGACATAGCCTGATCCATGAAGATAGTTCGTTCCTTGCTTGTTCTTGCCATTTGTGCGGTTTTCGTGCAGATCGCCGTATCGCGTGCCTTTGCCCAGGATGCGCCCCAGGATGCAGCCCCGGCAAAGTCCCCTCGTTACGGAATGAGTCTTAATGCCTTGTACAGCACCCCGCAGGGTGTGGGCCTGGGTATCCGTGGTCGTGCGTCCATGCCGATCAACGCGGATGTCTCCACCGCACTGGACCTCGGGTTCACGGGGTTTGTACTTGAGGGATGGCGCGGCGCCGATTATCTTTTTGAGCCGCAGATATCTCTCATTGTCACTCCGCCGCCAAGCCGCTTGCGCGCAGGGTATATTTTTCTTGGCATGGGCGGATATCTGCCTCTCGCCGGCAACAAGGATACCAGTGGTCCTACCATTCATGTCGGGTTCGGGCGTGCGCATGGATTTGGAGAATCTGCTGTATTCTACGAAATCAACCCGGCGCTTATCATCGGCAGCGAGCGGCTGGGCTTTGTGTTGCCCGTCCGGATAGGCATCATCTTTTGAGTGGCGTCCTTATATCTTCATATCCCTTTCTGTACGCAACGCTGCATCTACTGCGATTTCTATTTTACGACGACGAGATCGTCCCGGACGCCTTTTCTGAAGGCCATGCATACCGAGTTGGCGCATTATGCGGCGGAATATGCCTCGCGCGAACCCATCGAGACCATCTATTTCGGGGGCGGTACCCCGTCGCTTCTTCCTGCCCGGGACCTAAGTGATTTACTGGATACAATCCACCGTTCTTTCCGAACCAGCGATGTTTGCGAAACGACGCTGGAGATGAACCCGGACGATGCGGCGCCTGATTATCTGCGCGCGCTTCGTTCCCTCGGGTTCGACCGGCTGAGCATAGGCGTCCAATCCTTTTACGAGACCGATCTGACATTTCTGAACCGGAGTCATACGCCGGAACAGGCCGTGCAGGCGATAGAACGGGCGCAGGAAGCAGGTTTCGACAACCTGTCCGTCGATCTCATTTTCGGTATCCCCGATCAGCCGGAGGAATACTGGTGCGCCAATGTACAGAAACTGGCCCGGCTGGGGGTGCCGCATCTTTCCACGTACGGGCTTACTATCGAGGAGCGCACGCCGCTCTACAAGATGGTGGCCCGGGGACATGTGGCGCCTGCCCCGGAGGAAGAATTCGCGGGGCGGTATCGGTTCACGATGGATTTTCTGCGGGAGCGCAGCTACGAGCACTACGAAATATCGAGTTTTGCTCTGCCGGGTATGCGATCCCGTCACAACGAGATCTACTGGCGGCACGCCAATTACCTCGGATTCGGGCCGTCCGCTCATTCGTTCTGGTGGGAGGGGCGAAGCGAAGAAAGTGGAGGGTCCGGGTCTGCGGAACAGACCGGGCCGGATGGGGAGACGGCGAGTAATGGAGCAGTCCGAGCGGGTATGCAGAACGGATCGACCCAAAAAACCGGTACGGGCGCCCGCCGCTGGTACAATGAGGCCAGTCTGCGCAAGTACGAAGCGCTGGTGCAGCAACGCGTACCTCCTGTAGGGGGCGAAGACGCCCTGTCGCTGGAGATGCTGGCGAACGAGTATATCTTTCTGCGGCTGCGCACCTCGGACGGGCTGGACGTACACCGGCTGAAACGGATGTACGGCATGGATATTTTGTCCGAAAAACCCGACCTGCTGACCGCGCTTGAGAACGAAGGCTATATCGCATGGTCCGGGAACGGCCGCCTCTGTCTCACGGATGCCGGGAAACTGGTGTGCGATTCGGTGGTGGAGGGGTTGGTGGGGTGAGGGGGATTCATATCTTGCAGGTCCGGTTTTTAGAAGGTATTCATTAGAGCTATGGGCAAGAATACAGATTACGCCATTGACGAATATAGAATCGTTGATGGCCGAAACGCCGAGATCAAAGCGCATGTTCGCGCGCGCTTTGATGGAATTCTCAGAACCGTCGATTTTTGGAATCCGGAACCGTCGGATCCGGCAGGAAAGCTTCGCGCCGATCTTGAGGATTTGCGAAAAGTACAGAGGAAATTTCCCGATGCGAACCTGCAACCACAAATAGAGCGCCTGGAGAAACGAATCAGCGATTTGGAAGGATAAAGTCACCCCTTTCATGTTTCCAAGAGCGTAAGTCAAGTCCAGAGCCACTCCAGGTCAGAGAAGGCGAGCGCTTTATCGAAGTTCTCGATGTTGTCATGGACGTTGAGAATGAGGCAGCGGTCGCTGCCGTTGTTTCTCGGCCCGCGTAAGCCCCTTCCTATCATCTGAAAATAAAGATTCGGACTGTACACCGGTCTGGCCACAATGATGGCGCGGGTCTTGGGTGCATCGAAACCTTCACGGAATACGTCGTAGTTCACGAGCGCTTTGATATCGCCGTTTCGAAACTTTTCAACCACTCGACGGCGGGTCATCGCTTCTGTTGTTCCACTCACGGCGCGTGACATGATCCCCTCACGATTGAGGAGTGCCGCCACGGTTTGGGCGTGCTCGACCGATGTTGCGAAGACCAAGGTAGGCCAATCCGGTTTAACATGTGTTTCATAGGCCCGAATGATTCGTTTTGTGCGTTCGGAATCGGATGCTATGCGATCCTCTGCACTTCTGGGGAGCCAAGCCAGCAGGTTTTGGATTTCATCCGATCCGCGCATGAATTTTTCAATTTCTCGCCGATCTTCAGGATTCAATCGAAACGTTCCGCCCGTAATGATTTCTTGGTTTGCCCGAGCGAGTACCCCCATGTCCTGCAACTCCCCGATCACCTTTTCCGGGTCATTGCTAGCGAAAGCTCCCGAATCAAGTCGCTTGCTACCGTAGCGGCGGACGAGTCTTTTTGTCTCGTCCTCGTCATGTCCGCGATAAGGCGTCGCAGTAAGGCCAATAAGGAATGGCTCGTCGTTCCTTTGCCAGCGCGTCAAACCGATTTCTTGCATGACCGAAGTAGCGGTCGGAGCGATAGAACGGTGCGCCTCGTCGAAGACGACCAACTTGAAATCCGCCAGGAATTCGTATTCGTTGCGTTCGTTGGAAAACTTTGCGTTGAGTGTCTGAAGCGTTGCAACGACGACATGCGGGTGGCTGGTGGGTTGCGGCGGAGGCGCCCGCCCCACATTCTGGAGATGCGAAGTCGTGGTGGTTGTGGCGATCCTGGTTTTGCCGGGTCAAGTCTAGTTGTGTAAACCCACCACGTTGTTCAGCGCTTTAAGGATACTCTGACCAAAACCGCTTCGCTCAGCGCTTCACGTTCGTGCGTAAACGACATCATGGTTCCCTCGTTGCAATTTGCGAAAAACACTGAGGTTTCGGGCATCGCGGATGTGAAGCGCCCTTCGGGAGGCTGCGAGAAGCGGGCTGGCCGCGTCATTCCTCATTATGCGGGGCCGCCACATACATTGCTTCGTCATTCCTTGCCAGCGCACCCTTTTCAGCCTCTGAATCTTTGCGGATTTAATCAGAGTATCCTTAATTGCCGGACGAAAGGCAATACAGTATTTTCGTACTACTTCCTGCGAAACCAGTATTACGATATGACCACAGACAAGACAAATCCCCGTTCAGGCGTTCGCTATCAGGCCGATGAAGCCCCCCCGCCCACGCTTTCTTTCGGCCTTGGCTTTCAGCTTGCTGTGCTTTGCATATCCGGCATCGTGTTTACGCCGATGATCGTGATCCGGGCCGCCGGGGGAACCGAAATCTTCTTGTCCTGGGCCGTTTTCGCCGCAGTTATGATCAGCGGGGTCACGACGATACTGCAAGCGGTCCGATTCGGCCGGATCGGCGCGGGCTATGTGCTGTTGATGGGTACCTCCGGGGCTTTCATCGCGGTGTGCATCACCGCGCTTGTCGAGGGCGGCCCGGCCATGCTCGCCACGCTCGTTATCATTTCCTCGCTTTTCCAGTTCGCGCTTGCGGCGCGCCTCTCGCTGTTCCGGCGCATCCTGACCCCAGCCGTCACAGGGACCGTGATCATGCTCATAGCAGTGACGGTCATGCCAATCATTTTCGACACGTTGAGCGATGTGCCGGAGGGATCTCCAGCCATGGCCGCCCCGATAACCGCGCTTGCAACCATACTGTGCATTAGCGGCATTGTCCTGAAAGCCAAGGGGACCTTGCGACTCTGGGCGCCGGTCATCGGGGTTATCGTGGGCTCCGTAGTCGGCGGGTTCTACGGTCTTTACGATATTGCCCGCATCGGAGAAGCTTCATGGATCGGTTTTCCGGAAAGCGGCTGGCCGGGCATGGACCTTTCGTTCGGACCGGTTTTCTGGACCCTGCTTCCGGCATTCGTGTTCGTGACCCTGATCGGCGCTATCGAAACGGTCGGCGACGCCGTCGCCATCCAGCGTGTTTCCTGGCGCCGTCCCCGGGCAGTGGACTTCCGGGCAGTGCAGGGCGCAGTGGCTGCGGACGGATTGGGTAATTTGCTATCCGGTCTCGTGGGGACTGTCCCGAACACGACCTATTCAACAAGCGTAGCGGTTACCGAACTTACAGGGGTTGGAGCGCGCAGGGTCGGCGTTGCCGTCGGGATCATATTCCTCGTGCTGGCTTTTCTTCCCAAAGCGCTTGCCGGGGTTCTGGCGATACCAAACCCGGTTGCTGCGGCTTATATCGCCGTCCTTCTGGCGATGCTCTTCGTGGTCGGCATGAGAATTGTCGTTCAGGACGGAATCGATTATCGCAAGTCGCTTGTGGTCGGCGTTGCATTCTGGGCCGGAGTCGGCTTTCAGAACGGCGTGATATTTCCGGAATACTTCGCAGAATTTGCAGGCGGCATTCTGCAGAACGGCATGACGGCAGGAGGGCTTGTGGCCATCCTGATGACCCTGTTCATGGAACTGACGGAACGTCGGCCCAGCCGGATGGAGGCGGCATTCGACATATCCGCCTTGCCGGAAATACGGAAGTTTCTCGTACGGTTCACGTCCCGCAGCGGCTGGGACAGGGCCATGGGAGAGCGCCTGGAAGCCGCTGCGGAAGAAACGTTGCTTACGCTGTTCGACAGGGACGAGGGTAAGGAAAAAGATGGACAGCGGCGCCTGCTTCTGGCTGCGCGCAAGGAGAGCGACGAGGCGATTCTGGAGTTCGTCGCATCTGCCGGGGAGGAAAATCTTCAGGATCAGATGGCGCTGCTTGGCGAGCAAACCACAGGAGCGCCGGTCGAGAGGGAAATCTCGTTGCGATTGCTGCGGCATGTCGCGTCCTCGGTCCGTCATCAGATATATCATGACACCGATATCGTGACGGTCCATGTGAAAACTCCGTGATCCCCCGCGGCGACACGTAGCTGAAGCATTCGAAGAGCATAGCCTGTCATGGAAGCCCTGACAGAATCCTGGGTCGTTCAATTCCTGGGGCGGCTGCATCCGCTGGTGGTGCATTTTCCCATCGGCCTGCTCGTCGCTGCATTTTTCATGGAATGGATGACGCTCGGCGGCAAGCGGTCCGGCTTGCGCGAGGGGATTCGGTGGATGATCGGGATTGGCGCAGGAACCGCCGTATTGGCAAGTCTCCTGGGATGGTTTCTCCTGAGCACCGGCGCCTACGGCAGCGATACGGCTGTCTGGCACCAATGGTTTGGCGTCGGGACCGCCGTACTGGCGCTGGCGGTTGCCTGGTTGCTGCGCCGGGCGCACCGGGCGGAGCACGTCCATAGCCCCGGACAGCCCTTCCGACTTGCCGTTTGGACGCATTACCGCATTGCTCTTTCGGTATGTCTGATTGGTATAGGCGTTACGGGGCATCTCGGGGCGCGCTTAACCCACGGTGCAGATTATCTGAGCGGGGCTTTCCCCTGGAACCAGCCGGAAAGCATGGCCGGTGAATTGCTCGCCGAGTTCCGCACTGTCGATACGGGGGCGTACACCCCGCAACAACTAGACCGCATCAACCTTGAGGTCCGGGCGTTGTTTACGCACCGGTGCTACAAGTGCCATAGCACAGAAAAGCAGGAGGGAGGGTTGATACTCGATAACGAAGCCGGCGTGCGGACCGGCGGCGAGTCAGGGCCGATCTTTGCAGCGGGGAACGCTTCCGGAAGCGAGATCATCCGGCGGCTGTTGCTCCCTCGAGACGACGAGGACGCCATGCCTCAAAAAGCCGAGGCATTGAGCCGGGATGAAATTGATCTCATCGGATTATGGATTGATCTGGGAGCGCCCTGGGCCGAAGGCGACGTGCGCATTTTTCCGGAAGCGGAGTTGGCGCTCGAAAAACCGCCCCTGCCCCCGGGAAACGACCTGGATCATTCTATCGACCGGTTCGTGGACGCCTATTTCGAAGAAGAAGGGATCCGCTGGCCCAAGCCTGTGGACGACCGTACGTTTGTCCGGCGGGCGTATCTCGACGCAATAGGTCTCCTCCCGACCCCCGAACAAGTCGATGCGTTTATCCGCGACAAGGACCGTGACAAGCGCGAAAAACTGGTTCATACCCTGCTTGATCAACGGCATCCCTATGCCCAACACTGGCTCAGTTTCTGGAACGACCTGTTGCGCAATGATTATTCCGGTACGGGATACATCACGGGCGGGCGTAAGCAAATTACCGACTGGCTTTACCATGCGCTCCTGGCCAACCAGTCTTATGACGACATAGTACGCGCCTTGCTCAGCCCCACGGAAGCCTCCGAAGGATTCATCCGGGGGATACAGTGGAGAGGCGTGGCCAACAACAGCCAGCGTATCGAAATGCAGGCGGCGCAAAACATCTCGCAGTCGCTCCTTGGAGTCAATCTCAAATGCGCCTCGTGCCATGACAGCTTCGTGAGCAACCTCACACTGGACGAGGCCTATGGCTTCGCCACGGTGTTTGCCGATACGGTACTGGAGGTGTTCCGGTGCGACCAGCCTACCGGGCGCATGTCGAGCCCGGCGTTTCTCTATTCCGAACTGGGCGTTGTGGAGGCAGAGACAGTCGAGAAACGCCTTGTTCAACTGGCCGATATCGTGGTGCAACCGGCCAATGGCCGCCTGTACCGAACTATCTCCAATCGGCTTTGGGACCGGCTGCTGGGACGGGGAATCGTCATGCCGGTGGACGAAATGGATCGGGCGCCATGGAGTCAGGAACTGCTCGACTGGCTTGCCGCCGATCTGATCGACCACGGAACGGATCTGCAATATCTCATTGCGGAGATCATGACTTCCCGGACGTACCAGTTGCCATCCATCCCGTCCGCTGAAGCGCAGGACCTCGTGGCGCATGCCTACCGTTTCCGCGGGCCGGTGCGGCGGCGACTCTCCGCCGAGCAACTGACCGATGCGCTCAGCCAGACGCTCGGACCGTTCTATAGAGCGGTAGCCTACGATCCGCTGGGCGAGGATATCGAGGCGCAGTGGATATGGCATCATGAACAGGAGGTGGATCGGGATGTATTGCCGAAGCCCGGCAAACGGTATTTTCGCTATGCGTTCGATCTGGAGCAGGGCCGTCGCAACGTGCTGGATGCCCAGGCGCTTGTCTCTGTAGATGAAGCATTTTCGTTGTATCTGAATGGAGAACGCGTAGCAGAGGGGAGGGACTGGCGCACCGTGCATCGGATCGATCTCGCCGGGGTCTTGCGGGACGGAACCAATCTACTCGCTGTGGAGGGAGAGAATGGAGGCAGTCTGCCCAACCCGGCAGGCGTACTGTTCGATCTTCGCCTGGCCTTTGCCGATAGCGCCCGGCAGGCGATTTTCTCGAATACCGAATGGAAAACCACCGATGAATTATCCGGAGACGCTTGGACGAATGTAAACTATGACGACAGCGCCTGGCAGCCTGCCCGCGCATACGGTCGGTTTGACCGGAGTTACTGGGGCCGGCTGGTGGATTTTCGGCACAATCCGGATCGGGAGCACCTGCCCTTTGCCCGCGCCTCGCTGGTAACGCTCGATCCCTTTCTTAAAGTGCTGGGGCGGCCTACCCGTGAAAACGTTGTCACCCGCCGTGACGATCAGGCGACATTGTTGCAGGCGCTCGAACTTACCAACGGCGCTTTTTTCAACGAGGCTATCTCTGCCGGGGCAGCAAGGTGGCTGGGCGATTACGGGGATGATCCGCGGATGCTTGTGGAACGACTGTATCACAGCGCGCTCGGGCGCCCCCCAAGCCGCCGCGAAATGCGCGCGGCTACAGAATTGCTGGGCGAACATCCCACCGAAGAAGAGGTACAGGATGTATTGTGGGCCGTGTTCATGTTACCGGATTTCCAGTTGATTTACTGATTTTCGATGACTACGCGCAGGGATTTTATCAAACAGATGCAGGCCGCGAGTCTTGCGGCCATGGCCGCTTCCGTGCCGACGGCCTCGTTTCTGAGCGGGTGTCGTTTCGAGCAAGGGACCGGACCACGAAATACGGCGACTGCCGATAGCGTCATCCTGCTCTGGATGGCCGGGGGCATGGCCCATACCGAAACGTTCGATCCGAAGCGTTTCGAGTCGTTCGAGCCGGGCATGGAGAGCAAGCGTATCCTGAGTACCTTCCCGTCCCTGCCGACAGCCCTCGACGGAGTTTCTTTTTCCGAGGGATTACAGGCTATCGGCGAGGTAATGGATCGCGGAACCCTTTTGCGTTCCTACCGGGCGGCGGATCTGGGTTTTATTCTGCATTCCCGACACCAGTATCACTGGCATACCTGCTACGAGCCCCCGCAGTCCGTGCAGCTTCCCCATATCGGGGCATGGATCGCCAAAGAACTGGGACCGATAAATCCGGCCATCCCGCCGTTTATCGACATCGGACAGCGATTCACCGTGGGGGAGGCCGAAGAACTGAAGGCTTTCCACACGGCAGGATTTCTCGGCAGCGAGTACGGTCCCTTTCTGATTCCCGACCCCTCCAGTGGGTTGGAGAGCGTTCGTCCTCCCGCTGGCATGACCGCCGGACGGTTCGAGCGGCGCCATGCCCTGTACCGCGATCTCATTGCAGCAAGCCCGCTGGGCGAGCACGGCAGCGACTACCAGAAAGAATCCCTGTTGCGCTCGATGGAACAGGCATACCGCCTCCTGCGCTCGCCGGAAGCGCAGGCATTTAATCTCCGCGAAGAGCCCGGGGAACGTTATGCGGCCTATGACGCCGGACGGTTCGGACTCGGCTGTTTACTGGCGAAGCGGCTGGTGCAACAGGGCGCGCGATTTGTCAGCGTAACGACCGAATACGAACCGTTTCTGGGTTGGGATACGCACGAAAACGGCCATACCCGGCTGGTCAACATGAAACGGATGATCGATCGGCCCGTGGCGCAGCTCGTCCGGGACCTGGACGAAAGCGGTCATCTCGACCGGACGCTCATCGTGCTGGCCAGCGAATTCAGCCGGGACATGATGCAGGAAGGGCGCCCGGAAGTCAAGGTGAAAGATCAGGTGGACGTGCCCAACACGGTGGAAGAGATGAAGCACTATGGCATGCACCGTCACTTTACCGACGGATGTTCGGTGCTTTTCTTCGGGGGCGGCGTCAAACGAGGGTTCGTGTACGGCCAAACCGCCGACGAGCGTCCTTGCGTAACCGTCGGCGATCCGGTCTACATTGACCAGATACACCAGACGATCTACCATGCGCTGGGCATCCCCCCGGAGACGAACTACGAAGTAGAGGGACGCCCCATCTACACGACACCGGAGGGTCTGGGAGAACCGGTGCCGGAGCTGCTGGCGTAGGTGAAAGCAACCCGGCTTGATATACCTGCCGGGCTACTTCTTCTATCCAACGCTCACTCGTCGTCCATATCGGGGATAACGACGAATTCCGGATAGGCCTCGATGCCCAGTTCCGCCACATCCTGGCCCAGCGCCTCGACGTTCAGGGAGATACGGACCCCGATCGTTTTGTCTATGGCCAACCATGTCAGCCAGGAGGCTCCGAACGCGAAGACGGCAACGGCCAGAATGCCGACAAGCTGCACTCCCAGGTTGCCGCCAGCTACGATGCAGACTGCAAGCGTTCCCCAGATGCCGGCAAACAGGTGGGCAGGCACTGCGCCAACCACATCGTCGATTTTGAGGCGCTCCATGACCTTTAGCCCGATAACGCACAGGCAGCTGCCTACCGCGCCGATGACCACGGCCCATTGATGTGCAACGATATCGGGACCGGCCGTGATCGCCACCAGGCCCGCGATGGCTCCGTTCAGGCTGGCCAGCAGGTCGACCCGCCCGAAAAGGGGGCGCGACAGAAAAATGGCGGCTATGAAGCCCGCGCCCCCTGCAAGGTTGGTGTTCGCAAGGATATTGCTGATCGCTACGGCGTCGACCACGCCGCTCAGAGCCAGTTGCGAGCCCCCGTTAAAACCGAACCAGCCGAACCACAGGATGAAGACGCCCAGCGTCACGGCGGGCACATTCGATGGCGGAGTGATCTTGACATCGCCGTTCTTTCGGAACTTACCCCTTCGTGCGCCAACGATGAGCACGCCGGCGAGCGCCGCCCAGCCCCCGGTCGAGTGTACGATCGTCGATCCGGCGAAATCCTGGAAGCCCATTTCTGCAAGCCATCCGCCGCCCCATGTCCAGGCCCCGATGATCGGGTAGATGACGGTCGTCAGTACGGCGATAAAGATAAAGAAGGACCACAATTTTACGCGCTCGGCCAGCGCGCCGGATACGATGGAGGCCGTCGTCCCCACAAACACCATCTGAAAGAACCAGTTCGACATCACCGAACTGCCGTTCCCGATCACCTCGGAGGCCGCTTCACTTTGTCCGCCCAGAAGGGCGATTTCATGTTCGGACGTACCGTAAAACAACTTTAAGGAACCGAACCAGCCCCCCGGTTCAACCCCCACATACATGATATTGTAACCGATCAGATAGAACGTCAGCCCGGCGATTGAATAGAGGCCAATATTCTTCAGGCAAATCACCGAGGCGTTTTTGGTTCGTACGGAACCGGCCTCCAGCATGGTGAAACCTGCGCACATCCACATGACCAGCGCGCCCCAGACAAGGAAGGAAAAACTGTTCAGCACAAACTGGGCTTCCTCGCCGAGGGTACTTTGCGCCTGTGCGGTGTAAACGGCGAAGAAGAAAATGGCTCCGAGACCGCCCAGACCGATGGCAAGTCGTCGCATCATTTTACGAGAAATACCGAATTTATCGAGTTGCATTTCAGATTCCCCCTCTTTGGATTGAAACTGATTCGGCGCTGCTATAGCCAATCCTCAAAGATATTTTATGGATACTCTGATTTAATCCCCGGTTTGTATTTTACGGTATATCCCATTACCAATCGAGGAAATCCGATGCTCCGGTTTTCATTCGAGGACGTAGCCTACCAAAGCCGTACGAAAAAGACGCGTAACCAGCGATTTCTCGAGCAGATGGCCTCGGTGCTTCCATGGGAGGCTTTTCTTTCGGAGTTGGAGTCTTTCTATCCGAAGGGAGCAAGGGGCCGTCCTCCGGTTGGTTTTGAGACGATGCTTCGTATTTACTTCATGCAGCAGTGGTTCGGTCATTCGGATCCGGGCGAGGCAGGAAACTGACATGCGCGGACGCTTCGTTCAATCGCAAGAGCAACCGCACTCGTGCGCGCGTGGAGCATCCCTTCGGGGTGGTCAAGCATCTTTGGGGTTACCGCAAGACGCGCTACCGGGGGTTGCGCAAGAACGCGGCGCAGGTCTATACGCTGTTTGCGCTGGCGAATTTCTACATGGCGCGCAAGAAATTGACGGCTGTCGCGGGATAGATATGCCCGGGCGCCCCGTTTGGGGGCGTTCGGGGCGCGAAAACACGACAATATCGACGATTTAACGTTGGATTCGACCCAAAATCGATCCCTTTACGCATCGAAATCTTCAACACCTTCAATCTGACCCCCAAACACCGGATTGATCAGAGTATCCTTAATACGATACTCCAGCGATCCTCATCGCTTGCTCGAGCAGGTTTTTTCGCCAGCGAAACCCATTGTCGCAAGAATTCCCGGGGGAGAAGAACCGCCGCGGGTAGAAGTCGTGGCCAAGGCCGACGAGATTGGTCAGGTGATCGGGCGAAACGGCATCAATATCCGGCTGGCTTCGCGCCTGTCGGGGCGCCAGATTGACGTGCGCGTGTCATGAGATTGCAGGGAACGAGGACGAAGCGGCCTGCGACGAATTGCTGAGCACTTTTCCTTCCGCATGCCCCCCTAAAGATTGGTTTTGTTAATATGTATGATGTATTATATCACTGCCTTTTCCCAATCAGGTTTTTTGCCGAGTAAGACCATTTTTCCCCCACCATGCATCGATTTTTTCTCGTTGGCCTGTCTCTGTTGTTTGTCGTCGAGCATGGCGCAGCGCAACATGCAGGTATTTTCATTACTCAGGAAGAAGCCGCCGAAATACGGGATGCCCTGGGGAAGTACGAGTTGCTTGACAATGCCGTCGCCCTGGCCAGGGGGACGCTGGAAGAGGCTTTTTCGCAGCCCATAGAGGCGCCGCTACCGGGCGAAGCGGGTGGCTATGAGCACGAGCGGCACAAGCAGAACTACCGGGAGATGCGATACGCCGGGCTGCTCTACAGCATTACCGGGGAAGAGAGGTACGCAGCGTTCGTGCGGGATATGCTGGAGGAATACGCCGTTTTGTACCCCACCCTCGGTCCGCACCCGCTTGCGCGGAATCAAAAACCCGGCAAGATATTTCACCAGACGCTCAATGAAGAGGTCTGGCTGGTCCACACCAGCATCGCGTACGATTGCATCTACGAATGGCTTTCCGAGGAGGAACGCGCGCGCTTCGAGACGCACATCTTTCGTCCGATGGCGGAATGGTTCTCCGTACGCAATAAAGAGGAATTCAACCGGATTCATAACCACGGTACCTGGGCCGTCGCCGCCGTCGGAATGATCGCGTACGTGATGCGCGACCGGACGCTCGTCGAGAAGGCGTTGCACGGCACGGAACTGGACGGGGAGGGGGGTTTTCTCGCGCAACTCGACCTGCTGTTTTCGCCCGACGGCTATTACATGGAAGGGCCATACTATATCCGCTATGCGCTCATGCCCTTCTTTTACTTTGCCGAGGCGGTACACCGCATGCAGCCCGAAGTGGGCATCTACGACTACCGTGACCGGATTCTTCGTAAAGCCCACTATTCGGCTGTGCAGACCGCTTTTCCCAACGGCATTTTCCCCCCCATAAACGATGCTTCCCGCACGATGGATGTGGCGGCCCCGGAAGTGATTCTGGCGAATGCATTGACGTACAGCCAGTACGGTGCGGATGAAAGCTTACTCGGCATTGCCCGGATTCAGGATCGGGTGATCCTGAATGGTTCGGGGCTGGAGGTTGCCCGTGACTACGCCGCACTGGATGCGCCGCCCGATATGAACTGGCCATCGATCGAATTCACGGATGGTCACGACGGCGAGCAGGGGGGACTTGGCATCCTGCGTATGGGCGGGGGCCAGGATGAATCCATGTTGCTGATGAAGTATGGCGTACATGGCGGCGGGCACGGTCACTTTGATAAATTGCACTTCATTTTCTTCGATCAGGGGCGTGAGGTTATAAACGATTATGGCTTTGGCCGATGGATCAATGTCGAGCCCAAATTCGGTGGACGCTACCTGCCGGAGAACGACTCCTACGCGATGCAGACGATCGCGCATAACACGGTGGTGGTAGACGGTTTGACGCAGAATCTCGGGGACGGGGATGCTGCCGAGGAGACTTCCGGTCAGCGCCATTTCTTCGATAGCGAGGGAGCGCAGGTGAAAGTAATGAGCGCGCGCGCCGACACGCATTATGAGGGGGTCGGGATGCAGCGGACGATGCTGCTGGTCAAGCAGGACAAGCTACCGTACCCGGTCGTCATCGATCTTTTCCGATTGGAAAGTGACGAGATGCACCAGTACGATTATCCGTTTCACTACTCCGGTCAACCGGTCATGTCCAGCCTCGACTTCCAGACGCACACCGGGGCCCTCCAGCCTCTGGGCGAGGATTCGGGATATCAGCACATTTGGGAGACGGCTCGCGCCGCAACCGACGAGACCATCCGCTTTACCTGGCTGGACGGTCATCGGTATTACTCCATCATCTCGGCCGGGATGCCTGACACGGAGGTGCTTTCAGGGCGTACAGGCGCCAACGACCCGAACTTTAATCTGCGGGCCGAACCTGTACTGATCGTGCGGCAGCGTGGCCAGGATCATCTGTTCGCCTCCGTCATCGAGCCGCACGGATATTTCAATGAGGCTCGGGAACGGTCTGTCCAGGCTCGTTCCCTGATCGAACAAGTGCGCGTGGCGGGACATGACGACAGGGCGAGCGTCATCGAGATTGAAGGCGCGAATGGTCTTTTCTGGCGCGTGATGGTGAACAATGGACCGCCATCCGAGACCACAGAGCACAATGTTTCTTTCGGCGGGAAGACGTACGCGTGGATGGGTAACTTCAAGGTCGAGTTCATCGATGAATCTGCCGAGCCATCGGATGAATAACGCATTGAAACCCCTCTGCTTCGTCCAGCCGTTTTAGTTGCAAACCACATCAGGAGGTAAGTATGCCCACAAAGGATAGATGCTATGATATCTCAGGGATAAGGAGGGGGGTGTTTCATGTACGGTGACCTGAAGGACAAAGTAGCCCTTGTAACCGGCGGCGGACGCGATATCGGAAGGGCTATTGCATGCAAACTTGCCGAAAGCGGAGCTTCTGTTGCTGTCAATTACCGGTCCAGCAAAAAGGAAGCGGAGGCTACCGTTGCGACGATCGTGGAACGAGGAGGGCAGGCGGTAGCCATCCAGGCCGATGTTTCCCGGAGCGACGATGTTGAGCGCCTTGTTGCAGAGACCGCCAGCGCGTTGGGCAACCCCATTCACATTCTCGTGAACAATGCAGGTGGATTGATTGCCCGGAAGAAAGTACTCGAGATGGATGAAGCGTTCTGGGACGAGGTGATGGCTGTAAATCTGAAAAGTGTTTTTCTGGTGACGAAGGCGACGTTGCCCTATATGGCCGATGGAGGGGCTATTGTCAACCTGTCGTCACTGGCCGCCCGGGATGGCGGCGGTGGCGGGTCGATAGCCTATGCTACGTCGAAAGGCGGCGTACTGACCATGACGCGGGGGCTGGCCAAGGAATTGAGTCCCCGCAGCATCAGGGTCAATAGTGTTTCGCCGGGTCTGATCAATACCACGTTTCACGATACGTTTACGCCCGATGCGGTTCGTGAAACGGTGGCCGCGAAGACGGCAGTGGGACGTGAAGGCGAGGCGGCGGATGTGGCCAGCGCGGTCGTCTTTCTGGCCTCCGAGGCGTCTGCATATATCAACGGCGAATCGGTGGAGATCAATGGCGGGTTGTATTTCATCTGACCGGGCTTCTTTGGATTACGTTTGGGGAGTTTTATCCGCCTTGACGCCCACAAAAAACCTTTTTGCATGATGGATTCGGATACCCCGGCAACCCGTCTTTTCATCAAAAGCGACGATATTGCATGGAAATCCCCGGATAAAGGGATTACCCGGCAGATTCTGGGGTATGATGACAGCCTTATGCTTGTACGGGTGCGTTTCGAGCAGGGCGCCGCGGGGGTCATGCACAACCATCCGCATCGCCAGGTTACCTATGTGGAATCCGGCTCCTTCGAGGTCAGCATCGACGGAAAAAAAGAAACGCTCAAAACGGGCGACTCCTTTTTTGTTCCACCCGAAGTTGCGCACGGGGCCCTTGCCCTCGAAGAGGGATGCCTGATCGATGTGTTCGCGCCTGCCCGCGAGAGTTTTCTTGAGGGGAAATAGCTGCTTATAGCCCCAGGCCCTCTCTGATTCAACGTGTGTTACCCTTTGTACGAACGACACAAGGAGCGTTACTTCGCTACATGGCCCGCTGGCTGAAGATCACATATTTCCCAAACGTGGACTTCCTGAAAATGCTCGGGGTGGCGGGATTCTTTCTGCTGTCCGGGGCCGGTTGCCAGGAGCAGCAGAGCGTCATTGAGTTACGTTTGGCGCATATCCTCGATGCGACGCATCCGGTGCATCAAGGGATGGCTTACATGGGAGACCGCCTGCAAGAACTTTCCGGGGGGACTATGCAGGTGAAGATATATCCGAGCGGCCAGCTTGGTAACGAGCGCGAGTCGGTGGAACTGCTGCAACTCGGCACGCTCGATATGGCCAAAGTGGCCTCGAGCGTGATTGAGAATTTCGTGCCGGCGATGGGGGTCTACAGTTTGCCGTATCTGTTTCGGGATCACGCGCATTTTTGGGAAACCCTCGAAGGCGATACCGGACGGGATATCCTGTTGCAAGGCGAACCCTACAGAATTCGCGGGTTATGTTATTACGACGCCGGTTTTCGAAGTTTTTACATCCATGATCGACCTGTTGAAGCCCCCGAGGATCTGAGTGGACTGAAGATTCGCGTGATGCGCAGCAATCTCTCGATCCAGACCATCAATATGCTCGGAGCGAATGCCACGCCGATGGCCTATGGGGAACTTTACACGGCGCTTCAGCAGGGCGTGGTAGACGGCGCGGAGAACAATCCCCCCAACTTTTATGGCTCCAGGCATTACGAGCAAGCACGCTATTATACTCTTGACGAGCATGCTGCGCCACCGGATGTCCTGCTCATCGGTACGCACACCTGGAACAAACTCACGGATCGGCAGCAGGCCTGGGTGGAGCAGGCCGTAGCGGAGTCTGTGGCGTATCAGCGGGAACTATGGCAGGTAGCTACCGAGGCGGCATTGCGTGCTGTCGAGGAAGCCGGAGTGACCGTGATTCGTCCGGATAAAACCCCTTTCCAGGAAGCGGTGCTTCCGCTGTACGAAGCGATCCGCGGAACGGAACTGGGCATATGGGCCGACCGGATCCATGCTCTGTCTCCTCCTGCCGTAGACAATTCCGTGGATGAAACGCACGTAATTCCTTAAGGGCGTATGCAAAAATTGACCCGTATCATCGACAAAAGCCTGTCCTGGTTTCTCGTCGTCCTGATGATCGTCATGGTTGCGACCGTCTCATGGCAGGTGGCCACGCGGTACATACTCAACAATCCCAGTTCATACACCGAAGAACTGGCCAGCTACCTGCTTATCTGGATTAGTCTGCTGGGAGCGGCTTATGCGCTTCGGTTACGGGCCCACCTCGGTATTGACATCCTGGTGCGGCGCTTTAAAGGAAAGCAGCAGCGTTCCATCGAGGTGTTCGCCTACGGAACGATTATTGTTTTCTCGTTGGTTGCACTGATATTCGGCGGCGGATGGCTCGTCTACGTTACGCTCGATCTCAACCAGCTCTCGGCTGCCTTTCAGGTCCCCATCGGATACGTGTATACGGTTATCCCCTTGAGCGGCCTGATCACGATCTACTACGCCGCCGTCGCCATTCACGATCTCCGGCAGGCGAAAGATGTAGCGCAGAAGGACGACGAAGAGAATTATACCCGGGCCATTGCCTGATCGCGGCGAGGATTTCGATATGACCTTCTCCATTCCGACCATGTGCATATACATCCTGAAGGCATGAGTTTGGCTATCGTCATATTGGTCGTTTGTTTTCTTGTGTTGCTTCTCATGGATGTGCCTGTGGCCTATTCCATCGGGATGGCGACATTGCTGACTATGCTGGTGACCGTCGATTTTACGCCTGCGGCAAGTACAACGGCCCAGCGGATCGCCACGGGGCTCGACAGTTTTACATTGCTGGCGATCCCTTTCTTCATTCTGGCCGGCAACCTGATGGGCCGTGGAGGGATTGCTCGGCGTCTTATCGCTTTTGCGCGGGCTATGGTTGGCGCGCTTCCAGGCGGGCTTGCGTTCGTAAACATTATTGCCTGTATGCTCTTCGGCGCTATTTCGGGTTCGGCCATAGCTGCCGCGGCGGCTATCGGCTCGGTCATGCATCCGAAGATGGTCGAGAACGGGTATGCACCCAATTTCAGCACCGCCGTAAACGTTTCGTCGGCCACGACGGGTCTGATTATTCCGCCGAGTAATGTGCTGATCGTCTATTCGCTGGCCAGTGGCGGCGTTTCCGTAGCGGCTTTGTTCGTCGCCGGATACCTGCCCGGTCTGCTGCTTGGCGGGATGCTCATGGCGGTGGCGGCCATCGTAGCCCATCGGAAAGGATTTGGCAAGGACGAACGTGTTCCTGTCCCGGAAGTGCTCAAGCGTTTTGTCGACGCCTTGCCCAGCCTGACCCTCATCGTTGTCGTCATTGGCGGGATTGTAGCAGGCATTTTCACGGCAACGGAGGCCGCCGCTATCGCAGTCCTGTATGCGCTGCTGCTTGTCTTGCTCTACCGTGAAGTGAATCCCCGCGAGTTGCCGGGCATCCTGCTCAACTCCGTAGTGACGACAGCCGTCGTGATGCTTCTTATAGGTACTTCGCTGGCGCTTTCCTGGGTGCTCTCGTTCGAGAATATTCCGCAAGACGCCGCCAACGCCCTTATCTCATTAAGCGACAACAAGATCGTCATCCTGCTTATCATCAATGTGTTACTCCTTGTGGTAGGCACGTTCATGGATATGACTCCGGCGATCCTGATTTTCACCCCCATTTTTCTGCCGATCGTCGTTACCCTGGGAATCGATCCCTTGCATTTTGGCATTCTGATGGTCTTTAACCTGTGCATCGGGCTTTGCACCCCACCGGTCGGCACCGTGCTCTTTGCCGGGGCCGGCATTTCCAGGGTTCCGGTGACGGACGTGGTCCGGCCCCTGCTACCGCTTTATGCAGCCATGTTGCTTGGCCTGCTTTTAGTCACCTTTATTCCGGAAATTACCCTGGTCGTACCGAGATTATTCGGGCTTTAAGAACCATTACGGGGAACGGGGAGAAGACGTATAAGGACAGGGGCAGGTTTATTGGACAAGTTTTCCGAGTCGAGCCTTCGATGGCCCACGACTATTTTTGTCGAAAAAGCCATAGAATCGCGCCCTGATGGAACAAGAGGGCACGTGAGGTGTCTAAAATAGTCTACTATAAGAGTGCTCAATACGATGGCTAAACAATTCGAACCCGTTGGGAAAACACAGCTGCTCAGTCATGCTGTGGGGAGGGCCATTGAGGATTCCATCCGGTGTGGACAATTGGTTCCGGGCATGAGGATGCCCCCGGAAATCCAATTGTGCGAACAGTTCGGCGTCAGCAGAACCGTTCTTCGCGAAGCATTGCGCATGCTAAGCGGGAGGGGATTGCTTCGGATCGAGAAAGGCCGCGGGATTTTTGTGAGTGAACTGACGACCGAAACCGTTACGATTCCTATGGAATTGTATCTCCACCAGAAATTCGGTTCGCTTCATTGGTTGGACGTAATCCGTGCGCGTCAGATCATCGAACCCGCTATTGCTGCCGAAGCCGCTCTGCATCGTACGAGTGAAGACATCGATCGGCTTGATCAGGATTTCCGGGAGTTAAAGGACTGCGAGAGCGGGAGTGGGAATCTTACCGCGCTGGACATGGCTTTTCACCTGCACATCGCCGAGGCGTCCGGCAACCCCGTGGTACCTCTTCTTGTTCAGCCCATTCATGCCCTGATGCCCCGGATTAAGTCGTCCGTTCACCAGGTGGTTATAGACGCCAGAGAATCGGCAATAGAATGGCATAGCAAGATTTTGCAAGCCATTGCAGCGGGTATGGCCGATGAAGCCCGCCTATGCATGGCGCGGCATCTGGACGTGTCCGAAGATCATGTACGGCAGGTCATGGAAGTCGAGGCTATCGAGAACGGGCAACCGGAAGAGCTTGTAGCCAGTGCCTCGTAACCGGCTTGGTCGTGTCCTTCATCCGAAGGCCGCATATCCACGCGAGCAGCAAATTCATTGCTGTGATGTGGTGATTTCACCGAGCCGTCGGCGCAGTTGATATCGGTAGAGGGAGGGTACCGTAATACCGGGCCGGTTGACGCCCTCGATGTACGTATCGGATCCGTACTCGAAGCGAACCGGCACATTGGCCTTCAGTCCGACGATCCGGACCGCCCGGCCTTCTTCCACGGCGCCGAGATAAGCGGGAAGACGGATCGCGCCGGGCTGCTCAAAGGAAATGCGGATATTCCAGAACGTATTACCTGCGCCGTACGTTGCTTCCGGGGACGGTTCCCCGCTGTACCTGAATAACGTACTGTGGTTGCGGTCCTCGACGAGCGTAAGGTCATCGAAAAGATTCTGATGATTGAAACCGCGATCCTGGTCGAGGCTCGGTCGCAAAATCCGGCCCTGGGTGAATACGCAGGCACGGCTGCCGGCGCCGAAACTGACGGAATGGATTGACGAATTTTGGGCGTCGAAGTCTTTAATCAGTACATGATGCGCATCGCCCATATGTATGTTGTAGTGACTTGTCCGGCCCGTGAATGTCAGATTCCGGAGGGTCAGGTTGGAGGAGGAAGTACTGAGGATGCCGGCGTCCGCGTTACGGATGTGTACGTTTCGTATCCAGCCGTGGCGAAGACCGGTGAGATAGAACGCATTGTAGCCGTCTTCCAGATGGTGACCGGCATACGGTACATCGGCAAATTCGATCCTCAGGCGCTCGATGCCGACTTCCTTCAGAAAGGCTGTCGTCGTCAGCTTCGCTTCCCATTCCGGGCCAAGGTCATAGAGTAGAGGCTCTTTGATCGAGACCGTGTTGTCCACGATGCCCGTGATGGTTACGTCCTGCGTGGTCAGTGGACTGCCCGGGGGTTTTTCCGGGTGGTCGTTGGGTTTTTGCTCCGCTGCTTCGCCGGTACAGGGCGGGGAGCAGACATCGTTCCGGGTAAACCATGCCACGCGCACTACCTGGCCGATTTGCAGCTCCGTTACGTCAGCAACTTCCATCCGGTGCGCACCACGCGCCCCGTCCATGATCGGCGTCAGCATTTCCGGTTGGGACGGGGTCGGCAAGCGTGTCCAGAACACCCCGCCCATCCGGGAAAACGGGGAAGGGGGCAGTCCGTTTACCCGTTTATCCTTTTCGATGAGCGACTGCCGCATTTCCTGCAGCACGGGGGGCATGTTCATTGCTCCCAGCGCTTTTTCAATAACGATCACGGTCCCGTTCTCTCCGCTGCCTGCGCCTTGTACTACAAAGTCGCTCCGCTCGATGAACAGGATGTCCGAAATGTGATATCGACCCGACGGTATGTGGAGAACCACCGGGTCTTCCATCGATTGCACCGCCGAAAGGGCGCGTTTGAATGCGTTGGTGTCGTCGTTCATATCGTCGCCGGTGGCGCCGAAATCGGTTACGTCGATCGTCGGAGGAAGCTCGGGAGGCGAGCGCTCTCCCCAATGGTAGCCTGCATAGGAAAAATCCGGGGGATGATTTTCGTCTTCCGACAATACGCGCGGGGTCCACGGCAGCGAGAACCATGCAGGCCCCACATCGTCCGGCGTCAGCGGTTGGCTTTCGGGTGTGGCGCCCTTGCCTGCCGCCGGACCCGCGGGATCGGGTCGCCAGAGGCCGTCTTCCCCAGGAAGGAGTTGCGGATTTTCCCATTGGATTCCTTCCGGCAGAGGTACGCCGAGGTCGGAACCATACATCACATTGCCGCGCCATGCGATGTCCTGAGGCGGCGCCATGGCGAACACCACTGGCGCCGGGCTATCGGTGTACACGACATTGTCGACGAACGAGACCCCTTGCGGCGGCAGGGACTTTTCGCTGTCCATTCCCAGTCCGTACAACATCGTAACGCGGGTATCGACAAACGTGTTGTTGGCGATGTGTGCGTTTTTGACCTGGAAATACCGATTCAGGGGCGAATCGGGTATGCCGTTCATGATGGGGAGCGCGGCCCGCGAGGAATCTCCCTGCAAGTTTGCAAAATAATTATGCCGGACAAGGTGATCTTCCCCGATCACGCGTACCCCACCCGTGCCGGGGCGTCCGTTCCCGAGGAAAAAATTGTATTCCACCACGGCCCGGTTGCCATGACGCAGCGTGAGCGCCCCCTGGGATTCGAGGAAAGTGTTGTAGCGGTAGACGTTTTCTCCGGATTTGTTGGAAATGATTTCGTGTTCTCCGTCGGTTCGCTCGAACAGGTTGTATTCGACGACCGTACGCGAATCCTGCATCGAACGGTGGCTCGTGCCTATGCGGATGGTTTCTCCGCCGTTCTTTCCGAGAGGGGGGCGGGGACCGAAATGATTATGATCTACACGGTGGTAGTTCGGTTGGTGGTCCGGCGGGTCCTCAAGCCACACGACCAGTGTGGTTCCGTCGTGTGTTTTTCCGGCGAAATAATTATGGTCCACACGGTTGTGTGCGCCATAGATCGAGACCCACTTGTAGCCGGTCAGCCAGTTGGGCGGATTGTATTCGGTGATGGCGCAGTTGGTGAGGCGGCTGTGATGCGCTACCCGGTTCTGGTTTATACGGAAGGAAATCACATGTCCCCCTTCGAGAGCGCCCCGGTGGAACCACAATCCCTCCACTTTCAGGTAGCTACCTCCGATGCGGAGCCTGGATGTTCCTGTCAGGATCACCTGTCCCGGAGTTTCCGCCCTGACGGTAATGGTGTCTCCCTCCATGCCGTCCGCATCGAAGTCGAGGTGGGCATCCCGCCAGACGCCATTGGCCAGAAGGATGGTATCGCCTGGTTGTGCCGTCTCCACGGCGCTGTGGAATGCATCCACCGACCGAACAAGGGTATCGTCTCCCATGGCGGGCAGCGCAGCGAACCAGCAAAGCGCTATGAGGAACGATACCCTCATTGCCGGATGAGCATGTGTGTCTGCTGCTGATCGTTTACGTTCAATCTGACCATGTACAGTCCGGCCGGAAGGCCCGAGGCTTCAAAAATCACGCGGTGCTCGCCCTGCGTTCGGAGCGCATCGAGCAAGCTGGTCACTTCCCGTCCCAGTATGTCGTATACGACAAGTCGTACATGACCGGATTCCGCGAGCGTAAAGGACACATGGGTGCGGGCGTTAAACGGGTTCGGTGCGTTCGTGATGGTTACGCTGGTGGAAGGTAGTTCCTTCGGAGGGGATTCTACCGGCAGGACGATACTGAGGAACGAGGGTCCTACGTCGGCTTCCGTCAACGGACGATTTGTTATGGGCGAGGCTGTCTGTTCATCGGCGCCGATATCGGGGGTGGCGTCCCGTGCCTGACCGTCCATGTCGGTGGTGGCGAAGGCGAGGGCTGCGGCGGCATTGAGGGCGGGGGAGGCGGCGGAAGGCCGCCACAATAACCCGCTTTGCGTCAACTGGGGGTCCACGGTGGAAATACCGTCGGGCTGATCAATGCCCAGTGTGCTCCCATGCATGATATTCGTGGCGTAGGAGATATTGACAGGGGTGTCTTCGTATTCGAAAATCGGCCCCATCGATGTCTCCACAAGGTTGCTGGCGATGGTCAGGTTCTCCGGGGGCAGAGACTGTTCGTTGCTTTTTCCTGCCCCGATGACGAACGTTTCCTCCGTATTGACGAATGTATTGAAGGCGACGATTGCATCCTTGACCTGGAAATAGCGGTTGAGCGGCGAATTTTCCACCCCATTCACAACCGCCAGCGCGGCGCGGTAGCCCGTGCCGGTCAGATCCTGGAAGTAGTTGTTGTAGACTTCGTGCCGCTCTCCGATAATCCGAACGCCGCCCGTTTGGGATTTGCCTTCCCCCAAAAAGAAGTTACCGTATACATGGGCCTCGTTGCCGTGGCGTAGCGTCAACGTGCCTGCCGAGCGACGGAAGGTGTTGTAGCGAAACGTGTTTTGTCCGCTTTTGTTGGAGATGATTTCGATCTCGCCATCGCACTCCTCGAAGAGGTTGCGTTCGACCGTTACAAAGGAATTTTGCATCGAGCGGCTGCTCGTTCCGATGCGGAGGGTTTCTCCCCCGTTTTTGCCCAGATCCGGGCGATGGCCGAAGTGGTTTTGATCCACCCGGTGATATGAGGGCGTATCGTTTGGAGGGTCGCGCAGCCAGACGACGACCGTGGCCCCGTCATGGGTTTTCCCGGCGAAATAACAATGGTCCACCCTGTTGTGCGTGCCGTAGATGGAGACCCATTTGTACTCCGTCAGTCTGTTTGGCGGGTTATAATCGGTGATGGCGCAATTGGTAAGCCGGCTATGGTTCGCGAGGCGTGAAGACGAACGCCTGAATTGGATAATGTGCCCGTCTGTGAGCGCTCCCCGGTCGAACCACAGTCCATCCACCTTCAGGTAGTCGCCGCCGATGCGCAAGGTGGACCGCCCGTTCAGGATGACCTTTCCCGGGGTTTCCGCCCGTAACGTGATGGTGTCGCCTGGGGCGCCCTCGGCGTAGAATGCGATTTGCGTATCCGTCCACACCCCGTTCGCCATCACAATGGCGTCGCCCGGATCCGAGTTCGAGATGGCTTGAGCAAGTTCCGCCGGGGTGCGGACAAACCGCTCTTGCTGTGCGAACGCCGGGAGCGTCCACCACAGGACAAGAAGAACCGATGCGGTGGCCAGACAGGCCAACCGGAAGATGGACAAGCGTCTGAAGGGGGTTTGGGGCAGGAAACGAGGGGGAAGAGGATAAAACCATCCTCTCGTTTCCTGCCCGTTGTCCTATTTCAGTAATGTGAGTGTGCGGTGTTGCACCTGATCGTCCACGCGAAGCCGGTACACATACAGACCTGCCGCGTAGCCTTCGAGCGAGAGGTCTACGATATACTCGCCCGGCGCAGCGTGCGTGTTTGCAACGCTGGTGATTTGGCGTCCCAGTATATCGAAGACCTCGAGGGTAGCCATTCCCGGCTCATCGATTTGATAGGGTATGGCGGTCTGCCCATAGAAAGGATTGGGATAGTTCTGTCCCAAAGTCATCTGCGTGGGCAAAACGATCTCGTCCTCGCTCGAAACGGGTCCCATGGTCCAACGCGGGTCGCCCCAGCCCGCTTCCTGCAGAACTCTGTTGCCGAGGGTAAAGTCCAGGTTGTCCGGGTCTGCGAACATGGGATCCAGATTGAGGATATTGTGCTGCGTGGCCCCGCTGGACAGTTTGATGGGGGATACTTCGAACAGGTTCGAATGGGTAATGCTCGAGTTGCCTTCGATCAGGACCGAGCCTTCCGTATCCACGTTGCTATGGGCGAGGATGGTCTTGGTGATCGTCGCATTGAGGATGTTGCGAGGAAAGATCGCGCGTCCGTTGTTGATGCCGCAGTTGAAACAGGTCAGGCCATCCACTTTGAATTCCGGCTCCGGCGTGCTCTCGTCTTCGTCGCCGCCATCCACGTAAATGCCGTCGGCTTTCGTGTTCGAAATAGTCGAATTCGAGACCTCGAAATAATTGACGTTGTGAATTCCCAACGCCTTGTTGTCGCTGGACTCGTCCTTGATCCGGAGACCTTCCTTGCCGCTGTTGTCCAGCACCACGTTCCGGAAAATGACGGAATCGGCAAGCGTTAATGCGTATTGACGGAGGAAGTTGCCGTCGCTGCCTGCCACCACGTCATGCATGTAGCTGTCGTACACCTTCAGGTTCAGGCCGTCGGCCTGCAGGCCGCTCCCGTCGTCGTTGTCGTCGATACGCAGGAGGTATTTCGCATTGAAATCCGTCCCGGCCTGTCCGTCGATTTCTACGCCATGAAGCGTGAAATCGTCGTAGATGCGAAAGACGACACGCGTACTCTCGTCCGGCTCGTTGTTTTTGATGACCGGTTTATCGGCCAGACCGTAAGCAGCCCGGACCGTAAGGGGGACTGTGATTTGGATATCGCTGTCGTTGAGGTATTCCCCTCCGCTGTCGGTGAGTTCGATGATGTCGCCTGCCGCAGCGGCTCCCA
This sequence comes from Rhodothermales bacterium, assembly GCA_951812345.1. Classification (GTDB taxonomy): domain Bacteria; phylum Bacteroidota; class Rhodothermia; order Rhodothermales; family VXPQ01; genus VXPQ01. The sequence goes on from OX638295.1 coordinate 1,225,979, forward strand.
CGGCGTCCATCAGCGTATTCTGGCCGGCCGCCACCTGGTGTACGGCGCCGCCACCGCCTCCGGAAGGCCACCAGCGCATGTCGCCCAGGTCCGAACCGTCTTCGCCCGCGCCGATGAGGGGCGAAGCGCTGGAGAGCGTGAAGTCTGCGTTGTCCGGATCGGCAAACATGGGATCGACCGCGTAGAGGGATTCAACCGTGGGCTGTTCTCCGCCTGTCCAGACGCCGTCGTCGCTGACATTGAGCGTGTCGGTGTAGGCGATGCGCGCACCCTCCACAAGCCAGGGCGCTCCCACCGTTTTGCCGGTTCCATTGACGATATCGTAGTTTCCGACCAGAATCGAATTGGTAATCTGGGCGTCTTCCACAAATTTGAGGTTGATGAGGTAATGCCCGGCGTTGTAGATCGTTACATGGTCGATGAGTACTTCCGGCCCTTCCGTGTTCGGATCTTCGTCTCCGCCGTAGACGCTGATGGCGTCGTTCTTGATATCCCAGAAGGTGGAGTGCGATACCTCGAAGTAATTCACGTTGAAGAAGCCGAATCCAGGCCGGTCACTGTCCTCGTCGCGTACCCGGACGGCTTCCTTCCCCATATTTTCGAACAGACTGTTACGTACAATGATAGAATCGGCCATCGTGCTACTGTAGGCGCGGAAGGCGTTGCCGTCGGCGCCGCTGACGATATCGTGGAAATAACAGTCTATGATCTTCAGCACGTAGCCCTCTTTCACGTTTGCGGCGTCCCCGCTCCCTGAGCCGGTGCGGATACCGTATTTCGCTTCGTTGAGTCCGTCGAGCTCCAGCCCGATAAGGGTGAGGTCGCTGTACAGCCGGAAGATGTCCTTCGTGCCGTCGGGGCCGGTGTTCTGCAGCACGGGACGATTCGTCAGGCCGTCCGCGGCCTTGACCGTCAGGGGAAAGTCCGGTTTGATTTCGTCGGGGTTTGTGTATAGCCCGCCGTCGGTCGTGAGCACGAGTATGTCCCCGGGGTTCGCTTGGGCAACGGCCGCGAGAATAGTGCTGTCCCCCGCTGCAACCTCGATTTCGACCTGGGCCAGAGTGGGCGAAGAAGCCCATAGCGCAAGCGTGAAGATGGCTGCAAACGTCTGGAAATACGTAGCAAGTCGGTTCATGGCGTTTTGTGCTGAGTGGTTTGGATAACGACGGGGATGCGCTCGTACCGGCGCCTGATATGCATATGCCCCTGCGGGCATATAGGACATATCATGATAATATGTATGTTGTATGACAAGTTGAAAAAGCAAACTAAACCACAAGGATTTTATTTACAAGACGCTCGACGTTTTTATTACGCTTTTACTACACGTTTTACTGCACGCGCACGACTTTTCGTACGGTAATATGCTTTTCGGCATGGGTCAGTCGCACCAGGTATACGCCGGCCGGAACGTGCGCGCCATCGGAACCGCGGCCGTCCCAATGTACTTGCTGCTTGCCCGGGGCGCCGCTTCCTTCGGCAAGGGTCAGCACCTTCTGGCCCAGCAGATTGAACACGTCCATCCTGTATGTACCGGGTTTTTCCAGTTCTATGACGAACGAGGTGGCGTCGCGGAACGGGTTGGGATAGTTGTGCACCTCTAAACCGGGCGAAGCAGGCAGTTCGTTTTGCGATCCCAACACGTGTCTTCCGATCGTGAGCGAGATCCGGTCCTCGTTTCTGTCGAACGGGACAGTCGCACCGCGCACTCTGACCTCGGTTACATTGGCAGCTTCCGGCCAGGAGACCTCCAGCCGGAACGCTTGCGTCGTTTGGCTCGGTTCGATGATGAGCAAGCCCGGCGTCCCGATATCCAGCGCAAGCGTTGCAGGCTGCTCCGCCGTTAACGCTAATGCGCCGCTGCGAAACATGGTGGCGTCCCGGAATGCAAAGTGCGAAAGATTGTTGTCGGTCGCGCGGGACCACGCAAAGGCGGCGTCTGTCGTAAAGGCGGCGAGCGTCTGTTCTGCCGGTTCATGCTGGAGCAGGAAAACATCGGCCGTGTTGTTTTTTTCGAGGGAGGCTGCAACGTATGCGTCCGTGCTCAGATCGATGGCCGCAGGTTCGGGCCCGTCCTGGGGGCCTGGTAACAAGAGTTGGAGGAATGCAGCGTTTTGTCCCGTTTGCGTGACCTCGACGTACTGTTCGAACCGTTCGTCCTTGAACAGGCTGATATATCCGGTGGTATTGGTCACGGATGCGGTCGTTGGAAAGAAGAAGGCGTCCAGGCGGGCGTCTTCGCCGTATCGGTTGGCGAAGGGTTGCCATGAGGCATGATGCCCGCTGCGATCGAATCTGCCGCGTCCGTGCAGGTAGGAACGATACGTATGGGAGTTATCGCCTTTCAGCAGATCCGCCACTATGAAATAGTCCTCTCCAACAAAACCGACCGAGCGAAAAAGATTGGCGTCGTTCGGACGGAGGTACCCGCTTTGTTTTTCTGCAAAGTCGAAAAAGGACGAATTGATATAGTGATGGGTGAGGGGAGTGACATTGTACACGTACGGCTGATAGAACAGACTGTCGGTAAGCGGCGGAAACCCGTCCGCGGTGACGATATTGTGCGCCTTTGCGGTGGTGTACCACGAACCGCGACGGTCGTCCGAGAAACCGTTCGGGCCGTAGCCGGCATCGGGAGCGAGGAGAGCGTCGTGGCCGCCAAGAAAGAAGGAGAGTTGGTCGGGGTGGTTATGGTTGTCGGCTTCGGCGACGCCGTGGAAGAGGAGATAGCGGTCGTTCGGGCCGCTTGTCCACTGGTTGCGGAAAACGATCTGTCCGGTTTGCAGAAACTGCGTAGGCGAGACAGAAGGAGGGGCCGGTTGGATACTGTCGTCAAAAAAGATGTATTCGTCGATTTCCCAGGTTACGTCTACGGTAGCCCCGGTGTAGTCCTCGTTGAAGATGTGGGTGTTTTCGTAATTCCACTGAGACAGGGCGGCGAAGTCGGCGTTGGGGTTAAGATCGGTTGGACTTCCATGGTACGCCGCCGCCACCATGTGCGTAGGCGCAGGCTTGATATAGGAATCTTCCATATTAGGAATCCATCCCCGCCCGGTGCGTATTTTGATGGGCCACTCGAACACCGGTTTGTAGTCCTCGAACAGGTTGACGCCGGAAACATTTTTGTAGTGCCACAGAAAGGGAATGAAATTCACGGCATTATACATCCAGTAGTGCCCTCCTTCCCGGTAGATGCCGTCGGCGCTGAACTGATAGCGGGTGACGGAGTTGGCGGCTTCGAGCGCGTACCGGAGCCAGTCTTCGGCGTGCGGGTGGTCGGTCAGGGCAAGCGCGGCGGTACCAATGGCCCAGGCGGGCTTGGAGCGATGGTTGTGCGGGCGCGGGGCCAGCCGGGCTCCTTCTGTCAGGTTGTCGCGCAGATACTGAACCTCTTCGGCAATGCGGCGGCGGATTTCGGTGTTTTGCTCCGCGTTCAGCCGGTCGAACACCCAGTCGTAGGCGGCGGCGTAGTTCTGCAACCAGGTTGCGCGGTAAATCTCGTCGTACGGTTTCTCTCCCGTCTGGGGAACGCCTTCGTAGGCCAACAGAAGCATCTCGATGGCCTTTTGAAGCGCCTGTTCGTCTTCTTCGATGAGCCACCAGAATGCAAGGGTTTTTGCGGCGCGCGGGCGGTCGTTCTCATCAAGGTCTCCGGCGTTTTTCGTAATGTACTTGAGCGCATCGGCCCTGAAGCGCACCCACAGCGTATAGTATCGGGACGAGGTTTCCGTTTTTCGCGCGCGGAGGACGGGAATGTCGCTCGCAGTGAAATACAGCGAAGGATGTACTTCGCTTGCTGGAAGCACGGGGGTGGCGTCCACTGCGAAACCGTTGTACGTATCGTACTTCGGATGCTGCGCCCAAAGCAAGGCGGGGAAGAGGAAGGGCAAAAAGCATCCGAGGCGTTTCATGCAGGCGATGCGTCCGACGTAAGGATACTCTGATTAAGGATGCTCTGGTTAAGTCCGCAAAGATTCAGAGGCTGAAAGGGGGGCGCTGGCAAGGAATGACGAAGCAATGTGGTAGGCCCCACATAATGAGGAATGACACAGCCAGCGCGTCTCTTTCAGCCTCCCGAAGGGCGCTTCATGGCCGAGACAACCCGAATCCGCCGTGTTTTTTGCTGATTCCGACGATGCAAGCATATCGTCCTTTACGCGTGAAAGTGAAGCGCTGATCGAAGTGGACTTGATCAGAGCATCCTTACGTCCGCAATTTGCCGGCATCCCCCACATACAGGCTTTTTCAAAACCGGTACGTTGCGCCGAAGAACAGGCTGTTCTTGCGAATGCGATTGTAGTCCACGTTGGATTCCCAGCGATCCTGATACAACAGACGTTGCACGTCATACGTCAGGTCGAAGGTGACCGGGCCGATGGGCAACCCGAGGCCGGCGCTGAAAGCGTTTCCGCGCGCCGTTTGTCCCAGCAGGCCGAATCCTTCGATCAGGAAGGGCTGCGGATCCTGCCGGAATCCGGCCCGGATAAACCAGTGTTCCCGCAATTCCCACTCCAGGCCCAGCCGCACTCCCCGGATGGTTCCCCAATCGAGCCGGGCGTCCGAAAGACTTCCTGGATCCGTTAATGCTCCCTGACGAAATAGTCCATTTCCTGCAAGCGCCTGTACTTCAAGTTCTTCGTAATGGTGTATGAAATAATCCACCGTCAGCATGAGGTTTGCAGCTGGCCGGAACGCTGCTCCGGCAGTGAACCGGAACGGTAATGTGATTTCTTCCTCTTCCTCGACCGTGTGATTCGAGGAGCGCCCATCGAGGTCTACGTGGATTCCGTCATAACTAACGCTGCGTGTAAGCCGAATGGGCAGTTGGTACAGCACGCCGAGGCCCAGTACGTCCGTTTCCCAGTGTAAGCCCCCGGCCGCTGTCCAGCCGCTGTAATCCGAGGACCCGTTCCATCGGATGGAGCCGTCCAGCGTAGTGAACGAGTAATCGTGGGCATCCTCGCGGAGGAGGAATTGTCCCCGGCTGCTGTGGTGCTGGATATCGTCCGAACTACCTTTCCAGTAGGAAAAACGAAGCCCAAGATGAACACGCGGCAGGATTTGTAACGCCACAACAGGCGACAGAGCCCGGATCGCGCCTTCCCGTTGCCGTTCGAAAGACGACCAGACTACTTCTATCTCTTCGCCCGGATTAGGGCGGTCGACCGGAACCGGGCGAAATTGGCCAATGTAGGGATCGAGTACGTTGTCGTTCCTGTCGTAATCGCTCAGATCGGCAACGAGGCGCCAGGCTATACCAACAGTAACCGTGCGGTTGCCTATAGAGAACGGGAAAACGCCCCCTGCAAAGGCAGGGTAGAATGTGTCCTGGGCGTGAGACCAGTCGGGCACGGAAAGGGCGTCGGAGCGATACGTTGCGGGATCGGAAAAGTAAAGCGATATGCCGGCATAGTACCGATTGGGATTCCAGTGTTGCGTTTCCGCCCAATTACGGGACTGCCATGCCCCGGCGACAGAAAGGGCAGGACGCGATATACTGGTCAACCCTGCCGGATTCAGCAACATGACTTCCGGGCTGCCGCCGCCGGAAGCCGCGAACGCCCCGCCCATGGCGCGCGCCCGTACCGCCACAGGGTCCTGTTGCTGTATGCCTTGTATCGTGAGCGGCTGCATGACCCCCTGAGCCTGGACGGCCGGGATAAGCAGGAGATTCAGCAAAAGGAGCCGGATACGCATGACCCTGTATTACTCGACGGAGAAAGAAAGGCCGAGGCGATGGACGCCTCCGAAAGCATCGCTCATGTCGCTGTAGGAATAATCAAGGCCTAACTCAAAGGATCCGATGGATTGTTGCAGTCCTCCTCCAAAACTTAGCGAGGCCGTGTCGAAATTGTGCTGGTAGCCCCCGCGGAGCATGAACCGCTCGATAAACACATATTCAAGACCGGTCGCCCATTGCTGATCGTAGTCATTGGGCTGGATGAGGTCGAAGGTGGTGGTAAGACGACCAATTCCGGAACGGGCGAACAATCCGTTTGCGCCGATCATGTCCATGGCCGCGCCAATGCGGAACAGCAAAGGCGCAGGGTAATCCTCTTCTTCAAAAGAGACAGGCGATCCGAAGTTTATGACGGACGCCCCGACGCGCAGCGAGCGAAAGCCCGTTTCATAGTTCATTCCAAAGTCAAACAACAGCACCTGGCTTGAAGAGAGCCAGAGGTCTTCCCGCGCAAGTTTTGCGGTGAGGCCTGCCGAGAAGCGGTCGGTAAAGTTGCGGGCATACGTAAGACCGGATATCCAGCTTTTAGGGGAAAACGACTGCCCGGTAAGGCCGGGGTTGTAGACCTGTGTTCCATTCTGATCCACGAAGCCGAGGTGATCCACCCGGGTTTCCTGGAAATCGCCCATGTCCGCGAAATAGAAGTGGAAGCCCAGGTGTCCGAATCGGCCCAGAGAACCGCCGTAAGCCACTGCGTAGTGGGCTGCATCGAGGAACCAGTCCACCCGGTCAAGGGAGAGGGTGTGTCCGGTGGCGCGCGCCAGACCCGCCGGATTCCAGTAGATCGCGTCCGCCCCGGCGCCCAAAGCCACATAGGCTGTACCAAGACCCGCCGCATGGGCGTTAGGGGCCACTTTCAGAAACTGCATGGAGGACGTACCAACCTTTTGGGCCCAGCCCGTCGTCGCCGGCAGCAAGAGCAGGAGCACGATGCTGCATCGAAAGACTATTTTTGCGATGGCGCTCATTTGATGACCACGAATTTGCCCCGGTATGTCTGTCCGTCCGATGCGTGTACGACGAAGAAATACACCCCGGAAGCGATCTCCTGATCGTTCCGAGTCACCTGAAACCAGGGGGTGGAATATTGCGCCGCATCATGTTCGATCGTTTGCACAAGCTGCCCGCTGTACGAATAGATCTCGATGGTGGCTTGCTCTGGAAGTCCATAGAAGCCGATTTGCTGCCCTGGCGAGTTGTTTCCCGTTCCGCCGCCGGTAAAGCCGCTGTTCAGATAGAATGGGTTCGGCACCGCATGGACCTCGGTGAGTTCTACGGCAGGTCCGAGTCCGGCCGTGGATTGCGTGAGGTTTGTTCTTCCGCTGACGTTGCCTGCCGCATCCACCGATGTTACCGAGTACCATTGCGATTCCCCGACAATCGTTTCGTCGTCTATGACCTCGTACATATCTCCATCCACGAGATACTGCGCACTGCCTACCGGCACTTCGGCCAGAAGCGTCCACGGCCCGATAGCGGCACTCGATTTATATACATGGTACGTCACCGGAGGACCCGTCAGGCGGGGATGCGTGAATTCCTCTTGCGCGCGTCCCCATCGAATCACCGAGTGCGCGAATTCGTTGTTGCTTATGACAGTGATGGGGGCGGGGGGCGGCGCGGGGATCTGGTACAGCCCGTCCGGAGCGTTGTCCTCGGGCCAGAGCGGAAGAACGGGAGGCTTGCCCGTATAGGCATTGTAGGCCATGTCCGCGACGTCCTTCACCGTTCGTACGTCGGAATTCACATAGTCGGGATAGCCGTAGTCGCCGAGGTAATTTTGCGTAAGAACCTGTCCCGAGGAAGGATCTTTCACTACGTCGTTCCATCGCGGGGCCAGATGCCAGGGCAGTTGCTCGTCGATCACCTCGCCCAGCCCGCCGCCTTCGTCCCAATCGTTGGGATCTTCCGTGGCGCCGTACCCGACCACTTCCGCGTAAGAGAACTCGATTTTCTCTCCCTGTTCCAGGATGTAGGGACCGAAAACGATATGGTGACCGACCGCTTTATACGACTGGCGGAAATTGTATGCGCCCCGCCCGGTCCAGCGGAGCGAATCCGGGTCTTCCGTTCCGGGTGGAGGCGGAAAGACCGTTTCCCGATACGGGGTGTAGGTGCCGCTCCAACGGGTATACGGCACCAGCTTGGGCATCATTTTGTCTTCTCGCGCATTTCCGCTCTCCACCTTGTTCATGAACGGTTGCTTGAGCGTACTGTCCGCGGTGATCATCCGATCGTTGGAAACACGGGGATCAAGGGCGAACGTTTCGCCCCGTTTGGCCAAGTGGTTTCTGTCGTAGAACAACATCTGGATACCGGGAACCTGAGGCGACATCAGTCCCCCTCCCTGGTCGCCCGAACTGGCGAATGTCGAGAAATACTTCGGTTCCGGCTTGCCGCCATCGGAAAAATCGGTGTCCAGACCATTGCCGTTGTTGACGACATAGCGCAGCCAGCGATGGCGATCGAAATATCCGAACAGATCGTTTTTATACATGAAATCGTATTCCCACGTCCCGTACCATCGCTGGAAGCCTAACATCGAAGGGGCTACCCCGTAGTGAAAGCCGATAAGAACCTCATATAGCGTCTCGTCGGTATTCGCTACGCCGTCTCCGTCTGTGTCCCCCGTGTTTTCGAAAGTATATTCGAAAATGATCAGATCGTCGTAGTCCGGGTAGCTCCAGGCCCGCGTGGTGCGGGTCACGGTGATGCCGGTGTTTGTCGCCCATTGGGACACGATGATCTCTTCCGCCTCATCCGGATCGTAGTTCGGGTTGAGCGTGCCGTCGTCGAGCAAGGGATAATTCTCGATCCGCTCGATGGAGATGGGAAAGGAATAGACGCCTGCCACGGTGATCGGAATGTGTTGACCGGAAGACCCGCCAAACGAGTATAACCGCTCCGTAAGATCGAACGGATTGGCGTCTTTATAAGAGGCGGCGATGGAAATACCCCCTCCTATGATGTTATGCTGTCCGCTGTACTGAAGTCCGTCGATGTTGGTGGCGGAGTTGCCGGGCCACTCCATCAGCGGTTCCAACGTGATATCGTGGTCGCGGTAGTGCCACCTTCGCCCGATTTCGCCGGTGTTATAGACGGTCTCATGCAGCATTCCGCGCTTGTGCACACGCGACTCACGGAGTTGTTGCCCCTCGACCGTGCCTGTACACAACAGGAACGGCAACGCAACAAGCGCGGTGGCGCGTACCGTCATGGCGGATATTTTTCTTCGTTCGATCTTTTTCACAGGTCCACGACCACCCCCAGGCGAATGGAACGGGGCGGGTTGCTGTAAATGCGGAAGGTCTGCAGGGCGGCAAGGTTGGGATTGTTGCTATCCGGCAGTGCGTATTCAATGTCGTCCCCGTCCTCGTACCGCCGTAGCGTCTCGGAGTCAAGAAAGACCCGATTGTAGTTATACACCCTTACGTTGAAGAGATTAAACACCTCGGCGAAGACAGAAAGACGTGTTCCCTGTTGCGACACGCGGAGGGTCTTTGTGACCTTGAGATCGGTGTTGTGCTCTCCCGGGGTTCGTTCCGTATTCAGCTTGGCGTAATTATCGCCGAGGAGTTCGCTGGGCGTGTAGGGGCGCCCGCTCCGGCTGTTATGGAGTATGTTGATTCGGATTCCCCCGAGCGGATGTATTCTGCCGAAGCCTGGTCCCCATACATCGGGCGTGTTCAATCCGACGATGAGGATCAGGGCATGGCGGCGGTCGTAATTGAGTAAAATATCCCGCGTGGAAGGCGCTTGCGTCTGGTCGTTATTCTCGTCGATAATCGGGCTGCGCCCCGTCGGCGAGGAGTTTTTGCCCGTGGCGACGGAGAAGTGATAGCGTACGGAACCCGACAGGAATCCTTGTCTTTTGTTCAATCGCAGGCTGAATCCCCGGACATCGGCGTAGTCCCGGTTTCCGGTGGTCTCGTACAGGTTATCGTTGGCGTCAATGTAAACGACCCGCTGAATAAGGTTCTTGACGTCTTTATAGTACCCGCTCAGGTCCAGCGTAAAACCCTTGGCCAGCCCGAATACGAGTCCCACGTCGTAACTTTTTGTTTCCTCCGGTTCCAGGCGGGGATTGCCCAATCGCCGGGGCTCAGCGGTTCCCAGATTTTCATTGAACAGGGTGGTGCGCTGGCCGATCAAATGCTGCAGGCCGGGCCGCTTGAGGTAGTTGCCGTAGTTCAGGTGAAAGACCGCCCGTTCATTGATTGGAAACGAAAAGCCCAATCTCGGTTGTAGCCGCGCGACCAGGGGGGTCTCTGCCTTTGCCGCCGATTCCTCGTTGATCAAAGCGGGGTTGTCCGCATCGCGAAACGGGGAGAACGTATCCTGATAGTACTGTACGTTCTGATCGTAAACGTCCAGGCGCAGCCCAAGGTTGGCGATCATCCCCTGGAATTCCATCTTGTCCTGCACGTATACCGCGCCTTCATAGGGTTTGGCGGCGTAAAATTCGCGCACCGCGCTGGAGCGGGAAGAATGGTTCAGGCGATTCTCTACGTTGATGTCGTAGAGGTTGCTTTGTATGCCTGCCTTGACCTGATGGTTGTTGGTGACCTGACTGGTGATGGATCCTGTCAGCGACCAGGTCCATGAGTTTTCATCGAAGAAGTCGTCGTCCATGACGCCGGTACGGAAACCGTCATCCCAGTACAGCCGCTCCCAGACCGCGCGGTCATAGATGTCGTCCCGGAAGCGATCCGGATCGATCACATCCACCCCTTCTTTCAGGCGGGTATGCATTCCATTGAGGTTCACCTCATAGAATGTGCGGTCACTGACGATCTGAGAGAAATTCATTCCCAGACCTGCCGAACGATCGAGGACCTTATTCGCCCCTATCACCCGATCATAGACCCACCGATAGAATCCTCCTGAGGAATAACTGAGTTCCTGCTGGTAGGCATTGCCATACAGCCCGTTGATCTTGAGCTTGATTCCCGGGGTCGGTTTGTACACGTAGTTGCCCATGACCTGATACTGTCGGTTCGGCTCCGGGGCGGGCAGCATGGGCCAGACACGGTGGATTTGCGTTGCAATGAACATCCTGCTTTTGCTCGAAAGCGGGCCGCCGGTAGTGAAATCCACAAGAGCATCCCACTGGTTGTCATATTCGTACCCGATGTCGCGGTGCGTCTGCCGCCATAGATCGTAAGCCAGCTGTGCTCCCGCATCAGGGTCTACCCTGGATCCGAAACCACGTCCGACCGCACCCTGCCATCGGGGGCGATCGTCGTTCTCCGGGTCCGGGGCTTTCCACCACTCCAGATTGTTCAGTAGGCGGATATAGGGATTCGTCGCCGGGTCGTATACGCTGCCGCCGAAATGCTTGTAGTTGGGGACGCGAGTGCGAAATTCGCTGCGGCTTCTCCATACGGATCCGCCCTCCTTGGTAGAGATGTTGATGACGCCGCTCATGGCGTTGCCGTACTCGGCAGAAAACCCGCTTGTGATGACTTCGATCTCCTCGATCGCGCTCATCATGGGAGTGAAGGAGCGGGAAGAGTGAAGCGGGTTGACGATACCCATTCCGGCCAGCACATACAGTTCCTCGTTCGATCGTCCTCCTCGGAAGTGGCCGTCATTCACCTCGGCCTGTAGACCCAATACGTCCCCCAGATCTGTTACGCCTGCAATTTGCTCCACATCTTCGGGGCGGACAATCTCCAGCGTTGCCGTCTGATCCATTTCCACGTCGGGACGCTCGGCAATGATTATCACCTCATCTCCCTCGATGGTGGTTGGCTCAAGTGCGAAGTTCACGGTTGCCGTGCGGTTGATGTTGACGACGACCCCTGTTTGCGTTACTGCCTGAAAGCCAATGAAGGACGCAACGAGGTTATAGGTACCCGGCTCGATATTGAGGATAAAGTAACGTCCATCTCCGTCGGTGGAGGCGCCCCGAGTGGTTCCATCAATAACCACATTTACGTTGGGCATCGGCGCGCCCGTATCCGCTTCCGTAACGACGCCTGTGATTTTTCCGGTCTGAGCGGCAGCCGGGAGGGCTACCGAAAGACCCAGAATACCGGCGAACAGAAATTGCCAGAGGCTATGGGGAGACGACATCGGGTTACGGCGGCGGTATGTGCTCAAGGCATCCCTGATTTATAACATGTCATACAAGTTAACGGTTCATAAAGGTATTGGCAAGAGTATTTTTCCGTTCTCCGGAAAATATTTTCCCGGCTTTTCCCGGTCATCCGCTATGGGCAGCGCGCCTGTTTATGGCTCAGGCCATCAGGCTTTTACGCATTCGCAAGATACCTTTATCCCAGCGCCATCCACAACACCACGGTCATCACAAAAGGCACCCGGATATTATCGTTCACGGGCAGCTTCGGGGCTTCGACGATAGCGCCTGCAAGGGCGGCCAGCGCAGCCGTTCCCATAGGGATATGTCCGAACGGCAACAGGACGACCCATGCCATGACTACGAAGGCGATCGATCCTTCCAGCGTACGATGCGTTCCCGGCCATGGCGTGCGCCCGAACCGTATTCCCGTGATGGCGGCGGCGGCGTCTGCAACCATGAAGGAAGCAAATCCCGGGACCACCACATCGACAGGGAAGAGGAGGGTAAGTAAGGTGGCGGAGACGACCACCCATGTGGCGCCGTTTATGATAACGTGTCCACCTATGGCCGGTACTTCGGCGGGGCGCATCATATATCCGAAGAAACGGGCAATGAAGCGTGCGAAGTTTCCCGACCTCGTACGCAGCACATCGGCGCCTATTGCGACAAGAGACAGGGGCAGCAGTACAAAAAGCGCAAGCGGCTTATCGAGGAGGTAAATACCCGCCGGAATGGCCAGCGCCAGCAGATGAAGGCCTTTGCGCAGCAGTTCGTTACGGGACAGGCGACGCAGCGGGGGCATTGAGTACTACGGACAGAAGTGGGTGTGTTTGCTACCCGGCACAGGCATGTCAGCGAACGGAGCCGGTTTAAGGATACTCTGATCAAATCCACTTTGACCAGCGCTTCACGCTCGTGCGTAGAAGATATTGTATATGCATCATTGAAATTAGCGGAAAACACCGCAGATTCGGGGCGTCGGCGGGCGTGAAGCGCCCTTCGGGAGGCAGAGAGGGGCACGCTGGCTGTGTCATTCCTCATTATGTGGGGCCTGCCACATTGCTTCGTCATTCCTTGCCAGCGCACCCCTTTCAGCCTCTGAACTTTGCGGATTTGATCAGAGTATCCTTGAAAATGTTCGGATGAACTTCGCGGACTTAATCAGAGTATTCTGTACCGGAACTACTTATGTGCGGAACATCCGGGACCCGGATTCTTTCTTTCGGACCATGTCCGATTTTCCTCCTCTGCAAAACGACCTTCTTCTGCGTGCCGCCCGTGGAGAAGACACGCCCCGCGCGCCCGTCTGGATGATGCGTCAGGCCGGACGTTATCTCCCCGAATACCGCGCATTGCGCGCCGGGAAGCCATTTTTCGAGGTCTGCCGCACTCCCGCCCTTGCCGCTGAGATCACATTGCAGCCGCTCGAACGGTTCGATCTGGATGCGGCAATCATTTTCTCCGACATTCTCGTGGCGCCGCAGGCGATGGGCATGGAGGTTCGTATGGAGAAGGGGGAGGGGCCCGTGTTTCCCAATCCGCTGCGCCACCCGGACGACCTGGACCGCCTGCTGACACCCGACGTATCGACCGAACTGGGCTACGTGTTCGATGCGTTGACCACAGTGCGGCGCGCCCTTGCCGGCCGCGTGCCGCTTATCGGTTTTTGCGGCGCTCCCTGGACGCTCATGGCCTACATGGTCGAGGGTGCAGGGAGCAAGCAATTTGCTGAGGCCCGTTCCTGGTTGCACAGGTATCCCCTCGCGGCGCATGACCTCTTGCGCTCTCTTACCGATGTCCTCGCGGACTATCTGATCCGGCAGGTTGAAGCAGGGGCGCAGGTCGTGCAGGTGTTCGACTCGTGGGCAGGCCTTCTCGGTCCCAGGGAATTCGCCACGTTTTCGCTTCCCTATTTGCGCGATCTGGCGCATTGTTTCAAACAGGCGCATCCCGATGTGCCGTGTATCGTGTTTGCCCGCGGCGCGCACCATGCCCTGAAGGAGCTGGCCGATACGGAGTACGATGTGATCGGGCTGGACTGGACGATGGACCCTGTGGCGGCCCGTAAAGAGACAGGAGGCAAGTCATTACAGGGCAATCTCGATCCTGCCGTCCTTTTTGCAAAGCCCAGTACGATTCGCGCCGAAGTACGCCGTATGCTGGAGGCATTCGGCTCCCGGCGTCATATCGCGAACCTGGGCCATGGCATGCATCCCAATCACGATCCGGCGCATGCCCGCATTTTCGTGGACGCGGTGCATGAATTTTCCGAAACGCTGCGCGCCCCGGAATGAACGCATCCGATGCGAATATATCCGGCCCGGACCCGGTCGACCAAAACCGGCCCGATCTCCACATCCTTTACATGGACAACCATCTGCTGGTTGTGAACAAGCCGCCGGGCATGCTTGTGCAACAGGACGAAACGAACGATCCGGATATGCTCCGTCTCGGAAAGCGGTATCTAAAGGAAACCTTTAAGAAGAAAGGTCAGGCGTTTCTCGGCCTTGTACATCGTCTCGATCGCCCTGCCTCGGGAGTCGTCGTGTTGGCCCGCACCTCGAAAGCGGCGGCTCGTCTTTCGGATCAGTTCCGGCAGCGGACCCCCGAAAAGGAGTACCTCGCGCTGGTACAAGGGGTTTGCAGGGGAAGCGGTACGCTCCGGCATACCCTTGCAGCCAGTGCGCGGAGCGGCGTGCGCATTGTACCCGCCGGAGATGCTACAGGAAAGGAAGCCCGGCTCCGGTGGCGTTCGCTCGGCGTGCAGAATGATCTGAGCCTCCTGTCGGTACGGCTGGAAACGGGGCGGAAACACCAGATTCGTGTACAATTTTCGGCGGAGGGGCATCCGATCCTGGGGGATTTTCGGTATGGCGCCGTGCGGGAACTGGACGGGCGCAATCTTGCGTTGCATGCGTTCAGGCTCACAGTGGCGCATCCGGTTACACACGAGCGCATGACGTTTTGCACACCGCCCCCCTCAGCTTGGGGAACCTTGTTTGCTCGGGAAATCGCGCAGGTACTTGCGTCATCCGATACCCCGGCGCATCCGGCAGCACCCTGACGGAAGGCCACGACCATCTTTTTCTTTCATGTCGATGTCGTCCATCCATAACCGGGAAACCGTCGGCGGGCGTATGCAAGCCTTCGTACAAGAGCTTCAGCGTACGATCCGCAGCGCGATCGAGGAGATGGACGGGCAAGCCGTTTTCCAGGAAGATGCGTGGGTGCGGTCTGGCGGTGGCGGCGGTCTGTCGGCGGTGCTTGCAGAGGGCGCCGTGTTCGAAAAGGCAGGCGTCAACACATCCGTTGTGTATGGAGAACTCCCCGAACAGGTGCTTGCAGATCTGTTGGGGAATGTATCGGGGGCGGATACGCGCTCTTTTTTTGCTACGGGTATTTCTCTGGTTTTCCATCCGAGGAATCCTCATGTGCCGTCGGTCCACGCCAATTTCCGGTATTTCGCGCTGGGCGATGATCTTGCCCATCCGGTGAATCAATGGTTCGGCGGAGGCGCCGACCTGACGCCGTACTATCCTGTCCTAAAGGATATACAGCATTTCCACCGGACCTGGAAAGATGTATGCGATGCGCACGATGCGGCTGATTACGAGGCGTTCAAAAAACGGTGCGATACGTATTTCTATTTGCCGCACAGGGGAGAGGCGCGTGGCGTCGGCGGCATTTTCTTTGACGGCTTGCGGGAGGCGCCGGAGGGAACATTCGCTTTTGTGCAGGAAGCCGGCAAGGCCTTTCTTCATGCATACGCCCCTATTGTGGCGCGTCGCCGCCACGAACCCTATGGCGAACGTGAACAGGCATTTCAGGCGCTTCGGCGTGCACGGTATGTTGAATTCAATCTGCTCTACGATCGCGGCACGAAATTCGGTATAGATACGGGCGGGCGGACGGAAAGTATTCTGATGAGTTTGCCGCCAGTGGCCCGGTGGGAGTACGACTGGACCCCCGATCCCGGTACGCCCGAGGCTCGCCTTCAGTGGTTTTTGCAGCCTAGAGACTGGCTTTCCCTGCCGTCCGGAAGCGATGCGCCGTGAAGTGCGTCTGTCGGAGTTAGTGGAAACTTCAACGTCCGGGCGAAACCGCAGGGGTATTTTATCCGATATAATTGGAGCCCCTATGTCCGTACCGTACTTTTTTCCATGACGCCCCGAGAATTCCTGAAAGGATATTCCTACGACCGCCGTCTCGTGACGGGTGCGTTCTTTTCTTCCGATCCGATCAGAATCGAGCGGGGCGATACGGTGGGCGTCGTACTCTTTAATCTGGGTGGCCCGGAAAAAAGCGAGGATATTGCCCCATTTTTGTACAACCTTTTCATGGATCCTGCCATTATCGACATCCCTGTCGGCGGGCGGCTGCGGCACTGGCTGTGCCGGCTCATTTCCAGGCGGCGTTCGAAAATTGTAGGCAAGGATTACGATGCGATCGGAGGAGGATCCCCTATCAACCGTCTGACCCGCGAGCAGGCACGGGCACTCGAGGAACGCCTCATGAGGGATTACGGCCGGGCTGAAGGCGTCGTGTTCAGGACCTACCCGGCCATGCGTTACTGGCATCCCCTAAGCGAGGAAGCCGCTGCGAAGATGCAACGCGAGGGGGTTACCAAAGTAGTGCTGCTGCCGCTGTACCCGCAGTACTCCAAGACGACTACGGGCGCCTCGCTTGTTTACTGGCATGCGCTTAAGCAAGCGGGGGAAATACCGGATTGGGGTACCACCTCGGTATTCGAATACGCAGCGCACCCGGGGTACATACAGGCTGTCTCCGAACGGATAGACGAGACGCTGCAGCGTTTTCACCGATCCGCACGTACGGGTACCCATTTGCTTTTTAGTGCGCATGGTACGCCGTTGCGGGAAATGAAGGAACGGCGGGACCCCTATTGCTGCCTGATCCATTCGACCGTGGATCGAGTCATGGCTCACCGCAAATACGACTATCCCTACCATGTTTCCTTCCAGAGCAAGGTGGGTCCTATGGAATGGCTGACGCCCAGCACGATCAACAAAGTCGAGGAGCTCGGAACCGAAGGCGTCGCTTCGCTGGTCGTCGTGCCGATTGCTTTTGTGACCGACCATATAGAAACGGCCTTTGAACTGGATGTGGATCTGCGCGAACGGGCCGAAAATGCCGGTATCCATCAGTTCGAGGTGATGTCGGGTTTGAACTGCCATCCGCTTTTTGTAGAGGCGCTTGCGGAAGCCGTGGTTTCGCAACTCACCTTTCCGGAAGCTTCGAAGGAGCCACCTTCTACCGACGCTCCCGATTTGCTTTCAGGGGTTGGCGATGTTTCGCGGAAAGCCCATGCGTTATGTCCTCTACAGGCGCCTTCTCGACCGTCGGAACGGCGTACACGGTGCGGGAAATGTGAATTGATCACCGAAGCGCGGGGGTGGGCGGCGCCCGCGTCTGCTGCGCCGACGCCTTTGGCTTCGGAAACGCCTACGTAAGCAAGGTGTTTTCCTGTCCATTGCGGACTTAATCAGCGTATCCTAAGCAGGTTCCGATGTTCGAGACCAGTGCGGCCTTATACGAAAGGGCGCGGAGCGTTATTCCGGGCGGCGTAAATTCTCCGGTCCGGGCTTTTGGGGCCGTCGGTGGGACTCCTGTCTTTTTGCGAAGCGCCTCGGGGGCCTGGGTCGAAGATGAGGACGGACGCCGCTATATCGATTATGTGGGATCATGGGGCCCGATGCTTTTCGGTCATGCGGAGCCGACGATTGTGGAGGCCGTGGCGGAAGCAGCGAAATCATCCACGTCCTTCGGTGCTCCCACTCGCCTCGAGGCCGAGATGGGCGAGATCGTTTCGGAGATCGTGCCTTCGATAGAGATGGTCCGCATGGTGAATTCCGGCACCGAGGCGACCATGAGCGCGGTGCGCCTTGCACGCGGGTTTACCGGACGCGACAAAATCGTCAAGTTCGAGGGAAATTATCATGGCCATGCCGATTTCTTTCTTGCGGCGGCAGGTAGCGGCGCTACCACGTTCGGGTACCCCGATTCGCCTGGGGTACCGTTTCCGGCGATCCGGGATACGCTGCTGGCGCGGTACAATGATCTCCAAAGCGTAGTCCGGCTTGTCGAAGCGCACGGGGATAACATTGCCTGTGTAATCGTGGAACCCGTAGCCGGGAACATGGGCTGCGTCCCGCCCGGGCCGGGTTTTCTCGAAGGGCTTCGGGATATATGTACAGACCGGGGCATACTGCTTGTTTTCGATGAGGTGATGACCGGATTCCGGGTGGCGCGGGGAGGCGCCCAGGAGCGCTATGGGGTGGTTCCCGATTTGACCACGCTTGGGAAAATACTGGGCGGCGGCATCCCTGCGGGCGCCTACGGCGGCCGGCGCGACATTATGGAGCATCTTGCCCCGTCCGGTCCCGTATACCAGGCGGGTACGCTTTCCGGCAACCCCCTTGCTATGGCGGCGGGCCGGGCGGCGTTGATGCGCATCCTGAATGATCGGACCCTCTATGACCGACTTGAAGCGTCGGGCCGTAAACTGGAAGAAGGAACTCGAAAAAACCTCCACGATCTGGGCCTTGACTATTGCTGCACGCGGGTAGGTTCCATGGGGTCGCTTTTCTTTACAAATCGTCGCGTGACTGAGTATGCAGGGGCCCGGTCCTGCGATACAAAGCGCTATGCGCGTTATTTTCACGCGATGTTGAGACGGGGAATTTATCTTGCCCCTTCGCAGTTTGAAGCGTTTTTCGTATCGTCGGCGCACGGCAACGACGAAATCGAGCAAACGCTTGCATTGCAGCGTGAAGCGCTTACAGAAATTCATGCATAATCATTCAGCGAGACTATGCGACAGGAAATCGGTGCTTCCCGAAAAGCGCTTTCCCGTTCGGGTATAAATCCCGAACGTGTCCCCGTCGAAATTTTCGACAACTCTGTGTTGCTGGCCCGCAAGGCTGCCGTGCGTATTGCCGGATTGATCAGGGAGCACCAGGCTGCCGGTAAAAAGTTTGTGCTCGGCCTTCCCAGCGGCTCCACGCCCATCGACGTATATCAGGAATTGATCCGGATGCACCGTGAGGAAGACCTGGATTTTTCCGGAGTGGTTACCTTCAGCCTCGATGAATACTATCCCATTGCGCCGGACAGTGTTCAGAGTTATTACCGGTTCATGCGGGAAAACTTTTTTGACCATGTGAATATTCCCGACGAGCACATCCATGCCCCGGATGGGGCGCTTCCCGAAGAGCATGTTGCCGCATTTTGCCAACGGTACGAACAGGCTGTCGAAGAAGCGGGCGGCTTTGACCTGCTTCTTCTTGGCATTGGCCGCAGCGGGCACATCGGATTCAACGAGCCGGGTTCCGGCCCCGAGACAGTTACCCGTCTTATCGTTATTGACGAAATTACCCGAAAGGATGCCGCCTCCGATTTTTTCGGGGAGGAGAACGTTCCACGGCAAGGCATTACCATAGGCGTCCGCTCGTTATTGGCCGCCCGGGAAATCATTCTACTCGCGACAGGCGAGCATAAGGGCCCCATTGTTCGGCGTGCCCTGGAGGAGGAGCCGAACCTGCAGGTTACCGCCAGTTATTTGCAGGAGCATCCGAACGCCGTCTTTTATCTGGACCGCGCCGCCGCCGGTGCGCTTGTCCGCGAAAAAACCCCCTGGCTGGCCGGCTCCGTCCATTGGGACCAGGCCATGGCGAAGCGGGCGGTTATATGGTTAAGCGAGAAACTGGAGAAAGCTATTCTTACGCTTGACGAATCGGACTTCTACCGGCATAATCTGCACGATCTGGTCTATGCGTACGGCAATATCGACAATCTGTGCCGTACGGTCTTCGAGGATCTCCGCAAACGCATCACCTATCCGGACGACCTCATATCGGGTCAGTCGGTGATCGTGTTCAGCCCCCATCCCGATGACGATGTAATTTCCATGGGGGGCATGCTTGACAAACTTGTGGCCAACGGCAACGATGTGCTTGTGGCGTACATGACCAATGGTTCCGTGGCTGTTTTTGACGCGGACGTGCGGCGTCATCTGCAGTTTCTCGAGTTCAGTCGGGATACGTTGGGCCTGGATGATGGGGTCTGCCCGGATTTCGAGAAACGATGCGACGAAATGCTCCGATTTCTGGAAGGCAAGGCCCCTGGCGAGATGGATACAGAGGAGGTGCGCGCCATCAAGGCGAATATTCGCTATGCCGAAGCCATTGAGGCAATCGAGGTGATGGGGCTCGGCAAAGAAAATGCGCGGTTCCTCGATATGCCCTTTTACAAGACCGGCCGGGTGCGCAAGGATCCTATCGGGCCGGCGGACGAGCAGGTCGTACTGGACTTACTTGAGGAAATCCGTCCGGATCATGTATTTGTGGCGGGAGACCTCTCGGATCCGCACGGGACACATCGCATGTGCTATGAAGCGATTGGCGAGGCATTCCGGGCATATACGGCCCGGCATGAGACCGATGCCGGTTTTCGCAGGCCGCTCATCTGGTTATACCGTGGCGCTTGGCAGGAGTGGGATATCCACATGGCAGATGTTTTTCTACCTCTCTCCAAAGCCGATCTGGATCGCAAAGTCGAAGCCATTTACAAGCACGAGAGCCAGAAAGACCGTGCGATGTTTCCAGGCGCATACGATGAGCGTGAATTCTGGCAGCGTGCCCGGGACCGGAATACGAATACGGCCCGCGCATTGAATAAACTTGGCCTGCCTGAATTTTACGCCGCCGAGGCGTATGTGACCACGTCCAGCCTGTAGGACATTCTGATCGAAACCACCCCTCTCGGCCTCTGAACTTCGCGAACTTAATCAGAGAATCCTATTAGAGGAGCGGCCTGCTGCGCGCGTCATTCGCCGTCGGCGGTCTCGACCGCGATGTCTTCGGGCGCTTCGTTGTCATCTTGTATGGCGCCTCCCTGTCCGAAGAGGCGGCTGAACAGGCGTCTCCAGGTAGAGAACCCTGTTTTGTACGAAAGGCCTGCCCCGGTCGTATTGGTGTCGTTCACCGATTCCGTACTGAGCAGAATGCCGTCTTCCCGGCGGTAGAACACATCCATGGATACGTGCGGGCCCAGACGCACTTCCACAACCACTTCGCCGAGTCCGTTTTGCTGCTGTCCCGTTGCGTCGTTGTGATAGATGCCATGTCCCCGGATAATGAGGCGCTCGTCGAGCAACTGCAGAGCCACGGCAACGGCGACACCGAGATCCTGGGCATTTTCTCCATGCACATTGACATTGAATTCTACGCCCGGCAATGCATCGTTGATATACCGGTTGAGCTGGCCGGTGACCAGTTGAGAGAGGCTATGGAATATGAGGATGCCGCTGCTGCTGCCTTGCGTCAGAGGCTGTTGCTCGGCAAGCAGGAACGAGTTCGTAAGCAGCACGCTGGTGGCGTACTGGGCAGCTCGTTCGGGCTGATTGAGGAGAGCTTCCAGCCCTTCATAGCCGATATAGCCACGTTTTTCCCGGTCCACGGAGAGTCTCAGATCGACGATGGGTGTTGCAACGCGCCCATTAACGCCCAACTCTATGACGAGGGGGATAAGTTGGCGCTGTTGTGTGCCGAGGCCAAGGCCTTCCAGGGAAGCTCGAGTCCGGTAAGAGGCCGCGATGACCATCCTGGCATTTAGCGGATCGCCGTCCCAGGATATCGTACCGCTGTCGATAAGAAATCTTCGGGAGAACACCTCGGTTGCCGTAAACAGATAGTCTCCGGAAGTGATTGTGAAGTCTCCGAATGTGAAGAATTCGCCTTCGCTTCGTCCAAGTTGAACCCGTCCGTTTCCCCGGGCATTGATGACGTCGCCAAGAAGCGGATCAATCACAAGATGCACGGTGGTGCCTTCCGGACTCAGAATATTGACGTCAATGTCGAGACCGTCCACGAATGGCCGTTCGCCGGCCGGGCGTTCCGTCAGGAGGTTGCGCCGCCGGGTAATCCGGGCGGAATCGGATGGCGTATGCCCGGTCGAGTCCGCGAATACGATGAATCCGGTATCTGTATTTTCGTCTGTTTCAGCGACCGGGATGTATATCTCGCTGCCCGCAGTGGTTCTCAATTCGCTCGATTCCAGGAGCGCATTGGAAATAGGCCCTCTAAGCATTACGTCGCCAGAAGCCCAGATGCGCCCGTAGAAGGGCAATTCTCTCGAATTGCGCACATTCATCACATTGAGTCTGTCGAGTGCACCCTCGAGACTGAAAGAGAAAAAGCGATAGTCGTTGAATAAGATGGATCCTCCCACGACAGCCGTTCCGTTTCGGGTATCGGACAGGCGCAGGTTTGCAAGGTGAATGCCCTGTCTATCGACGACGAGAGGACCAGTTGCCTCGTATGCGAGCTGGAATTCGGGAATGTGAAATCGTACGCCGCGCAAAGCGAGGTCGGCATTGAAGGCAGGTTTTGAGAAATTTCCACCGATGTGTCCGCTTCCGTCGACATATCCCGTTACATCGGCAATGGCCTCGCTGAACAGGTGTTCAAAGAAGAACGCATCTGCTCGTTGGATACGCAGGTTCAGGTCCAGAGCCCCGGGATCCCGCGTTTCGGAAGCGTTCTGTGGCCCAGGGAGTCGGAAAGTGCCGTTCAGGGTTAGATCGTTACGATCCGGCAACGGGTCTGCATCGCCGGCTGTTGAAGGGATGAGGCGAGCTTGCAAGGCTACGTCCGGAGAACCGGGAATATAGCGGCTATCGAGCGCAAGATACCCCAACGGGCGATTTCTGAATGTCAGGGAGTCCACGAAAACGTGCCCGGTGAGTTCGGGTCGCCGCCCCCATCCCGTAAAAGCCAGTTTTCCTCCAAGTTGTCCATCGATTCTATTGCGTAGACTTATCAGGTTGCCCGCGTGCTGCATGCGAATGTCTTCTGCACGGATGAGTAGCGTGTCTTGCGGTGCAGGGGAGAGCGTACCGGTAATATGCAGATATCCCTGCGAGCCCGGAACGAGATTGTCTTGCCGGGTAATTCGGATATCTGGGATATGAATGGCATCCTTGTAGAAATCGACAATCCGGCTATCGGTGGCTGTCCATATCTGATTTCTGGCGGCTATCTGAAGGTCTTCGATAAACAGTCGGTTTCGGTCGTTCAGAATATCCATGCGGGCGCGTAGCCGCAATGGCGTCACGGTCCCGGGTGTGTTTGCCTGTGCTGTGAAATCCAGCGCCCGATTTCGAAAACCGCTTTTCAGCGAGGCCCGTTCGAAATGTCTTCCCTTGACGCTCATATCCGAAATCGTTACCGACAGGGTGGACCTCAATGTGCGCGCAATAGCGTCTGCATCGTCGCTTTCGGCTGACATATCTCCTGAAACTTCATAGGCCCGTACCTCGCCGGTAGACAGCGAATCAGCCTCAACACGCATGTCGAGATCAAAGCGGTCGGGCGCCAGCCGGAGACGGCCTTCTGCCCGGAGGTCGGTATGCACGAGGGGCAGGCCAGGAAACAGGGCAGCAAGGATGTCCGAGCGCAATACCTGTAGCCTTATATCGAGTTGCCTTGCTTGCAGGCCGGTTACCATGCGGCTTCCGGCACGTCGACCTGGGCCCACGGGTTCTATTTTTGCGGCCACCGTACGGTACGGTTTTGATGTTTCATGCGCTGCCGATCGGGCGATAGCTTCACCCCAATGGCGTGCGAGTTGGATCACCGGTTCCAAGGCGATATCACCCGTGATGTTCAACGCTGCCATGTCTCCATACAGCATAACCTGCGGCCCTTCGGAGCTTCCCGTATTGTCCTGACGGATCGATAGCGAGGAGCGATGGGCGGGGATAATGCGCTGGCTCGTTCCCATGGACATGACAGACGGTCCGAACGCTACCTCCATATCTCCCTGGAAATTCGCCCACGACATGCCGCTTCCTTCCACCTCGAATCGGGTGTTGAGCGATGAAGAAAGAGAATCGTTGCGGAGGATATTTCCTATGTTTAGCCCGGTCGTGGTACCCTCCATGCGGTACTGGAGAGGGGTTGCAGTCAGATCAGCCTGGAACGAAGTGTTCAGCGATCCGCTGCCCTCCGCCGCATGGAAATTTCCTCGGAAAGCATGCCGTGTACCGGCTACAGCTACATGGAGTGTGTCAAATTGCCGGGAGGCGGTATGAGAGCGGGTCAGCGCCAGTTCTGCTTCCCCGATCAGTTCTGGAAGAGAGGGGCCTTCTCCATGTAACGCGATACGTCCCGTGAGCTCGCCCGCAAGGTTCGGTTTTCTGAATATCCTGCCGGCGTCTACACCAGTCATATCCATGGCGCCATCCACAGAGAACGTTCCTTCGTTGAACGTAATTCGGGTGTCTCCCTTGATGTTACCGGCATTGCTTTCAACCGCAAATTCGTGTGTCCCTTGCCACCGGGGAGCGGTTTCTCCCTTGCGAAAATGGGCCACACCTTTCACATAGCCCGTGAAAGCGATGCGGCCAAGGTATTCGAACGATGGAATGGCAATGGTGCGCTGGATCGGATGTATATCCTGCCAGTGTATTCGCCCTTCCCGTATCGCCAGTTCGTAATCCAGCGAGTCCGGTAAGCCCAATAAGCTTCCTTCGATCGCCAGGGTGGAGGCGTTTTTTTCGAGCGTGATATGGTCAATCACCAGTGCCTCGAAAGGGCCTCGCACGTTTGCAGAAGTCGTAACGGTTTCTATGGAGGGCAGGGCCGGGAATACCCTGCCCAGTTCTTCGGAGTGGATCGTGCTGCGGTCAAGGCGAATATCCAGGACAGGGGAAGAAACATGGCCGGAAAGCGTGTCGGAGGCGGATATTGAACCATTCAAATACAGGTCGCTCTCTGTCGTGCGCAGGTTGAAGTCGTTGAGCGCGATGTTGCTTTCCTGTGCCGTCAGTTGTCCACGCAGCCGAGTGATCTCCATGTCCGGATCGATAAGCCGGGCCTGGAAATCGAGCGCCTCGATGATTTTTGTTTCCGGTGTTATGTCGATCTCCAGCCGGGCATCGATATTCTCCATCGAGGCATTGCCCCAATCGAACAAAGCCTCCGAAGAAGAGGGGAAGGCCGATTGTGTGCGGATGCTTCCCTCTACGATGTCTACGAGACTGGACCGGAAGGACCAGGTGTTGGCGTTCGATCGGGAGGTATCGGTAACGGCCTGGAAAAGCTCGGTGATATTCCAGACGCCCGACTCATCTCTTTGCAGTGTGAGGCGCGGGCGAACGAGCGTAACATGCCCTGTAGAGATGGTGCGGCTTATCAGCGAACGCCATGTGGGATGCAGAATCAC
The DNA here is from genome assembly GCA_951812345.1 of Rhodothermales bacterium. Taxonomy (GTDB): domain Bacteria; phylum Bacteroidota; class Rhodothermia; order Rhodothermales; family VXPQ01; genus VXPQ01. The sequence goes on from OX638295.1 coordinate 1,251,049, forward strand.
CGAATCGATGCGGGCGATCGTTTTCCCGTCGGGGGCCTGCACAACGACTTGCTGCGCAGTGAGCCGTCCGGGCACGCTGCCCGACAATCTGCCGATCTCCAGATGCCCTGCCAGCGATCGGTTTATCAGGTACTCTGTTCCACTGTGCAGTATTTTCCGACCTTGCTCGGTACGTGCCAGAGCGAAGAATGCCAACACTCCAAACAGCGCCGCGTACAAGGCGAACTGCAGGAGACGGCGGGAGATGCGTATGGCTCGGCGGGAGGACAAGGCATAAAAAGGTTTTATAAGATGAGTACGCAGGCGTTCCGAAATAGTGCCTGCGTACGCAACGCGTTGCACGCTTGTCAAAACCTCCCCCGATCAGCCGATAGCCTCCTGAGCGAACGCCCAGGCCTTTTTTACCAGGCTGGAGGGTATGTCTGAAGCCACGTAGGCATGGCCGATTCGGTCAAGCAGCACAAGCCGGACGCTGCCCCTGCGCACCTTTTTGTCGAGATTCATGGCGTCCATAAGATCCGCTATCGAAAGAGAAGCAAGTCCGGGGGGCACTGGAATACGCCGGACGATGCGATCGGCTCGCTCGGCGTCGAACCCTGGCGCGGTATGTTCGGAAAGGTGCAAGGCGGCGCGCATGCCCGCCGCTACGGCTTCACCATGTGTGTATTCTCCGTATCCGGCTACTTTTTCGATGGCATGTGCGAACGTATGGCCGAAATTCAGAATGGTTCGCAGCCCGGTTTCAAATTCGTCTTCGCGCACGATGCGCACTTTCACAGCTGCTGCGCGAGGAACGATGCGTTCTACGACAGATTCATTTCGATCAAACAACGCATCCGCCTGCGTTTCCAACTCTGTGAAGAGCGCATCGTCGGCGATAAGGCCGTGTTTGATGACTTCCGCAAGGCCACTGGTCCACTCGCGCGTTGGGAGGGATTTCAGTAAACCCGGATCCGTCAGGATACCGGTGGGGCGATAGAATGCACCGATCAGGTTCTTTCCGGTTGTATGGTTGATTCCGGTTTTGCCACCGATAGAGCTGTCTACCTGCGCAACCAATGTGGTAGGAACCTGAAAGAGCGGAATGCCGCGAAGCAGTGTAGCCGCTGCAAAACCGGCGAGATCGCCTACGACACCCCCCCCGAAGGCCACGAGGGGCGTACCCCGTTCGATGCCCCATGCAAGCGCCCGGTTGTAGATTTCGGCGAGCCGGTCTTGCGACTTGGTTGCTTCGCCGGGCGGCAATACGATGAGGTGCGGCTCGAATTTTTTCAGTGCAAGGCTGTTACATACAGCGTCTCCGTAGAGCGCTGCCACGTGTTCGTCTGTCACCACGAGACACCGGTCGGCCTCGACGCCTCCGGAGCGTATTACCGCAGGCAACGTATCGAGCGGTGCGAAAGAGATGGGGATGGGAGTGGTCGTCGTATGCATGGGACGGTGCGGACGAGTCCGTTGGGAGGCGCAATATAGGATACTCTGATCAAAACCGCTTCGCTCAGCGCTTCACGGACGTGAAGCGCCCCTCGCAATCTCTGAGCCTTGCGGACTTAATTCAGAGTATCCATAAGGGATGGGAGGGGAACTGTGTGCAGCCGATGCGATAAGACATACAGGCGTTGCGTATTTTTATGGAACAGGGAGGTGTGGCATGATCATCGCAAGACTTGTTGTAACGCTGGCCGTTTTTGTTCCGCTTGTTGCGGGCTGCAGTGCGTCGAAAGATGTGGCCCAGGGGGACGAAGCAGTGGTGGATTCCCTTCGCTACGGGAAGGCTGTCTATGTACTCATCGACGGCAGGGACGCGGGTACCGTTCCCAAGACCATTCGTTTGTACCGTAGCTACGGCACGCGGGAGGTTTCCCTTTTTCAGCAGGGCAAGGAGATTCGCAAGTACGAAATAGGTATTGCCGCGACCTCGGCCGGCGAGCAGGCCCGTATGGGATTCTGGAGCAACCGTTCGGCGGACGGGGAAACCTACGATGTGCGTACGCTGCCGAATAAGGACGAGGTATACCTGATTCCCTTTTCCGAGAATCCTATGCGGATCGAGGACCACCAGTATGGGCTTACTATGCTGGTTCGGGAGTAGCCGGCCCTAAGTCGTCTCCCGACGTCCTGTCTTATTCCTCTTGCGCTTCGGGCTTTCTCAACGCAGTTATTCCAGCGCCTCCGTTCGGTGTGCGTAGCCGGACGATAAAGGCCTTGCCCGCTTCTATATTTTCGTAGACCGCCTCGAACTCTTTAAGGTTGCCGACTTTTTCCCGATCGATCTCCGAGATGACAGCGCCACGGTGGAGGTTTGCTTCACGAGCCGCGTAACTCGTCGGGTCTATATCCATAACGATCACGCCATCGATCGCTTCCTCCTCGAAACCTGCATCGCGAGCCAGATCCGGGGTAAGGTTGCTAAGGGTGATACCGAGTTCGCCCATCAGGCGGTCACCGATAGCTTCCGACGCGTTCTCGTTTTTGGCCAGGGGTGATTCATTGTTCTCCCAGCCTCCGAGTTTGATACGGAAGGTTTTCTGATCCCCGTCCCGGTTCACCTCGATCTCCGCAACGTCTCCCGGCTTCATGGCGCCGATCCATAGGGAGAGCTGCTGATGATCGCTCAGTTGCTTCCCATTCAGGCTGACAATGATGTCGCCCGGGCGGATACCTGCATTGTCCGCTGCAGAGCCGGTCACTACGGACCCGACAACCGCTGCGCCTTGAGGCAGGCTCAGCGTCTCGACAAGGGCTTCACTCGCGGGGCCATAACTTACGCCAAGCTTCCCGCGCTCGACGCGCCCGGTGGCGATCAACTGATCGGCCACGTTTCGTACGGTATTGACGGGGATGGCGAAGCCGATCCCCTGATATCCGCCCGTGCGGGTGATGATGGCCGTGTTGATACCGACCAGTTCACCGCGCAGGTTGACCAACGGGCCTCCGGAATTTCCCGGATTGATGGCCGCGTCCGTCTGAATGAAGTTATACGTGGGCGCTGGCCTGTTTTCATCATTGTCATTTGCGCTGCCGTTTCCTATTCGAATCCGGCCTGTTGCGCTGATGATACCTGCTGTAACGGTATTTCCGAGCGATGCTTCTATAGGCGATCCGAAAGCCATGACCCATTGTCCAACCTTGATTTGGTCGGAGTCTCCCATACCGACATAGGGCAATGCTTCTGCGTCGATCTTGATCACGGCGACATCGCTCACCGGGTCCGCCCCGATGACGCGCGTCTCGTATTCCGTACCGTCCATGGCGATGACGGTCAACTCGTTCATGTTTTCGATCACATGATTATTGGTCAGGATGTGTCCGTCCGGCCGGATGAGTACGCCCGACCCGAGTCCCGTTCGGGGAATCTGCGGGACATTGAAGTCGAAATCTCTGAAGAAATTTCGGAACGGGCTGTTCTCGAAAGGATTTGTCCGCGGCTCATCCGGGTTCCACTCGGTCGGGATGTTTTTTGCCTGGATCTGTACGACCGCCGGATTGACGCGCTCGACTACCTGTGTAAATGCGTCTTCAAGGGTTGTTGCTTCAGGGAGCGCATCGGGAAACGGGGCACTTTCGGCAGCCCGGGTCTCGACGCCGGTTTTGTCCCCTATACCGAATAGGTTGGCTCCCATCATTGCAAACAAGCCGCCGGACAGGAAAACGACAACGATCACGGCCAGAGAAACGGGGTAATTTCTTTTTGTGCGCATGTTCGGATGTGGATTGGATTGCGACTATGTATGAGATACGGCGCCGCTGTACAAGGCAACGTGGCGGCCTATCTCTTTGGCAGACAAAAACGTGCCAAATTTCAAATTATTGCGGGGATCGCATACAATGCGGGTTGTTTGTCCGTGTCACAGGCTACGTATGGTTATGTGCCCGGAATGCCCGGTTCAGTCATGGGGCGTACATCGAGAATGGCGTCAATCTCCGCCTCCGGGATCAGATTCATTTCCCGGAGGACATCCCGCACCGAGCGCCGTTCCAGCGCCGCCTTTTTGGCAACCTCTGACGCTTTGTCATACCCGATAGCGGCATTGAGCGCCGTTGCAATAGATGGATTCAATTCCAGCAATTCGCGGCAGCGTGCGCGATCCGCCTCAACACCTTCTATGCAGCGGGTTCGGAACGCATCGCATGCCCCGGCCAGGATCGAGATGCTTTCCAGCATGCAATGCGCCATAACGGGCATCATCACATTCAGTTCGAGGTTGCCATGCTGTCCGCCGATCGTGATGGTCGCATGGTTACCCATTACGCGGGCGCAGGTCATCATCATGGCCTCGCTGAGCACAGGATTGACCTTGCCCGGCATGATGGACGATCCGGGCTGTACGGCGGGGAGCCGGATTTCGGCCGCTCCGCTGGTAGGGCCTGCTCCGAGATAGCGCAGGTCGTTCGCTATTTTCATCAATGAGACAGCCAGCGTATTGAGTGCTCCGGATGCGCTGACGTACGCATCTCTGGCGGACTGTGCTTCGAAGTGATTTTCCGCTTCGCGGAATGTCAGCCCGGATAACCCGGAGAGGTTTGCAATCGCTTTTTCGGGGAATTGCTTGTGCCGGTTGATTCCTGTCCCCGTGGCCGTACCTCCGAGGGCCAGTTCTTCCAATTCGCCGGAAGCATGGTGCAGGCGGCGCATGCCCTGCGCTATCTGGGACGCATATCCTCCAAACTCCTGTCCGAGTCGCACGGGCGTAGCGTCCATCAGGTGGGTGCGTCCGCTTTTTACAATGTCGTCAAATGAGATGGACTTGTCCGTAAGAGCCTCCTGGAGCCGCTCCAGCGCAGGGAGTAATGTATGCTCGATGACAATGCGGGCAGCGATGTGCATGGCCGTCGGAATGACATCGTTCGACGACTGCGACATGTTTACATCATCGTTCGGATGGATATGCCTGTCATGCCGTTTTCCGCCTAACACCTTGTTTGCAAGCGTTGCGATCACCTCATTGGCATTCATGTTTGTAGAGGTGCCGCTGCCTGTCTGAAAAATATCCAGAACGAATTGGTCGTCGTATTTTCCGTCGATGATTTGCTGCGCGGCGTTCGCGATGGCCTCTGCCTTGTCCTCCGGTAGCATACCCAGCGAACAGTTTGCGCGGGCAGCAGCATGCTTTATCATACCGAGCGCCTGAATGAAAGCCCGCGGAAAGCGAAGACCGCTAATGGGGAAATTCTCGGCAGCTCGTTGCGTCTGTGCACCGAAGAGCGCGTCGGCCGGCACGCGAACCTCGCCGAGCGAATCGGTTTCAATACGAAACTCAGGCATGGGAATACAATATGATGATGGCGGGAGTACGAGACATTATACGCTGCACACTATGAAAATAATCACTTCCGTTCGGAAGATGCAGGCATGGGCCGATCAGCGCCGCAGCGAAGGGCGCTGTATTGCGCTTGTACCCACCATGGGGGCTTTACACGCAGGGCATGATGCGCTCGTTCGGACGGCGCTTTCCTCTGCGGACGATGTGGTGGTATCCATTTTTGTAAATCCGACACAGTTCGGCCCCCAGGAGGATTTTAATGCCTACCCGCGTTATCTCGATGAGGATGTGGAAATTCTTGGCAAGTTGTCTTCCAGGCTTACTGTGTTTGCTCCCGGAGTAGGGGAGATGTACCCGGCAGATATAGAGGCGGATCGGATATCTGTCGATGTGGGGGATATGAGCCGGTATTTGTGCGGAAAATTCAGGCAGGGGCATTTCGAGGGCGTGGCAACGGTCGTGTTGAAGCTGTTCCATGCATGTCGTCCACACGTGGCTGTTTTCGGGTTGAAGGATGCACAGCAATTTGTCATTCTGAGCAGGTTGGTGCGGGATATGCTGCTGGACGTCAGGATGGTCGGTGTGCCGACTGTCCGTGCCGCAGATGGATTAGCGTTTTCGTCCCGCAACGCCTGTCTGTCTCCTGGGCAGCGCAAAGCGGCTGTCGTTGTGTCGCAGGCGGTGCATGGCGCAGAGGAGGCTATCAAGGAGGGGGAACAGCGTTCGGAAGCACTGGTTGAAATCATGCGCTCCATCCTGCGACGAGAGGACGATGCACGTGTACAGTACGCGGATGTAGTGGATGCGGATACGTTGCAGCCGATCAAGGAAATATTGCCGGGCCAGCACGTACTGGCGGCCGTAGCCGTTTATTTCGGGGGTACACGGCTCATTGACAGTGTTTTTACGCAGGCTCCGGCGGATCAGGGTATAGAAAAACATGACGAAGAAAGTTAAGGATACTCGGCCTCTGAACTTTGCGGACTTAATCAGAGTATTCTTAGATTACCTGTGATGCTCACCTCAGTTATGTGAAAGACCGGACAGCCGGATTGTTATGACCGTTTCGATGTTCAAGGCAAAGTTGCAGCGCCTTCGGGTTACCGAAGCCGATCTCTATTACGAAGGCTCCATTACGCTGGACGAATCGTTGCTTGAAGCAGGAGGGATCCTTCCCTACGAAAAGGTGCAGGTCGTCAATGTAAACAACGGTTCGCGCCTTGAAACATACGCTATCCCGGGTCCGGCCGGCAGCGGTATCGTCAAGTTGAATGGTCCGGCCGCCCGCTCGGCTTCCCAGGGGGACGAAGTCATTGTCATCGCGTATGTCCACATGACGCCCGAGGAGACTCGCCATCACCGCCCTCGCGTGGTTCTGGTGGACGAAGAAAACAGACCGGTGGACATAAAGGATCTCCCGGCGATAGAGTCAGCGGGCATGCTGGCGTTCTGATCTTTCCTTACGGATATTCTGGTTCAAGTCGCATGAGCCAGTGCAGGACATCTGTAGTGGGAGCCGGCGCCATGGGGTGCGGCATTGCTCATGTCTTTGCCCTGCATGGGCATCCGGTACATCTCGTCGACGTGTCCCCGGTCGCTCTCGAACGGGCTCTTGTTTCGATCCGGCGAAATCTGGGCCGGCAGGGCGTAGCGCATCCGGAAGAAGTCTTGCGCCGTATCGTTTCTTTTTCCGATCTGCACGAGGCGGTGGCGCACGCCGACCTGGTTATAGAGGCCGTACCGGAGGACCTGGCACGCAAACAAACCGTGTTCGCAGGCCTGGATGCTGCGGCGCCGGCCCATGCCGTGTTAGCAAGCAACACATCCTCCATATCTATTGCCTCGCTGGCCTCGGTTACTACCCGCCCCGAACAAGTCATCGGTATGCATTTCTTCAATCCGGTTCCGGTTATGGAGTTGGTTGAAGTCGTACGTGGCCCGGCGACGAGCGAGGCGACATTCGAGCAGGTGTTCAACCTTGCGCGTGATCTGGGGAAGGAGCCGGTCGAGGTGCGGGATGCTCCGGGATTTGTTTCGAACCGGATACTGATGCCGATGATCAACGAGGCCTGCCGCTGCGTTATGGACGGCGTGGCGTCGCCGGAGAGTGTCGATAAAGTGATGACCCTTGGGATGCGTCACCCGATGGGACCGCTTGCCCTTGCGGATTTTATCGGGCTGGACGTGTGTTTGTCCATTATGGAAGTGCTCTATGAGGGACTGGCCGACGAGCGATACCAGCCCTGTTCTCTTCTCCGGGAGATGGTGGATGCGGGCCGACTGGGCCGCAAATCCGGACGCGGGTTTTACGATTACGACGCCGCTTCCTGATCGGGCGTACTATCTCTGACATCCGGACCGCCGCGTTCGTAGGCATCGATAATGTTTTTCACGAGGCGGTGACGCATAACGTCATGGCGGTCAAAGTAAACGAATCGGATGCCTTCTATGTCCGACAGTACGTCCCGGACCTCCACGAGTCCGCTTTGCTCGCGGGCCGGCAGGTCCGTCTGGGTGATGTCTCCGGTAACGATCGCCTGACTGTTTACTCCGAGGCGGGTCAGAAACATCTTCATTTGCAGCGAGGTGGCATTTTGAGCCTCATCCAGAATGACGAACGCATTGTTCAGCGTACGCCCGCGCATGTAGGCCAACGGCACAATCTCCACCACTCTTTTTTCCATGAGCCCCCGCAATTTTTCACTGGAGAGCATGTCTTCAAGGGCGTCATATAGCGGCCGCAGGTACGGGTCAACCTTTTCCCGGAAATCTCCCGGCAGAAAGCCAAGCCGTTCACCGGCCTCTACTGCCGGCCGGGACAGTACGATCCGTTTTACCTTGCGTGACTTGAGCGCAGATACCGCCAGAGCAACCGCAGTGTAGGTTTTCCCCGTGCCCGCCGGGCCAATGGCGAAAACGATGTCGTTCGATCTGGCGGCCTCCACCAGGTGGATCTGGCCGCGCATCGTCGCCCGAATGGCTTTACCTGAGGGTGTGAACAGGATGACATGGTGCGTGCCCATGGAACGGGAACCCGCGCCGTTCCCGGTGGTGAAGAGAGCCAGTACCGTGTCTACATCGTTTTCGGTCAGGGCGCCGTTACGGGTAATGACGCCAACGAGTTCTTCGACGATTCGCTCAATATCTTCTACGGCGCTTTTTTTACCGTTGAGCATGAGCGCATCGCCGCGTGCCGTGACGTGCGTTTCGGGAAAGGCCTGTTCGATCTTGCGCAGGTATGCGTCGTTGAAGCCGTACAGGAGGAGGGGTTCGACGCCTTCGATCGTTAATGTCTTTTCCGCCAAGAGGTCACCTTGCTTGCTATGCAAATCATTGTGGAATTTACGAAAATGAATGGGGCCGGAAACGATTTTATCGTGATTGACAATCGTTTCTATCGTTTTTCCGATGAAGAGTTGAGCGGCTTTGCACAGCGCCTGTGCGCCCGGCGGAAGGGCATTGGTGCGGATGGCTTGCTGGCGTTCAATCCTCCGGACGATCCCGGGTGTGATTTTCGGATGCGTTACGTCAACGCGGATGGTACGATCGGCACGATGTGCGGAAACGGCGCCCGTTGCCTTGTTCTGTTTGCCCGGCGGGCCGGGTTGGATAAGCCGGAGATGTGGATCGAGACCGATGCGGGCATTTTTCGGGCGGAAGGATCGGAAGACGGGCCGGTCCGCGTTTACCAGCATGCACTGGCCGGCTATGCACCGCACCGGGTGCTCCGCAGCATGGCGGAAACGGACGTTGCCGATGCCCATTATATTTGGACCGGTACGGAACACCTCGTGTGTTTCGTGGATCGTGTGGCGGATATTCCCGTGGGGGCGTGGGGACCGGCCATCCGGCAGGACGAAACGCTGGCTCCGGCAGGAGCCAATATCGACTTTGTCGAAGTCGTAGACGATGACCGGCTACTCGTCCGCACCTACGAGAAAGGCGTTGAGTCAGAAACGCTGGCATGCGGTACGGGGGCCGTAGCGTCCGCTGTAGTGGCTCGTATGTTGGAACGCACGGGGTCCGATCGGATCTGTGTGGATATGCCCGGGGGGCGCCTGACGGTGGGGTTCCGCCTGGAAGAAGGGGGCATACAGGACCTTTACCTGGAAGGTCCTGCAGAGGTGGTATTTCGGGGAACCTTTGAGGCGTAAAGACGCCCGCCCGTTATTGCTGCTGGCGGAAACGACTGCGGAAGTCCTCGATATCCGCGTGTTCGCGCAGGGATGCAAGCCATTGTGTGCGTACGGCGTTTTGCCGCTGCTGCAATAATTGCCGCCGGATATTTTCCTGTTCGTTTTCCGTGATAGGCGCCGGCTCGTTGATCTGGGTCACTCGCAGGGCGAAGGCGGTATTGTCTCCAGCGACAATGCCTGAGGAAGCTCCTGCTTCGAGAGCGAAAGCAGTGCCCACAAACAGAGGTTCTGCACCGAGCCCGGGTACCACATTCGATTCAAAGGTTACGAAGGCATTCTGCATCCGGATGCCGGGGATGCTCGAAAGATTGTCGAAGCCCCCTGCCTCGTAGGCGCGTTCCAGGCGCTCTACCAGCACCTCTTTTTTCTTCTCGATATAGGTCCGGGGTTCTATTTCCGTTTGCACTTCCTCGAAAGGCTGGTAGCCCTCCGGTATAATGTCGTCGACATGAACGGTGATAAAGGTTTCGTCCAGTTCGATGATGTCGCTTATATCGCCCTGCCCCGCCGTTTCGAGAAAGTCGAGCACGGCATACCCGCTGCCGATACCCGGAATGTTTACCTGTTCCTCTTCAACCCGGACCCGCTGAATGCTCATACCCATGCGTTGCGCTTCCTGGTCAAAATTCCCCGTCTCTTCCGCAAAGTACCGGAGGTCTTCCAGTTGTTCCTGAAGCTGGTTGAGCGTGGCGACATTCGCGTCGATTTCCAGGGCGAAATCCGCGATGTTAACCTCGTTTTCCGCACGTGCGACGACAACAATCAGGTGATAACCGAACTGTGTTTTAATGGGGCCGACAACCTGGTCTGCGCGAGCCCCGAATGCCGCCTCTTCAAAGGGCGCCACCATAACGCCGGGACCGAACCAGCCCAGGTCACCACCTTGTGCCGCCGAGGCGTCTTCGGAATATTGCCGGGCCATTTCCGCGAAATCAACCTCTCCCGACCGGATGCGGTCTCGTATTCCGACCAATTGACTACGTATGTTCTCATCTTCTTCGGCGGCACGCAGCAATATATGGGATGCGCGTACGGCAACCTCTTCAGCCGGTCGTATGCCCCTGATCTTGATAAGGTGCGCCTCATTGCCCACAGCGACAGGGCCCAGCACCGACCCCTCTTCCGGGTTGGGGAAAGCCAATGCTGCGATCTCCGTATCGAGGTCGCTTGCACCAAACCAGGCGTCGGAAAAGGGCCGCCGGGACACATTACGGAGGAGAAACAACGAATCGTCTTCCGCCGCGGCAAAACTGTCCTTCATGCGTTCGAGTTCTGCAAAGACAGCGGCGGAATCTTCTGCGGAGGGCAACTTGGATTGCGAAACGTACGCTATGTCAAATGCGCGATTGCGAGCATACTCGTCCCGGTGGTCGTCATAAAATCTCCTCAGGTCACGCTCCGCAACCACCACGGAGTCGTTTGGAATGGACGCATACGGCAATCCCACCCATTCCACATTCACGCTCCGGTTCTGGCGCAGGTATTCTTCCTCTACGTTACGATCAGTGATGTGCACCGTTGCCGAGATGAGGTTGTCCATCTTCTCCCGGCGGCGCTCCGAACGGAGATAATCCTCGATCTGAATCCAGTCCTGGCTGGCATCCGGATTGTCAATGAAATTTTGAAGAAGAGCCCGGTCCACATTCCCTTGCTCATCGCTGAAATACGAGCGGATGATCGCATGCGGATTGTCGCCTGTCACCATTTCGTAGATTTCCTCGGCGGTAACCGAGATGCCCAGGCGATTCATCTCATGTTCGCGTAACTTGTTTTCGACCAGGGACTGGAAAATGAGCTCCCGCTGTTGCTCCAGCAGCTGCGGGGGCATCGTTTCCCCCGTCTGATCCTGATATTGCTGTGCCTGTTGCTGTACTGTCTGGACATATGTCTGATAGGGGACGGGATCTCCATCCACGACGGCAATGTCTACCCCGGTACCGACGCCGACGGCATCCAGACCGCCGGAATCCTGGAGCACCCAGATTACTCCGAACGCGAACACCAGAATCCACAGGACGATGCCTGTGTTCTCGCGCATCTTGTTCATTGTGCCCATCAGATCACCTCGTTGAAGATACTATCCATGAGTAGGTTTGCCGGATCGGTACTACAAACCCTCTTTCACTACTCGGCAGCTGTTTTGTTCGTTGAAGGATACTCTGATCAAAACCACTTCGCTCAGCACGTCGCTTTTGTGCGTAAAGAACATCATGATAATACTGCGGATGCGGGGCGTCGCACGCGTGACGCGCCCTTCGGGAGGCTGCGAGGGGTGCGCTGGTCGCGTCATTCCTCATTATGTGCAGCCTGCCACACTGCTTCGTCATTCCTTGCCAGCGCACCCCTCTCAGCCTCTGAGATTTGCGGACTTAATCAGAGTATCCTTAAAAACACAGAATCGTGCAAGTAGCGAATCGGAAAACCGTAGCGTTTTCGTTAACGCTGGCAGCGCTGACGGGCGGGGGCGTAGGCATCGCGACTGAGCCGTCCACTTCGGCGGGTTGGATATTCGGCGCAGCAACGTTTATCCTTGTGGCGGGCTGGGGAGCACGGTATCCATTGCGTCGCTTCCTGGTCGTACGCAAGCCGCTGTCCCCGGCTGTGGCCGCGTGGCTAAGGGCGGATTTCCCCTTCTATCGTTATGTCGAACGGGAGCGATTCGAGCGCGACATAAAAATTATCCTTGCCGAATGGACATTTGAAGGCGTAGGAGAAGCGGAGGTTACCGATGAGCTGAAGGCGGCGGTAGCGGCCGGCGCCGCGCTCCTGTTACATGGACGGCCGGATCGGGAATGGTCTTCGCGCCGAACGATACTGTTGTACCCGGACCGTTTCGACGATGAGTATACAGCCGGCGAAGAAGGGGAATTCGAAGGCATGGCGCATTCGCAGGGGCCGGTGATTCTTGCTGTGGAATCCGTTCGTCAGGGATGGGAAAATCCGGCGGACGGCCACAATGTGGTGCTGCATGAAATGGCCCACCTGCTCGATTACGAAAGCGAATTTTCCAATGGGACGCCGTCCCTCGTTGCTTCAGAGTCTGCGGCGGCTTGGCGGGAACTGGTGCGCAAGGAGATACGGCGCGTGCGTATAGGGCGATCTATCCTGCGTCGTTACGCGGCTCAGAACCCGGCGGAATTATTCGCCGTAGCCGTGGAGAATTTTTTCGAACGTCCCGAGCTCATGGCAAGGAGACATCCGGAATTGTTTGCGGCGCTCAGGAATATTTTCCGGATCGATCCGCTGACATGGGGTCCGTGAACGGTGCGTGTCGATGCGCCATGCGTTCAGCGCAATCATTCCTCGCCGAGATCAACATGCACGAACCGTCGTCCTGCATGACCGCGCGAGAAGCGTACCGTGCCGCTCGACTTGGCGAACAGCGTGTCGTCGCCGCCGTGACCGACATTGCGCCCGGGGTGAAACCGGGTTCCGCGCTGACGCACGATAATGCCGCCGGCCTGGATGGATTGGCCGGCATAGACTTTCACCCCCAGCATTTTGGGGTTCGAGTCACGGCCGTTCTTGGTGGAGCCTACGCCTTTTTTATGCGCCATGACGGCTTTTCCTGTTTAGTGGTAAAAAAACGCTCTGTCGAAGCAGGATTTCAGGAAGAGGCTTCGTTTTCGGGAGGTATACTCTCCGCAGCGGGTTTCTTTGCGGTCGTTGCCTTTGCGGCGGGCTTCTTTGCGGTCGTTGCCTTTGCAGCGGGCTTCTTCGCGGTCGTTGCCTTTGCGGCGGGCTTCTTTGCGGTCGCTGCCTTTGCAGCGGGTTTCTTCGCGGTCGTTGCCTTTGCAGCGGGCTTCTTCGCGGTCGTTGCCTTTGCAGCGGGCTTCTTCGCGGTCGTTGCCTTTGCGGCGGGCTTCTTCGCGGTCGTTGCCTTTGCGGCGGGCTTCTTTTCCTTCTCTTCGCCGAAGGCAAGCGCCCCGATTTCAATACGCGTATAGGGCTGGCGATGCCCGCGCTTTACCTTGAACCGCTTACGCCTTTTCTTGCGGAAGACAAGTATTTTATCGCCCTTGACATGCTCGAGGATCGTCGCATTGACCGAGGCGTCGGGTACGACCGGCGTTCCGATCTGTACCCCATCGTTTCCGGCTATCAGGAGCACACGGTCCAGTGTAACGGAGTCGTTCGCATTTCCTTCCAGATGCGGGACGATCAGCCGATCTTTTTCGCGGACTGAAAATTGCTTACCGGAAATTTCTACGATGGCATACATATTCTTTTCTCTTCTTTTGGGCGCCGGATTGGGTACCGACGCGAGAGTATCCTTAAAGACAACGGATTCATGCCTGCGGCGTTGAAGGTGTTTTCGGAGCCTGCTTTAGCGGGGCTTGTCTTTCACCTTCCAGGTGCCGCATTGAATGCGCAGCACAATCTAACAAAGTAAAAAATGTCGTGTTCCGTATAGAATATCCTGATCCTGTGCAGAAAAGCCTCTTGCTAAGAATGTCATGAACATACATCTGCCCATGTCCGGTTTGAAGGTCCGGCCGGGAAAAGTATTGTGTATCGGACGTAACTATGCCGCGCACGCTGCCGAAATGCAAAGCGACATCCCTGTGGCGCCGGTAATTTTTCTAAAACCTCCGACCGCCCTGCTCGGGCATGGCGGAGAGGTACTGCTGCCACCCGCCTCGAAGGATGTGCATCATGAGGTGGAGCTGGTTGTCGCCATTGGAAAAAAGGGAAAGAACATTCCCGTCTCCGATGCACTGAATCATGTGGAGGGATACGCGCTCGGAATCGATATGACGGCTCGGGATCTGCAGTCTGAAGCAAAGCGATGCGGTCTTCCCTGGTCGGTCGCAAAGGGATTCGATACCTTTGCCCCATTGGGGACTTTCACACCCGCTCGCGATATTTCCGATCCTCGGCGCCTCCGTATTTCCCTGCACGTGAATGGTATGCTGCGGCAGCAGGGGAGCGTTTCCCGGATGTTGTTTGGCGTGGACGAACTCGTTGCGTATGCCTCGTCCATTTTTACGTTGATGCCTGGCGATCTTATGTATACGGGTACGCCGGAGGGCGTTGCGGCCGTGGAAGACGGTGACCGGCTTGTGGCGACGGGAACAGGCTTGCAGGACCTGGCGGTGGATGTGCGGCGCATATAAGCCCGGAAGGGGGCTGCGCATTACCGGCTTATTTCGAGGACTTCCATTTTCACCTTACCTGCCGGGACGTCAACCTCTATGATGTCGCCGGGCGCCTTTCCAAGAAGTGCTTTCCCTACCGGGCTTGTCACGGAGATTTTCCCTGTTCGGATATCTGCCTCGGCTGCCGAGACCAGTTGGAAGGTTTGCTCGGCGCCCGTCCCATGATTTTTTACGCGGACGTTCGATAGAATATATGCCTTCTCGGGGTCTACCTGTTTCTCGTCCACGAGGCGGGCTCGCGAGACCGTCGTTTCCATTTTGGCAATCCGCGCTTCGAGAAGCCCCTGAGCTTCCTTTGCGGCGTCATATTCTGCATTTTCGGACAGGTCGCCCTTTTCCCGTGCTTCCTGAATCGATCTGGAAATACGGGGACGCTCTTTTGTCTTCAGGAAGCGCAACTCTTCCCTGAGATTGTCGAGTCCCTCCTGGGTCAGGTATACGATATTTGAGCCCTGCGCGGAGATACGCGTTCCGAATGGTTGACGAAGAGATGAGGGACCGGACAGGTGACAATGCGGGGAACGTTACGGTAGGTGTACGGGTCGCGGAAACACGCAAAAAAACGACCTCAGAGAGACCCGGTAAACGTATATCCGGCATGATCTGTTCCGATCGCCTCCGATCGCTTCCGATCACCAGCCCGGTCTCTTTGCAGGCTTCCGTTCGGGTTTGTCCCGATCTTTATCCCGCGTTGTCCGACTGCGACCGCCGGGATTGTCGAGCACACGGCGAGAGGTCCAATAGGCGGATTGCCAGTATGCCTCATCCATGGAAGACAGCGTAACGCCTTGCGATGTGGAAGCGTGCGCGAAGGTCCCGTTTCCCAGATAGACGCCCACGTGTCGCGAGGCGCCCGGAGGCCGGAAAAAGACAAGGTCTCCAGCCTTCAGTTGCGCCGGCTGCACCCGGCGCCCTTCCCGGACCTGATCTGCGGTGGAGCGAGGAATATCGACCCCGAAGGCATCGGCGTATACGTGCTGCACGAATGCCGAACAATCGATTCCCCTTCTCGTCGTGCCGCCCAGCAGATACGGGGTTCCTCGCCAGCGGGCGTACTCGGCGCGAATGCGCGTTTCAACGGCCCCCGATTTGTTTGTCGCCCCGGACGATGCGCACCCGGAAACAAGCAGGAAAAGCATTACCCCCGTTAAGGATACTCTGATCAAAACCGCTTCGCTCAGCACGTCATGTTTGCAAATCATAATTCCATCGTCGGAATCAGGGGTAAGCACTGCGAATTCGGCGCGTCGCGGACGTGACGCGCTCTTCGGGAGGTTGCGGACTTAATCAGAGTACAGAATCTACGATTCTTCGGAGAATTCCTCATAACGGCATTTCCGCCGGGTGCGGGGCGTGTGGGGGATTGAGTAATTTCTATACCTTTTTCGCACCTTTTCTACTCAAATTCGAGAAAATGTCCTGAAAATGGCAGGGGAAAACCGCCTGTGGAAACACTTCCTGCGTCGCCTGGCGTTTTCATGCGTCGCGGGATCAAAGGCAAGGCATACAGGTACCTGTATCCTGAAAATACGGCATATGTATTTTGCAGTGCATACGCGAGCAGTCTGCTGCGCCGGTATCCTTTATCGATCCATCCAACCTTGCGGTATCATGCCTTATCCCGAAGCCCTTGTAACGCCCATGCGGCAGGAACTCGCGCAACTGGGCGTCGAAGAATTGCTCGATGCAGAGGCGGTCGAGCAATCTCTTGAGGAAAGCAAGCAGGGAACTACGCTTGTCGTCATCAACACGGTATGCGGCTGCGCTGCTTCAAGCGCTCGTCCGGCGGTAGCCATGGCGCTCCGTAATCCTGCGCAACCCGATCGGAAAGTAACGGTGTTTGCCGGTCAGGACCTCGAAGCCACCGAGCGCCTGCGCGAGTATCTTGTGGGCATTCCTCCCTCGTCGCCGTTCTTCGCCCTGCTGAAGGAAGGCGAGCCGGTGTATGTCATGGAGCGTCGCCATATCGAGGGGCGCAGCGCCAGTGCGATAGCCGCCGATCTTGTACATGCATTCGACATGCATTGCAATGGCGCGCAGTCCGACGCCGCCGAAAGCCCGGAGGCTGTGCATTCGGAGGGGAACGGATTGCCGCCTACGTTTCGCTCTATCCTGTAACGGACAGTTTATGTGCGAACGTGAAGTGCTGAGCGAAGCGGTTTTGTTCAGAGTATCCTGCACCTGATTATTGTTCTTCTTTTCCGTCGTTCTGGCCCGGCTCCGGGGTTTCGTTTACCCCCGGCCAGATTCTTTCCCGCCATACGACGAAGCCTAAATAGGCTGCGCCCGCTGCGATCGCTGTCAGGGCAACCGCCCACCCAGGCCATACGCCCCGGATCAGCCAGACGCAAGCCACCGGGGGCAGTGCGATAAGGGCATAGCGAATATAGGCGCTTCCGGCGCGCCGCAGGGATACTCCCGCATATTTCAGCATTGCGGCGAGCTGGAAGATGCGCGCGAATGCCCCGGCTCCGGCCATCAGGCCCATCGTAAGCAGGACGTTGCCTGTACTTCCACCCCAAAAAAGCGCTGCCGCGAGAAGCAGGAACGATCCGATACTGATTCCCAATTCCGCGCGTTGCAGTTCGAGAATGTCGAAGATGCGCGTGAGCGGGGAGGCTACAGCGTTCAAAAAGAACCAGCAGGCAAGGTATTGTTCGTAGGTACCGGCTGCGCGCCAGCCGGCTCCGAAGACGAAAGCAAACAATTCCGGCCCGGCAGCAATAAGCAGCATGCAGGGAAACATCCCGATCATGACCAGACGCGCATGCACGCTTTCCGTAAAGCCGGCCAGTCGGTTTTCCCGGTGCGCTGTTGCGCCGTCCACGAAAAAAACCTGCGCTACCGCTGTTCCGATGAGGCTCAAGGGGATCGCCAGCGCGGCGAAGGCGCGTCCGTACAGGCCTGTTACTTCCCATCCGAAATAGACCGGGAGCAGGAGCACCGGCAGGCGGCCCAATACGGTATTCAGCAGAGAGGAAGGCATAGCGTACAGGGGAAACCGCCGGTAGCGCCGGGCCACGGATCGGAGTTCGCTCATCGAAGGGCACTGGATGCGAAGCGCCCTGGTGCGTCGCAGGAGCGCCGCCCCGAAATACGCCGCCCCCAATGCCTGTCCGGCTATGAACCCTCCAATCAATCCGCCTGCGCCGAGGGTCGTGCCTGCACCAAGGCCGATGCGGCTGGAAATGATGGCTATCTTGTTGGTTGCTTCCGCGCCGGTAATCGTCCGAAACGCCCGTTTACGCGTGAGCCATGCTTCGGCGAGTTTTCCGAACCGTATCAGCAGCAACGCAGGCGCAACCAGCCACAACCAGACAGCGATCTCTTCAGGGGCGCCCAGCAGGGAGGTAAGTTCCCGGCTCCATAGCGAGGCCACGGCTACCATGGCCGTGACGCCTATCGCAAGGATTCCCGCCAACCACAGGACGGAGCGCGCCTTTTGGTCGCGTTCGGGCAGCATGACGGCTTCTTCGTAGCGCAAGGAGGCAAGCGCCGTCAGGACACTTACGATCGTTACGAAATAATCGGAAATCCCAAAGGCCTGGGTTGTGAATAAGCGGGTGAGCACCGGAAGCGCCAGATACGAGATGACGAAGGTGACCGCCGTACCGGAAAGCAGGGTCATTACCGGCCCGCGGAATCCTTCCCGCGCATACAGCTGTCCGATCCGGGTCCGTAGGTTCTTCATATCGATCCGTTCGAATCTGCGGGAGACGGAGGGCGTACTTCGCGGGATTTTCCGGAACGGTCTGCTTCCTCCGGATCGTCGGACAATCCGGCGTCCGGCCTGGACGTATCCGGCGTATTGCTTTCTTTGTGGTCCAAACGTTCATACACGAACAGATTTTCCGCGGCGAATGCCTGCCGGAATGCAAAGAGCGGTTCGGGCAGCGGCGTGCTCCGGAGCACATAGCGGAATGTGTACCGTTGCCCGAGTTCGCCGAGTTGCCGCTCGGTGAGCGACTCGAAGGCGGCGTCCAGCTTGGAGAGCAAGTCCGGCGCCCCGCGTTCCGGCCGGCCGACCGGCGCCAGATCAGTCAGGCGTTCGAACCAGGTAATCATGTGCCGGTCCGTGAACGGGATCGCCTTGTGGTTCACTACGATGGCCCGCTGCGCCTCCGACCGGAAGCTGGACAAGGAGGGAGGCGTTGCAAATACTGCATCGCGCGGCGTGTGCGTCTTTACCCATTTCTGCACGGCGCCTATTGGGGCAGCGGCTCTCTGCCAGGGGCCTACGCGGTTGCGCAGGGATCCGTTTTCGGGCAGGGTGAGCGCCATGGTAACAACCCAGGCTGCGGCGACCGCGATCGCCCCGATGCGTCCGTGACGCAAGAACCCATGCAGCATCCGACGGATTCCATGGGGCAACAAGGCGCTTACTGCACTTCCTGCCGCAATGATCAGTAACGCTTTCGCCAGCACGGTCGTCTTGAACAGTTGCAACTTTGCAATCGCCAGCACGGGGACGATCTCCGTGAAAACCCATCCCGTTATGCAGAATAGGGCTATGGCGACGAGGATGCGCACAAGAAACTTCCTGTGGTGGAGCTGTTGCCGGACCGGGCGCCATGCAAGGGCCGCAAGCCCGGTGCCGGCAATCAGGGCAAACCCCAGCAATCTTTTAGCATGGAACGATCCGGGCAGATAGTGATGCGGATTCCGGAATTCCGCCAGAATGTAGAATAGCGAGGGGTCCGCTTCCTGTGATGTCGTTGTAAAAACCTGCTGATAGAAAATCGGCCCGAGTGTCGGCAGAGCGCAAGCCGCAAAGACAAGGCAAAATGCGACAAGGCTTCGCAAAGGGCGCTCCCGCTCCCGCCAGGCCAGCAGCTGGACGATGCACAGCAGGGCGGCAAGCTGAAGCCCCACAAGGGCGTGCATCCAGCAAGTAATCCCAAGCAGTGCCGCCGCTGCAAAAGGGCGCGATTTCAGAAAGAGATATAAGGCAAGGCCCCCGAGTGCCCAGCCGGCCATACTGGGGACCAGCATGCCATGCACCAGATCGTTGTCGCCCAGCGTCCATACCGTGGTGGCCACAAGCGTCACGAACACAGCTCCCGAAGCAACGAGGCGATCTGTGGTAAGGTACCAGGCGATTTTCCATACAGCCCATGCAATGCACAGCCAGCAAACCGCATACAGGATCAATATCGCAAGCCAGACGGGCATGATCGCGGAAAAGGCCTGCACAAGCCATACGAAGTAGGTGCGCACGCTGAATTCGGTAGATTGAATGTGCACGAGCCAGTCTTTGGCAAACAATGCAGGGTCCAACCGGTGAAGCAGATACGGAATGAATTCGTCCTGATCGCTGTGGGCATAATCGTATCCGAAGCGCAAATAATAACAGAGTAAGGCGCCAGCGAGTACAAAGAACGGGGGACGGGATTCCACCCTTTGCCGGCTGTGATCGTCTGCATTATGGCGATCTGCTCGATGAGTCGGGATATGCATCGGTTGTGCGATGACGCTACCCCCTCATTTCCCGAAGTGTACAGAGCCATTGCAGCATGGGCTTCTTGCAGAACCCTATGCGGTAGTATGGCGTGAGCCTAGCCCCGAAGCGCCGCTTGAATTCGGCGATGGTCGGGGTATTGGCTCCCATCAGATCAAACTCCTCGATACCGGAAGCATGCAGTTTCGGGAGCATTTTGCCCAGAAGTACGGTCATGGCTGGTCCGGGGATACTGCCAACCACCCAGTAGTAGCCTCTTTGGTTCGACCGAAGCGCTACGATGCCGGCTTGTATGTCTCCGCTGTCGCGGCGGCGAACGGCAAAGGAGGAAGCCATTCCGGTGCTTTCGGCGTTTCGCACGAGCGTTTCAAGCGTACCCGTATCCAGTGGGATTTTGCGGCGCTGTCGTGCGTAGCTTGCTGCGGCCAGCAGGACAGTGGCGCTGCCGATTCCGTTTCCTTCGAGCAGATCGTAGGCGTCCTTTCCACTTCGAAAGGTGCGTGCGGTACCCTTCGACCATGTTTCCGGGCCGTCAGCGGTGCGCAGCCGGTATGTATAGAGGGGGCGCGTTGTCCATCTCCTCCACTGCACGGGACGCACATCGGTATGCTCCGGGTCCAGGTGCAAGTGAATGCGGTCATATCCGGCTTCCAGTTCGGCGAGCAGGGATTCCAGCGGCGTAGTCCGGGAATGGATGCCGGATGGATTCAGGGAATCGCGTAGAATCAGCGCCGAAAACGGGGTGAAGGGGGGCACGATGGCTTCTCGCCACGGGCCGCGCCGTTTCCATGTGACCGCTGCGCCTGCCAGATCTTGCTCGTTGTCCGAAACGATATGGATACCGAGCTGTAACCCTGCTCCGGAAGCTACGGCGCGTACATAGTCGAGCCGGGAAAACGGCGTGTGTAAAGGGGAAGTCTTCCGCAGTGCTTTCCAGCGTTCCACTGCGTCATCCTGCACAGATGCGGCATGGTCCGGGCAGACGCGGTTCATGGGATACGCTGAGGGTTATGTTTCCTCACAAGGGCGCCGATTTTCACGTCGTTTCCGTTTCCTGCCCGCTGCTTCGTCATTTCTTGCCAGCGTATCCCTCTCAACCTCTGAGATTTGCGGACTTAATCAGGGTATCCTATAAAATATACTGGCTAAGGTCCCGGTTTTCGACCACCGAGCCCAATGTTTCATCCACCATCTCTCCATCGATGACGATTTCCGTCCGGTGATCGTTAGGGGTATCGAACAGGATGTCTTCGAGCAAAGTGGTCAGGATTGTGTGTAACCGGCGCGCCCCTATGTTTTCCACATCGGCGTTCACTTGCGCCGCAACGGCTGCGATACGCCGCACTGCACTGTCCATGAATTCGATACGCACGTTTTCCGAAGCAAGAAGCGCTGCGTATTGTTTCAGGAGTGCGTTCTGCGGCTCGGTGAGAATCCGGTAAAAATCTTCCTCTCCCAAACTTTGCAACTCGACCCGGATCGGGAAACGTCCCTGCATTTCCGGAATGAGGTCGCTGGGTTTCGAGACATGAAATGCGCCGCTCGCGATAAAGAGGATATGGTCTGTTTTTACCATACCGTGCTTCGTCGTTACGTTCGATCCCTCTACCATAGGGAGCAGGTCTCGTTGCACGCCTTCCCGGGAGACATCAGGGCCGCCGCTTTTTCTGCTTCGTCCCGCCACTTTGTCAATTTCGTCGATGAAGACAATGCCCGAGTTTTCCACGCGCTCAAGAGCCTCTCTCTTCACCTTGTCCATGTCGATCAGCTTTTGGGCTTCCTCCTTCGACAGGAGCGTACGGGCTTCGCCGATTTGTACCCGGCGCTTTTTTCGTTGCCGGTTTCCCATTTCCCCGAAAATATCCTGGAGGTTCATTCCCATTTCCTCCATACCCATGGGGCCGAAGACCTGCACCATCGGTGCATTATCCGCCGACACTTCCACCTCGATTTCCCGATCTTCCAATTCCCCTGCAGCAAGCTTTTTGCGGAATTTTTCACGCGTTCGGTTTATCGAGTCATCTCCGCTTTCGGCAGTATTTTCTCCATTGCTTTCAGGCTGCTGTACGGTAAAACCGGTTCCGACGGCAGTCGCCCCCGGCTTCTGTGGAGCCGGGACAAGGATATCCAGGATGCGTTCCTGGGCCAGTTCCTGCGCACGTTCCTTCAGAATCTCGGTTTGTTCCTCCCGCACCATATTGATGGCGATATCGACGAGGTCCCGGATCATACTGTCTACATCACGCCCTACATAGCCGACTTCCGTAAATTTTGTCGCTTCCACCTTGATAAAGGGGGCTCCTGCAAGTTTCGCAAGACGACGTGCGATCTCGGTTTTTCCAACGCCTGTCGGGCCGATCATCAGGATGTTATTCGGAATGATCTCGTCGCGCATTTCCTCCGATGCATTCCTTCTTCTCCACCGATTTCTCAGCGCGATCGCCACGTTCTTCTTGGCGTCTTTCTGCCCGACGATATACTTGTCGAGTTCCGCCACGATTTCACGCGGGGTCATTTCATCGGGTTTGCAGATCGTTGTCGTCATGCTGCACATAATCAGGGGTTCGGGTTCCGCGCACTATGATGCCGCCACCATTGTTCGAGCCGTTACGCGCTGGCGCCGACATCCCGGTCGTATTCGTCGTAATCGAACGTATCCTCTTCGTATTCCCCGGATTCCTCCTCCTTGTCGGCATTCACCCGGATACCATCCTCGGCATCTTCGGACGTATCGTCGTCGCCGTAGTACCAGGCAGAAGAGGCGCCGGCCGCATCCTGAAGGTCTGCGCTTCTTTCCCTTCCGGACAGGATACGGGCGACGGTCGGATGCCGCTCGTCGAGGATAAGCACGGTGTAGTCGTGCGGAAAGCCGCTGCGCTTTTCAAGCCGCACGGCTTGTCGTTCTTCAAGATCACTGATGAGATTCTTCGGGTCATACCGGCGTTCGTCCACGAGATCGGAGAGTTTCCGAAGCAACGGGGTCAGGTACACCTCGTCATATTGCCCGAAATGATCATCGATGATTTCGAGAGTGCGAACGAGAATCGGATCGTCGAGTTCTTCGAGGGATTCCGCAGGAGCAGGCGGGGCTGTTCGAATCCGGCGTTCCATCGAGGCAATGGGGCCGGGTATACGGGGTCTGCGCTGGACAGGGGGCATGTTTCCCCGGGGCGCTGCTGCAGGAGACGGTGCATTCAAAAACTCTCGGGCCGAAGCGCTCAGCAGTTCCCGGGCCGCCAGGAACCAGTCGTTTCCTCCGGAAAAGCCATGCTCCGGAGAAGCGGGGTCTGCAAGGCCGGCGACCAGAATGTCACGTCCGTATTTTTTGAAAACCTGCACCAGGGGAAGATATAGACGCTGTCCACTGAGCAGCACGAGACGGGTAATATCCGGACGGCTGTGCAACAGTTCCATGGCGTCTACGCCAATCTGCAGTTCGATCGTACTTTCCCGGTTTGCACTCGGTGCATAGCGGGTTTCGATGCCCTTCATATAGAGCATGTTTTTTGCCTGATCCCCGACTCTTTTCAGGGCTTCGAAATCACCGTATGCACGCGTTTCCGCGATAGGTCCTTTTTCTTCCGGAACGTTATTCCGGAGTGCATCGATCATTTCTGAAATCACTTTTACGGATGCACTTTCGTTGTGGGTGAGGCGGGCGAGATTCCGGTGAAGGTCGTCATAGTCGACAAAAAGTGCGGCGCTCCCGGTACTCTGGGCGGTTTTGCCTGTTTTTTTCGTATTGGTCATGGTATCAACAGTTTGCTTGTTATACAGATATTGGGGGATTTCGTGTTGTATTCGTGCGCGGGTTGTCCGCTCGCCGTTTACTCGGCGTCCGTTGCGTCTATTTCCATAACAGACAGATGATCGTTCGTGTATATACAAATGCCAGCGGCGATACGAAGCGCTTGTTCAACAATGTTTCGAGCCTCGAGGTGGTTGGCATGGAGCAGGGTAGCGCGGGTAGCGGCAAGCGCATAGGCCCCGCCCGATCCTATGGCGACAATCTCATCGTCCGGTTCGATCACATCTCCCGTGCCGCTCACCAATAATAACCGTTCGGGAGCACCGACAGCAAGCAACGCCTCAAGCCGTCGCAAGTAGCGGTCTGTGCGCCAGTCTTTGGCGAGTTCGACAGCCGAACGGGTTACGTTTCCTCCGTAATGTTGCAGTTTTTCCTCGAAGCGTTCGAATAGTGTGAAGGCATCGGCGGTCGCGCCTGCAAACCCTGCAAGTATCTTGCCGTCGTAGAGCGTGCGCACCTTCTGCGCCCGGTGCTTTACGACGACATTGTTCATGGTGGCCTGGCCGTCGGAACCAAGTACTACTTTTCCGCGGTGGCGCAGTCCCAGAACAGTTGTCCCATGCATATTGGGGTATACGGAAACACTCGCAGGCGTCATCTAAGTCGTTTTTCGTTCGCTTCTCGAAACAATGTTCTTCTTATTCCTGATAAACACGAATCTATAGGATACTCTGATTAAGCCCGCGAAGTTCAGAGGCTGAGAGTGGTGCGCTGGCAAGGAATGACGAAGCGGTTTTGATCAGAGTATCTCTACTATTGCGTATAGACGTGAATGTCCCTGAAAGGTTCTGGAAAAAGGTTCTGAAAAAGCTGTGCCGGGTGGGGGAGACATGCCTGTGTTTTGCACATGATTATTCGAATCCCGCCAGCAGTTCCACAATAGCATCCTGTGTTCTGCGGATACCGCCAGACCCCGAGGTATGGTGGTTGGACATAATGGAAAACGCGAGCATGCGCCCGTCTCTGGCCCGAACATATCCGCTCAAACTGCTCGCAAAGGTTAAGGTGCCTGTCTTGCCGCGCATATTTCCTGCAGCGAACCCCTGTCTCATACGATGTTCCAATGATCCGTTTTCTCCTGCGACGGGGAGTGAATCGTAAAACGCATCGCGCACCCTTGCGTCCGGGTGCATCCACATGAAGGACAGGAGCGCAGTGGTCATCTCCGGCGCAATAAGGTTCAGGCGTGACAATCCCGACCCATCCACCAGCCGGATAGCACTCGTGTCAACGCCGGCGCTGGTAAACGTACCCATCGCGGCCTCGATACCCATGGCCGCCGAGCCCGGATCGAGGTCGCTGTCCTCTTGAGGAAGCGCCACCCCGAGCATTTTCATCAACAGATCGGCGTAAAGGTTCTGGCTTGGTTTATTGATGAGGGAAGCCACTTCCGGGAGCGGCGCCGAGCGATGGACAGCCACTCGGCGATACGGCGGCGTGTCGTAAGCAGGTTTGATAGACAGGGCATCTACGTCCACGGGATCGCCTGCCACGGCAATTCCTGCTTCAAGCAGCGCTTCTCGCAGCACATACACCGTGTATCTGGTTGGATTTTCGACCGTAATCTCCTCAAGTTCACTGAATCCCGGGGGTACGCGTGTAGTAACCTCGATCGTGTTCGTGCCGCGTTGGCGAAGGTAACCTTCTTTCATGGCTGTGCCGGGCTCTGTCGTGAGCGTCCGGTTAATAATCTGTACGTAGCCTGTACTCAGCGGCTCCCATGTTAATCTGGCAGGCATGCCGGGCATTCGTCCGTCTACATACAGGTGAATGACATTGTCATGGAATGCCAGCCCTCCAAGTTGTGCGGAATAATACCAGGTTTCATCGTCCCACGACCAGTTTACGCCCAGTGGCACATCGTCAATCACATCGTCGTCTCCTATGATGTCGCCTGCAATGCGGCGTATGCCGGCGGCGCGTAGCGAATCCGCCCAATCACGAAAGATCCTGAGGGCGTCGATGTCCTCGTCCCAGTCGCCCGAATCGCTCAGATAATGTCCCCCCAGCGTCGGATCGGCTCCCCCGCGCACGATTAGATTGCCGTCGAGCACACCCTTGTCATCAACGGTCCCGTCGATATACAAACTGGTTTCGAAGCGATAGTCCGGTCCGAGCAGGTCCAAAGCAGCGGCCGTGGTATACAGTTTGGTGTTCGAGGCGGGTACAAAAGATTTACCAGCGTTACGAGCATAGAGAACGTGTCCGCTTTCGATATCCACCACATGCACGCCCCAGAACCCATTCTTAAATGATTTTGCATCAAGGAGGCGGTCGATAGGGTTGCGGAGGCGACGAATGCCCTCGTTTTCTTGCCGGGCATGCGCTGCCGTGACGTAGCTCACTGCGGAGCACAGAAACAGAATGACGAAAAAACGCTTTGCGCCCATGTTTCTACGGGGCATACTGACGGGGGAATGTTGCTGTGAGGGGCTTTAACGGATGCTCTGCTGTTCGAATTCGATGCGCTCCGGGTCCGGTCGTTCCCGCACCACAAAAACATGCTCTGCCGTCGATATAGATGCGGCGGGGCGGACAAATATGGTAAGTTCGTCTCGTCCGGGCCTGACCGAGATGGAATCTATAGAGCCGATAGCAAGGCCTGGCGGAAATATGCTGCTGTACCCTGCAGTTACGACGGACTGGCCTGTTTCGACGGGTTCTGTCTTGACGATAGAATCAAGCTGTAATCGATCCGTCCGTACCCCGTCCCATCGGACGATCCCGGAGGCCTGCAACGGATGGATTTTTGCAGGAATATGTATTTCTGTGTTGATGTAAGGTATCACCTTCGAATAATGTTCGCTCACCAGTGTGGTATATCCGAGGATGCCGCGTTCGTTTATGACGGCCATCTGGGTCGTCACGCTGTCTACCTCGCCTACATCGAGCGTAAGGTAGTTCCATTGTCCGGTGAGATCCTTGTTGATAATCCGTGCGGGGAACAGGTCGTACGCGGCTTCATTGCGATACCCGATAAGATGCCGGAGCCGCTCGTTCTCGATCAGTACTTCGCGAGAACGTGCAAGCTGACTGGATAGTCGGATGTTTTCCTCGCGCAGGACGCTGTTCTCGGAGATGGCATTGAAATTTTGGGCCAGCCGGGCATAGCGGGCTTCCAGCCACGCTGTGGTTTCAAGCGCCCCGGCCTGCATACTGCGTACGACGCCCCGGTTGGAGGTCAGCATGGTGAACCCGGAAATGATGAGGAGCGTGCCGAGAAACAACCCATCCCGAATATGAGCCAGAAGACGGGTATTCATGAAAGGACATTGTGATAATCCTTCAGGTTTTCAAGTACTTTTCCGGTGCCCTGCGCTACCGCATACAAAGGGTTTTCCGATTGATGCACAGGCAATTCCACACGACTTCGAATCAAGCTGTCGAGGCCTTTCAACATAGCGCCTCCCCCTGTCAACATAATGCCGCGTTCCAATACATCGGCGCCGAGTTCCGGCGGCGTACGTTCCAGGCAACGCAGGATGGCTGCGACGATCAATTCGATCCGGTCCCGCAATGCTTCTCGGATGTCTTCCGAAGAAATGTTACGCACCTTGGGGATACCGCTTACCAGATCCCGTCCTCGTACTGCGATTTCCAGTTCCGGATCGAGTTCGCGGGCGCTTCCCACCTCGCATTTCATACGTTCGGCGGTTCGTTGGCCGATAAGCAGGTTGTGATTCCGCTTGAAATACTGCAAGATGGCATTGTCGAGTTCATTGCCGCCGATGCGTATGGACTCATTAATCACGATCCCTGAAAGCGTAATGACCGCAATTTCCGTGGTGCCTCCTCCGATGTCCACGATCATATTGCCGACCGGCTCGTTCACGTCCAGCCCGATTCCAATGGCTGCAGCCATCGGTTCGTCAATGAGGTACACCTTCCGCGCGCCCGCGTGCTCCGCCGAGTCGCGCACTGCCCGCTTTTCCACCTCGGTGATGCCGCTGGGTACGCAGACAACCATGTTATGGATAGACGAGAGCCAACCTGTCTGCACCTTGCGAATCAGTCCCCGGATAAGTTGCTCGGCGATCTCGAAATCGGCGATGACGCCATCCTTGAGAGGGCGGATGGTTTCGATTTGCTTATGAGTACGCTCATGCATTCTCTGTGCATCGTACCCGATCGCCATCGCTTTCCCCGTGGTCCGGTTCACGGCCACGATGCTGGGCTCGTTGAGCACAATGCCCTGCTCCTTGATATAAATGAGCGTATTCGCCGTGCCGAGATCAATGGCGACGTCCGAAGAAAAATTCAAAAAACCCATTGCGTTTCCAGAAGAACGGTTCGGAAAAACCGCTGGTAGTCCTAAGTCCTAATGTGCTTGCAGATCGTAAACGAGCGCGCCTGGGAATAGATTCGCCCTGCCCAAGGCGCTAATGGCGAAAATGGCGTATTCCTGTACATACCATCGCCATACCGTTTTCGTTCGCTGCAGCGATCACTTCGTCGTCTCGTCGGGAGCCGCCTGGCTGAATAACGGCCCGGGCACCGCTTCTGGCCGCTGTGACCAGTCCGTCGGCGAATGGGAAGAAGGCATCCGATGCTATCACCGCATTTTTGAAGTCGAGTTCCGATTTCACCCCCTTCATTACAGCGATTTCAGAAGAGTCGATGCGGCTCATTTGTCCGGCGCCGATACCGAGCGTACGACGATTGCGGGCGTAGACGATCGCATTGCTCTTGACATGTTTGACGACCCGCCAGGCAAAATCGAGATCTTGCCATTCGCGCTGGTCGGGAGCGCGTTCAGTCACTACCCGCAGGTCGTTTCGAATAACTTCCGGAGGGGGAAGGGGCGCATTTACCGTCTGCACGAGCAGGTTACGGGAGATGCTGCGTATGTCGAGCGCCGCCGCTTCGCGTACGCCGGCGCCCGAACGGATCAGGCGCCGATTTTTTTTCTGCTCCAGCAACGCCGTAACACCTGGTTCGAATTCCGGCGCGATAATGATTTCCGTGAAAATACGATCGATAGCTTCTGCGGTGGCTTGGTCAAGCGGGCGGTTGACAATCACAATGCCGCCGAATGGCGATTGCCGGTCGGTGGCGAAAGCCCCGGCCCAGGCGTTTTCCAGCGTGTCGTCTATTGCTACGCCGCATGGGTTGGTATGCTTCAGGATTGCGCAAGTCGGCGTATCTGTGCCGAATTCGCCGATGAGGTGTAACGCCGCATCGAGGTCTATGAGATTGTTGAAAGACAACTCCTTCCCATGGATTTGCGTCCAGGCATCCTCGACTTCGCCATATAATGCTGCTTGCTGATGAGGATTTTCGCCGTATCGGAGTGAGCGTCTTTTAGGCAGGCCCGTAGGCAGTTTTAAGGGCAGGGCGGATACATTGTTGTCGTTGTCTGAGCTGGTCTCCTGTGCGAACCAGGCATCAATGGCCTGATCGTACGTTCCGGTGCGTTGGAATGCTTCTTGCGCGAGCGCGCGGCGTGTTGTCATGGTAAGGCCGCCGTTTTGTTCGACCAGTTCACTGGCCACTGCTTCGTACTGTGCCGGCGAGGTAACAACACCCGTGTGAAAATAATTTTTTGCGGCGGCGCGAATCATTGCAGGGCCCCCGATATCAATATTTTCGATAGCCTCGGCCTCTGTAACGTTCTCGGATACGACTTTTTCGAAGGGATATAGATTAACCACAACGAGATCGATCGGTGTAATGGAAAGCGTATCCAGTGCGTTCATGTCTTCCGGATCGTTCCGGCGGGCCAGCAGGCCACCATGTATAACAGGATGTAGCGTTTTGACGCGCCCGTCGAGTATTTCAGGATATCCCGTCACGTCGGAGACATCGGTGACCGGCAACCCGGCTTCCCGCAGGTTGCGGGAAGTACCCCCCGTGGAGATCAGTTGGATGCCCAGTTCATGCAAGCGTTGCGCAAAGGGGATAAGGCCGGTTTTGTCGAACACGGAGAGCAGGGCCCGGCGCACGGGAAAGATATCATCGGGCGGGGGCAGGTCCTTTACGGGAATCATCGGGTCGGTGAGATCGGTGAGTTTCCGGAAAACCAATCAGTCGGTTTGCGGAATGCTGGTTTGCGATGCGGCAATACGCACCCGGCGACCTTCAAACGTCACCCGGCCTTGCGCGAATAGCCGTAATGTTTCGGGGAGGAGGCGGTGTTCCACGGCAAGTACTCTTGCAGCGATGTCGTCCGGGGTGTCTTCTGGCAGGACAGGCACGGCTTCCTGCAGAACGATGGGGCCGGTATCGTAGACTTCCTCTACGAGATGCACAGACGCTCCCGTCCAGTGGACGCCGTATTCTATGACGGCTTCATGTACCCGGCGTCCGTACATGCCCGGGCCGCCGAAGGCAGGCAATAGCGACGGATGCACGTTGACGATGCGGCCCTTGAACTGTTCGATGACATGTGTGGGAATTTTTTTCAAAAATCCGGCCAGTGCGATAAAATCGGCGCCGTACGTACGCAATTTTTCGAGCAGTATCCGACTGTAGTCCTCTTCGGTCGGAAAATCCCGCGGATGGAGGATCACTGCAGGAATCTCTCGTTCGGTAGCCAGATCAAGTGCGCCCGCATTGCGCCGATCCGATACGCAGCAGACCACCTTGAAGTCAGGATCCGGCTTGTCTGCCTGATCCAGGATGGCTTGAAAATTTGAGCCGCGCCCGGAAGCGAAGACGGCTACGCTGAGACGGGATTGCGTCATGAAGCCTGTAGGCACATGGCTTTACAAGGGGGGAGAAACAATGGGTTCGACGAGACTGAGCTGCGCCATGCCGGAAATTACCTGTAGACGGGCGCGTCCGCCAACAGGAAGCGAATTTTTCACTGGAAAATGACCATAGACCAGTCCCTCGGCGACGGGAAAGCCTGCTTCGGCGAAATACTCGCGAAAAATCTCGCCGGGCGAGGGCGATGCGCAGGTCTTGTCGGATTCAGGTTGCCAACGGGTGAAGCCTCCCAGAACAAGTCCTCCCAATTTGTCGAAAGCGCCCGCAAGGCGCAATTGGGCAAGCATAGCGTCAATGCGATAGGGGGGTTCACCTACATCCTCAACGAACAGGATAGCATTTTCAAACGAGGGTAGATAAGATGTGCCGAGCAGACGAACGATGGTGGACAGGTTACCGCCAAGAAGGGTGCCTTCCGCCGTTCCTTCACGGACTGGCCGGAGGATTTCCCCGGAGGGACCGGCCAGAGAGTCACAGGTTTCTCCTTGGGCAATTGCCCAGAACAGCGCTTCCGAGGCAGAGTCAAGATCGGGCCAGTCTACGGCGATCATGGGGCCAGAAATGCCCGGCAAATCAGCATAACGCAACAGGGCAAGATGCAGTGCCGTTATGTCGCTGTATCCAACAAGAAGTTTGGGATGCGCCCTGGCTGCTTCGTAATCGAGGTGCGGCAACAGGCGCAAGCACCCATACCCGCCACGTACAGCCATGAGCATCTTTATGTCGTCCCGCCGGAGAAATCCATTCAATTCGTCGAGTCGTTCGCCATCTGTTCCGGAGAGGTAACCGCTTTCTGCGAATGCGGATCGACTCAGTTCCACCCGGTAGCCCCGGCGTTCCAGTTGCGCGATGCCTGCCCGGAATCGGGCCATGTCCGGCGGGGCGCTTGCCGGCGCGACGACACCGATCGTATCGCCCGGTTCGATGGGAAAGGGTTTCACGCTGCGAATCGAGGCATCCTGACAGGAAACGCAGAGCGAGAAGTCTGCATCATGCGTTCCGGTTTGTTTCGGACAGTTAAGAATACTCTGAACTTCGCGGACTTAATCAGAGTATTCTTAACATACGAAGAAAATGTTGTGCATTGTTTCGGTTTTCATTCTCGTTTTCCCGTTTTATTCGCAAACGGAAACGAAGCGGCATCGGTGGAGACGCCATACCATTCACCGAGGGGCTCGCTACTTTTCCAGTTGGTCTTGCTGGCCCAATCGTCCCCGCTCGTCCTGTCGTAGAGCGCGACCAGCGCCGCTCTGTCGATCTGAGCGTTCTGAGCGTACGCCGTCCCGGATGCGGCCAGCGAAGCAACCGCGACAAGAGGAACCGCCACTTGGCGAAGGATTTTTTATCGAAGGCGCTCGGTCGCGACCGTTAGCCGAGCGCCGCGCCATGATAGCGCGCACGCATCGCTTGCCCGTAGTTCGCCAGTGCAAACTGGTCGAACCGGGCCGTTCTACGGTCTACTACCGTCTCCGGGAAAGGGGCACAAGATTTACCCCTACCTGCTCGCAAGCACGGAGGTGACCAGGCCCGGTCAGGTCTATGCGGCGGACATTACGTACATCCCTATGGCGAAAGGCTTTCTCTATCTCGCAGCCGTGATCGACTGGCACAGCCGCAAGGTACTGGCCCACCGGCTCTCGAACGCACTCGGCGCAGCTGTATGCTTAAAAACGCCTGAAAAACTGTCCTATTTTTCGGACCATTTCTGTGCGCAGAGTGGACGCGTAAGGCGGGTTCCGGGGCCTTTTGAGCAGGTTTTATGCCTGTGAATAATAAGTGAAGAACGTTTTTGTCCTTGTGTTCCACCGGTTTCTTAGATTAGGATTTCCGCTCCTGTGCCGCAAGGGCATAAAAAAACAACCTATAGGATACATACCTCCTGGAGAAGTAAATGAGAACTATATCCTGGATCGTCGCGGGCATGGCGGCTATAACGGTCTCGCTCTTGACGCTGAGCGCGTGCGACGACGGGGCGCTGACGGGCCTGGACGATGTCGATCCGTCTGCGGCGGCTAATGCGCGTGTCGCCGTCGGGGACAGTACGGCCCGTGCAGGCGGCGTTCCAGGAGAGGGCGCGTCTTCCCTGGATCGGTATGCGCTTTTGGGTCGGATCTTGAGCGCCGACGGCAATCCGGATAGCGTGCGCGTACATGTCAAATCCTGGCATACGGATTATAACGAGACCGGTTACGCTACGCTCGGTATACCTGCGAAGGGTACGATATACCACTGGGGGGCCGCGCATTCGGAGGGGGTAGATATCCATGGAGAGGGAGGCGTTCCCGCGCTTGGACGGGATGCTTTGTACGCCCTCTCTTTCGATAGTCCTGCGAGAGGCGATGCGTTGCTGGTCCTTTTGCCCTCCGCTGTCGATGTCGATACGTATTTCACATGGGATAACGGCGATATCGCTATTACGTCCCAGGCCATCGGGGCCAGGACGCATATCCTTGAGGATATATCGATCTATAACGATATTGGGTGGAGAAAAGCCGTTTGCGCGGGCGGTCGGTTCGGACGAATCGTTTTCGAGGGGGATAGCCTGGATGTGTCTACCGTGTTGCACCGTCGTTTTTATGGCGCCATATCCGGCGAAGCGGAAGGGGAGATACCGAAAGACGTTTCGGGCTGCGGAACGTCCTCGGATGCTTTCGATGTGCAATTGCTGGGATTCGCGGACGACGATGCGTACCAGATGATCGATTGGCGTCCGATCGTTTCGGAGTCGATATCCGAATCGGAATCGGTATTGGTTTCTAAATCTAAATCCGAATCGGTATCGGAATCGGAATCGGTTTCTGTATCGGAATCGGTATCTGCGAAGAGTTCGACGGCGAGTACGACCGCGAGCGCCAGCGGCAACCGATTGAACCGTTCAAAACCGGCGGGCCATGCGCCTCCTTCGGTGAATTTGTCGGCTTCTCCGGGCAAGATCGACCTCGGAAATAGTTCGACGCTTACCTGGTCGTCGTCGAACGCTACGAGCGTATCGATAAGTCCGGATGTCGGCCCGGATATCGGTACGGTTGCGACGTCGGGGCAGCGATCGGTTTCCCCGACGACTTCGACGACGTACACGATCGTGGCGAAAGGTCCGGGAGGAAGCAAATCGGACCGTGCAACCGTGAAGGTTCATATGCCTCCTTCGGTGAGTTTCTCCGCGTCTCCGGGCACGATTAACCTCGGCGGCAGTTCGACGCTTGGCTGGTCGTCCGAGCACGCTACGCTCGTATCGATCGGTCCGGATATCGGTTCGGTTG
Source organism: Rhodothermales bacterium (assembly GCA_951812345.1). Lineage (GTDB taxonomy): Bacteria > Bacteroidota > Rhodothermia > Rhodothermales > VXPQ01 > VXPQ01. The sequence goes on from OX638295.1 coordinate 1,284,902, forward strand.
GGGCGTCGGGAGAGCGATCGGTTTCTCCGGATAGCACGACGACGTACACGATCGTGGCCACGGGCGCCGACGGAACGTCTACGCAGCGGGCAGAAGCAACCGTAACGGTTAATCGGCCGCCGACGGCCAACGCAGGCGCTGACCAGACGGTGGACGAGGGGGATACGGTGACGCTATCCGGTTCGGGTAGTACGGACCCGGAGGGCGCGACGCTGACCTACGCCTGGACGGCTCCGGCAGGGACCGTGCTGTCGAGTACCACGGAGCCGTACGAGCGGACGTTCACGGCGCCGACGCAGCTTGTGTCGGACTCGGTGCTGACATTCACGCTGACGGTGAACGACGGGGCGCAAGACTCCGAGGCGGACACGGTGGCGGTGACGGTGACGGCGGACGCTCAGAGCGACAGAGCGGCGCTGGTCGCGCTCTACAACGCGACCGACGGGGCCAATTGGCAAACCAATACCAACTGGAACAGTAGCGCCGCCATCGATACGTGGTTCGGCGTCAGGACCGACGACGCCGGACGGGTGGTTTCTCTGGATCTCTTCCGCAACGACCTTTCGGGCTCGATCCCTGCGGCGTTGGGCGACCTGGCCAACCTCGAATACCTGGCTCTCTCCAACAACTCCCTTTCGGGCTCGATCCCGGCGGCGTTGGGCGACTTGACCAGCCTCACGAACCTGAATCTCTTCCGCAACTCCCTTTCGGGTTCGATCCCTGCGGAGTTGGGCGACCTCGCCAACCTCACGAGCCTGTCGATCGGTGAGAACTCCTTTTCGGGATCGATCCCTGCGGCGTTGGGCGACCTCGCCAACCTCGACTGGCTGAATCTCGCTAGCAACTCCCTTTCGGGCTCGATCCCTGCGGCGTTGGGCGACCTCGCCAACCTCACGAACCTGAATCTCAGTGGCAACTCCCTTTCGGGCTCGATCCCGGCGGCGTTGGGCGACCTCGCCAACCTCAGGAGGCTGTGGATCGGTGAGAACGACCTTTCGGGTTCGATCCCTGCGGCGTTTGTCAACCTGGACAATCTCATTCTCTTGCAAGTCGACAACGAGCTGTGCGTGCCGGGAGATACCGCATTCCAGCAATGGCTTGGCGATCTCGATGAGTTCGAGGGCGACAGCGACAACATCTGCAATCAGCCGCCTGCATGCGATACGATTTCGGATCGGACGCTGAACGAGGGCGGTTCGGGCCTCGAGATCGATCTGTCGAGCTCCTGCAGCGATCCGGAGGGCGAGGATCTGGCCTACACGGCGATATCGTCGGCCAGCGATAAGGCGAGCGTAAGCATCTCGGGTAGCACGCTAACGATCACGCCTGTGGCGGCCGGTGAGACGACCGTCGAGGTGACGGCGACGGATCCGCACGAGGCGAGCGACACGGTGTCCTTCGACGTGACGGTTAATGCGCCTCCTGAGGTGAGTTTGTCGGCGTCTCCGGACAAGATCGCTCTCGGGGGTAGTTCGACGCTTGGCTGGAAGTCTGCGAACGCCGATAGCGTATGGATCGATCAGGGCATCGGTTCGGTTGCGCTATCGGGGTCGCAATCGGTTTCTCCCGATAGCACGACGACGTACACGATCGTGGCCACGGGCGCCGGCGGAACGGATACGGACCAGGCGAGCGTGACGGTCAAAGCGCCTCCTCCCGTGGTGAATTTGTCGGCGTCTCCGGGCAAGATCGACCTCGGGGGTAGTTCGACGCTCGAGTGGTCGTCGTCGAACGCTACGAGCGTATCGATAAGTCCGGATATCGGCCCGGATATCGGTACGGTTGCGACATCGGGTAAGCGATCGGTTTCTCCGACGAGTTCGACGACGTACACGATCATGGCGACAGGTCCGGGAGGAAGCAAATCGGACCGTGCAACCGTGAAGGTTCATGTGCCTCCTTCGGTGAGTTTCTCCGCGTCTCCGGATACGATTAGCCTCGGCAGCAGTTCGACGCTTGTCTGGTCGTCCGAGCACGCTACGCTCGTATCGATCGGTCCGGATATCGGTTCGGTTGGGGCGTCGGGAGAGCGATCGGTTTCTCCGGATAGCACGACGACGTACACGATTACGGCTACGGGCGCCGACGGAACGTCTACGGAGCGGGCAGAAGCAACCGTAACGGTTAATCGGCCTGCTTCGGTCACGTTTTCGGCCTCGCCGGGCACGATTTGCAAAGGGGTATCGTCAACGCTCAGCTGGTCGTCGGAGCACGCTACGAGCGTATCGATCGATCAGGGCATCGGTACGGTTGGGGCGTCGGGAGAGCGATCGGTTTCTCCGGATAGCACGACGACCTACATGATCGTGGCCACGGGCGCCGGCGGAACGGATACGGACGAGGCGACCGTGACGGTCGATCAACTTCCTTCGGTGAATTTGTTTGCGTCTGCGGACACGATTAACGTCGGGGATAGTTCGACGCTCAGCTGGTCGTCGGAGCATGCTACGAGCGTATCGATCGATCAGGGCATCGGTACGGTTGCGACGTGGGGATCGGAAGAGGTTTCTCCTGCGAGCACGACAACCTACACGATCACGGCGACAAGTCCGTGTGGCGCCGTCACGGACACGGTCCTGGTGACGGTTAATCATAACGACAGAGCGGCGCTGGTCGCGCTCTACGACTCGACCGGCGGGGCCAATTGGAAAACCAATACCAACTGGAAAAGTAGCGCCGCCATCGGTACGTGGTACGGCGTCGCGACCGATGACGCCGGACGGGTGGTTTCTCTGAATCTCGACCGCAACTCCCTTTCGGGATCGATTCCGGCGGCGCTGGGCGACTTGACCAACCTCGAGATACTCTATCTCCAATACAACTCCCTTTCGGGATCGATTCCGGCGGCGTTGGGCGACTTGACCAACCTCGAATACCTGAATCTCCGCAGCAACTCCCTTTCGGGCTCGATCCCTGCGGAGTTGGGCGACTTGACCAGCCTCGAATACCTGAATCTCATGCACAATTCCCTTTCGGGTTCGATCCCGACGGAGTTGGGCGACTTGACCAACCTCGTGAACCTGAATCTCGGTTACAACTCCCTTTCGGGCTCGATCCCGACGGAGTTGGGCGACTTGACCAACCTCGAGGGACTGTATCTCCAAGCGAGCTCCCTTTCGGGCTCGATCCCTGCGGAGTTGGGCGACTTGACCAACCTCACGAGACTGGATCTCGGTTTTAACTCCCTTTCGGGTTCGATCCCTGCGGCGTTGGGCGACTTGACCAACCTCGATGGACTGTATCTCTTCGGCAACGACCTTTCGGGTTCGATCCCTGCGGCGTTGGGCGATTTGACCAACCTCACGAGACTGGAGCTCAACAAAAACGACCTTTCGGGGTCGATTCCGGCGGAGTTGGGCGACTTGACCGGCCTCACGAGACTGAATCTCGATTTCAACGACCTTTCGGGTTCGATCCCTGCGGCGTTGGGCGACTTGACCAACCTCACGAGACTGGAGATCAACAACAACTCCCTTACGGGCTCGATCCCTGCGGAGTTGGGAGATTTGACCAACCTCAAACTACTGTGGCTCCACGACAACTCCCTGACGGGATCGATCCCTGCGGCGTTTGTCAACTTGAGCAATCTATGGAACTTTTCTGTCGACAACGGGCTGTGCGTCCCGGGAGATAACGCGTTCCAGCAATGGCTTGGCGATCTTACTATATTCTCAGGCGACAGCGACAACATCTGCAATCAGCCTCCTGCATGCGATATGATTTCGGATCGGACGCTGGACGAGGGCGGTTCGGGCGTCGAGATCGATCTGTCGAGCTCCTGCAGCGATCCGGAGGACGAGGATCTGGCCTACACGGCGACATCGTCGGCCAGCGATAAGGCGAGCGTAAGCATCTCGGGTAGCACGCTAACGATCACGCCTGTGGCGGCCGGTACGACGACCGTCGAGGTGACCGCGACGGATCCGCACGAGGCGAGCGACACGGTGTCCTTCGACGTGACGGTTAATCATAACGACAGAGCGGCGCTGGTCGCGCTCTACGACTCGACCGGCGGGGCCAATTGGGACGACAATACCAACTGGAAAAGTAGCGCCGCCATCGGTACGTGGTACGGTGTCGCGACCGATGACGCCGGACGGGTGGTTTCTCTGGATCTCGGTTCCAACTCTCTTTCTGGATCGATCCCTGCGGCGTTGGGCGACTTGACCAACCTCGAGATACTCTATCTCCAATACAACTCCCTTTCGGGATCGATTCCGGCGGCGTTGGGCGACTTGACCAACCTCGAATACCTGAATCTCCGCAGCAACTCCCTTTCGGGCTCGATCCCTGCGGCGTTGGGCGACTTGACCAGCCTCGAATACCTGAATCTCATGCGCAATTCCCTTTCGGGTTCGATCCCGACGGAGTTGGGCGACTTGACCAACCTCGTGAACCTGAATCTCGGTTACAACTCCCTTTCGGGCTCGATCCCGACGGAGTTGGGCGACTTGACCGACCTCGAGGGACTGTATCTCCAAGCGAGCTCCCTTTCGGGATCGATCCCGGCGGAGCTGGGCGACTTGACCAACCTCACGAGACTGGATCTCGGTTTCAACTCCCTTTCGGGTTCGATCCCTGCGGAGCTGGGCGACTTGACCAACCTCGATGGACTGTATCTCTTCGGCAACGACCTTTCGGGTTCGATCCCGGCGGCGTTGGGCGACTTGATCAACCTCACGAGACTGGAGCTCAACAACAACGACCTTTCGGGGTCGATTCCTGCGGAGTTGGGCGACTTGACCAACCTCGAACACCTGCGTCTCGAAAGCAACTCCCTGACGGGATCGATCCCGGCGGAGTTGGGCGACTTGACCAACCTTGAATGGCTGTGGCTCCAAGACAACTCCCTTTCGGGTTCGATCCCGGCGGAGTTGGGCGACTTGATCAACCTCGAACAACTGTATCTCGACGACAACTCGCTGACGGGCTCGATCCCTGCGGAGTTTATCAACTTGAGCAATCTATCGGACTTTTCTGTAGACGACGAGCTGTGCGTGCCGGGAGATACCGCATTCCAGCAATGGCTTGGCGATATCGATGAATTCGAGGGCGACAGCGACAACATCTGCAACTGATGCGCCGATGGCCAACACAGGCGCCGACCGGACGGTGGACGAGGGAGATACGGTGATGCTCTCCGGTTCGGGTACGGACCCGGAGGGCGCGACGCTGACCTACGCCTGGGGCGCTCTGGCGGGTATCGCGCTGTCGAGCTCCACGGCGCAGTCACCGACGTTCACGGCGCCGACGCAGCTGCTGACGAAATCGTCGGTGTTGGAATTCACGCTGACGGTGCACGCCTTCTCGGCGGCCTGCTTATTCCAGGATTGGATACCGGATGCACCTCCAAACGCTCGGCGGGTTCGGCCAGCATGCTATCGCCTCGCATGGCGGCAAGGCGCCAGCCATTTCAGCATGTCTTAAGGTCCATTATTCAGGGCGTGGAAGTGTTCCGGTAAATTCCGTATCCTTACTTCCTACCCCGAACCCCTGATTATCCGGTTCCGGATCGCCGGAACGATTTTGCACATTCCCGGTTACCCGCCTGAAGTTCGGGAAAGCTTCTCAAAAAGGATTTTCACGTCGGCTTTTACTTTTGCGCTCTGTGCAAGGCCAAGTGTTCCGATCCGAAAATCCGGTTACAAGGGCATATTTATGGACAAGACCGTCATGAAGAACCGTATTTCGTATACCGGCGCATTACGCACGCATTCATTATTGCGGCGCTTTGCGACCTGTATTCTCCTCGGCGTTCTCGCGTTTCTCCCCGCACAAGCCGCAAGAGGTCAGCAGCCATGTGCAGGGGTGATAACAACTTCCCTGTCGTTGAGCGAATCCGATGTGTTCGGCGAATATGACGTCTTCCTCAGGTTGGCCTCACTGGAGTCAAATGAAAGTGTGTACGTGGTTCCCACGGTCTTGAGCTCCGATTCCAATGTGATGGTGAGTATTTCGCCGAAATGGGTGCAGTTCGGAGCAGATGACTTCCCGGTAGATGGAGGGGTTGTCATAAAGAAGTTCCGGGTAGCCGTTCTGCCCGATACGGACAGTATTGGCGGCACGATTTCGATTGCGCATGCGGTGATCGGAACGGTGGGTGGAACGGATTGTGATCCGGAAGGCGGGACCGTTACCGTGAATATTTCCGACAGCGGCGCTCCGGTTCGGCGCGTAAACATCAGCAAGACCAGCCTCATCGCAGCGGAACCCCAGGATGGGAATACCGGCTTGACCGACGAGTATGCGCTGAGTCTTGCCACGCGCCCTTCGTCCACGGTGCTGGTCGTTGTAACGAGTAGCGACCCGCTCGCCGTGAAAGTTTCACCCCAGTTGCTGGAATTTACCCGGACTGATTGGTTTGAGCCGCAGACGCTCACCGTTACCGCTGTGGAGGACGACGATGGGAATAACGAAAAAGTTGCGATACGTCACACGGCGAGCGGAGGGGGCTACGACGATGTGGTCATCCCTGATGTTGAGGTGCTGGTCGTTGATCGGGATCCGTTCGTTCCCGCTCCTGCTGCGACGGTCTCGCGGACGAACCTGGTTATGCATGAGGGACAAACGAATACGTATACCATAAAACTCGATACGAATCCTTCAGAGAAGGTGTTCATTGTTGTGCAGTCAACGAACACTGAGGTCGCAACCGTTTCTCCTTCGGTTCTGGAGTTTGTACAGGGCGCTCCTTCGGCGGATAATCTGCTGTTACACTGGAATACGCCCCATATCGTTAAGGTGACCTCCGTACAGGACGCCAACGCCGTTTCCGAAAAGTTCGCGATCAATCACACTGCCGTCGGAGGCGATTATAACAATGTTTCTGTCAGCAGCGTCTACGCGACGATATGGGACGATGAGGCGCGCGGCGTGACGGTATCGGACTCGATGCTTGTCGTCGACGAAGGGGAAAGCATTACCTACACGTTAGGCCTGGACGCATTTCCTTTGAATACGGTAACCATCACTCCGACGAGCAGCGTCCCGGGTAAACTTTCGGTGTCGCCGGAGAGGTTGCGGTTCACTACGTCCGTTTCGCATCTTCCGCAGACGGTTACGCAGACGGTTACGTTGACGGCGTTGCGGGATGCCGATATGGATGACGATGCGGTTACGATCACGCATCAAGCGTCGGGCGGAGGCTACAACATGGTGGCCATCGATGACCTTCCGGTGGTTATTAACGATACCGGCACGGTGACGGGCGTGGAAGATGCGGACGCCACGGTGCCGACGGACTTCGCGTTGGAAGGAAATTATCCGAATCCCTTCAATCCGGCGACGGAAATTCTCTATGCGTTGCCGCAGCAAGTCCATGTGACCCTGACGGTGTATGACGTGTCGGGCCGCGAGGTGCGGCGCCTGATCAATACGTCGCAGGCGCCAGGGCGCTATCGGGTGCGCTGGGACGGGAAAGATACGCGCGGTCACTCGGTGCGCAGCGGCGTGTATTTTTACCGCTTGTCGACGGATTTTTGGCGCAAAACGCAAAGCATGGTGCTATTGAAATAAGTGCCGGCCATGCGTCCGCTTGTCGCCGTACGTCCGCCCGAATATTGGCCCCGCCCGCTTTTTGTGGCGCTCATGGATGCCGCCGACAGGGTGGTGTTGGCAGATACATTGTCGTATAGTCGCCAGTCGCGTCAGAACCGGACGCTGGTGCGCACTCCTTCGGGAGGGCAGTGGTTGAGCGTGCCGCTGGCGGCAGGGAGGCGAGGCCGATCCATCCGGGAAATCGAGATTAAGGGACCGTTTCGCTGGATACGCAAACATTGGCGGGCGTTCGCCTACAACTACCGGACCACGCCGTTTTTTGAGTTTTACGAGCCGGAACTGGTTCCGTTTTTCGAGCGGGAGTGGGATTGTCTTGGCGCGCTTACGTGCGCTTCCGTGGACAAGGTTGCCGAATTGTTCGGTATCGACACACCGCTTGTTCGCGCCTCGGAAGTAGAGGGCGCCCCGTCCACGGTCCGCGACATTCATGCGTCGACAGGCGGCGCTTTTCTTTCGGCGGCGGATACGGCGCAAGCAGATCGGCGCTTGACCGAGGTCGATGCCGTGGTGCATCTCGGAGAACTCAGGTACCGGCAGAATTTCGAAGGATTCTTTCCGGAGATGTCTGCGCTCGATCTGCTGTTCAACTATGGTCCCGAAGCCTTGCCGATGATTCGGCGCAAGGCGTATACGGATGCGGGGCGTTGAATATCGGGCTTTGCCTGCCACGCCGCTTCGTCACATTCCTTGCCAGCGCACCCCTTTCAGCCCTTGATCTTTGCAGACTTGATCAGAGTATCCTATACTGCTATCCCGATGAACGATCCGTTTGCCATGACATGATATGACATTTCATTTCAGACCGTGCTTTCCGGTATTTCTTTCGCATCCCCGCGGCAAGCCGTTTCTGCGGGGTGCGATGCGCTGTCTCGGGATTTTTATCCTTGCCGGGGTTGTGTTGAACCCGACGGCGCACACTTCCGCCCAGCCGCTTATGGACGGCGAGACATGGTTTGCCGCGGAGAATCACGTCGTGATTGTCGGGGGCGCCTCCGCCGAGCGCATGCAGCATTTCGGGTATTTCGAGGCGCTGCTTACCGCGCAATACCCTGACAGCGCCCTGACGTTTCGAAATCTCGCATGGAGCGGCGACGAGGTGACGTTACGTCCCCGCCCGCTCAATTTCGGTTCGCTGGAGGTGCATCTGGCCCACCAGCAGCCGGATGTAGTGCTGATGTTTTTTGGAGCGAATGAATCGTTTGCAGGTCCCGAAGGGCTGGATGCATATCAAGCCGCCTTGCGGAACCTGGTTGTCGATATCCGGTCGCAGCGGTTCAATGCCGTCGCCCCGCCGAGGGTCATGCTGGTTTCCCCGGCCGCGCAGGAAGAAGCGCCGGGAGTTTCTGTAGATATTGCGCAGAGAAACCGCGATCTGGCACTGTATGCCGAGGCCATGCGGGAAGTAGCGGAGGAACTGGATGTGGGCTTTACGGATCTTTTCGCTCCGACCCGCGCCATTATGCGGGAATCGGATCGCCCCCTGACCTTCAACGGTATGCATTTCAATGCCTATGGCCACGTTGTCATGGCCGGATTGCTGCTTCGAGGATTCGGGATCACGGAAATGTCCGATACCGAGTTGCGGGAAGCTTCCGCAAAAGTGATAGAAGCGACCCCGGACGATAGCGGCTTCGAGCGCTTGCGGGCAATGATTGCCTATAAAAACGGGCAGTTTTTCTACAGGTACCGTCCGGTTAACGGCGAATATGTGTACGGGCGTCGTCGTCGGCCTTTCGGAGTGGTGAATTTCCCTTCCGAAATGGATACGCTGGATGCGATGGTGGTTCGTGAAGAGGGTGAGATTCAAGCATTTGCCCGGACCGTTGTCAGTCCCGAGATTTTTCCGCCCGCCGAAGGCCGATAAAGAGTTATCCATGATCAAGCGAAATAGCCTCGTGCATTCCCGTTTCTTGTCGTGCCGCTCGGCGTTCGTGTTTTTCGCCCTGTTTTGCGGCTTTTCATCCGGCAGCGTGTTTTTGCCCGGCGTACATGCCCAGGAACGCTCGGCCCTCGACCAGTCTGTGGAAGCCACCGAGCCCAATCGGGGCGGGGTCATGGATATGGCCACCGTGGATACGGAGGTAGCCCGGCAGCATCTGAAGATGGCGGAAGGCTATACCGTCAATCTATTCGCCTCGGAGCAGGATTTTCCTATCGGGAATCCTGTCGCGATGACCTTCGATGCGCGCGGTCGGCTCTGGGTCATTACCATGCCCGCCTATCCGCACCAGGAGCCGGGGGTCGATCCCGACGACCAACTTATCATTCTTGAAGATATCGACGGGGACGGGAGCGCGGACAAACATACTGTTTTCGCCGACGGGTTGTACCAGCCTGTGGGCTTCGAGCTGGGGGATGGCGGCGCGTATGTGTCGCAGCCTCCCAATCTTATTTTTCTGCGCGATACGGACGGGGACGATGTGGCCGACGAGCGGCGCGTGTTGCTGCACGGTTTCGGTACGGAGGACAGCCATCACGCCATCCACAGTTTCGTATGGGGTCCTGGCGGAGCGCTTTATTTTCAGGAGGGCACCTTCCATCATTCGCAGGTGGAAACGCCCTATGGGCCCGTGCGCATGCAGTATTCCGGGGTGTTCCGGTACGAGCCCCGGAGTCACCGCCTCGAACGCTACGTGAGCTACCGGTTCGCCAATCCCTGGGGGCACGAATTCGATCGCTGGGGGCAGAACTTTATTTCGGACGCCTCCAACGGAAACAACTATTTCGGGCTCCCGCTGACCGGGTATCTGCCGTACCCGGAAAAGCATCCCCGCATGAAGGTGTTCACGACCATCGTACGCCCCACGGCCGGATCGGAATTCGTGAGCAGCCGCCATTTTCCCGAGGAGGCCCAGGGCGATTTCCTGTACAACAATGTCATTGGATTTCACGGGATCAAGCAGCACCGTGTCCGTCCGGAAGGGTCCGGTTTTGCGGGCGAGGAAGTCGAGCCGCTGCTTACGTCCACCGATATCAATTTCCGCCCGGTCGATATGCAATTCGGCCCGGATGGGGCCTTGTATATCGTGGACTGGTTCAATCCGCTGGTCGGGCACATGCAGTACTCCCTTCGGGACGCCCGCCGCGACAAGACGCACGGCAGAATCTGGCGGATTACGCACGAGGGCAGCCCGCTGTTGACGCCGCCGGATATCGCGGGGCGTCCGATCGGCGAGTTACTGGATCTGCTGAAGACGTACGAAGATCAGGTGCGCTATCGCGTCCGCCGGGAATTGCGTTTGCACGACGCGGACGCAGTGCAGGAGGCGCTCGGGGCATGGATCGATGGCCTGGACCCGAACGGGGAGCACTACGAGCATTATCTGCTGGAGGCGCTATGGGTGCATCAGACGCACCACCTGATCAACGCCGGGTTGCTGGAGCAACTGCTCGAGGCGGACGATCACCGCGCCCGCGCAGCCGCCACCCGCGTGCTGCGTCACTGGCGCCGGGATATTGCGGATCCGCTTGCGTTGCTTGCCCGGCAGGTTCGGGATCCGCATCCGCTGGTACGTCTGGAGGCTGTGGTGGCGCTGAGTTACATGGATTCGGCGGAGGCCGCCTTCCATGCGCTGGAGGCCCTCGACAGCGAGATGGATTATTACCTCGACTACGGCCTCAACGAGACCATCCGGGCCTTGAAGCCGAGGTGGGAGCCGGAGATAGCGAAAAGCGCCCCCTCATTGTCTACGGAAGGGACCTTATACTTGTTGCGCCGGGCCGATCCTTCTGTCCTGAAAGGGGCCGTATTTGCCCGGGAAATATACGAATCCGTGTTGCGCGAGGAGGGATTCGAGGAGGCGCATCGGGAGCAGGCAGTGGCGCGGCTTGCGGAAGACGCCTCCGCGCAGCCTGACGTTTCTGCCGATGCTATGCCGGTTGAGGATGATGGCGCACGCGCAGAGGCCATTATAGATGCGCTTTCGGAGGAGGACATTTCCGAAGAGGCCGCGGAGGCATTGAGTGCGCTTTTGCTGGCAGAACCCATGGAGGCGTTGCGTGCACTTGCGCAAGAACTTCCGGAAGGGTTTATGGAAGCGTTTCCGGACAGCTCGGATGAGGCCGTCGGGAACATGCGGATGATTAAGCATGGCCTGATAGCGTTGGCGATAGAAGGAAGCACCGAAGTTGCCCGGGAAACGGGAAATGCAGCGCTGATGCTTCTTGATAGCCCTGAACAAGTGTTAGCCAATACAGAAGACCTGATCGCCAATCCGGTGGAACGGGATCCGGACATGGAGGAATATTTCGGGCACATGATATCCGCCTTGCGGGGCGGGCTCCGTATTCCTTCGGAGGATGTGCGCCTGCAATTGCACGAAGCGATGCTGCAGCGCATGGATGCCTGGGAGGACGCCGCGTGGCGGGATGCGGTCGTCGAAGTGTTGGCGGGATTGGGGGTGGCGCCTGCCGAAACCTTCGCATTTTTCGCCGGGCGCATGGAAGCCGGGCGGATCGATCCCGTGTTGGTGGCGGCGGCGGATGCTGTTCCTGCAGAGGCATGGGGCGCCCACGATTACGCTGCGATTGCAGAACGACTCATCGGGGAGGCCCGCGAAATACCCGTGGAAGACCGGCACAGCGCCTGGTTCCGGGACCTTGTTTCCCTTGCGGAGAAAGCCGCTGCCCGTCTGGACGACTCCTCGGCATTCACGGAAGCGCTCAGGGTGTTGCAGACCCGTATCGTCGAGATTGCGACGGTCGAGGCGCAAATGATATATGACGTGACGGCGTTTCGGGTAGCGCCCGGGCAGCAGGTGGAAATCGTTTTGCGGAATGCGGATGTACTCCCGCACAACCTTGTGATCGTACGCCCCGGCGCCGGGGAGCTGGTGGGCAGGGCGGCAGACGCCATGGCGACGGACCCGGACGCTTTCGAGAAAGAGTTTATCCCCGATTCGCCTGCCGTGATGCATGCCACCAGGATGCTTCAGGAGGGCGAATCGGCCCGGCTCCGGTTTACAGCCCCCGAACGGGAAGGAAATTATCCCTACATCTGTACGTTTCCCGCCCACTGGATTACGATGAAAGGCGTGATGGAGGTGGTGGCCTACGAAGAAGAGTAGCGCAGTTGCCGGCGCTTCTTCCATGCACGTCCCCCGGCCCGTTCCAAACAACTTCTTGTCTCCCATGCGATTTCGTCGTTTTGTTCACAAGTCAGGTATATTGTATACAGCGCTTCTTGTGCTTTCCGTGTGGGTATTGGCCGGCTTTATGGCGGGGGATGTCGAAAGCGATGGGGAGCGTTCTGCAGCAAACGACGATCATGCCGCCATCCTGCGCAGTCTTGACGCGGAGACCCTTGAAGCGGGGCGGGATATCTATATGCGGGCGTGCGCTGCCTGTCATGGGGTAGATGGGGGAGCGCTTTTGCCTTTCGCCCGGTCGTTCGATGCGGATACGTTGCGGTACGGCAACGACCCCTACGCCATGTGGCAGACCGTTACCTACGGGAAGGGGCAGATGGCCGCTCAGAGCTGGTTGACGCCGGAGGAGAGGTATTACGTAATCCAGTACATTCGCGAGGAACTCGTCAAGCCGAAAAACCCCGGGCAGTATTTCGAGATCACGGAGGAGTATCTCGCAGGGTTGCCCACCGGAGACGAAGCGGGCCAGGATGTGGCCGAAGCCGCAGCGGAGGGGCTTCAGGAAGCCGGAATGCGCTGGGCTGTTCAGAACCCGGGAGATTACGGGAATGTCATGTATTCCCAGCTGGACGGCAAGACCAGCGATGCGCTTACCGTTGCGCTGGATGAAGATGTCTATCTGAGCTACAACGTGCTGCGTATGCGCCTCGCTGCTGCCTGGCAAGGCGCGCTGGACCTTTCCGAAACGAAGTTCGCGCAATATCGGGGCGAGGGCAAGCCGGTTATTTCCGGACAGGAGTTGGAGGGGCTTGCTGTGTGGCGCTGGGAATACCCCGCCGAATACGCCGCGCTCGATGCGGAAACCTCACCCCGCGCGCCGCTCCCGGCAGAGGTAATGACGTTCCGTGGACATTACCGGCATGGCAAGGAGGTGGTATTGTCGTACTCGATCCTGGGGCGCGACGTACTGGAATGGCCTACGGCAACGCGCGACGGAGACGATCTGGTGCTCGTCCACACATTGCAGATTGGCCCTGCGGAGCAGGAGCACCGCCTGGCGGTCGGGCAGGGAGTGGTGGTGGAGGTAACCGGAGACATTGAAGGGATGACCTCGTCCGGGGAAGACGGAGAAGTCTTTCTGCATATTCCCGCCAGTGACGTTGCGCGTACAGTGCAGGTTCGCCGGCGCGCGGGTGCGCAGGGCCATGGCGCTATCGAGCAAGTATCCGCCGGGGATATCCCCGATCTTGCGGCCATGACGGAAGGCGGTCCTTCCCAATGGCCGGAAACGATCGTAACCGGGGGCGAACGGGACGTGCCCCGCGCTCATTACGATCCGATGTATTACGAGGACGAGGACCGGGACACCCCGGAGAAACTGGTCGATCTGCCGGAAGATTATCCCTATACGGTGGACAAGATAGGGTTGCCGTTCGTCAATCCGTGGAACAGCTGGATACGCCCCACCGCGCTTGCGTTTTTCCCGGACGGGCGCATGGTGCTGACCACGTATCTCGGCGACGCGTGGGTAGCCGATGGCTTGGACGATACGCTCGATAAAGTTACGTGGCGGCGCATCGCTACGGGGCTGTACGAGCCGATGGGGGTCGAGGTGGTCAACGGCGCTATCTATGTCTCGGCTCGCGACCAGATTGTGCGGTTACGCGACCTGAATGGAGATATGGAGACCGACTACTACGAAACGTTCTATGCGGACAAGGACGTATCGGACTTTTTCCATTCGTTTGCCTTCGGGCTCCAGGCCGATGCGGAAGGCAATCTTTATTACGCCAAGTCCGGGCAGTATACGAACAACGCCACGCCAGGCGATCTGGTCCGGGTCGCTCCGGACGGGACAGGCGGTACGATCGCTACCGGATTCCGCACGCCGAACGGACTTACCGTGGCGCCGGACGGGCGCGTGTTCGTCACCGACAACCAGGGAAACTGGACCCCGGCAAACGAAATCAATCTCGTGGAACCCGGCAAATTTTACGGGTACGTGAACAACTTCGCCGAACGCGGGTGGTCTCCCGACGGCCTGGACGTAGCCATTCCCGAGGGAGAGTGGTCGGCGGTGATCGATACCGCCGCCGTACCGGATTCCTTCACCGAGCCGGTGATATGGCTCCCCCAGGAATTCGACAATTCTCCGGGCGGGGGCATATGGACGGACGCAGGCTGGGGGCCGCTGGGGGATCGGATGCTCAACACCAGCTTCGGTAAGGGCTGGGCGTATTATTTGATGTTCGACGAGGTGGATGGCGTGACGCAGGCTGCGGCGGCGGCGCTGCCTTTCCAGTTCGACGCCGGTACGCAGCGCGTGCGCGTCAACCCCGCGGACGGGCAGATTTACCTGACGGGCCTGACAGGCTGGGACGATGGATTCGCCACGCGGTATGCGCATCTCGACCGTATCCGGTACAGAGGGGGCGAGGGGCAATACGTAACCGAAACCCGTGTAAAATCCGACGGCGTCGAGTTCACCTTCAATTTCCCGGTGGATGCGGCCGCTGCTTCGGATACTTCCCGCTACGACGTAACCCGATGGGATTACAAATGGCAGCGCCGGTACGGCTCCTACGACTGGTCCGTGGAGAATCCCGAAGAGCAAGGGCGTGACGCCGTGCCTGTGGAGGCGGTGCACGCGGATGGCCGGCGCGTACGCCTTGTCCTGCCGGACATGCGGCCCGCGGATCAGATGCTGGTGCGCATGCAGGTTCCGTCCGTTGAGGGCGGCGTCCTGAAAGAAGCCGTTTACCTTACCGTACACAAGGTGCCCGGGAACTGAGCAGGAGGCTCGATATAAGCGCCCATGTCTCTTTTTTCCTCCAATCGGGAACGGCGTCTTTGGGGCTGGACGCTTGTCGTCCTGGGGGCGGTCTACCTGTCTTTCGGAGTGGCTCAAAAGCTGGCTGCGCTATTGCCGAGCAGCAACTGGAACGCAGTCTTTTTCCTTCTCGGTTGCTTCCTGGTGCTGGGGGCCGTCGTTTCGCAAGGGCTGAAGATGCGCCCAAGCGGGGCCGAAATCAGCGTTGCGCTGGGCGTGGCGGCCGCCTATCTCATGGTGTTCGTTCGGATGACGGCCGTGACCGAGCGCTCCCACCTCGTCGAATACAGCGTGGTGGCTGTTCTGATCTATGAAGCGCTGCTGGAAAGAGCGAGCCAGGGGCGCCGTGTCCCCGCACCCGCCCTGTTGGCCCTGGTCGTGACCTCTCTGATCGGGGTAATCGACGAAGGTATCCAGGCGTTTCTTCCGAACCGCGTGTTCGATCCTGTCGACATGTTGTTCAACTTCGTGGCGGCCGTGCTGGCGATCGGCGCGAGTCTGGCGCTGGGCTGGGCGCGCAGGCGGGCAAGGCGGTCCGGGTAGGTGGAGATCAACCCGCACCGGGAGGCCCGCGCATATTTACCGGGCGAATGCCCTCGCCATGCGCTTGCTTTCGTCGTATTGCGTTCGTTCGCCTCCTGACGTAGTATAGGATAAGTCACTTTGCAGACAGGTCGCGTCGCATAAACATATCACCGAACAGCATCTTTCCGTCATGATTCCACGATTCTTTTTGCTTTTCGCCCTGGGCGTAGCGCTTGCCGCAGTCGCCCCGGCATTCGTGGCCGCGCAATCACAGGACGACACGCCCTGGGTCGTGTACGAAGGCGCCGAGGGGCCTGGTCAGGGCAAGCACATCGTTCTCGTAACCGGAGACGAAGAATACCGCTCCGAAGAGGCGCTCACCCAGTTGGCCCGCATCCTGACGTTCCGGCACGGTTTCAAAACGACGACGCTTTACGCCATAGATCCGGAGAGCGGGGAGATCGACCCGGAATACCTGCATGGCATCCCCGGATTGCACCTGCTCGAGGAAGCGGATCTGATGATTCTCTTCACGCGCTTCCGCGATCTGCCGGAAGAGCAGATGCGCCATATCGAGGCTTTCACCAATTCGGGCAAGCCGATCATCGGACTGCGGACGTCCACGCACGCCTTCCTTTTCGAGGACAGGGATCACCCGTTCATACGATACGATACGAGGAGCGAGGTCCCCGGATGGGAAGGGGGATGGGGCAGGCAGGTACTCGGCGAAACCTGGATCAGTCACCATGGACGCCATGCCGTGGAGGGGACGCGCGGCGTGGTCAACTATCTCTATGAAGACGATCCGATGCTGAACGGTATCGGCGACAACGTATACGGGGATACGGATGTGTACGGGCTCACGGTCTTGCCGGAGGGCACGGAGGTGCTGCTCTACGGGTTGACCCTGAAGGGACTGGACCCCTATGCTCCGCCCGAATACGAAACGTCCATCGTGCCCATTGCCTGGCGGCGGCACTGGACCGGCGAAACAGGAAACGTCTCGCGCGTTTTCGCCACGACGCTGGGCGCCTCCGTGGACCTGGAAAGCGAGGGGGTCCGGCGCCTCCTGGTCAATGCCACATTTTGGGGGCTTGGCATGGAAGACATGATGCCGGAAGAGGCCGATGTAGGCTATATCGGCCGGTATCGGCCCACGTTCTACGGTTTCGGGAGCCATGTAACCGGCGTCTATCCGGCGGACCTGGACATGACCGCCGAAGAAGCCGCCGAATGGGTCCAGTAGCTCCGTATCCGCGATACAGCAAACGGTACAGCGCATGAAGGTCTCGTCGTCGTTGCGAAAAGGTGCGAAAGCATGTGCAGGGTTCATTGCCTGCGCTGCGCTATGGAGTTTCGCCTGGCCTGCGCCGGCGTCGGCGCAATCCGCGGGCGTCTTCCCTGTGACGAGTTATTTCGGAGGATATCCGGGGGCTCGCGCAGGCGGCGGGTACATGGAAAACTTCTATCTTCCGCCTGCTCCCTCTTCCACGCCCTGGTATCCGAGCTGGCATCCGGACGGAGAACATATTGCCGTAGCCATGCAGGGGGCGGTCTGGAGCGTGGAGATTTCCACGGGCATAGCGACCCAGTTGGTATCCGGCCCGAAATACTATTCGTCCCCGAACTATTCGCCGGACGGGCGCTGGCTGGTCTACACCGCCGACGAGCATGGCGGGGAGATAGGTCTTGAGATACTGGACACGGAGACGGGAGAAACGCAGCCGCTCGGCGAGCGGAGCCTGCACCTTTTCGCGGATCCGCGCTTCAGTCCGGACGGAACCCGCATCGCCTACGTTTCGACGGAGCCGGCAGGGTATTTCAATGTGTATGTCCGGTCGATTTCGGAAGGGCGGTGGACCGGGGATCCTGTTCCCGTCACGCGGGATAACGATTTCGGGCGGGACCGGCTTTATTTCGGGCCGCAGGACATCCACACCAGCCCGGCATGGTTTCCTTCCGGCGACGAGTTGCTGCTGGTGTCGAACCGCGACGTAGCGCTCGGCAGCGGGAACGTGTTTCGCGTACCGGCCCGCGAGGACGGATTTACGGACCGCGTGGTCGTGCTCCGGGAGCAAACATTGTATCGTACGCAACCCGACGTGTCGATCGACGGGAGGCGGTTCGTGTTTTCGTCCACGCGGGGCGCTGCGGATCAGTTCAACAACCTCTATGTGCAGCCGACCGTCGGGGGCGAGCCGTACAAGCTCACGTTCTTCCATCACGATGCGTTTCATCCCCGCTGGTCCCCGGACGGGGAGTGGATCGCCTACATCGACAACCGGGATGGGCTGCCTCAGTTGAAACTGCTCGAAACCTACGGAGGGAAGATCGTCGATGTGGAGATCGTGGAGCGTCGCTGGAAGCATCCTGTGGGCACGCTGTCCGTCACGACCACAGGCCCGGACGGACTCCCCGCGGGGAGCCGGATTCACCTGATCGCTTCCGACGGCAAATTTTATGCGCCCACCGACGCCTATGCGCGCATTGCGCCCCGCGCCGAGCAGTGGGCGTTCCATCATACCGGATCGTTCGATCTGGAACTCCCCGAGGGGCAAGTGGTCGTCCGGGCGGTCAAGGGCTTCGAATATGCGCCGGTAACGGATACGCTGCGGATCGTCGCGGGAGAGACGCTCCGGCATACAATGATGCTCGAACCTATCATCGATATGGCGACCCAGGGCTGGTACAGCGCTTCCACGCACGTACATATGAACTATGGGGGCAACCTGCACAACACCCTCGAAAACCTGATGATGATGTCCGAGGCGGAGGATCAGGACCTGGTGCTCGAACAGGTGGCGAACAAGGACAATCGCATTCTGGATCAGCAATTCTTCGTGCCGGGCGGGGAGGCGCACCCCTTGTCGACGCCCGACATGGTGGTGGTGGTCGGACAGGAATACCGGCCGCCCTTCTACGGGCATGTGTTCATGTTCGGGATGCGGGATCATCTCATTTCCCCGTACGTGACCGGCTACGAGGGCACGGCCATCGAGAGCCTGTATCCCTCGAATACGGACATGTTCAGAAAGGCGAAGGAGCAGGGCGCCTGGACCGGGTATGTGCATCCGTTTTTTCGCGGCGACCCGTTGGAGGAGGATCTCGGTCGGGCAAGGGGCTTCATGGTGGACGCCGCGCTGGAGACTGTCGACGCCCTGGAGTGGTCTACGGCCCTGGACGGCTATCCTCCGCTGTACGCCGTGTGGAACAACGGGATACGAACCGCGCTCGTTGGCGGGGAGGATTCTATCAGTAACCTGCAGCAGACTCCTCTGGTCGGATCGGTCCGGACGTATGTCAAGCCGGCGGATGGGAATCTGAGTATGCGGAGTTGGTTCGAGGGGATGGCTGCCGGGCGCGCCTTTGCAACGAGCGGGCCTCTCACAGATTTTACCGTGGACGGGCGGATACCGGGCGAAACCGTCGATATTGGCGGGGGAGAGGGCGTGACGGTGCGTTTCGAGGTTACTTCGATTACGCCGCTGGAGAAAGCCGAACTCGTATTCAACGGGGAAGTCGTGCAGGAACTCCTTTTTGAAGGCGACCGCACGTCCATGACCTTCGAGGACACGTTCTATCCGGAGCGGTCGGGGTGGTACCACCTGCGGGTGAACGGCGTGCCCGAAGAACGATTCCCGCTCGATATCCCGTATGCCTTCGCCTTAACGAATCCGGTCTGGGTTATTGCGGACGGCGTTCCGGTGCGCTCGGTGCAGGCCGCCGATTACAGTATTGCCTGGATCGACAAACTGCATGCCATGGCCGAAGAATGGCCCGGATGGCGCTCCCAACGGGAAAAAGATCACGTCTATGCGCAGTTCGAAGAGGCGCGAGAGGTGTACCGGCAGCTGCGGACCGAGGCGGAAGACATAGCGCGTCGCCGCACCCGATAACCTTTTTTTGGGGATTCGCCTTATTCTACGCAAAAAATGCGTTGATTATTTTTCCGTAACGCCTTACGGCACGGCCTGGTTATGGCCTCCATACTCGACCCGCCTTATTCTACGCAAAAAATGCGTCGATTACTTCTTCATAACGCTCTGTGGCCCGGCCTGGTAGGTAAGGGGCCGGATGCTGACGAACCCGCTATTGGGCTGGAACGGATGCTCCGGCTTACGGCGGATGCCTGTATCGATGGGGAAGAGCCCGTTCGTTTCGATGGGGTAGACCTTTTCCTGTATCCCCCGCATATCGACATTGATGCTTCGGGCGACGACATCCGGCGCCTTGCGGACCGGATCGCATCGCTGGGTCTTGGCGTGGGGTCCGTGGTAGCGCCCGTGTACCCCGACATGTTGGGCGGCAGCGCGATGGGCGACCGCGACGATCGCCGACGCTTCGTGGAGGCCGTGCGGACGGCGTGCCGGTATGCTTCCGTGCTGAATGCGCACGGCGTTCGATCCTGCGGGGTCGTCCGGATCGATTCGGCGGCAGGCCCTGTCGAGTGGGCGGAGCATCCCGTGGAAAACACGACAAAGATTGCGGACACGTTTCGCGAGGCGGCTATTATAGCGGAGGACCACGGGGAACGCATTGCCGCGGAAGGGGAGATTTGCTGGGCGGCCATGCATTCCTGGACCGAGATGCTGCGCCTCCTGGAGGAGGTCGGGCGCCCCGGTTCGCTTGGATTTCAGGCCGATCTGGCCCACACCTATTTGTATTTGCTCGGATACAATGCGCCCGAAGCGGCTTTGCTGCAGGATGGGTACACGGAAGAGGAGTTCCAGGAGGCGTACCGGATCATGACCGGCGCCCTGGGGCCCTGGCTATTCGATTTTCATGTGGCGCAGACCGACGGATCCGTGTTCGGAAGCGGCTCGCACGACAAGACGGGAAGGCATTGCCCGGTCGATTCTCCCGACGGCAAGCTGGACATGGTATGGTGCAGTCGGCAGTGGCTGCTCGACGATGAGGGCGAACTGCGGGACGGCATCCGGCACATCTGCTGGGACGGGTGCATGTTTCCCAACGCCGTAATGGAGGATCAGGAGACGTGGAACCGGGTGCTCGGAGCGATGGAGGCGGTGAGGAGGGGGTTGTAGGGGGGTGGGGGGTTGTTTCATGTTTCGGGCAACTGCTGCTTTGAAGCCTTTCTCCATAATCTTTTTGAGTTACATCGCAGTTCCTGCTTTTCAACCGCTTCCTTATCTTGCTTCCGCCGCATCATTATCGATCCTGCGCCCTGAAACCGCTCCCAGCCCGCTATGCACCGCATCGGATTCAACCTGCTTCCTTGGTCCGCCACCGTATCGGAAGCGCTTTACCCGCACATTGAACGGATCCGGGACATTGGATACGATGGGATAGAGTATTCGATGGGGGCGCAGGACGCCGCTGCCTACCGCAGCCTCGGGGCCTTCCTGGCCGATCTGGATATGGCGTGCTCGTCGTGCCTCGCCCTGGCGCCGGAGCACAACCCGGCCAGTTCCGACGCCGCTGTCCGGCAACAAGGCTTGGAGAAAATCCAGTGGGCTATCGATCGGGCCGTAGATACCGGCGCAAACGTAATCTGCGGACCGTTCCACTCCGCCTTCGCCTGGTTTACCCAAGCGGCGCCCACGCCGGACGAGGCCAAGTGGAGCGCCGAAGTGCTGCGGCAAGCGGGCGAATACGCCGAGCAGGCCGGCGTCATGCTGGCGCTGGAGGCGCTGAACCGTTTCGAATGTTACTTGTGTAACACGATGCAGCAACTGGTCGAACTCACCGAAATGGTGGATCATCCGTTCGTGCAGGTCATGTTCGACACGCACCATTCGAACATCGAGGAAAAATCCTTCGCCGGGGCTATCCGCGCGGCGGCGCCCCATCTGGTCCATGTGCATATCAGCGAGAACGACCGGGGTACGCCGGGCGATGGGATCGTAGCCTGGAAGGAGGTCTTCGAAACGTTGTCGGAGGTGGGCTACGAGGGGTGGCTTACCATCGAGTCGTTCACCCGGGCCGATCCGGACTTTGCGAATGCGATCAACGTGTGGCGAAGTTTTTCCGAACCCTGGGACATTGCGGAACAGGGGTACGCCTTCATCAAGCGGCAACTACGCGAAACGGGGGCCGGTTAAATTGCCTAACTGATCTCCCGGCCCCATTTTTTCACAGACCTGTCCATATCCATACCCTTTCCGACACATGTCCGGCACATTCATTCCTCCCTTTCGTTTCGGCGCCGAGGTGTACACCTGGTTCATGAAGGAGAACGGCAAGGCGCATGCGAATCGCCTCGATCATATGATCCGCGTGTCCGCAGAGGCGGGCTTTACGGGTATCGAACCGGTGCATTCCTGGATGGGCGACTTGTCCGATCCCGCGCGGCTCGAGGATGAACTGCGCCGGGCGGGCATCGATCTTGCCGCCCTGGCGCTCGTGCTCGAATGGAACGGTCCCGAAGAAACCGAAGAGGAGCGCCGGCAGGCCGACGAAACGATTCGGCTGCTGCAACGCTTCCCCGGCGCGTTGCTGTGCACTGTGCAGATTCCCACAGGCCGCCACGAACTCGAAGCCCGCCGACAGCATCTCGCATCCATTATCAACGCGGTGTCGCGCCGCGCCGCCGATGCAGGGGTGGTATCTACGTTCCATCCCAATTCTCCGCATACGTCCATTAGCCGCACGGAAGAGGATTACCGGATTATTCTGGAAAGCCTGAATGCGTCCGTCACCGGGTGGACGCCCGATGTCGGGCACATCGCTAACGGGGGGATGGATCCGCTCGCCAAGATGCAGGAGTATGCGAGCCTTATCAACCACGTCCATTACAAGGACTGGGACGGCAACCCGGAATTCGTCATCATGGGCGCCGGGAAGATCGACTTTGCGGGCATTACGAACTGGCTTGTCCGCCAGGGGTACGAAGGGTGGATCGTCTGCGAGGACGAAGGGGCCGAGGCGGTGGACGATCCCGATGGCGTGACCCGTCACGACGGAAGATGGATCCGGGACACGTTGCTGCCCGCACTCTCCGATTCGTAACCGATTCTCGAATTCGTCATAAGCGCAAGACCAGCCATGCCTATCGTCCGGACCAATGGGATCGACATGTATTACGCGGAAGCCGGCGACGGACCGCCGCTTCTTATGATTATGGGCATTACCGCCCCGGGCTCCGTATGGGAGGTTCACAAGGAGGCCTGGAAGGCGCATTTCCGGTGCATCATGCCGGACAATCGCGGCGTAGGGCGCTCCTCGAAACCCGGCGGAAGCTACACGAGCGCCCAGATGGCGGACGACATGTCGGGCTTGCTCGACGCGCTGGAACTCGACCGGGTGCACGTCGTCGGCGTGTCCATGGGCAGCATCATTGCGCAGCAGTTGGCTATCCGTAACCCCGAGCGGGTGCGTTCCCTCGTGCTTATGTGCCCCTGGGCGCGATGCGACCGGTACGCCGCCAGCATTTTCCGGCACATGATGACCATCAAGGCGCGTCTTCGGCCCGAGGAATTCACGGAGTACATTCAACTCCTCATTTTTTCGAAAGGCACCTGGGACGATATCGAAGGGTATGCCGAACTGATTAATGAGCGTACGCATGCTTCCGCGGGAGAGGACCCGCAACCTTTGCACGGGCTGGAGGGGCAGGGGCATGCCTGCATCGAACATAATGTGCTGGAGGCGCTTCCGCAGATTACGGCGCCGACCCTCGTAGTGGGCGGAGAGCAGGATATTTTCGTGCCGCTCTGGATGGTGGAAGAAGTGGCGGCGGGGATTCCGAATGCGGAGTTGCATATGTATCCGGGGGCGGGCCATGCATTTCACTGGGAGCGCATCGAGGATTTCAATCCCCGGGTGGCCGACTGGCTTCTGGCGCACTAACGAAGGAGTCACGCACAAAAGCCGCATGGCTTCCGCATACGCCATAGGACTGGACTTCGGCACCAATTCGGTGCGCGCGCTGGTCGTGGATGTCGCCACGGGGCGCGAGGCGGGCACGGGCGTTTTCGAATACCCTTCCGGCGAGGACGGCGTGTTGCTGGACCGGGATCGCCCGGATCTTGCCCGGCAGCACCCCGGAGATTACGTACTGGGCGTGGAGCGGAGTATCGCTGCCGCGATGGGGGAGGCTCTGCGAGAAGATGACGGGTTCGACGCCCGCCGCGTGACAGGTATCGGCGTCGATACGACTGGCTCCACCCCGATCCCGGTGGACAAGGAGGGCGTTCCGCTGGGTCTTTCCGACCGGTTTCGGGACAACCCGGACGCGCAGGCCTGGCTCTGGAAAGATCACACGGGGCATGCCGAAGCCCGGGAAATCACGGATCGCGCCCGCGCGCTGCGCCCGGAATACCTTGCAAAATGCGGGGGAACGTACAGTTCGGAGTGGTTCTGGTCGAAGATATGGCATTGTCTGCGAGTTGCCCCCGAGGTGTTCGAGGCGGCGTATACCTGGGTGGAGCATGCGGACTGGGTTCCGGCGATGCTTTCCGGCACGGAGCGCCCCGACCGGCTGAAGCGGTCGATCTGCGCAGCGGGGCACAAGGCCATGTTTCATACGGACTGGGGCGGCTATTCCGACGAGGAATTTCTGGGGTCGCTGGACGAGGCGCTCCTGCGTGTCCGCGGAACGCTGCCCGACCGGGCGTTCGACGTGTCGCAGGCGGCAGGCGCATTGACCGACGAATGGGCCGGGCGGCTGGGCCTGCCCGCCGGCATTCCTGTGGCTGTCGGCGCATTCGATGCGCATCTGGGCGCGGTAGGATCGGGGATTGCTCCCGGCACGCTTGTCAAGATCATCGGTACCTCCACGTGCGATCTGATGGTGGCGCCGCTGGAAGAAAACCCTGGGGACATTCCCGGATTGTGCGGCATTGTGCCGGAGTCCGTGCTTCCCGGGCACTACGGGATGGAGGCCGGGCAGTCTGCCGTGGGAGATATTTTCAACTGGTTCGTGCGCCGGGTGCGACCGGATGGGCAGGGGCACGAGGCGCTTACGGAGGAAGCCGGGCGGCTGCGCCCCGGCGAAAGCGGGCTCCTTGCGCTCGACTGGCTCAACGGGAACCGGACTATTCTTGTAGACCAGCGCCTGACCGGGCTGATCGTGGGATTGACCCTCCACAGTACTCCGGGGGAAATATACCGGGCCCTTATCGAAGCAACGGCCTTCGGCGCCCGCCGAATCATGGAGCGCTTCGAGGAGTACGGAGTACCTGTTGAGCGCATTGTGAACTGCGGCGGCATATCGGACAAAAACGAATTAGTCATGCAAATTTATGCAGATGCGATGGGGCGCCCGATCATGATTTCGCGGAGCGCCCGAACCTGTGCGCTGGGCGCCGCCGTGAGCGCGTCCGTAGTGGCGGGGAAGGCTGCAGGGGGACACGACGGATTTCCTGAAGCCATACGCGCCATGACAGGCGTACGCGCGCGAGTGTTCGAGCCCGATCCGGAACGCTGCAGGACCTACGATGGACTGTACGCGCTCTACCGTCGGCTGCATGACGCCTTTGGCGTGGAGGCCGTACAGGGAGACGATGCGCCGGATATGGTGGAAGGACCTCACCTGTTCGATGTGATGAAAGCGCTGCTCACGTTACGCGACGAGGTGCGGGGATGAGCGCAGCGTATGCCGATCTGAGGGAACAGGCGTGGCGGGCCAACCTCGATATCGAGGGGCTGGTGGAAAGAACCTGGGGAAACGCCAGCGCTGCAGATGCCCGGGCGGGCGTCATGGTGATCAAACCCAGCGGGGTTCCGTACGATCGGCTTGCTGCGGACGACATGGTGGTGCTGTCGCTGGAGACGGGGGAGGTCGTGGAAGGCCGGCTTCGCCCCTCCTCGGACGCCCCGACCCATCTGGAACTGTACCGGGCCTGGTCGAACACAGGGGCTATCGTACATACGCATTCCCGGTACGCTGTGAGTTGGGCGCAGGCCGAGCAGCCCATCGATTGCCTCGGAACGACCCATGCCGATCATTTTCGGGGAAGCATTCCGGTGACGCGCCGGATGCGCGAAGACGAGATCGCGGAAGAGTACGAGCGAAACACAGGTCTTGTCATTGTCGAGTGTTTCGAGCAGGGGGGAATAGACCCTGTGGAGATGCCTGCCGTGCTGGTGGCTTGCCATGGACCGTTTGCCTGGGGCCGGAATGCTGCCGAAGCGGTAGAGAATGCTATCGTGCTTGAGACCGTGGCGTGCATGGCGTGGCGGACCCGGCTCCTTCGGCCGGGGGTCGGCCCGATCGACGATGCGCTCCGGGACAAGCATTTTCTGCGCAAGCATGGTTCCGGGGCCTATTATGGGCAGTCCCGAAAAAGATGAACCGCGCCCTTGCATTGGCGTATTATGGTGAGCGGGTAGAAGTGCTGCCGACATTGTCGTCTTCGATGCAAATCAAAGGGTAAATCTATGGTTTGGTGGGGCTGGTTGGTCATTGGGTTTGGCCTGATGATTGTAGAATTGATGGGCGTCGAGGCAGCGTTCTATCTGGTTATCATCGGCGTCGCAGCCATATTGACAGGATTGGTCGGGTTGGTCGGATTGACCCTGCCCATCTGGGGGCAATGGGTGCTTTTTTCCGTGCTGGCCATTGTTTCCATGCTGTTTTTCCGGCAAAGTCTGTACACCCGCTTGCGAGGCAAGATGCCTAAATCCGGCAATCCCCTTGTCGGCGAGACCGTTAGTCTCTCCGAGGACGTAGGGCCAGGTGCGCGTTGCCGGGTGGAATTGCGGGGATCGACATGGAGCGCCAGAAACGTCGGCGCCGAATCGCTTCCGGCCGGTGGACAAGCCGAGGTAATCGCTGTCGACAACACCTTGCTGGAAATCGAAGCTCCGGCGGACGCGTAAGGCTGCTGTATCCATTTTAAAGGATGCCCTGGCCAGAACCACTTCGCTCAGCACGTTAACTTTCGCGCGGACAGGACATCATGATTCCATCGTTGAACACTGCGGATTCGGGGTGTTGCGGACTTAATCAGAGTATCCTTATCAACAGGTAAAAAATATGCTGGACATTGGCTTGATCGTTGGCGGCGTCATCGCTTTGGCGGCCATCGTGGTTATCGTCAAAACGGCGGTGATCGTGCCGCAGCAAAGCGCCTATGTGGTCGAGAATCTGGGGCGTTATTCCCGCACGCTGGATCCCGGCTTCAATATTCTTATCCCCTTCGTCGAGCGGGTAGCGTACAAGCACAGCCTGAAGGAGCATGCAATGGACATCTCCGAACAGGTGTGCATTACCAGCGATAACGTGCAGGTGGGTATAGACGGGGTGCTCTACATGCAGGTCATGAACGCCGAGCGCGCCTCCTACGGAATAGGGAATTACGTATTCGCTATTTCCCAACTGGCTCAGACTACATTGCGCAGCGAGATCGGGAAAATCGAACTCGACAAGACTTTCGAGGAACGCGCCGCCATCAATCTGAATGTCGTCAAGGAACTCGACCTTGCTTCCGAGCCCTGGGGCGTGAAGGTGCTTCGCTACGAAATCAAGAATATCAATCCGCCCGACGATGTGCTCTCCGCCATGGAGAAGCAGATGCGCGCCGAGCGCGAAAAGAGGGCTGTCATTCTGGAATCGGAAGGGGATCGGGATGCGCAGGTCAATCAGGCGGAAGGCGAAAAGAAGCGGGTCATTCTTGAATCCGAAGCGGCTATGCAGCAGCAAATCAATGAAGCGCGAGGCGAAGCGGAGGCTATTCTGAGGGTGGCCGAGGCTACCGCCGAGGGCTTGAAAAAGGTTGCCGAGGCCTTGCTCGCCGAGGGAGGCGACAAGGCGCTGCAACTTCGTATTGCAGAAAATTACCTGGAACGTTTCGGTGCGCTGGCTAAAGCCGGAAATACGTTGATTCTTCCCGCCAACATGGCGGATATGGCGTCCATGATTAGCGCCGCCACGAAGATTTTTCACGAAACGGACGGAAAGGCGAAGGATAATTGAAAGAGACGGCCATGCGCCCTTCTTTTTCTTGTCGGGCCGAAGATTCCCTCCGGATTTTTGGCGCAGGCGTAGGCGCTGTGCAAGCGGATGCCCTGCTGGATGGCGCGGACTGGATGGCGGAGCTTTCCCGCCCTCTTGACGGGTACGACGAGATATTTGTGGTCGGCATGGGGAAAGCTTCCATAGCAATGGCTGCGGCGCTGCAGACACACCCCTCTATTCTCGACAAACGCAAAACATCCGGATGGGTATCCGCTCCTTACGGATATACGCGGGAAGGATGGTTCGGCAGGCCGCCGGTCTCGGACGATCTGAAAATGAAAAACTTTGGCGTTATCGAGGCGGGCCATCCTTTGCCCGATAAGAACAGCGAGATGGCGGGGAATTTCGCAATGGTCGGAGCGCAATGTCGCGGCCCCGACGATTTGCTTATCGTCCTTGCTTCGGGAGGCGGCTCTTCGCTGTGCGTTGCGTTCCCGGCAGGCATTTCGCTGGAGGACGCCCGCGAAGCGTTTTACAGGCTGCTTGTCGCCGGAGCGGACATTCACGCCATAAACAAGGTGCGCCGGCGCATCTCGCATATTGGAGGCGGCGGTCTGGCCCAGGCGGCGGCGCCCGCCGAGGTGCTGACGCTGTGTCTTTCCGATGTGCCGGGCGACGATACGGAAAATATGTACGTTATCGGAGGCGGTCCAACCCTGCCCGATCCGTATACGGCGCAAGAGGCGCTGGATGTATTGAAACGGTACGGCGAGAAAGTCCCTGCCAGCGTTTGGCGATATGTCGAGGAAAGCATCAGGCGTTCCGAACCGCCCGCACCGGAATCCGGACGGGTGCATGCCGTGCTGCTGGGAAGCGTGCGCACGGCGCTGGAGGCCGCTGCCGCCGAAGCAAAGCAGTTAGGTTACCGTGTCGAGGTCGTTTCGTGTGAGATGTCCGGAGAGGCGCGGGAAGTCGGGGAGGCTATGGCCCGTCGCGCGCTGGCGCAGGAGCCCGGATGGTGCCTGTTATGGGGGGGCGAAACATTTGTGACGGTCCAGGGGGATGGTCTTGGAGGACGCAATCAGGAGCTTGCGCTTGCCGCCGCCATCCGTATGGCGGGGGAGGGGAAAGACGTAAGCCTTATGAGCGCGGGCACCGATGGGATAGACGGCCCTACGGATGCCGCCGGTGCGATAGCTACTCCGGATACGGTGGCCGAGGCGCGTCAGCGAGGCCTGGACCCGGAGGCGTTTCTGAAACGGAACGACGCCTACGGATTCTGGCGCCGGATGCCGGGATTTCTACAGACAGGCCCAACCCATACGAACGTGATGGACATACAGATTGTCCTCACATAATTTAAGGATACTCTGACCAAAACCGCTTTGCTCAGCGCTTCACGTTCGTGCGTAAACGACATCATGGTTTCCTCGTTGCAATTTGCAAAAAACACTGAGGTTTCGGGCATCGCGGACGTGAAGCGCCCTTCGGGAGGCTGCGAGAAGCACGCTGGCCGCGTCATTCCTCATTGTGTGGGGCCTACCACACTGCTTCGTCATTCCTTGCCAGCCCACTTCTCACAACCTCTGAGATTTGCGGACTTAATCAGAGTATCCTTAGGGAGGAGAAAGCGCGTTGCGGCGCAAGCCGTGCGGTGGCGGCACGGAAAGACATGGCGTAAGCGGTCCGGACGGGACTCGAACCCGCGACCTCCTGCGTGACAGGCAGGCGTTCTAACCAAACTGAACTACCGGACCAATACGGTACGGTCGCTGTACCCTGAGAATGTGCAACGGTTCCGTCTTTACGGGAATTGCACAGAGGCGCTGGGACTGGTTTCTGTTTTGGTGCGAGATGCTGTTTGGGTCCGGCGGTGCACTGTTTTTTTACCTGATCGATGCACAACTTGACGCGAGTAGACATATGGCCGAACCGGCACCGTCCCTCGGATGAAGGACGGCGCCCGGCCCGGCACTACGCAGCACATCTCGCCGGATGTGTGCTATTAGACACATACGGCAGCATTATATAACCTCGTAACGAAAAAAAACGCCATCCGGCGATTTCATCGTGCCGCTGTTCCAGAAACCGTTATGCCGAAAGGGACGTACAAGGCGCCCTTTCCGGTCAGGTAGCTCAGTTGGTAGAGCAACGGACTGAAAATCCGTGTGTCGGCGGTTCGATTCCGCCCCTGACCACTGTTCACTTCTCAATGCGCCGCCACAGGCACGTCCGTGCAAGAGCGCCCAGGCCCGGATGTCTCCCGCATTCGGGCGATATCCTTAACAATATCGTTAAAATATTCCATTGAATTGAATCGGCGGCGCTAATCCCCGAACTTAATAGCGAGCCTCCTGCACAACTTGCTGGATTCGGCCAATGCCTGATCTCGAAGAGAAAGAAAACAGAAAGAAAACCATGGTCGCCGCACCGATCCGCACATTATTCGGAATCACGTTACTTATATCGTTTTTTGCAGGCGACGCCACAGGGCAAACCGTGAAAATCGGCGGGCTGGCCTACGTGGATTATTTTTACCGGCCCGGCGATGACGATAAGAATGTTTTATGGCAAAGGCCCAAGGATAATCTGTGGGATAGCGGACGCGATGAAACCGTCAATGACGCGCTCCACGGGTTTACTTATCGGAGACTGTATCTGACGACCGATGCGGCGATCTCCGAGCGTTTCAAGGCCCGCTTTCGTCTGGAAGCCAGCGATAACAAAGTCGGTAGCGGTGGGCCGGTCCCTTTCGTGAAAGATATGTGGGTTGATTGGAACTACACCGGTGCTCATTCCGCCAGGTTAGGCGTCATGCCGCCTCCCGCGTTTCAGCTATCGGAGGGTGTTTGGGGATTTCGCAGTCTGGAAAAGACCATTCTCGATGTGCAGGGGGTCAACTCGTCCCGCGATTTCGGAATCAGGTTCGATGGCCCCATCCCGATACGCAACGATCTTGTTCGCTACGCGGTGATGCTGGCCAACGGGAACGGGAATCGTGCAGACGACGACAAATACAAGAAGGGATATGCCCGAATTTCCATCCACCCGTCCGACAAACTGGTCTTCTCGGTGGGGGCGGATTACGAGAAGTATCTGGACGATTTTATCATAGAGGGGGATATCGTTATATCTCGCCCGTACCGTAAAATGCGGACATCCGTGTTTGGGGGATACGAAGGGGGCATTGTCCGATTCGGTTTGGAAGCCTTCCTTTATGCGTTGAAGTTTGAGGAGGAGCAGACGTATATCGTACGAAGCGAAAATGCGGATGGATTTATAGAAACGTCTGCTTATGAGCCGCTCAACCGACTATCCGGTATCAGTGTATTCGGATCGATCAGGGTCAATCCGCAGGTGGAATTCGTAGGTCGGCTCGATCTGACGAAGAACAATGGCGAATTCGGACAAATCGATCCCCTGCTTAACGAAACGTTCGTATTGGCGGGAATGGCTTTTGCACCCCATGAAAACATTCGCATCATTCCTAACCTGTGGTGGTTCGTCTCGGATGCACAGTGGGAGGAGGTTCCGGAGGTCTCGGGCAAACAAAAGAACAGAATGGGGCGCGTCACGATCGAGGCGTCGTTTTAGCGCCGCTGCCCTGTACGGATGATTTTTCAGGCGCCCGGCTTGTTTCGAGTTGGCGCGCAATGTCCGGAAATCCGTTTTTCTTCTGGAACGAGTTCACGTCCGACACCCTGGATGGGATACGCAACGACCCGGCAGGCTTAGCTCCTCGCACGCCGGTCTGGCTTTCGGGAAGCCCTGAAGGCCTTCTTAATCTCTTCCCCGGGCACCCCACATGAGTTTGGAGCGGAGCGTCTGGAAGTAGTGCTGTTCGGGCAGTTTGACAAGGCGCACCCGATGGTTTGCCCTGGCGAACCGGAAGGCTGCGGGGCGTTCGTCGCGGTCGAAGGATTGGCTGTTCCCGTCGAAGCCCAGCACATACGGCGTGTCGCTGCTCAATACCTCGGCTTCGATAACCGAATCGGCGGACAGGACGATGGGGCGTACCGTGAGGCTGTGCGGCGCAAGCGGGGAGAGAATAAACACCTCGCTTCCGGGAACGACAATCGGGCCGCCTACGGACATCGAGTATGCCGTCGATCCGGTCGGCGTGGCGACGATCAGGCCATCGGCCCAGTAGTCGTTCAGGTGTACGCCGTCCACGGTCACGCGGATCGATATGAGTCCCGCCGATCCGCTGCGCTCCAGCGCGAATTCGTTGAGCGCCCAGTATTCCCGGTCGCCGCCCGGGCTTGTCACCTGGACGCTCAAAGGAAGGCGCTCCTCGATCCGATAGACGCCTTCCTCGAGGGATCGAATCGTGTCCCGGACCTGCGTTACCTCGATATCGGCCAGAAAGCCCAGCCGTCCGATATTTATCCCGAGAATGGGTGTTCCGTATGTGCCTGCTTCCTGGGCACTGTTCAAAAGGGTGCCGTCGCCGCCGAACGACAGGATGATGTCCGATTCTTTCGCCAGATCACTGGTGGCGCAGGATCCGCACAGCGCGGCATCCAGCAGTTCTCGCTCTCTCAGGCCGTTGGCCAGGTCACTATTCAACTTGAAGGAGAGCCCCTCGCGCTTCAGCCAGGTAACCAGTTCTGCGACCGGCTCCCAGAGGCGTTTTTTTTTCGTGTTGCCTGTAATGCCGTATGTCATTGATTTATTCGCTTGTGCGGACAGTATCCACAGAGAGCTGCAAGGGGCGTTCGCGGGGTGATGGGCCATGAATCTGTCATGGAACTCTCCAAAAGTACGGAATATGCGGTTTGCAGGTTATGCCTGCCCGTTTTTCGTGTCTATAGACGGGTTCGTCGTATCTCGCCCATCAAATCATGACCCGCTTCCATGCTTTCGCGCGTTTGGAGCGCCGCTACGTGTGGCATAGATGCTCTTCCCGTCGAAATCGAAACAAGCATTTCGACGGGATTGCCGAGTTATGCCGTGGTGGGCTTGCCGGACGGAGCGGTTCGGGAGAGTCGTGATCGTATATACGCTGCTTTCCAGAACACGGGCATCCCGTTGCCTCACGGAAAGATCACCATTAACCTTGCTCCGGCCGATTTCAGGAAGGAAGGGGCGGCGTTCGATCTTCCGATCGCGCTGGGATTACTCGCGGCTCATATGCAGGATGCGAAGCACGAAGCGCTTGCGACGACATGCGTTCTTGG
The DNA here is from genome assembly GCA_951812345.1 of Rhodothermales bacterium. Lineage (GTDB taxonomy): Bacteria > Bacteroidota > Rhodothermia > Rhodothermales > VXPQ01 > VXPQ01. Next base: position 1,317,941 of record OX638295.1, read on the forward strand.
AGAACTGGCGCTGAACGGCGATGTGCGCCCGATCCGGGGGGTGTTGCCTATGGTGATACGGGCCAGGAGGGAGGGCATAAAATCGGTGATCGTACCTTCCGGAAACGCTCGGGAAGCCTCTCTGGTCGACGATATGGAGGTGCTTCCTTTGGCCAATATCCGCGAAGGACATGCTTTCCTCAAGCAAGCGCCCGGCGGGCCGGTTCCATTCAGGGAAAATACCTCTCGGCTTGTTCACGAATCCCAGCGGGACGACTGCGACTTTTCGGATGTTCGGGGGCAGGAGGACGTAAAACGGGCGCTTGAGGTGGCTGCTGCGGGCGGGCACAATGCGATGATGGTGGGACCTCCGGGTGCAGGGAAGACCATGCTGGCTCGCAGGATTGCGACCATACTTCCCCCGCTGAGCCGGGAAGAAGCCCTGGAAACGACGCAGATTCATTCGGTCGGCGGGATATTGAACGAACGGGGCGTGGTGACGATGCGTCCGTTTCGCGCTCCCCATCACACCATTTCGGACGCCGGCTTGTGTGGCGGGGGCAGCAATCCCATGCCGGGAGAAATTTCTCTGGCGCACAACGGCGTACTGTTCCTGGACGAGTTACCGGAATTCAAGCGGCAGGCGCTCGAAGTGCTGCGACAGCCCCTCGAAGAAGGGAAAATCACGATCAGCCGGGCTCGCATTACGGTGGCGTATCCTGCCCGGTTTATGCTTATCGCCAGCATGAATCCATGTCCATGCGGGATGCAGCACAGCCTGAACGGGAACTGCGTATGCACCCCGGCGCAGATTCAGCGGTATCTTGGAAAAATCAGCGGTCCTCTCATGGATCGCATTGACCTGCATCTCGAAGTACTGCCGGTACCGTTCGATACATTGTCTGATCGAGGCGAGGCCGAATCATCGGAGGCTGTGCGCCGCCGCGTCCTGGCTGCGCGGGATATACAGCGCAAGCGGTTCAAGGGCTTGCCGCACAATGCTCACTGCAATGCCCAGATGTCGATGCGGCTCGTCCGAAAACATTGTTCGCTGGACGCAACGGGAGAAAATCTTCTAAAAACGGTTATTCAACGGCTGGGTCTTAGCGCGCGGGCGTATGGTCGCATACTCAAGGTGGCTCGCACCATTGCGGATATGGCGGCATCTCAAGCGATCCGTCCCGAACATCTTGCAGAGGCGATCCAGTACCGGGTGCTTGACCGGCGACCCTATTGAAGCGCCCTTCGGGAGACAGAGGGGGGCACGCTGACCGCATCATTCCTCATTATGCGGGGGGCAGGCCGCACTGCTTCGTCATTCCATGCCAGCGCATCCCTCTCAGCCTCTGAACTTTGCGGACTTCAGAGTATCCTTATAAGAACCGCTTCACGCTGACGCCGATATTATGATCGGGTTTGTCGAGCCTGCGAGAATAACCGATCTGCAGGATGCCGAAAATGCCGTTCAGCGCAACGGTTATTTCATGGTGCATGCCCTGCGAGGAAAGATGCAGGTTGGGTCGTTCGACGCGAGGGGAGGACGATATCCAGGTCCGGGCATGGGCTCCGCCGACGATAATGCCATAGCCTCGCTGCGCCAGCCCCTGCAGCCCCAGCATTTCGAAGGGCGTTGTCTGAAAGTTGTGTTCCCAGAAGAATCCGGCATACCGGTCTCCTTCGTACGGGCGCCCGACCAGCGTACGCAGTGTGCCGAAGACCATGCCGTTCCCAAAGGCGCCGTCTATGATTCCAAATCGCTGAACGGGCAGACTTCCTTGGTGGGTACCTGCCGTCAGATGGACAGACAGCACGTTCGGAAAAAGCCTGCGCGAGAAAAAGGTCGGGAAGGTCCATTGGATATTCGTGGCGACGCGCAGGTAGTCCTCGTAGACGTTTTCATCGTCGCCCGTCTCTATTTCCAGTTCGGCGTATCGTCCCCCGCCCAACAGCATGGTCATTATGTCTGCCGGGTCGCCATAACGAACGGTCACGGAGGCAGATCGTAGTTCCTTATTCGAGACCGGTGGATTCGGGCGCGGCTTGCCCGATTTGGCGAGAAGATCGTAGGCGGTGACCGCTTCGACCGATTCGGGGATTTCGCGTTGGACGGCAAGCGTGATTCGCAAGCGGTTCCGATCGTAGCCCCCGGAGATACCCACTCGCCGGTTATGAAGATAGTCGAAATAATCTCCGCCCCCGAAAAGACTGTACATGGAAGCGTACATGGCGCCGTACTGGTGCGACCGTATCCGGGGCTCGACTCCGTAGAAGTACGATGCGCCGATGAAGCCGTGTCGTTCCGGCCCGAGCCGGATTTCGCCCGAAATATCGTACGACCATGGATCTTCCGGTTCACGGCTCCAGCCGCCGCCGCCCTTCACGTACAGTCGTTCCGATTCGTGTTTCATGGACAAACCTCCGTGGAATCCTTCCACGCGGTTGAAACGAAAACGGGGTTGCACCCACTCGGTCCCGGTAATGAATCCGGAGATGAAACCCGGTTCTTCCGTTTCGCCGTCTTCGTTTGTCTGTGCGTCTGTCTGGCCGGGGAGTCGCATCAACAACCCGGTCGGCTCGAAAGCCTTTCCGAACGTCATGGTGCTGTCTATTCCGGCGTACGCTACCCGCTCCGGTTCCTCGAACGGCACGGCAATGCCTTCGCGATCCAGCAGCGTGTCGGCGGCAACGGCTTCCTGGTCTACGCCGAGATATTTGCCCTCGGCGTACAGCGAATCCGGCAGAACCGCTTCCATCCGGTAATCGGTGATTCGCGAGACTTGCCGGACCTTGAAGGTCGGAAAGGTCAGGAGGGGGCCGAAGGATATGTCGATGCCCAGGTCGGATCGAAAATCGACGGGGAGCCATGCGCTTCCATCGAAAGAATCGTATTGCTGGTAGAGCGTGGCGTCTATGCCGGTGACCGGAGGCGGAAACAGAAAGGCCTCTCCCGGCTCCAGCGCGACCTCAAGCAGGGCGCACTCGTCGGAAAGGACCGCAATTTCCCCGACAAATCCGGTGTTCAGCCGGCTTTTCGGCGCAACCGTAATGTCATACACAAGACGTTCGTCTATAAGGCGCGTGCCCTGGAGGGAGAAACGGTATGTGTCGAGCGCATCCGGATGCGTTACGCCTACAAAATTGTATCCCGCCAGCCGTATATCGTCGTCGTAGAGATTGGCCATAAGCAGCGCTGCCGGTAAGTAATCGGTCAGTTCTATGCCCAGGTTCGAGGTTTGGCGCCGCGATTTGACCAGTTCGCGCATCCCTTGCTCCTTGTCCCAGAAGACGTCGCTGAGCGTTTCGACGATGGCGACGATACTGGTGTCGTTCGACACGGTGAACCGGGTATAAGCTTCCGAGGCGTACGACGAAAGCAAGGCCCTGCGCTCCTGTTTCCGGTCGATGACGCAGCGCATGATTCCGATAGCAGGGTTCTCGTCCGTAACGACGAGTTCGGGCATTTGGTAGGTGGTCGGCTGCATGCGGACTTCGATCTGTTCCACGGACCGGTCCGCAATGGCGTACCGCTGCGATTCGTAGCCGATGTACCGGAACGCGAGTTCGGCGGGCGTCTCCTCGATGGCTATTTCAAAGACGCCGTCCGCATTGGTGATAGTGCCCCGATACGTTCCTTCGATCCGTATGTTGGCGGACGGCAGGGATTCTCCCGTCTGCGCGTCAAGGACCTGTCCGCGTACGATGTGTACGGGCGCCTGGGCATGGCCGACCCGGACGCTGGACACTCCTGCCAGCATGGTAATGAAAATCAGTTTGCGGAGCATAGGGAGGATGGAGTAAAAACAGGTCGAAGGCCGGCAAGCGTGTGTGCTTGTGCAGCGATTAGAGCAAAAAACATGCCGCCTGCGAGATCACGCCCGCAGAACAGGCAAGATCAAGGCCGGCCGCGTTCCGTGGCCATGAGCACGCGCAGATCCAGGGCGCGCCCGAGGTTCGCCACAAGTGCGAACTGCGCCACGGTTGCTTCTTCGTCGGCCCGCAGGACCAGGGCCGTTCGATCCCCTTTCGCTTCACGCAGGGCGTCCGCCAGTTGCTCGCGCTGGACCGGATTCTGGTTCACGTAATATTGTCCATCCGCGGTAATGGCTACCGAGACGTACTGGTCGTCCATCGGGGCAGAGGTTTCGGCCTGCGGCAGATTCACCTGAATGCCGAATTGGGGAATGAAATTCGACGTCAGAAGGAAAAAGACAAGCAAGAGCAACACGATATCCGTGAGTCCTGCCAGACTGTACGTTGCAAGCGGTTTGTTATTGCTGGAGAAGTTGAAGTTCATGGTCCCTGAGTATGTCGGGCTTGGTTAACGGCCTGCTCCTGCGAAATCAAGGCGTGGGATGCATGGGCAGTACCGTATTGAGGGCGTCGCCTGCCGGCTTATTTTTTCGGCGGCGCAGGTTCCTGCAACAGGTCGATGAAATCGGTGGCCGACCTTTCCATGTCGTTTACGAGCCGCCGGATTTTCGACAGGAGAAAATTGTAGAAGAAAAAAGCGAGGATACCGACAATAAGCCCTGCTGCCGTCGTCAGCAAGGCTTCCCATATGCCGCCGGCCAACACGCTCGGATTGACGTTGCCCTGGAGGGCCTGAATTTCCTGAAAAGCCTGAATCATTCCGGTTACCGTTCCGAGAAACCCCAGCATCGGCGCGATGCCTGCTATGCTTGCAAGGAGTTCGGTGCGTTTTTCGAGCTCGAAGGTTTCGTGCTTGCCCTGTGCCTGAACGGCATCCTGAATTTCGGATATGGGTCGTCCCAAACGCTCCAGCCCGTGGCGAAGAATGCGTGCGACGGGTTTCTCTCGGGATTCGCAGTACCCCATGGCGCCTTTGACGTCCCCGTCCTGGACATAGTCGCGTACGCGCCGGGTCAGCGGCTCCGGATCGATTTTTGCCTTGCGGATCGTGACGAGCCGTTCGACGAACAGGTAGATGGCGACAAAGGAAAGAAGGAAGATCGGAATCATGATCCACCCGCCCAGTATGAGGGTGTCCAGCAGGCTGATCTGTTCCGGTCCGGCGGCCTGTGACAGATTCGCCAGGGTGTCGGCAGGCAAGGTAACGGATTGGGGTTGTAACAGGGTAGAATTCGTCATCGGGTGTACGACAAATGGAGTCGATGGAAGGTGTAGTGGAGGAATATGCCGGTTTCATGCCGGTCGGGTCAATATATGGATACTCTGATCAAAACCGCTTCGTTCAGTGCTTTAAGGATACTCTGACCAAAACCGCTTCGCTCAGCGCTTCACGTTCGTGCGTAAACGACATCATGGTTCCCTCGTTGCAATTTGCGAAAAACACTGAGGTTTCGGGCATCGCGGATGTGAAGCGCCCTTCGGGAGGCTGCGAGAAGCACGCTGGCCGCGTCATTCCTCATTGTGTGGGGCCTACCACACTGCTTCGTCATTCCTTGCCAGCCCACTTCTCGCAACCTCTGAGCTTTGCGGACTTAATCAGAGTATCCTTCACGTTCGCAACGCGCCCTTCGGGGGGTTGTGGGCGTGATCGGAGTATCCATAAAATTTCGGTTGTTAATCAGAGCATCCTTAAATACGGAAAACCCAGGCGTCCCGGGGTAATTCGCCTCCTGCCAGTGCATCCCGCGTGAGGGCGGCCTCTTCGAGAAGGTCGAATTGCCCGACGCCTACCCGGTATCGGGTGGCGCCGTCCTGCATATCAGTGAGGATAATCACCCGGAATCCCTGCTCGCGCCAGCCCTGGGCTGCGTTCCGGGCGAGATCTTCGCTTGTTTCCGAGACGACGACGATCGTATAGCCCCCGAGAGCCTGGTCAATATCTTCGCCGCCTCGCAGCAGTTCAGGACGAGCTGCGAGGGCGTCGTTCGTGACGGGAGAGACAAGGGCGGGGGAGATTTCGGACTCGCCGGGCAGCGTATCTTCGGGAGCGCTGAAATCGCCGGCCACAGATTCTTCCGAGGCGCTGGCGGAAATATCCGGTTTGGCAGGATCTGCGGTTCGATCGGACAACATGAACCAGGCGCCTGCGGCGATTATTCCCACGATAACGATCATGCCGATTCCGGGCAGCACGTGTTCCTGCGAACGTTCTCGCCTGCGCTTGCGACTGGCATGGGGCATGCTTCTACCCGGCCTGCGGCCATGTCGAGCCTGCCCCGTTTCGCTACCCTGCGCCGGTTGCGTAAGCGTAATAATATCCAGGCCGGCAAATGGCGCATTGACAATTTCGGCCAGACCGGGATCAGGCTCGAAAACAAGGCCCGCGCCGCGATCCTGGAAGATGCCGGTTCCCGGGAGCCGCGCCGTCTTGCCCTGGGCCGTTTTTTGACGAATGCGCTGCAGGACCTCTTCTAACAGAGGGGCCACCGCTTCGGGCGAAGACCCGAGACGCCGCGCGATCTCATGGGTGAGGTCCATATCCATCCCCGCGCTCCATTACGCCTCTGGCGTGAATCTGATTTCGTTCCGAGGGGGGGTGAACTCCATGTCGCCCTGCTTCGCGCGCATGCGCGTTGCTGCATGGTGTACGATGCGAAAGCTTCCCAGGCCGGGTACCTGTATGTCTTGGCGGGCCGCCAACGTTTCCCTGACGATTTCCGCCAGCGCATGTTCGACCTGATTCCGGGCATCGTTTTGAGACATGGCGGCGCTCCGGCTTACCATTGCGTTCGGGCGCCGAGCGATATGCCGAACGGGGTCCGGTCGTAATGCTCCCAGCGCGCCGAACTTCCGGCAACGAGGTTGTCCAGGCGAAGCAATACCCCGATGCGCCGGGTGATCGGGTAGAGGGCGCTGACGTCTACGTCGAAGTAGCCGTCGAGTTTGTGCGCCCCCCCGGCGGTAACGTGCCGCGCGCCCTCGTAGTCCAGCGTGGTTTGCAGGAAGCCCCTGCCATTTCGGAATGACCACGAAAGGCCGCCGCGTCCCGTAACCGGACCGAAATAGGGAATATCCGTGTCGTCTTCCTTCAGTTGCCCGTTCCGGAACGTGAGTCCTGCGGCGATGCTCAATCCTGCCGGAAGATGGACGGACAGGTCTCCGCCTGCGTAGGCAATGGTTGCCGCGGCATACCGGGCCGCTATCATGCCCTGGGCGTATCCGCGGGATTCGTCGATCCCGGCCGCCTCGAAATAGCGATAATTAGAAGCATTGGCGTAGCCGCCATGCACGTCAATCCCGACTACGTTAATCTGCATGCGTCCGCCCACCCGCATGTCGAGGGTGTAGACGGTTGGTTGTACGGTCGGGCGATCCACGAGAAACGGATTTTCCCGGTACATGGACGCGGTGGAGCGATGTTCCGCGCGCGCATCGTTGCGTGCATAGAGTTGCAGCGCCGGCAACAGCCGGAAATCGAGGTGGACTTCCGGCGCGATCCAGGAAGAGGACGTCGAATCGTTGTCGGCAAATGTCATGAAGCGCATGCCTCCCATGGCGTGAAGCCGCGGGCCAACATGGATACGGGCTCCGGCCCCTGCGTCCAGCATCGAAACGCCGCTTGTTTCTTCCGTGTCGAAACCGAGTTGCGTGTAGCGTACGCCTCCCGCAAGTTCGCTGTCGTTCGTTACAGGAAGCGCCAGTTCGCTTTCCAGCACCCAGGCCGATTCGTTGCGGGCAAATGCGTCGTTTCCGGCTTCAGATTCCGGCCGGGTTGCATTCGTTTCCCAGGAATGTACGCTATAACGCGCGCGGGCGCTGAAATCCACGCGCGTCGTGGCGTTCGTTTTGATCCATATTGCGCCGCCGCCGCCTTGCGCTGTACGCAGCGGGGCCATCCGCAAGCCGAATATGCGTCCCCCGGCGCTCGGCAGGGCGCCATACATACGCCGGGCGTTCACAAGACCATCCAGATCCAGGCCGAATGAAACGGGTTTTGTCTTGTGTTGCAGACCGATCAGCGCCTCGAACGTATTGAAGGATGCCGAGGCGTCTACGAGCGTGTCGGCGGCGGCGTGTCCTTTGCTGCCCGCATAATCGAGGCGCGCATGGAACGCCGTATTGCGGGATAACGGCAACTCGGTGCGCAGCCGGATCACCCGCCCCAGATACCGCCCGGCGGCGGCTTCCGCCATACCCCGGCCGGGTGCGCCGCTGCTGAGGGATGCTATGGGGTCCGGATCCAGAGCAGCCAGTGGGCTCTCTGGAAGATCGGCGCTTTTCTGTTTATAGACTTCTGCATAAGGCCTCCGGTCCGCCGGAACGGAAGCTACGCGCGGCGGCGGGTTGAACCCGATCAGTGGTTGTCTCTGGAGCGATGGCAACGAGATATCCAGTCCCGTCCGGATTTCCACGACCCGCGGCGTAATATCGGGAAGTACAGGGGCTGGTTCTTCCGTATCCTGTGCATAGACGGGTAAGGCGGTACATACGCCTATTACCAGTGCGAGCAAACTGGTTGTGTATACGTGTCGCGCGGGGGATATGTTACGGAATGTGTCCGTATGCGTACCCGCGCCCCCATGAACGCAGGTTCCACGGCGGGCGAAAAGCCGCCCGTATATGTCGGAGAAGCGTATATAGGATACTCTGATTAAGTCCGCAAAGCTCAGAGGCTGAGAGGAGTGCGCTGGCAAGGAATGACGAAGCAGTGTGGCCGGCCCCACACAATGAGCAATGACGCAGCCAGCGTGCTCCTCTCTGCCTCCCGAAGGGCGCGTCACATCCGCACTGCCCCTAATCCGCAGCGTTTCCGCTAATTTCAACGATGGAATCATGATAACCTGTACTCGCGAACGTGACGTGCTGAGCGAAGTGGTTTTGATCAGAGTATCCTAATACAACGGTTAAAGCGTTCCTTTTTCCTGTTCAGCGACTGCCGCATGGGGGGTTCCTCCGAATTCGCTGATCACAAGGTCATACATGCTGGCGGCTTCTCCCATCTCCCCAAGTGCGTAAAAGGTGCGCGCCTGTTCCAGATAGCCGCGAGCGACCCATTCGTTGAATCCGAGGAACAGCACAGGCAGGCGCCCGAACTCCTCCAGGGCCTGTTCAGCCTGTCCTGTTTCTCTCAATAGCACACCGAGACGATACAGTGCTTCTGCGCCTGTTTCATCCCGGCTGTTGCGTGCCACATGTCGGTACAGGGGTTCGGCATCCCCGTAGCGCCCGGCTTCCTGATGTACACGGGCAAGGCCAAGGTATGCCGGGTACGTTTCCACGGCATCGGGTGCCGCATCGATGGCGTCTTGCAGTAATTGTTCCGCTTCTTCCGAACGATCCAATTGCAGCAGGGCCATACCCTGACCGTATCTGGCTTCTGCTACAAGGCGCTGGTCCCCGTCGCTGTCGGATTCGAGATACCGAAAAACATCAAGTGCTTCCAGCGGGCGTTCGCTTTGCAGGTAGATGGCGCCAAGCCGCCGCGATGCGTCCGGAAAGCGTTCGCTGCCGGTGTATTCCTCTATAACCTGTACAAAATGGGGGATGGCCTCTTCAGGCTGGTCACGTTCTTCGAAGATCGTTCCGAGATAATAATGGGCCTCCGAGCGCAAGTATTCGCTGCTGCCTTGCTGGATAAAGTCAAGCAGCCCGGTGAGAGCTTCGTCCGTTTGCCCGCTTTGCAAGTTGATTTCGGCCAGCCGGAACCGGAGTTCATCGATGACCGGCGAATCCGGATTCTGCTCAGCAAATTCGTCGAGAAACGCCGCAGCCGCTTCTGTGTCGCCGGTGGAAAGCAGGGAAATCTGGATGCCGGCCGCAGCATCGGAAACGTATGTACTGCCGGCATACTCTTCGAGCACGACACGATAGGCACTTACGGCCTCTTCGGCGCGTCCGGCATTGAACAGGGCATCCCCGATACCATACTGCGCTTTCGCAGCCAGCGGGTCCCTGGGCCAGGTTCTGAGCAGCGCGTTGTATTCCTCGATGGCCTGGTCGTAATCCTGATTCCTGAAGAAGAGATGCCCAAGGCTGTAGCGGGCTTCCTGGGCCCACTGACTGCCCGGATGAAATTCCAGTAATTCCCGGAATGCGCTTACGGCTTCGTAGGCTTCACCCGCGTGGTCGAAGGCTTGTGCAATCTGGTACAGTGCGTAGTCGCCCCCCTGATTTCCAACGAGGCGGTACGTACGAATCGCATTTGTGTATTGCTTTAATGCATAGTGGCTATCAGCAAGGCGCAGAAGGGCATCCGTCCGATACGAAACAAATCCATCTTCATCGGAGGTTCGGTGGCGGTCCAGGAATACCTGATACGCTTGCACTGCTTCTCCGTACTGGCTGCGGCGGAAATGTGTCCAGCCGAGTGCGTACCAGGCCGCCGTAACGTGTTTCCCTTCAGGAACGTCCTGGATGTACTGCGTGAAGAGTTCTTCCGCGCGGCCCATGTTATCCAGTTGATAGATGCTTTCGGCGGCCCAGAACAAGGCTTCCTGGCCACGGTCCGATCGGGGTGACTGGTCATGGATATCCAGGAATCCAAGCATTGCTTCCCGGTACGATGCGCTACGGTACGATAGCCAGGCGCGCTGAAAGCGTACTTCTTCTCGCAGGCGTTCGGAAGCGGCGCCTGCATTGACGGCCCGGTCGAAATGGCTGAAGGCATCCTCGAAATTGCCCAGTGCGATGGCCGCATTGGCCCGGTAGTACGCTGCTTCTCCGGCAAGGTCGTGCACCGGCCAGGTTTCCTGCAGTACGCCAAAGACGCGATAGGCGTCGTCCCAGCGATGTTGCCGGTAATACAGGACAGCGAGTTCGAAATGGGCATGGGGCGCCAGTTCATGCTCCGGCCATTGCGACAAAAAGTTTTCAAGGAGCGCAATCGCGGCAAGGGGCTCGAGAGCAAGGTCCTGGTTGATTGCTTCGTAGTACGTGGCGCGGGCGGCCAGTTCGTCGTCGTGGTCGCTGCGGACTTCTGCGAATCGTTCGGCGGCCCACTGGTGTACGCCCTCGAAATAGTAATTCCATCCAAGGCCATAGATCGCACGCCGTTGGTAGGCGCTCCCGGGATAGCGCTCGAGGAAGCGCCGGTAGTGGACGATGGCCTGCTCGCTGTCGCGCAATTGATTGAGGGATTCCGCCTGCAGGAAGAGCGCACGTTCCCGCCCGGTTTCGTCCAGACCGCCGATCCGCCTTTCGATTTCGGACAATACCCGATCGTAATCACCGAGTTCATAGTACACTTCGGCCAGCGCCAGCCCGATATTCCGTACATGGGGCGATTCCGGATAGCGCGCGGCAAGAAGTTCAAGGGCCTCGGCGGCCTCGTCGTAGCGCGCTAGCCCGATTTGGGTATATCCGCTTGCATACAGGGCAACGGGGGCATACTCGGTTTCCCGGTACTCGTCTGCAGCCTGCTGAAAATACCCGAGGGCTTCTTCGTTCCGGTCAAGATACCGCGCCGAAGCCCCCATGCGGTACAGGGTTTTTGCTGCAATGTCCGGCTTTGGATTGTCCTCGAGCAGGTTCGAGAATACGCCAAGCGCCTGATCGTATTGCTCGCTCAGGTAGAAAAAGTTACCCAGAGCCAAACGGGATTTTGAAGCAAGGGGGTGCCCGGGGTATTCTATTTCCAGTCGTTCGAAGAGGGCGATCGCTTCGTCGTGAAATCCGAGAGCCAGATGTGCTTCGGCTTCATAATACAGGGCGTCGATCGCATGGAGATGATCGGGATGACTCCTCCGGAAGCCGGAAAAGGCCTGGATCGCCTCGCGGTACAGATCCGTTGTGTACAGGGCGTGCGCCTCGACAAAGGTACGCTCTGCCCGCTCCGGGGCGGAACCGGGCGTATCCTGCCCCAATGCATCTCCCGCAGGCCCGGTACACAGGAAAAGAAGCGCCGTAACGAGGAGCGTCAGGAGATAACGCATACAGGTGAGAGCAATCTATCGCTTTGCGGTTGCCGCGAAGGAAGCGGCCGGCGATGACAAGGCAAGGAAAAACATGGGAAAACGCTGCTGCACCGTACCAACCAACCGCCGAATATGTTGCAGCAAAGCAGATGTTTTTGGATAATATCCGGGCGGGTATGGAAAAAAAACATTTTTGGTGCGTGTAACCCCGTTGGTAATGCACTGTCCTGCGAATTATTGACCGGGTAACCGGTTTTGTACTATGCCAGCTCAAAAGTCTTCGAAAAGCAAACCGGATCAACCGACGTCTCCAGTCGACCCACTCAACGAGGAGCCGGCGGATTCCAACGACGAACCGATGACCCCCGAGGAACAGGCGCAACTCGAGGATGCGGAGCACATGGTGACAGAAGCTTACGAGCAGCTTCTCCGTACGGCGTCTCGCGTTTCGGAGTACGCCAACGAAACGTGCGGTTCAGTGCGCACGTACGCAAAAAAACATCCCGGAAGTGCGCTGCTGGTTTCCTTTCTGGCCGGCGTTGTTCTGGGGGCGCTCACGTCGAGGAGATAATGCACGGGCCGCCGATTCGGCCGCACATCGTCTTTACCCTGCTGGCCGTTCTGACAGGATGTGCCACCGGAGAGACGCCGCACCGGGGAGCCGCCTCGTCACAGGGAGCGCCCGGGGTAGAGTATGCAGGCGACGAAGCGTGTGCATCCTGCCACGAGGAGCATTATCTGTCGTATCACAGGACCGGAATGGGCCGGTCCATGTCCAGGTTTGATGCGGCCTCTGCTCCGGAAATGCTGCCGGGTCCGCCGGTTTACCACGAAGCCTCGGATTTCTACTACGAGGCTTTTGTACATGCGGATACGCTGTTCCAGCGCGAGTACCGTCTCGATGCGTCGGGACAAACGACGTACGAGCGGGTGCATCCTGTCGACTGGGTGATCGGCTCCGGCAATCACACGCGCTCGTATCTGGCGAATGTGAACGGGCATCTGACGGAGATGCCTCTTACCTGGTATGTCGAGCGCGGTCGATGGGATATGAGCCCTTCCTACGATCAGGAAAACCTGCGTTTCAGTCGGCCTGTCGTGGCGGAATGCATGGCTTGTCACAACGGGTTTTCTGACCACAGCCGGTTCACGTTCGATCATTACCGGGACGTATCCGACGGAATTACGTGCGAACGCTGTCATGGGCCGGGCGGCGCGCATATCGATCTCCGGTTGGCGGGTCTTGGGCCGGAGGCAGGCAATCCGGATTCCTCCATCGTTCATCCGGCCCGGTTATCTCGCGGTGATCAACTGTCCGTGTGTCGCCAGTGCCATCTTTCGGGCACCACCGTGTTCAAAGCCGGGGAAACGCCTTCCACCTACCGACCGGGTATCTCCCTCGAAGCCAATCGCAGCATATTCGTTACGGCTGGACAGATCGACGATCCGGAACGTTTCGGTATTGCGAGCCATGCCCTCCGCCTCGAAAAAAGCGCCTGTTTTCAGGAAAGCGATATGACCTGCACGACGTGCCACGACCCGCATGTTTCCGTTGCCGAACTCGGAAGCACTCACTTCAATGCGGTATGTGCAGGATGTCATGCTTCGGGCGAGTCAGAGGGGCAAGTCGGCGTGTGTGGACGCGAAAGCGCGCATACCGAGGCGGAGGCTATGACCGGGGACTGTATCGCGTGCCATCTTCGTTCGAGCGGCGCGAGTGACATCCCGCACGTTACGTTTACGGATCACTGGATACGCCGCGAACTGCCGCCTGCGGTCGCTCCGGAGGATATTGAGCGGGTGTTCATACGTCCCGACCCTTTCCGGCTTGTGCGGGCAACGGCGCCTCCCGGTGAAGCGGATCAGGGGCTTGCATTGCTTGAAGAGGCAGCCGCCTATTTTGCGTTTTATGACCAGATTCATGCCCTGCCGCTGTATCTCGATTCGGTGATCGTCAAGGTGGAGGCCGGCTTCCTGGCCGGGGCCGATCATGCCGAGGCCCGTCTTGCTCTTGGGAGGGCCCTGCTCGAACAGGGGCGGGTGGACGAAGCGGTGGCGACGCTTACGGAAGCGGTTTCAGTGTATCCGGAGGATGTTCCTGTCTGGTATTGGCTGGGGGTGGCTCTGCTGCGCGCCGACCGCCCGGGGGAAGCAGTAAACTCGCTCCGGCGCACCGTGGAAATGCAGCCGGTGTTTACGGAGGGCCATCTGAAACTTGCAGAAGCGTTTTATGCAGCCGCCCGCTTTACGGAAGCCGAATCGGCATGGCTGGCGGGGCTGGCTGAAGATCCGGTGCATCATCCGGCTTCCTGGAACGATCTCGGATTTCTATATTTGCAAACGGGGCGATTGGAGGAGGCAGGGCGGTTATTCGACCGGGCGCTCGCCCTGGACCCCGATCTTGTTCGCGCGCTGGTTAATGCAGCCAGCGTCCATATACAGAAGCAGGACTGGGAGGGGGCGATACAGCTTTTGGACCGGGCGATTGATGTGCAGCCGGATTTTGCGCCCGCCCTCGGCAATCTTTCCGTCGCATACGGGGAACTTGGGCGCACGGACGAAGCTATTCGCACATTGCGTACGTTGCTTCGATACCATCCGGGCGATCTCCGCGCTCAGGCATTGCTGGATCAATTTCTTGCCCCTGAAACGGGGGGCGATGCTGCAGGAAGCACACCGTTACCGGAAGGATTATAGGATACTCTGATTACATACTCCATATCTGTGCATCATGAAGAGCAGGCTCAAAATGTTTTCCTATCGGGAGTTTGCGCTCGGAATGGCGTTATCCATGCTGTTGTTCGCGTGCGCCGGTCCGGACGAATCGGGCCTTCCTGATTCATTCATACGCCTGTCCGTTGACCAGTCTGAGCCGCGTCGTTTCCTGCAATACTATTTTGGTGGGTACGTAGCGCCGCAAGCCGCCGATCCTTTCGAAGCGGGCCTGCTCCATGATTTTTCCGGGCGTTTTTATCTTGATCTTGATGTGTTCGCACAGCACCGGCCCTCTATTTCCGAACAACTCCGCGACGCTGATGGCAACAGACGCATCGAGTGGGAGGAACTGGAGGCATTTATCGACCGCTCCTATAACCAGGCGCGCGGGGCTCCGCTTTCCCTTGATGCTTTTGCCGACAGCGCGGGCTTCGCCCCCGATTCCGCCTGGATGCAGGTCGCCTTACATGGGGTCATGACGACCGCGCAGCGGCGCATTTATGTGCGCGAGGAAGCTGTGCGCACCGCGCTCCGCAGTGCGGCGGAAGGAGATGGCCGCATTCTGTACCCTGGGGGTACGATCTTTTTTGGCGAGCATTACCTGGACGATGCGCTGGTCGAAACCACCGTGATGCGTAAGCGTGCAGACGGATTCTGGGATTTTTTCGTATATGGAGAGGATGGTGCGCTGGCGCGGGGAACGTCCACACCGCCCCGGGCGCTGAAATCCCCGGTGCAGTGTGTGGGATGCCATTTCGGTAACAAGGTGTTCGAGCCCGGAAAAAGTTTTCCGGCAATGGCCCCGCCAGGGCCGCATGGCCCGAGACAAGTGTATGTCCCCGACGAATTCCGGGATGCGGAGGTCGTGTTGCGGTTCGATGAACATCGCCGTCGCGCAGACACGGTATTGGGCTTGTACGGCACCCTTTTTGTGTCGAAACTAAGAGCCCGGCAACGCGCCGGGACACTTGATCCCGCGGATGCGGCCCTGCTTGAGGCGCTCAACTTGTAATTATTCGAGGATACTCTGATTAAATCCGCAAAGTTCAGAGGCTGAAAGGGGTGCGCTGGCAAGGAATGACGAAGCGATGTGGCAGGCCCCACATAATGAGGAATGACACGGCCAGCGTGCCCCTCTCTGCCTCCCGAAGGGCGCATCACGCCCGCCGACGCCCCGAATCTGCGGTGTTTCCCACTAATTTCAATGATGCAAATACAATATCTTTTACGCACGAGCGTGAAGCGCTGATCAAAGTGGATTTGATCAGAGTATCCTCTACTATACGTCCGGCTTATGGCGAACGGAACGGTCAAACTGGTCAATGCGGTATTCTATGCGCACCATGGAGTGATGCAGGAAGAGCATCGCATAGGGGGGCGCTACGAAGTGGATGTGTCGATGGCGCTCGATTTCGAGGAGGCGGCGCAAACCGACGATCTGGCCCATACCGTGGACTACGAACGCGTGTACCAGTTGGTGCAGGAGATCGTTTTACGCAACCGGTTCTACCTGATCGAAAAACTGGCCTTTCTCATTGCGCACGAGATTAGCGAGGCATATTCCAATCTGGAGTCCGTTGAAGTAACGGTACGTAAACGCAACCCTCCGGTAGGCGGCACCGCCGATTACGCAGAGGCTTCGTACCGCCTGCCTACCTGACCGGAGCGCGCCATCCTGACCTCGCGCCCTACCTCCCGATCACCGTCTCCATCAGGAAATCGTGCAGCAGGTTGTCTACCTCGGTGGTCTCGGCGAGGTCTTCCTGAAGGGCATGGAAGGTCTCTTCATCGGCCAGTTCGGGATAATTTCCCCGGTATCTGTAGAACCGTTCGCGCATCCGGCTCGCATCGAGTTCACTGTGAAATTGCGTTCCGTAGATCGGCAGGTCGCCCATACGAAAGGCCTGATTGCCCTGCGTTTCGGAGACGACCAGTTCTACGGCTCCGGGGGGAAGTTCGCTTACCCGGTCGTGATGTCCCATATTTGCAAGAAAACGTTCGGGAAAGTTGCCGAACACAGGATCCTGCTTTCCCGCTTCGGTCAGCATCATGGGGCCGCATCCTATTTCCGCAAGATCGGAGTCGTGAATGACACGGCCTCCGAGGGCCCGGGCGATGACCTGATGCCCCCAGCACGATCCGAAGGTGGGTATGCCGCGGTCGGCAATCCGGCGGATAAGGTCGATAAGGGCTGGCATCCAGGAATAAGACCTGGTCGCCGAGTATTCCCCGGCGCCGCCGATCATGACCACATCCGCATGGTTCAGCATATCCGGGTCAAGCGGATCGGCCTGGACCTTTACCGCAGCGATCTGATCGGCGTGCACACGGCAGTGCTCGCGGAAGCAATCCTGTTCCTGCATACGGATATCTTCCGTGTTGCGGGCCTGAATGAGAAGGATGCGGATATCTGCTAATGCGGGCATGGAGTTATCCTGCGTAATGCTCTGCAAGCAAGTCGGGGAAGCGCTCATTGAGTATGCGATAGAATCGGTGAAGGGGCAATCCGACAACATTGTAGTAGTCTCCGTCGATACGCCGCACGAAGAACGGCCCGCGGTTATCCTGAATGCCGTAGGCGCCGGCCTTGTCGAGGGGCGACCCCGACGCCACATAGTCGGTTATCTCGGCAGCACATAAGGTATGAAATGTTACGTCGGTGCGCTCCGAAGCGTGTACGGTCCGGTTCGACGGAGGATGAAGGAGAGCAATTCCCGTGTATACGGAATGCGTGGCGCCACTGAGGCGCTTGAGCATCCGTTCGGCCTCGGCAGGGCTGTCCGGCTTGCCCAGCATATCTCCCGCCAGCACGACCACGGTATCCGCGCCCAGCGTAAGCGCATCGGGATGCTGGGCCGCCACATGGCGCGCTTTCCGGAGCGCAAGGACCTGAACCATGTCTTCGGGGGGCATATCCGGATCGAGTTGTTCAGTAACGTAACTTGGACACACCTCGAAACGTATACCCATATTCCGGAGCAGCTGCTGGCGGCGCTCCGAGACCGAAGCCAGCACGAGAGGGGCCTGCAAGATCATCTGCGGGGGCGTACGAATGCCATGAACGACAATATGAGGGCGATAACGCCCGCTACGGGAGAAACGATGTCCCCCCATCGCATATAAGGCGTCGGGCTTGTCGCCGGTTCTATGCGTACGATGGCGACACGCCGTTCCATCCAACCGATATGTGTCTCGATTGCTCCATCCGGCCGTATGGATGCGGTACTGCCCGATACGGATGTCTGCACAAACGGGTGTCCCGTTTCGATGGCGCGAAGCCGGTTGAACGCCAGATGCTGACGGTACCCGAACGAATTTTTCCACCAGCCGTCTTGCGTGATCGCAATCAGGAATTGCGCTCCGTCTCTGGCGTACTCCCGGGCCGTGTCGTCGAAGAGGGTTTCGAAACAAATCAGCACGCCGAACGGAATTCCGTCGAGATCCATGTGCGCGGGGGACGTTCCCGGCACGTAGCCGGCCACGCCGCCTGCGGGAATGGCAAGGCGCCGCATCCGGGGCCACCTGTTCTCGAAAGGAACGCCTTCGGCAAAGGGCACAAGCCTGCGCTTTCGGTATACCGCATCCGGTTTGCCGGGTCGTACGTATCGGGCGGCATTAAACCAGGACCTTGCGGCGTGGTCGGAGTCTTCGCCCGGCGCCTCGTCGATCGCTCCCGTCAGGAGCGGTATGCCGCGAGCTTCCACGCGGCGGCGGACCAACCTCCGAAGCGATTCGTTTCCGGGCGGCAGGGCCGTTTCCGGCCATATGGCAAGGTCGATGGTATCCGGGTCCAATGCATCGTACATCGCCAGTAGCGTGCGGACGGCCTCCGTATCGTCGAAATCCGCCCATGCTCCGGCGGAAATCCCCGGTTGTATGAGCGCGATGGTGCGGGGTTGGCCGGTTTCGCGAGGCACGCCCGGGGGAAGAAACGCGGCGATCAAACCCGCGCCGACGACAGCGCCCGACACGACCACTGGACTCTTGCTGCGCAAAAGGCGAAGTACCGGGCTGCTTCGCCCATAATTTTTACGGGCCGATCTCCTCATGGACAGGAGGATCGTGGCTCCGAGCACATTTGCAGCAAGCACGAACGCGGTCAGAAGCGGTGCGCCGCCGAAGCGGGCCAGTTGATTGAAGGGGGGAAATTCGGCCTGCGAATGGCCAAGCAGGGCCCAGGGGAGGGCAAGGGGGCCTCGTCGCAGACTCCATTCCATGAGGATGAAAAGGGCGGTCAGCAGCGCGAGTGCAGCATGGTTTCCGAGGCGCCGCCGACATGCAGACGATATCCCGAACGGCACGGCCATCCACAGGGGAATCGTAATCATCGCCGGGAGGGACAGGAGAGCCGTATTCAAGTTATGGTGGAAGAGCGGCCACTGGAACGCAACAAGGAACGTAATGAGGAAGGCGCCGCTTGCATCCATATACATTTTCCGCGCCGAGGGCTGCTCCGTCCACAGGATCAGTAGTGGAACGAGCGCTCCCCATGCCAGCACGGGAAAGGGAAACGGCGGAAAACCGAGGGCGAGGAGCACGCCTGTCGATGCGGCAAGCGCCTTCCGGCGAAAGCGGGAAGGCGAGGGGTCGGATACATTGGCGGAAGACGCCCGGCGCATCGGGAGTTGTTGATTTTTTGAAGGGGAGAAGGCCTTGCGTTTGCAGGGGCGGTTCGATTTCCAGGCGGGCGTACATCCGGGCAACTAATGAAAATAAGATATGGATATTACGCGGGACTCGGTATAGCACAGGATATAAGCAGTGCGCCGCTCCGCGCCGTATATTCTTCTCTGCGTCTACTTCCCCGGATTAATTTTTCAGTGCATCATGCCCGGACATTCGGATACGGAGCAACGTTTCACGAGCCGCCTCGGACTATTGCTGAGCGTGCTTGGCATTGCCGTGGGCACAGGCAACATCTGGCGGTTTCCGCGCATCGCCGCGCAGAATGGAGGGGCGGAAGGCGCCGGCGCTTTCCTGATCGCCTGGGTTGTATTCCTGTTCATATGGAGTATTCCGCTGATCATTGCGGAATATGCGCTCGGGCGGCATGGGCGGAAGGGCGTCGTGGGGTCGTTCATCAAGACGGCGGGCAAGCGATTTGCATGGATGGGCGCCTTCGTGGCCTTCGTGACTACGGCCATCATGTTCTATTATTCCGTGGTGGCGGGCTGGTGCGTGTATTACTTACTGACCTCGGTCGGCCAGCCGTTGCCCATGGATCTGCAAGGCGCGACGGCGGTGTGGGAGGGTTTCCAGTCCGGAGGATTGCCGCTGTTGTTTCATGCCTTGGCTATGGGCGGCGGCGTGTTCATTGTGGTGAAAGGCATTTCGGGGATCGAGCGCGTGAACAAGGTGCTCATTCCCGTATTGTTCCTGATCGTTCTCATTTCCGTGCTGCGTGCGGTAACGTTACCCGGCGCAGGACAGGGGCTGACCTTCCTGTTTACACCACAGCTCGATTTACTGACCCGCCCGTCCCTGTGGCTGGAGGCGCTCACCCAGAATGCATGGGATACGGGCGCGGGATGGGGGCTTATTCTGACATACGGCGCCTATATGCAGCGGAAGCACGGCGTTGTAAAGAATGCATTCATCACCGGTATAGGGAATAATATCGTTTCCCTTCTGGCCGCCATCATGATTTTCGGGACGGTTTTCGCCGTACTGGGCGCCGAAATGTCCCGCCCTGAAGTGCTTGAGGTGATGAAGTCCAGCGGCCCGGCCTCCACCGGCCTGACCTTTATCTGGATGCCTCAGTTGTTTGCCAGTATGCCTTTTGGACGGGGCATGGCTATGCTTTTCTTTCTCGGGCTGTCATTTGCGGCATTCAGCTCGTTGATTTCGATGATTGAACTGGCAACGCGTGTGCTGGTCGACGCGGGATTGCAGCGCAAACAGGCCATTGCCTGCGTAGGCATTTTTGGATTCGTGCTCGGCGTGCCGTCTGCTCTGTATCTCGATTTCCTGGGGAATCAGGATTTTGTCTGGGGGGTAGCACTCATGATTTCCGGGGCATTTGTAGCGTTTGCCGTGGTTCGATACGGAGCCGGCGATTTTGCCCGCAACGTTGTTTCGGGCGGGGAGGGGGACTGGTCCGTAGGCAAGGGATGGACCTTCCTGATTCGCTTTGCCGTGCCGGTGCAAGCGGTGATATTGCTTGTGTGGTGGCTGTATCTGTCCGCTGCGGAGTATGCCCCCGATACCTGGTATAATCCGTTCGATGCGTACAGCGTGATGACCTGCTTTGTGCAGTGGGGCGCTGTGGCGGTGCTTTTCGTACTGATGAACCGTTTTCTGGTCCGCCGTACGATGCCCACGGGAGGATAGGAACGCCCAGGAGCGCAGGAACGCTCTGACAGATGGTTTGCACATACGCTTGCCGGAATGCGTATTTCATGACGATCGACGATGTAATCCGGGGTTTTACCAGTCTCAAGGTTCCCGCCGCTTTTGACGAGATGGCTGAGACGGTGCTTGCACACCAGTATGCACACAATCCCGTTTACCGCCGTTATTTCAAAGCCATTTATCCTCAATGGAGTGAGGCGCTTGCCGGGTCGAAAAACACTGCCGGTCAAAAATCCCGGGACCCTTCCGGCCCGATAGAGGCTGTCCATCTTCCGACAGCCCGCCACCCCGTTTTTTTGCCCGTTGAGGCTTTCAAACAGGTTCCCGTCACCACGTTCTCGCCGGAGGAGGCGGAAAAAGTGTTTGAGAGCAGTGGAACCGAAAGCGGCGTACGCAGCCGGCATTACATCCGGGATCTGTCGATCTACGAGCGGGCGATTTCCGTGCACTTTGCCCGTGAATTCGGAACGGGACCGTTCCTGTTCGCTTCATGCCTTCCCGGATATATCGAGCAGGGTAGCGCTTCGTCGCTGCTGTACATGGTGGATTTTCTGATGCGCCGGTTCGGGGTGGAGGGGAGCGGATCGGTACTGGCCGCTCCGGAGCGTTTGCACCATCTTTCGGATCGGAGCCGAAGCGAGGGAGTTCCGCTCATCGTATTCGGTGCGGCATTCGGCTTGGTCGACCTGCTGGAATCCGCACCGTATTGCCTGCCCCCAAATGCGTTAGTGATCGAAACGGGCGGTATGAAGACCCATCGCCGCGAAATCGCGCGCGCAACCTTGCACCGGCGCCTTGGGGAGGGTTTTGGCGGAGCATCCATTTGCAGCGAATACGGCATGTGCGAACTTCTCAGCTCGTGTTACTCCCGCCAGGGGGGTGTTTTCTATCCCCCTCCCTGGATGCGTTTCCGGGTGGTGGATCCGGTCTATCCCTTCGAGTCCCTGGAAGAAGGCAGCGAAGGCGCGCTGGCCTTGCTGGATCTCGCGAACGTACATTCCGCTTCCGCAGTGCTGACGCAGGACCGCGCCGTGCAGCGCGGCGACGGCTTCGAAGTGCTTGGACGGCTGGGAAACGCCGAACTCCGGGGATGCAACTTTCTTCTGGAAAATGTTTGACCGGCGCAAACTCATCAGGGCGGTGGCGGCAGCGGCCGATGCCTGGACGGATCCCGATTACGATCCGAGGACGGTCGCTGTGAAGGAGACGCTGGAAGCCCCCAACGCCTTTACGGAGGAGGCGGTGGCGTTTGCGGTGAACCAGCAGATGTCCCTGCTTACGGAAGAGGCGTTGGAGGCATGGATCGGGGGGCGAAGCGCCTCTTCTCCCTGCACGGTGGGCGTACTGAATGCAGGCAATATTCCGCTCGTGGGGTTGCAGGATTTTCTGGCGGTACTATTGACCGGGCATCGCTACCTCGGAAGCGTTTCGTCGAAGTCCCCGGCATTGTTGCCGGCCTTCGTTGCCGATCTTTGCCGGTTCGCACCGGATATTGCAGCCAACTTCGCCCTCCTTCCCGAACTGTTGACCGGCGCCGATGCGCTTATCGCTACCGGTTCGGACGAAACGATCGCCTGGTTGCACGACGGGGCCCGGGACCTGGCGCCAGACGACGCACAGGACGAAACGACAGGCAAGGCGCACGACATTCCTCCGGTCCGCTGCCTGTTCCGGGGGCATTCCTTTGCGGTGGGCGTACTCGACGGCAAGGAGCGGGCCGATACCTACGAACGTCTTGCGGAAGACGTACTATTGCACGAGGGGTTCGGTTGCCGCAATGTCGCCGTGATATGGGCGCCTCGCGGCCATGCTCCGGATGGCCTGCTGGAGGCTATGGCGGGGTTCCGAGGGGTTTTCCCGGCGCACGGCAGGACAGCGGGGCGGCTTGCTATGCAGCGGGCTTTACTGGAAGCGGTTGGCGCTTCTCACGCCTACGGAGAAGGGCTCGAATTTCTGGTCAGCCGGGGCGAACCGGAAGCCCAGTCGCCCGGTCATCTGCGCTGGGTCGAATACGATGATATTGCCGATGTCAATGACTGGGTGGGCAAACAGCCTGTGCAACTCATGGTCGCGAAGCCCAGGTTTCAAAAGCGGCTGGAGTTCGGGGGCTTGCTCCTTGTTCCCGGCGAAGCGCAGCGGCCCGCGCTCGATTGGCGACCCGACGGCATCGACACGGTGGATTTTCTGTCGGGCTTATGAAGAGGCGGATGGCTATCTCGTATCTGCCACCGCTCGTTCCACTTCCGGCATGATGTCCCCCCAGTCGGCCTCGGGGGTTTTTGTGACGGTCAGGAAGCGGGGCATAATGAAGACATTGACAATGCCCCCGATGCGAAACAGGCGTTTCCCCAAAGCGTGTCCGGCCGCTTCTTCCGCGGAATTAAATGATTCCATCCCTTCTGGAATGAATGTGCCCTTGCGGAGCGTACACTTGAGGCTGTTCGGATTCGGGGTGGGGGAAATGTCGAGTTGCGGCATGAGAAAACCGTATCGTCGAAATCGGGTATAAATGAGGATACCCGCGGATGTGTGGGCGCCCCAAAATAATGAATCCTGGCCGGACATGGAGCCGCAACATACTCCAGAGCAACATAAAGCTGCAGCGGGTGAGAACGGTGCGGCAGGTAAAGCGGGCAAGGACCATAATGCGGGAGGCAAAGTACACCGCATCGGCAACGAAACACGCGGTCTCCTTGAAGATTTCACATCCTGGATTGAATTGCGATTGCGTCTGATCCAACTGGACGTACAGGGCTACATCCGGCAGAAGATAGATGAAGCCACCCTCAAGGCCGCGCTCATTATCGCAAGTCTGGTTTCAGGATTGTTCATGCTCATTACGCTGGCGTTGTTTGCAGGCTGGGCATTGGGGCACCCGGCCTGGGGGTTTCTCGTAGTGACCGGCTTGCTTCTTCTATGGACCGGCATATTGTATGCGCGAAATCGCCGGGTACATGCCCGTAAACTGGACGGTACGGACATCTCGCGTCTATCGGGGGAAGCATCCCGGACCACATCGAACAACGATAAACATTCTTCCGACGAGGAAGCCGGTGGGTGATCACGCAGGACATACGGTATCTTCTCGTGTGAGGGAGGCATTTTCTCACATGGGAGAACAGGAAGACAGGACTGCGCTGCAAAGACAGCTTGCGGATACGCAGGCGTCCATACAAGGGCGGATCAAACGGATCGAGAACGAGGTCGGTTCGGCGCCTAAAGCGGTCTGGGCAGGCGCGAAGAAGCATCCCGCAGTCGGTGTGCTGGCGGCCGTGGCGGCAGGACTTCTGGTCGGGAAAATGATTTCCCGGAAGCGGCGCCGTGAAGCGCCAGGAACACAGGCGCCCGGTATGTCCGGCCTGCCCGCTGCGTCGGGCGCCCCCGGCGGCTTGCGTTATCTGTTCTGGGTCACACTCCTGCAAACGGGGATCGGGCTGGCTGCGGACTTTGCGGCAAATTTTCTTACAGGGCGATCTGGCGTTGCATTGCGGACATTCCGGGAAAAACGAGAGGACGAGGCATTGAGAAAAGGCGTGCCGCGCAATGAAGGTGGAAAAACATAGGGTTCGCCGCAGCAAGAAGACATTCCGGCTCTGTCGTAGTCTCTCCTATTTGTTATCTCATTATATCCGGTGGCCGGAGATCATGCCAATCGCTGCCCCGGAGTAGATAATATTATGCGTATAGTGCTTTTCGGAGCTCCCGGTACAGGTAAAGGGACGCAGGCGTCATTACTCGCCGAGCGCCGGAATTGGCGTCACATATCTACAGGCGCCATGTTCCGGGACGCCATCCGGGCCCGTACTCCGCATGGCAGAATGGCTCAGGAGTATGTTCGGCGAGGCTGGCTGGTGCCCGACGAATTTGCCCGGGATATGGCCGAAGAAGCGTTGCTGGAGATTGGCCTGGATCGTTTTGTGTTGGATGGGTATCCCCGTACCGTTGTGCAGGCGGAATGGCTTTCGAAGTTCCTTGAAGCCCACAACGCCCCGCTCAACCTGGTTGTCGCCATGGAATTATGCATAAACGACATAATAGAGAGGCTTTCTATGCGAAGAATGCATAGACTGACAGGGGAGCATTATCATCTCACGTTCAAGCCTCCGCCGGCGGATATCGATCCCGATTTGATCGTGCAGCGGCAGGATGACCATCCGGATGCTATTCGGAACCGGATCGAGGGATACTGGGAGGCCACCAGACCAGTGGTGGATTATTACCGGGAGCAGGGAATCATTGTCGATATCGACGCCGGCGGAGAACTCGAGGAGGTCTATGCACGCATCGAAGACGCGATTGCACAGGCTGCGTTCGGTGCAGAAACCGTGTGACCGTCATGTCATCGAATAACAGCAAACAGATCGTTTCCGACGTCTCCGCGGTTGAGGAAGAGGTGCAAGCCCTCCGGGAACGTGTAGAATCCGTTTTGTCTGCGTTGGCAGCGGGCCGCTCGGCCCAGGCAGGTGCTGCATCCGTACTGATCCCTGCAGAGCCGGAAGTGATGTACGAACCGGTCCGGTATGTGCTGGCTTCCAGCGGCAAGCGGCTCCGGCCCATCCTGCTATTGTTGTCCGCCCGCATTTTCGGTGGGGATGATGACCATGTGCTTCCTGCCGCATTGGCCGTTGAGATTTTTCACAATTTCACGTTGGTCCATGACGACATCATGGATTCTGCGAACGAGCGGCGAGGTCGGCCATCGGTACACGCAAAGTGGGACGAAAGCACCGCGATTCTTTGCGGGGATTACCTGATGGGATTATCGTATGCCTTACTCGCCCAGGCGAAGCCCTGCGCCGATGCTCCTTGCTGGAATCCGGTGGCGGTCATCGGGCATTTTCAGGATATGCTGGGCCTTTTATGTGAAGGGCAGGCGCTGGACGAGGTCTTCGAACAGCGAACGGACGTGTCCGTCCGGGAGTACCTTTCAATGGTAGACCGGAAGACCGGGGCCTTGCTTCAGGCGTCGCTGGAGATCGGCGGGATGCTGGGCGGAGCGAATGAGACGCATCTGAAACATTTGCGGACCATCGGAAGGCATGCAGGGCGGGCATTCCAGATACGTGACGATCTTCTGGATATAACGGCGGAAGATATCCGTTGGGGCAAGATGAAAGGGGGCGATCTCATCGAAGGAAAGCGTACATACATTCTGTTACGCGCCATTGAGCGGACTCATGGTGCGGATCGCCGGTGGTTCGAACGCATCGTCCAGGGGACGGGCCTGCCGGCCGACCAGGTGGACGAGGCGCGTGAACGGATGCAACAGGCGGGCGTGATCGATGAGGCCCAGGCTGCCGTACGACGCCACACTGAAGAGGCGCTTCATGCGACACGCCATCTTCCGGATGTTCCGTCCTCGGTAACCCTGCGCGGGTTGTTGCAACGTATGCAGGAGCGGATGCATTGATGGATACTCTGACTAAGAATAATGGGATACTCTGACCAAAACCGCTTCGCTCAGCGCGTCACGTTCGCGCGGATAGGACATCATGATTCCATCGTTGAACATTGCGAATTCGAGGCGTTGCGGACATGACGCGCCCTTCGGGAGGCTGCGAGAAGCACGCTGGCTGCGTCATTCCTCATTATGTGGGGCCTGCCACACTG
This sequence comes from Rhodothermales bacterium, assembly GCA_951812345.1. Classification (GTDB taxonomy): domain Bacteria; phylum Bacteroidota; class Rhodothermia; order Rhodothermales; family VXPQ01; genus VXPQ01. The sequence goes on from OX638295.1 coordinate 1,344,379, forward strand.
CTTCGTCATTTCTTGCCAGCGCACTTCTCGCAACCTCTGAGCTTTGCGGACTTAATCAGAGTATCCAATGATAACGAAAGAAGTAACCGTTATGAACCGGGCCGGTATACACACACGACCGGCATCCATGATTGTCCGTGCAGCAGCGAAGTTTCAGGCGGATTTTTTCATTCGCAAGGACGAGTTCGAAATCAACGGCAAGAGCATTATAGGAGTGATGACACTGGCAGCTGAACAAGGGGCTTGCCTGACGCTTGTCTTCAAGGGAGAAGACGAAAACGAGGCGGCAGGGGCTATTGCGCGCCTGTTTGAAAGCGGTTTCGGGGAGGAGTTATGAACCTTGTCGATACAACCACTGAGCATGTTGTAGAAGGAATCGGCGTTGCTCCGGGCATCGCGATCGGCCCGGCGTATCTCTATGCGCGTGCGGCGTTCGAGATAGAGGACCGGCGCATTGCCTCCGAGAATCTGGAGGGGGAGCTCGTCCGTTTCGAGCAAGCTGTGTCGAGGTCCGAGCGGGATCTGCGGAAGATCGCGGCGGTGGCGCGCGAAAAACTTGGAGAAAGCAGCGCGGACATTTTTGTGGCGCAGGCGCTCATGTTGCGCGATGCGGCCTTTTACGAAGCCGTTGTCGAACATATCCGCAGCGACCGGATGAGCGCGGATTATGCTGCGCATGTGGTGATGAGCCACCACCGGCAGTTGCTCGAAGCCGGAGAGAGCGAATACCTTCGCGAGCGCGCCAACGACATGCTCGACCTGCAGGACCGGGTCGTTCGGCACCTGCGCCGGGGCAAAATCCTTTCCACGATTGACGCCGAGTCGATCGTGGTTGCCGAGAGTCTTACCGCAGCGGACATTGTCCTGTTCAGTCAACGGGCGATTCTTGGCACGGCATTGGATTATGGGGGAGCGACCTCGCATGTTTCGCTCATGGCGCGCGCCCTCGGGCTTCCGGCCATCGTCGGCATGCATGGCGTAACGGAGCAGGTCGCTTCCGGAGATATGCTGGTGCTTGACGGGCTGACAGGCCGCGTGGTCATCAATCCGACAGAAGACACGCTGGCGTTCTATCGGGATCGCCAGAAGCGCTACCGGCAATTACAGAAAGAACAGAAGAAGATCGTTTCACTGCCCGCGCAAACTTTTGATGGGCACAACGTGCGCCTGATGGCCAATCTCGAGTTCATGGAAGAATTGGAACTCGTCGAGGAGTATGGTGCAGAAGGCGTGGGCCTCTTCCGTACGGAAGTGCTTTTTCTGATGCGAAAGCGTGTGTCTCTGTCCGAGGAAGAGCAGTTCAAGGCGTATCGCCGCATTGTCGAATCGGTTGCCCCCCATCCCACCACGTTTCGTATGCTTGATTTCGGGGGAGACAAAATGCTCCCGCTTGGTCACCGCGAACATAATCCGTTTCTCGGATGGCGGGGTGTGCGCGTGCTGCTCGACAAACCGGAGATGCTGCATCCACAGTTGCGAGCTATCGTACGTGCAAGCCATTTCGGGCCGCTTCGTATCCTGCTGCCGATGGTAACCGAACTGAACGAGGTGTATGCTTTCAAGGAGCGTCTCGGCACAGTATATGAGGAATTTGCGCGGGAAGGCCTGGAGTACGATCCCGATATTCCGGTTGGTATCATGGTCGAGGTGCCCTCGGTAGCGATCAAGGCTACCAGATTCGCCAGAGAAGTCGATTTTTTCTCGATAGGTACAAACGACCTCACACAGTATACCCTTGCTGTGGATCGCGGCAACGATCTGGTAGCGGACAAGTACCAGGAACTTGATCCGGCCATTTTGCAACTTATCCGGCAAACCGTCGAAGCGGCGCATGCCTGCGGCATCGGAGTCAGCGTATGCGGGGAACTGGCTGCCCGTGCGGTTGCCACACCGATTCTTCTGGGGCTGGGAATCGACGAGCTGTCGGCTTCCCCCATCTACCTTCCGGAGGTCAAGCGCGTACTCCGGTCCATCCGTATGGAAGAGGCCCGGGCACTGGCTGATCAGGCTCTGCAGGCACGCGATGCCCATGAAGTGACATCCCTTCTCGAGGTCTGGCTTCGCGAACACGACTGCGACGTGGCGAGCATGTTAGAGGCGTAACAGGCAAGCCGGGATGGATTTCCCCCATCTTTTGTGGTAATCCGGGAACGCTTGCGTAATTTTTTTGTGTTACGCTTATACCCGGACCGTATTACATTCCGGTTTTCCTCTCTTACCGGTCGCTTCGATTCATGCTCTGCCTTCGACTGCGACATTTTGCGCTTGCTGTGCTTTGGTGCGCAGTTGCTCTTCCTGCCACAGGGCAGTACACCTCCCATTTCGGGCGCAACAAGATCCAATACGAGAATTTCGACTGGCACATCCTCAAAACGGAGCATTTCGACATTTACCACTACGAGGAAATGCAGGAGCTGGCTGAGTATGGCGCCGCTTTTGCCGAGGAAGCCTATGAGGAATTACAGAACCGGTTCAATTTCTCGCTCACGCACCGTCCGCCGCTTATTTTTTATTCATCGAACCTGCACTTCAAGCAAACGAACATTACCCCGGGCTTTATTCCCGACGGCGTAGGCGGTTTTTTTGAATTTCTGAAAGGTCGTGTCGTCATTCCGGCCAACGGGAACGTGCACCAGTTTCGCCGGGTCATTCGGCACGAACTCGTGCATGTGTTCACCTATGCAAAGGTGCTGCGCGTCATTCGGGACCACCGCGTTCCACCGGAGCGCTTCCTTCCGCTCTGGTTTACCGAAGGCCTTGCGGAATACTGGTCCGGCACCCCCGATGCGTCGCACGAGATGATCATGCGGGACGCCGTGTATTCCAACTATCTTGTTCCGCTTTCGAACATCTATCGCATCAGCGGTACGTTTCTCATGTACAAGCAGGGGGAAGCGCTGTGTCGTTTCCTGGCCGAAACATGGGGAGAAGAAAAGCTGCTTCGGCTCATGGAGAACTTCTGGAAGGATCGTGATTTTCGCCATGTGCTGGAGGTCACGTTTCTCGAGGATTTTCACGAAATAGACCGGAAGTGGCAGGAATGGCTCCGGGAGCGGTATTTCCAGGAAATAGACGGTCTTGAGCTTGCGTCCCTCGAGGCGGGAGGAGTGGCTACCGAGGGGTTCAATGCCAAGCCGACTTTTTATCGTTTTCCGGACGGTTCGCGTAAAGTGTATTTCGTGGGTAATCTGACCGGCTACAGCAATGTGTACCAGGTGGAGATCGATTCGCTGTTTCGTCCGCTTGGAGAGCCTGAGATACTTATCCGGGGCGAACGGACGGACAATTTCGAGGCGCTGCATGTATTTGAAAGCCGGATGGGAATTTCCGGGGACGGGAAACTCGCTTTCGTCACGAAAAGCGGCGAAACGGATGTTATTCATGTGTACGATCTGGTTGCGAACACCCTGCTTGCCACGTACGGTTTCGATGGCCTGGTGGCCGTGCATTCCCCGGCATGGAGTCCCGACGGGAACCGCCTCGTGTTTTCTTCCATCACGGCGAGCGGTTTCAGCGACTTGTTCGTCTATGACATCGCTGCGGGCCAATTGCACCGGCTGACGCATGACAGTTACGATGATCTTGATCCCTCCTGGAGTCCTGACGGGCGTCGGATCGCATTCTCCTCGGATCGTACAACAACAGGCAAGCACAACGCCTATAATATCTTTGCGTACGACCTCGACGAGGGTATGATCGGGTATGTGACGTTCGGTGAACGGCTGGATCATTCTCCGCGCTGGAGCCCGGACGGACGGCAAGTCGTGTTTACGAGCGCTGTACAGGACGCGGACGGGCGGTACGGTGCGCAGAACATATGGACAGCGGAAGCCCCGCCGGATGCTTCCCCCGAAATGGCTTCTTTCGGGTCTGGCGCCATAGCTTTCCAGTCTGATGTAGCGGCTGACCGCGCATCTTCCGGACGCCGCCTTCGCCGGCTTACCAACCTGACCACTTCCGCGTTCGATCCGGTGTGGACCAAGGAAGGCCACCTTCTTTTTACCGGATTCGAGCACATGCGCTTTTCCATTCGCAGTTTGCCTGCCGCGGATTCGCTATGGGCGCACCCGCGGAGTGAGGAAATCGTCGATCCGACAAAGGCGGAAGAGCCATGGACATTTGCCCGCATCGGTCTCCAGGACAGCGAGGAGTCTGTCCGGTACAGGAAACAGTTCACGCTCGATCTGGCGCAGACGATCGTAAGCCAGAATCCTGTTTGGGGCACTCAGGGCGGCGCCGCGCTGGCGTTTTCTGACCTGATGGGGGACGATAAGTGGTTCCTGACAGTCTACAACAATGCGCGCGGTAGCAGCGATTTTCTGAACAGCCTGAATGTGGCGATTGCCCGCCAGCAGCTGCACCGCCGGACCAATATTGCGTATGGCCTCTACCGTTTTGCGGGATTGCGTTACGATATTACCGACCCGGACGCAGCGCGCGAATTTCCAACGCTGTGGGAAACGATCTATGGCGGATACGGACTCATCAGTTACCCGATTTCCATGTTTCGGAGGGTCGAGGCGAGTACATCCTTGAGCTGGGACGACAAGTCTATTCCCTGGGCGCAGGTGGACAGGCAGGCCCTGCTCATATCGAATTCCGTGTCGCTCGTGCATGATAATGTGCTCTGGGGCATGAACGGTCCGATAGAAGGGTATCGGGGCAGCGTGATGACTGCCTGGACAACCGATGTACTCTATTCCAACGTGAGCTATCTCACGTTTGCAGGAGATGTTCGCCACTACTGGCGGCTGCACCGCTACATTACGTTTGCCTCACGCGGTATGGGCAGGATGAACACGGGGCGAGAAGCCCGGTTGTTTTTCATGGGCGGTAGCTGGGACTTGCGCGGATTCCCCCTTTTCAGCGTGCGCGGACAGAAAATGTGGTTCACCTCCCACGAACTGCGCTTTCCTATTCTGCTTGCCCCCTGGCTGAGTTTGCCGGTGCTGGCGCCGCTCGGTGTCGCAAACCTGCACGGCGCTTTTTTCTTCGATGCGGCCCATGCATGGAATGCCTCGTATCATGAACCGGGCTTGTCGGACCGGCTCCGCAGACAGCTGAATATCGGCGAGACGGTAGGTGCGATCGGAGGAGGTCTGCGACTGAATCTCTTCGGTGGCCTGGTGCTGCGTTACGATGTGGGATACCGGTATCGGGACGGTTTCCAGTATCGGGAGCGCTTTTTCAAGCAGTTCTTCTTTGGTTGGGATTTTTAGGAACGGGAATTTGTCGATGGCGAGTATTTTTCGAAGTAGCCGGGTTTCCGGGCGCCTTGCGCTTCTTGCCGCGGTGATCGGGGGTATGTCCGGATGCTCAACCCTTCGTATGGATCCGCAACATATTATGGACCCCGTGTGGCCTGTGGAGGGGGGGGATACCTTCCGATCCAATGCCGTGCCCGATCAGGTCGATCCTCCTTTGCAACAGCGCTGGAGATTCAATGCCCAGGCAGGTTTTGGCCCTGTTTCCCCGCTTGTTCTGGGGGATGCGATTCTTGTGGCTACTCGCAAGGGGGAAGTGCATGCCGTTGATCTGGAATCGGGAAAGCGGTTCGGGCGCGATGAATTCGGAGATGCCATCGAGGGCACCCCGGCCTATGCGGACGGTGTGCTCGTCGTGCCGGTAGCCTGGGGAGGCAGAGCGGTGCGCGCCAGTGATCTGCTGACCGGAGACCGGTTATGGCGGACCGGCGATATTCCTGTCAGTTCAGGGCTTACGGTATGGGGCGATTTTGTGCTTGCCGGAGATGTGGAAGGATATGTCCGAGCCTGGCGATTGGAGGACGGGGAGGAGGCATGGTCGGTGCAGCTGGACGAACGGGCGGGTATCTACTCGACGCCCGTATTGATTGGCGATACCCTTGTCGTAGCGAGTGATCGCGGAAGGGTGGCCGCACTGGATCCGTCAGACGGATCGCTTTTCTGGTCGGCGGATGCAGGCGCCCCGGTTCAGGTTTCTCTGGCTGCTACGGAAGATATGGTGTTTGTTGCAACGACACGGGGCAGCCTGCGGGCGCTCGATACGCGCAGCGGCGGTTTGCGCTGGGCATACGATGTAACGAACGGGGAGGAAGGCGAGTATGTTGCCGACCAGGGCGGCCTGGCGATGCGGCGAGGGAGTTTTGCCCCTCCTCAGAAGTATCTTTCGGCGCCTGCGGCAGGGGCGCGTGACCTGGTGTTCGGCGCATCCGACGGCATCGTCCGGTCCCTGGATATAGAGGATGGGTCGCTCAACTGGGAAGCGAATGCTTCCGCTGCGGTTTCGGCCCCGCCGGTCATTACCGCCGAAACCGTCTATGTAGGCACCATGGGGGGCCTTCTGATGGGTTTCGATCGGCACGACGGCAGCCTGATATGGAATACGGAACTGGACGGGCGCATAAAATCCGCTTTTGCGCTCAAGGAGTCGCTGTTGATTGTGCTGGCGGAGCCTCGTTATGTGTATGCGTACGAACCGGACCCGGGGGACGATGAGACGGAAGGCGAGTAAATCGGGAAGAGCGTGGCGTGCAGGGCGGTTGCTGCATATCCATCGAGCGCTTTTGGGCGCCTTGCTGTGTACGGCGCTTGCCCATGCGCCGGCGCGGGCGCAGGAGGCAGGCGGCGGGGATGGCCCGGCGTATGTGCATATCGACACGAACTTCCCCGAGGCGCTGGTTTTTGCGGACAGCCTGCTGGTAGGGGGCGCATCGAGTATGCTTCTGGCTGTGCCGTCCGCCAGTCGTTCCATTCGTCTTACCGCGCCGAACCCGGACGCCTGGTCGATCGCTCCGATTACCCGGCCACTGGATGTGGTTGCAGGCGATACGGCTCGCGTGGTCATGCGCTTTCCGTACCATTACCGGATCGAATCGGAGCCGTTCGGGGCCGATGTGCTCATCGAGCACCTTGAAGAGAGCCATTATATCGGCGTTACGCCGTTATTGCACCGGTCGGTGGATCCGCTGGAAGAAAGTATTCTGGTGCGGCGAGTGGGGTATATCTCCCAGCGCATACAGCCGGGGAAAGCCGTATGGAACCGCCATGTGGTGCATCTGGAGCCGATCAACGAACAGGATACGGCGCCCCAACTGTATTTAAATCCGCCTCGCGCACATCGCGCATGGATCGATTATGCGGCGCTGGGAACGGCGCTTGTTTCGGGTGCCCTCGCGGTACATTACAAGTTCAAAGCCGACGATCTGGCCGACGAGTATGAGCGGACCCGTAACGAAGCGCTGACGCCGCGCATCGAGACGCAAGATTTTCGCGCGGCGGTGGCCTTTGGCGTCATGCAGGGAGGGGTGGCGGTTTTTGCGTTGCGGTTGGTGTTGAGGTAGGGGCTGAAGCTGCCGCAAGATTCACATCATTAACGTAATACTCACCAGCAACTTCCTCACGTTACCGCAAAGCGCCGCGCGACGAGGATAGAGAGGGGCAGGAGCGCAAGCACGATAAGCCCCGCGATCCAGGTTCCGAATCCCGCGGCAAGCGTTGCGTCGAGGGCCACCAGCGCGAGCACGCCTGCCTTGACGGCACGGCGTATGAGCGCCGGGGACGGATCGGCGGCGGCGCGCCGGAACGAGGGAAATACGAGGAAGGCGAAGAAGAGCAGAAAAGGCAGCGCGTCCAGCAGTCTGTACTCGGATCGGAAGCCGAGGGCAAGCAGCGCTGCGCATACGACGCCTGCAACGAGCATGGCGAGCAGGATGGGGCGTTTGCTGCCGCCATGCACCTCGCCCCGGCTGATTACAACGATGGCGCCAACATATGCGACGGGCACGAGCGCAAGGAACCACAGGGTGGCAGGCATGCCCGGCACGGCGCTGGCGCCCAGCAGCAGATTTCCGCCGCGGCACAGCCCCATAATGACCGGCCCCGCTATAGCGTGATGTTTACCGGCGGCGTCATAGCCGAGGGCGCAGCAGGCCACGGCCACGGCAATGAAGAAAGACGGAAGGCCGACACAGGCCGCCGCCGCAATCCCCGCAACAAGCAGAACGCTTCCGAAGACAGCGGCTTGCACCCGTGTGGCGCGACCGCCTGGAATAGGTCGTTCCGGGCGTTCCTTTGCGTCCAGGTCTGCGTCGAACACATCGTTGAAGACCACGCCGCCCGCATACAGCCCCGCCGTGGCAAGCAGAAGGAATACGAGCTCCTCGACCGGCGCGTTGCTCTGACCGAATAACAGGCCCGTCATGGCGCCGGCGGCGGCGAAACCGGCAAGAATGTCCGCGAACGCCGTGATGACGTTAGCCGGCCGGGCCAGTTCCAGGAATGCTCGTATGCGGCGGGCGGCGGTCATTTTGCCTTAAAACCCTGCGATGGACGTGAAGCGCGCTGCAACGGAGAGGTGAAATTCCATATAAAATACGGCGCCTGCGGGGTGAAAGCGCACCGGGTCGTTGAGCAGGTTGCGGAGGCCCATCGAGATATTCAGATGATCTCCGGCCATGCGTTTCGAAGCGGTCAGGTCCACGAGAAAGCGCTCGGGCAGGCGCCAGGGCCAGACTTCTGCGGCTTCGATGGAGGCCTCCCGGTATTCGGGCCAGCTTGTGGCCGAAGCGTATCGCACGAGGGCCGACAGGTTGAAGCGATCCGCCACTGCTAATGTGGTGATGGCGGCGATGCGTAGCCGGGGGATGCGTTCGCCGTAGGCAAGCCAGAGCGGGCCGTCGCGCCGGACCGCCTCGAACGTACCGGAAATGCGCTGGTGCAGCGCGGGCGAGAGGCGAAAAGCCATCGTGCCGGATATGCCCGCCGCATGACCGCCTGCCCCCTGGAAGAGCCGTGTCGCAGTGTTGAAGCTGCTCTCGTCGCCGTCCCATGCAATCGCGTATTCCGGCAGGATATCGTTCCAGAAGCCCCGGTAAAAAAGGAATACGCTGCCGGATACGCCGGACGGTCCCTGACGTATCCATCCCGCGTCGACGGTCGCACGGCGCGGAAGCGGTTTTTCGTCGATTCCCGTCCCCCTGAACGTACTGTAAGGCAGCCGATAGCCCCGCTCCTGCCATAGCCACAGGTTTCGGGCGTCGGGGGGAGCGGCCCCGTACGATCCGGCGAGTCGGAAGCGCTGCTTTGCTCCGGGCTGCATTTCCATGGAGGCGTACGCCACGGCCCCGCTGCGTCCCTCTCGTCGGATCCACTCCATAACGAGGCGCGTGCGGCCACGCTGGCCTATACGCGCATCCAATCCCCCGAAAAGCCGCAGATCGAAGAGGTTTGCATCGCTAAGGAGTCGGGATGTCTGCCCTGTCTGCCCGCGCAAGGTTCGTGCGTGTCCGCCGATGCGGAGCATACGTACGTGGGCGTCCGCTTCCGCCACGAATTGGCGCTGCGTCCAATCCAGGTCGGTATCTTCCCGATTCGGCCGCAGTTCGAGGGCGTCGCGGCTCGAAGAAACCGCATACCGTACTACCCCGTCGCCTCGCAGCGGCAGCGTGCCCGCTGCGCCGAGAAGAGCGATCCGGTGTGTCGTGGGGATTTCAAATCCCGTTTCCGGAAAAAACGCTATGTCTCCGGTGTGCGAAATCCCCGCCAGTATGCGCTGATTCCGGGGATGGGGTCCGAAGGCTCCCGAGAACCCGAGCGCCTGAGTCCGGATGTGTGTCTGTGTGCCCGGTATGTAATACAGCCGCCGTGCCCGGTCATGAAGCGCTGCGTCCGTTACGTGGAGTTCGTCGAGACGTCCGCTTGCATGCCCCTGCCATGTTTTCTTGCCGACAGACATGCTTGCCGTCTGGACAGGTCCGATGCGGTCGATGTTGATGGTTTCCGGGAGCGTGTAGCGGAACGGACCGGGATCGTTGATCTCGTTTCCTACCGCGACGCCCGCCTCCATCGACAGCCCGAATTTCGGTTTTTGCGTGTAGATGCGGAGGGCGCCCGCATGAAGAAATGCCGATTCCTCCATATCCGTGCCCGATACGATTTCAATGCAGGCGAGATCGGACAGGGAGACGGGCAGCGCGTTGAGCCGATTTCTTCCCAACACGCGGGAGGCTACGGGGATATCGTCGATATACAGGTTCCAGCGCGCCGTACCCTCCGGAAAGCCCGGAGGGGCGGTTTGCCAGTGATAGCCCTCCAGGCCGGCAGTATGCCAGAGCGTGGAAAGCGCCAGCACGTCGGCAAGGCGAGAGAAACCGTGCCGGAGGATGTCTTCGCGCGTGATAACCTCTTTGCCGATATCCGGGACGCAGGCGGTCTGCTCGTCAGGCTGTCCGTAGGCGGGGAGTGCGAGCGCCAGCGTCTGCCACAGGCACAGCACGGCGAAAAAGTATTGCGCGCATTGTCCGGATCGCTCCGGACAGGATGGGTATTCGGAAGCGCCTTGTTCCGTTGCTTTCCCCATGGCCGGTTCTTATTTCAGGATGGCGCGCAGCCAGTCCGGGTTCCGAAACCGCAGGCCGATCCCGCCTGTCAGGCCCGCAGTGTCCAACCTCGGGAGCGTATACGTCCGCATCATGTGTCCTTCGACGAACAGGCGTACGGTCTGCGAGAGATGCAGGTCGATCCGGGAAACGAGCGCGAGGGAAAACTCTTTTTCTTCTTCGTCTCCCACTTCTTCCTCGAACAGCATATGGTAGATGCCCGTACGCATGCCCGCGTACCAGGAAAAAGCGCGGGGGGCCGTATACCCGACGCCCCACCCTGCAAAGGTAAACAAGGCGTCGAAGGAAGGGGTCTCCCGGCGCACCGCCGAGTAGCGGTGCAGAGCCACCCCTGTCTCCACTTCACCGACATAGAATGGAGTGGCTGCGGCGAATGTGATTCCGGAGGCCTTCTGCCAGTGCATGTAGGAAGCATTGTGCCGGACAGCCGGCGTGATGCTGCCGCGCAAGGCAATGTGCGAGAAGGGTTCTCGCGTTTCCTGGGCGCATGCCGTCGAAGCGAGGCATCCTGCCGTTAGGCATACGGCAATAAGGACAGGAAACACCCGTGTCGAGCAGGTACTCACAGGGATAAGGAAATGCGCTTTGCCCCGCCGAATCGCGCCATGGCGGAAAGCGTGACGGTGAAAACCGTACGGTCGTTGCCGGTGTGGTGCGCTTCGTTCCGGATGAAAGCAGGGCCTATATCGATCTGACCCCACCAGGAGGCGCCACGCTGGGCGCGAAAACGCAGCCCAGGGCGCACGACCTGTTCGGTAACGCCGTCGAGAATAAATTCCACCGCATCGGCTGCGAACGGATAGGGATCGTGTATGTCCGCGGTACCCTGAAAGAGTACGTCGAGGCGAGGAGACACGGCCAGATCGAGTTCCCCGCGCCCGGTATAGAAGGTGGCGTATGCGGATGCATGGATATAGTCGTTGTACGGCGCTCCGATACCTCGAAGCAGGTGCGTATAACGGCCTTCCGGCTGGTGGGCGTTGTAGGTGCGTGCAGCCACAGCGGTCCATGCCGTTCCCAGATCGGCGCGGGCGAGGCCGGCGTACGTGAGGCTGCCGCTCAGCGCAATGGAAGAGGGTTCGCCTGACTGGTTCAGCAGATCCGCATCGTCAAGCAGCACCTGCCCCTGGAAGGTCCATGTTCCGTACTGCGCCCAAGCCATGCCGGCCAGCAACCCGTTGTTTTCGTCGTTCTTGGGCCGTCCGTCGACGGCAAGGGCATGGAGCGTGAGCGGATTGAAGAATTTGAGCGAAAGTCCGGCTGACGAACCAGACCAGACCGTGGATTCCATCAGGGAAATCGCCAGGTTTCGGGAAGGGCGCCAGTCGAGGCGATGGGCGGACAGGTAGCGTCGTATGCTGCCGGACCGGACGCTATCCGCTCCGGCGGTTCCCGTGAACCGTCCGTCGCCCGTCATGCTGTCAAGTTCGCCCACGATGCTCCGGAGCGCGAGCCTGTTTCCGCCAATGCGCACATAGATCCGGTCAAAATCCACCGGGTTTTGGCTCATCAGGAGCGCAGTTTCCCCATAGGGACCCCAGTGCTGCGCCAGCCGTCCGGCGTAGACCGACGCGTAGCGGGTCCCCAAACCGATGTATGCCTCTTCGTTGCGCGAAACAAGCCGGTTGGCGGCTTCGAGCGCGTCGGGATCGTACCGGTACCAGGCGTCGAAGCGTATGCCGCCCTGCGCCACCAGCGGCCCATGCTCCAGAAACACCCGGATAGCCGTTTGCGGGTATACATGCAGGCCAGCGACCTGCAAGGGCACATCGCTGTCCGGCGCCGGGCGCAGCGGATCGAGACGCTGCGTCGAGGAAGCGCGTACGCCTGGCTGAACCATGACGCCTACCTGAGGGCCCCTTTCGTCTTGCGAGATTCCGTATTCCTCGTGCAATCGTTCGGCCCAGCGCCGGATCGGCTTCGGAAGTGCTTCGATCTCCAGCGATTTCAGGGCGGAAGCAATCTCGCCGCCCGTATAGGGCAGCGCCGTCGGATGCAGCGAGGTCAGGTATCCGCGGGCCTGCAAGCGATGGATATATTCGTAGGCCCAGTGATCGACAGGCACGGGCCGATTGGACCCCGGCGCAGCATGCTGCGCCCGGACGGATGGTACGCACGCAGGCCCCGCTCCAAGGAGCAGAACGAGTGCCGACGCAAGAAGCGGGCGGCACAGGCTACGAAGCATCGGCATGACGGCGGATCGAACGGATTGCATGATCAGAGTATCCCAAGATACGGCGCGCATGAAACCATTTCGGGGGCCTTTCATGTAAGAATGCCCGTCATGCGAACAGGCTGGCCGGCGGCAAGGGGCGATACAGGCTTTCCACTCCTTGCATACCGGTATCCGAATTTTCCCCGATTATCTTTTTTCCGACGGATTTTCTCACGCGTCGTGTCGCGCAGAACCGAACTCATATCCCTGATTCTGGCCGATTTTCTGGCTTTCGGCGTGGCCAGCATACTCCTCTATATGGGCCGGTTTCAATGGGAATGGTTCGGCACGGAATACGCGGAACCTCCCTGGATGTTTGTGCCCATTACCGCGCTGGCCATCTACTGGTTCTGCCTTTTCCTGTTTTTCGGCATGTACCGCGAGCGGTATGCAGATAGCCGGTTCGACGAATTGGTTTCCGTGGGAAAGGTGGTATCGGCGGGGGTACTTGTCCTTGTTTTTGCGATTTTTATAGACACGCTGGAGCCGGGCGCCACCCGAAGCCTTATTTTCTTCTACTGGGTTGTGACGGTATCGCTTGTGGCGTGCGGCCGGGTGATCGTGCGCTCGGTGCAGAAGGCGTTGCTTGTGCGCGGACGGGGGATGCACAAGGCGCTGGTGGTAGGATGGACGGACCGGGTGGAACAACTTTATGGCGAGGTGGCCCGGTATCCGGAGGCCGGACTTCAGATCGTGGGCGCGATTCGCATGCGCCGCGACGAGCCGGACCCTTCGGAAGGTGATGGGGCCATGTCGTACTCGATCGCAAACGGCGACGACGCCTTTGCACAAGCGGCTGACGATACCGATGTGCATTCGATCGATGCGTTGCCCGGGCTCATTGACCGGCTTGGGGTGCAGGATGTGCTGATTGCGCTGGGATCGGAAGATCACGGTCCCCTTATCGATGTGCTCCGCCTGTGCGACGGGAAGCCGGTTTCTCTCAAACTGGTGCCCGACTTTTACACACTCATTGGGGGCATGGCGCGCACCGAGCATATCTACGGCCTGCCTCTTATTGAAGTATTACCTGAACCTATGCCTCCTTGGGAAAAGAGCACCAAGCGACTCATAGACCTTACCGTAGCGTCCGTTGTGCTGATTGCCGGGCTTCCTTTCTGGATCGCCCTGGGGTTGATGGTACGCCTGACCTCCCCGGGGCCTGCTATCTACCGGCAACGCCGTGTCGGACAACAGGGCAAGGATTTCACAATGTGCAAGTTTCGCACGATGCGCCGCGATGCGGAAGCCGGGACCGGGCCGGTCTGGGCGCAGGAAGACGATCCCCGGTATACGCCTCCGGGCCGGTGGCTACGGAAAACGCGCCTGGACGAGATTCCCCAGTTATGGAACGTGCTGAAAGGGGAAATGAGTCTGGTGGGTCCTCGTCCGGAACGACCCTACTTCGTGGAAAAACTGGCGACGGAAATTCCGCTTTACAACCGGCGCCACCGCGTCAAGCCGGGCATTACGGGATGGGCCCAGGTGAAGTGGAAATACGATACAAGTCTTGAAGATGTGCGGCAGAAGGTTCGTTACGACCTTTTCTACATCGAGAACGTAAGCCTCCGCATGGATTTCAAGATCCTGTTCCGCACGATCCGAACGGCTATTCTCGGCAAGGGCCAATAACCGGCATGGCGCACGCTGTCGCGCAACAGGACGATTTCCTGGCGATCTACGAGCAATTGTACGTTCCCAGGGCGATTGAGGAAAAAATGCTCCGGCTGATCCGGCAGGGGCGTCTTTCGAAGTGGTTCAGCGGGTACGGGCAGGAGGCCATTGCAACAGGATGCGCGCTTGGCCTCGAGGAGCGGGATTATATTCTGCCGATGCACCGCAACACAGGCGTATGGACTACCCGCGGCATCCCTTTGCGACCCCTTTTCTGCCAACTCATGGGACGGGAGGGGGGCTTTACGAAGGGGCGCGACCGTACGTATCATTTCGGGCTTCCCGAGCGGCGTATCGTGGGAATGATTTCCCACATGGCTGCGATGCTGCCGGTGGCGTGCGGCCTCGGACTTGCCGCGCAGCTGCACGGAGAACGCTTCGTGGCGTTGTGTTTTGCGGGAGACGGGGCCACGCGCGAGGGCGATTTTCACGAAGCGCTGAGCCTGGCGGGCATATGGAAACTGCCGGTGCTCTTCGTGGTCGAGAACAATGGATACGGCCTTTCGACGCCGGTGGAGGAGGCAGTGCCGATCGGGGACATTGCCGACGCGGCCGCCGGATACGGGATGTCCGGCGCGGTGGTGGACGGCAACAACATCCTCGAAGTGATCCGGGCGGTGCGGCAGGCTGCGGACCGGGCGCGCGACGGCGGCGGCCCGTCTCTTCTCGAAATGAAAACCTTCCGGATGCGGGGCCATGAGGAGGCCTCCGGTACGGCCTACGTTCCCCAAGAGTTATTCGCCGAGTGGGCGACGCGGGACCCTCTGGAGCGGCTTGCGCGTCAGGCGCTGGACGCAGGGTGCGCTACCGGAGATGAATTAGAAGCGATCCGGGTGCGCATTGCCCGGCAGATAGAGGAGGATATCGAATATGCCTTGACTCGGCCTGCACCCGAAAGCGCGCTCGAAACGGAACGCGCCGGCGTGTTCGCCCCTGCGGCTCCTCTTCGCGAGAAATTGCCCGAAACCGACAGGGGGGCCGGCGTATCGAAGCGGTATATTGACGCCGTTTCGGAGGGGCTCCGGCAGGCTATGGAGGAAGACGCCTCCGTCCTGCTGTTAGGGCAGGATATCGCCGAATACGGGGGCGTATTCAAGGTTACGAAGGGCTTTCCAGAGGCATTCGGATCCGACCGCGTGCGGAATACCCCCATTATCGAAAGCGGGGCCGTCGGGGCCTGCATGGGACTGGCGATAGAGGGCTTCCGGCCCGTTCTGGAAATACAATACGCGGATTTCATCGCCTGCGGATTCAACCAGATCGTCAACAATCTGGCTACCACCCACTACCGGTGGGGGCAATCCTTGCCGGTCACCATACGCGCGCCCATAGGAGGCGGTATCGGTGCGGGTCCTTTTCATTCGCAATCGAACGAGGCCTGGTTTTGCCACATACCCGGTCTGAAAGTAGTGTTTCCGGCTACGCCGTACGACGCCAAGGGACTGTTGATGCGGGCTATCCGGGACCCGAATCCCGTCCTTTTCCTGGAGCACAAGCGCCTTTATCGCTCTGTGAAAGGATTAGTCCCCGATGCGCCGTACGAGATTCCGTTCGGCAAGGCGCGTATTGCCCGGGAGGGGACGGCAGCCACCATCGTAACGTGGGGAGGAGGCGTGCATTGGGCGCTCGAAGCAGCAGAACAGTGGGTCGGGCGGGGATACGAACTTGAAGTAGTGGATCTGCGTACGCTCGTGCCCTGGGATATGGAGACGGTGCTGGGGTCGGTGCGAAAAACGAACCGGGCGCTGGTGTTTCATGAAGCGCCGGTGCAAGGAGGATTCGGCGGGGAGGTGGCTTCCCGCATTGCCGAGGAGGCATTCGGGCAACTCGATGCTCCGCCGGTACGGGTCGGTGCGGAAAATATGCCGATTCCGTTTTCCATCCGTCTCGAAGAAACCCTATATTCCGCTCGCGCAAAGCTGGACGAAGCGTTGCACAGCCTATTGGCGTATTAAAACAACCAGTCCGCCGGCGCTCCCCGCAGCTTACCACCATCAAAACCATCAGAACATTCCATCCGGACATGACGGACAGCACGACGAACATGCCTCAGAAAGGAGAAGCGGCCCCCGACTTCGAGGGATCGGCGCAGGGCGGCCAACGCGTGCGCCTCAGCGAATTGCGAGGCCGCAAGGTAGCCCTGTATTTCTACCCGAAAGACGACACGCCGGGCTGCACGAAACAGGCCTGCAACCTGCGCGACGGCCACCAGACCCTGCTGAACGAGGGAATCGTTGTGATCGGCGTGTCTCCCGACGACGAAGCATCCCACGCGAAATTCGCCGGGAAGTACGACGTACCGTTTCCGCTGCTTGCCGATCCGGACAAAGACATTATCGGGCGATACGGCGTGTGGGGCGAAAAGAATCTCTACGGCAAGAAAACGATGGGGCTCAAGCGCACGACCTTTCTTATCGACGAGGAGGGACGCATCGTCCATGTGTTCAAGCGCCCGAAAGTCGCCGAGCACACGCATGAAATCATGGAGAAATTCAATCTTGCGTAATATCCCAGCGCAGCACGAACGGCGTATCCGCATGGGGGTTCAGGAGATGAATTTCAGGAGCTTCCAGCACGTCTCCCGGAAGGGGCACTACGATCCGGTCATGCAAATATGCTTCGCAGGTATCGCCGCCGTTGTCGTGGCGGAGCAGGATCGCTGCGGCCCGGCCCGTCACCCGGGCGCGCGGCTCGAACGTATGCTCGGCGCAGCCTCCCGCATAAGCGACCAGCACCGAAAGCGAATCCGAGACGATGGCCGGCGGCTCGTCCGGGGAATTGGGCGAAAGGTTGGTGAGAATCTCGTACGGATCGCCGAACCGGTCGGGATCGGGAGGGGCGGACGGCGCCTTGCATCCTGCCCATGCGCCGATAAGAACAACGCAGAGGCCTGCAAGGACCCCGTTGCGCGCCATTTGCCGAACCCTATGCTTCATTGATCATGCCGCGCGTTACGTACGAGCCGGTTATCGGCCTGGAAGTGCATTGCCGGCTTCTTACCGATTCCAAAGCGTTCAGTTCTGATTCCGCCCGGTTCGGCGCCGGTCCGAATGTGCATGTGGATCCGGTCAGTCTCGGCCACCCCGGCACGCTCCCCGTGCTGAACCGTCGGATGGTCGATTACACCCTGCGCATGGGGTTGGCCACGCATTGCCGGATTGCGCCCCGCTCCGTACTGGCCCGCAAGCATTACTTTTATCCCGACCTGCCGAAGGGCTACCAGATCTCGCAGTACGAGACGCCCATTTGCGCCGGGGGGCACGTGGATATCGTTTTGCAGGAAAAGGATGCGCCGCCCGTAACCAGGCGCATAGGGCTGACGCGTATTCACATGGAAGAGGATGCCGGGCGGTCCATACACGACCAGGATCCGTACGACACGCTCCTCGACTACAATCGCTGCGGAACGCCGCTCATCGAGATCGTTTCCGAACCGGACCTTCGCTCGCCCCGCGAAGCCTACCTGTACATGCGAAAAATCCGCCAGATCGTGCGGTATCTTGGCATTTCCGACGGCAACATGGAGGAGGGATCGCTTCGCTGCGACGCGAACGTGTCGATCCGGCCCCAAGGGAGCAAGAAGCTCTGCGAGCGCACCGAAATCAAGAATATGAACTCGTTCCGGAACGTGGAACGGGCCCTCGACTACGAAATCGGCCGGCAGATCCGGCTGGTCCAGGGCGGCGGGAAGGTCGTGCGGCAAACCCTGCTCTGGGATGCGGACCGGCAGGAGACCCGGCCCATGCGTTCCAAGGAAGAAGCGCACGATTACCGGTATTTCCCGGATCCCGATCTGGCGCCGGTTTTCGTAACGGACGAGGAACTCGGCCGTATTCGCGCCGAACTTCCGGAAATGCCGGAGGCGCGTAGCGCCCGTTTCCGGGATGCGTGGGGATTGCCCGCCTACGATGCGGCCATCCTGACCGAAGAGCGCGAACTGGCCGACTATTTTGAGGAAACCTTGACGGCGTTGGGGGCGGAAGGAAGCGGCAAGGAAACGAATGGCCCCGCGAAAAGCGTCTCCAACATGATCATGGGCGATGTGCTCCGCGTGCTCAAGGAGACCGCAACGTCCGTGGATGAACTGCCCATTCGCCCTCCGCGTCTTGCCGCGCTTGTCCGGCTGCGTCTCGAAGACCGGATATCCTCTACGGCGGCCCAGGAAATTTTCGAAGCCATGCTCCAGCGGGAAGACGCCCCGGAGGCTATTGCGGAGGAACAGGACCTCATTCAGGTGTCCGACATCGGCTCTCTTGCGCCCGTCGTGGAAAGCGTCCTCGATGATCATCCGCAACAGGTGGCGGCGTATCTTGGAGGCAAGGAGGGCCTTATCGGGTATTTCATCGGACAGGCGATGCGGCGGTTCGAGGGTTCGCCCGATCCCAAACTTGTGCGCAAACTGCTGGTCGAGGGCCTTGAAACCCGCCGGGAGTAGGTTCCTGCTTCCCGCGCCGTATCCGGGCTTCCCGCGCTTTGTCCGCCAGCCCTTCGCGCCGATCTTTTTTTTCCATCCAACCATACGCTAAAACCCATGCTTGTTGCCGGTAACTGGAAAATGCACACGGATATAGATGCGGCGCGCACACTTGCGCGCGATGTTGCGGATTCGGTGGGAGACCCCGGAGATGTGACGGTCGTCGTGTGCCCGCCTTTCGTGAGCCTGTCCGCCGTGGCCGAGGAGATTGCCGGTACGCCGGTGGCCCTCGGCGCGCAGAATATGCACGCAGAGGATGCAGGCGCCTTTACCGGCGAGGTGTCGGCCCCGATGCTGACGTCGGCGGGATGCCGGTATGTGATTCTGGGGCATTCCGAGCGCCGGCAGTATTTCGGGGAGACGGACGAGGGGGTATGCGCGAAAATAGCCCAGGCGCATGCTCACGGCCTTATCCCTATCGTGTGCGTTGGCGAGACGCTGGAAGAGCGCAAGGGGGGCAGGGCCGAAGAGGTCGTGGGGGGGCAGCTGGTGCACAGCTTACGCGGTGTGACGCCGGATAACCCCGACCGACTGGTGATTGCCTATGAACCGGTCTGGGCGATCGGCACGGGCGAAACGGCCACGCCCGATCAGGCGCAGGAAATGCATGCTTTCATCCGGGGACGGCTGAACGAACAATTCGGAGAAAAGACGGGCCGCGCCCTGCATATTCTGTACGGAGGGAGCGTCAAACCGGGCAACGCCGCCGAGCTGTTCGGGCGGGCGGATGTGGACGGCGGACTGATTGGCGGCGCCAGCCTGAAGGGGGAGGACTTTGCGGCGATTGTAAGGGCGGGGTAGGGGGTGTCGGGCAGGCCCTTTCGGCGGTGCCCCGGAGTGTGTTTTTCTCGAGTATTCACTCGGTATTTCGGATTACAAAAAAAATTTCACGATTTCTTGACAAAGAACAAGCAGGCGTTTATACTAAGCATAGAGTAGCGCTTTAAAAGTGCCTCGGTGTTTTTTTTGACCCAAAATGATAACCTTAACATTTTTCCTTTCCGCGTGGCCCCCGACGGTTTTCGCGGTTCATGCACCACACGACGCAAGGTTGATCATGATCAGGAGATACGCTTCTTCGCTTCTCGTCCTTGGAGGTCTGCTTCTCTCTACAAGTCTCGTCCATGCGCAGACGGGTAAGATAGCAGGTACCATCACCGACGCAGTCACGGGAGAACCCTTGGCCGGAGCAAATGTGGTGGTTGAGGGCACTCGGTTGGGGGCTGCCGCCGACGCCGAGGGCAACTACTTCATTTTGCAGGTGCCCCCGGGTACGCATGCCGTACAGTCGACCATGATTGGTTTTGCAACAGTGACGCAGACCGATGTGCGGGTCTACATTAATCAGACGGCCCCGCTGAATTTTTCGCTTTCCCCCTCTACGGTACAAGCAGAAGAGGTGGTGGTGGTTGCGGAGCGTCCGCCTGTAGAGGTGGATCTCACGGGCAGCAAACAGCGCATGAGCGGTGAGGAGCTTGATAACAGTTGGGTGAAGACGCTCTCCGAAGCGCTTCTGATTCAGACGGGAACGAACATCCACGGCGGTATTCGCGGGGGCTTTGGACTCGAGGACAGCTATTACATTGACGGGCTCAGCCTGCGCGACAATGTTTCAGGGGGCAACTTTGCGGGCGTCAACACCACGGCCATCGCGGAACTGGAGGTCCTTACCGGTGGCTGGAACGCAGAGTACGGGCGCGCGATGGGTTCGGTAATCAACATCGTCACGCGTTCTTCTTCAGACCGCATTCGCGGCACGGTACGTTCCCGATATCGCCCCGCGGGACAATATCATTGGGGTCGGAATATTTACAGCCAGGACAATTATGAATGGAAGGTGATGGCTACGCTCGACTACTGGACAGAGAACACCGGGGGAGGCGAGTGGGCCATGCGAACCCCGCAGGAGCGCCTCGATGCGTGGACGAATTTCATCACGGGGGATCTTTTCGGGGACGTTTCGCGGCGCATGCAGGATTATGCCGAGCGCTCTACCTGGGAGGGCGAGGGAACGTTCTATGGGCCGATCACGGAAGACCTGGGGTTTCTTGCTTCGGCGAAGTACGTGCGAAGCGCACCGAATTTCCCGGCTTTTCTGGAGTATTCTCAGGATTGGAATTACCAGGGCAAGCTGCATTACCGTCTCGGCTCCCGAAATCGGTTTGAGCTTTCAGGCCTTTACCAGGGTTTCGACAACACGGATAGCCCGCGGTTGAGTTACTGGTCCAGTGAAGATGCATTCGTTTCGGGGTTCTGGGGCCCTCCGCCGTACTACCACTCCGGTTATTCCACGTTCAAGTACTGGCCCTACGGCACCTCGAACATCTTTCAGGTTCCGACGCCGCCGGAATACATGCGGATGCGGAGTGGACAACTGGCCTGGACGCACGTATTCAATCCTTCATCTTTTCTTGACGCCCAGGTGAGCTATACCACCATGCGTCTGGATCGGGACAACTTCGGCCAACTCGAGGACAGCGGTTTCTATGATCCCGAGTCAGAGGAGTTTGGCACCCGCTGGGACGAGACAATGATTCCGGGCAACCCGCTGTTTCTGCTGCCTCCCATTTTTCACCGCCGTCACCCGGGCATTTTTCAACTCAAGGTGCGCTCAGAGGCCGCTGTAGCCAAGGTGGACTACACGAATCAGGTAAGCCAGGAGATTCAATTGAAGGCCGGCGTATTCTTCTCCCCACAGTACGTGTCGAAGACCTTCAAGGCTGGAGCTATGCCGGGCGCCGTCTATTCCAATTTGGCGACGAAGCCTGATTTCAAGCCGTGGGACGCGGCAGCCTACGTGCAGGGCAAGGTGGAGTTGAACGGCATGGTGGTCAACGCAGGGCTGCGTTTCGACGCCTTTGACGCGAACACGAAAGTAGCCCCCTCGATATTCGATCCGGGCGTGTTCGACGAGGGCGGCGTGGTCACCTACGATGCGGAAACGCACGGCGTGGAAACCAGTCCCCGGGCCGTGATTTCACCACGTTTCGGCATATCCCATCCGATCACGGAGCTGACCGTGCTGCACTTCTCCTACGGTCACTTCAACCAGCGTCCGGCATGGCAACTGATCGGTGGTGGCCCGACGATTTTTCACATCACGTCGAGCTCGGAAGGCGCCCCGGATGCTTCACCTGCAGATGCGTTCGGGTTCTATCATCCTAACACTAACACGGCCAACCCGGAGCTCACCTTCGAGAAGATCATTCAGTACGAGATTGGCTTCGACCAGCATATTCCCCGGTTGGCTAATCTCGATTTAACCGCCTATTACAAGGACGGCAAGGGTCTGACTTCTCTCGGAGTGAGCCAGGGGCGGGTCGATTTTGTGGGATTCGGAGCGGGCGGCAACCTTTTCGGCCTCGGAGGTTCGGTGAACACCGAAGTGTATACCGACCCGGTGGCCACCCTTGGGTTCGCGCCGGGAGGCGGCCGTAGCCGGGTAACGACCAACGGTGGCTTCGTCGATGTGAGAGGCCTCGAAGCTTCCATCGAGACGCTCTTTTTGCGGAACGCACGCCTGAAGCTTGTTTTCAACCGCTCTTTCGTACGCTCCGGCCAGTACGGTTTCAGACAGATATTCGTCGAGCAGAATGGCGAGCCCGTACGGCCAAACCGGTTGCACGGCGTGAGCCTGAGAGACCGGGGGACCTCCGGGCAGAACAACGACCAATGGAACCCGACTACGAGCTTCAAGGCAACCCTGAACTTGTTCTCGCCGGAACAGTTCGGCCCTGGCCTTGGAAGTTTTTACCCGTTGGGCAACTGGTACGTGAACCTCTATTACAGCTTCGCCAGCGGCCACCGCTACACCTATCACTCCCCGGGGGATTTCTCGACCGAGCCCAATAACAGGCGGTGGAAACCCTACCACAACACAAACCTGCGTATCTCGAAAGCCATTGGCCTGATTGGCTCTTCGGAGATTGAGTTCAGCGTAGACGTTCATAACGTGCTCAATACCAACCGCATCAGGTTCCCCACCTCACAGGATGCCTTGGCCGTTTACCACGAAGAAGATCAACTCCCGGTGAATCCAACAACGGGAGAAGAAAGCGAATGGGACTGGTACGATCTCGTCCAGCTTCCCCGGCAGGTGTTTTTCGGGGTACAATTGAGCTTTTAATCGCCCAGGAAGCAAATTTTTTTCAGCCTAACCGGAGCCCAGACCGATGAGCATAACGACACGGCAAGTCTCCTTTTTCACAGCCTTCGTGGTAGGCGCTGTCCTGGCTGCGTTCCCCGCCCCGGTCGCTGCACAGAACATTACTGACCACCAACTCACGCGGGGCAAGTTCTGGACCATTGTCAGTGAAGCAGTTCCCAACCCAGCCGCCTGGCGGTCCGCCTACCCGGGCTACTTCGAGGCCCCTACGAGTTGGTTCAACACCTTCGAAAACTGGGTCGCTCTTGTCGACGGGGACTTGATCGTTGCCGGTCCGCCCACCTTCAACGTCGTCGGGCACACGTTGGTGAAGAACTACAACTTCAGCCAAAGCGCGCAGGAAGCCGAGGAGTATTCCTTCGATGTGGTCACTTCCATTGATCCGTCAGCAGCCGGCGTGCCGACTATCCCCTTGCGGGTATCCCGAAAGAGGATGGTCTGGAGCCTGCCGCAGTACGACGACTTCATCATACAGCGCGAGGTGTACACGAACGAGGGCAGCACCACCATCCAGGACTGGTATCACGCCGTTACCTACAGCATAAATATCGCTACGGGCGTGCCGTATGCGACTCCGTTCGATGACGAATACGTCTGGGATGCCTCCTTCAGCAATTTTCGGGAAGAACAGGGGAACTTCGTGTTTTACGACGACACTGCCATGCCGCCGAACCAGAACCCCGTGGCCTATAGCATCTCCCCCGGCGACGTCACGGGCGACCGGGGAGACCCGGGCAATATCACCATCCAGAATTCGATTGATCGCAGGCTCTATTCGCCCCAGATATTCACCGACAACATCGTGGATGTGACGCCTAACAAGCTCGGTGAGAAGACGGTCTATCAAGGAATCTATCACCGGATTCTGAATGAGAACCCGGGCGCGCCCGACGAAGAGTTCTGGCAGCCCACGAACAGGGACCCGGACTATGTTCTCACGCGCATGACCCCTGAGCAGCCGCGGATGAGCTGGCGCGAGGCGAACGCTGACGCGTCCACCGTCGATGGCAATATCTATGAGCGCCTTGGCGCCTTCAACCTGGGCATTGGCCCCTATGACATTGCTCCCGGAGATTCCGTCGAACTGATCCGGGTGATCGCGCTCGGGGAGATGGACCGCAACGTTACCGAGCGGGGTGGCCTGGAGGCCACGCAGAACTACCTTGAGGCGGGAATGGCCAATCTGAAGGAGAACTGGGCAGCCGCTCTGGGGATCGTAGAGGCCTGGCAACGCACCGGGGACTGGAACGCCGGCGTCACCGCCTATCCGCCGCCTACCGTCGGCGACGCTCCTTTCGCCAGCAACGACGACATGATCCAGGTCGAGCTGTTCGCCGATCCCGAGACGGGCACGCAGGGGTTCGATATTACCTTCACGGCCGTGCCGAACGGCTACGTTGATCCGATTAAGGGACGCAACGATTGGGCCGGGTACAAAATATACCAGTCTGAGTCGCGCATAGAAGGCCCTTGGGAGGAAGTGGCAAACATTTCCCGGGATCAGGCCGCCGGGTTGACGACCGGCAATAAGGTCACCTACCGCCTTGCAACGAAATCGGGTATTCCGTATCGCTACTGGGTGACTTCCTATGACGAAGATGGGCTGGAGAGTGGGTTTACGGCCTACACCTATGACGCGCTGGCCGCCAAGCCAGCGCCAAGCAACGACCTGTCGCAGGTACTGGTTATCCCTAATCCTTTCCGGCAGGTCAGTGGTCTTTCCGATCCCTCCGAAGAAAAGAGAATCAGCTTTCTGAACATTCCCGGGATGTGCACCATCCGCATTTTCAACGTCGCTGGAGAGCTGATTCGGGCTATTGAGCACAACGACGGTTTCGGGGAGGCAGCCTGGGGGAGCACGCGCGAAGGCGACTATCTGCTGACCCGCTTCTTTCAAAACGTGCAGCCCGGTGTGTACATCTACCACATCGAGTCGCATGTGCCCGGCCACGAAGGAGAGACGCGCATGGGCAAGTTCATCATCATCAAGTGAGTAAAATCTTAACGTCTTCCGAACGCTGAGAATTTCTACCGGGGGTAGCCAAGATGAAAAAATATGCCTTACTCGCCTGTGCATCGATCCTGTTTCTGGCGGTGCATCCGGCCCATGGGCAACTCGAGCCTGACGTGGGCATTGGTGTCGAATCGCCCGCTTTTCAGCGGGTCGGCCAATCCGGTTTTCAGTTTTTGAAGCTGCCCACAAGTGCGCGCCAAGCGGGCATTGGCGGCATCCTGTCTTCCGCAGGCTATGCGGACGCCGCCACGGTATTCACCAATCCGGCTTCGATCGTGAACGTTGAGAATTTCAATGTGGCGATTTCTCACGTGCAATGGTTCGCCGACATTGCTTATCAGAGCGCCGCCGCCCTCAAGCACTTTGAGGGCATAGGCGCCGTAGGCGTTCACGTCTTCTACCTCGATTACGGAGACATGCCGAGGACCGAAAACCGCCCCATTCTGGACCAGGGGGTGCCTACCGGGCGATCGGAGGTGCTCACCGGCCTGGGCACGGTTTCCGCCCATAATCTGGTGGCGGGGGTCAGCTACGCCCGCCGCATCACGGACCGCCTTTATTTTGGCGCCAACGCCAAATACATTTCCGAGACGCTCGATGATGCTAACGTCGGCGCCTGGGCCGTCGATGTGGGTACGGTCTTTTACACGGGCCTTCGCAGTCTTCGTGTAACCATGGTTGGCAAAAATATCGGTCCCGACACCCAAATCGCCGAGTTCGACGACCGCATAGGCTACGAACCCGCCAACGTGCGGATGCCTGTGAATTTCAGTTTAGGCCTTGCCTACGATGTGATCGAGGCCGGGGAGGCCGGCCCGCATGCCTGGACCTTCGCCGCCGAGTTCGTTCATCCGAACGACGGCCCTGAAAAGGTGAACACAGGGACGGAGTATGTCTTTCGGGACCTGCTTGCGCTACGGGCAGGATACCGGTTCAATTACGACGAGGAAGGCCTCACCTTTGGGGGCGGCCTGAAAGTTACCACCAGCGCCGGGGGCATCGCCGTCAACTATGCATGGTGGGACTTCGGCGTTCTCGGATCCACCCATATGTTCTCGCTGTCCTTCGGACGGTAGGGCTCCTGTCCTCAAGACACCGCCAACCAACTCCGAGCACGTATGGAACCGACCCCACCGGCGAACGCATCTCGCGCCGCCGCGCGACCGGGGCGTTGGCGTACAGTGGAGCCTCGATGGCGAAGTATCGCTGCCGTCCTTCTTCTTGCCGCCACGGTATTTGGCGGATCTGCTCAACGGGCGGCGTCTCAGACCGACCCGGTCACAGCGCGTGAGGTCGACGGTTACGTCGAGATCGACAACGGTCTCGTCAAAGCCCGATTCACGCCGGGACCCGAAGGCGTCGATCAGGCCTTTTTTGCCGCGCAGGCCGGGCAATGGGTGCTTGTGGCCGAGGCGTTTCGTCCTCCCAACCCGCGCCCGCACACCACCACCGCACTGTACCTGGATCGCTCCAACGAACAGGGTCGGGCCCTGAGTATTGCGGAGGAATACCGCGTGATCGTCCCCGAAGTACTTCGTACGGTGCAGGTGAGCCAGGAAACTCCCGAGGAAGTACGGGTGGTGCTTACCGGGGAAACCCCTATGGCGCGCGTCGAGCAGATCGTGAGCCTGCAACGGGGAAGAAACATCATCCACGTCGACGTGCGGGGGGTACTCCGGGGCGATCCGCCGCAATTGGAATATCTGTTTTCCCCATTTGCCTTCGCTGAGGCGGGATCCCCGGATTTCAGCCATGCGCCGGCCTACAAGCGATCTCCCGGCGATGTCATTGGCGATCGCGCCTTCTTTGCGCCCGCGGCCATCGTGCAGACCGGGAGCGTGTTTGCGGCCCTGATACCCGATCTTGACCAGATCAACGAGCACATTGTATATGGACAACACGCGCGACCTCAAAAGCATCCCTGGATTTTCGGCGTTCCTATCGATTCGTCCAGGATATCCATGCCGGCCGTGTTGGATCTGGAACTTGCCTCCGGGATGACGAATCACCCGCTGCTGGCGTATGGCGTCATGGACGCGATCACGGAGCAGCATGTCTACTGGCGTCATGAAAACGCGGGTGGAACCCTCGTTCGTACGCTTTCCGACAACGAGGTGCGTTACGGGATGGATCTCATCCTGGACGCCGAAGCCTCGCCTTACCGGGGATACCAAAGAGCGGCTACTTTTCTCTGGGACCGTTACGGGAGGCACTACTTCCAGCGCCCACGCCCCCAGGCGATGCCGTTCGCCGAGTATGCCTCGATTTCGTATCCGGCATCTTTGGCCTATAAAGGTTTTACCGTCGAGTTTCAAGACGGGAAACCTGTCATGGTCCACCGGGACCCTGAAGGACCGGATACCTGGAATTCCTGGCAACAGTGGGAAATGGAGGGTCAGCCGGTCGGGGCGCTGCGGCTCACGGCGCCGCAGTGGTTTCATCTGACATACAATACAGCCTGGTGGAATAACGTGGCGGATGCCACCGGATTCTATTATTGGGGCGAGCGGCTTGGAGACCCCTCACTCATCGACAAAGCCCGCCGCATGGTCAACCTGGCTCTCATGGCGCCGCAGCATGAGGGTTTGTTTCCCTCCCTCTACGATCTGAACGAGAAGCGTTGGATAGGCAGCCTCTGGCGGTTTCCGACCGAGGGGTACGATCCGGACGAAACACGGACGTACTGGAACTGGGAAGAGGGGGACTATCAGACGGCATCGGCCAGTGTGACTGCGGGCTATCTGATGGAGGTCTATCGTCTCTATCAGAAAGACCCGCGTATTCTGGATTACGTCCAGCGGTATGGCGACTTTCTTATAGCACATATGCAGCCCGAAGGCAGTGTGCCCGCCTGGTTCACCGAGCATCTCGAACCTCGTCCAAGCATGCGCTGGAACGCCGATGGCGGAGCGCATGCGTGGGTACTCAGCGAACTTTATCGTGCTACCGGTGAAGAGAAATTCCTGCAAGCAGCCAAACGTGCCGCACAGTTTCTGATAGATGACGTAATGCCTCAACAAAAATGGGTGGATTTCGAGGCGCTTTACTCCTGTGCCGTCAAGGCCGAGACCTTCTTCGATCCGCGGACAGGCCAGCCGCCGCGCAACGCCATGTCGATGTCGTGGGCCTTGCAGGGTTTTGTTTCGCTCTATGACGTAACCGGGGAATCGCATTACCTTGAAGCGGCCGAGGCCATTGCGGACTATGCCAGTTTTCTGCAAACGGTGTGGGCGCCGCACTATATCATTACGGCGTATCCCTTCGGGGGCTTCTCTTCACAGATCGGCGATGCCGAATGGCTGGATCAGCGTGACCACCGGTTCGCCGGAATACTTGTCCGACTCGGGTTGCTTACCGGGCGGCAGGACCTGGTCGAGCGAGGGGTGGCAGCCGCCCGTTCCTCGCTTGCACTGCTTACCTTTCCCCGGCATGTCGAGAACGGGATATACAATGCTCCGACGTTTCCACTGGGGCTGGGGCCGGAGAACATCGATCAT
Organism: Rhodothermales bacterium; assembly: GCA_951812345.1. GTDB lineage: Bacteria > Bacteroidota > Rhodothermia > Rhodothermales > VXPQ01 > VXPQ01. Next base: position 1,372,796 of record OX638295.1, read on the forward strand.
GAAGGGTTTCCCCAGACCCCACTCCGCTCCGGGCCGAGCTGGGCTGAGGTAGGCGGACTGGCTGCTGCCGCCGACGTACTGCGTCAACTCGGCGGCCTCTACGTCAACGTGGAGCGGGATATGGCCGTGGCGGTTGATGGAATTGCAGCCCGAAGTTATTCCCTTGACGGACGGACGCTCCGGGTGAACGTCGAAAAGCTGCTTACCGTGTTGCCGGTACCCTACGACGAGCCGTATGAGGTGCTCCTGAAGGTCGAAGGGTTACCGGATGACGGCTCTTATACGCTGGTTGTGGGCGACGAAGCGCCCCTTGAAAGGTCGGCGGCGGAACTGGTCCGCTATCCGCTGAAAATTCGTCCATGATACGCACGGTGGTCAGATGCATACGCCCCCTGTCGCGCGCGAGGGAGGGGGAGCATCACCTGTTCGGTGTTTTTTTATCGTATCATCCTAATGGCGCCGTGCGGAGTGCATTGTGAAAAGACGGCTGACCCCAGGGGCTTTTGTGCGTCAATGTGGAAGACATGCTGGTTTCTTTGACGAAAAAGAGGATTACCTATGAAGAAGGTCATCATGGGAAGCATAGTACTTGCAGTACTCTCGATATCCTGCAACCGGTCGGATGATACGAGGACAAACACCGTGACGGAGATCGTGACCTTTGGGGAGGATCTTGCTTTTCTCAACGAGCATACCGAGGTGGTCGTGTTGTCTGATGAAGCAGGGCAGGCCCAGGTCGTGGTCAGCCCGGCCATGCAAGGACGTGTCCTGACGAGTACTGCTGCCGGTAGCGATGGAATGAGCTACGGCTGGATCAATCGGGAGCTTATTGCCTCGGGCGAGCGGCAGGAACACATCAATGTGTTTGGTGGCGAAGATCGCTTCTGGTTGGGGCCCGAAGGCGGACAGTTCTCCATCTTTTTCGAGGGAGGCGACCCGTTCGAAATGGAACACTGGTACGTGCCGCCCGCCATAGACTGGGATCCCTTCCTCGTGGTGGCGCAGGAGCGTGACCGGATTGTTTTCGAGAAAGCAATGCGCCTGACAAACTATTCCGGCACGACGTTCGATCTTGAGGTGGACCGTGAGGTTCGGCTGTCAGGTCGGGCTGAGGTCGCAGAAGGGTTAGGTGTGGCGCTGGATACCACCGTCCAGGTTATCACCTTCGAATCCGTCAACACCATCACTAACGCGGGTGATGAGGCCTGGACCAAAGAAGGAGGCCTCTTGTCGATCTGGATTCTCGGTATGTTCACCCCTTCTCCGGCGACAACGGTCGTCATTCCTTATCGGTCCGGAGATGAGCAGGCGCTGGGCCCCATCGTCAACGCGGCCTATTTTGGCGAACCGCCTCCGGACCGGCTGATCATCGAAGACGATGTGATCTATTTCAGCGGCGACGGCGAATATCGCAGCAAGATCGGCCTGACCAGCAAGCGAAGCAAGTCCGTGTTCGGGAGCTACGATGCGGACAACCGCGTACTCACGCTGGTCCAATATACGATGTCGGAGACGGCAACGGACTATGTAAACTCGATGTGGGAAATCCAGGAGGACCCCTACGCAGGCGATATCATAAACAGTTACAACGATGGGCCGCCCGAGCCGGGCGCTGAACCGCTCGGACCCTTCTATGAACTCGAAAGCTCTTCCCCGGCTGTGGCGCTGGCGCCCGGGGAATCCCTGACGCACATGCACCGTACGATCCATTTGCAAGGGAACGAAGAAGCGCTCGATCGGATCGCTGTGGAGACCCTCGGAAAAACACTGAACGAGATACGCAGCGCGTTTGCGCCGTAGGGCCGGTACCGCAGAAACGTTCTTTCGTGATTTTCTGCAGTGCAGACTCCTCGGAGTTCTATCTGCGTCTTCTCGTTATGCGCCAGGGGCAAGGGACGAGCACCGTACGATCATTTTCGTAGGCAACGCACAATGGCGCGAGGGGCCGTCGAAGCCCTGCATCCGTTCGAGGAGCAGGTCCATGGCAAGGGACCCCATTTCGTAAGCCGGTTGCGCGACGACGGTCAGAAAAGGATTGATTTGCGCAGCGATTTCGATATCGTCGAAACAGGCCACTGCCATGTCCTCCGGAACACGCAACCCATGGCGTCTCAGGCTAACCAGTACTCCCACCGCCACGTGGTTGTTTGCGGCGATAATGGCCTGAGGAAGCAAGTTCTTCTCGAACAGTTGTTCCGTAATCTCCTCGCCGCTTTGGCGGCTCGTACGTCCCGGATATACGTGAGGAACGAGGCTGGCTTCCTTCATGGCGCGAAGGTATCCGGCCTGGCGTTCTTCCAGAGAAGAAACCCCGGGCCAGCCACCCACGAGGACAATGTCCCGGAACCCCTGCTCGACGAGATGACCGGTCAGATGGAGGGCTCCGGTGAATGTATCGCCCCATACCGCATCGGTGTCGATTTCCTCCACGGTGCGGTCGATCAACACCACCGGGATGCCGTGGTGGTGAAGCATATCGAGGTGGTGGTCGTTTCCCGGGGCGGAAGAAATTAGCACGCCATCCACGCGGCGCGAGATGAGAACGTCCAGATAACGGCGTTCTTTCTCCAGCGATTCATCGGAGTTGCCGAGAATGAGGGCGTATCCGTGTTGTTGCGCCCTGTCTTCTACTCCTCGGGCTACCGTGGTGTAAAACGAGTTGGTAATGTCGGACAGAATCAGGGCAATGGCGTTCGTGCAGCCGTTGACAAGGCTGCGGGCTGCCGCATTGGGGACATACTTAAGCTTTTCGATAGCGGCGCGCACTTTTCTGTGCGTGGCAGGCGCAAGCATGTCGGGTTGGTTAAAGTAGCGTGAGACGGTCATCGCACTGACACCCGCCTGGCTGGCGACATCCAGAATTGTGTTCATCAAACTTCGCGGTCGATCAAAGGAATTAAGGGGCGCGGATAAGGAATTAAGGGGCGCGGATCAGGAACCCGCACCGGTAAACCACTTTTTCATGATTTCCTGATGGTGCAGGTTCCCGGGACATCCGTTTCGATGCACCTTGCCTTGCACTGAATATGCGCGATTTATTGACGACGGCCAAATCGTCGTGCATTTCTTCGGTTTTTTGGCGCCGGTTCCTCGGCGAGGAATAGTTTCGGCAAGCTCTGTGCGAGGCCGTCAGGGCATTAGGCTGTCCATCATCGATTAACTTGACATGGTGGGCCTGAATCGCTACCTTTCCTGGAGTAATGATGTTAAGGTTAACATTTTTCATTGAATTTTCCGGCGCTCCGCGGAAAGAAAGAAGAAGCTTGTGACCACGAACGACGTTACGCTTATTGCTAATGGGGATCTGCGCCTCGCAGCCAATCAGAGATGCTGGCCTGAGCAGCAGAAAGTCGAACGGGCAATCATGCGAGCCATCGAAGCGGAAGGGTATCAGGTAGTACGCGCCCACGAGGAACTTCCCCACAAGAAGCATGGCTTCATTGACAGTCAGAAGCACGGCCGGGCAGTCTTTCGGCAAATCGATCCTGACAAGCCTCTGGTGATTGCATTTGCGGCGTGGCAGTACTCGCATCACGTCCTGCCCGGTTTGTTGACCCATCGCGGGCCGATTCTGACCGTAGCCAACTGGAGCGGAACCTGGCCCGGTCTCGTCGGCATGCTTAACATGAACGGTTGCCTGACCAAGGCCGGCGTACCTTACAGCACACTCTGGAGCGACGATTTCACGGACGAGAAGTTCAGGCAGGGGCTTTGCGCCTGGCTCGGAACGGATAGCGTAGAACACGATCTGAGCCACGTGCTTCCCGCGTCTGAACTGGATTTTCCGGATGCGGAGTGGGAGCTTGGCCGACGACTGGCCGGAGAGCTTCGACGGGACAAGGCTATCATGGGGGTTTTTGACGAGGGATGCATGGGGATGTATAATGCGATCATTCCCGACGAACTGTTGCACCCGGTCGGAATTTTCAAAGAACGCCTTAGCCAAAGTGCTCTCTACTACGAAACTACTCGGGTTTCCGAGGAAGAGGCGCAGGCCTGTTTCGAGTGGCTCAAAGATCGTGGCGTGCGTTTTCAGTTGGGGCCGGACGAAGACGAACATCTCACGGAAGCACAGGTCTTACGGCAGTGCAAGATGTACATCGCCGTACTCCGCATCGCCGATGATTTCGGTTGCGATCTCGTCGGAATCCAATACCAGCAGGGGCTCAAAGATCTGCTGCCCGCCTCCGATCTGGCAGAAGGCCTTCTGAACAACACGGAGCGTCCGCCGGTGTATTCGCGCGACGGCGCCCGCGAGCTCTATCCCGGAACGGCGCTTCCACACTTCAACGAGGTCGATGAGTGTGCCGGGCTGGATGCCCTGGTGACCCATCGCCTCTGGTGCGCACTCGGGTATCCACCGGAGACAACTCTGCATGACCTTCGCTGGGGCGAGTCCTATCACGGAGATTTCGTGTGGGTCTTCGAGATTTCCGGGGCTGCGCCGCCCGCACATTTCACAGGAGGCTATTCGGGGACGAGTAGCGAACGCCAGCCATCCATGTATTTCCGGTTGGGCGGAGGAACGCTGAAAGGAATCAGCAAGCCGGGTGAGATAATCTGGAGCCGTGTTTTTGCCGAGGACGGCCGTCTCAAGGCCGACGTGGGGCGGGGAACGGTCGTGGAATTACCCCGGGAAGAAACGGAGCGCCGGTGGCAGCTTACCACATCGCAGTGGCCGATCCTGCACGCCGTTCTGCATGGTGTTTCGCGTGACCAGATGATGGCCCGCCACAAGTCGAATCACATCCAGGTAGCCTATGCGCCCGATGACGACGCGGCGCGGAAGGCGCTGATCTCGAAAGTAGCGGCGTTCCAGAACATGGGCATCGAAACCTTCGTATGTGGTTCGCATGAGAGAATCGCTTCTTGAGGGAATGCTTGCGGGCCCTTCGGGAAAAAGGAACATCCAGCCTATGACCTCCACGGAAGATATCCGTCGCCTGTTACTTGACCTCGCGCACGATCTCGGGGACGGGCGGCATATGGCTATCGCCGGGGAGGGGAATGTATCGGGCAAGCTGGATGACCACCACTTCCTTATTAAAGCCAGTGGTACCCGGATGTCAACGCTGAAACCCGAAGAACTGGTAGGGGTTGATGCCCGACCATTGCTGGCGGCCCTGGAAGGAGGGAAAGACCTTGCCGATGAGGAAATAGAGAGGTTGCTATTGGAAGTGCGCACGGATCCGGACGCACTCAAGCCCTCGGTCGAGAGCCTGTTTCACGCCTGGTTGCTGACTCTGCCGGGAATCCGGATCATCGGACACGTCCACGCCATCGCCGTCAACCAGGTGCTCTGCTCACCGCGAAAGCGGGATTTTGCCGTCCGGCGCGTGATTCCCGACCAGGTTGTCTACTGTGGCGTGGAATCGGTTCTGATACCCTACGTGGATCCTGGCTTTACGCTGGCTCGGCACATGGCCAGGGAAGTGGAAACGTTTCGGAAAAGAACGGGGGTACTGCCCAAGATCATTTTGCTTGAGAACCATGGTATCATTGCCTTGGGAGCGCAGCACACAGAGGTCATCGCAGCGCTGGCCATGGCAGAGAAGGCAGCCCGCATATTCGTCGGCGCCGCGACTCTCGGGGGCCCGGTTTTTATGGATGAATTCGAGGTTTATCGCATTGCCGGACGCACCGACGAACACTATCGGCAGCGCATGCTTGAGCGTCATCTGCCCCGATCAGATCATGCAGATCCGGCAGACTGATCCCCGCCATTCCTGAAAGCGCCACAACACGCCTTGTATTTCCTGCCGCTGCCGCAGGGACAGGGCTTATTCCGGCCTATGCGCCCGCCACTGGCGTGGAAATCCTGCCAGCGCGACCACGCCATGACGTCAGCAGGCGCTCTTCTCCGGTAAAGCTGATCGGCCATGAATCTCATGTAGGGGTCGATGTGCTTGAAGAACATCTTGTAACCGGCACACAAGTAATTTAATCCTGCTTCGCCGTCGGGCGTCTTCATAAAACGCTTTTTGGGACATTCACCGTTGCAGGCGAAACGCACGTCACACCGGCGGCAGTAATCCGGCAGCGTATCTTGTTTGGCGGCCCCGAATGATTGCTGCTGGAAAGAATGCGTCATGGATAGCAGCGGCTTATCCATGATGTTGCCCAGTTTGTTGGCAGGATAGACGAAGTGATCGCAGGAATAGAGATCCCCATTGTGCTCAAGTGCGAGCGCATCGCCACACGTTTCGCGAAACACACAAAGGCCTGGCTGCCTCCCGATCCAGGATTCCAGTGCTACATCAAAGAGTTGAACGAAGTATTGACCAACATCATTGCGCACCCATTCATCGAAAATGGTGCACAGGAATCGGCCATACTGCTCCGGCTCGACCGACCACTCGGAAACAACGGCCTCATCTGCAAAATCAGGAGAAACAAGCGACAAGTGATCCAACCCCGGCTCGGTTGCCACACGCTCTACAATCGGGATGAACTGCATAAACCCGCTACCGATCTCCTTCAAAAACCGGTAGACCTCAAGTGCATAGTCTCCGTTATGGCGCTGGACGACCGTCAGCGTGTTAAAGGCCACGTCGTGTTTTTTTAGACAGGAAAGGCCCTGTATCACCCGATCGAAGGTAGGCTGACCACCCTTGTCCACCCGGTATCTGTCGTGTAGCGTGCGCGGGCCGTCGATGGAAAGCCCGATCAGAAAGTTGTGCTCCGCAAAGAAGGCACACCACGTATCATCAAGGATTACCCCGTTGGTCTGGAAAGCATTCTCGACTTTCCTGCCGTCTGCGTATTTTTTCTGGAGTGCTACGACCTTTTGGAAGTATTCCACCCCCAGCAGCGTTGGCTCACCCCCCTGCCAGGCAAAGCTGATGACAGGCGTGTCCTGTGATTCAATGTATTGCCGAATATAGGTCTCCAGGACATCGTCCTGCATCGACCAGGCCGCTCTTTTCTGTGCTTGAGGATAGAGGTTTTCCTTCTCCAAATAGAAGCAATATGTACAATCCAGATTGCAAAGTGGCCCGATGGGTTTCGTCATCACATGGAAGACCGTCTTCAAATCGTTCGCTACAGGCTCCATAACGGGGTTTAGATCATGTTCCTTTTTCATGAGGATGTCTTTTCCAGCCATTATCCCTGCATTCGAGGTCTTTCGGGGCAAAATGCGGGTTAGCAATATCAGGTAGACGGTACATCCCTTCCCAGATGTCGATGTCCCTGTTGCGTTCGCAGGTGACGCAGACGGCGGCGGTCGTCCATCAAGTGCTCAATGGGTTTCTGATCCCTGCCCCCTTGCTCCCACGATCCCAGTTCGGCACGAATTTGTTCAGCCTTCGCCAGCAGCCGCTCAACAACCTCCGGGTGTTGCGCAGCCAGGTCGTTCGTTTCGCCGGGGTCCGTTTCCAGATCAAATAGCATGGGCGCTTCGAGCTCGCGCAATCCTGACTCCCACCACACAAGCATCTCGGACCGACGCGGCAGATGCAACTTCCATTGCCCCTCACGCACGGCCTGGAGGTTTAGCCCATTGTAGTAATAGAACATCCGGTCAGGGGCTATGGTCTCTTCGGCGCCGGAAAGCACCGGCCGGAGATCCATCCCGTCGATTACCCGGTCCTCCGGCAGGGGAGCCCCTGCCAGACCGGCTATCGTCGGTAAAAGGTCCATCAGGTTGATCATTGCATCGTTCGTCTGTCCGGCAACGACCCCACCCGGCCAGCGCATGATGCAGGGTACGCGCATGCCCCCCTCGAACGTAGAGCCTTTTCCGCCGCGCAGCGGTGCGTTCGATCCATGCGTAGGCGACGGACTGGCCCCATTATCCGAGGCAAAGATCACAAGAGTATTTTCCGTCAGGCCGAGCTCGTCCAGTGTTTTCAGCACCTCGCCCGTACTCCAGTCGATTTCCTCCACCATGTCTCCGTAGACACCGTCCGGGGATTGTCCCGCAAACCTCGGATTCGCCATCCACGGGGCGTGCGACCGAGTGTGGGGAAGATAGATAAAGAACGGCCGATCCCGGTGCGCACGGATGAAGTCGGTCGCGCGTCGGGTGAAATGCTCCGTTATTGTCGTGACATGAGCATCCGGATCCACGATTTCATTGTTCTCAAGCAGCGGGGTGGATCCATCCGGGTTCGTGTTGCCCACCATGCCGTAGAAGAGGTCGAAGCCGTGCCGGTTCGGGTGAAACTCCGAAGAAGACGTGAAGCCCTCGTGGGTCTGGTAATTGAAACCTTGGGGTACGCCGAGGTGCCATTTGCCGATACAGGCCGTCGCATACCCTTCGTCCTTAAGTAACCCGGCTACCGTGATTTCGCTTTCTTGCAGGCCCAGGTCCGAATATACCCCGCCCACAGCATAGGGCATTCCGCAGCGAGACGGATAACGCCCGGTCAACAGGGAAGCTCTGGAGGGGCTGCACACGGAGCACGTCACGTGAAAATCCGTAAAGCGCATGCCCGCATCGGCCAGGCCGTCCAGGTTGGGCGTGCGGATGGTTTGCGAGCCGTAACAGGCCAGGTCGCCATAGCCCAGGTCGTCGGCGAAGATAACAATGACGTTGGGTGGTCGTCCGTCCGGTGCATCGTCCCGGCAGGCAGAAAGACCCGGCACGGCAGCGGCCACACCGGCGGTTGCCGCCAGTTTCAGGAATTCCCGCCGGCTTTGCCCCCCCGGTTTGTTCTTTCGCAGGACGTGTTCCGATATATAACGTGGTTCGTTCATCGATACCCTCTCGTTTTACGGTCCTGCATGTTCTTGAAGTAACGCGCTGATCTGATCGTTGCCGTAGTGCTCCGCCAACCCCCGGGGCGTATTTCCCTGCGGCGTGGGCCCTGTCCCGGCCCTGACATGAACCTCTGCCCCGGCATCGAGCAGGTATCGGACCAGTTCCAGGCTACCGCTATAGGCTGCCCAGTGTAGCACGGTCCAGCCGTGGTTGGTGCTTCTCTGGTTGACCTCGGCTCCGGCTTCGATCAGGAGATGACCCATCTCGGCCTGTCCGGCCATTGCAGCGCGAAGCAGTGGCGTCCAACCGTCGATGCCCTTCGCGTGCGCATCCGCTCCGCTTGCCAGAAGCAGCCTCGCCATCTCCACCTGCCCCATTTTCGCTGCCCGGTGCAGCGGCGTCCAGCTGGCCGCGCCATGGGCATCTACTTCGGCGCCTGCCGCAAGGAGCTGCCGGGCGATCGCTACGTGCCCCGCCACCGCCGCGCGATGCAGGGGGGTCCAATCGCCCATACGAGCATTCACATCGGCGCCCTGTTCGATGAGTGTGGATACCGTCTTGAGGTCTCCCGCCTCCACGGCGCGATGCAGCGGTTCGTCAGGGCGATCCTGGATAGTTAGGGCCGCCAAAAGCATGCAGGTTACCAGCATCGCGGCGACGAATCGTACTTCCCTGATCCTTTGCGTCTTTTCCATAGGTTACTCGAATATCCGATCAACGTGCTCCTCCTGTTGAGAAGGATTCTCGGAGCGGGGGATAAGAGGCGCGGGATGCTCCACTCGCCCGAGGGGACGGATGTTCTCGCCCTGGATACCGGCGACCTTCCCGAGCCAATTGGTCGAGGTGCGGCGTCCGATTCAGTGTAGAGCCGTAGCAGCCTATATCTCCATAGCCGAGATCATCGGCGTTGATCAGGATGATATTGGGACGCTCAACTGTTCTGCCAGTGCATGACAGCCCTTGCGACAGCACGAAGGCAGTTGTGCCGCTACCTGTTAGCTGTAAGAACGTTCTCCGCTCCATCGTGGCGATTCGCAAAGGAGGATGTTATCGATAACATTTACGAAGAAACTGACATGATGTCAAGCCCGGGCTTCACCTCGACTTCCTGATCTTGCCGATCCCTGTGAACGGGATGATGCGCGGAGTGCTCGCCTGATAGTCCGCGTAGGACGGGTATTTGGAAAGCGAGATGGACTCGGCAAGCCGTGAGGAGCCGAAAAAAATCATGGTCAGCGCAATGAACCCCGGCATGGTCCAGGTAACAAGTTGCCCCGAGGCCGCAATCGCGAACCAGTAGAAACTCCACCACATGCCGAGCTCGCAGAAATAGCTCGGATGCCGGCAATAGGCGAACAGGCCCGAGGTCATGAAGCCCTGCTCGATTGGTTCGCCGGCCGCGATTTTGCGCTTCTTCTCCTGCTGAAAGCGCCACATCTGTTCATCGCCCGCGATTTCTCCGATCCAGAGCGTGAAAAACACCAGCGCCGTCACGACATCGATCCAGGTCAGCGCCACATCCTGATATACCCACGCAATATGTATGGGCGCCGTGAACAGCCAGACGATGAGCATCTGTCCGGGCGCGATGAACGTCAGGTTCAGCAACTGAAACCGGGCGGGGCCTATGCGCTTGCGGATTTCCAGCCACCGGTAATCTTCCCCGCCTTTGGCGAATCCTCCCTTGCGGGCGTAGTTGAAGGTGAGTCGCGCGCCCCACAGGCAAACGAGCAACGTCATCAGATTCACCCTGGCGGATTCAAAATCCAGGGATGCGGCGACGATCAGACAGTAGATCGGCGGACAAATCGTCCAGAGACGGTCGACCCAGGAATATTCGCGCGTGATCACCGACAGGAGGTAGGCGGTAATCGCGAGGATAATGCACAGGTCCAGCGCCGTGCCGTAAGGCGTTCCGGTCAACGGATGGGGTATGAAGTTGAGATCAGGCATAAGGCGAGGAGACGGGCTCCCGGACGAGGCGATCGGTCGGGGCGAGACCGGCGCCAGGGGAACAATGCGGATTATCGTCTTGTGAAAATTCAGGAAGTAATACCCAATAGGATACTCTGATTAAATCCGCAAAGATTCAGAGGCTGCGAGGGGTGGTTTTGGGCAGAGTATCCCTAAGGTCCTGTTCTCCGCAGGCATGCGGAGCAAGGGAACCTGCATGAATCTGCAACTCGTCAAGGCCATCATCATTCTGCCCGGGACGGCTCTTGTCTTCATTCCGGGGGCCATACTATGGCTTTCGGCCGGCTCGTCAGGGGCTATGGCGCTGGCTGGGCCTGAATATCTCAGGTTCTGGATCGGCGCTTTACTGGGAGTCACCGGCCTCTTTTTCGCCGCCTGGACGGTCAGGTTGTTTGTGAAGGTGGGCAAGGGTACGCCTGCGCCGTGGGCGCCGCCGAAGAAACTGGTTATTCGCGGCCCTTACCGCCACGTCCGAAACCCCATGCTCACGAGCGTAAATGTCATGCTCGTTGCCGAGTCGCTGCTGCTCGGCTCGTGGTATCTGGCCGGCTGGCTGCTTTTCTTTTTTCTCCTCAACACGATCTTTTTCGTGTTTTTTGAAGAGCCGGGCCTCGAACGGCGCTTCGGGGAAGACTATCGGCGCTACAAAGCGAATGTGCCGCGCTGGATACCCCGCCGCAGGCCGTGGGACGGGTCATGATGGAAAGAGACCACGCGAAAGGCATAGGGGGTTGGCTGCTGGTCTACGTCATCGGCTCGATTCCGGTCATGCTGTTCTATTCGGTGGGCCTGGCAGGGTGGTTCTTCGACTATCCCGTCCTGCTTATGGCCGTGATCTTCCTGGCGCTTGCAAGTCCGCTGTTGCTCATTCCACGGAAGTCTCCGAGGGCGCCGAAGTGGAATATCGCTGCATTGTGGACTGCATCCATCCTGATTACCCTGCGTATCGTATACGGGGTGTTGTTTCAGAGCATGATAGAGGGCAGGCCGCGAGCGAGTAGCGAGGAACTGCTCGCCGCCCTGCCGATTCTTTCGGGAATCGTTATTTTCTCGCTGGGATGGGCGATCGTCTGGACGAAATACTTCAAGAACTCGATGCGCGTCAGAAACACGTTCTCGTAAAAAAATGCCGGATATCTATCACACATTGTCGATCGCCGGCTCCAAAGAACGCATCTTTGAAGCCGTCAGCACAGCCGAAGGCCTTAATTCCTGGTGGACCCTGACCGCCGGCGGCGTTCCCCGATCCGGCGCAGTCTACGACTTCGGGTTCGGTCCGGATTATCAATGGCAGGCCGAGGTTGTGCACTGCGAACCCGGGGCCGCGCTGGAATGGAAAATGACCAAAGCCGCTCCCGACTGGATGGGAACGCATGTCGGGTTTCAACTCAAGACCGTCGGCGAGGCTACGCAGGTCGATTTCTATCATACGGGATGGCGCGAAATAACCGACCACTACCGGGTGTGCTCATTCTGGTGGTGCATGTACCTCCGGTTGCTTCGCAGATACATAGAGCGGGGAGAAGTCGTGCCCCATCATGAGCGCAATAAGGCATAGCCATATATCCATATATACCCTTCGCCATGTCCACCTATACCCCCGTCGCTCCCGGCGAGCGGATCCAAAGTCTCGATGTGCTCCGGGGCTTTGCCTTGCTTGGCATTCTCGTCATGAACGTGCAGTCGTTCTCCATGCCGGCTGCCGCCTACGTGAATCCGACGGCGTGGGGCGATCTGACCGGCGTCAACCTGATGACCTGGCTGGTCAGCCATATACTGGCCGATCAGAAATTCATGACGCTGTTCTCGATTCTGTTCGGGGCGGGCGTGTGCCTGTTTGCGGAGCGGGCGGAGGCCCGCAGCGGACGATCCGTCGCCGTACACTACCGGAGGATGTTCTGGCTGCTGGTTTTCGGGCTGGCCCATGTCTATTTCCTCTGGACGGGGGACATTCTTGTGCCGTACGCCATATGCGGCTGCGGGATATACCTGTTTCGCAACCGCTCGCCCCGGCGTCTCCTGGCGCTGGGGGTCTGCGTTTTCTCGGTGGGTACATTTATGGATTTCTTTTCCGCCTGGGGACTAATGAATTACGGGTCTCAGGAAGCCGTCGCCGGCGTGGCGTCTTTCTGGGCGCCGGATGCTGCCGCGATCGAGGCCGAACTGGCTGCGTACCAGGGGGGCTGGATGGCTCAGCAGGCATATCGCGTGCGCGCGGCGCTCGAAATGCATACCTTCGTCATGCCGATGTTCATGTTATGGCCGTGCGGCGGGGCCATGCTGCTGGGCATGGCGCTCTATAAGTGGGGCGTATTGAGCGCAGCGCGGAGCGGCCGGTTCTACCGGCGCATGATCGTCATCGGCATGGCGGTGGGCCTGACGGCGATCAGTGCAGGCGTGTGGTGGAATTTCTCCGGCGGCTGGACCTGGCAGAGCTCTTTCTTCACGGGGGTACAGTTCAACTACTGGGGCAGCATGGGCGTCGCGCTGGGCTATCTGGGCCTGATCATGCTGGCGGTGCAGAAAGGCGTTTTTCCGAACCTGCAACGCCGTCTTGCCGCCGTGGGCCGGCTGGCGTTCACGAATTACATCCTGCAAACCGTTTTGTGTACGCTGCTTTTCTATGGGCACGGGTTCGGGCTGTTCGGGAGCGTAGAGCGCTATCAGCAACTCTTTGTCGTACTTGCCGTATGGCTTATTCAGTTGTGGCTGTCGCCCGTCTGGCTGCGCTACTTCGCGTACGGCCCGCTGGAATGGGCCTGGCGCGCCTTGACGTACTGGTGCATCCCGAAGATGCGTTTGCGCGAAAGCCCGGTGTAAAGAGGGAATGGCTCTACCTTAGGTTATGCCCCATAACCCGTTGTTGTACAACGAATTCCGACAGTAGACCGGCTCCATGCCTACCGCCATACTGGACATACTGATTGCCGCCGGCTTGCTGATAGGCCTGGCGCGCGGCTTGTCCACCGGGGCGGTACGCCAGGTCGTGGGGCTTGCGGGTACGGCGCTGGCCATCGTGCTTGCGCTCGAACTGATGCACCCCGTGGGGAACGCCATCGGCGGGATTTTGGGCGCCGGAGCAGGCATCGTGCCGGTTCTTGGTTTCATTGTCGTGTTTGCGGCGGTCCAACTGGCGCTTTACGTGCTCGCCAAGGTCATCGAAACCAGCCTCAAGATGCTCCGGCTGAGCATGCTGAACCGGGCGGCGGGGGCGGTATTCGGCCTTTGCAAGGCGGCGCTCCTCTTGAGCGTACTGTTTCTGGTGCTGAATTTTTTCAACGTGCCGGATGCTCAAAACCGCGAGGTTTCGGTGCTGTACGGGCCGGTGGCTGCGGTCTTTCCCGCAACATGGGATTTTGCCGCCCGGCGATTCCCTGCCGTCCGCGATTTGTCGGACCGGTTCGGCGAAGAGGTCCGGGGGCGGTTCGGCGATGTGCTGCCCGGACCCGAAGACATGACGCCGGAGCCCGACGAGGCGTTATCCGAACCCGAAGACGTGCCGCCGGAGCCTGACGAGGCGTTATCCGAACCCGACGACACGTTACGCGGGCTCGAAGATGGGCTGCCCGATTCCGAAGACGCGCTGCCTGAGGAGTAACGGCAGGATTTCGCCGCTGTGGAGAAGCGCTTGCCCTGGGGCAAACGGATATCGGGCGTCGCAGGCTTGACAACCGGCTGGGCATAGCGTATCTATTTTCTCAGGCGACTTCTCCGGTAAAATCAGGGTCGCCTTGCCGTGGATTTTTTGACGGGCGCATTCCGGTAGGCGGATGAGACGAGGAGTTTGGACGTTTGCGCCGTTTCCGTACGGCTGACACGATTGAAAAGACAAAAGAAAACCGACCATGGAACAGTTTTGCCTGATCATCGACGGGGGCAGGGTATCGACCGAAGAACATTTCGAGGTGCTTAATCCCGCCAAAGAGGAACCGGCGGGTCTGGCGCCGCTCGGACAGAAGAAGCATGTTGACGACGCCGTAGCAGCCGCAAAAAGGGCGTTCGAAAAATGGCGCGAAGTACCCGAAGCCGACCGGCAGGCCGCCTGCATGGCGGTGGCCTCGAAGATCGAGGAAAATGCCGAGGAACTGGCCCGTCTCCTGACCGCCGAACAGGGCAAGCCCCTGAACGGTCTCGGCTCTCGCTGGGAGATCGGCGGGGCCGTGGCCTGGGCCAGGTATACGGCGACCCTTTCTTTGCCGGTGAAGGTCCTTCAGGACAACGAACAGGGCCGGGTCGAACTGCACCGCAAGCCGCTCGGCGTCGTGGGATCGATCACCCCCTGGAATTTCCCGGTTATGATCGCAATCTGGCACAGCATTCCCGCGATTCTGGCAGGGAACACGGTGGTGTGCAAGCCTTCTCCTTTCACGCCGCTGTCTACGCTGCGGCTCGTGGAAATCATGAACGAGGTGCTTCCGCAAGGCGTGGTCAATTGCATTACCGGCAAGGATACGCTCGGCCCTGTGATCACTGCGCACGAGGGGATCAGCAAGATTATCTTTACCGGCTCCTGCGCAACCGGCAAGAAAGTCATGGTGAATGCGGCGGAAACCATGAAGCGCCTTACGCTTGAACTCGGCGGAAACGACGCAGGCATCGTGCTGCCCGATGTGGATCCGAAGGAAATCGCCGAAGGGCTGTTCTGGGGCGCGTTCATCAATAGCGGCCAGACCTGCGCCGCGCTGAAGCGACTCTACGTCCATGAGGATGTGCATGACGAGGTGTGCAGCGAACTTGTCGCCATTGCCGAGAACATGAAAATGGGCGAGGGCACGGGCGAGGATGTCATTCTGGGTCCGGTTCAGAATGCAAGGCAATACGATATCGTGGCGGACCTGACCGCCAGCGCCAAATCCGGCGGGAGGGTGCTTCTCGGCGAAGATCCGGAAAGATACCGGGAAAAGATGGGCGGAAAGGGATATTTTTATCCGCTGACGATCATCGCAGACCTCGACAACGGAGACCGGCTGGTGGACGAGGAGCAGTTCGGCCCTGTGCTGCCCGTCATCCGGTACAGCCGGGCGGAGGAAGCGATCGAGAAGGCGAACGACAATCCGAGCGGCCTTGGGGGTTCCGTCTGGAGCCGGGATATTGCGCAGGCGAAGGAAATCGCGAATCGCATGGAATGCGGCTCGGTCTGGATCAACAAACACGGCATGATCCAGCCCAATGCTCCGTTCGGCGGGGTGAAGCGCTCCGGCGTAGGGGTTGAATTCGGCGAAGAAGGATTGCTGGAATACACGGATATCCAGGTGGTCTTCTCCTGACGGTTATGCAGCGGCCTGTTTGGCGCGGGCCTGCCCGATAGGCGGGCAGATCGGAGAAAGAAATCCGGAGCGCGCGCTTCGACAAAGAACCTGTTTAACGTATGGACAGCGAAAAGGAACCGGACCGGGAAGCGCGCGGAGATCTCCGGATGGCGCCCGGACAGATGCTCGATCTCGCGCGCAGGGCGGCGGAACTTCTGGTAGAACGCATTGAAAACCTGCCGGGAGAGAATGCCTGGGACGGCGAGTTCCGGGATGAGTTGGAAAGGCATCTGATGGAAGCGCCTCCCGAGGAAGGGCGTCCTGCAGAAGAAGTCATTGAACAAGCCACGCGCGATATTCTCCCGTTTGCAACCCGGCTGGATCACCCGCGCTGCTTCGGGTTTGTTCCATCCTCGCCAACCTGGCCAGGCATACTGGCCGATTTCATAGCCGCCGGCTATAACAACAACCCGTGTACATGGCTGGTGGCAAGCGGCGCCAGTCAGCTTGAATTAGTTGTTCTCGACTGGATTCGCCGTTGGATCGGTTATCCGGAGGGGGCAGGCGGGCTTTTGATGAGCGGAGGTTCGTCGGCTACGCTCAATGCGTTCGTCGCGATGCGGGAAGCGGCGGAATATCCCGAGCGAGCCACCGTGTATATGAGCGATCAAAGCCATACGGCTCTTAACCAGGCGGCCATGATCGTTGGGATTCGACAGGAATGCATTCGCGTGATTCCAAGCGATAAGCACGGTCGTCTGGATATGAATGCGCTCGAACGTGCAGTGACCGAAGACCGGTGTGCCGGGTTCACGCCCATTGGCGTGGCCGCAAATGCGGGAACGAGCGGCATGGGGGCTATCGACCCCATCGAAGCGGTGGCGGACTACTGTGAGAAGGAGGATATATGGATGCATGTTGATGCCGCATACGGCGGTTTCGCCGTCGTGACCGAGAGGGGGAAGCGTCTCCTGCGCGGCATCGAGCGCGCGGATTCTATCGTACTGGAT
Source organism: Rhodothermales bacterium (assembly GCA_951812345.1). Taxonomy (GTDB): domain Bacteria; phylum Bacteroidota; class Rhodothermia; order Rhodothermales; family VXPQ01; genus VXPQ01. The sequence continues at coordinate 1,389,733 of OX638295.1, forward strand.
GCGCACAAATGGTTTTTTCAGCCTTACGAAGCCGCCTGCCTTATCGTGAAGGACGTAGGCACGCTCGAGCGCACATTTTCCGTCAAACCGGATATACTCCAGGATACGATATGGCGCGACAGGCACCCGAATTTCACGGATCGGGGGTTGCAACTAAGCCGATCCTCTCGGGCCTTGAAGCTATGGATGTCGATTCAGACGTTCGGGATGGCCGCATTCCGGCGGGCCGTATTGCAGGGAATGAAATTGGCCGACCGCGCCGAAGAGTACGTCAGGGCAAGCCCGATTCTTGAAATATTGACTCCTGTGTCGCTCAGCATCCTTTGTTTCCGGGTGAATCCCTCGGACGCCGATTTCGACGAGGAAACGCTCGAAGAAATCAACAGGACCGTGCTCGCGCGCGTCTTTTGGGAAGGCCCCGCGTTTATTTCGTCGACCATGGTCAAGGGAACGTTTGCTCTCCGGTTATGCATTGTGAACCATACCACTACGTGGGAAGATGTGCGAGAGACCCTAAAGGACATGGAGCGGTTCGGGAAAGCGGCATTGCCGGAAGAATAAGGCGAGCCGGAGGCGCGCGCCTCTGGCTCCGCCGGCCATCTTCGTCACACCGGGGGCGCCTTCCGGCGTATGTGGCGCAGGATCAGCAACCCCCCGATGACTGCGGCGCCGCCGATGATCTGAATGGGCTTTACCGTTTCGCCCAGAAGGAGGTAGCTGGCCGTCAGCGCCGTCAACGGGACCAGATTGCCGTATGCGGCCGTGTGCGAGGCGCCTACATGGTTCACCGCGTTGTTCCAGAGCGCCAGAACCAGGCCGGTCGAAAGTCCCCCTGAATACACGATGATCGCCCAGTGCCTCGGAGTCACGACGCTCCAGTCCGTGCGGGCAATCTCCGGCAGGCCCATTCCGATCAGCACGGGAAGGGCGAACAGCAGTGCAAGGAACGTCAATCCGGTGGCGGAGACATGCCGCAGCATGGGTTTATTGAGCGCCGTATAGCAGCCCCAGGAGCAGGCCGCGCACAGCATCAGCACATTGCCGAAGAATATCCCGCTGTCGAACGAAATCGTTCCGGCCCCGCCCACCACGATCGTCATGGCGCCTCCCAGTACGAAGGGGAGGGCCAACCAGGTTCCTCCCCGGATTCGTTCCGTGCCCAGCATAGCGCCCAGCAACGCCGTCCAAAGGGGTGCGCTGGTCATGATCAGGGCTGCGTTGCCCGCCGTGGTATGATATATGCCGTGAATGAACAGGTGCTGGTAGACGACAAAACCCAGCGCGCCCAGTCCGGCGATCCGGAGCGGATATTTCCGCAGGGGGCGCCAGACGGGTAACCCTTTTTTCCGATTTCGGTACAGGTAAATCCCGCCGAGCACGAGAATCGAGATCGAAAACCGGAAACTGTTGATCATGTGCGGGTGCATGACCTCCAGGACCGATTTGAGCAGGGGAAAATTCACTCCCCACACGGTCACGACAAAGAGGAGGGCCGCTTCCGCGCGCCATTTTTTTCCGGAGGATTCGCTTGTCCGCAAGACGGGATACGTTGCCGCAAGATGGAATAACCTGTACTGTGGCTCGACTGCGACATTTCCCTTCGCATTCGCTGCCGGGTTTTCGTACCTTATCTGCGATGTTGTGTTCTTGTTCTTGAAAGGTTCATGCAGGAAAAGGGGATTCAAAAGCTGTACTATTCGATCGGCGAAGTCAGTGAAACGACGGGCCTCGAAACGCACGTGCTGCGTTACTGGGAAACCGAATTCAAGGAGCTGAAACCCCGAAAGAACCGCGCCGGGCACCGCACCTACACCAGCGAGGACATTCGCATTGTGGAGCGCATACAGTATTTGCTGAAGGAAAGAGGATTGACGATCAAGGGAGCGCAGAAGGTGCTCGCCGCGGAAGAATCCGGGGCAGGAAGCGAACAAATGCGCAACCTTGTCGAATTGCGGCGCTTTCTCAAAGAGGCGCTCGAGCAGCTTGAAGCAAGCTGACGGGACCGATCCTCATAGCAATTCTTGTGGGGGCCGTCGTTTTCGTCATTGTGGCGACGGCCCGTTTTCGTGCCCATCCGTTTCTTGTCCTGTTGATTGCGGCCTATCTGGTCGGGCTTGCGGCGGGACTGCCGGGGACCGCCGTAGTTGCAGCCATCACGGAGGGTTTTGGCGGCACGATCGGCTATATCGGGATCGTGATTGCCGCGGGTACGATCATTGGCGCCCTGCTTGAAAAGACCGGCGGGGCGGCGCTCATGGCCCGCTCCGTACTGCGCTGGATCGGTAAGGCGCGCTCGCTGCTCGCCATGAGCATCACCGGTCTTTTCGTATCGGTCCCCGTCTTCTGCGATTCCGGGTTTGTCGTGCTGGCGCCACTGAATCGTTCGCTGGCCAAACAATCCGGTACGTCGCTTGCCTCCTTTACGGTGGCCTTGAGCATGGGATTGTACGCCGGCCATGTGTTCATTCCCCCGACGCCCGGCCCGCTTGCCGCCGCAGGGGAGCTGGGGGCCGACATAGGCCTGGTGATGCTTCTTGGCCTTGCCGTTTCCGTGCCCGTTATTGCAGCGACATGGCTTTTTGCCCAGGTTGCCGGACGCCGGATCGTCATAGAAGGAGAGCATAACCCGGAACAGGCAGCCGAGACGCCAGCAAGTGTTCTACCCGCAGGCAGTACTGCCGGGGATATCCAACTCCGTTCCGCGTGGCTGGCCTTTCTGCCCATTCTGCTGCCTGTGGCGCTCATTGCGGCGCAGTCCATAGCGTCGTTGCCCGGACGTCCGTTCGGGGAAGGCGCCCTGTTTGCGTTGCTCCGGTTCGTCGGGAATCCCAATTCGGCGCTGCTCCTCGGGGTCGTCGCGGCCTGTGCGGCGGTATGGCGCTCGGGCGGGCGCGTACGCATGGAATGGATATCGGAATCGCTCAAAACGGGGGGACTGATTATTCTCATCACGGGGGCGGGAGGGGCCTTCGGCAAGGTGCTCCAAGCGACGCCCATAGGGGAGTATCTGGGCGGCCTTCTCGGCTCGATAGGGCTGGGGGCTTTCAGCGTGCTCGTTCCGTTTCTGCTGGCCGCCTCGCTCAAGACGGCGCTCGGCTCCTCGACCGTGGCCATCATCACGTCCGCCGCCATCGTGTTTCCGCTCTTGCCGGCGCTGGGACTGGCCTCTTCGTTCGGGCCGGTGCTGACCACGCTCGCCATCGGGGCCGGCTCCATGACGGTCTCGCATGCGAACGACAGTTATTTCTGGGTGGTGAGCCAGTTTTCCGGGATGACGGTTTCGCAGGCCTACAAACTGCATACGGTCGGCTCCGCCGTGGCGGGGGTCACAGGCATTGTCGCCGTTCTGCTGCTGGGTTTCGTCTTGTCGTAGATCGCGCCGCCGGGAAAACATTTTCGGCTTGCGCGTATCATGACATCTAAAAAAAGCCTATCTTCGGTTCTGTTTTCGGGACGTGGCGCAGTCCGGTAGCGCACTTGCATGGGGTGCAAGGGGTCGTGGGTTCGAATCCCGCCGTCCCGACATGTTGTCAGGATATTCTGATTAAGTCCGCAAAGCTCAGGGTATCCTGTACTGTTGTTCCGGACGGCACAGCCCGTCCTTCCGGGCGATTTCTCGCCCGTTTTCACCGGAAACCAGCGACCGAATAGCGATAGCATTATGTCTTTGAGCAGAAAACTCCGTTACGGAATGGTAGGCGGTGGCCCCGGCGCCTTCATCGGCGAAGTACACCGCAAGGCAGCCGCCCTCGACGGGCTTACGACCCTCGTAGCGGGGGCTTTTTCGTCGGATCCCGCCAAGTCGAAGCAGCAGGGGGAGGCGCTGCATCTGGATCCGGCCCGCGTGTACGGTTCCTTCGAGGAAATGGCCGAGCGGGAGGCTGCCCTTCCCGAAGACGAGCGCATCGACTTCGTATCGATCGTTACGCCCAATTTTATGCATTTCCCGGTCGCAAAGGCGTTCATTGAGCGCGGCATCCATGTCGTGTGCGACAAGCCCATGACGACCACGATCGAGGAAGCGGAGGAACTGTGCCGTCTCGTAGCGGCGCACGACATCGTATTCGCTCTGACGCACAATTACACGGGCTATCCGATGGTCAAGCAGGCTCGCGCCATGGTGGAGAACGGCGAGCTTGGAGAAATCCGCAAGGTGGTGGTGGAGTATCCGCAGGGCTGGCTCGCCACGAAGCTGGAAGACGTCGGCAGCAAGCAGGCCGAGTGGCGTACAGATCCCTCAAGGGCCGGTGTGTCGTCGGCGGTGGGGGATATCGGCTCTCATGCGGAAAACCTGGCGCGCTATATCACCGGCCTCGAAATAGAATCGCTCTGCGCCGACATTAACACGTTCGTGCTGGGGCGGGCGCTCGAGGACGACGCCAACATGCTGATTCACTACAAGGGGGGAGCGCGGGGCGTATTGCATTGCTCCCAGATTTCCGTCGGGGAGGAGAACGGCTTTAACATCCGTGTCTACGGCACGCAAGGCTCCCTCTCATGGCTGCAGGAGAATCCGAATTACCTGCACGTCCGGTCCAATGACGGGCCGGAGCGGGTGTACAAGCGGGGGAATCCCTACCTCGCAGAGGCGGCCCAGCGCAACAGCCGGCTTCCGTCAGGGCATCCCGAAGCGTTTCTGGAGGCCTTTGCGAACATCTACGTGAATGCGGCGCATGCTATCGAGGCGCACCGCACCGGGGTGGAGGCGGACGACATCGCCATGGACTTTCCTACGGTGCAGGACGGGGCCATAGGCGTGCATTTCATTCATAAGGCGATAGAGAGCGGCAAGAAGCAGGCCTGGGTGGATGCTTCGTATGAGGCGGTGTAGGGGGGAACTTGGGAGGTATACGGGTATGAGTAAAGGGAGGCGGAAATATATTATCGGGGCATGGAGCCAGCTTGTGCTCTTTTCAATACTTGGCCTTGTAATGTACAATATGGCTGGCCCGGAGGAGCTTTCTGTTAGCAGGCGCTCTTTCTTTCTATTACTCTGTGTTTTATACGGAATTTCTTCGTTTCAACATACGCTACAGAGGGGCAAAATCAGGGATTTGCAGCAACGTCTTGCAAAGTATGAACCCGGTTCCGATATAAGCACCTGGAGAAGGTTGTTGCCGGAATTTCTCACACGTCGCTATATCGGAGTGGAGGTCCTGGACTGGATATGGCTTGTTGTGTTTGTTGTTTTGGTGCTGTTTTTTGCTGCTCTTGTTTTGATTAATTTAGAGGTGGTTCGGGTTGATTGGACAGATTTCGCGGGAATTTAAGGTGTAATGTTGCGACCTTGTTCCGACGCAATCAGAGGTGGTTCGGGTTGATTGGACAGATTTCGGAGGAATTTAAGGTGTACTGTTGCGACCTTGTTCCGACGCAATCAACCAGACAAGACCCATGTCGAGACGCACACGCAGAACCCATAGTCCTTCGTTCAAGGCGAAGGTAGCCCTTGCCGCCGTGCGCGGCGACAGCACGCTGGCCGAACTCGCCGAACGCTTCGAGGTACACCCGAACCAGATACAATCGTGGAAGAGACAGCTCACAGAGAGCGCCGAGGAGGCGTTCGTTCGAAGCCGCAACGTTCCCGACGAACGCGACAGGAAGATTGAGGCGCTTCACGCAAAGATCGGGGAGTTGTCGATGGAGAAGGATTTTTTATCGAAGGCGCTCGGACGCGACCGTTAGCCGAGCGCCGCGCCATGATAGCGCCGACGCATCGCTTGCCCGTGGTTCGCCAGTGCAAACTGGTCGAACTGAGCCGTTCGACGGCCTACTACCGTCCCCGGCAAGAGAGCGAAGAGAATCTTGCCGTCATGAAGGAGATCGACAGACTCTATATGGAGCGCCCCACAAGCGGATCGCGCACGATAAAGAGCAAGCTCGAGTCGAGAGGCATTCGCATCGCCAGAAGCCGCGTCGTACGTCACATGCGCCTTATGGGCCTTAGGGCCATCTACCCTAAGCGCCGCACGTCGTCTCCGGGAGAAGGGCACAAGATATATCCTTATCTGCTAAGAAGCATGAAGGTGACAAGGCCCCGCGAGGTCTATGCGGCGGACATTACGTACATCCCTATGGCGAAAGGCTTTCTCTATCTCGTGGCCGTGATCGACTGGTACAGCCGCAAGGTGCTGGCCCACCGGCTCTCGAACACGCTCGACGCCTCTTTCTGCGCCGAAGCGACGGAAGAGGCCATTGTCCGCTACGGAGCGCCGGAGGTGTTCAACACAGACCAGGGAGCGCAGTTTACCTCCGAGGCGTTCACGGGTGCGCTCAAGGCGCACGGCGTGCGTATATCCATGGACGGCAAGGGCCGCTGGCTGGACAACGTGTACGTGGAGCGCCTGTGGCGTAGCCTCAAACAGGAAGAAGTCTACCGGCGCGCCTACGACACGGTGGCCGAGGCCAGGAAGGCAATCGCCGATTACCTGCGCTACTTCAACGAAGAGCGCCCGCACCAGGGACTTGACAACAGAATCCCCAATGACGTATTCTACAAACGAAAACCGCTGCCCAAGGCGGCATAACCCGACGCAGCGCTACACTTAAAAACGCCGGGAAAACTGTCCGGTTTTTTCGGACCATTTCTATCAACCAGACAAGAAAGGCGGTTTGGGTTGATTGGACAGATTTTCGCCAAATTTAAGGTATACTGTTCCGACCCAATCAACCAGAGGAGACCCATGCCGAGACGTACCCGCAGAACCTACTCTCCTTCGTTCAAGGCGAAGGTAGCCCTCGCCGCACTCACCACGGTCCTTCTCGCCACGGGGTGCCTGCAGGACGCCCCACCCCCTGACCACACCGCCGTCTTCACCGGCGACGCGGGCGCATGGGTCGAGCTCTCCCACGCCTTCGGCCCCTCCACAATCTACTGGCCCACCGACACGGCAGGCTTCCAACTCACCGAACTGGCGTACGGCAACACGGACGCCGGCTACTTCTACGCGTCCTACTCCTTTGCCTCGGCCGAGCACGGCGGCACCCACCTCGACGCGCCAATCCACTTCGCGGAGGGGCGCATGACGGCGGACGAGATCCCGCTCTCGAGCCTCATCACGACGGTGTCGGTGGTCGATGTCTCGGCCGCGGCAGAGACCGATCCCGACTACCTGCTGTCGGTCGAGGATCTCACTGCGTGGGAGGCCGAGCACGGCCAGATCGCCGACGGCGCCGCGCTGCTCGTCCGCACGGGGTGGTCGTCGCGCTGGGATGACCGCACCGCCTACCTGGGCACGGATCTCACCGGCCCCGAGGCCGTGCCTGAGCTGCACTTTCCCGGGATCGGTCCGGAGGCCGCACAGTGGCTGGTGGACAACCGCAGCGTTGCGGCGGTCGGGATCGACACGCCCAGCATCGACTACGGCCAGTCGAGCGACTACCGCACACACGTGATCCTGTACAGCGCGAACATCGTGGGGTTCGAGAACCTGACGAACCTGGACGCGCTGCCGGCGACGGGCGCCGGGATCGTGGCATTGCCGATGAAAATCGTGGGGGGAAGTGGGGGGCCGCTGAGGATTATGGGGTGGGTGCCGGAGTGACGAGCCCGCCATCATGACCGTACGTTGCACCCGAGGTTCAAAATTTTAACTATGTAGGCTGGCAATTGTCAATAAAGCTTTGAGCAAGGCGCGTATTGACGAAACCGGAGAGTGTCTGCAAGCACCTACCCGATCCCGAAAATCTCCCGCGCCGTGCGGCTCGTCACCTCGGCGACTTCTTCCAGCGACACCCCTTTCTCCAAAGCCAATCGCTCCGCCACAAGGCGTACATACGCCGGCTCGTTTCGCTTGCCCCGGTGCGGCGCGGGCGCAAGCCAGGGCGCATCGGTTTCGAGCACGATCCGGTCGAGTGGAATGCTGCGTACGGACTCGGCCAGACCGGCGTTTTTGAAGGTTACGATGCCTCCGATGCCGACCACAAACCCGGCCCGGATGATGCGCGCCGCCTCTTCGGGCGTACCCGTGAAGCAGTGAAACACGCCCCGCCGCCCATCCATCTCCTTCGAATCCCCCCATTCCTCTTCGACAATCCGGATCAGATCGTCGAAGGCTTCCCGGTTGTGAAAGACGACAGGCAGTTTGCGGTCCATCGCCAGCCGGATATGCAGGCGCAGAAATTCCTGTTGCCGGTCGTCGAAGGAGCGGTCCCAGTAGTAATCGAGGCCGGATTCGCCTACCGCCACCACACGCGGATCGTCGCATAGCGCCGCCACCGCATCGAAATCCGTTGTCGTGGCCTCTTTTGTTTCCGTCGGGTGCAGGGCGGCCATGGCGTACAGGCCGTCGAATCGCTCGCAGAGTCGCAGGGCGCTATGGATGGCCGGCACGTCGATAGCGGGTAGAAGTATCCGCGTTACGCCGGCCTCGCGGGCCCGGTCGATCGCGGCTTCCAGATCGTCTTCGAACTGGTCGAGATACAGATGTGCATGCGTATCGATAAGCATGGCCGGGATTCTGTGCCGCAGGGATGGGACGTATCAACGTGCGTCTGCGAACGATGCCCGCTGCTCCGGGATCCCCAGGCAGCCGCCACGCGCCCCATCTCTCTTCCGAGATCGGGTTGTTTTGCAAAGGTCGCCGCCCTGCGGGCCCGTCTCCGGCCATGCCGGATAGTCGAGAGCGAACCTGCGTCCGGAACCTCTCGGCGTCCTGTTCATTGACCCAAGCGGTTCTTTACCTTAAAAGAGGAGGGCGAAAATCCCCCGGATGGCCATGAGGCCATGGTCGGGCGTGTTGGAAACATCTCCGGGACACGTTGGCGATCTCATGACAACCCTGTTGCGCTCCATCCTGTCGTACAAAGCAGCGATTCTAGCCTTGGTGCTTTGCGTCCTGCCGTCACAAGCCCAGGACGTACGGATACGCCTTCTCGACAGGCAGGCGCCCACAAGCATTACGCTTTCCGCATACGAGGGCGTCGTGCGGCTTCACGCCGGGGAGTATACCGATGCCCTTCTGGAGATGGAGACCGGGCAGACCGTGCTGATCTCCCCATACGGCCCCTCGAACGAACTCCGGGTATCGTCGGATGCGCTCACCTTGTACGCGGAGTCTCTTCGCGCCGAACCGGTGGACGGCGCCTCTTTCGGTATCGGGACAGGGGACGATGAGGCCGAGCAGACCCCGAGGCGATACACAGGGAATCTGCTTATTTCGCCGGATCAGAGCGATCAGAGCCTGGAACTGATCAATGCCGTCCCGCTCGAAGCCTATGTAGCCTCCGTCGTATCCACGGAATACGGCCTCGACGACCTGGAGGGATCGAAGGCCATGGCCGTACTGGCCCGCACCTACGTACTGAACGCGCCGGGTAAATACGGACCGGACTACGATCTAGTAGACGACACCCGCTCCCAGGTATATAGGGGAGAGGACGTGATTCTTCCTCTGGCTCTCGAAGCGGCCCGCAGTACGGAAGGCGAGGTGCTGACCTGGCGCGGGAAGCCCATTCAGGCCGTCTACCATTCCTCCAGCGGCGGCCACACGGCCGACAACGAATCCGTATGGTCAAGCTCGCCGGTTTCCTACCTGCGGGGCAAACCCGATCCGTACGGCAAACGATCGCCCCATTCCGAATGGGTGTCCCGTGTTCCGCGCCCGAAACTGCTTTCTGAACTGGGCAAAAAATTCGGCGGGGAAGTCATTGGATTTTTGCTGGACGAGCGCAGTCCGGATGGCCGGGTCGCCTCGGTCTCCCTGCTCATGCAGAACGGGCGGCGGCGTTCCGTCACCGGCAACGAATTTCGCCTCGTCGTCATCTGGCATTTCGGGCCGCGGTCTCTGCGCAGCATGCGGTTCGACGCCGAGCGGCGAGGCAACGAATATGTCTTTACCGGACAGGGATACGGGCATGGCGTGGGCTTGAGCCAATGGGGCGCGCACGATATGGCGAAGCGCGGCATGTCCTATCAAGAGATTCTGGATTTCTACTATACCGGCACCAAGCTATCCCGGCTCGAGGAAACGGATGCGGCGCGGACAACCCGGTATCCTTCCGCCGCAAGCGCAGGGGAAGCGCCTGCCGGGACTTCTTCGGGAGAGGAAAATCCGGAGCCTCCGGTCGAAACCGATGAAACCCGGGAAAACACTCGGCCACAGGTGCAAACCCGCAGAGTCGGCTGGTAACGCCTCGGGACAAAACAACCTGTATCTCCTCTTTCTGTGCAGGTTTTTTTTCGATTCCGGCGTTGCGAAGATTCGATGAAGGAGGCGCCGGGTTCAGCCGTTTTTCTTTTCTTGGGATACAACCGCGTTATCGGTAGATTTCTACCCTTCAACGACGTCCGTATACCGCAACGAATATCGACTGAAAACACCTTATCGCATCATGGCACGACCGGTTACTTTATTTACGGGACAATGGGCCGATATGCCCCTGGAAACGCTCGCAGAGAAGGCTGCGGGGTGGGGCTACGACGGCCTCGAGCTGGCCTGTTGGGGAGATCATTTCGAGGTGGGCAAGGCATTGTCGGACGACGGCTATTGCCAGGGCCGGCACGATCTGCTTGCGAAATACGGACTGAAAGTCTGGGCCATCAGCAATCATCTGGTCGGCCAGGCGGTGTGCGATCTCATCGACGAGCGCCACGAGGCCATTCTGCCCCCGCATATCTGGGGGGACGGCGAGCCGGAAGGCGTGCGCACCCGCGCCGCAGAGGAGCTTGCGAATACGGCCCGCGCCGCCGCCAGGCTGGGCGTGCCGGTCGTGAACGGCTTTACCGGAAGCTCCATCTGGCATCTGCTCTATTCCTTTCCGCCCAACAAGCCGGGCATGATCGACCGGGGGTATGAGGATTTCGCAAATCGGTTCAACCCGATTCTGGACGTTTTCGACGAGGAGGGCGTCCGGTTTGCGCTGGAAGTGCACCCCACGGAGATCGCCTTCGATATCGCCAGCGCCCGGCGCGCGCTCGACGCATTGGGCAATAGGGAAGCATTCGGGTTCAACTACGACCCCAGCCACCTCGGGTATCAGGGCGTGGATTATGTTCGTTTCATCGACGCGTTCCCGGATCGCATCTACCATGCGCATATCAAGGATGTGTGGTGGTCGGAGACGCCTACCTCAGGCGGTGTGTTCGGTGGGCATCTCGACTTCGGAAATCCGGACCGGTACTGGGATTTCCGTTCGGTAGGCCGCGGAGCAATCAATTTCGAGGAAATCATCCGGGCGCTGAACCGGATCGGCTACCAGGGCCCGCTCAGCATCGAATGGGAAGACAGCGGCATGGAAAGGGAGCAGGGCGCCGCCGAAGCATGCGCCTTCACGAAGGATATTGACTTTGAGCAACCCGGCGCAGCGTTCGACTCCGCTTTCTCCAAGGACGAACAGGCCTGATTCATGCGGCTCGCCAATGCGGTTGCCCTGCTGTTCTTCGTCGCCTGGGGGGCATTTCAGCACAATGACCCGGATGCGCTGGCCTGGGCAGGGGTATACGGCGCAGCCGCCATACATTGCGCCCTCTTCGCATTGGGGCGATTTCCCCGCCCGCTTGCCCTGGCTTATATGGCGCTGTGCGTCGTCTGGGCAGTGATCCTGCTGGGAATTCTCGTAGCCGGCGGCGAGGGAGCGTTTTCGGAGGCGGCCCGGGAAGCCTACGGGCTCCTCATCTGCGCAGGCTGGGTTTTTGTGTTGTACAGGAGGGGGTAGGTGGGCCGTTCCATCCTTTCGTCAGCGACTTCCTGCACTCCCTTTCTCCGCCCGTTGCAGCCGGTCCATGATGGCCGCCCCTATTCCGGTCGGTTCCACGGTCTGGCAGTAGATGGTTTCCACGCCTGCCGCGTCACAGCGCCGCATGAAATCGAAGAGACGGTGTGCGTAGGCTTCGGGGGTAGCGACCTGCTCCACGAGACGCCAGCGTCCACCTGAGTCACTCTGTGCAGTTTCTCCGGGGTCTTCTATCCCGATATACCCCGCTGTTTCCCGGGGTGGAATGGAGGGCGCCTTATCGACCAGCACCACACGGGCCACTGGCGCGTAATGCCGGTGCCGCATACCGGGGCTGCGGGGAGTATCGCCCGGATCATGCTGAGGTCCTTGCATATCCGGAACCACTTCGCGGAGCGCTTCCAGCGTAACGCCTCCGGTTCGTAATACGCGAGGAATATCCGTCGTGCAGTCCACGACCGTCGATTCCAGCCCGACAACCGATGGTTCGCCCCGCAGCACGCAGGAAATTCGCCCGTCGAGGTCTTCCAGCACCGCCTGCCAGGTGGTAGGGCTTGGCCGTCCCGAGCGATTGGCTGAGGGCGCCGCTACGGGACACGCGCATACCCGCAGAAACGCCTGCGCTTCCTTGTTCTCCGGTGCGCGCACAGCGATCGTATCGAGGTCCGCAGTGACAACCAGAGGCACGTCTGTATGTTTGGGGAGCACAAGGGTCAGCGGCCCCGGAAAAAAGCGTTCTGCGAGGCGCTGGGCGATCCGCGACGAGAAATCCGCAACCCGGTCCACCTCTCCAACATCAGCAATATGCGCGATAAGCGGATTGTCTGTGGGCCGCCCCTTGGCCTCGAATATCTTGCGAACCGCCGCAGCATTGAAGGCGTCCGCCCCCAGCCCGTACACCGTTTCGGTGGGGAACGCGGCGGTTTCGCCGGAGAGAATGAACGAGGCGGCCTCTTCGGGGGAATCTGTAACGATGGTCTTCATGGGGAAGACATACGAATCGACCTACTTATGATTCGTACCCGGTGATTCCTCTTCCTCCTCGTCGATCACTTCGAAATCGGCATCCACGGAACCGTCTCCCGCCGCTTCCTCCTGGCCTGCACCTGCTCCGGCGCTTGCGCCCGCTTCCTCCTGTGCGGTGGCCGCCTGCTGCGCCTTGTACATGTCCTCTGCGGCTTCGCCCCAGGCCTGGTTGAGCTGCTCCAGCGCCGAATCCAGATCGGGGGACTCGTCGTTCTTGCGCACCTCCTTGACCCGTTCGAGCGCGGCCTCGACCTTCGCCTTCTTTTCGGCGGGAATCTTGTCCCCGTACTCCTTCAGGTTCTTCTCCGTGGAATACGCAAGCGAATCGGCCTGATTCCGTTTCTCGACCTGTGCGCGCTTCTTCTCGTCCTCCTCGGCGTGCGTCTTCGCATCCTCGCGCATTTTCTCGATCTCCTGGTCGGAGAGTCCGCTGGAAGCCTCGATGCGGATGTTCTGCTTTTTGCCGGTGGCGTTGTCCTTGGCGGTTACGTCAAGGATGCCGTTTGCATCGATATCGAAGGTGACCTCGATCTGCGGGATGCCGCGCGGCGCCGGAGGAATGCCGTCCAGATGAAAGCGCCCGATCGTGCGATTGGCGACGGCCATCTGGCGATCCCCCTGGAGCACATGTATTTCCACGGAGGTCTGGCTGTCCGAAGCCGTGGAGAAAATCTCGCTCTTCTTCGTGGGAATGGTCGTGTTGGCCTGGATGAGCGAAGTCATTACCCCACCAAGCGTTTCAATGCCGAGATTGAGCGGCGTTACGTCGAGCAACAGCACGTCGCTGACGTCTCCGGAAAGCACGCCGCCCTGAACGGCCGCTCCCACGGCCACCACCTCGTCCGGATTTACCGAACGATTGGGCTTTTTGCCGAAGAAATCCTCGACCACTTCCTGAATCTTCGGAAGGCGGGTCGAACCGCCGACAAGAATCACCTCGTCGATATCGTCCCTCGAGACGCCTGCGTCCTTGAGTGCTTTTTCCATGGGGGGGATGGTGCGCTCGACCAGATCGTCCACCAGTTTCTCGAACGCAGCCCGCGTGAGGTCGAGCGTCAGGTGCTTCGGTCCGTCTTCGGTAGCGGTGATAAAGGGCAGATTGATGTTCGTCTGCGTTTGCCCGGAGAGTTCGATCTTGGCCTTCTCCGCCGCCTCTTTCAGCCGTTGCAGGGCCATGCGGTCCTTGCGCAGGTCGATGCCTTCCTGCTTCTGGAATTCGTCCGCGATGTAGTCGATCAGCCGCTGGTCGAAGTCGTCTCCTCCAAGATGCGTATCGCCGTAGGTGGCCTTCACCTCGAACACGCCGTCGCCCAGTTCCAGAATCGAGATGTCGTACGTGCCGCCGCCCAGATCGTATACGGCGACAAGTTCGTCCGTCTTTTCCTTTTTGTCGAGACCGTAGGCCAGCGCCGCCGCCGTCGGCTCGTTGATGATGCGCCGCACATTCAGTCCGGCGATCTCGCCGGCTTCTTTCGTGGCCTTGCGCTGCGCATCGTTGAAATATGCGGGTACCGTAACGACCGCCTCGGTCACCTTTTCGCCAAGGTAATCTTCCGCCGTCTGCTTCAGTTTCTGGAGAACCATAGCCGAGATTTCCTGCGGCGTGTACACCCGGTCGTCCACCTTGACGCGGGCCGTATTGTTATCGCCGCGGGTCACTTCGTATGGCACGGTCCTGATCTCGCTTTCGACCTCGCCGTACTGGCGGCCCATGAAGCGCTTGATCGAAGCGATCGTATTTTGCGGATTCGTAATCGCTTGCCGCTTGGCGGGCATACCCACGAGTCGTTCGCCGTCCTTCTTGTAGGCAACGACCGACGGCGTGGTGCGTGCGCCTTCGGCGTTGGTGATCACAGCGGGTTCTCCGCCTTCCATCACGGAGACGACCGAATTTGTGGTTCCGAGGTCAATTCCAATAATCTTTCCCATAACGAGTATCTCGCTACCTTGCAGGTCTTTATTTTACAGTACGCGGGTTTGGTGTCCGCTGGACGCTATCAAGAATTATGCCGGAGTCCGTTCTCCGCCATAATGACAGGTTTGCAGCGGACATTTCGTCGCTTGGCGGCGCTCCATACGCATTCCGATACGCATATGATTCGACACGGACAGCATCTTACGGACGATGGCGCGCGGCGCCGGCGGGACGGGAAATGAAGCATCTTCCGAACGCGCTTACGATCGTGCGGATACTGGTAACGCCGGTGGTGCTTATCCTGTTGTATGGCAATGCATTACCGGGTATAGCTATTGCGTTGGTTTTATTTTTGATTGCGGCGGCGTCCGATTATCTGGACGGAAAGATCGCCCGGAAATTCGAAGTCCGGTCCGAGCTGGGACAGGCGCTTGACCCACTTGCCGACAAGGTGCTGGTTCTGGGCACCTTCGTGATGCTTTGTGTGCTCGTTCCCGAGTTTGTACCATGGTGGGGCGTGGCGCTTATAGGGTTGCGCGATATATCGGTGACCTGGCTGCGCTCTCATTCTCCGACATCCGGCAGAGGCGGGTTCACGCTGCCTGTCGCCAAGGGGAAAACGGCTGCCCAGATCGTATACCTGAGCGGGATACTGACGCTCCTGACGTTCGAGAAACTGGAAGGAGCTGCCGGCGCCTGGGCCAGGTGGATACTCGATACGCCCATTCCGCTTGCAGCCTTTTTGCTGATCGTTGCGTTTACGCTGTGGACCGGATGGATATATCTGTTCAGAAAAAAGCATCCCGGAAAAGGGAAGGACGCCGCCCAAGCCTGAATATCCCATGGAAACGAATACGAAAAACGAAGCGGATCACCTGCTTGCCCGGCAAGTGGCGGAACACCTGCTGGATGTCCAGGCCGTTCGCTTTTCTCCGGACGAGCCGTTTACGCTGGCGTCCGGTTTGCTGGCGCCGGTCTATTGCGACAACCGCCTGCTCCTTTCCAGTCCGGCGGCGCGGCGCTCTGTACGGGACGGATTTGTCCGCGTATGGAAAGAGGAGAGGCTGGACGCCGAGGTGATCACGGGGACGGCCACCGCCGGCATTCCCCATGCGGCATGGCTTGCGGACGCTCTGGAAATGCCCATGGCGTATGCGCGGGCGCAATCGAAAGAGCACGGGCGCCAATGCCGCATAGAGGGGGGGAGTGTCGCGGGCCGGGCAACGATCGTGGTGGAGGATGCGATTTCGACCGGTGGCTCCTCCTGCGCCGTGGTGGAAACGTTGCGCGACGCCGGGGCCGAGGTACAGGCGGTTCTCGCCATTTATTCTCATGGATTCGCCCTGGCGCACCAAAACTTTGAAAAGGCCAGGGTTCCACTGTATGTGTTGACCGGCCTGGACGTGCTGTTGGCGGCGGCCGAGGAACGGGAAATGCTGTCCGGAGCGGCGGTCCGGGCGATTTTGGATTGGCGGGCCGACCCGGAAAGCTGGTCGATCCGGCATACATAAACAGCTCAGGGAGTATGCAGGCCACCGTGCTGACCATCGGCGACGAACTGCTTATCGGGCAGGTGCGCGATACGAATGCTGCCTGGCTTGGCGAGCAGTTGACGCTGGCAGGCGTGGTTGTGCGCCGCATGGCCACGGTCGGCGACGACGAGAAGGCCCTGCAATCCGAGATCCGGCAGAGCCTGGACGAAAGCGATCTGGTCGTTACGACGGGGGGCCTCGGGCCTACCGATGACGACAAAACGCGCGAGGCGGTTGCAGGTCTGTTCGGGGTTGAACTGGCGTTCCGGGGTGAAATTCTGGAAGATATCCGGGAGCGGTTCAAGCTACGAGGCCGGTCGATGCCGGAAAGCAACCGCTCTCAGGCCATGGTTCCTGCGGGCTTCGAGGTCTTGTCCAACCGGGTGGGGACTGCGCCGGGGTTGTGGCGTGAAATTCAAGAGGGGGAAGCGGCAGGAGGCATGCTGGCCGTATTGCCCGGCGTGCCGTATGAGATGAAGCACCTTTTTGCCGAGGAGGTTCTGCCGAGGGTGCGGCGCCGGGGAGGATTGCGCGCCATCGTACACCGAACCCTCCGTACGGCAGGTATTGGAGAATCCAGTCTTCAGGAGGCTGCCGGCGATTTGTCCGGGATGCTTTCGGATACGCTCCGGCTTGCCTGGTTGCCGGGACCCGGGGGAGTGCGGTTGCGCATGACGTCATTCGGCGGCGATCGGGAAGAGGCCGACGGTCGCATCGCGCAACTGGAAGCGTGTCTGCGGGACCGGATCGGCGCTTATGTATATGGGGCGAACGACGAGACGCTCGAAGAAGTCGTGGGGCATATGCTCCGGGATCGCTCCCTGACCGTGGCGGTGGCGGAAAGCTGCACGGGGGGATATGTGGCGCATGCCCTTACGAATATCCCCGGATCGTCCGCATACATGGCAGGTGGGGTGGTAGCCTATTCGAACCGGGCAAAGGTAGATGTGCTCGGCGTATCGCCGGATGCGCTCCGCAAACATGGCGCCGTGAGTGAAGTGGTTGCCGTGCAGATGGCCGAAGGAGTGAGGCGGCGTCTCGGTGCGGATCTGGGCCTTTCGACGACGGGCGTAGCCGGGCCTGCAGGGGGCACATCGGAAAAACCGGTGGGAACCGTGTGGATCGGATATGCCGATGCGGACGGGGTCGCGGCGCACCGGTTACAGCTTGTGCGGGATCGCATGCTCAACAAACAATTGACCACTACATTTTTGCTGGACAGGGTGCGAAAAAATATGCTTGCAGGGCGCCCATAATGGTTACGAATTGCGTATTGTATGTGTCTGTAGGGGGCAGCAGAAAATAAATTGGAATCAACGACCTTGCGTATGTATATTAGATATGTACAACGCACATATTCACATAAAAAACCGACGTCATCATGACCACCAACGACTCCGCGACAAACAGGGCCCTCGACCTGGCCGTGAAGCAAATCGAGAAGCAATACGGGAAAGGCGCGGTGATGCGCATGAGCGATGCGCCTGTCGCTCGCATCGAGTCGATTTCGACGGGATCGCTGGCGTTGGATGTTGCGCTCGGCGTGGGCGGCGTGCCTCGCGGGCGCGTCATAGAGATTTACGGACCGGAGTCATCGGGCAAGACGACGCTTGCCACGCATATTATCGCGGAGGCGCAGGCAACGGGCGGCATGTGCGCGTTCATCGACGCCGAGCATGCATTCGACATCAATTACGCGGAAAAACTCGGCGTAAAGGTGGACAGTATGCTGGTTTCGCAACCGGATACCGGGGAACAGGCGCTCAATATCTGTGAAATGCTCGTGCGTAGCGGGGGCCTGGACGTCGTGGTGATCGACTCGGTGGCGGCGCTCGTTCCCCAGGCTGAGATCGAAGGGGAGATGAGCGACCACCAGGTGGGGCTTCAGGCGCGGCTTATGAGCAAGGCGCTCCGGAAACTGACCGGCACGATTAGCCGCACCCGGACCTCGCTCATTTTCATCAACCAGATCCGCGAAAAAATCGGGGTCATGTTCGGAAATCCGGAAACGACCTCCGGCGGGCGGGCGCTCAAGTTTTATTCGTCCGTGCGGATGGATATTCGTCGTATCGGGGCTATCAAGGAGGGCACGGAGGTGGTCGGTAACCGGACGCGCGTGAAGATCGTGAAGAACAAGACGGCGCCGCCCTTCCGGCAAGCCGAATTCGACATTATCTATGGAGAAGGCATTTCGGGTCTCGGCGAGTTGATCGATCTGGGTTGTGAATGCAAAATCATGCAGAAATCCGGTTCCTGGTATGCGTACGGCAAAGAATCCATAGGACAGGGACGGGAAGCCACCAAGGAGTGGCTGCGAGAGCACGAGAAGGAACGCGAAGAAATCAAGCAGAGGATCCGCGAGGAATTGGGGATGGTTCCGGAAGAAGGCGAGGAAATTCCCTCGAACGGCGTGGCGGCCTCATAGAGTATCCTATCCATTTCAGCGTCGGCGCTATCGGCGTGCTCCTCCTCGATGCGAATCCGGTTTGTGTCGTGCGGCGTAGCCCGCCTTTCTTGAGTACCCATTCCGGATAGAAGGAACGTGACATGAATACTAACGACGCCAGCGGGCACGCGGGCCTCCGTTATCAGGCCGACGAAAAGCCCCCGGCGACCCTTTCTCTCGGTCTCGGCTTGCAGCTCGCTGCGCTCAGTATAGCCATCTTCATACTGATCCCGACCGTCGTGATGCGCAGAGCAGGGGCGAGCGAGGCCTATCTGTTATGGCCGTGTTCGCCACCGTCGCGGTCGTGGGGATATCCACCATACTGCAAGCGCTTCGCATGGGCCGGATCGGCGCGGGTTTCGTGCTTGTGATGGGGCCGTCCGAAGCCTTCATCGCGGTCTGTATCATGGCGATCGTCGAAGGCGGACCGGCGCTGCTCGCCACCCTGATTGTCGCCTCGTCCCTCGTTCCCTTTGCGCTTGCCAAGCGGCTTTCATGGTTTCAGCGGTTCCTGACCCCGGCTATCCTGGGAACGGTAATTATGCTGATACCGATTACCATATTGCCGGCCCTCTTCAATATGCTATCCGTGCCCGGGAGTCCGGCGCCGGCCGCTCCCCTGAGCGCCCTTGTAACGCTACTTATCGTCAGCGGCATCGTGCTGAAAGCGAAGGGGATACTGCGCTTCTGGTCGCCGGCTCGGTGCTTGGCGGCTTTTTCGGGCTATACGATGTCGATCGCATCGCTGCGGCTTCGTGGATTGGCCTGCCGGGGAACGCATGGCCGGGCCTCGATCTCAATTTCGGGCCGGCTTTCTGGGCGCTTCTTCCCGGATTCCTCTTCGTTGCCGTAATCAGTTCCATCCGAACGATCAGCAGCGCCGTCGCCATCCAGCGCGTATCGTGGCGCCGGAGCCGGGCATCGGATTTCCGAGCGGTGGAAGGCGCGGTAACCGTGGACGGCATAAGCAACCTGATCGCCGGTTTTGCGGGAACAATGCCTAACACGTCCAACACGCTCGGCGTATCGATGGCCGAAATCACCGGAGTCGGCGCCCGCAGCGTCGGGATCGCCACCGGGGCCGTGTTCATTGTTATGGCGTTCCTTCCGAAAGTCCTCGCCGCAGTTCTGGCGATACCAGGCCCGGTCTTTGCGGCGTACTTTGCCGTAATGCTGGCGGCGCTCTTCGTAGTCGGCATTAAAATAGTCCTCCAGGACGGAATCGACTATCGCAAAGGTATGATTGTCGGTATCTCGTTCCTTGTCGGAGTCGCCTTCCAGAGCGATCTGGTATTTTCCGAGTACACCCTGGACTTTGCCGGCGGTCTTTTGCGGAACGGGATGAACGCCGGCGGGCTCACAGCCATCCTTCTGACGCTGTTCCTGGAGCTCTCGCGGTCTCGCCGCAGCCGGATAGAGATGGCGTTCGATATTTCCGCCCTGTCGGAGATCAGAGACTTTCCGGCCCACCGTGCTGTGCGCCACGCCGGTTCTTCGGCTGATCTCTCGATAGGTGCACCGGGCGCGGCGCAGGGTCAGGATCGCTGCACGTTGCGCCTGCGAGGTGCGATGCGGGCAGTTGACAGGACGCGAAGAACCGTCCCGCAGACCTTCTCGTCCCTGTGCGCGATACCGGGCCAGCCACTTGTAGGCCGTGCGTACGCTGACTCCCGAAGCCTGCGCGGCTTCCTCGACGCGAAGCCCCTCGTTAACGATGCGGCAAACCAGAATCTCTCGACCTTTCGGCGTCAATCGGGCATTCTTGTGAATCTTCATTCGGCTCCCTCACTGGTTATAGGTTCACATGTCCCTGATAAATTCGGGCAGCAGGATCAAACGAACAACCTGCTGAGAGGTCACATCTAGACCAGACTTTTTGCCATGCTTCCACTGCCTGCTCACATAACTCGTCACGGTCTGCGATCCATAGGATACCGCCCCGGAAGCCGTCATGACGCATGGCTTCGACGATAGCTTGCACGGCTACACGGGTCTTGCCGGATCCGGTCGGCATACTGATCATCCCGCGCCGTTTGTCGCCATTCCCGTGTTTTTCCCGCAACAGTCCCCGAACATTCCCGGCGATGGTTCGCTGGTGCCCATGAAGCTGTGGAAGCGAGTACGGACCTTCGATCTCTAGAAAAGGGTCGCGTTTTCTGTTTCGTTCCCCTGCCCATTCCTCAGAAAATCCGAGGGAGCGAACAAAGCGGACGGCCCGCGCCGATCTGGCCCATTTCGACGGAGGATCAAGTCGACCCAGCGCTTGCCTGTATTGCCTGAGCGCATCCGTGTGATACGTTGCGATGGCAGCCTCCGCAATTTCGATGCCAGTCAATACACTGACTTCATTTTCGAGTACGGCCAGGAGGGAGCGGGGAAGGCGTGTGCGTAACGCTTGTTCGCCTACTGCTGCCAGAAGGCGTTCGGCATCGGTCGAACATTGTCGTATAGCCGCACGGCGTTCCTCAATCTCCTGCGGTGTTTTGCGTTGCAGTATCGCATCGAGTTGGTGAGGGCTCAACTCGAGTCCCAGTTCGAGCGCGATTAAGCGGAGTCTGTTCTCTTCATCGCTGCTAACAATATCGGCGAGATAGATATCGGAACCGTGAATTATACATTCCTTCTCTTGATCGGCAACGAGGATTCGTTCGCAGCGTATCAGGCGGCATGTTCTTCGATGCGGCGGGAGATATTGGTTCAGGCCCGGCCAGATGTCGGTAAGCGGAACCGCGTCGTATTCCCCGAAGAATTCCGGTGTTGGCTCCGCCAACTTGAAAACCGCTTTGATCGTTTCGGCTTTAGGGTGCCTCAGCAATATGTGCAGGGCCGTCGGATTTTCGGGATGCGATCCAAGTGCATCGGCAAGCGGAACGATGCCGTCAGGGGTTCTAACTCGCCCATGTTTACGCAGCATCCAGATTGTTGGCGCATCGAATTTTTCTTTGGGGTAATCTCCCTTTTTGTTTTTGTGCCACATTGTCCATTTTCGATATGTGGCTTCCTCATCCAGCAGGGCGTCCGTGTACGCCGCCTTCCCTGCATCCGATAATATCTCCAAAACCTGCAGGGGGCCGATTCCTTCGCATGACTGAAAAACCAGTGAGCCGCTGCGTGTACTACTGGCTTCCTCGGGATTCCGACCACGCCATTCCCGCTCGCAATCTTTTTCATATGACCTCATCCACGGTTCTTGTGACAGATCGCGAACATTTTCCGGTGCGTCTACCGCGCTGAGTTTTTTCAGCAACTCGCTATCGGGTTCATGAAATTCCATGTCGATAGCGACATGACGATCCCGGCTTCCATTGCCGGGTAAGATCTCGCCTGGCAGCAACACGGAGTGTAGGAGTTTCCATTCGTTTGCCAGGGTTCGCACCAGAGTGCGTGTAGGCCAATTATTGAACTCCTTGATGACGCCAAGTGCATCGTCCGCGGCTAATTCCCGCGAGGCCCTCCAGAAATTTTCGATCGGATTATTTTTCGGCTGTCGATAGTTTTGCAGGACCTGTTGTGCAGCGAACCGGAAGCTGCTTTCCGGCGAATGTGGTTTGATTCCCAGTTCCCGCAGCGTCGCAGATGTTTCAGGGTCCGAAACCAATTCCGAGTGGACAAAACATTCCGGTTTCGTGGTATTGTCGTCAACAGGTATCTCATTGGGTAGAAAGAGGCGCTCCGGATCGGGTTTCTTCAAGATGGAGGCAGCGGTCAATACAATGAATCCCAGTTTCTCGGAGGGGGTTCGGATATCAGACAGAATACGCGCGGCAACTTGCACTGCCGCCTTTGAATTCCCGATCAAATCGGCTTCTTCCTTTCCTATACAGAGCGCCTCAAGCCACTGAGCAAGGGTGGTCCTAGGAGCACCCGGTAGCCATGTCGGGGATGGAAACAAGCGATCTATAGCGGCGAGCCTGTTGCGGGTAAGCGCTTTGTGATGCAGCCAATTCAGTGGCCTGCCGGGGCATGCTGTCCATCGCTCGAATAGATCTGTATCAATTCGGCCATCCGGGGTCAGCTCTTTTGGCGGATACGAAAGATCCCTGCAGATACGCAAGACGCCATCCTGATCGGGGACGATTTCGCGTTCGCAAAGATGAGAGAACAGGCACTCACGGAGGAGGTCAGCTTGGTCGGAATCGCCTGACTCGTGCCGACGCGGCAAGGCATCCAGATGACATGCGGGGTCATCGTGGGTCGCGAGTTCGGGGAGCGAATCCGCAATCATCTCTGCCGCTGCTTCGATCAATTCCTTGTTATATGGGCCTGGCAACAGATTTTGCCGATCCTCGTTGGTTTTCCAGGGTGCGTTCAGGATACCGGCGACCAGGCTTGCAGTGTGTGTTGGAAAGAACGCCCAGAAATTGCCCGGTTTGTCCAATCGTTGAAGGGGGGCTGCCCACCAGATTGGTATCTCCTTACATTCGTCGCCGGGCCTGCGGTCGACTTGAGCGTTGGCCGAGAGCCGGTGCATGCGTTCGAACCGTTTCCATCGACCGGTTTCACTTCCGTCCGCGAGATGGTATTCGTCGCCAACCTTCTCCAGTTTCATAGTGCGGTTGATGTTCGACGAGTTGTCTGTGAGCGTGAGCGTCTTCACATGCTCCACGAACAGAAGAAATTCGGTCGGGAAGCCGTGCATTTGCCGGTAGAGGTCGTCGTGGACGCCGGACTTAAGCGGTAGCCGAACAATATTTGTCGCCCAAGCCATGAACCTGCGCAGAACATTATCCTCGTCTTGATATATAGTCGGATCGACAGGTTCGGGTAGACGCAGCACTGGACAGTGTGCGGCGTTCGGGACAACTTCCTGAATACGTTTGCGAGAGCGGTCGCTATCGAACCGAAAGGATCCAGAGCGGCTGAAGAACTCCGGCGCATTACTTACGCCGAGGACGGATTTGAAGCCGAGGCCGAACGTGCCGATCTGGCCGGTTGCCCGCTTGGGCGACAGACGCGAGAACATCAGTGCCTCCACACCTTCCGGGTTGATCGGTTCTCCATTATCCGCACAGTAGATATGATTTTCCGTTAGATGGATTGCGATGCGTCCGCCGTCCTGCTCGTGAGACACCTCATCTGCTGTCTCAGTCTCTGTATCAGGAAAGAGTGCATCCGCGCTGTTCTGAATCAATTCGAACAACTGGCGATTGGCGTAACCGCCGTACACCGTGTCAGTTTCAACGCGGGCGTGTTCGGTCACAAGCTTTGGTTGTTCCCTATAACTATTCAGGTTTTTTTCGCCTCTTCGGCAATGCGGCGGCCCAGTTCTCCGTTTGGCCCGGCCCGGTCGCTCGCGGATGGATTTGTCATATTTTTTCTGTACAAGGCATTTTCATCATTCGTTGAAAATGCTCTATGGAGTGAAAATCATGAAGAATCTCACTGTGATATAAGGAAATCGGAAGCGATTCCCCTTCACCGAAATAACCGCTCATCCCACCATACGGGTTTTTCCTTGCCCGGTTCGAGGACGGGAAAGTCGTTGTGAGTTGCGTTGATGACAATGTTGCGTTCCATACGCGCCACGACACTGGGTACGATGAGTATAGCGCTGCGTCGTTCGGCGTACCAGCGATGTCCGAATACTTGAGCAGTCTCGCTATCGAGCAGTTCCCAGCCTGCCAGCGAATCGACATCCGCAACTTCGTACTCCACTCCTGCGGGAACGACAATATCGATCCAGTACTGATTGGCCGGGGGTATCCCGTTCCACTGGATCAGTTTTTCCAGCATTGCTGTCGAGTAGTGCTCGGAGGCGTATATCACCCGGTCTCCGGTTTCATGCCAGCGCCCCGATATTTGACTGGCGCCTTCGGCGCTATACACTGGCCAGGCGCCTTTCGGGTCGCCTATCCGATATGCTGTAAGCGGCTCTTCGAGCCGGTGTACACGGCTCACACGACAACCCCGGCTACGGCGCGCCGCACCAGATTCAGCACGGCATGAGCTCCTGCGGAACTGGACCTCGCCATTTCGAACGGCGTGGCGCCATCAAGCAATGGATGGGGACGGTACAGGAAGCCGTCGATGCGCGTCGCATCGCCGTGGTATGCCTGGGCCAGGGCGTCAATGACGCGCCCCAGTTCATAAATGCGTTCGCTGTGTTTTCGCGGAAGGGGTTTGAGAGATTTTTTCAGTCGGCGCAGAGTGGCTTCCGGCACCACGGGACCGATGACATGCGAACGTCCAAGAAGATCGGCAAGCGCCGTGACCGAACAGGTGGGCAATCCCTCTGCAATCTGATGCGCCAGAGTGATTTCGTCGAATCTTTTCGGCTTTGGCAGGGACAGGAGTTGCGCCAGCCGTACAGATTCGCTCGGACGCTTCGCCTGAGATCCGGCATATGTTTCGAGTATATTCATCTGCCGTAATAGATTGTCGTCATATGACTATAAAATAATCGTTAAATGACGACGACGCAAATAGACATTATGTTTCCGACAGGATCGTCCAACGCATTTCTGTTGAAACTGCGTAGTAAAACAGGTATGCCTACGCCGCCGGCCGCACAAAACGCGCCAGAACTGTCCCGGCAAGCGTCCAGCCAACGAGGTCGTACACCGCCATCCAGGCAAAGAAGGTCCACGGGGTGCGCCACCATATCGGCCATGCGAAGTCGGACCAGAACGCGACGGTAACTCCCACCAGCGCCACAAACAGAACCCGATTCCGCCAGGTAGGCAGGCTCGGCAGCAGCATGCGCAACAGCATGCCGATGAGCAGCGCCGTGATGAGCATATGCAGGAAACCGCCGATCATCATGGAGGGAGGCATCACGGATTCCCCTTCCATCCTGATGAACAGGAAGGCGTGCGGACCGGCTTCATGCCGCGCTATGGCTTCGGCGTCCTGGGAGTCCTGGGGATAGGGTATGTAATAGGCCCCTGACTGGGGAATGCTTTCGGTAAGGTATTGCTGAAAAGCTGCTTCGTCGGGGTGCATGTGCATCCCGGGGGTCGGGATCAGACCCCAGAAAACGAATCCCCATGCGAACAGAACGACAGCGGCGAGAAGGGCGCCCAAGGCGAGGTTTTTCATGGTTTTTCCCGGTTCGTTTTCCCGGATTGGTGAAATAAATGTGCGTCGAAAGGCGCAGACAATAAAAACGCTTCTCGGCACAAGCGCAAGGAATGCCGTGTGAAAGATGCGGTCTATACCGATTGGAATGCGCAGGAATATGGAGCGTGCCTCTCGCAGCCTCCCGAAGGGCGCGTCACACCGACAACGTACCGAACTACAGTGTTTTTTGCCGGTTTCAACGATGTAATCATGATGTCGCCTGCGCACGAAAGCGAAGCGGTTTTGATCAGAGTATCCTTATGTTTCCGGGTGCGTTTTTATTCCCCGGAATGCATTGCAAGCAACCCTTTTCGCCCGATTAGCCGGATACAGAGAAGACCTCGACCAGAGTATTGCCCATGTTGACTGTCCGACACGCTATTCCCCGCGACGACGTACTCCTCGGCATGGTTCGCGCCGAACGGATCGAAACGGCCCGGTACCCGGAAGATTTCGATGCCCGTTTGCAGCAAGTGGTTGCCGAGCGGGTGGGACCGCTTGGGGAGGTCGAAGAAGCAAGGCGCGCCGCTGCCCGCAATATCCTTCGGAACGGGTCGTACAAACCCACCGGACGGGGCAAGCCGGCTTCCGAATACCTGCTGCGCGCCGCATCGCAACCGGAGTATGCGTTTCCGCGCATCAATGCCCCGGTGGATATATGCAACTACCTCAGCCTCCGCTATGTCGTGCCCATATCCTTATGGGACCTCGACCGGGCCGCTTCGGACCGGTACGTGTTCCGGCTGGGCCGGGAGGGGGAGGGGTTCGCGTTCAACCATGCCGGGCAGCGGATCGACGTGAAGGACCTGCTCTGCGGGTGCCGCGTTGCGGGGAACGATTCGGATGCCTCCTCCAACGGAGAACCCATCGTCAATCCCGTTCGGGATAGTATGGCCACGAAGACAACTCCCGAAACGCGTCGCATCGCGGCCTGTGTGTATGCTCCGTCTGCAGCAATGTCCGTAGAAGCGTTGCAGGAGCTGTGCGAGGAGTTTGCTGCGCTGTTGTCGGCGTGCGGAACGGAGGCGGAGACGGCGTGCGGCGTGGTTCTGCCTCAGGCGGTTGCTGAAGTGTAGGGGTCGGTTCGCAGATTCCGCGGACCCCGGGACTCGTGGCCGCAGCGTGCAACCTGCCGGATATCGCGGGCTTTTCTATAGGGTAGCCGCATGGGCCGTCGCACCGGTTTCCCCGGAAGTTTCGGATACGCGCAGGGCATTTTCCTGCCAAAAACCAGGAAGGTATCAGGGCCCGGCACGGTATTTGTTGACAAATGAAGCAAGAAGCGGAAGTTTTTTAGCGTCGGGCGGCCTGCGGATACATGTCTTGCGGGCGCTGCGCTTTCTCCGGTCACATTGCATTTACAGGGAATCCTGAACGTACGCCCATGAAATATGCGCTTTTTCCTGTGTTATTGATGTTCTGCACCGGTTGCGGAACGCTGGCGATGTCCGGTATGGAAGCAATGCCGGCGGACATCGATCAGGTTGCATCTGAAGTGGATTCCGTACACATAGCGTCTACGCCTGTGGACAACGACGACCGATCTGACGGACTATCCGGGTATTCGAAGGAGGCATTGGTTACCCGGGTTGTTGTACAGGATTCCCTCTCTGCGGATATCCCGGAAAAGGCGTTTCCGGATACAGCTTATCGGGATACCGACCTGTTTCCGATCGAAGCGGACAGCTCTATGGCGCACCCTCTGGCGCGCGACCAACAGGGGGAATGCGTGATTCATTGCAATAACGTTGCAAGGTGGGCTGCGCGGAATCCGGATACGGTTCTGTTTATCTTCGATCTGGCTTACTGGGGAGGAAGTGAATTGGTACGATTGTTTTCGGGGAGTAAGAAAAAAGTCTCAGGGAAGTCCCGGCGGAGCAGCGGGCGTTCCGTGCGAGAGGCGAACCGGACCCGGTCGGAGCGTACGCCGAAGAAGGGTTCTTCGAGGGGGCGGGGACGGCGTTGAGGGCCGATTGACGAGTCTCAGGAACGCTCGGTTTCCCATAGACGCCGAATGCCGTACCGGTCGAATAACGTCTCGATCGAGATGAAAGCGAGGTTGTGCGCAAGCGCTTGCGCAATGAGCATTCTGTCGAACGGATCGCGATGGGGACCCGGTAGCGACCCGGCGCGTATGGCGTCTTCAACGGTGATCGGCAAATCTTCAAAGCCTTCGCCGGCGATGGCTCCGGGAATGTCGTCCGCAAGCGCCTCGGCTCCGGACAGTTTACCGATACGGCGCTTGGTGGTTATTTCCCAGGCTGACGCCGCACTGACGAGCTTCTCGTTTGATTCGTTTCCTATGGCGCGACGAGCGGCGACCGGTAACCGGTCGTTTCCGGCCAGCCACCATATGAAGGCGTGGGTATCGAGAAGAAGACGCAACGATCAACCCTCCCAAGCGGACAACTCCTCTTCCGGGAGCGGGTCGAAAAAGCTGTCGTCGAGTGCTATCCGGTCCTTCCATGAGCCGAATTGCGGCTTCCCCTGGCGCTGAAGACGCACAAGGCGAGCGATCGGTTTGCCGTTGCGGGCAATGACGACCTCTTCGCCGTCCTCGACTTGCGCAAGCAGACGCGACAAGTGGGTCTTCGCTTTATGAACGTTCACTACTGGCATTGTCAGGCTCTTTGGCATATGATTAGTCAAATATATGACTAATGTCGATATTGTTTCAAGTATTTTTAATAACTCCCAATTAATTCAGAGTATCCTTTACTGGGGGAAAGCGGTTTCTTCTTTTCCCAACCGGATACCTTGTGCGGGCGGCCACGGCGAGGATAGGCTGAGGCATAGATGATAGCGCTCTCTATTTTCTCTTTCGTCAAAGCCGGGTATGCTTCCAGCAGGTCAGGAATCGCATCTCCGTTGGCGACCATATCCGCAATGTCGTGCACAGGTATCCGTATCCCCGGAACCCCTTCTTCCCCGGATCGTGCATGAGGCACGCCGGTCTTCGCCTTACAGCCTGTTCCCATGCCATGGCCTCCCCGCACCTGAATCCCGACGACGCATATCTTCTCGAGTCTCTGCTGACGGAGGAAGACCGCCTGATCATGGAATCGGCCCGGGAGTATGCGCAGTCCCGGCTGGAGCCGCGCGCCCTCGAAGGCAATCAGGACGAAGTATTCCATCAGGAAATCGCCCGCGAGATGGGAGAGCTTGGCCTCCTCGGCGCCGCCATTCCGGAGGAATACGGCGGCGCGGGCGCGAGCCATACGGCGTACGGCCTCATTGCGCGCGAACTCGAACGGGTGGATTCGGCCTACCGGTCGTTCGCGTCGGTGCAGAGTTCGCTCGTCATGCACCCGATCTGGCTTTTCGGCACGGAGGAGCAGCGGAAGCGACTCCTTCCGCTGCTGGCGTCCGGCGAGTATATCGGCTGCTTCGGGTTGACCGAGCCGGACCATGGGTCGGACCCCGGCTCGATGGAGGCGTCGGCGCTAAGGACCAGCGGGGGCTGGATTCTCAATGGCGCCAAGTCGTGGATCACGAATGCATCCATTGCGGACCTTGCGGTGGTATGGGCGAAAGCCCGCGAAAACAAGGGGGAGAAGGGGCGTATCCGGGGATTTTTGCTCGAACGCGGCATGGAGGGATTTTCCACGCTGAAAACGCACCACAAGATGTCGCTGCGCGCCTCCATCACGGGAGAGATCGTTATGGAGGACGTGTTTGTCCCCGACGAGAACGCGTTCCCGGACATCGAGGGGCTGCGCGGGCCGTTCGAATGCCTGAACAGCGCCCGGTTCGGCATCGTGTTCGGAGCGCTGGGCGCTGCCGAAGATTGCTTCCGGCGCGCGCGCCGCTACGTGAGCGAACGGCGGCAATTCGGTCACTCGCTTGCTTCCATGCAGCTCGTCCAGACGAAGCTGGCGCACATGCTGACGGAAATCACCCAGATGCAATTGCTGGCCTGGCGGCTGGGGGCGCTCAAGGACGAGGGGCGGCTGGCGCCGCCCATGATTTCGCTGGCCAAGCGAAACAATTGCGGCAAGGCCCTCGAGATCGCCCGGATGGCGCGCGACATGCTCGGAGGCAATGGCATTTCGGGAGAATACCGCGTGATTCACCACATGGTGAACCTCGAAAGCGTCAATACCTACGAAGGCACGTACGACATCCACGGCCTTATCCTGGGCCGGGAACTGACCGGCGTCCAGGCCTTCGTGCCCCGGGGCAACGAGGCGTAGCGGTCCGACTATGCTCTTTCCTCACCGTCCATTCCCAAATGCAGGCCCCTTTCATTAAGCGCATTAACCAGTTCCTGCAACGATTTGCGTCCGAAACTCCGCGATTTCAGTAGCTCCCATTCTTTCAGCCTGACCAGGTCGCCAATGCTTTCGACATTGAGGACTTTCAGAGTATTCACTACGCGCACGGACAAATCCAATTCGTCATATACGGATTGTCCAAGCAATTCGCGCATGCGCTTCCCTTTGTCGTTCAGCGCTTCCTGCGCCGCCGCAAGGCGGGCGATGGGTACGCGGAAAGGCGAGCAGGAGACATAGTCGAGGCCGATCCGGTAGCAGAATCCGATCGAGGAAGGTTCTCCGCCGTGTTCTCCGCAGATGCCGACCTTGAGATCGCTGCGCGTTGCTCGCCCGCGTTCGGTGCCGATCTGCACGAGCTGCCCGATACCCCTCTGGTCCAGCGACTGGAACGGATCGTCCGAGAGGATCTTGTAATCCACATAGTAGGGCAGGAACTTCCCGGCGTCGTCCCGGCTGTACCCGAAGCCCATCTGGGTCAGGTCGTTCGTGCCGAACGAGAAGAAATCCGCCTCTTGGGCAATCTCGTCGGCGACCAGCGCGGCGCGCGGCACTTCGATCATGGTGCCCACCAGGTAGTCGACGGAGGCGCCCTTTGCGGCGAAGACATCCGCCGCTGCCTGGTCGATCACGGCCTTCTGGTTTGCAAACTCTTCCAGCGTGCCGATGAGAGGCACCATGATTTCGGGAAGCACTTCGACGCCTTCTTCCGAGAGTTCGACCGCTGCTTCCAGAATGGCGTGGGTTTGCATCTCCGTGATTTCCGGGTAGGTGATGCCCAGGCGGCAGCCCCGGTGTCCCAGCATCGGATTGAACTCGTGCAGAAACGCCACCTTCGCCTTTACGTCCTCGAGGCTGATGCCGAGGGAATCCGCCATCTCTTTCTGCCCGGTTTCGTCGTGCGGCAGGAATTCGTGCAGGGGCGGGTCCAGCAGGCGCACCGTCACCGGCTTGCCGGCCATGGCCCGAAAGATGCCCAGGAAATCTTCTTTCTGGTAGGGGAGCAGTTTGGCCAGCGCCTTGCGCCGGTCCTCTTCGGATTCTGCCAGGATCATTTCCCGGACGGCCTGAATGCGTCCGCCTTCGAAGAACATATGCTCGGTACGGCACAGGCCGATGCCCTCGGCGCCGAACTCGATTGCCTTGGCGGCGTCTGCGGGCGCGTCGGCGTTCGTGCGCACCTTCATGGTGCGGAATTCGTCGGCCCATTCCATGAATTGCCCGAAGGCGCCGCCCATCTTCGGTTCGACAAGCGGCTGCTTCCCGGAAATCACTTCGCCGGTGGTTCCATTGATGGAGAGCCAGTCGCCTTCCTGAAACGTGGCCTTGCCGTTCGTGAAGGATTTTTCCCGATAGTTGATCACAATCTCGCTGCAGCCCGCCACGCAGGGTTTGCCCCAGCCCCGGGCTACGACGGCGGCGTGCGAGGTCATACCGCCCCGCGACGTCAGGATGCCCTCGGCGGCGTCCATGCCTCCCACATCTTCCGGACTGGTCTCGATGCGCACCAGGACGACCCGTTTGCCGTCCGCTTTCCAGGCCTCGGCCTCGTCGGCGGAAAAAACGACTTGTCCGACGGCTGCGCCCGGCGAGGCCGGCAGCCCCTGTCCGATCACGTCGCTCTTGTAGGCGTCCATGTCCTCGAATTGCGGATGCAGCACCTGATTCAGGTGATTCGGCTCCACAAGGTCCCGCACCGCCGTTTTCTTGTCTACGAGCCCTTCCTGCACCATATCCACCGCAATGGTCACCGCCGCCGTGCCGGTGCGTTTCCCGTTGCGCGTTTGCAGAATGAAGAGCCGGTTATCCTGCACCGTGAACTCGATATCCTGCATGTTTTGATAATGTTTTTCGAGACCGTCGGTGACCTCGAGCAGTTCCTTGTAGGCGTCGGGAAAATGATCCGCCATCCGGCTGATGTCTTCGGGCGTACGGATACCGGCTACGACATCCTCTCCCTGCGCGTTCACCAGAAATTCGCCGTACAGGATGTGCTCTCCGGTGGAAGGGTTGCGCGTAAAGCAAACGCCCGTTCCGCTGTCCTGGCCCATGTTGCCGTAGACCATGGCCTGTACGTTTACTGCGGTCCCCAGCAATCCCGAGATTTTGTTGATGCGCCGGTATTTGACGGCCCGTTCCGCATCCCAGGAAGAGAAGACGGCGTTGACGGCGAATCGGAGTTGCTCCCGAGGGTCCTCGGGAAACATGTGGCTGGTGTTCTGCCGGTAGATCGCCTTGTAGCGGTCCACCAGCACCTTAAGGTCGTCGCCCGATAGGTCCACATCGTTCTCCACGCCCCGCTCTTTCTTGAGCGCTTCGATCGCTTCCTCGAAATGTTCGTGCGGCACGCCCACCACGACGTCCCCGAACATGTCGATGAACCGGCGGTAGGCGTCGTAGGCGAAGCGCACGTTGCCGGTGCGGCGGGCCAGTCCTTCCGCGACCTCGTCGTTCATGCCCAGATTCAGCACGGTATCCATCATGCCCGGCATGGAAACCGCGGCGCCGCTGCGCACCGAAACAAGCAATGGATTATCAGGATCACCCAGCCCGGCCTGCATGTCGGCCTCGAGACGGACAA
Source organism: Rhodothermales bacterium (assembly GCA_951812345.1). GTDB lineage: Bacteria > Bacteroidota > Rhodothermia > Rhodothermales > VXPQ01 > VXPQ01. Next base: position 1,422,236 of record OX638295.1, read on the forward strand.
TGGCTTCTTCGATTTGTTCTTCCAGTCCGGTTGGCCAGGTGTGGCCCTCCGAGGAATAATACTGGCAGGCCTCGGTGGAGATGGTGCATCCCGGGGGCACAGGCAGGCCAATGGCGCTCATCTCAGCCAGATTGGCCCCCTTGCCTCCCAGCAGGGATTTCATGCTTCGGTCTCCTTCCGCACGGCCTCCCCCGAAACTGTATACATATTTGATTGCTTGCGCGGTATCGGTTTGTGCGTGCGTTTTCATGGGCAGGAGGCTGGTTGCAATTCGGGCGTTTCTGGCGGGTATCGAGGACTCGCTCAGGGTTTATGTTACGGGCGCTGCGGGAGGATCCCTTGCGCCGTGCCGTAAAAAAGGCCTATCCCGGCAAATTACGAAAAATCTTGAAAACAGTCGAGCCAAAATGCTCCCGTCTATTGGTTCGTTTACCGCATCCGGGAACGATGCAGAGGGGATAGCGTGAGAGGGGCGCGCTCACATAGAAGTTCACGTACGCATAAGGTTCTCTGCAAATGAAGCGACTGGTTGTCGTCGAATCTCCCACGAAGGCCCGGACAATCCGGAATTTTCTGCCCGCGGATTGTCAGGTGGAGGCAAGCATGGGGCACATACGGGATCTGCCCCAGTCCGCTTCCGAAATACCGAAGGCCCACCGGGAGCAATTGTGGGAGCACTACGGCGTGGATGTGACCAAGGGGTTTGCTCCCGTTTACGTGATTTCGCCCGAGAAAAAAAAGGTCGTGCAGCGGTTGCGCACGGCGCTCAAATCGGCCGATGAACTGTATATCGCCACGGACGAAGACCGCGAAGGCGAATCGATAGGATGGCATCTCGTCGAGGTGCTGGCGCCCACAATTCCGGTGCGGCGCATGGTGTTTCACGAAATCACGCGGGACGCCATCCAGCGCGCGCTGGAGGAAACGAGAAGCATCGACCGAAGCCTTGTAGACGCCCAGGAGACGCGGCGTATTCTCGATCGTCTTGTGGGGTACAGCATATCTCCGCTTCTCTGGCGCAAAATAGCCAGGGGCTTGTCGGCCGGGCGCGTACAGAGCGTGGCGACCCGATTGCTTGTAAATCGGGAGAAAGAGCGGATGGTTTTTGTGCCGGCGGCCTGGCTGGACCTGAAGGCCCGTCTCGCAATACGGGGGGAGACGTTCACGGCGGAGATGACGCATTACGGAGGGGTGCGGCTCGCCGTGGGCAAGGACTTTGACGATCATACCGGGCAACTCAGGGAAGGTCTCGTCCCGGGCAAGGACCTGCTTCTGCTGGGAGAAGAGCAGGCGGGAGCACTGGCTGCCGCGTTGCCGAACCGGACGTGGCGCGTTGTCCGGATAGAGGACCGGTTATCCTCCCAATCTCCTTATCCGCCTTTTATTACGTCTACTCTGCAACAGGAAGGAAGCCGCAAATTGGGCCTTTCCGCACGCCGGACCATGCAAATAGCGCAGCGCCTCTACGAGCAGGGACTAATCACCTATATGCGGACCGACTCAACCCAGCTCTCGGACGAGGCCATACGTGGAAGCCGGAAGGCGGTCGAGAAGCGGTACGGCAAAGAATACCTGAGTCCGAAACCCAGACGCTACCGGGGCAAGGTTGCGAATGCTCAGGAGGCGCACGAGGCGATTCGACCTGCCGGCAGCGCCATGAAAACCAGGGACGAACTGGGCTTAAGCGGCGCCGAGGGCGCCTTGTACGATCTTATCTGGAAGCGTACGGTGGCCGGTCAGATGGCCGATGCGCGGGTGCGTCGGGTGACTGCCCGCATCGAAGCCGGTGAAGGAGAGGAAGCGGTCCGGTTCCACGCATCGGGAAAACAGGTCGAATTTCCCGGGTTCTACCGGGCCTATGTGGAAGGGTCTGACGATCCGGAAGCTGCGCTCGAGAATCGTGACAACCCATTGCCTCAGATGGCCGAAGGCGACGAGCCGGACTGCCGTAAGGTGGAAACCGTAGCGCACGAGACGAAGCCCCCGGCCCGCTACACCGAGGCCACGTTGGTCCGGATGCTTGAGAAAGAGGGTATCGGGCGGCCCAGCACCTATGCTTCGATTATCGAAACGATCGTCCGCCGGGACTATGTACGCCGCAACGGATCCCAACTGGCGCCCACGTTTACGGCGTTTGCAGCCGTACAATTGCTCGAAGACCAGTTCGCACAACTGGTCGATGTACGGTTTACTGCGGACATGGAACAGATTCTGGATGACATTGCGACAGGGGATCGCGCGTCGGCGGGCTGGCTGGAGGATTTTTATCTCGGCGATGGGGGGCTTGTGCAGCAGGTGCAGGCCGGACAGGAAGGCATCGATCCCCGAGAGATATCGACGATCCGTTCGCCGAAATGGGATGGGATGGTCGTACGGGTAGGAAGATACGGTCCGTATGTGGAAGGGGAAATGGACGGCGCATCCGTCCGGGCCTCCATTCCGAAGGAACTATCGCCCGGCGACATCTCTGCAGAAGATCTGCAGACTCTGCTTAAAACGTCCTCCGAGGGAAACGAGGAACGCACAGTGTGTACGCATCCGGGCGAAGGGCTGGACGTACTGGTTCGCAATGGTCCCTATGGCCCCTATGTACAACTGGGTCGGGCCGAGGACACGAAAGGCAAGCCCAAGCGTGTTTCGCTGCCCAAGGGTACGCCCATGGACACCGTGGATCCGGAGATGGCGCTTGCGCTTCTGGAGTTGCCTCGGGTGCTGGGTAAGCATCCTGAGACGGGCAAACCGATTCTCGCAAATATAGGTCGTTACGGTCCTTATGTGCAGCACGAACGCACCTTCGTTTCGCTCACGGAAGCGGACGATGTGCTGTTTGTCGGACTGGATCGCGCGCTTGCTCTTCTGGCGCAATCCAGGAAAGCGGCGGGCCCGCTTCGGGTGTTGGGGAATCATCCGGAAAGCGGAGATCCGGTCGATGTGCGGAAAGGGAAGTACGGTCCTTATGTGAAGCACGGCAAGACCAATGCCTCGCTCCCGAAAAGCATATCGCCGGAAGAAATTACGCTGGAAAAGGCGCTCGAATTGTTGGCTGCGAAGGCGGGCGCCAAGAAAGGCGCCCGCGGGGGATCGCGCAAAAAGCGGCCGGCAAAGAAGTAAGGATACGCTGATTAAGTCCGCAAAGCTCAAAGGCTGAGAGGGGTGCGGCCCTTGTCGTTTAGCGGCCCACGTCCTTGTCTCCGAGGTGGATGGCGTCGAGGATATTCAGGTAACTCTGATAGCGCCGCTCTGAAATACCGCCTTCCGCCACCCCTTCCTTGATCGCGCATTCCGGTTCGTGATCGTGGGTGCAGGTGGGAAATCGGCAATCCTTGATGTAGGGCTTGAACTCGATAAAATAGTGAGATAGCTCCCAAGGGTCTATATACAGGACGCCGAACTCACGGATGCCCGGAGTGTCGACGATGTAGCCGCCGCTTCTTAGGGAAAAGAGCGCTGCATAGGCCGTCGTATGACGCCCTCTGCGCGTTTTGGTGCTGACATGCGATGTTCGGATATCGAGACCGGGTTCGAGCACATTGATCAGTGACGATTTTCCAACCCCCGACGGCCCGGTCAATACGCTTGTTTTTCCAGCGAGGTGCTCCCTGAGAGCATCCATGCCTTCCCCGGTTTTGGCGCTAACCGTCAGGACGGGATACCCGATGCGCGCGTAGTTATTACGCAATTCCGCAATGATTTCGGCGTGTTCCTCCTGGATCAGATCCGACTTGTTGAGGACAATACCCGCCGGAATTTCGTTCGCCTCCGCCGTAACCAGCACCCGATCGACAAAACCCGCATTGGGGCGGGGCAGCCTGATTGATTGCACGATCCATACGCAATCGATATTCGCGACCAGAATATGCTCCCGTCCCACGCGGCGCCCGGCGGCGCGCCGTCCGAGCTGATTCTTGCGCTCGTCAATATGCGTGATGACCCCGGTGGCGTCGGCATTTCGCTTCACCAGGACCCGGTCTCCGACAGCGACCGGACTCGTAGCGCCTTGTTCCCCGAGTTGAAACCGTCCTCGTACTCTTGCAGGAATCGTTTCCTCGTCGGTGCGCACGTCGCACCAACTCCCTGTCGAGCGAATAACCGTCCCCGCTACAAGATCGGCGGGGGGATTATCCTGGGCGTCATCCGTGTCAGGCGAAGCATTCATGGGCGCCGGGTATAGGAGGGAGGCTTGTGGAACCTGTGCACAGGTCGTCTGTCTACAGAAGCATCGCGTAACGGCGCTGTAACACCTATATCCGGAAAAAGGTCATGAGCAACAACGGCAAAGAAAACAGGAACGAAGAATATCAACGCATTCGCTCCGATTTCGATGCGCTATCTCCTCAAGAGAAGGTTGTTTTTCTTGCGGAGGCTGCATCGTCTACCGTAGTGCGTGGTTTTCAGCAATTCGGGCAGGCGCTCTCGCACGAAATCGATGATATGCTCAGCAAGCGTTCGCAAGAGCGTGAGAAACAGCAGAATGAAGACGGTTCGGAAGCGGATGATGAGGATGTTTCGCCGGCGGATGCGGCGGTTGCAGTAGTGCGCAGTCTTCAGCAATTCGGGCAAGCCCTCTCGCACGAAGTCGAGGATATGCTCAGTAAACGTTCAAGTGGAGACGATGCTTCCCGGGAAGAGGGTTCAGAGGGGGGCGAGGAACAGGTCGTCGATGCGGACGATTCGGTAGCTGACGGGGATGCCAACCATCCGTCGTCATGAACGAATCGGAAGAACGTCCGGAAGAGCGCCTGGTTGAGTTCGAGCGGCTCAATATGCTTGGCAGACTGGTATGTCTTGGCGGCCTTGCCACCCGGCTTACCACCGGTGCGATCAGCGCTGCGGCCCGGCGGGCAGCCGACATCTACACGGATGCTGAAAAAGCCTTCAAAGAGGGGCGGGATCCGAATGTCGAGGACGCCCGGATACTTGACGAGGAATAGCAGGACATTTTCCGGGCAGTAATCTGTCCGAACGAGTGTGGTGTCCCGTTACGTAATCTCGACATCCACATCCACTACGGTCGAGCCATTGGCGTCCTGTGCAAGCGGCTTCCCGGTGCGCTTTTCCTCAGGGGAGACGCAGAACATCTCCTGAACATCTGTGACCGGCTCTTTTTCCAACACCTGATCGAGGACATCCTCTACGCGGTGTGCAAAAAGGATTTCCAGCCCGTCCAGTGCATCGTCGGCAATTTCTTTGATGTCCTTTTCGTTCTTCTCCGGAAGCACTACGGTCCGGATACCTGCCCGCCTCGCGGCCAACACTTTCTCTTTGATGCCCCCAACCGGCAGGATCAGTCCCCGAAGGGTTATTTCGCCGGTCATGGCCACATCATGCCGGATGCGTTGCTGTGTATAGATAGATACCAGCGCACTCAGCATGGCGGCGCCGGCAGACGGTCCGTCTTTCGGTACCGCTCCTGCAGGCACATGCACGTGTACGTCCCAGTGCCGAAACGCATCTTCCGGAATACCGAGAGTATCTGCACGCGATTTGACATACGAAAGAGCTGCCTGGGCCGATTCTTTCATTACCTCGCCCAGTTTGCCCGTCAGGACGTGTTTCCCGTTCCCTCTGGATACGGATGCTTCTATAAAAAGAATGTCTCCGCCCACCGGAGTCCAGGCCAGACCTGTTGCCACACCGGGGACTTCCGTGCGTTGTGCAACCTCCGGAAAATGCTTGCGCCCCCCCAGATAATGTTCAAGATCCTTTGATTCGATCGTTGCGGAGACCGCCTCCTCTGTGGCTATCTGCTTGGCGACTCCCCGTGCTACAGCTCCTATCGTACGCTCCAACTTGCGCACGCCTGATTCGCGCGTGTATCCATCGATGATGGTGCCGATGGCCTCATCCTCGAAGGTCATTTGTTCCGTCGTGAGGCCGTTATTCTCCAATTGACGGGGCACGAGGTATTGCTTCGCGATCCGGAGCTTTTCCTCCTGTGTGTATCCGGTGATTTCGATACTCTCCATACGGTCTCGAAGAGGGCCGGGAATCATTTCCAGGAAATTCGCCGTCGCGATAAAGAAGACCTTCGACAGATCATAGTCGAGTTCTATGTAGTGGTCGTTGAAATTGTCGTTTTGCTCCGGGTCCAGAACCTCAAGCAGGGCGCTTGACGGATCACCCCGAAAATCCGCCCCGATCTTGTCTACTTCGTCCAGCATGAAAACAGGATTGTTGACACCCGCCTTCTTGATTCCCTGAAGAATACGTCCCGGAAGCGCCGCTACATAGGTGCGCCGGTGGCCACGAATTTCCGCCTCGTCTCGGATACCGCCCAGACTCATCCGGACGAATTCCCGCCCGATGGCGCGGGCGATGCTTTTTCCCAGACTCGTTTTTCCGACGCCTGGGGGGCCGTGCAGGCAAAGGATGGGCGCTTTCATGTCCCCCTTCAGATGCAGGACAGCAAGGTATTCAAGAATGCGCTTCTTGACCTGATCCAGTCCGTAGTGATCTTCGTCGAGCACCTCGGCGGCACGCGCAATATCCAGGTCGTCTTCCGAATATTCGAGCCAGGGCAATTCCAGCAGCCAGTCCACGTAGTTGCGGGTGACGGCATAATCCGGTGAGGCGGGATTAGAGCGCGCCAGACGAGCTATTTCCTTGTCCAGTGTTTCCCGCACATACTCCGGCAGTTCTTTCTTTTCGGCCCGGCTGCGAAGCTCCTGCACATCGTTGCCGCCGCCGTCGTTTTCGCCCAACTCGTCCTGTATAATTTTCATCTGCTGGCGCAGCAGATATTCGCGCTGCTGCTTGTCCACGTCCGTCCGTACGCGGCTGCGGATGTCTTCGGAAACCTGCAGCACCTGGATCTCGCGATTCAGGTACTCCATCAGTGTGTCGGCTCGCCGGGTCAGCTCGTTGAGTTCAAGGAGGGCCTGTTTCTCCTCGACGCTGATCTGAAGATTCGAGGCGATGAAATGGATGAGCAGGGGCGGCGAGTCGATCTGCTGAATGGCAAGGGCGGCCTCACCGGGCAGGTGGGGCGACAGATTGATGAACTGGATGGCCAATTCCTTGACCGAGCGGATACGGGCTTTCAACTCTACCTCATCTGTAGCCCAGTCCTCCGCTATAGGGGATACCCTGGCCTTGAAGTACGGCTCGGTTTGTATGTATTCCTTTACTTCGAACCGGCGCTTCCCCTGGATGATCATTGAGTTGGGGCCACCCGGAATCTTGATCAACTTGAGAATGTCGGCCACTGTGCCGAGGTGATACAAGTCTTCTGTACCGGGCGTCTCAACCTCGCTCCGTTTTTGTGCAACAGCCCCGATGATGCGTTTTCCGGCAAAAGCATCTCTTACAAGTTGCATGGAGGCATCACGCCCGAGCGTAATAGGCAGTACCACCCCCGGATACAGCACGGTATTGCGGAGTGCCAGTACGGGCAATTCTTCCGGTATGTCCGACATGCCCATTTGCTTTTCTTCGGCGGGTGTCGGGAATGGAATGAATTGCTCGGCGTCGTCGACGTCGCGGGCACTGTGGCTGTTTGTATATGGATATGTGTCCCGTGTGGGCATAAAAGGTATTCCGGTGTGCGAAGAGGCAGGCGAAGCAGGTATCAGGCACCCGCTGCTTCCGGTCAGTACAAGGGGAAAATACGACGCGACAGGTCTATGTGTGCAATCATATCCTGACAGGCAAAAAACGGATGGAAAATTGGGGTGTCATCAAAAACCGGGCCAACCGCGTTGTCTGCCAATATGCGGGTATTTTTCAAGGATACTCTGATCAAAACCACCCATCTCAGCCTCTGAGCTTTGTGGACTTAATCAGAGTATCCCTTGCAAGCCTGTTCAGGTCCTGATGCAACACCGCCGTTCTTCCTGTCCGGGTTTTCGTTGCAAAAATTTTACAATCGGACACATGCACGAAGCGAGCAAAATACAATCTGATGCGTACTACACGCGCAAAACAATACAACCGGAATCGCAACCATGTGGCACGAAAATATCACCGGCGCAATAGGCAAGACCCCTCTCGTACGACTTCGCAGGATTACGGCGGACTGTCCTTGTACGGTGCTGGTCAAGCTGGAATATTTCAATCCGGGCGGATCGGTTAAGGACCGCATCGGTGTGGCCATGATCGAAGACGCCGAGAAAAACGGCCTGTTGGGGCCGGGGGGCACTATCGTCGAAGGTACGAGCGGCAATACAGGCGCCGCGCTGGCAATGGCTGCCGTGACGCGTGGGTACCGGTGTATTTTTACGACCACCGACAAACAGAGTCAGGAAAAACTGGATGTTTTGCGGGCGTTGGGCGCCGAGGTGATCGTATGTCCCACCAACGTAACTCCGGAGGATACAAGGTCCTATTACTCCGTGGCGCAACGTCTTGCCGAAGAAATTCCCGGTGCGGTATACCTGAACCAGTACGACAACCCGGCAAATCAGGCGGCCCATTACGAAACGACCGGGCCCGAGATATGGGCGGGCACGGATGGGCGAATTACCCATTTTGCGGGAGGCGCGGGTACGGGCGGAACGCTTTCCGGCGTATCGCGCTATCTCAAAGAGCAGAACCCGGATGTGCAGATTATTGGCTTGGACCCTTACGGCTCCCTCTACCACGGGTACTTCCATACCGGGAAGGTCGATCCGGGCGACATTTATCCCTATCTGACGGAAGGGGTGGGCGAGGACCTGCTGGCTGCAAACATGGATTTCGATGTACTCGACGATTTTGTGCAGGTAACGGATCGGGAAGCGATGCGGATGACGCGGCGGCTTGCTGCGGAAGAAGGCTTGTTTTGCGGGCAGTCTTCCGGTATGGCGCTTGCAGGAGCCCTGTCGTGGATGCAGGCGCACGCCGGGGAGCTTTCCAGCGACGATGTGTTCGTGTTGCTTCTACCCGATTCGGGATACCGGTATCTTTCGAAGACGTACAATGACAACTGGATGCGCAACCACGGTTTTCTGTCAAGCATGCCGGAAGTTACGGTGGACCGGGTTCTGAACGCTCGCAATGGCAACGAAGAACTGGCGTATGCCACGCCCGAAGACACCCTTGGCTCGGTAATCGGGGTCATGGCCGAGCGCGGCATCTCGCAGATGCCCGTGATGCTAAACGATGAACTTGTCGGAAGTCTTACCGAGAGCGTGATTATGGACCGCCTCATCAAAGACCCGGAAACGCGAGACCAGCCTGTGGAAGATATCATGGATGCGCCTTTTCCTGTGGTTCCGCGTTCTCTTGGCCTTGAGGATCTTTCCATGTACCTTGAGCGAGGCGGCGGGGCCGTGCTTGTCGAAGCGGAACAGGGAGAAACGTACCGGATCATCACCAAAAGCGACCTGATCGGGGCTTTAGCCCCGTCATAAAAACCAACCCGCTCGGGGCCTTGGCCCCGTCATAAAAAATAACCTGATCGGCGCCTTGGCGCCGTCATGAAGCACGACCGGTGCTTTGTCCTCTGCATCGAGGCACTCGTAGAGCCTATCCATTGTTGCAGCACGCCGGTGGTCTTCCAAACCATCTATTAAATCGTGTAAATACAGGATGAGATTACCGATTGTGTTGATTGGGGCCGGTCGCATTGGACGGATTCACGGCACAAATGCCAGTGCGGACAACCGCATCGAGTTGCGGTACATCGTGGACCCGGTCGCGGATGCAGCAGCCGGGTTGTCCGCCATGACCGGAGCTAAACCCGTATCTCTGGATGAGGCCCTTGACGACAAGGAGGTTGCGGGCGCAGTGATTGCCAGTGCCACGAAAACTCACGCAGACCTCATCGAACGTATTACCAGCCTTGGCGTCCCGATTTTTTGCGAGAAGCCTCTGGACCTTTCGACAAGCCGCGCCAGAGATTGCGTGGATGCGGTGACAAAGAAAAATATTCCTTTCGTAATCGGCTTTAACCGCCGCTATGACCCCGATTTTGCAAGACTTCATGCCCTGGCAAGAGACGGGGCGTTAGGCAATGTCGAGTCGGTCCAAATCGTCAGCCGGGATCCTTCTCCTCCATCGCTGGACTACATCCGGGCAAGCGGAGGCCTGTTTCGCGATATGGCCATTCATGATTTCGATGTGGCGCGCTGGCTGTTGGGAGAAGAACCCGACGAAGTCAGCGCCAGTGGCAGCAGCATCGCGGATCCTGCGATCGGGGAAGCCGGGGACATCGATACCGCTTTGATCACGCTCCGAACCCCCAGCGGTCGCCTGTGCAGTATCAGTAACAGTCGACGTACATCGTATGGATACGACCAGCGTGTCGAGGTACACGGTTCCTTGCGCACCGCACGCGTTGAAAATCACCCGGAAACCTGGCTGCTCGTTTCCGGGGATGAGGGGAGAACCCGATCCGGGATCAAACACTTCTTTCATGATCGTTATGCGGAAGCGTACCGTCTTGAAATGAGGCACTTTGTTTCCGTAATCATGGGCAGCGAGACGCCCCGGACAACCGTCCGGGATGGTTTGCGGGCGCTGGAACTCGCCGATGCCGCGGCGCAGTCGCTGAAAGAAAAAAGAACGGTTCAAGTGCAGACAGCTCCATAAGAATTTTCGTACATTAATTCACGCGCCGAGAAGCGCCTGAATATCGAGCATATAGAACCATCGGGAGATACATCTATGCGGTTGACAATGTCACAGGCACTGGTGCGGTATCTTGCCAATCAGTACATCGACGACGATGGGGATATCCGCCCGTATTTTGCCGGAGTCTGGGCTATTTTCGGCCATGGCAATGTGGCGGCAATGGGCGAAGCTCTTTTCGCGAACAAGGATATCCTGCCGACTTACCGCGCCCACAACGAGCAGGGCATGGCCCTCGCCGCCATCGCTTACGCCAAGGCCCTGATGCGCCGGGGGGCTATGGCCTGCACGACGTCCATTGGGCCCGGCGCCACGAATCTGGTCACCGCTGCGGCGCTGGCTCACGCCAACCGCCTGCCGGTGCTTTTTTTGCCCGGGGATGTTTTCGCCAATCGTCGTCCGGATCCCGTACTGCAGCAAATCGAAAGTTTTAGCGACGGCACGGTGAGCGCGAACGACTGTTTTCGCCCCGTATCCAGATACTTCGATCGGATCACGCGGCCCGAACAGATCATCACCGCCCTGCCCCGGGCGATGACCACCTTTATGAATGCATCTCTCTGTGGCCCCGTCACGCTCGCGTTGTGCCAGGATGTGCAGGCGGAGGCCTATGATTATCCGGAAGCCTTTTTTGAAAAACGGATATGGAAGGTGCAGGCGCCTGACGCAGCGATGTCGGAAGTTCACGAGCTCGCACAGCGCGTGAGATCCGCGAAGCGCCCATTGATAATTTGTGGCGGGGGCGTGCTCTACAGCAAGGGAAGTGACGAATTAGCCTCTTTTATGGACGCGGTCGGTGTCCCATGCGCCGAAACGCAGGCCGGCAAAGGCGCATTGCATTGGGAAAATCCGCTCAATCTGGGCGCGATTGGCGTGACAGGATCGGCCGCGGCCAATGCAGTGGCGGCGGAAGCCGACCTGGTCATCGGCATCGGCACAAGGCTGCAGGACTTCACCACGGCGTCGAGATCCCTGTTCAGCAATCCGGATCGGGAACTGGTGCAGGTCAATGTGAATCCGATGGACGCCGGCAAACATGGCGCGACGCCGATTTTTTCCGATGCGAAGCGTTTGCTGTCAAGCCTTCAACTTGTCCTGAGCGGGTATGCCGTCGATGACGCCTGGCGGTCCCTGTCGATGAAGAGGGCCGACGAATGGCGGGCCGTGGTCCACCAGGCGCTTACTGATCCCGGCGATTCGCCATTTTCCTATGCGCAGGTTCTGGGCGCCATCGACAGGGTGGCAGACGAAAACTCAGTGGTGGTTTGCGCAGCGGGAAGTCTGCCCGGCGAGCTGCACAAATTATGGCGAACGTCGAGACCCGGCGGATATCATGTCGAGTATGCGTATTCCTGCATGGGGTATGAGATTGCGGGCGGCCTCGGTGCAAAACTGGCCCTGCCTGATCGCGAAATAATTGTCGTCGTCGGGGATGGCAGCTACATGATGATGAATTCCGAGTTGGCCACAGCAATCATGATGGGCCAAAAGATCATCGTTGTCGTATTTGACAATCAGGGTTATGCCTGCATCGACAATCTGCAGCGCAGCGCCGGCTCGCCCGGCTTCAATAATATGTTTGAGGATACGGTGCACGAGGAGCTGCCGTCCATCGATTTTGTTGCTCATGCGCAAAGTATGGGCGCCGACGCCGTGTACGTCGATTCCATCGATGCACTTGGGTCTGCGTTGAAGGAGGCGCGGAAGTCTGAACGTTCGACGGTCATTACCGCGGCTATCGGACGTGCCGGAAGCGGCGATATCGGTGGCGCCTGGTGGGATGTGGCCGTTCCCGCCGTATCCGATCTGGAGACGGTTACGGATGCCCGCGCAGCCTACGACGCCGCGACAAAGAAACAGCGCGTGGATGGGTAGCGGCATGGAAATACGATTTGGCGTCAATCCCATTGCCTGGTCGAATGATGACTTGCCGGCGTTGGGCGGTGACACTCCCCTCGAGACCTGCCTTTCCGATACGATGGAACTCGGTTTCGATGGTATCGAGTTGGGCAATAAATTCCCGCGTAATGCGACCGAACTCCGGCCGATTCTCGACAAGTACGGACTTGCCCTGATTGGCGGCTGGTATTCGGGCAACATCCTGCACAACGATGTCGATGCGGAAATCGCCAGCCTCCAGGATCACCTTGCGTTGCTGAAAGCCATGCATTGCGATGTGTTTATCTATGCCGAATGCAGCAACACGATTCACGGCGACATCGGCAAAGGCATGCGGGAAAAGGCGGTCCTGAATGAAGCAACCTGGCCGCTTTTCGGACAGCGTTTAAGCGGGGTGGCGGACTATATCCAAAAGCAAGGATTCCGCTTTGCCTATCACCATCACACAGGCACGGTGGTTGAGACCGCGTCGGAACTCCAGCGCTTTTTCGCCGAGACCTCGGATTCGGTTGGTATCGTTCTGGATACCGGTCACGCATACGTTGGCGGTATTGATCCGGTTGAAATAGCCCTTTCGTTCCCGCAACGGATAGCCCATGTGCATTGCAAGGACGTCCGCCCGGCGGTTCTGGCGGACATCCGTGCGAGGAATGCCAGCTTCCTGACCGGCGTGATCGAGGGGATGTTCACGGTTCCCGGGGACGGCGTGATTGCGTTCGACCCTGTGCTCGGCGCGTTGAAAGAAATTGGCTATCGAGGCTGGGTGGTGGTGGAGGCCGAGCAGGATCCCGCCGTAGCAGACCCAAGACAGTACGCCGAGTCCGGATTGTCCGCCCTGCGTGCATCAGTACGAACGGCATCTCAGTAACATGGAGCAAGCGATAATGAGCAAGTTAGTCGTATCAACGGGTGAACCAAACGCGTCCGGACGGGTGCTGAGCGTCACCCCCGAATCTGCCGGTTGGGAATACATAGGATTTGCGGTGTACCATTTGCGACCCGGGCAAAACCTGGAAATAGCCGCGAGCGACCGGGAAACCTGCATCGTGCTCTTGACTGGCAAGGCCACGGTCGTTGCGGGTGGAAAATCGTTCCCGGAGCTTGGCGGGCGCAATGACGTATTCGATGGCCCCCCCACAGCCGTGTACATTCCTGATAAGACCGCATTTTCGATCACGCCCAATACCGATCTGGAGGTGGCGTTGTGCACGGCCCCCGGCGGCGGCGATTACGAACCGCGGCTGATCGCCCCGGGAGAACACCCTGTTGAGATTCGCGGGTCGGGAACGAATACGCGGCACGTGCAAGACATTCTCCCGGAGTCAGCGCCGGCGCATAGCCTGCTGGTGGTAGAAGTGATTACTCCCGCCGGACACTGGTCCAGCTACCCGCCGCATAAACACGACGTGGACGCGCTGCCAGAGGAGTCCTTGCTTGAGGAGACGTATTACCACCGGCTCCGCCCGAAACAGGGATTCGCATTTCAGCGTGTCTATACGGATGATCGCTCTCTTGACGAAACCGTCTCGGTATACGACGGCGACTGCGTGATGGTGCCCCGCGGTTACCATCCTGTCGGCGCTCCTCATGGGTACGATCTCTATTACCTTAATGTAATGGCCGGCCCCAAACGCACATGGGCTTTCAGAGACGATCCGGATCATACGTGGATTTCCGGGCGCGCTGTCTGACTGAACCGAAAGGCGTGTGAGCAGCCAGCGGAAGGTATTATGGATGTATCTTTTGCTGCGTTTCCGCGTACACTTGGCCTTGCGCATCTTTCCATGTACCTTGAGGGGGTGGCGGGACCGTGCTTGTCCAGGCGGAACCGGGAGAAACGTATGCGATCAATCCCGAAAACAGCCTGATCGGCGCCCTGCGCTGTCATAAAAAACGATCCCCTGATAGCATCGGGGTCATACACGACATAAATGCATCGGTATGCATCGGAGGTTTGCAATGAAGGACGCAGATAACCAGAAGTCAGATAATCAACTCAACATAGAGCTGGACGAAAAAACGGCGGAGGGCGTCTATGCCAACCTTGTGATGATTTCTCACTCTCCCGAAGAATTCATTCTGGATTTTATCCGGGTGATGCCAGGCGTTCCGACGGCGCGCGTAAAGAACCGGGTCATCGTAACCCCGCATCATGCACGCAGATTCCTGCGGGCGTTGCACGACAATATCGAGAAATACGAGGCGATACACGGCGAAATCGAGGAGCGGGAGCAGCCCGGACAGGCTATCCGGTTCGGCGGCATGGCCGGACAGGCGTAGTACAGGCAGTCTATTTCCGCACCCGCGCCAGCAGGAAAACGGCCGCAGCGAAGAACAATGCGTGCGGCAGCCATACTGCTACGGAAGGGGGTAGTACACCCGTATATCCCAATGGCTCGGTGAGCTTCTGCACGGTAAGGTACAGGAAGGCGACAAAGAGTCCGATACCAATCTGCATGGCTTGCCCACCTCGCCGCCGGGTTGCCGCGAGCGGCATGCCGATCAGGACGAGAATCAGGTTAGCAAAGGGCCAGGCGAATTTGGCGTAGTATCCGACTTTCGTACGTCCGAGCCCACTGGCCCCGGAACGCTCGATGTCCCGAATGTATCTTGCAGCGGCGGGGATCGTCATGGATTCCACGTCACGCTCGGTGCGAGCGAGGTCGCGCGGGAGGATTGTCAGGGCGGTGTCGATCCGGGTCAGCACCTGTCGTGTCTCGACGCCATTCGAAAAGGTGCGCACGACCGGTTGATAAATCTGCCAGATCGACAGGGAATCGACCCAACTCATGCGCACCCCGTCCACGCGCTGTACAAGACGGTTCGCTTCATTGAAATGCTGCAAGGAGATGCGATGAGCGGTCTCGTTGTGGCGATCGTAATATCCCAGGGAGATGTACGACCCCAGGCTATGTTGCCGGTGGATGTTGTTCGTTTCTATGACCCGGGGAGCGTCTTTCAGGAAGCGCAGCTCGAATTCGAGCACCGTGCGGTTGGTTTCGGGCACGATCCAGCCGTTGAACCAGAACATGCACGCGGTAACGGCAAGGCCCGTTGCGAGATAGGGGACCAGGAGTCGGTAGAGCGAAACCCCGCTGGTCTGAAGAGCGGAGAGTTGCAGGCTTTGGGACAGACGCCCGGTCAGATACACGCACGCCAGAAAAAGCGCCAGGGGCGCCGTAAGTCTGGCGATTTCCGGGATGTAATTGGGATAATAAACCAGAAAAACCTCGCGCATCGTAGCGCCGCGGTCCAGGAAATCGTCAATAAATTCGACGTAATGCAGGACAATGAAAAACACGATCAGCACTGCGACGAGCGCTGCAAAGCCGCTCAGAAGCCGGAAAATAATATGACGGTCGAATCGGTTCACCGGTACTTTGCAGGGGCGGGATGGATTCTTCGAACGTGTGCCGTACCTTGGGATACTCTGATCGAAACCACTTCGCCGTTCCACGCTGCGTATTTTAGGATGCTCTGATCAAGTCCACTTCGATCAGCGCTTCACTTTCACGCGTAAAGGACGATATGCTTGCATCGTTGAGATCAGCGAAAAACACGGCGGATTCGGGTTGTCTCGGCCATGAAGCGCCCTTCGGGAGGCTGAATCTTTGCGGACTTAATCAGAGCATCCTTTAATTTAAGGTATATACACACCATGAAACTGCACGAATATCAGGGCAAGGATATCCTCGAAGGGTACGGCGTCGCCGTATCGTCAGGGAGCGTGGCGTACACTGTGGAGGAAGCAGTGGCTGCTGCGGAAGCGTTGCAGGAGGAGGGGGTATCCCTGTTTGTCGTGAAGGCGCAGATCCATGCAGGCGGACGCGGAAAGGGGGGAGGCGTCAAGCTGGCCAAAGGGCTTGAAGAGGTGCGCGAGCAGGCGAAGGCCATTCTCGGGATGCAATTGGTTACGCCCCAGACCGGGCCTGCCGGGCAGCAGGTGCGGGCGGTGTTGATTGCCGGGGGTGTCGATATTGCGCAGGAATATTATGTAGGCGTGACCCTCGACAGGCAGCAGAGCATGAACGTGATTATGGTTTCCACCGAGGGGGGTGTCGAAATCGAGAAGGTTGCGGAGGAAACACCCGACAAGATAACCAAGGTGTGGGTGGATCCCATGACCGGCCTGCAGCCTTTTCAGGCGCGAGCAGGGGCTTTCGCGCTGGGGCTTGAGGGGGCGGCTTTCAAACAGGGCGTTCGTTTTATTACAGCCCTGTATGCAGCGTATGTCGGCGTCGACGCCTCGCTGGCGGAGATTAATCCTCTTGTACGCACAGGGAATGGAGACTTGCTGGCCATAGACGCCAAAATAAATCTGGACGACAATGCGCTGTATCGCCATACGGAGCTTGCCGCGCTGCGCGATCTGCACGAAGAGGACCCCCTTGAGGTAGAGGCGGCAGAGCATCGCCTGAATTATATTCGCCTCGACGGCGATGTAGGGTGTATGGTGAATGGCGCGGGCCTTGCCATGGCCACCATGGACATGATCAAATTGGCGGGGGGAGAACCTGCCAACTTTCTTGACGTGGGCGGCGCCGCAGGCGTGGAAACCGTGGAGCAGGGCTTTCGGATCATCCTGAAAGACCCCAATGTCAAAGCGGTGCTCGTGAACATTTTCGGCGGCATCGTACGGTGCGACCGGGTGGCGGCGGGTATTGTGGAGGCTGCGGCGAATGTGAACATTACGGTACCGCTCATCGTGCGCCTTCAGGGTACGAATGCGGAAGAAGGACAGAAAATTCTACAGGAGAGCGGTCTCAAGCTGGAAACGGCGGTGTTGCTGAAGGAGGCTGCGGCAAAGGTGACGCACGCACTCCACGGGACGGCGTGAATCGCGCCGCTTTCCGGTTTGGCGTTCGTCAGTACGCATCGGTGCGGTGAATAAAACAGGCCAGCTTGTTGAATCGGCGGTGACGCTCGAAGGCGTTACGAAGCGGTACGGCACTACGGTGGCGGTGGATGACGTATCGCTGGAAGTGAGAACGGGCGAGTTCTTTTCATTGCTTGGGCCGTCCGGGTGCGGAAAGACTACCCTGTTGCGAGTGGTAGGCGGTTTCGAGCGGCCCGATGCAGGCACGGTGTGCATTGCCGGTCGCGATATGACCAGCACATCCCCGCGTCGCCGGCCCACGGCTATGGTGTTCCAGAACTACGCGCTTTTCCCCAACATGACCGTTGGAGAGAACGTGGCCTATGGGTTGCGTGTGCGCAAGGTGCCGCTGGCTCGTCGTCGGGAGCGTGTACACGAAGCGCTCCGGCGGGTCAAGATGGATGCGTTGGTGGACCGGCCTGTTACAGCGCTTTCCGGTGGACAGCAGCAACGCGTGGCTCTGGCGCGCGCCGTGGCCGTGGAGCCGGACGTACTGCTTTTCGACGAGCCGCTTTCCAATCTCGACATTGCGCTGCGCGAGCAGACGCGGCGGGAATTGAAGGTGCTTCAGCACCGCCTGGGTATTACCAGTATCTATGTGACCCATGACCAGCAAGAGGCTCTGGCGTTATCGGATCGCATTGGGGTCATGAGAGCGGGGCGTCTGGTGCAATCGGGGGATCCCGAGCGTCTGTACCGGGAGCCGCAAACGGCGTATGTGGCCGAATTTCTGGGGGGGAGTAATATCGTGAGGGATCGTCGTCTTGCGGCGCGGCTGGCGCCGCAGGAGGAGGCGCCGCCGGGATGCGTTTTGTCCATCCGGCCGGAGCATTTCGAGGTATCCCCGGACGGCGTCGAGGCGCGGATCGTAAGCCGGCAGTTTCTTGGAACCCTGACCGAATGGTGGGTGGAGATGGACGGACATCCCTTGCGGGCGTGGCTGGACCCGCAGGAAACGTTCTCGGAAGTCGTAAGCCTGCGGCCCTCGTCGGTGCGCTGGGTGCTTGAAGACCGGAAAAAAGGTGGTCCACCGGGCAAAGAATAGTATCCCGGGGCGCCTCAGTTTCGCAGTCTTCCGAACCGTCCCCGTATGTCGGAGCGCGGTTGCCGGAGGCGCAGCAGATCGCGCAGTTGTCCGCTTTTTACGTGCAGGTCGAAGCTGTACGACTGGTAGGGCCCGAACGGCACCCAATTGATCGCCATTTCCCAGCAGTCGAAATCGCGAAAAACGGACACGCTGGTATAGATGAGTTTTCGCGCCTCGAAATCGTACCCGGAGCGGCCCTGTATTTTCCAGTCCGGCGTCAGGTTGAAATCGAACTGGGCGTTCAGCGCTGCGGTTCTTCTGGCGTCGCTGAGCAATTTGGAATAATTGTAACTGAGGTCGAGCCGCAGGGACCACGGAATAGCAAAGTCGGCATAACTGTCCAATGCCCCCGAATAGGGAGACCGGAACGCGTCGTTTCCGGAAAATGGCGTCCCTCCCGGTATGCCTGCGCCGGCGGGCAGATCACGGGAGCGCAGTCTGTTGAAGGGACGTTCCGGCCCGGTTCGCTTGCTTTGGAACGACGTGTTCAGACTCATCCTGAACAAGGTGGGGCGTACGGGAAGCCAGGGCCGGTCGGAGAACAGGAACCGATTAACTGTCCGGGTTTCTTCCGCATTCAGGGCATAGGGAGAGAACGTGGCTCCCATGTTCAAGCTGAGATTGCCCGCAATCCGGGTACGCGCGTTCAGCCGCAGATCCCCCAGTTTCATCGAGTCGGCGGCGAAGTTGTAGCCGGTGGCTATGCCTGCGTTCAACAGCTGGACCACATTTCTGCGTTCTGTCCCGGTGGAGTCGGTGGAGACATGGCGCGTTTCGAATACGTTATTGACCGAAAAACTCATGCTTCGTTGTCCGAGGCGCTGTACGCCGGGGACGAGCGCATACTGCTGGCGCGCTCCGTTAGCATCCGTATACGAAGCCGTATAGCCCCAGGCGTCCGCATAAAAATCGGGGCGGTAATTGAAGCTCATGCCGGGGCGGACGGTATGGCGTAGCCCGTCCAAGGGGCCGATCCGAAAAGGAAAAATCCCGTAGAATGTCGTATTCATGGAAATCCCGGTCGAAAACTGCCGCAGGGCAAGAAAATCCGGCGTTTTTTCCACCGCAACCCGGCCTGTTTCGTCGACCTGCCGGCGCTCCGTCTGGATAAACCAGTCTTCCGTGTAATTGATATTCGGAACGAGGTGCACCGGAAAGGCCTGGGAAAGCGCCGGGAATCCGGCCCCGATGCTGATCCGATGGGCTGCCTTAAAGGCGAAGGGCTCCGATCCGCCGGTGGCCTCCCGGTATTTTGAGGGAGAGATCAGTGCTTCGTACCATGCAATCTCTGTCGAGTCGTTTGGGACAAAGTTGTACCTGTTGTCCGCATTCATGCTGTAATTGTACGTGATACGCTCATACCACTGTCCGCTGCCCCGGCTGTTCTCGCGTGCAAAGGGCTTGCGGGCATTCTGGCGGAACGTAAGACTGGGCAACACCACCCGGACGCTGCCGTTTTCGAGGTTCTGCTGGTGGCTGAGGTTCAGGGCCAGATTGCGTCCTGCTCTGCGCCAGGTTTTGCTGAATCCCGCGCTCGACTGGACCGTTTGCCGGACCCGGTCGTCGTACTGTTCCGAAGAGGTGCGAAGGTAGCTTGAGGAGGACAGATCGACATTTGCGCGAAGCCTGGTGGTCGGGTTCAGTTCCTGATTGTGTGTCCAGCGTAGCCGCCCCGTACCGAATTCCGAAAAATCGGGATCGCCTCGTTCCCCGTTCCGGTTCTTAAGGTAGTCCACGAGAATCTGTCCGGAATAGCGGTATCGCTTTGCGTAACGGAATTGCGGCGTAACCTGGAAACTGCCTCGCGTCCACAGCCCGAATTCAAGCCGGGCGTCCATATAGTCGTTGATGGCCTGATACCATCCCCAGTTGCGCAGATAGAATCCCCGTTCGTCTTCTCCGTAGCGGGGGGGCAGGGGGCCGCTGCGTCGCCCCTCCTGGGCAGGCACAAACCCGAACGGCAGCCACAGCGGCGTGGGGATGTTGAACAGATAGAGGCGAATAGGTCCCGTGTAGATCCATTCCTGATCTACGATTTTCATTTTGTCCGACCGGAGCGAGTACGACGGGTCGTCCAGGCATTCGCAGGTCGTATAGACCCCTTCCGCTACATGCAGCGTGCTGTCTTCTCCGACTTTCACCACATCGGCTCGTATAAATCCCTCGTCGAGGGTAGTGCGTGCGCCGGTTACCCGCCCCCGCTCCGTGGCCGCGTTAAAGGAAATCCGATCTCCCTCGAAGCTTTCGGATCCCTGGGTAAAGGATGGCCTGCCGACCGCGCCAGTATCGCTTTGGAGACCGGATGCATGCAATTCGTCCTGGTCAAAAAGGATATCTATGCGAAATGCGTATAGTTCGGCCTCCTTGTATGCAATTTCTGCATAGTTATACAATTTCCCTATATCGTTCTCCTCGTTGAAGGAAATAACCAGCGAGTCTTTCGCGGAAAACCTGATAGGGGCGTCTGTATTCTGCGCCAGGCATGGAATGGGTAAGGCCGTGCCCGCGAGAAAAAGCAGCGCAGCAAGAAATGGTCGGCGAACCCCGGTCATAAAACAGGGCGGATGGTGGACATACGGGCCTCTCAGGTGCAGGCGACTCCGGATGTCCGTGACTATGCGGACGACCTGACCGCTTCTTCGTCGAGAGACTGAAAGACCAGATGGGCGGCTCCGAGCATACCCGCTTCGTTGCCGAGGGTTTCTCGCACGATTTCGATCTCGTCCCGGTGATCCGGAATGACGTATTCGCGAATGCTTTTCCGGGCCGCGTCAATGATAAAATCGCCTGCGGCCGAAAGCCCGCCACCTACCACTACCTTTCGAATGTCCAGGAGGTTGATGGACGCCCCGAGCACGACGCCCAGTTTGTGGCCCGCCCATCTCAGTATTTCCTGGGCAGGTTCGTCCCCGCTGCAGGCTGCTTCGTAGAGCATGAGGGGGGTGAGATTTTTCAGATCCCGCCCCGCCATCCGGTGTATGACGCTTTCGTGTCGGGTGAGTAACTTGTGGCGTCCGTAGCGGGACAGGTATTTCTGACCCAGGTATGCCTCGATCGAACCTGCAATACCGTATCGGTCGATGCCGCCTGCGAAATTGATCGTCATATGCCCGATCTCGGCAGCGGCTCCGGTAGTCCCACGGAATATCTTCCGGTCGTAGATGATGGCGCCGCCTACCCCTGTGCCCAGCGTGACCATGATGAAGGAAGGATAGGGGCGTCCTCTTCCGTAGTACGCCGAACCAAGCCCGGCCAGATTGGCGTCGTTTTCTACGAATACGGGAAGTTCGTCGCCCAGACGCGCCTGTAGCGCTTCCCGGAGATTTACCAAACCCCATCCAGGCAGGTTGGGTGGTTGTACGACCGACGTACGTTCCCAGTTGATGGCCCCTGGCGCTCCGATACCGATACCGCTGATCACTGCATCCGGGGCATCGTCTGCGACCGAACGGATAAGGTCCGCAATACGGTCCAGTACATGATCGGGGCCGTGGCTCGCCTCGGTGTCCCGTGCTTTCTCGACAACGAGTCCCTCACCGCGCTGGACCAGGGCCGCCTTGATCATGGTCCCTCCAAGATCAATCCCTATTGCGAGCTGAGTCATGCCGAGGTCTTTTGATACAGGCGCCGGATTATTCCGGGAGGTGCGTGAGCAATTGAGGCGCCGGAAGGGTCAATCGTTCGCAGTGCATTAGTCGCCAGAGGTGTTGTCCGGCGATTCGTTTATAGCTTCATGTTTTCGATTTTCCGAAGCACTCTTGCTGGTGTCGGTACGTTCTTCGACAGGATACACCGTTTCACCGGGGCGGTGCATGCCATATTCCTCACGCGCGATTTTTTCCACTGCTTCGTCGGAGAGACCTTCGTTCACTTCTTTTTCGAGTCGTCCGATGTCGGCCCGCAGCCTTTCGTTTTCCTGGCTCACCTCGGTGTATTCGTTGTGCCACGTCATACGCTTGAGAAGGCTGTGGCTGTCGAGAAATACGAACGAGGCAAGAGCAGCCGCTACAATAGCGCACAGAATTATTTTGCGCAGACGCCGTTTCGTATCCGCAGAGAGGGATAGCCGGGAAGACGGCATATCCGATCCGATCCGGTTTGACGAATGCCTGAAGGATTTCTTCTTCATGCAGCTATTATTCTATGGCGCCGAGCCGCAGCGCGCCAATGCCAGGGAAAGAAGCCGCGTTCTCGAGCAACTCCTCGATGCGCAGTAATTGATTATACTTTGCGATGCGGTCGCTGCGGCTTGCGGAGCCGGTCTTGATCTGACCGGCATTCGTGGCTACGGCAAGGTCCGCAATGGTTGTATCTTCGGTTTCGCCGGAGCGGTGGCTGATCACCGCCGTATATCCATGGGTGTGTGCAAGTTCGATGGCCTGCAGCGTTTCTGTCAGTGTACCGATCTGGTTCAGTTTGATCAGTATGGAGTTGGCTGCTCCGTCGCTGATGCCTTGTTGCAACCGGTCGGTATTCGTCACAAAAAGGTCGTCGCCGACGAGCTGGATTTGGTTCCCGAGACGGTCTGTGAGTTCTTTCCAGCCTTCCCAGTCATCTTCGGCCAAGCCATCCTCAATGGAAAGGATCGGATACTGATTGACCCAATTTTCCCAGAAGTCGATCATGTCCGAGGCGGACCGCTTTGTATTCGGGTCGCTTTTCCAGAAAAGATAATACCCGTCCCGGTACATTTCGGATGTGGCCGGATCCAGGGCCAGATAGACATCCCGCCCTGGTTCGTACCCGGCTTGCGAGATTGCTTCGAGGATGACCTCCACGGCTTCGTCGTTGGAGCGCAGGTCAGGGGCAAAGCCGCCTTCGTCGCCGACCGCTGTATTATATCCCCTTTCCTTGAGCACCTTCCGCAACGTGTGGAAGATTTCGGCGCCGACGCGGAGTGCTTCACTGAAGGAACTTGCGCCGATCGGCATGATCATGAATTCCTGCATGTCCACGCTGTTGTCCGCATGATGTCCTCCGTTGATGATGTTCATCATCGGTACAGGAAGCGTGGAGGCATTGGTTCCGCCGATATATCGGTAGAGGGGAAGACCGAGGTTCTCAGCGGCGGCCTTTGCGACCGCAAGCGATATCCCGAGCAGGGCATTGGCCCCAAGCCGTTCCTTGTTCTCGGTGCCGTCGAGATCGATCAGCGCATTGTCGATAGAAACCTGATCCAGCACATTCTGCCCGATCAATTCCGGGGCAATCGTTTCATTCACGTTTCGGACCGCATCCAGCACGCCCTTGCCCATGTAGGCGTTGCTGTCACCATCCCGTAGTTCCACGGCCTCGTGCTCTCCCGTGGAAGCTCCGCTCGGGACAGCGGCACGCCCACGAAACCCATCCGATGTGATGACATCGACTTCGACGGTCGGATTGCCGCGGCTGTCAAGAATCTGCCGGGCAGTGATGTGGCCTATCTGCATAATGCTGGAAAAATATCCTTAACGGGCCGCAAGCGCGGGCCGTTACATGGGACGGAAATGGTGGAAGGAAAGCCGAATTCGAGGTGTTACGGGGCACGCACGGTCGTCGTTTCGTTGATCCATGCGTAACAGCCGTAATCCACCCGGTAGGACTGCCCTGGCTCCCAGTTATTGAAAAAGAGAGCTTCCTGATCCGGAAAACTGCGTCGGTAGGTGGCGATTTTTTGATTCGCCTGCGCGGATATACTCGAATCCTTTGCCCGGGCCTGCTGATAATAATCTACTGCCAGCCAGTAAACGGCCCGGTCTTCCCGCTCGAACGTGCCGCAATTCGATACAGCGGAGGCGTACAGGTCACCGATGGCGATATATGCCTGACCGAAGTTTGCATCTACCTGAATGGCCTGACGGAAAAAGGATCGTGCCTGAGAAACGGCGCCGTCCTGTTGTTGGGCGATTCCCAGATTGTAGAGAATGTCCCGCTTGATCGTGGCGTCTGTATCATCGTCAAGCAGCGCAAGAGCCTCCTCGTAGTAGGACATTGCCCGGGTGGCATTCCCATCCTGGAGATGAAGTTGTCCGAGGCGGCGGTACGTGAGGGGCGATGGGTCCATTTCGAGCAGACGGTCGCCGAGTTCTGCGGCTTCGTCGCGGTAGCCCAGTTCGAGATATATGTCGAAGAGCTCAGCGGCTACCTCTATATTATCCGGGGTGTTCTCCAGTCGTGTCTGGAGAAATTCAAGACGTTCTTCCGGCGTGCTGAACAGGGCGTTGCGTATCTCCGTGAGGTACGCAGCGACATCCGCATTGTCGGGATAGCATGCTTCCGCTTCGTCCGTCAGATTGATGGCGCGCTGTTTATCGTCGTTTCGGGCGGCATCGTCAATGATGATACGCACATAGTACGCATCGATATTACACCCGATCATGGTGTAGACTTCGTTGTATACCGAGGCGAACGTAGGGGCGTCGCCACTCAGCGATTGAGCGTGTTCCTGCAGGAAGCGTCCCTTGCGGAGCAGCCATTGGGCTTGATCGAACTCAATGGTTTTTTCCTGCATACTCCCGATGGATCGATCGAACCATACATAGGCGGAATCGAAATATGCCTGTTTGGCCTCTTCGCTTTCCGAACCCTCGGCCAGTGCCGTATAGAGTTCCACGGCTCGCTCGTAATTCCGGTCGTCATTCCGTGGATAATCGGGCGCATTATGGAGGATCCAATGGAGGTTCGGCAGGGCGCTCAGATAATTCCTGTTTTTGAAATCCTCGTAGTAGAGGCTGTAGTGCACGCCCTTATCCTGGTCGCTCACTGCGTTTGCCTCGTCGGATTGCGCGAGGACAGGCTGCACTGGCCCGGTGGCGCATGCAACCGCAAACAATACGGATGCGATGAGCCCCTGGCTACACAGGGAGGTATGCTTTACGATGCGCCGCATGATTAAAGCTCGTCTTGTGAAGGGGATCGCCTGCAGATAAAGTTACGCACTTTGACATTATAAGGATACTCTGATTACGTCCGCAAAGTTCAGAGGCTGGCAAGGAATGACGAAGCAGTGTTGCCCTAACGTAGTTTCGGGGTCTGGAACCATCGTTCACCTATATTTACCGACATGGAGAGCCGGTAGAAAACATCGCGTACGAGATCGGCCTGGGCAGCGCCACGCATACCCACCTGCATATTTAGATCGAGCCGGGCGCCCGGTATCAGCGTCGGTAAACCAAAGCCTGCCGAAACCGTTGTCGTTTCGATGTTCATGTTCCGGTCCGGAGAAATATAGGCCCGGTCCCAGGAAATCCCGAAGCGGTAGGCAACGCGTGCTGGCCATGCCGCAAGAAGATCGGAGCCTGCAGGCAGGAATTCAATACCGGTTCCGAGTTGCACTACGTCCGATAATCCCTGTGCTGTTCCCGAGTCATATCCGGGCAAGGGGATCGTGCTTCGCAGATTGGTCCACGGAGCGAATTTCCCACCGGCCGATATCGTCCATCGATTGTCGGGATAATACGCAACGCCCATGCCCAATTGCCAGGGCATGTCGATTTCTCCGGAAATCGTGGCGCCCAACGTGTCTCTGTCAAGGGTTTGCCCCAGAGAAGTAACCCGTTTGGCCGATAGTGTTGCGGGGAGCGTAAAGGCTCCGCCCACGCTGATGTAATCCTCTTCCGCAAACACGTTTTGTACGCTGAACAATGTGCCGAACGTAGCCGAAAAACCGTTCAGCCGCGTGGAGGTCTCAAGATTCGTATCCAGAAACAAGGGACCGGAAGGTCCTTCCAGAAAAATGGTCTCTCGCCCGTCGTCGATGATGCCGAAGAGGGCATTGAGCGAGGCGCCGATGCTGAAATTGGGGTTGAATCTGTATCCGAGGCCGCCTGTAACCTGCTGTATTCCTCCCGATCCGAAAAAATTCACGTTATACCCCACCGTATCGGGCCGGGCCGGGTCTCCGGCAAACAAGGTACCTTCATTTGCGACATTGTAGTTGACGCGCGAAAAGGGAGCAAACCCCAGCGCTACGCCCAGTTTCCGTTGGATGAGCGGAAAACCAAGTTGTATGCCACCCAGTTGACCCGAGGCAAGTCGACTGGTTTCCTCGTTTGCATTAGAGATCACAAGGCTCTGGTAGGCGAATCCTGCCGAAAGGCGGGTAAGCACCTGATCGGCCCAGGCGCCCGGGTTGTTCGGATTCACGTATTGCAGCGAATGAAGCGCATACCCGGCGTGGCCGATTCCCGTGCCCTGTCCCCCTGCATGGAGCTGTAATGCGCCGATACCGAAGCGGGAATACAGGGATCCGTCGCGGGCGTCCTGCGCCATCCCGGGCGATACGGCGAGCATCGCTGTGACGAGGCACAGGACAGCGCGCACCTCGAGGAGCCTGCCGAAGCGGGCAGATCCGGTTCCGATGCGGGAAAAGGGAAGCGATGGCATCGTTACTCGACGGAGTGCGGTCAATAGATTGGGGTGAGCGTGATGAATCCGGAAGGCGCCTTATCGCCGGCGCCGGCATCGTAAAAGAGTATGGGATTCAGAGAACTGTGATAATAGTAAAAACTATCATGGTCTGCGGATAATGCAATGGGCAGGGTTGCCGGGTCGGGCATCCGGATCTCGAATTCGATGTCTTCTGCGATATACTCCCCAATGCTACGCGCGAGCGCAGTACCCTCGAATACAAACCGGCCCTGGTTGTCCATCGTGCTTCGACCTATCAGGGCATAGGTGCTGTCGCCGGACACTCGCGCGTAGAGGTCCAGCGTTCGGAGAAGAGGACGTTCGAAATGCGCCGGCGTGTTTTGCCGGAAGCTCAGCGTATCGGCCCAGAGCGTGAGCGTAGCCCGGTTCACGGAAAACGGTTCGCCGGACGTATAGATGTCGCTGGAGACGGATAGTAAAAATTCGGGAAGAGGTCCGATGCCCGCCTGCATGAGGAACCGGTTTTCGGGAATATCCACGGACGCCGAACGTTCAGCGAAAGGGTAGGTTTTCCCGATCATATAAGAAAGAGAGTCCGAGCCGGTGGTTGCAAACAGTGTAGAGCCCATTGGCCCGAACCCGACCACCGCGTTTCCTTCGACCGGATCGATGCGGAAGCCGTGAAAAAGATCACCGACATCGGGGTCCCGGAGAACAGGATCGCGGTCCGAAACCCAGGAATCAGGCAACGGAACGACAACCAGCGTGTCGGCAGCCGAAAAGGTGAATTCCGTGATGATCGACCCGGTAGCGAACGATCTCCCGGTTGGTATATCGTCCGCGTCCCATTCCTCGCTGATTTCTCTCAGCACGGCTCGCAGTTCGCTCGTTGAATCCCCGTATACATAGGTCCGCCGCAGGCGCAACTCGACCGCTTCGACATTACCGGCTCGAAAATCATCCGATGTGACGGGCGTAATATCGAAATATCCCTGTACTTCGTATTGACCGAGTACGGGATCGTGAACCATGCCTGCGAGAACACGTGCAGGACTGTTGGCGGGTTGTTTCAACTCCGCAGTCCGCAGGGATGAGAGGGGCTCGACTGTATTGACGGGCTCGCCCCCGATCGCGCCGAGCAGGTCACCTCCGACGTTTGTGGGATCGTCGCAGGCTGCCAGCAGGGCGCCCATGCATACGCATACGAGCAGGGTAGGCAGGGCTGTCTTCACTTCACGCAGACTCGATTTTGGGACAAGGTATCCGGTGGCATGAGGAACGTCATCGACCGGATTTTATTGTGAAGGGACAAAAAACACGTATGCGTAAAAACACTACGGGTTCCCCGTGTTTACAGTGTTTACACAATACAAGCGAGCCTGTTACGCATTCAGGCGGCTACCTTGCTCAGCAACTGTTCATAGACCGATCGGGCTATTTCGAGTTGTTCTCCAGGCGTGTCGACGAAGGATAATGCGCTCGCCGTCTTTTCTTCAATCTGCGGGAGCGAGATGGTGGCGTCTGCAAACATGTTGCCGACGTTGTTCGGGTTTTTGCCGGCAAGAGGTAATGCATCGTCCAGGCGTTCGGTCTCAACAAATGCTTCGTCAATCATAGCGTCGAAAGAAACCGGGTGTGCGGTGAATACGCTTTGCGTATTCCCGAAAATATCGTCGCCGGCATATTCGGTTTGCAACAGCATAGGGACGAAACCACTCAGCCATCCGAAAGCATGAATAATATCCGGAGCCCATCCCAGTTTCCGGATTGTTTCGAGTGATGCCCGTCCAAAAAACAACGCTCGTTCCAGATTGTCTTCAAAAAGCTGGTTGTTCTGGGTCGTTTGATAAATGCCTTTCCGTTTGAAATAATAATCATTGTCCATGAAATAGACTTGCAGGCGTATCCCCGGGATGGAGGCCACTTTCACTTTGAGTGTTTCCGCGCGGTTACCCATTTTGATGCGCGTTCCCGAAAGCCGGATCACTTCGTGCAGACGGTTCCTGCGTTCGCTGACGATGCCGTATCGAGGCATCATGATGCGTATTTCGTATCCTCCCTCGTTGTGGAGTTGTTCGGGGAGCTGTCGGACTATCGTCGCTGTACTTGAAGATTTCGAGAAAGGATTAACCTCATCGGATACGAAGAGAATCCTCATTGGATTGGTCATGCCCGGATTTGTCACGATCAAATGAAGTTACACGTAAACTACAAATATACTGAAAATGAAAGAACTTTCCAAGTAAGCAACCCGGCGGTTTCCTTAGACAGCGCTCCGCTTATTGCTGTTCTTGTTGTTGGCGTTGCAGGATTTCGAAGTAACGCCTGATCCTTTGCTCGAAATCGGGTGCGTAGCCGCTTTCGAGCGCACGGATGAGATCGCGATGGAGTTTTTCCGCGGGTTCTTCGCGGGGGGCGTCGGAGGGGGACTCACGCAGGATATTTCTCCCCTCCCGCGATTCACGCCGTCGTTCGCGGCCCCGTTCCTGCATGGAGCGCTGAGCGTCGAGCAGGCGTTGCAGTATCCGTTGTTGCCGTTCGACCGTTTGCGGGGCTACCCGTCGCGCTTGCAATTCCCGAAGCGTTTCCTCCATATCTTCCGCGATTTTGTCAAGATCTCCCAGCAACTTGCCGCGGGCTTCCGGATTGCGGCGCACCTGATCGAGTTGATCCCTTATAGCTTGTTGCTGCGTACGCATCTGTTGCAACCGCTGCTCCATGTTATTTCCAAGGCGATTTCCCTGCAGATCGTTCAGGAATTGCTGGATCTGCTGGTTCAGTTGTTGCTGCTGCTGCGCCATTTGCTGCATCTGCTGGATGACCTGCTGCATGCTACTACCTCCACCGGACCCCTGCTGATTCATGAGCTGGTCGAGCACACCGGCGAGTAGCAAGGCCAGTTCGTTCAGATGCATCATGGAGGCGGTCTGGTGGCTGCCGGCCTCTCCGGCGGCCCGCTCCGTCATGGCCCCTGTGGCTCGTTCCATCTCGAGGAGTGCCTGTCCGGAAAGTCGTTGCACTTCCCGGCTGAGTTGGGGAATGTTTTTTTCAAGGCTCCTCAGGGAGTCGATGACGGTAGAAAGTCCTGCCGATAGCGCATCCTGGAGGCGAGTTTCCTCGCGCAGCGACGGCTGATTCGAGACACGCTCAAGCAGATTTTTTCGGAGAGATTCCTGTTCATGCGAGAGCGTGAGGACATCTCCAAGCGCCCGGCGTAACCCGGTTGTGTTTATTTGGCGCTGCGCACCTTGCATACTTTGTTGCATTCCGGCAAGGTCGTTCTGGAGTTGCCGGAACCATTGCTGCATGCGTTGCTGACCGGATTGCGCCTCGTTCAACTGATCGGAACGTAGTTGGTCTGCGTTCTCCATCAGTTGCTGCTGCATACCTTGCTCTCTCATCGACCGGTTCAACTGTTGCATGTCACGGACCGGGCCATGTTGCATCTCTTCGATCCGCTCCTGCGCTTCTTTCATCAACTCTTCAAGCTGTTGCATTTCTTCTCTGGAGCCTTCCTGACGACGCGCGAGCCGTTCCTGATCGGAAGTCTCTTCCGGCGCCTGACTGTCTTCGGAGGTCTCGGCAGGGGATTCAGGGGAATTTTCGGGAGAGGGATTTGAATCATTGGCCCCGTTCTCCATTTCTCGCTGCTGCAACAATTCGGTCGTTTTTTCCTCCATGTGCGCTTGCTGGCGAGCCAATTCTTCAGCTCTTCGCGCTGCTTCTTCGAGGCTTTGCTGGGCACGCAGATTTTTGAATAATTCCAGCGTTCGTTCGAGGCGCTGCCGATACTGCGTTTCGCTGAATTCAAAGCGTTCGATCGCTTCCTGAACCTCTGCGATGTTCATGTTAGCGATAGATTCCTGAAGCTGCTGCAGCGCTTGCCGGAATTCAGGCGAATCGATCTCTTCAATTACCTGCTGCATTTCCTGGTACAGCGAGAGCGTTTCTTCGCTTAGCAGATTGTTCTGCTCGGCGGTGCGATTCATGGATTCGACCTGTTCAGCGAGGTCGTTTACCTGTTCCTCCATGCGCTTCTGCTGTTGCTGGATCTGTTCGATCTGACGCTGATCTTCCCAGTCCGCATTCTGTTTACGGCGTACCTCGTCACGTAACTCGTCAAACCGTTCGTCCAACTGCTCTGCCTGATCCATTATGTCCTGAAGCCGGGATTCAACGTCTTCCTGATCCTGACGCAAGGATTCGTACCGTTCGGCGAGCGAGGGCATCCGGAGTAGACGGGGAGATGTTTGAGCGGCCTTGTATCCTGCCCAGGCATCGTTGTCGCGCACACGCACGAAGTATTCGATAACGTCTCCCG
The DNA here is from genome assembly GCA_951812345.1 of Rhodothermales bacterium. Taxonomy (GTDB): domain Bacteria; phylum Bacteroidota; class Rhodothermia; order Rhodothermales; family VXPQ01; genus VXPQ01. The sequence continues at coordinate 1,453,316 of OX638295.1, forward strand.
GCACGGGGTCGAGGGAGGTCGTTGTACCGATAAACCAGTCGTACACCACTTGCTGATCCGGCAATCTCGGATCGGGGACGGGCAACTGTACTTGTTCAAACGTGTCGGACGGCTCGCCGAAACGACTTTCCGAAAGACGGTAGAAGAGCGTCAGGTCGTGGAACCCGAAGTCATCGCTGATGCTTCCTTCGAGCGTGCGCTGGAGTGTTTCGTCAAGCAGGGCATCAGGTTCCGGATGCACGAGCAGGATAGACGGCGCTAAATCTTCCTTTGCATCAATGGTGTATTCAATAGGGGCTCTGTTGCGGGCGCCACGGGCATTTTCAAGCAAGATTCGGTACGAATCCTTCCGGGATACCGTGAATTTCCCAACGGCGCGTTGCCCGTCCGTTTCCAGTGGGATATATGTCCCGTCGTCGAATGCAATCGTAGCGGCGGCGGCCTCGGAGCCGTCGAGGAGAAGATCGAGTTCCACAAGTGTGCCGGGCAATCCTTCTACATCGCCCACATTAGCATCGAGTCTACGGACGGGGAGGCCCGAATAAGCCGGGGGGTGCAATGTGATCTGGAGGTTTCGGACAAGTGGATAATCGGTGACGGACACCGTATACCATGCGCTTGTGACGGGTGGCGCCGTGGCCCGGTAACGAAGGGACCGCCGGATATTCGCGAGTTCATGCCGGAAGACGCCGCTCGAATCCTCGCTCAGGCGTATGGTCTCGATGTGGTCTTCGTTTTCACGATTGATGGATACCTCGAGGACAGCGGGTCGTTCTTGCCCTGCCGTACGGACCTCGATAGCCAATGTGGAACCTCGCGCCATTTCAATGGAACCCGGCGTTACGTAGAGTTGGAACGGAGCAGGCCGATCAAAGTGGGTTCCCGGTGAGAGCAAACGGGCAGAGGCGTCTATGAATGTCCCGGGTGCTGCTGCAAGAAAGCCCAATAGCAAGAGGACAGGAATGGTGGCGAATCGTGTGGTTCGTTTCGCCCTGGAAAAATCCGCGACGGTTTCGAAAGGGACCGAATCGATTTCGGCGCCCAGCATATGTACGGCCTGGTCAAGCAGGGGCTGCGGTGTGTCGCTATGCCGGCCTTCCGAAAGGTCCAGCAGGTTCACAAGGCGATCTCCGATGCGCGGCGTCCGGCGCCCGATCTCGCAGGCAATCGTATTGAGCGGCCGGTTGCGCAGCAGGCCCGACATCTTCAACAAGGGGCGCATCAGGAACCAGGCCAATAGGCCGAGTGATGCCAGCCCGACAATGCGGAAGAGCGCCGTTCGGGGGGCGACATCCAGTCGCCACACTGCTTCGATCAGGGTTGCAACGAGCCACAGCCCGGCGATTGCGCCGGTGGTCAGGACGCACCCGAACAGAAAATCGGCCAGCGTCATGCGCCGGGCCGTGGCGTGCAGGCGCCCACGGATGCGCTTCAGGAGTTCAGAGGATTTTTTGTGCATGCCAGCAGGAACCGCAGCGAGCGAGTTTTTTGTGTACCGCATGGCGCATGGAGGGTTTCCGGAAGCCGCCCCGGTTACCCGGAATTAGTACCCGCATATTCGTACCTTTACTTGCGGAGTCACGCCGCCATTTCCCCAACGACTCAAGAGTATCTTTAAGAATATGGACGTTAAGAATATGGACGAATTACTCGCCGTCATTCTTGGTGGAGGGGCCGGGAAAAGACTTTTTCCCCTCACTATGCGTCGCTCCAAGCCGGCGGTTCCCCTTGGGGGGAAATATCGGCTTATCGATATTCCGGTGTCGAACTGCATTAATTCCGATATCCACCGGATATTTGTTCTCACGCAGTACAATTCGGCGAGTTTGAATCGCCACATAGCCCGCACGTACCAGTTTGATCGGTTCCGCGAGGGGTTTGTCACGGTGCTGGCCGCCGAGCAGACGCCGGAATCCGATACATGGTTTCAGGGAACGGCGGACGCTGTGCGTCAATCCCTGTCCAATCTGAGATCGCACCGGCATTCCCATGTGCTCATTTTGTCGGGCGATCAGCTCTATACCATGGACTACCGGAAATTGATGAAACATCACCTCGATAGTGGTGCGGGCGTTACGCTGGCCACCATTCCGGTGAATGCCGAGGAAGCCCCTTCGTTCGGCATCGTCAGGACGGAAGACGGGTTCATCACCGAGTTTTACGAAAAGCCCGCCCCGGAGCATCTTGCGGGCAAGGAGAGTCGGGTGAGCGAAGAGATGCGCAACCAGGGGCGCACATTTCTTGCTTCCATGGGCATTTACCTGTTCGATGCAGAGGTTTTGCGGACGTTGCTCGCCGGGATGCCGGATGCAAATGATTTTGGCAAGGAAATTATCCCGGAGGCTATCCGGAAACACCCCGTATCGAGCTATGCGTTCGAGGGGTATTGGAGTGACGTAGGGACTGTTGGGTCTTTCTTTGAGGCCAATCTGATGCTGGCGAAGCGGCAGCCCGAATACGACATTTATAACACCATGGCGCCGCTGTACACCAATGCGCGCATGCTTGCGCCCGCCAAGGTGCTGAGTTCGTATGTTGAAAATTCCCTGATCGGGGAAGCCGCCGTTATCGACAACAGCAGGATATCGAACTCTGTGATAGGCATCCGATCATACGTCGGGGCCGACACTACGGTTGAGAACACCGTGTTTATGGGGGCCGACTATTATGCGTGGCACGATCCCGGCTTGCGCAGCCCCGTGGGAGGGCCGCCCAGTCCGGGTATCGGCGACGGAAGTTATATCGAAGGCGCTATCGTCGACCGGAATGTTCAGATAGGAAAGCGGTGCGTTATCAAAAGGCGGGAAGGGGTCCGACACGTGGACGCCGAAAATTATTTTGTACGCGACGGCATTATCGTGATTCCCAAGAATGCGCGCATTCCCGACGATACCGTGATCTGAGTCGGGTCGCTGTTTCCCGGACAGAAGGGTCTGGCCGGTGAAGTGTCCTTAAGACAGGGCGACCGCCAGGGACATCCGCAAGGTTTCGGCCGCTTGCCGGGCTGCATGATCGAAGTCACGACCAGCAGAGGCGTACAGGATAGCCCGGCTGCTGTTTACGAGGACCGGACCGGAACCCTCACGTATGGCTTCCAGCACGTCGCTGCTATTGCCTCCTTGTGCGCCCACCCCCGGAATGAGTAGCGGGGAGTCGGGGGCGAGGGTGCGGATACGGCGCAACGCCTCAATGTCCGAAGCGCCGACCACGAAGCCAAGGGAGCCTTTTGCACGGTTGTTTCCGGGCTTCTCCCATGCCAGTGCCGTGCGTACGACGTGTTCGTAGAGTGGCCTGCCCTGATATTCGATTTTCTGGAAATCCGATCCGCCGGGATTGGATGTACGTGCAAGAAGAAAGGCGCCTCGTCCCGGATGATCCAGGAACGGCGCCACGCTGTCTCTGCCCATGTATCCCGATACGGTACACGCGTCAAAATCCAGCAGGTCGAAGCAAGTGTGTGCATAAAAGCGCGCCGAATTGCCGATATCGCCGCGTTTTCCGTCGGCAATGACAGGTACGGCCTTCGGGATGGTGTTCAGGGTTGCCTGCAGGACGTTCCAACTCTCCGATCCCAGGGCCTCGAAGAAAGCAAGATTCAGTTTATAGGCCGCAGCTGCGCCTACCGTTGCTTCAATGATTGCCCGGTTGAATGCGATGACTGCCTGGGCAGCGTTATGCTCACTGGTGAGATGGAGTGGAAGGCGCTGGGGGTCGGGATCGAGACCGATACAAACGAGCGAGGATGTTTCTGCCTGACGGGCCGAAAGGCGCTCTGCAAACGAAGGTGCAGTCATACGATTTACCCGATGCGATCGAAACCGGTATAGGGTTGCAGTGCATCCGGGATTGCAATGGTCCCGTCGCCCTGCTGATATTGTTCGAGGAGTGCTGCCACTATGCGGGGGAGCGCCAGCCCCGATCCATTGAGCGTGTGAACGAGCGCCGGCTTTTTTTGATCTTCGAGCCGGCACCGAATCTGCATCCGCCGGGCCTGAAAGTCCTCAAAGTTCGATATGGAAGACACTTCGAGCCACTGCTCCTGTCCCGGGCTCCAAACCTCGATGTCGTATTTTTTGGTTTGAGTAAATCCCATGTCCCCGGCGCACATCAGCAGTATGCGGTAGGGTAGTCCCAATGCTTTCAGCGGGCGCTCCGCATCGCTGCGCAGGGTTTCCAGCGCTTCGTAGCTTTGCGCCGGATGGGTAAACCAGACCAATTCCACTTTATCGAACTGGTGCAGCCGGTTCAGCCCGCGCACATCCTTACCGTACGAGCCGGCCTCTCGTCGGAAGCATGGTGTCCAGGCCGCATATTTGACCGGCAAGCGATTCCCGTCCAGAATTTCTGCACGGTGTACGTTTGTAACCGGCACCTCGGCAGTGGGAATCAGATACAACCCATCTCGGGAGACTTCATACATGAGGTCCTCTTTGTCGGGTAATTGCCCGGTGCCGCGTGCACTGTCCGCATTGACCAGAAGGGGCGCCTGCACTTCTTCGTAGTCCCCTTGATCTACGGCGAGGTCCAGAAAGTAATTGATTAACGCTCGCTGGAGGCGGGCGCCCTTTCCTGTATAAAAAGGAAATCCGGCTCCCGAGACTTTGGTGCCGCGCTCGAAGTCGATCAGGCCATGCCGTTCCGCCAACTCCCAGTGTGGAAGCGGGTCGAAATCGAACGTGCGCTGTTCACCATGCCGGGCGATGATCCGGTTGTCCTCCGGCGTATGCCCCAAGGGCACATCGGGATGGGGAATATTGGGAATTTCCAGGAGGCTCTGTTCCAGTCGTTCGTTCGTGGCTGCAGCCGCTTCCTGGAGTTCCCGAATGGATGTTTTCAGTTGACTCGATTCCTCGATGAGCGTTTGGGCCTCATCGGCCCGCCCGCTTCGCATGTATACGCCAATCTCTTTCGAGACAGCGTTGGAGCGCGCCTGCGCCTGCTGGAGAGCCGCCAGATGATTCCGGCGCCTGCGATCCAGTTCCGTCAGTTGATCGACCAGTTCCGGATCCCCGGTTCCCTTGTCCCGGATCGCTTGTCGTATGCGTTCGGGGTTTTCGCGAAGTACCTGAATGTTTATCACGTAGTTGTGCGGTTAGAAAATTTTTGCGGAAGCAATTTTACGGAAGGCCAAGGCGGACTCGGATCTTGCGCAGGGTCTCACGAACAGGCCTGGGGCGGTAATCGAGTTCCGTTTGGGCTTTCAGAATAATAAATCCTGTTTTTGCCGGTCGATCGGCGGTTTGCCGGAATGTCGAGACATCGACAGGCCGTATCAGTGTGCTGTCCAGGTCGAAAACGTCGGCGATCATTCGGGCAAAATCGTACATAGACATCCATTTCTCCCCGGAGAGATGGAAGATGCCTCCACGTTGCCGCCGCACGATGCGCTCAATGCCACGGGCGAGATCGGCTACGCAGGTAGGGGTTCGCCACTGGTCCGTAACAACCTGAACGGATTGTCCCGAAGACAGCCGGTCCACCAGCCAAAGTACGAAATCGGACCGGTCCGTATGCGATCCTGTGCCATAGACCAGTACCGTCCGGGCAATAGTCCACTTTTCGAAGCCTGCTCTCCGCGCCGCATTTTCGGCGGCTTGCTTGGATTTGCCGTAAAAATTCACAGGGTCCGGACGGGCGTTTTCATCATACGGTCCATTCAATCCATTGAAAACGAAATCCGTGGAGAGTTGAATGAGCCGGGCGCCGGCATCGCCACACTGCCGCGCCAGCGTTTCCACCGCTTCCACATTTACTTTCCAGCATGCATCCCGGTCTGTTTCGCAACGATCGACATTGGTCATTGCTGCGCAGTTTATCACTACGGTGGGTTCGAAATCCCGGAGGGCGTGTTGCACATCGCGCCTTACCGTAATATCCATCGGCATGTATCCATAGGAGCCTTCGGACCGGGTCGTTGCACTGCGCCCTGTGGCCAGTACGTCATATTCGGAGAACCGGCTGAGCAGGCCAACCAGTTCTCTGCCAAGCAGACCGTTCGCTCCCGTTACGAGTACGCGCTCGTACAACATGAATTTCTGAGGGTGTTTCTGTCTATCCGGGGAAACGCGTGGGCGGGATAGCAGCTTTTACTTCCTGAAGGATACTCCGATTAAGTCCGCAAAGCTCAGAGGCTGCGAGAAGTGCGCTGGCAAGGAATGACGAAGCAGTGTGGCAGGCCCCACACAATGAGGAATGACACAGCCAGCGCACTTCTCGCAGTCTCCCGAAGGGCGCGTCACGTCCGCGACGCCCCGAATTCGCAGTGCTTTTCCTGATTCCAACGATGGAATCATGATTTCCTGTACTTGTGAACGTGACGCGCTGAGCGAAGCGGTTTTGATCAGAGTATCCTGAAATAGTAGCGTACCCCGATCCCTCCCCCGATATGGCCTGTTGTGCCGGGGAGCAGGTCGAATCGAGGGTTGACCTGTAAAAATATCTCGTAGCGCTCCGCAAAAAAATGGACGCCGAAGGTTCCACTGACGCCAACGACGAGATTGCTTTGCGAGTCCTTTTTTTCTATCCCTGCTACTGCGCCCGGTCCGAGATAATAACCGAGGGGGGAATCAGGGATGGTGCGTTCGTACAGCGCGTGCCCGCTGAGGAAGAAGAAATCGCTGAGATTCCATGCAGCCAGCCCCTCGTATGCAAATCCCGGCTTTCGATACAGTTTCACGGAAACGCCACCGGGTTTTCCGAACTGTACGCCGACGCCCGTTTTGCCCGCAGGCTGCTGTGCATAGGTCCGACCGGTTCCGGTTATTACCAGCACGAAGAGAGGTATTATCAATGCAGCCCACGTTACACGTGCTTTGGGGGCATCCATGGCGGCTCTATCGTTGAGGAAAGAATTTGCGAAGGACACGGCCAACGGGTATAAGTGGTCAGGTTTTTTGTTTTTTCTTCTTCGCGGCGGGAAAGAGAATGTTGTTCAGAATGAGGCGGTAGCCCGGAGAATTTTTATGTAAATCCAGGTCGGTGGGGGGGTCGCCTACGTAATGCTGATAATCTTCCGGGTCGTGACCCGCATAGAACGTGAAGGTCCCTTCTCCGAAATTCCCGTGCAGGTATTTGACTTCATCCCTGTTGGGGGCTTCCGCCAGCACGACAACCGACGGTTTGACCAATGCCTTCCGAAAACTGGTTGTTTGTCCAATGAATCCCTTGATTGTCGCTACATGGTTCTGGGTGAGCATGGTGGGTACCGGATCCCATTTTGCGCTGAATTCAAACAGTGTGAAATAGTCGATAGCCTGATTACGCAATGCAGGCGGCGGCGGTCCGGTGTCAATGTTTGAGTGTTCGTACTCGGCAGGGTGAAAGACGGGTGTGAAGTTTTCGAAGGCAAGCGTCATGTTGAAGTCAAGGCGCGACAGTGCGTCAGGGTTCACCGGGTCGCCGTCATACTCCGCCGGAACGATGTCGGTTCGATGCGCCGCCAGCGCAATGTCGTAGGTATCGGTGCCGGAGCACATGGCGAACAGGAATCCTCCTTGTCCTACATACTCCTTGATGGTTCGAGCCACTTCCAATTTCAGGCGGCTTGCCTTGCGAAAACCGTACCGCGCAGCCATTTGCTCGGTATCACGTTGCTGTTCAATGTACCAGGGTATATTCCGGTATTGCAGAAATTTTCCGTACTGGCCTGTGAAATCTTCGTGGTGAAGGTGCAACCAGTCGTATTCGCGGAGATGTCCATCCAAAATCTTGTCGTCGTACAGAATGTCGTACGTTACCTCGGCATATTCGAGGGCAAGTAGTACGGCGTCGTCCCACGGAAGTGTTTGTTCCGGAGCGTACACGGCAATGTTCGGCGCTGTCTCCAGTCGTACGATGGCTGTGTTATACCCTTCGCTTTCCACCTCTGCAACGATGCGGGCGGATGCGCCCGGGGCGATACGTTCGAAATGAACGCCGCGTACCTGTAATTCCTGTTCAAGACCATTGAACCCGCTGGCAAGGAACGCGCCTCCACGATAGTTCAGCAGCCAGTCCACCGTTTCCCCTTGTTCGAGCAGCCAGAATACGATTCCGTACGCCTTAAGGTGGTTGGATTGTCGGATATCCATAGGAATCAGGATATCCTGTGCCCGTGCAGATAGCGTGGCGAAAGACAGGGCAGATGCCAGAAAAAGCAAGCAAATGCTGCGCAGGGACATCGTTTTTTTCCGGATGCTGCTACGGAATGCGGACTGCTTCATACGCCATCGCCGCGGAGACGGCGTATATGATCGCGGGCCTTGCCTGCAAACAGGGATCCCGGGTATTCGGACAGCAAACGCCGGTACACAGCGATTGCTTCTTCGCTTTTACCTGATTCGCGCGACAATATCCCGGCAGCCTCGAAAAGCGCCCGATCCGCCAGGAAACTTGCCGGATACATCAGAGGGATTTCCGCAAACGTTTCATAGGCTTCTTGTCCTCGTCCGGCGGCAAGCAGGATTTCTCCACGCAGGAAGCGGGCTTCATCGGCAAGCGCATGGCTCGGGTACATGGAAAGCAACGCGTCCACCGAATCAAGGGCAGCCAGCGGGCGTCGTTGTTTCCGGGCGAGCAGGGCGCCTGCGTACCGTCTGAGTGGCATATCGAGCGAATCGGGCCCACGATTTCCGAGCAGCAGTATTTTCAACGTAATAGCGTCGTTCGAAACGTCTGTCGAGGTATGCGCATCGATAATATCCACCAGGGACAGGGCTGCATCGAATTCCCCGGCCAACATATGAATACTGGCCAGATTGAAACGGGCCTGTTCGACAAGGTCTCCTGTTCTAAGCCGTTCGATGAGCCGATTGAAACGAAGGCGGGCGTCGTCGAGTTGGCCATGTATGATCGCGATATTGGCCAGATCGAAGGCCGCCTGATCGGCAGCGCGGGTGTCCGGAAAGGCGGAAACCACCTGCAGGAAGGTTGACTCGGCAGAGCCTGTGTCAAGAAAAACATCCTGTTGTAATCGACCGATACGGTGCAGCACATCCGGGTACAGTTCGTGGTGCGGATATTGCTGCAGGAAGGTCTGGTATGCCGCGAGCGCTTCGTCATAGTGCGGTGCACCGATTCGATTACCTGTTTCGTCAAAGGCCCGTTCGTCGATTTCTGCCGCCCAGCGTATATGCATCGCTCCGAATGCAGCCAGCGTTCGAGCAGCTGCCGGTGCATCCGGATACCGTTCCAGTACTTCCCGGTATGCCTCCGAAGCCTTATTGTAAGCGCCTGCCTCGGCAGCTGTGCGGGCAAATTCGAACAACATATGACCTTGTCCACCTGCCAGCCCGTCTATCGCCCGGTATTCCCCGAGAGCGTTTGCGAAGTCTTCCGCTTCTATGTACAGCCATCCCAGCAATTCGCGCCATGTCCGGTATAACGGATCGGTGCGGACGGCGTCCTGCACTACTACGAGGCTTGACGCCAGCGCTTCTTCCTCTTCCAGGAAAGGGCCCAGACGCGAACGCACGAAATCGAGATGCCGGTCGTTTTCTTTCAGAAGGGCAAGATATTCTTCCGCGGCTTTGGCGTACAGTCCCGAAATGCTGCACAGATAGGCCAGTTCCACTCGAAACAGAGCGGTCTGCCCGGTAGCGGCACGTGCCTGTTCGAGCAATGAGACGGCGCGTTCGAACTGCCGTACGCCGAGGAGGGACCGATAGACGATGCGATAGGCGTTCGGATCGGTTGGAGCTGTTTCCACGGCCTCTTGCCACGTGGCGTAGGCGTCTTTCTCGTTTCCCTGCAAATAGCGAATGTTCGCAAGGTCCGAAAGCAGCGCTGCAGACCGTGTATCCACGAGCCGCGCCCTGACCAGTGCCGCGGCCTCTTCATAGCGCTTTACATTGTTGTACGCCTCTTTCAGCTTTTCGTAGAATGCATCGTTCCGGGGCGCTTCCGCATAGAGATCTTCCAGCAAGCCGATGGCTTGGTCGAATTGGCCCGAGCGCAAGAACGTGTCAGCCAGACGGAATCGAACAATCTGGGGGTTTTCCTGTTGTTGCCCCACTGCATCGACAACCGGCGCCCATATCAGAGCAGTAAGTACAACGACGCCGATCCATGACCGGATCGGCAGGAACGTTCGTTTCATATGGGTATCCGCAGAGCGAGGGTGCGGGAAAATCGGGTCTGACACCTTTTGATATTGCACTCGTGCGCGGTATGTTTCATGCCATGGTCATTGCCCGGATCCGGACAGCGGATTCATCAGGGGTCTACGTAAAACGGACCAAACCCATCGGTATTATATGTGCCCTAAGCGCGCAGAGAATCAGGAACCGGTAAACCGGGAGGTGGATGTGCAGCGGCTCAGTGTATTGGGGTCGACCGGGTCCATTGGCACGCAAACGCTGGATATCGTACGTCTTTTTCCGGATCGCTTCGAGGTCTGCGCCCTGACTGCCGGCACGAACGCCGATCTTTTGATTACCCAAGCCCGGGAGTTTTTGCCCGAATGCGTTGTCATAGGTGATGCCCGTCGCCGGAAACAGGTTGAAGAGGCGCTCGAACCGCTGGGTATCCGCGTGTTGGCAGGACGAGAGGGGCTTTGCGAGGCGGCTGCGCTTGACAAAGTGGATACGGTTGTGGCGGCGCTCGTAGGATTCGCCGGCCTCGAATCGGTGATCGAAGCTGTCCGGGCCGGCAAGAACGTAGCGCTGGCGAACAAGGAAACATTGGTTGTCGCCGGACAACTGGTCACGCATCTCCTGAAAGAACACAGGGGTACGCTCGTGCCTGTCGACAGCGAACACTCCGCTATTTTTCAATGTCTTGTCGGGGAACCGGCGAACAGTGTCGAATCCCTTATTCTGACTGCATCGGGGGGGCCGTTCCGAACCCGCCCGGCGGAAACATTCGGAAGTATTACACGGGCGGAAGCGCTGGCGCACCCGAACTGGTCGATGGGGGCAAAGATTACGATCGATTCGGCCACTATGATGAACAAGGGACTGGAAGTGGTGGAGGCCCGTTGGCTTTTCGACATCCCGGCAGAACGCATCTCAGTGCTGGTGCACCCGCAATCCATTGTACATTCCTTTGTTGTTTTTTCGGATGGCTCCGCCAAGGCGCAACTGGGCCTGCCGGATATGCGTGTGCCGATCCAGTATGCGCTCAGCTATCCTGAGCGATGGCCCGCGCCGCACGAACGCCTTGACTGGTCGGAGGCGATGCATCTGCATTTCGAACCGCCCGACCGCGCCAAATTCCCATGTCTTGATCTGGCATACGAGGCGCTTGGCGCCGGGGGGTCCGCGCCTGCGATTCTGAATGCTGCGAACGAACAGGCGGTTGCTCTTTTTCTGTCGGACAAAATCCGCTTTACGGATATTCCCGACGCCATTGATCGGGCACTTGGCAGTGTGCCCGTACAAGAGCATCCGGATCTGGCATATCTCATTGCCTGCGATGCCGAAACCCGGCGTGTTGTACTGGAACATGTCCGGACGATCACTATATAACGTAACCCTATTATACTGCTCTGCGCCCCGTTCGTCTCGAACTGCGCGAATCGGCGTCTTGCACAGTGCGCCGGACATGCCTGCTGCGGGGCGCCACACAGCACATCGATATCAATGGAGATGATTGTCGAGATTTTCCGGATGATTCCCGGAATCCTCCTGTCGTACGTTCTTCCGTTTCTTCTCGCTATTACCCTGCTCGTCTTCGTGCACGAGATGGGGCATTTCCTTTTCGCCAAACTGTTCGGGATGCGCGTGGACCGATTTTCCGTCGGATTTCCTCCCAAAATTTTCAAAAAACAGATTGGAGAAACAGAATACGTCATCGGCGCCACACCCCTTGGCGGATACGTAAAAATAGCGGGTATGGTGGATGAAAGTCTGGATGCCGATCATCTCGATAAGGCGCCGGAATCGTGGGAGTTTCGTTCGAAACCCGTTTGGCAGCGCATGATCGTTATATCCGCCGGCGTTGTTTTCAATATGCTGCTGGCGTTTCTGATTTTCACGGGTCTTCGGCTTTCTTACGGAGAGACAAACATCCCGGCGGAAAATATTGATGCGGTTTTTGTTGCCGATACGTCTATCGCCTACGATATGGGGCTTCGCACGGGAGATCGCATTCTGGCAGTGAACGGCGAACCACTGGAGCGCTACGAGGATTTCGAAAGCATCGAGTCACTGGTTGCAGACCCATTCACCGTCACGGCGCTCAGAGGAGACGACACGCTGCTCGTCCGGGGCCCGGAAGACATTTTCACGCAGATCAATCGCCGGGGCCCGCGTTTGGGGGTGTATATTGCGCCGGCTGTGCTTGGCGGCGTCATGCAGGATACGGCGGCCGACTCTATCGGCTTGCAAACCGGGGACCGTATTGTTTCCATAGCCGGCGAGGAGATTCGTTTTTGGGCGGAAATGACGGAGTCCATACGGCGCACGGAGGGAAATCCGGTGATTATCCGTTGGCAACGGCCCGATTCCACCGGGGTCGGTGAACTCCCTGTCTACGAAGCACTGGTGGCGCCTGCGTTGCGGGAGGAGGGATACCTCCTCGGCGTATATAGACCCGGTGCGGATATTCTGGCACAGGAATTCGGCGCCGTCCAGCGCAGTTTTTCGCTATTCGAAGCGCTGGGTGCAGGGATTGGCGATACCTGGAGCAACACGCGGGTCATTGTCCTGAGTCTGGGGCGTATTTTCACGGGTCGGGAAAATCTTCGGGAAAATCTCGGAGGGCCGATCATGATAGCACAGGTCATCAATCAGGCTACACAAGTCGGTGCGGGTCTCTTTTGGGACATTGTAGCCATGCTTTCCATTACCCTGGCTATTATCAATATTCTGCCCATTCCGGCGCTCGACGGGGGCCATCTGGTTTTTTTGATGTACGAAGGGGTTATTCGGAGGGAACCGTCCTTGCGGTTTCGCATGGTTACGCAGCAGGTCGGTATGTTTCTGCTGCTTGCTTTCATGGTGTTCCTTGTCTTTAATGACATTTTGCGTCTATAGCGCCTTTTTCGACGGTGAAGGTCACTGCAAACAAGGATATACGCCTGGATGACGACGCTGCGTTGCAGGAGGCATTGAAGCGCCGCGGGGAGATTCCCTCCCACATTGCCATGATTATGGACGGCAATGGACGTTGGGCGCGAGAGCAGGGCAAGCGCCGCGTGGCGGGGCACCGCGCCGGAGTCGATTCCGTCCGCGAGATTACGGAAGCGTGCGCCCGATTAGGGGTGGATTATCTCACGCTGTACACCTTCAGCCAGGAGAACTGGGATCGTCCTTCTTCGGAGGTGCGGGCTCTGATGCGCCTTCTTTTAAGCACGATTCGCCGCGAAACCAGAACGCTGAACAAGAACAACATTTGTCTCTGCGCTGTGGGCGATTTGTCCAGGATGCCCGAAGAAGTACGCCGCGGGCTGCATGAGGCGATGGAGGAGACGCGTGACAATGACCGGATGACTCTGACGATCGCTGTATCGTACAGTGGGCGGCTCGAGATCGTGCGCGCTGCACAGAAAATGGCGGAGCGCGTACGAGCCGGCGCCTTGCAACCCGAAGATATTGACGAAGAGCTCTTTGGATCCGTGCTGATGACCTCGCATATGCCGGATCCTGACTTGCTTATTCGTACCGGCGGCGAATTTCGGATATCGAATTTCCTGTTATGGCAGTTGGCCTATACGGAGCTGTATATCACCGATTGCTACTGGCCGGCGTTTCGTCGACATGCACTGTACGAGGCCATCCGGGATTACCAGGACCGGGAACGGCGTTTCGGGCGGATACTAACGGGCGAATAAATTCGTTATGAGAAGGGAGGGCGTGCCGGCAAAGGACATTTTCGCCCCGCAGCGGTATGACCTGCCCGGAAACTCTCCTGACGAGTTTGTGTACCTAATACAAATGCTTCCAGCCGGCGCAATTATAAACGGCTGCAGTTGTTTCCGTTGGCTATGACCGCAAGATTTCCCATTCTTCTATTTTCCTGTGTACTGCTGGCCGTTCCGGCCGGAGCGCAAGGTATAACAGGGTCTTTCGATACGTCGGGGCCCTATTCTTCCCCCCCTGTTTCCTATGAGATTCTCGACATTACCGTCGAAGGGTCGGATAGTGAAAGCGCCCGCTCCATTATCGCCCAGGCAAGCGGTCTCACTGCAGGTAAGATCGTTACGTTACCCGGCGACGAAGCCATTGCAGACGCAGTCCGCTCGGTGTACAGGTTGGGTCTTTTTTCGGATGTCAAGATCGTGGAGGAGCGCCGTGCAGGGGACGGCGTGTATCTTTCCATTGAGGTGAAAGAGGAGCCTCGTCTCGCAGAGTACACCTTTTCCGGCATCAAAAAGGGACAGCGGAAAGATTTACGCGAGGAAGCGCCGCTATTACAAGGAAGTCCTGTTCGCCCTTCCGATATTGAGCGCACGGACCGGCAAATCAAACAGTATTTTCGCGAAAAGGGATATCTGCTTGCTCAAGTGGACGTGCGGCGCGAGGAAACCGATGACGGGCAGGTAAAGATTGATTTTGCGATTGACCGGGGGCAGAAAGTCAAGATTGAGGAAATCCGGATTACGGGCAACGAAGCCGTTTCCGATTTTCGCCTGAAGCGCAAGATGAAGAAGACGAACGAAAAAAAATGGTGGCGTTTCTGGAGTGGGGCGAAATTCGACCGGAACGAATACGAAACCGACCTGAACAACGTCGTTCGGCACTACAACGATAACGGGTATTACGATGCGCGGATTATAAGCGATTCCGTATTTGTGCAGGAGGGGGAGAAGCCGGGGATGGTTGTCGAGTTGAAGGTCGAGGAAGGCCCGCAGTATTTTGTCCGTGACGTCGTATGGGAGGGCAATACGATCTACCCCGATGACTTTCTGGGCAATTCGCTTGGCATTGTGCAGGGGGAAGCGTTCGACCGGTCGAAGCTGGAACAGAATCTGTATCAGAACAAGAACAGCAGCGATATTTCCAGCCTGTACATGAATCGCGGGTACATGCGGTTCAATATCGAGCCGACGATACGCGTCATCGAAGGGGATTCGCTGGACATTCATTTCGATATCCTCGAAGGAGAGGTATATCAATTCGGCGACGTCGGCATTTCAGGGAACACCAAGACCAAGGAGCATGTCATCCGCCGGGAATTATATACGATTCCGGGCCAGACGTTCAGTCGCGACGCTATTCAGGAGTCGATCCGGCGTCTTAGCCAGCTTAATTATTTCACGCAGGAATCGCTGGGCGGCGGTCCGGGAATAGACATTGACGAAGCGAACAAATCCGTCGATCTGAGCTACTCGGTCGTTGAGCAGAGCAGCGATCAGCTGGAGCTTTCGGGCTCGTGGGGTTCCTTCGGGCCCATTCTGATGCTCCGATTCGGGTTCAATAATTTCTCGGCGCAGAATCTGTTCAAGGGGTCTGCGTGGGATCCTCTTCCATCCGGCGACGGGCAGCAGTTGTCCCTGGCCGTGCAGACCACCGGGTCGTTTTACCAGAATTATTCGCTCTCCTATACGGAGCCCTGGTTCAGGGGGCGCCCCACGCCGGTCGGGATGTCGCTTTCTTATTCGAGTTACGGCGGCGGCAGCGGCAGTAGCCGATTTTCCCGTTACAGCTACGGGTTCCAGCAGGACGGGCATTTGAAAACGGCGTCGGTGCGCGTGTTCTACGAACGCCGCCTGCAATGGCCGGACGACAAGTTCAGCATGGGAAGCGCCCTTCGCTTTCAGCATTACGACAACCAGAACCTCTTTCGTTCGATTCCGGAAGGAGTCAGTCGGATCGCTACATTCCAGCAGAGTCTTTCCAGAAATTCGCTGGATCACCCGATCTTTCCCTCCAGTGGCTCGAATTTTTCGTTGTCTCTTGAAATCGCTCCGCCGGTCCCGGGATTTGTGCAGTATCACAAGACGCGTTTCAAGACGGAATGGAACGTGCCGTTGGCTCCCAAACTGTCCGTCCGGTTCGGCGCCGACTTCGGGTACGTGGGTTCGCTGACGGGGGATCGGGTGGACTTCGAACGCTTCATCGTGGGCGGGTCGCCGTTCGATACGCAACAGTCCTATAACTATTTCGGACGGGATATCGTGTATATGCGCGGCTATCCTATTTCTTCGATAGGTCCTCGTCTCGATGGCGAGCCGGTCGGAGGGGCCATTCTGAACAAATACATGTCCGAAATAAAAGTGATGGCTATCCAGACCGAGCAGCTCTCGGCGCAGCCCTATATCTTTCTTGACGCGGTCAATTCCTGGGATCGTTTCGGGTCGTACAACCCCGTAGAACTATTTCGATCCGCTGGCGTTGGGATGCGCATGTACCTTCCGATATTGCGGATGGTCGAGGTGACCTACGGGTATAATTTTGACGAATTTTCTTCCGGTTCTTCCAACGAGGATGGTGTAAGCAAGTGGAGATTCCAGTTTACGCTTGGGCAAGGGTTCTGAGGCGCAGCGCCATGCATTCATCGTATTCTTTTGTCTCGTTATTCCTTGTGGCGCTGCTTGGGGCCTCTCCGGCATACGCCCAGCAGAAGCTGGGTTATGTGGATTCGGAATATATCCTGGAGCAATTGCCGGAGTATGCTACGGTACAGCAGCAGATTGACCGTATGGCTCAGGAATGGCAACTGGAGGTTGAGGAGCGCCGCAACGAAGTGGATGAGCTTTTCCGGGAGTACCAGGCCCGGGAATTGCTTTATACGAACGATGAACGCCAACGGCAACGCGACGAAATAATTCAGGCCGAAGAAGGGATAGAACAACTCAGGATGCAGTACTTCGGTCCGGAGGGACGTGTTTTTCAGGAGCAGGAACGGTTGGTGCGCCCCATCCAGGAAAGCGTGCTTGAAGCTATTGAAGCGGTGGCTACCCGGGACGGGTACGACTATGTGTTTGACAAGGGAGGGGATTATATTTTCATGTATGTTCGGGATCAATTCGACCTGAGCGATGATGTCCTTGAGGAACTTGGCATTGATATAGACAGTCAAAATTAATTGTCTCCGCGCAGCACCTGGGGCCACATGCGTGTCAGGTGCTGCGTATTGCCGGCGATGCCACGAATCACATAGAAAACGTTATGTTGAAACGCATATCTGCAGGATGCCTTCTTTTTGCCGCTATTCTGCTTGCTTTTGCAACGGCCGGATGGTCGTTCAACGCTCGTGCTCAAGCGCTCTCTGTTGGCTTCACCGATCATGAGATTGTCCTGATCAATATGCCGCAGTACCAGGAGGTGCAGCAGCAATTACAGACAGACTTCGACGCCAATCAGCAAGCCCTGGAGGCCCTGTATACCGACTATCAGGACAAACTGGAGCGCTATCAGCGGCAGCAGTCTCTTCTTTCCGAGGATCGTCGTCAGGAACGCGAACAGGAATTGTTACAGCTGCAACAGCAGATTCAGGACGAGGCACAGAATCAGGATCAGCAATTGGCTGCGCGTCAGGCTGAACTGATGCAACCGCTTCTGGAACAAATCCAGGATGCCATTAATGAGGTGGCTGCCGTAAACAGTCTCGATATCGTATTGCGCACGCGGGTCGGTACGGAACCGCTTCTTTTATTCGTCAATCCGGAGACCGTTCAGGATATAACCCTGGATGTAGCGCGTACGCTGGGTCTTGACGTGGATGGGGAAGCAGCAGAATCCTCCGGTGAAGCGGCTGCCTCGGACTCGAATTAGCGGTCCCTCGACGCAAGCTACGGCGTGCGCAGGGCAAGGGAAGAGGAAGCCGATCAATGAGTAGCGAACCAGTTGCCGGCACGCTTGACGCGAGGCGAATCACCACGCAGACACTGCAGGACCTGAAGCGTGCCGGTGTGCCGATCGCCATGCTGACGGCCTATGACTATACGTCGGCGCGCATCCTGGATGCCGCTGGTGTAGATGTACTTCTGGTCGGCGATTCGGCATCCAATGTTATGGCGGGGTACGAAACGACGCTGCCCATCACGCTGGACCAGATGATCTACCACGCACAGTCCGTCATTCGGGCGGTGCGCCGTGCTCTCGTAGTGGTGGATCTTCCTTTTGGATCCTATCAGGGCAATTCGAAGGAGGCGTTGGTCTCAGCCATCCGGGTAATGAAGGAAGCGGGTGCGCATGCGGTCAAAATGGAAGGTGGTAAACCGGCCCTGGAGGCTGTGCAGCGTATCACTGATGCCGGCATTCCTGTGATGGGCCACCTCGGCCTTACCCCGCAGAGCATTTACCGCTTTGGCACATACCGTGTGCGTGCACAGGACACGGAGGAAGCAGATGAAATCCAGAGGGATGCACGGCTGCTCGAAGAGGCAGGTTGTTTCGGCCTTGTTCTCGAAAAAATTCCTGCAGGCCTGGCACGCGACATATCGGGGAATCTTTCGATCCCGGTTATCGGCATCGGCGCCGGTGTGCATTGTGACGGACAGGTGCTTGTTACCCACGATTTGTTGGGCCTGAACACCGATTTCAATCCCCGGTTCGTGCGGCGTTACGCGCATCTTGAGGAAACCATTACGGAAGCGGTGCAACATTATGTGCAGGATGTGCGCACCCGTGCTTTTCCTGCCGGGGAAGAAAGTTATTGACGGCGTGGTAGCTCGCTGCGTACGCGCGAAATGTGAGGAGGCATGCACATGGATTCGAATCATGGAGCCCGACCGCTTATTCTTGTCAGCAATGACGATGGCGTGAACGCCCCGGGGATCGCGGCGCTTGCGGAGGCTATGGTCAGGTTAGGGGATGTCTATGTGGTAGCTCCTGTTCTGGAACAAAGCGCCGTGGGGCATGCGATCACGCTGCGTGATCCTGTGCGCGCTTTTCCCGTAGACGCGAACATGGGTGGGGCAATGCGCATCTACGGTGTTCAGGGTACCCCGGCAGATTGCATAAAGCTGGCAGTCAGGGAGTTGCTGCCTCGCGAGCCGGACCTGGTTGTCAGCGGTATCAACCGAGGGGCGAATACGGCTCTTAACGTGATCTATTCGGGCACCGTCAGTGCGGCGACGGAAGCCGCTATTCTGGGAATCGACGCCGTGGCCGTGTCTCTCTGCGACTGGGACGCTCACGACTTCAATGCCTCTCGTGAGATTGCTTTCAGTGTAGCAGAAAAAGTACTGGATCAGGGGTTGCCGCCGGGCATTCTGCTGAACGTGAATATTCCGCCGCTTCCTCTACCGTCCATCAAGGGCGTGCTGGTTACACGTCAGGCGCGTTCCCGCTGGAAAGAATCGTTCGACCAGCGCGTCGATCCAAACAATCGGCCCTATTACTGGATGACAGGCACCTTTGTCAACCTTGACGAAGGACAAAACACGGATATAGCTGCGGTACAAAGCGGCCACGTTTCCGTGACGCCCATTCACTACGATCTCACGGCGCACGATTTTCTTGCGCCCTTATCGGAGTGGGACTGGAACCGGTAGCAACACAGTGTTCTATTCCGGTTTTTCCGGTTTCGGGTCGATCCGGTTCAGTCGTTCTATGATGATATCGGGCCGGCACCGCCCGGGATATCCGTCTACGCGGTAAGCCCCCAGTGCTTCCTCTGCCGGAGGTTTCCGGATAGCATCCAGTTCGCCGGCGGTCTGGCGATAGGCTTCCCGAAACGGCGTTCCTTCTTGTACCATGCCGATGGCACGAGCAGTGGCGAACAACTCGGGGGATACGGCCTTGTCGAGGCGCGTTTTGTCAAAGCGCATATCCCGGACTACAACGGCCATTGCCCCCGTTATATTCGAAGCCGTGTGTACGGCGCGCAGGACGGCTTCCTTGGTGAGTTGCAGATCCCGATGGTAGCCTGACGGCAGGTTTGCGGGGAGGGATGCCAGCAGTTGCATTTCGGCAAGCATCCGGTGGTATGATGCCCGTACAAGTTCCGGAACGTCCGGATTCCGTTTTTGAGGCATGATGGAACTCCCTGTGCCGTAGGTGTCGGCTGGCTTCAGAAAACCGAACTCTGCTGCGTGATACAGCACAATGTCCGAGGCAAGGCGATTGCATGTCGCCGCGATTTGCGCGAGGGCATGAACCACATCCAGTTCCAGCTTTCCGCGCGATAACTGTACGGCGGTAACATGCTCCTGGATGTCGTCGAAGCCGAGTCGATGGGCAATCTTCTTGCGGGGCAGCGCCAGGCCAGGAATCCCGTACCCCGCGGCTGACCCGAGGGGGGATACATTGATACGCTTCGCTGTTTCCTGTAACCGTTCAATATCGACCGTGAGCAGTTCAGCAAAGCCCATCGTCCACAAACCTACAGTAGCGGGCATGGCGCGTTGCATGTGCGTATAGCCGGGTATAAGCCAGTGATCTCCCTCTTCACCCCACCGGCACAGGATGCGAACCATGTCTGCGGTTTGCTGAATTATTCCCCGCAAGGCATCCCGGAGATACAATCGCAGCGCGGCCAGTACCTGGTCGTTTCGTGAGCGCCCCGTGTGGATTTTCTTGCCGATATCGCCGAGCGCTTCCGTCAGGTGATTCTCGATCACCGTGTGCGAGTCTTCGTCTTCCGGGCGGACGGAAAGTTCCTGTTCCGTCAGCGCATCCAGTGCTTCGATGATGGCATCGAATTCTTCCTTTACCAGTATCCCGATTTCCGCCAGTCCCCAGGCGTGGGCACGGGTTGCCCGTATATCGTAGGGCAAAAGGAGCGTATCCCACCGATAGTCCTCTCCAACGGTGAATCGCATCACCTTGTCTTCGAGTGTTTCGGATGCGTCCGATTTTTTCCAGAGTGGTGGTGGGTGTGTCATGACTCGAAGTAAGCTTCAATGACAGAACGATAGACATCCACGGCGCGCTGCACTTCGGCGATCGGGATATGTTCTTCCGGGGTGTGGGACAATTGACTTGATCCCGGTCCGATTTTGACGGTTGGGACATCAGCCAGAAATATCCAGTCTGACGCCGTGGGAGACCCGATTGGTTCGACATCGGGAATCGCGCGGAGGCATGCATGGACGATCCGTTCGTCTGCATTCGTTGCGACGGGTACGATTCGCTCGCTATGCACATGTACCTCCGATTCCAGCGCATCTTGCACGATATCGATCAGTTCCTTGTGTCTATAGACCGGGGTCGACCGGATATCGAGCGTGAACGTACACCGGTCCGGCACCACATTGCGGGCCGAACCTCCCGTTATGGTGGTTACGGTGACCGTAGGATACCCCAGAAAAGTATCCTCCCGGTCGAAGACAAGGTTCATGGCGCGCTCGATATCTTTTGCAGCGCCTGCTATGGCATTTTGTCCGAGATGCGCCCGGGCGGCATGGGCCGTTTTGCCTTGCGCTTCCACGCGCAGCACCAGCAGGCCTTTTTGAGCGATGCACGGAACGAGGTTGGTGGGTTCGCCTACGAGAGCCGCCGTCAAGTCCGGCAGATGCGGGCGCAGGGTCTGTAGTCCATTGTAGTCCCCGCCCGTTTCTTCGCAGGCGGTCAGCGCCACGATGATTCGCCCGGAAGGCTGGAAACCATCGGCGGTCAGGGAAAGGAGCGCAGTGGTCATGGCGGCGGCGGACGCCTTCGCATCCACGCTGCCGCGCCCGTACAAGCGGCCTTCCGATTCGACCGCGTCGAATGCGCCGTGCGGATGATGCTCCGACGGAGGCACCGTATCGAGGTGGGTATTCAGCAACAATACATCGTCTCCTTCTCCGAATCCGAAGAACACGTTATTATCGATGCGGTCCGTTTCTATCCCGTGCTGTACAACATACTCCTCCATGAACCCGGCGGCGTTTTTTTCTTCGCCGCTGAGGGAAGGGATGCGCACGAGTTCCTTCAAAAGCGCTATGACGTCTTTACGAGGCTGCATTATGAGGGGCGCGAGATTGAAAGCGTCAATGCATAATACGAGTACCCGTCGAGGGGTCCGGGATACCTTCCGGGGACACGATGAATACGTTCGGGATGCCGGCATTGAGCGCAGCGAAGCCGACGTTGATTTTTACGCGCATTCCATCCGTGATCCACCCTTCCTGCACGCCGCGGGAGCATAGTTCAGCGTTGAAAGAGGACAAATGTGAATTCGGATCGGCAGTGTTCCTGCGAATGCCGCCGATCTCCGTAACGAGCAGATATTCTTCTGCCTGTAAGGCCTTCGCAAGGGCGCAGGAGACCGTATCGGCGTTCACATTGTACAGTTGCCCCGTATGGTCAATGCCAAGCGGGGCGATTACCGGGACATACCCCTGATCAAGCAGGATATCGAGGAGCTCCGTGTCGACAGATGCAATATCCCCGACCCATCCGAAGTCAATCGTTTCCCCATCGACATTCCAGGGTGGCCGTTTTGTAACGTACACAAGTGGGCCGTCGGCGCCGGACAATCCAACAGCCTTGACACTATGCTTGACTGCGCCAGCCACAAGACGCCCATTCAGTTCGCCGCGAAGGGTCCATTGCACGATTTCCAGATCGGTGTCGGTGGTGATGCGGCGCCCATGCACCATACGTGGAGTATGGCCAAGCTGTCCGGCAATCTTGGTGGCTCGGATTCCACCGCCGTGTACGACGACGACCCGTCCGGTTTTCGCCAACCGGGCCACGGAGGCCCAAAGCGTATCAAGGGGCTCGTTGCGCATGACGGATGCGCCCCCCATCTTGATGACGGTCGTTTTCATCAGAGCCCCCAGACATACTCAAGAATCGCTTTCTGTGCATACAACCGGAATTCGGCCTGTTCGAGGTGAATGGCCCCCGGTCCGTCCAGTACATCGTCTTCGACAACCACATTGCGGCGTACAGGCAAACAATGCATGAAGCGCGCCTCTCGCGTTTTCTGCATCCATTTCGTGGTAATGCACCAATCCCGCAAGCTTTCCCGCCGCGCCGCTTCATGCTCCGGGTCGGAATAGACGAGCGGTCCGCTCCATGCCTTGGCGTACACGATATCCGCTCCGTCGAAAGCTTGTTCGCGATTATCCGTTTCCTCGACTTGTGCACCGTAGGACCGGGCCATTTCCATGATTCCGTAATCGAGCGCATACTCGTCAGGTCGCACCACCGTTACGTGCATCCCCGACCGGGCAGCCATCAGCACGGCGGAATTGGGCACGGCCATGGGGAGCGCCCTGGGGTGATACGCCCATGCCAGTACAAACTTCTTGCCGCGCGGATCGCCCAGTTGCCGACGGATGACCGCGGCGTCGGCCAGCGCCTGACATGGATGATAAAAGGCGGATTCGAGATTGACGACCGGTACGGACGAAGCCGAGGCGATCGTGCGGATCAGCCGTTCCTCCCGGTCCTTGTTGAAACTTTTGAGGGAGGCGAAAACCCGTACGCCGAGGGCGTCGTAGTACCTCGAAAGCACGCCGATGGCTTCCCGGATATGCTCTGCCTCCTGACCATCCATGACGGCGCCCTGCTCGAAGGCGAAACGCCATGTTTCCTGCCCGGGGGTGAGCATGGTTGAGTAGGCTCCGAGTTGCGCTGCCGCCAGTTCCATGGAGGTCCTGGTGCGCAGCGAAGGGTTGAAAAACATGAGCGCAATACTACGCCCCCTGGCGGCATCCGTCCACGTTCCGCCATTTTCGTAATAGTACAAGGCCCGCTCCACAGCCGCATTCCATATCACGCGGCTGAGCGATTGCCAGTCGATCAGGTGTCTCATGTATCGATCTCTACGGTTTGACGGATGTTCAGTGCGGACGAAAGCGCCTCGCAAAACCCATCCAGTGCTTCGAAAGGGGTGTTAATCGGGGGCATGAGCCGGATCACGTTCGGATCGTCTGCTCCGCCTGTAAGAATGCCCTGTTCAAACAGCGCCGCCCGGACCGGAGAGGCAGGGCGATCAAGCACGATGCCGATGAGCCCGCCTCGCCCGCGTACACTACAGCCGAGCGGTTCCAGGCCACTGCGTATGTGTTCGAACAGGTTTGATGCTCGTGGCATGAGATTCTCTTCGACCAGCGTCTGTAGCGTAGCCTCCACAGCGGCCATGGCTATCATCCCACCCCCGAAGGTTGTTCCCTGATCACCGGGCTTCACGGTGGATGCGATCTCATCGGACAGGAGTACAGCGCCCACCGGCACACCTCCTCCAAGGCTTTTCGCCAGCGAAATGCAATCCGGGCGTACCCCGTACTGCGTACTAATGGAAAATGTACCCGTGCGCCCTACCCCTGTCTGTACTTCGTCAAAGAGTAGCAGTGCACCATACCGGTCGCACAGATCCCGCAATGTGCGGTAATATGTTGCCGGCGCCTCGACCATACCCGCCATGCTCTGGATAGGTTCGAGGAGCACAGCTGCAATATCGCCATGCGCCTCAAAAGCCTCCTCGACCGCAGCGGCATCGCCGAATGGGACGAATGTGGTTGCCGGAAGCACGTCCCGGTACGGCGCCCGGTACGCATCTTTCCATGTTGTAGCGAGGCAGCCGAGAGTGCGTCCGTGAAAGCCGCCCTCCATGGCAACGATACGCGGCCCCCTGGTATGCTTGCGCGCCAGTTTGAGTGCTGTTTCGTTTGCCTCGGCTCCCGAATTGCAAAAGAACACGTGTTGGAGGCCTTCCGGGGCGAGTGTCCCGAGGCGCTCAAGCGCACGGGCCCGCGTATCGTTGTAGACGGTATTGGAATAAAACAGGAGTTGTTCAGCCTGCGCCCGGATGGCCTCCACAACCCGGGTTGGACTATGTCCCAGGAGCGCCACACAGTGCCCCCCGTACAGGTCCAGATATTTTCGCCCGTCGATATCCCACACGTAGCTGCCTTTGCCCCGGCTGAGCGCAATGGGCATGCGGGCGTAGGTGGGGATCTGGTAGAGGTTTTCGAGTGCGATAGCTTCCTGCGTAGTCATGGTATATAGAGGTATATAGCGCGCGTTTACCATTGCGCCTTCGAGGCGGGAAGAAGACCGGTCGTTTCAGGCAAGCCGAGAAGAAGATTGAGATTCTGGATGGCTTGTCCGGCAGCTCCCTTGATCAGGTTGTCCTCTGCAAAGCCGACCAACAGGCGCCCGTCCCGAACGATCCATCCGATGTCGCAGAAAGGCGAGTGCGCCGCAAACCGGAGTTCCGGGAGCTCATCCGCATAGAGCCGCACGAACGGGCAGTCCGCATAGGCTTCCGCATACCATTGTTCCACATCGGAGGCAGCGGCGCCTGCAGGAAGCGGAATATCCGCTACGCCCCAGATGCCCCGTGTCCAGGGGCCGGAAACGGGTACGAAACGGATATCCGCATTTGGCCCCAACACCTGTTTTATTTCGGGGAGGTGCTGGTGATTCAGCGCCTTGTACGCCCGCGCGTTGCCGTCCCGGGTCGGGAAGTGCGTGGTCGTTTTGGGGCGCGCTCCCGAGCCCGAAGCGCCTGTCCAGGCTGTCACAAAGGCATCTACCGTTTCCATATGCTGCGTAACCGGCCACAACGCCAGGCTGAGGGCCGTCGCAAAACAACCCGGATTCGCAATACGCTTTGTCCCCGGGGGGTACGGCGCGCAAATTTCCGGCAGGCCATATACGAATGACGGGAGCAGATCGGGCGCCGGATGCGCGAAATCGAACCATTGTTCGTACAGGGAGGCGCTCCCAAGCCGAAAATCGGCGCTCAGGTCGATCAGTATCCCATCGAACCCATTATCGAATAACTTCGCTGCGAGGCCGGCGCTTTTGCCGTGTTCGGCAGCTATGAAGATGATGTCTGTCTCAGCGGGGTCGAACTCGTCCGGATCGCTGAAGACCAGGTCCAGTTGTCCGCGCAGGTGCGGGTGCGCGCGCCACACCGGTTTCCCGGTATATGCTCGACTGGTAACGGTGTTGAGTCGAGCCTTCGGGTGCGCAAGAAGGAGGCGGATTAATTCGCCGCCCGTGTATCCTGCACCATGTAGCAGGGCTATCCGGTTATTCATGAGATACTCTGATTAAGTCCGCGAAGCTCAGAGAAGTGCGCTGGCAAGGAATGACGAAGCAGTGCGGATGTTCAGGCGGGCGATTCCCGGGGCGCGTTTTCCGCATTGCGGCGTGCCCTGTGCGCCAATAGAGCCTGCACGCCGTAAATCTGCGTAAATCCTTCGGCGTCTCGTCCATCCCATAACGCATTGGTTTCCCCGTACACAGCTACGCGGGGGTCGAACATCGAATAAGGACTTTCGCAACCCGGCACCTCGACATGTCCCTGACGTGCTTTTACCCGCACGGTGCCGGTGACGGCAGTCTGCGACGAATCGATGAGGGCCTCAATATCCCGCATTACCGGGTCGAAATACTGTCCTTCGTGCAGCATCTGTCCATAGTAATCCGCCAGATGATCTTTCTGAAAGCGTTGCCGGTTCGTCAACACGATCTTTTCCAGTTCGCGATGCGCAGTAAGCAGGATTGCCGGAGCCGGCGCCTCGAAGGCTACCCGTCCTTTTACGCCAAGAATCGTATCGCCCACGTGCATGCCTCTCCCAACGCCGTGTGCAGCTCCCTCGGTATTGAGCGTTTCAATAAGCGTAACCGGATCGAGAAGCGATCCGTTGACAGAAACGGGAAGACCCTTCTCGAAGCCAATCGCCCATTCCTGCCCTGCGTCGGGCGCGTTGGCGGGCGCTACCGTATCTACCCATCCCTCTTCAGGGAGCGGGTTGGCGGAGGCGAGCGTATCCCCTCCGCCGATCGTGGTGCCCCAGAGACCCCGGTTGATGGACCAAACCGTGGTTTTGCGAGGTACGTCGAAGCCGCGTTCCTGCAAAAAGGCTGTTGTTTGCTCACGACTCAGCCCCAGTGAGCGGATCGGAGTCAGAATGTCCATATCGTCCGCCAGCAGGCGCACGGCGACATCGAAGCGAACCTGATCGTTCCCGGCGCCGGTCGACCCGTGGGCGATAGCCCGCGCCCCGGTTTCCTGCGCTGCATGCACCACCATGCGAGCCTGCGTGACCCGTTCCGGTCCGACGCACAACGGGTATACGCCGCCGCGCAGGACATTCCCTTTGATCAGGTAGCTCAGGTGGTCGTCAAAGAGGGCTTTCCGTGCATCCACGAGGATGTGCCGGGCCGCGCCGAGCGCCCGTGCCCGCGCCTCAACAACTTGTGCCTCCTTTTCCGAAAGGCCTCCTGTGTTGACGGTAACCGTATATACCGGCTCGCCGCAGGTTTCGGCGAGATACGGTACGCAAAAAGACGTATCGAGGCCGCCACTAAAAGCAAGTACTATAGCCATCGTTATCGTGTAAGGAAAGATAAAAAGGCTGTGTGGT
The DNA here is from genome assembly GCA_951812345.1 of Rhodothermales bacterium. Classification (GTDB taxonomy): domain Bacteria; phylum Bacteroidota; class Rhodothermia; order Rhodothermales; family VXPQ01; genus VXPQ01. The sequence goes on from OX638295.1 coordinate 1,480,440, forward strand.
TGGACAACGATGGGCCCGCGCGGTATAAAAAAAGCGCTGACCCGAGTGAATCAGCGCTATGCAGGTAATTTAGCCAGGGTTAATCCCCGCCGGGCATCATAGGGAAGCGCTTCTCCACGCAAAAAGAAAGCATCCTCGTCGCAGGCGCGACGGGAATGCAACAAAACGACGACTATGTGTGCAGGATGCATGCATGGAGCCGGTGAGGCGCTGCGGTCATTAAATCGTGCAGGTACATAATAACTTCCGCTTCTACACCTGTCAAGGGGCAAGGTTTCCGGAACGGGTTTTCTCTACCGGCCTTCAGGGCATGCTCTGGAAAAGTGCATTGCCTTCTACTGCGAGAAGGTCCCTCTGCAAGGTGTAATAAATAGCTCTATCTCAGTCGGGTACAGCCGCTGCCTCCGGCTGTCCCGGAAGATTTTGACATACGTCCGCCCGGCAAGAAAGCTGTTGAGGATATGTGGGTGGGGATCCTTGCACAGAGCATCTCTGCGCAGTACGGCTATCTTCTCGCTCTTCCGCCAGATCGGGCCAAAGAGCGGATTGAGAAGATGGCTGCTCGCGCTCGACGATCTGTCGAGCCGCTATGGGTAGCTGTGACCTCTCAGTAGGTTGTTCGTTTGATCCTGCTGCCCGAATTTATCAGGGACATGTGAACCTATAACCAGTGAGAGAGCCGAATGAAGATTCACAAGAATGCCCGATTGACGCCGAAAGGTCGAGAGATTCTGGTTTGCCGCATCGTTAACGAGGGGCTTCGCGTCGAGGAAGCCGCGCAGGCCTCAGGGGTCAGCGTACGCACGGCCTACAAGTGGCTGGCCCGGTATCGCGCGCAGGGACGAGAAGGCCTCCGGGACGGTTCTTCGCGTCCTGTCAGCTGCCCGCATCGCACTTCGGAGGCGCAACGTGCAGCGATCCTGGCCCTTCGCCGCGCCCGATGCACCTATCGCGAGATTAGCCGAAGAACCGGCGTGGCGCACAGCACGGTGGCCCGGATAGCCCAGCAAGCCGGATTGAACCGATTGTCCCATCTGGATCCTGCGGTTGCGGTGCACCGTTACGTCTACCCGAATCCGGGCGACCTGCTGCACCTGGACGTAAAGCGGCTGGGGCGTTTCGTGCGTCCGGGCCATCGGGTCACCGGTAACCGACGGAAGAACTCCGCAGGAGCCGGATGGGAATACGTGCATGTGGCCATCGACGACCATTCGCGAGTGAGCTTCGCTTGCATCCAGCCCGCAGAGACCGCTCTAAGCGCCTGTAGCGCGCTCGTCGACACCCTGCGCTACTTCCGAACACTCGGAATCGCCTTCACCCGCGTCATGACCGACAACGGCTCCTGCTACCGCTCGAAACGCTTCGCAAAACTGTGCCGACGGCTGAAACTGAAACATATCCGAACCCGGCCCTATACCCCGAGAACCAACGGCAAAGCCGAACGCTTCATCCAAACCGCGCTGCACGAATGGGCCTACGCACGCGCCTACGACAGCTCCGGACAGCGCGGCGAGTACCTCCCCCGCTGGCCGCACCGATACAATTGGCATCGACCACACGCCAGCTTGAAATACCGAACGCCTATCCAATCCCTCAATATCCCACTGAACAACGTGGGGAGTTTACACAGGTAGCTTACGGCGCTCGGCTCGCTAATGATTGATAGTAATCGCGCCTGCGCCCCCTGTTGCCTCTTGGCGAAGGGGCAAAGGCCACAATCTTCGGTCGAGTCAAAAAAACCCGAAGGAAAGCCCCAGTTTGTAAACAAACCGGTTTTTTGTATGGGGATTACGCTCTTCGACAGGAACATGAACGTACTTTTGCACCTCTGTAGTAACCGCCAGCCTGTTGCCGAGGGGAACCGCTACGCGCAGACCGACTTCCAGTGTCTTGAGGCGGTCGGGATAATTTTCACCCCAATGAGTGCCGCGAACCCAGAAACGTTCACATTCGGATGGGGGGGACCTGCATAGTCACCGCTGATAAAGTGCCAGGATAGGCCACCTGACAGGCTCAGGGAAACAAAACGAATTTGTGTAGGGATCACGTACAAGCGAGCTCCGGCAATACGGCTGCGATGAGAATAGGTAGCGCAATCCTGATACAAGCCCTTATTCTCATATATTCCATCGTCCCAATACCCCAAGTGTGGGCCACCCTGTAAGAAAATCCCGCGGGCGATGGCGAGTGGAAAAGGCCGGCTGGCGATTTGCACTTCCCGATAGAATGCGAAGAGAGGCTGCTGCCGATCCTCATACTGAAAATTTCGGATGACTCCGCCCTGCACGGATACATTCAACCGGGCAGGTTGCGTTGTTTGCGCCGTTGCCGAGGATGTCAACAGGAGGCAGCCGGCAAGTAGCAGGGTATAACGCGGCATATGGATCACCGTTGAGTAATGTCGTACGAAGACAGCTTATTTGAGCAAGGTCATACGCCTGGTTTGCGCGAAGGACCCTGCCTCGATTCGATAGAGATAGACTCCGCTGGGCAGGCCCGTTGCATCCCACCTCGCTTCATGGTAACCGGCTCCCAGGGTCTTATCGAGAAGGCGTTCCACCTCGCGTCCCATCACATCGTAGACAACCAGCGAAACCGCCGAGGCCTCCGGCAAGGTAAATCGGATCTCCGTAGATGGATTGAAGGGATTCGGGTAGTTACTCGCCAGCGCGTACATCTCCGGCAGAGCCGTCAACGAAAAAAGAAGTGGAGGCGAAACGCCGGGAATCCGGTAGGCGAATCGTTGCCAGGCACTCCCCCGGCAACGCGTTGTTGCAGCAGGGCAAGTATGCTACACAAGAAGAATTCGAAGAGCAACGCAAGGCTGTTCTGTTATTTCCTGGCGTAGTCTTTCGGTCGAGTCAAAAAAGTCCAAAGGAAAGCCCCAGTTTGTAAACAAACCGGTTTTGGATATGGCCAATACGCCCAGAAATGGTCCGAAAAAACTGGACAGTTTTTCCGGCGATTTTAAGTGTAGCGCTGCGTCGGGTTATGCCGCCTTGGGCAGCGGTTTTCGTTTATAGAATACGTCGTCGGGCGTTCGGTTGTCAAGTCCCTGGTGCGGGCGCTCTTCGTTGAAGTAGCGCAGGTAGTCGGCGATTCCCTTCCTGGCCTCGACCACCGTGTCGTAGGCGCGCCGGTAGACTTCTTCCTGTTTGAAGCTGCGCCAGAGGCGCTCCACGTACGCGTTGTCCAGCCAGCGGCCCTTGCCGTCCATGGATATACGCACCCCGTGCGCCTTGAGCGCACCCGTGAACGCCTCGGAGGTAAACTGCGCTCCCTGGTCCGTGTTGAACACCTCCGGCGCTCCGTAGCGGACAATGGCCTCTTCCGTCGCTTCGACGCAGAAAGAGGCGTCGAGCGTGTTCGAGAGCCGGTGGGCGAGCACCTTGCGGCTGTACCAGTCGATCACGGCCACGAGATAGAGAAAGCCTTTCGCCATAGGGATGTACGTAATGTCCGCCGCATAGACCTCGCGGGGCCCGGTCACCTTTGTGCCTCTGAGCAGATAAGGATATATCTTGTGCCCTTCTCCCGGAGACGACGTGCGGCGCTTCGGGTAGATGGCTCTAAGGCCCATAAGGCGCATAAGGCGAACGATTCGACTTCTGGCGATGCAAACGCCTTTTGCCTCAAGCTTGCTCTTTATTGTGTGCGATCCGCTCGTGGGGCGCTCCATTATAGAGTCGGTCGATCTATTTCATGACGGCAAGGTTCTCTTCGCTCTCTTGCCGGGGACGGTAGTAGGCCGTCGAACGGCTCAGTTCGAGAAGTTTGCACTGGCGAACCACGGGCAAGCGATGCGTCGGCGCTATCATGGCGCGGCGCTCGGCTAACGGTCGCGTCCGAGCGCCTTCGATAAAAAATCCTTCTCCATCGACAACTCCCCGATCTTCGCGTGAAGCGCCTCAATCTTTCTGTCGCGTTCGTCGGGAACGTTGCGGCTTCGGACGAACGCCTCCTCGGCGCTCTCTGTGAGCTGCTTCTTCCACGACTGTATCTGGTTCGGATGCACCTCGAAGCGTTCGGCGAGTTCGGCCAGCGTGCTGCCGCCGCGCATGGCGGCAAGGGCTACCTTCGCCTTGAACGAAGGACTATGGGTTCTGCGTGTACGTCTCGACATGGGTCTTGTCTGGTTGATTGCGTCGGAACAAGGTCGCAACATTACACCTTAAATTCCCGCGAAATCTGTCCAATCAACCCGAACCACCTCTCCCTACGGCGGAACGATGAATGTATTTTTGCACTTCTGTAGTAACCGCCAGCCTGTTGCCGAGGGGAACCGCTACGCGTAGACCGACTTCCAAGGCCTTAAAGTGATCGGTATAATTTTCAACATCAGGGACAGCATTAGGGTAAAGCTCACACTCGGGAATAATGGTGGATATGCATAGGCCGGAACCGCCTACATAGTCATCGCTGACAAAGTGCCAGGATAGGCCACTGAACAGGCTCAGGGAAACGAAAGGGATTTGTGTAGGGACCACGTAAAAGCGGGATCCGACAATGTGGCTGCTCTGAGAATAGGTGGTTAGAACGCATGGAGGTTCTTCCGGTGGCCCACAAAGTCCGAAAGAGGGGGTAATCTCCCTCTTATGCTCACGCACTCCATCATCCCAATACCCCCAATGTAAGCCACCCTGTACCTGTAAGGAAATCCCGCGGACGAGCGAAAAAGGCCGACTGGCAATTTGCACCTCCGGATAGAATGCATGGAGGGGCTGGCCCTCATCCTCATTCTGAAAATTTCGGATGACTCCGCCCTGCACGGATACATTCAACCGGGGAGAGTGCGCTGTTTGCGCCGTTGCCGAGGATGTCAACAGGAGACAGCCGGCAAGTAGCAGGGTATAACGCGGCATATGGATCACCGTTGAGTAATGTCGTACGAAGGCAGCTTATTTGAGCAAGGTCATACGCCTGGTTTGCACGAAGGACCCTGCCTCGATTCGATAGAGATAGACTCCACTGGGCAGGCCCGTTGCATCCCACCTCGCTTCATGGTAACCGGCTCCCAGGGTCTTATCGAGAAGGCGTTCCACCTCGCGTCCCATCACATCGTAGACAATGAGTGAAACCGCCGAGGCCTCCGGCAAGGTAAATCGGATCTCCGTTGCCGCCAACGAAAAAAGAAGTGGAGGCGAAACATCGGGAATCCGGTAGGCGAATCGTTGCCAGGCGCTCCCCCGGCAACGCGTTGATGTAGCAGGGCAGGTACGTTACACGGGAAGAACTCGAAGAGCAGCGCAATAGCGCCCTGTTATTTCCTGGCGCAGTCTTTCGGTCGAGTTAAAAAAACCCGAAGGAAAGCCCCAGTTTATAGACAAACTGGCTTGTATGGCGATCAGGTCGGCTTAAATAGGGAATACGCTCCACGATGGAGGAAATATGAATATATCTTTTCACCTCTGTAGTAACCGCCAGCCTGTTGCCGAGGGGAACCGCTACGCGCAGACCGGCTTCCAGGGCCTTAAAGCGATCATGATAATTCCCACCCCAATAACGTCTCAAGCTGGAGCCGCCTACATAGTCACCGCTGAAAAAACACTCGGGCAAACTGGCACCCATGCATTCGTTGCGACCGTCTACAAAGTCACTGCTGACAAAGTGCCAGGATAGGCCGCTGAACAGGCTCAGGAAAACAAGAGGAATTTGTGTAGGGACCACGTAGAAGTGGACTCCGGCAATGTGGCTGCTCTGAGAATAGGTAGCGTAGTCGAGCTTCTTATGCTCACGTATTCCATCATCGTCCCAATATCCCCAATGTAAACCACCCTGTAAGGAAACCCCGCTAGCGAGCGGAAAAGGCCGGCTGGTGATTTGCACTTCCGGATAGAATGCGTAGAGGGGCTGCCCCCAATCCTGAGGCTGAAGATTTCGGATGACTCCGCCCTGCACGGATACATTCAACCGGGCAGGGTGCGCTGTTTGCGCCGTTGCCGAGGATGTCAACAAGAGGAAGCCGGCAAGTAGCAGGGTATAACGCGGCATATGGATCACCGTTGAGTAATGTCGTACGAAGACAGCTTATTTGAGCAAGGTCATACGCCTGGTTTGCGCGAAGGCCCCTGCCTCGATCCGATAGAGATAGACTCCACTGGGCAGGCCCGTTGCATCCCATCTCGCTTCATGGTAACCGGCACCCAGGGTCTTATCGAGAAGGCGTTCCACCTCGCGTCCCATCACATCGTAGACAATGAGTGAAACCGCCGAGGCCTCCGGCAAGGTAAATCGGATCTCCGTAGACGGATTGAAGGGATTCGGGTAGTTACTCGCCAACGCGTACGTCTCCGGCAGAGCCGTCAACGACGAATTCTGCAACGCCTCGCCGGCCGTTTGCTTGTACGATGCGGAAAGGCCGCCCGGGTCGTCCGGGGGCGGTCCATACTCCGTGACCAGGACCTGCTTGTAAACAGTCTTTGAGGTACGGTTGGCGTCGGTGACGGTGAGTCTGAGGCGATGCGAGCTGTTGAAGCTGCTTGTGAAGCTGCGACCGCCGCCAGCATCGCCCCAGCCATTGCAGGGGATGGCCCGTATACCCAGCGGAGCATTATCATCGCAGTAACGCATCTTGGCCCATCGGTAGCTGTAAGGCTTCCTGCCACCGTGAACGGAGGCGGTCCAAGTGGCTTGTTGGCCTGCAGATAAAAGATACGGACCCGATATTGACACCGAAAGGGGCCTTCGAAAATTAGCCATCGTAGAGGCGGTACTTCGAAGCTTCTTTGCGACGTTTCTATTGCTGGTGCCCGTTGCTATGCCATTAAAATAGACGTTGGGATTTGAGAAATGTTCAATCGTGTTGCCTGTAATAGATGCGTGCATGATTGTATTGCGGGTTGTACCTCCATCATTCCACATATGGGAGTCCCTGTGATATGCCCCCTGCAGATGCCCCATTTCATGCCCAAAAGTATTTTCCACGATGGCATGATCGGCCTCCACAATGGCGTAAGCATTGCTATTCGACGCGTCGATTTCTGCCGCTATGCCGATTGGATTGCCATAGTCTCCATCGGTTAACAAAACTACCACATCAGCCAAATAGGTGTCGCGTAAGTCGTTCGCCTGTGAATCACTTACCAACCTGCTCACGTCGCTTGCAATATCGTCGCTTTCCTGAAAATCGACATTCACAGTACCAACACGTCTGATATTGAGTTGGCGGCTTGTGATGCCGCTGTTTCGGTATGCCGTCTCCGTTTCGCTGATGGCCGTCCTTGCAACATTGAAAATATTTCCTGCAGCGTTACTGGCAGCGTCTGTGTAAAGCACCAATACGTCGAGCGTTTTGCTGCTGGAGCTCATCTTATTGCTCGAATCCGTCTTTTGCACAGCCGGCTGAGGAGTTTCATGCTGCCTCTTCTCTTCATTTCGAGGTATGTCATCACCTAGAGGTGGTTCATCACTTCTTGGAATTGGAAACCGAGTCATATCCACGGTGATTAAGGCATGCAGACCGCCTCCCAGGGGTTCAATTTTATACCATTGGCCTTCCAACCAGATAATTCCTGTGAACTCCCCGGGGCTGCCAACCAAGGTTATACGGCCCTTTCCCGAAAGCAGTCCCCCTCTCCATAGGTAAGAATCGGGAGGCTGATGATCTTCGCCGGTTTGCTCAGCGACGAATTCCTCATCTCGGTCGGGAAGATTGATCACAAGCGCGCCTCTACGAAAAGCCGGAAGCAGATCGTCGATGCGCACCAGTTCGATGTGCCCCGATATTTCCTGTTGTTCGAACGTGCGGAATTTTCGCTGCTGCTCGGCATTTAATGCTTGCTGCTTCCCGGCAAAAGGCGCAAAAAGCCTGTCTTGAGCCAGTAGGCTGCTGCTCGGAAGGACAAATAACGCCAAGAGCGTCAGGACAACAAAACGTCCGCGCGAAAAGATAGGGGAATTACCGGGTTAACTTGACGGGTCCTTGATCCAGCCCGTATGTTCAGCCTATGGAATCTACCTGACCAAATCATGCGCTGTTCCAAGGCGACAACCTCGCATTCATGCGAGCAATGAACTCCGAACAGGTAGACCTCATCGCTACCGATCCCCCATTCAATAAGGGACGGGATGTTCACGCCGCACCGGACGGCTCGATGGCCCGGCAATGAGGTTTTATGCGATCAGGTCCGCGTACCGGAGCCGTTTGCCGGTCATGCTCCGGGCAACTTCGGCCATTTGCTCCAGCGTGTCGTAATCGCGCAGGTCGTGGCGACCAACGAAGTCCTGCACGTAGCGATGCAGGTGCTTTTTGCTGAACTTGTGATATACGCCTTTATGCGCCCGCTTCAGCGTGGCCCAGAACGATTCGATCCCGTTCGTGTGCACCATGCCCCGCACGTATTCGCCCACGGAGTGCTTCACGGTGTCGAGGTCGTAGATGTACCGCAGGCCGGTATACGCCCGGTTGTCGTCGGTGTACAGGGGGGTGCCGAACAGGACATGATCCAGCACGAAATCATGCAGCGTCGCGGCGGTCGTATCTTCGACGACCTCGGCCTTGATCTTGCCGGTCGCCCGATCTTTTGCGCCAACGACCGCCGTCTTGCCTACGACGCCCCTGCCTGCGTGCAGCTTCTTCGACTCGTGCTTGTTCGCTTCTTTGCCGCCGACGAACGTCTCGTCCACCTCTACCGGGCCGCCGAAGAGATTGTCTTCTCCGGCGTCGAACGCCTTGCGAATCCGTTGGAGCAGATGCCACGCGCTGCTCTGGTGAATATCTATGTCCCGTGCAATCTTCGTGCTCGATACGCCTTTAAGGCTCGTCATATGCAGGTAGATGGCGTATACCCACTTGCGCAGCGGAAGCCGGGAGGCTTCCATGACCGTGCCAACCCTGACGCTGAAATACTTCCGGCAATCGGTGCACCAGTAGGGCATAGGCTTTGCAGCCTTCACCTCGCGGGTGCGGGTGCTCTTGCAGCGCGGGCAATGGCGCCCGTCGGGCCAGATGCGGGATTCGAACCACCGCCGGGCCGCTTCCTCGTCGGGAAACATCTCGGCCAACTGCATTACGGATATGCCGTTTCGATGTGTTCTGTGAGCCATGTTTTTGACCTCTCGATGTTCGTTCTAACTATCTGTAAATATAGGAACTTACATCGAAAATGTCAAGTTAAACCGGTAATTCCCAAAGATAGATGTGGTCATTGCCGTTACCTTCATGGGTACTGCCGGATAAAGCGAGAAAGGATAAAATGATAAAAAGGCGCCCTGTAGCGAAAGGAGCAAATCGGCTACTCCACACCCCCATTGGGCGCATTATGAATGATAGGATGGGATGTGGGGCATTGTCAAGCCCCTTGGAAAAATCCGGTTGATCACGGAATATTCACGATCGTGCTCGTATCCCTGACCAGATAAGAACGTGCCGGATTCATGTATCGTCTGGCCCGAAGTCGGGTTCGCAATGGCTTCCCGTTCTTTCGGCGTTTAAGCGGCTGCGAGGGCCGGAAGGAAAAGGAAAGGCTGGAACGCGGCTACGAACGGGTGCTCGCGCTGAGTATTTCTGTGACGCGCAACGGTCGAAGGGCCTGCGCTATGGTCGAGTACGGGTGGGCGTGGAACACGCTGTGATGCGCTGCATCGCATGGGCAAGTCCTCCTAACGGTACGTTCCCTGTGCAGCGGCCAGCGTGTTCCGAAGCAGCATGGCAATGGTCATGGGGCCTACCCCGCCGGGTACGGGGGTGATATGCCCTGCCTGCTCTAATACGCCGTCAAAGTCCACGTCTCCCACGAGGCGATAGCCCCGTTCTCTCGATGGGTCGTCGATCCGGTTGATGCCTACGTCGATGACGGTGGCGCCGCGTTTTACCATGTCCCGCGTGATAAACCCGGCTCGCCCTATCGCGGCCACGAGGATATCGGCCTGTCGCGTTACGTGCTCAAGGTGCTGTGTCCGGCTGTGGCATACGGTTACGGTGGCGTCCGTGCCGCGTTGCATCAGGAGCGCCGCGAGGGGCTTCCCCACGATATTCGACCGCCCGACGATGGCCGCCCGTTTACCGGGAATGTCTATCTTCGCTCGGGCAAGCAATTCCATGACCCCCGCCGGGGTGGCGGACACAAACGCCCGGTCGCCGATCAACAGGCGCCCTACGTTCTCGGGATGAAATCCGTCGACGTCTTTCACCGGGTCGATCGCATGGATGACCCGTTTTTCGGAGATATGCCCCGGAAGCGGTAACTGTACGAGAATGCCGTCTATATCGTCGTTCGTATTCAGCGCGCGGATGAGTTCGAGCAAGGCCTGCTCGGATACGTCGGCGTCCCGGAGAATCGTTTCGCTTTCCACGCCGACTTCGGCGGAGGCTTTTCTTTTACCGCGTACGTAGGAGGCGGAGGCGGGATGGTCTCCCACCAACACGACCGCGAGCCGGGGCGCGCGGTGACCGCTTGCGGTCCATGCCGCTACTTCTTCGCGAACTTCTTCACGGACGGCTTGTGCAACGGCGCGTCCGTCCATGATTTTGCCGGGCATCGTATCGGATCGGGAAGTGAGGGAAAGGGGCGCGCGAGGGAAGATATTGCGTAATATCCTCCGCGGTAAAGAACCTGTCGGAAGATACGGATTGAAAGATACGGACGGGAAGGGTGCGAGGGCAGAGATGTCCATGAAGTCGGGGTGAGATTTGATGCACTGTTTTTCATGGACTATCCGGATTCCCGGTGCGTTTGCGGCGACGCCGCCTCCGGGAAACGGTCTCTGGCCTCCTTGTTTTCGTTTTCCCGAAAAAAAATTTCCGGTATCGGGAACCTTCGCTGAAACTCCTCTGTAGCAGGGACCTATGAAACGATGTTTCAGATAGCTCATCCAGAAGGGTGGAGGGTGCAGGCCCTTTGAAGCCCTGGCAACCGTCGCGTTCGACCGGTTAACAATCGGCGAATGAGGAAAGGTGCCAATTCCTGCCTCGCTCCGGCGCACTTCGGTGCAACGGAACCGCGCGAGGAAAGATGAGCGGGAGAGATTCTCTGTCCGTCAAGGACTTTCGCCTCTTCCGCACGTCAACGCGGAGGGGGTTTTTTTATGCCCTTTTTCGTTGGCGAAGGCTGCACCGCCCTGCGGCCTCCATCTCTTCGGGAAGAGCCGTCTCGACATTCTCACTGGCAACCATACTCTCACCACCATACCGAAACATCATGAGTAACAACGGACAAGCCGCCGGGCCCCATTTTGAAACCCTGCAACTTCATGCAGGGCAGGCGCCCGACCCTACTACGAACGCACGCGCTGTACCGATCTACGCCACGACGTCCTACACGTTCAATGACGCGGATCACGGCGCTAACCTCTTTGCGCTGAAGGAATTCGGCAATATCTACACGCGGATCATGAATCCGACGAACGATGTCCTCGAGCAGCGCATTGCGGCGCTCGAGGGGGGCGTGGCAGGTCTTGTCACATCCAGTGGTCAGGCCGCGCAGTTACTGGCGATCACGACGATTGCGGAAGCCGGCGACAACATCGTGTCGACCAGCTTTCTGTACGGCGGAACCTACAATCAATTCAAAGTGACGTTTCCCCGGTTGGGCATCGATGTGCGCTTTGCCGACGGGGACGACGCCGACTCGATCGAGCGCCTGATCGATGACCGGACGAAGGCCATTTATCTGGAAACGGTCGGCAATCCCCGGTTCAATATCCCTGATTTCGAGCGCATCGCGAAGGTTTCCGAGCGATACGGCGTGCCCATTGTGGTAGACAATACGTTCGGTGCCGCCGGGTATCTGTTCCGGCCCTTCGAACATGGGGCGCACATTGTGGTCGCCAGCGCGACCAAGTGGATCGGCGGCCATGGCACGACCATTGGCGGCGTGATTGTGGACAGCGGATCGTTTCCCTGGGATAATGGCCGCTTTCCGACGTTCACGGAGCCTTCTCCGGCGTACCACGGCCTGAATTTCTGGGAGGCTTTCGGGCCCGAGGGCGTGCTGGGCGTCAATGTGGCGTTTATCATCCGCGCGCGCGTGGAAGGTTTGCGCGATCTCGGACCGGCGCAAAACCCGTTCGGCTCGTTCCTGCTCCTGCAAGGACTGGAAACGCTGTCCCTGCGCGTAGGCCGGAGTTGCGAGAACGCGCTTACGCTGGCTCGTTGGTTGAAAGATCAGGAGCAGGTCTCTTGGGTCAGCTACCCGGGACTGGAAGACGATCCATACCATGCGGCAGCGAACAAGTATCTGAAAAACGGATACGGCGCGGTGCTTGCATTTGGCGTCAAGGGGGGCGTGGAGGCAGGTCGGACGCTCGTGGACAGCGTCAAACTGGCCAGCCATCTGGCGAATGTCGGGGACGCCAAGACCCTGATCATTCATCCGGCCTCGACGACGCACCAGCAACTGGCCGCAGAGGAGCAGTTGGCCGCCGGCGTGACTCCGGACCTTGTTCGGGTTTCCGTAGGCATCGAACACATCGATGACATCATCGGAGATTTCGCGCAGGCATTCGCTGCAATCAATGACCCGGTTCCCGCTTGAATAAACCGGATCGATTCATGGCTGAGGTGTTCAGGCTTCCGACGCTACAGCTCGATTCGGGGCGTACGATGACGGACGTACCCGTCGCCTGGTCGTCCTGGGGCGAGCTGAATGCGCAAGGCGACAACGCGATCGTCGTTTGCCATGCCCTGACGGGCAGTCCGGCGGCGGACGAGTGGTGGGGACCGCTCATCGGACCGGATCGAGCGCTCGATACGAACCGGTTCTTTGTCGTTTGCCTGAATGTGCTTGGGTCGCCGTACGGTTCGGCCTCGCCGGTCTCGAACAACCCCGAGACCGGCGAGCCGTACGGCCCCGGATTTCCGGCCGTGACCATTCGCGACACGGTGCGGGCGCACCGGCAGGCGCTGGAGGCGCTTGGCGTACGCCGGGTGTTGTTCGCCCTGGGGGGGTCCATGGGCGGCATGCAATCTCTCGAATGGGCCTTCGAGGACGATTTCGTGGACGGCATCGTACCGATCGGAGTAGGGGGACGGCATTCCGCGTGGTGTATCGGATTCAGCGAAACCCAGCGGCAGGCCATTTATGCGGACCCGGCCTGGAACGACGGGCAGTACGCGGAACAGCCCCGGAAGGGACTGGCGACGGCGCGCATGATTGCGATGCTGACGTACCGCTCTTCGGGTTCGCTGACCCGACGATTCGGACGCAGCCCCCAGGAGGGCGCGGAAGATATGTTCGCTGTCGAGAGCTACCTGCACTATCAGGGCGCCAAGCTGGTGGACCGGTTCGACGCCAACTGCTATGTGCATCTCACTCGTCAAATGGATACGCACGATGTCGCCCGCGGGCGAGGCGCGTACGAAGAGGTACTGCGCAGCATCGACAAGAAAACATTGGTTATCGGCGTCGATTCCGATGCGCTGTATCCGTTGGCCGAACAGGAAGAACTGGCCTCGCTGATTCCAGGCGCCCGGCTCGAGGTCGTCCGTTCGCCGGATGGACACGATGCTTTTCTGATCGAATTCGAACAATTGGGGCGGTTTATCCGCACATGGATGGAGCAGGAATTGCGGCGTCCGGAACCGCCGGGCGCGTGCGCGGTTCGGAGCGAGAAGTTTATTGGCGTCTGAGGCGTGCACCGCCGTGACGGTCCGCGCCAACAGGTTGTTTGTCCGGAAAATGCTGCAACCGGGCGATATCGAGCGGCGTCGCAATGCAAGAAGGCAATTTGTCGGTACGAGCTATGAAGGAAAAGCTGAGGGTGGGCATTCTTGGCGCTACCGGTGCGGTGGGCCAGAAATTCATCGAAGTGCTTGACGGGCACCCCTGGTTCGAGATTACGGCCCTGGCTGCATCGGAGCGTTCTGCCGGCAAGCGGTACGCGGATGCTGCGAACTGGATCGGGTCGGCGTCTATCCCGCCGGGCATTGCGGATATGGAGGTCGTGGCGGCAGCGCCTGACCTGGAGGCCGATTTTGTGTTTTCCGGGCTGGATGCATCCGCGGCGGGCGACATCGAGCCGGCGTTTGCGCGGGCGGGATACCCTGTGATCTCGAATGCGCGCAACTACCGTATGGCGGAGGACGTTCCGCTTTTGATTCCCGAAGTCAACCCGGACCATACGGCGCTGGTCGATCGTCAGGATCGCGGGGCCGGTTTCATCGTCACGAATCCGAATTGCAGCACGGTCGGTCTTGTGTGCGCGCTCAAACCGCTGGTTGACCGTTTCGACGTGGACGCTGTACATGTGGTCACCATGCAGGCCCTTTCCGGGGCCGGGTATCCGGGCGTATCGTCGCTGGACGCCCTTGGCAATGTGGTCCCGTATATCGGCGGCGAGGAAGACAAGGTGGTCACGGAGCCGATAAAACTGCTGGGTCGGCTGGCGGATGGCCGCATCGAGCCAGCGGCTCTTCGCGTAAGCGCCCAATGCACGCGGGTTCCGGTTCTTGAAGGACACCTTGAAGCTGTTTCGGTGCGATTCCAAGATGCGGTTTCTGCAGAAGACGTCAAGGAAGCCCTGCGGACCTGGCGTACTCCGATCGCCGGATACGATCTGCCGTCTGCACCGGCGCGGTTCATCGAAGTGTTTGAGGACGAGCGCTTTCCTCAGCCTCGTCGTCATGTCGGGCTTGGACGGGGCATGACCGTATCTGTCGGGCGTATCCGCCCCTGCGAAGTGCTGGACGTAAAGTTTATCGTACTTTCGCACAACACAATCCGAGGCGCTGCGGGAGGGGCTGTGCTGAATGCCGAATTGCTTGTCAGGCAGGGGCGCCTTGCCAAACGGGAAGAAGTCGCCGAGGCAGTTGCAGGGTAACGGCGGCGCCTGTTTTTCTTCCGTGGCATCCTTTACTTTTCCGTAGCGTTTCCTTCTCCGCGCCGGGCCGTTGGAGGGAACATCGATACGCATGTTACGTTTGTATGGGCCGCTTCGTTTTCCGGAGTGATCGGTGTGCCTGATGGCGTACCTGAAGGGTGCATATGCGGAAGTAGCTCAGTTGGTAGAGCATTTGCTTGCCATGCAAAAGGTCGCGGGTTCGAATCCCGTCTTCCGCTCCAGTTGGGAGGTCGCGGGTTCGAATCCCGTCTTCTGCATCGTATCGTTGCCGAAAGGCTTCATGCGGAAGTAGCTCAATTGGTTAGAGCGCCCCATTGCCATGCAATGAGTGATGTACGCTGTCCGTGCGCCTGAGCCGATCGGGCTCGGGTCTTGGCAGCGTTTTTGTTTGTCGCCCGCATGCCCCGGCAAGGACTTCCACGGCACGGAAACGATGAGTAAATTATCTTCACAGGAGCAGGCCCCGACGTCCATCTGGTTCGGTGAGCCCGATCTGGATGCGCTCTCCGAAATAACGGCCGGTACGATGGCCTCGCATCTTGGTATCGAGTATACCGAGATCGGGCCTGATTTTCTGCGCGGCACGATGCCTGTAGACGAGCGCACCATGCAGCCGCAAGGCATCATGCATGGAGGCGCATCCGCTGCCTTTGCGGAAACGTTGGGGAGCGTGGCGGCCTATCTGTGCGTGGATCGGTCCAGGAAGCGCTGCCTGGGACTCGATATCTCCGTCAATCATATCCGGCGAGTCGCTGCCCCCGGCAAGGTTACGGGAACGGCGCGGCCCCTGCACATTGGAGGAATGACCCACGTCTGGGAGATTCGCGTCGGGAATGTCGCTGGCGCCCTGGTTGCTGTGAGCCGTCTGACGATCATCGTCCTTACGGTGCCGATACGTTATTCCTGACGCCTCCCACGACCGGGACCTGCTTTCCTGCAAGCGGCCCGTTTTTTCCGACTACCTTGTCCGGAGAGCAACATCCCCATGCGACGCCCGGGCATACAGTTCGGGACCGCCTCCATTTACGCGTCCCTGCATTTCCTTTTCCTTGCGCATTCCCTCGAATTGGAAGGCATGGTCCATGGAGACGTCGGAGGCATTGAAATCGACATCAAGCGCTGTGTGCGCCGGAGCGGACAAGTCGATGTCTCCATGCCTGGCGCTGAATTTGCCGCCGGTCGCCTGGAGAAAACGCAGACTGATGTCTCCATGCCGGGCTTCCATGCGCGGGTAGCCGTCCATTTCATGGATGTCAACGTCTCCGTGGGCTGTTTCCACATCGATTTCCCCGGCGGCAACACGGTTCATGGCCAGGTCGCCGTGCGTCGCGCGAATACGGATGGTTTTTGCGGTCGCGTAGTCTATATCGAGATCGCCATGCGCTGTAGATAGCTCGACATCCGTTGCGTCGATGCGATATGTAGACAGGTCGCCATGTTGCAAGGCCAGCCGGATACGTTCGCTACCCAGCTGGTCGGTTTGTACGTCGCCGTGCGCTATGTCCATGGACAGCGAGGCGCCGCTCAACGATCCGGCGTCTATGTCTCCATGAGCAAGGTCTACGTCCAGGACGCCTTTCAGGGCATGGATATCCACATCGCCATGGGCTACATCCATTTTGGCGTCGAACATCTCCGGCACGGAAATATACACATGGACGCCCGCGCGCATGCGCCACCCCTTCCGTCGCCAGCTCCAGTTGCCCTCGGGGTCCGTATGCACGAACAGTTTGCCGTCCGTTTGCCCCACTTCGAAATTCAGGTACTTGAAGAAGTCGCGTGCCGAGTCATTTATTTCCTTGCCTTCAAGCGTGATGCGAATGCGCGCTTCGCCCCCCTTGCTTTCTTCGATATGGATGTCGCTGTGGATCACATCCACCACCAGTTGTTCTCCAGGTTGCACGGAGAATGTCTCGTTGAACATTTCCTCTTCAGCCCGGTCGCCGATGGGGTCCAGGCTGTTCGGGGCGGTGCGAGAGACGAATTCGGCGTGGTTGAGCAACGTGGTTCCGGTGATGACAAGAAGCAAAAATGCGCCGGCGCCGATGCCTGCGATACGGAGTGCGGAGTGCATGGGAATCTGTACCTTGTTACGGGAGGATCGGGGAAACGCGCTATGACGCAGGCCTTATATTTTGGGCCCCTGTATTTCGGGGGCAGGCGTTTGGCGGGTGCGATGTACGCCGTTGCGCTGCATCGTTTGCACTGGTTTGTACTGATTTGCACCGTTATGTACGATGCAAGGCCTCTGGCGCCGGGGTTCAGCGCTTTTTCGCTGGACAATACGGGGGCGTATACCCCGATTACGGAAGATCGGTTATAAGGTTACACCCGAAATGCGCATATTGACGGAAAAATTTTATGATCGACCCACTCTTGAGGTGGCGCACGACCTGATCGGCAAGCATCTTGTGCGCGTGCTGGACGACGGCGCCAAACTCTCCGGCCGCATCGTGGAAACGGAGGCCTATACGCAGGACGATCCCGCGTTTCACGGATGGGGTATTCTTGACCGGGAAACCGGGTTACTCAAGCCGGAAGGCCGTGGACGGGACCTGTTCGGCAAGCCCGGCACGGCGTACGTATACCTGACCTATGGAGTACACTGGCTGATGAATGTGGTGACGGAGCGGGAAGGGATCGGTGGGGGCGTACTTTTGCGCGCCGTGGAACCTCTTGAGGGTATTGCATCCATGTACGAGCGGCGGGCATCGGCGCGCAAGGACATTGATCTTGCGAACGGTCCCGGAAAACTGGCCCAGGCCTTTGCTATCGCCGAAGCATTGCACAATATTTCCATCACGAAACCGCCCCTGTATGTGAGAGAAGCCGGCGCCGGAGAGCATCCCGCCGTCGAGACGTCGTGCCGCATCGGTATTACCCGTGCCGTCGAATTCCCCTGGCGCTTTTATGTGCCGGACAATCCGTATGTCTCGCGTGGCGTGCCCAGTGATATAGTCCAGGCACGGAAACGCGGCAGGGTATAACGAGCATTCCGGCGTCCTTATCCGCAGGTTTGGGCACATTGCGCCCTTCTCTTCGTTCATTTGCGATTCGTGAACTGTCCATGCATGGCGCTTTTTGCCTGCTCTGTCATGCCCGACCTGCTTTCCTCCAACGACATTCGTAGCGCCTTCCTCGACTTTTTCCGGGATCGAGGGCATGAGATAGTACCGAGCGATTCGCTGGCGCCCCAGGGTGATCCCACCCTGCTTTTTACGAATGCCGGGATGAACCAGTTCAAGAATGTTTTTCTTGGCACAGGTGAGCGGGACTACCGCCGTGCAGCGGACACCCAGAAATGTCTCCGGGTATCCGGCAAGCACAACGATCTCGAAGAGGTAGGTCTCGACACGTACCACCATACGTTTTTCGAGATGCTGGGCAACTGGTCGTTCGGCGACTATTTCAAGAAGGAAGCCATCGGATGGGCCTGGGAATTACTCGTGGATGTATTCGGACTGGCTCCGGACCGGCTGTATGCTACCGTGCATGAAGGCGACGATGCGTTGAGCCTGCCGCCCGATTCGGAGGCGGCCGCGCTGTGGAAATCCGAAACAGGTATCGATCCGGATCACATCCTCTATGGGAATTCGAAAGACAATTTCTGGATGATGGGCGACGAGGGGCCGTGCGGACCCTGCTCGGAAATCCATATCGACCTGCGCTCGGACGAGGCGCGCCGAGCCGTGCCCGGCAAAGAACTGGTCAATGCGGATCACCCGGAGGTCATGGAACTCTGGAACCTGGTGTTCATCCAGTACAACGCGTTGCGTGGCGGGTCGCTTGAACCGCTTGCAGCCCAGCATGTGGATACAGGCCTGGGTCTGGAGAGGCTGGTGGCGGTGCTGCAGGGGAAACGGTCGAATTATGATACGGACCTGTTTGCGCCGCTTCTTACCGGCGTAGCGGCGTTGTCGCCCCGCGATGAAATTGTATCCTACGATGACATCGATATTGCCGATGAGACAGAGCGCGAGCGGCGCCGCGTAGCGATGCGCGTGGTAGCCGACCATGTACGCACGATCGCTTTTGCCATAGCTGACGGGGTGTCTCCCGGTAATGTGGGACGTTCGTACGTGATTCGTCGTATTCTGCGCCGGGCCGTGCGATTCGGTTATCAGGCGTTAGGGATGAGGGAGCCGTTCGTTTATCGGCTCATAGCCCCGCTCGTCGAAAAAATGGGCGATTCTTTCCCTGAGTTACGCACCCACCGGGAGCATATCGAGCGTGTCACGCGGGCCGAAGAAGAGCACTTCCTGAGAACGCTCGGTACGGGCATCGACTTCTTCGAGTACATCGCGAACCATGTGAAAGCATTGGCCGATGCAATCAAGGAGGCGGAACATGCGGTCCAGGAAGTGGCGGCCAAAGAAGGAGTATCTGTCCATACGGTAAACAGCAGGGCGAGGGCGGACTATTCCGGCGAGGGGTACGAGTGGGTCAGGGAAACGAAATCGGCTGCGCAGGAAGTGCTCAGCGTACTGGGCTCCGATCGCAAGATGCTGGATATTCTGCAGAAGGCATTCGGAAAGAGACCGGGGTACGAGGCCTACAGGGTGTTCATCTTTGCGGCAATGGAAGGCCGTGTTCCCGGAGAGATCGTCTTTCTGTTACACGACACGTACGGGTTTCCTGTGGACCTGACACAGCTCATGGCACGCGAGAAGGGCCTTGTGGTGCATGACGAGGATATTGCGCGCTATGAGGAACTCATGGAGATGCAGAAGGAACGCGCTCGTGCGGGTGCTTCCTTCAGGATGTCCGCGGACGCGGAGGGGGCGTGGCAGGTATTCGCGTCAGGGGAGGATTTCGTACCCGGGGATTCGTTGTTTGTCGGGTATACTTCGTACGAGGCAACGGATGTCCGCATTGCTGCGATGCGCGTTGTTTCGCCGGAGACGAACGGCAAGGGTGACGAAGAAAGAGCCCATCAGGCGCCTCCCGCACGGTATGAAATCGTACTTGATCGCACGCCTTTTTATGGAGAAAGTGGCGGGCAGGTAGGGGATACAGGCGTATTGGATGTGGGTGGGGAGCAGATCCGGGTACTGGATACGAAGAAACACCAGCACCGCATCGTGCACTGCGTCGACCAGTTGCCTGGCGACCCCGCTGCACCGGTACATGCTGCGGTGGATACGGATCGTCGACGCCGCATCGAAAAACACCACACGGCAACGCATTTGCTCCATGCGGCGCTGCGCGAGGCGCTGGGCGAGCATGTACAGCAAAGGGGTTCGCTTGTGGCTCCCGACCGGTTGCGCTTCGATTTTAGCCACTACGAGCGCGTGGCGCCGGAAATGCTGGAGACTGTGCAGGCGAGGATCAATGAGGTAATTCAGCGTGATGTGCCGGCGCGTGTCGAATTCGATGTGCCGATCACGGAGGCGCAGGCGCGGGGCGCCATAGCGCTTTTCGGAGAGAAATACGAAGATCGCGTACGCGTCGTTACATTCGATCCGGCCTTGTCGGTTGAGTTGTGCGGCGGCACGCATGTCCGCGCCACGGGCGAATTGGGTATTTTTCGCTTTTTATCGGAGGGATCGGTTGCAGCAGGAATACGGCGTCTGGAGGCAGTAGTTGGCGAGGAGGCTCTGGATGTGATCGAACAGGAACGGAAAGAGTTGGCGGGTATCCGGGAGCAGCTTGGGCCCGCACAGCGTCCGGCCCTGGAGGAAGTCGCCCGGCTGGTGGCAGAGAACAAGCGTCTCCGGCGCGAAGTGGAGATGCACCAGGAGCAGGCGCTTGTTGGGCAACTGGAGGATTTTCTTGAGAAGGGGCGTGAGATCGAAGGGGTTCGTGTCATAACGGGCCGGGTCGAACCGGCGCCTATGGATATGTTGCGCAACCTGGCGGAAACAATGCGGGAGCGGCTGGGCGAGTCTTCAGCGGCGGTGCTGGGGGCTCCGGATCCTGAGGGGGAAAAGGTATACCTTGCCGCAGTAGTATCCGACGATCTCATCCGGTCGGGTGTGTTGAAGGCAGGCGATCTGGTAGGGCGGCTTGCCCGCATCGTAGGCGGCGGCGGAGGGGGGCGTCCCGAGTTGGCTACCGCAGGGGGGCGCCGTCCGGAGAAGCTGGACGAGGCACTGGCTTCGACTGCCGAGGCGGTCCGCGCCTTTTTGGAAGATTCGGGGTCCTGACCGTATTTTCGTCTTTACGCCGGGTCTTGCGCAGCGCTCGCATTTCCATAGATGTTGAAAAACCTCGTGTCGGATGGAATGAATGCCTGCCTGTAGGGATCAAACAGTTGCGCACCGTTTATGCGTCCTATGCGTCGGCTACGTGTGAGCACGGCAAGAAAGGACTGTTCGGGACGAACCGTACGAATACGTTATGCCGCATGCGGCGGGGCCTACGGATCAGGAATTGGTGGAGCGCGCTCGTGCTGGAGACGCACTCGCATTCGAGCAGATCATACACCGATATGAGGGACAAGTGGCCGCAACAGTGATCGGCATGATGGGAAGATGCCCTGAGGCAGATGATGTGGGGCAGGAGACGTTCATTCGTCTCCATACCTATCTCCACAAATACCGGGGAGATGCTGCGCTCGGTACGTACATCGTGCGGATTGCGATTAACCAGGCGCTCAAGGCGTTGAAACAACGCAAGCGGTGGAGGGAACGGTTTGTTCGGTACGACCGGGAAGCATTGGAGTCGATGGAGCCGGTTGCGAAAGGGAGCGATGCGGTCGATGCACGGGAGCGCGAGCGACTTGTGCATGCTGCTCTGGGGCAAATAAATCCGGAGCAGCGCGCTGTCGTGGTGCTGCGCATGCTCGAAGGGTATTCGACCCGGGAAACGGCTGCGATGCTGAATGTCCCGGAAGGCACGGTCATGTCCCGGTTATCGCGGGCGCTGGAGCGGCTTAAGGGCTTGCTTGGCCCACTGTTTCTGGAAAATACGTAAACATAGAGGCACGCAGATGCTCACGGATAACGAAAAATTATTGCGATATATCGAAGGCGACTTGTCCGCTGCGGATCGCCGCAACATGGACGAGCGCCTTGCAGAGGAGACTTCTCTGCGGGAAGCCCTTGAGACGCTTCGCGCGCTGCACGGCACGCTTCGGGCGACCCGGACCGAATCCTTTGGGCCGTATTTCAACGAACGGGTGATGCGGCGTTTGCAAGGCGTTGTTCAGGCGCCGGGTGAGTCGTTCCACAACGTGTTGCAATGGGTATTTTTCCGAACTGCGGCAGCGAGCCTGGTTGTGGCCGTAGCCTTCGGGGTTTACAATGCAATCACATACCAGTCACTGGGCGCTGCCTCGTCCTTTGTGGAAGCGGTGTTCGGACTACCTTCCGTTTCGCTGATAGATGCGCTGTCCTACTCGACCATGTAATTGATACTCTATCAAAACCGCCCCTGATTCCAGACGCTACTGGAAAACCATGACCGCTCGTACGAAATCGACATTATTGCTGCTGGGTACGCTGTGTATCGGCATGTTGCTTGGCGTATTTGTCCATACGCTCATGGTGGAAAACCGTATCGAACGCCTCACCTCCTTGCGTTCCCAGGCAGGATTTGTGCGTTTTATGGACAAGATGATCGAACCGACGGACGACGCCCAGCGGGAGGCCATTCGGGATGTGCTGGAGGAGACGGCTGCGAAGCTGGATGTGCATCATGGGGAGAGCCGGGAGGCGGTCGAGGAGATCATGGAATCTTTTCGCGCCTCGCTGGATAGCCTCCTTGCGGAAGAGCAGATCAATGCGTTGAATGAGCGCATGGAGCGGAAGCGGAAATACAGGGGAGACCGCGGGCGCAGGGATTCTTCTTCGATGGATCACGGGCGCAAGGATTCTTCCTCGATGGATCATGGGCGCAAGGGGGCGTATTCGGAGCGCTCCAAGGTAAGTTCTGATCGGTATAAATGATCTCCAGGAAATCCGGGATCGCAGTGCGTTGCAAGAGGCGGGCGGGAGCACCGGTAACCGTATCGCATTTCGAACGTTGCCCCGAAAGGAACAGATGCCCCCATCGCTTGTTGATTGCTCCGCCTGAAATCAGGGTTGCCGGATCATCTTCCGGCCATGTATCGGGCAACGGAGGGGTGCCGGAGCGGTCGAACGGGGCGGTCTCGAAAACCGTTGTGCCCTTAGGGGCACCGGGGGTTCGAATCCCTCCCCCTCCGCAAGCGAATGGTTTCCGGATTGCACGGCGATATTTTAATTGCTGCTCCGGTATTTCATGAATTTTTATCGTATCCTTAGGGGGAATTTCCGCACTTCATCGTTGCGCAAAGGCGCAGTGTGCCTGTGCGTATCCCACTTTTTATTCATCAACGGTATCCGAACATGAGTCGTTCAAATTTTTTGCTGCCGATGCTTGCAGCTATTGTTTTTGCTTTCGGCACAGTTACAAGCGCCTCGGCGCAAACCGGTGTGGGCGCGGAAGCCCCCGACGGCGCCGATATGCTTTTTGACGGAACGCGTGCATCGCTCGATGCAAACTGGGAATATTGGGAAGGGCCTTGTTTTGCCTCGTCAATGCCCATCAAGTGGAATGTCGTTCCGAATCATTTTGATGGGGGCGAGGGCACGGCCATGTCCAGTAAGGAGCCTTATTCAAGCACCTATGGACAGGCTGACATCGTCACGAAGAAGAAACCCCGTGATTTTCGGCTGCATGTAGAGTTTCTGATCCCGCGCAGCAGGGGCAACAGTGGAGTTTACCTCGATAACCGGTATGAGATTCAGGTTGTTGAGGGCGAGGAAGGGCTGCATGGCATGGCTTCTGTAATCAACGAGAAGGAAGCTCCGTACGAGTTGTTCAACGGCCTGCAGAAATGGAATGCATACGACATCCAGTTTCGCGGCGCCCGCTTCGATGAGAACGGTGATCGTAGCGAGAAAGCGGTGGTCACCATGTACTTCAATGGCGAGAAGGTGCATGAGAACGTGCCCATCAACAAGGTGTGGGGCGGCCCTTGCTCCGCGCTCGATGGCGGCAACGATGGCGGCAACGGCATCACCAATGCACCGGGCGGCGTAAAACTCCAGGCGGAAGGACACGATGTCCGGTACCGGAATATCTGGTTGCAGGAGATGAGCTTCGACGAGCCGGACACGAATTTCTGAGTCGTTGGCGCTGAAGGAACATCGGGCGTTTCTTGCTCTGGGATCGAACCTCGGTGAACGGTTCGGTCATATCCGCTTTGCCGTAGAGCAATTACAAGGTGCGGAGGATGTGCAGGTGGCGGACGTATCTCCGGTCTACGAATCCGAAGCGCATGTATCGCCCGGCGGTGCGGGGCAGCCTCCCTATCTGAATCTCGTGGTGGCTGTTCGGACCCGTATGGATGCCCGGACATTGCTTGCGCTTGCGCTTCGGATCGAGCGGGAAAGAGGTCGGCGGCGCCCGGAAACGATCCGGAACGCTCCTGGCGCGGCCGATCCTTCGCTCAGACCGCATGCGTGGGCTCCCCGGACGCTTGACATAGATTTGCTCGTATTCGACAGGCTGCGCTCGTCCGGAAACGGTCTTTCCGTACCTCATCCCAGGCTTGCTGTCCGGCGATTCGTGCTGCGTCCCTTGTGTGATGTGGCTCCCGATCTGTATGTGCCGGCGCCATTTGACGCTCGGGTTGGGCAGTTGCTTGCGAACTGTCCGGACAAGGGGCAACTTGTCCAGTTGCCGCTCGAGGTCCTTTAATCAGAGTATCCTATAAACGCAACGTCTTGACCATGCTCCTGAAAATCCTCGCTTTTTGTGTACTGGTGTACATGATCTTCAGGATATTAAGGGTATTCTTGCGGGCGATTGCGCGCATCGCGATGCCGGCGCAGCAGGAAGAAGGGAAATGGACCGGCCCTCAGCCACAGGAAACTTCCCGCAAGCACGAGAATGTGGAAGACGCAAACTACGAGGATATTTAAGGATACTTCGATCAAAACCGCTTTGATCAGCGCTTCACGCTCGTGCGTAAAAGACATTGTATTTGCATCATTGAAATTAGCAAAAAACACCGCAGATTCGGGGCATCGCGGGCGTGAAGCGCCCTTCGGGAGGCAGAGAGGGGCACGCTGGCTGCGTCATTCCTCATTATGTGGGGCCTGCCACATTGCTTCGTCATTTCTTGCCAGCGCACCCCTTTCAGCCTCTGAACTTCGCGGATTTAATCGGAGTATCCTTTAAGGATGCTTCGCCATATTCTCGAGGTAAAAACGAAGCTTGTTCTTGCGCCGTCAACTGTCGACGCCGAACGTAAACGTTAGCGTGGTGCGACTTTCGATCACCTTGCCGTCCTTGCGCGCCGGTCGGAACATCCACTGGGCAGCGGCGGCAAGGGCGGCCTCCTCAAGGCCGTGTCCGAGGACATCCACCGACTCTTTGACCAGTCCGTCCTCGTCGAGCAGAAATCGTTCGGTTACCGTCGCTTCCTCAACTTGTCCTCTGACATTCACGAGTACCTGCACCACCAGTTTTGCACGTACTCGCCTCCGCTTGGCTTCCTGCGTATTCTCGGGATACACAAACCGTAGGCCACGCGGACCTGCCGTGATACCGGGGGTAGGCCGAGTCTCTTCCCCGATATCGGTTGCGGGGGTCTCGGATACGTCGAGAGGAAGCGAACTACTGGTAAGATCAAGCTCATCTTCTGCAGGATATTCATCGTCCGGAACCAAAATCGGCACCAGCGGTGCGGGCGGGGCGGGTGCGGATGCTGCGTGTTGCGTAGGTTGGATCTCCTCAATGTTGATGCGTTCCCTTTCGTCTACACGATAGGCCGGGCGCAAATCGGACGAAGTCCCCTGTACGGGCCAAAAGCGAACAGCTAATGTGAGCACGACGAGTGTCGTTGCGAGGCACGCCAGAAAACGGGTGCGGTGGTTCGCGATATGGTACGGGTCGGAACGCGGCATCGACGGGCGCCGGTACAGAGTTTCTGTTTCAACCCGCCTTGCGCGCAAGGGTTCACCGTAGAAATCGCCAGCGCTCCACTCTCTGCCTCCCGTAGGGCGCTTCATGTACGCGGCGACAGCGCGCTGACCAGGCTCACCGGAGCCCAATAATCTGCTTTTATCCCCTTGTGAGTAATTTTTATACCTTTTTAGAATAATTCCTCTCCTTTTAAGGGTGATTTTTACTCAAAAAGGCATAAGATATTCTGATTAAGTCCGCAAAGTTCAGAGGCTGAAAGGGGTGTGCTGGCAAGGTATGACGAAGCAATGTGGCCTGTCCTCCACATAATGAGGAATGACGCAGCCAGCGTACCCCTGGCAGCCTGCTTCACGTCCACACTGCCCCGAATCCGAAGCGTTTTCCGCTAATTTCAACGATGCAATTATGATATCCTTTATGCACGAACGTGCAGTGCTGAGCGAAGTGGTTTTGATCAAAGTATCCTGATACTTCAAAATGCCCGTGAAGGTGTTGAGACCGGGCGCAAGGATGCCTAACTTTAGAGGATGCATTTTTGATCGTTCCTAACCTCGCTATGAAACAAGCGCCGATGAATGGCTCCCCGTGCAAGCTGGCCTTGGCGGACGGGATTGTCGTGAACGGATACGCCATTGGTCACCAGGGTGAAACGGGCGGCGAGCTCTGCTTCAATACGAGCATGACGGGGTATCAGGAAATCATGACGGATCCGTCCTATCATGGGCAGATCATGATGATGACCTACCCGCACATCGGGAACTACGGGGCCATGGATA
This sequence comes from Rhodothermales bacterium, assembly GCA_951812345.1. Lineage (GTDB taxonomy): Bacteria > Bacteroidota > Rhodothermia > Rhodothermales > VXPQ01 > VXPQ01. The sequence goes on from OX638295.1 coordinate 1,506,890, forward strand.
TCGACATGGAGGCGGACGTGCCGATGGTGGCGGGGTTCGTAGTGCGCCGATTCGCCGAGCAATATTCCAATCTGCAGGCGGACGAGTCGCTGGATCGTTTCATGAAGCGGCATCGACTGGTGGGAATCAGCGGCGTAGATACGCGCCGTCTCGTTCGGCATATCCGCGCGCAGGGGGTTATGAACGCCGTGGTTTCCTCCGTGGACCTTGACGACGAGCGGCTGATCGAGAAAGCGCGCAACTGGCCTTCCATGGATGGCCTTGAGCTGGCTTCACGGGTCACGCTGGATGCCGCTGCCGATTGGTGCGAGGGGGACGGTCCGCGTATCGCGGTATTCGACTATGGCGTCAAACGCAATATTCTTCGGTCGTTCGAGGCGCAGGGTTGCGCCGTTCGTCTCTTTCCCGCTTCCACGCCGCTTCAAGAAGTGCTTGGCTGGGAGCCGGACGGTCTCTTTTTTTCGAACGGCCCGGGGGACCCGCGCGCTATGCCCGATGCGATAGCCACGGTCCGGGAAGCATTCCGGACGGATATTCCGCTGTTCGGGATATGCCTCGGGCATCAGCTTATGGCGCTTGCCTCCGGATGCGAGGTCTACAAGATGTTCGTTGGACACCGGGGGGCCAATCAGCCGGTGCAGAATCTCGATACCGGCCATGTGGAGGTTACGACGCAAAATCACGGGTTTTCGGTCCAGGAAGATTCCATTCCGGAGAAGGAAGCCCATATTACGCACCGGAATTTGAACGACCGGACCGTAGAAGGACTGCGTTTCAGGAACCATGCGGCGTTTTCGGTGCAGTATCACCCTGAAGCGTCGCCGGGGCCGCACGACAGTCATTATTTGTTCGATCTGTTTTTGAAGGAAGTGCAAGAGCGCCGGGCTGTAACGGTGCGCACCACGGAGAAAGCGGCGGTATGAACAACAGCGCACACTGACAAGAAAAATCATTTCACCGGGGATCTATGCCCAAACGAGAGGACATTCACCGGATTCTGCTGATCGGTAGCGGCCCCATCGTGATCGGTCAGGCATGCGAGTTCGATTATTCCGGTACGCAGGCTGCGCGAGCGCTCCGCAAGGAGGGATATGAGGTGGTGTTGGTCAATTCCAATCCGGCCACCATTATGACCGATCCGCTCACAGCGGACAAAATCTACCTGAAGGATTTGATCCCGGCTTCGATCCGGGAGATTGTTGAGATAGAGAAGCCGGATGCGGTGTTGCCGACTATGGGAGGGCAGACCGCGCTGAATCTTGCCGGTACGCTTCAGGACGAAGGGTTCTGGGAGGCGCATGGTATAGAAGTTATCGGGGTGGACATCGATGCGATACGCATCACGGAAGACCGGCAGGAGTTTCGCGACCTGATGGAGCGCATAGGGATTGATCAGGCGCGCAGCCGCGTCGCGAAAAGCCTGCTGGAGGCGAAGGAGATCGCTCAGGAGATCGGAGAACTTCCCGTCGTGATCCGGCCGTCGTATACGCTGGGCGGATCCGGAGGCGGGATTGTATGGACGCACGAGGAATTCGATCGCAAGGTTATGCGGGGGCTGGAGATGTCTCCGGTTCACCAGGTACTGATTGAGGAATGTTTGTTCGGCTGGAAGGAATACGAGCTGGAGCTTCTTCGGGACGCCAACGACAACGTCATTATCGTGTGTCCCATCGAGAATGTGGATCCGATGGGCGTGCATACCGGGGATTCCGTCACCGTGGCGCCGGCGCAGACGCTTACTGACAAGCAATATCAGTGGATGCGGGATGCGGCGATTCGCGCCATGCGCTCGATCGGCACCTTTGCAGGGGGGTGCAATATCCAGTTTGCATTCGACCCGGCCGGCCGGCGCATGATTGTCATAGAGATCAATCCGCGCGTATCGCGCTCGTCCGCGCTGGCTTCGAAAGCCACGGGATACCCGATCGCGAAGGTGGCGGCAAGATTGGCGGCAGGGTATACGCTGGATGAGTTGCCGAACGAGGTCACGGGCACGACAAGCGCTTGCTTCGAGCCGGCCATAGATTATGTGGTGACCAAGATTCCGCGCTTCAATTTCGACAAATTCGAGGGGGTGGACGAAGAACTCACTACCCAGATGAAGGCGGTGGGCGAAGTGATGGCCATCGGGCGGACGTTTTCCGAAAGCCTGCAAAAGGCCTGGCAGGGCCTGGAGATCGGCTACAATGGTCTTGGCGCCGACCGCGAGGATGCTTCTCCCTCGGAGGTGCGCGAGCGTCTGGCCAAACCCCTCTGGGATCGGACACTCCAGATTCGGAATGCCTTCAAACTGGGGGCGTCCGTAGATGAGATTGCGGATGTGTCGAAGGTCGATCCGTGGTTTCTGTACCAGATTCGGGACATTGTGCGGTTGGAGGAGGCGATCGCGGAGCGGACCTTGCAGGAGATGGACGCCGAGTTCATGAATCGGGTGAAGCAGTATGGCTTTTCCGACATTCAGATTGCATACCTGCTGAATGGGGATGCGAACGATATGCAGGTTCGGGAGCACAGAAAAGCGCTCGGCGTGATCCCGTCGTTTCAGGTGGTGGATACCTGTGCAGGAGAATTTCCCGCGGAGACGCCCTATTTCTATTCTTCGTACGAACAGGGCACGGAAAGCATGGTGTCCGACCGCAAGAAGGTTATCATTTTGGGGAGCGGGCCGAACCGCATCGGTCAGGGCATCGAATTCGATTATTCCTGCGTGCATGGCGTAAACGCTGCGCGGGACAGCGGATACGAGGCCATTATGATCAATTGCAATCCGGAAACGGTCTCGACGGATTTCGACATTGCGGATAAGTTGTATTTCGAGCCGGTGTATTGGGAACGGGTGCTGGACATCATCGAGCACGAGCAGCCGGAGGGGGTCATCGTGCAGTTGGGTGGGCAGACCGCCCTGAAAATTGCGGAGAAGCTACACGAGCACGACATTCGGATTTTCGGTACGTCGTACGAAATGATGGACCTGGCGGAGAGCCGGGGTAAGTTCTCGGAGGTTCTCAAGGAACTGGAGATACCGTTTCCGCCCTATGGCATGGCGGTGACCGTGCAGGAGGCTGTGGCTACCGCCGAGCGCATCGGGTATCCTATTCTGATTCGTCCGAGTTATGTACTGGGCGGACAGGGAATGCGCATTGCGATCAACAAGGAAGAGGTACAGCACTACACGAAAAAAATCTGGACGCTGTTTCCGGACAATCATGTGCTGCTTGATCTGTTCCTGGAGAATGCCATCGAAATGGATGTAGATGCGGTGCGTGACGGGGATGAGACGTGGATTGCGGGGATCATGCAGCATATCGAGCCGGCAGGGGTGCATAGTGGAGATTCGACGGCGGTGCTCCCCCCGTTTTCTCTGTCGGAGGAGATTTTGCAGACCGTACGCGCGTATGTGCGCGACATTGCCGACCGGCTGGATATTATCGGGGTGATGAATGTGCAGTTTGCTATCAAGGACGGGATCGTTTATTGCATTGAGGCGAATCCGAGAGCATCGCGGACCGTGCCGTTTGTGGCAAAAGCGACGGGAATCCCTGTGTCGGATATCGCCACAAAGGTAATGCTGGGCCAGAAGCTTGCCGCTTTCCGAAAGGCGGGGCAACTCACTTCGAACCTCGAAGGGTTTGCGATCAAGGAACCCGTATTTTCGTGGGATAAATTTCCCGAGGTGCCGAAGGAACTGGGTCCTGAGATGAAATCTACGGGCGAAGCGATTGCGTTCGTGGACGCGCTGAGCGACGAGCACTTCCAGCGCCCGTACGAAATGCGGAATCTGTATTTGAGTCGATAGGGGGTTGCGTGGTTGCGCGTGAAGGATACGTGATCACAGGTATCGCCCTCGCGGTTGGCGCGGGGCTTTCCGCCGGTATCGTCCTGTTTGTATCCGTATCGTGGGGTATACTGTGCCTGGTTGCTGCGGCGTGCGTCGTCGCAGGGGTTCTGCTTTTCTTTCGCGACCCTGCCCGCACGCCCCCGCCTGCTTCCGATCGACTGGTGCTGGCGCCGGCGGACGGCAGGGTGGTGGTCGTGGAGCATGCGGTTTCCGAGCCACTGTACCTGGGGGGCATGGCGCAAAAAGTGTCTATTTTCCTTTCCCTGTTCGATGTCCATGTAAACCGCATTCCGGTGGATGGGGTGGTCGAGCACGTGAAATATATCCCCGGCGAATATCTGGTTGCGTGGAACCCCAAAGCGAGCGAAAAAAACGAGCGTTCGGAGATCGGAGTGCGGCACCCGTCCGGGGCGCGAGTGCTTTTCAGGCAGATTGCCGGTTCCGTGGCGCGCCGCATCGTGTATCATGTGGCGCGCGAAGACCAGGTCGAAGCAGGACAACGTTTCGGGATCATAAAGTTCGGATCGCGGATGGATGTGTTCGTGCCCCAGGATGTGGCGCTGAAGGTATCCGTTGGGGATCGCGTGCGTGCGGGAGAAACGATTCTGGGACGATTCCCCACTCCGGGGCGTGAGCCATGACGAACGGCGATTCCGACGAAAGGCGGAGGGCAGGGTCCCGTACCGCCGTACCCTCGTTTTTTACCCTGATGAATCTTCTCTCGGGGTACCTTGCCGTGGTGCAAACGATCGAGGGGCGCTTTGACTATGCCTGCTGGCTTATCGTGCTGGCGGGACTATTCGATGTGCTTGACGGTATGATGGCGCGCCTTACGGACAGTACGAGCCTTTTCGGCGTCGAACTGGATTCTCTCTCCGATATTGTGTCGTTCGGGGTGGCCCCATCCGTGCTGATCTATGTATTCGGGTTGCAGGAATATGGAGCGGTTGGTCTGATTGTTTCGGCCCTCCCGACGATATGCGGGGCCGTACGTCTTGCCCGGTTCAATGTGCGGTTCGATGGCGTGAAGCGGGATTATTTCATGGGATTGCCCACACCCGCGATGGCTGCGGTTATTGTGGCATTCATTCTGAATTTTGACGAGGCAGGTTGGTTTCACCGGTTCAGTCCGGGGGGATTGTCGATTTTCATTCCTTTGTCGATCGGTTTGTCGATCCTGATGATTTCCACGGTGAAGTTCGATGCGCTGCCAAGACCGACCCGCGCGTACATTCTCGGTCATCCGCGCAAGACCGCATTGTACGGAACAGGATTCCTGCTGATTATTTTCCTGCAACAGATCGGGTTGCTTGTGGTGCTGACCGGCTATTTGCTGATCAATGTTTTTCGGGCCGTGTATTCGCTTTTCCATGGAATCCCTGCGGAGAAGGACCCGGGAAGCACGTAACAGAAGCGTATGGCGTATCTTGCTGTACACCCAAGTGTTGTATCGTCCCTGTATCGTTTTGCGATTCCATGTATAAAGCCAGCGTCCGCGTCACTTTGCGATCCTCTATTCTCGATCCTCAGGGGAAAACGACCCACCATGCCCTTGAAAACCTTGGTTTCGAACGGGTTGAACGGGTCCGGATCGGGAAATTCGTGGAGATGTGGATCGACGAACGTACGCAGGAAGACGCCGAGCGCATGGCAAGGGCGGCCTGCGAACAACTCCTTGCCAATCCGGTGATGGAGGATTTCGAAATTTCCGTCGAGGAAGGATAGGCGTGGGGACCGCCTCGTTGAAGCCGGGGCGGTATACGCGGATATGTTCAGTCCTGCTTGTGCTGATGGTCGTGGCGGCCCTGGTGGAACACGACATGCAGCAACGATCCGCCAACGAATGCCTGGTAAAGCTCTACGCCGCCGCCATGCCCGAAGAATTGGGTTCCTGCTGCGTATCCCGCCACTGTAGCGACAAGGATTACTGCGATGCCGAGTGAAGCCCGCCCGAAGCCGTGCCGGGGCCGCAATAGCCACCATATGGCAAGGCCCACCAGCACCCGGTGAAGAATGACAGCGGGCATGATACCGGTTCCCTGGGGCACCAGTGCGGCCCCCTCCAGAAACGCGTGCAGCACCAGACCGGATAGGCCGACCAGCAACGCTACATTGTCGGTGTGTGACGCCAGCCAGGTCGAGAGACGCTCAACGAGGGTGGGCAGGCCGATGCCCAAGGCAAGTACCACAAGCACGAGTATGCCATGATCGGCCCAGGCGTGCGGAACTACCTGCCAGATAACGAGCGCCGGGACGGCGATGTACATAAAGCCGTCGAAAAGGCGTGTAGCGCCAGGTCGATTATGCAGCCACCCGTATAGCAATGCGCCCGCAATCGGGGCTGCGAGCGATCCGGCGAGCTGGAACATAGCGACAGCCTTTATTCATGCTGGTGAAATATCGCGCCGCTCGCAGGACCCTGGTCCTGTACGGTCCGATTCCGGTGTAGTAACGTGAAGGTATGCGTCATCCGTTGAGGCGGCAGCGCCTCTTGACGGAGACATCGCTTCGCCCACTCGCCTTCGGGCGCTTCCCCGTGGTCATCGCAGTGATCGCCGTGGGGATGGTGGAGGCGGCCATCGACAATATAATCTATGTGGTCTCCATGCTGCACCGCTTTATGACCGCAGTCCGGACCGTGCTTGTGGTCGCCCATATCTACGTGGGTGTGGCTGCACGCAGGCCCGTGCTCGTGGTCTCCGTGGGAATGATGATCTTCAGACATCCTTGTTGTTGTTTTCCGTATGCAGGCCGGATGTTTTTCCTTTCTGCTGCGGGTGGACAGATAGTTTTGGGGTGGTATTTGTACGGTCGTTTGCTGTCGGATGTTACACTCGCCATAGCCTTGGGAGTATACAGAAGCGCCTTTCTCCAATCAAGGCTTTTCAGATCGTTGCGTAGGGATTTTTATCGAAGGCGACATCCCTCGGAACCGGTTTCTGAAAAGGATGCTGGTCGAAGTGATTTTCGATCAGAGTATCCTATATTGTTTCCGCAAATATTTTTGTGTCCAGATATATTCTCTCCGGTGTTGCATATGTTGCTGTCCGTTACATCCGGCCATGACCATAGCCACGACGACCACAGTCATAGCCACGACCACAGTCACAGCCACGGCCTGGGCGGGCATGAACACGATCTGCGCGGGGCGAGCAAGCGCAGCCTGAAGAGTGCGCTTATACTGATTACCGGCTATATGTTCGTAGAGGTCGTCGGGGGTGTTTTATCAGGCAGTCTGGCGCTTCTCGCGGATGCCGGTCACATGTTGACCGACGCGGCGTCTATAGGTCTGGCGCTGATCGCCCTGCACTTTTCGAATCGGGCTGCATCGGCGGAGAGAACCTTCGGGTATCGCCGTCTTGAAATCCTGGCGGCTCTGATAAACGCACTCACGCTCTGGCTGATTGCGGGGGGTGTAGTTCTCGAAGCCATGCATCGGTTCAGGGAATTGCCGGATGTGGAAGGCGGACTTATGCTGAGCGTCGGTTCCATCGGCCTCCTCGTCAATATCGCAGCGGCCTGGATTCTCCACAAGTCGGCCGAGCACAGCGTCAATGTCGAAGGCGCTTTTCAGCACGTCATAGCCGACTTGTTGGGATCGGTCGGCGTGGTCGTATCGGGTGTGCTCGTTTGGGCTTTCGGCTGGACCCTGGCGGATCCCATCCTGAGCGTGATCATCGCTGTGCTCATCCTGTCCAGCACCTGGCGCCTGCTCGGTAAAGTGATTCATTTGCTGTTGCAAGGAACCCCCGAACACATTGATGTCTATCGTCTTTGCAGCGAGATAGAAGATGTGGAAGGCGTTATCCTGGTCCACGATATCCATGTCTGGAGCCTGGCTCAGGACTACGATGTGTTTACCGCGCATATCCTGATCGATCCCGAGGTCAAGGATGCAGACCGTACTTCCTTATTGCGTCGTCTGCAGAGGATCGTCTCTCATGACTTTGGCATTCATCACGTCACCATTCAGCTGGAAGATTCGGCGGACAGCTGTACCGAACACCATCACGTGGACCACCTGCACGCACACAGCAGGCCACAGAAAAATCTTACCTGGATGCAGAAGTTGAAGAAACGTATACGGCGACAGTGAGAGGTACTGATTTATGCTCCGATATCCCGCTGGCGTTTGTATTCTTTCATGGCGGTGACAGCCGCTTCATCGACGAGATTATTGAGCTCGTTGTCGGCGTGTCCTTTTACCTTGATCCATGTTATGCGATGGCGGGTGCTTTCCTGGAGCAACGCTTCCCACAAATCCTGGTTTTCCACAGGTTTTTTGCCCGATGTTTTCCAGCCGTTGCGTTGCCAGGCGTCGAGCCAGCGCTTGTTGAATGCATTCGCAAGATAGGTGCTGTCGGTGTGCAGTTGCACCTGACACGGCTTCTTCAGATGGCGGAGCGCCTCCAGGGCTGCCGTGAGTTCCATCCGGTTGTTTGTCGTATATAATTCGCCGCCTGTCAGTTGTTTACGGTGGGATTTGTACATAAGCAGGGCCGCCCAGCCGCCGGGGCCGGGGTTGCCGCTACAGGCGCCGTCTGTATAGATGGTTATGTTTTGCACGATCAGGTGTCTTGAAGAGGCGGCATCGACAGAACCGCAGCCGCATTGATCCGGTACGAAAGCGTCGGCAGGCGAAGTATACGTATACGTACGCACAAGTATGAAATTCGTCGATTACGTAACAATTACCGTACGCAGTGGACGGGGTGGGGCGGGCGCCGTTGCATTCCGGAGAGAGAAATACGAACCCAACGGCGGCCCGTCAGGGGGGGACGGCGGGAACGGCGGTTCGGTGATCATTGAGGGAGACAGCAACCTGTACACCCTCCTGGACTTCCGTTACAACCGGCACCATTTCGCAGAAAACGGCGAGACGGGCGCCGGCAACAACCGGACCGGACGTTCCGGTCAGAATATTGTTCTTCGCGTACCGCTCGGCACCGTAGCCAGACAGCGTGACACCGGTGAAATCATTGGCGAGGTGTGCGTGCAGGGTGAGTGCCTGATCCTCGCGGCAGGTGGGCGGGGTGGTAAAGGTAATGCATTTTTCAAGTCGCCGACGAATCAGACGCCGCGCCATGCTCAGCCGGGTGAGGCGGGAGATGAGCGGGAAATCACGCTTGAGCTTAGTTTGCTGGCCGATGTCGGGATCGTGGGATTTCCGAATGCGGGCAAGAGCATGCTTGTTTCTGTGTTGTCGGCAGCGAAGCCGAAAGTAGCCGATTATCCCTTCACGACGCTTGAACCTTCGTTGGGCGTTGTGCAGGTAGAGGAGTACCAGTCGTTCGTTATCGCCGATATACCAGGGATTATCGAGGGAGCCCACGAAGGCAAGGGACTGGGTATCCAGTTTTTACGTCATATTGCTCGCAATGCGGTGCTGCTTTTTCTCATCCCTGTCGATTCGAAGGATCTGGCAGGGGAATACAATGTTTTGCTGAAGGAAGTGGCGGCCTACGATTCCGTATTGCTCGACAAACCACGGGTCGTGGCCTTGTCGAAAACCGATTTGTTGCCCTCCGAGGAGCGGATGCTTTTGCCGGATATCGTACAAGAAGATTTTCCCGAAGGATTTGCACCGATGGCGATCAGTTCGGTGGCGGGCTTCGGGCTGGACGAATTGAAACGGCGGCTTTGGGAGGCCGTTCGGCAGAGCAGGGGGGATCAGCATTCCGAATGACGGAAAAATCGAGGAGGCGCCGGGCGTTGTCAGCGAGCAGTTCTTCTGTGCCCGGCATGCCGGATGACACAGAACGACGAGCGCTCGTTGCGCTTTCGCTGGTTCCGGGAGTCGGATCGAGGCGCATGAGGGCGCTTATGTCGAGCATGGGTTCCGCCGAAGCCGTACTTGGCGCTTCGGCGGCGTCACTGGCTTCTGTTTCCGGCATTGGCCCGGATATTGCAATGCAGATCGTAGCCGCCGATTCCCGGGAGGCTGTCGAGAAGCAGTTTTCCTGGGCTGAAAAAGTCGGCGCCGAGATGGTGACGCTCGGGGATCCGAAGTACCCGTTCCTGTTACGCCAGATACACGACCCGCCCGTGTTTTTGTGGATGCGGGGCAGGTTGCCGGTCGGCAATGCCCCGGCGCGCGCGCTGGCTGTCGTGGGCACGCGGCGGATGTCGCCGTATGGCTTGCGTGTTACGGGAGAGTTGACGGAGGCGCTTGTCCGGGAGGGATTTTTGATTGTCAGCGGCCTGGCGTACGGTATTGATGCGGCGGCGCACCGGGCGGCCCTGGACGCAGGCGGCTGCACGATCGCTGTACTTGGGTCAGGCATTGATCGGATTTATCCGGCGCAGCACAGTCGCCTTGCCGAAGAGTTGATTGCTGAAGGCGCGTTGCTGTCCGAATATGCGATGGGTGCGATACCGGAAGGGGCGCATTTTCCACGCCGGAATCGAATTGTGAGCGGACTCGCTTTGGGTACTTTGATTGTCGAGGCATACGAGGAGGGGGGCGCGCTTATTACGGCCCGGCTGGCGGTTGAGCAGAACCGGGAAGCGTTTGCGGTGCCGGGCAGCGTACATAGCCCGGCCAGCGCGGGCGTGAACCGGCTGATCCAGAAAGGGGAAGCCAAGCTTGTCCAGTGCGTCGAGGATATCCTTGAAGAGCTGGATATGGCGTCGAAAGCGATGTCCGTTCCCGTGAAGGACATTCCTGTACTTTCTCCGGAAGAAACAACCTTGTGCCAGGCCCTGTCCACTACTGCCGAGCCTTTGCATATCAATACGCTGTGTTTGTCCGCCGGTATGGACCCGGCAACGGCCCTCGTGCATTTGCTGGACCTTGAACTGAAAGGGATCGTGAAGCAGCTGGCGGGCAAGCAGTTTTTTCTGGTTGCACCGGTGGGATCGTAAGGAGGATGTACGGATTATTCCGATATTTCATAGTCAGCTACTAAAGAAACAGGTATGTCGATGGGTATTTCGGGGTTTACTCGACGTATCAAAGAACCGGATAGTGGATGAGAAAACATGGCGAAAGGGAAATCCGAAGAATTTGCCAATCTGACAACCGGAAGAACGTTGCCCGAAGAACGGGTCGAACAGATCGTAACGCTCCAGGTGCCTGCCGGATATACGGAGTCTCTCCGGATTGACCGGTACCTTGCCCGGTTTCTGCCGAATGTTTCCCGTACCAAGGTGGGTAAGGGCATCGAAGAGGGACTGGTGAAGGTCAACGGCACGCCCGTCGGCAAGCCGTCTCACATCGTACAGGCCGGCGATACGATCGTGTGCACGATATTGCGTCCTCCGCCCATCGAGGCGCAGCCCGAGCCTATCCTTCTGAATATCGTATACGAAGACGATGCGGTGATCGTGGTGGACAAGCCCGCCGGCATGGTCGTACACCCTGCGTACGGGCATCGCACGGGTACGCTGGTGAATGCCTTGCTGCACCATGTCGGCGCCGGTCCGATAGGCGTAGACGCCGGTCCGGAAGGTGACGAGTTGCAGAACGACGACCTGCAGGATGTCGGGCTTTCTGTCCTGCATGCGCTCCCGGACCGGGACGACGATCCGGCCATTCGTCCGGGTATCGTACATCGGCTTGATAAGGACACGTCCGGCCTGGTGGTTGTAGCGAAAGACGATGCGTCTCATCGCCATTTGGCCCGTCAATTCGCGGAACACACGATTGTGCGGCGGTATCTCGCCGTGCTATGGGGCATTCCGGATCCGGCCAGCGGGCGTATAGAAGGAGATATCGGGCGCGATCCGCGTGATCGGAAGCGAATGACCGTCGTGCCTTCGGGTACCGGAAAACATGCGGTGACGCATTATGAAACGCTGGAGCGTTGGGGCCATACCGTATTGGCTGCTTTTCGTCTGGAGACGGGCCGAACCCACCAGATTCGCGTACATGCGCAGCATATAAGGCATCCCGTGTTTTGCGACGAGACGTATGGGGGACGGGCGTTGCGGTTCGGTCCGGTCTCGGCAAGCCGTAAGGCGTTTGCGCACAATCTTTTTACCCGGCTTGACCGGCAGGCGCTTCATGCGGAAACGCTGGCGTTCGTTCACCCCCGGACAGAGCAGAAGGTGTCGTTTCAAACCGATGTTCCGGAAGACATGCAGTATGTGATCGAGCGCTTGCGCCGTGCCGGCGGAGCGGAGCCTGCAGCCGGTTCCTGAAGCCCGGGTTGCCGCATGGGGAATCCGCACCCTGGCGAACAAGGCGGAATGCAAAACGTTAAGGATACTCTGATTACGTCCGCTTGCTCGCATGACTTGCGTTTTGTAAAGGATACTCTGATTAATTCTGCAAAGTTCAGAGGCTTCGAGAAGCGCGCTGGCAAGGAATGACGAAGCAATGTGGCAGGCCCCACATAATGAGGAATGACACAGCCAGCGCGCTTCTCGAAGCCTACCGAAGGGCGCTTCATGTACGCCATGCACCGAATCACAGCGTTTTTCGCTGATTTCAACGACATCGTCATGATGTCCTGTGCGCACAAACATGAAGCGCTGATCGAAGTAGAATTAATCAGAGTATCCTAAACACTTCATATTCTCTGCGCATTTTCTGTGGCGAAGATCTGGCGGAACATACGTGGTACGTTCGATATCCTGCCCTGGCCATCCGTGGCGGATGGGACTGCTGTGCCCGGCAGTTCGGCCTGGCAGTATGTGGAGGACGTTATCCGCAGGACCATGGCCCGCTTTCATTTCGAGGAGATCCGTACGCCTGTTCTTGAAGAGGAGGGGTTGATCGTCCGGGGGATCGGCGAAGGATCGGATATCGTCACAAAGGAAATGTTTGTGGTAGAGCGGGGGAACGACCGGTATGTGCTGCGTCCCGAAGTGACGGCGCCGGTGATGCGCGCCTGGCTTCAACACCACCTCGAACAGCGTGGCGGGGTGCAGAGGCTATACTACATCGGTCCGTGTTTTCGGGCGGAACGCCCCCAGAAGGGGAGGTATCGGCAATTTCACCAGTTCGGATGCGAAACCATCGGAGCGGATGATCCCCGGGCCGATGCGGAAGTCATTGCGCTCATGCTGGCTGTTTACGACGCCTTTGGTATAACGGGAAGCAGGCTTCGCATCAATACGCTGGGCCTTCCGGAGGAGCGGAAACAGTATGTAGAGGCGCTCCGCGCCTGGTTGACTCCACACAAGGACACCCTTTCAGAGAGCGGGCGGCAGCGGCTGGAAAAGAATCCGCTTCGCATCCTCGATACGAAAGACGAGCGGGAACAGGCGTTGCTCCGGGATGCCCCCTTACTGATCGATTTTACGGGCGAGCAAACCCGGGAACGGTACGAAAGCGTAAAACAGTGTCTGGGCGATGCAGGGATCGACTTCATTGAGGATTTTTTGCTGGTCCGCGGGCTGGATTATTACATGCATACGGCATTCGAGCTTGAGAGTCCGGACCTTGGTGCGCAGAGCGCATTGGCGGGCGGCGGTCGATACGATCTGCTGGCGTCTGCATTGGGGTCGAATTGTCCTGCGCCGGGCGTGGGTTTTGCCGCCGGGATCGAACGGTTGCTTCTGGCGCTCGATGCGCAAGATGCGACTATTCCGGAGGCTCTTCCTCCGGACGTTTTTCTGGTGGCGCTCGGCGACGATGCGCAGCGATGGGCGTTTCGGGAGGCCCAGCGTTTGCGGCGACAGGGGATATCGGCGAGTTTCGATCTGAAGGGTCGTTCCATGAAGGCGCAAATGCGCGAGGCTCACCGGCAGCGGGCGCCTTTTACGCTGATCGCAGGGCAGACCGAACTGGAGGCCGGAGTTGTTCAACTGAAAAACATGGACTCGGGCGAACAGGTGCAACTTTCCGCCGACAAGGTGCCTGAGCACATATCGAAATGCTTACGGGATGCTCGCGGGAGCGAGGATTCTGCCCCTGTATCTTCCCGATAAACGCTGCAAACGATGTATCCGCGACTGAGTGACATATTTCAGGATGTTTTCGGCTTCAGTTTGCCGTTTCCTGTTTATTCGTTTGGCGCCATGGTGGCGGTGGCGGTGATCACAGGTATGTGGCTGGCGCAGCGCGAGTTGGATCGCATGCACGGCGTTGGGCGCATCTGCAGCGTGCGCGTGGGCGTGAAAGGGGGCGGTAAAAAAGGGCGTGCTGCGGTGCGGGAAACGGTTCCGTCCGCGCTGATGGGCACCGTAACCGTGCTGGTGGTAGTGTGCGGCATTGCCGGGGCCAAGGTTTTTCACATTCTGGAAAACCTCAATGCGTTCTTTGCCGATCCTCTCGGTATGCTTTTCTCTTCCGGCGGTTTGACCTTCTACGGGGGACTGATTGTGGCCGGCGCTGCCGTTACGCTCTATGTGCGCAGGAAAGGGGTGTCGGGAGCAGCCTTTGCCGATGCGCTGGCGCCGTCTCTTATGCTTGCGTACGGCATCGGGCGGATCGGTTGTCACCTTGCCGGGGATGGCGATTGGGGCATTCCAGCGGATATTCTCGCCAAACCGGGGTGGATTCCAACCTGGTTATGGGCGGAGACCTATCCGAATAATATCCTTGGCGTCACATTGCCGGAATCGGGGGTGTACCCGACGTCCATCTACGAATTCCTGATGGCGACGGCGTTGTTCGGGGCGCTGTGGGCGCTTCGGAAACATCCGTACCGCAATGGGTGGCTCTTTTCGTGGTACCTTGTTTTCAACGGGGTCGAACGGTTTCTCATCGAGCAAATACGGGTCAATAACACGTTCGACGTGCTCGGCGTGACCGTTACGCAGGCCGAAGTTATTTCTCTTGTAGCGCTTTTGCTCGGATTGGTCGGGCTGGCGTATACGTGGAAACGCCGGCCGGAGCAAGCGTTGCCCGATCTCTCTTCCACTACTCCGGGGGTTCAAGCGGCCGCCGGCCGCTGAGGCGCCATGTCTTCCGACCGGAACGAAGATTCCCTGCTTGTTTTGGGGCGGCGCCCCGTCCGCGAGGCGCTCGAACGTACTCCCGACCGGATCGAGAAAGTGTTGCTTCAGCGTCAGGGCGGGGGCGAATTGACGGAGATACGCAGGATTGCTGCCCAGGCCGGCGTGCAGGTGCAGTTTGTCCCGGTGGGGCGGCTGAGGCAGTTGGCGCGTGGCATTTCGCATCAGGGAGCGGCGGCGATTATGGCGCCGGTGGCGTATGTAGCCCTGGATGATTTGCTGGCGTCCGTGGCGCCTACTCTTGAGGAGGTAAAACAGCGCAAGCCCCGGTTGCTTGTGCTCGACGGGATGCAGGACCCGTTCAATTTCGGAGCGGTGCTGCGCAGTGCGGCGGCTTCGGGCGTGCTTGGTATTATTGTGCCCCGGAGCGGGATGGCTCCGCTGAATGCGGCGGCTATGAAGGCAAGCGCTGGTGCAGCCGGGCGTGTCCCCATTGCACGCACCGCAAGCGTTGTCGATGCAATCCACCAGCTCAAGGAGCGAGGGTACTGGGTGGCAGGAGCCGATGTCGGAGGAGATGTAAGTGTATGGGCAATGACATGGGATTGTCCCATGGCGGTCGTTATCGGGAACGAGGCAAAGGGTATTCGTCCGGCGGTTCTTGCAACATGTGATTACCGGGTGCGCATTCCGATGACCGGTCCGGTGGAATCGCTGAATGCATCGGTGGCAGCGGGTATTCTCCTTTTTGCCGCAGCGCGGACAGATCCTTCTTCTCTGGGTGTGTGAAGGTTTTTTATTCCAGATCAAAATAGGGGACTTGTCCGGAATGTCCTTTCGTAATCACTGGAGGCGGTTGATGCCTTTCAGGGACAGGGATGAAGGTCGCGCAGATAGCGCGGCGCTCCGTACGTTGCCGCCGGTTCGTTTTGTCTGATGCGCAGGAAAAGACGCCTCGCTGCGCTACGCAGGCGGAGGGGGTATGTCATCTCGGCGAAATGCAGTCCTTCGGTCAGTGCCTCGCCGAGAATCCTGGGGGGTATGTTCTCCCCGGGGGCTTGTTCCAGGTCTGTTTCGGCTTGCGCTTCTTCCTCGGTTTCCGGCTCATTCTCATGGGCATATGCATGGAGCATACCCAGTGCATCAAGCCCCGCTATTCGAATGATTTCGTTGCGGGAAGGTGTGATCAGGGCCGAACGGGCCACTTGTAATGCGTTGGGCGCAAGCATTTTGGCGAGCGCCCGAACGGCCTCTGCTTGCACGGATGGGTCTGTATCGGTTTGTGCGGCGCGCAATGCCAGCGCGATCAATGCGGGGCTGGATAACGTTTGGTTGAGCGATGCGAATACGACGTTTCGAACTTCCGGTGAGGCATCTTCATAGGCAGCGTCGAGCGCCCGGTCGGCGGCTCCGCCGGAGGCAAGGTGCGCCGTGGCTTGCACGATGGCCGCCCGCACCCGTACGTTCGTTTCTTCGCCAAATGAGGTGCGCAGCCCGATAATCAGTGCGGGATCCGGAGGAAGGGAACGTAACGCTTGCGCAGCGGCGAGCCGTGCGGCCGGCAAGGATGCATGGCGCAACTGGGCGACCCAACCCGCGGCCGACTGGCTGGTTCGGTATTCCATGAATCGGTGTGCTTCCGGGTAGACTGCAACGAAGCGTGGCCGATATGGGAAGGGTAAGGCAAACTCTTCAATCCGCCCGTTCAGTGTTACCTCGAAACGTTCCGTCGTTCCGAGGGTGCCGGCCTCGAGAGTGAGGACAATCGGATAGACCGCCGGGCTACGTTCGTTTTCCTGGATTTCTTCGATGCGTACGTGTAACATCTGGCCGTCGCTTTCGTACCGGAAGGAAAACAGGGGGCGATATAGCCAGGCGTTTGCGATTCCGACAACGTCTATGCCTGTCGTTGCGCGGACGGTTTGCCTCCAGATGCTTTGTACATACCGCATCGTGTCCGATTCGGCATAGGAAACGACTATGCACTCGGTACGTTGTTGCGCCTGCATTGCGTGGGTCGTTTCCGGCCCTGTTCCCCAGATCGACAGCAGGAGCCACGCCGGGAATATCCAGCGCGCGGGCAAGGCGGCCCAGGTGCGAATCATGCCGGGAAGAGGCGTTGATACGTTCGGACGCCGCATGGTTTCATAATTCCTGCATCTCCTCCGGCGCAGAAGATGTAGACGCGCGTAGCGGGGGTATCTTCGATCCCTGGAGGAAAACGCATAGCCCCCCCGCGGAAACGTGCAACACCAACTGGGCGGCATGACAGAGCACGGCGTAGGTTGCGGCGGCTTCATGGCTGAAGGCAAAAAGATAGACGAGCGCCTGGATGGTAATATAATGATAAGAGCCTGTCCCTCCGGGTAAGGGAACGAGGATGCCCACCGTGCCGAGTATCATGACGATCCATCCGTCAAGCAAGGACAGGGTGTAGATTCCCGCCGTATTCAGCATAAGGAAGGGGATGTAGGCCATCAGCAGGTAAAGAAACCACATAATAACCGTGCTCCATACGATCCGTTGTTTTCGGGGTGCGCGAAGGATCGTGGCCATTCCTTCCCGAAATGCTCCGAAGGCTGCCGCAAGGCGCGGTTTCAGGGAATGTTCTTCGCTGGATGCGCCGGTTTTTCGGGGACTTTCGGGCCTCTTTGCAAGGAATTTGTAGAGCAGAAAAACGGCCAGTGCGATGGCAGCGACGATCAGAACCACAGCCGGCAACGAAACCCGGTCAAGTTGTGCGGTAACCGGCTCGATCAGGAGGTCGCCCAGTATGGCTGCACGACCTGTCAACAGGAGAAAGACACTGCCCAGGCCTATGCCGAGCACGATTACGTCGAGAATGCGTTCCGTTACGACCGTGCCCAGCAAACTGCTGAAGCGCAGGCGGCTATGCGCGGAAAGATTGGCCGCCCGCGCCACTTCGCCCAGCCTCGGCACCGCAAAGTTGACCATATAGCCGATGATTACCGAGTAAAAGATCGGCTTTATTCCCGGGAGTCCGGGGGTGTCGGCATCCGTTTTTGCGTTAACGGGCTGTGCGCCGGCGATCTCCGGGAGCGCTTCGATGAGGAGCTGCCATCGCCAGGCCCGCACCAGGCTACTGAGCAACATGACGGCGACGAGAACTGGGATCCATGCATAATTGGCCGTGCGAAGAGCATTCGCCATGGCGTCTATATCGACTCCTCGCAACGCCAGATACAGCAGCAGCGCCGCGAGTACAAGGCTTGCTGTATATACGAGGCGATTACGCATGGGACCTGTTGTGCAAGGGATCGGCCATACTGCAATGCAGCTTTTTCGAGGGGTATTCCGTCAAGTCCCGGTTTGCATCGCGGCAGCAAGTGCTTCGATCAGCGCTTGTATGTCCCGCTCGTCGTTATAGACATGGGGCGAGATGCGGATGGCGTTTCCCCGCACCGACACGGAAATGCCGCGTTGGCCGAGAATATCGCGCAGGCGATCAGGATCCATGGTATTGCCGTCCCTGGCCCGCAGCCCGAACAGATGGTGTACGCGTCCTTCCGGAGATTCGAGTCGGAATCCGAGTTCCTCCGCGCAGTTTGCAAGCAGCCGGGTCAGGTTCCGGCAGTACTCCTGAATGGCTGCAGGCGTCAGGTTAAGCACGATTTCCAGTGCCGTTGCCAGCATGGGAACAAGCACAAAATTGCTGCGCTCGCCCATGTCGAATCGGATGGCGCCCGGATGGTATCCATCTCGGTAATCGATGATCTTGCCGAATTCCTCGCTTTTTTCCCGGCATATCCAGTTTTCCTCGAGAGGCCGTCCGTTATGCCAGCGCTCGGAATAGTAGGCAAGGCCGAGCGAGTATGGACCGAGCAGCCATTTGTATCCGGCGCAGATCACTGCGTCGGGGCGGATACGTTCGATATCGAAGGGGAGAGCGCCCACCGACTGCGTTCCGTCCACGACAAGAGCCGCTCCTGCGTCACGGGTCCGGCGGGAAATGGCTTCGAGGTCAAAAATCGTACCGTCGATCCAGTGTATGTTGGGGATGGCTACGATCGCTGTCCTTGCGTCGATCGCCTCCAGGATGCGCTCATTCCATCGGGTCGCTCGGTCCCCGGGGCCCTCTCCAGGGCCGACGGTTTCCAGCGAGGCGCCTGCTTCTGCCGCCATTCGGCGCCAGACATACACATTGCTTGGAAACTGTTCGTCCAGCACCACGATCCGGTCGCCTTGCTCGACAGGTAGATTAGCGGCGATGGCAGCCAGGCCATACGAGGCAGAGGGAACGATAGCCACGGAGTTGGCCGGGGCGTGAATTAATTCTCCAAACAATGCCCGGAGCCGGTTGCTTTCCTCGAAAAAATCCACATGTTCTACCCCGGAGGGGTCGCGCCGCTGCCGGATCCCGGCTATGCCGGCCTCCTCCACCTTCTGGGCCGTGGGGGCCATGAAGGCGCAATTCAGATAATGGGTGTGACTCGGTAGCGAAAAGAGGTGTTTTTGACAGGCGAGCATCAGTCGTTTCGCGAATGCGATGGTTATGAAACTGTTTTGCGCCGGAGGGTGGGGATAATGGAACGTTTCTGTGTTATGTCCTTTCTTTCAGGCGTACGACTACGCCCTGATCGCGCAGGAAACGTTTGGCTTCTGTGATGGAATATTCCCTGAAATGGAAAATCGAGGCCGCCAGTACGGCATCGGCACGTCCCTGAACAAGTGCGTCGTGTAAATGCTCCAGCGTGCCGGCGCCCCCTGAAGCGATGACCGGAACCGATACGCTTTCAGCAATGGCCCGGAGCAACTCCGTGTCATAGCCGTCCTTTGTGCCGTCGCAGTCCATGGACGTGACGAGCAGTTCGCCCGCCCCGCATTGCTCGGCCTCGACCGCCCACTCGATAGCGTCCAGATCGACCGGATTGCGTCCGCCGTGCGTATATACGCCCCATTGTCTCTCGCCCGTCCGTTTGGCGTCGATCGCCACGACAATACATTGCGTCCCGAACGCTTCGGCCCCTCGTGAGATCAAACCCGGGTCGCGGATGGCTGCAGAGTTGACGGATATCTTGTCGGCGCCTGCGTGAAGCATGGCTCGCATGTTTTCGACCGTCCGGAGTCCGCCACCGACTGTCAGGGGGATAAATACCTGATCGGCGGTGCGGCGCACCACATCATGCATGATCCCCCGGTTTTCGTGCGTGGCCGTGATGTCCAGAAAAACGAGTTCGTCGGCCCCTGCTGCGTCGTAAAATCGCGCCTGTTCGACCGGATCGCCGGCATCCACGATATCCACGAATCGCACGCCTTTTACGACACGACCCTCGTCGACATCCAGACAGGGAATGATACGTCGGGCGAGCGCCATCATGGATTGAGATTTTTGTCGGGTCGGGAGGCCATGTTTGCCGTCGAGAACCGATCGAGATCGACATCCTGCTTATAGTTCCAGCACCAGAATTGCTGGCAGGGGAAGCGATTTTCGTAGAGCGCCCGACCGATGACGATCGAATCCACCCTGTGCGAGGCAAGCTCCTTGAGGCGGACCAGATCCGCATAGCCGCCCACACCGCCCGAGGCC
The DNA here is from genome assembly GCA_951812345.1 of Rhodothermales bacterium. Lineage (GTDB taxonomy): Bacteria > Bacteroidota > Rhodothermia > Rhodothermales > VXPQ01 > VXPQ01. Next base: position 1,527,121 of record OX638295.1, read on the forward strand.
GTTATGCGCGCATGACGGAGTTTTTCGCCGAGCGCCCGGTAGGCGCCGAGGTTGGGGCCTTGCAATGTCCCGTCCCGTCCGATATCCGTATATACGATACGCCGCACCCCGCGATTTTCCATGTCTTGCGCCATGGCGACGGCGTCGAGTCCACTGCCTTCGAGCCATCCCTCAATGCGGACTTCCCCGTTGCGAGCGTCAATTCCCACGGCGACACGGCTGCATGAATAGTTCGCCACGGCTTCGGAAACGAGGTCGGGATGCCGCACTGCGGCAGTGCCCAGAATCACCCGATAAACTCCCAAACCGATGGCTTCTTCAATATCCTCCATGGTACGGATGCCGCCGCCGAGTTGCACCGGGATATCCAGTTCCTTGCATATGGTGCGGATCACCTCTCGATTTGGCGAACGATCCCCGCGGGCAGCATCCAGATCGACCACATGCAGCGTACGTGCGTTCTGAACGCGCCACAACTTGGCCATCTTAACGGGGTCTTCAAAATACACCGTTTCTTTGTCATACGAGCCCTGGTATAGCCGTACGCATTTTCCGCCGCGAAGGTCTATGGCCGGAATGACGAGCATGACGGAGGGTTTTTGAATGACCTTGCGCGGGGCGCTTGTCGCAAAAACGACGGGCGGAAAGCCGTCAGCTTCCGCCCGTTCGCTATGCTGCACGGGTCTGTGCGCAAGTTCGCGCTCGAACTTTAAGCCGAGCGCTATACCGATTCTGCAAAATTCTGCAGGATACGCAGGCCGTTTGCCTGGCTTTTCTCGGGGTGAAACTGGACCCCGTATACATTGTTTCGCTGTACAATCGCCGGAAAGGCAACCCCATGCCGGCAGCTTGCCAGCATGTCGGATGAGGTGGTCGGCGCTGCCGCGTAGGAATGCACGAAATAAAAATACGGTTGGTCAGGGAGTCCGCGTAAAAGCGGATCTTCCCGTTGTCGTTCCACCGTGTTCCAGCCCATGTGCGGGATTTTCAATGGACCTTCCTCAGATTGCCTGTGCAGATCGGTCTTGCATGCGGTCGTGAAGTGCAATACGTGGCCTGGTAAGACCCCGAGTCCCTTGTGCTGCCCCATCTCTTCACTTGATCCGAAGAGGAGTTGCATGCCCACACATACGCCGAGGAAGGGTTTGCCTTCCTTGATCGCGTCAAAGATCGGTTCTTCCAGCTTTCTCCGGCGTATTTCGTCGATACAAGCTCCGAAGGCGCCCACGCCGGGCAAGACGACCTTATCGGCGGTGCGAATATCTTCCGGACGATCCGACCGGACGACATCGGCTCCCACGGCTTCGAACGCTTTCTCGATAGAGCGCAGGTTGCCGATACCGTAATCGACAATCGCAATCATGATGGGTATCCCATTATTTCCCGCTCAATTCCGCGGAACGCTCGGCAGCCGTAGCCACCGCATTGATCAGCATGGTGCGTATGCCGTGCGCCTCGAGCTCTGCAACAGCCGCAATGGCTGTCCCGCCCGGCGTCGTGACCTCGTCGCGCAGAATGGCCGGGTGTTTTCCCGTATCCCGGACCAGTTTGGCCGCGCCGTATACTGTCTGCGATGCCAGCCGAAATGCAGTGGGGCGGGGCAGTCCCTGCTTGACCCCTGCATCGGTGAGCGACTCAATGAACATATATACGTAAGCAGGACCGCTGCCCGACAATCCCGTTATGGCGTCCATCATGTATTCGGGAACGACTTCGACCGTCCCGACCGCTTGAAAGATATGTTTGGCGAGATCCAGATGCTTCGATTCGGCGAACTGCCCGCCCGTAATAGCCGAGGCCCCCTCGTCAACGATAGCGGGGGTGTTGGGCATGGTGCGGACCACAGGGATTTTTTGGCCGAACGCTTCTTCGAGGGCATTCGTGGTAATGCCGGCGAGGACGGAAATAACCAGCGTTTCCGGGTGGACATTATCCTTTATTTCCTCGATGACTCCTGCGAAGTTATGTGGCTTTACGGCAAGAATGACCATAGTAGCCCCTTGTACGGCGGCGGGGTTGTCGCTGGTCGTAGAGATACCAGGGAAGTCCTTTTGCAGCGTTTTTAGCGCCGCTTCGGTGCGGCGCGTCGCGCGCAGTTGAGCCGGTTCGAATTCGTGGCCTTCAATCAGACCGCCGATAAGGGCGCGGCCGATGTTCCCGGCGCCAATGACCGTGACGGTTTCGTTCTGAAGCATGTGCGGAAGCGTCGATTAAAGCGTGATAGCGTTGCGCTGGAGCAGGTAACGGGATACGGACTGTTCCGGAGGCGGTCCGCCGGGGTTAGAGAGACCCCTTGGTGGATGGCATCCTGTCGAAAGACGGATCCCTGCGGACAGCGTCCCGCAGGGCGCGGGCAACTGCCTTGAAGATAGCTTCTATCTTATGGTGCGCATTTTTTCCGTAGAGCGCTTCGATATGCAGGTTGCACCGGGCATGTTCGGCGAACGCGTGCCAGAAGTGCTCGACCATCTCGACGGAAAGGTCCCCTACCCGGTCGCGATCGAAATCTGCCCGGTAATGCAGATAAAAGCGCCCGGACAAATCGACGGTGGCTCGGGCAAGTGCGTCGTCCATCGGTACATACGCGTGCCCGAAGCGGCGAATGAAGGTTTTGTCGCCCAGTGCGTCCCGAAAAGCGTCCCCCAACGAGATGGCCACATCCTCGACGGTGTGGTGTTCGTCCACATGCAGATCTCCGTCGCAGAAGGCCTGCAATCCAAATCCTCCGTGTTTTGCGAACAGATCGAGCATGTGGTCCAGAAAACCGATGCCCGTTTCGTTCTTGTACGTTTCCGCCCGATCGAGCCGTAACTCGATGCGTACGCTGGTCTCCGAAGTTTTGCGGATAACGGAGGCGCTGCGTGCGTCGAAATCGCCGGATGAGGACATGGCGATGGGTGGGATTGAGGTTCTGAACATCAGGTTCGGGTCGGCGTACTGTATGCTATACCTGCGAAATTGTTCGCTTGCGCGAAGTTTTCCCTGTTGCTTTTCTGCTTGATACCGGCCATGGCTACATCCTGGTTCTTTTCCCGGCGGTTTGGCAGGCGCATACCGACATGGACGCCCGCTTACCCGTTCATCCGCATTACATTGGGGTTGCCGGCAGCGCTCGTTGCGCTGATAACGATGATCCCGGCACAGGCGCAGACGACTCCCGATCTCGCGACGTACACGATAACGTTCCAGGGCAACTGGACCACCGCAAGCACACCCGGCGGAGTTGTGGGCGGGGCGCACTTTACCACGCTGGTCGGCGCAGTGCACAATGACATGGTGACGTTCTGGGAGTCCGGTGGTACGGCTACAGAAGGCGTCGAGGATGTCGCGGAATGGGGCTTTGTACAAAAATTCAAATCCGAAGTCGCGAAGGCGGGTACGAACGCCTCTCTCGTCGAGCAAGGGATCGGAAGCAGCCCTACCGTTACAGCCACATTCGATATTGAAGTCGCAAGCGACCGCCCGCTGTTTACCCTGCTGTCGATGATCGGCCCCAGCCCGGACTGGTTCGTCGGCGTTTCCGGGTTGTCTTTGCTCGACGATCAGGGCCAATGGCTGTCGGAGCGTGCGGTCGATCTGTTTCCCTACGATGCCGGGACCGAGAACGGAGACGGGTTCTCGCTAAGTAATCCCGCGACCAATCCTCAAGGAACGATCATGAGTATCAAGGGAACGGGCAAGTTCTCCGACGAACCCATGGCGATGCTTGCGTTCGAGCTCCAGGGCACCAGTATAAACACAGAGATTCGGGAGCTGCCTGTGGAGGTGACCCTCTCGGCCAACTATCCGAACCCTTTCAATCCGGAGACGACGATACGTTATGGATTGCCAAAGGCGGGGCAAGTACGTCTTGCGGTGTATAATCTGCTGGGGCATGAAGTAGCGATACTGGTCGACCGAGCGAAGCCTGCGGGCAATTATGCAGTGCGTTTCGGAGGGGGCGACTTGCCAAGCGGTGTATATGTGTATCGCTTGCAGGCGGGAGACGAGACTATTGTGCGTACGATGATGCTCGTGAAGTGAGCCGATGGCCTCCGAACATCGTACAGGGGCTGTCGTACTGTATGCCGTTCGTTCAGAATTGCCCTGTATGGTATCGTTTCCATGCCCCCGCGTGATTTCGACCGCATTCTTGTTACTTCTGCACTCCCGTACGCCAACGGGCCTCTTCACCTGGGTCATCTGGCGGGAGCGTATCTGCCTGCCGATCTCTATTCGCGCTACCAGCGCATGAAGGGGCGGGATGTGATCTACGTATGCGGCTCCGACGAATTCGGGGTGGCGATCATGATGCGGGCCCACCGGGAAGGCATTACCCCGCAGGATATCGTGGACGAATACCACCCGATGATTCGCGACAGTTTCGAGCGTTTCGGGATGAGTTTCGACTACTACGGACGAACGACCTCCGACGTACATCGAAAAACCAGTCAGGATTTTTTTCGCCACCTGGCCAAAAAGGGCCTTTTCCGGTTAAAGACCGAAAAGCAACTCTACGACCCGGAAGCAGAGATTTTTCTGGCCGATCGATTCGTGACAGGCACATGCCCGTCGTGCGGGTACGAAGGCGCCTACGGCGATCAGTGCGAGCAATGCGGCGTGTCCCTCAGTCCGGCGGAACTCGGCAACCCCCGGAGCACCCTGACCGATGCGGTTCCGGAACTGCGTGAAACCACACATTGGCACCTGCCTCTGGGTGATTTGCAGCCGAAGCTCGAAGCGTGGATTGCGACGCATCCGGAGTGGAAGCCCAATGTGCTCGGCCAGATACGGAGCTGGTTTCAGGATGGATTGCGGGACCGGGCCATTACGCGCGATGTGCCCTGGGGCGTGCCGGTGCCGGAGGATGTGGCGGAGGCGGCCGGCGTGGATGCACGCGGCAAGGTGATTTACGTATGGTTCGATGCTCCCATCGGATATATCTCGGCCACGAAGGAATGGGCGGCTGCAAAAGGGGAGCCTGAAGCGTGGAAGCGGTACTGGCAGGATGAAGGGACGAAGTTGTTACACTTCGTCGGCAAGGACAACATTGTGTTCCATTGCCTTATGTTTCCGGCCATGTTGATGGAGCATGGGGAGTTTGTTCTCGAGGATAACGTGCCGGCCAATGAATTTCTTAACCTCGAAGGGGAGAAATTGTCCACCAGCCGCGGCTGGGCTGTGTGGCTACACGAATACCTCGAGGAATTCCCGCCTGACTTGCTGCGATACGCTATGGCGACCACGCTCCCTGAAACGAAGGACGCCGATTTCAGTTGGGCTGATTTTCAGGCGCGCGTCAATGGAGAATTGGCCGACGTGTTGGGGAATTTCTTTCATCGGGCGATGACGTTCGCCGTAAGATACATGGATGGAAAAGTGTCTCCTCTGCAAGATGCTTCGCAAGAAGATCGGGAGGTACTGGATGCGCTTGCGGAATTTCCGGCAAGGATAGGGGAGCGGTACGAAGCCTTTCGCAATCGCGAGGCCGTTTTCGAGACGATGCAACTGGCTCGAATGGGCAACAAGTATTTCAACGACAGAGAGCCCTGGCGCACCGCGAAGACCGATTTCCGCGCTTGCGCCAACACGGTGCATGTGTCCTTGCAGCTTTGCGCGGCGCTTTCCGTGTTACTGGACCCGGTGTTGCCGCACAGCGCGGCGCGGTTGCGGTCCATGCTTCGACTGCAAGGAGTGCGTTCGAGCGATGCAGGCGGAAACAGGGGGCCGATCGGCTGGGATGAGGCTGCCGGATCCTTACTTGAAGCCGGGCACGAACTGGGTGAGCCCAAAATTCTTTTTCGCAAGGTCGAGGATGCACAGATTGCGGCGCAGCTGGAGAAACTTCGCAGCAGAGCGGCGGAATCGGAGGGGTAAGGCCCCCCGTAGCCGGGTGCATCATGCGATCCTGGTCCAAATCATGGGACTTATATACGAAAGCGCCAGAGCCGAAGCGGGATGAGGCGGGACCGTGGGGAGCAGAACGCAGGGCAAGGAAACCGTTATGGGAGCAAGGGAGCGGGGCGGAAAGGTCTTTGCCCGTATGCCTGGATGGGAGCCAGGCGAGATGTGGGCTGTATTTCGTAGACGATACAGTCAGTCCGGTAAGCCGTATGCCCAGGCGAGAATCATAAGGCAGGAGTCCCTTGTTCCTGTTTGACATGCACTGTACGGGTGGGAAAGGCGAACTGTATCCCTTCTTCTTCGAAGCGACGGAATAATGCGAGATTGATTGTCTGCTGAATATCCATGAAGGTTCTGTAGTCAGGCGTTCGCATGTAATACACTATCTCGAAATCGAGCGTGGAATCGCCGAACCGTGCAAAGTGCGCCCGATCGAACCGGGTATACTCCTGCATCTCGACGATTTCCTGCACCATGTCGGGGATGCGTTCGAGTTTATCCGCAGGCGTATCGTAGGCCACCCCCAGCGAAAAGAGGATGCGCCGCTCCTGCATCCGCTTGTAGTTTCGTATCCGGCTGCCAAGCAAATCGCCGTTGGCGATCACGATCTGCTCCCCGGACAAACTGCGCAGGCGCGTCGTTTTCAGCCCCACTTTCTCGACGGTCCCCAGCGTATCTCCCACGATCAGAAAATCGCCCACCTCGAATGGTTTGTCGAGCACGATCGTGAGGGAGCCGAACAAATCCCCAAGGATATTCTGCATGGCGAGCGCCACGGCGATACCACCTATCCCGAGCCCGGCGATAAGCGCTGTGACGTCAATGCCGAAGTTGTCCAGCGCAACAAGAAGAAGCGCCGTATAAAGCAGCAGACGGGCAAGAAAGCCGATCGCCTGCATGGACGTGACTGCACCGGCATCTTCCTCGAGTTTCCGCTCCTTGTACAGCCGGACCCAGTCCGAAATGGCGGCATTCCCCCAGAAAACGACCTGCACGAGCAGAAACACAAAGGCGATCCGCGATATATAGCTCGTTACCTGTTCGGATAAGGGTACCGCACCCACCGCTATGTACAGGGAGAGCGCAACGAGGAAATACAGCTTCGTACGCTCCAGCAGCGTCGCAAAAATGTCGTCTATGATGGTCGCTGTGCGCGTCGCCAGCCGGTGAAAACGCCGGAGGAGGATGCGGTGGGCGAAAACCAGAGCAACAGTGATCGCTACCCAGGCAACACCCAGCATGAACCAGGCTTCAAGCGACGAACCCAGCCAGGTCATTTCTTGCAAATTATTCAGAAAATTTCCCATACCTATCTCTTATGCGTTCGATTCGGGATCGGGAGAGGCTGTCTCGTTTTCTGTCACAGCAGATATTCCCTGATCGAGTATACGACCTGCGATCGCTATAAAATCTTTCTCTGTGATGATACCGATCAGATGCCCGTCACGAATCACCGGCAGCGATCCTATTTTCAGGTCCCGCATCTTGTGAATGGCTTCTATCGCGAGCGTATCCGGAGAGACCGTAACCAGATCCCGGATCATCACATCCTTCACCGGTAGATTTTGCCCGCCCCCTCGCTTTTCCGCCATCAGGCGAAGCAAATTCCGGTGGCTCACAAGTCCCACCAGACGGTGCTCGTTATCTTCGACCAGCACATGCCGAATGTGCTTCCAGTCCATCAGGCATGCCACCAGCTCGACCAGTTCCTCTTCATTGACCGTCACGAGGTCGGTGCTCATGTATTCCTCCACGCGCGCTCTGTCGAAACGGCGTTCCGGAATAGCTTCCTGCGGCTCGGCTTCCGGCCACGTATGCACGGGGGCGCCCTCTTTCTGGCGATTTACGGTGGCTGCCACCACAGCGCTCAGCCGCTCTGCTCGCGTGGCATTCGGCCGCATCGTAAGCAAAGAATGGAGTTGCCAGTGGGCGCCGGTCCGGCGGGACGTTACGCGTTCCTGAATAATATCCAGGTAACGAGTAATGTCTTCGGGGACAATACCTGCTTCGCGTAAGCCCTCTCGGGCGAGCGGAAGGAGTTCGTCACAAATCAATTCACATGCGGAAACGCGCCGTCCGTCGAGCCACACGAACTGCGCTGCCAGTCCGAGGCGGGCCGCCGCCACGAAATTTCCCATAGCGTCGTCAAAATCCATGACGCGCCGGATATCCGGACATGCATTGGACAGCCCCATGGTCAACCCGAACCAGAATGCGGCGTTCGCCATCTCATCGATCACGGTCGGGCCGGAAGGCAGGATGCGGTTTTCAATTCGCAGCGTCGGGTTACCGTCCGTTACGCCATAGCAGGCCCGGTTCCACCGGTATACGGTACCATTGTACAGTTGAAGAGCCTGGAGCTTCGGAGCGCGGCCTCCCTCCAGCGCTTCCATAGGATCTTCTATCTCGGATTTCGAGAGCAGAATCCGGAACCGCGAAATGTCTTCCTGGAAAATTTCAAGGACCGACCGGTCTAACCATTTCGTTCCGAAATGCACGCGTGGGCTCATCTCCCGGATGTACAGATTGGAACTGCGCGTATCTACGGCCTGCTGGAACAAGGCGATGCGCGTTTCCTGCCAGAGACGCTTTCCGAACAAGGTGGGCGAATTGACAGCAGCGGCGAGCACCGGGCCGGCCACGGCTTGCGCAATATTGTACATCCCGGCGAATTCATCGGGATGTACCTGCAAATGCGTCTGAAAACTTGTGTTGCACCCCTCCAGCGTGATGCTATCGTGCTTGACGTAGAGTTCGTCCGTACCCCGTATCTGCAGTTCCGCAGGACCGCCGCGCAACCGGGCGATCGCCTCGTTCAGCGCATGATAACGCGGGGCCGGCATCATATGCGCAAGGTCCAAATCGGACAATGTGATCGTGGGAAGGATGCCTGCCAGGACAACATGCGCCCCGGTTTCCTCGACTACCTTACGTACACTTTCCACCGCTTCTTCGACAGAACGCTCCATACGTCGCAGGCAATCGCCCCGGAACACGACCGGATCCAGATTCAGTTCGAGATTGAACTTCATCAACTCCGAGACTACCCGGTCGTCATCGACCGCCCGTTCCAGTATCTGTTCGGCGACCGGAGCCGGACGCCAACGATCATCCACCAGAAACATCTCCTGCTCCACCCCGATTCGGCGCACGCCCGACTCGAACTTGTTCTCTTCCAGTAAATACTCCAGTGCGCGAACATCCTCAATGAGCCGATACGTAAACCGGCGTAAAGAGGCCTCGTCCATCTCGGGCGTCAGATTCAGTTCTCCCATTGGAACACTGAGATTGGCTTCGAATCATGTCTGAGGTGGCGCCTTGCGGCGGCGCGGCTTAGCTCCCGGCTCACTTCGCAACATAACCCCCTCAAAATATAGCATACGGTGAAATCCATTCGGGCGCATATGGTTTCTTTGCGCTGTTTGCCGAGGACGGAAGCGGATATACCCGGAACGCGGTGAATACCAGCCCATCTCCCACCGCATAAACCCTTCACTCATAGAAACATGCGACCGGCATTCCCGTTTTTTCACAGGTTTATCTAACATCCGCCGGCTGCTCAGATGCGCTGCGCCCCGGATACCATTACACCCCTCTCAGCCTCCCGAAGGGCGCTTCACGCACGGAACGTGAAGCGCTGATCGAAGTGAACTTGATCAGAGTATTCATATCCTTTATGCGCGAAAGTAAAGTGCTGAACGAAGTGGTTTTGATCAGAGTATCCATACCTGTTATTTTCCCGGCTATCCTGATGGGCATGGCCGCAAGCGGATGCGCCCCGGTGGCAACAACCGCTGGGAATCAGGAAATCGTTTCGGATAACCTGTCCCCCTCCCCTGACCCTGCGGAGGAGGAAATGCGATCTGTCCGGGCCCAACAACTTTTTGTACGCGGCATGACTCGGGCGCAGACTGGTGACCAGGGCGCTGCACTCGATCTGTATGCCCAAGCGCTCCGTATGGCGCCGGAATCCCCCGCCATTCTTGCTGCATCGGCTGAGTTGTACGAGGCCGTTGGTGACTACGTTACGGCGCACTATCACCTGAACAAGGCGTATACACTGGCCCCGGGAAACATACATTACGCCTTGCAACTGGCCAGTCTCTATACAGAAATGGGTGAGCGGGGTAAAGCTGCTCTTTTATACACCGACGTACTGGAAAAGGCCCCGCACCATCTCGATGCGCGCTACGATCTGGCCCGTATCTATATGATAGAAGGCAAGATGGCGAAAGCGGTGGCGGCGTACGAACGCATCCTCGAGGAAAACGGCGGGGATCGTGCCGTTCGACGACAGCTCCTGCATCTCTACAACCGGCTGGACGACATACCAAATGCGGAGCGCATACTGGCCGATATGCTGGAAGACGAACCGCATAATGCCGACTTACGCCGCATCATGGCCGAAATACGCCTGAGGCAGGGGCGGCATGAAGAGGCCGCTGAAAATTTCCTGCATATCCTGGAGAAGAATCCGCACGATGTGCAATTGTGGGTATACGCTGCAAATGCACTCCGTGAGGCCGGAAGCTTCGTGTGGGCTGGGAATATGGCGGGCAAGGGGCTCGCGATTTTCCCGAACGCGCTTGATCTCCACAAGATCGCCGGGCATGCAGCAATGGATGCTTCCCGTAATGCCGAAGCGGTTCATCATTTTGAACAGGCGTTGCAGATCGCAACAGAGAAAGGTTACGGAAATGAAGCAGAAATCGGCAACCTCCGTTCAATGCTCGGTTCGCTGTACGCACGCATGGGTGATACCCAACGGGCCCGACACTCATACGAAGAGGCGCTCCGATACATTGGGGAGGCAGCAAAGCGTCCGGACGCCTCCGCAAAGGTGCTTGAAAACCTTGGGGATGTGTATGAAGCGTTGGGGCACAAACAATCTGCAACAGATGCGTGGCGACGGGCGCTGGAGATAGATCCGAACCGCCTGGAGCTACAAAAAAAACTCGACCGAAAATAATTTCTCGCTTGCTATGTACCGTATCATCTCTATACTCCTCTTAATGGTTGCCCTGTACATCGTCCTGCCCGCCGAGGCCCGGCAGGCGGTGTCCCGGGAAGTATTGGTTGCAACCGGACAGGAAAATGATGCAGCGGATCGCGAGCGGCAAGCCACCCGGCAGCGCCTCGCCGACCTAAAGGCCCAGATCGCCGAAGACAAGCAACATCTTTCCGAAACCACCCAGGCAGAACAGGCAAGCCTCAAAACGCTCGAGCAACTTGACCGGCAAATCGCATTGCGTAAGGAACTCATACGCAACTACGGACGGCGTATGAACCAGATTTCCAGTGAGATGGGCACCTTGCGAACCACACTTTCCTCCCTGGAAAACGAACTTGAAATACTAAGAAACCAGTACCGAAGTCGAGCAGCGCATGCCTACAAGCACGGTCGCATGCATGATCTGGCACTCATTGCATCCTCGAAATCCATCAACCAGATGTTGGTTCGGGTGCGTTATCTGCATCGTTTTGCCCAACAGCGGCGTGACCGGCTTGCAGAAATTCAAACCACGCAAGAAGAAACGGAAGAACGCAACGAGCAACTGAAGAATATTCTGGACGACAACGAGAGGCTGCTGGACGAAGAGCGCAGCGAACAGCAGAACCTCGAGCGCCTGCACCAAAGCCGGACGCGCGTGATTACCGACCTGCGGGCTAAGCGCTCGACCATCGAACAATCTCTTGAGACGAAGCGTGCTGCCGCCAGGGATCTCGAGAATCGCATCCGGGAACTCATAGCAGCCACCGACCGCAATCGGCTGCGTGCGCGGGAAGATTTCGCCACGGCTGAAGAATACGCTGCCCTGTCCGGTTCCTTTCTCGAAAACCGGGGACAACTTCCCTGGCCCGTGAAAGGTGTCCTGCGCGAACCTTTCGGCGATACCGTAAACCCTGTCTACGGAACGAGAACGCGCAATCCCGGCATTATTATCGAAACACCGTCCTCCGCAGAAGTACGGGCCATATTCGACGGCCGCATTATCGATATTTCGGTGCTCCCGGAATACGGACGGTACGTCGTAATCGAGCACGGCGTATACAAAAGCGTCTATTCCAATTTTTCGGACACGTTCATTGCAGAGGGCGATCTCGTGCAAACCGGGCAGCCCATAGGCCAGGCTGGCACACCGAACGAGCCCAAGGGCACGGCGCTCTTTTTCGCGCTCTTCAAGGAAGGTTCTCCCATCGATCCTTCTCCCTGGCTGGTGGCTCGCTGATGCGTGAACTTCGTTGGTGTGCATGTTCATGCATACTTGGCGAGTTAATGCCCTGAATAGCCTGTGTCAAGCGAACTTTTTGCCCTGCATATTCATTTACTTTCACGTTTTCTGTTTCAACCGAATAACCTGTATCTGCCGTGAAATACGATGTCGTCGTTATCGGGTCGGGGCCAGGCGGCTATGAGACCGCCATCCGCGGATCCCAGCTCGGACTCAAGGTCGCTATTGTTGAAAAGGACAAGTTGGGCGGCGTGTGCCTGAACATCGGCTGCATACCGACCAAGGCACTGCTCAAGAGTGCGGAAGTCATGGAAGAAACGCGCCATTTGTCCGATTACGGCCTGCGACTGGACGGCAGTATTGCGCCGGATTTTGCCAAAATCGTCGAGCGAAGCCGCGGTGTGGCCGGCAAGATGAACAAGGGCGTCGGTTTCCTGATGAAAAAGAACAAGATTGACGTGCTCTACGGCAGAGCGCGCCTTGCAGGAAGCGGTAAGCTGTCCATTGAGCCGTCTGTCAACATGGACGGGGATCGTATCGGCAAGGCAGGAACCGTCGAGGCCGACCATATCATTATCGCCACGGGGGCGCGGGCACGAGAAATCCCTCCCCTTCCCGTAGATGGTGAAAAAATCATCACGTATCGGGAGGCCATGCTTCAAAAGAAGCCACCAAAGCGGCTGGTTGTTTGTGGTGCTGGTGCGATCGGTGTGGAATTTGCCTATTTCTACAATCAGATGGGCACCGAGGTTACCATCGTCGAACTACTTGATCGCCTTGTACCGGTGGAAGACATCGAAATTTCCAAGGCGCTCCAGCGAGCGTTCGGCAAACAGGGTATCCGGTGCCTGGTGTCCGCGGAGGTGCAATCTGTCGACACGAGTGGAAAATCCCTCACCGTGCACATCAAAACCGGTAAGGGAGCAGAGACGATTGCATGTGATCAGGTACTTTCCGCAGTAGGCGTACGCGGCAATATCGAAGACCTTGGATTGGAAAAAGCAGGTGTCAAAACCGAGCCCGGGCGTATCGTTGTGGACGAGTACTATCGTACGAACGTCCCCGGTGTGTATGCTATCGGCGATGTCGCGGGCGGTCCCTGGCTGGCTCACAAGGCCAGTCACGAAGGGGTCCTCTGTGTAGAACGGATCGCAGGGGAATCTGTCCATCCGATGAATTATGACAATATCCCGGGCTGCACGTACTGTCAGCCGCAAATTGCATCGGTAGGCTACACCGAGGAAAAAGCCATAGAAGCGGGTTTCGATGTCCAGGTTGGCAAGTTTCCATTTTCAGCATCAGGCAAAGCCGCCGCACTCGGTGATACGGAAGGGTTCGTTAAAGTCGTCTATGATGCGAAGTATGGAGAATGGCTTGGATGCCACATCATAGGACGCGACGCTACCGAACTGATAGCGGAGGCCGTTACGGCCCGCGCCCTGGAAACGACGGCTCATGAGATCGCCGAAGCCATGCATCCGCATCCCACGCTCTCCGAATCTCTCATGGAAGCTACCCGTGCCGCATTGGGCAAGGCAATTAATATTTGAAGGATACTCCTTCCAACGCCTTCCACCCGACCACTCGAGAGGAATGGCACGCCTGGCTTCCCGAAGACCTTGCCATTTACAAAAAATACCTACCGAATACCCATGCGCTGCTTCCATATGCTCGCTGCCTGGTGCATTGCCCTGCTGCTTCCTGTGGCCGCCCAATCTCAGTTCGATGAGACGGAAACCGCCTTGATGCGTCACATTGATGCGCATCAGGCAGAGGCGATCAGCCTGCTTGAAAGAACGGTCAACGTCAACAGCGGTTCGTCGAATGTCGAAGGCGTACGCCAGGTGGGTGAAATGTTCAAGACGGAATTCGACGCACTCGGTTTCGAAACGAAATGGGGCGTCGGTGGGGGAGCACACTGCGCCGGGCACCTGATTGCAAGGAACGCAGGAAATGCCGGGACGCACCTGCTGCTTATAGGGCACCTCGACACGGTGTTCGAGCCGGACAGTCCTTTTCAGAAGTACGAAAAAATAGACGATGTAACGGTCCGCGGCCCAGGCGTCACGGATATGAAGGGCGGCAATGTTATCATTGTGCTGGCCATGAAAGCATTCGAGGCCGCAGGTGTGCTGGACGACCTGAACGTCACAGTCATCCTGATCGGGGACGAGGAAAAAACCTGCCGTCCGATCGAGAAAGCCCGCGCCGAACTCGTGGCTGCCGGCAAAGAAGCTGACGTGGCGCTTGGCTTCGAAAATGGAGACGACGATCCAGGCACAGCAGTCGTCTCGCGGCGGGGATGGATCCAATGGACAATTCGCGCGAAGGGAACCCCGGCGCATTCGTCCCTGATCTTCCGGGAGGATATAGGCGCCGGCGCCGCATATGAAGTGGCGCGTATTCTTTCAGCCTTCTACGAGGAGTTGCAACACGAGGAATATCTTACGTTCAACCCTGGAATCGTTTTGGCCGGAACCGAGGCGGATTACGCATGGGATCTGGATGCCGGGACCGCGTCGGGCAAGCTGAACATTGTGGCCGGGAATGCCGTGGCGGTCGGGGATCTGCGTGTGCTTTCCCCCGAACAGGGAATACGGGTACAGGCTGCCATGCAACGTATTGTAGGGTCCTCGTTGCCCCGCACATCGGCCGAGATAACATTCGAGGAATCCTACCCCCCGATGGCCCCAACCGAAGGAAACAAGCGGTTACTGGGCTTATACGATCAGGTCAGTCGCGATCTCGACCTGGGTCCGGTGGAGGCCGTGAATCCGCGGAATGCCGGCGCGGCTGACATATCGTTCGTTGCCGGGCATGTGGATATGGCGCTCGACGGATTGGGCTTATTGGGAGGGGGCCGGCATACGACCAAAGAGGTGGCCGATTTACGTTCGCTTCCGACGCAAACGAAGCGTGCAGCGTTGCTGATGTATCGCCTGATGCAAGGGGAATAGGATGCACTAACCCTCTTGTTGTCTTATCTGTGCCCGGTTCCCCCTTCAGATCCTGTATCCCGGGCGATCCGGTGGACGGTCTGTACTGAACTGGCGCATGGCATGGTGGTGTTGAAATAATTGTGGTGAAAAAGAAAGGCCTCTTTAACAAACCCTCTTTGTGCAGGGACAGAGGTTTTTTGGGCTATTCTCTACCTCAAGCCAAATACGCCACAGGGTCCGTTTGCCTGTTTTCCCAGTCCCGAAAGGCCATCAGATCGCTGTGGAGAGATTGAATCACCGTATGGATAACGGCTGCATCGTCCACGAAGCCGATGCCTATGAGCATGTCCGGAACAAGGTCTATCGGGTTAATGAAGTACAGAATGGCTGCCACTACATAGGTTACCGTGCGCCAGGGTACGCGCCGGTATTCTCTGAAAGCCCATGCCCTTGCAAGGCGCACCAGCGTACGCAGATCCTGCGCGGCGCGCGCCGGCATCCCTCTACTGCGTTCGAGTTTTGCGTACGCATGCTTCGATAGGCGTATCACGCGGGTTTTCCGCCGCACGATCCGGCGGGCCGCAAGGCGAGCCAGTTCCAGAGCACGTTGCGGCATGGAATACGAAGCAATTTCTCGAGAGATGCCTGAAGTGGTGGGCGGGGGCATGGGGGAATGGTTTCAACAGCGCGCCGTGTTACATCAATGCTTTGCTCGGCAGATTCTGATCTTCCGGAACATCACTGTTCGCGGTATAGGGAGGAACGACCCCGAGGACTTGCGGCATCATTTCATCGCGCACGATGACAAATCGGTCCATTAGTTCGGAAGCGACCGCACTGGCGGGGGGGAGGGTGTCGGTATACGGATCGATTTGGGTACCTTGTTTCCAATATCGGTAACAAACGTGCGGTCCCGTGGCCAGACCCGTGCTTCCCACATAACCGATCACATCTCCCTGTTTCACTCGTGTGCCCGGGCGTATGCCTGAAGCAATACGAGACATATGCAGATAGCCGGTCGTATACACCGAATTGTGCCGGATCTTGACGTAGTTGCCATTATAGCGCTTGAATTGCGCTTCAAGGACTACGCCGTCCCCTACCGAATAGATCGGCGTGCCAGGCGCGGCGGCGTAATCCGTACCCAGATGCGCCTTGTACCTTTTCTGGACCGGGTGAAATCTTCTCCGCGAATAGTGTGAGCTGATGCGGTCGTATCGTATTGGCGCCTTGAGAAGTTCCCTGCGGAGGCTATTCCCGTTTTCGTCGAAAAAATCGGGGCGCTCCCCTTCTTCGAACCGAAAACCGAAATAGTCGGTTTTCCGGTGCCCGAACCGGGCCGCTATGATTCGCTCGACACGGAACGGTTCTCCGTCCACATCGAGCACTTCGTAGATCACGTTGAAGTCATCCCCCTCGAGAATGCGAAAGAAATCCACCTGCCATGCAAACACTTCCGCAAGGGCAAGGGCAAGCGGCGGCACAAGATTTGGAGGTACCTGTTTGGTTTCCAGTGTCCGGTAGAGGGAGCTTTCGATGCGTCCGGACAATTGCCGGCGCTTTATTTTTCCTTCCCGTTTTCCGGCGTAGACCGTGCCGGATTCGGAATCGGCGGCAAGATCGAATACTACGTAATTGAGCTTGTCCTGCTCGTACACTACGTAGCGCGCCTGGTAGGTCCCGGCAAGAGAGTCGCTGTATACGCGAAGAGGTTTCCCGGCCTGGATGCGCCGTACGTCGAAGATGTCTCGTGCCGAAGAGGCGATCGTAAGGACCTTTTCGTACGGGATGTTGTGCCCGGTCAGAATTTCTCCGAACGTTTCGTTCCGGCGTACGCTACGATCGATGACGTCATAGCCGTCGGATACGAGGCCGTATTTATCGGGCTTTGTTTCAAGCGGTGGCGGCGATGTTTCCTGTGCAAGGGATACCGCCTCGGGTGATTCGAGGGCGGAGTCCTCGCTTCTGACGAGGAGAAGCGTTGCGGCAAGCAAAAAGACGCCGAGAGCCGCTGCGATTCCGGGATGCTTTATACTACGCATGTCTGTATATGACCGAAACATGCCGAATCCGATGCCGGGCTATACATCTTGCGGGGCCGAGTGAGCGGGTGGGAGGCCGTATGCCGGATGTACTGTTCGGAACTACCGAATATCGACGGAATCCCGAGAAGCAGCGTATTTGATCAACGTACGGCATTTACCGCGATTTTGCAACCGGAAGCAGCATTATTTCGGTTTCCATACGTGTTCCTTTGCTCCTGCGGCGCTATTCGCCCAGCGCGCCAGCACGAACAAGTAATCGGACAGCCGGTTCAGGTATGCCAAAGCAGCTTCATTGAGCGATTCGCATGCTGCGGCTGCAACGACTCGTCGCTCGGCCCGGCGGCAGGTCGTTCGTGCAACATGGAGTATGGATGCGATCGGTATGCCTCCGGGAAGAATGAAATTTTTCAGAGGCGCCAACTCTTCTTCCAGGCAGTCGATTTCCTTTTCGAGCCGCTCTATATGTGCGGCTGCAAGGCGCGGTACAGCGGCTTTGCTGTCCAGCGGCGTAGCAAGGTCGCTTCCGGCTACGAAAAGATCGTCCTGCAGGGCTGCAAGGAGACTGTCGAGACGCCCGGCGGCCGGGTGTTCCGAGGCGAAAGCCCGCGCCATGCCGAGCAGCGCATTCGTTTCGTCGACGGCGCCATAGGCTTCGATGCGTGCATGTGCCTTGGATACCCGGTTACCGCCGAAGAGGCCGGTATCCCCGCGGTCTCCCGTGCGCGTATATATTTTCATGGGGCGAGCATTCTTGCTGCGAATGGGTATATGTACGGAATATGCAAGAAATCGGGACCCTTGGGAGCATGCCGTCGTGCAAGCGATGGTTGATCGTTTTTGTCGATCGCTCCGCCGATGCGATCCGATGCCTTTTGCGCAAGGTAATGTTTTCCCGAAAATGCTTTGCCGGTTTTTGCATTGCGATGCTTGCGGGCATGTTTCTGTCCGCCGGGTGCGATACGCAAGAGGAGCAGGACGATTTTGCGGAGCAGGCAAGTCGTTCTCCGGAGAACATTACACGCGTCGATGCGTCTGGAAAAATTTTATCCGAAGACAAAGACGATTGGCGGACGGCGCCCGTCTATGTCGGGGAGATCCGGGTAGACCCGGCTATGCCGAATCCTGCGCCGATCGGGGATTTTATCACGATCCGCGTCACGGTGACTGTGTTTGATGCCGTGTATTCCCCGCTTCGTTTGAAAAACCTGAACGACAACTACTTGCAAACCCTTTCCGAAATCGAACAGGCCAGCGATCCGGGGGCCTATCTGTTTCATGTGCCGGTTTCCCTGATCGGACCGGTCGGCTTGCATCGTCTGCTCGTTTTCGATGGGATTGGAGAGATCGTTTCGTACGGCGATGTACTTGTGCAATAATAATCCTGCCATGAATGGCCACGTACTCGTACTGAACAACGACTACCGCGCATTGACGACATGCAGCGTCGAGCGCGCGGTGGTGCTGGTTTTCCTGCAAAAAGCCGAACTCGTCGAGTCCATACCGGATCGCTACGTCCGGTCGCCGACGACCCGGCACCCCTTTCCCAGTATTGTACGGCTCAGGACATACGTACGCGTTCCGTACAAGCGGGTCATGATTACGAGAAAAAACATTCTCCGGCGGGATCGATTCCGGTGCCAGTATTGCGGGTGCCGCGAGAAATTGACCGTGGATCATGTGACGCCGCGGTCAAAAAATGGACGGGATACCTGGGAAAATCTTGTCACGGCCTGCACCCCGTGCAACAACAAGAAGGGGGATCGTACGCCCGAAGAGGCCGCCATGCCGCTGGATCGCAAGCCGTACCGGCCCAGTCACGTGATGTTCATCCGCGATTATATCGGGATATTGCACGAGGCATGGAAGCCATATCTTTTTCTCAAGTAGTTAAGGATACTCTGACCAAAACCGCTTCGCTCAGCGCTTCACGTTCGCAACGCCCCGAATTCGCATATTTCCCGCTGATTCCGATGATAAAATCATGATATCCTGTACTTGCGAACGTGAAGCGCCCTTCGGGAGGCAGAGAGAGGCACGCTGGCCGTGTCATTCCTCATTATGTGGGGCCTGCCACATTGCTTCGTCATTCCTTGCCAGCGCACCCCTTTCAGCCTCTGAATCTTTGCGGATTTAATCAGAGTATCCTTGGCCGAACGCTTTTCGGCACCGTTTTCCAAACCGTCTTTTTATGCGTCTTCGCGCTTCCCTGCTCGTGGCTCGCCTGTTATGGGTGTTTCCCGGTCTGCTTTTTTTACTGGCGGTCAATCAGGCGGCGGTGACGATGAATCTCCGCGAAACGGTGCGGACAGGCGCTGTGGTTAAAGCAGAAGTGGTGGCGCTCTCCACCACCGATCGGGCCGATATCACCATGGCGTCGGTTCATCTCCGGGTACCGGGAGCGGACGGCTCGTATACCGAGCATGTGTTGCCGCTTCCCATTACGTTTGTGCGTTCGCTCGAGGGAAGCGATTCGCTGGACGTGTTTTTGTCCGGAGACCCATCGCAAGAAGTGGTGATTGCAGCGATCGGTCGCGCCCAGTGGCGCCTTGCCGGTATAAACGGCGGAATGGCCCTCTTTGGATGCATCCTGCTTTCCTGGGGCGTGTACGCCTGGAACAGGTATCTGCAAAAGAAGGGGGATCCGGCAGATGTCGCTGCGTTACCGCGCTAAGGGTCTACCGGGCTGGCGGGGTTCGTCCGGGTACAGTGCGGATACCCACTCGTCGTATCCGTTGAAGATTTGCGTGGGGACACGCTCGTCGGTTTCCAGCAATGTTTCCGAGGCCTGGCTCCAGCGCGGATGGGGAATATTCGGATTTATGTTCGACAAAAAGCCGTATTCCAGGGGTTGCAGGTCGTTCCAGAAGGTCCCCGGTTGTTCATCCGTAAACTCAATGCGTACGATAGCCTTCGGTCCCTTGTAGCCGTATTTCCAGGGAAGGGCCAGACGCAACGGAGACCCGTTCTGCTTCGGGAGCGGCTCGCCGTACATTCCGGTTACCACGAAGGCCAATTCGTTCATCGCCTCGTCCATGCGCAGGGCTTCGTAATACGGCCAGGGATACCAGTGCTGCTTTTTGATGCCCTCCATCTGGTTTGGACGGTTGACCGATACGAAGCGCACATGCGTCGCGCGGGAGAGCGGTTTGCACCGCTCGATGAGTTTGCTGAGCGGGAACCCCGTCCATGGTACCGTCATGGCCCAGGCCTCGACGCACCGGAAGCGGTAGAGGCGTTCTTCGAGTTCCATGGTGCGGATCAGTTCCGCCACATCGAATGTGAGCCGTTTTTCGACGAGCCCGCGTACCCGGATTGTCATGGGAAACGGTTCATAAGGCTCCGTAAGGGGCCATATTTCTTTGGAAGCTCCGTCGAATTCGTAGAAATTGTTGTAGGAGGAGGCGAAGATGCGTCCGGTTACTGCACGTTCCGGAACAGTGAATGCCTCGTTGCGCGCGGCTGGATATCCCTCACGCGGCGCATTGCCCGGGATGGTGTCCAGCGGCCCGAACGAAGTCATGGAGCATCCCATGGCGCCGAAGGCCGCTATTCCAACGGTACCCAGGCCCAGTTCCGCAATGAATTGCCGCCGATTCCGGTACGTATGTTCGGAGGTTACGTCGCTTTCTCTGGCTTGCCAGCGCGGGTGCAGAACGATATTAGCCATGGCCTTCGGAAGAATCGAGTGAAACGGCGGTTTGCTCAACATATATCTCTTTGCCTTTTTCCGCAAATTCCCTGGCTTTGGAATCCAGCCCCTTCTGCACAGCGTCCGTTTCGGAAAGACCATGCTCCTGGGCATACTTCCGAATATCCTGCGTGATTTTCATGGAGCAGAATTTCGGACCGCACATGGAGCAAAAATGCGCGACCTTTGCACCCTCGGCCGGAAGGGTTTCGTCATGGAAGTCACGGGCGGTATCCGGGTCCAGCGAAAGATTGAACTGATCGTTCCATCGGAAGTCGAACCTCGCCTTGCTAAGCACGTTGTCCCGAAGTTGCGCAGTGGGATGGCCTTTCGCCAGATCCGCCGCATGAGCGGCAATCTTGTAGGTTATGACCCCGTCCTTCACGTCTTTTTTGTTGGGAAGCCCCAAGTGCTCCTTGGGCGTCACGTAACAGAGCATGGCAGTTCCGTACCACCCTATCATCGCTGCTCCTATGGCGGAAGTTATGTGGTCATAACCCGGGGCTATATCGGTCGTAAGCGGCCCCAGGGTGTAGAAAGGAGCTTCCCCACATGCCTCCAGCTGCCTGGTCATGTTCTCCCGGATCATCTGCATGGGGATGTGTCCCGGACCTTCTATCATGACCTGAACGTCATGCTTCCAGGCTATCTGCGTAAGCTCTCCGAGGGTGTCAAGCTCGGCGAACTGGGCGTCGTCGTTTGCGTCGGCTATGGATCCCGGTCGGAGGCCATCACCCAGCGAAAAGGCTATATCGTACGCCTTCATTATCTCGCATATTTCTTCAAACTCCGTGTAAAGAAAACTTTCCTTGTGGTGCGCTAGACACCACTTCGCCATGATGGAGCCACCCCTTGAAACGATTCCTGTAACCCGGTTGGCCGTAAGCGGTATGTAGCGAAGAAGAACTCCCGCGTGTATGGTGAAATAGTCGACCCCTTGCTCAGCCTGCTCTATCAGGGTATCCCTGTACATCTCCCAGGTAAGATATTCCGGTTTTCCATTCGCTTTCTCAAGCGCCTGGTATATGGGAACCGTTCCTATCGGAACCGGGGAATTTCTTATGATCCACTCTCTGGTTTCATGGATATTGTCTCCCGTCGACAGGTCCATTATGGTGTCGGCTCCCCATCGGCACGCCCAGACCGCTTTTTCCACTTCCTCTTCAATGCTTGAAGAAACGGCGGAATTCCCGATGTTCGCATTTATTTTTACGAGAAAGTTCCGCCCTATTATCATGGGCTCGCTTTCAGGGTGGTTTATGTTATTCGGAATGATGGCGCGCCCCGCGGCGACTTCTTCCCGTACGAATTCCGGGGTGATGTGGGAGGGCTGGATACGAGCGTCGAAATCAATCCCTTCGTGATAAGAGCACAGCTGCCCGTAGTAGTTTCCCCTGAGTTCGTCGATCCGCTGATTTTCCCGTATGGCTATGTACTCCATTTCAGGAGTTATGACGCCCCTCTTGGCATAGTGCATCTGCGTTACATTGCGCGAGGGGGCGGCACGAAGGGGTTTCCGGGTATTTCCGAAGGTTATCCCGTTGGTTCTCTCGAGCCTTTTTCGTGCGAATTCCGAGGAAAAATCGGGCAGTTCCAGGACATCTCCCCGCTCCTGTATCCACGTTGAGCGAAGCGGCGAAAGTCCTTTATGCACGTCGATATCGGCTCCGGGATCGGTGTAGGGGCCGCTGGTGTCATAAAGAGTTATCCTGAACTTTTCCGCCCCGAGGCCTTCAGAGATTGTATCCTCGGTTTCGACTTCCCTCATCGCAACCTGTATATCGTGGATATTCCCGTCCACGAATATTTTCTTTGAATTCGGGAAAGGATCTCTCGTGATGGCGGATTGTGCAGGTATTTTTTCTGTTTTCCGAGAAGAACCCATGGACGGCCGACCTCTTGGCAAAAATGTGTTGGACGTTACACCAGTGTGGGGGATTGCAAGCCTGTTGACAGAGAACCCCGGGACAAAAAGCGCTTCAGGTTTTCATCGTTTGGAACCGTCCCTGCATGGAGGAAGCCTTGCAGAATGACTGGCCGTAATGCAAACCCTGGTCACTTCGTACCCCTACCCTGCGGGGGTGCTTCTGTTCCATGAGGGATCTCCGGTATTGAAAACGGGCAATACGGAAGACTTCAATGAAGTTCGGCGGTTATCCTGTACGGGCTTCCTGTTTTCCATACGGATACCGGCTTGCAAGGGTATTCGGGTCCGCTCCAATCACGTACCGGACCCACAGGAAGCCGTTGCGGAGTTGTTGCAGAAAAGGTCCGCGTTCCCGGAAGCGGCGCGCCGAGGAGGTGACGCATTTCTTTAGAAAGACGAAGCCGCCGCGTTCGTGGAGTTTACGTACGAATTCGATGTCCTCGAAAATGGGAAGATCCGGATAGCCGCCCAATTCCTCGAATACGGAACGTCGAACGAAGCAGCCCCGGTCTCCGAAACAGATCCGTGGTGCATGCAAGTGTGTGAACCAACTGTAAAAACGAAGAAGAGGGGTATTGCGGTCGAATCGGAGCCGAAAGGCGCCTCCTGCCAGTGCGGGATCGGATAGTGTGCTTCGCACCTTTTCGAGGCCGTCGGGGGGCAGGAGTGTGTCGGCATGCAGGAAAAGCAGGATATCTCCTCTGGCTTGCGCAGCTCCCGCATTCATTTGCCTGGATCGTCCGCGCGGCGCCTGGACGACTCGTCCGTACCGGCTGGCAATAGCTGCCGTTTCGTCGAAGGAGCCGCCGTCCGCGACAACGATTTCGTGTTCGGGTGTCTGCCGGCGTACGGACCGCAACGTGTTTTCGATGCCCGCAGCTTCGTTCAATGCGGGAATGATCACGGAGATGAGCGGTTTCACTTCAGGGATACTCTGATTAAGTCCGCAAAGCCTTCCGCAGGGCGCGTCACGTCCGTGACGCCGTGAATTCGCAGTGCTTTTTGCTGATTTCAACGATGAAACCATGATGTTCTGTACGCAAGAACGTGATGCACTGAGCGAAGCGGTTTTGATCAGAATATCCCTTACCACATGGTTAACTTCATGCAATACACCGCGGCGCCGGCCTTCAGAAATTCTCCGACGTCGATTTCAACCGGCACGAACCCTGCATCCCGCAGTCTTTGCGTGGTTTGCGGACACCCTTTCTGGAGCAGCACATGCCGTCCGTCCGGGCAATGTGCATTACACGACAGCCGTTCTCGGGCCTCGGCTTCCGGGACTTCAACGATACGTTCGAAGAGCCGGCGGATCATGGATATATCTTCGGAACGCAGTGCGGCCGGGCAGATGAGCGCCGTGCGTTCGTCCAGCACGCAGAGGCACGTATCAAGATGGTAGAAGGCTTCGTCGTCGAGCCGCATCGGAATAACGGGTACGTCCAGCATGGCCGAAATGGCGTCATGGGTAGCCCGGTCGGTGCGTTGGCCGTATCCTCCCCAAATCAGACGTCGTCCGGGATGCCAGATGGCGTCTGCGCCTCCCTCGAAGGTAAGCCCCTCGGGGAGATGGCGTACGTCAACCCCCAGTTCGCGGAAAAACCGCTCGTAGTGTATGCTTTCGCCGTATCGGGACGGTGTGGCCATACGACTCATAATGATCCCCGGCGATTTCCCGTCCGGGAACAGGAACGCCGCTGCGGCATTGGCCGCAAAGACCATGTCGTACAGCCCCTCTACACCTTCTGCGCTGTGCACTTCCATGCCAAGCGCCCGGTAGGTATCCTGCAGCGTTTCCCATTGACGCTGCGCCCGGACACGGTCCACGTTTCCCACATGACCGGCCATATGCGGGTTGATCACGTATTGCACATCGTAGTGCGCCGGCGTGGCCATGACAACACATCCCTGCAGGGGCATCGCCGGGCAATCGCTGACAGCGAAGTCTATCTGATCGACGGATTCGTAAACCATAGATTGTATTCGCGCGGGTTAATCAAATAGGGCACAGCGCAAGACAGGGGGATGTCGCCATCGCCTGCCGGGGCCCGCCAAGGCAACCGGGCGCCGTGAGAGTATCCTGATATCTTGCAATGAACGAAGAACTCCGGGCGCCGGTGAACTATCTGTCGCTCAGCGCCGCAATACCGGGCAGGGTCTTGCCTTCCAGAAACTCCAGCATGGCGCCGCCGCCCGTCGAGACATGGCTCACAAGTTCCTCGTATCCCGCCTGGGAGACGGCCGCCACCGAATCGCCTCCGCCTACCACCGTAAGGGCGCCGTCTGCAGTGGCATCAGCAAGTGCCTTGGCCATAGCGAATGTCCCTGTGGCGAAATTCGACATTTCGAATACGCCCATCGGGCCATTCCACACGATGGTGCGTGCTTCTCCAATAGCACGAGCGTATTCCCCGATCGTTTCCGGGCCGATATCGAGCCCCATTTCACCTTCTGGAATGGCGCCGGAAACGATACGTCGAGGAGCCTCGTTGTTGAACGCGCTTGCTGTCACATGGTCAACCGGCAACCTGATTTTGCCACAGGCCTGCTCGTACAGTGCTTTTGCATCGTCGAGCCGATCTGCTTCCACTCTCGAAGCTCCTGTTTCGTGTCCCAGTGCTTTCAGAAAGGTGTAGCTCATGGCGCCGCCTATGAGCAGCGCATCGACCCGATCGAGCAAGTTTTCGATGATACCGATCTTGTCAGATACCTTTGCGCCGCCCAGTGCAGCTACATACGGCGGCTCCGGATTGTCGAGCAATCTTGACAGGTACTCGATCTCTTTATCGAGGAGTAACCCCATGCCCGCTTCCTCAACCCGGTGCGCTACACCTTCCGTCGAAGCATGGGCGCGATGGCAGGTCCCGAATGCATCGTTCACATACAGGTCTGCGACAGCGGCCAGTTCCCCGGCAAGATCAGGATCGTTCTTCGTTTCTCCCGCATGGAATCGGGTGTTTTCGAGTACGAGCACTTCCCCTTCGTTCAGCATGTCGATGGCCTGCCGGGTTTCCGGGCCCGTCGGCCCCGCGGCATGGTTCACGAAATGCACGGGTGCATCCAGCAGTTCCTTCAGGCGGTCCGCGACAGGGCGTAGCGTAAACGCAGGATCCGGCACCCCCTTCGGGCGGCCAAGATGGCTCATCAGGATAGCCTTTCCACCGCCTGCAAGGATGGCGCGTATCGTAGGCAATGCGGCCCGAATACGTGTATCGTCTCCGATGGCGCCATCTGCGATCGGTACGTTTAAATCAACGCGCACCAGCACGCGCTGTCCACGCACCTCCATGTTTTCGATGGTCCGTTTGCGCATGCGTCTGTATGTCCGGTCAGCTGGCGATTTTTTGGACGAGTTCCGCCACCCGGCACGAATATCCCCACTCGTTGTCGTACCAGCCGACGATTTTGACGGTGGTGCCGTTCGCCATGGTGCACGGCGCATCGAAGATGCAGGAATGCGGGTTGTGAAGAATATCGTTCGACACGAGCGGCTCCTCGCTATACTCGAGCAATCCCTTCAGGCCGTTTGCCGCTGCTTCGCGGAACGCAGCGTTGACTTCTTCGCTGGAGACTTCCTGTTTCAGCTCGGCAGTGAGGTCTGTAATGGAGCCGGCCGGCGTCGGCACGCGGAGCGCCATGCCGTCCAGTTTGCCTTGCAAGTGCGGCAGTACAAGGCCCACCGCCTTGGCGGCGCCGGTCGTGGTCGGTACGATAGAGAGGGCCGCAGCGCGGGCGCGGCGCAGGTCCGGATGAGGACCGTCCACGAGTGCCTGGTCCGATGTGTAGGCATGCACCGTGGTGATAAAGCCGCGCTTCACGCCGAACCGGTCGTCGAGGACCTTAACCATCGGGGCGAGGCAGTTCGTGGTGCAACTGGCATTGGACAGGAGTTTTTCCTCCCCGGTCAAGGTGTCGTCGTTAACCCCGATCACAACCGTGGCGTCTACCGCACCCTTGGCAGGCGCCGAGACAACCACTTTCGAAGCGCCGGCCTCGATGTGCTTGCCGGCCTGCTCCGCCGAGCGGAAAATACCGGTGGATTCCACAACGATCTCCGTACCGAGGTCACCCCAAGGGATTTGGGCGGGGTCCCGCTCCGAGAAAACCGGGTATACCTTTCCGTCTACAACGAGGGAGTTCTCATCGACATGCACATCGCCCGGAAAACGGCCATGCACCGAGTCGTACTTCAGGAGGTGCGCGAGGGTGCCGGCACTGGTCAGGTCATTGATGCCGACGATATGAATGTCTTCAAGACGACGTTCGAGAATCGCACGAAATACGAGTCTTCCGATGCGTCCGAAACCGTTGATTCCAAGCTGGATGGTCATGAGGTCTATGTGCGATTTACTGAAAAGGAGGACCCGGCAGGGGCGTATGCAGGGTTAATGACAGACCGGCGCATGCCGGACGGTGCAATAAACGGCTCCCGACGGGCTTCGATCCATGCCGATGTCCCGGATTTGGTGAAAATCTTGTCTAAAAATGACGTACTGCCGGATTAGCGATCCTTTTGAAAGGAAATAATGGACCCTCTGCGCGTACATACGCATAAAAGCGGCATTCCGTATTATTATGGGATATCCGTACAGCGGATTTCCATAATGCTCCCCGAAATTTCCTGCGCGTATCCCGCGAATCTATGCCAACCCCGAAACCTCCCCGAAGTATTTCCAGAAAACATGAGTTGCGTGAGGACAAGGTTGTCACGTTCTATGCACGTGCGTGGCGATTTGTGGACGCCAACAGAAGGATGGTCTACGGCGGGGCCGCTGCACTTGGGGTGCTTGCCGTTGTTATTGTCGGGTATGTTTTCTATCAGGGGCAGCAGGCCTCCGAAGCAGAGGTTCTTCTGGCCGCAGTCCTGCCTTTGTACGAGGAAGCATCGTACCAGCAGGCGCTGGATGGATCGCTGGAACACCTGGGGTTGCTGGAAATCGCCGATAAGTACGGCAGCACACCCGCAGGAAATCTTGCGCATTTCTATGCAGCGGATGCACTCTTCAATATGGGTGAATACGATCGGGCGCTTTCGTATTTCGAGGATTTCGACAAGGGGCCGGACTTTATCGGCGCGGGCGCCATTGCGGGCGAGGCGGCGGCATGGGAACAGCGCGAGGAATATGCCCGTGCCGGTGATTTGTACCGGCGCGCTGCACGTCACTTCGAGAGTGAACTGACGACACCGGAATATCTCCTGCATGCCGGTCAACTCTACGAGCGGGCAGGGCGGTACGAAGATGCTCTCGAACAGTACGAAGCGGTCGAGGCGGAATATCCCGAATCCAGCCAGGCCTCGAATATCCGGGTATACATTGCGCGCGCAACGGCGAAGCAGTCATCCTGACCGATCGCATGCCTCCTGTCATTCTTGTTGTCGACGATGAACCGAGTATTCGACGTACGCTGCGCGAGATATTCGAGTACGAAGGGTTCGACGTAGAAGAAGCAGTCGACGGAGAAGAGGCCCTTGCCCGTCTGCGCGCCGAGCGTTACGATGTTGTCATGCTCGACGTCAACATGCCGAAACAGGATGGCATGGAAGTGCTCGCTGTGGCGCGCGAAGAAATGCCCGAGACACCCATCGTTATGCTCTCCGGGCACGGCGCCATCGAGACGGCCGTGAGGGCAACCAAGCTGGGCGCGTACGATTTTATCGAAAAGCCGCCCGATCTGAATCGCTTGCTTGTTTCCGTCCGGAACGCCATGGACCGTGGGGTTCTGGCGACAGCGAATCGCCGGATGAAGGAGGCCATACATGCCTACGAGGGCGAACTCACCCCTATTCTCGGCGATAGCTCTGCCATTGGCGCGGTCCGCGATACGATCGAACGCGTTGCGCCTTCGGAAGCGCGCGTGCTCATTACGGGCGACCCTGGCACAGGAAAGGAACTCGTTGCAAAGTGGATTCGCCACCTGTCGCCCAGAAAGGATGGGCCGATGGTAGACGTGAACTGCGCCGCGATCCCCGACGAGTTGATAGAAAGCGAACTCTTCGGCCATGAGAAAGGGGCTTTTACCGGCGCCGTGAAGCAACGTATCGGCAAGTTCGAGCAAGCCGACGGGGGTACGTTGTTCCTTGATGAAATCGGGGACATGAGTTTGTCTGCCCAGGCCAAGGTGCTCCGGGTGCTTCAGGAAAACAATATCCAGCGGGTAGGCGGGGACCGGGTCATTCCGGTGGATGTGCGCATTATCTGCGCTACGAACAAGGACCTTGCTGCGTGCATCCGGGAGGAAACCTTTCGGGAGGACCTGTACTACCGGCTCAGTGTGATCCCTATACGCCTTCCGCCCCTGCGGGAACGCCTCGAAGATGTTCCCGTCATCGCTGCCCGTTTTTGCGAAGATCTGGCCCGGCGCAACGGCCGACCCGGCAAACATTTTACGGCATCGGCCCTGAAGCACCTCGTGGGGCAGGAATGGAGAGGGAATGTACGCGAATTGCAAAATGTAGTAGAACGTCTCATCGTGCTTACGACCGACGACGAAATTCGCGTAGAGGATATCGACCGCTATGCGTTTCCCCGAGAAACGTCCCCGGACCCCCTGACAGATCTGCTTGCAAAGACGGAAGACTGGAGCGATTTTCGCGATACAGCGGAAAAAATGTTTCTTGAACGGAAACTGAGTGATTTCGACTGGAACATTAGTCGCACCGCAGAAGCCATTGGGATGCAACGATCTCATTTGTACAGTAAGATGAACAAATACGGGATCGAACGCGAAGAGGGGGCATAGTTTGAGTGTTGCGGATCATACCTTGGAGTCGATGGAGGATGCTTCCCGGGATGCGCCGCTTTTGAGCGTGCGGGCACTTAGAAAGAGCTACCCTTCCGGGGGCGGCCGGTCTCTGCAGGTGCTCCGCGGCGTGGATTTCGAGGCTCGTTCCGGCGAAGTGGTGGCCATCACAGGGGAAAGCGGGACCGGGAAAAGCACTCTGCTGCATCTTCTTGGGGCACTGGACCGTCCCGACAGCGGTTCGGTGTATTGCCGGGGGAAGGAGGTGTTCAGCGCGTCAGACGAGGAATTGGCCGCATTCCGCAACCGGGAGATCGGGTTCGTTTTTCAATTTCACCACCTCCTGCCGGAGTTTACGGCGCTCGAAAACGTGGCCATGCCAGCGCTCATTCGCCACCAGCGTCTTTCGGAGGTGCGCGACCGCGCGATGATGCTTCTCCGGATGCTGCATCTGGACGAGCGGGCAGCGCATCGCCCCGGCGAGTTGTCCGGGGGGGAACAGCAGCGTGTCGCCGTGGCCCGCGCACTCATGAACCAACCGGGTCTGGTATTGGCTGATGAGCCATCGGGGAATCTCGATGCCAAAAATGCGGCGCATCTGCATGAGGAAATGATCCGTCTTAGCCGCGATTTGGGGTGTACGTTCGTGCTCGCCACGCATAATCTTGCGCTGGCGGCGAGCGCCGATCGGGTACTACGACTGGAGGAGGGTGTGCTTTGTCGGGAAAAGTTGGATAGCGCCTGACCACTTCCTGCATTGTAGCGGCGTCCGCTGTTTCCGTTTTGGAGAACGCGCGAGGCATTACGGCGTTACATTTCTTTTATGGTTTCTACCGTTACGGTCACTATTCCTCCTGTGTATTATGGTGGACATTCCGGTACTGGACAGGGAGGCCGGTTTTATCGACGCGCCCGTCGATCCCATGCTTAATCTGTTTGAGGAAATCGAACGGATGAAGCAGGAAAAGAATGCGGTGCTTTTGGCGCATTATTACCAGGAGCCGGACATCCAGGACATTGCCGATTATATCGGCGACTCGCTGGGGCTTGCCCGGAAGGCCGCCGAAACGGACGCGGACATCATCGTATTCGCCGGGGTGCATTTCATGGCGGAAACGGCAAAGATTCTGAATCCCGGACGGAAAGTATTGCTGCCGGACCTGAATGCCGGGTGTTCCCTCGCGGACTCGTGCCCGGCGCCCGAGTTGGCTGCGTTCAAAAAGCGCCACCCCGGCCACCTTGTCGTCTCCTATATTAACTGTACGGCAGGTGTAAAGGCCCTCAGCGATATTATTTGCACCTCGTCGAACGCCGCACATATCGTGTCCTCCATTCCGGAGGATCAGCCGATTATTTTTGCGCCGGATCGCAACCTTGGACGGCACCTTGTGCGCGAAACCGGGCGCGATATGGTGCTGTGGGAAGGGGCGTGTATCGTACACGAAACATTCAGCGAACGCAAACTGCTGCGCCTGAAAGTGCGTTACCCGGAGGCGCTGGTTCTGGCGCATCCCGAGTGCGAGGAGCCGGTCTTGCGGCATGCGGATCATATCGGTTCCACCACGTCCATTCGCCGTTATGCCCGGGAAAGCGCGCATGACGCCTTTATCGTGGCGACGGAAGAAGGCATTCTGCACCAGATGCGCAAGGATAGTCCCGAAAAGACCTTCATTCCGGCGCCGCCGGAAAGTGGATGCGAGTGCAGCCGGTGTCCTCACATGCGCCTCAATACCATTGAGAAAGTGTATCTCTGCTTGCGATTCGAGGAGCCCGAAATACATATGGAGGAGACGGTGCGGCGGGCGGCGCTCCGTCCCATCGAGCGTATGCTGGAACTGAGCAAGGGAGTGGGCGCATGACGGCTGTACAATGCCCCGGGTGTTTCGCCTCCGGCAGGTCGAACGCACACGATCGGTAGGGCGGATGGCGCGCATCGGTTCCTACGAATTGCATACGATCGAGACAGGTCGATTCGGCCTGGACGGCGGCGCCATGTTCGGTGTCGTGCCGCGTGCGTTGTGGGCGCGCCACATTCAGCCGGACGATAAAAATCGGATCCCTCTTGCCCTGCGTTGCCTGCTCCTGGAAGGGGACGGGCGCGTTATTCTCATCGACAACGGCATCGGCGCCAAGGTCGATGAGAAGTTCGCAAGCATCTATGCCATTGATTATGCCCATACCGAGTTGCACAGGTCGCTTGATCAGGCGGGTTTTTGTGCAGCGGATGTGACGGATGTCGTGTATACCCACCTGCATTTCGATCATTGCGGCGGTGGTACCGCGATGGATCGGCACGGCCCGGTCCCGGTTTTCGAGAATGCGCGGTATCACGTGCAGCGCGCGCACTGGGAATGGGCGCGCCGCCCGAACGCACGCGAAGCTGCGTCATTTATGAAAGAAAATATGGAACCGCTCGAGCGGGCCGGGCAATTGCATCTGGTAGACGGGCCAGGCACGCTTTTTCCCGGGGTCGAGGCGATCATTGTGCATGGCCATACGGAGGCGCAGCAACTGGTGAAAATATCCGACGAAGAACGTACGCTCGTTTTCGTGTCGGATCTTTTGCCTACAACGGCCCATTTGAGGGGAGCCTGGACTGCGTCGTACGATGTGCGCCCGCTTGTGACTCTGGAAGAAAAGGCGCGTTTTCTCGAAGATGCTGTCGACGGAGGATGGCACTTCTTTTTCGAGCACGACCCGGTGACGGTGGTGGGTACGCCCGTGCGTACGCCGAGAGGCATTGCCGTTGCAGAGGAGCGCCCCCTCGAGGAATTGTAGGATCGGCGTATCCTGTAATTGTTTCGTCGAAACTTCACTGGTTGGCGCGCCGCAGGCGGAACCTTGCCGGGCGGGTTTCGTTTTACGTGGATAAAGGGGCATTTTGGGCCGTCGAATTGGCCGTACGAAGGGGTATCGATTCGTGTAATCGGATGATACCCGATGGTATTCGGTATAATCGGCATAAAACGCCTCCCTCTGTATCGCTTCCTTCTTCTTTTCGCCTATCGACCTGCGACTGTTACGAAACCGGGCGGCCTGCTCCGTCCTCGTTCCCTTACCTGTTTTCCTATTTCGTAACAGCATGCTTTTCTTCGCCGCGTAAGCGATCCGGCGGGAAAGGCGCGATATCATGCGTGTCCGGTTTGCGTTCCTTGCGGTTTTCCTGTGCGTCGTTCGGGCGAATGTGTCCGTAGCGCAGGATGTGGATATCCGTACGGTGGAATCTTCTTCGGAGGGCGTGGTGGTGGAGTTTACGGTGGATTGGCCGGCTTCCATGCAGTCCGTTGCCGATTCGGCGGCGATCGAAACATTTACGATATCTGCTGCCCGCGCGTTGTCTTTTGGCGTACCGGTCGTTTCGGAAACGCTCGAACTGCCGTCGGGGGATGCTCCCGGTGTTTCACTGGTCGCAACTGCCTACGACGAACTGGATCTTCCTGTCGGGGATACGCTGGTCGTGCAGGAAACGAACGGTCCCGTAGTATGGCTGGACGGGTTGGGTACGAGCCTGGGGCGGCGCCTCATCAATCTGGGTGTGCGGTTGCTTGTCTACGAGAATGGGGTTGTCCGTCGCTATCGACAAGTGCGTGCTTCCGTACGCTACGCAAGCGGAGCCGGCAAACAGGGCGTATCTTCCCGTCTCGTCGCATCCCGCCGTAACGACAACCCGCACCTCGCTGTTGAGGAGAGTGTGCTGGCCGACGGCGTGGTCTACAAGGTTCCTGTTCACACGACGGGCTTGTATCGCATCGACAGGGATTTTCTGGCCGCTCTGCCTGATTTTCCTTCTCCGGACGCCATCGATCCGGACCGCGTCGCTGTTTACGGAAACGGAGGCGCCCCCGTACCGGGGCCCAATGCGGCGCCCCGGCTCGCGGACCTGGTCGAGCAACCCGCATACCGCTCGGGCGGCGGCGACGGCAGTTTCGATGCGGGGGATGCGGTGGTTTTCTACGGAAAAGGCCCGTCCGGCTGGACATACGGGGAAGAAGGGTGGGAGCATTACGTACATCCCTTTTCCAATGAGAATTATTATTTCGTCAAGATACTGGACGAAGATGCTGCGTTGCCCGTACCCGAGCCTTTCCCTGCATATACGGGCCTCGAAACGCGCTACGAGGCGGAGGGGCGGCATATGGTGGATTTCGACGAGTACATGTGGAGCAAGGAAAACGGAAGCGGACACACATGGGTCATGACCCCGATCCGGGCAGGGGATTCGCGGGTCCTGGTCGAAAATGTGATGTTGCCGGGACTTGTGCAGGGAGTTGTTCGCTACCAGGCGCGGGTGGCTATCCGTTCCAATCCCGCCGCCACGGTACGCTTCGAAACGGACGGGGCGTTGGCGGCTTCTCTTCGGGCTGCGAGAAGCCTCCCGTTGAATACCGGGGAGTTTCCTATCGCTGTACCCGGAGTCGCCGAGTTCGAACGCAACATGGGCGCTAATGAACTCGTGCATCTTTCGCTGAGTCTGGAGGGGGACGCTACGAACGATGCACAGGCTGCGGTGGACTGGGTACGGGTGTTTTATCCGAAGCGGCTGCGGGCGACCGGCGACTCGCTCCATTTCAGTACGCCGGGAGGCGAAACGGGGGCGTTCGAATTCGCCCTCGAAGGATTTGCCGCGGAACCGCTGGTGTGGGATGTGACGGAGCCTGGTCATGTACGCAATCTTGCCGTGCGGCAGGTCGGGAACGCCTGGCGCGTTCAAGTACAAGTGACCGACGCATCCGCCCCGCGCGAACTGGCGGCGTTTCGTCTGTCGACGGCCCGGCCGCTTGGCGCAGAAGGCGCGCAACGCGTCGCTTCGCAGAATCTGCACGGCCTCGCCGCGTATCCGGATTTCGTGATTATAACGCCCGATGAATTTCGTGCCGCTGCAGACGAACTGGCAGAGCACCGCCGCAAGGACGGCCTGGATGTGCTGGTGACGGATATTCGCAAGATATACAATGAGTTTTCCGGGGGGCTTGTGGACGTGCGCGGCCTGCGCGATTACCTGCGTTTTCTGTACGACCGGGGCAACGAAGCAGGCAAGCCGCTCCGGTATGCCTTGTTCTTTGGAGACGGACACTTCAATTATCGGCGCCTGGGCACTGATAACGAGTCTATCCTTGAAAACTGGATTCCGCCCTACGAAACGGAAGAATCGTTCAATCCGATCGAATCCTACACCAGCGACGATTACTTCGGCTTGCTGGACGCGGACGAGGGGATATGGGCCTGGACTGGCAGGTCGGAGGTTGTGGGCCGGGAACGCGTCGATATAGGCATTGGGCGGTTTCCTGTGCAGACCCCGGAAGAAGCCGCCGCCATGGTGGCCAAAATCAAACATTACGAAAATCCCGCCACCTACGGTTCCTGGCGCAAGCAATATCTGCTGGTGGCCGACGATGGGTACAACGAAATCCGGGCCGTGAAAGAAACGTGGCCGGATCTGCATACGCAGAATACCGATGTGGTGGCCGAACTGCTTGCGCAGGAGTATCCGCAGATCGATCTGCAAAAGGTGTACGGTATTTCTTACGAACGGAAATTCTCCAACGGCTGGCGTCTGCCTGACGTCGAACGGGACATTCTGTCCATTCTGGACGACGGCGTACTGGTCATGAATTACAGCGGGCACGGGGGAGAATACGGGCTTGCCCAGGAAAGAATTTTCACCCTCGAGGACGGACAGGAACTGCGCAATTACGACCGCCTGCCGCTGTTTATTACCGCCACCTGTTCGTACGGGTGGTGGGATCTGTCCGGGGAGCAAAGCGCTGCGGAAGTGCTCCTGCTCAACGAGAACGGCGGCGCTATTGCGCTGATGACGACGGTGCGCCTGGTTTACACGAGTCATAATCTCACCCAGTTGAATGTGGGTTTGAACCGGGCGTTGAACAGGGAATTGTTCAAACCTGCACAGGACGGAAACCCCCGCCGGCTGGGCGACATTCTGGTGAGTACGAAGAATACCCAGGCGGGTTTGCAGGGCAACAACCGCAAGTTCAATCTGCTCGGCGATCCGACCTTGCGCCTCGGGTATCCTTCGCGCGAGGCGGTGGTCGAGCAGGTGAACGGAACGCCTGTTGAGGACACCCCCGCGCTCCGGGCGCTGGACGAAGTAACCATCGAAGGGAGTATTCGCACGACTGGAGGGGCGGTGGATTCAGGCTTCGAAGGGCAGGCGCACGTTGTGGTTTTCGATGCGGAGCGCCGCGTCAACGTGCCCGATCGTCGTGTTATGCCCAGGGATTACTATACGGTTCGGGAGGATCTGCTCTGGCGGGGTACCGTACCGGTAACCTCGGGCCGTTTCACCGCTACGTTCGTGATGCCGAAAGATATTTCCTACAGCAACGAACCCGGGCGCGTGAGCGTCTATGTGCGCAATGCCTCCGAACATGCCGGCGGCTATACGGAGCAGGTCGTGGTCGGCGGGACCGCCGCCATCTTGCCCGACGATCATGTCGGACCGGATATTTCCCTCTTTTTGAACGACACCACGTTTGTTTCCGGCGGCCTGACCCCGGCGCATCCCCGACTCATCGTAAAACTGCGCGATGACAGCGGCATCAACACGGTAGGAACGGGTGTGGGGCACGAGATGCTGCTGGTGGTCGACGGAGACGAGCGCACCGCTGTAGACATAGGCAGCCGCTTCGAAAGCGACCCCGGTTCGTTCCGAAGCGGCCGCGTCGAATATTCGTTCAGGGATTATGCGGACGGGTTGGTTGATGGCCCGCACTCGTTGTCGGTGCGCGCCTGGGATGTGCTCAATAATTCGAATGTCGAATCACTGGATTTCGTGGTAGCCTCTACACAGGACGTGGTGTTGAAAAATGTGTACAATTACCCGAATCCGACAAGTGGGCACACGCGTTTCGTGTTCGAGCATAACCAGCCGACGGGTGCTGCCGCTTCCGTGCAGGTACGTATCTATGCCCTGTCCGGACGCCCCGTCCGAACCCTTGATACGGAAGAGGCACTGCCTTCCGGGATGTTGACGGCTGGCCCCGTACAAGTAATCTGGGATGGGCGGGACGAGGATATGAATCTTCTTGCATCCGGTATTTACCTGTACAAGGTGCACGTGCGTGTGGACCAGCCGGACGGCGGTCGCTCTGTATCCGAACACATAGAAAAACTGGCGATCATCAGATAGCCATACCCATTGCAATCAGAAACCTTTCCCCCTTGGGAATGAATCATGCAGCCATTCAACGAAAGCAGCAGGTACATTGACATGAGCCGAAAATTTCTTACGGCGGCTATTCTCGTCGTATTTTTTGCATCCGCCGCCGGACAGACGGCTCATGCGCAGGTCGGCGGGGCCGCCGTGGTTTTTTTGCAAATCGAGCCGGATAGCCGTTCAGCGGGCATGGGGAATACAGGCGTCGCCATCGCAGACAACGCCAACGCCATCTTCTGGAATCCGGCGGGTCTGGCCCGACAGGAGGGTACGGAGCTTTCGCTAACCCATTCCAACTGGCTTCCGGAGTTCAACGCGGGTCTTTTCTATGAGTACCTGACCGCCAAGCACCGGGTAGACGGCATTGGTACCTTTGCAGGGCACCTGACCTACCTGTTTCTTGGCGAACACGAGGGCCGCGACGCCCAGAATAATCCCACCGGTGACTTCAAGTCGTACGATCTGGCCGCGGGCGCTTCCTACGGTACGAATGTGTTAGAGAATCTGTCGCTGGGCACGGGTATCCGCTTGATCTATTCGAATCTTGCACCGGGGCAGAGTGTGGGAGCGCAGGAAACGCGCGCCGGTGTAACAGTTGGTTTCGATCTTGCAGCGTTGTACAGTTTGCCCCGCTTCCAGGCCGGCAATGCGGAGGTGGGGGTTGACCTTGGATTCAACCTCGCCAATATGGGTCCGAAGATACAGTATTCGGATCAGGGTCAGGCCGATCCCATTCCCCAGAATCTGCGGCTCGGGTATGCCGTTACGTTCGATTTCGACGAATATAACAAACTGACGCTTACGCAGGATTTCAACAAAACGCTGATTCGAGTCAATATACCGGAGAACGGCACACCTAGCTCCTCCTCCAGGGAGGCAGATCCGTTCTATAAAGCGATTTTTTCCGGTTGGCAGTCCATCGAGGTATGCACCAGTGTATGCAACGAATCAACAATTAGATCGGGAGATGCCACCTATGATATACTCAATGCATTCGATCAAATGACCATCAGCACGGGTTTCGAATACTGGTACCGGGACCTGTTTGCGCTTCGCGCCGGATATTTTTACGAGAGCCCGTATTTCGGCAACAGGGAATTTCTGACGTTCGGTTCAGGCGTCCGGTGGAATATTATCGGAGCCGACTTTTCGTATATCTATGCGCTGGAGGAGGATCACCCGCTGGCGAACACGATGCGGTTTTCTCTCCTCCTGAATTTCCTGCGCTAAGGATACTCTGATTAAACCTTTTCCGCATCCGCTTTTCCATGAGCCGTCTATGGCGAGGCTGTGCATGATCGGTGGCGATGCGATGCGGCTCTTCCTGTTGTCTGTACTTGCTTGCATGGTAGTCGGGTTGTCTGCGCCGGGGCATGCGCAGGTTTATTCCGGGCCGCTACGCAAGCCTGCGGCGCCCGCGTATGACGTGGTGGCGCTCCGTGTTGAATTTCAGCCGGACACGACCCGTTTTTCCACCGGCGACGGTACGTTCGCAGGCGATCCGTACCAGGGAATCGAGCCTCTGATCGATCCGCTACCCCATGACGCCGCCTACTTCGAGGCGCATCTTGCTTTTCTGGAAGATTACGTGGCGCGCGTTTCCGATGGGAAGACGGTAGTGCGCACGCACCTTGTGCCCGGGGTGGTGCGGCTTCCCCGGTCTATAGGAGCCTATGCGCCCACGGGCCTCGACGCCGATAGCGACGTTGAGCGGGCGAAACTGGCGCGTCTGGTGCATGACGCCTGGACGTTGGCCGAGGCGGATATCGACTTCGATATGAGCGGGTTTGTGCCGGGGCGTACGGCGTTGCTCCTGTTTCATGCCGGCGTGGGACGGGATACGGAGCTTTCCGGTACCCCGCTGGATCGGACCCCGGAAGATTTACCCTCGATTTTTTTCGATGCGGAAACACTGCACAGGCTTGGCGCCGGGGGAGCGGCGTTTCACGGCTTTCCCGTCGATCATTCCATGATTATTCCACGCACCGAAACCCGGCCCGGCACGGATCCCTTTAGCGAGGAGCGATATCTGCTTGAACTTTCCATCAATGGCCTGCTGGCAGCCAGTTTTTTCAATTTTCTGGGTGTGCCGGACCTGTTCGATACGGAGAGCGGGCAAAGTGCTATCGGGCCTTTCGGCCTGATGGATGCGCAGGGTATTTTTGCGTACAGCGGACTTCTCCCGCCCGAGCCCATGGCGTGGACGAAGTACTTTCTGGGCTGGACAGAGCCGGTGGATATTTCCGGGGATAGTCCGCAGACCGTCCGGCTTCGTGCTGTTTCGGTTCCGGATGCTTCCGAGTCGGCGCGCGTGCTCGTTTCGGACGCCGAATATTTTCTGGTCGAAAACCGTTACCGGGATCCGGAAGGGGATGGCCTGACGCTGCGTGTCCTTAAAGACGGGCAGATGGTCGAGCAGCGCGTGGAGAACGGCGATTCGCTCTTCAACAGCGTAACGACGACCGGCTTTACAGGAGGCGTGGTAGTGGGAGCGGACGGGTACGACTGGGCGCTTCCGGGCGGCGTGGATAGCGAGGACAATATTGAGTTGAACGGGGGCCTGTTGATCTGGCATGTGGATGAGCGGCGATTGCGGGCCGGGCTGGCGGATCATGCTGTCAATGTGGGTGAGGAGCGAGCTATCGATCTTGAAGAGGCGGACGGACCGCAGGACATTGGCTATCCGTCGGGGGGATTGTTCGGGAACCCGCGGCATTTGGGTACGCCCTACGATTTCTTCTATGAAGGAAATCCTTTTGCGCCGCCAAATGGGCTGTACCGGAACCGTTTCGGGCCGGATACCTATCCCGGCAGCGAGACGAACGCCGCCGGGCCCAGTTTCATTGTGCTGGATGCGTTTTCTCCGCCCGGTGCAGACATGTCGTTTGGTTACCAGCGAGAAACTGTGGGCGGGGCAGTCCCGGTCGATGCACCGGAGTTGCGGGCATTACGCGGTGCGCTTATATCGTTTCCAGCCGGGTCCAAAATATCGGGGACGGAGGGCCACCTGCTGCTGTACGGGCAGGATAGCGTGGCCGTTGCAACACGGGGGCGTGAGGCGCTGACAGGACGTGTTCCTACGGCGGCATCCCCTGCCGTGGCGCCGGGCAACCGCATGGCTACGTTCGAATGCAGGATGGCTGGCGGTGACGAACGCTGCGCCATCGTCATACGGGACCTCGGGGAATCGCTGGATGTCCCCGAAGCCATTTGGGAAATTCCTCCCGAGGCGGGCGCCGGACGCCCGGTTTCTCCGATTGTACATGTGCCGGCGGAAAACGGTGATGCATGGCATGTGCTTCTTGAAGGGGAAACGGGTGGGGTGCATGTACAGGCCTCTGCGTCCGGGGTCCGGGTTATTCCGGGCAAGTCCGGAGAAGCGTTGGCGCTTGCCGCATGGCACGGTGCGGCGGGGAACGCTGTGCCCGTGGCCTTTGAATCCGGGGGCGTCGAAATCGACGGGACAGCCTGGAGGTATACGGTAGACGCTGCTTCCGGAATCGGGAGTCCGGCAATAGGCAGGGAGCGCGCCGGCAGCATGGCGGTGCTTCCGCTCACCGGAACGGGGGAGTTGCTGCTGCTTGCGCCGGGCGGCGTAACGCGCCGGATCGACGTACGGGCGATAGCCGCGTCTACCGGGAGGGCCGGTCAGGGCGTGCTTTCAAACTACCCGTTACTCGTGGATGTGGATGGAGACGACCGTCTCGATGTGCTTGCGGCCATAGATTCCACAATCTTCGCATTTACGCAATCCGGGGCGGTGGCTGCCGGATTCCCGGTTACGTTTCCGGCGCGCATTGCCGCCCAGCCGCTCGTATTCCGGTTCGAAGGCGCTGAAGGGTGGACGATGCTTGCTGCCGGAACGGATGGATATGTATATGCTGTGGGAGCCGGTGGGGAGGCGGCAGAACCGTTCCCCCTCGAAGTGGGGGGTGCTGTGTATACCACGCCGTTGCTTCTCGACGATCGCATCATCGCCGTGTCCACGACCGGCTTTACAAAAGCGTGGCAATTGCCCCCCATTTCGGAAATCCGGTGGAGGGAGTTGTACGGTTCCGGCGCCCAGCACAGTTTTACGGCACTGGAGGAGCGAGCAGATCCATTTGTGCTGGAGGGGCTGATTGATCCGAAAGAGACCTACAACTGGCCCAATCCAATCGAAGGCGGCGTCACGCACTTGCGCATCCGGACCTCCCGCGACGCCGAGGTGCGCGTGACGATTCTGGACGCGGGCGGCGCCCAGGTGGGCGATGTGGACATGGGAAGTATTGTGGGGGGTGTTCCCACGGAAACGGTTTGGCAGGCCAACGTGCAGAGCGGCCTGTATTTCGCACGCTTCACGGCAAAGGCGGCGGACGGGACCCGAGCCACGAGACTCATCAAGATGGCGGTTATTCGATAGATGAAAACCGGGCTACATACATACGGCAGGGGGCGGGGAGTATGGCGTCGGGTTGCCGGGCGTTTGGCGGCGGCGCGGGTGCTCTTTGCGGTCGTGCTGGCTGGTGCGCCTCTTGTGAGCGCGCCTCCGGCGGCTCAGGCGCAAAGTATCGTGGACCTGTACGATTTCACGCGTCCCGGACTGGATTGGTACGCCTTTGAAACCGAGCATTTCAGGGTGGTCTTCCATCATGACGGGGCGGACAAGGGAAGCAGCCGGACGGCCCGGGTCGTTGCCCGCATTGCAGAGGAAATATATGCCCCGATCACTTCGTTGTACCGGTATGAGCCCGACGGCAAGGTAACCTTCGTGCTCAAGGATTTTGAGGATTATTCGAACGGCGCCGCCTATTTCTTCGACAACAAGATCGAAATATGGGCGCCCGCACTGGATTCCCCGCTCCGCGGCGACCACAACTGGCTGCGCAATGTGATCACGCACGAGTTTACGCACATGGTGCAGGTGCAGGCGACGATGAAGGCGGGCCTCCGGTTTCCGTTCCTGTATTTCCAGTACCTGGATTACGAGGACGTAAAGCGGCCTGACGTATTGTACGGTTATCCCGACGTGATTGTTACGTATCCCGTGCCGACGCTCAACAACCCGGCCTGGCTGGCGGAGGGGACGGCGCAGTACCAGCGCGCGTTCATGCACTACGACCACTGGGATACCCACCGCGATATGGTGCTGCGGACCCGGGTGCTGGCCGGCAAGGAACTGACCCTTGCCGAAATGGGGGGATTTTACTCGCATTCCAGCTTGCTGCGCGAGCTCGTATACAATCAGGGGTTCGCGTTCACGCACTATCTCGCCGCCACGTATGGGGAGGACATCCTGCGCCGGTTGACCTCCGAACTCGGAAAATGGAATACCTGGAATGTCGAGAAGGCCCTGAAAGACGCTACAGGCCATGACGCAGCCGACGTCTATGCGGACTGGATGGAGACGCTTCGCAGCGAATACGAGGAGCGCATTAGGCCCGTTCGGGAGCATGCGGTCGAAGGGCGCCTCATTGAGGCGGAGGGATTCAGCAATTTTTATCCCCGTTTTTCGCCCGATGGCCGCCGCCTTGCCTACGTATCGAACAAGGGCGAGCATTACAATCTTTCTTCCCTGTACATTCTGGATCTGCAAACCGGGGAAGCGGAGGCGTACCGGCTGGAGGGCCTGGACCTGCCCTACGGGACGGCGGCGGCAGGCGGGCATGGAGATTGGGGCGGTGCGCACGCTGTGTGTTCCCTGGGATATACGCAGAAAGCGAAAGCCGGCGTGGGCG
The DNA here is from genome assembly GCA_951812345.1 of Rhodothermales bacterium. Lineage (GTDB taxonomy): Bacteria > Bacteroidota > Rhodothermia > Rhodothermales > VXPQ01 > VXPQ01. The sequence goes on from OX638295.1 coordinate 1,569,471, forward strand.
GGTCCGTAACCTGGCATCCCGATGGGGATCATCTTGTATACGCCCGCACGAAAACCAATGCGGAGGGGTATCTGTTTTCGGACCTGTACCGGTTCGACCCGGACACGAAGAAAGCGGAGCGCCTGACCCGCAACCTGCGCGCGGCGGCGCCCGCGTACAGCCCGGACGGTTCGCAGATCGCTTTTCTGGGGCAATCCGACGGCAGCGCCAATCTATATTTGCTGGATGTGTCGAGTGGGGAGACGCGCCAGCTCACGCACTATGACGACGGCACGCAGGCCGCCGAGCCGGTCTGGCGTCCGGACGGCGCATGGATATACCTGACGCTTTCGCGGGGCGCCGGACGCGATATCTACAGGGTTGCGGTCGACGGCCGTTCCGCCACGCCGGAGGAGGTGCTTGTCTCAGACGCGGACGAACGTTCTGCTGCGTTCGACGCCTCCGGCGCCTGGTTGTATTACGTGTCGGACCGGACGGGGATTTTCAACGTCTACCGGATGCGCGTGGGCGACAAGGGAGGCGTATCCGGTGCTTCCCCGGAGGCGCTGACCAACGTAACAGGGGGCGCCTTCATGCCTGATCTGGCCCCGGACGGCGCGATGGCGTTTGCGCGGTACGATGCGGACGGCTACCGTATCGCCATGCTGGATAACCCTGCGGCCATTCCGGATCCGGCAGCGTACGCTCCGCCTGCCATTACCGGGAAAGGGGAGCCGGAGTCGGCGCCTCCCGATCCATGGGCGGCGCTCGATGCGTTCGACGATACGGATATTCGCCCGTTCGACGGCGAAACCGTGTTGCGGGTGCGGAGGAATCGAGGCGGAGCGGGCGCCGGACAGGAAGCGCAGCCGGAAACGGAAGAAGCGGCGGCGGAGGGCGTGGCGGTGGCGGAAGTGGCGGCGGAAGAAGTGGAAAAATATCGGAATGTGTTTACTCCGATCGGATTTTTTCCCGTGCTGCGCATCGACAATTACGTGTCCCGGCGCGGCCAATCGTTGGGCGCGCGCGTTCGACAGCGCTCCGTGGGGGGGCATCTCTTGCGCACGACCAAGCTGGGCGTGTACGTGAGTTCGCGCGAGGTGCTCGAAGAGATGTCGTTTTTCGGGGGGATCATGGTGGGTCCGGGTTCCACGAAGGCCAAGGGGGCGGGCGCTCTTCTGGCGCCCTCCAACCTCCTGAAAATGGAGCGCGACGCCTTCCTGACCATCGCGTATAACCGCGGCTTCAGGTTTCTGCCGAAACGATGGGCGCCGCAGCTTTCCATCGAACTGTACAACATCCGGCGGAATGTAGAGAACGGGCTTCGGGTCGAGGAATTTCCCTGTACGGCCTGTTATCCGGATACGACGCAGGTGGATATTGCCTACAGCCTGTGGGAAGGCGATATCTACGCCCGCAGCAAAGTGAACAAGGCTCTGTTGCTTGAAGCCGGATACCGGTACAGTCCCTATCGCGTTTCGACCGAGCGGTTTTTCTCCACGGAGGAACAGGGTTTCGTCCCCGGTACGTCTTCCCGGTATTTTATTGGACGCGCGTTTATGGCAGGCGCCCGGTTCCAGACGAAAAAACTCCACCGCCACAGCAATGTGCTGCCTCAACAGATACGCGCCGATGTGCATTACGAAGTCGAATCGGGGCGCTTGCTGCAGCGGTTCGACGTGGAGAACGGCGTGCTCGTGCCCTCGTACGAACGCGGGCGAAACCACCGGCTCACCCTCGATGCGCGGGCAGGCTTCCGGCTTCCGGGTTTGTCTTCTTCCGCGAGTCATGGGCTGGGGATCCGGCTGCGCGGAAGCACCATTCTGGGCGCCGAGGCGGACGATTTTTACAACGACTATGTAGGCGGCCTGCTGCGGGCAAGGGGATATCCGTTTTATTCCCTCGGAGGCAACGAAACCTTATGGTTGCAGGCGGCCTATCATTTTCCGATATGGTCCGATGTGTCGAAGCAGGCCCTGTTCGCTTATTTCGACAAGGTATACGGCCGCATCTACGCGGATGCGGCGCTTGCCTGGAGCGAGGGGGCGCCGAAGGCTACGGACATGCGGCGCGATATCGGCATGGAGCTCCGTGTCGGGCTTGGTTCCTTTTACCTTTTGCCCACTGCGTTCTTTGTCAGCGCAACCTATGGCCTGGATACGTTCACGTTCGAGCCGGACGAGGATTTTCTGACGGTGGACGGCAGTCGCTTTGTCCGGTACGGGCATGAGTTGTTGTGGCATTTCGGGCTTCTTTTCGATTTCGACCTTTAACGGCGCATTTAGCCGCTTTTGCTCATGGATTTCGCACTTTCTTATTTCGCCGCCGCCGGCATGATTGCTGCCGGGACCGGTTTTCTGATCTTCCTGTACCGGAAAAAAGGCACCCTGCTTCCGGCGGACGCCGTAGAGCGGCTGGGGTCGCTCATGTCCATGGCGCTCATTGTGACCGCCGGGCTCCTGGTGTACGTAACATACCAGGTGGATTCGGGAAGCGGGTTCGTTTTTTCCGGGGAGCCCCGGCTGGAGGATACCGAACTGGGCGCTCCGGCTCCGGATTTTGCGTTCGTGGAACTGCTTTCGGAAGAAGAGATGCACCTCTCCGATTACCGAGGCAAGGTGATCCTGCTGAACTGGTGGGCTACCTGGTGCGCGCCCTGCCTCGAGGAACTGCCAGCGCTCAATGGGCTCCAGGAGCGCTATGCGGACGAGGGGCTGGTCGTGCTCACGATTTCGGACGAATCGCGGGCGACGCTTGTTGATTTTAACAACGAATTGCCGCTGCGTACGGTCGCGGGGTATGTCCAGAATGAACATCTTGAAAATCTTTCCGATCCGTTCCGGCGCACCCTTCAGATTCGCCCGACGACGTATGCGATCGACCGGGATGGCGTGATCCGCGATTTCGTGCTGGGGGCGCAGGACGGTCCGGCGTTCGAGCGCATGATCGCTCCCTGGCTTCAACAGACCGTTCCTTCAGAGTGAGGTGATGGGGAGACTCTGACCAAAACCGCTTCGCTCAGCACTTTGCGTTCGTAAATAAAGTACGTCATGATTCCATCGTTGAAATCAGCGGGAAATACTGCAGATTCGGGGCATCGCGAACGTGAAGCGCCCTTCGGGAGGCTGCGAGGAGCACGCTGGCTACGTCATTCCTCATTATGTGGGGCCTGCCACACTGCTTCGTCATTCCTTGCCAGCGCACTCCTCGCAGCCTCTGAGCTTTGCGGACTTAATCAGAGTCTCCCCATGAAGCCTATGAAACGCATTGTTTTGACAGGGTTGGTTGCACTTGCTGCCCTTGCGGTAGTCCAGCCGGCGCCGTTGGCGGCGCAGGATGCAGGCGGGGGTGTCATTTCAGCAGCGCAACTGCGTTCCCGAATGTTGCATCAGGATATGCCGGATATGCCGGGGCAAGCTTCGGAAGGCGTCGCGCGCAGCGTGCCGCTGGCCTTCGGGATGTCCGCGGTCCTGCCAGGGCTTGGACAGGCCTACAACCGGAACTGGATCCGCTCCGCGGCGGCGGTTGCGATAGAAGGCGGCCTGGTGATCGCCTATTTCACCTGGAGAGATCGGGGGCGCGAAGGCGAAAGAGCCTACCAGGCCTATGCGCACCGGTTCTGGGATCCGATCCAATACGCTTCCTGGTTGAACGATTACGCGGCCTGGCTCGAAGCAGGCAATGAGGAAATGATGCTGGGCGCTGCTATGATATCCCCGCCCTCCGGGATCGACTTCGGGGCGCCGGACTCATGGACGGACGCAGATCGCCAGATCGTCCGGGAGTTTTTCGATGCGATGCGCGCGGTCGAACGCGAGGTATGGCATCCGGAGACGGGTGCTGCCTTTTCGCACGAAATCCCGTATTTCGGCGAGCAGCAGTACTACGAACTGATCGGGAAGTACTATCAGTTTGCGCCTGGATGGGTTGACTACCCGGTGTGGAAGAACGGCGAGGATTTTACCAACGCTATCGATCCGGAGCGGACCGGCGCAAACGGTTCCAAGCCGAATGTACAGGGCCGGTTTCTGGACTACGCCGAGGACCATGCCCACGCCAATACATTACTCCGGCGCGCCTCGCGCGTATCGGCGGTGCTCATTCTGAACCATGTGCTTGCGGCGTTCGACGCCGCCATTGCGGCCCGGCTCCACAATCACCGCATCGAAACGAACATGGGGGTGGGGTATACGGGATACGGGGCGTACCGTACGCCGGAAATATCCGCTTCGGTCACGTGGAGGTTTTAGGGGGGATGAGATGCACCTTACCCTTTATTTGAGTAAAAACTACTCATAAAAGGATAGAAATTATGCTAAAAAGGTATAAAAACTACTCAAAAGGAATAAATAACGGATTATTGGGCCCGGCTGGCTCCGCCAGTATGCTGTCGCTTCGTACGGCGGCGAGGGCTACTTTCGCCCCGGACGAAGGACTATGGATTCTGCGCGTTCGTCGGGTTGATCGGCTGGAAACAAGGTCACAACATTACACTTCAATTCTCGAGAAAATCTGTCCAATCGAACCGGACCATCTCTGAATTGCGCAACAAATTCTTGCGTAATCTTGTTTATTTCTGCGCGATTTCGTTTATTCTTGCGTAATTCCGCTTATTCTTGCGCGATTCTATGTTTTAATTGCGCAAAGGGGTTTTGCAAAACAATGGAGGCATTGTGGCCAGACAAATCCCTGAAAAGGACCTGCGAGCGATTATCGATGTGGCAATAGGCCACCACGACGGACTGTCCGCAAAGCAGCTTCATGAAGAGTTGGGCGGGGCCGTGGCTCTGCGCACCTTGCAATATCGTCTTAAGCACCTTGTCGAAACTGACCGGCTTGTGCAGGAAGGCGAGGGAAGGGCTGTCAGGTACCGCATCCCTACAGAGGAGGAATCGTCGGGGATTGTCGAAACACCCGTCAAGCAGTCGGTTCCGGTATCGAAGGCCGGTCAGGCAATCCGGAAATATGTCCGGCAAGCGCAGGAAAGCCGCGAGCCGGTTGGCTATGACCGCGCCTTTCTCGATTCCTACCGCCCCAACGAAACGTTTTACCTCTCGGAAGAGGAGCGTACGCACTTGCACGAGATCGGCAAACCGCAGACCGGAGAACAGCCTGCCGGTACCTACGCAAGACAGATACTGGGTCGTCTGCTGATCGATCTTTCCTGGAACTCGAGCCGCTTGGAGGGCAATACCTATTCGATACTCGATACCAGGCGCCTGATCGATTTCGGCCAGGCTGCCGAAGGTAAGGATCGGCTTGAAACGCAGATGATCCTGAACCATAAGGACGCCATCGAGTTACTGGTCGCCGAAGCCCATGGAATCGGATTCAATCGGCACACGATCCTGAACCTTCACGCGATGCTCGCCAACAACCTGCTTCCCGATTCGGACGCGCCGGGACGGCTCAGGCAGATGGTGGTCGGTATCGCAGGGTCGGTTTTCCATCCGCTCGAAGTCCCGCAAGTCATCGAAGAATGCTTCGACCGGATACTTGCTTCGGCCCATGCAATAGGGGACCCCTTCGAGCAGGCCTTCTTCGTCATGGTCCAGATTCCGTACTTGCAACCCTTCGACGACGTCAACAAGCGAGTCTCCCGCCTGTCCGCCAACATTCCGCTCATTAAGGCCAACCTCTCGCCCCTCTCATTCCAGGATGTGCCGAACGATCTGTATACGCAGGCGGTTCTTGGCGTGTATGAACTCAGGAAAATCGAGCTGCTCAAGGATGTTTTCATCTGGGCCTACGGACGTTCGGCAGCACGTTATATTGCTGTTCGGCAGTCTCTTGGCGAACCCGATCCGATGAAACTTCGTTATCGTGACGAGCTTCGGGAGATTATCGCCGGCGTTGTCCTCGGAACCATGGGACGCAAGGATGCTATTGTCCACATTGCCGAATGGGCAAACGACCATATTGCCGCTGACGACCGCGAGGCTTTTCGCGAAATGGCCGAAACCGAGCTTATGAGCCTTCATGAAGGCAATTTCGCACGGTACCGGATACGGCCATCGGAGTATCGGGCATGGAAGGAAGTCTGGTCTCCCCAAACATTCCCTTAAGACGTTATACAACCCACGCACAGAATTGCGAAATGGCGCGCCCGGGAGGATTCGAACCCCCGGCCTTTGGAACCGGAATCCAACGCTCTATCCAACTGAGCTACGGGCGCGAGCATTCGTTGCGCCATAGATAACGATTGGCAGGCGTCAGGTTCCCTTGCCGCAATAGCCCCCGCTCCGTTTCACCCTGTTTTCTTTGCATCTGTACGAATCATGGATGAGTCGCCCCAACATCTTTTTCAGGACAGGTCTCATGGGGAGCCGGACGCCGTACCGGATGCATCGAGACCCATTCCGCTGGACGGATTGTTCGAACGCCGCGGCTTTTCGCCGCTCTGGACGACCTTTGCCGCCCTGGTTCTGGCGTTCATCCTTTTTCAACTGATCATCACCCCCCTTGCCGTAGTAGTTCTTCTCCTTCTCAAGGGGGTTTCTGCGGATGCGTTGCTGACGGATCCGTCCATGCTCGTAGAACAGCATGCCGGCGTCTTGCTTACGGCGAATACGATCGGTCAGGTGCTGGGGTTGTGTCTGCCGGCATGGTGGCTGGCGCGGATGCACACCCATCGCCCCCTTGCTTTTCTGCGGGTACGGCGGCTCGATACGTCTTTCATGGCGCCTGCGCTTGCTGCGCTTATTGCGCTTCTTCCTGTCGTGCAGTGGCTTGGTGCGGTAAATGGAGCGCTTCCCCTTCCCGAAGCCATTCGGGAGTTTGAGGCGTCCCAGATGGAGCTTATCCGTCAGGTACTTCATGTAGACGCGAACATCGCATTTCACCTGATCGTGCTGGCGCTTACGCCTGCCCTGTGCGAGGAGGTACTGTTCAGGGGCTATGTACAGCGTCAGGCCGAGCGGGGTCTTGGCGCGGTGGGCGGCATCCTGTTTTCGGGGATTATTTTCGCCCTGTATCATCTGCGTTTTTCACAGGTCCTGCCGCTTGCGGCGCTGGGCGTGTTTATGGCGTATCTCGTGTGGCGGACCGGAAGCATCTGGCCGGCCATCGCAGTGCATTTTGCGAACAATGCCGTTGCCGTAGTGATGGGCGCCTATATCGCACGGCATCCGGAACACGAAATCACCGATATCGAACGCATAAATATCCCGTGGTATCTGGTAGTCCTGGGAGGATGTTTGTTTGTTCTGTTCGTGCTGGCGATCGAACGCAGGGCGCAGCATCAGGCCGGTAACACGCTTGCTTCCGAAACGCTTCCGGGTTTTCGGCGTGAATAAAGTCCGGCCATTTCCATACCTTGCGGTACACGTGTACAAAAGCATCTTTCTCCGTCTTCTTACCGCACTGGTAGGCATTCCGTTTGTCGTCGGTATGCTTTATCTGGGATCCTGGCCGTTCGTCCTGTTTGTGCTGGCCCTGGCTCTGGTGTGCCAGCATGAGGTGTACCGCTTGCTTGAAGAGGGAGGACTACATCCGCATCGCATTCCGGGCCTGCTCATCGGTGCGCTTTTTGTCCTGCAAGCCGCCTGGCGTCCTGCGCTTTATGTGGCCGCCGCCGTTGTGGTAGGCGTGGTGGCCTGCTTTCCCTTGTATTCCGGATTATCGGGGCGAGAGGGGGCGCAGACGCGCGTTGCAGGGCCAGGGGGTGTCCGGCCCGATTCGCCGGGGACGCGCCGCCTCGGGGCCACGCTGCTGGGGATTGCGTATCCGAGTGTGTTGTGGGCCTTTTTGATCGAACTGCGTTTTGCAAACGGGCTGGGAATCGACGATGTGTCGGCATTCTATCTGACCCTGGCCGTCTTTGTGATTGTATGGACCGCCGACACCCTGGCGTTTACGGCCGGGCGTCTTTTCGGGCGGCATCCGCTTGCGCCTGCGATATCGCCGAAGAAGACATGGACCGGCGCTATCGGCGGCGTGTTCGGGGCGCTTGCGGCCGCGATCCTGTTCCAGATGTTCGTGTATGAGATAACTTCCTGGGGAAACATACTGCTTATGGGGGCGATCGCCGGTGTGTTGGGGCAACTGGGAGATCTTGCGGCCAGTCGGTTGAAGCGGTTGGCCGGCGCGAAAGATTCCGGCTCGCTCTTTCCGGGCCATGGCGGTGTGCTGGATCGGTTCGACGCCATGCTCCCGGTAGCGGCTGCGATGTATTTGTATCTGCGCTTTACCACCGGCATTTTTTAGAGAGATTCGCGCCGACTCGGGGCGATGCCGGCAAGGGCTGTTGTCTGCAGCGTGTGGACAATCGTTCCGGAACGGGGTGCCCTGCCTCGTGTATATTCCGGGAAATCACAGGGGAGTGTCATGGGTATTTTTATGCCGGGGTCTCGCGCGAGGCATCGCCGGTTCTCCTACGAGCCGCGATTTTATGACCCCAAGAAAGATCAGGACTTGCGCCATCGCATGCGCATCAAGAGTCTTTCGCGCCGCAAACGGAGAAACCCGGCGGGGATCATTCTGTTTGTGATTTTGCTGGCGATGGCTCTGTTTGTGTATCTCCAGCTTGGCTGACCCTGTTCCGACTGCACATTTTTCACACGTTGTATGGCGCATGACGTAGTCATGGATATCGAAGGGAGCATCCGGGTGATGCCGGAGGCGCTTTCCAATAAAATTGCTGCCGGAGAAGTGGTGCAACGCCCGGCTTCGGCAGTGAAGGAATTGTTGGAAAACGCGGTGGACGCCGGCGCCGGGTCCATTACGCTGATTCTGAAGAGAGCGGGCACGGAATTGATCCAGATCGTGGATGACGGTTGCGGTATGACTCGGGAAGATGCGGCCGCCTGTTTTCGGCGGCACGCCACGAGTAAACTCTTTGTCGCCGAAGACCTGAACCGTATCCAGACTCTCGGTTTTCGGGGCGAAGCCCTTGCGTCGATCGCTGCGGTGGCGCAGATCGAGTTACGTACGAAACGGGCTGCTGACGGCGCCGGATTCTGCATCTGCAACGAGGGAGGGCGTATTGTTTCTTCAGAGCCGTGCGCTACGAGCGATGGCACATCGCTGGCCGTACGTAATCTGTTTTACAACGTGCCTGCCCGGCGGAATTTTCTGAAGACCCCGGCTACGGAGCTCCGCCATATCATAGAGACGTTTCAGACGCTTGCGCTGTCTCGCCCCGATATTGCCTTCACGCTCATCCACGACGATGCGGAAATGCATCGGCTTCCCGCCGAGCCCGGGGAACCGGCCGATGCGCTCCGCGCTCGCATCGGGGCATTGTTCAGCGACCAGTACCCCGATATGCTCGTCCCTGTGGGGGAGCAGACAAGTTATCTGACCGTGCACGGGTTTGTCGGTATGCCCGAGTTGCACAAGAAGCATCGCAGCGAGCAGTTCCTGTTTGTCAACGGACGGATTGTGAAGAGCCGTTCGCTGGCACATGCGATTCAATCGGCGTACGAGGGGCTTGTACCTCAGAAGACCTGGCCGTTTTTCTGCATTTTCCTGTCGGTGGATCCGTCCCGGGTCGATGTGAATGTGCATCCGGCAAAGGCCGAAGTGCGATTCGACGACGACCGGGGCGTGTACGGATTTCTTCATGCGGTCGTGCAGAAAGGGCTCGGCGTCATGCTGTTGACGCCGCTCGTCGATGCCTCCTCCACCGATACGGCCGAACCCTGGGTACTGAAATCGCCTGCGAAGGAATTTACCGTTCCCGGAACAACCCGTCCGGCGGGCGCTTCCGGATTTTCTTCCGGTTCGCCTTCAGCAGGGTATTATCGGAAGGACGAACAACGGGATGCAGGCCGGCAGTCCGAGGAACTGTATCGCGGTGTGGCGTCTCTACCGATTCCGGATGCAGCGCCCGGCGACGAGGACATGCTCCTCTGGCAGCTTCACGGCTGCTACATTCTCACGCAGATCCAGTCGGGTCTGATGATCATCGATCAGCATGCCGCGCACGAGCGTATTCTGTACGAGCGTGCGCTTGATTACCTCCAGCAAGGACAGGGGCTGTCCCAACAACTGCTGTTTGCCCGTACCATAGAGTTCTCTCCTTCGGATTTCGAACTGCTCAAGGAATTATTGCCGGATCTGGGCACCCTCGGATTCGACATCGAGTTGCTCAGCGGGCGAACGGCCGTCGTGCGGGGCGTGCCGTCGGAAATACATACCGGCGACAAGGAGGGATTGCTTGAAGACCTGCTGGCTCAATACCGGCGCGACGACGAGCAAGCCGGAACGGAGCGAAGCGAGCGACTTGCAAGGAGTCTGGCGCGGCGCGGCGCTATCCGGGCTGGCGCTGTGCTCGCGCCTGCGGAAATGCGATCTGTCATCGATCAGCTCTTCGCATGCGACAAACCCTATGTATGTCCGAGGGGGCGCGCCACAGTGGTTCGAATCCCCATCGAGGAGTTGCAGAAGCGCTTCGGTCATTGACGGCACTTGCGGCATGGATTCCTTCGAGCGACGTATCGACGCTTTTCTTCGCCGGCATGCCCTGCTGGAAACCGGCGAACCGGTGGCGATCGGCCTGAGTGGTGGGGTGGATTCGATCGTGCTTGCCTCGGTGCTGGCTACGCTGGGGATGTCCGTGCGGGCCGTGCATGTCAACTACCGGCTGCGCGGGGACGCGTCGGATGAAGACGAGGCGTTCGTGCGGACCTGGTGCGGGGAGCGGGGGATTGACCTGGTCGTGCGTTCATTCGATGGAGAATGGCCTTCTGACGCCTCGGTGCAGCAGGCGGCACGCGATTTTCGCTATGCCGTTTTCGAGGAGGTAGCCCTGGCGATTTCCTGTGGCAAGGTGGCGGTTGGCCATCACCGGGATGATCAGGCAGAGACCGTACTTCTGAACCTGTTTCGGGGGGCAGGGCCCGAAGGGCTGGCGGGGATGCCGGTAAGGCGGGAGATTTCTCCCGGATCGTCCGTGCGGGTTGTGCGTCCCCTGCTGGCTGAGCGGCGGCGCGACATTGCGGCGTATGCTCGCGCGCAGGGTCTTACGTGGCGGGAGGATGCGTCGAATACGATCCCCAAATACCGGCGCGGCGCGCTACGGGAACGCATTTTGCCCCTGATCGAACAGCATTTCGGAGAAGCCGTTGTCGAGAATATTGCCCGGTCGGGGTCGCTCGTCCGGGAATATGTGGACGAAGTGCTGCGCGATGAACTGGAAACCTGTTTCGATGCGGCATTGGCAGAGGGAGGCGCCGTGAACGAGGCCGCGGTCCGCGCCTTGCCGCCGGTGTTACGCCGCCGCGTATTTATCGAGGCCCTGCGGCGTTGGGCACCCGGATTCGAGGCGGATGCCCGCGCGGCAGGCCGCATCGAAGACCTTCTGGAGAGGCAGCCGGGCCGGCGGCTCGTATTTGGGGATACCGTGGTGTGGCGGGAGCGGGACCGGATCGTTTTTGCGCCCTCCGGTTCCGGGTTTTCCGGTGAATTCGCCCCTGCATGCCATCTCGATGAGGAAGGAACCCTCGAAATTCCTGGAGGATATCTGCACGTCGAGCGGTTGGGAGCGCCTCCCGGCGATGTTACTGCCGGCGCACCCGACGAGGTGTATCTTGACGCGAGGACGGCCCGGTTTCCCTTGCTGGTGCGCCCGTGGGCGGCGGGCGACCGGTTCGTACCGCTCGGCATGCGCCGGGGCAAGAAAATCAGCGATTTTCTGACGGATGAGCACATGCCGCCGCACCAGAAACGCGCCGTCCATGTGGTCGAGTCGGAAGGGCGGATCGTATGGGTGCTTCCGCTGCGAATTTCAGAAGAAGCGCGCGTTCGGGAGGATTCTTCGGAGGTGGTCCGGCTAAGGTTTACAAGGAACCGGGAAAGCTCGAATTTGTGAACCCGGGGAAGTGCGGGCGCGGAGCGCCCTTCGGGAGGCTGCGAGGGGTACGCTGACCGTGTCATTCCTCATTGTGCGGGGGGCAGTGTGGGGGGCAGGCCACACTGCTTCGTCATTCCTTGCCAGCCTGCTTTTCGCAAGCCTCTGAACTTCACGGACTTAATCGGAGTATCTCTGGATCGTTTCTGCAAGCGTACTGCAAGAACTCCGAAAAAACACACCCGGCCATGCCCGACACGTCTAATCTTTCCAGATTCTCGGATACGTCCGTGTTGTGCCGGGGCGAGCGCTTCGAGGTGTATATCGACCAGGATGGGATCCGGCGCCGCGTGGCCGAAATAGGGGAGGAGATTTCTCTGCGCTACGCGGGCAGGAATCCGGTGCTCATAGGCGTGTTGCATGGCGCCTGCATGTTTCTCGCCGATTTGTTGCGCGTGCTTACGATAGATTGCGAAGTGGATTTCCGGAGGCTGTCCTCGTACGAGGGAGGGACAACCTCCAGCGGCCGGATCGTTGAGCGGGAGGGTGTGGCGCGGATCGATCTCAGCGGGCGCCATGTCATCGTGGTGGAGGACATTGTGGATACGGGGCTTACCATGGCCTATCTCACGGAACGCATCAAGGAGCAGGGGCCGGCTTCGCTCCGTATCGCTACGCTCCTGCACAAGCCGGAAGCGGCCCGTGTGCACGTCCCCATCGATTATGTAGGGTTCCGGGCGCCCAACCGTTTTCTGATCGGCTACGGGATGGATTACGAACAAACCGGGCGCCACCTGCCGGAGATATATATCCGGGCGGAGGAGTAATCTTCGCCAGCCGGCGGTTCAGTTCATGCACACCCGCGGCCTTGTTCCATGCCGTCCGCATTATTTCACCCCCCCATCTCCAATCCCACCTCCTTCGGATAGCACACGAACGGCTTCACCACCACCTCCCCAAGCGAAGCAACCGTCGTAGCCTCGGCCGTTTGGGAAAGCTCCCGGACGGTCCCGGTCCTGTCGAGCACATGCACCGAATCCCGCACGTGTTCGTAGGCAAGATGCCGCGTGTCGTCCCGGATCAGATAACAACGGGCGTCTTCCCTGGCGCACGCGGCGTCGCTTAACCCCTTGCGCACAAGCCATGCCGCGATGCGGTCTGTCCATGCCGATACCTGCTCCTGCGACGGCGGGTCGGACAGAAAGGTAACGCGAAAGAAATCCCGTTCGATAAACCGGCGGCAAAGATCTGCAAGGATGCGGTCCGGATGCTGCATGCATGCTTTCATGCAGTGCATGACGTCCACATCGTCGATTCGGCAAAAGCGCTCCCGGACCTCTTCCCGGCGTATATCGTCGAGAATCAGATGATTCGTCAGAAAAAAGAGCAGGGAAGGCGAACAATGCCCGCCCAGGCTTTTCGAATCCCGTGCAAGGTGTTCACGTATCCGCCCGAAAGCGGTGCGCAGGAGCCTGTCCCCCGCGACGACGGTTTTGTGCAGGTAGACCTGCCAGTACATCAGCCGCCGGGAGATGATATAATTTTCGATGGCGTAGATGCCCTTGGCTTCGATGACAATGCGGGAATCCGGACCGCCCTCCTGGGGATGCGTCCGCATGGTTTTGATGATGCGTTCTACACCCACATCCCCCTCTACGACGCCGGTATAAAAGGAATCGCGCCGCAGGAAGTCCAGGCGGTCCATATCCAGTTGGCTGGAAACAAGCTGGTGAAAAAAAGGACGTTCGTACGTACCGTCGAATATCTTCAGCGCCAGGTCCAGGGCGCCATCGAAACGTTCGTTGAGCGAAACCATGAGCTCCCGGCTCATGTTTTCATGACGGTAACCCTCAATAAAGGTATGTTCCAGCACATGGGAGAACGGGCCGTGTCCGATGTCGTGCAACATAGCCGCTGCCTGCGCGGCAATGGATTCTTCGGAAGATACAGGCGTTCCCTTGTCGGCAAGATTCGAAAGAGCATCCTGCATCAGGGCCATGGCGCCGAGCGCATGGCCAAACCGCGTATGTTCGGCGCCGGGGAACACGAGATGCCCTATACCCAGTTGGCGGATGCGTCGCAGGCGCTGCATCTCCGGCGTTCCGATCAGATCCATGAGGATGTTTTTCGGAACGGAGATGAACCCGTGCACCGGATCGCAGAATATTTTGAATCGACTTACCATGGATTGCGTGACATGAGGCATTTCGATAGGAACGCGCGGTCGATCTTCCTGCTCCGAACTTCGAGGCAAGTTACAACCTTGTTACATTGTCATTCGTACAACCGGACGTGATCGTTTCACGCGGCACCTATATCGCCTGTTGCGTCGACGTGGCGCCCGATTTTGCGTCCCGGGCGAAATACGCCCTGCGGATGCTCATGACACCGCTCGGACTGGAGCCGTGCTGGATCGAGCCTGATGCCCTCGCCGACGCGGCGCCAGCCGATGCTCCGGTATTGTACTACGGACGGCATGGGACTACGCCGCCGGATCCGCGCATAATTCCGTTTACCCATGCGCCAGGCGCCGCCGTTTTTCTTGCGGGAACATCTCCTTTCGACTCCCGGCATGCGTCCACATGCGAGATTGAGGGGCAACCTGTCTCGGTTTGCTTTGCCGACGAAAACGGACGTCCGGACATAGTTGCTTCCACGTTCCTGTGGCTGAGCGGTTGGCAGGAGCGGGCGGCGGAAAGATGGGATGAGCACGGGCGCGTTCCATTTGCGGACTCGTTGCCGTCGCAGTTGGATACAGCCTGCTTTCCTGTAGTGGACGCCTATCGCGTATGGCTGGCAGAACGGCTTCGGGCCGGAGGCGTACCGATCTCGCCTCGCCGGTGGGCGGGGTGCGATTGGGCGTTCTGTTCCACCCACGACGTGGATTACGGAAGTAAATGGCGCCCCGGCATTCTGTATCGCGAAGGAATAGAGTATTTCGTACAGAATCGCCGGGGGGAATCATTCCGGGAACGCTGCCGGCGCCTTGAGCGCACAGGCCGGCAAATGCTTGCAGGGGATCCGTTCCGGCGTTCGATCCGGGAAATTCCTCGCGAGGTTGCCTCGCGCAGCGGAACCGCTACGTTCTTCGTAAAAGCAGAGGCCGGTCACCCGCGCGACACAAGATATCGTCTCGGTTCGCCTTTCCTGAGAAACTGGATGGCCCGGATTTCGCAAGAAGATTTCGAGATCGGCTTGCATCCTTCGTACCGCGCTATCGACGAGCCGAATCTTTTCGGGCTCGAAAAGAAACGACTGGGACAGGCGTTGGAACGGGTGGGCACGCCCCCTCCCATATCGGTTCGGCAACATTATCTCCGCTTCGACCCGGCGGCAACTCCCCGGCTGCAGGCCGAGCATGGGTTCCGCATAGACAGTACGCTGGGTTTTGCCGAACACGAAGGGTTCCGGCGCGGCACCTGCATGCCGTTCCGATTATACGATCTCGAGGAAGACCGTCCGCTGGACGTGTGGGAGATGCCGCTCGCCGCCATGGATTCCACGCTGTTCGGGCATCGCGGACTGGATCCCGAAGAGGCCATCCGGGCGACCTCGGGCCTGATGGAGACATGTCGCCGGTACGGGGGCGCGTTCGTGGGACTGTGGCATCCGGTGCTGGGGGACGAAATCGACTTTCCGGGATGGGAGAAACACTTTTTCGCAGCGCTGGACGAAGCGAAGCGGGAGGGCGCATGCATCATGGGGTTGGCGCAGGCGTTGGGGGCGTGGGAATGATGCAGCCTGTGTGGAACAGAGAACAAGCTGTTCGCTTATTGCTCCGGGAAGAGGTCGTTTGACATAAGGGATATCTAAAGGATAGAGGTGGTTCGGGTTGAAAGCGCATATCGGAACCGACACGCAGGGCTATGTGCACAGCGTAGAGGTGACGGCTGCGAACGTGCACGACGTGACGATGATGGAACATTGTCTTCACGGCGAGCAGAAGGAGATATACGCCGACAAGGGCTATGCGTGCCGAAAGCGCAACGAGCAGGCCGAGTCGCAAGGCGTCGCCTGGCGGGTGTTGCGCAAGGCGGCCAGAGGCAGGAAACTGACATGCGCGGACGCTTCGTTCAATCGCAAGAGCAACCGCACTCGTGCGCGCGTGGAGCATCCCTTCGGGGTGGTCAAGCATCTTTGGGGTTACCGCAAGACGCGCTACCGGGGGTTGCGCAAGAACGCGGCGCAGGTCTATACGCTGTTTGCGCTGGCGAATTTCTACATGGCGCGCAAGAAATTGACGGCTGTCGCGGGATAGATATGCCCGGGCGCCCCGTTTGGGGGCGTTCGGGGCGCGAAAACACGACAATATCGACGATTTAACGTTGGATTCGACCCAAAATCGATCCCTTTACGCATCGAAATCTTCAACACCTTCAATCTGACCCCCAAACACCGGATTGATCAGAGTATCCTTAAGAAGATCGGCTATTAAATCGAAGGTACAAACAGGAAACACCCGCTTGCAAGTGTTGAAAAAAATATCTGCGGAGGGGGCAAAAACAAAAAAACCGGCGCCCCCTGTCGGGAATGCCGGTTTCTGTTGTAGCGGGGGCGGGATTTGAACCCGCGACCTCCGGGTTATGAGCCCGGTGAGCTACCAGCTGCTCCACCCCGCGATGTTACTGTGAGATAGTGTAGCCCGCATGGTACTGATTTGTTCCAGCAAGAGCAAGAAAGCAGCGATTCCGGCGTTATGAGCATGTCAGGGGCGGTACCCGGCGTCTGGCATACACTTGCTTTATGCGGTGGGGGATAAGAGGAACAGGGGGTGGAACCCCTCGATTCGCCGCACCGTAAGGCTCGTCGACACGTTGTTTCCATAAGCACTTCGGTACACGCATGCCCTTTTCCTATTTTACCCCTGCAACGTTCCGGTTTCTCGACGACTTGGCGGCAAACAACGATCGGGACTGGTTCCAGGCCAACAAGAGCCGCTATGAGGGAGAGGTGAAAGACCCGGCGCTGCGGTTCATTGCGGATTTTGCGCCGCACCTGCAGGAAATCAGCCCGCATTTCCGGGCCGATCCAAGGGCCAACGGCGGTTCGCTCTTCCGTATCTACCGGGACACGCGCTTTTCCAAGGACAAAAGCCCGTACAAAACCCATACGGGCATCCATTTTCGCCACGAGTCGGCCAAAGACGCACATACCCCCGGTTTTTACCTCCATATCGAGCCGGGAGGATCCTTTGCGGGGTGCGGCATATGGCGCCCCGGCTCACCGACGCTGACCATGATCCGTCAGGCCATCGCGGACGACCCGGACGCATGGGTGCAGGCGCGGGACGATGCGGGGTTCCGGTCGGCGTTCGAGTTGTCCGGCGATTCGCTGAAGAGGGCGCCTCGGGGCGTCGATCCGGATCATCCGATGATCGAAGACCTGAAGCGGAAGGATTTTATCGGGGTGACGTCGCTTGGGAACGATGCGATCGTTTCGGACAGCTTCCTCGACGATTTTGCGGAGTTATGCCGGAACGCATCCCCCTTCCAGCAGTGGTTGTGCGAGGCGCTGGGGGCAGCGTACTAAACGTGCGAACTCTGAACGGGATAAGAAAATGCTCCAGAAACAACCCACATGGAAATGGTTTGCGGCCCTGATCGGGGTAGCCCTTATTGGAAGCTGGTGCCCGGAAGCACTGGGCCAGGCGGAAACAGAAGAGGGGAAGACAGAAAAGGAGGTGCGCCCGAAGCCGTTGAAAAGCGCCCCGTTGGAAGCGCCGTCGCAAGGGCCCGTAGAGCAACTGTCGAAAGCATCTGAAGATAAGGTTGGGATTATCATGCCTGAACTGATCGGGGGAATGATGTCCGTGGCCCGGGAAATACAATATCCAGCATCCGCGCGTATGAGCGGTATTCAGGGAGTTGTCTATTTATCGTTTGTCGTCAATGAACAGGGGCTTGTAGAGCAAGCCGTAGTTGAGAGAGGCGTTGGCGGCGGTTGCGACGAGGAAGCCCTTCGCGTTTTGCATCTGGCACGGTTCAAGCCGGGCATACAGGTGGAACGAAGTCCTGATGGCGACCTTGTCCGCAAGCCGGTGAAGGTTCAGATGTCGCTTCCGATAACGTTCAGGTTGAAGTAAATGACGTCCGCGCGCATACTCACTACCCAAACGCAATAACGTGGCAGTACCCGCCATTCGGTAGCCGAAAACATCTTTAGGAAAAGACTTCAGGAGAAAACATATGGGTGCAACCGAAAACGGCGCCTCTGCCGCAGGGATGGTCCGTAGAGAGGATACGATAGTCATTGCTCTCGCTATTCTGGCGGCCCTTGCCGTAAAAATCCCGGCGCTGTTCGGGCTGGAAATACACGAGGAAAACGTAGTGTTCTATGCGCGCAACGTCGGCCTTTTCGTGCTGCCGTTTCTCGCCGGATACTTTGCATGGAAGCGTACCCTGGGCGTCCGGAATTGCCTGTGGATAGCGGCGCCGTTTGCGGCGGCGGCCGTTCTGGTCAACGTATTCCCGTTCGAGCCGGAAGCCGCCACCGAACTCCTGGCTATACTGCACCTGCCTATAGCGCTCTGGCTCGTCATCGGAATCGCTTATGCGGGAGGAGCGTGGGGAGATAGCGCCCGGCGCATGGATTTCGTCCGATTCTCGGGCGAGTTTTTCATTTACTATGTGCTCATTGCGCTGGGCGGCGGCGTCCTGACGGCCCTTACGATGTTCATGTTCACCGCTATCGGCCTGGACCCCGAATGGTTCGTACAGAACTGGCTTATCCCTTGCGGGGCGGTTGGAGCGGTCCTCATAGCCGCCTGGCTGGTGGAAACGAAGCAGAACATCATGGCGAACTTTGCGCCACTGCTGACTCGCCTCTTCACGCCGCTTTTCGCGATCGTGCTGCTCGTTTTTCTGGGGTCCATGCTGTGGACCGGAAATAACATCAGTATGGAGCGCGAAGCCCTCATCGGATGCGACCTGTTGCTTGTGGTGGTTCTCGGCCTGCTTCTTTATGCCGTATCGGCGCGGGATCCCGAGAAAAAGCCGGGCGCGTTCGACATCTTTCAACTGGTGCTTGTGGTCTCGGCGCTGATCGTGGACGTTGTGGCGCTGACGGCCATCGTGGCCCGCATATCGGAGTTCGGGTTCAGTCCGAACAAGGTGGCTGCGCTGGGCATGAACCTTATCCTGCTGGTCAATCTTGCCTGGTCGGCCTGGCTGTATGTACGATTTCTGCGAGGCGCCGGACCCTTCACTGCCCTGGAGCGCTGGCAGACCGACTACCTCCCGGTGTATGCTGTCTGGGCAGGGCTCGTGGCGGTCGCGTTTCCGCCGCTGTTCGGGTATGTATAGGATACATCCCGCGCCCTTATCGTTTGCTGGGCTCTCGATACCCCTCTTCTTAACCGCTTATTCGCCGCTATCCCGCTGCACAGGAACAGGGCATTTCCGAAATTGTACCGGACTGTTTTTTGTGCACTATTCCGGGTTCTTCCCGGCTCCTTCCCATGGCGGTTCTGCACCCTTTTCGCGCTCTTCGTCCCGTTCCCGACAAGGCGGCGGAGGTGGCTTCCGTGCCCTACGATGTGGTCGATACGGCAGAAGCCCGCGCTCTTGCCGAAGGACGCCCGCTGAGCTTTTTGCATGTCGTTCGTCCGGAAATCGACCTGCCGGCAGGCGCCGATGAATATGCCCCGGAAACGTATGAACGCGGCGCCGCCAATCTGCGGGCATTCGCCGGAAACGGCGCCTCGGTGCAGGACGAGCCGTCCGTGTATATCTACCGCCTGGAAATGGAGGGCCGTACGCAAACCGGCGTATTCGGGTGCGTATCGGTGGAGGAATACGACAATGGGATCATCCTGAAGCACGAAAAAACGCGCCCAAAGAAGGAGACGGACCGCGTCCGCCATATCGTGACCCAACAGGCGCATGCCGAGCCGGTCATGATGACCTACCGGAACGCGGATCGAATCGATGCTTTGGTGGCCTCCGAAACGGCTTCGGAGCCGCTCTACGACTTCACGGCGGAGGATGGCGTCCGCCACACGATCTGGAAAGCGAAGCAGCGGAAAGAACTGGTGGATGCCTTCGAGGGTGTTGAACACCTGTATATTGCGGACGGGCATCATCGGTGCGCCGCGGCGTCGCGGGCGGCGGCGGAGATGCGCGAAGCATCTGCCGGACTACCGGAGGCGGAATTTTTCCCGGCGGTGCTGTTTCCCATGAGCGAACTGCGCATTCTCGCCTACAACCGCATCGTACGCAAACTGCCTGCCCCGGCAGACGGGTTTCTGGACAGGCTCGCCGCCCGGTTTGCCCTGTCTGTGGATTCCGGGGAGAAAACGCCTGCCGAACCGGGCAGCGTATGTCTGTACCTGGACGGAAGATGGCATACGATGTCGCTTCCGGCGACGGAACGCGACGAAGTAGCCGACACACTCGATGTGGCGCGGCTCAGCGAGCATCTACTGGAACCCGAATTCGGCATCATGGATCAGCGTCTGGATCCGAACATCGACTTCGTAGGAGGCATTCGCGGTACGGCCGAACTGGAACGGCTGGTCGATTCCGGGCGGGCGGAACTGGCCATCTCCATGTACCCGACCAGCGTGGAGGAACTGCTCGCCGTGTCGAATGCGGGTCTCCTTATGCCGCCTAAATCCACATGGTTCGAACCGAAGCTTCGCAGCGGACTGCTGGTGCATTTGTTCGAATAGTATCGAATCTCTCTCGTTTTCTTGCCGTAGCACTGTTTTCCGAAGGCTACAGCTCCTTGATAATTTCCTCGCCTGTACCCTGCCATGCGCTTGCATAATTTTTCCGCCGGTCCCGGGGCGCTTCCGGAGGCCGTACTGCTGGAAATGAAAGAAGAACTCCCGGTGTATGGCGATCTGGGCGCATCCGTCCTCGAGATCAGTCATCGCTCTGCGGCCTATACGCAGATCGAACAGGACGCCAAAGAACGTATTCGGCGTCTCCTGAACATCGGCGACGAATGGCATGTGCTCTTCCTGCAAGGGGGGGCGTCCATGCAGTTTCACCAGGTACCGTTAAATTTCCGGGGAGAGGAAGCCTCAGCGGATTATGTGGTGACGGGGCGCTGGGCGGCGAATGCGCTGAAAGAAGCACAGCGTACGGGGATGGCACGAGCCGCGGCGTCGAGCGAGGACCAGAATTTTGCATACATCCCGGCGCCGAGCGCATGGGATGTTGACCCCGAGGCGGCATACCTGCACATCACCTCGAACAACACGGTGGTGGGAACGCAGTTCGCGGAAGTCCCCCACGTCGATCCGCCCATCGTATGCGACGCGTCCAGCGATTTCCTGAGCCGCCCGATCGACATGGCGAACCACGCGCTGATCTATGCGGGCGCGCAAAAGAATATCGGTCCGGCAGGCGCCACGGTCGTACTCGTCCACGACCGTTTCCTGCAGCGCAGCAACGAATCGCTTCCCGTTATTCTGGATTACGGGGTTCATGCGAAAAAGTTACACAATACACCTCCCGTCTTCGCCGTGTACCTCATAGGCAAGGTACTGGCATGGCTGGAAGCGAAGGGGGGACTTGCGGCCATCGAGAAGATAAACGAGCGAAAAGCCGCCAAACTGTATGCCCGCATCGACCGAACGGATTTCTACCGAGGGACAGCGCACAAAGACGCCCGCTCGCGTATGAATGTGACGTTCCGCCTGCCCTCGGAAGACCTGGAAGCACGTTTTCTGTCTGGAGCGCACGAGCGGGGATTGCTGGCGCTGAAAGGACACCGTTCGGTGGGAGGGATGCGCGCCTCGCTGTACAATGCGTGCCCGGAAGAGTCCGTGGATGCACTTATTGCCTTTATGGACGATTTCGAGAGAGGCCGCGGGTGATATACGGTACCCTTCGTATATTCCGGTCGTCTCATGCACGGGAGCATTTCGCTCGCGTCGCCTGCATGACAGAATCTCTATTCCGGGGCGTATGGCGCTAACGATTGGTGTTCCCAAGGAGGTCGCCGCCGGTGAACGGCGCGTGGCCGTCGTTCCCGAGGTGGTTCGAAAGTTCTCGAGCGCGGGATTCGAGGTTCTCGTGGAAGCGGGGGCCGGCGAGGAGGCATACTTTACCGATGATGCATTTCGGGAAGCCGGCGCACGGATAGGCAAAGGAGGCGAAGCACTCGGCGCCGATATTGTCCTCAAAGTCACCCCGCCTTCGGAATCCGAGATCGGGAAAATGAAATCCGGTAGCGTCTTGTTGGGCCTGCTGGATCCGCTGGGCATGCCCGCATTATCATTGAAGTTGGCCAGCCGTTCCGTGACGGCGCTCAGCATGGAGTTGGCGCCCCGGATATCTCGTGCGCAAAAGATGGATGCGCTTTCCGCCATGAGCAGTGTAGCCGGGTATCAGGCCGTGCTGCAGGCCGCCACGGCATTGCCCCGGTTTTTTCCACTCCTTACTACGGCGGCAGGCACCGTGAAGCCGGCGAATGTGCTGGTGCTGGGAGCGGGCGTTGCCGGACTACAGGCCATCGCCACGGCAAGGCGGCTCGGAGCGCGTGTGTCTGCCTACGATATCCGCGATGCAGCGCAAGAGGAAGTTCGCAGCCTCGGCGCAAAGTTCGTGGAATTGGCTTTCGAAACGCAACAGGACGCCGATACGGGCGGATACGCTACAGCGTTGACCGAGGAAAAAGCGGCGCAACAAACGGCCTTGCTGGTTCCGTACATTGGAGCGGCGGATGTGGTGATCTCGACGGCGCTGGTGCCGGGCCGCTCTGCACCTGTCCTCATTACGGACGAGGCATTACAAGCCATGAAGCCGGGATCCGTGGTGGTCGATCTGGCGGCGGCGGGCGGGGGCAACTGTACAGCTACGAAACCCGGAGAAACCGTTACCGTGCATGGCGTACGTATCTTTGGGCCGCTCGATCTGCCGTCGGAAGCTCCGATCGACGCCAGTGCCATGTATGCACGCACGCTGTTTGCTGTCCTTGCGGAATTTTCCGACGGCGAGACATTCCGCCCGGATTTCGACAACGAGATTTTCAAGGGTATGTGCGTGACGCACGAGGGACAGGTTGTGCACGAACGCGTCCGCACTCTGCTCGATACATAGCGTATCAGGATATAGACGTTTCGCACACTACCCATGTACTTCCAATCCGGTTCATTCCGATGCTGAGCAATCTGGTCATATTCATTCTGGCGGCATTTATCGGCTTCGAGTTAATCAGCAAGGTGCCGCAGACCTTGCACACACCGCTCATGTCCGGTACGAATGCGATCAGCGGCATTACCATTGTAGGAGCCCTTGTGGCAACGGGGATGATTGAGAGCCCCTGGGCCAAATGGATTGGATTTGCGGCGCTTGTCGTCGCCACGATCAACGTGGTCGGAGGCTTTCTCGTCACGGATCGGATGCTGCAAATGTTCAAGCCAAAGCGGCGCGACAGCAAGGAACCCTCCAGTAACGCCGCCTGACGCTTCGCCACCATGCAGAACATTATCCTACTGGCTTACCTCGGTGCTGCCGTGCTCTTCATTCTGGGCATGAAACGGCTGCAGTCCCCGGCGACAGCCCGTGCAGGAAATCGGCTTGCCGCTATCGGCATGTTGATCGCTGTCGCGGCGACACTGTTGCTGCAGCGGATTCTTTCCCCGGTGGAAATGATCGCCGGGTTCGTGGTCGGCGCTGCCGTAGGCCTGTTACTGGCCCGGCGAGTGGCCATGACCAGTATGCCAGAGTTGGTTGCGGTATTCAACGGTTTCGGGGGCTTGGCGTCTGCACTCGTGGCAGGGGGAGAAATCGCGCGCTATCTGTCCGTCGAGGCGGGAGGCGGCGCGGTGGCTCAAGCCGCTCAGTCCATGACGGCGCTGACGCCGCTTGACGTACCGGCGGCGATCACGGTCGTGCTGTGTATTCTGATCGGCACGATCACGTTTTCGGGAAGTTTTGTCGCGTTCGGCAAGCTGGGCGGGCACCTGAGCGGCAACCCCGTTTCGTTTCCGGGTATGCGCGTGCTCACAGTGCTGGTGACGCTGGGCGCCCTCGGGGCGGGCGGATACCTGATCTACGGAGCCGGCGGTTCGTTTGCGGCAATGGATATGCAGGCCATCATGTGGGGCTCGCTGGCTCTGGGCCTCCTTTCGCTGGTATTGGGTATTCTCCTCGTCATCCCCATCGGGGGAGCAGACATGCCCGTCGTCGTGGCGCTTCTGAACGCCTATTCAGGGCTTGCCGCAGCAGCCACCGGGTTCATGCTCGACAACACGGCGCTCATCGTGAGCGGGGCGCTCGTCGGGGCATCGGGACTCATTCTGACCTCCATTATGTGCGAAGCAATGAACCGGTCATTGCTGAACGTACTGCTGGGCGGTTTTGGCGGAGACAGCGATGGGGGCGGCCCGGCCGTGGAAGGCGCCAGGCCCGATCTGACGGTGCAGGAAACGTCGGTCGAAGATGTGGCCATCCAGTTAACGTATGCCGAACAGGTGATTGTCGTGCCCGGCTATGGTATGGCTGTAGCCCAGGCGCAGCATCAGGTACGCGAACTATCGGATATGTTACAAGCCCAGGGTGTTACCGTGAAATACGCTATTCATCCGGTGGCCGGCCGCATGCCCGGACATATGAATGTATTGCTTGCAGAGGCGGACGTGCCGTACGACCAACTGTACGAAATGGACGATATCAATAACGAATTCGGCATGACGGATGTGTCTCTCGTGATTGGCGCCAACGATGTGGTGAACCCATCAGCACGTACGGACAAGGCCAGTCCCATCTACGGGATGCCCATTCTGGATGTGGATCGTTCCAGCACAGTGGTTGTGCTCAAACGCAGTCTGCGTCCCGGGTATTCCGGCATCGATAATATGTTGTTCTATCACGACAACACACAGATGCTTTTCGGGGATGCGAAAGACTCGCTGTCGAAACTTGTGGCTGCCGTAAAAAATCTGTAGGCGGCTTCAGCACGAGGGGGCTCGTCCCGCACTCGTCTCTCTGCTCGGACCGGCGGTGGTCACCGCGCATTCGAGATCGGAGTATCCTTAAATAGTCACTTCCCCAACATCTTTCATCTGCTCTCTTCTTACAATCCGGCTGCTCAGCCAACCCGCACCCACACACGTCAGCGTCCCGATGGCGCCGAAAAGCAACCCGTTGATCGAGGTGAAAAAGGTGCAGTACGCGAGCGCAACGGCAGACGCCAGCGCGCCAATCCACGCATGAAAGGCGGTGGTTCGACGCGTAAAGACGCCCAGGATAAACAGGCCTCCGAGGGTGCCGAGGAAAAGGCCGGTGATATCCAGAAACAGGCCCCAGAGCGCTCGCAGATCCAGCGTGCTGATGAGCATTGCGCTAACTGTACCGAGCACGCCCAGGATGAATACAATGCGCCGGGCAAGGCCGAGCCACTGTTTCTCTTCCCGATCCGGTCGGAAGCGCTTGAAAAAGTCGGTGGTGACCGCAGTCGTGATGGAATGAATCGAAGAATCGAGGCTGGACATGGCGGCGGCAAACACCCCGGCAATGACCAGGCCGCCCAGACCGGCGGGCATTTCCCGGACAATGAACCAGGGCAATAGCTGATCGGGCCTTTCGAGGGTAGCGAGTCGATCCGGAAAGTTCTGATAAAAGACAAACAGCGCGGTACCGAGGAAGAAGAACAGGATGGATGCCGGTACGGCAAGCAAAGCGCCTGTCCAGATGGCGCTGCGAGCGGATTGCTCGGTCGGGGTGGTCATATACCGTTGCACGATCGCCTGATCCGTGGTGTAAGGCAGCAGATTTGTAAAAACCATCCCGAGGAAGATGACGAACAGCGAATCACTGTACAGGTCCCAGCCGGGATTAATCAGGTTCCACTTGTCGTGCTCTGCGGCTTCCGTAACGATCTGCCCGAAGCCGCCGGGAATATCTGCAGCAATGATGCCCAGTGCGGCGAGCGCTCCGCCGATCAGTACGACGACCTGAATCACATCGGTCCAGATAACGGCTTCCATTCCGCCCAGTACGGTGTAGAGCGTGCTCAGTAACCCCATAAGCGCGATGCACAGAAAGAGATGCAAGCCCGTCACGGCGCTTAGCGCCAGGGCCGGCAGCAGCAAAACGATGCCCATTCTCCCCAGTTGAAACAGGATGAACGAAGCGGAGCCGAGCATGCGCAATGAGACGTCAAAGCGGTTTTCAAGATATTCGTAGGCGCTTGTGACGCGAAGCTTGCGGAAAAAAGGCAGGAAAAAGAAGATGACGATCGGGGCAATAAGCGGG
This sequence comes from Rhodothermales bacterium, assembly GCA_951812345.1. GTDB lineage: Bacteria > Bacteroidota > Rhodothermia > Rhodothermales > VXPQ01 > VXPQ01. The sequence continues at coordinate 1,595,448 of OX638295.1, forward strand.
ATGCCCATGTTGACCAGGAAGCGTGTCCAGTCACTGGCGTAGGCGGTTGCAGGAATGGAGAGATAGGTGATGGCGGAGAGCATGGTTGCAAAGATGCTCAGGCCTGCCGCCCACCACGGCATTCGTCCTCCGGCGAGAAAGAAATCCTGCGCCGTAGCGGCTCGCCGCGCAAAATAGACACCCATGGCAACGAGCAAGGCGAGGTAAACGCCCAGCACCATGCTGTTTACGAGCCCAAAAGAGCTGGCTTCCTGCGCCAGACCGGTGATCAGGAAGTGTGTCAAGGCTTCATGGTTCATCGCGATGGACGTTCCAGATCGACGTTTTCGAAGATAGCCAACGCGCTGACCTCTTCGTAAAGGGACTGTTTCTGTTCGGCGGAAAGCGGCGTCAGCGGCAGCCTGACTTCGCCGCAATCGATGCCGCGCAGGGCCATGATGGTTTTGCCGGCACGGATTACGCCGTGTTTGAGCAACACCTCGACAAGGGCTACCGCGTGGTCGGAAAAGCGCTGAGCCGTTTCTATATCTCCTTGTTTAAACGCTTCCATCATCCGTAGATAATTTGGCGCCGCATAGTTATAGGTGCTGCCCACGGCCCCTTCCGCTCCTATTGCCAGCGCGCCCAGGAGCATCTCATCCGACCCGAAAAGCATCGTATACCGGCCGGATTCCATTGCCGCACAGCGGTGGAATTGCATCAAATCGCTTGCTGAAAACTTGATGCCCGACAGGGTGGGTATGCGCTTGCTGCCGGTGCTCAAAAATTCGGGCATGGGCAGGTTGACGCCAGTCATGGAGGGGATGTGGTAGTAGAAAAAGGGCAACGCCGGCGCTGTCTCGGCAACCGCTGCGCAATATGCGACCAGACTATTGATGGAGGTCGGCTTAAAAAATGAAGGGGCAAGCGCCGCGATGCCGTGCGCCCGGATCGATTGGGCGTGCTCGGCCAGTCTGCGCGCTTCATATACGCTATTATGGCCTGCGTGCACGATAACGGCCAATCTGTCGCCGGCATGAGCCACCCATTGCTCTGCCAGCAGCATGCGTTCATCGATGGTCAAAGAGGCGCCTTCTCCCGTTGTACCGCAAATAAAAACACCAGCAACTCCTTCTTTTTGCAGATGATCGGCCATATCCGGGATGATACCGGGGTTTACGCTGCCATCCGGGTGCATAGGAGTGTACGGAGCTGCAATCAGGCTGGTAAGTTTTTCCATATTGGGCTATTTGATGGAGCATTCCCTCATTTCCGGGAATGCAACGCTTCCATAACCGGATAGAGTACGCTCCAAACGTTTTCCGCAACGATCCGGTGCCCGGATTCGTTCGGATGGATGCCGTCCCTCTGCATGAGAGAATCCACGCCCCCTACGCCCTCGAGAAGAAAGGGAATCAGGTGGGTATTCTCCATACTGGTCAGCGTCGGGTAGATTTTCTGGAATGCCCGGGTGTAATCCTGTCCGAGATTGGGCGGAATTTGCATACCGGCCAGGATAATCTCCATGTTCGGGTTCGCGGTGCGCGCCTTATTGATAATCGTCTGCAGGTTGTTCTGCGTAACCTCGACCGGAATACCCCGTAAACCGTCATTACCTCCCAACTCCAGCACGAGAATGCGCACCGGATGCTGCTGCAGGTACCAGTCTATGCGCCGCAGGCCTCCCGCACTCGTGTCTCCACTCAGTCCGGCATTGATCGCCTGTACATTCCATCCCAGTGAATCCATGCGATGTTGTATGAGCGCAGGAAAGGCGTTTGCGGGATCGACCCCCGCTCCTGCCGAAAGGCTGTTGCCCAGAAAGAGAACGATCGTAGCCGGCTTTTCCGCATTTTCTGTGTACTCCGCACCCGGGCTATTGCTTTGCTTCATCGCACGGGAGGCATTTCCTCCGTCCGGAGCAGTCGTTCCGATTCCCGTATCCCGGGACCCGCAAGCGAGGCACAGAACAGGAATGCAGGCAAGCAGGTATAGTTTGCCGATTTTCATGTATCGCAGGAAACATCCTTGCACCGATGCAAGGGATGCATAAAAAACGCAACGGGCCTGATTCCAGCAAACCCGCAGGAAGGAAGGCCGGTTTCAGAAAGATTCCGCATGGCGCCCATTCTTTCCGTTCGCAACCTTACCAAGACCTACCAGAGCGGCAACCGGTTGCTGACCGTGCTGCATGACGTATCCTTCGATTTGCGTCGGGGAGAAACATGCGCAGTGGTTGGCCCCTCCGGTTCCGGCAAGACCACGTTACTGGGCTTGTGCGCCGGGTTGGACCGGGCGACTTCGGGCAGTGTGGATTTGTCCGGTAACCGGCTGGACACCATGTCGGAGGATGCGCTGGCGAAGCTTAGGAACCGGGAAGTCGGATTCATTTTCCAGACATTCCAGTTGATTCCGACGCTGACGGCGCTTGAAAATGTAATGGTTCCGGCAGAGTTGCGCGGCAGTAAGGGGGCTTACGAGCGGGCGAGCGAACTGCTCGACCAAGTGGGGCTCGGGGAGCGGATGTCCCATTATCCTGCGCAATTATCCGGGGGCGAACAGCAACGGGTATCCATTGCGCGGGCTTTTGTAAACCGGCCGGCGATGCTGTTCGCCGACGAGCCGACAGGCAATCTCGACACGGATACGGGTGCTACGATCGAGGAACTTGTTTTCGAGATAAACGAGACCGCAGGAACAGCGCTCCTTCTTGTGACACACAATCATGAATTGGCTCAGCGGACGGGTCGCATTATCCGGCTTCGCGGCGGAGGTGTGGTTTCCGATGCCCTGACGAAAGCCTGAACGTACGATAACAATGCCGAATTCCTGGATATACAGGATGGCGTGGCGAGACAGCCGGGGCAGCCGGCGGCAGCTGGCGCTTTTTTTGTCTTCGATGATCGTCGGCATCGCGGGCCTGGTCGCCATTTCATCGTTCGGAAGCAATCTCCGGAAGGTAGTGGACGACGAGTCGAAGACGTTACTGGGCGCCGATCTCGTGTTTGAATCCGGCCGACCGTTCGGGGATGCAGTGGAGGCGGCTATCGACTCTATCGGGGGGGCGCAGTCCCGGCTCATTTCGTTTCCTTCGATGGCCTGGTTTCCTGCCGGGGAGCAGTCCCGCCTGATGACCGTGCGGGTTGTCGAGGGGGTATTTCCCTTCTACGGGGAAATAGAAACCACGCCCGCAGGCGCCGCGGATAGATGGCTTGCTGACGGAGGCGCCCTGGTGGACGCTGCGGTCATGCGGCTCTTCGGCGTACAGCCCGGTGACAGCGTACGCATCGGGCGGTATTTCTACCCTGTGGCAGGGCGCATCGATAAGATGCCCAGCGAGAACCAGATGATGTCGTTCTTCAGCCCGCGCGTGTACATCCCTGCCGCCAGACTGGACTCGACCCTCCTCTCCCGGGGCAGCCAGGCCGATTACGAATTGGCTTTTCGGTTCGATGATGGGAGAGACGTTGAAGCGCTTGTCGAGAACATGGGCCTGTTCTTGCGCGAAGAGGAAGTACGATACGACACGGTGGAAGAGGTCCGTGAAAATTGGGATGAGGGCCTGACCAATCTGTATCGATTTCTGAATGTAATAGCCTTTGTCGCGGTGCTGCTGGGAGGCATCGGGGTGGCTGGCGCCATCCATGTATATATCCGCCGTCGGATCGCAACGATCGCGGTGCTACGGTGCCTTGGAGCAGGTACCCTGCAAACCTTTTCTGTATATGCTGTGCAGACAATCACGATGGGATTCGCCAGCAGTGTAATAGGCGCCGCGCTCGGCATAGGTGTACAGATGCTTGTACCGTCCGCGTTAAGCGATTTTCTTCCCGTGGACGTGCCTTTCATGGTATCCTGGGGCTCTCTTGGAGCGGGAATGGCGCTTGGGGTTGGAGTAACTGCTGCCTTTGCCCTTTTTCCGCTTGTCTCCATTCGGCGCATATCCCCATTGCTGACACTGCGCTCGACGGTAGAGACCAGGCAAACCAGCCTGAAAGACCCCCTCTGGTGGATCGTTTTCGGGGTTGTTGCAACAGGTATCACGACTTTTTCCGTAGCCAATGCGCCTTCCCCCGGAATCGGGCTGGGATATACGATCGGGCTTGCCGCGGTCTTTGGCGCCCTTCTGATTACAGCCAAGGGGATCATCTGGGCTACGCACCGCTTCTTCCCGTCAAGGTGGAACTATATCTGGCGGCAAGGGCTGGCCAACCTGTTTCGGCCGAATAACCAGACGAGCACACTCGTACTTTCGCTGGGACTGGGCGCCTGTATTATCGGCACGCTTTTCGGCATTCAGCGAACGCTGCTGGCCCAGCTCGAAGTGTCCGAGGCCCGACAATTACCCAATATCGTATTGTTCGATATCCAACCCGATGAGATCGAACCGGTTGTGCAGATTGTGCAGAACAAGGAGCTGCCTGTGCTCGATAGCGTGCCTATTGTCTCGATGCGTCTTGCCTCGGTGAACGGGCGCACTGTAGACGAGATGCGAGCGGACTCGACGGCAACCTGGGCGCACCGGCGCGAATACCGGGTAACGTACAGGGATTATCTGACCGAATCGGAAAAAGTGGTTGAGGGCGCATTCATCGGGGAAGCGGATCCGAACGATCCGTTGGCGCCGGTGTCTCTTGACCAGGATATTGCCCGGGATCTGGATGTTGGCGTAGGAGACAGTCTCACGTTCAATGTACAGGGACAGTTGATCCCGGTTCGGGTCGCCAGCCTGCGCGAGGTGGAATGGCGGCGCATGGGCACGAATTTCTTTGTGGTGTTCCCTGCGGGCGTATTGGAAGAGACTCCCCGTTTTTACGTGCTGCTCAGCCGGACGGAAACCGGAGAACAGGCGTCCGGGTTGCAGCGAGCCGTATTGGGTGATTACCCTTCGGTTTCCGTGATCGATCTGTCCCTTGTCCTGAGCACATTCGACACCATTTTCTCCAGAATATCCTTTGTGGTCCGCTTTATGGCGTCCTTTAGTATTCTGACGGGAGTGATTGTGTTGATCGGGGCTGTAGTAGTGAGCAGGGTGCAGCGGCGGCGTGAAAGCGTCTTGCTGAAAACACTGGGGGCTTCACGGGCCGAAGTGCTCCGGATCATGACCGTCGAGTATCTTTTTCTTGGTTTCTTTGCAGCATTGACGGGTCTGGCGCTTTCGTTTGCGTCTGTGTGGGCGTTTTCGACCTTCATATTCGACACGAGCTTCAGGCCGGATATCGTTGCAACGCTTGTGTTATTGGGCGCAATGCCTCTTCTGACGGTACTGATCGGACTTGTAAACAGTCGAAGCGTATACGGGCGCCCTCCACTGGATGTGCTGCGCACCGAAGTTTAATAATCCACCACCTGTTGGCAGGTTTTTTTGGTAAAAGTAATGGCAGGACTTGTGGACATAGAGGCAATCTCCCGCAATGCGCTCCGGATTAGAGCGCGTATTGAAGATGCATGTCGCCGGGCAGATCGTTCACCCGACGAGATTACGCTCATTGCCGTATCCAAGACCTTTCCCATGGCGGCTGTGGAAGCGGCAATCAGGGCCGGAGTATGCCATTTCGGCGAGAACCGTGTGCAGGAACTGGCGGCAAAGTGCACAGAAGCCCCGGGACGTTGGCAGGGCGGAAACAGGACATGGCACATGATCGGGCATCTGCAGCGTAATAAGGCCAGAGATGTCGTTCGCTTTGCGGATTGTTTTCATGCGCTGGACAGCGTCCGGCTGGCCAAGGCATTGAACGAACGAGCCGAAACAGAAGAACGGGTGTTGCCCTGTCTGGTGCAGGTCAATATTTCCGGTGAAGCCAGCAAATTCGGGGTACATCCCGACGAGGTAGCGCCACTGTTTGACGAAGTGACGCGCTGCGAACATATCCGGGTGGAAGGGTTGATGGCCATGACGTCGCTCCATGCCGAGCCGGACACAATTCGCCGCGAGTTTCGGAACATGCGGACCTTGTTCGATACGTTTCCGTCACAGATCGCCCCGAATATCTCCATGCAACAGCTTTCCATGGGTATGAGCCGGGATTTCGAGGAGGCGATCGAAGAAGGCGCTACCCATGTGCGAATCGGGAATGCCCTGTTTGGAGAACGAATTCGGTAGAAACCCGGAAAACAACCGTTTCATCCTTACCATGTGCCGGAAAAAATTCAGTATCTTGCATTGATATACGGCGATCGTCCTTCGATGTCTGCGGACGCGCAATCCTGATCCTCCGGCCTAAAGCGTGTTGTGTCATGAAACTAACTCCGCTCGACATACGGAAACAGGAATTTTCCCGCAAGCTACGAGGCTACGACCCCGAGGAAGTGCGCTCGTTTTTGCAAATGGTTGCTACACAATGGGAAGAAGTCAGGGACGAACGCCAGGGGCTTGAAAGCAAACTGGGTGAGCTGAGGGCAAAACTCGAGCACTACGAGAAAGTAGAGGAGGCTCTTGAGGAGGCGTTACGCATCACACGCGAGTCGTCCGAAAAAACACTTAAAAATGCTGACGAGAAAGCCAAGGCAACCATAGAGAAGGCGGAATTCGAAGCCCGGGGAATAGAAGAACAGGCACAGCAGGCAGTCAATGAGATTCGCCGGCAGGCATCCAGATTGAACGATTATCGCCTGGAGCTTATGGCAAGGCTGCGTGCCCTGCTCACCTCCGAAACCGAACTGCTGGCCCGCTACGAAGAACATGCTTCAGTAGTTCTGGGCAAACTGTATTCGGCCAGCGAAGGCGAAAAAACACAGGCGCCCCCAGAGAAAACGGCCAAGGGAAAGACCCCTGACCGAATGAAAAAGGCAACTACACAAACGACAGATGCACGCACCAAAGCGGCGTCGGATAAGGCGCCCGGCGCACAGAAGAGCGGAGAAACCCCGGAAACAGAAGACGCGGGCGAGGGAGAGGACAGCGGCAATAAGGATTCATCATCGGATATCCAGCACATCCGCCGCATTTTGAGCGATCTCGATTAAAAAACGAGGCGGGGTACAGCACCGCCTCAGTACTGGCTACCTTAAACCTGACTGAATTATGTTTGATGCTCTTGCATATCGCCGTAGTGTGGAAACCGCTGCCGAAGCCATTCGCGCGCGGACCGGCCTGGCTCCCCGGATCGGGTTGATCCTGGGAACAGGTCTTGGCGAACTTGCGGAAAAGATCGAAGCCGAGGCGATAATTCCTTACGAAGAAATTCCCGGGTTCCCCTTATCCACGGTCGAGTCTCATCCGGGCCGGCTCCTGGTAGGTACGCTGTCCGGTGTTCCGGTATATGCCTTGCAAGGCCGTTTCCACTTGTATGAAGGATACGATGCCCAAACCGTCGTATTTCCCGTTCGGGTATTCGGTGTTCTGGGTGTCGATACGCTGCTTATCTCCAATGCTGCCGGCGGCATGAACCCCGTGTACAGAAAGGGAGAATTGATGTTGTTATCGGATCATATCAATTTCCAGAACGCCAATCCCCTGATCGGTCCGAATATCGATGATTGGGGGGAACGGTTTCCGGACATGAGCGCACCCTATGACGAGGCGTTGCAACAACTGGCGGAAGAAAAGGCTCTTGAGGCGGGCATCAAACTGCACCGGGGCGTATACGTGTCGGTTACGGGCCCGAACCTCGAAACGAGAGCGGAATACCGGATGCTTCGCGCATGGGGTGCGGATGTGGTGGGAATGAGTACCGTTCCCGAGGTGATTGCGGCTCGTCATATGGATATGCGCGTCCTGGCCATCTCAGTTGTAACCGACGAATGTTTCCCCGATGCGCTCGAGGCCGTTTCGCTTGCGGAAATTATCGCCGCTGCAGGAAAAGCGGAACCCCTCCTGACCCGGCTCGTGTCGGCAATCGTATCGGCAATCGGTGCATGAGGGTGTATTCCGCCCGCCATGCCGTGTCGGCTTCCTATCCATGCCCAGGTTTGAAGAAGTAAAGCGATTCGATCACGCTGCACTGGAGCGAGAGATGTTGGCCTGGTGGGAGCAGCGCCGCATTTTCGAAAAGAGCGCAGACGAGCGGGTAAACCGCAAGGCCTTCACGTTCTATGAGGGCCCGCCCACCGCGAATGGACGCCCCGGCATTCATCATGTGATGGCGCGGACCATCAAGGATGTGTTCTGCCGGTACAAAACGATGAAGGGCTTCTATGTGGAGCGTAAGGCGGGCTGGGATACGCATGGCCTTCCTGTCGAGATCGAAGTGGAAAAGGCGCTTGGTCTGACGGGGCGCGAAGACATCGAGCGATACGGGGTCGGCAAATACAACGAAAAATGCCGCGAAAGCGTCCTGCGATACAAGGAGGTGTGGGACGACTTGACGAAAAAGATGGGATATTGGGTCGATCTGGACAATCCCTACGTCACCTTCGAAAACAGATATATCGAAACGGAATGGTGGCTCCTCAAGAAAATCTATGAGAAGGGGCTACTGTACAAGGGACACAAAATTCAGTGGTACAGCCCCGGTTCAGGGACGGTACTTTCGTCCCACGAAGTCAGCCTCGGGTATGAGGAGGTGCAAGATCCCTCCGTCTATGTACGGTTCCCCGTGCGAGATGAAGAGAACACAGCCTTTCTGGCGTGGACGACTACGCCGTGGACGCTCATTTCCAATACAGCGCTTGCGGTCGGCGGCGGCATTGAATATGTGAAGGTGCGCCTGGATAATCCCTCCGGGGATGGAAAATATCTGATTCTTGCGGAAGAGCGTCTGGACGTGCTTGCCGACGACTATGAAATCATCCAACGATTTCAGGGCAAGGATATGGTGGGCATGAACTACACCCCTGTCTTCCCGTATTTTCTCGACGAGGGCGCCAAACAAGGAGCCTGGCGGGTTGTGGAGGCCGGCTTCGTATCCACAGAAGACGGGACAGGGATCGTGCATATTGCCCCGGCTTTCGGCGCAGATGACCACGCTATAGGACAAAAGGAGGGGTTGCCCTTGTTCAATCCGGTAGATGCCGGGGGGCGCTTTACGGACAAAATCCCCCTTGTCAGCGGGCAATGGTTCAAGGAGGCGGATAAGCCGATCGTTAGGGACTTGCGGGATCGCGGTATGCTGTACAAGCAGGAAACGCACCTCCACAATTACCCGCATGACTGGCGAAAGGGGACGCCGCTCTTGAATTATCCGGTAGAAAGCTGGTTCGTTCGGACGACGGCGATTAAAGACCGGATGATTGCGCTCAACGATACGATCAACTGGCAGCCATCGGCCATGGGTACGGGCCGTTTTGGCGAGTGGCTGAAAAATAACGTGGACTGGGCGCTGAGTCGCCGCAGGTACTGGGGGACTCCACTTCCGATTTGGCAATCGGACAAGAAGGGATCCGACTATATAGAGGTGATCGGGTCTATGGCGGAACTACGGCAGAAGTGTGGAGACCAGCTTCCGGAGAACGACAAGGATATCGATCTGCACCGGCCCTGCGTGGATACCCTGACCTGGCCTGCACCGGACGGCGGAACGATGCGCCGCGTGCCGGAAGTAATCGACGTATGGTTTGATTCAGGGTCGATGCCGTTTGCACAATGGTATTATCCATTCGAGAACAAGGAAAAGTTCGAGCGGCATTTCCCGGCTGATTTTATTGCAGAGGGCATTGACCAGACGAGGGGATGGTTCTATACCATGCATGTGCTTGCAGCCGCCGTTATGGATTCGGTCGCCTACGAAAACGTGGTTGTCAACGGACTTGTCCTCGATGAGAACGGGGAAAAGATGTCCAAATCCCGGGGCAATGCGGTGGATCCGTTCGCGACGATCGCACGTTACGGGGCCGATACCGTGCGCTGGTACATGATGAGCAACTCACCGCCGTGGGAAAACATCAAGTTTTCCGAACGCGGTCTTGGCGACACGCTTCGGAAGTTTTTCGGTACGCTTGAAAATGTCTATGCATTTTTCGCCACCTATGCCAACATAGATGGATTTGCGTATAAAGAAGGCCGTATTCCCGTGCATGAACGCCCCGAGCTGGATCGCTGGATTGTGAGCCTGCTGCACAGTACGGTTCGCAGGGTGGATGATGCATACCACACCTATGACCCGACACGGGCCGCACGAGGGATAGAACAGTTCGTCGAAGAACTTTCCAACTGGTACATTCGCAGATCGCGACGGCGGTTCTGGAAAGAAACAGATACCGGCGGTGACAAGGAGGCGGCCTACCAGACTGTATACGAATGCCTGATGGCCATTGCCGGCATGATGGCCCCGATCGCGCCATTTTTCAGCGACTGGCTGCATCGTGCTCTGGAAGCCGGTACAGGAAAGGAAGCATGTGAATCCGTACATCTGGCGTTTTTTCCAAAACCGGTCGGGGATGAAATTGACCAGGATCTTGAACGTCGCATGGCGCTGGCCCGAACCATTTCGTCTATTGCCCTTTCGATACGAAACCGGAGTGAAATCAATGTGCGGCAACCGCTTCCCCGGATTCTGGTCGTCACTGGGAGGCAGGTCTCCGAAAGCGACATAGAGCAGGTTCGCACTATTATTCTCGACGAGATTAATGTCCGGACCATCGAGTACATCCCCGACTCGAGTGGGATTGTGAAGCGTTCGGCCCGCCCTGACTTCAAACGGCTGGGCCCCCGCCTTGGGAAATGGATGAAGCCAGTCAACCAGGCGGTCCGGGCGCTGGATGACGCGCAGATCAACAGCTATGTACACGGAGGCACGATCACCGTCGAGGTGGACGATCAGTGTATTGAGCTGGGTCCGGGAGACATTGAGGTAATGAGTGAAGAAGTTGCCGGATGGCTTGTGGGCCAGGAGAACGACATAACGGTAGCACTGGACACAACGCTTACCGAAGAACTGGTCGCCGAAGGCCAGGCGCGAGAGATCGTCAACCGGATGCAAAATTTGCGAAAAGGGAATGATTTTGAGGTAACGGACCGTATTCTGGTCGAGTACCGGACTACGGAGCAGTTGTCCGGGGTTATTCGCCAACACGGCGCCTGGATACGGAACGAGACTCTGGCGCTGGAGTTTAACGCAGCTAACAAACCGGAGGGGGATGTCGTTGACACCTTCCGTATCGGAGAAGAGATACTCCATGTGGGTGTCCGCCGCATCGTGAATTCATAACAAAATAAACACGGTCACGGCATATCCAGGGATGGGAAAAACCGTCCGGGAAATGCTCCCCGCAGTGTACTTTGGGCATGGCTGTAAAAAAATCATCTCGTAAAAAACAGGCATCCGCGACCAGCAAGGAGGAGGCGGGTTCCACGCAGACTGAAGCCCGAACGAACACGCGGTTTTCTGAGGAAGATTTCGAGCATTTCAAGCAAATCATCCTGGCGCGGCGCATGGAAGCGGTTGAGGATATCGACCGAATGCGCATACAATTGGACGATGTGCGAGAGCAGGCCGATAACGATACCGCGTACAGCTTTCACATGGCCGATGCCGGAACCGACGCCATGGAACGCGAAAAGCTCTATCTGATGATGGCGCGCCAGAAGAAATACGTGGGGTACCTTGATCGCGCGCTGGAGCGCATCCGGAACAGAACCTACGGAATATGCAGGGTGACCGGCAAAGCTATCTCGAGAGAGCGCCTGGAGGTCGTACCGCATACGGAGATGTCGATAGAGGCCAAGGCAAAGCAAAAGAGGTAGGGCTGATACCGGGTGGCGGTCCAGGCATACGATTATGATACGCGTCCTCTGGATTTCCGGTCTTGTCATCCTGCTTGACCAGTCAACCAAACTGCTCGTGCTGCGCACGATGTATCGCGGCCAGCAGATTCCTGTTCTTGGCGACTGGTTGAAGTTCACGTTCACAGAGAATCCTGGTATGGCGTTCGGTATTACACCGGGACCAACATCTCTCGTGACCGTGTTTTCCATGCTGGCAACGGCCCTGATTGTATTCTATCTCTACAGAGTCCGTCATGATTATTACCCGTATCGGGCAAGTCTGGCGCTTATTCTGGGGGGTGCTGTCGGCAACATTATTGATCGCGTTTTCTACGGGGATACCTTGCTGTTCGGCAAAGTAGTCGATTTCATTCACGTGAACATATGGAGTGGATTCCTTCCCGAATCCATACCATTTATCGGCGGCATGTATATTTCGCTGTTCCCGATATGGAATGTGGCCGATATGGCCATCGTATGCGGAGTAGCGGGCATTATTATCCTGCACAAGAAATGTACCCGGTACGCACACGAACGGGAGGAAAGCGAAGCAGTGGAAGACAAAGCAGAAGAGACGACCGAGCCTCCGGAAGGGGTTCTTGAGCCCGGCGTTTCCATCAAGGAATAGTGCAAACGGAACCTGCCGGGATGATTCCCGAAGGTTCATTCTGACAGGGTACGTACATGTCCGACGACAGGCAGAGCCGGATACGTAATTTTTGTATCATTGCGCATATCGATCACGGCAAGAGCACGCTTGCAGATCGATTGCTTGAACAGACAGGCACCCTTAGCGAGCGTGAGTTGCATGCTCAGGTGCTCGATAGCATGGACCTGGAGCGGGAGCGGGGAATCACGATCAAAAGCCATGCAATCCGCATGGCCTATAAGACGGCAGATGATCAGGAATACGTCTTGAACCTTATCGATACGCCGGGGCATGTAGACTTCACCTACGAAGTTTCCCGGGCGCTGAAAGCCTGCGAAGGGGCTATTCTGGTTGTGGATGCCGTACAGGGCATTGAAGCACAGACGCTTTCCAATGTACACCTTGCCCTGGGAAACGACCTGGAAGTCATCCCCGTCATCAATAAGGTAGACCTGCCGAATGCGCGCGCCGACGTAGTGGCCCGTTCCATTGAGGATCTGCTGGGCGACGCAGCAGAGGATATCATCCGGATCAGTGCAAAAACAGGGCGGGGGGTGGATCGTTTACTGGAAGAGATTGTGCAACGCATCCCGGCCCCGCAAGGAAACCCCGATGCTCCACTACAGGCGCTCATCTTCGATTCGATATTCAATCCGTACCGTGGGTCCATTGTCTATACGCGGATTTTCGACGGTTCGTTGAAAAAGGGCGAACGCATGCGCTTTATGTCGAATGCCCAGGAATACGATGCCGAGGAGATCGGCATACTCCGCCTTTCCATGCAGCCGGTGGATGAACTGTATGCCGGGGAGGTGGGATATGTGATTGGTTCGGTGAAAGAAGTAGGGCACACGCGCGTGGGAGATACCATTACGCTGAAATCCCGGCCGGCGGAAACCGCCATATCGGGCTTCCGGGAAGTGAAGCCCATGGTATTCAGCGGCGTATATCCGACGAACCCCGATGATTTTGCCGACCTGCGCTCCTCGCTTGAGAAACTGCAACTCAACGATGCTGCGCTAACCTACGAACCGGAAACATCGGTCGCGCTGGGATTTGGTTTTCGCATCGGATTTCTGGGCCTGCTCCATATGGAGATTATTCAGGAGCGCCTCGACCGCGAATTCGGGCTGGATATTATCGCAACGGTGCCGAACGTCAAGTACGAAGTGCTTGCCCGCAACGGAGACATACATATTGTAGACAACCCCAGCAGTATGCCTCCCCGAGGCGATATCGAGCGTGTTCGAGAGCCGGTAGTCAGGGCTGAAATCATTACACCGACGGAATACATTGGTAATCTGATGCAATTGTGCCAGGAGCGGCGCGGCGTCTACATCAACCAGTCGTATCTCGGCGAAGAACGCGTAAACCTCCAGTACGAACTTCCCCTTGCAGAAATCGTTTTCGATTTCTACGACAAACTGAAAAGTTGTAGCCGCGGCTATGCATCATTCGATTACGAATTTCTGGAATACCGGGAAGGCGCCCTGGTCAAGTTGGATGTGTTGATCAATGGAGACCCTGTGGATGCGCTTTCGACCATTGTTCATAAAGACAAGGCCTATGATATGGGTCGAAAGCTTACGCAGAAACTGAAGGAACTCATCCCGCGGCAAATGTTCGAGGTAGCTCTCCAGGCAGCCATTGGCAACAAGGTTATCGCCCGCGAAACGGTGAGACCCCTCCGGAAAGATGTTACGGCGAAGTGTTACGGTGGCGACATTTCACGGAAACGGAAGCTGCTCGAAAAGCAGAAGGAGGGGAAAAAGCGCATGAAGCAGGTGGGAAGAATCGAGGTGCCTCAGGAGGCTTTTCTGGCTGTTCTCTCGATGGAGAATTAAGGTATATCCGATGAGGAGCATACGAGTCCTTGCATTGCTGGGAATGTGGTTACAACCAGGAAATGCGGTGTGGAGCGTGATGGATGCGGCAGGTCAATCGAGCGAGCCCACGCGAACGTTGCTCGAGATGTACCAGGATGCCCGCCTGCGCACAGAAGCGCAGAACATCCTTTTGCGCCGGGGCCTGCGCGCAGCGACGCTGCCCCCGGATCAGCTTCCCTGGGCAAGCGAATCCATACGGGAACAGATGGCCGCATTGCATGCGCTACGGTATCCGACGCCACCTCCTTTGGTGGGTAGCATGCGCCTGATCCCCGCATCCGAAGCGAACGCATTTGAAGAAACATTCGGGGACACGAAGTGGGCGTATATCGGAAGCAACGAGCGTATATCTGTCGATACGATGCTTACGAAGGAACTAAGGGCCATGCTGCAAGCACACTTCGGCGCACCCACCAGCACCGTTGTAGAGCAAATAGGGGCAGGAGAGACTGCTTCCGAATATATCCAGTTCGAATACCGGTTCGTTCTGAACGACACGATTCCTCTGATTATCGTAGATGTCAACGGCCCCTTTGAAAGGGGGGTGGTTACCATGACGGATCGGAAATACCGGGACCTCCTGCCCAAATTAAAACGCGCTCTGTTGCATCCCATGCTGGATGAAGCCGTACACGCACCCTATGCGGATTATTACTATGTGAGCGCTTTGGAATCCTGGTTTTTAACCGGTTTTGACGGGGAACGCTTTTTCCTCGAAGGGATACCTCCTCCGGATATGGAACAAGGGCGACCATCTTTCGACATAGAGCCCGATCGCTAACGTACGAATCAATCGACCGGATACTATTTTGGCAGCATCTCCAACAGGCCGAAAAAAATACCGTACATCGAAAAAGGACCGCCTCACCCGCATGACCTCCTCGCCGACGGGTAAGAAGCGTTCTGCCGGCGGGCCCAAACGTAAAAGCGCTATCAGGGAATGGACGGATGCATTCGTATTCATTCTTGTGGTTATGCTGATCGTGAGAACGCTCCTTTTCGATCTTTTCAGAATACCCACCCCCTCCATGGAGAAGAGCCTGCTTGTCGGGGATTATCTCTTCGTCTCGAAAATACACTACGGCACGCGAACGCCGATGACGCTCGGCATTCCCTTCACGCCTGTTTACATAAAGGATTTCCGGTTTCCTAATACCCGGTTTCCCGGCTTCACGAGTGTGAAACGGGGGGATGCGATCGTATTCAATTTCCCCCCTGACGATCATCCGATAGATCGTAAGACACACTATATCAAGCGTGTAGTGGGAATGCCGGGAGAGACCCTGAAAGTAATCGATAAGGTGGTCCACGTCGATGGCGCCGCACTACCCCTGCACAAGAATATGCAGCAGTATTGGGATGTGCATAAAAACGACCCCCGCATGCACCTTTCCGGCGCTGCGCTCCGGGAGTTGGGAGTATCAGAGTTTCAGGCGATGTCGGACATGAGTGTAGTCCGGATACAGGCTACCAGCGAGGCGGCGGAAACCATAGCAGGATGGTCATGGATTGACCGTGTCGAGCCATCTATTGTACCGGAGCGCGCCGGATACTACGATATGGTAATGTATCCCCCGGGACAAGGGTATACGCCCGATAATTTTGGGCCGGTAACCATCCCCGCCGAGGGAGTTGCCGTTACGCTGACGGATGATAACTGGGCTATGTATGCACCTGCTATTTCCCGTTACGAAGGACTTGCCGTCCGGCAGACGAACGATGGCGCCTTCGAGGTGGATGGGAAGCGGGTTACTTCCTATACCTTCCGGCAGAATTATTATTTCGTGATGGGGGATAACAGGGACAATTCGGAAGACAGCCGCTTCTGGGGCTTCGTGCCCATGGATCACATTGTAGGCAAGGCCGTGCTGATCTATTTTTCCTGGGACGGGGACGCCATGCTACCCCGTTTCGGAAGACTCTTCAGTTTTATCGATTAGCGACGGCGCGGGCCCGGTTTTTTCGGCTCGCAGCCTGTCGAATCGTTTTTGCTGGTCTGTGCCCGGCGGCACATCGTACGGATGGGCTGGTAATTCGACTCGCCTTAGCACCGGCGTTTCTCCGGCGATGAACGGAACGGGAGCACCTTCAGGGTCTTGTCCGATGACAAGCACCGTGGTTCCCTGCTCAATGATGCGGCTGCCTTCAGATCCGGGATCGACCCGGCCGTTGTCCACTTGCCAGGGGTTGGCCCACTCGTAGATCCATTTCGCGTCGACTTCTACCAGCCGAACACATCCGTGACTGGTGGGCCCACCTGTCGGCATGGGATACTGGTGAACATGTATCCCCCGGGGATTGTGAAAATTAAACACCCAGTACATTTCCCAGCGTTCGCCAGGCGGACTCAGCGAGGATATACGGTACTCGGTTTTCCAGTTGAAGTTGAAGCGACCTTGCGGGGTCGGACTTGACGGTGTTCCTGTATTGACAATACCCCACCGCACCAACTCCCCATATTCATAGGCGGCCCAGGCTTGTATAGTCTTGTGAATGACGAATAGTTTGTCGAATTCCTTTGCTCCCGGATACTCCAAAGGAAACGGCGCATAGGCCCGGAAATCTGTCTCGAATTGTCGGGGAACGACCAGGGTATCACCGATCTGTACGGTGCCCATCAGCCGGCGATTCAAAAGTTCAACCAGTTTGGATCGGGCATGTCCCTGCTTTGCGTTGCCCTCGCCCATAATCTTGTAAAAAGTGTTGCGGGCAAGAACCGTACTTCCCCTGCCGTCGCCCAGTACGAAATAGCCGTACTCCACTTCCGGAATTTCACCCACTGTCTCGACGCGGTACTTCTCCAGCACGTCTTCAATGTCCTGCTGGTTGATGTAGGACTGTGCTGAAACAGCATGGCTTCCCGCCATGAGCAGGAGCACCCCAAGGAGTCGTTTATGTACAGAGGCCATTATATCCAGGCGAAATGTGCCAAATAGGAATGCTCTGATTAAGTCCGCAGCCTCCCGAAGGGCGCTTCACGTCCGCGATGCCCCGAATCCGCAGTGTTTCCCGCTGATTTCAACGATAGAATCATAACGTCGTTTACGTGCGAAAGTGAAGTGCTGAGCGAAGCGGTTTTGGTCAGAGTATCCTATATTAATCAATGCGATACGGCGGGCGTCCCGTGCAGTTCGCGCAGGCGTTGAATGACCTCCGAGTGTCCGAGTACGATAAGAATATCCTGTGCCTTAATGGCATCCTGGGCATTCGGATTGAAGTGCATTTTCCGGGTCGCTCCGTCTATAACCGCAATAACGATCAAGTCGAACTGTTGCCTGAAATTGCTTTGCGCCAGGGATTTACCGACGATTTCGGCGCCTTCCCGTATCGTTACCTCGTCCATTGCCCGATCGAGCGATTCGGCCTGAAATATCTCGTCCATGAATCGATCGACGTGTGGCCGCAGAATAACCTGCGCCATGCGTCTGGCGCCTATCTCGTCAGGCGCAATGGCCTTATTGGCCCCGGCATGAAGAAGTTTTTGTGCATTTATCCGTGAGTTTGCCCGGGCGAGAATGAACAAGTCTTTCCGGATTTCGCGTGCGGTAAGGCTGACGAAGACATTCGTACTGTCTTCGGGCGTGGCAAGAATCAGGCCCTTGGCCGATTTCAGAGCCGCTGCATTAAGCATTTTCTCGTCTTCGGCGTCTCCTTCAACGAACGGAATCCCTTCCTCGCGCAACAACTCGATTTCATCCTCGGCCCGGTCGATAACCACGAACGATTCTCCGGCCCTGACCAGGTCCTTGACGATGCGTTTCCCTACTCGACCGTATCCGCAAACGATGTAATGGTTTTTCATGTGACTAATCTGTCTTTTCATACGGCCTTCCCTGAGATTACGACCAATCAGAAGCACCTGTGCGCTGCGACCCGCAATAAAAGCAACGGCGCCGATGCCCAGGAAGGCAATAAGAATCGTGAAAAACCGGCCGGTGGTCGAAAGTTCATGGATCTCGCCATATCCTATAGTGGTCAGGGTTATGAACGTAAAATACAAACCATCTATCCAGCCCCATTCCTCAATCAGCATATAACCCACAGTACCCGCAACGACAAGAACGAGCAGAAAGAGAAAAACAGCGACGATTTCCCGGACCGTGGTGTCGAGCCAGGCAAGTGGGTTATGTGCAGCCATACCCGGATCAAATGGTACACGGTAAAGAAAATGCCTGGCGATGCCAGGTGGCGCCTGCCGGCTGTTCGAACCTGCCTGCCCTGATCTCTCCGAGCCACTGCATC
Source organism: Rhodothermales bacterium (assembly GCA_951812345.1). Lineage (GTDB taxonomy): Bacteria > Bacteroidota > Rhodothermia > Rhodothermales > VXPQ01 > VXPQ01. The sequence continues at coordinate 1,613,848 of OX638295.1, forward strand.
CCAAGATCGAACACAGTGGTTTCCATATGTACCTCGCCGGCTTCGACACATGCTCGAAATTGCGCCCGGGATACGGAGCGGATAGCCTCGTTGGCGTCCCGGTAATGCACCAGCAACGACGACAACCATTCAATGCCCAGCTCGGCATGAGCCTTATCGAGCGCATGAACGGAAGCATCGATGCCGCATCCGGAAATGTCTTCGCCCGGAATATGACCGGCTATTACGGCAAACCGGCTCTCCAGCATGCCCGCGCCGCTCGCTACGGGATGGCCATGCGACGCCCAGGAGGCGCAGAACTCCTGCAGGATTTCGATGACCCTGTTTTCTTCGAGCTCATTCAGGTCGCGGTCCGCCGCGTATATCCAAATGCGCGCATCGTCGGGCAGATGGCTGAATGGATCGGGGAGAGAGCGTTCGATCATATGCGCATATACGAATGTTGCATGTCAGTAATGTACGCATACGTTTTTATGCGGAACACGTTCGCCATAGCAGGTTTTCCAGCCGTCAGGTATTGAAATGGTCCCCAAAAACCGGACAGTTTTTGCACGGTTTCAAGGATACTCCGCTTAAGGATACTCTGATCAAAACCACTTTGCTCAGCACTTCACTTTCGCACGTAAGGGACGCCATGATTCCATCGTTGAAATCAGCAGAAAACATTGCGGGTTCCGGGCACTGCGGGCGTGAAGCGCCCTTCGGGAGACTGCGAGAAGCACGCTGGTCGTGTCATTCCTCATTATGTGGGGCCTGCCACATTGCTTCGTCATTCCTTGCCAGCCCGCTTCTCGCAAGCCTCTGAGCTTTGCGGACTTAATCAGAGTATCCTTAAGCGTAGCGGCGCTTCGGATGGATGGCCCGAAAGCCGAACTCTTCGAACGCAACGAGGCATGCCTCGCCAGACGCTTGACAACAGAAAAGCGGCGCCGTTCCCTTCCGCACAGTGAAAACACTTCTCGCAACTTTTATGTATAATTGCCCTTGGCAAAGATATGGTATTCCATCTCAGGGGAGCGAATGAACAGGGCGAAGCGGTTCCAGCAATACGCCCTCCGCAATACGCCGGCGAGGCTTTTCAATATTTTTGCGTTGTTGCTCGGTGTCCTGTTGCTTACCGGGCTGAGCCCGGCCCCCGCCCCGGTCACGTTCAAAGCACTTGTCTTCTCGAAAACAGCCGGCTTCCGGCATTCCTCCATACCTGATGGTATCGCTGCCGTACGCGACTTGGCCGCACAAGAGGGCTTCACGGTAGATGCTACCGAAGACGCCGCCGCTTTCACCGACGCCAACCTCGCGCAATACCAGGTCGTCATCTTCCTCAACACCACCGGCGACGTACTGAATACCGGGCAGCAGGCTGCCTTCGAACGTTTCATCCGTGCCGGTAAGGGCTACGTCGGGGTTCATTCGGCAGCGGATACCGAATACAATTGGCCATTCTACGGCGGCCTGGTAGGAGCTTATTTCCAGAGCCATCCTGCCATCCAGACAGCGACCGTAAAGGTGGCCGATGCGGTGCATCCCTCGACAGAGATGCTGCCCAAACGCTGGCAACGTACAGACGAATGGTACAACTTCCGGCACAACCCGCGCGGCGAGGTACATGTGTTGGCCACCATTGACGAGACAACCTATACGGGCGGCAGCATGGGGAGCGACCACCCGATTATGTGGTGCCACGACTATGAAGGGGGGCGGTCCTGGTATACTGCCGGAGGACACACAGAGGAGAGTTACAGCGAGCCGGCGTATCGCGAACACTTGCTGCAGGGTATTCAATACGCCGCCGGGATGGCGCCGGGCGATTGCGGGGCCACTGTCAACGAGTATTTCGAAAAGGCGATCCTCGACGCCAATACGAACAACCCGATGGACCTGGCCGTGGCGCCGGACGGACGCGTTTTCTTCGTGGAGCGGGCGGGCGCGCTACGCCTCTATACGCCAGGCACCGGGCTCACCACCACCGCGGCGTCGCTGCCCGTCGTAACGAGCAACGAAGACGGTCTTCTCGGCGTCGTGCTCGACCCGGACTTTGTCGATAACGGTTGGATATACCTCTTTTATTCGCCTGCCGGCGCCGAGGCGAAACAACATGTTTCGCGATTTACGCTGGTCGGTAATCAGCTGGACCTGGATTCTGAGCAGGTGCTCCTGAAGATTCCGGTGCAGCGCGAACAGTGTTGCCATTCCGCCGGATCGATGGTGTTCGATGGGGCGGGCAACCTCTTTATCGGTACAGGGGATAACACGAATCCATTCGAGTCGGACGGATTCGCGCCGATCGACGAGCGGCGCGGCCGGGCGCCGTGGGATGCGCAAGGAACGTCAGGCAACATGAACGACCTGCGGGGTAAGATACTGCGCATCACCCCGCAAGCCGACGGCAGCTACACGATCCCTGCCGGCAACCTTTTCCCGGCCGACGGCTCGGCGGGACGTCCCGAGATATACGTGATGGGCGTGCGTAATCCTTTTCGCATCGCTGTCGATACGAAGACCGACTGGCTCTATTGGGGCGACATAGGCCCTGACGCCGGCGCGACGTTATCGAGCCGGGGACCGGAAGGACTCGACGAGTGGAATCAGGCCCGCGCGGCCGGCAACTATGGCTGGCCGTATTGCATTGGTCCGAACCGGGCCTACGTGGATTACAATTTCGCCACCGGCGCGTCCGGTGCGCCGTTCAACTGCAACGCTCTCGTCAACAATTCGCCTAACAACACTGGCGGGGTCAATCTGCCGCCTGCGAAACCGGCGTGGATATGGTATCCCTACGCTCCCTCGTCCGAATTTCCGGTCCTTAACGATGGCGGAGGGCGGGCAGCGATGTCCGGGCCGGTGTATCACTTCGACCCCGACCTTGACTCCAAAACCAAGCTCCCCGCTTACTACGACGACACCGTCTTTATCTTTGAATGGTCACGGAACTGGATCCGCGAGGTGAAACTCGACGAAAACGGCGAGATACTTGTCATCAATCCCTTTGCGGCAGGTATCGAACTGCTACGGCCTATAACCATGAAAGCCGGACCGGATGGAGCGCTTTACCTGCTGGAGTGGGGTACAGGCTTTGGCGGCGACAACGACGACTCGAAACTCGTGCGTATCGACTACGTGCGCGGCACACGCGCACCGGTGGCCGTTCTTAACGCCGAGCCGACTTCCGGGCCGGTGCCGCTAACCGTCCAATTCTCCAGCAGGGACTCCTTTGACCCTGATCCGGACGACAGGCTCACATTTTCCTGGGATCTCGACGGCGACGGTACGGAGGACACCACGGACCCGAATCCTGTCTACACCTACAACACGCCAGGCACATTCACCGCACAGTTGACCGTTACCGACGCCACCGATAATAAGGCAACGGCATCGGTTGATATCATCGCAGGGAATACCAGGCCCTCGATCGTGCTCACGGACCCCGTTGACGGCGGTTTCTTTGACTGGGGCGATCGGGTAGCGTTTGCCTTTAGCGTGAACGACGCCGAGGACGGCGCTACCGCAGACGGCGCCCTCGGCTGCGACGCGATGATTTTCCAGCCCTTCATCGGTCACAACGATCACAGTCATCCGCTTGACCAGTTCAATGCCTGTGAGGGCGTAATAACGATCCTCGACGCCCACGGCGGCCCCGCCGATAACCTGTTTTATATCGTCGAGGCCAGCTATACCGACAGCGGGGTAGGCGGCGCAGGCACGCTCACGGCACGGGCGCAGCATATCCTGCATCCCAAACGCCTCGAGGCCGAGCACTTCACGACGAATAATGGCGTCCAACTTGAAAGAACCGGGGATGTGCTGGGCGGGGGGCAAAACATTGGCTACATCGAACACGGCGATTATGTCTCCTGGTCGCCCATCAACCTGAGTAACATCGGATTTGTTACCTTCCGTGTCGCCTCGGCGGGGTTCGGCGGCCGCATCGAAATACGCATCGATACCCCTGATGGACCGCTTATCGGAAAAACGCACGTAGAGCCGACGGGGGAGTGGCAGCGCTACCGCGATGTAACGGCGGCGCTCACCGATCCGGGCGGGACGCATGAGCTCTTCCTTGTCTTCAAAAACAATCCGGGCGAAGACGGCCTTTTCAATGTTAACTGGATGGATTTCCACGGATCGGGAGTGGCGCTGGACCCCGGAGAGCCGGAGGGACTCCATGCGATGTACTACGACACGATCGATTTTACCGGTGCGTCTACCGAGCGCGTCGATGCGCAGATCAACTTCAATTGGGCCGGCGACGCACCGTTGGCAAACCTGAGCAGTGAGACATTCAGCGTACAATGGACAGGCTTCATCGAGGCTCAGCACGACGAAGCGTATACGTTCTACACCACTACCGGCAACAGGGATGGCGTACGCTTGTGGATCGATGAAATGCTTGTCATTGACCAGTGGCGGAATCAGGCTGCAACCGAGGCGAGTAGTGCGTCTCTCCGGTTGGAAGCCCAGCAGGACTACGCCGTCCGGATGGAGTATTTCAAGAATAGCGGATTGGGCCAGGTAGATTTACTTTGGAGCAGCGCCTCCACACGCAAAGCCGTCGTACCTGCGCGCGTGCTCACCCCCGCCCCTGCAATAACATCGATCAGGGACGATGAACTGCCGCAGCAGGCCCTGCTCACGTCGATTCATCCAAATCCGCTACGACAGACCGGAACGATCACGTTTACACTGCCCGGGTCGGAGTGGGTAACGCTGGAAGTCTTCGACATGCTGGGACGGCGCATAACTACCTTGCTCGACGAACAACGCGGACCGGGCGTCCACCGAACAGTATTAACGACAGAGCAGTGGGCAAGCGGCGCCTACCTGTGCCGCCTTACTACACCGTCAGGTACGACAACGCAGCGTTTCGTATTACTTCGTTAAACTTCGTTCGGCAGGGGAAAAGGGGCTACCCTGACACAAAGGCCCGTCAATCAAAGTATCCTTAAAATGACTTTATCAAATGGACCTCGAATTGGGAAACAAGGTTGCGATCGTTACAGGATCGAGCCGGGGTATAGGAAAATACATTGCCAAACGCCTTGCGGCGGAAGGATGCCGCATCACAATATGCGCCCGTGGCGGTGAGCGCCTGCGGGAAACAGCAGCAGAACTGGAGAAGGAGGGAGCGTCGGTGCTGGCATTGGAGGCAGATCTTGCTGAGAAAGATGTGCCGCAGGAAATTGTCGACCGAACCGTCGAGCAATTCGGACAACTGGATATTTTAGTAAGCAATGTGGGGGGAAACCGCCGTAAACCATTCGAGGACACGACAGACGACGATTGGGAAAACGTGCTCGACCTCAATCTCAGGGCACATGTTCGATCAGGACGTGCCGTGGCGCCGCACATGAAGGCCGCAGGGGGAGGGGCCATCCTTTTTGTGGCGTCTATTTTTGGGCGGGAAGCAGGAGGAGCCGGGCTCTCTATCTACAATGCCACGAAATCGGCCCTGATAAGCACGGCAAAGATCATGGCGCTCGAACTGGCCCCGGCCGGCATTCGCGTGAACAGCATAGCCCCGGGATCCATCCGGTTTCCAGGGGGAAGTTGGGACCGGCGCGTCCGCGAACAACCGGAACAGATGAAGGCATTCGTGGCGGAGAACCTTCCCGTAGGACGCTTCGGAAAGGCGGAAGAGGTGGCGGATGTGGCAGCCTTTCTTGTTTCGGAGCGGGCGAGCCTGGTGACAGGCGCCTGTCTCAATGTGGACGGGGGACAGTCCCGGTCGCTGATCTGAAGGATACCGTTCCGGGTGCTATCCTTTTAAGGATGCATCAGGTGCATTCCCTGAGCGTAGCTGTCACGCTGCGGCTCCCGCGCAGCGATTTTTTCCACTGGACAAGAATGGGGCTCTGGTATCTGCCCTGCAAAATGGACCCGCTCTCCTCCGGATGACCGTTACAGACTATCAGAAAACGAACGGATTGCTTCATACCCAGAAAGTGCGATGCAGGCGCAGTGAATAACCGGTTGACGGTCCGGTCGGTGAACAACTTGCTGAACCCGGGAACGTTAAGGGTTCTGTTTACCATCCGAATGAAGTCGTACTTGACATACTGCCAGGTTTTACCGGGGATCGCCAACGGATTACGGAACAGGTACTGTCCGCCTGCAGCGGCATACCGCATCGGATTTCTCAACACTGAAGCCAGGTCATGCTGCATCAATAGCGTTTCGTATTCGTTGACCGTGAGCCCCGCTCCAGGCTGGTTTGGGTCTAATTCGAATTCTATCCATCCTTTTTCAATCCCATGCTGACGAATGAGCTCCTGGGATTTTTCGAACAGACCAATTTGCTCGTCCTTCAGATCGATCGAATCGATGTCCTGATCAGAGGTTGGCGCCTCGATCCTGAACCGGTCTACAAGGCGATCCTTGTTGAAGCCAACGACCGTAGACAACCGGCGGCGCGCCTGATTTTTGTGATTCACCCCATCCAGGTCTACAAAGTAAACGGGTTGATCCCCCTCGTTGCGATAGGACACGCAACTCTGGAGGCCGGAACTGATAAAGCTTAGATGCGAATCCGCGTTGGGGGGCTCATTTTCCCGTTCTTCTTCCGTCAACTCCGTGCGCAGGGACATATTGTCGTGCTGATAGCTTTTTCCTGGCGGGAAAAGATTCTGAAATGTGCGCAGAAAAGCGTGTATGGAATCCAGACTGTGATTCAGGCGCTGCGCCAGTCCCTGGTCGATATAGCCACCGGTGGTATGATGGGAAAAGTAGAGGGTCCGGTCGTAGGCGTCAAGGATATCCCCGTAACGCTCGCGGATACATTGCTTCACGTTGATAACAGCCAAACGAGTCGCCGGCGTTAACTCGATCTTGAGTTCGGTCATGGGATTATACGAGGGGGACAAATACTTCCCATGGATTGCATAGCAAGCAAGAATGAAAATCCGGAAGTGTAACCAGTCTTTTCTGCGAACGCAAAGAGCGCCCGCAGGTTTCTTGCCTGAGATGCTTCGATGCCTCGCGATGCCTCCGGCTTTTTCGACGCTTTTAATCCATCGCAAACGGTGAATCCGGCTGGTCCTCATACCGGATATCATCCACCGGTTCGCATTTGCCCTCTCCTGCATAGAGCCGGTTCGGGCAATTCACGATCCAGGCGTCTTCCGCCCCCACGTTACGGTAGGCATGCACAACGCCGGGGGGCACAAGAATCGCCGCGGGGCGGTCTACGCCGAATTCTTCCCGGAAACGACATCCGAAAGAGGGGGAGTCGGAGCGCGTATCCCAGAGATACAGCCGGAAGGCGCCACTGAAAAAAAGAAACAGGTCCGTTTGCGCCACATGTTCGTGCGGGCCGCGAGCCACCCCGGGGTGTGTCAGGGAAAGGTACCCCATACGGGGATGCAACCCCTCGGGCAGTTCGTCGCATCGGAAAAACTCGGCCAGCCAGCCGCGATCGTCTTCGTAAAACCGGAGCGGATGGATCTCGCAGTCGTTTATTTCGCCTTGCTTCCAGGTGGGAAATGACGTACTCACTGCGTATTCAAGGATAGAAGTTCTTCATAAACGAGGTCCCGGGCTAACTCATTCGCCTCATACCAGCCATCGATCGTTCCTGCATCTCCCCACCAGCTGTTCAGTACACCCCAGGAAAGCCGACCGGCCCGGATATAGGCATTGCTCACGTCGCTGATTTCGTATTCTCCGCGTGCGCTTGGAGACAGTCCTGCAATCACATCAAACACTCCGGCATCGTAAAAATAGAGGCCGGTTACGCAGTAGTTACTCGGTGGAGCGGGGGGTTTTTCGATAATCTCGACAATCCGGTCGCCTTCGAAGCGAGGGACGCCATAGCGTTCCGGATCGGGCACTTTTTTCAATAGTACCCGAGCTCCCGTGCCATCCGCCGCCAGTTGGCGTCGAAATGCGGCTGCCTGCTCGCCAATATCTTCTCCGATGATATTGTCTCCAAGAATGACAAGCAGGGGATTGCCCGCCGTGAACGATGCACAGAGTGCAAGGGCCTGCGCAATACCGCCGGGTTCATCCTGCACACGAAAGGTCAGATCGAGCCCGAGATCGCGTCCGCTTCCCAGGAGATTCACTACATCCCCCATATGTTCAGGGCTTGTAACCACAGCCACTTCCTTAATACCTGCCCGGCGCATCCGCACCAACGGGTGAAAAATCATCGGATAGCGGCCTACCGGAAGCAAATGTTTGTTAGTAATCCTGGTCAGCGGATACAAACGGCTTCCCAGCCCACCGGCTAACAGAACGCCTTTCATGGGTTGATCTGCGGGCATGTAATCAAGGGGTATGCCAGTATGGTTTACGTTCGGGCCACATACTGCTCGTTATACCATGTGCGCCAGGATTCATCGAGAACAGCCTGTAACCAATCCTCATTCTCCAGATACCACGCAATAGTGGTATCGATTCCCTGCAGAAGATCGTGCCGGGGACGCCAACCGAGTTCGCCTCGCAGTTTCGAGGTATCCATGGCATAGCGGTAATCGTGGCCGGGGCGGTCTTTTACGAAAGAGACGAGCGTTCTGGACGTGCCTTCCGGCCGATTCAATGCCCGGTCTACTCTGTCCAGCACCATATGTACGAGTTCAAGATTCGTGCGACAGGTTTCGCCGCCTACGCCATAGGTTTCCCCATCGGCGCCCGAAAGAAGAATGGTTTCGAGGGCTTCGCAATGATCCTCCACGAAAAGCCAGTCGCGAATGTTTTCTCCCTTGCCGTAGATTGGAATCTCGTTTCCGTTCATGGCCCGGACAATAACGAGCGGCACGAGCTTCTCCGGGAATTGCCGGGGACCGTAATTGTTCGAACAGTTCGAAACGACAACCGGCAGACCGTATGTTTGCCCCCAGGAGCGCGCAAAATGATCGGCAGAAGCTTTCGAAGCCGAATAGGGAGACCGTGGATCGTACGGCGTCGTTTCGGAAAAGAGGCCTTCCGGACCAAGGCTTCCGTATACTTCGTCTGTCGAGACGTGATGGAAACGATAGCGACCGGTCTGGAACTCGTCGGGGTTCCAGGCGGCTCGAGCCTCTTCCAGCAGGGTCGCCGTACCCAACACATTGGTTTGGATAAAGGATAGCGGAGCCAGAACGGACCGGTCTACATGACTCTCTGCAGCAAAATGCACCACGGTAGAAAAGGCATGCTCCCTGAACAGGTCGCCGACCATATCCCGGTCGGCGATGTCGCCGTGCGCAAAAACATAGTTTTTCGCCTTCTCGATAGGCGCAAGATTCATAAGATTGCCTGCATACGTCAGGGAATCGAGGTTCACAAACCGTACTTTTGGATAGCGTGGCACCATCCTGAGCAGGAAGTTGGATCCGATAAACCCGGCTCCCCCGGTAACCAGTACGGATCGGGGGACATGTTTATGAGGTGTTCGGAGAGCGTGCGGATCCACGAAAGGCGCAGGGAATGCATGGGCGAAGAACGAAATGCATCGCCGGGCTTTATACAGTACGCGTCCGGCACGGTTTCGCGGCCGGGCGCTCTCCATGCAAGATAGCAAGGGGCTTGATATGGCTCAGGAAAACGGGACGAACACTCCGGGAAGCAACAGCCCGCTGTATCTGCTGGATGCTATGGCGCTGGCCTATCGCGCCCATTTTGCGTTTATCAACAGACCGCTGATCAATTCGCGGGGGCAAAACACGTCAGCGGCATACGGCTTTACCAACACGCTGGTGAAACTGATCGAGGATCACGGAATCACGCATATGGCCGTGGTTTTCGATGTCGTAGGCCCCGGAGCAGGCACGTTCCGCGACGAACTGTTCGAGGAATACAAGGCAAACCGGAGTCCGATTCCTGAAGACCTTGCCGAAGCGCTTCCCTGCATCAAGGATATTGTGGAAGCTGCCGGCGTGACCGTTATCGAGGTCCCCGGAGTGGAAGCCGACGATGTGATCGGCACCCTGGCGCGCCTTGCCGCCAAAGAGGGAACCGATGTAGTGATTGTGTCTCCCGACAAGGATTTCCAGCAACTTCTCGACGAGCGTATCTCTATGTTCCGCCCCGCTCGCCGGGGGGAAGCCTTCGATCCTGTCACCGCGGATACGTTCCGGGAAAAATACGGACTTCCGCCGATCCGGTTCATCGACCTGCTCGCACTGATGGGAGATGCCAGTGACAATGTGCCGGGGGTACAGGGTATTGGCGAAAAAACGGCAGGGGCATTGATCCGGGAGTATGGCTCTGTGGAAACGCTCCTCGAGCACGCGGAGGAAGTGAAAGGCAAGCGTGCTCGCGAAGGCTTGCTTGCCCACCGCGAAGAAGCCCTGCTCAGCAAGCAGTTGGTCACCATCAAGACGGATGTGGCGCTTGACGTAACGCCGGCGCAACTCGTGCGATCCTCGCCGGACCGCGAAGCATTGCTTTCCCTGTTCAACGACCTCCAGTTCAATACACTTTTCCGTAAAGTGAAGACCGGAACGTTTGCGCAGATTGGGGAAAAGCCTGCGCAAACCGGAGAAGAGCAGCATACCGCAGCGGACGTTCCGGAAACGCAGAGGGAGGAAGCGCCCCGCCCCACGTTTTTTTCCGGAGAATCGGTCGGGGCTTCCGATCTGGTATCGTACGACCCGGAAACGGTGACCTACCGGCTTATAGGCGACACGGAAGCCTTGCAGGCCGTCGTTGAGGAATTACAGGCGGTGGACCGGTTCGCCTTCGATACGGAAACCACCTCGGTCGATCCGATGTGGGCGTCTCTTGTGGGCATTTCTTTTTCGCAAGAGGCCGGAAAAGCCTGCTATATCCCAACGCCCCTGCCGGATGGAACATCCACGGCAGCTGTCCTCGCCCTTCTTGAACCAATCCTCCGCGGCAATGCGCTCAAAATCGGGCAGAACGTCAAGTATGACATCATAACGCTGGAGCGGCATGGAGTACGTACAGAAGGCCCGTTCTTCGATACGATGGTGGCGCATTACCTGTTGTCCCCTGAAGAGCCGCATGGCCTCGATTCGCTGGCGCTGAAATTTCTGCGCTATAAGACCATTCCGATCGAGGAACTCATCGGAACGGGGAAGAATCAGCTCTCGATGCGGGACGTGCCTCCCGACAAAACATGTCCATACGCCTGCGAGGATGCCGACATCACCTTGCGTTTGGCGGATACGCTTGCCGTACGGCTCAAGGAAGATGACTTGCTGGAGATTGCGGAACAGATCGAGTTTCCTCTTCTGCGCGTGCTGGCGGACATGGAAATGACCGGCATCCGGGTCGATCCGGATATGCTGGCGGCGCTCTCCGAAGAGATGGGCGCCCACATTCGCGATCTTGAGGAGAAAATCCACAAAGAGGCGGGGGAACCTTTCAATATCGGTTCCCCGCGCCAACTCGGCGGTATTCTGTTTGAGAAATTGAACCTGCCGATCGTGTCAAGAACATCCACAGGCGCCCCTTCCACCAAAGAAGATGTACTGGAGACCCTTGCAGCGAGGCACCCCCTGCCGGCACTGGTTCTGGAATGGCGCAAGTTTTCCAAGTTGAAAAGCACCTATGTCGACAGCCTCGGCAAGTTGATCCATTCCGACACCGGCCGCATTCACACCAATTACAACCAGACCGTGGCAGCCACAGGAAGACTTTCCTCGGCGGGCCCAAACCTGCAAAACATTCCAATCCGAACAGACAAGGGCAAGGAGATTCGCAAGGCGTTCGTCGCCAAAAAGGGGTGGAAGTTGCTTTCATCCGACTACGTACAGATTGAACTCCGTATCCTGGCTTCCATGAGCGGGGACAAGGCGCTCAGCGAAGCATTTCGGCAGAAGAAAGATGTGCATAGAGCCGTAGCAGCAATGATATATAATGTTTTACCTGAAGAAATACATGAAGATCAGCGCCGCAAGGCAAAAGAAGTGAATTACGGCATTCCCTACGGCATTTCCGCATGGGGCCTGGCTCAGCGGCTGAGGTGTCAGGTCGGAGAAGCCCAGGAGTTGATTGACAGCTATCTGAAGACGCATCCTGCGGTCACAGCCCATATCAACAGGGTCGTCGAAGAAGCACGTGAAAAGGGATGCGTTCGAACGATTCTCGGCCGCCGACGTTTTGTGCCGAATATCAATTCGCGCAACCGAACCCAGCGATCTTTTTCCGAGCGCGTTGCCGTGAACATGCCGATCCAGGGATCACAGGCCGATATGATCAAGATCGCCATGGTGCATATAGCCCGCAGGCTGAAGCGGGAAGGCCTCGCGGCGCGTATGTTGCTGCAGGTGCATGATGAACTCGTCCTTGAAATGCCGCCGGAGGAAATCGACGCGGTACGGGCAATAGTTCGCCAGGAAATGGAATCGGCGCTTTCGCTCGATGTGCCCATTGAAGTACATATGGATACAGGGGACAATTGGCTCGACGCACATTGATGGACATACCAAAAGGTTTCTCATTCGAGGAGGCCTCGGGGGGCGTTGAGGCATACCGTCTGGAGGATAACGGCTTGCAGGCGTTACTGCTTCAGGACGCCACGGCTCCCGTCGCAACATTCATGATTACCTACCGGGTAGGCAGTCGCCACGAGCCGGAGGGCCTCACCGGAGCTTGTCACTTTCTCGAACACCTGATGTTCAAGGGATCGGCCCGATTCAACAAGCAGGCCGGCACGTCTGTGTTCAACGTGTTGCAGCGCGTGGGGGCCCGCGTCAACGCCACCACCTGGCTGGACCGGACGAACTACTACGAGATGCTCCCCGGGGAATACCTCCCTCTTGCCGTGGAAATAGAGGCGGATCGTATGCGGGGGGCTTTGCTGCAGGATGAGGACATGGAACGGGAGCGCACCGTGATCCTGAACGAGTTGGATCGGGGAGAAAACGATTCGATCCGTAAGCTTTTCCATGCGGTATGGGCTGCTGCCTTCACAGTACACCCCTACCATCATCCCGTGATAGGGTGGAGAGGCGATGTAGAGCGCCTGACGCCCGATGGGTTACGGCATTTCTACGATACATACTACCGGCCCGACAATGCGACGGTCAGTATCATCGGAGATTTTGACAAAACGGAGGCACTGGGGCTTGTGCATCGCCATTTTGGCCAAATAGCGAGCCCGGAAGAGGCCTTGCCCACCATGCATGTGTGTGAACCGGCCCAGGAGGAAGAGCGCCGCGTGGTCGTACGTCAGGCGGGTTGGCAAGGGGCCGTCATGGTCGCCTGGAAATCGCCTCGCGGGCTGGAGGCGGACACGGATGCGCTCGATATGCTTTCCGCCATTCTTTCCGCCGGCAAGAACGGTCGCCTGTATCGCCGATTGACAGACACTGGGCTCACGACCAGCGCCTGGGGAGGTATTTCCCGATTTTGCGACCCGGGTCTCGCGTATGTTTTTGCAAGGCCGGCCCCGGACAAAACCCACGAGGAAGTCGAAGCCGCCATTCATGCGACGATCGACGAGATCAAAGAAAACGGAATCACGGAAGAGGAACTCCAGCGAGCCCGAAACCAGCGCAAGGCGCAAGCCGCTTTTAGCCGGGACGGTTCGTTTTCGGCCGCTGCAGAACTCAACGAGGCCATTGCTGCCGGAGACTGGAAGATATACACCACGATGCAGGACCGCATCCATCAGGTAACCGGAAAACACATACAGCGTGTCGCACGGAAGTATTTCGTGGAGAACGCCTGTACGACGGGATATTACATACCTGGATACCCTGACTGAGAGGCCGCGTCATGAATGTTTCCCCGCAGAGACAGGCCCGTACGCCGTCCTTCGCCGAGCGTGTTTCCGAGCGCCTCATCGGCCCCTGCCGGCTCATCATGTTGCGTACGCCGATCCAAAATGTCGTAACGTGGTGCGGCTCGTTCCATAGCGCTCCGGATATGGGCAACAAAGAAGAGTTGCTCCTGCAGCATCTGGTCGTATCCATGCTGGACAAGGGCGCCGGGACACTGGATCGATTTGCCGTGGCCGAAATATTGGAAGACAAGGGGGCGGAGCTGGCATTTTCGTCAGACGTTCTTCGTATCGATTTTTCGGGACGCGCTCTGAAAAAAGACGTTACGGAAGTGCTGGGTCTGACTGCTTTGCAATTGCGGGAACCCTTGCTGGCTGAGGAAGAACTGGCCAAAGCAAAAGACAGGATATCGGCATCCATCAAGCGTTCGATGGAAAGCACGAGCGCTCAGGCGTCCGGGGCGCTGCGGCGGCGGATATACGGGGTTTCGCACCCTAACTATATAGAGGAATTCGAAGAGCGGTTGGAGCAGTTGCAACGCCTCTCGATAGACGATGTCCGGGCGTATCATGCCGCACATTTCGGCGCCAATGCATGTACGCTCGTGGTCACAGGAGATGTGGACGAGAACGCAGTGAACGAAGCGGTGGAAAACCACTTTGCGGGATGGCCGTCCCACGAGGCGTCCCCGCGCTTCGCAGAGACGCCGGAAGAACACGCCCCCGGCGTGTCCACCGTTGCCATCCCCGATAAGGAAAATGTGGATGTACGCCTCGGACACGCCCTTGCGATACGGCGGAACGATCCTGATTACATTCCGGCCTTTCTTGGCAATTTTGCGCTGGGCGGAAATTTCTCGGCGCGACTAATGCAGACGATTCGCGACGAAATGGGTCTGACGTACGGCATCGGCGCCTCCCTGTCCGGCGTTTCCACGGAATACGACGGGCACTGGCAAGTGGCGGTAACCCTGTCGAAGGAATATGTACAACGGGGGGTCGAGGAAACCGTCAAACAAATTCGTCGCTTTGTCGCCGGCGGCGTGACTCCGGAAGAACTCCAGGAGAAGAAAACCACGGTAACGGGAGCGTTCAAGGTAGGGCTTTCCACTACATTCGGGCTGGCGAAGACACTTCTCAGCAATGTGGAACAGGGATTCGAGATAGCGTATCTCGACGAATTTCCGGATAGAGTGGAGAGCGTTTCGGTGGACGAAGTCAATCGAGCGATCGCACAGGTATTCGTCCCCAACGCATTGCACGTCACGCTGGCCGGAAACGTCCGGGAAGGGGATGTTAAGCGCGCCTGCCCATAGGCCGCATTCCTGGGCGGCTTATGCCGCCTAATTATGCGTGAGGCGTTCTACGCCGACGTCGATCCGGTCGACGCGGCGGCGTCAATTTGCCGGCGTTTTACACGGGCGCAGGGGTGACGCCCATCAGGTCTTGTCCACTGCCGGAGAAACGCCCTTTTGCCCGGTGACGACCTTGTCCGGGCTCGGCAAAATAAGAGCGAGCAGCACGTAGGCAATAATCGCAGGAGGGCCGCTGGAAAAGATCAGAACGAGCACGAATGCTATGCGAACCAGCGTAGGATCCAGGTCGAAATACTCCGCAATGCCGGCAGCGACCCCTGCAATTTTTTTGTCGCGGGACTTCACAAGCTGTTTTTTCACGCCTTTTGCCCTGGGTTTTGTTTTACTCGGCTTCGGTGCTTTGTATTTCCTCCGGGGGCGCCATGACAGCACGCCAAAACCCAGAAGGATAATCAGAATGCCTGCCATCCAGGGAAGCATCTCGGCAAGGGCGCGAACACCATACCCTTGCCAGATACCTATTTCCTGAACGATATAGATGGCGCCCACAAGAATAAGGGAAAGCCCGGCTATCATGGGCAGATTCCAGAACGGTTTGCTCCCCGTATCGCTTTCCTCGAACAGGAAGCGTTCCATTTCTTCTTCCGATAGCGTTTCGGGATCCGTAGGTTGGGGTTCTTCTTCAGGCATATCCTTGAGCATTAGGCAGGCGGGTTAGCAGGTTAGCGGTCACTGGCCGGGGCCGGATACTGCGACTACGTATACGTAACAAAACCGCCCAAGGTTACACTGGGTCTTCCGTCCGGAGAACCTGTTCTTCTGTGACAAGGATGTCCATACGAATATCATGCGGCTCGGAGGAAATGGAATCAATCAGGCAGGCCTGATAGGTTACGCCGATCCGGACAGCCTGAATATCTTGCAGAAAGGTATCATAGTACCCTTTTCCATACCCGATCCGATGCCCATCCCGTGCACCCCCGAGCATGGGGACAATAACCGTATCAATGCGGTGAGACGGCGCCTGCTCGCTGCCTGCGGGTCTGGGAATCCCCCAGGGAGGTTCCAGAGAGGGTTCTTCCCCCGTATATCGCACAGCATACATGGACGGGACACCGATATCCGGGACCACGGGAAGGGCAATCTCCACGCCTTGTTCCCGGAGTCGGGTAATCAGCGAACGAATGTCCGGTTCGTGCCGCCTGGTCATAGGCCAGTATACATGAACGAGCCTGGCGCGGCCGATTTCAGGAAGCGCAAGGATCCGCTCGACTATAGCGGCGCTCCGACGTGCATAGTCGCCTTCCGTCAAGTTCCGCCGGTAGGTACGGAACTGCTTTCGCAGCCTCAATTTTTCGTTCGCTGCCTTGTCGGAGTAGGGGATCATGTGTACAGGGCAGGCGTAGGGAAGGATTTGATGGGGATTTCAGACAAGGAGCGGCGTTCTCGTGGTTGATCCGGGTTTCCGGATTTCATATCTTAACAGGCTTATTAAAAATAAACAAGAGTTCGGGTTTCATCGTTCGTCCGTCTCCGGAATAGCGTGATGAAAACCTTCTTCTGTATGCACAAGCCATTGTTGTGTAGCACACATCGTCATGTTTGAGAGCCTCTCGCAAAAGGTTGAAGGCGCGTTAAAGCGCGTCAGTGGCCAAGGGCGCATTAACGAGTTGAATGTCGCGAACATGATGCGTGACATACGGCGCGCTCTGCTGGAGGCCGATGTAAACTACCAGGTTACACTCGATTTTACGGAACGCGTTCGCAGTGAGGCTCTTGGGGAAGACGTTCTATCGTCGGTTTCTCCCGGACAGCAACTCGTAAAGCTGGTTTATGACGAACTGGTCCGCCTCCTCGGAGACGATCACAAAGGCATTGCCCTTGCACAGCATCCTCCCACGGTCATTCTTGTGGCGGGTCTGCAAGGATCCGGCAAAACCACCTTCTGTGCAAAGCTTGCCCGGTATTTCAGGCAGCAGGGCAACACCCCTTTGTTGGCGGCTGCCGATGTGTACCGTCCGGCGGCGGTAGCTCAACTCGAGACGCTGGCCCGGTCCATTGACATCCCGGTGCATTCCGTTCTGCAAAACGGACAACCTGTCCAGGATGCGGTGCGCGTAGCGCGCGAAGCCATTCGGGAAGCCCGGCGTAATGCACGCGATATCGTCATCGTAGACACGGCAGGACGACTTCATGTCGACGAAGAAATGATGACCGAAGTGGCGGACATCAAACACGCCGTAGACCCGGACGAAATTCTCTTTGTAGTGGACAGCATGACGGGGCAGGATGCTGTTCAGGCAGCACTTGCTTTCAATGAACGTCTTGACTTTGACGGCGTCGTGCTTTCCAAACTGGACGGAGACACACGCGGCGGTGCAGCGCTCTCCATACGCTCGGTCGTCCAGAAGCCGATCAAATTCGCCTCCACAGGAGAAAAAGTAGATGCTCTCACTCCGTTTCACCCGGATCGTATTGCACGACGCATTCTCGGTATGGGCGATGTCGTCTCGCTCGTCGAAAAAGCCCAGGAACAATTCGACGACCGGCAAGCCGAGCAACTACGTAAAAAGATACGTTCACAGGATTTCGATCTGGCCGATTTCTATGAGCAACTCCAGCGAATTCGAAAAATGGGGTCGCTCAGCGACATTGCCGGGATGCTCCCGGGCATGAGTCGTCAGATGCGCGATGTGAATATTGACGATAACACCTTCACCCACGTTGAAGCTATTATCCTTTCTATGACGCCCGAGGAACGTCGCCATCCGTCCATACTGAACGGAAGCCGCCGCCGCCGAATCGCGCGGGGCAGTGGGACAGAGGTACGTGACGTGAATCAACTGCTCAAGCAGTTCAAAGACATGAAAAGGATGATGAAAACCGTTTCACGTATGACGGATGCAAAAAGGTCGGTAGACCTTGCCAGATTAGTAGGGCAGGCATAGCATCTCTATTGCAGCAAGGGCGCGAAAAACTCCGCGTTACGCACCACACTTACTCAATCATCGGAACCAAGAGGCATACACCGTGGCAGTCAAACTTCGTTTGCGTCGTATGGGACGCAAGAAACTTCCGCTCTGGACTATAGTCGCCGCCGACTCGCGTCGCGCACGTGACGGTCGCTATATCGAAAAATTGGGCAATTACAATCCTCTCGTTAAGCCCTCTGCAGTCGACCTGAACGTAGAACGGATCCATTACTGGCTTTCGCAGGGAGCACAGCCATCCGATACCGTGCGTAATCTACTGAGCCGGGAAGGCATTTTACTGGAGCGGCACCTTCGCCTCAAAGGAAAACCGGAAGCAGATATCCTGCAAGCAGTAACGGAGCATCGCGAACGACATGCGGCAGAACGAGCGGCTTCCGCAAAAGAAACACCGCAAGTCCGCCGTCAGAAAGTGCTGGATGAGGAAAAGAAACGTGTGGCCAAGCAGGAAGCGGATACGGCAAAGCGCCGGGCCGAAGAACAGGAAAAAGCGAGGCTGGAGGCGGAAGCAGCTAAAAAGAAGTTGGCCCAGGAACGTGCCGAGGCAGAGAAGGCTGCTGCTGAAGTTGCCGAAAAAGAGCAGACTGCGGCCTCAAGCGCCGAGGCGGAACCGGTAGATACCGCAGAGGCAACCTCTGCTGAAAAAGCGGACAGCACGAAAGAGGAGGCGCCGAAAGCTACTGCCGAGGAGCCGGCTGAGGCTGTGAGCGCCGAGGCTGAACAGACAGATGCTGCGGATGAAACTCCGGCTGCAAAGGCAGACAGCACGGAAGAGGAAGCGCCGGAAGCCGCTGCCGAAGAGCAGGCTGAGGCTGTGAGCGCCGAGGCGGAGCCGGCAGATGCCGCGGAGGCAACCTCTGATGAAAAAGCAGACAGCACGGAAGAGGAAGCGTCCGGAGCCGCTTCCGTGGAAGACGCTACCCCCGAAGACAAGGTGAAAAAGAAGGCGAAAAAGTAACGCCTTCTTCTGTGCCTGTTCATTGAACTCATGACAAACACCGGCCAAACCGATACGCTCCTGCTTCTGGGGCGCGTATACCGGGCGCATGGGCTGTCGGGCGAAATCAAGGTAATCCCCGAAACGGACGATCCAACGAGATTCGAAGCATTGTCGGCGCTGTATGTCGGACAGGCTCCCGATGCGGCTCGTCTTATGAACGTGCAGGGCGTCCGCTATCAACACGCTCGCAAGGGGACGCTCGTAATTCTCAAGCTGGAAACCGTCGAATCGCGGGAGGCAGCCGAGGCATTACGAGGCGCCTCGCTTTATGCTCCTGCCGATGCGCTTCCCGAGCTGGACGAAGATGAATTTTACCTTCGCGATCTGGTTGGACTTACTGCCGTCGATGAAAATGGTGACCGGATTGGCGTTGTGGAGGATGTGTTGACATTCCCGGGACAAGATATGCTCGTTATTGCACGAGACCGGCAGCCGTCGGCCATGGTGCCGGCCGTGCCTGAATTCGTGACGGCCATCGATCTTGAGGCAGGGCAAATCACCCTTCGCGTTATCGAAGGACTACTTGACGGATAAACAGGAAATACACCGTGCGCATTGATATTGTGACCGTACTTCCTGAATTGGTTGCCAGTGTGCTGAAGCACGGTGTGCTCCAGCGTGCCGCGGACAAGGGCCTGGTGGATGTCCGGGTTCACGACATCCGGACGTACACATTGGATAAACACCGGCAGGTGGACGACTACCCGTACGGGGGCGGCGCAGGCATGGTATTGAAACCGGAACCCGTTTTCCGGTGTATAGAAGCGATTCGGGCTGAAAGCGACGTATCTGTTGATGAGGTCGTATATCTCACACCGGATGGCGAAACATTGACGCAAGAGACGGCTACGGCAATGTCTCTCCAGAAACACATTGTGCTCTTGGCCGGACATTACATAGGGGTAGATCAGCGGATCCGCGATGCGCTGGTTACTCGGGAAATATCCATGGGGGACTATGTCCTGAGTGGCGGTGAAATCCCGGCGCTCGTTCTCACGGATGCCATGGCGCGCTTGATCCCAGGGGTTCTGGGGGATGCCGAATCGGCATTGTCCGACTCGTTTCAGGACGGACTGCTGGGGGCTCCGGTGTATACGCGTCCCGCTGAGTTTCGGGGCATGAGTGTGCCGGAGGTTTTACGGTCCGGAAACCATAGGGAAATTGCCCGTTGGAGAGAACAGCAACGACAGCACCTGACGCAACGTCGAAGACCGGATTTATCCGGAAACTGAATCCGCATTCCGAAACCTGGTTCGTACCAGGCATCATCGTAATTTAGACATCATCCTGTTTAGAGGTACAGCGCCATGGCTACGGATCTATTACATCTCGTCGAAACGACTCAGGTTCGGGACGACATGCCGGAATTCCGGCCCGGCGATACGGTGAACGTACACTTTCGCGTAGTCGAGGGGGATAAGGAACGTATCCAGCAGTACCAGGGCGTTGTCATTGCCGAACAAGGTTCCGGGGCGGGTCGGACATTTACGGTACGCAAGATATCCAATGGGGTAGGAGTAGAGCGTATTTTCCCGCTCTACTCACCCAAAATTGCGAAGATTGAATGTGTTCGTCAGGGGCGCGTGCGGCGGGCAAAACTCTATTTTCTGCGGTCCCGGCGCGGAAAGGCGGCGCGTATCAAGGAGAAAATCCGTGACGCGTCCAAACGATAGAGAATCGGGAGACATCACTCCTGTCGCAAAAAACCGCAAGGCGTATTACGAATACCACGTCGAGGAAACGATCGAAGCGGGGATCGCGTTGCGGGGCAGCGAGGTAAAGTCCGTCCGGCAGGGAAAAATCAGCCTGCAGGAAGCCTGGTGCCATGTTGAGGGTGGAACGATGAAGCTGATGGATTGCCACATTGCGCCCTATGTGTTTGCCGATGCCTCAACGGCGCCCTCGCCGGTACGCCCCAGGCAGCTTTTGCTGCATCGCCGAGAGATCCTTAAATGGCAAAAGGCTTGCGCCCAAAAGGGATATACGATTATTCCGCTGTCCGTTTATGTAAGAAACGGGTATGCGAAGGTGAAGATCGGACTTTGTAAAGGGAAAAAACTGCATGACAAGCGGACCAGTGTCGCCGAGCGGGAAGCAAAGCGCCGCATGGAACGGGCTTCTCGTGTTCGGCATTGAAACCCATGAAATTTCCTCCGATCGACAAACAACTTGCGCTGATCGAGCGTGGCGTGGCTGAAATAGTCCCGGAAGACGCCCTGGTCGAGAAACTGCGCAGGGCGGAAAAGACGGGCGAGCCGCTCATCGTCAAGCTGGGATGCGATCCAAGCCGCCCCGACCTGCATCTGGGCCACTCGGTGGTGCTCCGCAAACTGCGGCAGTTTCAGGATATTGGCCACCAGGCAGTGCTTATCGTAGGAGATTTTACGGGAATGATCGGCGATCCAAGCGGACGTTCCCGAGAACGTCCTGCGCTGACCGTCGAAGAAACCAGAGAAAACGGGCGTTCCTACTTTGAGCAGGCATCGCGCATTCTCGACCCCGAACGTACGCGGATCGTCTACAACTCGGAATGGCTGGAGAATCTGAGCTTCAGCGATGTGATCCAGCTGGCAGGGAAATATACCGTTGCCCGGATGCTCGAACGCGACGATTTCGAGAAGCGATACAAGTCCGGCGAGCCGATAGGCATCCATGAGTTTCTCTATCCGCTTGCCCAGGCGCAGGATTCGGTAGCGATCCGGGCGGATATCGAACTGGGCGGCACCGATCAGAAATTTAATCTGCTCGTAGGGCGGGCGGTGCAGCAATCCGAAAGGATCGAACCCCAGGTATGTATCATGATGCCTATCCTTCCCGGTACGGACGGCGTCGAGAAAATGTCCAAATCGCTCGATAACTATATCGGTATATCGGAACCTCCTGAAGAAATGTACGGGAAGACGCTTTCCATTCCGGATGATCTTATCTACCGCTGGTTCGAGTTGGCCACAAACGTGCCAACAGAAGAGCTGCTGGCGATAAAAGCCGCTGCGAAGAAGGAGCCCCGAAATACGAAACATCGACTTGCCTGGACGATCGCGAGCATGTATCACGGCGATGACGCGGCAGACCAGGCTCGCAGTCACTTCGAGAAAATCATAATCAAGGGAGGCATACCGGAGAACATGGAAAGCGTCCGGTTTGCGGCGGACGAAGAACCTCGCATGGGTATTCTCGATCTCATGACCCGGGCAGGGTTGACGAGTTCGAACGGGGAAGCCCGGCGTCTCATTGCGCAACATGCCGTTTCCATGGACGGGAAGAAGATATCCGACGTGCGGATGGAAGTGAATGTACATACAGGCCCTTCCTTCGTGCTCAAAGCGGGCAAACGACGGTTCGTCCGCATTTTGCGGGAGGAAGAGGGCGGTTCCTGAGTGGAACCATTATCTCCGGGATACATACTTACCGTGTACGCTGACCACTGCGAGTACGCACATCGTTTCTGCTTGTAATGCGCGCGCGCCACATCGTTCTCCTTCTCGGCTTTCTTTTCCTTTCGCATGCCGGGTACGCCCAATCGGCGGATCAGGACATGGAGGAGGGAGTCTCGGCCTTTCAGGAAGGATCGTACGAAGAAGCCGAACAGGTCCTGCTGCACATCACGGAGGCGGATCCGGATCGGGCGGAAGCACATTACCTGCTTGCCCGCCTGTATACTGAAACTCCTTTATCCGATCCGGACAAGGCCGAGGATGCGCTGGACGAGGCTATCCGGATCGAACCGGCGAACCCCGATTATCTGGTCGCCAAATTGCTGCAATTACGCAGGAAACCCCGGACTCTCCTGCAAGAACGCCTCCGCGAACAGCGGCGAATCGCGCTCGCAAAGCAGATTCTCTCTATCGATTCGACCAATGCGTTCGCACACGAGGAACTGGGAACGCTCTTTATCCGCGACTTCTGGCGTTATCGCAATGCCATGATGTTTCCGACCATGGCCTTCAGCGGAAGTTTGTATCGTGGAAGCTCGGCTATGGCGCTGGGCGATCCGCCGACTTTTCAGGGTGCTCCTCTACAGGAGGAGATGGAAACAGACGATTCTTTCAACGATACGGAGGCGTCTCCTCAGCAGACAGGTCCCGCTTTCGTTGCCGATCCCGGCAACGTGTTCCTTGCGGATCGCTTCGATGTAGAAACACTTGAGGAACAGGGAGTGCCCATCCTGGATTTGTCGGGACGAGCGCAGAAGGCGTTTGAACGGGCCGTCGAACATCTCGAGGGCGCCCTCGCATCCGACCCCCTCAGACACTCTGTGTATCGTCAACTCATGAAGATATACGCCCTGAAGGGAGAATACGATGCAGCGGAGGAGATGCTTGAAAATATGTATACGTTCTTCCCGGAAGAGTCTTCTACATGGTTGTATCTGGGATTGGCGCGGGCATATGGAGGCGATCCTGAAGGGGCCGCCAGTGCTTTCGAGACGGCCTTGCAGTATATGGACAACGAGGAAAAAAACGTTTTTGAAACCCTCTCTTTACTGCTTTTGCCCGAGGAAGAAAATATCTACGAAGAGGATCCTGTTACCTATACCTCCCGATTCTGGGCAAGCAAGGATCCTCGCTATCTCACTCCCTGGAACGAACGAAAGATCGAGCACTATGCCCGGCTTGTGTATGCCGATCTGCTATACGGCAGCGAAGGCCTCGAGCTGCGAGGCTGGGATACGGAACGGGGGCATATTCTGGTGCGGTACGGCCCCCCCGAACGGGATGTCGTGATTGTTCCAGGCAGTTCGTCCGGGATAAAGAATCTTGGAGATGCGCCCACATCCCGAACGGAGGCCAGGTCTGGATCCAGGGATCAATTAAGGCCGACCGACATGGGTTTTAACCCGCGAACGTTCCATCTCGGCGGGGATTTCGACATGCTTGCCGAAGTCAATACCTTCAACATATGGGACTATGGGGATTTCCGGTTCGTATTCGAGGATCCGTTCCGCAACGGAGAGTACCGGCTGTATTCTCCCACCGCTTCCGATATGTCTGCCGGGGTTCCGGCCTGGCTGAACGATTATTCGATCATTGCGAGAGAAACGATTGCGCAGACCCCGGAGCGATATGAATATGAAGCGCCTGGCCGGCGGGTGGATATCCCGTTTGTGGCAAGCGCATTCAAGGGAAGCGGACAGGATGCGGATATTTACGTGTCGTACGGCATTCCGATTTCCGAGGACGGGAGTCAACGGGAATCCATAGACATAGCTGCCCGCATCGGGGCGTTTCTTGTCGGCGAACACCGGGATATCCTGGTCGAAAGGCGCCAAACGATATATGGGCTTCAAGGTGATCGCATTCGTTCCTTCGATGAAGCTCATCTCTGGGTGGGGGGGCAGGTCATGACGGCGCCTCCGGGACAACATGAGGTGTCCATGGAGTTTGAAACGGCCAGTGGGGGTTCCATCGCCGTGCAGCGCAGACCTATTGAAGTGCCTGATTTTACGCAAGACGATCTCCAACTCAGTGATCTGATGCTGGCCTATGGTATCGAAGAGGCTGATCCCGGGACTGCGGAAAGCGTCACCATACAACGGGGGGGATTTTCCATTATGTCCGCCCCGTGGAACGTGTTTTCGCACAGGCAGCCCATTTATCTCTTTTTTGAGATATACCGGCTTACGCGTACCGGGAGTGGGGAAACACAGTACGAAATGGAGGCCCGCCTTACGCCCAGAAACAACGCAAGAGGCATAGCCCGGATCGTTAAAAATCTTTTCGGAACAGGCGGCGGCGTTTCAGTGAGCGTGCCCGGCTCAGGGTCATTGCCCGACGAAACAAACTACCTTATCCTGGACGCCACAAATCAGGCGCCTGGACTATATACCCTCACGCTGCGTGTACGTGATCTCGTTGGCGGCAAAAGCGTCGACCGTACGATAGACCTTTTTCTGGAATAAGCCGTCGCACCGGCGTTTTCCCGGACAGGTTAAAGAAGAACGTGTCGGCAGGTCGTGCCGGCACCTGAAAAAACAGGCGTTGTCAGCCATCCCCCCCCTTGAGAATGTCTTCAAGGGCGCCGGAGACGGAGGCATCCATTTCCTCCACCTGGCGCACCATATTCGCCTTGTAATCAGCAACCCTGTCAAGCACATCCGTGTCGGAGGCGCCGATAATCTGCGCAGCAAGTAGCCCTGCATTCCTTGCTCCGCCAATCGCTACGGTAGCGACGGGAACGCCTCGAGGCATTTGCACAATCGACAGCAATGCGTCGAGACCGTCCATTTTCTTCCCGGGCACAGGAACCCCAATCACGGGCAGGGGGGAATAGGCAGCGATCATCCCTGGCAAGTGGGCAGCTCCACCGGCCCCCGCAATGATCGTCCTGACGCCGCGTTCATGCGCTGTGCGCGCGTATTCCGCCATGTGGTGGGGGGTACGATGCGCCGAAAGAACACGGATCTCAAACGGTATATCCAGGGTGCGCAGCACTTCTGCTGCTTCTGCCATGACGGGCAGATCCGACCGGGATCCCATTGCGATGCCTACAAGGGCCATGGTTAAAAAAGGTGTAGTGTCACAAGCGAAGGTGTGCAGCAGACGTCTCGGCAAGGCGGCGCGCAACCGCGCGATCATTGCCGGTAACAGTGACGTGCCCCATTTTACGATGCATCCGCACATTCGGTTTGCCGTACACATGCACGGCCACGCCAGGAACCGCCAGCGCTTCATCCAGCCCTGCCGAAGACGCCGTTCCATCACGCTTTCCGAATACATTCACCATAATCGCTACGGGCGTGCACAGTTCCGGGTTTCCCAGAGGGAGATCCAGTACTGCCCGAACATGGTTCTCGAACTGCGACGTATAGCTGCCCTCGATAGAGTAGTGTCCTGTGTTATGCGGCCGTGGAGCCAACTCATTAATCAGGATGTCTCCATCTTCCGTATGAAAAAGCTCAACAGCAATGAGTCCCGTTCCCTGAACTGCTTCCACGGCGGCAAGTCCTATCCGGCGCGCCTCGTCGGCTTCGGTGTCTTCGATGCAGGATGGAACCTCTACCGCGTAACAACGATGATTGCGCTGTTCGGTATCCGCAACGGGATAAATGACATGCGCGCCCTCAGGCCTGCGGGCAACAAGCACAGAAAGTTCTCTTTGGAACGAAACGAAAGCTTCTATCAACAGGCCGTCTTCCGCCGCAAGGCGCTCCCAGGCCTCCCGTAGTTCGTCGGCAGAACGGACCGTCGCGTTGCCGTACCCGTCGTACGCATGCGTATATTTTTTAGCGAGTACGGGATACCCGAAGTGGTCCGCCTCGGTAATGGCCTCTTCCAGCGTGGCGCAGCAAACAAAACGGGGGACAGGCAGCCCGGCGTCCCGCAACCAGGTTTTCTGGCGGCCCTTATGGCGGACAATGTCGAGGGTGAAAGAAGAAGGGCGAACAGGGACACGACCCTGTAAGGCGGTCTCTGCTTCTTTTACCGGGGCCCATTCACTCTCGGCCGTCACCACGGCGCAAACAGCCCCGAAATCGCGCAGCATGCCAGCATCGGTCCAGTCGCCTATGAAGGATTGCCCAAGCCCCTGCACGGGTCCGGACGCTTCCGGAAGCAAAAAGCGTACTTCGAAACCCATTCGTATGGCGGCCAAGGCAGTCATGCGAGCCAGTTGCCCGCCACCAAGAATTCCCACTACAGGAAAAGCTCCTTTCGGAAAAGACGGCATGAATCCTATACCCTATACCTTGCCCGAATTTCTGATGCCTGCGAGCAACTCATCCAGTTCTTCTTCGGACTCGACAAGCACTTCACGCGCCTTGGACCCCACAAACCGGCCCACAATTCCCGCCGTTTCAAGCTGATCCACAATACGGGCGGCTCGAGTGTATCCGACGGACAGTTTGCGTTGCAGAAGGGAAACCGAACCCTGGCGGGCACGCACGATAATGTGGGCCGCCTCGTCGAAAAACGGGTCTATATCGTCTATGCCGGAAAGATTACCTGTACTGCTGTCATCTCCGAAGGGGGGTAGCATATAGGGGCCAGGACCCTTTTGACGGGCAACAAAATCCACTACACGGTCAACTTCTTCGGAGCTTACGAACGGGCCCTGCAGGCGGGCCGACCTGCTTCCGAGCATATACAAAAGGTCTCCGTTACCGACAAGACCCTCTGCGCCATTCTGATCGAGGATCGTGCGGGAATCCACCTTGGAAGCAACCTGATAGGCAATACGTGCGGGGAAATTTGCCTTTATCAACCCGGTAATAACATCGACGGACGGGCGTTGGGTGGCAAGCACAAGGTGTATGCCTACGGCGCGCGCCATCTGGGCGAGCCGCGCTATAGGAGCCTCTATGTCCTTGCCCGCCAACATCATAAGGTCCGCCAGTTCATCTATGATAACCACGATATACGGCAAATGGATGAAAGCGTCTTCCTTGTCCAGTTTCCCGGAATGAACCTTTTTGTTATAATCCTTGATAGAGCGAACCTGGGCCGCAGAAAACAGATCGTAACGTATTTCCATCTCACGCTCACAGGATTTGAGCACACCCAGCGCCTGGGCCACATCGGTGATAATCGGCTCCTCGCTATTCTCCGGCATAGCCACATAGTGGTCAACCATGTACTTGTACTGCTGCAACTCGATCTTTTTGGGATCGATCATTACAAACTTCAAATTGGCGGGATGACATGCATACATCAATCCGGTAATCAGCGTATTGAGTCCCACCGATTTACCTGATCCCGTCGCTCCTGCAATAAGCAAGTGGGGAAGTTTCGCCAGATCCGTTAAAAAAACTTCTCCTTCGATGCTTTTGCCGACCGCTATAGGCAGCTCCATCTCGGAATCACGGAATCGCGCCGTGCCTATGACATCACGGATCCGAACGAGTTCGCGGCGCCGGTTCGGGATTTCAACACCCACGGCGGATTTCCCTGGAATCGGCGCAATCATCCGGATACCTCCGGCAGCCATTGCCATAGCGAGGTCGTTTTCGAGGGCTGTGATGCGATTTATTTTCACACCAGGGGCCGGCGTCAACTCGTACAACGTAACGGTCGGCCCAACGATTGCATTGATCTCGCGTATTTCAATGCCGTACGTATCGAGTTTGTCGAGAAGGATTCGCTTGTTTTCTTCCAATTCTTCATAGTCGATCGGTACCTCGTCGGCATCACGCTCATCCAGTAGATCAATAGCAGGAAAACGATACCGGGCTGCAAGCCTTTCCCGGGGAATATCTACCTGCCGCTCCACGATATCGGTGTGCTCCTCCTCGATACGCTGCTGGACATGTATTTCAATATCCTTTTCCGTAGCCGGGGCCTGCGCTGTGCTTCGGGCGGGGGGGCTCATGCCTTGAAAAGTGTCATTCAACGTACGGTCCGGGCCCGATTGAGCAGGGGTCGCCATCCTGCCGGGGAGCTGCCCGGCTGCCGTTTGCGCCGTCTCATGGGGAGCTTCTGTGGGATCCTCGGAATCCCCCGTTTTCCGTTTTGCCTGTTTTGCTTTGCGATTTGCTTCCGCGCGTTTTTCGCGTGCGGCGCGCCGGCGTGCAGCAGCGGCTTTTACCGAGGCTGGCCAGGACCCGACCTTATCGAACAGCCGCTGCAGGTCATGGTCCACCAGTAGCAGGAAAGCAATCGCAAGGGACATTGCAAGGACCACAGCCGATCCGATCATGCCAAGAACATGCTGGAGCCACCCGGCCACCCCAAGACCAAGCCTCCCGCTCCATAATGCAAGTTCCACCTCAAAAACGAGTGCAACCCAACCAAGAAGGCTGGCTACGGTGAATGTGATGATAAGAATCAGAATACCCGTCGAAACCAGCTTGCCGGTCAGGCGCCGCCGGAACAGCAGATATCCCACCATACACGCCAGGCCTGCCAGAAGAACAACCGGATAGCCCAGAAAACGAGGTACGAGAAG
The DNA here is from genome assembly GCA_951812345.1 of Rhodothermales bacterium. Taxonomy (GTDB): domain Bacteria; phylum Bacteroidota; class Rhodothermia; order Rhodothermales; family VXPQ01; genus VXPQ01. The sequence goes on from OX638295.1 coordinate 1,642,699, forward strand.
GCGAGCGATCCATGCACCTGCCAGGCCGAGTGCATTGGAAACCTGGTTTTCTCCAGGAACAAATGCGTCGCTCAGGGTGCTTCCCCGCACAATGATGTCATCGGAAGCATTGTAGGTGATCAGCGCCAGCCCGATAAGAAAGGCCAATGTCATCACGACAAGGCCAAGCACTTCATGCATACGACCAGCGGATGCACGTGGCGTGCTTTGTCCGGAAACTCTCCTCCGGTTATGTTTTTTACCAGGTGGTAAAGCCATTTCTTAAGGTACTGTGTGCCGAAGAAAAAACCACAGAGGCAAGACGGGATGCAGACAATGCAAACGGGCCGGCAAAACCTTGTACCCTGATTACACAGCAGCAGGGGAAAGCTCCGTTTTATCCAGCACAATCCGGTTTTCCCGGTAATAGGGGAGTACAGGCAAGGAATTGAACTGAAAACAATAGTCTACGTCGTCTTCAAAACCTTGCGATGCAAGCCATTTCGCATGGCTGCCCTGCCGCAAGGTAGCGTCCAGATGCATGCGATTGCGATCGTATAAGGAAAAAGCGATGAGCGCCGTATCGGAAACATGGTCAGGTCGTTGTCCATCCCACAGTCGATCCAGGATATAGCCCGCACAAAGTGTGTCCTCCAGTGAAACCCGGTTTTTCTGGCCTGCACAAATGACTGTCAGGTTCTCTCCTAACTCGCGGATGGCTTCGACAATACGATCAATATTCAGGAAACACCCGATCAGAAGGTTTTTTGCATTCTGCCCCTTATGCATAGCGACTGTACCGTTGGTCGTACTGAGAATAATGGTCCGCCCCTGCACTACCTGGCGGGTATACTCCAGAGGCGAATTGCCGCAATGGTACTCAGCAATTCGAAAGCCGCCGCGTTCGCCGCCCAGCAGATAACTTGCCTGATCGAGGTTCGATGCAATTTTCCCTGCCTGATCCATATCCGCTACCGGAACTACGTCCCGGGCGCCGTTGCACATTGCGGTCACGATGGTCGAACAGGCCCGAAGCACATCGATCACCACCAAGGTGTGCCCATTCACTTTTTCTTCCGGTACGGATTGACCAGTTATAAATACTTCTGTGTTCATGGAATGCAATGGCGTAATCGAGTGGAAGGGAAACAACGGTGCACAAAGCGCCGAAAGATAACTCTTGTCTTGCCGCAATGCGCAACAGGCGCTCAGGTTTTATGCAACGGCGGCCTCTTAACAAGCGCATCGATCGTGCGGGATCGAATGGCTATGCTTATTTCGGAATCCGGCATCGTGCAGGCCGGATCGTTGGGCACATATCCCAGACCGATACCTCGTCCGAGCATGGGCGACTGTGTTCCACTCGTGACCACGCCCGTATCCAGACCCATTGGGGTCGAGATACTATGACCACTTCTTGGAATAGCTCCTTGCTCCTGGACTATAAACGCTACCAGCTTCCGGGATGGACTCTCCGAGCGTACACGTTCCAGCACGGGTTTTCCGATGAAATCATCCTTGTCCATTCGGACAAAATAACCCAGGCCGGCCTCGATAGGGTTGGTTTCCTCCGTAATATCGTTTCCATAGAGACGAAATGCGGCTTCCATACGAAGGGTATCCCGGGCGCCTAATCCGGCTGGTTTCAGCCCCTGCTCTGTCCCGGCCTTCAGGATCCTGTCCCAGACTGATCCGGCCAGATCGGCATCGCAATATATCTCGACGCCTGCCTCTCCTGTATAGCCCGTCGCAGAAACGATAGAAAAACGTGCCCCTGCAAAATACCTGCCTGAGGCGTGCCGGAAGTGAAACGATTTCAAGCCATGCAAATCTTCCTCGAGCGCGGCTTCCGTTATAGCCCGCGCCCGGGGGCCCTGTACAGCAATCAGGGCAATCTCATCGGATATGTCTTCGATGATCGCCTTCGCCGGGTTATTTCGGATCATCCACATGAAGTCCTTTTGGCGATTTGCAGCATTGACCACAAAAAGGTATTCGTCCTCAGCAAGGCGATATACGATCAAGTCATCAATAATGCCGCCATTTTCCCGGCACATACAGGTATAGACAGCCTGCCCGGCCTGAAGCGACATTGCTTCGTTGGTGATCAGGTATTGTACGCAATCGGCAGCGTGAGGGCCGCGAACAAGGATTTCGCCCATATGGCTGACATCGAAGAGGCCTGCCTCCTGGCGAACGGCACGATGCTCTCCAAGGATACCGCCCGTATAGCGCAGCGGCATTTCGTAGCCGGCAAATGGCGTCATCCGCCCGCCGAGCGCAATGTGGCGATCATAAAGCGGGGTTTTTCGAAGCGCTCCGGATTCAGTCGATGCCATAGATGTCCATGTTACAAACGCCAGGCGGTATAGCCTGCACGGATCAGTGTTTCGGTAGCAGCTGTAGCCGTGGCGTCTTCCGCGAAACCCATGCGGAAGGCGCCTCCAGTTCCTTCGCGTATTTTGAGAAGTTCAATATCCTTGATATTCAACGATGCCTCGTAGAGTATCGTGGCGATCGAGAGCAGTTCGCCAGGGTGATCTTCCGCGTAGACATATACGTCCGCAAGCGGGTGCAGGAATCCTTTTGTGTTGCGGGGTATCGTTTCCCTCGTAGAGCGAGCGTCCTGAAACCGACTCTGTAATGTTTCCATATCGCCACTGGCAATCTCCTGGCGAAGAATCTCTACTCGACTGGTAAACGAATCAAGCACCTCCAGAATGCGAGTGTCGTTCGTTTTCAGGATGTCGCTCCACACATCGAAAGGGGAGGAGGCAATGCGGGTCATATCCCGAAACCCGCCGGCAGCGAGTTGGAGAAAGGCATCGTCGTGTCCACTTTCATTCGCCACATGGTTCATCAGCGCCACGGCAAGCAACTGAGGAAGGTGGCTGACAAACGCAGCTATGCGGTCGTGGCGAGCAGGGGGGAGTACAATAAGACGAGCACCCGTGGCCTCGATTAAGGCAACAAAAGAAGCATACTCCAACTCCAGGGCGGAAGCATCCAGGTCGTCCGGTGGGCAAAGTACATAGGCCGCGTTTTCGAACAACAAAGCATCTGCCTGGTCGATTCCACGGCGTTCGGAGCCGGCCATGGGATGCCCACCGACAAATAAGACATCTGAGGGCAACACGGTCGAGGCACAGTCTGCAACAGGGCCTTTTACGGAACCTGTATCCGTAACAATGGCGCCCGTCTTGACATAAGGCGCAATCTGCTCCAGGATTTCCAGAACAGACTGGACGGGGGTAGCCAGCACGATGACATCGGCGCCGGAAACTGCCTCCTCCAGAGAGGATGCCGCCCGATCAAGGGCGCCGATTTCCATTGCCCTGTCAAGCGTGGCGGATTGATCAAAGCCAATGATCCTGACGTCTTGCGCCTGTTTTTTCCATACGAGGCCAAGGGATCCGCCAATCAGGCCGACGCCGAGGATGGCAACGCTTTGCATAGGGGGCGACAGGTCAATACACGTTCACAAGATTGAGCAAAAAGAGCCTATTCTCTTGCTACTTCTTTTTCCTGTTCCCCGCCAAGGCTCGGGGAGGTAATGTTTTTGTCTTCTTCCTTGCCATCCAGCGGCGCTTCGGCAGCATCCACATCGGACGGCCCGGCCTTCGGTGTTTTCTTCTTTCTTATGCTGAACGATAGCGTGTCAGTATCTTTCTTGTCTCTCGCAGCGATACGGATGGTATCGCCTTCTCCCAGGTTCTTCCCAAGAATATGATCGGCCAGCGGGTCCTCGATATATTTCTGAATCGAACGCCGCAAGGGACGGGCTCCAAACTTCACATCAAACCCTTTCCGAACGAGAAATTCCTTGGCCGACTTTGCGATATCCACTTTGATGCCGAGTTCTCTAACCCGATCAAGCAACTCGTCCGCCATGATATCGATGATAAGGAAGATGTGTTTTTTCTCCAGCGAATGGAAAACGATCACATCGTCCACCCGGTTCAGAAACTCGGGGTTGAACACCCGCTTCAGGGCATCTTCCACCGTATTCTTCATGGTCCGGTAATTGAACGTCTCTTCCGACTGGGAAAAGCCAATGCCTTTGCCAATGTTCTTTATGTCCCGGGCCCCGATGTTCGATGTCATAATGATGATCGTATTCCGGAAATCGACCCGGCGGCCAAGCCCATCTGTGAGTACGCCGTCATCAAGCACCTGTAGCAAGATGTTAAGTACATCCTGGTGCGCCTTCTCGATCTCATCGAGAAGAACAACGGAATACGGCTTGCGGCGGACTTTTTCCGTCAGTTGTCCGCCTTCTTCGTAGCCCACATACCCGGGAGGGGCGCCGACCAGCCGACTGACAGAAAATTTCTCCATGTATTCGGACATGTCGATGCGTATCAACGCTTCGTCCGAATCGAAGAGATACTGCGTAAGCACCTTGGCCAACTCGGTCTTGCCAACTCCGGTGGGTCCGAGAAAAATAAATGAGCCGATAGGCCGGCCAGGGTCTTTGAGTCCGGCCCGGGTGCGACGTATAGCGCTCGATAGTTTCTGAATGGCCTCGTCCTGTCCGATCACACGCTTCATAAGCGCGGCATCCATTCTGACAAGCTTCTTCTGTTCGGGCTGGGAAATTTTATCGACCGGAATACCTGTCATCATGGCCACAACCTGAGAGATATTCTCTTCGGTCACGTCATGCACTTCCGCCTCGGCCTTGATCTCCCATTCCCGCTTGGCTTCTTCGAGCTCTCCATCGATTTTCTTTTCCTTGTCGCGCAACCGGGCCGCCTCCTCAAAACGCTGGCTCTTGACGACACGGTTCTTTTTCTTTCTGACGGCCTCGATTTCTTCTTCGAGGCGAACAATATCCTCCGGTACGCGGATATTCGCCAAGTGGACACGCGCACCTGCCTCATCCATCACGTCAATGGCTTTATCGGGCAGGAAACGGTCCGTGATGTAGCGGTCGCTGAGACTCACCGCGAGCAGGAGGGCCTCATCGGAATAACGGACGTTGTGATGTTCTTCGTAGCGGCTCTTGATGTTGCGAAGGATTTCGATCGTTTCGTCCGTGGTGGAAGGATCCACGATAATTTTCTGGAAACGTCGATCAAGCGCGCCGTCCTTCTCGATATATTGCCGGTATTCGTCAAGGGTCGTAGCTCCGATACATTGAATCTCGCCCCGGGCAAGCGCTGGTTTGAACATATTCGATGCATCAAGACTGCCGGAAGCCCCGCCTGCACCGACAATCGTATGCAACTCATCGATAAAAAGAATGACTTCCGGGCTCTTTTCGAGCTCGTTCATCACCGCCTTCATCCGTTCCTCAAACTGTCCCCTGTATTTAGTACCGGCAACAAGTGCTGCCAGATCAAGCGTCACAATACGTTTGTTATGGAGCACACGGCTGACCTTACGCTGGACAATGCGTATGGCAAGTCCTTCGGCAATAGCCGTCTTGCCAACACCTGGTTCACCAATCAATACAGGATTATTCTTCTTGCGCCGGCTGAGCACCTGTGCAACACGCTCTATCTCTTGTTCTCTACCCACGATCGGATCCAACTTGGACTCCTCGGCGAGCCGGGTCAGGTCCCTGCCAAAGTTGTCCAGTACCGGGGTTTTGCTTTTTTCCATCTTGCGGCGCTCTTTTCCTTGTCCTTCAGGCAGCGAAGGTTCTGATCCGCCGCCGCCCGTCGCAGGAATTTTTCCTCCAATAATGGAATCCAACTCGGCTCGTACGGCATCGTACGTTATCGAAAATCCCTGCTGCAAAATGCGCGCCGCAACATTTTCCTCGTCACGAAGAAGGCTTAGCAGCAAATGCTCGGTACCTATAATATCACTCTTGTATATCTTTGCCTCCAGATAGGTGATCTTAAGGACCTTTTCGGCTTGCTTGGTGAACGAAATATTGCCTACGGCAAGCGCTCCACCCGTACCGCGGACCGTTTCCTCGACCGCCTTTCTGAGCTTTAACAAATCGCAACCAAGGCTACGGAGAATCTTGACAGCAATGCCCTCGCCCTCGCAGATAATCCCGAGGAGAAGGTGCTCCGTGCCAATGTAATCGTGGCTCAGCCGTATCGCCTCTTCCCGGCTGTCCCTGATAACATCTCTGACGCGATTCGAGAAATTGCCTTCCATGTCATAAAACGAGGCTACGCGGCGAAGCTGGACCCACACCCGCACGTTTGAGTCGCATTAGGGTTTTCGAATGTGAACCCTCGTGCATTCAAGCCGTCATGGTAATCCACCGTTGTACCCATAAGATACAATCCATGACGTTTATCCATGTACACGGTGACACCGTTTATCTCAAAACTCGTGTCGTGCTCGCGCATTTTGTCGAAACCGAGGATATAGCTCATGCCAGAACAGCCGCCTCCTCGAACACCCACTCGCAGATGGAACCCTTCGGGAATGTCCTTGGTGGACATGATCTTGCGAATCTCTCCCGCAGCGCGCTCACTGAGCGCGATGGGTGCAGGCCGCGTTTGGATATGGGTGCTGGTTTCCTCAGCCGGCATGATCTGGAGACGTTTCCGTAACCTGAACGAAGCATATAAGAAAAGGGTAACTCAGGGGGTGAACGATAGTCTGCGGGGGCGGTTCCGTGTGCGGACACGGACTCAGTACCGGCGTGCAAGTACGATAGGCGCCTTGAATGCATCCATTACATGGTTGCGGGCGTCATAGGCCTCGACAAAAACAATGTATATACCCGTGCGCAGAAGGCGGTCCGCATCATCCCGACCGTTCCACAGCAACTCGGCGGACTCCGCAACGAGTCGGGATGCGACCAATTTCCGCACCTGGTTCCCCGTCAGATCGAACACAAGCGCCCTAATCCTGGATACGCCGGAAGAGAAGGTACACCTGATGTGAACGATATCGTCCACACCGTCCCGATCCGGGGAAAAAGGATTCGGCGTAACATGTATTCCCCGCTCCGACAACAGGGTTTTACCGGCGATACGTATTGAATTGGGCAGCCCCGGCGTTCCGCCGCCCGGTCCCACCGAACTGGTCCAGTTTTGAGGGTTATCGCCAGATGCATCCACGTCGATCCGCTCCAGCGTAATTCCCCGGGTTTCCAGAACATCCGGATGATGCCACGAAGGATCGTACCGTACGTCGTCAAGCACTTCGCCGTCTTCCCGATTCATACGAATGCGGTCGCCTTTGTTAAGCAAAGTAAGCCCCTTGCCGGTAACCACCGGAGCGCTTGCGTTCTCCATACTTGCGGCGGCAAAAAGCAGGTACTCTCCGGGCTCCAGGCCGATAAACCGCCCTTGAACATGAACCGTATCGGCGTCTCCATCTTCGTCAGGATCCCGGGTCCGATATAGCCCGTCGAGATAGATGTGACGAGCAGATCGGTTCACCAATTCAACGAATTCCACCTGGTCTACAAACCCGTCATAATCGTCTGTAAGCGGTTCGTACAAAATTTCGTTCACAACGATATCCTGCGAAACAGGCCGATAGAAGATCGGCGCCGATACCTGTTCTGAAATATTTCCACGCAGATCGGATACCTTCTCGACCGCAACGGATACACCCGTTACGGGACCCGCGAAAAGCACGCGCAGCCAGTCCGGACCCAACATTTGTACCTCCTGTCCCACAAGATTTTCCAACCGGATAGAGCCGGGAGCAATGCTTCCGGTCCGTACCGGTTCGTTGAAATAAAGATCGAGTCGGGTGTCGTCGACAACTTTGGCGAAAGACAATACCGGACCGGACACATCCGGTGCGTACCGGCTGTTTTGCGCATCCGGTGTTGCTCCGGAAGTATCGATAGATAGGGCAAAGTTATACGGGTCTGAGGGCGCCCCCGGATCAATGCGTTCCAGGGATCGACCTGCTTCCACTGTGCTTCCGGCGTAAAAAAGCGAATCGATAACCACTCCGCCGGATTCGAGAATCACGGTGTCGCCCCCATTGTTCAGGCTTGCCCAGCGGGCCGGCGCGATATAGGGAACTCCGGCAAAACGGTTGGAAAATGCCATTCCGTCCGCAACGAGCACCGTGTACGTTCCGGAAAAAAACGCCGATGCTTCTCCGGAAAGCGGAAGCGGTGGGGAAGAGGCATCCCGTATCGTCAAGTCGCGGAGATCGAACGTATGTACGCTGCGGTTGAACAACTCGACAAACTCCGAGCCCGAAGAAAGGGGCCGGGGATACACCTCATTGATAACAATGTCTCCAGGTTGCGGGAGGGGGGGAGCGCCGATATCAATGGCGGTGGCGGACACATCCTGAAGGGGCTGGGCATGCATTGGCAAGACGCACAGGCATATCGCCAGGCCGGCAGTCACAAAAATAAAGAAAAGGGCTCGCATGGGACCGGGAAGGTGAAATCGGTCCCTTAAGACACGGCATACTCCAAAATGTAACCTTCCGGGAATACTTTTTCGGCGCGTAAAGTCAGCCAGACTCCTGCTCTGGATGGGTCCGAAGCACATGGGCCATCAGCGCCGCGGTGGGGGCCATAGTGCCCTCGTCGATATCGAAGTGAGCACTGTGCAGGGGATAGGCACTCTCCGGAGCAGAACGGGTACCTACCCGGAGAAGCATTCCGGGTATTTTCGCCAGATAGTGTCCGAAATCTTCCGAACCCATGCTGGGAAGAGGAATATGAAAGACAGCTTCCTCTCCGCGGAAGGACCGGATAACGGAGGCTACATGCTTCGTTAGTCGAGGATCGTTGTTCACGGCAGGCGCCCCGGCCGCTATGTCGATGTGCGCCTTGACCCCGTACAAACGAGCAAGTTCGTTTACGATACTTTCCAGGCGTTGTCTTATGGCGGTGCGCTCCTCGGCATTCGTGGTGCGGATCGTGCCCCCCAATTCCGCCTTGTCGGGGATCACGTTGTATGCATCTCCGGCATGAAACCGGCAAATCGTCAGAACGGACGCCTGGCGCGCATCCGTAAAACGCCCAACGAGATGATAAAGCGCGTTGGCGATCTGATTGGTCACCCAGATAGTATCCACGACTTCATGGGGACGCGCCGAATGACCGGTGCTTGATGCCTTCACGCATATACGGAACCGGTCTTTAGACGACGTAATAGGACCGGCCAGCACGCCATACCTGCCCGTCTCCAGCGAGGGATCGACGTGAATAGCATACATGCTCTGCACGCCATCAAGAACTCCATCCTGGATCATGTTCACAGCGCCCCCTGGCGTACCTTCCTCGTTCGGCTGAAATAGTACGCGGACCGTACCCTGGAGGTGCTCCCTGTTTTGATGCAAGATGAGCGCTACACCGATCGCAACCGCCGTATGCGCATCATGGCCGCATAGATGGGCAACCCCCGGGTGGCGGGACGCATACTCCACGGATTTTGCATCTGTGGTGGGCAATGCGTCCATATCCGCCCGGTACGCAATGACAGGCCCGCCATGCGCCCCCTCGATATCCGTGTATAGGCCGGTACCGGCCAAGGGGCCTGTTACGGCCAGCCCATGTTGCTCAAGAATGCTGCGAACAAACTCACTGGTGCGATACTCCTCAAAGCCCAGTTCGGGGTGCTGATGAATAGATCGCCGTATGTCGCGCAGAAACGTCGCGAATTCAACGGGCGCTTTACCGGCTCCGGCAAGACCGGAAACGTCCATGGAAGGAATATCCATTATGGCTCTCATCTTCTTCAAACCATCCCGTTCCGTTTGCGGAAAAACCATTCCGCGGCAAGAAGCGCAATAATGAGTACTAAAAGAACAGGGTGTTTACGCAAATCCTCTTCTGTCGTTTGGGATATCGTATCAGATGCTCCTTCCAGAGAGGCCGAGAGGGCTTCGATAAATGGCTCGGGGCGATTTTCCTCCAGTAAAATACCCCCTGAGCGCTGAGCGATTTGCCGCATCAATGTAGCGTCTGCTCCCGGTTCCCGATATTCCAGCGTCAATGATCCAACCACAAACACGCCGCGATCCGAACCCAGAACTTCATCGCCTCTGTATGCTTCCGCTGTCCAGGTATAGGCGCCTTCGGGCAGCGCTCCTGCGTCGAGCGTGTACCGCCCACTCCCGATTGCGTGCATAAGATAGGGAAACTCCACGCCATCCAGCGAAACCAACCTGATCTCCACGGACGCATCCGGGACGGGATTCAGACTTTCGTCATACACCTGACCGGAAAACTGAACCGATTCTCCACCTCCGAAAACATCCCGGACAGGATATATGCGCACGGGGCGGTCATCCTCCAGAGCAGTCAGCCACTGGATAATGTTCGCAAAAAATTCCGCAGGAAGTTGCTCGAGATGAGACAGGTCTCCAGGAAGGTTTTGCCATCTCCATGTCCCGGCGCCAAGTAAGGCGGCAGTACGATGTTGCGCACGCCGACGAACGACGAGCAAGGGTTCCGGCAGGTCAATCCCTCGTACCGACACCGTGGCAAGTACCCGTGCATCAGGGGGAAGCATCCATTGGGTTCGACTGTATTCCAGCGGGGGAAGAGCGCTCCATGCTTCCGGGTCCCCACCGGGAATATGCATGACCGGGTGACGATTTCCTGCCGGCGTAGTTCGGAACGTCGCCTCCATAAAATCCTCTCGAACACGTCCTGCCGCAACGGGGAGTGCGTCTGCAGCGATTGTGCCCAGTTGGGCAATGGAGGTACCTGAAGTAAGCAGAAAAAACACAGGAATCCCTTCGCGGGCCGCCTCGCCGATGCGTCGCAATACCGGTTCGTCGCTAATCCGTCCGGGGTAGCCGGCCAACACGATTACATCGAAATCCGCAAGCGAGACGGGAAACGCGCCTTCGTAAAAAACATTCTCACTTTTTTGCACGAATGCAGACACCTCGAACGCCGTATCCCGCTCGAGCAACCTCCGGATTGCAGCGACATCCGGGCCGGGAGCCGCTGCAACGAGAAGGATGCGGCGTTTGGAGGAAAGCACACGAACCGCCAGGGATTCCCGATTATTTCGGTGCGTCACTTCATCGGGAAACTCCGTTACGGTCACCGTGTAGCGCTGGAGCCCTTCTACTTCGGGCGCCACGGACAAATCGGCGACTATTTCGGTATTCCCCAGGGGAATTTCAAGATTCTGCGAGGTTATCGTTTCCCCGTCGGCTGCAAGCGATACCGTAATCCGGTGACCACCCATGCCCTCTGCACGAATACTGACCTCAACAGGGAGTTCGGCGCCCACATAGGCCACTTCGTTGGTGAGCACACGTTGCACCCGAATATCCTGCCGGCGTAATGTGTCGCCTACGACCGCCGTAAAAACAGGCACCGGATATCGTTCGGATACATATAGCGGATTGCGACCCGTATTGTATCGTCCATCGGAAACAAGCAGTACGGCACGCAAATTATCATCTTGCAATCGCTCTTCGGTGGAAGCAAGCGCCTGTGCAATGTTGGTCCTGAATGCGTTCAACCCCAGCGAATCCGGTTCGAAACGGGAAAGATCGCCGGCGTCGAGGTCCGAGCCAAAACGGATGTACCGTACATCCGCATCCCGCGCAGCTGCCGGGATATGCTTGAGGATGTCCCGGATACGGGCTTGTGCTACGGTAAGTGAAGTATCCGCACCGGATGCCAGACGAAGGCTTGCGCTGTCATCGATGAGCACCGCTACGACAGGTTCTTTTTCGGCATGCCGGACAAGGCGTAGAACAGGTTCGAGCAGAAGCAGCAGAATGAAGAAGAGCGCAAAAAATCGCAGCGCGCCAAGCACGATCCTCTTGCGCCACGGCAATACGGGCATCGTGTGACGATACAACCATACGGCCCCGGCGCCGGCTGCAAGCAAGGATACCGCCAACAGCCATGGACTCATGCCAAAAGACAAAGACATTCGACGAAGGAGAAAGGGTGCTCGTTAAAGATACGGCAGGATCAGGTAGACAAGGTAAGCCAGAAAACCTGTCAGGAGAAACGCTCCCTCCATGCGTCCGATCCTGGTCCGGAACCACACAATAGGGAGGAGCACCACACCGAACGCAAGCATGACCGGAAAATGTACGGCAAGCACGTTCGCTTCCACATGCAGGGGGCGGAATAGAGAAATCGGCCCCACCACGAACAACACATTCAGGATATTACTGCCGAGTACGTTGCCCACCGAAAGTTCTGCCTCGCCCTTCAGGGCGCCCACCAGGGAAGTAGCCAGTTCGGGCAGGCTGGTGCCGATAGCCACGACCGTCAGGCCGATTATCACAGGAGAAACGCCGAGCATGGTAGCGATATGCACGGCGGATTCCATCATGAGCCAGGCCCCGCCCGCAAGCAGGAGGGCGCCTGCGAAAAGGAGTGTCCATTGTTTGCGGCGCGACATCGGAGCCTTTGCAATTTCCGGGGAAACGCCATCCAATGTCTGTCTTTCACCGCCATACGTGCTTCCCCGCACGAGAAGAAATACAAAAACGATCAGCAGGGCAACCAGTACCATGCCATCGATCCGCGTAATCGTTCCGTCCAGCGCCACCAGATAGAAAACGACCAGCGCAAGCATCATGGAAGGGTACCCTTTCGTAAGGACATCGCGCGATGCCAGAAGGGGAAGAACCAGCCCGCTTGCTCCGAGAACCAGAGCAATGTTGCAAATGTTTGAACCGACGATATTCCCCAGCGCAAGACCGTCTTCATCCGAAAAGGCCGCAAACAGGTTAAACACAAATTCGGGCATGGACGTACCGAGCGCCACCACGGTACCGCCAACAAGCAAGGGACTTACGCTGTGCCGATGCACCAGCCCTGTGGCGCCCTTCAGGAGCCATTCAGCGCCGAAGTATACCAGGGCAAGCCCCAGGGCAAAAAGAAATAATTGAAGAGGCATGATATGTTTTATTCTTTGCTAAACAAGGAGTTACATGATTATACTCGTGTTATTATTTCAGTTATGATAGCCGAATTATCCGATCTTGCATTCTCTGCGAAAAGAGAAAAGTGGACGATGAATCGTTGCGGATGAAGACCACATGGATGTATGAAGCGGACAGGCAGCTATTCAGGAGAATGGCATGCCCTATTTTCCTTTAGGAGACTCTGATTAAGTTCGCAAAGCTCAGCGCGTCACTTCCACAACGTACCGAACCACAGTGTTTTTTGCTGGTTTCAACGATGCAATCATGAATCCTTTACGCACGAACGTGACGCGCTGGGCGAAGCGGTTTTGATCAGAGAATCCTTGATTTTAGCAGGTTGTGCGCGACATGATCCTGTTTAGCACAATATTGACGACACGCATCCGGCCGGGATGGCGGAACGGTAGACGCAACGGACTTAAAATCCGTTGGAGCAATGCTCCGTGCGGGTTCGAATCCCGCTCCCGGTACGAAACCAGACCCCCCCATTCGTATATTCCATAGACAGCAACATTCCCGGAAGCCAAGAGGTGCTCCGATGAGAGCGTTTGTTTATAGAAGCTTCGTGCTGTTGCTTTTGAGCGGGTTGGTGATCGGCGGGGCGCAATCAGGCTGGGCGCAGAACGCGCGGGACGAGTCTGCCGAAGATATCCTCCGAAAATCGGACGACCTGATGCGCGGCGACACCCAGGCCGGTATCTACCGCATGACCATCGTCCGCCCCGACTGGGAACGCACCATGATCTTCGAATACTGGTCGGAAGGGACGGAGAAGGCGTTTATTCGGGTCAAGGAGCCGGTTAAAGAGCGGGGGGTATCGTTTTTGAAGATCGAGCGCGAGATGTGGCAGTACGTGCCTCGCATCAACCGCGTCATCAAGATCCCCCCGTCGATGATGCTTCAATCCTGGATGGGCTCCGATTTCACCAATGATGATCTGGTCAGGGAATCGAGCGTCGTCGAAGATTACGAGCACACGTTGCTGGGAATCGAAGCGATGGACGACGGCGAGGCATACAAGCTCGAACTGATCCCTAAGCCCGAAGCACCCGTGGCGTGGGACCGCATGCTCTACTGGGTGCGGGTGGTCGATTATGTGCCGCTGCGCGCCGAGTTCTTCAACGAACGCGGCGAACATGTCCGCACTATGATTTACAGCGATATCCGCGAGATGGGCGGCCGCATCATCCCTGTGCGGTTCGAGTTGATCGAAGAGAAAAAGCCGGGCCGCAAAACTGTCATGGTGTTCGACGATCTTACTTTCGACGAATCCATCAGCCGCTCGGTCTTCACCCAGGCCAATTTGCGGCGATCAAGGTAGCACAACCCCATGACAAAGCTCCTCAAACTCGCCTGGCGCGATATCTGGCGTAACCGGCGGCGGAGCCTGCTGACGATGGGCGCCATCATCTTTGCGGTGATCATCATTTCGCTCACCAATTCCGTTCAGTACGGCACCTACGACGCCATGGAGGAACTCGTCGTGCGGCTCTACACGAGCGATCTTCAGGTCCATCGTACCGGATTTCAGGACGAGCGCACGCTCTCCTACTCGATGGAAGAGAGCGAACAAGACTGGGCCTCGTACTTCGACGAATACCCCTGGATCGAGGCCGTCAGTAAACGCCTGACCGGCTTCGGTCTGGCCAGCAGCGATTCTTCCAGCGCCGGCGCGCTGATCGTCGGCATCGAACCGGAGACCGAGGGTTCCGTCAGCAGCTTCGCCAACGCGCCGTTCGAAGGCCGGGCGTTGGTTGCTGAAGATCGGCAGGCGGTGCTCCTGGGCGCAACGCTGGCGCACAACCTCAACGTGGGCGTGGGCGACTCGGTGGTGGTGCTCACGCAAGGCTATCGCAACGTGATGGGCGCCGACCTTTACGCCGTCAAGGGCCTCGTCCGCACGAGCAACCCGGACGTAGACCGGGCCATGATGATCATGCCGCTGGCCGATGCTCAGTACTTGTTTTCGATGGAGGGGCGGTTTACAGAGGTGGTGATCAGGGGGCACGATTTTCGGGGGGCGGACTCGTATGCAGCGGTGTTGCAGGCGGCCCTGGGCGAAGAGCAGTACGAGGTACTGCCGTGGCGAGAGATGATGCCCGAAATACAACAAATGCGCGCCCTCGACGACGCCGGCAACTACATCTTCTATATATTCCTCGTGCTCTTGATCGGCTTCGAGATTTTCAACACGACGACGATGAGTATGATGGAGCGGGTGCGCGAGTTCGGCGTGATGATGTCCATCGGCATGAAGCCGCGCCAGATCAGCCTGCTGGTGACGTTGGAGTTGATGCTGAAAGTCGTGCTGGCCCTCGCCATTGGCTTTTTGATCACCTTCGTGGCGGTTTCGATCCTTAAGGACAACCCGATCCCCGTCACCGGCGAATTGCAGGAACTCTACGAAGAGTGGGGCTTCACGATCGAAGGAATCTCGTTCTCGGCGCGCATTGTGATCTTCTTCTTCCCGATGCTGGCCGTGACTACCGTGTCTTTACTTTCGATGATCTATCCGATCCTGCGAATGCGGCGTTTTTCGCCCGTACAGGCGTTAAGGACGACATGAAAGGTCATGGGTCGTGGAAAAAAACTCATGATCCATGACTGCGAGCGAAGCGAGCAAAAACCATGAGCATTCTTATAAAAATCGCCTGGCGCAACATCTGGCGTAATCCGCGCCGATCGTGGGTGTTGATTACCGCGCTGGCCGTGGCCGTTTTTAGCTTTCTCGGCTCGGTGGCCTACATCGACGGTTTTTCGATCCAGATGATCGATTCGGCGATCAATCTTCAGGGTGGGCACATTCAGGTGTCGGGCAGGGGCTATCACAAGAATCCAACGATTCGAACGTACGTGCCCGACGTGGCGCGTGTCGAGCGGATCATCGCCGAGAACGACGCCATCCGCTACGCGTTGCAAACAACCACGCCAGGCATGATCAACAGCGCCGAGCAGGCTTCCGGCGTGGTTATCACCGGCGTCGATCCGGTACGCGAGGTCGAGGTGTCGAGCGTTGCCGAGTCTATCATCGAAGGTTCGTATCTCGCGCCCGAAGGCGAGGCCAACGAAGTAGTCATGGGAGCGATGCTGGCCGAGCAGCTAAACGTGCTCCTCGGCGAAAAAGTGGTGTTGATGGCCAACGATCTGGATAACGAAGTCGGCGCCGGGGCCTACCGCATCGTTGGGCTGTATCGCACTAACAGTTCGGATTTCGACAAGACAAACGTTTATCTCCATCTAAACCAGGCGCGCAATCTCATCGGCTACACCGCCGAACAAGCCTCCACCGTGACGCTGCGCCTCGATCCCGGCCTCGACCCCGTCGAGACGGCGATTCATCTCCAGACAACCCTCGACGCCGCCGATCTGGAGATCCTCACCTGGCACGAACGCTCGCCGCTGTTGGTGATGATGAATGAGATGATGAACCTGGCGAACATTTTCCTCGTGATCATCCTGTTCACGGCCATCGCCTTCACGCTGATCAATTCGTTCATCATGGTCATTTTCGAGCGGATCCGGGAGATCGGGATCATGTCGGCCAATGGGGTGCGGCCCGGCCAAGTCCGTCTCATGTTGTATCTCGAAGCCGTTTTCATCGTGCTGTTGGGCACAGCTGTGGGCGGGGCGATAGCCGTCGTGCTGATCACGTGGTGGAGCGCCGTCGGGCTCGATCTTTCGGCGTTTGCCGAAGGGCTGAGTTCCTTCGGCGCAGCGTCGGTGCTTTATCCGTACATCCACTGGGGCCACATTCTCAACGGGTTTGTGATGATTTTTGTGTTGGTGCTGCTGGCGGTGCTGTACCCCGCCGTCAAGGCCAGCCGATTCGAAACCGTAGACGCAATCAATCATGTCTGATCATTCGATAGAATCGCGGTCTGCCTCATTGGCGACGGATGGGCCGAAACCCATCGACGGGCAGGCGCCGCTCGTCGAGGCCACGCGCCTGGTCAAGATATACCAGGACAAAGAACACGTGCCGGTCACGGCGCTCAACGAGGTCGATTTCCGGGCGGCGCCAGGCGAGTTTACGGCCATCGCCGGGCCGTCGGGCTCCGGCAAGACGACACTGCTGAACCTCATCGGCGGCCTTGACAAACCGACGTCCGGCTCGGTGGTCGTGGCCGGACAAGACCTCGCCGCGATGAGCCGCAATCAATTGGCCACATTCCGGCTGAACAACCTCGGATTCATCTTCCAGGCCTATAACCTGATTCCGGTGTTGACGGCAGAGGAAAACGCGGAGTTCAACCTGCTCTTGCAAGGGGTGCCGGCGCACGAACGACACGAGCAAGTCGTCCGTGAATTCGAAGATCTCGGCATCGACAAAGAGTTGATCCACCGGCGGCCTGCCAAGCTCAGCGGCGGGCAGCAGCAACGAGTGGCTATCGCGCGAGCGCTCGTCTCGCGCCCGAAACTCATCCTCGCCGACGAGCCGACGGCCAACCTCGACTCGAAAACCGGCGCGCGCCTGCTCGACAAAATGCGCAACCTCAACGAACGCACCGGCATCACTTTCTTGTTCTCCACGCACGACCCGATGGTCATGGAACGCGCCCGCCGCCTGGTTATCCTCCGCGACGGCCAGATTGCCGAGGATGACGTGCGCGGGTGATCAGGAGGCGTCCACACGCCCTACCGGTACATCGCCATTTCAATGAAGAAGGGCGGGCCTGCGCAAGGTTCCAGACCGAACCGGTCGTCGTCGAAGGCCAGGCGGTTGCCTGGCCGTTCGGGTCTGTGCGCCTGTACAAGGTAATGCGCAAACCATGCATCCTGAAGATGCTTCTTCGTTTCTGCAATATTTTCCTGCTCGCCCTCGGGCTGACGCCAATCCT
The DNA here is from genome assembly GCA_951812345.1 of Rhodothermales bacterium. Classification (GTDB taxonomy): domain Bacteria; phylum Bacteroidota; class Rhodothermia; order Rhodothermales; family VXPQ01; genus VXPQ01. The sequence goes on from OX638295.1 coordinate 1,660,326, forward strand.
CGCGTCGGCGCAGACGCCGTCGTTCGAACTTCACGGTTACGCCAAAAACCTCGGCATCCGGTCGTCGTCAATCCTGTCGAACGAGCCCTTTGTGCTCGATATCAGCCGGCTGCGCACGCAAGGACTTGTCAGCACCGGCGAGTGGTTCCACGCCGAAGTCTGGCTCGATACCGAGTTGCTGCTGGGCAACTTTCTCGATACACCCGAATTCGAACTGGGCGAGGCCCTCGAACGGCCTACGTTTTTCAATCTCGACTGGAAGATCACCGACGGCAAACGCTATCAGGTGCAGCAGCAACTTTTCCGAGCGTTCGCCACATTCTACGTCGGGCAGACGGAACTTACCGTGGGGCGGCAGCGCATCGCCTGGGGCACCGGCTTCGCCTGGAATCCGACGGACATCCTCAACCCGTTCAATCCCGGCGCTATCGAATTGGGCGAGAAAGCCGGCGTCGATGCAGCGTACGCCAATGTGCCGCTGGGTGCTTTTTCGCGGATCGAGGCAGTGGTGGCGCCGGGACGACGTCGGGAGCAGTCAAGCATGGCGGTGCGGGCTGGCACCAACTGGCGCGAGTACGACGTGTCGGTCATGGGTGGTAGTTTCCGCAACGACTGGGTCGTCGGCGGCAATTTCGCCGGGTATCTCGGCAACGCCGGCTTTCGCGGCGAGGCGGCCTATACCTGGAATGACGACGGACGCAACTACCTCCGCGCCATCCTCAACGCTGACTACAACTTCGCCGGCGGCTACTACGTGCTCGTCGAACTCTACTTCAACGGCCAGGGCAGCCGCGATAAGGGCGACTACGATGTGACGACGTTGCTCACAGGCGAGACGTTTAACCTGGCGAAGAACTACGCGGCGGCTTCCATCGGCAAATCCATCACACCGCTCCTGGCCGGCGCCCTCTACGGCCTTGTCAACCTCGATGATCAGAGCGCCCTCGTCGGCCCGGCACTCACGTATTCACTGGCCGAAAACCTGGAACTGACCGCCAGCACCTACTTCTTCATCGGGGCGAACAACACCGAGTTCGGGGCGCAAGAACACGTCTTTTTCGCCTCGCTGCAATGGTATTTCTGAAGGAGGCAGGCTTTGCGGCAAGAGTATTCCCATCACGTCATCGGTTCGCTAATGATGCTTGTTTCGTTCCGTTTGGCAGCCAGCCCGTTTGAGAGGACTGTTCCGTGCCGCGCAGCATTTTATCCAGGACTTTACCTCCGCTCCGTGTGCGAACAGCACCCGGTCTTTCCGAACAATGATTGCGATGCGCCGTGAGATGTACGATCTTGTTGCCCGCACTTTTTGACAACAGCCGGCGCCATGACCAAGCGTATCGTCGTCAAAATAGGAACGAGCGTGCTTACCGCTGGAACGCGGCGGCTCAACCATGCACGGATGCTTGAAATCGTCCGGCAGTGCTCCGCGCTCCATCAGGAAGGATACGATCTTATCGTATGTACCTCCGGGGCTATTGCCGCCGGAAGCGAACGGCTCCGTATTACCAGGCAGCCCGACTCGTTGGCCGAAAAGCAAATGCTGGCGGCTGTCGGGCAAAGCAGGCTCATGGAAATCTGGGAGCAACTTTTCACGCAGTTCGATATCCATGTCGGCCAGATGCTCCTTACCCGGGCGGATGTGGAGGACCGCCACCGATTTCTGAATGCTCGCGATACGTTGCGCACCCTGCTCGAACATCGGATTGTGCCGGTCATCAACGAGAACGATGCCGTAGCTACGGCCGAGATCCGGGTAGGAGACAACGATAACCTGTCCGCACTATGCGTCCTGCTTGCCGAGGCTGACCTGCTGATTCTCCTCAGCGATCAGCAGGGCCTGTTCACTGCAGATCCCCGGACAAATCCGGATGCGGAACTCATTGCGGAAGTGGAAGATATCGACGCCGACCTGCATGCGGCAGCAGGGGAAAGCAAATCCGGCCTGGGCATCGGCGGCATGAAAACGAAACTGGACGCTGCCGACATGGCTCGCCGCGCCGGGGCACATGTGGTCATTGCAGCGGGCGACGCCCCTGACGTGATTCTCCGCATTGTGGGAGGGGAGCAGATCGGCACCCGTTTCCCGGCGTTCGATACCCCGGTCGGAAACCGCAAACGGTGGATTCTCGGAGGCGCCGGCGCATCCGGAACCGTTGTGATCGACAAAGGGGCCGCGACGGCACTGTCCAACGGAGGCGGCAGCCTCCTGCCGGCAGGAATCATTCACGTGCACGGCTCGTTCGAGCGTGGGGATGTGGTGCGGATTACGGGCCCCGACCAAACGAACCTTGGCCGGGGCGTCGTTCGGTATGACAGTACGGATGTGAGCCGCATCCAGGGACTACAATCCGATTCCATCCACGAGACACTTGGATACGCATACGGCCCCGTCGTCATCCACCGCGATGATCTGATTCTTATGTAAAGGATACTCTGATCAAAACCACCTGCGGCCGGCAGCAGGCCCGTGCGTACCCGGGCATACACCCAACATTCCATAACACCTTCATGCTTGTCGAAGAAATGATCTCCGTGCACAAAATGGGAGAAAAGGCGAAGGCTGCGAGCCGTTCGCTGGCCACGTTGGGCACAGAGGCAAAAAACGCGGCGCTGGCCGCCATCGCGGACGAACTGGAAAGCGCCTCCGCTACAATTCTCCAGGAAAATGCACTGGATATACAAGACGGGCGGGAGGCCGGGTTGTCCGAGGCTATTCTCGACCGTCTGCTCCTCGATGAAAAACGGCTCGGCGATCTGGCAAGCGATGTCCGTTCCGTGATCGACCTGCCGGACCCTGTCGGCGTCGAATTCGAAAGCCGCGTGCTCCCGAACGGAATGCGACTCGTCAAACGCCGGATACCCCTCGGCGTGGTGGGCGTGATCTATGAAGCCCGTCCGAACGTAACCATCGACATTGCATCTCTGTGCCTGAAAACAAGCAATGCCGTGATCCTTCGCGGAGGCAAGGAAACCCTGCGAAGCAATCTTGCCCTTGTCGCAGCCATCCGGAAGGCGCTGGAAAAAACAGGAATACCCCCTGACGCCGTGCAATACATTGGCGATCCCGACCGGGCCCTTGTTGAAGAATTGCTGCGCCTGGACGCCCACGTCGATATGATCATTCCCCGCGGCGGCGCCGGGTTGCACAGGCTATGCCTGGAAAAAAGCACCATACCGGTCATTACGGGGGGGATGGGGGTGTGTCACATTTTTGTAGACGACTCGGCCGACCTCGAGAGGGCGGAGGCCATCGTGGAAAATGCAAAGGTGCAGCGCCCGAGCGTATGTAACGCACTCGACACACTCCTCATACACAGGAAAGTAGCCAATACCTTTTTACCGCCTCTGGCGAAGCGTCTCCACGCACAGGGCGTAACGTTTCATGCAGAGCCGGAAGCGCTGAGCATTCTCGAACAGACAGGGGGCATTGCGTGCCAGGCCGCCCAACCCGGCGATTTCGATCAGGAATGGATGGCGCTGATACTGAACGTCCGCATCGTGGACAGCCTGGACGACGCCATCAAGCACATACAGAACCACGGGACGGCCCACTCGGACAGCATCCTGACCAACGATTGGGAACGCGCAAACACGTTCATCGACCGCATCGACTCGGCAGCGGTATTCGTGAATGCAAGCACGCGATTCTCGGACGGCGGCCAGTTCGGGCTGGGCGCAGAAGTGGCAGTCAGCACGCAAAAACTGCATGCCCGAGGCCCGATGGGACTGGAAGAGCTAACGAGCTACAAGTGGATCGGTATCGGGAAAGGGCATATCCGGAATTAACCCGACTGGAGCGTCGCGGCAAGCGTGATATTTGCCCCCTGAAATAACTGCGAGACCGGGCAATTGGATTTTACTCCATTGGCCAGTTCCTGAAAAGTCGATTCGTCGATGCCTGGTACGTCGGCCTCGATCGTCAGATCGATCTGTGAAATAGCGATACCTCCTTCCACTTTTATCAGATGGACCCCCGCAACCGTATGTACCCGGTTTGGCGTATATCCTGCTTTCGCCAGTTCGTTTGAAAGCGCCATCGAGACACATCCTGCGTGGCCTGCGGCAAGGAGTTCTTCCGGATTCGTTCCGGCGCCATCTTCAACACGGGAAGCAAAGGAATACGGTACGTGCTCGTCCAGAACCGTCACTTTACCTTCTCCATTTATCAAGTCGCCTTGCCAAACGGCTTCGGCTGTACGTACAAGCATGATCATCGTGGAATGTTTAATGGAATCACGTTCGGAATGCGTTACTTAATATACGCACTCTCCTGAACGCATTTCCCGGTAAATTTCAGGAAAACACGTTCGTATAACCCCTTTTCCCAATGCCCGAAAAAAAGACCGGAGCAGAAACCGTACGCTGGAATCTCGACGACTTGTACCCGTCGGAGGATGTGCTGGAAGCAGATATTGCGCAGGCTTTCTCTGATGCAGAGGCTTTTGCAACCGCCTGGCGGGGCAGGGTGGCAAGCCTGGCGCCGGGCGAGATGGCCAACGCGCTTGAGCAACTGGAAGATATTCAGGACCGGATGGGGAAAGCATACACGTATGCCTTTTTACAATGGGCTACAGACACCGGCGACGAGCGGCGGGGAGCATTGCTCCAGCATGTCCGCGAAGCGTATACCCGCACCTTGCAGCAACTCATCTTTTTCGGGCTCGAATGGGGGAAAACCGATGACGAGCATGCGACGGCCCTGATCGCTTCCGAAGAACTTGCCGGGTATCGCCATTACCTCGAAGTGGAACGACTGCAGCGGGATTACCTGCTCACGGAGCCGGAGGAAAAGATATTGGCCGAAAAGGCCGTGACGGGGCGGGGGGCCTGGAACCGTTTCTTCGACGAACTGCTTGGCGCCACCCGTTTCCGAATAAACGGAGAGGAAAAAACCGAGCAGGAAGTGCTGTCCATGTTGCACGAACCGGAGCGCTCCCTGCGCAAAAAGGCTGCTTTGGCCCTTACGGAGGGACTTGCAACGCATGGCCGCTCGCTTACCTGCGTTTTCAATACGATTCTGGCGGACAAGGCACTGGACGACCGGCTTCGTGGCTATGCTACGTGGTTATCCGAGCGGAATCTGTCCAACGAAGTACAGGCTGAAACCGTGGAGGCCCTGATCGAGGCGGTAACCTCAAAGTATGGCCTCGCAGCCCGTTTTTATCGCCTGAAACGCGATCTGCTCGGGTACGACGAGTTGTTCGATTACGACCGGTATGCTCCTGTCGGCGAATCCGATCGGCAATATACCTGGGAAGAAGCGAGAGAGATCGTGTCCACGGCCTACCGCGCATTTCATCCCCGCATGGGGGCCATCGCAGATCTTTTCTTCGACCGCAACTGGATCGACGCCCCGCCGGCTCCAGGCAAGCGGGGAGGCGCCTTCAGCCACGGCGCCGTCCCGAGTGCTCATCCGTACATTCTCCTGAACTTTGCGGGCAGATCACGCGATGTGCAGACGCTGGCGCACGAACTTGGCCATGGCGTCCACCAGTATCTGGCAAGGAAGCAAGGAGTCTTGCAAGCGGATACGCCGCTGACCACTGCCGAGACGGCTTCGGTCTTCGGCGAGATGATCGTATTCCGGGGAATGCTGGCGCAGGAGCAAAACCCCGCCAATCGGCTCGCCATGCTCGTCGGTAAAATCGACGATACGGTCGCCACCGTATTCCGGCAAGTTGCTATGAACCGGTTCGAGCATGCAATGCATACGGAGCGCCGTGAACGCGGGGAACTCAGCGCCGATCGATTTGCCGACCTGTGGATACAAACCCAGGAGGATATGTTCGAGGGCAGCGTAACGCTGGGGGACCACTACCGGTATTGGTGGAGCTACATCCCGCACTTCCTTCATACGCCGGGCTATGTGTATGCCTACGCCTTCGGAGAATTGCTCGTGCTTGCGCTGTACGCTCGATATCTCGATGACCCGCAGGATTTCCCGGATCGGTACCTTGCCCTGCTGGAAGCAGGCGGATCGGACTGGCCGCACGTACTTGCGGGAAGAATGGGCATTGATCTGCAGGACCCCGCTTTGTGGAACGCCGGACTGGCAGCCATCGAGGATCTGATTACGGAAGCCGAAGGACTGGCTCGAGACCTGTCTTAGAAAACATACCCCTTAATCAGAGCATCCTTAACCTTCTACCGCGCCGCGATATCCACAAGTTCGCGGGGCAGGGTGGTCAGCGTATCGACGCCGTCTTCGGTAACCGCCACGATATCTTCGATCCGGGCTCCGGTTACCCCGGTCAGATAGATTCCCGGTTCGATCGTGAAGGTCATGCCGGGACGCAGAAGCATCGGATTGCCGTCCCGGATATACGGCGCCTCGTGTATTTCCAGACCCACGCCATGTCCGGTTCGGTGCACGAAGCGCTCGCCGAAACCGGCCTTTTCAATCACGGCACGGGCTGCGCTATCCACATCCGAAGCAGACACACCCGGCCCCGCAGTCTGCTCTGCTGCATGCCGGGCGTGTTCCACCACCTCGACGATATGACGGACCTCGTTTCCGGGATCGCCATACGCAAACATGCGCGTCATATCGGAAAAATAGCCTTCTACGTTCGCTCCCCAGTCGCATAACATCAAATCTCCGGGGCGTAGTGCACGGTTGCCCGGCACAGCATGAGGGTTTGCCGAGGAAGGCCCAAAGGCCACAATAGGAGGGAAGGGAAGTTCGGGAGCACAGCCCGCATCCAGAAGCCGGGCTGTCAGAATAGAGGCCGCTTCCTGTTCCGTGACACCCGGCTCTATGGCGGAAAGCATGTGCCGCATGGCGTCTTCGGCCACCCGGACAGCTCGCCGCATCTGCTCGATCTCGTGCGCATCCTTACACATGCGCATGGCGGCAATGGCTTCGTGCCCATCCGGATACGTGGATCCCGGCATCGCCTCCTGGAGCATACGCAGTTCGAGCACACGCATGCTCCCGGATTCAATCCCGATCCGTTGACCATCCAAGCCGCCTGCACGAGCGGCCTCCCGGAACGCTTCTGGCCAAATGGAAGGATCTTCTCCATATGTACAAACGTATACGTTATGGGTATGTTTGGCCAATTTGCCCTCCTCGAGCTCCGGAAGAACAAACACCGGAGCGCCGTTCCGCCGGAAAAACGCCACCGTCGGACGCTCGCTCAAGTGAAAATTCAGCCCGGTAAGATAGGCCAGCGAGGCGCCGGGAACGACGGCAAGAGCATGCAAATCGAGGCGCGCCAGTTCGCGCGCAAGGGCGCATTGACGAGCCGGGAAGGGAGATTCGGACATCGGATATGCTCAGAGCATCCTGAAATTAGGGAATAGGGAATTCCGGTGAAACGCCTTGGCGGTTTTGCGAAAAAGGGAAGTGATGCCTACTTTAATAAAATAGCAAAATAGGCTTTTTTATCCCTCCATATATTGTGCTGCTTTTTGTAGTAAAAGCCGCTTAAGGCAATACTTTCCCCATGACATTCTACGCACTTGGCATTAATTATTTGCGTGCGCCGGTAGAGATCCGCGAATCCTTCGCATCGGCCTGGGAGGAGGGGCATGCATTGTACCGGGATATTTCCCTGAACCCGGGTTCCGAGCTCGTTCTGCTCTCCACCTGTAATCGTACGGAAGCCTACCTCTATGGCGCAGAAGAAGACGTACGAACAGTGCGGGAAGCGTTTGAGAACCATGCCGGTCGTACATGGCCGGAAGACATGACATTTCTCTACCGGGACGAAGAAGCGATCCGGCATATTTTCGAAGTGGCCGCCGGCATGAAATCGCTGATACCGGGCGACCTGCATATCTATTTCCAACTGAAGGAAGCGTATGGCGTTGCGGTGGGGCAGGACTGTGTAAATACCACGATGCATCGCCTGCTGCACACTGCATTCCGAGCGGCAAAGCGGGTCATCAACGAGGCAGACCTCTCGCAAAACAATGCCTCCATATCTGTCCGGGCCGCGGAAGTCGTCAAGTCGCGTTACATCCGGGCCCGTGCCTCAAAAAGCGGGGATATCCGAAGAGAAGGCCCCGACGCCCCGTCCGCGCTGATTATCGGCGCCGGGCGTATAGGAAAAGAAGTGGGGGAGGCGCTCCGGATGCTGGGCGTACAGCGCCTTTCGTTTACGAACCGATCGGAGGGACGGGGCCGCGAAGCTGCCGACCGCTATCGGGCCCACTACGTGCCCTGGGAAGATCGCCATGCCGCCGCCGCGCAATCGGACGCGATTATTGTGGCGACATCGGCCCCGGAACCCGTGTTGCATTGTACGGAATTTGCCTCGGAGAGAAGCAATACGCCAGCACTGATTATCGATATTTCCGTACCGCGAGGCGTGGAAGAGCAAATCGGCGCACTGCCCGGTATTGAACTCATTACCATAGACCAGTTAGGAAAAGCAGAAACAAGAACCCGGGAAATGCTCCAATCTTCTCTGGAGAATGCGAGCAGGATCGTCGACGAGATGATCAGCGAGTTCGTTTCCTGGGTGTTCCTGCATCAATCGCTGCAACCGGCTATTCAGGCCATCGCGGAGACCTTCGAGGCCATCCGGGCGCAGGAAGTGGGCAAACATCGCCAGCGGTTTTCGGAGGCGGACCAGGAGCAATTGGATCGCCTTACCCGCTCTATCGTGCAGAAACTGCTGGCGGTACCTGTCGTGCGCCTTAAAAGCGTCGATCCCGAACGCATCGATTTCGCCCATGGAGTACGTTTGCTTCAGCACCTTTTCCTGCGGCAGGATTGCGACGACGAGGAGTTAGCCACTGCAGCGAACATATTCTTGCCTGACGCAACCGAGCAGGAAATACCCCGCGAAGATTGCCCGATAGACGCACAGCATTCCGACCAACTTCTTCAGGATGTGGAGCGCACCCTCAGCGATGCGTTACGGATTTCTTCCCGGGATCCGGACACCGTCCGCCATGAGTCGTAGCAGCCTGCCTCCATTGGTGCTTGGAACAAGGGGAAGCCCCCTTGCGCGGCGGCAGGCAACCATCGTCCAGGACAGCCTCAACGCGCAAGGACATCGCGTTGAGCTACGCGAGATCAAAACGACCGGCGACCGCATCCTCGATATACCGCTTGCAAACATAAACAGTCAGGCGCTATTCACGAAGGAACTGGATCAGGCCCTGCTGGACGGCTCCATCGATCTTGCCGTACACTCCCTGAAAGACTGGCCCACGGAGATGCCTCCCGGTCTGGTCATCGGGGCGGTAAGCAAGCGGGAAGACCCGGCGGATGCGTTCGTTGGCCACCCGGGATATTCCGGAGGACTCGCTGACCTGCCCGAAGGAGCTGTACTGGCGACATCCTCCCCCAGAAGACAGGCGCAATTACTGGCCTGGCGCCCCGATTTGCGCATCGAGCCGGTCCGCGGCAATGTCGGCACGCGCCTCCGCAAATTAGCGGAAGGTACGTGGGCCGGCCTAATCCTGGCGGCGGCCGGACTGAAACGGCTTGGCATGCAGGAACGCATCACGGAGCATATTCCTCCCGATATCATGCTGCCCGCGGTGGGACAGGGCGCATTGGCTGTCGTTTGTACGGACCGGAACGAGGATATCCGTAGCCTGCTCCAGAAAACCGTGCACGACGTACCCACTTCGTGGGAAGTACTTGCGGAAAGGGCCTTCCTGCGCACCCTGCGAGGAGGGTGCTCCATCCCCGTGGGCGCATGGGGGGGCGTACAGGACGACCAACTTGTGCTCGAAGGTTGCGTGGCGTCCCTGGACGGCGAGCAAATCTGCCGTTCGCAACGGACGGGCCCCGTTTCCGAAGGCGAAACCATCGGCGCCGAACTCGCCAACGAGCTGCTGGAAAAAGGAGGGAGGCGTATCCTGGAGGAACTCCGCAATCCGCATGCGTGATGAGAAATACGGTCCTCTTGTTGCGCTCCGGAGACGAATCCTCCGAAAATATACCGGACCAGGAGGCATCCTGTGCCTGGGAAAAGGCGCTCAATGAGGCTGGCTTCGATACGCAAACCCTGCCGGTGCTCACGTTCGAGTACGCAGAACAGGATGCGTTATACAAGCTCTTGAAACACCCGGACCGGTATACAGGACTGATTTTCACCAGTCCGCGGGCGGTAGAAGCTTTCAGCAGGGCGTTTCCCGGAACCGGGATCGGAAAAACGGGATGGGAAAATAAGGTCCTGTTTACGGTAGGTCCACGTACCGCTGCCGCTATACGTTCCCTCGGTTACGAACCGGAAGGGGAGGGCGCCGGATCGGCAGAACAGCTTGCAGCCTATATCCTGAAACGGCACACAGCAGGCACATTGCTTTTTCTATGTGGAGACCGACGACGGGATATGCTGCCTTCCCTTTTGCGTGAGGCCGGCATCCGCACGAAAGAAATAACCGCTTATCGAACCGGCTTGCGTACGCTGCACGCATGGCCCGGCGATAAAAAACCGGACTGGGTGGTGTTTTTCAGCCCCTCCGGCCTGGAAGCAATGCTCAAGTCTCCGGAAGTATCTCTGGAAAGCATCTCCATCGCTGCCATTGGGTCCGTCACGGCAGAGGCTGTGCGCGCCCGCGGCTTCCAGGTACGCGCTACCGCGCACGAACCCACCCCCGAAGCACTCGCTCTGGCGCTCCGGGGGGCGCATTAGGGATACGTCGGGGGAACTGCATTTTTTATGAAGATCTTACAGGATATTCTGATCGGAGTATCCTGCAATCACCACATCCAACTCCTCGCGGAACGCCCGGGCAGCCCGGGCAGGATTCTCTGCCGTCGTCACTGCCGTCATGACCGCCACGCCGTGCGCCCCGGCCCGAATCACGGGCTTGACACGCTCCACGGAAATGCCCGCGATAGCGATGACGGGAATACGCATCGCCGCGCAGACACATGCCAGATTCGTCACCCCCTTTACCGGGGCCGGATTGTCCTTGCTGGTCGTAGGAAACACAGGACCGAATCCTATATAATCGGCGCCTGCTTCCTGCATCGCCAGCGCCTCTTCGACGGTGGTGGCCGTACCCCCTATGATCGCCTCCGGGCCCATAATGCGCCGTGCTTCCCGGACAGGAAAATCCTGCTGCCCAAGATGTATCCCATCGGCTCTGCAAGCCAACGCCACATCAAGGCGGTCATTAACAAGAAACGGCACATCCCGCTCCCGGCAAACGGCTGCTGCGTGTTTTGCCTCCTCCAGCATATCTCGAACGGACCCCGATTTTTGTCTGAACTGAATCGTATCGGCGCCTCCCTCCGCGGCAAGACGGGCAAGCTCCGCATGACCGAATCGCTGCTGGAAGCGAGGGTCCGTCAACACATGAAATCGTCCGATGCGCTTGTTCATGAGGCAATAACACAATTCGCATGACAGGACAGGCCATGCGTTCCCGAATAGTTAGTCCGTGTTCGGACTGCAGGCAAATGCACGTGGGACGGGCAGATCCATCATGGTTTTGAGACCCGGTGAGGCATGCAGCACAAGGGGTATCGCATTGATCAGGGTAGCAACTGTGGCCGTATCTCCAAATATACCGTCGCGAACCACGAGATCAACCGGTGGCTCGCCCACAACACGCACGGCGTCGCGAGGCTCTTTCGCTCCCACAAACATTTTCAAATCAAGAGAAAGCAAGGGGCGCCCGCCCACATAGCCTGTAATAAAATGATGGATACCGGCCACGTTCCCTGGCGCCACCGTCAGAAACGGGGTGGATATTTCCGCGTCCGCCAGTACGGGGTGAAGTTGTTCGTCCACTCGATCGAGCGGCCAACCGAGACCCTTCGCCACAAAAAACAGGGATTCCCTCAGCCCGATATGTCCGAATACGCCCGTCGCTTTCTTTTCATCGAATGCCTTGGCCGAAAGACCGGCCCCCACCTTGAGCTGGAGAGGCTTCCGGCGCTTTCCTGCATCCACCACGCGCACGGCATGCACCTCTGAAACGTCGGTGCACACGCCGGTCGCCATGAGCGCCAGTGTATCCATAGCATAGCCGGGGTTTACCCCCGTGCCCACGACAGCCACACCGTGTTTCACCGCTTCTTTGTGCAGGACGGCACTGAGTTCAGGATGCCGGTCGTACGAGAAAGAAAGCTCCTCAGTGGAAGAAACCACAGGGACACCACAGCGAATGCATTCCTCGATCTGTCCATGCACGCGATCCAGAAATGAAGTAGTGGTATGCAACACCACATCGGGAGTGGTTTCTGCAAGCACAGCGGCGGCATCGTCGCTCACGAGGATCCCGGTAGGAGAGAGGCCTCCGCCTAACAACTCCGCCACGTCCCGGCCCACTTTCTCCGGAGATATATCCACAGCGCCTGCGAGGACAAGTTGACCCGTTTCCTGTTTGGCAAGAATCGTGCGGATGCATGCCAACCCGATCGGGCCAACACCGTACTGAAGAACACGGACAGGGGGCAACATGAAATACAAGGATTGGTTTATCAACTACGAACTAAGCCCTGCCATAATCATTGGGCTGTGCTTGGCAGGGTACTATGAAATACGCTAACTCGTTGAATAACAACATATTTTTCTTAATCCATAAAGGGGTACCTAAAGTGTCGTGCAGGGGCAAAATTCTCTTTTACAACCCGGGGAGAAATCCAGCGCGTCAGATTCAACTGCGACCCTGCCTTATCGTTGGTGCCCGACTTGCGCGCGCCCCCGAAGGGCTGCTGGCCGACCACGGCCCCTGTGGGCTTATCGTTGATATAGAAATTACCGGCGTTATCGATCAGTCGATCTGAGGTCTGCCGGATTGCATCCTTATCGACGGCGAAAACAGCTCCGGTCAAGGCGTACGACGAAGTGTTGTCCAATAGGTCAAGCATATCCTCATAACGGGCATCCTCATATACAAACACCGAGACGACCGGCCCGAATATCTCTTCCTGCATCGTTTCGTGCATGGGTTCGTGAACCCGAAACACAGAAGGGGTGATAAAATACCCTTCCTCGTCGGAGTACGTGCCCCCATGTACGAGGTCTGCATCCGGATCGGCATGCGCCCGGTCGATATATCCGGTGATGCGGTCGAAAGCAGGACGGTCGATCACGGCGTTGACGAAGTTCGAAAAGTCCTCGACCGGTCCCGTTTTTACATCGTCGAGTTGTTGCGTCACCTCTTGCTCTATTTCCGGCCAAAGCGAGGCCGGCAGATACGCGCGCGAAGCAGCCGAGCACTTCTGGCCCTGGTATTCGAAGCCGCCCCGCACGATCGCGGTGGCTACCTCCACTGCGTGCGCCGAAGGATGCGCCACGATAAAATCTTTGCCCCCGGTTTCTCCGACGATGCGCGGATAGGACCGGTATCTATCGATATTCGCTCCGATCGTGCGCCACATGTACTGAAACGTACCCGTAGAGCCGGTAAAATGCAGACCGGCAAGATGCTCCGAGGCCAGGATCGGAGCGCCTATCTCCGGACCGTGGCCCGGAAGCATATTGATCACACCCGGCGGCAAGCCCGCCTCTTTAAGCAGTTGATAGGTGTACCAGGCGGACAGAAGGGCGGTTGTAGCCGGTTTCCATAACGCCACATTGCCCATCAACACGGGGGCCGTGGGCAGATTGGCCTGAATCGCCGTAAAGTTGAAGGGGGTTATAGCGCTCACAAACCCCTCAAGCGCCCGGTACTCCATGCGGTTGAGGATGCCTTCCGAAGAAAGAGGTTGATCTGCTATGATCCGCTCTGCATAGGCCGCATTGAACCGCCAGAAATCAATCGTTTCGCAGGCCGCATCGATTTCCGCCTGAAAAGCATTCTTGCTCTGGCCCAGCATCGTGGCGGCGTTCAACGTATCCCGCCAGGGATCGGAAAGCAGATCGGCTGCCTTCCTGAAGATCCCGAGACGATCCGACCATGGCATGCGCATCCATTCCTCCCGGGCTTCCAGCGCACAGCGTATCGCCTCCGTCGTTTCTTCGGGACCGCAAAGATGCGCCACGCCAAGCACACACCCATGATCGTGGGGCGCCCTGATTTCCACGGTCTTTCCCGTGCGGACTTCGCGCCCGCCAATAAGGGCCGGAATTTCGACCGTTTCGCTGCGAAGTTTTTCCAGTTTTTGCCGAAGGCGGCTGCGCTCCCCTGAACCCGGGGCATAATTGAGCACGGGCTCGTTTTTCGGCAATGGAATCTCCAGCAAGGTAACAGAAGAATGCACGTGGTTCATGGTACCCTCTCGAGGATGAAGCAAGTGCGCACAGGGAATATGTACAGAATACTCTGACCAAAACCGCTTCGTTCAGTACTTCAGGATACTCTGATACGGGTAGCATACCCGCAGGTTACACGGAGGTTTTGATTCCGGGCGCAAAAATGCGGTATCAATGATTCGAGAACCGGCGTGTACCCCGGCGGGTATCAAAAACCCCTCCGTCATGTCGTCGCACCGTCCCGCAAACCCATGTCTTCCCGCTTCGAACGCTTCATGGCGATGCGCTATCTCCGGTCCGTGCGCGGGCAAGAGGAGGGAAGCCGTTTTGTATGGTTCATTGCCTGGATAGCTACGGCAGGCGTCGCTCTGGGAACGGCGGCCTTGCTCCTGGCGCTTTCGGTCGTAAGAGGTTTCGGCAGTGAAATCGAAGCCAAAATCACCGGATTCGGGGCGCATGTACAAATAGAAACTTTTCGGGATGTGCCCATTGACCAGGCCGCCTCTATCCGGGATACGCTTGCCTCCATAACAGGTGTCGTCGATGCGGCGGTCGTAGTACAGGAATTTGCTCTGCTTCGGCGGTCCCGGGAGCATATAGAGGGCGTAGCGATACGGGGCATGGAGCAACCGCCTGCATATTTTCTGGAACAGATCGTGGACGGCTCTTTCGATACGCAACCCGACAGCAGCGGACATGCCGGCCTTGTCATCGGAAAGGAACTGGCCGACCTGCTCCAGGTGCAGCCAGGGCAAATTGTCACCTCCTTTTCCATGCGCTCGGCATCCGCAGGGGAAATGCCTTCCATGGCGGGTCTGACGATACCCCGTGCAAAGACATTCCGCATTGCCGGCGTCTATGAAACGTCCCTTGCCAATTTCGATGCGTTGTATGTCTTCACATCCCTTTCCGCGGCACGTGAACTTCTTGCCTACGGCCCGGACCAGGCGACCCGGTTCGACGTGACCCTTTCCGAAGTAGGTACAGCGAGAGAAAAAGCACAGGTCATAGAAGATCGGCTGGGGTTTCCACTCATGGCGCGGAGCATATATGACGTATATGGCGGGCTTTTTGCCTGGATCAACCTGCAGAAAAGCATTATCCCCGTCGTGATCAGCATTATCGTCGTGGTGGCTGCATTCAACATCATCGGCACGCTCCTGATGACCACGCTTGAAAAAACACGGGAGATCGGTATTCTGAAGAGTATGGGCGCCTCCATGCGATCAATCCGCAAACAGTTCATATGGTCAGGTCTGCTGATCGGCGGCGTGGGGGTGGCGCTTGGAGAAACCCTTGCCTTTGCGCTGGTGCTATTACAGGACAAATACGGCCTTATTTCATTGCCGGAAGAGGCGTATTACCTGACCACGGCGCCGGTCGAGTTACATGCTTTCGACTTTCTGCTCACAGGCGCCCTTGCGATGGCGCTGTGCGTGCTGGCGGCGTATGTGCCCGCCCGCGTAGCCGCTGGCATCGAAGCGATTCGCGCCATCCGGTTCCGTTGAGCGCTCATACAGGACAAAACATGGGGGACAAAAAACTACAGAGCGTACAGGTGCTGCTTTTCAGTGTGATCCGGGAACAGGCAGGGATCGATGCAACGACCTTGCATCTTGATCCCGGAGAAGCCGTATCCGCCGGCGCGCTCCTCGAAAGGCTGGCTGCAACGTATCCTGCCATTCGCCCCATGCTTCCGCTCGTACGCATTGCAGTCAATCGGGAGTACGTACCCCGAGAACATATCGTCCGGGCAGGGGACGAGGTAGCTCTCATTACGCCCGTCAGCGGAGGATGAGATGACCGGGATATCGAACGATTCGGTCTGGATAACCATCCAGGAAATGCCCCTTTCTCTGGAAGAGGTTTCGGAATTTCTCCGGGTCGAAGAGGCTGGTGGGGTAGATATCTTCCTTGGAACCACACGCCGGTGGACCGAAACCGAAGAAAAAGCGGCTGGCGGAAAAACCGTGCGGCGAGAAACGGTACTCCTTGAATACGAATGTTACAAACCTATGGCTCTCAAGGAGATGCACAGGCTGGTCGATGAAGCTTTTGCCCGTTGGCCGGTTCGCCGCGCCTGCCTGCTGCACCGTATCGGCGAAGTCTCGCTACGGGAAATAAGCGTCATTGCGGGAGTCGCGGCGCCCCATCGTGCAGATGCCTTCACGGCCTGCCGGTATCTGATCGACACGCTGAAGACCCGGGCGCCGATCTGGAAGAAGGAACACTTCGTCGACGGGAACGCCAGGTGGGTCGAGGGGGATTCCGCACCCGAACCCTTCAGTTCGCCAGATACGATGTGACCGCCTGGTGTATGCGCTCGACCGGATCGGGATGGGTATCCGGTTCGAACACCAACCCGGTAAGCGCCTCATACAACTCGATGTAGCGGGCCGCTACCTGTATACGGAAATCGTCCGGTAAGTCGGGCAGCTCCTGGCCTGGTTCTCCCCGGAAACCCTGCTCCATCAGCCACTCCCGGACGAATTCCTTGGAAAGCTGCTTTTGAGGCAGCCCCGACCGAAGCCGCTCCTCATAGCCATCCGCGTAGTAGTACCGTGACGAATCGGGGGTATGCACCTCGTCTATAAGGAGGAAAGCGCCATCCGGAGCGCGGCCGAATTCGTATTTGGTATCTACAAGCAGCAACCCCCGCGCCGCAGACATGTCCGTGCCGCGTGCAAACAGGGCAAGCGCCATACCTTCCAACTCATCGAATTCGTCGTGCGTCAGCAGGCCGCGCGCTATAATCTCCTCCCTGGAGATATCTTCGTCATGTCCCGTTTCCGCTTTGGTGGCGGGGGTGAGTACGGGTTCGGGAAGGCGACTGCTTTCCTGCAGGCCGTCCGGCAACGCCACGCCTGAAACGCTGCGCCGCCCGGCGCGATATTCCCGCCAGGCATGCCCTGCAAGATACCCCCGGACCACAAATTCGACGGGAACAGGCACGCAAGGCACCGCCACCGTCACGTTCGGGTCCGGAACCGCCACAAGGTGATTGGGCGCAATATCCTTTGTTCGTTCGAAGAAAAAAGCGGCCGTTTGATTCAGCACCTGCCCCTTAAAGGGAATCTGCTGGCGAAGAATGTGATCGAACGCCGAAATGCGGTCGGTCGTCATCAGGCAGAGCGCATCGCCGGAAACAGTGGAAGCGCGGTAGACGTCGCGGACCTTGCCCCGGTACAGCTCGCCCGCCTCCGTGAAACTCGTCTCGCTGACCGTATGATCGAGTTGTTGTCGAATCGCCTCCTCCAGAGACCGACGCAACGTGCTTTCTGACGTCATATGCAAGAAAAGGTCAGGGAGAATAAATCAGAGTATCCCGGACTCATCCGGGCCGGGAAGACCTGCGCGCCATCAACCTGGGAACGATTACCCGATGCACCGGGGCGAGCTTTTCATCTCCGGTCATGCGCTGCAGGATTAACTCAGTGGCTTGCTCGCCCACTTCGTGCATACGCTGATCCACGCTGGAAATGCCAATGTACTGGCTGGTCTTGATATCGTCGTAGCCTACCAGCGCAATATCTCCGGGTATTTCCCTTCCGGCGTCGCGTATGGCTTTCCAGGCTCCAATGGCCTGCACATCACTCAGCGCAAAGACCGCCGTGACATCCGGGCGTTCCGAAAGAATCCGTTGCATCGCCTCGTAGCCCGCTTCCTCGCTGAAACCGGCGTGCTTCTCGGTACTCCCGCAGAAAATATCTTCCCGGGAGAAAGACCGATCGGCTTTACGCATGGCTTCCCGAGCCCCCTCGAGGCGCTCGTTCTGCATGGAACCGCTCGTGTGCGATACGATCATGGCAATCCGAGTGTGCCCAAGGCCGATCAGATGTTCGATAGCCGCCGCCGCACCCGCTCGATCGTTCCAGGAAAACGAATCGAAGGCAGGATGTTGCGTGCCCACAAGAACCACCGGGGAGTGCAGGGTTTCCAGTTCCTCCACAATGCGCTCATCGAGGGCAACGCCGACAAGAAGCAGACCTTGCACGGAACCCCCATCCAGAAAATTCATCAGCGTGGCGTTCGGTGACTTCGTTCCCAGATCGCAAAGCAGCAGATCAATATCCTGTTGGCGCAGCCGAAACCGGACGCCTTTGAGCAACTCGTTATGAAAGGGCATCGTGAAGGTGGGAATAGCCACGGCAAAGGACTTCGCCGCCTTGCGGGCCAGCGACTTAGCCGTACGATCCGGACGGAATCGCAGTGCTTCGATGGCGTTGAGCACACGTACCCGGGTCGGCTCGGTCACCAGATCGGAGCTATTCATCACACGCGACACGGTGGATATCGAAACGCCCGCCCTCTCCGCCACATCATAAATGGTGATTCTTGATTTTTTCTGCATCGTACAAATTCGAATTGTTCGATCTGTCCCCGTAGAGGGTATATTGCGCCAGAGTACGCTTAATCCCGATTCCCGCAAAAGGTCCCGGCGTCTACCGGCCAAATTCTTCCATCGCCCTTTCCCGTTTGCCGCATGGCGCGTATCCGGCTCGAAAATATCCGTAAGGTCTACGACAGGAATGTCACGGCAGTCCGGGACCTGACATTCGAGGTCGGGGAGGGGGAGTTCGTGGTGCTGGTTGGGCCATCGGGATGCGGGAAAAGCACCGTGCTGCGCATGATTGCCGGCCTCGAGTCGATCACGCAGGGTTCCCTGTATATCGATCATCGGATGGTAAACGGCGTACCCGCGCGGGACCGGGACGCGGCGATGGTCTTTCAGAACTATGTGCTGTACCCGCACATGTCCGTGTTCGACAACATGGCCTTCGGGCTCAAACTACGCGGATACGGCAAGGAGGAAATGCACCGCCGGGTCCGGGAGGCCGCAGAATTACTCGGCGTTGAAACCATTCTGAACCGGAAACCGGAGCAATTGTCCGGGGGGCAGCGACAGCGGGTCGCTCTGGGAAGAGCCATTGTCCGCAAACCGCGCATGTTTCTCTTTGACGAACCGCTTTCCAACCTCGATGCGGGGTTGCGAGGAAAAATGCGGGCGGAAATATCGAGGCTCCACAGCCGGTTAGGTACGACCATGGTCTATGTTACCCATGATCAGGTCGAGGCCATGACCATGGGTGACCGGATTATAGTACTCGACAGGGGGCGAATCCAGCAGATCGATACGCCGCTTGCGCTCTACAGGCGGCCTGCAAACCGCTTCGTAGCCGGATTTATCGGGAATCCGGCGATGAACTTCATCGAGGGCCGCATCGTCGAGAAGGAGGGAGGACCCGCATTCGAGGCAGAAGGAGCAACCCTGCTCATTCCCCTGCGGGAGCCCGACCATGCAGCCGTCGGATCATACGTCGGGCAGGCCGTGACCCTCGGCATCCGCCCGGAAAATATCCAGGTGTCCTCCGCTACGCCCCCCGCATATCCTGCGTACGAAGCCAATTTTCTACTGGATGTCGTGGAACCCATGGGCCATGAAGCATTTCTTTGCGCCAGGGTAGGAAAACAGGACATTCGCGCCCGAATTGCGTCACAGACACTTCCTGAAGCGGGCCGATCCGTCCGACTGGCGCTGGACCTGAGAAAACTTTATTTCTTCGACCGGGCAACGGAGCGTGCCCTGTGACATAAACAGTCGCCGAAAGTTTTTCCTGCAATTGACCGGCACGCACAATATCTTCATATTCGCTTAAAATGTTCATCCATACCGTAAACGTGTGGCGCTCCGCGCAGCACGATGTATTGCATGGATTGCACACATACTCCTTCATAACCATCTCCCGATAGCATGTTCAGGAAACTCCTTACCGTATCCGTTGCGCTGGTTGTCGCCGGATTTGCCTCCATGACGGTGCAGGCGCAATCGAGCCAGGAAGAAATCGCCTCGGAGGTGGACGCCGTGCTTTCCAACATGGTAGCCCTTGCCGAAGCCTTTCCCGCCGATAAATACGAATGGGCGCCTACCGAGGTCGTGTTTCCGGTCCGGCGGCACCTCGTGCATGCTTCGCAAGCGTCCTACTTCTTTGTAGGGCTCGGTGGGGTGGAAGCGCCCGAGGGGGTCGATGTGCAAGGCGCACTCGAAAATGTGATGGAAAAAGAAGACGTGGTCGCGTTCCTGAAGCAAACGCACGAATTTGCGGTTTCCAGTATTCGCGGGATGTCCGACGAAACGATGGACTCCATGGTGGATTTCTACGACGGATCACAACGGAGCGTGCGTGCAGGACTACTCGTTTATCTGCGGCATAATTCCGAACATCTCGGGCAATTGATTTCCTATGCGCGCATGCAGGACATCGTACCGCCCTGGAGTGAATAAGAATATCGCGAAGAGCCTTTCTGCACTTGTCCGGTGCGGCGGCGGCAGTTTCCACGGCGGGCATGCCTCACCCGCCGCACGCCCGCCCGCACCGGGCCGTGCCGATCGTGACTGCGATCGCACGAAACGTACACGCATTCCTTCATCACCATCTCTAAATAATATGTTCAGGAAACTCCTTACCGTAACCGTTGCGCTGGTTGTCGCCGGATTCGCCGCAATGACTGTCCAGGCGCAGTCGAACCAGGACGAGATCGCCTCGGAGGTAGACGCCGTACTCACCAACATCGTAGCCCTTGCCGAAGCGTTTCCCGCCGACAAGTACGAATGGGCGCCTACCGAGACCGTGTTCCCGTTCCGGCGACACCTCGTGCATGTTTCGCAGGCCTCCTATTTTATTTTAGGAGTCGGGGGCGTAGAACCGCCCGAGGGAGTCGATGTAGCAGGCGCGCTCGAGAATGTGATGGAGAAAGAAGATGTGGTAGCGTTCCTTAAGCAAACGCATGAATTTGCGGTTTCCAGCATTCGCGGGATGTCCGACGATACGATGGACTCCATGGTGAGTTTGTACGGCGACCCGGAACGGACCGTGCGCGCCGCCATGCTCGCTTATCTGCGGCATAATTCCGAGCATCTCGGGCAATTGATTTCCTACGCGCGCATGCAGGACATCGTACCGCCCTGGAGTGAATAAGGATACTCTGACCAAAACCGCTTCGCCCTGCCACGCTGCTTCGTCATTCCTTGCCAGCGCACCCCTCTCAGCCTCTGAACTTCACGGACTTAATCAGAGTATCCATAGTGAGCATATCTAGAAGAACCTTTCTGCACTTGTCCGGTGCGGCGGCGGCAGTTTCCACGGCAAGCATGCCTCACCCGCCGCAAGCCCGCCCGCACCGGGCCGTGCCCATTGTGATCGCTTCAGGGAACGGCATCCGGGGTGTCGAACAGGCATACCGGATGATGACGGAGGAAGAAGCGGACCCGCTTGACGCAGCCATTGCCGGCGTCAAAATCCAGGAATTGGACCCGACAGACCAGAGCGTGGGCCTTGGCGGCTTGCCCGACGAGCGAGGCGTCGTTACGCTGGACGCTTCTCTTATGCATGGTCCTACGCGCCGCGCCGGGGCCGTCGCCGCCCTCGAAGACATCGCTACGCCTTCCCTTGTGGCCAAGGCGGTGATGGATTACACGGATCATGTGATCCTTGTAGGGAAGGGCGCCCGGGATTTCGCCATCCGAATGGGATTCAAACCGCAAAACCTGCTTACGGAACAGAGCCGTAAAGACTGGCTGGCCTGGAAGACAAGCCTGAACGCCGAGGATAACTGGCTGGAATGGCCGGAAGCGGCGGCAAAACACACGGACGGCACCATTCACATGAGCGCCGTTACGGCAAGCGGGGACATCGCCTCGGTGACGACCACGAGCGGACTGGCCTGGAAGATTCCCGGTAGGATAGGGGATAGCCCCATTGTGGGCGCCGGACAGTACTGTGACAACACGGTGGGTTCCGCCGGCGCAACCGGGCGGGGCGAAGCCGCTATTCAGTCCTGCGGATCGTTTCTTGCCGTCGAGTTCATGCGTCAGGGATACGCTCCGGAAGACGCCTGTCTCGAAGTGTTGCGACGCGTCGTGTCCATGACGGAAGACCGTCTACTGGACGAACAGGGCCGCCCGCGTTTCGGGCTCAGCTTCTATGCCGTCCACAAGGACGGACGGTACGGGGCCGCCACCATGTACGAAGGGCCCGAGTTCGCCATCGCCTCGGCGGACGGCGTTCGCCACGAACCCATGGCCTTTCTGTTTTCCAAATGAGTAAATCGCCTGCCTTCGGAACCATCGGCTGGATGGACCTGACCGTTCCCGACGCCGAAACCGTTCGGGATTTCTATGAGGCCGTGGCCGGCTGGAAGGCCTCCCCCGTAAACATGGGGGAGTACGACGATTTCAGTATGTCACCCCCGGGCGACGACACGGAAGCGGTGGCCGGGGTATGCCATGCACGAGGCCCCAATGCGGATCTGCCCCCCCAGTGGATCATCTACATTCTGGTCGAGGATCTCGAAGCAAGCATGACCGCATGCCGCGAGCAGGGCGGCTCCGTGATCGCAGGACCCGTATCCATGGGCGCCATGGGCAGTTATTGCGTGATTCGCGATCCGGCCGGCGCCGCAGCGGCGCTTTTTTGTCCGGGTGGGGACGAGGGGGCGTGATCCCTCACCCTCCAAGCCTCTCCTCGAGCAGTTTCCGGGCCAGGTCGGGCTTGGCCGCGCCCCCGGTGCGCTGCATCACCTGTCCCATGAAAAACCCCATAAGCCCTTTCTTACCCGCCCTGTAGGCCGCAACCTTGTCGGGAAATGCCTCCAGCGTTTCTTCCACGGCGGGGGCCAGCGCATCCGGATCCGCCACCTGTTTCCATCCCTTTTGCTCGATGATCGTATCGGGGTCGTGACCCGATGCGATCATTTCCGCCTGCACTTCCTTTCCGATCCGTGCAGAAATAGTCCCTTCATGCATTAGTTTGATAAGAGGAGATAATTTATTGGGAGACAATGCATAACCCTCTTCCATATTTTCCATTATTTCCCTTGGAACCGCGTTGAGGAGCCATTTGGCCAGCGTATGCGCGGCGGCAGGATCGTCCAGTTCCCGGAGAGCAAGGTCGAAGTAATCGTTCGCCGCAGGTTGCTCCACGAGTTCAAGGGCCGATTTCTCCGCCAACCCGGAGGACACGCTGCTGCCCAGTATGGCCTCGACATTGGATGCATACCGTTCGCGCTGCTCTGCGGAAAGCACTGCAACCCGTTCGTCATGCGTCATTTGAGGAGCGGGGGCAGAAGCAGTCTGTTTCTTCGGCGCCTCCGGAGCGGTTTCCGCACCGACCCCCGGCGGCTGACTTTCGCCTCTCGCCTTACGCTCCACCTTCGCCCAAGTGTCCCGCAGCGGCACGATCCGGTTAAAAACCGGGCGTTCGGGCGTCGAATCCTCCGGATCCCTCCAGAAATACCCTTCCCGCTCGAACTGGTAGCGCTGCGTATCCGCATCCCCGGAAACGCTCGGCTCGATCCTGGCGTCCCGCAGCGTCACCAGCGAGTCGGGATTGAGATGAGCCATGAAATCCTCCTCGCCCGCTTCCGGATCGGGCGCGCGGAAGAGCCGATCGTACAAGCGCACCTCGACCGGGAGGGACCGCGTCGCCGATACCCAGTGGATGACGCCGCGCACCTTGCGTCCGTCGGGCGCCTTGCCGCCATGCGTTTCCGGGTCGTACGTACACCGCAGCTCGACCACCTCGCCGGTCTCGTCACGCACCGCCTCCTCGCACCGGATCAGACAGGCGTACCGCAAGCGTACTTCCCGGCCCGGCGCCAGTCTGTAGTAGTTCTTCGGCGGATCCTCCCGGAAGTCGTTCCGGTCAATGTAGAGTTCCCTGCCGAAAGGCACCGCCCGCGACCCCTCGCGGGGCACGTCGTGCGGCCAGAAAGAAGCCTCCAGTTCCTCGTCGGCCTTATCGGGGTAGTTTATCAGGGTGACTTTGAGGGGCCGCAACACGCACATCACGCGCGGCGCCTCGAAATTCAGATCGTTCCGAACGGTGTAATCCAGCAGGTCCATCCCGATACGGTTATCCGCCTTGGCGACCCCGATCTCGGCGCAAAAAGCCCGAATCGCCCCCGGCGTAACGCCCCGCCGCCGCAACCCCGCAAGCGTCGGCATCCGGGGATCGTCCCAGCCGGCCACATGCCCTTCCCGGACAAGGCGCAGCAGCTTGCGCTTGCTCATGATCGTGTAGTCGAGATTCAAGCGCGCGAATTCGTACTGGCGGGGACGGGGCTCCTCCACGCACCGGTCGACAATCCAGTCGTACAATTCCCGGTTGTTGTCGAATTCGAGCGTACACAAGGAATGGGTGATGTCCTCGATGGCGTCCGAGAGAGGATGGGCGAAGTCGTACATCGGGTAGATGCACCAGGCGTCGCCGGAACGGTAATGATGCGCATGCCGGATGCGGTAGAGGAGGGGGTCGCGCATCTTCATATTGGAAGACGCCATATCCCCCCGGGCGCGCAGCACATGCTCGCCGTCCTTGTATTCGCCGCGTTTCATGCGGCGAAAAAGGTCCAGATTCTCTTCCACGGACCGGCTCCGGTACGGACTCTCCTGTCCCGGTTCGGTGACCGTGCCCCGCGTCGCCCGTATTTCCGCCTCGTCCTGGCTGTCCACGTAGGCGTGGCCGTTCCGGATCAGGTGCTCCGCAAAGGCATACAGCCGGTCGAAATAATCCGACGCGTAATACTCGCGGTCTTCCCAGTCGAAACCGAGCCAGCGCACATCTTGCTTGATGGACTCGACATACTCCACCTCCTCCGTTTCAGGGTTGGTGTCGTCGAACCGGAGATTGCATGTTCCCCCGAAATCCTCCGCCAGCCCGAAATTCAGGCAGATGGACTTGGCGTGCCCGATATGCAGATACCCGTTCGGTTCGGGAGGAAACCGCGTAGCGACCCGCCCGCCGTACGTATCGTTCCGCAGGTCGTTCTCAACGATCTCCCGTATGAAATGCGAACCCGATTCGGGAGCGTCGTCGGGATGCGGAGGGGAGGCCGGGGGTCCGGTTTCCATCATAAATATCGTCGGAATTAGTACTCCGGTCACGGAGCGGTTTCAAACGCCGCCGAACCCGAAAAGTCCCTCCTGCGTTTATAGCACTTTGCAGGCGTTACACTTCGCATGAACGTATCGGACAAGACATCTCCTGTGATCCGGCAAGAAACGCGGCGGGTTCTCGTCTTCGCATATTACTTTCCGCCGATGGGCCTGAGCGGGGTCCAGCGGACCGCCAAGTTCCTGAAATACCTGCCCCGTTACGGCTGGGAATCGACGGTCGTCACCTGCCGCCCGCACGGCTATTTCGCCTACGACGACAGCCTGCTGCGCGAAGTCGAGGAGGCCGGAATAACGATCCATCGCACCGCTTCGTGGGATCCTACCCGCCTTTTCGGCAAACGCGCGACCGTGGGCATGCCCCGCGAATCCGTACGGAAGGGGCTGTCCGCGTTGAGCCAGTGGGTCTTCGTACCCGATAACAAGGTGGGATGGATGCGTCCCGCCCTTGGGCAGGCGCTCGATATACTCAGGGAAAAACCGCACGACCTGATCTATTCGTCCGCGCCGCCGTACTCCTCGCACCTTGCCGCCGCCCGGCTGGCCCGCAAGACAGGCCTGCCCCTTGTCCTCGATTTTCGGGACGACTGGGTGGGCAATCCCCGCCATATCTACCCGACGCCATGGCACCGGGCCCGCTCGACCCGGCTGGAGGGCCGCGCCCTGAAGGCTGCGGACCGGGTCGTCGTGATCGGCGACGCCATCGGGGAAAGCCTTGCCACACGCCATCCGGACATCCTTACCCCTGAAAACGCACGGGTCATCCCGCAAGGATTCGATCCCGAAGATTTTGCCGTCGAGCCCCGCATTCCCGGGCTGACCACAGACCCGAAGGTCTTCACGCTGCTCTACAGCGGCGTATTCTACGATGCGCAATCGCCGGAGCCCTTTCTGCGAGGGCTCGCAGCGCTTGTAGAGAGAAAACCGGCGCTTCGCAAGCACATACGCGCCGTCTTTACGGGTTTGCTGCCGGCATTCGCCAAAACCCTTGCCGCACAACTGCATATCGAGGACATGATCCATCATACGGGCTATCTCCCGCACGAGGAAGCGGTAGCTGGCCTGCTTGCCGCAGATGTGCTCTGGATGACGATCGGACGAGCCGAGGGCTCCGAGCGAATATGGACCGGAAAGCTGTACGAGTATTTCGGCGCCCGGAAACCGATACTGGGCCTGATTCCGGAGGGCGTGGCGCGCAAGGCCCTCAAGGAGTACGGCGCCTCCAGGATAGTGGAGCCGGACGCCGCGCCGGATGTAATTGCAGATGCGATCGGACAGTTGTACGAGCAGTGGAGCGGGGGCCGCCTGCCGCATCCCGATCCGGCATGGGTAGCCGGATTCGATCGGGAGCGTCTTACAGGTGCACTGGCCGGTATTTTTAACGATATTATGGAATAATAAAAATGAACGGATCGCCAGTATCCTATGGGATACTCTGACCAAAACCGCTTCGCTCAGCGCGTCACGTTCGTGCGGATAGGACGTTATGATTCCATCTTTGAACACTGCAGATTCGGTGCGTCGCGAACGTGACGCGCCCTTCGGGAAGCTGCGAGAAGCACGCTGGCCGCGTCATTCCTCATTGTGTGGGGCCTGCCACACTGCTTCGTCATTCCTTGCCAGCCCGCCCCTCGCAAGCCTCTGAGCTTTGCGGACTTAATCAGAGTATCCCATGCCTGACAAGCCGTTGAATCCGGATGTAATGGAACGGGTGCTCGCCAGCAACCAGGCGAGCATCGAGCGGATTGTCTCCGAAACGGAAGCCTTTCTCGAAGAGCGCGTGCGAGACGAAGACCTTGCCTATCGTATCGTACTTCTGACCGTGGAGGCCGTTACGAATGCGATCGAGCACGGAAACCGGTTCGACAGTACGAAGCAGGTCCGTTTCCGGATGGAAGCGGTGGGCCGACGCATCGAAGTGGCTGTAGAGGACGAGGGAGAAGGATTCAACCCGACAACCTCTGCCGATCCGCTTGCGTGCGAGAATCTCCTGCAGGAGGGAGGGCGCGGTCTGCTCTTCATGCAATCCATGGCCGACGAGGTCTTGTTCGAGAACGACGGCAGGAAGGTGCGTTTGATCTTCCATGCCGGCTAAACCCTCAGGACTCACCTGGCTCCTTCTCGCGCTGCTTGCTGCGGCTATGGGCGGCATGGCGTGGTGGGCCGCCGCACCGGAAACCCGCGAGGGATTCGTCGTTGCAGCGCTTGCCGCCGGCGCACTCTGTGCATGGCTCTGGAAACGGGGGGATGTGCCGATGGGCCTCGTCATCGGCTTTGCGCTGATCTTGCGGCTGGCCGTATTCTGGCTGCCGCCAGGCCTTTCCGACGACGCCTACCGGTACGTATGGGACGGTCTCGTGCAGGCGGAAGGGTACAACCCCTACCTGCACACGCCCGACAGCCCGGAACTGGAGGCGCTGCGCGACGAGCCTATCTACGACGAACTCAATTCGTCCGGCGTCTACACGGTATATCCCCCGGTATCCCAGCTCGTTTTCCGGATCGGGGCCGTTTTCTACAAACAGGGCTGGGAAGTTTCCTGGTTCGTCATCAAGGGGATTCTGGCGCTCTTCGAGTTCGGGGCAGTGCTTGTGCTGAGTCGCATGCTCCGTCCCCGGCAACTGTTGCTGTACGCCTTGAATCCGGCGGTCGTACTTGCCGGAGCCGGTCAGGGGCACGGCGAAGCGGCCATGGTCCTGTTTCTGGCGCTTGCGTTGTTCGCGCTAAAGAACAAACGGGGCGTGTGGGCTTCCGTCTGGCTGGCCTGCGCCGGGGGCGTCAAACTCTACCCGTTTCTTTTGTTTCCCTTCCTTTGGCGCCGATTCGGCTGGAAAAGCATAGCCGCCGGCCTCGGCATGGCCATCCTGCCCGCACTGCCTTTCCTGCATCCGGAGGGGATAGGGAAAATGATTTCGTCGCTGGATCTCTATGTGCGCCTTTTTGAATTCAATGCTGGTCTCTACTATAGCATTAAGTATTTCCTGGCCCTGCTGACCGGCATGGATCTGAGCAAGCTGCTCGGCCCGGCCCTTGCTGCGCTATATCTTGCCGGACTGGCGATGCTGTACGCACAGCGCCCCAAATCGGCCGGGACCGGCTGGAAAATATGGTCCAAATCAGCCGGAACGGGCCGGGAAACATCGCCCGAATCAGCCGGAACCGGCTGGAAAACATGGCCCGAATCAGCTGGAACCGACTGGAAAACATGGCTAATCCGGCGATACTTCCTGCCGGAGGATGGGGACCTGCGACGCCTTTTTGTCTGGGCGGCGGGCGGTTTCCTCGTGTTCGCCACCACCGTACACCCCTGGTACCTGCTTGGCGTACTCGTGCTTGCAGCTCCGGCGGAACGGCCCTCCTGGCACTGGTACTGGCTTTCGGTGTGCGCGCTCGGCACCTACCTGCTCTATACCGGCGGACCCTACTGGATATGGGTCTGGACAGGGTGGGGAGGATGGACCGTACTGGCCGCTTGCCGCTATCGGCGTGCCCTCACAGACCTTCTGCTGCGGGTGCGCGCTGCCCGAAAAGCGGCCCTGCTGGCGCGTTTTCTGGAGGAGAACCGGTCGGTGCTCGATGTGGGGTCCGCGGAAGGCTATGTAGGAATGGAATTGGCCAAACGCCTTGGCGCACAGGTCCAACTGATCGATATCCTCGACCGGAACAGGACCATGCTTCCGTTGGACATATACGAAGGACGACGCCTTCCCTACGCTTCCGGCGCCTTTGACGCCTCCCTGCTGGTTTTTGTCCTGCATCACGCCGAATCTGCGGACGAACTGCTTCGTGAGACGCTCCGTGTGAGCCGCCGCGTGGTAATCCTCGAATCGACCTATGCATCGAAATGGGAGCTGGCGCTGCTTCGCAGGCTGGATCGACTGGCGAACCGTCTGCGATCAGAAGGAACTGTGCAAGAACAGGAGGGAGGCCCCCGTTTTCGGACCCACGCCGAGTGGCTGGATTTTTTCCGGAAAGCCGGCGCGCGCGTCGTCCATGCGCACCGCACCCGGCGATGCGTGGATCGTCAGTCGCTTTTTGTGGTGGAGGGGGGAGAGGGCGCAGGGTCTGTAAGCGGAGGAGGTCTCCCGAACAGGGAAAGGGTTTCGGGATCGACCGGCTGCTCTTCTTCGGCGTCCTCCGGCCGATAACCACGATAGCGGGAGCCGGGCCTTGTAGCGGCGATCAGCGTTTCCGCATAGAGGCCGCCGCTGAGCAGAAGAAGAACCGCATGATTCAGCGCCGCGACCCTGTGCTCGGCAGGGACTCGTTCGGGGGATGTTCCGTGCAAACGGGCATACGCCCAGGCGCCTTCTATCAGCAAATACAGGCGATGCGCGGTTCCGGCAATGTCCCGGAAGCCGGCATCGGCGCTCCATTTCTCCAGTTCGGTCCGTATCGCTTCCTTGTGCCTGCGGGCAAGGCGGTTTGCCGCATGATCCGGGTCGGGATACTCGCCCAGGGCCATCTGGAAGGGACATCCACGGCAATGGGGCGAACCGGTTCGTTCGGCGAGGGCGAAAAAGAACGCCTTTAATTTTTCCAGCGGGGTTCTCGCACTGTCCGTGCTCTTCCGGAGCCATGTCAGGATATTGGCTGCTTCTATCCCGAGGTATTCGAGCACCAGCTCGTCTTTGGACGCGAAATACCGGTACAGCGTTCGCTTCGCCACATCTCCTTCCCTGGCGATCGCATCCACGCCGACCGCCTGATATCCGTATTTCCCGAACAAAATCGCCGCCGCGTTCAGGATATCCGCACGCAGTTGTTCTCCTTGCGCATCGACTGTCATATCGTCCGTTCGGATCGTTCTCTGTACAATTTTCCTTTGGTTTCTCCTGGAGGTAGACTGATAGGTCTACCTGTGGAGACACGAAGTATACCGAGCGGTCTACCTATTGTTTCCCAAGTAGACTGATCGGTCTACCCTGATCGAATTCCTGGTATACCGATGGGTCTACCTGTCGAGGGGTCCCGGTATACAGGCCGGTATACCGGAGCGTGATGGGCTGCGAGCAGAGGTGGTTTCAGGCGATGCGCGCCGAAAGATGCTATGTAACGGGAGGAAGAAGAGGATGGATGGATGGAAAGGGATGGAAAGAAGGATAGGGCGATGCCAGGGGCAGGCACGCCCTCGTTACGAGGACGAAAGGCGGATTTGTTCGATCAAGGGGGAATAAAGGGGCGGTGTGTGTGGAGGCGGGCACAGAGAGACACTCTCAGGCGCTCTATATGACGAGGTATACAGGTCAAGGCCCGCGAATCGAACGAGAGAGGCGCCGTTTCGATCGCAAGTGAGTGGCTGGCCTATTTGCCTCAGAGGCTCAGTGCCTCCCGTACGGCATCCAAAAGCGCCTGCGAATCCTGGGCCGCATCCACGAAAATCGCCTCGGAATCCCCCCTGAACCATGTTTCCTGCCGTTTGGCGTAGCGGCGCGTGTTTTGCTTGATCAAACGCACCATTTCCTCTTCCGTGATTTCGCCCTTCAGAAACGCGATGGGCTCCTGGTAGCCGATCGTGCGCAGCGGATTGAGTCCGGGATCGTATCCTGCCTCGAGGATGCCGCGTACTTCGTCCACGAGGCCCGCCGCCAGCATTTCGTCCACACGGCGTTCGATGCGGGCATAGAGTTCCTCCCGATTTCGCTGCAAAACGATGGTTCGGAACGCATAGGGAGGAGGCGCCTGGGTTTCGTGAAAGCGGCTGAGAGGGATGCCAGTCGCCTCGTATACCTCGAGGGCGCGGGCCAGGCGTTGCGTTTTGGTCG
The DNA here is from genome assembly GCA_951812345.1 of Rhodothermales bacterium. Taxonomy (GTDB): domain Bacteria; phylum Bacteroidota; class Rhodothermia; order Rhodothermales; family VXPQ01; genus VXPQ01. Next base: position 1,691,159 of record OX638295.1, read on the forward strand.
CGTCCATGGTAGCGGCCGCGCGCGGATCGACCTGCTGCAATGCCTCATACAGCGCCTCTGGCCCTTCCTGGTCGAGACGTTTCCGGATATGTGCACGTACCGAAGGGGGGATGTCGGGAATATCTGCAAGGCCGTCCCGGAGAGCCCGTAGATACAGGGTGGAGCCGCCCGTAACGAGGGGAATCCGCCCCCGGTCGAGAATATCGGCAATGCGGTCAAGGGCTTCGGCCATAAACATACCGGCCGAAAAAGGCTCTTCGAGGGACCGCTCGTCGATGAAATGGTGCGGGATGCGCTCCAGTACATCCCTGTCCGGCTTCGCCACCCCGATAGTAAGTTCCCGGTATACCTGCCGGCTATCCGCAGAGATGATTTCTGATTCAAGTAATACTGAAATATTTATGCTTAATTCTGTCTTACCCAATGAAGTAGGGCCAGTTATAACAGGTATAAGATTCATTGTATATATGGGTCAATCAACCTGTTTTGCCGTGTGGTAGCAGGGTAGGGGAAAGTATAGAAAATGCAATTGGTAATTATATACAATGCTACGCAACGCCCGTCATGTCACTATATCGCGCATCGCGCCTACGGGTTATCGCTTTCCTTCTCAATACGGATATAGTCCGCCGCACTGTCGCGCAGACGGTCGCGCTGGTGCACGTAGACCATGGTCGTTTCGATTTTCTTGTGGCGGGCATGCGACTGCACCTGCTGGATAGAGGCGCCGGCCTCGATAGCCAGCGTACAACCTGTGTGCCTGAGCGAATGCGCTCCGATCTCTTGCGGGAGCCCGGCTCGCCGTGCAGTACGATCTACAATGCCATAGATGGAACGCTCTGAAAGGCGCTGGCCAAAACTGTTGTTGCTCAGGGAGCGCCAGAGAGGGCCGTCCGTAATGCCATACCAGGTTTTCATGCGTTCGATCTCTTCCACCAGGTGATCGGGGATTTTAACATACTGGTCAGCGCCGCCCTTCGTATCGGGAAGATCGAGCACCCAGTAGTTTCCAAGCGAGCGGATATGCTTTATGTCCATGGCGGCAGCTTCCGAGCGGCGTAACACGCAGTGGAGGAGGGTAAGCAGAAGCGCCCGATCCCGTGGAGCTGTATGCGCTTGCTTGCCATCCGGACCAGGATTCGTTGCAGCCTGGATGAGCCGTTGGGCCTGCTCGCCGGTCAAAACCACATGAGTACGGTCGCGGCCGCCCGATTTACGGATACGGCGCAATACATGCCGGCTCGCCGGGTTTCTCGGCAATATGCCAAGGGCCACAAGCCATTCGCAAAACCCCCGAATGGCTGCGATTCGCCGCTTGATGGTAGCCGGCTTGTAGCCATTTTGCTCCATCTCCGCGATGTGCCGGTTGATGTCGGTAAAGGACAGGTCGCGTACCGTAACGGTATCCACAAAGTCGGACCCGAAGAACGCGCACAAATCGTCTCCATAGGCCTTACGCGTGCGGGGACGGTCGTAACGATCCAGAAAAGCCTCGATGAGGTTAGCATCCGGACGGATGATCCCCGTGGCGACATCCATCAAGGCAGTGGGAGAAAAATCTGAACTCGAGTAGCCCATTTTTCTGTGTAGTTTATATCTGACAGGGTGAAAGAACGCTATACCGCACCCGAAAACGCTGCGGAGAACCGGGTAAGGGTGACGACGACCCGTCTGAAAAACCTATACAACCATCGGAGAATACCCACTTAACCCACCCGTATTTAAATTCCGATAACCCAATGAGAATACCCATATCTTACTTCCGATAAGAACTGTTATCGGAAGTAGATACAGTATAAGGACACTGGAACGGGTTGTCAAGGGGTTTGGGAGTTCTTTTTGGGGAAATGACGGGCCGTCTCTCCTGTATTAGCGTACGCTTGCGACCCTTTTTCGTTCGTTTCGGGGCTGAAGTGCTTCTTCAATGAGACCAGGACGCGCTTCCCGACCATAAATTCGGCACGGGGGCCATAAAAATGACAGGCCAAGGCCAACGGCTTCACGTGCGCATTGTCCGTGTAATCCTTATTATGCTCCCGCATTCTCATTGTCGTAACATTTGCGGTTTTGCAGGATCGTAAAACCATTGCGCGCCCGGGCGCGGTATTACCCCTTGGCCCATTGCGCAGCAACCATAACCCCCATTGTCCCGAGACCCCTAAAAAACATGAAAGAACGGTTCATGCTCAAGGCCCTGGGCCTTCTCCTGATCGTACTCAGCGCCGAAGAAGTTTTGCGATGGCTGATCGGATTGTTCGAAGGACGTATTGGTTTCGGTCTCGATAAGGACCTGCTCTTATTGCTTATCGGCATCGGGTTGTTTTATGCGCATCCGTTATGGCACAAGGCGGCAAGGGTGTACGTGATCTTGTGCGGCCTCGCGATCATTGTTGTCGCCGCGCTGGCGTTTGCAGGATTCCCGGATATGGGGACTTGGCTGGAGTATGATGATACTCTCCAATCCATCCCCCCTCCGTTCGTAGCACTGTATGCAGCTGTGTTACTGGCGCTCCTCGTGTGGAGTTACGTATTCCTGCATAAAGCGGCCGTTGCGGATAAGGATGCGGAGAAAGTGTCGGGTTGAGAAGGGAATAGGTTCTCCATTCCTCGTCTCACGGTACCTTCAGATCCGCCCCTCCAGGTAGTCCTTACGCGTTTTCTCGTCGAATCGCTCGATAGCGTAGCGTAGCATGGTCCGGGGCATGGTCCGGTAGTGCCGGCGCAGAAAGGCTTCCTCCACCGCAAGGTCCTGCTTCCCTACTTCGCGGAGCATCCACCCGACAGCCTTGTGCATCAGGTCCTGGTCGTCGTCAAGAAGTTGCTCGGCCATTTCCAGCAATTCGTCGAAGCGCCCCCGCTTGATGTACCAATAGGTAGCGATGACCGCAATCCGGCGCTTCCACAGGCTCTTGTCGCGGACCCAGTCGAAAAGCAGGCGCTTCCCCCCTGACTCCAGGTGCGCGCCCACGATCTTGTGGGCGGAAGAATCGACCAGATCCCAGTTGTTGACGTATTCGACCCGTTTCAGGTACAGGGCAAATACCGCCTCCTTCTGTGCGTCGTCTCCGCGTTCGTACCGCCGGATGAGCATGAAAAGAGCGCATAGCCGGTCTTCATGCCATGGGGACATGAGCAATTGCTCCACCACGGGCATATCCGCCGCATCGCAGGTGCGGGCCAACTTGCGAAGAACCGGCACGCGAATGCCCCGGAACCGGTCTCCCTCCCCGTATTCGCCCGGGCCGGTGCGAAAAAAGCGCGCCGAGTGGGCTGCAATTTCGGCATTGCCCACTGCCTCGAGCCGGGCCTGTATTTCTGCAAGGGTCATAGTGAAAAATCGCCCGGATGGATTACGGTGCAAACATTTCCTGTAGCGTTTTCAGCACCCTGGACATAGTGGCGGCAGGCAATGCCCCGATACGTCGAACCATCCGGCTCCGGTCTATGGTCCATAACTGGTCCACCACAACGAAGCGATCCTTACCCTGGAATCTGCAAGCGATTCGAAATGGATACGGATGACCGCCGGTTGTCATCGGCGCCACCAAAAACGTTTGAAGTTGAAGATTGAGTTCATCGGGAGACACGACTACGCATGGTCGCGTCTTCTTTATTTCCCGGCCTTGTGTGGAATCCGACGATACCAGGTACACATCCCCCCTTCTCGGTCCGCTCATTCCCATTCCCACTCGGATTCGTCGAATTTAGTGGGTACCGGATCGTCAAGAAGACCGTCTTCTCCCCTTTCCCGAATCTTCTGCGCCGCTTCGGCCCATCCTGTGCGAGGCGCCGGTACGCGCTCAAGAAGCAGGCCCGACTCTACAACGCGCAATTCAAGCGATGCATTGAGGCCTGCCGCCTCGATGAGAGGTTTAGGGATACGAATTCCCTGGGAGTTACCGATCGGGATAATCTTAACCTTCACTTTTCGCCTCGCTTAATTAAAACCATGTGTAAAGTAACTACAAAGTAATTACTAAAATCGTTCCTGTCAGTGCCTAAAAGCTTTCGGTAGCACAAAAAATACCGGACGGAATTGTCGCAGGTAACACTCGCCGCCGTGCGCGGCGACAGCATGTTGGCAGAATTCGCCCGGCTCCAATGATCCGTTTTTACTCCTTTTTTGGGGAATTACCGGTTTAACTTGACATTTTCGATGTAAGTTCTTATATTTACAGATAGTTAGAACGAACATCGAGAGGTCAAAAACATGGCTCACAGAACACATCGAAACGGCATATCCGTAATGCAGTTGGCCGAGATGTTTCCCGACGAGGAAGCGGCCCGGCGGTGGTTCGAATCCCGCATCTGGCCCGACGGGCGCCATTGCCCGCGCTGCAAGAGCACCCGCACCCGCGAGGTGAAGGCTGCAAAGCCTATGCCCTACTGGTGCACCGATTGCCGGAAGTATTTCAGCGTCAGGGTTGGCACGGTCATGGAAGCCTCCCGGCTTCCGCTGCGCAAGTGGGTATACGCCATCTACCTGCATATGACGAGCCTTAAAGGCGTATCGAGCACGAAGATTGCACGGGACATAGATATTCACCAGAGCAGCGCGTGGCATCTGCTCCAACGGATTCGCAAGGCGTTCGACGCCGGAGAAGACAATCTCTTCGGCGGCCCGGTAGAGGTGGACGAGACGTTCGTCGGCGGCAAAGAAGCGAACAAGCACGAGTCGAAGAAGCTGCACGCAGGCAGGGGCGTCGTAGGCAAGACGGCGGTCGTTGGCGCAAAAGATCGGGCGACCGGCAAGATCAAGGCCGAGGTCGTCGAAGATACGACCGCCGCGACGCTGCATGATTTCGTGCTGGATCATGTCCTGTTCGGCACCCCCCTGTACACCGACGACAACCGGGCGTATACCGGCCTGCGGTACATCTACGACCTCGACACCGTGAAGCACTCCGTGGGCGAATACGTGCGGGGCATGGTGCACACGAACGGGATCGAATCGTTCTGGGCCACGCTGAAGCGGGCGCATAAAGGCGTATATCACAAGTTCAGCAAAAAGCACCTGCATCGCTACGTGCAGGACTTCGTTGGTCGCCACGACCTGCGCGATTACGACACGCTGGAGCAAATGGCCGAAGTTGCCCGGAGCATGACCGGCAAACGGCTCCGGTACGCGGACCTGATCGCATAAAACCTCATTGCCGGGCCATCGAGCCGTCCGGTGCGGCGTGAACATCCCGTCCCTTATTGAACGGGGGATCGGTAGCGATGAGGTCTACCTGTTCGGAGTTCATTGCTCGCATGAATGCGAGGTTGTCGCCTTGGAACAGCGCATGATTTGGTCAGGTAGATTCCATAGGCGGAACATACGGGATGGATCAAGGACCCGTCAAGTTAAACCGGTAATTTCCCTTTTTTGAGTAATTTATATTTAAAAAAGGAGTAGTTTTTACTCGAAAAAGCCCAATGCGGCCCTACACTTAAATCCACGAAAAAGACTGTCCAGCTGCCTCGAAGCATTCAGGGGTACAGCCAGGGCCCGACACCCAGGACAAGCGCCAGACCGGTGGCCATTGCAGCCCGAATATCCCGGCAAATATGGCCCAGGGGACAAAGAATCCCGTCAGCAGATCGGTCATGTCAGAAACTTTGTGCTTCCGGCGATGAACTGGATCGTCGCCCCCCTCCCAGGCTCATTTAACAAGAATCATCGTACGGACAACCACTTCGTCTCCCGCCTGCAAGCGGTACGCGTACGGACCGCTCGGCAAATGATCCCCACGAAAACGCACCGCATGACGACCCGCAGGCTGAAGCCCGTCAACCAGCACCGCCACCTCGTGCCCCAGTAAGTCGTACGCCACAAGACGAACCTTGCCTGCATGGGGCAACGCATAACCTATCGTCGTTTCCGGATTGAACGGATTCGGATAGTTGCCCAGAAGCGCCACTTCGGCGGGCAACTCCTCGCTCTCGGTACTCGTCGGCCCGGGTGGCAGCGTTACGGTCACCGACGCGGAACGGCCGCCGCCATGTATATTCACCGCACGCACATCGAACGTATAGGTCGACCCGTTCGTGAGGCCCGTGACTGTGTAACTGCCAGCGTTAGCCTCGCCGGAGCGGCTGTCCGGAATAGCCCCCCACTGACTGAAAGATCCGCCGTTTTCCTTATGTCTGTATGCGTAGCCGATAATCTCCGATCCTCTGTCATCGGCCGGAGCTTCCCAAGACAACAGTGCTTGTGCTATGTCGGGAGTAGCCTGTAGATTAGCCGGCGTATCCGGCACCACCGAGGCCCACTCGAACACATCCCACAAATTGACTGCGTTATCCCGGGCCCCAGAGGCTAAAATAGTTCCATCGGGAGAAAACGACACCGTTGAAATACCAGCCGCATGGCCTGTAAAAGTGGCGATGTTTTCTTTTGTCTCCACGTCCCAAATCCTGACCGTTCTATCCTCCGACCCGGAAGCAAGTATGGTCCCATCGGGTGAAAAAGACACGCCGCGAACGAAGGATGTATGCTCCTGAAGGGTAGCAATGTTGCTTTCTGTCACTATGTCCCAAAGCCTGATCGTGTGATCCACCGGTCCGGAGGCAAGGGTGCTTGCACCGGGCGAAAACGACACCGTTGAAATACCAGTCGCATGACCAAAGGTGGCCGTGTTTTCTTTTGTCTCCACGTCCCAAATCTTGACCGTTCTATCCTCCGACCCGGAAGCAAGTATGGTCCCATCGGGCGAAAAAGACACCGAATTAACATTTTCTCTATTATGCCCTACAAGAATAGCGATATTCTCTTCTGTCTGCACGTCCCAGAGCCTGATTGTACCATCAGGCCTCCCCGATGCCGAAGCCAGAATTGTCCCATCGGGCGAAAAAGACACCGAATTGACCGGCCCTTCATGCCCCGCAAGAATAGCGATATTCTCTTCTGTCTGCACGTCCCAGAGCCTGATTGTACCATCTCTTCTATAACTCCCCGCCGAAGCCAGGATTGTCCCATCGGGCGAAAAAGACACCGAACCGACCGGCCCTTTATGTCCCTCAAGAATAGCGATGTTTTTTTCTGTCGACATATCCCATAGCCTGATCGTATGATCATGGGATGCGGAGGCAAGGATCGTCCCGTCAGGCGAAAACGACACGGACGAGACGGCTTGCGTATGCCCCTCAAGAGTAGCAATACGATTCGGCGATATTTCCCAAAGAACAACAGATGCGGTTCCCGGATTTCCATCCGTATCGGTAACTCGAACATACATTGAATGCAGGGGGGAGTCGGAAAGACTTGTGCCATCATTGGAAGGAATGGCGCCATCGTAATCGAATTCGACCACATCATTTTGTACTCCCGCCAATCCATGGCACGCTTTTACTTCAACAGGTCCTGCAGAAAAGCGTGATCTTACGAACAAAATAGACTGGTGCAATCCCTCCGGGTCACTGACTTCGAGATGGACAGGGACACTCTCTGAACCTGGTGGATAGGTGGGTGAAGAAACAAGTTCGATGCTCGGGCCCGGCTCCTTGTCAATGGAGCTATCGGCATTGAAGTAGGGGTGTACAGCCAAAAATCCGGCACTGCACGCAGCTAAACGGCTTCGTGCTGCGCCACCATACGACATGATGTACGACTTGCTGTGAAAATCATGTTGTAATCCGAACGCATGTCCAAGTTCATGGGCCAGAACTCCGAAGCTAAATCCGTGAGGAATCAACGCAGTACCCCCATTTTTTCCCCTCCGTACGCCGACACCCCCGAAAAACTGGCTACCCGAGCCGATTAGATTTTTGTTATTGTCAATGACGATAACATAAACGTTGCTATAGAAATCAAATGCCGAGCCGATTTCGTCATATACAGTGCTAGATGTATTGTAAAGATAGTAGCTATCGGGATGTTGCCCATCCACCCTATGAATCAGGGGCGCGCCCTGCGCATCGGTCTCAAAGCGGAACGTTTTGTCCCCGTATCCGCGTGACTGCATCTCCTCGGCATAAAAGGCCTGCGCGTTGCGAATCTCATCCTTTATCTTCTGTACTACATCTGCACGGAAGGAGCGATCATTCGGCAAAAAGTAGATCATCCGCACTGTGCGAGGTTCACCCACATTTAAATCTCCCCGCTGCTTGGCTGCAGAAATACCAACATCACCCCCCCACTCATCAGGATCGAGCGGCAAACAAAAATTCACCGTGTCGGCAGGACTGGATGTCCGTATAACCGATTGAGGCGACAGACTGGAGAAAGGGGTAGTCTGCCCAGAGACTGACGGGATAAAAATCTGCCGGGGGGAGACTTCCCCCCGTGCGTGTGCACGGTTTCCCCAGCACAGTGCGGCAACCGCCATGACGACCGCGACGAGGGCGGGGCGCACCGGGAGGCGCGCACCGATCAGGGAAATGCGCTTTGCGGATGGCGAGGCAAGAGCGTCAATCAGAGAAACAGATCGTTGATGCCGCACGCTGAGCGCAGTCCGCAACATCACACCTGGGCTACGAACCGGATTCGTTTGCTCCCTTCCCGATCTCATTATCCCGATCCCATTGTCAGGGTATCCGAAGAGCTTGTCATCGTCCTCACCCCAAGATCGCCCGGAAACGCTTCAGACGCAAGGCATTCGCCAGGACAAACACACTGGACAGGCTCATGGCGGCGGCCGCGAACACCGGGGACAAAAGATGCCCGGTGAGCGGATACAACACCCCGGCGGCTACCGGAATAAGCGCCACGTTGTAGGCGAATGCCCAGAAAAGATTTTGTCTGATATTGCGCAGCGTGCTATGCGCAAGCGCGCGGGCGTTAACCAGCCCCCTTGGATCGCCCGACATGAGAATAACGTCCCCGGATTCGATCGCGATGTCCGAGCCCGTCCCCATCGCCACGCCCACATCGGCCCGAGCCAGCGCCGGCGCGTCGTTGATGCCGTCCCCCGTGAACGCCACGCGGCGCCCTTCCTGCCGGTATTGCTGTACCGCGTCGGCTTTCCGGTCCGGGAGAATGCCCGCGGACACCTCGTCGATCCCGAGACGGCCGGCAACCGCCTCGGCGGCGCGAGGCGCATCGCCTGTCATCATCACTACCCGGCACCCCAGCTCCCGGAGCGCCCCGACGCTTTCCGCCGCATGTTCCTTCAGCGGATCCGCAACCCCGAAAATCGCTGCCAGCACGCCATCCACCGCCATGAAAATGAGGGTTTTACCCTCTTCCGAAAGCGTATGCACCGCATCCGACCGGAATATATCCCCCGTAAGCGGCGACATATCGACATTTTCTGCGGCCAGAAAGCGCTCGGAGCCAATGAGCACCGCTTTTCTTCCTACCCTGGCCGAAATACCCAGTCCGGAATGGGCCTGAACTCGGGTCGCCTCAGAAACGGATAGCCCCCGCTCCTCCGCAGCCTCTACGATGGCGTAGCCCACAGGATGCTCCGAACGCTTTTCCACGGCAGCGGCAAGACGCAGCGCCTCCTCGTCCGACCACGGGTTGCAAGGCATCATGTTCGTCAAGCGTGGGCGCCCCTCCGTGAGCGTGCCGGTTTTATCGAAGGCAACCGTATCGACCTCGGCCAGCAATTCCATGGCGTCCGCGCCCCGGAACAGAATCCCTAATTCGGCGGCCTTACCGGAACCGACCATGACCGATACGGGGGTAGCCAGACCCATGGCGCAGGGACAGGCGATAATCAGTACGGATACAGCGGCTACAAGAGCAAAGGGCAGCGCCGGCGCCGGACCCATTATGAGCCACAAGACCAGGGTGAGAAACGCCACGCCGAGTACAGCGGGCACGAACCATGCCACCACGCGATCCGCCAGGCGCTGGATGTGCGGTTTCGATTGCTGGGCTTCCTCGACCATACGCACGATGCGGGCCAGCACCGTATCCTCCCCTATTCGCGTGGCCCGAAAACGAAAACCACCGCGTCCGTTGATCGTGCCACCAACCACCTCGTCCCCTGCCTTTTTCTCGACCGGCACAGGCTCCCCGGTAAGCATGGACTCGTCTATCCAGGATTCCCCTTCCTCCACGATGCCGTCCACGGGCAAACGCTCTCCCGGACGCACGAGGATGATATCGCCGGCCACAACTTCCTCGATAGGAATATCCGTTTCGCCATCTGCGCGCGCGACGCGGGCAAGCGCCGGTTGTAAACCAAGAAGCAACCGCATCGCGGCGCCGGCGCGCCCCCTGACACGCACCTCGAGATATTTGCCCAGCAGAATCAGCGCGATGATCGCCGAGGAGGCCTCGAAATAGACATGGTCGGCGCCGGCGGGCATCACGCCGGGAAGAAACATGGCCACCACCGAATACCCGTAGGCCGCGCTGGAGCCAAGCATGACGAGCGTATGCATGTCCGGATGCAACGTCCGCCCCGCTTTCCAGCCCTGCCGGTAGAACCAGAGACCTGGCCCGAATTGCACGACACTGGCCAGTGCGAACAGAATATACAGCAAAAGCGACTCCCCGATCAGCACATGGAGCCACAACGCAGCGGGAGGCCACAGCATCGGAAGCATTTGCAAAGCGAGGATCACCGCGGTGGGAACCCCCGCGAATATCACCCGCCGGCGCAGGGCCTGTAGTTCTGCTTCCCGGGCTGTTTCCTCGGCTTCCTCGCGCGCCTTCGCGCCCGAAGTCGCCTCGAGCGCCTCGTATCCGGTCTCCCGGACTGCCGCATACATGGCCTCCACGAGCTCGGAGCCACCCCGGTAACGTACGCGAGCGCGTTCGGTAGCCAGGTTTACGTTCGCCGTCTCCACCCCATCCACACCGGTCAACGCTTCTTCGACGCGGAGCACGCATCCGGCGCACGTCATGCCGCGTATTCCGAGATGCACTTCCTGCTCCGGTATACGCTGCGGAGAACTGTCGATGGAGTGGTCAGTGGCCATTTTGCCAGGGGAAACGGAGCACAGGTTGCCCTATTCTTCCTGCGGATCCAGTATGTTCTCGATGCGGACCAGTACGTCTTCAAGGTGCAATGCCGTAGGCCGGTCCGGCGCCCTGCGCGCGGCTCGCTGCACATCTCCACGCAACGTTTCCAGTTCGCCGCGTACATACGCCCGGATATCGCTCTGGCTCACGTTGACCGGCGTATAGCCGAGGAACCGGCGTGCAGCAGCAGGCGGAGCGGTGACCTCCTCGGTCATTAACCGCTCCATGTCCTCCACATAGGCACGTTGCAGGTTGCGACGCCATGGATCGATCGCTTCGTTGGCGTCCAGTTCGCGCCAGAGACCTTTTCGCAAATCTTCCAGCATATCCAACGGGGCATACGCCGTATCGCCGAGGCGGGCTTCCGCCTCGATAAGACGGGCCAGCCGTTGCGGATTCAGCAGCAGATCCAACTGGCCGGCCTGAACGCTTCGAACGCGGTCTACGGCGCCTGCATGTTCGATCCGGCGGAGAACGTCCTCGTCGAGAAGCCACAGGGGCGTATCGAATCCGAATTCATGCAGAAAAGCCATTGCTCTCGTTTGCCCATCCTTCGAAACCATTTCATACACAGGCCCGTCCTGATCGAACGTCTTCGGGGTCTCGTACACCCCTCCGATTCCACGCGCCACATGGCCGAGATAGCGTCTCCACTGGATCGCTACCTCCCCGTATATTTCCTCGAGTTGCGCGTAGTTTTCGCCCTCCTCCCGGGTCCAGTCGATCAGGTTCGGAATGATGCGTTCCAGGTTTGCAATGCCCAGCCGGCTCGCTTCCACTGCATCGTCGCCGAGATCCTCCCGCTGCGACCGAGGATCCAGCGGGTTGCCCGTCTGGCGACCGTAGAAGTACACCGGATCGCCGGCGCGTTCCTTGACCCAGCCGTTCAACACGGCCTTTATTTCTTCTTCGTTGTCTGCTTCGGGAATGGGACGGTAACCCCAGCGAACGCTCCATTTGTCGTATTCGCCGATCGCGGGCAGGAAGTTCGTCACCCCGTCTTCCGGCTGCGCAATGTAGTTGAAACGGGCGTAATCCATGATGGACGGCGCCGTGCCGTGCGTACCGGTAAACGTTGGCGACCGCAGCGAATCCACGGAGAACGCGTAGCTTGATCCCCAGTTGTGCGGCAAGCCGATCGTATGCCCCACCTCATGGGCGGACACGAAGCGGATCAGCTCTCCCATGACCTCGTCGTCAAACTTCACGGCGCGCGCGTCGGGGTTCGATGCGGCTGTCTGGACGAAATACCAGTTCCGCAAAAGATTCATCACATTGTGGTACCACCCGATATCGCTCTCGAGAATCTCTCCCGAACGCGGGTCGTGAACATGCGGACCGTAGGCGTTCTCGATGTCCGACGGGAAATAACGAATCACGGAATAGCGTACATCCTCCGGGCTGAATTCCGGGTCTTCCTCCGCAGAAGGAGGATCTTTGCCGATAATGGCATTCCGGAAACCGGCTTCCTCGAACGCCACTTTCCAGTCGTCCACCCCCTGTTTGATGTACGGACGCCACTTCATCGGCGTGGCCGGATCGATGTAGTACACAATGGGACGCACCGGCTCCACCAGTTCGCCGCGCGCAAACGCTTCGGGATCACTGGGTTCGAGCCGCCATTTCGTGATGAAGCATTTCTCCTCCGCCCGCTGCTCATCCGCTCCGTAATCGATCGTCTCGACATTGAAATATCCCACGCGTGCATCGCAGGGACGCGGCGTCATGATTTCGTCCGGAAGGAGCACCATGGACTGGTTCATCTCCACGGAGATGGTTCCGGTCGAGGGATTATCGGGCGGCTCGTCCGCTGCGTAGGTAAGCGTATGGCGCACTTCGATATTGCGCGGAAAGCTTTGCGCCCCATTTACATAGGAACGATCCTTGTCAAGGCTTTTGACCTTGTACCTCGTCCGGTTGGACGAACTCAGACCCAGAAAGCGCACATCGGTCGTAAAGAGTTCGGTCACGTCCACGACGGACCGGGTGGAATCGTCGTTTCTGGCGAGAATATCGAATGCGGCCACCACCGGTTCGAGGTTTGCATTCCGGACTGCCTGGTAAATCGGTTGCTCCTCGCTCGCGACGCTTTCGTAGGATACTATCCGCAGGAGCACCTTATCCCCCTGCCGCTGCCACCGCAGCACCTGCGTGTTGGCTTTTTGCCCCCCATATCCCATGCCGGCGTGCGTACGCGCCATGCGCGTTACCAGCAGCATCTCCCGGTCCAGCAGGGAATCCGGAATCTCGAAGAATATTTTCTCCGTATCGCGGTGTACGGCAAACACTCCCTCGTCCGTGGTCATGCTTTCCTTGATGACCTCGGAATATTTCTTCATCTTCGTCTCGTCGTCCGACCCGGCGGCCTTCGTGTCCGCGGACCCAGAGTCCGCCGTAATAGCGGTCTGCAGCCCGAAAGAACAGCCTCCAAGCAAAACGGTTAGGGAAAGAAGCGCAAAAAACGAAGTTACCTGAGAACGATACATGGGATCACGTACAATGAAGGATGGCAGGCAGTAGAAGGAACAGGGAGATGAACCAAGCGAAAGTCCGACGAAAAACACAGGTGTTTTCGAACCGCCGTCCGCAATGCCCTGCAAGGAAAAGCATGATATGCAATTGTTGCGTCTGTTGCACGGCGCCGGATCGTATCGTCCTTCACTAAAGAACCGTCCATTCCCTCGAAACACCGGTAAGATTATATACTCCGTCTTCGCGCAGACATACCACATCTTCGATACGAATGCCGAATCGACCCGGCAGATAGATACCCGGCTCGATGGACACGACACACCCATCCGGCAGCACGTCGTCCACCAGGCGGGACAGGCGGGGCCATTCGTGAATTTCCAGCCCCACGCCGTGCCCGAGGCTGTGAGAAAACGCCTCTTCGTACCCCCCTTCCCGGATCACGTCACGCGCCAACGCATCGACTTCTTTGGCCGGCATGCCCGCCCGGGCATGTCGCAGAGCGCATTCCTGCGCGGAGAGCACCAGATCGTAGATCTCCGGAACCAGCGGATCCGGCGGCCCCACGGCTACCGTACGCGTCATGTCCGAAGCATATCCGTCCAGAAAGCACCCGAAGTCGAGCAGAAGTACGTCGCCGGACTGCACCGGGCGGTCCGTAGGCTGCGCATGGGGAAGCGCGCTATGAGTCCCGGACGCCACAATGGGGTCGAAAGACATCCGATCTGCACCCCGCCGCAGGTGCCCCGCCACAATCTCGGCGGCGATTTCTTTTTCCGTGCGTCCAGGCCGGATCCATTCCTTCAGGGTATCGAACACTTCTCCCGTCAATGCCTGGGCGGCGCGGATACGCTCCAGTTCGTCCGGGCTTTTGCGGGCCATAAGCCCATTGAGTAGTCCGGATTCTCCTGTCCATTCCACGTCAGGGAAACGCTCTTGCAGCATTTTCAGGGAGGATACCGTAAGACGGTCCGATGCATACGCAACCCGTCGGACGGCCTTCAGCAACCCTTCCGCCTCCACGTATTCGGGGGCGTTGCGCTGCGTGGGCCGGATTACATGGACGGACGCATCCCTGACTTCCTCTCCCGCCTGCGTACGATACCGCCCGTCCGTCACGAAATGCGCCGCATCCGCGCGAACGATCAGTACGCCATACGATCCCGTAAAACCGCACGCCCAGCGCACATGGGCATAATGGGTCAGGTACAATACATCCGCGGACAACGTACGGAGCAGGGCGCGGAGAGAAGAGATGCGATCCACGGAAAAGACTCCGGAAAACAGGGCGGGGCAGGGCGCCTCCCGACACGCGGATACTCAGAGCCGGGTGCTGTAATTGGGCGCTTCCTTGGTGATGAATATGTCGTGCGGGTGACTTTCCCGTTGTCCGGCGCCCGTGACACGGATAAACTGCGCCGTTTCCTGCAAATCCCGAATGGAGACGGCCCCGCAGTACCCCATTGCAGCCCGCAAGCCCCCGAGCATCTGGTGCACGACTTCGCCGAGGTCCCCGCCGTACGGAACGCGCCCTTCGATCCCCTCCGGAACGAGCTTGGCAAGATCGTCCTCCGCATCCTGGAAATACCGATCCTTCGACCCCGATTCCATGGCCCCTACGGAGCCCATGCCGCGGTAGCTTTTGAACTTGCGGCCTTCGTACAGGATGGTTTCGCCGGGACTCTCCTCGACGCGCGCAAAAAGGCCGCCGATCATCACCGAGTCGGCCCCCGCGGCCAACGCTTTCGGAATATCTCCGGTCTGCTTGATACCCCCGTCCGCGATCACCGGTACGCCGTGTTTATGCGCCACCGCAGCACAGTCCATGATCGCCGTAAGTTGCGGCACGCCAATGCCGGCCACAATACGGGTCGTACAGATAGAGCCGGGCCCAATTCCCACCTTGACGGCATCGGCTCCTGCGGCAATAACCGCTTCGGTCGCCTCCGCCGTTCCTATGTTGCCTGCAATCACCTCCCGATCACCCGAAAGCGCCTTTATCCGCTCCACCGTCTGCAGAACGCCGTCGGAGTGTCCATGCGCCGTATCCACGACCAGAAAATCGACATCGCTCTCTGCAAGAGCCGCCGCCCGCTCCGCCACATCAGGCGTAACACCGATGGCCGCCCCGACACGCAAGCGTCCATGCGTATCCTTGCAGGCATTGGGATACTTGCGTTTTTTATCGAGGTCCTTGAATGTGATGAGTCCTTTCAGATTACCGGCGTCATCCACCACCGGAAGTTTCTCGATCTTGTGCTTTTGCAAGAGCGCTTCCGCCTGTTCCAGCGTCGTTCCCACAGGCGCCGTCACAAGATTTTCCCGGGTCATCATTTCGCTGAGCAGCGTACGCCCGTCATGCGCAAAGCGCAGATCACGGTTCGTAACGATCCCCACCAGGCGGTTTTTAGCATCAACTACAGGGATACCCCCGATATGGTGCTGCTCCATCATGGCGCAGGCATCCGCAACCGTACCCTCCGGGTGCAGGGTGATCGGGTCGAGGATCATACCGCTTTCGGAGCGCTTCACACGACGCACCTCATCCGCCTGCCGCTCGATAGACATGTTTTTGTGCAGCACCCCGGCCCCGCCTTCCCGCGCGATCGCAATCGCCATTTTGGATTCGGTAACCGTGTCCATGGCGGCAGACAACAGCGGAATGTTCAGCGCAATACTCGGCGTCAGAATCGTTTCGATGGAAACGTCCCTGGGCATGATGGACGAATGCCGGGGCATAAGTAGCACATCGTCGTAGGTGAGCCCCTCCTTGCGGATCCGCTCAAGAAGCAGCTTATCGTCGGTCGTCATGATATCTATTCATTGCATGTGTACCTGACGTTTGAGCCGCCGGATTTCGAAGGGCTGCAGGCGTCTCCATTTTCCGAGTCGAACGCCCTTGGCGGTAAGCCCTGCGTAGTTCACGCGCTCGAGCGATGTTATCTCGTGTCCAAGCACTTCGAACATCCGGCGAATCTGCCGGTTGCGGCCTTCGTGCATGCGCAATCCGACTTCACGGCGGTTGGGCAGAGCCACGTAAGCAACCTCATCGGCCTTTGCCCATCCATCCTCCAGTTCGATACCTTTCTTGAGCAGGTCGAGCTCATGAGGCTTCACGGCGTTTCGGGTACATACCCGGTACAGTTTATCCACCTCGTACCGGGGATGCATCAACCGGTGCGCCAGTTCCCCATCGTTGGTGACAAGCAACACCCCCGACGTATCCCGGTCCAGGCGCCCCACAGGAAACAGGCTGCCCTTGTCCGCGGCCGGAAGAGCCAAAAGGTCCATCACGGTGCGCCGCTTTTTCGGGTCGTGCTTCGTCGTAATTGTATCCTTCGGCTTATTGAGAAGGATGTACTCATGGGGTGAAGTGGAGATACGTTTCCCGTTGACCTCCACCGTATCGGTCGGCATAACCGAAATAAAGAATTCCCGAACACGCTCCCCGTTCACCTTGACGAGTCCCCGCTCGATCAAGCCATCCGCCTCGCGACGCGAACATACACCCGCCCGGGCAATATACCGGTTAAGCCGCATGCCCTCGCGTACCGCACCCTCTCCGTTCTGAGATGAACCGGACGGGTCCGAGCGGGCAGTCCGTCCAGTATTACCCGGTCCGGCAATCCCGGCGGGAGCCTTCCGCCCCTTTTGCCCCCTTTTGGCAGGTAATCCTGCGGACATTTTAGCGGGTATCGATCCTGGATGGATATAGCGCGTAACGTGTAAGTCTCCATGAACGAACCAGCGTACGATCTGTTCTTTCCCGGAAGATTTTCCGATCGCGCCCGGACTATTCCTCAATTTCCCGCACCGCTTCCGGCCCGGCTTTGTCCTCCTCCGTCTGGCCCTGTACCGCACTGTCTTCCTCCTGCAACTGCAACAACTCGGCACGCTCCCGGCTGAAGGAAGGATCTCCAAGTATTTCCTCGATCTCGCGCAGACTGGGAAGGTCGCCGATATCTCCGAGCCCGAACTGTTCCAGAAACGAAGCGGTCGTTCCGTAAATCAGGGGACGTCCCAGTGAATCGCTTCGGCCCACGACGTCGATAACCCCTCTTTCCATGAGTTTGCCCAGTGCATAGCCGGAATCGACGCCGCGTACAAAATCGACCTCGGGTTTTGTGACAGGTTGCCGGTACGCCACGATAGCCAGGGTCTCCATGAGCGAGTGGGACAATTTCTGTTCTCGCTCTCGATTGAAAAAGGATTTCAGATAGGGAGCAACCGGATAAGTGGTCGCCATCCGAAAGCCCGCGGCCCAGCGCTCAATGCGAAAAACGCGTCCACTCGCCTCATACGCCTCGTTCAGGCACGTCACCGCTTCCAGCACCTGCCCATCCGACGGAGCATCGTTCCCCGTGACGTCACTATACACACCGGCGATTGCGCGTGCAGTGACAGGGCGATCCGCCGCAAAGACAAGCGCTTCAGCGACCTGCATAAGTGCCCGATCCCCCAGTTCGTGTATGGACGCCATACCGTTCGATGGTCTACTTTCTGTTACTGTTTCGTTCGTCCGCAGCCTCCTCTACCCGATCACCCGTATCGTCCGGGGGTTCAGAAACCGTCTTGCCTTCCTGGATATGAAGCTCAAGGTAAAAATCAATCGGATATCCTTCAGAAATATGTACACACACCTGCTGCGCCTGGACAAGTTCAAGCACCCCGAGAAATGTCGCAACGATAAACGGCTTTGACCGGTTTTCAACAAGCGCAGAGAAAGAGAGATTCTTGTCCGCCGCGAGGCGATCGAGGAGAAACGCGCGCTGCTCTTCGATGGAATATTCTTCGCGCGCTACATCGTGCAGAACTTCCTCCGGAGCCTCCGCAAGAATTCGCTTAAGCGCCGAGACAAGATCGAAAACAGACGCATCCAGGACCGGCGCCTGCTCCCATGCGTCCCGTTCGGAAACGGCATGACTGCGCGTAAAACGTTCCGCTCGTTCGCTTTCGAGCGACACTAAATGCGCAGACGCTTCCTTGTACCGGACGTATTCCAGGAGCCGCTCCACCAACTCCCGACGAGGATCGATCGGATCCCCATCTTCGTCGACCTCCTGCCCCGGCAAAAGCATACGGGCCTTTATGCCGATCAGGATAGCAGCCATGTACAAAAATTCGCCTGCACTATCGAGGTCGATCTGTTCGAGCAGGCGAACATGCTCAAGGTACTCGTCAGCAATGCGGGCTACAGGAATGTCGAAAATATCCAACTCGTCCCTCCTGATAAAAAAGAGGAGCAAGTCCAGCGGTCCCTCAAAATCTTCAAGGTTTATCTGGTACATTTAATTCCTTGTTTTGCAAGAAAAAAAGATTAACTATTAAAGTGTTTTTTGAACCATTTTACTGTTTCTTCAAGACCGTGTACAATACTTGTACGGGGAACCCAGCCCAATTCGCGTCGGGCGAGATCAAAAGCCAGTACGCTCCTGCGCTGTTCACCAGGCCGCCCTGCCTCATGACGCCGCTCCATGCCCGGAGCAATCCAGTCCCGCAAGATATCGAAAAGATCATTCACGCTGGTCTCTACTGCCGTTCCGACATTGAACGTGCCCGACCCGGCGTACGCCAACGCACTCAGATTCGCCTGCACTACATCGCCCACGTACACATAGTCCCGTGTTTGCAAACCATCCCCGTAAATAACGGGCTGTTCGCCTCGTAACATCCGTTGGGCAAAGATAGCTACGACGCCAGCCTCTCCGTGTGGATTCTGCCTTGGTCCGTATACGTTTCCGTAGCGGAGCGCGACAAAGGGAATGCCATACTGATTTCGATAATAATCAAGGTATCGTTCCGCACACAGTTTGGTTACGCCGTATGGAGAAAGGGGTCTTGTCGTATGACGTTCATCCTGTGGGGCATATTCCGGTTCTCCGTAAATGGCCCCTCCTGTCGAGGCGAAAACAACCTTTTTCAGTCCTGCCCGGCGTCCGGCCTCCATGAGATTCAGCAGTCCGAGAATATTCACCGTAGCGTCAAATCGTGGATCCGCAACGGATTTGCGCACATCCATTTGGGCTGCATGGTGCACAAGCACCTCGAAACCATGCTCCAGCATGCATGCCGAGGCCTCCTCGGACCGGATGTCCAGTTCGTGAAAAACAGCCCCTTCCGGGATATTTTCCCGCCGTCCTCCAGACAGGTCATCGAGGATATGCACTTCGTGGCCCGCCTTGAGCAGGGCGTCGGATACATGAGAAGCTATAAAGCCGGCGCCACCGGAAACCAGTATCTTCATGGGCGCCCCTCCGGTACAAGAGCAGCGGTCGAGAGCTGCTCTTCCCTGAACAACATCGAGGCTACTCGCTGTACATCTTCGACGGTAACCTTCTCTATCGCTTCGTTGATCTCGTCAAGCGTCAGATACCGTCCAAAATAAAGCTCCTGCCGCCCGATGCCCATCATCCGGTTGCTCATGCCTTCAAGGCCAAGCATGAGAGCACCCCGCACCTGGTTTTTAGCCTCGTTGAGCGTACGGCTTCCGATCAGAACGTCGACAAAACATCGTAACTCCTTTCGAATCAATTCCTTCACGCGCTCCATCTTGCGTACATCCGAGGCGGCATATACCCCGAAATCGCCCGAGTCCGAGTGCATATTTGCAAAGGATCCAATGCTATAGCAAAAACCGTATTTCTCCCGCACATTCTGGTTGAGTCGGCTCGACATCCCGCCACCCAATAACGTATTCAACACGCTGAACGCTACCCGGTCTTCGTTGCAAACGCTCATCCCTCGCGCACCCATCACGAAATGGGCCTGTTGAATGGGTCGGGGTTCCGCAAAGTCACGGGGGGCATAGCCGTTCACAGGCATGCGCCGGATCGGGCGCTCAGCCACCGGCATATCCGCCAGCATACCCTGAGCTATACGCACGACATCGTCGTGATCCGCGTTCCCGGCTACGACAAGCACCACGCGATTCGGCGCATAGTGGCCGTTCATATAATCGCATAACATCGTCCGGTCGAACGCCTGCACCGTCTCCGGATACCCTAGGACGGGAGCGCCGAGCGCGTGCCCATCATATACGACGGATTCGAACCGGTCAAACACGAGATCTTCCGGAGCGTCCTCATACATCTTCATCTCTTCGAGAATCACCCCTTTCTCCTTCGCAATCTCTTTCTCGGGAAATGTCGGAAAGAGAATAAGATCGCAAACCGTATCTATCGCCCTGGCAAGGTGTTCGTCCAGTGCACGAGCGTAGTAACAGGTATACTCCTTGGCCGTAAACGCATTCAGATACCCGCCCACGGACTCCATGCGGCGGGCAATATGATGCATGCGCCGCTTCCGCGTGCCCTTGAACACCATGTGTTCAATGAAATGACTGATGCCACGCTCTGCAGCGCATTCGTCCCGGCTGCCCGTTGCGACCCATACACCCACCGAAACGGATCGAACCGACGGAATGCGCTCCGAAAGAACCCGAACGCCGTTCTCCAGCGTGGTCTTCCGGAAGTACGGCAATATGCCGTTCTCCGCTGTCTTCATGATGTACTGGAACAGGAACGATCCTTAACGCGGCCTGCGACTCCGTTGTCCGCCCCCGCTTCGGCCGCCGCCATCACGGCCTCCACGTTCCCGGTAAGACCCTCCTCCTCCTCGACCATCCCGGCGGGGACCCCCTCCGTGACCATCCCGGCGGGGACCCCCTCCGTGCTGGTTCTGAGGCCGCCGGGGCCTTTCTTCCTGACCGTCTTCTCTCGGCGGCAGGAATGGCTTCCGGCTTAGACGGAGTTTACCGTCATCGCGAATTTCAATGAGTTCTACCTTGACCTTGTCGCCAACCTGGAAATACTCTTCCACGTTTTCGACATATCCGTGATCAAGTTCGGAGATATGGAGCAGACCCTCCTTGCCGGGAAGAATCTCGATAATAGCTCCAAAAGCAAGAATGCTCTTTACCGTGCCCTCATACACATCTCCGGGCTCCGGAACGGACACAATACCCTTGATCAGGTCAATGGCCGCCTGCCCATCCTCCTGGTTGGTAGCAGAGATCGTTACAATACCCTTCCCGTCCTTGTCCTCAATCTCGATAGATGTATTCGTATCGCGCTGCATGCCCTGGATGACCTTCCCGCCCGGCCCGATAATAGCACCGATAAACTCTGCATCGACGGCGATCTGCGTAAGCCGGGGCGCATAAGGAGACAGATCGTCCCGCGCTTCGGCGATCGTTTCGTCCATGATGTCGAGAATGTGATGCCGCGCGTCCCGCGCCTGCTCCAGCGCCTGCCGAAGCACATCTCTGGAAAGGCCTGCAATCTTGATGTCCATCTGACAGGCCGTCACGCCGTCGCGCGTACCTGTCAGCTTGAAGTCCATATCCCCAAGATGATCTTCCGTGCCGAGGATATCGGTGAGCACCGCCGTTTGACCATTTTCCCCAATAAGCCCCATCGCAATGCCTGCCACCGGCTTGCGAACAGGAACGCCCGCATCCATCAAGGCCATGGAACCCGAACATACGGATGCCATTGAGGACGAGCCGTTCGACTCGAGTACATCGGCATTGACGCGAATCGTGTAGGGAAACTCTTCCTCCGAGGGAAGCATGTACTGCAACGCCCGCTCGGCAAGCATACCGTGGCCTATTTCCCGGCGGCTGGTGCCGCGAATGAATTTCGCTTCCCCTGTACAAAACGGGGGGAAGTTGTAATGGAGATAAAACCGCTTGTCATCTGTGGAAAATATCTGATCCACAGCCTGCACGTCCCGTCCCGTCCCCAGCGTGATAGAGGCAAGCACCTGGGTTTCCCCTCGCGTAAAGACCGCCGAGCCGTGTACGCGCGGCAAATAGCCCGTTTCCGTCCATATGTCGCGGACCTCGTTGAGTGCACGCCCGTCGATACGGCGGCCCTCGTTCAGCGTCATTGCCCGCATAGCCTGACGCTCGACTGCACGAACCGCCTCACGTATATGTGCCGCCGTGTATCCTTCGGTCGTGGCCTCTGCCCCATCTTCTCCAAGAAGCTCGGACACCACCTGATCCCTGATGTCACGCAACCCGCCGTAGAAAGCACTCTTTTCGTACGGTTTATGGAGGTGTTCCTCAATCCGCTTACCGACTGTATCGGTGACTTTCTCCAGAACACCGTCCGGCAGAGTCACCAAATTCGGCTGAAACGGCTCAACCTCTCCTGTCTCGGCCACCAGTTCATGCTGGGCAGCGCACAATTTCCGGATCGCTTCGTGCGCCACATCCATCGCCTCGAGCAGATCCTCTTCGCCAACTTCCTGCATCTCGCCTTCCACCATCACAATAGCATCCTCCTTACCCGCAACCACGAGATCCATGTCACTTTCCGCTGTCTCCTCGATCGTCGGGTTGACGATAAAGGCCCCGTCGACCCGCGCAACGCGGACTTCCGCGATGGGGCCATCGAACGGGGCCCCTGCAAGCATCAGCGCCGCTGACGCGCCCGCACCTGCAAGAACGTCCGCATTATACTGGTCGTCGGCAGAAATCACGTACGCGATAATCTGCGTCTCGTGCAAAAATCCATCCGGGAAAAGGGGGCGAAGCGCCCGGTCCACCAGGCGCGACGACAGCACTTCCTTGTCTGTCGGACGCCCTTCCCGTTTTATGAACCCGCCGGGGATTTTTCCTCCTGCGGAAAATTTTTCGCGATACTCAACTGTGAGTGGGAAAAAACTCTGCCCGGCGCGCACCTCTTGCGAGATGACCGCGGTGCACAATACCATTGTATCTCCCAATCGGACAACGACCGCGCCACCTGCCTGCTTGGCGAGGCGACCTGTCTCTAACGAGATGACCTTACCCGGTGCAATCTCGATTTCTTTACGTACAAATGTTGTCATTTTTCTACTCGTCTCCGTCTTCGTTTTTTTGCAATGTCCTGCGTTTCGTTCGCCTGCGCAGGGATTCGGTTTCTTTCGTACTCAGCCTCTCTAACCTCCGGTGCAAATAGGGCCGCATACGTACGAACAACGCACGCGGCATATATGGCTCATGCCCTTTGGGGAAATGCAGTTGACCGGGCGTTAAACGTTACTTGCGAATGCCCAATTCCTTGATGATAGAACGATAACGTTCGATATCCCGGTCCATCAGATAATTGAGCAAACGGCGCCGTTTCCCTACGAGTTTAAGCAATCCGCGCCGCGTAGAGTGGTCTCCCGGATGACGCTTCAGGTGTCCGTTCAGTTCGTTGATACGATGCGAAAAGATCGCAATCTGAACTTCCGGGGCGCCGGTATCGTCAGCCGATTTTCCATAGGTATCGACCAACGTTTGTTTCTGCTCTGTAGTAATCATGGCGTATTATCTCCTCTTTAGATTATGCCATCGTAAAGAAGAACGCCTACCCAAAACGGGAAGGCGCACAAGCGGCAAGTGCAGCCTTAGCACCCGCCGAGTATCTCCCTGTTACGCACCCGGTCTTGCGAAAGTTGCCTCATCAGCTCTTTTTTGGATGCAAAACGGCGCTCATCGCGTGTTCTGGAAACGAATTCCACGCGAAGAAGCTCTCCATACATATCTTCTTCGGTGTCAAGGAGATGCACCTCGATCATGCGTTGCCCACCTCCAAACGTAGGACGAATTCCGATATTCATCATACCAGGCAGCGAACGATTTTTCGGAGATCCATCCGCATGTCCGGACAATCTGTACACCCGCACGGCGTACACCCCATCGGCGGGTATCACCTTGCGCGGATGCTCCACAGCAATGTTTGCCGTCGGGAACCCCATTTCCCGTCCACGCCCCTCGCCGCGAACGACCCGGCCCGTAAGGCAATACGGGCGCCCCAGCATGTCAGCAGCAGCCTGAACGTCCCCGTGCTCTTCCAGACTCCGTCTGATCTTGCGGGAGGACACCGCTTGTTCCTGTATGATCCGGGCAGGCACAATGTCTACCGTAAAGCCATGCTTCTTTCCCAGTGTACGTAACAGGTCTGCATTACCCCGCCGATCGCGCCCAAAGGCATGGTCGTAGCCAATGACGATTTCCCGCAGTCCGATTCCCCGAACCAGAATGTCTTCAACGAACGTTTCGGCGGAAAGCCGGGAAAACTCTTTCGTAAAAGGAAGTATGGCAAGCCGATCCAGGCCGATTTCTTCCATAATATCCGCACGTTCCTCGATAGTCGTCAGCAGGGACAATGGCGTCCCTTCCACGATTTCGCGCGGATGCGGGTGGAAGCTCAACACGGTGCTGGTTCCGCCAAGCGCCCCGGCACGCTCCAGTAAATATCGCAAAATGGCCTGGTGCCCCAAATGCACTCCATCGAACGTTCCTACGGTTAGCACCGAGGCCATATCCTTTCGGATCTGATCGAGCCCATGTAATCGTTTCATGCGCACCGCTCCCGGATGACTTCCTGAAGAGCATCCACGGTCCAGGCTTCGTTCACCGAGAAGTCGCCGATACTCGTGCGCCGGAGTCGGACGATATGCGCACCTACGCCCAGGGCCTGCCCAAATTCATGGGCAAGACTGCGAATGTATGTACCCTTGGAACACTCGACCACAAAAGAAACATCCGTGTTCTTTCTCTCGAGTATTTCAAAAGACCGAATGGTAACGATGCGCTTCGAGGGAGCTACCTCCTCACCCCGGCGCATCTTGCGATAGAGGCGCTCGCCTCCTCTCTTGACAGCGGACCAGGCGGGCGTTATCTGTTCAATGACGCCAACGAAGCGGTCACGTGCCCGCAGAAGGTCTTCATCTCTGATTCCCGAAGGATCAAGGCGTTCGGTCACCTTTCCATCGGCGTCGTAGGTATCGGTGACTTCACCAAGCCGCAACGTTGCTTCGTATGTCTTGGGCAGATTCATAAACTGCTCCATGAGCCGGGTCGCCCGTCCCATCAGTATAATCAGCAACCCGGTAGCCAGTGGATCGAGCGTGCCGGCATGCCCCATTTTGCGCACGTCAAGGGTGGGCCTCAGCCTGCGAATCACATCGAACGATGACCATCCTCCAGGCTTGTCCACAGGCAGTACGGTCGTGTCAAATGTCTCCGGCAATGTCGGAGCCGGATAATAGACTTCTCTAATATCTACATCCCGAATAAAGGGCTGTGTCATTGCAAACCAGCTTCCCGGTGTTCCCGCTCGGTCCGGATCTGCTCAAAAATCTCGTCCATGTGTTTCGAGGCATGCATGCCCTCGTCAAGAAAGAACCGAATGTCCGGAACCGCCCGCAACTGATGGCGAATGCGCCGGGCCAACTCCGATCGGACTTCCGTTGTCAGATCGGTAAAATGCTGGAAAGCGGCACAGCGCTCCTCGATATCCTGTTCGTAGATACTTACGTCGACATACGCAATGCCCATATCCTTTGTCACGCGAACATTCGTTACAGCGTACATACACGGTATGCGTTCCGAAAACGCCGTTTGCAGCACACTGGCAATTTCCCGCTGCAACAATCGGGCTACACGTTCGGTGCGGATACTCATGGCGGAGCAAGAAATGGATGGAAGAGAATCCTTATCAACGCGTACCGGACCGACATCAGGCCGGTGATCCCACCTGAAGCGTACGTTTTTCTTCGATGATCTCATAGCCTTCGACCTGATCTCCGACCTTGATATCGTTGTACCCCTTGATAGAGATACCGCATTCGAACCCGCTTTGCACCTCACGTACGTCGTCCTTGAAGCGCTTGAGCGAATCGATTTCCCCCTCGTAGATCACGACCCCTTCGCGAATCACCCGCATATGATCGTTCCGGCGAATTTTGCCCTCGATCACATAGCAGCCGGCTACCGTGCCGGCTTTGGGCACCTTGAACAGTTCCCGCACTTCCACGGTGCCCTTCGTAACTTCCTTTTCTTCGGGCGACAACAGGCCTTCAAGCGCGTCACGGATATCCTCTATGGCATCGTAGATGACCGAATACGTGCGAATATCGATTTCCTCCCGTTCGGCCAGCAACCGGGCGCCGGGCGACGGGCGCACCTGAAATCCGATAATCACCGCATCGGATGCCGAAGCCAGCATCACATCGCTTTCGGTAATCGCGCCGACGCCGCTATGAATAATGTTGAGCGCTACCTCTTCGGTGCTCAGTTTAAGCAGCGAATCCTCCAGCGCTTCGACAGAGCCACCCACGTCGGCCTTGATAATCAGGTTCAACTCCCTGAAATCGCCGAGCGCCAAACGGCGGCCTATCTCATCCAGCGTAATATGCTTCTTCTGTCGTAAGGACTGCTCCCGGTGAATCTGTTGGCGGCGTTGTGAAATATCCCGGGCCTCCTTCTCTTCATCCAGCCCGACAAACTGATCTCCCGCCTCCGGCGAACCGCTTAACCCCAGCACAAGCGCAGGTTGTGACGGACCGGCTTGCTCTATCCGGTGATCCCGTTCATCAAACATGGCTCGTACACGCCCATTGTACAGCCCGGCAATGAAATAGTCGCCCACCTGCAGGGTGCCGTTGCGAACAAGCACAGTAGCCACGTTACCCCGTCCTTTCTCAAGACGCGATTCAATCACTACACCGTCCGCATTCCGATCCGGGTTGGCTTTGAGCTCCATCACTTCCGACTCGAGCAGAATCTTTTCCATCAGATCGCTCACCCCTTCCCCCGTATGGGCGGAAACAGGCGCACACTGCACTTTGCCGCCGTATTGCTCGACCAGCACGTTATGGTCGGCGAGCTGCTGCATGACTCTTTCCGAATTCGCCTCTTCCCGGTCGATCTTGTTGATTGCGACAACGACCGGCACCTCGGCAGCCTTGGCATGGTTAATGGCTTCAAGGGTCTGGGGCATCACGGCGTCGTCGGCAGCTACCACAAGCACCACCACATCCGTAACCGAAGCGCCCCGAGCACGCATTGCCGTAAATGCCTCGTGGCCCGGTGTATCGAGAAATGTGATATCCCGGCCATTCGAAAGACGCACCTTGTGGGCGCCGATATGCTGCGTAATACCTCCCGCTTCGCCTGCCACCACGTTCGCACTGCGAATGTAGTCCAGCAAAGAGGTTTTCCCATGATCTACATGGCCCATGACCGTCACGATGGGCGCCCGTACTTTCAGAAACGCCGGATCATCTTCCTCCAGCGTGATATCTTCCGTGCCGAATTCCGTAATGAACTCGACATCGTATTCGTACTCGTCGGCTACAAAAGAAATGGTGTCGGCATCGAGGCGCTGATTGATCGATACGATCATCCCCGACTCAAAGAGCTTCTGAATAACCTCATTCACGGGAATATCCATCAGCCCGGCGAGGTCTCCTGTCGAAACAAATTCAGGCACTCGAAGAATCTGTTCCTGTTCGCGCTGCTCTTCGATTTCCTGCTCTCGCTGCTCCGCATGACGTTCCCGCCGACGCCGGCGCCGCTGGCGACGGGCGCCACCCGTTCCCTTCTCGATCTCGCGAAGCGTCTTCTGGAGCGTTTCTTCTATGTCCTCTTCGTCAGCAGCTGCCCCTTTGCGACGACGTTTGCGTTTCGCCGGCTGGCGGCTATCTCCTTCCTGAACAATGGATTCCTCCTCTTCACCAGGGGTGGCGGTCTTCCGCTTGCGCTTTCTTTTGCGTTTGCGCTTGGCAGGAGCGTCATCCTCCACCTCGGAAAGATCCATTTTTCCGAGCACCGTGGTCCCGGCAAGTTTGTAGCGCTTTGCCGAAAGCGTTTCGGAATCCTCATCGCCCACCTCTTCCCCATCAACGTCCATTATTTCCGCATCCGTATCGGCTATAACGCCTTCCGGAGAAATCTCCACCTCTTCGCTTTCATGTTCCACAACCTCCTGCACCGGCGCCTCTTCGACGGACACCTCTGCTTCAGGCGCTTCCTCGGCAGATTCTTCTGCTATGGCCGATTCCTCCTCTGCAACGGGCGGTTCTACCTCGGCAATCTCCTCGGACGGCAGCGCCGGCTCTTCCTCCGCCTCCGCAGGCGCTTCCTCTGAAACAACGTCCGCACTATCCTCATCCGATTCCCCAACTTCTTCCGCAGCAATAGCCTCTTCGGCAACAACATCTTCTTCCGGGGCCTTCTCTTGTTCGACCTCTGCAGATTCTGTGAGCAAGGGCTCCGTTTCCACAGTTGGCGCCCCGGCTCCATCGCCCGCCACTACCGCTTCGCGCGTTCCCTCCAAGGAGTCCCCGGCTTCGGGTTGAGGAGGAGCAGGTTGTTCTTCCGAAGCAGTCTGGCGAGCCCGCTTCTTGTGCACGCGTTCCGCCGTTTCCTTGTCGTCAGCAAAAGCGCTCAACAACTCGTTATAAGCCGCTTCGTCCTGAATGGCCGCATTGATCCCCGACCCGGTCAACGCTTCTGCGTGCCCGGCCTCTTCAAGATGCTCCTTCAGTGTTTCCAGAGAGACGTTGAGCTCCCTGACTAACTTGAACAGCCGTACTTTTTTGAACTTGGTTGTCGTCATCTGCAACAAGTACCGATCCGCATGCGATCATTCCGGAGTGGGGAAAGAATCTTTCGACTATTCCCGAACCGGAGCACCGGGATACTTTCCCGGCATTATCCTCCTTCAACCTCCTGTTCCGTTTCCGGGACCGGGGCGGTCTCCGGGGCTTCATTCGGCTCCGGGACCCCATCCGTCTCCAGGGCTTTTTTCGCCTCCGAAACTTCATCCGTTTCCGAGGCCGGGGCAATCTCCGGAGCTTCATCCGGCTCCGGGACCCCATCCGTCTCCAAGGCTTTTTTCGCCTCCGAAACTTCATCCGTTTCCAAGGCCGGGGCAATCTCCGGGGCTTCATTCGGCTCCGGGACCCCATCCGTCTCCAAGGCTTTTTTCGCCTCCGAAACTTCATCCGTTTCCGAGGCCGGGGCGGTCTCCGGAGCTTCATCCGGCTCCGTAGCTGGGGCTGCCTCCGTAGCTGGAGCAGATCGAGGAGCAAGCGTCGCTTCTTCCTCTTCCTCAAACTCGAGGCGAATCGTCTCCAGCACATGCTGCGCCGTTTCCTGTTCCAGACCGGAGCGACGCATCAATTCATCCACGGAAAGCTCTACGACCTGCTTCGCAGTATCGCAACCGATATTACGCAGTTTCTCCAGCGTATCGGGGCTGAAAGCGTCCGCGAACTCGTCGATCTCCACATCCTCCTCGTCCTCTGCAATTTCCCGGTATACGTCTATTTCGTACCCGGTCAGGCGCGAAGCCAGTCGGATATTGATACCACCCCGTCCGATCGCCTGACTGACCTCTTCGGACTTCACCACCACTTTTGCACGCGGCGGATTCAACTCTTCGTTGATCGTCACGCTAACGGGGCTTGCCGGTGAAAGCGCCCGCTCGATCAGTCTATAGGGATCGCTCGAGTATTCCAGCACATCTATATTTTCGTTGCCCAGTTCGCGAACAACCGCATGAATACGAACTCCCTTGACGCCTACACAGGCCCCCACCGGGTCAATTCGCTCATCGTTGCTCAGCACAGCCACCTTGGCCCGCTCGCCGGGCTCACGAACGATGCGTTTGATTTCCACGATACCCTCGTATATCTCGGGTACCTCCAATTCGAATAGCCGCTCCATAAAAACGGGATCGGCCCGACTGATAATGACCTGCGGGTTGTTGCCAATATCCCGTTTCACCTCTTGCACAACAGCCCGGAGCATGTCCCCTTTACGATACCGATCCTTGAATATCTGCTCCGTACGGGGAAGCACCAGTTCCACCTTGTTGTGAATCACAAGCACCTCGCGCCGCCGCGTCTGGTAGATCTCGCCCACCACCACTTCGCCGATCAGGTCAGAGTAATCCTGGTATATCTTTTCTTTCTCGATATCCCGGATCCGCTGGCTGAAAGCCTGACGGGCCGCCATGACCGCCCGGCGGCCAAACCCCGTGATATTGATCTCGCTGGCTACTTCCTCTCCTATCTCGAAATCCTCATCCACCTCTCTCGCAGCATCCAGTTCGATTTCCGTGACCGGATCCTTCAGGTTCCAGTTCTCCACAATATCCTGGACATGGATGATCTGAATATCCCCGTTATCCGGATTGAAAATGATGTCGAAATTGTCGTCTGCGCCGTACCGCTTTCGGATCATGGCACGAAAAACATCCTCGACGATCAGCGTGAGGGAGTCACGATCGATATCCTTTTCGCGCGCAATCTCTGCAAACGACGATATAAGTGTCGTGCTCTGCATGTCTCGGTATCTCTTGCCGGTTAATTCTGGTTTATGTCTGCGGAGGTATGCTTGCCGGTTTTACCATGGAAGCTGCACATGGGCCCGTACCACGTCATCAAGGCGGATACGGCGCACATCCGAACCTGACACAGCCACTTCGATGGTATCGTCGGCGGCCGCCAGCAATCTGCCGGTCACCTCTGCATCCCCAGGGTCGTCTTCAACTGCGTAGCGAACGCGTACGTCCCGACCCACATTTTTGCGGTATTGCCGTAACAACGCCAACGGACGATCAAGGCCGGGCGTAGACACATTCAATGTATACCGACCCGCAACGATATCCTCCATGTCAAGCAGGAATCCAACCTCGCGGCTGATATGCGTCAACTCGTCGGCGCCAAACGCCTCATCGCTGTCCACAAATGCTTCGACCACGCGGGACCCCTTTGCGCCACGCACTTTGACCTCGACGAGAAACACTGCCGAATCGGCAATAACTTCCTCGACAAGTGCCGCTATGCGCGTACAAAGGTCGTCGTGTTCCTGCACCTGTGACGGCCGAATCATGGATCGCTTCGCGTCTCCCGTGTTACAAAAAAAGCCCGAACCCGATACCGGGGCGGGCGCTAACGTACATACGCCAACGACAAAAAAAGGCGGCTTCCGGAGAAGCCTCCTTACGTATTATGTCAACCAGAGGCAAAACAACACAATCTGTGCCGAGTGCCTGGTCGGACACTGCTCCGCAGCAACGTAAAACACGACTCTATAGGGGTTGTTCCAATATTCCGGCGTATGCCTGCGAGTAATCGGCACAAAAAAACGACCCGGAGAAGCGGGTATACGAGAACCGCTCACATGAGCGTTGGGCGTTTCTCTTCTTCGACCGGTCCAGGGTAGTCAAGCATGTAATGGAGTCCCCGGCTCTCGCGGCGCATTTGAGCGCTCCGGATGATCAGATAGGCTACTGCAATCATATTGCGCAATTCACATAACTCGACGGAAACACGCGTCCGGCGGTAGAAACCTTCGGTCTCTTCATATAAAAATCTAGTGCGGCGAAACGCGCGATCGAGCCTCAACGAGGAACGCACCACTCCTACATAGTCCCACATCACGCGTCTCAGTTCGTCCCGATTGTGTGAAGCAAGCACCCATTCGTGCGGGCGTTCGGTGCCGCTTGCATCCCATTCCGGGATATCCTCTCTGAACGAATGTTCGCGCACATAATCGATCGCTGCACTTGTCGCCCGCCGGCTGAAAACCAGCGCTTCAAGCATCGAATTGCTCGCCAGGCGATTGGCGCCGTGTAATCCCGTGCACGCAACCTCCCCGCAAGCGAAAAGCCCTGCAATCGAGGTGCGTCCCACATGATCGGTGAGCACACCGCCGCATTGATAATGCGCTGCCGGAACGACCGGGATCGGCTGCCGGGTGATATCGATCCCGAAGCCGAGGCACGTGGCATGTATGTACGGGAATCGCTCCTTGATCATAGCAGCGGGCCGGTGAGAAATATCGAGCAGAACATACTGTTCGCCGTGCTGCTTGAGCTGATCGTCGATCGCGCGGGCAACGATATCGCGGGGGGCCAGCTCTTCCCGCTCGTCATAGGAAGGCATGAAGCGTTCGCCCTTCATATTGTACAACCGGCCTCCCTCCCCGCGCACAGCCTCCGAGATCAGAAAGGAATCCGCATCCGGATGATACAGGGACGTCGGATGGAATTGCACGAATTCCATGTTGGCAATCCGGCCCTTGGCCCGGTATA
The DNA here is from genome assembly GCA_951812345.1 of Rhodothermales bacterium. Taxonomy (GTDB): domain Bacteria; phylum Bacteroidota; class Rhodothermia; order Rhodothermales; family VXPQ01; genus VXPQ01. The sequence goes on from OX638295.1 coordinate 1,723,394, forward strand.
CCATGGCCACCCCGTCGCCTGTGGCCACGCTCGGGTTGGTGGTATGGAGATAGATTTCCCCGGAGCCCCCGCTGGCCAGCAACGTCGATTTGGCAAGGAAGACTTCAACGCGATCTTCTTTGGAGTCGTATACGTAGGCTCCAAAGCAGCGAATGTCCGGTCGCAACTTCGTGACATGCTGCCCCAGATGATGTTCTGTAATAAGTTCGACGGCAAAGTGGTATTCGAAGGTTGTGATATTCGGATGTCTCCGTACCGAAGCAAGGAGAGCGCCCTCCACCTCCCTTCCTGTCGTATCCGCCGCATGCACAATGCGGTCTGCGGAATGCCCCCCTTCGCGCCCAAGGTGCAGCGCTCCGTCACGGCGCGTAAAATCAGCACCCAGTTCAATGAGTTCGCGCACCCGTTCGGGCCCCTCTTCCACGACGAAACGGACTACCTCCGGATCGCAAAGCCCCGCTCCGGCAATCACGGTATCCTCGATATGACTCCGGTACGAATCGGCCGGCGCCATGACCGCAGCAATCCCGCCCTGCGCATAATTCGTATTCGATTCGGCTGTCTCTTTCTTTGTAACGATGGCCACGGAACCGTGCTCGGCAACCTTCAGCGCATACGAAAGCCCGGCCACCCCGCTGCCAATTACCAGAAAGTCCACCTTGACCATCGCGCTGTCCGTCTATGCATCTGTTCGCTGCATCAAAAACGCCTTCACAAACGGTTCGATGTCCCCATTCATGACCGCCTGTACATCCGTCACCTTGATATCCGTACGGTGATCGTTGACCATCGTGTAGGGCTGAAATACGTACGATCGGATCTGGCTGCCCCATTCGATTTTCTTCTTCGAACCCTCGAGCCGGTTCTTTTCCGCTTCCTGGATATCCTGCTCCAGTTGATAAATACGGCTTTTGAGCATCGTTTCGGCGCGATCCCGATTCTGCAGTTGGCTGCGCTCCTCGGTGCATTCCGCCACGACGCGCGCCGCTTCGCCGTTCGATAACTTTCCGGTCCAGATCAGCCGGACGCCGGTTTCCACCTTGTTCACGTTCTGACCGCCCTTGCCCCCGGAGCGAAAGGTCTGCAGCTCGACATCGTCCGGATTCAGAACAATGTCTATGGTGTCGTCGATCTCCGGATACGCAAACACGCTGGCAAAAGACGTATGCCGCCTGCCGCTGGAGTCGAAAGGGGATATCCGTACGAGCCGATGCACGCCCGTCTCGGACTTCAGGTAGCCATAGGCATACGGCCCGACCACACGCAGGCTGGCGCTCTTGATCCCCGCCACGTCTCCGACCTGGTGCTCGACAAGCTCGGCCTTGTATCCGTTGCTATCGGCCCAGCGAGTATACATCCGCAAAAGCATTTCCGCCCAGTCCTGGCTTTCCGTGCCGCCGGCCCCGGGATGGATCGTGAGGATGGCATGGCGCTCGTCGTCCGGCTCCCCCAGCATGTTTTTGAATTCGAGCTTCTCCAGCGCCTTTTCCATGCGGGCGGTTTCCGCCTGAATCTCGTCAACAAGATCGGCGCCCTCCTCGTCGGCAAGCAGGAGCAGCGTTTCGATGTCGTCCGCTTGTCTCGCAAGGGCCTCCCACTCGTCGAGCCAACCCTGTTCGGCCGACAACTGCATTTCGACCTTGCGCGCTTCGTCCGCATGATTCCAGAAATCCGGATCCATGCGCTTGCTGTTCAACGCCTCGATAATACCCTTTCGGCGATCGACGTCAAAGATAGCCTCCGAGCACACACACGCGCTCCAGAAGAGAATGGATATGATCCTGGGAATATGACATGCGCAGTATGAAGACAGTAGAACGAATGTCTGCGAACGATCAGGAACGATATCCGCATGACGGGTGCTCGTACGACGCTGCGCGCCCATCGTTTCATGGCAGAGCCGCCGCAGGTGTTCCCAAGAAGCCGATCTCCCTGTAGCGCCGGAGCTTTACGCCCGGCGCCGCTCGGCAAACCGCGTAATGCGCCGCACCGCTTCTTCGAGTTTATCCATGGCCGTGGCGTACGAGCAGCGCACATAGCCTGCACCGCTTGGCCCGAAGGCGTCTCCCGGAACGCAAGCCACCTGTTCCTCCGTCAGCAATCGTTCCACAAACGCCTCGGACGACAAACCGGTGGAGGTAATATCGGGAAAACAGTAAAAGGCTCCCTCCGGCTCGAAGGTCGGCAACCCGGCAGCCCGCAAACCGTCCACGATAAACCGGCGCCGCTCGTCATAGGAACGGCGCATCCGCTCCACATCCTCATCGCACGTTTCAAGCGCCGCCACAGCGCCTACCTGCCCCATCGTGGACGAACACATCACCACATACTGGTGCATCTTGTACATGGCGTCGCTGAGGGCCTCGGGGGCACAGGAATAGCCGACCCGCCAGCCGGTCATTGCATGGTTCTTGGAAAATCCTCCCGTCAGGATCGTGCGCTCGTAGAGCCCATCCAGGGACGGCAGACTCACATGCCCCTCTTCGGCTGCTCGGCCATACACCAGCCGGTCGTATATCTCGTCGGACAACACCACCAGATCATTTTCGATCACCACTTTCGCAATATCCTCGAGCGTTTCGCGCCGGAGTACCGCTCCGGTAGGATTGTTAGGATATCCGATGAAAAGCATCTTCGAACGAGGCGTGATCCGGGCAGCAATATCCTCCGCAGTCACCTGAAACCCGGTTTCCACCCTCGTGGGTATGTAGACCACCCTGGCGCCGGCAAACTCCGCAAGCGGACCGTACGAAACAAAGCAGGGTTCGGGGATAAGCACCTCGTCCCCGGGGTCGATCGTCGCCAGCATAGCAAGCAGCATGGCTTCGCTGCCTCCCACCGTGACGATGATCTGATTCTGCGGAGAATAGGAAATGCCATAGCGCCGCTCCAGGCTTTCCGAGATCAATCGGCGCAGGCGCAGCAGCCCCGCATTGGACGTATAGCCGGTCTGCCCCTTGTGCAGGGAAGCGATAGCCGCATCAATGACCGGCTGCGGCGATACGAAATCCGGTTCGCCGATGCCCAGGGAGATGACATCCTCCATCGTAGCGGCTATCTCGAAAAACCGGCGGATGCCGCTGGGCTTTGTGTTGTTGGCCCGTTTACTGATAAAGCCGGCGGTATGCGTCGTAACAGATTCGGACATGGTGAAAGGTATAGAAAACCGGATCCGTAGATACTGGAAGATAGTACGGAATTCAGGCAGATTAAATCCTTGAAATCCAAAAACAAAAGAACAATACGATGCCCGACCCATTCCGGAATTTCGTGGACGGTTCCTGGCTTGACACCGCCAGCGGCGCAACGTTCGAAAAGCCCAACCCGGCTCGCACCCAGGATCTTATTGGACATTTTCCCGAATCCGGGCAAGAGGACATCGACGCGGCGGTGACCGCTGCGCGCAAGGCCCTCCCTGCCTGGTCGGATACGCCGGCGCCGCAACGAGGAGAGATTCTCCGGCGCATCGGGGATCTGCTGACGGAACGGAAACAGGAACTCGCCTTCGAAGAAACCCGCGAAATGGGCAAGCCATTCGCCGAAACCTGCGGAGATGTTCAGGAAGCCATAGACACCGCGTACTATGCGGCCTCGGAGACGCGGCGGCTCTTCGGACGCACAGTCCCCAGCGAACTACCGGACAAGTTCAACATGAGCATCCGGCGTCCCGTGGGCGCCGTCGGCATTATTACAGCGTGGAATTTTCCGATCGCCGTACCTACCTGGAAGATATTTCCGGCGCTGGCCTGCGGGAACACCATTGTCTTCAAACCCAGCGAAGACGCACCGCACAGCGGTATGCTGCTTACGCGCCTTTTCGCAGACGCCGGCGTGCCTGCCGGCGTGTTCAACCTTGTGCAGGGAGGCGCCGTCAGCGGCGCAGCGCTCGTAAAACACCCCGGCATAGACGCTGTCTCGTTTACCGGATCGAACGACGCCGGCTCGAATATCGGCGAGGTGTGCGGAAGACTGAATAAACGTCTCTCTCTCGAAATGGGAGGCAAAAATGCGCAAATCGTGATGTCGGACGCCGACCTGGATCTCGCGCTCGAGGGTGTATTGTGGGGCGCCTTCGGAACCACCGGCCAGCGCTGCACGGCAACAAGCCGGCTTATTCTGCACGAAGCCATCCACGACGTGCTGGTCGAGCGCCTCATTGAACAGGTGCAGAAACTTGTCCTGGGATACGGCAACGACGAGGGCGTGAACGTCGGACCGCTCATCAACGAGAAAGCTCTGGAGAAGGTAACCCGCTATGTCGAGATCGGACGCACCGAAGGCGCAACCCTCCGTATCGGGGGGCGGCGGGCCACGCAGGGAGCGCTTGGAGATGGCTTCTTCTTCGAACCCACCCTGTTTACCGGGGTCACGCCACAGATGCGCATTGCGCGCGAGGAAATCTTCGGCCCGGTGCTTTCAGTACTCAGGGCCACGTCCTACGAAGAAGCGGTACGCATGGCGAATGCTACGCGCTATGGGCTATCCTCCAGTATCTATACCCGGGACGTACGCCTTGCGTACCGCGCCATGAAGGATATAGAGGCGGGCATTACGTACATCAACGGACCGACCATCGGCGCCGAGGCGCACATGCCTTTCGGAGGGGTCAAACAAACCGGCAACGGCCACCGCGACGGCGGCTGGGAGGTGTTCGACTTCTACACGGAAACGAAAACCGTGTACGTGGACTACAGCGGACGTTTGCAAAAAGCTCAGATGGATAATGTAGCTTCGTAAGGCGCCGCGCACCCCGGGTTCTCTTGCCAACCGCTCCGTTCTCTTATTACGCTTTCGCAGGTAAACAGCTTATTGCCATGCCCCGCAACGAATTGTCCCCTTTTCACTTATTGCCTTTCGCTCCCTTCCCGGAACGCCTTCAGTAAAAGGTCCGCTGCTTCAGTAACACCTATTTCGTGCCGGGCAGCTTGCTCCTCGTACTCCGCCAGCAAACTGGAGACCCTGGGATCGGCTCGCACGGCGTCAAGCAGGTGCGCATCGAGCGTTTCGCGCAGCCAGCAGCCGATCTGCCTGCGCCGGCGCTTCTCAAGATAACCTGACGTTTTGACAAGCTGTTCGTAGTCGCCCAAGTCTTTGCTGATGATATCCAACCCGGATTCCTCCTGTGCAGAGCAGGTATAAACAGACGGCGTCCAGTCGGATTCCCTGGCCGGAAAAAGACGGAGGGCCGCTTTCATGCGCCGGGCCTCCAGGCGTATGGCCTTCGGGGAATGTGCGTCTTCTTTCGTGAGGACGACCATGTCCGCCTCCTCCATGACGCCGCGTTTCACGCCCTGCAACTCATCCCCCGACCCCGGGAGGGTCAGAAGCATCAGGAAATCAACCATGTCGGAAACCTTTGTTTCCGCCTGGCCGGAGCCCACGGTCTCCACGAAAATCGTATCGTACCCGGCAGCTTCGCACAGTACGATGCTCTGGCGTGTTGCCCCCCCGACCCCTCCGGAACGCCGCTTACCCGGAGTGGGCCGTACAAAGGCATTCGGGTGCCTGGCGAGACGTGTCATACGCGTCTTGTCTCCGAGAATACTCCCTCCGGTTCGTTCGCTTGCCGGGTCGTAGGCAAGCACCGCCACGCGCCGATTTTCGGAAGAAACCAGCCGGGTTCCGAAGGCTTCGATGAAGGTGCTTTTTCCCACACCCGGCGCCCCGGAGATCCCAACGCGGATCGCCTTCCCCGACAGAGGCAGGCAGGCATCGAGCAGGGTTTGGGCAAGCTCCCGGCGACCGGTCTGAGCGCTTTCCACGAGCGTAATGCCCCTCGCCAGCATGGCTCGATTCCCGACCCTGATGCCTTCGAACAGTTCTTCTAAGGGCGGAAAAGTCACGGCGGGTCGATCTCCTCGATCATCCCGATAAGAATCCGGGACGCCGCGTCGGTTACCGGTGTGCCGGGGCCGAAAATCCCGGACACGCCTGCTTTGTGCAAAAATGCATAGTCCTTCCGGGGAATGACTCCTCCGACCACCACGCGAATATCTTCCCGCCCCATCTTGCGCAGCGTGGCGATCAACTCGGGCAGAAAGGCCTTATGACCTCCCGCAAGCGTGGAAACGCCCAAAACATGTACGTCATTCTCGACCGCTTGCAAAGCCACCTCGGCGGGCGTCTGGAATAAAGGCCCGATATCCACATCGAATCCCATATCTGCAAAGGCCGTTGCGATCACTTTTGCCCCCCGGTCGTGCCCGTCCTGCCCTATTTTCGCCACGAGAATACGCGGCCGCCGCCCCTGCATTTCGGCGAACAGGCCGGTGAGCCGGAGGATTTCGTCCGAGCTCTCTCCGAACTCGCGGGCGCGGACATACGCCCCCCCGGCGATGCTGCGACTGGCGAGATGTCTTCCGAATTCTTTTTCCATGGCGGCGGATATTTCTCCAAGGGTGGCCCGCTGCCGGGCGGCCTCCACGGCGCATGCCAGTAGGTTTCCTTCCCCTGTACGGGCGCATACGGTCAACGCGTCGAGCGCCTGCCGCACAGCTTCGTCATCGCGAGCCGCCCGAACGGCGCGCAGCCGCGCTATTTGCGCCTCGCGTACGGCGGTATGGTCTATTTCCAGCACATCGATCGGTTCTTCTTCCGGCAGTTCGAACCGGTTGACGCCAACAATAACGTCTTCCCCGCTATCGATGCGCGCCTGTTTACGGGCCGCGGCTTCTTCGATGCGGGCCATAGGAATACCCGCCTCGATAGCTCGAGTCATGCCGCCGGCCTCTTCGATTTCTTCTATGAGCGCCCAGGCGCGACGCGCAAGCCGATCAGTCAGCGTTTCCACATAATACGATCCGCCCAGCGGGTCGACTGCCTGGACAATATCCGTTTCCTGCTGCAGATAAACCTGCGTATTGCGCGCAATGCGGGCGGAAGCCTCGGTGGGAAGCGCCATGGCTTCGTCGAGCGCATTCGTATGCAGCGACTGCGTGTGCCCCAGCACCGCAGACAGCGCCTCCAGACAAGTTCGGGCCACGTTATTGTACGGATCCTGTTCAGTCAGACTCCAGCCGGAGGTCTGGCAATGCGCACGCAGCGCCATGGACTTCGGATTTTTGGGGGAGAACTTCCTGACGATCTTTGCCCATAGCAAGCGCCCGGCCCGCATTTTAGCGATTTCCATGAAATGGTGCATCCCTATCCCCCAGAAAAAAGAAACACGGGGCGCAAAGTCGTCGATCTGCAGTCCGGCCTCGACGCCTGTACGGAGATATTCCAGCCCGTCGGCAAGCGTATAAGCCAATTCGAGGTCCGCTGTCGCGCCTGCCTCCTGCATATGGTAACCGCTCACCGAGATGGAATTGAATCGGGGCATGTTGCTTGCGGCGTACCGGAATACGTCAGCCACGATACGCATGGACGACTCAGGGGGATATATGTACGTATTGCGCACCATGAACTCCTTCAGAATGTCGTTCTGAATGGTGCCGGAAAGCATCTCGGCGGGCACGCCTTGCTCCTCTGCAGCCACGATGTAAAAGGCCATTACAGGCAACACGGCGCCGTTCATGGTCATCGACACGGATATCCCGTCGAGGGGGATTCCTTCGAAAAGTCTTTTCATATCCTCGACCGTATCGACGGCGACGCCTGCCTTGCCGACATCCCCTGCGACCCGTTCGTGATCGGAGTCGTACCCCCGGTGCGTGGGCAGATCGAATGCGATGGAGAGGCCCTTTTGTCCGGCGGCCAATGCGTTGCGATAAAATGCGTTCGATGCCTCGGCTGTCGAAAAACCCGCATACTGCCGGATGGTCCAGGGGCGCACAAGGTACATCGTAGCATACGGGCCACGAAGGAAAGGGGGCACGCCCGCAGCGTATTCAAGGTGTTCAAGGCCCTTGAGCGCCTCGGGGCCGTACGCCGAATGCTCCTCGATCTCTTCGGCTGTACGCCAGGGCCCGCCGCGCCGGTCAGGTCTGAGCACAGGAGGATGGTATGCCGCCAGGAACTCCGGATGCGACTCCGCCCATCCTTTCGAGCGGGCAATGTGCCCGAACGCCTCCCATACCGAGCGGGCGATCCGGTCCGTAAGCGCTTCTATGGAGTAGCTGCCGGCCGCCGGGTCATTGACCCTGTCCAGCCAGGCCTCGTGGCGAAGAATATGCTGAAGATTCCGGGCCAGACGCAGCGCAACATCCGACGGCTCGCCGCCCGCAGCATCGAAGGGGTGCACCGTCAGTACGTCGCAGCCCCCCACCACCGCGCTGACCGCTTGCGTGGCGGCATGCAGCAGGTTGGCGTGCGGATCGTCCGTTACGGGGTTGCGACCGGCTACGGTGGCATGGATCTCGACGGGCTCGTTCCATGCAGGATCGAAAGCGCGCGCCACTTGCGGAATAAGCAGCCGCAAGGCGCGAAGCCGGGCTATTTCCGGAATAAAAGACGGGCCCACAGGAACCGAGACGTACACATGCCCGAGTATGCGGTCCGGAGCATACCCCCGGTCGGTAAGATGCGCAAGATACCCGGCAATGGTGCAGAGCAGCCGGGTGGTTTCCCCAACGAGTCCGGCGTCCCGATCCGGCCCGGCTCCCGCACACAGAAATCTGTGAGAAGCGGCGGTCTGGTCGTTTGAGGACGATGGATCACCGGCCAGTGCGTCCATGATGCGGGCGGCATCGTCCAGCCAGCCCTTGGGAAAATGTCCTGTCCTGGCATGGATATCGAACGGGTCGAAGGCCGCCGAGAAAGGGGCTGGCGCCACATTACTCTGGCGGGCATGCGCAAGCAGATCTTCGAAGACGGAAAGACTTTCCGCGCCAGCCTCGATATGCATCGCCGTGGTTTCTATATCGATACCGTCGATCAGAGCGCCGACGCCTCCGGCCTGCGCTGCAACAGAGACGCCTTCCGGACCCGATATCTCCAGTCCAAGCCGCTGCACGCCGCCGCTGACGGCTTCCTGCATACGCCGCCGGGCGACCTTGTACGAGGCCGGATCGTGCAGAGGGACATGCTGGCATATCTGCCAGGAAGAAGAAATGGCGGCGGTACGTTCGTCGTCCGATAGGCGGCCCCCGGAAGCAAGATGCGGGATCCCGACAAGGTCCTCCGCGCGGAGCCAGGGCCGCATGGCCACCCCCTTGCAGGGTTCCCAGAGAGGGATTTCTTCGGAATCCTTTTTCTTCAGCGCTTTCCGGGCAAGGGCTTCCCAGGCTTCGCTCGAAACGGGAGGAAAAGCGTCGAAAAGCCGGTCCGGGCCAGAGGTTGCTTGAGTGTTCTTATCCATGCCGTGCTTCCTCAAAGCCTGCTACATCGGGCAGCGAATGACCGCCGAGACCGGCATACCGGCGGTAGCCGCGCACAATATCGAAGATAGCGATACCGTAGGCTACGGCCACGTTCAGCGACTGTTTCGCCCCGAATTGCGGTATTTCGAAGGCCACATCCGCTTCGGCGACGAGCTGTTCGCGCACGCCGTACAATTCGTTACCGACGATGAGGCAGAGCGGAAAGGAGGATTCCTCGATATCCGTCGTAGGCGTGGGGCAGTCCGTTATTTCAAGCACCCCGATCGTATATCCGTCGCGTTTGAGCGCCTGCGCCACAGGAAGAGGATCCCGGTGATATTCCCACCGGACCGTGTCCTGTGCCCCGAGGGCCGTTTTGTGCAGAGCGCGGTTTTCGGGGGTTCCGGTAATGCCCGTCAAATACAGCTTTTCGATGAGTGCAGCATCCGAAGTACGGAACATCGCCCCGACATTGTAGATAGATCGTACATTGTCGAGGAGCACGGAAACAGGATGCCCGGAGAGCGAATGCGCCGTTTTCGGATCCGGACGCGGTATTTCCTCGTGTCTGAGTTTGCGCATAGGTAATCTGTCTGCGCCGCATCGGACGCGCACGTAGCACGGATAGAGTTGAAAAGTACGTGATTATTGCCATAGATGGACCGGCCGGGTCGGGAAAATCCACCACGGCCCGCGCTGTTGCCGAGCAACTCGGCTATGTATATGTGGACACCGGGGCCATGTACCGTACGGTCGCGCTTGCCTTTATCCGCAACGGAGTATCGGCGGAATCGCCGTCTGCCGGGAAGGTTCGCGGATTGCTCGCAAATCTCCGCCTGGACATGCGTTTCGGGCCGGACGGCATGCGGATATTTCTGGACGACCAGGATGTGACCGGGGATATCCGCACCCGTCAGGTTACGGAGGTGGCCAGCCGGGTGGCCGCGATCCCGCAAGTGCGCGAGAGGATGGTCCAGGAGCAGCGGCGCCTTGCCGGCATACAGGAAAAAGAAAGGGGCGGCGTGGTCCTCGAGGGGCGCGACATCGGCACGATCGTGTTTCCCGACGCCGATGTAAAAGTATTCATGGACGCCAGCGAGGAAATGCGCGCGCGGCGCCGATATGAAGAATTGCAGGGAAAAGACAAGGAAAAAGACTCCAATGTATCGTTCCAGGATGTGCTGTCCGATATTCGCGCCCGGGACGAGCGGGATGTGTCTCGCCGGCTGTCCCCCCTGCGCAAAGCCGAAGGCACTATTGAAATAGACACCTCGAATATAAATCTCCACGAGCAAGTAGCTATGGTAATTCGGGCCGTTCGGGAACGCGCAAATCGACCTATTGTATAAGGTAGGATATTCTGATCAAGTCCACTTCGATCAGCGCTTCGCGTTTGTGCGTGAAGCGCCCTTCGGGAGACTACGAGAAGCACGCTGGTTGTGTCATTCCTCATTATGTGGGGCCTGCCATATTGCTTCGTCATTCCTTGCCAGCGCACTTCTCGCAGCCTCTGAACTTTGCGGGCTTAATCAGAGTATCCTAAGTTTGCACAAAATAATCGCCATGTAGCCAGTGCAGTGTGCGTTTAGCGGCGTACTTGCTTGGTAGACAACCCTTTTCCTGGCGATTATTCAATAAAAACTTAAATAAAAATAAAGGGTCGGTACGGCACAGGAAGGGTTGTCGGGCGACGCTTTGCAACGCAAGGAGAGTGACCGAAGCTAAAGGGTGCTCCTGAAGTTTTCGTCGGTTTCTCCGATAAACCAACCATATGGCTGAAAAGCAGCAAGAAACGTCACAAGATCAAGCAACTCAAAGCAAAGATATTCAATCAGGCAATGACGCCGTGACCGCCGAGGCTCCTGTAGAAGGTGCAAAGACAGATACGGTGGATACGGCGGCCGAGAACAGCGAGAGCGGTCCGGAGACCGCCGCTGTCGCCTCGAAAGAGGAAGAGGCAAAGCCTGAAGACGCCGCAGCCGAAGAAAAGGCGGAAGCAAAAGAGGAAGCGCCGGCGGCCGCAGTGGAAGAAAAAGCAGAAGCCGCCGCAGAGGAGGACATCCCCCCTGCCCCGGCTCCCGAGGCGAAAGAAGAGGAAGCGCCGGCGGCCGCAGTGGAAGAGCAGGCAGAAGACGCCAAGGAGGAGGACATCCCCCCTGCCCCGGCTCCCGAGGCGAAAGAGGAGGAAGCTGCCGACATTCCGAATATTATCGGCTATACCGGGGAGCTTATCGGCCCGGTCGTAACCCTCGAGGAAATAGAAGCAGGAGACGAGGAGGAGAAACAGACGGCGCAGACCTACGAGGAACTCGAAAAGATGGTCAATGTGTCGTTTACGACCGTCCATGAGCAGGAAATCGTGCATGGACGGGTGGTAAGCGTCGGAGAAAAAGATGTTGTTATAGATATAGGGTTCAAGAGCGATGGCATTGTATCTCTGAACGAGTTCGACACCACGCTTTCATCCGGCGACGAGGTGGAAGTGCTGGTCGAGCGCCTCGAGGATTACCACGGTCAGCTCGTGCTTTCCAAGGTGAAAGCCGACCAGCTTCGCCGCTGGCAGCTTATCGAGGAAGCGCATGAAAAAGGCACCATCGTGGAAGGCACCATCGTGCGCCGTATCAAGGGCGGCATGATCGTCGACCTCGATATTGGCGGCATGGAAGCCTTCCTCCCCGGATCTCAGATAGATGTCCGTCCGGTGCGCGATTTCGATACCTATCTCGAAAAGCGCATGGAGTTCAAGATTGTCAAGCTGAATCCGGCCAACGACAACATTGTCATTTCACACAAGGCTCTTATCGAAAAAGAGCTCGGGGCGCAGCGCGAGAAGATTCTTGCGACCATGGAATCGGGACAGATTCTCGAAGGCACGGCCAAGAACATTACCGACTTCGGCATTTTCGTCGATCTGGGCGGTGTAGACGGGCTGCTCCATATTACGGATCTCTCCTGGGGCCGGGTCTCCCACCCCTCCGAGTTGGTGGAGCTCGACCAGAAACTCACGGTGGTCGTGCTGGACTACGACAAGGACCGCCAGCGCATTTCGCTGGGTCTGAAGCAACTCCAGCCGCATCCGTGGGAAAGCATCGACGAGAAATACATCGAAGCCAATTCGGTCGAGGGCAAGGTCGTTTCCATTACGGATTACGGCGCCTTCGTGGAACTGGAGAAAGGCATCGAAGGCCTCGTGCATATCTCCGAAATGAGCTGGACGGAGCACATCCGCCACCCGAGCCAGGTGGTCTCGCTGGGCCAGTTGGTGCAGGTCCGGATTCTCAAGATCGACAAGCAAGGGAAGAAGATTTCCCTCGGCATGAAGCAGCTCGATCCGGATCCGTGGGATGGTATCTCGGAACGCTATCCTCCGGGAACGGTCATGTCGGGCAAGGTGCGCAACATCACCAATTTCGGGGTGTTCGTGGGGATCGAGCCGGGCATCGACGGGCTGGTGCATATTTCCGACCTGTCCTGGACGAAGAAGGTCCGTCACCCGAACGAGATGGTTCGCAAGGGGCAGCCTCTCGATGTCGTTATCCTGAACATCGACGAGGTTTCGCGGCGTATTTCGCTGGGCCACAAGCAGGTGGAAACGAATCCGTGGAATCAGTTCGCCCAGGCGTACGCCGAAGGAACCGATACGGAAGCGACCGTGGTGCGCGCCAACGAGGGTGGGCTCGTGATCGAGCTGCCTCTTGCCGTAGAGGCCTTTGTGCCCGCGAGCGAGCTCCAGAACGGGCCGCACAACTTTCAGGACTTTTACCCGGCCGGGCAGGAACTGCAGCTTCAGGTCATCAAGTTCGACCCGAATCAGAAGGAGATCGTGCTTAGCGAGGTGGCGAAAGAACGCGCCGCCGAGCGATCGGAGAAGGTCCAGGAGGATCGTGCGCGCCGGGAAACCAAGAAGCGGGAATCGCGGGAAGTCAAGAAATATAAGAAGGCAGCGGGAGCGGCAGGCCGGACCACGCTCGGAGATATTTCCGGACTGGCGGATCTGAAGGCGCAGATCGAGGAAGCGGAGCAGGAGGCTCCGAAGGAAGAGGCGGAAGCGCCGAAGAAGGAGGAGGCGCCGAAGAAGGCGACGGCCAAGAAGGCTCCTGCGGCGAAGAAGGGAACGGCGGCGAAGGCTTCTGCGGCGAAGAAGGAGACGGCGGCTAAGGCCCCTGCTGCAAAGAAGGAAACAGCGGCCAAGGCTGAAAAGGCTCCGGCGGAGAAGAAGGAGACGGCGGCTAAGGCTGAAAAGGCTCCGGCAGAGAAGAAGGAGACGGCGGCGAAGGCGGAGAAGGCTCCGGCGGAGAAGAAGACTACGACGGCCAAGGCGTCCACGACGAAGAAGGCAACGGCTGCCAAGACCGCAACGGCTGCGAAGAAGACTGCGGCGAAGAAGAAGGAAGAGGTGGAGGTGGAGGCTGTGGAGGAGTGAGGTGGGGGTCTGAAAGGTAGCGCGCTGAACCAGTGATTGGGAGGACGCCGAAAGGGTCCACCCTATCGGCTTCATTAACGCGATAGGCCGCGAGCACGCTCGCAAAGAAGCGGAGCTGATCAGAAATACCCGCCTCGATCCGAGAGAGGTGAGGATTGGGGATAATTGAGTAGGGACCACACGGCATCACTTTTATTGATAACGAATAGGCCGTAAGCTATGCATAGAATGCGAATTGAAGTGATAGCAGCCATTTCCACTTTGCTCGGTACGATTGGAAGCACCTTGACTGCTACGTAACAGAGCTTGCAGGACGGCATAACCTCCGTTGCCTTGATACAATGGGGCAAATGGCCTACATTGCGGCAGGCATAGACACCCAACGACCTTCGCCTGATTGCAGCATGACAGACAAGAAGAAAGCAGGATCGGTTCGTGAGAAGGGCCGGAACGCGTCGTAAGGATACGGGACCCCGAAGGTAGAGTGGCCTACCCCCGAAGAACTGGCAAGGACCATTTGTATGGTCACTGACAAAAAGGCAAGGATTCTTAGGCAGAAAAAGTAACATGGAACCGACAGTCATAGCAGGATCAGGAATTGCTTTGCAAGTAATCGAAAAAGGACTTCAAACCTTCCAGGGAAAAAACGTAAAGGATATAGACTTTAACGAGAGTTATACATATAGGCCACAATATCCAGCACAAGAACCGCTAACGGCGTTTCAACTCCCGACAAGATTTATAGAGAGAAATTTTCGAAAGATTTCAATACATAAGTGTGATTGCGAAGAACTAAACAATTGTTTGAAATATTTGGTGTCCTTTAGGACATTCTGTTTATCAATATTGCACAAAAAGATAGAATTGGCAGGATTTGATTCGGAAAGCGTTAATGATAGATACTATAAGGGATCTGATATAAATAGGACTTTGGATGTTTTAGAAAAAGTTCAAGAAAAATATATACAATTGTTTCCTGAGGATCCAGAAAAGGATATGACTTTAGAGCAGACATATGATAAAATAAGAAAAAAAGCTGAAGCAAGAGTATTGTCGAGACAAACTCATCTGATCATGACTCGTGTGTATGGACAAGCCAGAGAGTTGTATGAATATATACAAAAAACATATGAATGTCATAGTAATCAATTAAACTATATGTTCGGAGATATTAATATTGAAAATGTCAAGAATTTATCAGGTTATGGAGAAATTTTAGTTTATATGAAATATATGCTTTTACCCAGAATAAACGATTTATATCAACAATATAGCACCTGTGTTAAAAATGTTCAAATAGGCCACCAAATTCGATGGGATAGCTATAAAGCATCACTTAAGACAGGTAGTGGACCGGATTATTGGGAGCCAATAGACACTGCTTATGATGCACTGTTGAATGATATAATTAAGAGCTTTTGTGTCATAGATAATTTGGGAAGTTTGGCTAATTTGTTAATAGAATTGGAAAGTGTATTCACAAGTTTGCTAAAGGAAACTAAAATCGAAGTTTCTAAATGTAAAAAAAGAATTTTAGTGGACTTATTTACTTTCCCGGAAAATTTATCACTCAAATGGACTAATTTTAAGTTAGAGATGTAAATATTCAAAAATAAAGAAAATTATATAGAATGGGACTTAAATATCTTTAATTATGTAAAGAACAAATGACAATTTCCGCCAGCAAGCCAACAAAAGGATCCCTGCACGGAGGATGGGCCCCGGAGGACAGCGCATTAGCGCAGTGCTCATAGCCTTGTTACGATTTAGGCGGGGTGAATTGGAAGATCAATATCCGAAAGGACAGGCAAAGGGGTAGAAAGCAACAACTCACCATAGCTCCCAAGACCAAATCACCGCTTCATAAAGCACCATAGTTGGCTGGTTTGCGCCCTGACATTCGAATCAGCATTTGATAGTCAGTGCGTGCATGCGCCGGATCAATGGTGCGTCTTAATTCTAAGAATAGCTCTCTATGGCATTTTTGTAGACGCATTCCGCTCCCACATGGACATTTCTCATTGTATTCTGGATATTCTGGTCGAGCCAATAGAGACATGAAGCGCTTGATTGTCTCAATGTCTGGCGATCCAAGCAATGCCAAAAATTCCTCGTAGGACTCTACGATGCCTCGTTCATCATGTGATCGTCCCCATCCGGGTGGCCAGTGACCGTGAGCCTGAAAGTAAGCTTGACCCACAAAGAATGGCTTTACCAACCACTCAAGGAAATCCGTTAGATCGGATCCGTATGGCCAGTGCTTCCTGTATTCAGAACGTACACATAAACAAGCTATTCCATGCTCACGGGAAGGCACATGCCTTTCAATGTCTCCCCAAGATATTTCATGCCTGTTACAGATTAGATATGGGATGCCTTCTGGATAATTGTTAGGGATAACCAGTTCAACGCTATACCCTGTTTGGGGATCAAGCCACATGGTTCCAGTAACCTTGGCCGGACTGATAGATGCATCCAAAGTGAGATCTGGGAATGCACTGGCAAGACGCTCTTGCTCCTTGTTGATCAAGTCTTGCTTCATTTATTGCTGTATTGTCTGGGATTATAGGATGATGCCGCCGCAACCATTTCGATGGTTTTCTTTTTTTCCTTTTCCTCAACTTCGGCGATCTTGTCTTGGAAATAGTCGGTACACAGCACTTCCTTCCAAGCCTTCAGTGCTTGTGAACGAGTGCAGTTTATTTGGTCAAGACACTTGAGCGTTTTGGTGGCATCGCCCAATATCTCTCTAAGTTTTTTGGTCTTGTGCTCCTTGTCACCATCTATAAGCCATTCACCCACAACAGGATGTGGTACACGCAGATTTGCACAGAGTCGTTCATGAAGCGATTTAATGACTTTGTACAAGTCGATGTCCAGCCGATCATTTCCGACAGTGTAACGTTCATTTACAAGAACTGTAATGACGAAGCCACTCGGCAGGGAATACGATGGTCTGTTCTTGCACATGCTCTTTATCAAGCGAATCAATTCCCGAAAATGTTTCATTCCCTGGGCATTTTTACGATTAACACACTCGCTGAACCAAGAATTGACACCCTCTGGATCAGACTCTTTCCAATCCGAACTTGCAAGTTCATAACCGGTATTATTAGAGCGGTAGACAGGAATATCTACATGTGGCCCCTCGTTGTAGAATACCCGAACGCAGTTCGTTTTTATCTCGGGTTGACGACTAAACCTTTCATCCTGTACTGCATCACGAACCATTTTCCGGGCCTCACGTGCTGTCTTTTCCGCACCACGTGGGCCTTGTAGATCTTCCTGTTTGAAAACAACCCCATCGTCAATGTCATATTTATCTCCCGGTTCTTGAATCGTTGTACGCATTGCGTGGGACCCTTGGGAAACTGATTTCTTCGGACTTGGGTCGTTATTATTTTCAAGACCACTTCGCAGACGATCTCGGTTGGCATCACGCCAGTAGATGAGTTGTTTTCTCTGGCTCCCCGTTAGTTTCACCCGTTCAGAGTGGTATCCCTTGATGTCGCTGTTGCAATCTGTCATTGCTTTTCTCCTTGTTTGGTTTAAATTTAACGTACTCCGTTCCCCGGCATACGCTTGAAGGTTTCAATGAACAACTTGCCCCGTTCATCAATGTCAGGTGGTTGACACCATCTGTAGATTTCCTGCCCATCGCGATTCCCAAGCTGCTCCATCAAATTGAGAGCTTTTTTCGAGGCAGAATCAAGTTGCATAAGGTCAGCTTGGGCCGATGATGGTTTGTGTTCCTGGCAACGCACAATGTCCACATGTTTGCCAAGACGTTTCAGTTGCTCCACGAGAAGAGTTACAGCATAGCGGGCGGACTTTCCTTGAGAACTCATGGCGAGTTCCAAGACAGATATTCCACCACGCCAGTCTATAATTCCACGATCAAATTTTATTACAGGCTGGTTGCCAACAGGTGGGGCACATGTTCCAACTGATATGATCACTATTGGCCGTTTTTCGCACGACATGGCCAGTCCTTCTATCAGTCCTAAAAGCACGGGATCGTTTGCCCACAGCCCCCCGTCAGTATATGCTTGTTCAGGTATGTCATCTTCTGTAATAGATGCCAGCGGAAGGTAGACTGGCGCCGCACTACTTGCCAAACAAGCATCTGCCAATAAGAGACCATTGTCACGATCCTTTCCCTCAAGATGTGGCGTTTTGAATACCCTCGGCTGGTGCTGCAAAAATGCAGTGGCTGAAACACAGAGGCCAATATTGCGCTTTTCGTATAGCTTGCCGAATGTTTGATCGCCAAAAATCTCATTCAGTGCGGATTGTAATGCATGATTGGAGTTTCCGGCTCGACACAAGTGTCTGCGCACCCAACACCAGAATTGGATTTTATGTTGAAGTTTACGTGTTCTCTCGTATATCGGTACTGGATCCGTAAATATGTCAGGCCCTGTTTTCTTGTACAGTTCTTTAATTCTTTCAAGAGAAATACCGGCAGCTATTGCTGTTGCCAGAATTGCACCGGTGCTGGTTCCCACGACAAGATCGAAACACTTGCCGATGTCGATATCTTCTGTTTTGGCCTCCTTGGCGAAGCGTTTGGCAAGGGCGTGCAATACTGACACGGTGTATAATCCGCGCATGCCGCCGCCCTCAATGGTTAAAACCCGCAGGGGTTCTTCAGTATGTGTTGACATCAATTACTTCCTCCTTTATTGCTCTTGTGCTTTCGGTCCGGCGCAAAGCAAGGAACCCTTCCAGCAACAAGCCAGCACAAGGGTCCCTTCGCCAGTTCTCAGCTCGTATGACAAGCGTTGGAGCAGTAGTAGCAGCCATTCACCTGACTATAGTAGTCTTTGGCCTTCTTAACGGCAGAAGCACAGGACGAATAGTCGCTGAGATAGATGCGGTTTTCAGGCTTTGGCAGCCAAGCACAGCTCTTCTTGTGGACTTCATGCTCCCCGTTGGTCTGCTGATTCTTGTTTACGTAATAATATGCCATTTTTAACCTCCATGGCTACTGGATTTATTTTACGAACTGACAGCTGGCTTGGTTCCCTCAAAAACGGATTTAGGACCTTTGAAAATATTTTGGCAATAACGGAAATAAAAAGCTCCCCCATATCCCATGGAGGTTGTATCGGACAACCCCTTCCTTCTATATTTTAATGCCGTTACCATTACTCGCAGGCAGGATTGGTCGGTCTCCTGCTGAATAAAATAGCGGATTCAGGGCGCAGAGTCTTGACCCGCCTAATCGAAAAGAGGCCGGAACACGGACGGTCGGCATCTGATCGATTGAGATATCCGCACCTTGACCGTTTCTCCGTAGGCAATACTTGCGGGTGACGGGATCAGCTCCCTACCCGGTGTGAACCACGCCTTGCGCACTAACCGCATAGCTTCCTCGTCGCACCCGCCGCCAAGCGGTTGCTGACAACCATATCTTCCACCCCACCTTGCCCATTGACCACAAACGATACCACTACTTTCCCCTCAATACCCTGTTCACCGGCCTCTCGGGGGTATCGAAACAACTGGCGGATAGTTTTTCTCCTCCGATCAAGAGAGACGGTTCGGGTTGACTGAACAGATTTCCGCGGAACCTAAGGCGTAGTATTGCCCCCTGTTCCAACCCAGTCACCCCGAACCCATCTCAAGACGGACGCACAGAATCCACAGTCTTTCGTCCGAGGCGAAAGCCCCCCGCCACCATACACAGCGACAGCCCGCTGGCAAACCTCGCCAGGTCCCAATGATCCGTTTTCCCCCTTTTGAGTAATTTCTATACCTTTTTGGAGTAATTTCTACTCCTTTTCGGAGTAGTTTTTACTCAAAAAGGTGTATTAGGACACACTTAATCCCTTGGATTATGCAATTCGAACTCGACCCCGAAGAAAGGGAGCGCAATCTCCTACGGTGACCCAAGATTTTCAACACCGACACCGGGGAGCGTAGTTTGCCTCCGAGGCGTTCACGACTGTGCTGAAGGCACACGGCGTGCGCATCTCTATAGCCGGCAAGGGCTACTGGCTCGACAACGTGTACGTGGGCACCTGTGGCGCGGCCTCAACCAGGAAGATGTCTACCGGGCGCCTACAAGACGGTTGCCAAGGCTAGAAAGGGCATTGCCGACTACCTGCACTACTTCAACGAAGAATGCCCCCGCCAGGGGCTTGACAACCGCACCCCCCACTGCGTATCCTGCGAACGAATATTTCCTACTTGGATCGAGGTGCCCCAGACTTTCCTGTGCCCAGAACCAGCGAAATCGCCTTCAACGTTCCGTTACTGAACGTGCTGCGGAGCAAGCATCCGCGCTGGCGGACCGGCGTCGAGCAACAGGATGTCTTGCGTGGCGAGTCTGCCCTTCGTCCGGACATCGTCATACGCCCGCCCGGTGGCATCCCGGTTGTTCTGGAGACAGAGTTTGAACCGGCGCATACTGTGGAAGCAGATGCGCAAGCGCGCCTGGGCAAGTTCCTGTCGCAAACCGGAGATCGGATTGAGCAGACCATCGCTGTTCAAATCCCACTGAAACTGAAAGAGGCGCCGCAGGCAGAATTGAAGCGGCATATCGAAGCCGCCGAGTTTCGCTATTGCACGTATTCGCTGCAAGAAGCGGGCGCTGCCACGCGCTGGCCCACCACAGGATGGTTTGCGGGCAGCGTCAACGATCTCGCGGGATGCATTGAAAATGTCTCGCTGTCCGAGCGGTTGCTCGCCGAGGGGACGAACATTCTGGAGCAGAGCATCGGCGAGGCGGCCGGCAAACTACGAGAAACGGCTGGCGCTCGCACTCTGGAGAAAATGGCGCAGTCCCTCCACCAGGAGGACGGCGAGCAAACCTCGCGCATGGCCATGGCCATCGTCGCCAATGCGCTCGTTTTTCATACCGCTATCGTTGAGGCGCACGGTATCCCGACAGTCGATGAACTACGCAGTCCAGGGACCAACGATGTAAACAAGGGCCGCTTGCTTGCCTGCTGGCAACATATTCTCACAAACATCAACTACTACCCAATCTTCCATATCGCCTCAGACCTGCTCAGACCGATTCCCGCCGGTACAGCGAATGCGGTGCTCAACCGTCTTGCTCAGGCAGCCAGCGATCTGGCAGGTCTTGGGGCTACGACCTTGCATGACCTCTCTGGGCGCATGTTTCAGCAGCTTATTGCTGATCGGAAGTTTCTTGCCACGTTTTATACCCTGCCCACATCGGCGGCCCTGCTCGCCGAGTTAGCGGCGTCTCGTCTCGATGCGGCAACGGATTGGTCCGATCCGAACGCTCTTGTTTCTCTCAGGATCGCCGACCTTGCTTGTGGTACCGGTACCCTGCTCTCGGCCGCATACCGCGCTCTGGCCGTACGATATCGGCAAACAGGCGGCGATGATCAGACGCTGCACACACAGATGATGGAGCACGTTCTCGTTGCCGCCGATATTATGCCCGCTGCAACACATCTTACCGCGTCTATGCTGTCGAGCACCCATCCGGGTACGACTTTTGGTCGCACCCGTGTCTACACGTTGCCCTACGGACAGCAAAGCAAGGAAAAGCGGCAGGCCATGGCGTTGGGAGCCCTTGATCTGATTGAGTATGACGATGCACCGTCGCTGTTCGGGACCGGCGTTCGGAGGGCGCAGGGAACGGGTGCGGATGTGGAAACCGATTGGAGTCAGGACATGGTTCTTCCTCAGGGAGCGGCTGATCTGGTGATTATGAACCCTCCGTTTACCCGGCCAACCAACCACGAGAAGGCCGATGTACCGGTGCCTTCGTTTGCGGGATTGAGCACAACCGAAGACGAACAACAGGCCATGGCCAAGCGGCTGGCTGAGATACGTCGGAGGCTACCCAATCCGGTCGGCCATGGCAATGCAGGCTTGGCATCCAATTTCATAGATCTCGCCCATATCAAGATCAAACCAGGGGGCGTGTTGGCGATAGTGCTTCCGGCTTCTTGCGTAAGCGGTAGTTCCTGGGGAGATGCCCGTCGCTTGCTGGAGCGTGAGTACAAAGACCTGACCGTGCTGACCATTGCGGCACACGGCCAGACAGATCGGGCCTTTTCAGCCGATACCGGCATGGCGGAGGTCCTCGTATTAGGCACCAAATGCAGTGTCGGGCAAGAGGGATGCGACGAAACGCTGTTCGTTAATCTCTACTACAGGCCGCGCACGCTTGCGGAAGCCTTCGAAATAGCGCGGGCAGTGCGTCGGCTGACGCCTCAAGACCGACAAGGGCATCTTCGCATGGGTGACCGCGAGATCATCGGTACGTATATCCGTGCGCCTTTGAGCCAGGGCGGCTGCGCGTCTCTTCGCGAAACCACGCTTGCCGACGCTGCGCTCGGGCTGGAGGAAGGTATACTTCGGCTACCCCAGGGATATGTCGCGCCTCTTGTAACGATTCCCCTTGAGACCGTTGGCGAGCGGGGGCGCGTCCATCGTGACATCTCTGGGAAGACCAGCGACGGAGCCCCTCGAGGACCGTTCGACATCATTCCCATTCAGGGAGTGCCGCAATATCCGGCGTTGTGGAGTCACGATGCCGAGCGCGAACGGGGTTTGATTGTCTCGCCCGATAGTGAAGGGGTCGTGCGTTCCGGTTGCGACGCACTTGCAGTCAAGGTCTGGAACGAAACGGCCTCGCGGTTGCATTTTAATCTCGATTTCCAAATCAATTCGCAAAGCCTAACGGCCTGTCTCACGCCAGCCAAAGCGATTGGTGGGACTGCGTGGCCTAACTTTATTGCAGAACGAGACGAGTGGACGCTACCTCTCGTTTTATGGGCTAACACCACGCTGGGCCTCATTGCCTTCTGGTGGATCGGAACCCGGCAGCAGCAAGGCCGCGCACGGCTTACAATCACACAGCTGCCCCGCCTGACCGTTCTGGATCCGCGCACCCTCACCAAGGAGCAGATCGCTCAATTCGAAGACATCTTTGAGCGGTTCAGGGAAAAGACGTTTCTGCCGGCCAACGAGGCCTATCGGGACGACACCCGGAAGGCGCTGGACCGTGCAGTTCTGGTGGAACTGTTGCAGCTTCCTGAAGCAGTGCTCGAACCCCTTTCCATTTTACGCAATCAGTGGTGCGCTGAACCCAGTGTTCACGGCGGCAAGAAAACGCGGATTATCCCGCTCCATGAGGAATCCATGGTGCATCTTAAAGCCGCCGGATTGCGAGGGGCGCCAGAGGATTAGGGTATTCGAACGAAAATGGTTGGCCCAAGGCGGATAGACCCAACATAGCTGGACACGTAAAGCAGTGTCCAATCTTTACGGACCATTTTTGAACCCATGGATGAAAAAATAAGCAATGCTGCATTCTGGCTTGCTCTGTTGGATATGGGGCAAGGCATTGACCAACGGGCACGGTTGTGGAACGGCTATCTTGGCTGGAAGCTGCCGCAAGACGTCAAGGGAAAGTGTGAGCCACATAATCGTTGGACACAATTAATCGTTACTCCCCCATATGGAGGTTGGCCCGTACTTACTGAAGAAGAAAAAAAGACCATAGATAGCCTAGCTGCACAGCATGGAGGACATCCGGAATTTGGGCCTCAGTACATGAATTTTTCAGCCCACACCTTTTGCCACGAGGTTGACTTTTCGGGATTTATCTTGGTCCATGCCAATTTTGACCAGGCCAAGTTTGAGGGAGAAGTAAATTTTTCTAAAGGAACGATATTTTATGGCGAGTCTATCTTTAGTGAGGCTCTATTTAAGAGCGATTTTTTTTGTCTTGAGGCGAGATTTGAGGGGGAAGTTTATTTTTCCGAATCATGTTTCAAAAGGGATACTTTGTTCTGTGGTGTGGAATTCATGGGCGGGGCTTTTTTTGCCAATGTTGTATTCGAGCGCGGTGCTAAGTTCGATTATTCAAGATTCGAGCAGGGAGTCCAGTTCGATCATTCAAGATTCGAACAAGGAGGTGTCATCAGAGGTATCGAACCTCAGTCCATTGTTAGTTTCAAGAATGTCAGATTTATAGGATGGACAACCTTTCTAGAAGTACTCTTTGCAAGTGGTGACACTGCAGATTCCAGGGTCTTTGTAGATTCTAGGGCGGTTTCATGGTCTGAGCGAAAAGTCGATTTCTCCGATGCGGTGTTTGAGACTACAACTAGTTTCCGTGGGGCAATTTTTGAAGGTGTTCCAGCATTTTTTAATACTACTCTTCATGAAGATACAGACTTTAGTGATGGGAATTACCGGGTTAACTTGACGGGTCCTTGATCCAGCCCGTATGTTCAGCCTATGGAATCTACCTGACCAAATCATGCGCTGTTCCAAGGCGACAACCTCGCATTCATGCGAGCAATGAACTCCGAACAGGTAGACCTCATCGCTACCGATCCCCCATTCAATAAGGGACGGGATGTTCACGCCGCACCGGACGGCTCGATGGCCCGGCAATGAGGTTTTATGCGATCAGGTCCGCGTACCGGAGCCGTTTGCCGGTCATGCTCCGGGCAACTTCGGCCATTTGCTCCAGCGTGTCGTAATCGCGCAGGTCGTGGCGACCAACGAAGTCCTGCACGTAGCGATGCAGGTGCTTTTTGCTGAACTTGTGATATACGCCTTTATGCGCCCGCTTCAGCGTGGCCCAGAACGATTCGATCCCGTTCGTGTGCACCATGCCCCGCACGTATTCGCCCACGGAGTGCTTCACGGTGTCGAGGTCGTAGATGTACCGCAGGCCGGTATACGCCCGGTTGTCGTCGGTGTACAGGGGGGTGCCGAACAGGACATGATCCAGCACGAAATCATGCAGCGTCGCGGCGGTCGTATCTTCGACGACCTCGGCCTTGATCTTGCCGGTCGCCCGATCTTTTGCGCCAACGACCGCCGTCTTGCCTACGACGCCCCTGCCTGCGTGCAGCTTCTTCGACTCGTGCTTGTTCGCTTCTTTGCCGCCGACGAACGTCTCGTCCACCTCTACCGGGCCGCCGAAGAGATTGTCTTCTCCGGCGTCGAACGCCTTGCGAATCCGTTGGAGCAGATGCCACGCGCTGCTCTGGTGAATATCTATGTCCCGTGCAATCTTCGTGCTCGATACGCCTTTAAGGCTCGTCATATGCAGGTAGATGGCGTATACCCACTTGCGCAGCGGAAGCCGGGAGGCTTCCATGACCGTGCCAACCCTGACGCTGAAATACTTCCGGCAATCGGTGCACCAGTAGGGCATAGGCTTTGCAGCCTTCACCTCGCGGGTGCGGGTGCTCTTGCAGCGCGGGCAATGGCGCCCGTCGGGCCAGATGCGGGATTCGAACCACCGCCGGGCCGCTTCCTCGTCGGGAAACATCTCGGCCAACTGCATTACGGATATGCCGTTTCGATGTGTTCTGTGAGCCATGTTTTTGACCTCTCGATGTTCGTTCTAACTATCTGTAAATATAGGAACTTACATCGAAAATGTCAAGTTAAACCGGTAATTCCCTTAGTGATATAGACTGGGGAAAGGCTGAAACTGATGATTTTACGATCCGTAAAGCCAATTACGCCATTCGGGCTTGGGAGCGGTTGGAACTCATCATGAGCAAGCTCGAGAAGCCGCTGGATCGGCACCGGTTTTTTCGGTACAAGATGCGCGTAAGACGGCGTGTAGATAGTCCTCTACTAAGGATTATAAATTGGTTGTTTGAGAAGACGGCCGATTATGGCTGGGGAGTGGGTAGGGCCTGTGCATGGTGGTTCGGCCACTGGGTGCTTTCTGCCGTGATCCTGTTCGTGAACGCGTGGCCTTCGGTAAGCAGAGCCAATCTTGGGAAGTTCGTATTGGCTTCGATCGGAACCGGCTTTGCCAATGCGCACGCTTTCCTGTTTCTCGCGGCGTCCGGAGGTTATCTCGAAGAAAGCCGAAAACTGCTGGCAAGCAACGATGCCTGGGGCTTGGTGAAAGGGATAGGGGTAGCCGAGGCTATCCTTGGGCCGATTTTTCTGTTTCTTGTATTGCTGACTCTTCAAAAGCGGTTCCGTCTCGCATAATTCTTTGCCGGGGCATTCCAATCCCTACACCTGCGCGCAGCGTTCCTCCCGAGCACATCGACGCTCAGGGGATTATATTCCCGGCTCTCAGTCACGGTTCAAAAGACGCTCGCACCGATCGCCGTTGCGGCAAATGATCCAGAAACAGTGTCGCTTTCGCGCATGGTGCGCGGTTTTCCATTTGTTGGAAACCATAGGGCCACGCCGGATTTTTACGATAAGGTCGCACACGGTGAACCCCGCTTCGTCGGCCATGCGCATAAAATCACAATGTGCCCATCGTGACCGGTGGCTGTTCACCATGTCAGTTATCTTGGCAAGCAGCAACCCTTCCGGCTTCAGTACCCGTTTGGCCTCCTTCAAAAACGGCGGATACAGATAGCTTAGTGTCCAGTTCTCGTTTGCTCCGCAAGGCATCGTTGCGCCGAAATCGACATCGAAACGCTTTCGGCTTTTATCCCTGCCCTGCGGTCCCACATGAGGCGGATCGTATACGACCACCCCAAACGAAGAGGATTCCACGCCAACCATGTCCCGATTGTCTCCGACTATCATCGGTTTGTAACGAGGATCTATATCCATAGAAACGACCTGGCGCGTCGATCCGCGCCAGAACCTTCCGACGTTATGCGTGGCGTCAAGAATCGGCTCCACGGGAATGGAAGGATAGAACCGGAACATTGCTTCCAGCAAGTCGCCATCGCTTCCCTCCCACACACTGCTCAGTGGAGCGTATTGAGAAAGACCTAAATCCAGGCTCCTTTGCTCCACGACCATATCCAAGGGCATCTTACCATCTCCCTCCGTAACGCTCTTCGGCATGGAATGCAAACATAGGTTCACGCGATCGCCTGGAGCCCCTTTTCGGCAACAAGAGTCAACTGTTTCAGGGAAGCGCCTTGAGGATGTTTTTTTCCACGCTCCCACTGACTGACAAGCCCTGTAGATACATTCAGGTAGCAAGCGAAGACCGCCTGACTCGCCCGTTCTTTCTGACGAATTGCACGGATATCTTCCCGCGTCAATTCCTTGACAGGAGTCAAGCACAGCTCATCGAACGTCTTCATCGTCTCCTTGGCGATCGCGTTCGCCTCGTGCATGCCCAGAGCCGTCTCGTGTATCGCCGCCATCGCAGCGGTTTTGTATTGCTTCCTCATCGTACTACCCCAACACCTCCACCGCCTTCCGGATCCTCCGTACGCAGACCTCTCTCCCCAGCACTTCCATCATATCGAAAAGACTCGGCCCGCCGGGCACGCCGCTCACCGCAAGGCGGACCGGATGAATAATGCGCCCCGCCCCCGCGCCCCGCTCCTCGGCAAGCGCCCGCAGCATCGCTTCCGCCTGGGCTGCATCGAAATCGGAGGCCGCCCCCAGCCGGTCCGCATAGGCACTCAAAAGCTCCGCCGAACCTTCCTTCCACCGTTTCTTGACAGCCGCCTCGTCATACGTGGTCGGGTCTTCGAAGAAATACCCCCCTGTTTCCGAAAGGTCCTTCGAAAAAGTGATCCGGGGCTGCATGAGCGCCGCTATCTGACGCCGGCGTTCTTCGCCCTTAAAGAAACCGGCCGCCCAGGCACTGGCATTTTTCCGAACATGGGGTTCCGCCCGCTCCAGCAACTGATCCACAGAAAATCCCCGAACGTACTGCTGGTTGAACCAGTTGATCTTGTTCACATCGAATTGCACGCCGCCGCCGTTGACCCGATCGAGCGAAAAAAGCTCCGCCATCTCATCGAGCGAAAAAATCTCCTTGTCATCGCCGGGATTCCACCCGAGAAGCGCCAGAAAATTGATCACCGCCTCCGGTTCGTATCCGGCCAACTGACATTGCTCGACCGTTACGGGCAGGCCCTGCGTTTCGGCATGCCGCTTGGACAACTTCCCCTTGCCGCCCGGGTTCATAATGAGCGGCATATGCGCCATTTCGGGCGGTTCCCAACCGAGGGCCTGGTACAGCAAGATGTGCTTCGGCGTCGAGGAGAGCCATTCCTCCCCGCGAATCACGTGCGTAATCCCCATCGCGTGATCGTCCACGACATTGGCCAGGTGATACGTCGGCATGCCGTCGGACTTGATCAGAACCTGATCGTCGATCCCGCCGGTCGAAAAGGAAACCCTCCCCCGAATGTGATCCTGGAACGTGATGCGCCCTCCGGGATCTACCTTCAGCCGTATGACATGCGCATCCCCCCGCTCGATGCGCTCGCGCACCTCTTCGCCGGACAGCCCAAGCGAATTCGTCATCTCTCCTCTTGTGGTCGCATCGTATTTGGGCGAAGGATTCTCCTCCGTGGCGAACCGCTCCCGCATGGCCTCGATTTCTTCCGGCGTATCGAAGGCGTAATAGGCATGCCCCTCATCGATAAGTTGCTGCGCATACAAGGCATACATAGCTTGCCGCTCCGACTGGCGGTAGGGACCGAAGTCCCCCCCCTGTTGCGGCCCCTCGTCCGGCTCGATACCGGCCCACTTGAGCCCCGACAGGATGTCCCATTCGGCTTCTCGCACGAAACGCGCCTGATCGGTATCCTCTATACGCAGAACGAATGCGCCGCTGTGCCTGCGGGCAAAGAAGTAATTGAAAAGCGCCGTACGGAGTCCGCCAATGTGCAGAGACCCCGTAGGGCTGGGCGCAAAACGGACGCGGACTTTCGACAGAGAAGATTTGGTCATTTCAGAACGTGCAGGACATATAGGAAGACAACGGGCGGCAAACAATAATTGGGGGAGAATATCGTTTGCACCGAGGCTTTGGTCAAGTACGGAAAGGAACCGTATCCGCCTGTGCGCGTCCACATCGGTTCGAATCCGAATTGCCAGGCAAAACGGATAAAACGAATCGGGCTCGTATGTTGCAAGACCGCAAGGATAAAACCAGCGAGAATAAAGCGCATAGCCCCTGCCCGTATACGAAAGCAAACGAAAAAAGATACGCACGCCACAGCATGTTCAGTCGATCAAGATCAATTTTTTGGGCTGCTCCGGTCGCATTATTCATTGGACTTTCTCTTGTCGCAGGTTGCGGATCGCTATCCCGCACGATGCCGGTTCCGGGCGCAGACAACCCGGAGGTCGTAGCCTCTTTTCATGGAGAATTGCTTACGATCGAGGATTTCGAGGCAAACTACGCTCCTCATTCAGGCAGTGACGCCGACCCTGCTGCCGATTCACTGGCCTCCTACCGCGATTTTCTCGAGCGGTATGTGGATTTCCGCTTGAAAGTGGCCGCCGCCAGAGAAGCAGGTATGGATACACGGCCTGACATTCTCGATGAAATCCAATCCTACCGGGTGCGGCTTGCCCGCCCTTTCATGATGGAAAAGGAAGTAATCGATCCGATTATTCGCACCCTGTACGAACGACGGCAGGAACTGGTGGACGTAAGTCATATTCTGTTTGCCGTACCGGAAAACGCCTCCCCGGAAGATACGCTCGCAGCATACCTCCACATGCAGGCCCTGCGCGATTCGGTGCTCCAGGGAGTGGATTTTGGAGACCTGGCGTTTCGCCATTCGCAGGATCCCTCTGCACAAGGTCCTCCGGACGGCCGGGGTGCACAAGGCCGGCTCGGATTTTTCACGGGTGGGGACCTTGTCGAACCCTTCGAATCGTTCACGTACGACATACCCGTGGGGGGGCTTTCTCCGGTATTCCGGACCCGCTTCGGATACCACATGCTGACGGTGCACGACCGCAAGCCCGCCGTCCCGGATATCCATGTATCGCACATCATGATTCGCCATGCGGGACCGCCCGGAGATTCCACAAACGCCCATACGCGAGCGGAAGCGCTTAAAGAACAACTCGACGAAGGCGCCGATTTCGCGGAGCTCGCAAGAGAACACTCCGAAGATCTGATCTCCGCCGGCCGAGGAGGAGACCTCGGGACCATCGCCTATTCGGCGCCAGTCCCTGAAACCTTCAAGGAAGCCGCCTTCGCACTTATGGAACCCGGTGATATCGCCGGCCCGGTCGAAACCTCTTTCGGGGTTCACCTCATCCGGTTGACGGAACGCGGGGAATTGCCTTCTTTCGAAGAAGCGTACGCGGACCTGAAAAATCTGGCAAGCCAGTTGCCGCGCATGGGCCTGGCCGAAGAAGCGCTCGCGCACGACATTATCCAAACGAGACAGGGACGTGTCGACACCGCGCTCGTCCTAAGCGCCTTCGAAGGCATTTCCCCTGACTCGATCCTGATTCTGCCCAACAGCGGCCTCGACGAATCGGCGCTCGCCGATACCTTCTTCGTACTGGGCGACTCGACCTGGACGCTTGGGCAGCTTGTCGAGACGATAGGCAGCCTGGGCGATCGTTCCAGATACGATACCGAGAGTACCGCGCGCGCCCTCGTTTCGTCGTTCGTCATCGAGGTAACGCTGGATACGGAAGCGTATCGGCTCGAGGAACGCGATCCTGAATTCGGCAAGATCATGCAGGAGTTTCGCGACGGCCTCGTTCTGTTTGCGCTGATGGAAGATTCTGTATGGACCGCCGCCGATCAGGATTCAGCCGCCCTGCGCGACCATTATGCCATGCAACCGGAAGCATACCAGTGGCCGGACCGCATCCGGGCCATCTCCCTGCAAAGCGCTTCGGATTCCCTTCTGCAGGATGCCGCAGCGCGTTTCGACGCAGGCGCCTCGATAGCGGAAATTCATGCACTCTACGCTGCCGATACGCTGCACATAATGCACGCTGATACGACGCTGATCGCCGATTCGTCCGGTTCCGTCTATGACCGTATACTGGATCTGAACGAAGGCGAACGCACGGAAGTCCTTGCCATGCGAAACATGCGTATAATCCTTGTGCATGACGGGATAGAGGCGGCGCGCCCGAAAACCTTCGAGGAAGCCCGAACCGAGGTCGTAACCGAGCACCAGAAGGTACTGGAGGAACGCCTGCTTGCACGCCTCAGGAAGCGCTACAATGCACATACCTTTCCTGATCGACTCGTACAGGCCTTCAGGGAAGAAACGCCGCCCATGGAGCATTCCGACACGCCCACGGCCCCCTAAAGCATGGCAAATCGTTCCCTATACAAACGCTGGCTGTTCCTCGCCGTGTTATGTACAGGAATAGGGATACCGTTTCTTCCCGGCTGTGCGGAAGAAACGGAGTCACAGGACTATGTGGCCCGTGTTGAGGATCGATATCTCTTCGAGGAAGATATCGAGCGCATCATGGCAAACATTGCCGTGACCGGGAACCCCTCGGAAATGCGGAGGCATATCGTTAACCAGTGGCTCACCACGGAAGTACTGTACCAGGAAGCGCTCCGGCGGGGACTTGCGGAAAACGCGGAAGTGCAACGCCGCCTTGACGAAAGCGAGCGATCCGTACTCGTGAACTCGTTCATCGAATCCTTCTACAGGGAAAATTCCCCGTCCCCCTCCGTGGGGGAAACACGAACGTACTTCGAACAGCACAAGGAACAACTCCGGTTGCGCGAACCCTTTGTGCGGGTTCGGTACCTTCGCGCCGGGACATTCGAGGAGGCCGCCCAAGCCCAACTCGCTCTCCTAAACGCCGGCGTAGCGGAACGGGATTCGGTATGGACCCTTTGGGCAGGCACGCTTGAAATAAACTCGTCTGCCCTGGACACGTTGTTTAGCCCTCGCATTTCCGCATACGATCACTACCCCGAAAGCCGCCTTTTCGGAAACCAGCCCCTGCTCCGGCAAACGCTGGCCGGCCTGCAAGACGAACGAACCGCAGCAGTCATCGAAAGCGATTCCTCGTACCATGTCCTCCAACTGGCGCAGCGCATACCGACAGGGAGTATGCCGCAACAGGAGTGGATCCAACCCGAACTGGTACGACAACTCGTCATCCAGAACCGGAAACAGTTGTATGCGCGTTTGGTTCAACGGTTGACGAATGAGGCCCTCGCACGCGAAGCACTCGACAGTCCATAATATTTTGTACAGCGTGGCGTTTCTTCGTTGTCTCTGTTTCCTGCCTGGCGCATTCATGTCTTTGCACCCGATGAAATCCGCCGCGTACGCATGCGCGGCTTTTTTTCTTGTATGTACGGCGCTGATCCCCTCCGTGGTTGCGCCGGCCTGTGCACAGGAGGGCGAAGTCATCGACGAGATCGTCGCTGTCGTCAGTGACCAGATCGTGCTTAAATCCGAGGTAGACGCCATAGTGTCTAACTACCTCCAGCAACAGCGCGTCCCCTACTCGGAAGCACTGTGGATGGACGCCCTGAACGAACTGATCGGGCAGGAAATTCTGAAGGTGGCTGCCCGCCGCGACACTAACATCACTGTGCAGGAAGAGCAGGTCGATCAGGCGCTCAACCAGCGCATCGAATACATGTCGGCCCAGGTGGGCGGCGAAGAGATGCTGGAAGAATTGTATGGCCGCAGCATCGTACGTATCCGGGCGGACCTGCGGGACGAATTACGCGATCAATTACTGGCGGATCAACTTCGTCAGAGCAAAATCCAGAACGTTCGCATTACGCCCACGGAAGCAGAGGAATGGTTCCAGCAGTTTCCTGCCGATTCTCTGCCGGTCATTCCCCATGTGGTCCGGCTCAACCACATTGTGCGCTTTCCCGACCTGACAGAAGAGGCCCGCGAAGAAGCCCGGGAAATCATCAGTGCGATTCGTGATTCCATCGTAACGGGCGGCGGATCGTTCGAAGAAATGGCGCAGCAGTTTTCGGAAGACCCCGGCTCGGCAGAACTGGGTGGACGCATAGAAAACACGAGTCTGGGCGATCTTGTGCCGGAGTTCGGTGCGGTCGCCTCGCGGATTCCGATTGAAGAAGTGTCGCAAGTCTTCGAGTCCCCGTTCGGATACCATATCGTGCGTGTGAACGACCGGCGGGGTGAAATCGTCGATTTCAACCACATCCTGATCCGCATCGACGACAGCGAGATCGATCCCTCGGAAACCATTGCGTTTCTGACGGCGGCGCGCGATTCGGCGCTGCACCTTGACGTTCCCTTCGAACGCCTCGCCAAACTGCATTCGCAGGAAGAATCGTCGGCGCAGTTGGGAGGGCGAGTGGTCGATCCGCGAAGCGGGGAACGCGACCTTGTTCTGGAAAATCTCGGGCCGCGCTGGCTGGCCACGCTGGACACCCTGGAGATTGGAGAAATAAGCCATCCCGTCCCCGTACAACTGGAAAATCCCCGGCAGGCCTACCATATTGTACAACTTGTCCTTTCCCAAGAGGAACATACCGTCAATCTGGAAACGGACTACGACCGCATCGAACAGTTTGCGCTTCAGGAAAAACGCGCGTTATGGATGCAGGACTACATCGACACCCTGCGCAAGGAGATCTATGTAGACCTGCGTGGCAAAGCCAGATCGGTCCAGATGGCTGAGCGTTAGCGCTGCCGTCGGAGAAGCGACTTTCGGTGTTCTCTCCCCAATCTTGACACTTTTTCATGCCGCAGATTCAGCAGGATACGCAGGTTCCCGACGTCCTCGAAGCGCTTCACGCCTCCTACGATCGTCTCCGCTCAGAGATCGAAAAGGTCATTGTGGGGCAGGAAGAGATCATCCGCCACCTGTTCGTGGGCTTTCTGGCACAGGGGCATGTGCTGCTGATTGGCGTTCCGGGCCTGGCAAAGACGCTGCTTATCCGGACGATTGCCCAGGCCACGAGCCTGAAATTCAGCCGCATCCAGTTTACGCCGGACCTCATGCCCGGCGACATCACCGGTACGGAAATCATTGAAGAAGATGTCTCCACGGGCCGGCGGTCGTTCAAATTTGTACGGGGACCCATCTTCGCCAATGTCGTGCTGGCGGACGAGATCAACAGAACGCCCCCTAAAACACAGGCGGCCTTGCTGGAAGCCATGCAGGAACACCACGTCACCGCCGCCGGGGAAACGTACATACTCGACGAACCTTTCTTTGTGCTGGCCACGCAGAATCCGATCGAGCAGGAAGGCACCTACCCCCTGCCGGAAGCCCAACTGGATCGATTCATGCTTAATCTATGGCTCGACTACCCGGCTTTCGACGAAGAAGTTGCCGTGGTCCGCAGTACGACAAGTGCACATGTCACCGAGATAGAACCGGTTATGCATGCCCGGGAAATCCAGGAGTTTCAGCACTTCATACGGCAGATCCCCGTAGCCGACAATGTGATTGAATATGCGGTCCGCCTCACAGGGCGTACACGGCCCGGAAGAGAAGGCGCCCCCGACTTCGTCACGAAGTACCTGAACTACGGTGCGGGGCCGCGGGCGTCGCAGTATCTCATCCTCGGCGCCAAGGCGCTTGCCGCCCTCGACGGACGCCTTTCGCCGCTCATGGACGACGTTCGCCGCATGGCCGTGCCGGTCCTGCGGCACCGGATCGTCCCGAATTTCAATGCGGAAGCGGACGAAATCACGCCCGTGGACATTATAGAGCGGCTACTCGACAGCGCAGACGACGGGTCGTAAGGCAACGGGAAAGCAGGTCGTCCGGTAAAAACAGGCGCCTGCATATCTCGGTACCCCCTATCCTCCATCCGGTAGTATAGGCTCCTCTGCGGTGTGGGCGGCATCCCCGGACATGCTTTCTTCTTCCACGACGGCGCCCACATCTTCCTCCTCCTCCTGGCCCGGATACCGGATGCGTATGTGGTAAATACCGAGCAATATGGACAAAAAGGTTCGCTTTATTTGCGTCAGATCACGGAACGTCAAATCCGTATCGTCGAGTTGCCCGTCTGCAAGACGGCCCGAAACGATGTCTTCAATGAGCGTTTCAAGACGCCGGTGCGTAGGACCGGCAAGACTGCGGCTTGCCGCCTCCACGGAATCGGCAAGCATCAGGATACCCGTCTCTTTCGTGTTCGGACGCGGGCCATCGTACCGGAACTCGGATTCGAGAATCTCCGGCTCGCCTTTCTTGCGTTGATCGATTGCCTGCCGGTAGAAAAATTCGATCCGGGATGTGCCGTGATGCATGGAAATGAAATCCAGCACGCGCTCCGGCACATTGTGTTCTCTGCCGTACTCCAGCCCCTCCTTCACGTGCGACGCGATAATCAGGGCGCTCATCTTCGGCTTCAAATCGTCGTGCGGATTGACGCCCGAGCGCTGGTTTTCCACGAAGTAGTTCGGCTTGGCCATCTTGCCTATATCGTGGTAAAGCGCTCCGACACGCACCAGCAGGGTATTGGCTCCGATCGCATCCGCAGCGGCTTCAGAAAGATTTGCAACTTGCAGGGTATGATTGAACGTACCGGACGCCTCCAGCGACAATCGCTTGAGAAGCGGATTGTTCATGTCGGAAAGTTCGACCAGCGTCAGGTCGGTGGTAATACCGAATCCGCGCTCGGCAATCCACAGCAACGGATAGGCGAGCAGAAGCAGAAATGCGCTGATGCTTGCGGGCAGCATATCGGCGAAAAACACATGGAAGGGTTTTCCGAAAAAAGTGGCCGATGCCGCAAGGACCACCAGATATCCGAGAAAAACCATGCCGGCGCTGATGAAAAATTGCCGCCGGTTCCGGATGTCCCGCACGCTGAACACACCGAAGGCAGACGCCAGGAAGGTAGCAAAGGTAAACTCGAAATTATAATACAATAACTGGCCGCCCAGCAGGGCAAGGGTCAATGCCGCGAAAATGCCAACGCGGGAATCGAAGATCACTGTGATCAGCACCGGGGCAATGGCTACCGGCACGATGTACATGCGCAAAGACTCCGTATGAAGCGGAATGGCGAAAAACCCGACCACAATGGCGAACAGAATGGCCAGCAGCAACATGCTCCGTTTGTTGGCGAAAATGGGCCGGCGCAGCAGATACAAATACAGGAAGAAGAGAAAATAGGCCGCAAGGACGACGAGAAACTGTCCGAGGAGCACTCTCCAGAGAATGTTTTCACCGCCCCGCTCCTGCCATGCGCGTTCGAACGAGGTAAGATGCGCATACACATCCTCCGTAACCCGTACCCCATCCTCGATAATCGTATCGCCCTCCGCCACCCGACCCCGCACCGGAGAAATGCGCTGTTCGAGGCGTTGGAGCTCGCGTATGGTTTCCGCGCGCAGATAGCTGAGTGAAGGGGTGAAAATGGCCTGGAAGAAGGCTCCTCCCAGTTCGACGGAAAGGCTGTCTTCGCTCTGCTGGAATTGTCGTTCGGCGAAGGCGTACGCCTCATCCAGGCCGTAGGTATTGTCCCTGGCCCGGATCGTTTCGGTTCGATTCACGTCGTCCCGGACCACGATCCGGTCAGACAGGACACTATCCTGCGGCACATCCAGCACGCCTACGATCAGAAGCTGGGACGCAATGCTCCAGGCCTGCAGCAAGCGTTCGTCCGGGCGGGACGGATCGGATTGAGGTTCCACACCTGACAGTTCGGGCATGCGCATCGCATAGGCATCGGCCAGCAACCGCCATTGTTCAGAGGTGATCTTAAGACGAGCCGCTCGGCGCAGATCAAGGTATCGGAGCGAATCGGCCTCTCCTTCCTCCATCTCACCGCGCAGGCGATGTATGCGATACGCGGCCCAGGCATTAAAAACCTCGTCAAGTTGCTGGATCAGCGTGTCCCGATTCGCCTCCATGACCCCTTGCGCATTGTCCGACACCCGAAAATAAGGGGGCGTATTTTCCCGAAGCGCGGTCCGCTCTGCTTCCAGTTCCGCCTCCGACTTGTAGATGGAGAAGTCAAAAGGAGCCACCAGCGATTCCCCATGCCATTCGTCCCCGACCTCCACGGTGTACTGGTACACATTACCCCTTGGAAAAGCGGCCAGTGTCAGTAATACGAGCGCGAGAAAAACACCGCCGCTGTATAACCAGTGGATTTGCCCGGACTTATCCGCAGGAACAAGGCCCTTTTCGAGTTTGGTCCCAACGGGGCGGGATTTCTTCTTCCAGAGGCCGACGTTTCTCAATACGTTCATAGGAGGACCGTCCGGAAACGAAACGCGATATGGGTTCGCAGCAAGGGCGTCTCCCGAGCAAAGCAGGACCTGACAGCGCAATGCGGCGCATCTCCGGCTCGGGCATGCAAGAATGCTTATCTATGCCGCAGGGCAAGCAGGGATCCCAAAACAAGATGAAGAGCCGCCCCGATAGCCGTATACCAGGGCCAGGCTATGGCGCGGAGCCCCTCCCGGGCCACGACATCGTCCCCAGGCATAAACGCAACAATCCATCCCTCCTGAGGATGATGCCAGACGGAAAAAATCACCCAGACCATGACAATAACCGTAGCCGCAAACGAAAGCACGGCATCCGTCTGGTTCGTGGCTTTATTGATAAGCCCCAGCAGGAAAACCCCCAACAGCCCGCCGTACGTGAACGAGGCGATGGCGAGCCCCAGTTCGACCACCGGGTTGTCGCGATTCTCGAAAAGCGTGGCGAAGAAAATAAATACGATGCCCCAGAACACGGTAAACAGGCGGGATACAAACAGGGAACGTGCTGCCGGCATCGCCTTGCCCCGGATATGCCCGAACAGCGGGATACGCTCGAACAGGTCAAACACGGAAGACGAGGCCAGTGAATTGAGCGACGACGATAACGTACTCATTGCCGCCGCCACAATGCCGGCCAGCAGCAGGCCGGATACGCCCGGCGGCAGCCCCTCGATGATGAATCTGGGAAAAATTTCGTCGCCTCGGGCAAGGCCCAGATCGGCTATGGAGGCTCCTCCATAGTAGCTCCAGAGCAGCAATCCCACCAACAGAAACAGGGCGAACTGGAATATGACCACCACGGCGGAACCGATGAGCGCCTTTTTGCTATCCTGCCCATCCCGGCAGGTGAGCAGGCGCTGCACAATGAGTTGATCCGTACCGTGGGAGGCCATGGAAAACACGGCCCCACCCACCACGGCGGTCACAAAAGCGTACGGAGACGTTATCCATGTCGAGAGGGATTCGTTCGACGCCAGATACAGCACCTGGGTTTTGCCGGCTTCCGCTGCCTGTGCCCACCAGTCACCGGGCACTTGCCCGAGCAATACAATCACCGCCACCACGGCGCCGCCAAGGTACACGGCCATCTGGACGACATCCATCCATACGACAGCCTTGATACCCCCTATCAGCGTGTAGACGATGGTAAAGAGTGCGATAACGGCAATAATAAATGCATAGGATATATCCAGTCCCGCCAGGTCCGCAATAACCTTCAGAGGGATGGCCGTAGCGAAGAGGCGCACCCCGTCGGCGAGCAGGCGGGTGATAAGAAACGTCACCGAAGCCGTGCTCCGCATTACGTCCCCGTAACGATTGCCAAGCAAGGCATAGGCAGTGACCAGTTCTCCCTGAAAGTATTTGGGGAGAAAAAATATCGATACGGCAATTCTGCCCAGCAGGTAGCCGAAGGTCAGTTGCAGGAACGTCAGACTGCCGCCGTAGGCCACGGCCGGAATGCCGATCACCGTCAGCGTACTCGTTTCCGTCGCCACCACGGAAAAACAGACCGCCCACCAGGGCAAATCCCTGTTGCCGAGAAAATAATCCGCAGTGGTTTTTTGCCGCCCCCCGGCTTTTATGCCGAAGGCAGCCACGCCCGCCAGATACAGGACAATAACGACGTAATCGAGGGTGGTCAGCATGGCGGTGGCGGGTTATCCGTCGAGCAGAGCCAGTAATTGGTTTTCATCGAGCAGGGCAATTCCCAACTCGGCAGCCCGCTCGCGCTTCGAACCGGGATTCTCGCCGGCCACGACATAGTCCGTATTTCGGCTCACACTGCTGCTGACGCGCGCCCCGGCCTGCTTGATGCGCGCCGTCGCCTCCGCTCTCCCAAGCGTCGGCAACGTGCCCGTGAGCACAAAGGTCTTGCCGGTTGCCTTGCCGGAGTCCTCTTCTGTCTGCGGAGCTTCTTCCGGCAAGCGCTCCGTATTTACGCCTGATTCGCGCAAGCACTCTATCAGATTCCGGTTGGCCTCGACCGCAAACCAGCTCTCCACGCTCCTGGCAATGACCTCCCCGACACCCTCTATTTGCTCGATTTCTTCTGCGCCGGCCCTCGACAAGGCATTGAGCGACGCGTACCGGGCGACAAGCAGTTCCGCCGTGGCGCGCCCCACGTGGCGAATACCCAGTCCGAATACCAGACGACTGAGGGGGCGTTTTTTGGAGGCTTCGATGCCTTTGAGAAGATTATCGGCCCGTTTTTCGGCAAAAAGATCCAGCGCAATCAGTTGTTCGGATCGCCTCCAAAGGCCATAAATATCCGCAAGGGTGCTGACAAGCCCCTCTTCTACAAGCGTCACCGCCAGTTTGGCGCCCAGCCCTTCAATATCCATGGCCCCCCGGCTCGCAAAATGCTCCACCAGACGGATGAATTGAGCCGGGCAATCGATGGACACACAGTAGCTGTCCACCTCGTCCGGCAGCTTGCGCAGTTCGCTGCCGCATACCGGGCAGTGCGCAGGCACTTCCCAGGTACGTTCCCTTCCCGACCGTACTTCCTCAATCGGCTTCACGACCTGGGGAATCACGTCCCCGGCCCGTTTCACCACCACCCGATCTCCTATGCGGATATCCCGGTCACGGATGTAGTCTTCATTGTGCAGGGTGGCGCTCGATACGGTGACGCCGGCCACAGGCACCGGCTCAAGCACCGCTTCCGGCTTGATGACGCCGGTCCGCCCTACACTGACCTTGATATCGTTCAGCACCGTAGTCGCTTCCTTTGCAGGAAACTTGCACGCCACGGCCCAACGGGGAGCATTCGATACGGACCCGAGGGCTTCCTGCCAGTCGAACCGGTCTATCTTGACGACCAGTCCATCGATTTCATAGTCCAGTTCCTCCCGCTTGCGGAGCCACTCCTCATAGAGCGATTTCACCTCGTCGATGGAATCCGAGCGCGCGGCATGTTCGCTTACGGGAAAACCGTATGCCCCGAGCCACGCGAGCAACGCATACTGCCCCTCCGGCAGCGCCTCGACGCCCTCCACCGGGCCCGTTCCGTGCGCCACAAACGATAAGGGGCGCGAGGCCGTAATCGACGGATCGAGCTGGCGCACGCTGCCGGCGGCGGCATTCCGGGGATTCGCATACAACTTGTCGCCGGCAGCCGCCGCAGCCTCGTTCAATTTTTCGAAATCCCGGTGGCGGATGTAAATCTCCCCGCGCACTTCCATACGATCCGGCGGAATGGCGGCCCCGGAATCCTCAGCAGGAACAAGCAACGCCGGAATGGCCAAAGGTATCGAAGGGATCGTACGGACATTGCTGGTAATGTTCTCCCCCTCCGCACCGTCCCCGCGAGTAGCTCCCAGCACCAACTTGCCTCTTTCATAGGTGAGCGCCACGGCAAGACCGTCCATTTTCGGCTCCACCGTCATCTGCGGACGCACATCCTCGTCGAAGCGGCTGCGCAGCCCGCGCAGGCACCGCTCGTACCACGCCTCTAACTCGGCCGTATCGAAGGCCTTTCCCAGGGATAACATGGCGGCGGGGTGGCGAACCCGCTCGAACCGGTCAAGCGGAGTGGCGCCTGTACGATGCGTAGGCGAATCCGGTGCAATCAGGTCCGGGTAACGCGCTTCTATTTGCTCAAGCGCCCGGAAAAGCCGGTCGTACTCGTTGTCCGCCACCACAGGAGCATCAAGTACGTGGTACCGGTGATTGTGGGTGTTGAGAAGTCTCCGTAACGTCTGCGCAAGATGTACCGCTTCGCTGTACGGCATGGCATGCACATCGGTGGATGCAATGCGCATCAGGACCTTGTGAGATGCATCGACAAGGTTCTTCATAAGGATACTCTGATTAAGTCCGCAAAGCTCAGAGGCTGAGAGGGGTGCGCTGGCAAGGAATGACGAAGCAATGTGGCAGGCCCCACATAATGAGGAATGACGCAGCCAGTGTGCCCCTGGCAGCCTCCCGAAGGGCGCTTCACGCCCGCACTGCCCCTGAATCCGAAGCGTTTCTCGCTAATTTAAACAATGCAATTATGGTATCCTTATACCCACGAACGTGAAGCGCTGAGCGAAGCGGTTTTGATCAGAGTATCCTTAAAATAAAGAGGCGGCGCCAGTGCTGGCCGCTATGGTTGGATGGAAGAGAACCAGGAGCGAACCGCGTCACGAGTCAGGGTCACCATGTCTTCGCCGGCCGGTCGGGATACCGGGTAGGTCATGCCTTCGACCTGTACTGTAACGCTATCAAGCTGCTGCTCCAGTATAATGCGATCCACCATACGAAACGTCATCGCATTGCCGCGATCGATCCAGTACGGGCGCCGCAGATCGTTATCCACCGTCACGCGGATCGGCGCCACACCACCCTTGTCCGCCACGATCACGATATTCAGCGTGTCGGGAAGGGATTGGGGGGGAATAGTGGACGCCGGGGCGGCTGCATCGGCCATATCGTTCGCCGGCTCAATACGTTCGGAAGAAAGAGACGCTTGCTGGGCCAACTCATCCGGACCGGATATCGCCCTCGTCAGGCCCCAGATTCCCAATCCGACCACTACGACGAACAAGCCAAGAAATATCCACCGGGGATCCGTCCCGCTGCCACTGTCCGATCCGGCAGACGACCGCGCGCCAAGAAATATCCACCGGGGATCCGTCCCGCTGCCGCTGTCCGATCCGGCAGACGACCGTACGCCTGCAGCTTTTGAGGGGCTGGCCTTGGAGGACGACCTGGAAGAAGCGCTTCGGTCGGCAACTCCCTTGGGCGATGAGATTTTCTGGGCAACAGGCTGTTCAGTAGGCGAAGTTTTTGGAGCAGTCGCTCCGAGATCAGTCGCCGCGGAATCACTCTGTGGAGTCGATCCTTCGGATTTTTCATGTGGGATTTCGGAGGACTTCTTTTCGGCCTGCACCGACGAAGTCTCCTCTGTGACCTGATCCGATTCGGGAGCGGCAGGTTCCTCGCGACCTGTTTTTTCCCCTTTCTTCGAACTCTCTTTCTGGCCCTCTTCCCCGGACTCGCCCAGATACGCTTTGGCCAGCGAATCGGTATATCGGCCCTTCATCGCCAGTTCGAGCGCTTCCAGCGTCATCTCCACATCCATGCCCAGATGTTCTGCGTACCCACGCACGAAGAGCCGGAGATATACCCTGTTGAACTGAGGATGACCGATAAGCGCGTTGTGCTCGAAGAGCTTGATCAGATCGTACGCCATCTTGGTGGCGTCGTGTATGTCGGTCAAAGAGACGCCGCGGGCCCTGCGGATACGGCGCAGATCCCGGGCGAATCGTGTTCCGCGTTCGGCTTCGCCAGACATGTATGAACTACTCTCTACTTGAGTGCGCTGTTAATATCTGCCGGAAACCCCGCAGACCAACCCCTGAGATTGAAGAAGTGGCAATTCCTGCCGGGAGGATCCTAACCACCCATGAAGGGCAAAGATAAAAAAACCGGGATGCATGGAAAAGCGAAACCGGCACGAAGACGCGAAATTATTTGAGGGGCCGGGGATATAAACTGTAATTTTGGCAAGCTCATCCTCAGAGTGAGGAGTGGTGCTGCACGCGCTTACGAACACCGCCATTCCTGCTGAACCAACCCCTCCCCTGTGCGTATAGGTGCGTCTTGGGCGGCTTACGGAAGTGCAACGCAAGCCGCACTTAGGCCCGTAGCTCAATTTGGCAGAGCAACTGACTCTTAATCAGTGGGTTGGGGGTTCGAGTCCCCCCGGGCCTACACGATTCCTCTCCGGCACATCTTTCCCTGTGCCTCCTCGTCTTTTCAGGACGCCACCCGACCGTTTTATCCGCTCTCCCCGAAATTCTTCGTCTGCAGCGGTTGCCCGCAGAAACCGCAATAGGAAACGTTGGGCGTCCCGCTACCCCGCCCACAGGCCCCGCACACTTTCCACGCGGGCTGGCCTCCTCCATAAAACCGCCCCACCTCCACCCCGACAATGCCTGTCGGGACGGCGATAATGGCGTATCCGGTGAACATCAGCAGCACCGCCAGCATCTGGCCGAGGGGCGTCAAGGGCGCAATATCCCCGTACCCGACCGTGGTTACCGTCACGATGGCCCAGTATACCCCGCGCGGAATGCTCGTAAAACCCGCATCGACTCCTTCAATGACATACATGAGCGACCCTACAATCACGACGATCGTGGACACGGCCAGCATAAAAACCACGATCTTGCGTCGGCCCGCCCTGAGCGCCGTGAAAAGCACATCTTCCGCTCCAAGGAACCGCACCAGTTTGAGCACGCGAAAGACCCGCAAGACACGCAGCACGCGGATCGTAAGGAGAAATCGACCCGGTGGGAACAGGATACTGATAAACGTCGGCAAAATGGCGAGAAGGTCCACCATACCAAAGAAACTTCTTGCATAGCCTATGGTGCTCCGGGCGCTGTAGAGCCGCAGCACGTATTCCACCGTAAAGAGGATCGTGAATATCCATTCGAGGATAGCCAATTCGGCGCCCCACTGTTCGGATATGGCAACCACACTGTCCAGCATGACCGCCACGATGCTCAACAGAATCGCTATAATGAGCACCACGTCGAAAAAATGCCCCGCCGGGGTGTCGTTCCCGAAAATGATGGTTTCCACGCGATCCCGGAGCGGCGAACGCCGGGATGCAGCGGATGAGTCGGAAGTATCGGGCATATCGGTTGCGTTGCTTGTATCGGACATGTCGGATGGAGAAATGGGAAAGTGAACCGGTAATACCGGAAGACCGCGACGGCAACTACGTCTCCCCATCTGGCACAGTCCCTTTCCGCTGACGACCGGAAAAAGCGTAAAACGCGACCGTACCGAGAGCGACCAGCACCAGCGGTGCTACAAAATACAATGTAGCCCCCCAGTTTTTCACGAAGGAAATGCCTGTGCCTGCATCGGCGCCCGCGGCAAGCAGGAGACAAATCGTATACACCGCATAATACGCCACCAGCATCCCTCCTTCCCAGCGGGATATTTTCCTGCCCGTGCGGAAAAGCAGCAAACAGCCAAGCGCCACGAACGCCATAATGGGCAGGTCGAATCGAATGACCTCGGCAGAAAGCGCAATGCCCCCGGCAGATAGCGCGCCTGCCGACCCAAGCACCCCCAAGAGATTGAAAAGGTTGCTCCCGACCACGTTACCTACGGCGATCTCGCGTTCGCCCCGCAGCGTGGCTACGACAGATGTCGCCACCTCCGGCAAAGAGGTTCCCGCAGCCACTACGGTTAGGCCAATAATCAGGTCGCTCACGCCGAGGGTCGCCGCAATGGTCGTGGCCCCGCTCACGATCCATTGCGAGGCCGGAATGAGAAGAAG
Organism: Rhodothermales bacterium; assembly: GCA_951812345.1. Taxonomy (GTDB): domain Bacteria; phylum Bacteroidota; class Rhodothermia; order Rhodothermales; family VXPQ01; genus VXPQ01. The sequence goes on from OX638295.1 coordinate 1,767,212, forward strand.
GAAGCCCATCGTCAGGAAAACCGTGTCCCGGAAACGCAAGGCGGGTCTGGTTCCGGCGTCTGCCGCAATGTCTCCCCCGGAAATGCCCTTTGCCGTTTCCTGCCGCCGTCCTCGCCATATCTTCCAGGCGATATATGCTACGAGGACAAGGAAAAGGGCAGTTCCCTCGAGCCTGCCGAGACGGTGATCCATTCCCAGTCCCAGGACCGCCGCCGATACCACAACCATAAAAAGCAGATCGGTGCGCAGCATCCGCTGCGTAGCGACAAGCGGCGCCGCCAGCGCGGAAACGCCCAGAACGAAAAGCGTATTGAAAATATTGCTGCCCACGACATTGCCGACGGCTATGCCGGTCTCGCCAGACAGCGCGGCCTGGAGCACCACGGCGAATTCAGGAGCGCTGGTGCCCAACGCCACGACGGTCAGGCCCACTACCAGCGGAGCCATACCTAAGGCTCTTGCCAGCCGTGAGGCCCCCCGCACAAACAAATCGGCCCCGCCAGCCAGCAACACCAGCCCGGCAATACATTGCAGATAGGCCATACGCTCGGGTCTATTCTCAGTCCGGAATGGTTGCAAACATACAGAAAAGCACGCGTTCGTTCTAAACTTCCCGAAACAATTTGCAGAGAGCATACGGGCGTGGTAACTTGCCCAGCATGTCTATCGCAGGGAAACTTCACAGCCTCCCTTCTCCATGAACCGTTTCTCGTTCCGCAGGAAACAGCCCGGAGCGCGTCTTGTACGCACCGTATCGACGATCGTCGCCGCTGCCGCTCTTTCCGTCCCCGTACTGGCCCAAAACGTTCATAAGCAGCACTCCACTGCCGAGCGTATGGCCCGCGCAGCCAACCGATTCATCGAAACGCTGGACGCCGATCAGCGAGCCAGGGCCGTGCTGCCGTTCGACGACGAGGAACGGTACAATTTTCACTTTGTCCCGCGCACACGCAACGGACTGCCGCTCAAGCAGATGGCGAACTCACAGCGCATCGCTGCACACGATTTGCTGCGAAGCGCCCTGAGTTCGCAGGGATACCTCAAGGCCACCAGCGTCATACAACTGGAGCGCGTACTTGAAATTCTTGAGCGCAGCGCGCACCGAGACCGCGAATTATACTTCGTGACCGTGTTCGGCGAACCCGGCGGAGACGCCCCCTGGGGCTGGCGGTTCGAGGGGCACCACCTGTCGCTCAATTACACGTCCGTCACGGGCGTCACCGTCACCACGCCCACATTCTTCGGGGCCAATCCGGCAGAAGTGCGCTCCGGTCCCGGGACCGGCCTTCGCGTGCTGGCTGCCGAAGAAGACCTGGGCAGGCAACTGATACGCATGCTCCCCTCCAACCGGCGCGAACGGGCCATCATCGCCTCTACCGCGCCTGCCGAAATCATCACAGGCGCCGACCGGGAAGCGCGTCTGGAGCGCTTCGAAGGACTTCCCGTCGCGGATATGACCACAGCGGAACGCGGCGTCATGCAGCGGCTGATCCTCGAATACCTGCATAATATGCCGGAGGATATAGCCAGAGAACAATTCGCAAAAATACAGGAGACATTCGACGCCCTGTGGTTCGCCTGGGCCGGCCCGCTGGAACCCGGTGCGGACCACTATTATCGCATTCACGGCCCGACTGTGCTTTTCGAATACGACAATACGCAGAACAGGGCCAACCATGTACACAGCATATGGCGGGATCTCAAAAACGATTTCGGGGGGGATCTCCTGCGGCGGCACTACGACAAGCACGCCCACGACTGATACAGCGCCCCGCAATCTATTAATCTGTACCTGCGAATTCCTCACCTAACTGCTCATGCCGTATCTTCAACAGTTGCCCTGCTTCAAGGAATAGCACAACGACAAGGCGCCAGCCGTTCAGCGTACATCTTCTCATGAAACCTGTTTGTAAGCTCTCCAACATCCTCTTGGGGGTGTTTCTCCTGATCCCAGGAATCTTTGGCGCAGAGGAGGTTTCAGGGCAGATACCGGAGCAATATCCCGCCAACGCCACGGTATCGGATCGGGGCGATGTTCTGGCGGAGCCCGCAGACTATTGGATCTTTCTGGACGGAAAACCGGATACGTCCCCCGTCGAAATAAGCGAGCGGGCGCGGGTGCGCCGGGCGCGCCGCGGGCAGCCGCACGCTGTCGAAATGGACCGGAATGTCTCCCCGACATATATCCGCAGACTCGAGGAACTCGGCGTACGAATCCGGGTGGAAAGCCGCTGGCTCAATGCGGTGAGCGCCGCATTGCCCGAGGAGTTGCTTGCCCGGGTCCGGGAGATGGAGTTTGTGCGGGAGGTGCGCCCGCTGGCCCGGCGTAATGCCACGCTTCCCGAACCGATTCCGGAGGCGGCGCCCCTGGCAAAAACGGCAGACGACCACTACGGGCCGTCCCGGACGCAGCTTGCCCTGATGAACGCGATCGCACCGCTCGAGCGAGGCATCAATGGCGAAGGAGTGCGTATCGGGTTTCTCGACACGCCGTTCTCCGAATTCAACCACTCCGTCTTCGATTCCCTCAAAAGCGACGGCCGCCTCATTGAAATAAGGAATTTCACAGGGAAAACGGACGACCCCAGCAGGCACGGCATGAACGTGGCTTCCACGGCCGTAGGGTATCAGGAAGGCGAACTGATAGGCCCGGCGCATAAAGCCGAAGTGCTTGCAGGCGTCACGGAGTATACACGCTTCAACTCCGAGACAAATCAGGAGGAAGACAACCTTGTAGCCGGCCTCGAATGGCTGGAAAGCGAGGGCGTGGATGTGGTTAATATCTCCCTTGGTTATACGGAGTTCGAACCGGGGCAAAACAGCTACACCGTGGAGGATCTCGACGGCGATACGGGGATCACGACGATTGCCGTGGACCGGGCGGCGGCGCTCGGCGTGGTCGTGGTGTCAAGCGCGGGGAATTCGGGTGATAAGAACTGGTACTTTATCTCCACGCCCGCCGATGCGGATTCCGTGATTGCGGTAGGAGCCGTTCGCCGGGATTCGTCCCGCGCTGCGTTCAGTTCGTTCGGCCCCACGGCCGACGGCCGCATCAAACCGGACGTTTCCGCTCTGGGCGTCTCCGTGTATATTGCCCTTCCCGGCGCCCGGTTCGGATACTCGGACGGCACCTCGTTCTCCAGCCCGCTCACAGCAGCGGTCGTCGCGCAAATGTTACAGGTCAATCCGGACCTTGCTCCCATGGATGTGCTCGACATTTTGCGCATGACGGCCCATCAAGCGGCAGCGCCGGACAATTCGCTGGGCTGGGGCATTATAAACGCCGACGAGGCGGTCAAAATGGCGGAAAGCCTGGCCGGCCCGCTGTCCTCGTCCGCCACAGAACTTCCGACCGAGACAGCGCTTTGGGGCAACTATCCGAATCCGTTCAATCCGGAAACCACCATACGGTATACGTTGCCGCAGGCAGGCAAGGTGCATCTTGCGGTATACAACCTGCTCGGCCACGAAGTAGCGGTGCTTGTGGACGAAGCGAAGCCCGCAGGCCATCACGCCACACGCTTCGATGCGGGCAATCTGCCCAGCGGGGCGTACCTCTACCGGTTGCAGACGCAAGACCGGATCATGGCAAAAACCATGATCCTCGTCAAGTAAGAACGCAAACAACGGATACGACGCTCCGTATCTACACCTGCGAATAGCCCGTCGGGCGAAGCATGTAGCTGCTGATAGCCGATACGGTTTCGGCGTAATACGGATCGGCGCTGAGCGTCTTCCAATCCGGATGGGCAATGAACTTCGCCCACGCCTCGTCTTTGGCGGCCATGTTCTCGAAAACGAGCATGTATGTCAGGTTCGGAAGCTGCTCCCCAACGAGCGCCTCTCCAAAAAAGACGGGGTGCAAACCCACTTCGCGGAAAATCGGAATCTCGCCGTTGTTGAACATCTCGATCTTGCGAATGCCCGCCTCGTCGCTTTGGCTTTCGTAGACGCGCAGTTCGAACACCCGCCCGCCTGAAGAAATCGGCGTCTCCATCACCGGCATATCATCGAACGCCTTGAAAAGCGAACTCTCGTACCGGGCATAGGACGGATCGGCCATGGAACGCTTCAGAAAGCCCTCGCCGGCCTGCATGTACGCCTCGTCCTCCGCCAGACGCCGGCGTACGCTCGTTGCCGATTCAAGGTCCGCATGGGGCAGCAGCACATAGACCGAAGGACCATTCGGGCCGTGCATGACCGTGAATGCGCCTACCGGCTCGACTCCAAGACGGTTCAGCGCGGGTGTGGCCACATCTCCCCAGAAAGTATGGAAAGCGCGCTGCTGGGACACGTTGCGCAAGCGGTACCGGCGCAGTTCGTAGTACTGCGATGCAGGAGCGGCGCCACGCGTTATGGCGCCCAGAGCGGTCTGCGGCGCCACCAAAGGCGCAAGAGCCGCCGGAACGGCAGAGGCAAGTAAAGTACGTCTGTTCATCGTCTTGGGGAAGGTTTCGGGTATTCTTATGGGGTATCCATATACAGGACGAACGACCCCGCGATCGGAACCGGCCGTCCGGCGGCGGCATAGCGCCGCAACAATCGCTCCACGGCTACATGGAGACTTTCAGGGCAAGAAGCTGGTCGGACATCATCACGGGCACATACAACATCTGCGTATCGGTCACGAATTCCACATCGGCGGTGCCCTGTCCCGGAGTACGTAACAGGGTCAATCCTTCTCCGTCGCGGAAGTGCAGCAAGCGGCCGCCGCCCCAGTCCGACACGAACAGACCGCCCATGCCGTCCGGCTCGACCGCATCGAGCGCGCCCTCCGGCTCGGTTCCATGCAAGGCGCGCACACTCATATCCGCAAACGAGATTGCTTGCAGGTACCGGGCCTGACCCGGCTCTTCCGCCGTGGAATCGGCGGCGGCGATGTACAACTCGTCTCCTATCACATGCACCCCATTCGGCACCAGCACATTCCCGTGTTCGAGCCAGACGTCAAAAGAACCGTCCTGTAGCGCATACACCTTGCTGAAACGCGAATCGGATACGTAGACCGCGCCGTCCTCGCCCACGGTCACATCGTTCAGGTAGACCTCGTCCCCTTCCACGACATGCTCGGCCAAAATCTCTCCGGAATCGAGATCGATTTCAAGCAGCGTGTTTTCGTCCGCCACATACAGGATATCCCCGCCAAGCTCAATGCCCTTCGGGGCGCTCAGATCGCTCACCCACATGGAATCTACCATCATCCCGTCCGTAGACACTTTGGCTATGGAGCCCGGTCCGTCGAAATTGATATTCGACACGTACAGCACGTCTCGGGCCGCATCGTAGACGGCCGATTCCGGCCGGTTAAGCCCCTCCTCAAGGACCCATACGTCCGTGAGGACGACCGGCGCCGGCGCTTCCTCGACAGGCATTTCCTCTTCGGCGGCCGGCTGGCACCCGATGGAGAACACGGCCAACAGCATAAAGGCAAGGGCGAAAGAAACGCCCCGTAAAGCAAGATTTCGATGCAATACCATGGAATTTGCCGCAAACGCGACGGTTTGGCGGGAATGGGAGTGTACGGACAGGAACGTGTTCAATAAGACGCGCGACAACACGGTCACCGGAACTCCGGAAACGCGCCGGACGGAAAACCGCCCCCCAAAGATACGGCAAGGGCGGGAATACGACCGCATGCGCTCCGGAATCACTCCGTGATGTCCTGCTGCGCTTCCAGATACCAGTCCGGCGTGCCGAACCAGTCGTGCATTTCCTGCTCGAACGGCGCCACGACGTACTCCGGCTCGGGATAGATGCCCCGGTCGCCCGTATCGGCGATCCAGGCGTCCAGCGCGGCCCGCATGGCGGTGAGCGCCGCCCGGTCCTCCGGATTCCCGGAGTCCGCAAGGTTTTCGATTTCGTGCGGATCCGCCTGCGTGTCGTACAGTTCCTCGTAGGGTACCGGCTCCATCATCCGGGCCGGCGCGCCAGTGAGCAAGCCTTCCTCATACAACTGGCGCATAAGAGGTTTCACCAGAAAACACTTCTCCTTGTACCGGTTGAGCGTCGGAAAGCCGTCGAGAGGGTAATAATTCCGGATATAGTGGTAGCGGGGGCCGCGCACGGACCGGAGGCGGGCTACCGTTTCGTCGATACGGTCCCGGGCGCTGAAAGCGTACGTGCGCGCCGGATCGGGCCGGTCTCCGAAAAAGTTCAGGCTTTGCATGCTCATGGGACGTTCCACGCCCGCCATCCAGAGCGTCGTGGCCGTCAGGTCGAGGAGGCTGACCACCCCATCGTATACGCCGCCGGGGCTGTACTGGGGCGGGGCCGGAAAACGCTCCGGCCAGTGGACGATCATGGGCACATGGATGCCCACGTCCCACACCCAGTGGATGCCCCGCGCCGTGAGCCGGCCATTGTCTCCGAAAAACACGATAATGGTATTCTCCGCCATCCCCTCTTCCCGCAACGCCTCGAGGATCCACCCTACCCGCACGTCCATTCCCGAAATTGAATTGAGATACCGGGCCCATTCCTCGCGCACCACCGGATGATCCGGGTAATACGGGGGCGGGTTGACGTTTTCCGGCGTGGCGATCTGCGGGTGCCACTCTTCTCCAACCCAGGGCACGCGCTCCTTTTCCGCGGATTTACGGTCGTAGATGTCGTACTCCGCCTCCGGCGTGTTGATCATCGCGAAGAACGGCTGGTTCGATTGCAGTTTGGACCAGTCGGAGGTGTCGTACAGCGGGCCTTCGTTCACGAAGTTCAGGTCGAGCTTGCCGGTGCCGACTTCGCGCTCCCCGATGTGCGTAATGTTGGCCGTGTAGTACCCCACGTCCGCGAGCCGGTGAGTCAGCGGGCGGACCCCGTCCGGCAAACGATAGTCGTCGTCCCGGTGCGACCGCATATGATGCATGTCGGTCGTCGTCTGGTACATGCCCGTCATAAACGCGGAACGGCTCGGCGCGCATACCGGCGAGGTCGAGTATACGTTCGTGAAGCGCAGCCCTTCGTGCGCCAGACCGTCCAGATTCGGGGTGGCCACATTCTCCATCCCGTAGACGCCCAGATCGAGCGCCATATTCTCGCCCACGATCCAGAGGATATTCGGGCGATCCGGCTGCGCGGAGGCATGTTCCCCCCGGTCGATAGCTCCCGGCCCTCCTGTTCCGGCGGCAAAAACGCTCCCCGTGTACAGAATGCATGAAAGAATTGCTGTACAAGGAATTAGATATAATAACTTAAATAATAATCTCATGATCGAATACCTCGGTGTACAAATGGAAACGGCGATGTTCGGGAGCAGCTACCGGTGGAAGACCTCGGACACGAAACCCAACACGTCCGGAAGCGATTCCCGCCAATACGACCAGGAATGGGCCCCGTCCCGGATCCGAAATTCGTGCGGAATCTCCCGGCGGCGCATCTCGATGTGTACCAGCGAATTCCCCTCGTAGAGAAAATCGTCGTCCCCACAGTCGATGTACCAGCGCACGGCCTTGAGATCGTCTTCCGGAAGCGCCTTCACCAGTTCGACGGCATTGTGCCGGGCTATCCAGGCCATGATCTCCTCGTCGGAAAATGTCCCGTCCTGCTCCCGCCACCGGTTGAAATCCTCCACGGTGGTCGGCCCCACGTACGCGCTGAGCGGCGCAGACGAGGAGAACAGGTCGGGCCGGTGCAGCGCGTACATGAAACTCCCCCCGCCGCCCATCGACAGGCCCGCCACGGCGCGGAACTGCTTCTCGCCCTTGATCCGGTATGTCGATTCCACGTGCGGCAGGAACTCCTCGAAGAAGAAATCTTCGTACCGCCAGTCCCCGCCGGCGGTATTGAAATAGCCCCGGCGCCCGGTATTGGCATCCGGCATGACGATGACCATAGGAGTCGCCTTCCCCTTCGCAATCGTGTGGTCGGCGATATGCCGCACCTCGCCGAACTGTATCCAGCCGGTCTGGTCGTCTCCGGCGCCGTGCAGCAGATACAGCACGGGGTAGCTTCGTTCGGAAATATGGTAATCCGGCGGCAGGTACACGGCGTACTTCCGCTCGCCGTCGAGAATATCGCTGTGCATGGACAGGTTGTCGTGGACCGTGCCGCGTTCGACGCTCTGGGCGGAAGCACCCTGGAAAAAGACAACCGGCAAAAGCGCCGCCGCGCAGCATAACACTGCGTATGCGCTGTATCGTTTTACAGAAAAAAGCATGGCAAAAGAGGGTTCATCCTTTGAGTGACGCCAGATAGTCGTAGCTTGTTTGCAACATGTCCATGGGATCGGGGGCCAGATCCCGCTCGACATAGAAGTGTTCGACGCCGGTAGCGCTCGCCTCGGCGATAATGCCGGCAATGTCCAGCACGCCCGCGCCTACCGAAGCCATATACGGAAAGAGTTCCATCCACTCGTTGGGATTGTCCCCGTTGCCCTCGAAGCGCACGAGTTCGGTCATGTCCTTGATATGCATGAGACGGTAATGGTCGGGCCAGTTTTGCAAGTACTCGAGAGGATCCGCCCCACCGGCCACGGTCCAGTAGATGTCCATTTCAAGAGACACCAAGGACGGGTCGACGCGCTCCAGCATGACATTCAGCGGAATAGAGCCTTCCATCTCCGTCAGTCCGTAGCCGTGGTTGTGGTACAGGAACCGGAATCCGCGTTCGCCGGCGCGCCGTCCGATTTCGTTGAATTCGTCTGCAAGGCGGCGGTAATCGTCCAGCGTGGTACGCTCCTCTTCCGGGATGGCCGCAATCCCTGCATAGCCGGCGCCGAGCATCCGGACGGCTTCGCCCGTTTCGTCGATGCGCTCGCGCAGCGTATCCAGATCGATATGCAGCGACGGGACGGAAAGGCCTACCTCGTCAAGCAGACTTCGCAGGGCTTCCGGCTCCATGCCGTAATAGCCGCTGGTGCTGAAACCCAGTTGCGGAGTGATTGCCGCCCACATTTCATGCGCAGCAGGCACACTGAAGGGATACGGCCCGTAGATTTCTATCTCCTTGTAGCCTATGTCGGCCAAAAGGCGCATCGTTCCCTCAAAATCCTCTTCGAGAAGATGAGGAATGGAGAACAGGCCAAGGCCCACGCGCTCTATGAGTGTCGTTTCCGGAGGAGCTTCTTCAGGAGTGGGAGCACATCCCGTAACGTACAGGCCAGCGGCGCCGGCGCCCAGCAGGCTAAAAAAAGAACGACGATCGATCATGGTTCGGGGGATCAGGTTGGGGGTAAAGCAGCGCACGGGAGCTCATCCGGAACGTCGTCAGCTCTCGTCCAGCGCAAGAGGCGCCGCGCCATACAAGTGGGTAAACCGGATACAATGAATAATCACGGATTGAAAAGTGCTGAGATCGAGGTCCGCCTTCAGTTCATAGGTCTGGGCGCCTGATCTCGACTCCAATTCATCCACGACATGGGCGCCCGTCACCATCACATTGTCGTTGTCGGCTTCGGCCGTGCCGGTCGGCGTAAGCACCACATGCAGATCCGGGCCCCAGTCCGTCCGGAACGTTTCCGACAGCACGAGGCGGAGCCCCTCGCCGGTGTCCTCGATCCGGTACGCACCGCTTGTCTCCTGACCGCCCTTATCGACGAACGACCCGGAGGCAACGATATCCGCTGACTCCGCAACAACAGAAGCAGCCCGTTCCATATTCATAGCATCGCCGCGAAGAAACCAGACGGCAATGGAGATCATGACCAAAGCATTGGCCATACAGATCCAAAACAGCGTACCGGGGCGCTTCCTGAATATATGCCGCATAGCGAGTGCTCTTGTTTCGTTTATCGCGTAGCGAACGCCTAAGCGGCGAGTGCAAAACAGGCCCGGCACAGAAGCGTTGAAAGAAAAAATCCGGACGAACGGCGTTTCATGACGGCTGTACGCTGAACAAAGTACGGCACTTCACGCAGCCCATCGGTGGATGGTTCCGGGCGGGAAGACGACAGAAGCAGGGATACGGACCATGACTACAATGTCCACCCTTCCCGATACGTCCGATCCAGCAGGATATTCGCTTCCTTGTCGTTCGTAATCCGCATCTGCGCAGCATCCCAGCGCAGCGTCTTGCCGGGAGACAGGATGGCGATGTTGCCGAGCAGCACAGCTTCCGTGATGGGACCGCCGTAGTCGAAATGGGCGCCTGCCTGTTGGCCGCCCTTACAGGCTTCGATCCATTCCTGGTAATGGCCGATCGAACGCGGGAGCGCAGGCTCGGGCATTTCGTACTCGACGTCGGTCATACCGGAAACGGAAAGGAGCCGCGGATTGTGTCCCACCCCATCGGTCAGGAGAACCCCCTTATCCCCGACGAAATAGGCGCCGCCGGGATCGGGCACGCCCATCGGTTCGTTGTCGGCAAGGCCATCCGGACGCGCAGGTTTGAGCCCTCCGTCGTACCAGACAAGGCGTACGGGAGGCATATCCCCCCGCGCAGGAAACTGGTAATGCACAATGGAGGCATGCGGCCAGGTTTCCCCGTTCACGTCCGTAGAACTGGCATGGACCGTCTCCGGGCCCGTAAGATGCAGAGCGCGAAATACCGGGTCGAAGTGGTGGCACCCCATATCCCCGAGGGCGCCCGTCCCGAAGTCCTGCCAGCCACGCCAGGTGAACGGCACATACGCTGGATTATAGGGCCGCATGGGAGCCGGTCCCAGCCACAGGTCCCAGTCCAGTGTATCCGGAACCGGCGGCGTATCGGCGGGCCGATCCACTCCTTGCGGCCAGATCGGGCGGTTATCCCAGATATGCACTTCGCGGACCGAGCCGATGGCGCCGCCCCATATCATCTCCGCAATCGTACGATGATCGTCGTGCGCATTCTGCTGCGTGCTCATTTGGGTGGCTACGCCCGCCTTGCGGGCGGCTTTTGTCATGAGCCGCACTTCGCGAATGGTTCTCGCCAGGGGTTTTGCGCAGTATACATGCTTGCCCAGAGCAAACGCGGGAAGGGCAATGACGGCATGCGTATGATCCGGCGTGCCGATGACTACCCCGTCGATGTGGTTCGCTTCCTTGTCGAGCAGGCGGCGGAAATCCCTGTAGCGGCGGGCATCCGGAAAACGCTCGTAGGTCTGCGCCGCGCGCTTATCGTCCACATCGGCCAGGGCTACGATATTTTCACTGCTCAGATTTTCTAAATAATTACCGCCCATACCGCCCGCGCCGATGCCGACAAGGTTGAGCTTGTCGCTGGGGGGAATAATGCCCGGCCCACCAAGCACATGCCGGGGAAGAATGGCAATGGTCGATGCAGCCGCCAGAAAATGCCGCCTGTCCATAGTGGTCGCGTGATTGTGGATGTAGTGTGAAATCGTAAAATTTCCCGAAGTGATTTCGATAATACGATTTCATGCGATAACAAGCGAACGGATCGCCAGCCCGTGTGCCGGAGAGGCGCCCCGGCGCCCCCGACACCGCGAGCGGCAGCGTGTATAGCCCCGGACCCCGCTGATATAGAGCATGCCAGGCGAACAGAACCTGATCGGTTGCAGGAGGGAGCATTTTCTCGTCCCGGTCGTACGTAGGCACCTACCTCCCCGGTCGTATGCAGACACTGCTTCCCCGTATTTTTATTATTTCCCCGTTATTTTCTGTTTTCCCTGTAATTTTTGAATTTCCCCGTGCCTCCCCGCATATCGTCCATACCTTATAAAAAACTTTAGCAAAATGACTGAATCTGTTGTTCAGGAAGGCATTACCCGGTTGTATCTGTGTACGGATGGCCCGCTTGTTGAAACGGACGGGCGCTTTTTCGCCATCCGGGACGCCGACTGGAACGATCTCTTCAACGATCCCGCGCTGGGCGAGCGGCTTGCGCACTATGCCCGAAACGCCCCGGAAACCGAACCGCCTCGCCCACAGGATTTGCTTGCTCCCATCGGGCGTCAGGAAGTCTGGGCCGCCGGGGTGACCTACTGGCGCAGCAGAACGGCCCGCATGGCGGAATCCGAAGAGACCGCCGACGCCTACGACCGGGTGTATACCGCGGCCCGCCCCGAGATTTTCTTCAAGGCAACGCCGAACCGGGTGGCGGGCCCCGGTCAGGCCGTGCGGATTCGCCGGGATACCCGCTGGAGCGTACCGGAGCCGGAACTGGCTGTGGCTGTCAACGCAGCCGGCAAAGCGTTCGGATACGCCATCGGCAACGACATGAGCGCGCGGGACATCGAGGGGGAGAATCCGCTGTACCTGCCGCAGGCCAAAGTATACGACCAGTGCTGCGGGCTGGGGCCGTGCATCCTCGTTTCAGAGGAGCCGCCGGGGCCGGATACGTCGATCCGGCTGATCGTGGAACGCGATGCAGCCGTCGCCTTCGAAGGCGCAACAACGCTCAGCGAACTGCGGCGATCCATCGAGGAACTGGTTTCCTGGCTCGTTCTCGACAACTCCTTCCCGGACGGTTGTTTCCTGCTCACCGGCACCGGCATCGTGCCTCCTGACGACTTCACGCTGGCGCCGGGGGATCGCATCCGCATCGCTATCGACGCCATCGGGGTGCTGGAGAACTACGTCGTACAGGACACCGCATAAGCCGCGCTCCGATCAGGATACGCTGATTAAATCCGCAAAGATTCAGAGGCTGAAAGGGGTGCGCTGGCAAGGAATGACGAAGCAATGTGGCAGGCCCCACATAATGAGGAATGACGCAGCCAGCGTGTCCCTCTCTGCCTCCCGAAGGGCGCTTCACGTTCGCGACACCCCGAATTCGCAGTGTTTCCCGCTGATTCCGATGATGAAATCATGATATCCTGTACTTACGAGCGTGAAGCGCTGAACGAAGTGGACTTGATCAGAGTATCCTCATACATCCAGCGCGTCCGCGTCCGCAGCGTGGTCCATGATGAAGCGGAACCGCGCGGAGGCATCCTTCCCCATGAGGTCCGAGATCGTACGCTCGGTGCCCAAGCGCTCCTCGTCGTCGATGCACACCTGCAACAGCATGCGTTTCTCGGGGTCCAAGGTCGTTTCCCGGAGCGTTGCGGGCATCATTTCCCCAAGGCCCTTGAAGCGCTGCACCATGACGTTGCGCCGCCCTTTCGCGGCCCGCTCGATCTTGCGCAGAATGCGGTCCTTATCGGCCTCGTCAAGCGCCCACCAGGTGTCCTTGCCCGCATCCAGCCTGTACAGCGGCGGCTGCGCAATGTACGCGAACCCCTCCGTGATGAGCGGCCGCATGTACCGGTAGAAGAACGTCAGGAGTAGCGTAGCGATGTGGTGCCCATCCGAATCCGCGTCCATGAGCAGGATGACCTTGTGGTAGCGGAGGCGGGCCAAGTCGATCTCGTCGCCCATACCGCAGCCCAGCGCCTTGACCACGTTCGACAGTTCCTTGTTCTCCCGCACCTTGCTCGCTGCGTGCTGCTCCGCGTTGAGGACCTTCCCGCGCAGCGGCAGCACGGCCTGAAAGGCGCGATCCCTCCCCTGCTTGGCCGATCCCCCGGCGGAATCTCCTTCCACAATAAACAGTTCGCTCCTGGCCGGATCCGTCGAGGAACAGTCCGCCAGTTTGCCGGGCAGATTGAGCCGGTGGCTGATGCTTGTCTTGCGGCGGACATCGCGGGCGGCGGTGCGCGAGGCGCGGCGGGCTTTCGCGGACTGTATGACCCGCGCAGCGATGGCCTCCCCCGTCGTGGGATGCGCATTCAGAAACCGCTCCAGTTCGAGGCGCATGGCGCCGGCAACGACCGAGCGGGCGCTCGGGTTGTTCAGTTTTTCCTTGGTCTGCCCCTGAAACTGCGGTTCGATCATGAACAAATTCAGGATAGCGACAAGCCCCTCCCGAATATCGTCCGCCGAAATGTCGAGGTTCTTCGGCAGCATATCGTGCGTTTCCATGTAGGCGCGCACGGCGCTGCGCACCGCATCGCGGAATCCCTGTTCATGGGTGCCTCCTTCCTCGGTGGGAATGCCGTTAACGAAGGAGCGGACATGCTCGCGGGGCGCCTCCGTCCACTGCAGCGCCACCTCCACGCGCGCGCCGTCCGTCATGCCTTGCTGGCGCACCAGAAACTGTTCCTCGTGCACGGACCGCTCGGCAAGTCCCTTCACCCGTTCGGTCAGAAACTCGGAAATCCCTCCCTCATGGCGGTATTCGCGGCGGGCGCCGGTGATTCCGTTCCGGAATACGATGCACAGCGCGGCGTTCAGGTACGTCTTTATTTCAAGGCTTTGGCCGATGGCCTCGGCGTCGAACGCCACGGACTCGAAAATGTCCGGGTCGGGCCGGAAATGGATCGATGTGCCGGTCCCGCGGCCGTTTTCGCGCACCTTGCGCACCGTGGAAAGCGGGACGCCCCGTGCGTAGCGCTGCTCCCAGACGGCGCCGTCGCGGCGAACCGTTACCGTCAGCTCCTCCGACAGGGCGTTCACGACCGATGCGCCCACGCCATGGAGCCCCCCTGATGCGATGTAGTTCGTCTGATCGAACTTGCCGCCCGCGTGCAGGGTCGTCATGATGAGCTCGAGGGCGGAGATATTTTTCGAGGGATGTGTGTCTACCGGGATGCCTCGCCCGTTGTCCGACACGGTGACGCTTTGCCCGTCCTCGTGGAGCGTCACCTCGATTTGGGACGCGTAGCCGTTGGTGGCCTCGTCCACCGCATTGTCGACGATTTCCCAAAGCAGGTGATGCAGGCCCGCCTTGCCCGTCCCGCCCACGTACATCCCCGGACGTTTGCGTACCGGGTCCAGCCCTTCCAGGACCTGGATATCGGCGCCCGTATATGTTCGGACCTCGCTCATACCCGTATCTCCACCGGTTCGGGAACGATGCGGGCCACATGACCCCGCCTGATGATGGCTTTGCCCTTGTTGCCGCGCCGGGAAACCTCGAACTTGGTGGTCCGCACCGTCTCGATGCGCCCCCGGCTTGTTTCGATCTTGAGACCGTCGCGGGCCGCGCTGGAAAGCGTACAGCCGAGCACATGGTCGTCCGCGCCGAGACGCATGGCGATGACCCCTTTCGCTGCGCTCTTGAACACCGAAATCTGGGAAACGGGGAAAATGAGCACATACCCGGCCCTGGACGCCATGCAGACGTTTTCGTCTCCGGCCGCCGGTTCGGCGCCGACGACTTCGTCCCCGTTTTCCAGTTTGACGCAGGTCCGGCCTTTTCGGGTCGAGGGCTCCGCAAAACCGTCTATCGGAAGACGCACGGCCTGCCCCCCGGAAGTGATTGCCACGAGGAGCGGCTCCCTTTTGGCGGGGGCATGCCCGTTCTTCGGAAACAGTTCCGGGTCGGGGTCCGGCGCAACAATCGGTTTGGGAAGTGCTCGCTCATCGAAGGAAATGACCCCGACGACATGCTCCTTATCCGAAAAATCGAAGAATTTCTGGACAGGATCCCCGTAGCCTGTTGTGTTTGGCAGCGTGTCTGCACGGAGCGAGTAGCACCGCCCGAAGTTGGTGAAGAACCCCACCGAGCCGCGGGTGGAGGCGGGCAATATCCACCCCACGCCGTCGCCCTCCCGGACGCGGATGCTGTCAATGTCCGTGTAGGTACGCTGCCGCTTGATCCATCCGTCGCGCGTTACGATCGCATAGCAGTCCTCGGCGACGATATAATCCTCGGCAGCGTATTCGATAACCTTGTCCGGGCCGGCTATGTGCGTCTTGCGATCCGTGCCGAATGCAGCGGCCGTCGTCTGGATTTCAGCGCGCACAAGCCCCCACTGCTTGTCCTCGGATTCAAGGATGGCGCGCACGTCCGCGGCGCGCGCCAGTTTGTCTTCCAGTTCGAGGCGGATTTCCTCGATTTCCATCCGGGCCAGTCTGTAAAGTTTGATTTCGAGGATGGCGTCGGCCTGTTCCTCATCGAGATCGAACCGGTGCATGAGCCGCCCGGCCGCATCTTTCCGGTCCGCGGACGCACGAATAAGCCGGATGGCCTCATCGAGGGCGTCGAACAGTTTCTCGAAGCCGCGCAGGATGTGAATGCGCCGTTCGAGTTTTTCGAGCGCGTAGCGGAGGCGGCGCACCACGACCTCCAGGCGGAAAGTCAGAAAGGCGCGCAGCGCTTCAGCGAGATGTACCTTCTTCGGAGCGGGGATCAGCGGATTCTCCGTGGGCACGAGACACGTCATATCGACGTGGTAGCGCTTTTGCAGGTCGGTGTGGCGGAGCAGGTACGCAATGGCCGCTTCCGGATCGGCGCCCCGCCGAAGCTCCAGCACCACGCGGATGTCTTCCGTCGATTCGTCGCGTACGTCGGAGAGCTGCGGCACCCGCTCGTTGACGATGTGCTCGGCGATCTTCTCCACAAGCGCCGCCTTGTTGACCATGTAGGGAACGGAGGTAATCACGATCCGGCTTTTCCCTTCCATGCCGTAGTCGCCGCGCAATTCCACGGCCCCCTCTCCGGTCCGGTGTATCCCCAGCAACTCGGCGGGCGTATTCAGAATGCGGCCTGCGGTGGGAAAATCCGGTCCCGGCACATGCTGCGCCAGTTCCTCGACGGGCGCTTCCGGGTGGTCGATCAGGTGGACCAGCGCATCCGACACTTCCCGCAGGTTATGCGGGGGGATTTTCGTGGCCATGCCGACCGCGATCCCGTCCGCCCCGTTGACGAGAAGATTGGGGATGCGCGACGGGAGCACCACAGGCTCGTCGTAGCTGCCGTCGAAATTGGGCCGGAAATCCACGGTGTCCTGCCGGATTTCCTCCAGCATTTCCACCGCCAGCGCGCGCAGTTTGACCTCGGTATAGCGCATGGCGGCGGGATTGTCCCCGTCGATCGAGCCGAAGTTACCGTGCCCGTCCACCAGCGGATCGCGCAGGGAGAAATCCTGGGCCATCCGCACCATCGCGTCGTAGATGGCCGTGTCGCCGTGGGGGTGGTACTTCCCCATCACTTCGCCCACCACCGCAGCGCTCTTGCGGTACCGGGCGTCGGGGGTCAGCCGCAGGTTTGCGTACATGGCGTACAGGATGCGCCGCTGCACGGGCTTGAGACCGTCGCGTATATCCGGCAGGGCGCGGCTCATGATAACGGACAGCGCGTAGCTCAGATAGCGCTCCCGGGTCGTTTCCTGCAGGGATATGGTTTCGACGATGGGCATTGAGGGATGCTTTACAGGACGCTGGAGGGGTTCGGGGCGGGGTTTAGACCAATAACGGATATAATATTATGAAATATTGCCGGCATTCGTTGGATTGGCTACCTTGCATCATAGCGGCGTTCCTCTACCATCACATGCCTGTATCAGACGGCAGTCCCGGCAATAACGGCCCCATACGTTGGAAGGTACGAATTGGAGATGGGAAATTCCAGTGCGGGAAGGGGATTTGTCGCTGCCGTTTTTTGCGCCGTCGCCCCGGAGTTCCAGGCATCGCCTGGCGCCGAAATGGGCGGAAACAGGAACATCGGATTTCCTCGCTTATTCGACATGAAATGCCGTACAAGTCGGACGGTAGTCAGAATGTCCCTTATATGATTATAGTCGTACGTCAAACGGATCAAAACGGAGCCCCCCATGCTGCGCCATCTTCTCACTACCTCCCTGTTTTGTTTTTTCGCATTCGGTGCGTTCGGGCCCCGATCAACGCAGGCGCAAGCCGGCGTATCGGTTAGCGGCATCGTTACGGAAGCGTCGTCGGCATCTCCGCTGCAGGACGCCAATGTGGTGTTGCTGGTGGATGGCATCGTGATTGCCGGCGCCGCCTCGGGCGCCGACGGGTCGTACAGAATTTCCGGGGTTCCTCAGGGCGATTACGTGCTTTCGGTGCGTTTTGTGGGATACGAGGAATACCAGATGGAGATATCCGTGCAGCCCGGAGAATCGCTCACAGCAGACGTATCCTTGCGCCCGACAGGTTTCGATCTCAATGCCGTGGTCGTGAGCGCATCGCGCGCCTCCGAGAAAGTGCTGGACGCCCCGGCTTCGATTTCCGTCCTGAATATAAGAGAAATCGAGAGCGTCGCCCTGCCGTCTTCCGCCATGTTGCTCAGGAATGTAACCGGGGTGGATATGGCGCAAACAGGCGTCAACCGGTATGAGATCGTACTGCGGGGATTCAATAACGTCTTCACCGGCGCCACGCATGTCATGACGGATTACCGACGGGCGGCCGTGACCTCTCTGGGCCTGAACTCTTATAGCCTGATGCCGATCAGCCAGATCGACCTGGAGCGCGTCGAAGTGGTCCGGGGTCCGGGATCGGCGCTCTTCGGCGCCGGGGTCGATGCAGGAGTGATCCACTTCATCAGTAAGGATCCGTTTACCCATCCGGGTACGACGGTACGTGTGGGGGGAGGTCTGCGTAATGCATTGACGGCCTCCCTGCGTCATGCAGGGGTTGCGGGCGGCAAGGTGGGATACAAGGTCGTCGCCGATTTTCAGCGCGCCAACGACTTCGCCTTCGATCCGGAGGATGAATTAGACGCTGTGCAACTCGCCAACTTCCGGGAGGAGGCGCTCCCCGTCGATTACAATAACCACAACTATACGCTGTCGGGTCAGCTTTCCTGGCGGCCTCGCCCGGACGTCACGCTGACGGCCAATGGCGGATTTTCCGCAACCAAGGGCATTGTGCTTTCGGGTATCGGTACGACGCAGGCCGAAGGGTTCGGATATAAATACGGGCAGCTTCGCCTCGACGCCGGAGGGTTTTTCGCCCAGGCCTATGTAAATATGAACGACGCGGGCGATTCCTTTGTCTATCGGCAGGGATCGGTCCCGGATGTGGTGGACAATTCGACCCTGGTCAATGTACAGGGGCAGTACGACTTCGATGTTCTGGAGGAGCGCTTCCGTTTTATAGTTGGCGCGGAATACGAATTTACCAATCCGGTTACCGAGTCCACGATCTTCGGCCGGAACGACGATGATGACCGGTTCGCCGAGGCAGGCGCTTATCTCCAGAGTGTCGTTCGGCTCGGTCCGGCATTGAATGCGACCCTCGCCGTGCGCGCGGACAGGCACGATCTGTTCGACGGGATACAGATTTCTCCCCGGGCCGCGCTCGTTTTCAAACCCGATCCCGCGCACAGCCTTCGCGCCACGTTCAACCGGGCATTCGCTTCGCCAGGCACGAATAATCTTTTTCTGGACATCAATGCGGGCGCGGCCGGGCCGCTTACGATCCAGGGGCGAGGGTCGCTGGACGGATTTCATTTCCAGCGCGATGCGCAAGGCGGCCTGATCGCCTCCAGCATAGTACCGGATATTTTCGGGGCGCCCGTGCCCGTAGGCGTCCCGCTCGGTTTGCTCTATGATCAGATATACGGATTGCTTTCGAGCATTCCGGCGTCTCAGTTGCAAACGTTGCTTGCGGGGCAGGGCTTAAACCTTCCGGAGCCGGTCATTACCCAGTTTATCGGCTTGCTCAGTCCGGACGAGGGTATCACCGTAACGGGCCTGACGCCCTCCTACCTTGGCTATCTGGACCCGAGCACGGGCCTTGTGAATCCGAATAGCATAACCCGGGATGTAGTGGATGTCCCTCCCCTCGAATACACGGCCAGCGAGATATTCGAAGTGGGATACAAGGGGCTGTTAGGAGAACGGTTGCTGCTCGCCGTAGACGGGTATTACACCCGTCGGCGGAATTTCGTCAGCCCGTTGCGGGTAGAGACGCCCTTTGTGCTCGTGCCCGATCACGATTTGTTGTTCGGCGACCTGCAAGCGGCGCTCGCCGCCGGCATTGCGGACAATGAGACCCTGAATGCGGCCTTGCAGGCAGTGGGACTCTCGCCAGGCGCCGTATCGGATCTTATCGTAGGGCTTGCCGGGCCGAGCGTTGCAGAATTTCTTCCGGAGGGTTCGCCGATCGGTATCGTGCAGCCTGTGGAAAACACGACGCCCGGTCAGATTCTGATGACCTATCGGAGCATGGGGGAGATCGACTACTACGGTCTGGATGTGTCCGCCGAACTGCTGATCGGCGATCAGCTGCGCGTTTTCGGAAATCTGTCCCGGGTCAGCGACAACTTTTTCGACGCCAGCGAGCTTGGCGAAGAGGAAGAGACGCTGGAGCTGTCCATGAATGCCCCCAAGACGAAGATCAAGGGCGGATTCGCCTACGAATCTTCCGGCAACTGGAGCGTCCACGCATCCGTGCGGCATACCGGCGGCTTCGAGGTTCGATCGGGTTTGTACGTAGGATTCGTGCCAGAGCATACGCTGCTGGACGTCGGCGCCGGATACGATCTCGGCGACTATGTGTCCGGATTGCGTATGAATCTGTCCCTGTTCAATGTGCTGGATGAACGGCACCGCGAGTTCGTCGGCTCGCCGCAGATAGGCCGCATGGGGCTGGTGCAGATGACGCTGGATTTATAACCCTACCCCTCCTGCTTCAACCCCCTTGCCATGAGTCCCTCAACGGCGTCCCGTGGCGCCATCCCCTCGAAAAGGATGTGGTAGACCGCCTCGGTAATGGGCATCTCGACGTTGTATTGGCCCGCAAGCCGGTACACCGAATCGGCCGTACTCATGCCTTCCGCCACCATGTTCATTTCCTGCTGAATGGCTTCCGGGCTGGCGCCCTGACCGATACGCTCCCCGACATACCGGTTGCGGCTATACCGGCTCATGCAGGTAACCACAAGGTCTCCGAGTCCGGCAAGCCCTGCAAAGGTGCTCTCTCTGGCCCCCATCGCAAGACCCAGGCGCTGGATTTCCGCCAGCCCGCGCGTCACGATGGCTGACTTGGTGTTGTCGCCATACCCGAGCCCATCCCCGATCCCGGCCGCCAACGCCATGACATTCTTTACGGAACCGGCGATCTCGACGCCCAACAGATCGGAGTTGCGGTACACCCGAAAGCGCGGCGCGGCGAATACGGACTGTATCTCCCCGACCGTATCCTCGGAACGGGCAGCAGCCACCACCGTGGTGGGCTTCTCCTCCGCAACTTCCTCGGCATGACTGGGGCCCGACAGCACCCCCAACCGCTCCGGCGGCACAGACTGCAGCACATCGGCAAGCACACTTGTCGTCGTATACAGCGAACCGATTTCAATGCCCTTGGCCACCGATACGTAGACCACATCGTTCCTGGTCTCTCCCCTCACCTGCATGGCGCAGGCGCGCATAGCCTGTGCAGGCATGGCGAAAACCCACATGTCGCAATCCTGGACGGCTTCTCGGATATCCGACGTAATGGAAATGCTGTCCGGAAGCAGGGCGCTCGACAGATAGGTAGGATTCCGCCGCGTACGGCGCATGGCGTCGGCAGCTTCCGGACGCCGGGCCCAGAGCACGACATCGTGGTCCGATTTTGCAAGCAGGATAGCAAGCGCGGTCCCCCAGCTCCCCGCTCCCAGCATGGCGATGCGTCTGGTCACCACGAGGCCCCTCGCTACAACTCGCCGCGGCCTTTCATGCCCTGCGCCGGACGGAAGGAACGAATCCGATTCTCCGTTCCGCTGAACAATCGGCGTATGTTGGTCCGGTGCGCAAGAACAATGCTCACCGTGATCGCAATCCCGAAAACGAGCAGGCTCGGATCGACCCGTTCGATGTCGAATACATAGCGCCGAATGGCCACCACGGACGGGAAGGCCGCCGCCGCCGAAAGCGAGGCTACCGAAACGTACCGTGAAGAAAGAAGCACGATCAGGAAGATGGCCAGCGTAATCCCCATGGTGGCCGGCGTCAGGGCAAACAGTACCCCGGCAGCGGTGTTTACGCCCTTGCCTCCCCGGAAACCCGCCCACACCGGATACATATGTCCGATAATCGCCGCCACGCCAGCCAGAAGCCGTACGACTACTTCCATTTGCCAGACGGCGAACCCCGCAGGAAGCGCATCCAGCCGGAGCGATGCAATAACGCCGGCGGCCAGCAGCCCCTTGCCCAGATCCACGAACGAGGCAAGCACGCCCGCTTTCCATCCGAGCACCCGGAAAACGTTCGTCGCTCCGGCGTTACGGCTTCCGTGCAAACGGATATCCACGCCGTGCATCCACTGGCCTACCCAGACACTGCCGGGTATGGAGCCCGCCAGATAACTCAGGATCAGAATAACGGCAAGAGACAGCATGACACGAAGAAGGTAGGAATTGCTTCGGGTATATGTGAACACGCCGGCCGACCCGACAGGTTTCCGGGAGCGCCGTCCGGAGGCAACAAGTACACGTGCCTGACAACGACAGCACAGTCCTCCGGAAGGGTATACGGAAAAAACCGGCGAGAGATTCGTTCTTCTATCGCTCCGGGGTGTTTCCCTTCACACCCGCTCCAGCGCCTGCACGAGATCCGCCGCAATATCCTCCGGGTCTTCGATGCCCACCGAAATCCGCACCAGGTTGTCGCCGATACCCAACTGCGCCCGCCGCTTGGGGCCGATATTCTTGTGCGTCGTGGTGGCCGGATGCGTCATCAGCGAGTGTACATCCCCGAGACTCGTCGCCCGGACCACCAGTTGCAACGCATTGGCGAACCGGAAAACAGCCGCTTCGTCGGCGTCGCGTATATCGAAACTCACCATGCCGCCGTACAAGGTGTCGCCGTCGGGACCGCGGGCGAACAACCTGTCCGCAACCGCCTTGTCGGGATGGCTGTCGAGCCCGGGATAATGCACCATCTCCACCCGGGGATGCGCTTCGAGCACCCGCGCCACACGCAAGGCATTCCGGGAATGTTCTTCCATGCGCAGCGGCAGCGTCTTGATGCCCCGCATGGTCAGGAACGAGTGAAAAGGACCGAGATTCGGGCCCAGATGGCGACCCAACTCCTGCATCCAGTCCGCATGGGCTTCGCGACAGACCGTTACCCCACCCAGCACGTCCGCATGACCGGCAAGGTACTTGGTGGCGCTGTGCATGAGGATATCGGCCCCAACATCGAACGGGCGGCTCAGAACGGGCGTGGTGAACGTCGCGTCCACCACCACAGGCACGCCATGTCGTTTAGCCATAGTGCAGATGGAATCCAGGGGCGTTACCCTGACAAGCGGATTCGAAGCGGTCTCCACGAGGATGCACCCCGTGTCGCTTTGCGCAAGCGCCGCTTCGAACGCCTCTATATCGCAAGGATCCGCATAGCGAGTCATCACTTCCTGCTGTTCCATGAGTTGCAGAAGCTGGAAGGTTTCCCCAAAAAGCACTTCCGCCGTCAGAATGGAAGCAGGACGATCCCTGAGCGCCGTAAGCAGGGCGATGTGCAAGGCCGCCATGCCCGAACTGCACGCCAGTGCGCTGTCGCCGCCCTCCAGCAAAGCCACCTGACGTTGCAGGGCGGCCGCAGTCGGGTTGCCGTAGCGCTGGTAAACGAAGCCCTCCATTTCCGCGTTGGCGACCGCTGTCATGTCGGCCGCCCGCTCGTAATGGAAACTGGCCGCCAATTCGATGGCAGGGGCCGAGGGAGAATACGGCGCATCTCCGCGCTCCGGCATACACCCGTGAATGGCAAGCGTGCTCTGTTTCATACGGCTTCCAGCGCCTGTTCAAGGTCCGCAAGAATATCGTCGATGTCTTCCGCGCCGATGGACAGGCGAACCAGCCCGTCCGTGATACCCAGTTGCGCCCGGCGTTCGGGAGAGAGCATCCGGTGCGTGGCGCTGGCCGGGTGCAGCCCCAGCGTGGTCAGATCCCCGATGCTGGCCGAGGTAGCGGCAAGGCGCAGGCGGTCCAGAAATGCGTAGGCGCCATCCTGCCCGCCACGCACATCGACCCCCACCGTGCCGCCTGCCTGTCCCGCAGGAAACAGTTTCGCCACGACTTCAGCGTCCGGATGATCCGGATTCCCCGGATACAGGATACGTTCGATGGCCGGATGCCCGGTCAGCTCCTCAGCCACTAGCCGGGCGTTTTCGCAGTGCCGTCTCATGCGCAGCGATAGCGTCTTGATCCCCCGCATGACCAAAAACGCCTCGAACGGCCCCGGATTGGGGCCGAGGCGCCGGTACACTTGTCCGAGCGCTTCGCGATGCTCTTCCTGGGCAACCACCGCGCCCGCCAGCACATCCCCGTGACCTGCAAGGTACTTGGTAGCGCTGTGGATGACCATGTCGGCGCCATGCTCCATGGGTTTCAGGAGCAGGGGCGTGAACGTGTTGTCCACGAGAAAAAGCGCGCCGGCGTCGTGGGCAATCTCTGCGAGACGGTCCAGATCCGCGACACGCAGACACGGGTTGGACAATGTCTCCATGATGAGCAGGGCGGGGCGGGTTTCGCGCACGGCTTCGTGCACCGCCTCCAGGTCGCAAAAGTCGCAGAACCGAACATCGATCCCCGACGGCCTCAGTACGCTTGAGAGCAGTTCGAGACTACCCCCATAGAGCACATCGGCGGCCACAATCGACCGACGGCGATCCAGGAGCGCTGTCATGATAGCGAGGTGCACCGCCCCCATACCAGAAGCTGTGGCGAACGCTCCGTCCATGCCTTCGAGCATGGCGATCTGCTCTTCGAGCGCTCCTGCACTGGGGTTGCTTATCCGCGAGTACACCTCTCCGGTGCGTTCCTCTGCGAACACCTCGGCAAGGTCCTCTATGCGTTCGTAGAAGAAACTCGACGAAGAATAGACAGGGGTCGCCACAGGGATATAGTCGCCGAGCCGCTTGCGGTCACCGGCGTGCACCAGCGAGGTCTGGAGCTTCATCCGCCCTATCTGACAAGCGTCATGGTTTTTGTCAGTGCCTTTGCGCCGCGGCCGATCGTCAGGCGGTAGAGGTAGTTCCCGGTCGGCAATCCCCCGGCGTCGAACCTGGCCCTGTGCTCCCCTTGCGGCAGTACGGAATCCACGAGGATTGCGACAAGTCTGCCGGCCATATCGTACACTTCAAGGCGCACGGGACCGGACTCGTCCAGATAATAGACAATCTCCGTGGACGGATTGAACGGGTTCGGATAGTTCTGGGCCAGCGTCGAGGTTTCGGGAAGCTCGTCCGCACGATCGACGGACGTGCTTTCCTTAACGTTATCTACATCTACACTTGGCGCCTTTGCGAAGGTAATGGAAACCGTACCCTCATCCGGAGTTATTCGGTCAATTAACGGAGCAAAGGCGGCATATTTCGGCGGGAGCAGCGATGCAAGGGGTTTAATCGTGTCTATGAATGCATTTATCGCACTGATCTCCATCACAAGAGTCATATCGGCATCGCCATCGAATGTATAATGAGAACGTAGTGGAGGAAGAGTCGCCAGAAGAGGTATTGTTAACGTAAGGATATCTGCCGCCTCGTCTACCTCAAAGGCAATCAATCTCTGAATCGATATGTCGTCTGCCCATATATCGTGCGTCAGTGAAAGATACACGTCGAGCGAATCGCCGCCAGGATATTCCCGGAATGTGATGAGGCCCGTATTCAGGTATGCTTCTATATTCCCGGATCTGTCCCCCGAATCGTCCCGTATCTCCGATAGTTCCCAGGTTCCCGCCAACCTTTCCTTATCGGACAGGGTCTGCGCAAATGCGGACCATGATACCGATAATATGACAGGCAGCGTTATCAAAAAAGCAAGCGATTTCCTGATCATGGCTTTTGGATCCTAATGTGTGATCGATCCGAACGGATGGGAATCCTTCGGCGTAACGCCCTGCCCGGACATAATGCCCAATGTTTTCCCCGCCCTGCATGGCAGTCCCTCAGGGAAAATACCACAGTGCAAGAAGGGTTGCAAAGCAAGTGCACAACTTTTCACGCCGCTTTACCGGGCTATCGGGTCGCACACCGTATGGCAACGAGCAAATATTCCCGATGTTCCGGAGTTGTTCGCGAAGGCTCTCAAGAATGCACGGCGCGATTCCGCCTCCCTTGCCGGCTTCGTCATTCCTTTCCGGCTCGACGGCAGCAGCCCCATTCCGGGATCGAACGTGCGACGCAAATCGTCTTCCCGGGAAGATATCCTGAATCGATAAGATAAAGAAACGGGGGCTCTTTTCTCATATCCATATACCCCTATCTGACAAGCGTCATGGTTTTTGTCAGTGTCTTCGCACCGCTGCCGATCGTCAGGCGGTATACGTAAGCTCCGGTCGGTAACCCACCGGCGTCGAACCGGGCCCGGTGCTCCCCTTGCGGCAGTACGGCCTCCACAAGGGTTGCGATACGTTTGCCAGCCATATCGAACACTTCAAGGCGTACGGGACCGGATTCGTCCAGATAATAGACGATCTCCGTGGACGGATTGAACGGATTCGGGTAGTTCTGGGCCAGCGTCGAGGTTTCAGGAAGCTCGTCCGCGCGATCGACGGACGTTACGTCCTCCACGACACGTGTGAAGGTATAAACCAGGGTGCCGGTATAGGAATCAGGTTTGACGAAGCCTGGAACAAAGAGTGGTATCAGGTCCATAGCGCTATTCATTACATCGCTATCCAAAGCAAGCGTCATCGTAGTGTCGCTTTCGAACATATATGCGGCAGGTATATTGAAAACGCCCAGGAGGCTTATCGAAAGGCTATCCACATCCTCGGCCATTTCATACGTGCCTGAAGAAGGCTCGCTGTCCTGCGCATCGTCGCCTGCCGTTGCAATCAGGAAATCGACTTTCAGCGTATCGTCTTCCTCTGCATAAAACGTAATGTTAAACACATACAAATCGAGATCCCCGGATCGGTCCCCCGAATCGTCCTGGATATCCGACAGTTCCCAGGCTCCAAGTATCATTTCCGCATCGGTCATTTGCGCCAATGCAGACCACGGCGACAGGAGCATAACGGATAGTATGATCAAAAAAGCAAGCGATTTCCTGGTCATGGTTCTCCGTCTCAATGTATTGCCAAACAGGGGAAGCACACGGAGTCCTGCGCCGCTACGCGCTGCTCCGGAAAGTGTTTGTCATTCACTGTGTGGTCCATGGTTGGACAGTTGCGCCAATATAGCGCATCGAAACAGAATTGCAAAGAAGAGGCGCCCGCCGGGCAAGGAACAACAAGCGCCCCTTAAACAAGGACTCCGCGCCGCCAATCCGGTTACAACGAACGAATCTCCCCGATCTTCCGGGGTTGCTCGCGGAGGTTCTCAAGGATGCGTACGGCGCGATCCGCCTCGCTTGCCGGCGCCACGGCAAGCAGTCCCATGCCAAGATTGAACGTACGGCGCAAATCGTCTTCCGGGACGTCGCCGAGTTCCTTAATCAACCGGAAAAGAGGCGGGCGCTCCCAGGCATCGTAGTCGATGTCGAAAGTGAGGCCGTCCGGTATGATGCGCGGCGTATTGCCGGGAATGCCGCCTCCCGTAACGTGCACGAAACCCCGCTCCACCCCTTGTTCGAGCAGGGCGCGGATCGGCCTGAGGTAGGACCGGTGTACGGCAAGCAGCGCCTCGCCGACGCTCGCCCCGCCCAGTTCCTCCGGGCGATCCCCCGGATCGAAGTGGGAAAACAACACGGTGCGTGCCAGCGAATAGCCGTTCGTATGCAAGCCGGTCGAGGGAAGGCCCAGCAGCACATCCCCCGCCTCGATGGCCGATCCGTCGACGATCTGCGCCTTTTCGACCACGCCCACGATGGCGCCGGCAAGATCGTACTCGCCCTCGCCGTAGAGACCCGGCATCTCCGCTGTCTCTCCTCCGATCAGCGCACACTCGTTCTCCTTGCATGCGATCGCCATGCCCCGAACCACGTCTTCGGCCACATCCGGATCGAGCTTCCCCGTCGAGAAATAATCCAGAAAGAACAGCGGCCGGGCCCCGCACACGGCGATATCGTTTACGCAGTGGTTGACCAGGTCCTGGCCCACGGTGTCGTGGCGGCCCGTACGGAACGCCACCTTGAGTTTCGTGCCGACCCCATCCACCGAGGAGACAAGCAGCGGGCGATCGTACCCGTCGCCCAGTTCGAAGAAAGCGCCGAAAGCGCCGATGTCCGCAGCTACCCCCCTCGTGAAGGTCTCCCGCACAAGCGGCTTGATGCGGCGCAAGGTTTCTTCCCCTGCATCGATGTCTACCCCGGCGTCGCGATACGTAGTCATTACCTTTTTCTGAAGTTATCCGCGTGAACGGAAGGTGGTGCGCCCGAATCTCGCCTGAATGCGGACCTGTATCCGGCTTCGTACAGAGAGCGTGATCGGCCTGGTCCATACATCGTACTCGCGCCGCCGGATTTCGTGCAGAACTTCCAGCGCACCCAGCCACCACCGCTTGAACGCACCGGCCTTGCGGCGCGGTAATTCGAGGGCAAGAGGCTCGGCCAGTGCAAAGGCGTTCTTGGCGCGAATGGTTTGTTTCCACAAAAGCCGTTTCATGGACTCGTCTACTCGTCCCTCGAGGAGCTGGTTGTGCGAAACGCTGTGCTGGACAAGATCCGTCTCGGGAATGAAAAAACGCCCTTCGGCTACATCGCGTTTCAGGGCCATAAGACGACCTGTCCAGAAAAATCCGTGGGCCAATTCGTCAATGTAATTACGTTGCCACGACCCGGAAATACCTGCAAGATGGGCAAGCAGGCGGGCATGCGGACAAACCCATTGTTCCATGAAATCGTTGACCGCGCGGTCGTCCGGAAAGCGCGCAGGCCCTGCCCATACCCGGGCCGCCGACACCTGCTCGACCAGCAATGCACGGGGCAATTCTTCCGCCTCGCAAGCAGCAAGGGCCTGCTTCGACACAGCCTCCGGAATAATCCGGAGCGGCTTGCCAGCTATAAGGCGATCACATTCCTCGTCGAAAAAGGTGTCGGCAGGAGACCTGGACGTTGAAGCGGAGGGCAAGGCAAGTAACAGGGCGGGCCGGGCAAGCGCCTCGTGAAAATCCCACAGCGCCTGGGCATGCGGGAGTTGCCTCCGGTTCCACCCATCGAGGTAGAATGGCATGGGCAGGGAATCCGGGATATCGGGTGAAGAAACCGGCAAGGAAAAGGATGTATTGTTTTCGGTGCGGTTGCCGATCTTACTATAGGATACTCTGATTAAGTCCGCAAGGCTCAGAGGCTGAGAGGGGTGCGCTCTATCCCACAAGATACGGACGCAGGGCCTCCACAGAAGGGATTACTTCCTCGACCGCCGTACCCTGTGCCCCGATCGCGGCCAGCCGGTCGGGCGCATCCGGTTCGAAGCCGAGCGCAGCATGCACCGTTTCGGGAAACTTGGCCGGATGCGCCGTAGCGAGCACCACAACCGGCCCCTGCAGCGCCCCGAGGGCACGCTGACGGCGTACCGCCTCGAGGCCCACCGCCGTGTGCGGATCGGCTACATAGCCGGTGGCCTCGTAGACCCGCCGCATGGATGCAACCGTATCTTCGTCAAGAACACGCTCCGCACGTATAAGCCGCTGCATAGTTGGACGATCCAGCAAGGCCTGGAGCCTTTCGAAATTGCTGGGCGCACCGACATCCATCGCATTGGAAAGGGTTCGAATCGTGGGTGCGAAACCGGCGTCTTCTCCGGATAGAAAGCGGGGGAAAAAGTCGTTGGCGTTGTGCGCAGCAAGAAAGCCCGCCACCGGCAACCCGGACAAGTGCGCAAGCACACCCCCCGTCAGGTTGCCGAGATTGCCGCTCGGTACGCAAAACCACGGATTTTCTGCAGGAAGCCGGCTCGCTGCAAGCACATAATACATCATCTGCGGCAGCAAACGACCGATGTTGATCGAATTGGCTGAAGAAAGACCTGCCCCGGCGAACGCCGGATGGACAAACGCTTCTTTCGCCATGCGCTGGCAATCGTCGAAATCTCCGGCTACGCACAGCGCCTGTACGCCCGGCCTTTCCGCAATCAACTGCTGTTCCTGTACCCGGCTTACCTTGTCCTTGGGATAGAGCAGTACGACTCGGATCCGGTCCTGTCCGGCGAATCCGTCGGCCACGGCGCTACCCGTATCGCCCGATGTAGCTACAAGAATCGTCGCTCTTTCGCTACGCCGCTCCAGAAAATAGCCCATCCAGCGAGCCATGGTCCGCGCTCCGAAATCCTTGAAGGAGAGCGTGGGGCCGTGAAACAGTTCCAGCACGAAGGTATTGCTCCATGGTCCGCCCCCTTTCGAGGCGAGCGGCACAAGAGGTACCGGGAAATCGAGCGCATCCCGAACAATGCGTTCCTGGTCGGAAGCGGAAATTTCGTCGCCGATCCAGGCTGCAAACACGCTGCAAGCCATATCCGGGAGCGTATCCCCCCTGGATATGTGGACAAAAGATGTGCGAGGTGGATTTTCGGGCACATACAAGCCCCCGTCGGGCGCCAGACCGCGCAACAGCGCTTCCGCGAAGGATATGCTTCCCGTATCCGGCGTACTGCGCGTGCTGCGGTAGGGAATCGCCATGAACTCGCTACGCGGGCTGTTGCACGCGCACGTTGTGCTCCACCATATCGACGACACCCGTATCGTTCACTTCGGCTACCACCCCCTCGGCCTTGACCCGCTCGGATACGCTTGCCGCCAGCATGGCGTCCCGTATCGGAACGGCTTGCTCCGCGGAAGGCGCAAGAGCAAACATGGCCGGTCCGGAACCGGTCAGCGCACACCCGAATGCACCGGCTTCGAGCGCTGCGCTCCGCACGGCATGGTAGCAGGGCACCAGGGAAGCACGCACCGGCTCCACGAGGCGATCCCGCATCATGCATTGCCCAACGGTTTCCCAATCGCCGCACCGGTACGCATCCACCAGAAACGCCAGTTCGGAAGCGTTGCCCGCAGCGTCCTTGAGCGGCACACGATCCGGCAACATTTCGCGGGCTTGCCTGGTGAGCACCTGCACCGCCGGAAGAATAAGGGCAATGTGAAGAGAACCGGGCAGTTCTATACGCCGGTAGCGAGAGGCATCGCTCGACGAAACCAGAATGAGCCCCCCCAACAAGGCGGGAAGCGCATTATCCCCATGCCGCCCGCCGGAAGCGATGTCTTCGGCCTCAAGTACAGCTTCGATAAGAGCTTCCTTGTCAAAAGGCCGCCCGAAGAGCATGTTCACGGCCCAGGCGCCGGCCACGGCGCTGGCTGCAGAGCCGCCGATCCCGGATCCGAGCGGGATTCCTTTTGTGAGGGTAAGTTCGACCCCCTCGTCTGTACCGAGTAAATCCAACACCCCCTTTGCCGCAATGACCGCCGTGTTCTTTGCAGAATCCTCAAGTGCCTCCCAGAGTACGGCGCCCGGCTCATGCTTGAGCCGGATGCCCGGATATTCTGTACGGTGCGCCCTAACCACATCACCGATTCCGGAAATGCACAAGCCAAGCGCATCGAACCCCGGTCCAAGATTGGACAAGGAAGCCGGGCCAAAAACATCTATATGACGAAACGGCATGTAAATTTTTACCTTATACTAAAAGGCTTAATTCCTTGTTGCAGAAGGCATTAACGCAATAGATCATCGTATCCTTGGGAGGTCGCCTGCCCCCTTTGCGGGTAGCTCTGTCGCTTCCTCGCGCAAGAAAACATCCACACCGCGAGCCGCCTCCCGTCCCTCGGCAATAGCCCATACCACAAGCGACTGCCCCCGGCGCATATCTCCCGCCGCAAACACGCCAGGGCGCGACGACATGTAGTTTTCGTCCGTCCGGACATTGCCCCGTTCGTCCAACTCGATGCCAAGCTGGGCAATCACACCATCCGGCTCCGGCCCGACATAACCCACCGCAAGAAGCACCAGATCGGCCGGCCACAGGTGTTCGGAATTCGGCTGCTCCACAAAGCGCATGCGCCCGGAGGCGTCCTTTTTAGGCAGCACGTTCACCGTGCGCAGTTCCTGCACGCGCCCGTCGTCGCCGCTGAATTCCTTTGTCAGTACACTCCAGTGACGATCCACCCCCTCTTCGTGAGATGTACTCGTCTGGAAAACCATGGGCATGAAAGGCCAGGGTTGATGGGGCGGCCGATCCTCAGGCGGCGTCGGAAGCAATTCGAACTGTGTGATGGATTTTGCTCCCTGCCTGTTGGCGGTACCCACACAATCGCTTCCCGTATCGCCACCGCCTATCACAATAATATCCTTGCCGGCAGCAGTGATCGGCTCAACATGATCCATGACGTCGCCCGCATTGATCTTGTTCTGCCTCCAGAGATAATCCCATGCGAAATGGATACCGGCCAACTCCCGGCCCGGAACCGGCATGTCGCGCGGCTTCGTAGCTCCTCCGGTAAGTACCACGGCGCAAAAGTCGTCGAGAGCCGTCACAGGATAATTTTTGCCCACTTCGGCACTCGTTACGAACTCGACCCCTTCCTCGCACATCACATCGATCCGGCGATCCACAATCCATTTCTCGAGCTTGAAATCCGGGATACCGTAGCGAAGCAGCCCGCCGATGCGGTCATCCCTTTCAAATACGGTAACCGAATGACCCGCCTTGTTGAGCTGGTCCGCGGCGGCAAGCCCGGCGGGACCCGATCCTACCACAGCCACTTTCCTCCCCGTTCTTACTACTGGTGGATGCGGTGCATACCAGTTCTCTTTCCAGGCCCTGTCGGAGATGCTTTTTTCGATCTGCTCGATCGTGACCGGTGGCTCGTTGATGCCAAGCACACAGGCTGATTCGCACGGAGCGGGGCATATTCTGCCCGTGAACTCCGGAAAATTGTTCGTCGCGCGCAACCGCCCGAACGCCTCTTCCCATTCGCCCTGGTACACAAGGTCGTTCCAGTCCGGGATGATGTTGCCGAGCGGACATCCGGCCTGACAGAAAGGCACCCCGCAATCCATGCAACGGGCAGCCTGCTGTTTCACCTTCCGGACAGGAAGCTCCAGATACACATCGCGGTAGTCACGCTTGCGTTCCTCCACCGGACGCCGAGGGGCCAACTCCCGGCTGTATTCCATAAATCCCGTTATTTTACCCATGGATGCTCTGATTAAATCCGCAAAGCTCAGAGGCTGAGAGGGGTGCGCTGGCAAGGAATGACGAAGCAATGTGGCAGGCCCCACATAATGAGGAATGACACGGCCAGCGTGCCCCTCTCTGCCTCCCGAAGGGCGCTTCACGTCCGCGACGCCCCGAATTCGCAGTGTTTCCCGCTGATTTCAACGATGGAATCATGATGTCCTGTACACGCGAAAGTGAAAGTGCTGAGCAAAGTGGTTTTGATCAGAGTATCCACCTATACTTCTGATCCCTTGAAAACGCCCGTCTATACGACGGCATGTTCCGGCATAATCGCCTGCCCCGCTTCTTCCTCCAGCCGGAGAAGGGCATTCCGATATTCGACCGGCATGATCTTGATGAATTCCTCCAGCGAGGCTTCCCAGTTTTCAAGAACCCATTCCGCCACGGAGCTGCCCGTAAGGCGATAGTGTTTCTCCACCATCGCATGTAGTTCCTCCATATCGGCAGGGTCTTCCACCCTTTCTATATCCACCATCTTACCATTACAACGCAATGTCCTGAACTCCAGGGTGCCGTCGAGCACGTACGCCACGCCCCCGCTCATGCCCGCTGCAAAGTTGCGCCCGGTGGGACCAAGCACCACCACACGCCCGCCGGTCATATACTCGCACCCATGATCGCCGAGGCCTTCGACCACAGCATGCACGCCGCTGTTGCGCACGCCAAAACGTTCGCCGGCGCGTCCGCGCACGAACACCTCCCCGCTCGTTGCGCCGTACAGCGCCACATTGCCGATAATGATGTTGCTATGCGCGTCGTACCCGGCATTTTCCGGCGGCTGTACGATCAGGCGGGAACCGGAAAGCCCCTTGCCGAAATAATCGTTTGCATCGCCCCTCAGGTGGACAGTGATGCCTGGGGCCCCAAAGGCGAAGAAACTCTGCCCACCAGAGCCTGCCATATTGATCCGGATCGTATCGTCAGGAAGGCGCCCGCCCGGATACCGCTTGCTCACTTCGGCGGAGAGTAGCGTTCCGACCGTCCGGTTGATATTCCGGATAGCGATGTCGAATTCAACCGGGGTCTTCATTTCAAGCGCCGTTCGAGCCATTTCGATCAGGCGATGATCCAGCGCCTCGTCGATGCCGTGATCCTGCTCCGTTGCATGGAATTTGCGCAGCGCTTCGGGAACCTCCGGTTTCACGAGAACCGGGGAAAGGTCCAGATGCCTGGCCTTCCAATGATCGACGTCCGGGCGGACTTTCAGCCGCTGAACCTGTC
The DNA here is from genome assembly GCA_951812345.1 of Rhodothermales bacterium. Lineage (GTDB taxonomy): Bacteria > Bacteroidota > Rhodothermia > Rhodothermales > VXPQ01 > VXPQ01. The sequence continues at coordinate 1,801,077 of OX638295.1, forward strand.
CGGTCATTTCCTTCACCGTGCGAAAACCAAGACGGGCCATGATCTGGCGCAACTCTTCCGCGACGAAGTGGAAATAATTGATCACATCTTCCGGTTGCCCCTCGAATTTCTTCCGAAGTTCCGGGTCCTGTGTGGCAATACCGACGGGACACGTATTCAGATGGCATTTGCGCATCATAATGCAGCCTATCGCCACCAGGGGCGCCGTCGAGAAGCCGAATTCGTCCGCACCCAGCAGACAAGCGACCGCCACGTCGAGCCCGGTCTTGAGTTGTCCGTCGCATTCCACCCGAATGCGGCTCCGGAGCCCGTTCCGGACCAGCACCTGATGCGTTTCGGACAGGCCCAACTCCCAGGGTAGCCCTGCGTGCATGATGGAGGTTTGCGGGGAAGCGCCGGTCCCCCCGTCGTGGCCGGAAATCAGCACGACATCGGCCTTGCCTTTCGCCACGCCGGCAGCGACCGTACCCACGCCCACCTCGGAGACGAGCTTGACCGTAACCCGCGCGTCCGGATTCGAATTTTTGAGATCGTGGATCAACTGCGCCAGATCCTCGATCGAATAAATGTCGTGATGCGGAGGCGGGGAAATAAGGCCTACGTAGGGGGTCGAATGGCGCGTCTTCGCAATCCACGGATACACCTTTTCGCCCGGCAATTGTCCGCCTTCCCCCGGCTTGGCCCCCTGGGCCATTTTAATCTGAATCTCGTCGGCGCTCGTCAGATAGTCGATGGTCACGCCAAAACGCCCCGACGCTACCTGCTTGATTGCGCTCCGCTTTTCGCTGCGGCGATCGTACCGTTCCGGGTCCTCGCCGCCTTCGCCCGTGTTGCTCTTGCCCCCGATACGATTCATGGCAATGGCAAGCGTCTCATGGGTTTCCTTCGAAATGGACCCGTACGACATGGCGCCTGTCTTGAACCGCTTGACGATCTCCGTCCACGGTTCCACTTCATCGAGCGGAACAGGCTTTGTCCCCGCTTCGTCGAGCACAAGCAACCCGCGCAACGTGCCGAGCTGCCGGGTCTGATCGTTGACCTGCCTGGAATACTCCTCGTAGGTAGAAGTCTCTCCGGAGCGCACCGCTTGCTGCAAGCGCGCGATCGTCATAGGGTTGAACAGATGGTGTTCCCCGTTGCGCCGCCAGAGGTAACGCCCGCCCGGGTCCAGACCCTTCGAAAAAACAAGGGAGACATCCGGCCAGGCCTGACGATGACGCATCATCGTCTCCTCGGCGATCGTATCGAGATCGATGCCGCCTATACGACTTGCCGTACCTGTGAAGTACCGGTCGACGAGATCCTGGGCCAAGCCGACTGCCTCAAAAATTTGGGCGCCCCGGTAACTCTGCACCGTGGAAATGCCCATCTTCGACATCACCTTCAGAATCCCCTTCCCGACCGATTCCATGTAACCGACCCTTGCCTCTGTGTTGGAAATTTCTTCTCCTTCCAGCAAGCGTTCGATCACCTGCAAGGCCAACCAGGGATTCACCGCATCGGCGCCGTACCCGATAAGCGTGCAGAAATGATGTACCTCCCGGGGTTCCCCGCTTTCAATCACGATGGAGGCGCGGGTGCGAAGGCCTTCGCGAATCAGACGATGATGTACGGCAGCGGTAGCGAGTAGCGCCGGAATGGGCGCCAGATCCGGGCCGGCCGCCCGATCCGACAATACCAGCACGGACCGGCCTTCGCGCACCAGCCGCTCCGCCTCTTCGCACAGATGGGCGAGCGCCTTGCGAAGCCCCTCTCCCCCGCTGTCTCCATCGAATACGATGTCGATCTTCTGCGTCTTCAATTCCTCGATTCCCGAATTCGGGATGCGCGCAAGGTCCCTGTCCGAAAGAATGGGCTGCTTCAGAATCAGTTTGCGGCAATGCTGCGGCGTTTCCTTGAAAAGGTCCCGCTCGGCTCCCAGTTGCGTAAAGAGGGAGGTCACCATCTCTTCGCGGATAGCGTCGAGCGGAGGGTTCGTCACCTGGGCAAAAAGCTGGCGGAAATAGTCGTACAGTAGACGCGGCTTATCCGACAACACGGCTAGGGGCGTATCGTCTCCCATCGAACCGAGGGCTTCCTTGCCATGCAGCCCCATAGGCTTCATAAGGAGACGCTCGTCTTCGAGCGTGTAGCCGAACATTTTCTCCCGGGCATGGAGTTCTTCGGGGGCATACCGTGCCGGTCTGCCGTAATCCGGCAAATCCTGCAGGCGCACAGCGTGATCCCGGAGCCACTCGATATAGGGACGGCGGGTGGCCAGCGTTTGCTTGATTTCCTCGTCTTCAATAACCCGGTGCTCTTCCAGATCGACCAGGAACATCTTGCCGGGCTGCAGGCGCCCCTTCGACACCACATCGGCCGGATCCGTATTGAGGACGCCCGTCTCGGAGGCCAGAATGACCAGACCGTCTTTCGTGACCGTATACCGGGAGGGGCGCAACCCATTCCGATCGAGAATAGCGCCGATGTACCGGCCGTCCGTAAAGGGCAGCACGGCGGGGCCGTCCCACGGCTCCATCAAACAGGAATGGTACTCGTAAAAGGCGCGCTTCTCCTCGCTCATCTCCCGGGTGTACTCCCAGGCTTCCGGCACCAGCATCATCATAGCGTGCGGAAGCGAACGGCCCGTAAAGTAGAGCAACTCGAGAGCATTGTCCAGAATGGCCGAGTCGCTGGCGCCCTCGGTCAGTATGGGCAAAAGCTTCTGCATATCGTTGCCGAAGAGTTCCGACTCGAATAGCGACTGCCGGGCATTCATCCAGTTGAAATTGCCCCGGAGCGTATTGATCTCACCGTTGTGACACAAAAAGCGGAATGGCTGCGCCAACATCCACTGCGGTAGTGTATTCGTCGAAAATCGCGCATGCACCATCGCAAGCGCGCTCTTCATGCGAGGATCGACCAGATCGGTGTAAAATCGGGGCAAGTCCTCAGCCAATAACATCCCCTTATACACGATCGTGCGCGAGGACAGCGAGGGGATATAAAACTCGTCCATCCCCGGCATATCCGCCCCTGCTATGGTATGTTCTACCACCTTGCGGATAACATACAGTTTGCGTTCAAACGCATCCTGATCCGCGGTTTGCTTCCCGCGCCCTGCAAGCACCTGCCAGAGTTCGGGCTGCATTGCTGCAGCGGCTTCCCCCACAGCATCCGGAGAAACCGGTACGCGGCGCCACCCGATAAATTCCTGCCCTTCCGCCCGAATCGTTTCCTCGAAGGTATTCCTGCAAAATGTCTGCGCGCGGGCGTCCCGGGGCAGAAAAACCATGCCGGCCGCATATTCCCCCGGGGCGCGTACGCCGGCGCCGAGTTCTTTCAGCACCGGCGCCAGAAATTCATGCGGCGCCTGAAGAAGAATACCCGTTCCGTCGCTTGTCCGGTCATCGCATCCGCATGCCGAGCGATGTCCCAGGTTGTTCAGCATTTCGAGCCCCTTCTGCACAATATCGTGGACGGGTTCGTTCTGCACATTGCAAACGAAACCGACGCCGCACGCGTCGTGCTCGTAAAACGAGTCGTAAAGACCTTCTCGGATACGTGGTAACTGCATAATGCCTGGAGACTGCCTCTTTCTTCAATCCTGCTGAACGAGGGCTTCCTTCATGGAGTTGGCCGGCTTGGCGCCTTCTCGCATCAATGCATACCGGATGCCGTCTGCGATAGCCTGCCAGCTTGCTTCCAGAATGTTGGTGGAGACGCCCACCGTATTCCATGTCTCATTCCTGTTCTTATGTTCAACGAGCACGCGGACATACGCCGCCGTGCCGTCCTCGGGGCTTACCACGCGCACCTTGTAATCGGCGAGATGCACCTGTTCGAGACCCGGATAAAAGGCGATCAACACACCGCGCAACGCATTCGACAGAGCATCTACCGGCCCCACGCCTTCGGCCACAAGCAATTCCCTGCGGCCATCAACGCGAAGCGCTACCGTCGCCTGGGTGGCATCTGCGCTCTCGTCGCTAAGCTCACTCTGAACCCGGAGTCGCTCCAGGGAAAAGAACTCTGTTTCCTCACCCTGAATCTGCCGCAGAAGCAATTCGAAGGAAGCTTCTGCCCCCTCGAATTCATAACCGAGATGCTCAAGGTCCTTGATGCGCTTTACAGCACGCACCGCCTCGTCTGCTTCGCCCAGGTCAAGGCCCAGTTCCTGCGCCTTGTAGCGTACGTTGCTGCGGCCGGATAAATCAGACACGAGCACCCGGCGCTTGTTACCGACCTGTTCGGGCATGAGATGCTCGTACGCCGCCGGTTCCTTCATCACCGCCGATACATGGATGCCGCCTTTGTGAGCGAATGCACTCCGGCCCACATACGCCGACCGCCCCACCGGATCGAGGTTCGCCACCTCGTATACAAAATGTGAGATATCCGTGAGTTCACGCATTCTATCCGGCGAAACGCACGCGTATCCGAGCTTGAGTTGGAGTCCCGGGACAATCGCAGTCAGATCCGCGTTGCCGCAGCGTTCTCCGATACCATTGATCGTCCCTTGCACATGCCGGGCGCCAGCCTGCACCGCTATAATCGAATTGGCCGCAGCACATCCGGAGTCGTTGTGCGCATGAATACCAAGCCCCACTTCGAACCGACCCGCTACATCGCCAACGATCCGACCCAGCGTGCCGGGCAGCGTGCCTCCATTCGTATCGCACAGGGCCAACACATCCGCGCCCGCCGAAGCAGCAGCCTCCAGGGTTTCCAGCGCATAAACGCGGTCGTTCATATACCCGTCGAAAAAATGCTCTGCATCGTACACCACATGCTTTCCGTGCGCCTTCAGGTACGCTACGGATGAGCGGATCAGATCAAGGTTTTCCTCCCTGGTTACGCCCAGGGCCACTTCCACGTGGAGCGTCCAGCTTTTGCCGAAGAGGGAAACCACCGGGGTATCCGCTTCCAGTATGGCCCGCAGATTGGGATCGTCCTCCGGAGCGTACTGTACGCGGCGCGTGGAGCCAAAAGCACAGATGCGCGCCTGCTCCCATTCCACATCCCGCGCCAATTCGAAAAATTCCTGGTCTTTGGGATTTGAACCAGGCCATCCCCCCTCGATAATGCCAATGCCAAAGTGGTCAAGACGTTTTGCGATCCGCAACTTGTCGCGAGCCGTCAGCGAAACGTGCTCGCCTTGCGTACCGTCGCGGAGCGTCGTATCGAAAAGCTCCACAAAGACCGGTTCGTCGGCTTGTTCTGACATGAAGGTGTCCATTTTGTCTTCCGATTGCCCGTTGTGGCGTCACCCATGGCAACAGCTTATAGCGGGCCACGCGCTATTCAGTACATCAGGTTGGCATAAATCCGGCTTGTCTTGCGAATTCGAAAACATTGCCTGCTTTCAGTATCTCGGCCACGTCCCCAAGCGGTTTGAGCAAAAATTCCTCTCCTGTCGTGTGGTTTGCAAGTTTACCCAACGTCGTATCGATTTCGAGGAGATCGCCCGTACGCACGCGCTCGACCAACCGCTCGATCGATTCGAACGGAACGATAAACCCTCCGTCCACCGCGTTGCGATAGAAGATGCGGGCGTAACTCTCAGCCACGACGGCAGTGCATCCGGCTTCCTGCAACGCAAACGGGGCATGCTCCCGCGAAGACCCGCACCCGAAATTCGAACCGCCCACCACGATCGTGTAGGCGCTTTCGAACGCATCCTCCTCTGTAAACAGGCGGTTGCCGTACGGAAGTCCTTGCTGATCTTTCGGCACGCCGCTAAGCGCATAACGCCCGTAATACTTGCGCTCTTCCGGATCGGACAGGCTGTATACCAGGTGCTCGGCCGGGATAATCTGGTCCGTATCGATGGCGTCGCCCACAACGTAGGCCGCCCCTGTGATCGTCTTTTTCATACCAGTACCTCGCGAGGATCCGTAATGACTCCGGAAAGCGCCGAGGCCGCCACCGTGTAGGGAGACGCCAGATACACGGAAGCTTCCTTGCTGCCCATGCGTCCGGGGAAATTCCGGTTCGTGGTGGAGATCACGATTTCCGTGCCGTGTGTCCTGCCAAACGTATCCGACGGTCCGCCAAGGCACGCTGCGCAGGAAGCCTGGCCCAGTTTGCAACCGGATCGTTCGAATATATCGTACAACGTGTCCCCTTCGATGTACGTCGTGTGTAACTGTTTGCCGATCCAGGTCGTCGCCGGCACGATGTAGGTATCGATGACCACCTCTTGACCCCGCAGGATAGTCGCCGCCGCCACAAAATCCTCCAGCTTGCCGCCGGTGCAGCTGCCGACGTACGCGCGATCCAGTCTCGTCCCGGCCACTTCAGACACCGTCGCCCGGTTGTCCGGGCTGTGCGGCTTCGCCACAAGCGGTTCGATGTCCTCGACCCGGTACGTCTTGAGCGTATGATACCGGGCGTCGAGATCGCCGTAGACAGGCTCGAACTCCGTATCGGTGCGCGCCCGCACATACTCGAAGGTTTTTTCGTCGGGGGGAATGATCCCGTTCTTTCCTCCCGCCTCGATCGCCATGTTCGTCAACGTCATGCGCTCGTGGACCGGCAGGTCGTAGACCGCTTCGCCGTCGAATTCGAGCGCGCGGTAGGTACCCCCATCCGTCCCGATGTCGCCGATGACCTGCAGGATAAGATCCTTCGCCATCAGATAAGGCGGAAGAGACCCCTCGAACACAAATCGCATCGTTTCGGGGACCTTGAGCCAGAGCTTGCCGGTGCCCATGATCAGCGCAGCGTCCGTGTTGCCCACTCCGGTCGAAAACATGCCGAATGCACCGGAGGTACACGTGTGGCTGTCCGTACCGATCAGCAGCGAACCCGGCACGTTGAACCCTTCTTCGGCAAGCGCCATGTGGCATACGCCCTTGTAGCTCGGCGTACCCGGATCGTAGTAATACGGAAGATCGTGCTCGGCGGCAAAGGCCCGAAGCAAATCCACATTCCGGTTCGCATGGTGGTTCTTCGTGAAGATGTAGTGATCGGGAATGATCACCAGTTTCTCCTTGTCCCACGGTACCGCATCGGCGCCGAATTCGCGACGGAAAATATCGATGGTCGGGGGACCGCACACATCGTGCGTCATGAGGATGTCCACGTCCACCCAGATGTTATCCCCGGGCGCCACCCGATCCCGACCTGCGTGCCGCGCCAGTATTTTCTCCGTAATCGTCATGTTGGGCCTCCCTCGAACGAACTCATAATGCCATTACCCACAAAGGTCATGTTCTCCTCTTCGGATCGCCAGGTTTCCAGATTATTGAGCGCATCGATATAGGCGTCCGCAGATGCGCGGATCACATCCGTGTTTTGCGCCTGTCCTCTGAAAAAGGCTCCGCTTTCCCGGATGAGCACCGTCACTTCGCCAATGGCGCCAGCCCCCTCGGAAACGGATCGAATAGAGTAGCTTTCCAGCTTGTGCGAACTGCCGAGCGCATGATTGATGGCGCGATACACGGCGTCCACAGGGCCATCGCCTGTCCCCTCCGCGGCCAACCGCTCCTCAGCAGTAACATTGAACACCTCCACCTCTGCCTTCGGATGCTTTCCGGTAGCAACCGTAACGGACAGATTGTCGAGCCGGTAGTGCTGCAAAACCGCGTGCTCCGCAGTCCCCTGAACAAGGTGAATCAGATCCGCATCGTGGATTTCTTTCTTGCGATCCGCAAGGCGAACGAATAACTGGTAGAGCGCGTCCTTGCGGGAATCCTCGACATGCATACCCATCCGCTTCAGACGGCTGAAAAAGCCGTGGCGTCCGGAGTGCCGGCCCAAACGTATTTGTTCGCTCGTCTGGCCCACATCCTCCGCCTGCATGATTTCGTAGGTATCCCGGCGCTTCAGCACGCCATGCTGGTGAATACCAGCCTCGTGGCTAAAGGCGTTACGCCCCACAATAGCCTTGTTCGGCGGCACCGGAAATCCCGTCGCCACCGACACCATGCGGCTTGTTTCCGCAAGGTGCGTGGCCTCTATGTCCGTGTCGACGCCGAATTGCTCGTGCCGGACACGCAGCGCCATCACCACTTCTTCCAGCGAGGCATTACCGGCCCGCTCGCCAATGCCGTTGATCGTACATTCGATCTGGCGGGCGCCCGCACACACGGCGGCAATGGAATTGGCCACGGCCAAGCCGAGATCGTCGTGACAGTGCGTCGAGAGCACCACATTCTTCGTCGATCGCACACCCTGGCGAACCGCCTCGAACATGCGTGCATATTCGGTGGGCGTGCAATAGCCGGTCGTATCCGGAATGTTGATGGTCGTGGCTCCCTCCTCGATCGCTGCAGCAATCACCTCGCACAAAAAATTGTGCTCCGTGCGGCCCGCATCCTCTGTGCTGAACTCTATATCATCGGTATACGTCCGCGCCAGTTGTACGGCTTCGCGAGCCATCCGCACGACGTTCCGGCGCTTCTCCGGAAGCGTTTTGCCGTACTTGTCGCTGCCGAACTTGGCGTCTATGTGAATGTCGCTGGTGGCGATAAACGTATGAATCCGCGTCCGTTGGCCCCCGGACAGTGACTTTCCGGCGGCATGTACATCGTCTTCGAGTGCGCGGGCAAGCGCGCAGATCACAGGACCCTGTACGTCGCGCACGATGCTCGCCACAGCCTCGAACTGGGCCGGGGACGAAATTGGAAAGCCGGCCTCGATCACATCCACGTTCAGCTTCACGAGTTGCCGGGCGATGCGGAGCTTCTCATTGATCGTCATGGATGCGCCCGGCGCCTGCTCGCCGTCGCGCAACGTCGTATCGAATATGGTTACTTTGTCTTTCATTGGAGGAATTCCTCGACGGTTTCTTTACAAGTAGTAGTGCGTAGGGGCTATCGCACGCGCCCGATGCGTCGACGACAGAAAGTCGTCCCGCCCATGCTGCGCCGGGCGCCTTGTAAGTCGAAGAAAATCAATATGTACAATATAACGTGTCATGCGGCCGCCCCCACCTTATGCTCCTTGCTCGCCGCCTGCCGCACATGGTCGGCAATACACGCACCCATCTCCTCGGTGGATACGAGCCTGCAACCCTCTTCCCGCATATCCGCCGTGCGCACGCCCCCCGAGAGCGTCTCGCTCACGGCCTCGCGAATTGCCGCCGCCGCGTCTGTCTCGCCCAGTTCCTCAAGCATCATGGCGGCACTGAGCACAGCAGCGACGGGATTAGCCTTCCCTTCGCCCGCAATGTCGGGAGCGCTCCCGTGCACCGGCTCGAACAATCCTGTGGAGCCGCCTACCGAAGCCGACGGCAGTACGCCGAGCGAGCCCGGCAACGTCGCTGCCAGATCGGAAAGGATATCGCCGAACAGATTCGCTGTAACCACCACATCGAAGTCCGATGGACGCCGCACGATCTGCATGGCGGCGTTGTCGATATACAAATGCTCCAGTTCTACGTCAGAATAGCCGGCGCTATGCACCTGTGTCACGACATCGTTCCACAGTTGCGATACTTCCAGCACGTTGGCTTTATCCACGGACGTAACCCGGCAGCGACGACGACGCGCCCAGGTAAACGCCACATGCGCGATACGCTCTATTTCCGCTTCCGAGTAACGCATCGTGTTGAGCGCTTCCGCGCCCTGCGTGCCCTCGACAGGCCCCTTCGGCTCTGCGAAATAAATTCCGCCGGTCAATTCGCGCACGATCATCATATCCGTGCCTGCGACAACCTCCCGCCTGAGCGGCGACGCACCCGCCAGAAAATCCGGCACGGTCACCGGACGCAGATTCGCATACACGCCGAGCGTCCTGCGCAGGCCCAGCAGACCGGCTTCCGGACGCAAATCCCCATGAAGATCGTCCCAGGCAGGTCCTCCAACGGCCCCAAGCAACACGGCGTCGGATTCGAGGCAGGCTATTGCCGTAGCTTCCGGCAAGGGCGTGCCGAACGCATCGATGGCGCTCCCCCCTATGAGAAACTCTTCGGACGCCACAGCAAAACCAAACCGCTGCCCCGCTTCCGCAAGGATGCGGAGCGCTTCACGGGTAACTTCCGGCCCGACGCCGTCGCCCGGCAAACAGGCAATGCGGTATGTTTTCCGATCAGGCAAATCTATACAGCTTGCGCTTCTTCTTTTTGTTCGCCGCGCAGCCAACTCATCATGCCGCGCAGGCGCTTGCCGATCTTTTCGATCGGATGCTCTCTGGACCTGCCGCGTAAGGCGAGCAGTTGCTTGCCCCCGGCTTCATTCTCCGCAATCCATTCTTCGGCAAACGTTCCGTCCTGTATTTCGGCGAGAATCCGCCGCATACGCTCGCGAGCCGAGGCGTCGATGACCCGCGGGCCGCGCGTGTAATTCCCGTACTCGGCCGTATCGCTGATCGAATAGTTCATGTATTCCAGCCCGCCGTCGTAAATCAGATCGACAATGAGCTTGAGTTCGTGCAGACACTCGAAATACGCCAGCTCGGGAGGATACCCGGCTTCGGTCAGCGTCTCGAATCCGGCCTTGATGAGCTCTTCGGCGCCGCCGCAGAGCACGGCCTGTTCCCCGAAGAGGTCGGTTTCCGTTTCATCCTTGAAGGTGGTTTCGATAACCCCTGCCCGGATGCCGCCTATGCCTTCCGCATAACTCAGCGCCATATCCAGTGCAGCGCCCGATGCGTCCTGTGCGACAGCCACCAGACAAGGCACTCCTTTCCCCTCCTCGAATACGCGGCGCGCCAGGTGGCCCGGCGATTTGGGAGCCACCATGAACACATCGACCCCTTCCGGCGGCGTGATCTGACCATAGTGAATGTTGAAACCGTGGCCGAAAACCAGGGACTTGCCCGGCGTCATATACTCGGCCATGTGGGCCTCGTACACCTGCTTCTGATGCTGGTCCGGCACCAGCATCACAACAAGATCGCCCCACGCGGTCGCGTCGGAAATACTCATGACGCGCAGGCCCCTGGCGGCGGCTTCCGCGCGCGACGAGGAACCCTCGCGCAGCCCGACCGCCACGTCGACGCCGCTGTCATGCAGGTTCAGGGCATGAGCATGCCCCTGGCTTCCGTATCCTATGACGGCTACGCGCCGCGACCGGACGAGATCGGGATTGGCCCGATAGTGAACGTTAACTCCCATCTGTGTGATATTCTCGTTTGCAGGTGTATGTGCGGGCCGTTTGCGGCCCGTGCGAAAAACCGGTTCAATCGCCGAAAAGCAGCGCTCGTTTCATGGCCACGCGGCCACTCCGCGCAATTTCCTCAATCCCGTAACGGTTCATCATCCCGATGAAGGCATTGATCTTCTTGGTGGGACCGGCAAGTTCGAAGGTCATCGTATCTGTCGTGATATCCACGACCTTGCCATTGAAAATCTTGAGCGTATCAAGCAATTCGACACGGTTGTCGGAGGTATACGAAACCTTCAGCAGGCACAACTCGCGCTCGACGTACTCCTCTGACGTCAGGTCCTCTACTTCCAGGACATCGACCAACCGGTTCAGTTGACGACTCACCTGGGCAATGATGCGGTCTTCGCCCGTCGTGACAATGGTCATCCGGGAAACCGAGGTTTCGTCCGTTTCCCCGACCGTCACGCTTTCGAGATTGAAGCCGCGGGCAGAGAACAAATTGATAACGCGGTTCAGCGCCCCGATCGAATTCTCGAGCAAAACGGCAATGATATGCCGGTGGCTGTGCGCTTTCTCGCCCGGCCCTATGGGTTCTCCCTGGGCCTTCTTCCGCAGAATCTGTTGCGGGGTTAGTGTATCGTGCTCACTCATGGCGACTTCCTTATGGAATGTTCGTCATACGAAGGCGTCGGGCGTCAGACGCTTCGTGATCATTTCGTTGGTGGAGGCGCCCGCAGGCACCATCGGAAATACCATTTCCTCCTTGATGACACGAAATTCCATCACGGCGGGGCGATCGGTGACGGCCCATGCCTTCCGGATAACCTCGTCGACCTGGTCCGGAGTCTCCGCTCGCAGACCTACGCAGTGATGCGCCTCGGCAAGCTTGACGAAATCCGGGTTGGTATCGGACAGATCGGTATGGCTGAAACGCTCTTCGTGGAACAATTCCTGCCATTGCCGCACCATGCCCAGAAAATTATTGTTTATGATGACCACCTTGATCGGCAGCCCGTGCGCGGCGGCGACGCATAGTTCCTGTGCATTCATAATGAAGCCCCCGTCGCCGCTCACCGAAACAACCGTCTTGTCCGGCATGCCGAACGCGGCGCCCATTGCCGCGGGAAAGCAAAAACCCATCGTGCCGAGACCGCCCGACGTAATGTGCGTGCGCGCATGCAAAAACTGAAAATACTGGGCCGCCCACATCTGGTGCTGGCCCACATCCGTCACCACGATCGCTTCTCCCTTCGTATGGCGTCGAAGGCGCTCGAGTACATACTGCGCGCGGAGGCGCCCGTCCTCATGATCGTACATAAGCGGGCATTCCTCTTTCCATGCTTGCACCTGTTCAAGCCATTCCCCGGTATTACACGGCTCCACGAGAGGTTCAAGGCGCGTGAGCGCATCGAGTACATCCCCCACAATGGCGCAATCCACGTAGACATTCTTGGAGATCGAGGACGGATCGATGTCGATATGTATGATCTTCGCATGCGGCGCCCAGGATTCGAGCTTACCCGTCACCCGGTCGTCAAACCGCGCTCCGACAGCAATCAACAGATCGGCGTTCTGCACCGCCATGTTGGCGTACCATGTGCCATGCATACCAAGCATGCCCACCGAAAGCTCGTCGTTCTCGGGAAACGCTCCGAGTCCGTGCAGGGTGGTTGTGACCGGAATGCGCGCCTTCCGGGCAATCCGGGTCAACACGTCCGCTCCATTCGAATTCACGGCCCCGCCCCCCACATAAAACAGGGGCTTCTCCGCCTCGGCAATCATGGCTGCGGCGCGCTGGATCTTGGCTTCATCGCCCTTGTCTTTGAAGCGATAACCACGCAGATTGACCTCCTTCGGGTATTCGAATTCGGTTTCGGCCAGAAGCACGTCCTTGGGCAAATCCACGACAACGGGGCCGGGCCGCCCCGTCCGGGCAATGTGATACGCCTTTTTCACAGCCGAGGCCAGATCCCGCACATCGCGCACCAGGTAGCTATGCTTCGTGATACTGCGGGTGATGCCTATCGTATCGCATTCCTGGAAAGCGTCGTTCCCGATGAGCTGGGTCGGTACTTGCCCGGTGAAAACGACAATAGGCACGGAATCCATATACGCATCCGCAATACCCGTAACCGTGTTGGTAGCGCCGGGTCCGCTGGTCACAAGCACCGTACCCACCTTGCCTGTCGCCTTGGCGTATCCTTCGGCAGCGTGAGCGCCGCCCTGCTCATGCCGCACCAGGACATGCTTGAAGTTCGGCTTGATGCGAGCCATTTCATCATAGATTTTGATGACGGCCCCTCCAGGGTGACCGAACACCACTTCCACGCCCTCTGCATCCAGCGAACGCAGAAAAATCTCCGCGCCGCTCATACGTTGCGCACCGTTAACCGATGGCGCATGTTTCGGTATGCTGCTTCCTTCCATATCAGGCATTGATCCCGACCGGTTGTTTCCCTTCGTTATTTGGTGACCCAACGAGTGGTTCGCATACTGTGCAAGTCAAACACACGCAACGAACCATCCGGGTAGACTTGTTAAAATACGAACCGCTGGCTTCAGCGTTCAGATACGTTTCTTCGAGAGCGTGCATGGGCATCTTGTTATCGTGCGGCGTGAAGGCCAATCCTTCACTGTCCGATTGATGCCATCATGCATACTGGAGAGGTGCGAAGGATCGGCCGGTCCCGGCTAAACCGTAATAATAATGAGACCGGGAAGGAGAAGAACAACCGACGCCAGTCGCCCGTCGGCAACGCATACCGCTCGCAGCAAGACACGAGAAATGTCCTTGCCTGCGCGCCGAAGCGCTATCCGTTTGCGGGAGTATTGCGTCATGGTCCGAGCCATAGTTGGTCTGCCCTTATGCCTTATGTATTCGTAACGTAATACGCCCTATGCTCGCCGAACGATCCGTAACGGGAGCGACACCGAACGAAACAGTACCGAATACAGCAGGGCAACTAACGCTACAGACTATATAATAACGCGATTTTGGACGAACCTATCAAGTGAAAAACCGGATGCTTTGCAAGTTCTTCATTGCGAAAATACCCGCCCCCGTTGCTTCACAAACACTTCATGCCCCGTAACGGGCTAAAAAAGCGCTTTTTTTGAAACAAGGCATCCGGGAAAGCGGTTTTACCTGGATCATCTATTGAAGTATTGGGAGTTTATTCCCTAATTTAATAAGGTGTTTAGGTAAAAAATCCTCGCTTATCGGCGAAAAACAACGTTGCTTGACAAGAACTGAACTCGTTCCGAAAATGTGGCATGGCGTTGCTCCTTGCGGCCTGTCCTTTTTCAACGGGGGCCGCGAACGCGATCCGTTCGACCCCTCGCCGAACAACCCTGTATCCAGACAGCATCACAAACAACCACACCGGTTATCCGTCATGAAGAAACTTCTTACCATCCTCGCCCTGGCGTTCGCCCTTTCCTGGTCCCTGCCGGCTTCCGCGCAGGAATTCAGTTTCGGCGCCGATATCGTAAGCCGTTATGTATGGAGAGGCGTCGATTTTGGTGAATCCGCCAGCGTCCAGCCCGCACTCACCTTCAGTTCCGGCGGATTGGAGATAGGAACCTGGGCGTCGTACGCCACGAATCCCGGTTCGGCCGGCGCGAACGAGCACGACCTGTGGATCGGGTATTCGGCCGGGGCCTTTTCCGTAGGGATTACCGACTATTACTTCCCCAATGCCGAAGCTGCACACGATGAACACGACCACGACCACGATGAAGATGAAGAACCCGAGATCATCGGCTTCTTCGACTTTAGCGGCGACGGCGAGGGGGGGCACTGGATCGAGCCGTATGTCTCGTTCAATGGCACGGATTCTTTTCCGGTGACGCTCTATGCCGCATACATGGCCCACAACGATGTGGATAATTCGCTGTATCTCAATGCATCGGTACCCTTCGCCGTCGGCGGGATAGATATGTCGTTCGGAATCGGCGCTTCCGCCGGAGAGAGCGGGTTCTATGGAACCGAAGGGTTCGGTATCGTTGACATGGCGCTGGGCGCCTCGAAGAGCATCCCGATCACAGACAAATTCGAGCTGCCCGTAAGCGTCTCGTACATACTGAATCCCACGGACGAAAAGAGCTTCCTCGTTTTTGGAATTTCCTTGTAGTCCGTGCGGAAGTCCTCGCTGTCCAGGCAGGTTATCGCGAGGAATACACAGAAGGGCCCCGGTACCGTACAGGCGCCGGGGCCTTTCGTCATGTATCGGGGCGGGAGAATCGCTGCCCGCTGCCCATGCCCCTGCCTCCGCTCCCTTGCGCCAGCCCTTCGTATCGTTCGGAAAGGCGCCGGAGCATGGCGCGGGTCCGCATCGCACCGACGCTTTCCTGCATATCGGTAACAAGGCGTTCCAGATCGTCGAACGTATCCACATCGTACCATTCCGGAAGCGTGTGCAACGAAGCGCCGCATGAGGCAACGCGGGCGGCGGTCTGTTCGAAAACAGCTTCGTGGCTGTAGGTCATCCCTTCGAAAACCTGCGAAAACGATCCGTTCATCCCGATCAGGTAAAACCCTCCGTCTCCGGTGGGACCAAGCACGACGGCGTCCTGCCTTTCAAGAATCGAAAAACCCTCCTGTATCCATGCGGAAGGCAGCATGGGATGATCTGTTCCGATCAGGATAACGCGGCGGCGCCCTGCGGCAAACGTTTCCTCGAAAGCCTGCTGCATACGCTCCCCGAGGCCCGCACCCCTTTGGCGAAATACGTTCTCCCCGACCCACTGGGCGTACATATTCCCCTGTCGGGCTGGCATGCCCCTCCCCGGCGACTCGTCAAGCGCCAGGTACAGGCGAAGCGTCACGCCGAGGCCATGGTACTGATCCAGCGCATCCTGCAGAAAAGCTCCATAGAGACGGGCGGCGTCTTCCGGAAACAGCGGCGGCGTCAGGCGGGTTTTGACCCGGCCGGGAACCGGAGGTTTTGCAAACACGATGAGGGCGGCGCTCATGAGCTTTCGGGCATGCGGACCATCCGGCGCAACACGCGATCGAGCGCTTCGACAGCTCGGTCCACGTCTTCGTCCGTCGTGTTCCTGCCCACCGAAAAACGCAGGAAGGCCGCCGCGGTATCGCGATTCATTCCCATGGCCATCAATACATGGCTGGGTTCGAGGGCGCCGCTGGTACATGCGGAGCCGGCGGATACGCAGATATTTTCCATATCCATGTTCAGGAGCAGCATCTCCCCGTCTATGGGGTGGCCGTTTACAGGCGGAACGACCACGCCAAGAATGTGCGGCGCCGCCTCGTCGGTATCGGAAGGGGTAACGATATGCATCCTTGCCCCGGCCACGGCTTGTATGCCGGTTCGGAGCCGGTCCCGCATCGCCCGGGCATGCCGCTTGCGGGATTCCCCTTCGTCAAAGGCAAGTTCCAGCGCTTTGGCAAAGCCGGCAATGGCCGCCACATTTTCCGTACCCGCCCTACGCCCGCGTTCCTGCTTGCCCCCCCGGAGCACAGGCCCCACATCGATCCCGCCGCGTACGAACAAGGCGCCAATGCCCTTCGGGCCATAAAACTTGTGTCCCGAGAGTGTCGTCAGATCCGCTGCGGGGAACATGGCGTAGCCCACCGTCTGCACCGCATCGCAGTGGAATATCAGGCCCTTCGCATGGCATATCTCGGCGATTCCGCGAACCGGCGACAGGGCGCCCGTCTCGTTGTTCGCATGCATGATGGAAACAAGCGTCACCCCGGCGCAGGCCTCGCTGTCAAGCGCCCGGGCGATGTCCTCAGCCGAGACGGCGCCGAACCTGCCGGGCTTCAACATATGCACGGTCCTGCCGAAAGATTGCAAGGCTTCCCCGGAACGAAGCACCGATTCGTGCTCGGCGGCACAGGTCAGCACACCGCCGGATGCGGCCCCAAGCGCCATGTTGTTGGACTCCGTGCCCCCGCTCGTAAAAATAATTTCTCCCGGTTCGGCGCCCAGAAGAGCCGCCACCTTCTCGCGGCATTCCTCGACCGCGAATCGCGCCTGCCTGCCCAGGGCATGCACCGAAGAGGCATTGCCGAACTGCTCCCCGAAGAAAGGCTGCATGGCCTCGAGCACGCGCGCGTCAAGCGGCGTCGTGGCGGCATGATCGAGGTAGACGGGATGCATAATGCGGGTGGTTCGTGGGCGCCAGGGTGGAACATGTCAAAATACCCTTTTACCGAATCGGATTCATAGCCTGTTTCCATATTGTCCGACGCATGGAATCCCGGACGGTGTGCGGTATATTACGAGCTATGGACAAACTTATCATAGAAGGCGGACATGCGCTCTCCGGCTCCCTGTCTGTGAGCGGCTCCAAGAATACGGCGCTGCCGCTGATGGCGGCTGCGCTCCTTACAGACGGCACGTCCGTGCTGTCCCGTATTCCCAACCTGCGAGACGTCAAGACCTTTGCGCACGTTTTGCGTATCTCCGGGGCCGCTGTCCAATTCGACGCAGCCCGGAACGAAATGACGGTGGACGCAAGCGGGGTAAACTACCCGGAAGCCCCCTACGAACTGGTGAAGAAGATGCGTGCCTCCTTCTACATGCTTGGCGCGCTGCTGGGGCGCTGCGGCCATGCCCGCGTGTCGCTTCCGGGAGGATGCGCCTGGGGGCCGCGCCCCGTGGATCTGCACCTCAAGGGTATGGAAGCTTTGGGTGCGGACATTCGCCTCGATCACGGATATGTCGTAGCGGAAGCAAAAGGAGGACGCCTGAACGGAGGAACATTCCGCATGAATCCGTCCAGTGTGGGAGCAACGATCAATCTCTTGTTGGCCTCTGTCACGGCGCGAGGCGCATCCCGAATCGAGCATGCCGCTCGCGAACCGGATGTCGTGGTATTCGGGGAAATGCTCCAAAAAATGGGCGCCAGTATTAAGGGACTCGGAACGGATACGATCGACATCGAAGGCGTGCATACACTGTCTCCAGTGAATTTTCATAATGCGCCGGACCGTATCGAACTGGGCACCTTTATGATCGCCGCGGCCATTGCGGGAAAGCCGGGCCAGCCCGTTCGTATCACGAACGCGGCTCCCGAACACCTTGGAGACGCCTTCGTCGATGCGTTTACGCAAACAGGCGCAGGCTACGAGCCGGGGGACGACTACATAGATGTTACCGCCCCGGACAAACTCCTGCCCGTATCCATAGAAACCGGCGTATATCCAGGTTTCCCTACTGATTTACAGGCCCAATGGACCGTCCTGCTGGCCCAGGCGTCCGGCAATGCACGGGTCCGTGACACCGTATATTTCGACCGATTCAAACATATTCCCGAGTTGCACCGGATGGGAGCAAACGCTATCGTCGTGCAGAACGAAGTCTTTATCGCCGGAGGGAATCACTTGCAGGGAGCAACGGTGATGAGCACCGACCTGCGGGCCGGAGTGTCCCTGGTATTGGCCGGCATGGTTGCCGAAGGTGAAACGCATGTGCTGCGCGTCTATCACCTTGATCGGGGATATGAAAACCTGGATGGTAAATTGGCCAATGCAGGCATCGCAATCCGGCGCGTGCAATACGATGAGTTTGCCGATCCGTCCATTAAAGAGCCTATCGCCGGGTAAGCACAGGCCCTCTTACTGGTTTGTAAACCGTGTTCCGTTCGTCCCCGCCTGTTTGCAGGATGCGGAGCGTCACGAAGAAGAAAGCACTTGGTCCATTCGGCGAGCGATTTCTTCGAGCCGCTCACGCCCCCCTCCCGGAATTTCTGCGGTGGCCCAGCCGGTAAAACCAATGTCCGCCAAGTGCTTGCGAACGGCGGACCAGTTGACATCTCCTTCGCCGAGCGGAACGCGGAAACCGGCGTACATCCCTTCCTCATTGCGCTTCTGACGGCTGAACTCCTTCACATCCAGCTTGAGAATGCGGTCGCCGAGAATGCGAATCCAGTGCTCCGGCCAGCCGAACGTGACCACGTTGCCGATATCGAAATACGCCCCGATCCAACCGCTTTCGAATTCGTCGATGTACCGGACAAATTCGAGCGGGCTCATCAGGAAATTATTCCAGACGTTCTCGATAGCAATACGGACGCCCAATGAACGGGCTTCCGGCAGGGCCTTGCGAATTTCGGCCTGCGAACGCCGCCATGCATCGTCGTAGGAAACGTTTTCCTGGACGACAGCGGGTACGAGCAATACCGTGGAGGCGCCGTAGGCCGCTGCATCGTTAAGAGCAATGCGGAGCCCCTCCAACCCTTCTTCCCGGATAGCGGGGTCCGGATCCGAGAGCGTCTTGTTCCAGTGCACCATGTCCACTACCCCGTGAATCGGCAAGCCAACTGCATGGGAAGCCGCAACCACTTCTTCCTGCACCAGATCGTTCGGACTGCCCATTTCCACCCCGTCGAATCCCAGCTCCGAAAGCAACATGAATTTGTCCCGGACGGAGCCCTCCGCATGCACCATATCGTACTTCACGGCTTTGGAGATCCCCGGCATGGATGTACGGGAAGGCGAACGCGTCGTGACACGGGAGGATGCACCCATCGTGAAGCCGGGAACAGTACCTGCAAAGCCTGCGACGCCGCCCGAAGCGGCTCCCAGCATACCCAGAAAATGTCGTCTGTCCATAGTGTGTAGCGAGTTGCTATGGTGTTACTCGCCTGCACTGGCGAGGAACGATCGATTGAGACGGGTACGCCCTGGCGCCGGCACCGGCGCGGGAGGCATATCTCCAAAAGACAGCGTGTTCGGTACCAGATCCATATCGGCGGTCAGCATATCCTCCCAGGTCAGTTGCTGCCCCGTGTAGGCGCTCTCGCGTCCAAGCACGGCAATCATGGTGCTGTCCGCTATCTGGCGCGTCTCGTTGACAGGCTGTCCCGCCCGAATGGCTGCAATAAGGTCCGTATGCTCGACCACATAGGCATTGTTGCCCTTTTCGGAGCGGCGGAAAAGCACGCCCCCGTCGTGCGAGCGTATGATCGAACTGTCAGGATGCAGATCGGCTACCCCTTTTGTGCCGACGATGCGGTTCGTAACGCGCCCGGTAGCCCCCTCGAACTGGCGGCACTTCGCCTCTACGCGGACATCGCCGGAAAAAGCATATTCCACCGAAAAGTGGTCGTAAATGTGTCCGTAGGAAGGATCGACGCGCGAAAGGCGCCCGCCCATACCGATGGCGCGCTCGGGTACCTGCCCCATAACCCACTGGATGACGTCGAGGTTATGCACGAACTGCTCCACGATGTGGTCCCCTGAAAGCCAGGTGAAGTAATACCAGTTCCGGCATTGCCATTCCATATCCGACATACCGGGAAGACGCGGGCGCAGCCAGATGGGACCCGTCATGTAATAGGCATAGGCGCCCGTGATCTCGCCGATCAGTCCCCCGTGAATCTCGGCCACGGCGTCCATGAAGCTGGGCTGGCGGCGGTAGAGCGTACCCGCCACCACGGAAAGCCCCTTCTCGTCGGCTAATTCGCCCGCCTCAATGATCGACCGGTATCCGGCCACATCGACCTGCGTGGGCTTTTCCATGAACACATGCTTGCCGGATTCGACCGCGTAGCGGAACTGCACAGGACGAAATCCCGGCGGCGTGGCGAGAATTACATATTCCACATCGCTGTCGATCACGTGCCGGTAGTTGTCGAACCCGGTGAACGTGCGTTCGTCCGTCACATTGAGTCGGTCGCCGATATGCTCCTGCAGGCGCCGCCGGGAATCTTCCAGCCGGTCTTCGAAGAGATCGCCCATGGCGTACACCTCGATTCCCTCTGCCGCCTCGACGGCATTCACTGCAGCGCCCGTGCCGCGTCCGCCGCACCCGACCAGACCGACCCGCATGGCGTCCGACCCCGCCCCATAGGCGAAATTCCCGGAACGCATGAGCGCAGAGGCGCCCGCTGCTGCTGCCGATGACTGGATGAACCTGCGCCGGGTCAACCCGGTGTTTCGTACGTTCGTGTCCTCCATTGCTTTTTCCCGGTTGGTATATGGTTGCGCACATCGCCACGCTCATGCCGCAATATAACCGGGCGGAAGCATTGTTGCCGGAACAAAAGGCGACCGAAGGCCGAGTCGGCGGCAGGGCATGAAACCATCAGAACAATGCGCTCATCTGGATTTGCATCGTGTGGATGACCGGCGCGGCGGCAGGCGCGCGCCCATCGTACGAAAAAGTCGCCCGAAGGTATTGGTTCACGGTGTAGCGGGCACGGAAAGACCACAAACTCGACCAGCCGGGGCCCCTGCCGTCCGTCAATTCAAACCGGGCCAGACCGAGAGCCTCGCCATCGAGCCGCACGCGGGCGACTTCTGCGCGCAAGGTGGTCTGCAGTTTCCGGGGAATCGTATACCGAAGTTCCGCCGGGGCTTTCAGAATTTGTGCGCTACGCGCGCCGAAATCATCCTTTTTTCGCCCGTACGAGGCAGAGGTTATCACCTGCACACGGTCCGAAACAGCATAGGAAACCTCCGGCTCCAGGCGAAATCCGGACACGTCATAGCGGCGCGAAGCAAAGGCGTCGCTCGCAAGACGATCCTGCTCGCCGGCAACCACGGCCCGCAGCCCCCAGTTCGGCCCCGGACGCCAGCGCCCTTCCATGCGCCAGCTGTCCACAAACCGTTCTTCCTGACCGGCAGCAAGCTCGCTCAGACTGCGAAGCCGGTTTAAGGAAAGGTCCAATCCGTAGTCCGGACTGGATCGAAACAGGAAAACATCCTGTCCCAACCGCAATCGCCCGTTCATCGTGTGTTCGGCATTCCGGAATCGACTCAGGTCCAGCAGGTATATGGATGCGGTGTTCGGATCTCTCGTTTTTTCCTGCACTTCGATCACGGTCCGCGCCGCGACATGCGACAATTTTCGTTTCCAGCGGCTGTCCGAACGACCCCATACCCGCTGCGGATCCAGTTCCAGCCGGATACGGCTCCGGACGTTCACTACGGATACAAGCGTATCCGAGGGAATGTAGGTTCGCACGTAGGACCCCTCGTTCGGCAACCGTTCCGGAAGCATTTCGTCGATCTGAACAAGACCGTCCTCGTTTCCGTCCTCCCAAACGAATTGCCCGATTTCGGGGCCGGTTCGTATGTATATCTCCTGCAAGACAGGCGAACGTTCCGTCATTCCATCGTACAACACATTCGCCTGGATAGACCGGGACAACGGGCGCCACACCCCGCTGAGTTTCAACAAGATAGACTCGGCGTCCTTTCTGTTCTGTTCTATACGGAAGCGCTCGGTGAACCGCCGCGTGCGAAAACCGACACTGCCTTCCGCGTCCAGCACGGAAGAAGGCCGCCACTCGAACGTCGTGCGTCCGGTCCATGAAGCAGCGGCTGGCTTCACGCTGCCCGCAATCCAGTCGTCCTCCACGCGGCGTTCGACAAAAGTCGCCACCCCGAAGGCGCCGTCTTTCCAGGCCAGACCCGGACGCACCTCCAGAAACCGAAACGACGGACGCAGCAGACTGTCCGCTCCGACCGCCTCCTGCATCCGATCTTCGTGCTCGAATTCAATACGCGGCGACAGTCGCCCGCCGCCCAACGGATACTCCATGGAACCCGATTGCCGGAACCACCGGCCTCGTTCGTCCGCTACCGAATCGTTGGCGGTAATCGCCTCGGCCCGGTAATCGAGCCGGGGCAGCCTGCCTTCATGCACCGCCACATAGGCTGCGCGGCGATCCGCCTCAAAGCCATCCCCCAACGCGATCCGCCCCAATTCACCCCGCACATTCGAATCCTCAAGAAAATCAAATCGCAGATTACCTTCATCGATCGTCTCGTCCACGGAAAGACTGCCAACGCCGAGGTTGCGCCGGGATGTTATATTCCACCGGCGCTCGAATTCGACCGGGCGGATGCGATCGAACGCGGCGAAAGAAGATGCCACATGCCTGCGGCGCATTTCTCCAGACAACCGGATGCCGCCCAGAGAAGACGGCTTCAGGCGCACACCGGCAAGCACGGCGTCCCCGATGTCATCAGAGGCATCCAGCATGGACAGACGATTCCTGTCATTCAGGCTGCGGCCCCACTCGCCGAACACTTCGAAAGCGGGTACGGGCGAGAAAGCGCCCCGCATATCAATCATGCGGTGCATTTCCGGCTTGGGAAGAAGACGCACCGGAAGGTAACTCCCCATGCCGGGCCCTCGATACTCGTACAGAATACCGTTGACGGCACGGCCTGTGCGCTCGTAGCTGCCGAGTCCTTCGCCCACATGCGTGAATCGCACCCGAAATACAGCTTCGGAAGGCAGAGGCGCCCGGTCAAGCGCCACATATACCGTATCGGCGCCAGGCCGGATTTTCCTGCGGTACTGAACGTACGGCGCCTCCGGATCGAACTCGACACGCTGGGCTGCTCCGGCAATAGCCACCCCATCACCTGCACGCGCAAGCGCCAGAGAATCCTCCGAGCCGAATCCGAATTCCTCGCTGAAATCGCGGCTGTCCGCCTCCCGGATCACTGAAATCCCGAATCGTCCGGACATGCCCCGCTCCGCCGTTTCGGGATGCCGCAGGAAATGCATCTCCATTTCAACCCCCGCAAGCGTCCGCGTGAACCGGCTCGTCGAATACTGAAATTCGACCTTGATGCGCATGTCCGCCGTCACAATGAGATTCGACGTAAAGGAAATCTCTGCGGTGGCGTAGTCTATGACGTAATCGTTCGTTTCGCCCCGCATGAGGCGCTGCCCATCCACAAACACGGTTTCGGAGTTGGGTACGACAAGCACAAATCGCTCTCCCTCGGCCCCTTCAAGCCGGTAGGGGCCCTGCACGCCATCAAGCGGTTCTATCTCCTGCGACCGGAAGAGGCCCCGGGACACCGCCCCCGCCGCCTTGACTCGACCCCCGATCCTGTTCCCGTCGGGTAATGAAGTCATCACCGAGGCGCCCTGTAATCTTCTTGCAAACGCGCTGAACTCGCCGGAAGCGAACCGGAGATCGAAGTCCCCTAATTCAGCCCGCGCATGGGGCACGTCCAGGCCGATAAACACGCGGTCGAATTCCTCGATGCGCTGCGTGGTGCCCTCCGGTAGAATGGGCGTGTTCTCGTCGGTAAGCACAGCCTGCACATGAACCTGGTCGGAAAGAGGACCGGAAAGCCGCATGCGAAGCCCGGACTCGAGCGTTACGTCCCGGTTATTTCCGACAAGCATGCCCCGGGTGATCGAGCCGTTGTGCTGCAACGCGGATGTGGCGGGAAGCAGCCGGAGGGGATCTTCGTCGGACCCGGATAGGACACGTTCCGCTCGCTCGTCGGCCTGTTCTTCCGCCAAATCATGGCGACGATACCAATCCCGAAAACGAAACGGCAACGTGCGATATTCGACCACCAACTCCTCTATCCCGGATACATCGTCCACCCAAAGACGGGCATAGCGATAGTCGAGGCGGTAGTGCGTCGTATCGAGCGCAGCGCCATCGGCCAGCACCCGCTCCGATCCGGGAAGCGCGATAGGAACCAACTGAAAAGGCTGAGGCGCCGACACATCCAGCGTGTCGCGTCGGAATATCTCCGGCACAGGCGCTGCTTCCTGAGCACGCCCCTGCGCCGCAAAAAATGTCAGCGCTATACCCGTCGCAACGAGTCGAGCAATCATTCCGAAAGCGCAAGCAGATACAAGCGCTGCGCTCCCAGAACGTACAGGGTTCCATCCGTTCCCGCAGCGGCGTCCACGATGTGCGTATCCATATCCATCTCAAGACGGCGCTCAAAGCGCCCGGTCTCATCATATACCATTAGGCTCTGCGCAAGCACCGCATACACCCTCCCGCCATCCACAACTACAGCGCGAAGCCCCGCAAGCCCGGCACCGATCGTACGCACAAACGTACCGTACTGGTCATAGACCATCAGGGATTCCGCCCTGCGATCGGCCACGTACAGCAACCTGTCTGCACCGATGGCGATATCTATTGGTTCGACAAGCACACCCGGCCCGGCGCCTATGTCCCCAATGACTCCTGCGGGACGGCGATCCTGATCCCACTTGCGGACCACCCCCCGATCCATGTCCACCGCAAAAATTTCGTTCGCCGAAGAAGTAGCCACGGCTGCGGGAATACCGGAGGAATAATCGGCAGCTGCTTCGTCCTGCCTCCGATAGGTTACGCGGGCTGAAACGTCCTCGCCGGTTCGCATCAGCGGGACTGCGCCGAGATATGCCCCGGAGCGGGAGAATATTTGAATCCGCCGGTTGCCGGCGTCGGCCACATACAGTACCAGGCCATTGGTCGGATCGACATCCACGGGATCGTCGAATGCTCCTTCCTCCGATCCAGGCCCGCCAAGCACTGCAAGGCGCTCCCCCTGTTCGTTCATCGTATATACGACATCGCGGCCTGCGTCAGCCACATAGACGATCCCGAAAGGATCCATGGCGACAGCGCGGGCATCCACAAAATCCGGCCCGGCAAGGGGTGTTGCCCGGAGCGTATCCACCGGCTGGGCAATAGCCTGTCCGGCGCCTGAAACAAGCACGCCGAACATGCCCAGCGCCCCAAACGCCATGGCGAGCGGACGCATCATGACGGACGCAGCCCCTTTTTTCCGATGTCCCGCCGAAACTGCATGTGTTCGAAAGAAATGTGTCCTACCGCTTCGTAGGCGCGATCCAACGCTTCCCGGAGGTCCCGGCCCAGCCCGGTAACGCCGAGCACGCGCCCGCCGGATGTAACGGTCTCGCTTCGACCGCTATCCTGCTGCCCCGGCGCCGTGCCTGCATGAAACACCATGACGTCCCTGTGCGCTGCCGCCTGTTCCAACCCCTCGATCGGGAATCCCGTTTCGTAGCGTCCCGGATACCCGCCGGATGCCAGAACAACGCATGCCGCTGCACCACTCCTCATAGACAGCACCGAACCACTGAGCGCCCCCCGGGCCGTCGCCTCAAACAGATCCGGGACATCGTCGGCAAGAAGAGGAAGCACCGCCTGGGCCTCGGGGTCCCCAAAGCGGCAATTGTACTCGACCACTTTGGGCCCTTCTTCCGTAATCATCAGCCCGCAATACAGTACGCCCCGGTACGGATATCCTTCCGCTGCCATGCCGTGCAATGTCGGGGCAACAACCCGGTTGCACACGACGTCCAGCATATCGTCCGTTACGATGGGAACCGGCGCATAGGCCCCCATCCCGCCGGTATTCGGCCCCACATCCCCTTCACCAATTCGCTTGTGATCCTGCGCCGGCGCAAACAACACGTATTCCTTCCCGTCCGACAGGGCGAATACGCTGGCTTCCTCCCCGGTCATATATTCCTCGATCACGACTTCTTGCCCCGCTGCGCCGAACGCCCGCTCGCGTAGCATAAACGCAAGCGTTTCGAGCGCTTCCTCCACGGTAGCGCATACAACCGCCCCCTTGCCGGCCGCCAGACCGCTTGCTTTTACCACAATCGGAGCGCCGCATGCCCTGACATGGGCCACCGCCTCATCGTAATCGCCTGCTCCGAATGTCCGGTGACGCGCCGTGGGAATATCGTGCCGCTGCATAAACGCCTTGGCGAATGCCTTCGACCCTTCAAGACGAGCTGCCGCCGCACTCGGCCCCATAATCGCCAGTCCCTCTTGCTCGAAACGATCCGCAATGCCCAGCACCAACGGCTGTTCGGGCCCCACGATCGTCAGATCGATCTGCTCAGTGCGCGCAAAACGGACAAGATTTTCGATGTCATCCGCGCGAACGGGTACGATGGAGGCCGTCTCGCGAATACCCGCATTTCCCGGAGCTACAAATATTTTATGAACCCCTCCCGATCGGGACAGGCTGTGAACGATAGCGTGTTCGCGGCCCCCGCCGCCGACAACCAGTATGCGCATGAGAGCGTTTTTTCCTGTGGTAAAACTCTTCTGTGAAGGGGCAAACGGGAGGCGCCGTACCCATACCCTGGCGCTCCTCCCTATCCGGTCAATCCAGCAACCGCCGCAGCGCATCGAGTTGCTGCAAAGCCTCGATCGGCGTCATCCGATCCGTATCCAGCGCTCCCAGACACTCCTTGAGCGCTTCCCTTACGGGGTCCGTTTTCCTGTCAAAAAGAGACATTTGAAACTGCTCGGCGGAAGCCATCGGCATATCCTGTGGAGAAGGTTTGAACGCGTGAATATCGTCTTCCTGCATCGTATCGACGCCCGTATGCCGGCTTTCCAGTCGCTCGAGAATCTGGCGCGCGCGGGCAATGACCGGTTCGGGAAGCCCTGCCATGCGCGCTACTTCGATACCAAACGAGTGGTCGGCGCCCTCCGGGGCCAGCTTGCGCAAGAAAATCACGCGGCCTTCATGCTCTTCCGCCCGTATACATGCCGCGCGCACGCGATCGTATCGGTTCGCCAGTTCGTTCAGTTCGTGATAGTGCGTGGCGAACAAGGTGCGGGCAGCCACGTCTTCGCGCTCATGCAGGTACTCCACCAGCGCCCATGCGATGGACAAGCCGTCGAATGTGCTGGTGCCGCGTCCCACCTCATCCAGTAAAATGAGCGAGCGCGGCGTTGCATTGTTCAGAATGTTTGCGGTTTCGTTCATCTCGACCAGGAACGTGCTTTCCCCCTCGGCAAGGTTGTCGGAAGCCCCGACCCTCGTGAATATCCGATCCACAATACCGATACGAGCAGATTCCGCCGGCACGAATGAACCGGCCTGGGCAAGGAGCACAATCAGCCCCGTTTGCCGCAACACAACGCTTTTTCCGGCCATGTTCGGGCCGGTAATGAGAATAATCTGGGCGTCGTCCGGGTCCAGGTAGATGGAATTCGGAATGAAAGGTTCGCCAGCAGGCAAGGCTTGCTCCACAACCGGATGCCGCCCCCCTTCGATCTCAAGTGCTCGCCCCTCGTGTACTTCGGGCCGGACATAGCCGAAACGCACGGCTGCATCGGCCAGCGCCAGGTAGCAATCCACCATGCCCAGCAACGTGGCATTGCGTTGCAAGGCTTCGGTATACTCGGCGACAGCCACCCGCAATTCGGCAAAAAGGTTCGCCTCGATCGTATCGATCCGTTCCTCGGCGGTCAGGATTTTTTCCTCGTATTCCTTCAATTCCGGTACGATGTAGCGTTCCGCATTCACCAGGGTCTGTTTGCGGATATAATCGTCCGGCACCTTGTCCTTGTGCGTGTTGGTAACCTCGAGGTAGTACCCGAATACCTTGTTGAAACCGACCTTGAGCGAGGAAATGCCCGTTCGTTCGATCTCTTTCTTCTGCATCTCGACCAGCCAGTCCTTGCCTGAGCGGGCAATCCGGCGTAAGGTATCGAGTTCCTCGTCGTAGCCGTCCCGGATCAGCCCGCCTCCCCCTATCCCGGCAGGCGGATCGTCCACAATAGCCCGATCGATCAGATCGACCAGATCGGCGTGCACGGTAAGTTGCGCACCCGCTTCCCGAAGCGCAGTGCACGTACAATCTTCCCTTGAAGAAAGGAGCTGCTTGATTGCAGGAAGCTGCCGAAGCGTCAGTTTGACGGCCACCATATCCCGCGGCGAAGCCCGGCCTGTAGCAATACGGACGGCAAGACGTTCCAGGTCGCCCATGTGCTCCAGTTCCTCGCCCAGCTTCGTACGAAGCGTACGGGACCGGAAAAAATCCTCGACGGCGTCGAGTCGACGCTCGATGGCTGCAACCTCGCGCAAGGGCCGCACCAGCCATCGCCTGAGCTGCCGGCCTCCCATAGGCGTTCGGGTCCGGTCAAGAATGCTTACAAGCGTATCCTTCCGGCCCTGCTCGTGGAGGGGAGCAACCAATTCCATATTCCGCTTGGTTTGCGGATCCAGCGTCATATGGCTCGCGCTGTCGTACGGAACGATCTTGCGAACATGCAAGAGCCGGCCCTTCTGCGTTTCGCCGAGATAATGCAGCACGGCGCCGGCGGCGATCGTCCCAAGCCGCAAGGCATCGACTCCAAAGCCCTTCAGCGAATGCGTACCGAAATGGTTCAACAGGGTCTGACGGGCAAAATCGTGTCCGAAGACCCAGTCCTCAACCGGCGTCACCACGAACGAACCGCGAGGCGCATCGTCCCGACGGTTCCGGGCCACAAGCACCTCGGCAGGCTGGATGGTCTGCACAAGACCGGATAATTCCTCTATATCCCCCTCGCTGGCGAAAAATTCGCCGGTGGATGCATCAAGAAAGGCAATCCCGACGCGCCCGCTTTCCAGCCAAATCGCCGCGAGATAATTGGATTGCTTCGGATCGAGCAGGTTGTCGTCGAAATAGACGCCAGGGGTGACCACCTCTACGACATCGCGCTTTACGATCGTTTTGGCCTGCCCGGGGTCTTCCGTTTGCTCGCAAACGGCTACCCGAAAACCGGCTTCGACGAGTTTCGGCAGGTACGTATTCAGCGCGTGATGGGGAAAGCCCGCCAGAGGAACATCGTAGGCCTTCCCGTTGGAGCGTTTGGTCAGGGCGATACCCAGCGTTTTGCTGAGTTGCTTTGCATCTTCATCGAACGTCTCGAAGAAATCCCCCATCCTGAAGAGAAGGAGCGCTTGCGGATGCTGCGCCTTGATGGCGTAATATTGCCGCATGAGCGGCGTTCGCCCCTTGTTCTCCTCGCTACGCATCTCCGTCACGAGTTATTCATATCCTTTCATTTTATCGACTTCCGGCATGCTTCGTGCCGAAATATCGTCCCCTCCCTGCAGATCGGCGCCGGACAAGAGTTCGGAGACAATGCGATCCGCGCCGTACATATGCTCCAGCACCTCGATGATGCCCCGGGCGTCGACAGACACTGCGCGACCCTGTTCGTCCAGATACACATAGGTATTGGGAAGAGCGTCGATATTACTGTCAAACACCACGCCCACGATGCGCAGTTCCTTGTCGAGAAGCGGCGAACCGGAATTTCCGCCCGTGATGTCGTTGGTCGTGACCAGATTGACGGCCGTGGACCGGTCCAAGGAATCCGGCGGGTGAAGCCACTGGTCCGGCAAATCCCAATCGGTATCTTCCCCGCCGTACGAATAATAATGGTCGTACATCCCGAACAAGGTGGTATGAGGCGGCGCGGTGGTGCCATTATAGGGATATCCCGCCACGACGCCATCGGCGATGCGGAGCGAAAACGTCGCGTCCGGAGGTATTTGCGCACCGTACAGGGCAAAACGAGCAAGGGACAGCAAGGCATTCAGTTCCTGTTCCCTCCTGTCGAGCCCGGATATCTGTTGCTGGATCGACAAAAACAGCGGCGTTACAGCCTGCGCCATCGCTTCCGCAGGATCGCCGCTGCCCAGGAAGCCTTCTTCCAGCAGCACGGCGAATTTCGCGGAATCGCGCAAAGCCGTGCCGGAAATAATCCGATCGGCGGCCTCTTCGGGCGTCTGCCCCTGCAACAAACGATTCACCGTCGGATCGTTTTCGCCAAGGTGGCGCAAAAATTCGTGCAGGCGCACCGCCAGCATGCGCTTCTCCAGTTCCGGGGGCCAGTCTTCTATGTCCAGCGCATCCTCCAGCACATCTTCGATTTCGTCCGCCGGCATACCCCGCTGTCTCATCAGGCTGATAATGTACCCGTAAGCGGACCGCACAAGCACATGCGAATCGAAGGCCGGCGCGCCAAAAAACAGGAATGCCCTGTTCTGATCCGCCATCGCCTCTTTCGAACGCTGCAAACGCGCGATTTCGCCGATCGCGTGGCCGTATTTCTCCTGTAAAGAATCCACGGCGGCGATCTCTGCGACCAGCTTCCTTTCCGCCGTCACCCGGCGCGCTATCAGCAGCGAATCGCGTAATCCGGTCAGTTCTCCTTCATTCTTTTTGAACTGATTCGATATCTGATGCGAGGCGTTGCGCAGGTCGTTTTCCTGGGTTAATTCCTGTTCCTCGGCAATGTACTCCTCCAGAATCCGCATCCGATCTTTCAGCGCATCAAGCGCCGCAGGCAACATATAATCCCGCTCGAACTCCAGTTGCCCGACCGTTTCGAGGCGGCTGGTCGTGCCCGGATTGCCTACCACAAAGACCGCTTCTCCTTCCTGCGCTCCGTCCTTGTCCCACGCAAAATAATGCGGCGTGCTCAGGGGCTCGCCCTCCGAATCATAGGCGCGGAAAAAACTGAAATCGAAACTGTACCGGGGGTACGTGAAGTTGTCCGGATCCCCCCCGAAGGCGCCAACAGGCAATTCCGGTGCAAACACCAGCCGGATATCGTCATAGCGGCGGAACGTATAGGCCGAATACCGCCCGCCGTGATACAATTCGACCACCTGCACCGTCAAAAGCGAATCCCTCCCCTGGGCCTCCGCATTCATACGCGTCTCGATGCGCTCCAGCCTCCTTCCGCGCGCAGCCGCCGAACGATCGTCGCTGTTCATAGCCCGCTCGCCCCGGCCTTGCCTCCTGCGGGACCCAGCGTTTTCATCGTCCGGATACCGAACGAGACCGTAAACCTGCTCCGTAACGTCCTCGATAGCCACCAACTGATCCACATACAGATCCTCAACCTTACGCTCTGCACCGGTCGAATCCGCATAAAATCCGTTATCGAGTAATGTCTCCCCCTCGCGCGTCACGTCCGCAATGCTTTCCCGCGCACAATGGTGATTCGTAAGAATGAGCCCTTGAGGAGATACGAAAGACGCCGAACAATTCGGGAGCCGGAGCGCTCCGAGACGCGCCCGGGCGAACCAGGCGGAATCCGGCTTGAATCCATAGGCCTCCTCGAAATAACCGACCGGCGGATCCTCGAACGTCCACATCTTTCCCGTATCGAATCGTCCGATCTCGACATCGGCCGGTGCAGAAACCGGGCTTGCCTCTTCTTCCTCCGGAGAAAAAGAATCCACGACCGCAATCGGTTCCGTCGTACCGGGGCGCTCCACGACAGAAACGACCTGGCTGCTTCCGCTGCACCCCGTCCACAACAGAAGGCACAGTATCGCCGCTCCCGACCGCTTCCTGCAAATATTCATGAACATGGCGAAAAAGGGCATATTACTAAGGCATACTATTCGGACAGGATGGCGTCGGCTTCTTCCTCGGATTCGGCGAAACGCCCCGACGTCGTCTCCATAACAAGGCGATCCGCATCGTACATGTCGTCGAGCGCCTCAAGAATACCGCGGGCATCGACCGAAATGCTTCGCGCCCGGTCCGTCAAGTAGATAAAATCCCCGGAGAGGCTCTCGATATTGCCATCGAACAGAAGACCTGCAAGACGCAAATCCGGATCGATCACGGGAGATCCCGAATTGCCCCCGATCGTATCGTTGGTGGAAACGAAATTCAGAGGCGTACGCATTTCGAAGTTTCCCGGCGGAGTCAACCAGCGCGCGGGCATGTCCCAC
This sequence comes from Rhodothermales bacterium, assembly GCA_951812345.1. Lineage (GTDB taxonomy): Bacteria > Bacteroidota > Rhodothermia > Rhodothermales > VXPQ01 > VXPQ01. Next base: position 1,833,369 of record OX638295.1, read on the forward strand.
GGCGTATCCGGACCGTACGAATAATAGTGGTCGTACAACCCGTAATACGTCGTATACGGAGGCGCCACCGTACCGTTATACGGATACCCCTGTACGACCCCGTCGGCTATGCGCAGCGAGAAGGTGGCGTCGGGAGGCGTCTCCACGCCGTACACCGCATACCGGGCACGCCCGATCTGCTGCGCAAGAGATTGTTCTTCGACGGCAAGCGCCGCCATAGCGCTACGATACGCCGTCAACTTCTCAACAATGGCGTCAACGACCTGTATGGCGGGATCGGCCTCCGTGATGGAACCGGCTTGCAGCGCCTCTATGACTCCAGCCGCTTCCGTCAGCAGCGAATGCTCGACCACATGCTGCGCCGCCTCTTCAGGGGAACGCTCGCCAAGTATATCGACGACAAGCGCGCTTTCCGGACCGAAACGATCCGACCACGTTTGGAACCGCGCGGCAAGAAACGCAGCCTGCATCGCCGCCGGTTGATCGGCAATCAGTGCAAGTTCCTCATGCACATTGTCCGGGATATTCCGCAGCGTATCGACCGGTCCGACATATTCATGCACGACAAGCGCGCGACGAAGCGCCGCAGCCCCGAGAGAAGAGGCCGGGTTCAATGCAAGAAATGCCCTGAACGCATCTCCGTACGTCCGCTTCTCTTCCTGTACTTCACGCATCCGTCCGATGAGATCGCCATACTGCTCGCCAAGCGCCGGTGTCTGCCCGATCGCTTGCATGAACTGCTCTTCGGCGTCCATGCGGCGGGCTGTCACCACGGGATCGTTCAACGCCTTCACGCGACCCGTGTACAATTTACGGGCATTCTGTAACGAAAAAATCCGGTTGACGAGCGCATCCTGGCCTTCCGCAGGCGTCTCGGCCTGCAATGCCTCCAATGCCGCAAGGCGCGTCTCGATCAGGTCGAGAAGAGCGGGTTCCTGCACATCGCGCCGGAACGTCAACTCCGCGACGGTGGACAGCCGGAACGTGGATCCTGGATTACCAATCACAAACACGGGGTCTCCTGCCTTTATCCCCTTGCTGCTCATAGGAAAATAATGGGTGACTTCAAGTGGTTTATCGTTGTCGTATACACGAAACAGAGCAATATCCAGCGTATGGCGAGGATAGGTAAAATTGTCGGGATCGCCCCCGAAAAACCCGATCTTCAACTCAGGAATAAGCACAAGCCGGAGGTCGGTATAGCGACGAAAAACGTACGCGGATAAAAGGGCCCCGTTGTAGATGGAAATAATCTCCACATGATGCCCCGGACCCGCTTCCGCTTCAATGCGCTCCTGCACTCCATTGATTGCCTCCTGCCGCATCTGCTCACGTCCGGCGTCATCTTCCGAAACGCCGGCAATAGCGGCTTCCACCTCAGGCGTAATATCCCGGATGTCAACCAACTGGTCGGCCCACATGCCATCCACCATACGTTCCTCGCCTAACGACCGGGCATAAAATCCATCGTCAAGAATAGGCTCCCCCTCAAGCGCAACGCTGACCGCATGGCCCCGGGCGCAGTGATGATTCGTTAATACAAGCCCGGTCGGCGACACAAACGAGGCCGTACAGCCGGGAATCCGCAACGTGCCGAGCCTGGCATGCCGAAACCACTCCTCGTCGGGCGTAAAGTCATAGGTCTCTGCAAAATAATCGATGGGGGGATGTTCGAATGTCCACATCTTCCCCTGGTCGAAACGCCCCGCACGAGCCATCGCAGCGTCGATGTGCTGCGCAGGCGCCGGTCGGAGCGGCTCATGGACCGGTACCGTTTCCGGGACTTCCGTGGGGGTCACGCTTCCAGGCTCGCCGGAAGCTGCAGTATCTTCAACGGCCTTGCTGCCGGCGCACCCTGCAAACAGCAAAAGAAGAAGCACCGGAAAAACCGGAGTGAACTGAATGCGTTTGTACATGGTTGAAAAACCTGATCGGTAACGCGCGAGAACGAACCAAGGCTTGTACGTCGCCGCACGATTTACGAAAATACGCGATAGCTTTTTGATACAAACAAGGGAGCCTCAAAGATTCCTGCCTGTGCGGGACTACAGGATACTCTGATCAAAACGCTGCGGGACGAAAAATAGTATCGCAACGAGATAGCAACCCCTTACGCGAAAGTGGCGGAACTGGCAGACGCGCCAGATTTAGGATCTGGTGGGGTAACACCCTTGGGGGTTCGAGTCCCCCCTTTCGCACGCAATATTTTTTCTCTGATCCATCGGCTCTTTCGGCAGGTAGGCCCCTGTCCTTATTCGAGGAGAGCTTCGTATACGGACGTGTGAGACGGATCGAGTAGCGTAAGGTAGTCGTACGCCTGATTACTCTCCTGCCAACCCTCGAATACAGCAGCCAGTTCGTTATACTTCGCCAGAAAGAAGAGATCGAGGGCATGCTGTCGGGAAACATCCTCGTACAACACATCAAGGTCGGAAAGCACCTGCAGAATGGCGTTGCGCGCCGCATCGGGATTCACGAGAAAGCGATCGAGCCCGGCAAAGTGATAATCGAAATACGCCTTGCGCAACGGGCGCATGCGGGGATCCAGCATCTGCGTGATCAGATTGCCGCGTCCAGGCTCGGTACTCGCGAGCTCCGACCAACCCTGCCCCGACGCAGATTGCGCGCGTTCTGCAATCCGGCGAGCCGTCTCGAAATGCGGCGTACCGCCGAGTTCACCGAAGGTGTCGTAGTCATACCCGAGCATCATATACACATAAAAGTCGATGACCGAGGTCAACGGATCGTACTGTTCGAGATTGAACACGAGGGGCTGGCCCTGCGCATACCTGAATTGCCAGGACTCGTCGCTGAATCGAACCACCGTACTGTGCTGCATGGTGTTGTAGATCGGCCGGCGGGTCGCCACTACAAGCCGCGCATCGAAACTGGTTAACGAGAGGGCTTCCAGTACAATCACTTCCACCGTACACTCGATGCGCTCGTCTTCCCGGAAGCCATCCTCCGTCCAGGAACGATCGTTCACATATTCTTCCATGCGCACTTCGAGATCTTCAAGAAATCCGAAATCGGAGCCCGTCAGCGTGCTGTAATTGAGCGAAACTGTGCAGTTGAATTCCTGCGCAGCGGTCGGCTTCGGCGAAAAAAACAGCAAAAAGAGAAGCAGCCCGGCAGCCGACGCCGTCGAAGCGGAGAGAAAACGCATCTTGGAAAAGGACATGTACTTCCGTGCCGGGATGCGGGTTTTTATGACAAGGGATAGTGCCTTTGTTGATACCAAAATGGACCTGCTCTGTTTCCGGCGGACAGAATAAGGGAATGTCGTCATCGGGCCCGGAAAGCAACCGGGTATCGGGAAATTTTTACGTATGAGGTCATGCATGACCCCGCACGGTGTCTGTGAAATAAAAGCCCGTGTGCTGCCCCGCCTCTTCCCCCCTTGCATACCTTGCCCCCTGCCTGAGCAGAATGCTTTTGCTGCTCCTCGCTGCTCTACCTGTAGCAAGCACACGGCAATCCGCTATGGGGCAGCCTGTGTTTTCGGGGGCGCGGAGCGCTGCGCTCGGCGGAGCTTCGACGGCATTGCCGAATGAGGCTGCCGGGCAAGTCAACCCCGCTGCATGGGCACAGGCGGATACCCGGATCCTCGCGCTGCACGGCGCGCAACTGTATGGATTACCTGAACTCCGGTTTGCCGCTGTCCGGCTTGTTGTGCCCCTCCGGACGGGCGCGATCGCCGGGGGCGCCTCGGCCTTCGGTTTCGATCTCTACAGACACTTCGTGCTGGACGCCGGGCTTGGGAGACGCTTCGGTTTCGGAACGCACCGGCAAATCCATGCAGGCGTGCGCGCCGAGTGGAATCAGGTGTACATAGCGAATCACGGACAAGCCGGGGCGCTGGGACTGACAGGAGGCGTACTGCTCCCGATTACGCCGTTCATTTCGCTGGGAGCCGTCGCATACAATCTGGTCACGGTTGCCGGCCCCTTGCGCTCCGACCTGCGCCGAAGCCTTGCTGTCGGCGCCGTGTGGCGCCCCTCGAAGACATTCGCCATGACGACGGATGTGACCAAAGAAGTGCGTTCTCCTCTTTCCATGTCGGCCGGCCTCGAAATCCGGCTGATCGATGTACTGGCGTTGCGGGGAGGCATTGCATCGGGGCCAAGGCAGGCAAGCGGAGGAATCGGGTTAAGCCTCGCGTCCGTTCGCGCGGATTTCGCAGCCCAACGACACGAAATACTGGGGTGGACGCCTTCCATGTCCCTCCTCTACTCCTGGTGAAGCATGAAAACGGCAATCCTGCTGGCGTTTATGATGCAGGCCGCAAACCCGCCAGCTGACACGACAGAAACGGCCACGGTTATCGAAACCACGCTGGATGTACTGGAGGATGGATTGGAAGATTCGGCCTCGCTGCAGGAAGCGATCGAATATGCCGCGCACCGGAAAATCCGGTTGGAAACAGCGTCGGCGGAAGCCTTGCGTTCCATTCCCGGTATATCGGAAATGAACGTGCAACGGATCCTCGCCTGGCGTTCATCCGGAGAAAAAATCGAAGAACCGGAATCCCTGTTGCGCGCAGGTCTGGATGAACACGCCGTCAGCATGTTGCTCCCCTTCGTTACATTCGACCGCCCTGCGCCCCGAAAGCGCCCTCGCATCCGTACAGACCTCGTGCAGCGCTGGAACCGTCGTCTGGACATTGGAAAAGGATACCGAAAGGACGCCGGCTCCGGCTATCTCGGCTCCCCCGACGCCTTGCAATGGCGCATCGGGATACGTATAGGAGAACATATCGCCACAGGCATCACACTCGACAAGGATCCGGGAGAACCGATCCGCTGGCATCCCGGCGGAAGAAGATTCGGCGCTGACTTTGCAGCCCTGCACCTGAGCGTGGACAACAGAGGGCCTTTCGAACGCATCGTAGCAGGTAGTTATACGGTCCAGGCAGGGGAGGGTCTTACGGCGGGCCAGGGTGTGGCGGGGATTTCTTCGTTACGCACGGCCTCCGTAGATCGGATCCTTCGACCCCATACTTCCGCGCGGGAACATGCCTATTTCAGGGGCCTGGCCATGCAATCAAAACCGCTGTACGGGGTTTCCGTAACCGGCTTCGTCTCGTACCTGCCGCTGGACGCCCGCGTCGATACCACCCTGGGCATATGGAGCCTGGCCTCCACCGGATATCACCGCACGCAAACCGAGTATGAAAGACGGGGGCAAGCCCGGGAACGCTCTGTCGGCGGAATAGCCGTGTTCCGCCGGGGTTCTGTTTACGCCGGCGCATTGTCTCTCCATACGCTGCACACGCTTGGCGTTTCCCGGAATATGCATGCCCTGTCGGTATTTGGAGGATGGACAAGACCCCATTGGGAGGGCTCGTTCGAACTCGTCCCGGAACAGGGACACCGGTCCATGACCGTCTCGTTTACCCCCATCGAAAATGCGTCTGTGCATATCCGGACATGGCAGACCACGGCAAACGGTCTGCGGCCACACACCCGCATCGGGGTGAATTCCCGAGGGGAAAGCTATCGGTACGCCGAATGGCTTGCCGAAAGCCGCATCCGCCCTTTCGAAACATGGACAGCGACAGTACGAGTTCGGGAGCGGAAGCGCCCGGTCAGCCTCCTCCCCAATGTACGTGACCGGTTCGTTGCGGGAGTCGTCGAATACCGGCAGGGGCGTTGGCTCACGCTGCATGTGCGGGCGCGGACACAAACATCCGAAGCAGCGACCCGCTGCCTGGCTGGTCGCCTGCTGCTGCCCTGCTCAACCCGAGAACGCAGGCAATCCCTGCGGATACAGATCGAATACAGACACAGCGCTTCCCTGCGCTCCAGAACGCGCATCGAAACCGTCCGTGCCGAGACGGAAAAAAAGGCTGCGGGGGTACTGGTATACCAGGATTTCCGGTGGCAGCCCCGGCGGTTTATACAATTGGATGTACGGTACGCCTTGTTCGATGCGGCAGATGCCTCTGCCCGGCTTTACATGTTCGAAAACGACGTGCTTTACGGGGGTGGCGCCCCCTCCTTCAACGGACGCGGCCACCGGTGGTATGTCCTGGCTCGTTTCGAAGCCTCCCGGCGCCTGATGATGCAATTGAAATTCGGCGCCACACGCTATGAGGACGTACGTGCTACCGGATCCGGACGCGACGAAATCCCTGGAGACCGCGTGCGAGAAATGAAGGTACTGGTCAGATGGAGATTCGGGTCGTAAGCCCACGGCACACTGTACCGTACACTTTAGGATGCTCTGACCATAACCTGTACTTGCGAACGTGACGCGCTGAGCGAAGCGGTTTTGGTCAGAGTGTCCTTAATTCGAGCAGATCGACTTCAGCACCTTGCGCCGTGTGATGAGTTTGTCGTGCCATGCCTCCGCCGAAATCTCCTCGTCGTCGAGATAATATTCCCAGTAATCGACGTTCGCACTCCGAGTAGCTTCCGGAGGCTCGATATGAGCAATGCGTTTCAATTCCGGAGACATACCCATCTGGTGCACAAAGGTAACCGTATGATCACCCATATAGCTTTCCTTGACGGATAGCCAGTTATCACCGCATACATGACAGGTATAAAAGCGGGTTTGCGAATTGCTGTCCTGGTCTGGAGTGGAAGCATTCGGTTCACTTTCTTCGTCGTCCCCAAGGACATCCATCGGCACCATGCTGATGCTCCCGCATGCCTTGCACTGCAGTTTTTCCATGAATGGAATCATTGGCTGTTTCGAATGTACGCCCTGCCCATCCTTCTGCCTGCGCAACCTGTCCCCGCTAAGACCATGGCGCTTTTGCGCAATGCATAAAACCACATAGGCCTGACGGAATATACGGGAATAATTCAAAAAAAGTTACATGCAATAACGGACACGTATTAAGAATCTGTAAACCTTACCGGATGAATCATCCGCCAACGGGCATCCGCATATCAATGAACATATACACTCAATGTCCGGCGCCCGCATACCTGCTGCCCCCTTGACGCCGGAACACACATCAATAACGGAAATAAGATGATGTACCTCCCCATACACACCTGGAAAGATGCAGCCCCCTCGGGAGGATTCGAACCTCCGACCAACGGTTTAGGAAACCGGTGCTCTATCCCCTGAGCTACGAGGGGTATGTTCATCTACCAGCAGGGTGCGACGATGAAAGCATCTCCTGCATTGCTTGCAAAATCGACCCATGACGCATAGCACGACATACGTCACTACATCAGGAACCTTGAAAGGAACGGTTGTATAGGATGATATTTGCCATACAACGCCGTCATACATCCGCCGTTTCCATGAATTGCGCAGCACCATCCCCTGTCCCGGAGGTCAAGCTCATTGATGTAGCCCGCACCCGTCGGGACACACCGGCCTGTGAAAAGGTGGTGCATTTCAACAATGCCGGCGCATCTCTTATGCCGAATCTGGTGCTCGACACCTGCATCGAGCATCTCTGGCTGGAAGCGCGCATAGGAGGATACGAAGCCGCAGAAGAAGCACAGGCCCGACATGAGGCGATATACCGAAGCATCGCCACGCTCCTGCACGCTTCCCCGGAAGAAATTGCGCTGGCCGATAGTGCTACCCGCGCATGGCATCTCGCCTTTCAAGGCCTTCAAACGCCACGAGGCGCTAAAATCCTTACTACCCGCACATCCTATGCAAGCAATTTTATCGCCTTTCTGCACCGCGCCCGGAAAGATGGTCTGGAAATAGACGTAGCGCCCTGTGACGATGCGGGTGACCTTGATCTCGACGCTTTCGAACAACGTATTGACGGGCGCGTTGCGCTCATTGCCCTTACCCACATCCCTACGAACGGCGGTATCATCAACCCGGCCGAAGCTGTCGGAAAAATTGCCCGCAAATATGGGGTGCCGTACTTGCTGGACGCTTGCCAATCGGCAGGGCAACTGCCGCTCGACGTAACGCGCATCGGCTGTGACATGCTCTCCTCCACAGGGCGAAAATTCCTGCGCGCTCCGCGCGGAACGGGATTTCTCTATGTCCGCCGCGCCTTTCTGGATCGCCTTGAACCGCCGATGCCGGATTTGCACAGCGCGACATGGACAACCCCTGACGATTACAGGCCCCATGAAGGAATGCGCGCATTCGAAATGTGGGAATCCAACTTGGCCATGAAGCTCGGTCTGGGCGCCGCCGTCGACTATGCACTGGATCTGGGACTCGACGCCATCCGGGGACGCATCCGGGACCTTGCCGACCTGTTGCGACGGCGCCTCCATGCCCTGAACGGTATCCGCGTGCGGGATACGGGAACAGAGCAAGGCGGCATTGTGACCTTCGACATTGCAAACGTGGCAGCATCCATTGTAAAATCACGTCTGCGCGAACAATCCATGCATATCACAGTGTCTCTGCCCTCGCACACGCTGCTTGACGCGATGGAGCGTAACCTCCCCAAGATGGTGCGCGCTTCCGTGCATTACTACAACACGGAAGAAGAAATCGACCGGTTCTGCGAAGCCGTACATGCCATCTCTTCGAAAGACGCATGACCCCAAAAACGAAACATCCCCGGGGCGCCGTCACTGCATGGGCCACGTACGACTTCGCCAATTCGGCATTCACAACCCTCGTCGTCACCTTCGTCTTCGCCACGTATTTCACGGATGCGATCGCTGAAGATTCCATATCCGGCACAGCGCTCTGGTCACGTGCTGTAGCCCTGTCTCAGATCGCCGTTGCCTTGCTTTCTCCCTGGCTGGGCCTTCTTGCGGACAGGAACGGGCTTCGCAAGCGGTTCCTTTTTCTCTCCACGCTGCTGTGCATTGCCGCCTCGGCAGCCCTGTACTTTGCGGGTCCGGGCGATGTACTGTTTGCCCTTGTCGTATTCACGGCGGGCAACATTGCTTTCGAACTTTCGAATGTCTTCTACAACGCTTTCCTGCCTGAACTGGCGCCACCTGCACGGATCGGCCGCATATCGGGACATGGCTGGGCGCTCGGGTACGCAGGCGGTTTGTGCTGTCTTCTGATCGGCTACTTTGTTTTCGTGGCCCCTGAAACGCCCCCCTTTGGACTCGTCCGTGAAACGGGAGAACATGTGCGGGCGACGAATCTGCTCGTTGCAGCCTGGTACGGAGTCTTTTCGGTTCCCCTTTTCCTGATCCTGAAGAAATCCCTTCCCGCAAAACGAGTCGCCGTCGGCAAGGCCCTGCAAACGTCCATACAGGAACTAGGGCGTACGTTGCACGAAGTACGACATTCCAAAGACCTGTTCCGGCTTCTCGTTGCCCGGCTGATCTACAACGACGGCCTCATCACGCTCTTCGCCTTCGGAGGCATCTATGCCACCGGTACACTCGGATTCTCCACCGAAGATATTTTTCTCTTCGGCATTGTTCTGAACATTGCAGCAGGCGTCGGCGCCTGGGCTTTCGGCTTTGTGGACGACCACATCGGTGGACGCGCCACCATCCTTATCAGCCTTGTCGTGCTTACGCTTGGAACAATCATTGTCGTACTCACGACCAGCATCGGCCTGTTCTGGGTTGCAGCGATCCTTGGCGGCATATGCGCCGGCCCCAACCAATCCGCAAGCCGCTCGCTCATGGGACGGTTCATTCCTGCCGGCAAGGAAAACGAATACTACGGTCTGTTTGCCTTCTCGGGCAAGGCGACCGCATTTCTCGGACCGGTGCTGCTGGGAATCGTAACAAGCCTGTTCAACAGCCAGCGGGCCGGCATGGCCATCGTGGCGGCTTTCTTTATTGCAGGCGCACTCCTGTTGCTTCGTGTCAATGAAGCCCGGGGAATGTCCAGCGCCCGGACATACGGGCAATGAGCCCTGCCTTATTCTCCCGTTTCCTCGACCTGCTGCACACGGGCTATCTGTCGAACATTCCAGGCGTCCTCTCCGAAAGGCGTATCGAACCAGCGATCCAGTATCTCGCTCAGTATAGCCGGTGATGTAGCGCGCAGACTCAACGCCAGCACATTGGCGTGATTCCAGATACGGGCCCCCTTTGCCGTTTCCCCATCGCTGCACAACGCGGCACGTACGCCGGATACCTTGTTGGCCACAATAGAGCAACCTGTACCTGTCCAGCACAGCACGATAGCCTCATCGGCCTCACCACTTCGGACCGCCCCGACCGCCTTCAGCGTTACCTCCGGCCAATCTGCCGTATCCTTTTCTCCCTCTGGCCCGAAATACAGAGGTTCGTGTCCTCGTTGCGTGAGTTCCTCAAGCAGGGTTTTGACGAGGGGCAACAATTCATCCGTACTGACCGCAATACGCATAAAATTCAGGAAATAGATTATGAATACCTGAGACAGAACATGGCATGAAAGAATCTACCGAACGCAATCGGACACTACCTCCTCCCTTGTGAACCAGCAGTACGGTGATTAGTTTTTGCGGGCTTGCATGTTGCATTTTCCAACGCGTTCCCATGCCCAGGACCCCCACTATCCGACAAATTTCAGAATTTCTCGAAGCATGGGCGCCTCTGTCTTCCGCGATGTCGTACGATAATGTCGGTCTGCAGGTAGGCAACCCCGATATGGAAGTCCGGACCGCATTGCTTGGACTGGACATGACGCCAGGGCTGCTCAACGAAGCGAAAGCGCTCGGCGCCACGCTTATCGTCACCCACCATCCACTTCTTTTTCGCCCCTTGCATGCCGTCACCACAGAAGCCTATGTCCCCAGTCTGGTCTGGCGTCTCGCCGCGGAAAACATCGCACTGTACAGTATCCACACAAACCTTGACGCCGCCTCGGGAGGCGTATCGTTTGCCCTCGCAAACCAACTGGGACTCACGCATACCGAATTTCTCCAGCCCTCTGAAAGCGGCGAAACCGGCTTCGGGGCGGTCGGCTCATTGCCTGCCCCCATTCGCCTGCAGGCCCTTCTCGAAATGGTTGCCGAGCGCCTCGAAACCCCTGCATTACGTTACGCGGGCGACCCCGAAGCACGTATCGAGCGCGTAGCCGTATGCGGCGGTGCAGGAAGCAACCTGATTGCGGAAGCGGCCTCTCACGGCGCAGACGCTTACATTACTGCGGATATAAAATATCACGACTTTTTCAACGTGCTCGACACGCAAGGGCATCCGTACCCCGCCCTGATCGATGCCGGACACTACGAAACGGAAAAATTCACAGAAAGCCTGCTTGTCGAGGCTCTGGCGAAACAATTTCCCCAAACAGTCTGGCAACGTACGCAAACGAGCACAAACCCCGTGCGAACTTTTATCCCTCCAGGATGTTAATATAGTTTGCACCCGCCAGACCTTTTCTTCATCGAGATACACCACAGAATACAACATGCCCACTGCTCAGGAGACAAGTACCGGCGAACAACTGCGAGCCCTGATCTGTCTCCAGTACATCGACAGCCAAATAGACCAGATCGAAAAACTGCGAGGCGACCTGCCGGAAGAAATTCGCGACCTCCGGGACGAAAAGGAAGGGCTTTCGACACGCATTGAGAAATACAAGCAGGAGGAAACGCAAAACAAGGAAGACAAGGAGTCATCCGGCAAAGGTATCAAGGACGGCGAGCTACTCATTGCGCGGTACGAGGAACAGCAACTCCAGGTAAGGAACAACCGGGAATACGACGCGCTCACGAAGGAAGTCGAAGCACAGAAGCAGCGCATTGAGGAAGCGAAAAAACGCATTGAAGAGATTGACCTGAACGAAGACGGGCACAAGGCCGCTATCGAAGAGGCCGAAACCCGGATGAAGGAACTGGACGAAGTCCTCGCCACGAAGGAAAAGGATTTACAGGAAGTGCTTGACGATACCAAACAGGAACAGGCGCATCTGGAAAAAAAACGAGCCGAGGCCGCCAAAAAGGTGGATGCTCGCTATCTGCTCGCCTATGAACGTCTGCGGCAACGTCTGCACGATGGCAGAGCAGTGGTACCGATCGAACGAGGCGCAGCGGCCGGCTTTGCCGTTCCTCCGCAACGCCAGGTCGAGATCCGCCAGGGTAATCGCATTGTGGCCTGCGAGCACACGGGACGGATCATCGTAGATAACGACCTGTTCGTCAAGACCGTCGAGGCAACAAACGCATAGCCCGTTCGTACGAAGGCGCACAGGTGATTCTGCCGCCCTTCTCTCGCCATCAGGCAACGACAGGGAACAAGGTCGAACCAATGCGTACGGCCCGGCACATTCTCCGAAGGATACTCTGATTAAGTCCGCAAAGATTCAGAGGCTGAAAGGGGTGCGCTGGCAAGGAATGACGAAGCAATGTGGCAGGCCCCACATAATGAGGAATGACACGGCCAGCGTGCCCCTGTCTGCCTCCCGAAGGGCGCTTCACGCTCGCAAGTACAGGATATTATGATTTTATCATCGGAATCAGCGGAAAATATGCGAATTCGGGGCGTTGCGAACGTGAAGCGCTGAACGAAGTGGATTTGATCAGAGTATCCTTAAATATTCCTGCCGGATCGCCGCTCCGGTCCGTGAGGCCGGGGAGGAAAGTCCGAACACCAAAGGGCACCGTGCTTCCTAACAGGAAGGCGCCGCCGACGCGGCGACAGCAAGTGCAACAGAAAGCAAACCTGCCGATGGCGCTTCGGCGTACAGGCAATGGGTGAAACGGTGGGGTAAGAGCCCACCAGCGTCCCGCGAAATCGGGGCGGCTATGTAAACCTCACGGGGTGCAAGACCAAACAGCGCCGTATCGTTCTTCGAGAATGAACAAGGTAGCCCGCCTTGGTAAACGGCGCGGGTAGGTCGCTCGAGGCCGTCGGCGACGACGGTCCCAGATAAATGGCGATCTCGCCGCAAGCGGTGCAGCGGCTGCTGCTGCGGTCAGACAGAATTCGGCTTACAGGCAGGGAATGCCGCCATACGCCAGGAAGGCTTACTCTCTTACTCTTCGGCGGGAAGCGGCTGAGGCGCTCCCGGAAGTTCCTGCTGCTCTCCGACAGGAGGCAGTGCAGGGGTCGTTTGTTCTTCCTGCGCCTGCTGCTGAATCACGCTTTCCTGCACCTGCTCCTCTCCAATAGCGAAATTCGACACGACGCAAAGTACGATGAACAGCGTCGCAAGCATCCAGGTCGCCTTCTCAAGCACATCAGGCGCCTGACGCGTTCCCAGGATTTGCTGCGTAGCGCCGCCTGCGGCAATACCGGCAAGCCCCCCTCCCTTACCGCTCTGCACAAGCACTATCAACGTAATCAGGACCGCAATCAATGCGATCAGCGTGATGATGAACGTAAACATGGTTGCCGTATCGTTGAATATGAAATGGTGGCCAATCGCGCCCGCGCCGATGAACGATCAGGTCTGACACGCTGCAACCGTACCGGTACGCCGAACACCCGCATCAGGATCCATGCGCCGGCGGCAGAGACGTTTACCCACGCGCCGAGACGTCCATTGAAGCTGCCTCGCGCTGGTCGAGATGGTAACGCGCATAGAGCAGAGCCAACGCGGATTTCATATCGACGATACCTCCCTCCCGTACAAGTTTCAGCGCATGATCAAAAGACATCGACACCACTTCCATGAATTCACCTTGCTCAAGGCGCTGCCCCCCAACCTCCGTAAGATCTTCGGCAAGATATAAATGAATGATCTCATTGCTGTAGCCGAGACAAGGAAAAAGAGCGCCCAGCTTCGTGAAGGACGCCGCGCGCCACCCGGTTTCCTCCTCCAGTTCGCGGGCCGCTGCTTCGGCAGTGTCTTCTCCCGGCTTGTCCAGTTTCCCGGCAGGTACTTCAAGAAACGTGCTTTTGGCCGGATACCGGAACTGACGCACCAGCAAGGTCGAGCCATCCGGAAACAACGGCGCCACAGCGGACGCCCCGGGATGATCGATCCACTCCCGAACCCCTTCCTGTCCATCCGGAAGAAGAACGCTGTCGCGATACACCTTAAGCAACTTGCCATCGAGCAGTTGCTCGGACGAACATTCTTTTTCGATGAGATTCTGCATGACGAAAAACGGACCGGGCGAAATGTCTGTGATCTTGTGGGCGCATAGGGTTTCCGAATGCCCCCTCCGAACGCACGCGGCGCGATATGGGTCCCCCCTTTTCTCTGCCCGTCGTATCGCCTTCCCCTGTACGCTGCTGCCGCTACCGGTTACAGCCCAAAGGAAACGCCTGCATGAATGCGCACATCCCCCGGCCCGCTCTCAGGATTCAGGGCGGCGCTCATATTCATAATGCCGGCGGCGGTTCTGAATCGGATGCCCACGCCGTACCCCGGGTGGATACCCTGCATAGTCCGCAGGTCCGGCGTCTCCGGGCGATCCACATAGCCAAGATCGAAAAAGCCATAGGCATACGAAACCGCATCGATCAATACCCTGTATTCGGCAAGCGCCCTTCCGACAATGCGCCCCAAAAACCGGTCTTCATCGTATCCCCTGAGCGTCGCAGCACCCCCGAACCGGAAAAGATCACTGCGATCGTACTCCGGACTCAACAAGACGCGGGCGTCTACTCCAAAAACAACCACTGATCGGGAAAATACCGGGGCAAACCAGCGCCCCGTCGCATACAGTCGCTGTTGCTCCAGCAATGCCCTGCTCCGAAGCGTATCCGTGCCGACCACATGGTATTCCGTGCGCTCCTTGCGCCCGCTTTCGAGGTTCATCTCCACATAAAAACCCTGTGCAGGATTCGATGTGTTGTCCAGGAGCGACAAGCGCACGCCCAGGCCGAGGAAACGCGCCTTCGCCATGGGAGCCACCTGCCGACCTGCCGGGCCAAACCGTACGCCGGCTTGCCCGGGCGCCGTGCTTTCCCGGCTGAATCCGGCAAATGCCTTCATCCCTGGAGCAAGATCATAGCTCAGTTCACCCCGGTATGTCCTTTTTCCGTACGTAGAATCTTCTTCCAGGCCGGAGAAACCTGCCTCCAATCCCAGCGGAAGTCCAAAAGCGAACGGCCAGGCCGCCGACACATCGAGGCTGGTCACGTGATCCGGCAGCCGGTTCATGCGCAACGACGTCGCGAGGCCGCGTCCGAACGGATTGCGGAGCGCAAGATGTCCGCTGCCCGTAATGCTGCCGCGCTGACCATCCTCCGAGGGAGGTAAATACCCCAGCACCAGATCGAAGGCCCCGGGGGGGCCTTCTTCTATAGGGATACGCACCACAGCCGACGTATCGGCAGCTATACGCAATACCGGCAGGCCCACGGTCTCGAAGAGTTCCTTTCCTTCAATGCGGCGACGGAGGCGCTCCGCGTCGAACCGGAGTATTTTCATCCCCGGTTTCATTCCCGCCAGACGGATAACAAGCTGCGGCGGGGTCCGTCGGGCGCCCTCCAGGTCGAATCGCCGAAGCACCACCTCCGGGCCGGAAACGATGTGCAATGTGACGGCAAGCCGATCCGGCGCATCGCCGGAAAGTCCTATCCTCTCCACGGAAGCGGTCGACAGGGGAAGCCCCTCCCGTTCCAGCACGGACAACACCTGTCCGATATCCGCTTCCATACGAAGCGGATCGAATGGCTCTCCAACCCCGAACGCCACGTCCGTCCGGACAATACGGAGGCGGGTCGGGTCCAGGCCCGTGATGCGCACCTCCCCAAGCAAGACCTGCGTACTATCGGACAGGCGGCCCGCCATATCGTCTCCGCCATCGCGCTCCTCCACCCCTCCTTCCGGGGCGTCGGCGGGCAAAACAGTGCGCTCCCTGTCCCCGGATTGCGCATACGCCTCCGGAAACAGGCCCCCAGGCGCCGCGATCACCAGAACCGCAAGGGTAAGCGCCCGTACAAACCGCGTTTCGATCCGCATGGCCACGCATGACAAAACGAGTCCCTTCGGCACACGTTCCGCCCGGCGCCGCATGCAAGCGCGCCTTTCGGGAAAACCTGCTGGCATGGTACGACGCGGAGCGCCGGGATATGCCATGGCGCAACGTCTCCGATCCGTACCGCATCTGGTTGTCCGAGGTCATGCTCCAGCAGACCCGCGTCGATCAGGCAGAGCCATACTATCAACGATTCGCGGAGCGTTTCCCGACCGTCGAGGACCTTGCCGACGCCCCCCTCGACGATGTGCTTGCATGCTGGGAAGGTCTCGGTTACTATTCCCGCGCCCGCAACCTGCACAAGGCTGCCCGGCGCATCGTCGAATCCTTTGGAGGGCGCATCCCATCCGACGAACAGGATATCCGTTCTCTTCCCGGCGTAGGGCCGTACACTGCCGCCGCCGTACTGTCCATTGCCTACGGGAAAGCCCATGCGGCACTCGACGGGAACGCAATAAGAGTACTTACACGAGTATTCCGGATAGGCGAAGACGCAAACCGAACCGCAACGCGCAGGCGCTTGCAGGAGACAGCGGCGTTACTGATGGATCCGGCCCGTCCAGGCGCCTTCAATCAGGCCGTCATGGAACTGGGGGCAAACGTATGCAAACCCTCCGCGCCCTGTTGCGAAATTTGCCCCCTGAAGTCCGTATGCGCCGCAGCGGCACAGGGGAATCCGGAGTCGTTCCCGGTTACGCCTCCTCGTAAAAAAACACCTCATTTCGATGTAGCCGTGGTAATCGTTTTCGATGAAGCCGGGCGCCTGCTGGTATGCAAACGCCCCGAGGAAGCTATGCTCGGAGGATTATGGGAGTTTCCCGGCGGCAAGCGAAAACCCGGCGAAACGCTGGAGGCAACGTGCCGGCGCACCTTGCAGGAGAAATGGAACGCTGTCGTCGAAACAGGCGATCTCGTTCACCGGATTTCTCATGCGTACAGCCATTTTCGCATCACGATGCACGCCTTCCGGGCGGCTATCGCAGCGGGTACGCCCTGTTCCCGCGAGGGACGCGCCCTGAAATGGGCCGACCGCGCCGAACTACGCGCCCTGGCGTTTTCAAAAACGGGGCGCCGCCTGATCGAATACATGGAGGAGCAAAAAACAGCAGGTGAAACGAGTTGATCGGCAGCACGTAGGAAAAAGAGCCCGCATCGTTCGTCTTCCCGAAATCGGGCATCCACTACAAGACGCAGGACTATGGATTTTGGAGACCTTTTCTGGATTATTCCGGTTATCTATGTCCTGAAGCGGGTCTTCTTCGGCGCTCGCAAGCCGGAGCCGGCTGAAAAACCCCCGGTGCGCGAACCCCGGCAGCCGGAACGCCAACGAGCGCTGTCACAGAGTAGTCAGCAGGAATTGCATGAAGCGCTTGGCGAGATCGGCGTGGCGCTGGGCTTTCCGGTGAGTATGATGGAGGAAGACAGCAGCCCGAAAGAGGCCGTAGAAACAGCGGACTACCCGTCTGCCTCCCCGATATCTTTTAGCGCCGAAGACGGCTTTGGACCAAAAGCCGGCATGGATTCCGGAACCTCCCTGTTCCCCATGGATCCGGCGCCGGAAGAAGTCGCTTTGTACGATCACTGGCAGGAAACATCCGTGCCGGAACCGATCTACGAAACAGACGCCTTGCTCGCCAAAGAAGAAGCGTTCGAGGCAAGAGGAAGCGATCAGACCCTGGAGCGCAAAGCGGGAAACCTGGAGTCCGCAGCCGAAGGACTATCCCCGTACGAACGTCCCAAAGCGCCCGGCCATACCCTGCGGCGGCTCGTTGCGCGCGGTTCGCTGCAGGAAGCGGTCGTAATGAAAGAACTGCTCGACCGACCCGTTTCGCTGCGCCGGAGATCCGTATCTCCTTTCAAAAGATGAAAAGGCGCCGCTTCAGGATCAAATCAGATCGCTGCTGTCCGGGACATTATCCTCTTCCTCTCCACCCTTGAACACCTTGCTGCCGATGACGCCGCCAATGACGCCGGCGATCACGGAGAATACAAGTCCTATCCCGATCATCACCACGAGAAAGCCGGGAGACGCCATAAACTCGCCGAATCCGCCGAGCTGCGCCATGTCCGCGCCGCCTTGCTCCATGCCCTGACGCATCTCTTCCTGCCAACTCGGCTTGATAGCCAGCGCCCGAAGCGACGCATCCAGAACTAATGAGGTGACGGACGCCGCAAGACAGGCCAATATGCCGAGACCGATGCCCTGTCCGCCTGTAAGGGTGACGCTATGCTTGTCGACGTAATGCCAGACCACAAGCATCCCGGCGCCTATGTACGCCAGACAACCAATGATATCGCCGGCCGTCGGTATAAAGGAGGCCAATACCACAACCAGTCCGGTAATGACGCCCACGAGAAGAATGGATTCCCTTTTATTTGGCATGGTCAGAAAAAGATCGGTGGAACAGAAAAAACGAATGGCGGAAAACCGGGGCCTGTTGACTGCACATCGTGCAAACAGGCTATGCAGGGGGTGCGCCAGTTCCGCGTAACGAAGTATAGCAGAATTTTTCGTCTTTCGCCATACGCTGCGCCCCGTCGCGCAATGTCATTCGGAACATTGCGGACATGAAGCGCCCTGCGGGAGGCTGTGAGAAGCAAGGCGGAGAAATCTATTCCACGCATATTTTGCGGTGAATAACTTGGGGGTGAAGATATTCGACGCATAACTTGCGTCGAATAACACGGGGAAGGATATGTCTATTCTCGATAGACCGGAACCGCCCGATCCTCGGCATGGAAAGAGTCCGCATTTTCCCCCTCCCCGCCCTGTCTTGCGCCACCCTTGTCTGCCGGACGCTCCATAAGCGATACAATAGCGCCCACAAGAAAATATCCTGCCACGCAACCAAACACGGCGCCCGTGAGCACTCTGCTCCACGGCGTGTTGGTCCATAATCCGACGATATCGCTGCCCCAGTCTATAGCCGGAACGATCAGGCCTGCCAAAACAAGGTATTTTGCATGACGCTCTATCCAGGGGCCACACGGCCGCAAACTCAAGACCAGAAAAGGCGCCGCCGCCAGCGCCGCATACATACCGAAACAACGGTCGCACACGCCAAGCTGCACTCCCTGAATGTGAGGCGAACGAACCGGAATCTGATGACATATCTCCGAAAACCCCAGCATAATCCCGTATCGCAGCTCTTCGCCCACGAACGGCGGAGCCATGACCAGGCCGAAAACCATCCATACGAAACCGGCGGCCAGCATCCAGCCTGCCCATCTCCTGTTTTTTTGGTTCATCCGTTGTAAAGCGGGTCCCTCATTGCTCATACACTGACAAGGAAATTTCCGCGTATGGATACTCTGATTAAGTCCGCAAAGATTCAGAGGCTGAAAGGGGGGCGCTGGCAAGGAATGACGAAGCAATGTGGTAGGCCCCACATAATGAGGAATGACACAGCCAGCGCGTCTCTGTCTGCCTCCCGAAGGGCGCTTCATGGCCGAGACAACCCGAATCCGCCGTGTTTTTCGCTGATTTCAACGATGCAAGCATGTCGTCCTTTACGCGTGAAAGTGAAGCGCTGATCGAAGTGGACTTGATCAGAGCATCCTTTATTAACGCGAGTTTCATTCCCCCGCACCCTGCGCGCCTTGACTACCCCTTTCGATCGCCCTACTTTAGTTGACTGTACTTTCCAACGCAATACATTCCAAACGCAACATCGTTATGACCAGCATTACACCGATAGGCGACCGTGTGGTGGTGCAGCCGGAGGCTGCCGAGGAGAAGACCTCGAGCGGATTATTCATACCCGACACGGCGCAGGAGAAGCCCCAGCGGGGCACCGTCCTGTTCGTGGGTCCCGGCCAGGTCGAGAACGGCAAACATGTCGGGATGACCGTCAAGGCGGGCGACACCGTGCTCTACGGCAAGTATTCCGGGACGGAGATCACCCTCGACAACCAGGACGTACTCATCATGCGCGAGAGCGACATCCTCGGCGTCATCAGCTAAGGGCGCTTTCTTTACTCTTCGGGATCGGCGGCGCGCTGCCGCAGGGTCCTTATTTCCTTTTACCGCAAAGAAAAACACACACCATTTATCATGGCAAAGCAAATCGTATTTGACACGGACGCGCGGGCTGCGCTCAAGCGGGGCGTGGACGCACTGGCCGATGCGGTCAAGGTGACGCTGGGGCCGAAGGGCCGCAACGTGATTATCGAGAAGAGCTACGGAGCGCCCACCGTTACGAAGGACGGGGTGACGGTAGCGAAGGAAGTGCAGCTCGAAGACAAGGTCGAGAACGTCGGCGCGCAGATGGTGCGCGAGGTGGCCTCGAAGACGAGCGACGTGGCGGGCGACGGCACGACGACGGCGACGGTGCTGGCGCAGGCGATCGTAAGGGCGGGCCTGAAGAACGTGACGGCGGGAGCGAACCCGATGGACCTGAAGCGGGGCGTCGAGCGGGCCGTAGCGGCCGTCGTAGGCTCGCTGCGTTCCCTAAGCCGCGAGATAGAGGGCAAGGGCGAGATTGCGCAGGTCGCTTCGATTTCGGCGAACAGCGACAAGGAGATCGGCGATCTGATTGCGGAAGCCTTCGAGAAGGTAGGCAAGGACGGCGTGATCACGGTCGAAGAGGCCAAGGGGATCGAGACGTTTCTCGACGTGGTCGAGGGCATGCAGTTCGACCGGGGCTATCTTTCTCCCTACTTCGTGACCGATCCGGATAACATGGAGACGGTGCTCGAAGATGCGACGGTGCTTATCCATGACAAGAAGATTTCGTCGATGAAGGATTTGCTGCCTGTGCTGGAGAAGGTGGCGCAGACGGGCGGTCCGCTGCTTATCATTGCGGAGGACATCGAGGGCGAGGCGCTCGCGACGCTGGTGGTGAACAAGCTGCGCGGCACGCTGCGCGTGGCGGCGGTGAAGGCGCCGGGCTTCGGCGACCGCCGCAAGGCAATGCTCGAAGACATCGCCATTCTTACGGGCGGCACGGTCGTCTCCGAAGAGAAGGGCTACCGTCTTGAGAACACGACGCTGGACTATCTCGGTCGCGCGAAGCGCATTGTGATCGACAAGGACACGACGGTGGTCGTTGACGGCGCAGGCGAGGCGGAGACGATCAAGGCTCGGGTGAACCAGATTCGCCAGCAGATCGAGACGACGACGAGCGACTACGACCGCGAGAAGCTGCAGGAGCGTCTGGCGAAGCTCTCAGGTGGCGTGGCGGTGCTGAAGATCGGCGCGGCGACGGAGCCGGAGATGAAGGAGAAGAAGGCGCGCGTCGAGGATGCGCTGCATGCGACGCGGGCGGCGATAGAGGAAGGGATCGTTCCGGGCGGCGGCGTGGCGTACTTGCGTGCGCTCTCCTCGCTCGACAGCGTCGAGACGGAGAACGACGATCAGACGATCGGCGTTTCTATCGTGCGTCGCGCGCTGGAGGAGCCGCTTCGGCAGATCGCGGAGAACGCGGGGCTGGAGGGTTCGATCGTGGTGCGTACGGTGGCCGACGGCAAGGCCGACTACGGCTTCAATGCGCAGACGGAGGAGTACGGCTCGCTGATGGAGCAGGGCGTGATCGACCCGACGAAGGTGGCGCGCACGGCGCTGGAGAACGCCGCTTCGGTGTCGAGTCTGTTATTGACGACCGAGACGGTTATCAGCGACAAGCCGGAGAAGAACCCCGGGGCAGGCGCCGGAGGCGATGCCCATGGTGGCGGAGGCATGCCGGGTGGCATGGGCGGCGGCATGGGCTTTTAGGCCACGGCCCGCCAACTGTACCGCTCAACCACCGGAATCGGAACTATCGTTTGCCGCCGTTTCTATTTCGGCAATGAACCGGGCCGCCAGCGCCGAGGCACGCTCCTGCGAAGGGGCCTCGGCATAAACTCGGACAATGGGTTCCGTATTGGATTTGCGCAGGTGCACCCATGCGTCCTCGAAGTCTATCTTGAGACCGTCGACAGTGTTCGTGTCATGCTCCCGGTAGCGCTCCGCCAGCGCGGCAAGGAGTATCCCCGGATCGCGCTCGCCAACAGACGCCTTGTTTTTACTCAACACGTACTTTGGAAGACGCGCCTTCATGGCCGAAAGCGACTCGCTGCGATTCGCCATGTGCTGCAGAACGAGCGCCGCGCCCACGAGGGCGTCCCTCCCGTAATGCAGATCGGGCAAAATGACGCCTCCATTGCCCTCCCCTCCCAGCACCGCACCTGCCTCCTGCATCTTCTTCACTACATGAATCTCTCCCACCGGCGAGCGAAACACCTGCTGGCCGAATGAGGCAGCCACATCGTCGATAGCGCGCGAGGAAGAAAGGTTGGTAACAAACGAACCCTCCCGGATCTGCCACATGAACTCAGCGGCAATTACCTGGGTCAGTTCTTCGCCCATGTACGTTCCGTGATCGGCCACCAGGGCCAGGCGGTCCGCATCGGGATCTACTGCAAACCCTGCATCCGCATCCATTGCAGCCACGGTCTCCATCAACTCGGAAAGATGCTCCGGAAGCGGCTCGGCAGGATGCGCAAAGCGACCCGTAGGTTCGCAGTGCAGACGGTGAATACGCTCCTCCCGGACTCCCAACCGCTCCAGCAGGGCCGGCAAGGCAATGCCGCCCACGGAATTGACGGCATCGACCACGACGGAAAAATTCTTGCGGGCAATGGCCTCGACATCGATGTATTCGAGGGCAAGAATGCGGTCGATATGATGCGCAAGGAAATCCTCCTGCCTGTATTCGCCGAGGGAATCCCATGAGGCTACGTCCGCTTTTCCGCTTTCGGCAAGGCGTAGTACTTCCTTCCCCTCTTCCGGGCTGAGAAATTCGCCCTTTTCATTCAGCAGCTTCAGCGCATTCCATTCGGGCGGGTTGTGCGAGGCCGACAGGACAATGCCCCCTGAAGCGCCCAACGCGGTCACAGCCATTTCGACCGTGGGCGTGGTGGCCAGTCCGGTATCAACCACATCGATACCTGCGCTTCGCAGCGTACCGATTACGATGGAAGCGCATACTTCCCCGGTGACGCGGGCGTCGCGTCCAACCACCACTACCGGCTCTCGTCCGGCAGAGGCGGCTCGCTGCAAACACCATGCGCCATAGGCGCCGGCATAGCGGACAAGTACATCGGGGTCCAGCCCGTTGCCGAAAATGCCGCGAATTCCTGAAACAGAGGCGATAAGTGTCGGCGACATACGTAAAATGTATAGGATACTATAGGATACTCTGATTAAGTCCGCGAAGTTCAGAGGCTTGCGAGGGGTGCGCTGGCAAGGAATGACGAAGCAATGTGGCAGGCCCCACATAATGAGGAATGACACAACCAGCGTGCCCCTCTCTGCCTCCCGAAGGGCGCTTCACGTTCGCAAGTACAGGATATCATGATTTTATCATCGGAATCAGCGGGAAATATGCGAATTCGGGGCGTTGCGAACGTGAAGGATACTCTGATTAAGTCCGCAAAGCTCAGAGGCTTGCGAGAAGTGGGCTGGCAAGGAATGACGAAGCAGTGTGGTAGGCCCCACACAATGAGGAATGACGCGGCCAGCGTGCTTCTCGCAGCCTCCCGAAGGGCGCTTCACATCCGCGATGCCCGAAACCTCAGTGTTTTTCGCAAATTGCAACGAGGGAACCATGATGTCGTTTACGCACGAACGTGAAGCGCTGAGCGAAGCGGTTTTGGTCAGAATATCCTTAAAGCGCTGAACGAAGGGGTTTTGATCAGAGTATCCTATATTTGACGAGGAACAGACGGCGCCAGGCAGCACACGCCGCATCGCGATCATCCCGACCGCCTCGGCAAGCTCTTCTTTCCGGCAACTGCTTTTGCATGATGAACCTTCCGCACATGCCTGTGGATCCGCCCCGCGCCGAAATACGGTGGCGGTATCGATTCACCGTCCTGACCGGCGGCGCCACCATCCTGCTCATGGCATGGGGCGCTTTCGTGACCAGTATCAATGCAGGGCTTGCCGTACCGGACTGGCCTTCTTCGTTCAATTCGTACGATCCCTTCAACCCCTGGCCGGACTGGTGGAAGCTCACTCCGGTGCTGGCCGAGCATGGCCATCGTCTCCTTGGTATGTTGACGGGAGCGCTGACCCTGATCCTCGCGGTGTGGACCTGGATTGCCGAGCCGCGCAGGTGGCTGAAAAATCTTGCGATCGCCGCTGTTGTGCTCGTGTCCTTGCAAGGCGTACTCGGCGGGCTGCGGGTCGTGTGGCTTTCCCTGGACCTTGCCGTGGTTCATGCCTGCATGGCGCAACTGTTCCTCGGGTTTATCGTCGCGATGGCCCTGTTCACGTCGAACGCCTGGTTGGACAAGAACATAAACATTCCCGACTCCGAAAACGCATCCGGCCCGTGGCGGATATCGCTCGCAACCCTCGGTCTCCTGTACATCCAGATTGTCCTCGGCGCCCTGCTCCGCCATCCGGGCACGGGCATCGATCCGGTCCTTGCGGTTCTCCATATTTTCGGGGCCGTTTTCGTGGCCATCGCGATCGCGTATCTGTTCAGGTGCGTTTCCAAAAGTTTTCGGGCCGCGCGCGTGCTGTATCCCGCCGCGCGCTTTCTCGTACTCCTTGTGGCGGCGCAAGTGCTTCTGGGCGTTACGGCCTATATGGTTACGCTGGACGACGTCGGCATGCTCGAACCGAGTAATCTTCAGGTGGTGGTGAACACCTCTCATATGGTCGTTGGAGCGCTCCTGATGGCCGCCTCCGTGCTGGCCGTCCTCGGTGCATACCGGCTGAGGAATTCACCCGAAACCAACGCTCCCTAACGCAAAATCCGGTATATTTATTAAGCCCGCCAATCAACCGGCCTCGACACGTGACGCTCGTGCCGCAACGCCCTTCCGAAGAAATCCCTCGCAATGCGCTTGCGCCCGACGCAAAAACCGGCGCAGCCCATGCGGTCCACCCGGACCGTTCCCGGCCGGGTATCCTGGGCTCCTATATCGAGCTGGCGAAACCTGAAATCACGCTGCTCGTCGCGCTGTCCTCCGTCGGAGGTTTTTTTCTTGCGCCTGCAGAATTTATCGACTTGGGGCGCCTTGTCCTTCTGCTTATCGGCGTCACGCTTACGAGTGCGGGCGCAAGCGCCCTGAATCACTGGATAGAACGGGAGCATGACGGCGCCATGCGCCGAACAATGAACCGTCCCCTCCCCGCGGGCCGACTCTCCCCATCGGCGGCGCTGTACTTCGGGACTATTCTGGCCGCGGCGGGGATCGGGCTGTTGTGTCCGCTTGTTAACCCGCTTACCGGCGTACTGGCGCTGGCAACGGTTTTGCTCTATCTGTTCGCGTACACTCCCCTCAAGCGCCGTTCCAGTTGGAATACACTGGTGGGCACGCTTCCGGGCGCTTTGCCCGCGCTGGGCGGATGGACGGCGGCTACCGGATCGATCGGCTGGGGCGGCATTGCCGCTTTCTCCATTCTCGCTGCATGGCAAATGCCGCATTTTCTCGCCCTCGCCTGGATGTATCGCAAGGACTATGAACGAGGCGGGTATGCAATGCTTCCTGTGGCGGATCCGTCGGGCCGCTCGACAACACGGCAAGCCCTTTTCTTTACCATTCTTCTCTTCGTGTTGAGCCTCTGGCCTGTTGCCCTGTCTCTCGCCGGATGGGGCTATGCCATCGGGGCCGTCGTACTGGGCGCATGGTTTCTGCATGGCGCCCTCGCCTTCCATCGCAGCAGCGATATCCAGGACGCCCGGCGCGTGCTGAATATATCGATACGGTACATTCCAGCGCTCATTCTCGTCCTTCTCATCGACCGCATCGTATTCGGCAATCTGTTTTAATTGTCGGTCATCGGTACGCACCGGACCGGTTCTCCCCTCTGCAAGCATTCCCATGCCGGCGCCTCCCGTCCAGATCGACCGTCTCACCCACCGCTACGGATCGCGCACGGCGCTGGATAACCTCTCCCTGACCGTACCGCAGGGAAGTTTTTATGGCCTCCTCGGCCCGAACGGCAGCGGAAAAACCACCCTGTTTCGCATCCTTGCGACGCTTCTGAATCCGTCGGAAGGCGCGGTGCGCATCTTTGGCGCCGACCCCCGAACGCACCCTGCCCGCGTTCGTCAACATACCGGCATCGTTTTCCAGAGCGTGGCCCTGGACGAAGAATTGACCGTACAGGAAAATCTGCGCGCCCATGCCGCCCTGTACGGCCTGCAGCGCAGCGCATTCCGGGAGCGCCTCGCCCGGTTACTGCCGCTTTTCGGGTTGGAAGAACGGCTCCACGAACGCACGGGACGCCTTTCCGGCGGCCTGAAACGCCGCGTCGATCTGGTGCGGGGGCTTCTACACGCCCCGCCGCTCCTGCTGCTCGACGAACCGGTTATCGGTCTCGATCCGGCGGCCCGGCAGACGTTCCGGGAAGCCATCGACCGCCTCCGACGCCAGGAAGGCACCACCATTGTGCTGGCCACCCATCTCATGGAGGAGGCCGACCGGTGCGACCAGCTCGCTATTCTGGATCGGGGCCGGGTAGTGGCTCACGGCACGCCCGCTGCGCTTAAACAGGCCATTGGAGAGGAAACGCTGTGGATCGAATGCGACGACCCGCAGGACCTCGCCGAGCGCATAGCAAAGCGATTCGATGTTTCGACGCAGGTGATCGGGTTGCGCGTACAACTTTCCGGGCCCAATGCCCACGACCTGCTATCCCCCGTTTACGAAACGGCCGGCGACGCTATCCGGTCGGCCACCATTCGACGCCCCACGCTCGAAGACGTTTTCATGGTGCATACGGGGCACGGTCTTCACGAAAACGGACGGCCGGTGTCATGAAAATGCATGCCGTGCCGGCACTCTGGCGCCGGGAACTGGTCAAATTCGTACGGGACGCGAACCGGGTTGCGGGCGCCGTGCTGCAACCGCTCGCCGTCTGGCTGCTCCTCGGATTCGGTTTCCGGGGCTCTTTCAGCCCGCCGACCCCTGCCGGCATGGATATGCCCTACCTGGAATTCCTTTTCCCGGGCATGATCGCGCTCGTGGCGCTCTTTACCTCCATCTTCTCGACGATCTCCATTGTAGAGGAACGCCAGAGCGGCTTCCTGCAGGCCGCACTGGCAACCCCGGTCCGGAGATCGTCGCTCGTGCTGGGCCCCGCACTGGGAAGTACGACACTCGCCGTGGGACAGGGGCTGTTGTTTTTTGCCCTGATCCCACTGACAGGCTATGTGCCGAGCCTCCCGGGGCTGGCCCTGATGGCCGGTATTCTGGCGCTTGTCGCGCTCGGTTTCGCGGCGCTGGGCGTCGTCGTCGCCTGGCAGAGTCGCACCACGCGGGGTTTCCATGCCGTGATGAACCTCTGCCTGATCCCCCTCTGGGTATTATCGGGCGCTTTCTTCCCCGCCGAAGGCGCGCCGAGCGTGCTGCAATGGGCCATCCGGCTCAACCCGGTTTCCTACGGGGTCGACGCACTACGAACCGCCATGTACTGGCCGCAAGACCCGCCGATCGATGCTTCTTCGTTCACCCTTTCCCTTGCCGTAACCGGACTCTTTGCGGCGATCATGCTGATCCTTGCCACTCGTACCGCCGGGAAACCTGTGAGGGAGTAAGGCCGGGGTCCACTTCACCCTATACCCGCATTTCCCCAACCGGCCGCAATCACCCTTCCGACTTCGCCGAAGCGCCTCCCGAAGACCCCTTGCTTGCCTCGCTGCTTACAGCGGCTTTGTCTCCGGAGGTGGAAGATTCCCCGGCTGCGACGCCGTTTTTTTTCGAACCCTTTGCGGCCGATTCCTTGCTTTCGCCGTTGCCCTGGGTTTCCCGCTTTCCGTTTCCGCCGTTCCCCCGCACATAGTCAGTCAGGTAAAAGCCGCTCCCTTTGAAGATAAGCCCGGCGCTGCCGGTAATGATGCGTTCCACCTTCTGCCCTGTTTCCGGGCATGCCGTCAGCGCGTCTGCAGTAATGCGCTGGTCGATTTCGAATTTCGAACCGTCTTCACGCCGGTATACGTAGGTCGGCATATTTCGTCAGCAATCGGTAGCAGGAAAAAGAATCGCCATGATGCGGCAGCAAAATGGAAAGATGATACAGGAAAGATGTTCCAAAAGACATGCAAACCAGGGCGCTGCATGTATCGTAACCTGTTGTGCAACAAAATGTTATAGTGATTTCTTTATCTCACCTCGAACAGGCTGTCCGGAAGCATGAACGTGGCCGGTCCGAGTATGGAATTGTATGCCTGATCGGCGACGCGCGGCCGGATCTCTATAATCTTCCGGTTCTCGCGCGTTGGATACACCCGGTTCGTGAGCAGAATGACGAACAGGCCCGTGCCGGGATCGACCCAGAACGAGGTGCCGGTAAAACCGGTATGCCCGAAACTGTTGGGGCCGAAACCCGCCCCGGCGGACGAATACCCTTCCGGGCTCTTGGTATCCCATCCGAGCGCCCGCGTGCTGAGCGCCGGATCCTGTACCGTCGTGAACAGACGGAGGGTTTCCGGCGAAATGAACGGCTTGCCGTCCACGCGCCCTTCGTCGAGCAGCATATGGGCGAATTTAACCAGGTCCTCGGCTGTGGAAAATAACCCGGCATGTCCGGAGACGCCTCCAAGTATCCAGGCGGTTTCGTCATGCACTTCGCCCTGCACGAGCCGTCTTCGGAATGTGCGGTCCCGTTCGGTAGGAACCACGTCCGGATTGGGCGAACCGGACGCCATGAATCCGGTATCGCGCATCCCAAGCGGCTCGAAAATACGCTCCTCGGCATATTCGTCGAAGGGTTGTCCGGTAATCCGCTCGATAACCAGCATGAGGGCGATCATGCTGAAATCGCTGTAGCGCATTTCCGTGCCCGGTTCATATTCCAGCGATTCCGCCAACACCGAATCGAGGAGCGCCTCGCGCGCGACGGTGCCCGTTTCGTAAAACCGCCGGTACGGGATGAGCCCGGAGGTGTGGGTAAGCAGGTGCCGGATCGTCACGTTTTCCTTGCCGGATTGCCGGAATCTGGGCAGATAATCCGCTACCGGCGTGTCGAGTTGCAACCGACCGGCGTCGAACAATTGCATGGCGGCGGTCGTCGTCGCAACCACCTTGGTGAGCGAGGCAAGGTCGAACGACGAGCTCGTGGCGACGGGCCGCTCCTCGTCGTAGGTAAAGTGGCCGTACGCTTCCAGTTTGGCGACCACGCCGTCTCGGCCTATCGCAAGAACAGCCCCCGGAAAAGCCGTGCTGTCGATGGCGTTCCGGATCAGTGTGTCGAGGCGGCTGATTACTATGCCGTTCAGGCCGACTTCCGCGGGGTATCCGGTTCGGATGGATTGCTGAAACAAGTCCTTGCCGTCCCCGAACGCATACAGGTCGGGTATGCTGACGGGCAAACGGCCGGTAATGTCGGCCTGCCCGGTAAGCGCATCCGCAGCGGCCGTCTGGGAGACCTCCGACGCACTGTATGCGACCAGATAGGAAGCGGGCTGCGCCATATCCCGCACGATGTACGGGTCGCCGAACGAAACGAGCGCCACCGGAGGCCCGTATTCCACAAGGCGCGCCAGAAAATCCTTTTGCGGGTCTTCGGGAACGTTTTCGTCGTCCTCGGTTGCTGCGCCCCGGGGACGAGTGCGTAGAAACGAAGACGCCACGACAAACGGGTACGCACCGCTCTGCTCCAGGGCAGCCTCGTAATCTTCCGGGGCGGACCTGCTGTCAAGGCGCAGCGTATCCACCTCGATCCCTGGCCGGTTTCGGAGCAAATCGGCCAGAAAACGGCTTCCCGTAGAGGGGTTCGAACCGTCCGAAAGGGTAACGCACAAAATACGGACGTCCTCGGAAAGAGGGAGTATGCTCCCTGTATTCCGCAGCAGCGTAAGCGACCGCCGGGCAATACCGAGGCTCAATGCCCTGTGCTCTTCAAGGTCTATTTGCAGGCTGTCCCGGTCCTGCGCCACGTTGCTGTCCGTATGCAGCCCCAACCAGGCTTTGGCGCGCAAAATCCGCATCACAGAGGCGTCTATGCGTTCTTCCGTGATCGCGCCCGCTTCGATAGCTTGCATCACGGAGTCGCGCGCCGCCCAAGGGTCTTCCGAAAGCAGCAACATGTCCGTGCCTGCATGCAGGGACCGCACGGCGATCTCCTCCGTCGGAAACTGCGCTGTGACGCCCGCCATATCCAGGGCGTCCGTGACGACGAGGCCATCGAAATCCAGTTCGTCGCGCAACAGGCCGGAAACGACCCGTGGCGAAAGGCTGGCGGGAAGCGTCGTGTCCGGTTCGATCCGGGGAAGCGCAAGATGAGCGACCATGACGCTCATCACGCCATCCTGCACCAGTTTTTGGAACGGAACCAGTTCCAGCGAATCCAGCCGATCAGGCCCGAAGAACAGCACAGGAAGGGCCAGGTGCGAATCGACGGACGTATCCCCATGGCCGGGAAAATGCTTTGCCGTGGCAAGCACGCCGGCTTCCTGCAGCCCGGATGCAAAAGCGGCCGCCATACTTGCGACCAGTTCCGGCCGCTCGCCGAACGACCGGGTGTTGATGACCGGATTGTCGGGGTTGTTGTTCACGTCGGCTACGGGAGCGAGTATGTGCCGCGCTCCGATAGCCCGCGCCTCCCGGCCTGTGACGTACCCGGCCATGCGCGCCCATTCGACATCCCTTGTGGCGCCCATCGCCATGGCCCTCGGAAAGACCGTCGTCTCGTCCACCCGCATCCCTGCCCCCCATTCCATGTCCTGGGCAATGAGCAGCGGGAGCCTCGCGCGGCCTTGCAGGTCGTTTAAGAGCGCGATCTGATCCGATGGATTTCCCTGAAAAAAGGTGACGCCGCCGATTCCGAATCGCTCGACCAGATCAACGAGGTCCCGGTATACGGCGTCGTCCGGATCCGTCATCCGGCCATAGGCGCGCACGGAAAACAACTGCGAGACCTTCTCTTCCAGCGTCATGGACCGGAGTTGCTCTTCGGCCCATGCTTCCGTATCGGGCCAAAGTTCGTCGGCATCGGGAGGGCCGGAAGAAAGGTCGGCCAGAAACAGGACATACGCAGCGATCAACGCGCCGAGCGCCAGGACGGCGCCGAGTAAAAGACGGCGGGGGGAAAAGCGGGGCATTGCAGAGCCTTCAGGCAAGTTCGGATTCGAATGCCGAAATATACGAGCAATGCGACTGCATTTTACCGTATGGTTCGGTCAGGACGCAATTCGAAAAGAAGCGCATACGCCGGTTTGTCCGCAACTCACCGGTGCCGGGGCGGCTCGGGAAGATGTTCCTCGGCGTTTTCACTGGCGATGTAGCGCACCATTCTCTCGGTGAGCAGTCCGGCCAGCACAACCACGGTAATCTCAAAAAAGACGCCGAAAACCAGCCTGCGTAATCCGCGCCGCAGGGTTTTCGGCAACAACGAAAAAGCGCCCGCCACGCCGAGAAAGCCCAAAAAGAAAGGCAGCGGGCTGTAACCGGTTTGCGGGGATTCGTTCGGTGGGGCAGGCATCCGGATAATGGCGAGCGAATGAATGGAAAGCCGGAAAACGACTTGTCTACAGGATACGCCGATTAATTGCTCTTGCGGCGGTACGTGTGCAAACTAATGCGCAGGCGCCGGTTCCGCAATATGCCGCAAAGGGCAATAAGCGTCGGGAAACGGTTCCCCTTTTTTCTGCGCCACCGTTATCCGGCATGCACGCTTTCAGATAAAAAACAGCAGATTCGTTCAGGAAGCGTAACTTTAGGTAGGCGATATTCCCCCTTTTCATTTCACAAGACGGCAGGACAAGGATGACGTACCCTCCATTTCGCGTTTGCAGCTTCCGATCGATTCGCGCAGGGCGCCTTTGCGCCGGACAGCGTACGCGCCATGCGGTTCTTCCTGCCTCCAGGATAGGCAAACACGTGCTTGTCGGGCTTTTATTGGCGGTTGCGCCATTCGTGCACGGAAGGAGTTTTGCTCAGCCGGTAAAGAGTTGGCCGCTTAGCAGTAGCGGTCCCGGACATAAGCATTGGGTCCTTTCGGTAGCCTTTTCGCCCGATGGAAGTATCGCGGCGTCCGCGTCCCGCGACGGAACCGTCAGGCTGTGGGATGTGGCTACGGCATCCCACGCCGCAACGCTATCGGGGCATGTGGATTGGGTTAATTCGGTTGCCTTTTCGCCCGATAGCAGCACCGTGGCGTCCGCGTCCCGCGACGGAACCGTCAGGCTGTGGGATGTGGCTACGGCATCCCACATCGCAACGATAGGACATACGTCCGGGGTCCTTTCGGTAGCCTTTTCGCTCGATGGCAATATCGTGGCGTCCGGCTCCGATGACGGAATCGTCAGGCTGTGGGATGTGGCTACGGAATCCAACACCGCAACGCTATCGGGTCATGGGTCCTGGGTCAATTCGGTGGCCTTTTCGCCCGATAGCAGTACCGTGGCGTCCGCGTCCAGCGACGGAACCGTCAAGCTGTGGGATATAGCCACGGGATCCAACACCGCAACGTTCGCGGGGCATTCTCACTCGATCAGTTCGGTAGCCTTTTCGCCCGATGGCGCTACCGTGGCGTCCGCGTCCTATGACGCAACCGTCAGGCTGTGGGATGTGGTTACGGAAACCAACATCGCAACGCTCGTGGGGCACAGGGACCGGGTTAATTCGGTAGCCTTTTCGCCCGATAGCAGTACCGTGGCGTCCGCATCCAGCGACGGAACCGTCAGGCTGTGGAATCTGACGGGGTCCAACATCACCACGCTACCGGGGCATACCGGGAGGATCAATGCAGTAGCCTTTTTGCCCGATGGCGCCGCCGTGGCGTCCGCGTCCGACGACAGAACCGTCAGGCTGTGGGATGTGGCTACGGGAAGTCTCGCCTCTACGTTTGGACCCGGAATCATACCCCTGGAGGTCGTTTATTCACCGGACGGACGTATGCTTGCCTCGGGATCCGATGACCATACCGTGAGGCTTTGGGATCCAGCTACGGGATCCAACACCGCAACGTTCTCGGGGCATGCCGGAAGCGTCAATTCGGTAGCCTTTTCGCCCGATGGCGCCGCCGTGGCGTCCGGGTCCTATGACAGAACCGTGAGGCTTTGGGATCCTGCTACGGGATCCAACACCGCAACGTTCTCGGGGCATACCGGAAGCGTCAATTCGGTAACCTTTTCGCCCGATGGCGCCGCCGTGGCGTCCGCGTCCAGCGATCATACTGTGAGGCTGTGGAATCCAGCTACGGGATCCAACACCGCAACGTTCTCGGGGCATACCGGAAGTGTCAATTCGGTAGCTTTTTCGCCCGATGGCAGTATCGTGGCGTCCGCGTCCGACGACAAAACCGTGAGGCTGTGGGATGCGGCTACGGGAGAGGGCGCCGCAACACTCTCGGGGCATACCGGGCGTGTCAATTCGGTAGCCTTTTCGCCCGATAGCAGCACCGTAGCGTCCGCATCCGACGACGGAACCGTGAGGCTATGGGATGTGGCTACCGGCGCCAACACCGCAACGCTCCTGGGGCATATTTTCTGGGTCAATTCGGTCGCCTTTTCGCCCGATGGCGCCGCCGTGGCGTCCGCGTCCGACGACGGAACCGTGAGGCTGTGGGATGTGGCTACCGGGGCCAACGCCGCAACGTTCCTGGGGCATGCCTGGTGGGTCAATTCGGTCGCCTTTTCGCCCGATGGAAACATGCTGGTGTCAGGAGCCTGGGATTGTTTCATTAATCTGTGGGACGTGTCGGGGATAATAACGCATGCGTTCGACGCCGAAGGGGAAGTTCCAGTGGCTTTCCGCCTGCACGGCAACTATCCCAACCCGTTCAATCCGTCCACGCGCGTGGTCTTCGACCTGCCGTCGGCAGCCGAAGTGACGGTGCATGTCTTTGACATGTTGGGAAAGAACGTGATCGTCACAAGTCCCGTGTCCTTGTCGGGCGGGTGGGACCATTCGCTTGAAGTGAACGCATCCCCGTTACCCTCGGGCGCATACGTCTATCAGGTACGGGCGCAGACGGGTTCGGACATGCTTGTCCGGTCAGGGCGCATGATCCTCGCGAAATGAGTTTACAACGACAGGCGACAAACGCCTACCTCTCCTCCTCCCCGGTCCACACATTCCCCTCCGCGTCGAAGCCGAACGTATGGACCGCGTAGCCTGCGAACACGCCGAGACCCTGCTCGATATTCGAATGCAAGGGAGTAGGCGGGGTCTGAAGCAACGCCGCTTCAATGGCTATCCCATCAAGCGTGTTTCCCTGCAAAAGCGCCGTATGGTGATAGGTGAAATAATCGGCGCTCAGGACCGAAAACTCCAGTTCGTATCGGGATTCCACTGTGTCGAAAGATCGCGCGGTAAAGGTAATTTCGAATTCTTTTGCCTTGCCTTCGAACAGTTCATCCGCGAAAAGAGCGCCAGAAAAACTATCTACCCCGTCCAAGTCCGGCTCGTCAAAAAAATAGGCGTAATTGTCGTCGCGAAATGAGGTATCGTTACTACCAAATCTAATTTCCCGAAACTCGGTTGGATTGCCCGGCTCGTCCTCGACAGGACGGTATCCCGGGAAGCGTTCCTCTCCAACGGGAGACCACTGAAACAGTTTGAGCTTGTAGTAATTCGCTCCCGGATAGTCCTCGACCCGCAGGCGCAGGCTGTATTGTTCGAACGGAATGCGGTCATTGCCCGCATCGTCGAAACGCTCCAGTTCCACGATACTTGCTGTCGCAGCAGGAACGGACGAAACGGCCTGCACGGCAGGCAAACCGGGCGCCTCGGCCCGGAGCGTATACGCCACGCCGGGAGCCGGACGGTTGCCGGAAGCTGCCTGATAGATTCCATCGCCGGCGTGCGCAAGCGTTTCCGAGAAACTCCCGTTCGCGTCCGCCACGCTTACCGTCGCATTGGGAACGAACAGCTGCCGGACATCCTCGAACCCCGTAATGTCCGCGCTCCGGTCCAACCGAACCGCCCATACGCTGTCGGGGGAGAAGAAACCATGCACTACGAGTTGCGGAGTATGTTCGGGAACCGCAACTTCCACCACCGTCTCGCAGGCGCTCAATGCGCCCGCTGCAAGCAAAACAACGAACAGCGATCGTACGGACATATTCAGAAAGAGATGCGGTATGCGAAAGCAGGAAGCACCGGAAACAGACTCAACTGCCTGAAGGAAAATATCGGCACATCCAGCTTGTTTGTGTGCTGTTTGGGATACACCACGAAGGGATTCCTCCGGTTGTAGGCATTATAGGCGCCGAATGTGAGCGTACGTGTCCCCCATGAACGTTCCTTACGGAAATGCACAGCGAGATCAAGCCGGTGGTACGATCCAACCCGGGACGCATTGCGGGGGCCGTAATCGACCAACACCCGGTCTTTCCCCTGCCGATAGTCATAGTCGTCATCCAGCGTAACCACATGACGGCCCACCGGCAACCACGCAGGATACCCGCTGCCGTATACCCAGGCCGCCGATATTTCCTTGTTTTTGGTCAGTCGGTACTGCGCCACGAGCGATACGTCGTGACGCCGGTCGTACCGGTACGGGAAGGTTTCCCCGTTATTCAGGTCTTTGAAATCCCGCACGGCTTTCGCCCACGAATACCCGAGCCATCCGTTCAGACGGCCTATTTTCTTCTGCACAAACACCTCAAGACCGTACGCAGCGCCGCGGCCCGTTTCGATCAGATCGGGCCAATTTCTGAACACCGAATCGAAGGTTTGCGTGCCCGCCTTGTATTCGATGAGGTCGGCCATCCATTTGTAATAGCCTTCGAGGGACGCTTCGTAACGCCCCGCCTTCATGCTTCGCACGGCGCCGGCCGCTACCTGATGACTCTTTTGCGGAGGCATGCGATCCATCGCCGAAACCCAGAAATCCGTAAAGGGATTCCCTGTACTGGCCGTCAGGAAATGCACCGGCTGCTGCATCCGCACATACGACAATTTGACCGAATTCTGTCTCCCAATGCGCCGGCTCATGCTCAGGCGAGGCTCGATCGAAGGATACCCCTTGTTATCCACGAAATAATGTGCAAGGCGAAGCCCTGCGTTCACCCTGAGGCCGGAAAACAACGTCATGTCGTCTTCGGCATACAGCGCCACTTCTCCGGAACGCACCACGCCGATGGGCGAGGTAACGGTGGTATCCGTGTCCGTCTCTCCCGAATACACCGACCAGAACCAGAGCCTGCCCGGACTGAAGCGGTGCGAAATCCCTTCCGCGCCGAAACGCAGATAATGATTGGGCGAAGGCCGGTGCTCCACATCTATTTTCGCCGTAAAATCAAGGATGTCGGATACGTAAGAAACCCTTGATTCATCTTTATACGACTCTGGCACGAACGTGTCCTCTTCGTGTACGCCGATGGCGAAACTGTAATTCGTTACACCCACCAGCACGTTGGAAAACGTGCGGCTGCCGAGCAACCGGTTCCATCTGATGGCGCCGAGACGGTTGCGCCAGCCGAGGTCTCCCTTGGCTTTCCCATCATCCCATTCGTCCTTTATGTAGAACAGGTCGCGTCCCGAATATCCGCTCAGGTAGATACGGTCCTTTCTCGATGCGATATAGTTCGCCTTGAAATTGAGATCGTAAAAGAAGTAGCCCCCTGATGTTCTACTTCCAGACAGAAAAGGACGCGCCAGGAGATCCGCGAGCGTACGCCGACCGGTAAAGAGAAAAGAAGCCTTGTCCTTTACGATCGGCCCTTCCAGCGTCACGCGCGACGCGATAATCCCGGTCCCTACTTCTCCACTGTACTTTTTCAGGTTGCCCTCCTTCATGGTGAGATTCACCACGGACGAAAGGCGGCCTCCGTACCTTGCCGGAAAGCCCCCCTTGATCAGCTCGACGTGCTTCATCGCGTCCGCATTGAAAACGCTCAGAAAGCCGAAGAGGTGGGTGGGGTTGTATAGCGGAAGACCATCCAGCAAAATGAGATTCTGGTCGGGGCCTCCGCCCCGCACGTAAAATCCGCTCCGGCCCTCGGACCCCGACTGCACCCCCGGCAACAGTTGCAGCGTCTTCTGGATATCCACCTCGCCGAGCAGGGCCGGCAACGACTGGATCTGCTCCACCGCCACGTCGTGCCGCCCCATCTGCGGCTCGTCGATGGGGATATCCGCTTGCGCAACCACTTCGACTTCCTCCAGGCCTATGGCATAGGGCGCAAGCGCAACGTCAAGCGTCGTATCCGCCGGAAGCGACACGGCGTGCATAGTGGTTTCGTACCCGATATAGGAGAACGCAAGCGTCAGCGAATCGAGCCGGACCGTCAGGCTGTAGAAGCCGTACTGGTTAGTGACCGCGCCAATGCCCAGTTCCGGAATGCTTACGGTAGCGCCCGGAAGCCGCTCCCCGCTCGAAGCATCCTCTACATACCCATTGACGGTGCGGGGCGTGAGCGGCGCGGGTCCGGTATCCTGCGCATGCGCCGGGACGCCAACGAGCCCCCCTGTCCAGAGGCACGCGGCGAGAAGGAAACCCGCGGCGGACCGCTGCCCGACACATGACCCTATGCTGAAATCTATACTAAAAGAGATAAGAAACACCCCTTGCCTGTGCGAAAAACGCTGAATCGGACTCGGTTAAAAACAGTAGCAAATTCTATGCCGAGCGCGCAGGCGGTGTTTGAATAGAAAATACGGAGAGGTACACCGTCCTGTACGGCGAGCGATGGGGCGGGTTCCTGTTATTCCAGCCGGAACCGGAACGTGACGATGCCCGTCTGCAACTCCTGCGGTGCGTTGGGAGGGAGGGGATTGAAGCGCCAGCGCTGCAAAATATCCATCGCGGTTTTCTCCAGGGCGGGATCGCCCTTCAGCAGCAGAAAGCGCTGCACGATCCGGCCTTGCGGATCGACGGTAATGCGCACCCGGATCGTCGCATTCACCTGCGTCCGGTACTCGGGAGCCGGGGCATACATAGGATCACGGTTCAGCCCTTCTATTTCGAAGGGGGCCGTGGTCAATTCATCCAGCCCCTCTCCCGTTTCGGCAGGTTGCGTTTCCCCTGCTTCGCTGGGCGCCACGCTGCCGAGCGGGCGAACGGGAGGCGGTTCGGGTTCCGGATCGGGATCTTCCGTCGCTTCCTCGCTATTCTGCCG
This sequence comes from Rhodothermales bacterium, assembly GCA_951812345.1. Classification (GTDB taxonomy): domain Bacteria; phylum Bacteroidota; class Rhodothermia; order Rhodothermales; family VXPQ01; genus VXPQ01. The sequence continues at coordinate 1,871,100 of OX638295.1, forward strand.
TTCGGGAGAAACCTCCTCGACCTCCGGCGTCGTCACCTGATCTTCTTCGATAACAGGTTGCAGCTGGTCCGGCAGATCCACCTGTCTGGCCTCTTCCGGCGCAGGCACAGGTTCCTCCATGGGTTCCTGCGGTGCTTCCGGCGCGACGGTCGCCTCCGAAGGACGGCTCTCCGCATAGGGACCGAATTCCACCTCTACAAAGCCTATTTGCCGGGAATCCGCCTGCGACGTCGAAAGAAACGCGAAACCAAGGAGTACCCCGGCGTGCAGCGCAATGCTGGCTCCCAAACCGATCCAGTCGTTCTTCTTCATGCGATTCGCTGTGTGCGAGCGCCCGCTAAACGTGACGCAGAAACGTTTGAAAAGAAGGATACGGAAACAAAAGAAAACGACACAATCTGGAACACGGAAGGGACTTTCGGGATCCCTTCAGGGCATACGTATCATACAGGGATATTCTGATACCACAGCCGGAAAACCCCTAACTTTCGGGTTCCCGCAGGATACTCAGTGTTTCTTAACCCCGCACCATGAACCCCCCCCGGCATCAAGCTGATCTGCCCCGTGTGCGTGAGCAGCTCCTAACATGGATTGCCCGGCAAGCCACCGAGGAAGCCATGCAATGGTTGCGTACGCGTCATGCAGAAATTGCCGGGGGCGCTCCCGCTTCCAAATGTTTTCTGGCGTTCAGTGGCGCGCCCCGCCGGATACCCAAAGAAACCCTTGTCCTCGGCAAGGCGGACCTGCAGGAAGCCGACGCGCTGCGTCCGGGTTGGAACCCGTCTGCCTGGAGTGTAGATGAAGCCGCCCGCGCCCTCCTGATCCTGTCTTTTCCCGCAGCCGACGAAAACGCCTATGTCGGTATGGTCGAGCAAGTCTTCTCGACCGCCGATGTGCGCGAATCCGCAGCGCTTTACCGGATGTTGCCGCTCTACCCCTTCTCCGAACGCTTCCGGGCGCGCGCCGCGGAAGGCATTCGCAGCAATATGACCTCCGTATTCCAGGCTGTCGCGCACCGTAATCCCTATCCCTCGGAGTATTTCGACGAGGACGCATGGAACCAGATGGTGCTCAAGGCCCTCTTTACCGACAGCGTCCTGTACAAGGTGAGCGGGCTGGACGCACGCGTCAACGCACCCCTGGCGCGGATGCTTGTGGACTACGCCCACGAGCGATGGGCCGCCGGACGCACCGTTTCCCCTGAACTCTGGCGTCCGGTGGGGCCCTTTGCAACCGAGGGGTATCTCGACGATCTCGAACGGGCGCTGACCAGCGACAAGGAGGCGGAACAGGAAGCCGCCGCGCTGGCGCTCGCGGATGCGAACGCCCCTGCCGCCGCCGAACTGCTTGCCGGATTCCCCGCCCTGAAACAACGCATCGAGTCCGGCGCACTGAATTGGGAATCGTTCAGCCGGAACCGTATCCGGGGCTCCGCATAGGGATCAGACGCTTCCTGGTACCGACTTCGTTTACACATCCATCCCGTTATGCCGACACGCCCTTCCCTGTTCATCGATCCGCATGTCCACATGATTTCCCGGACCACGGACGACTATGACGCCATGCGTGCCGCCGGCGTCGTGGCCGTCATAGAACCGGCTTTCTGGCTGGGCCAACCGCGCACCACCATCGGCGCCTTCAAGGATTATTTCTCCATGATCGTGGGCTGGGAGCGATTCCGTGCAGGCCAATTCGGCGTTCGGCACTACTGCACCATCGGACTCAATTCCAAAGAGGCCAATAACGAACCCCTTGCGGAAGAAGTGATGGAACTGCTGCCGCTCTACGCCGCCAAGGAAGGAGTCGTGGCCATCGGGGAAATCGGGTACGACGACATGACGCCCTCCGAAGACAAGTACTTTCGGCTGCAACTCGAACTGGCGAAAGAACTCGACATGCTCGTGCTGATTCATACCCCGCATCGCAACAAAAAAGAGGGTACGAGCCGGAGCATGGACGCCTGCGACGATATCGGGCTGGCTCCCGACCGGGTCATTGTGGATCACAATAACGAGGAGACGGTCCAGGAAGTCCTCGACCGCGGCTACTGGGCGGCCTTCACCATCTACCCCTTCACGAAAATGGGCAATGAGCGGATGGTCGAAATCGTCCGGGAATACGGGGTCGAGCGCATTTTCATCGACAGCGCGGCGGATTGGGGCATCAGCGATCCGCTGGCCGTACCCAAAACGGCCCGCCTCATGGCGGAGCGGGGCATCGCAGAAGACGTGATCCGCACGGTTACCTACGACAACGCCCTCAAGGCGTACGGGCAAAGCGGGCAATTTTCGGAAAAAGATTGGCTTGAGCCGGCGCCTATCGACCAGCGTGACCTGTACGGCGGCAACTCGGTGTTGCGGGGCGGACAAACCCCTGTCGTGAAGGAGAAAGGGTTGATTATCGAGTAATGGATTATTGGGGAGTGACGGGTCCGTCCTGCGCCGCCTGGTCGTCCGCCTCCACACCGCCCGGAGGCTCGAAATCCGCGAGGTTACAGGATACTCTGATTAAATCCGCGAACTCAGAGGCTAAAGGGGGTGCGCTGGCAAGGAATGACGAAGCAGTGTATGTGGCGGCCCCGCACAATCAGGAATGACGCAGCCAGCGTGCTTCTCGCAGCCTCCCGAAGGGCGCGTCATGCACCAACGAGAAGTGCTGATCGAAGCGATTCTGCTCAGAGTATCCTGTAGCTGGTGCTGCGCCCGCCTCCCGGGTTGCGAAGAAGGATGCCGCCTTCGACAAGTTCCTTTATATCCCGCAGCGCGGTGTCATGGGAGCATTTCGCAAGCTTCGCCCATTTCGAGGTGGTGAGCTTGCCCTCGAATCCATCGAGAAGGCGGACAAGAACACTATGCTGGCGTTCATTGAGAGAAAACCCGGCCACGCGCTCCCAAAACCGAGCCTTGTCCAGCACCGCGTCAAGGGTTGTTTCGGCGCCGTCGATGGCCCGTTTCAGACAATTCAGAAACCAGTACATCCATACGGAAACGTCCATCGTGCCTTGCTGGGTCGCTTCCAGAATTCTGTAATAGTCTGTACGCTCCTTCCTGATTTGCGACGACATGCTGTAGAAGCGTTGCGGACTTTGTTCGGAACGGGCCAGCGCCATGTCGGCAATGGCCCGGGCGATCCGCCCGTTGCCGTCGTCGAAAGGGTGGATCGTGACAAACCAGAGGTGGGTCAGTCCGGCCTTGAGCACCCCATCCATTTCGTCGGACTCGTTGAACCACTCGAGAAAACGTGTCATTTCCCGGTGGAGCCGCCCGGCAGGCGGCGCCTCGAAATGTACCTGCTCATGACCGGCAGGACCGGAAACTACTTGCACGGGGCCGGTACGGTCATTACGCCAGACCCCCTTAGCAATCCGTCCCGAAGCACTGGACCCGTCAGGGAACAACCAGGCGCGCCATTCCCATAGCCGCTCGGCCGTCAGGGGCGCGTCACAACGGTCGGTGGCGTCGAGCGTGATCCGAACGATCCCTTCCATGGTACGATCCGCACAGTCAGAGCCTCCGGTATCTATCCCAAAATGACGGGCAAGCGAGGAGCGAACCTGCTCCATGTCCAGCTTCTCTCCTTCGATCTCGCTGGTCTTAAGGACATCCTCGGTAAGCGTTTGGAGCACCGCTTCCTGTCGAAGGTCGAAACCCAGGGCCTCCATGCGGCCATAAAGACGCCCCTGACGATACCGTACGGCAGCCAGCAGGTTGGTCAAGGCTTCCTGATTCCAGTGGAAGCGAGGCCAGTCGGGGCGTTCATAGAGATATATTCTACGCATAATATGCGTTGATTATACGTTATAATCTCCGCAAATGCAAATAATCCATGCATAAAATGCGGCGATTATGCATCGCATTGTCGGGGAGGCAAACAATCGACGCAAAATCTGCGGAGAAAAATGCGGGGAGTGTGTCCGCCCCTTTCGCAGCGCTCGTGGCCTGCGCGGCGAAACATGAGGCAACACCCCGTTGTTTCCTGATCTTTTCGGCACGAGACGGGTATCATACCGCAAAAGCCGGGTAAAGCGGGATACACGGAAAAACCGAAATCAGACCGGCAGTCTTTTGTACAGCCATTCATAGCAGAAAGCCCTTGCCGATGCAAACGATCCGGCAGGATATTCACGTAACCTTCCGATACGACGTACATTTCGTCACGGACGCGTTCGACCCGGAAAACGATCTGCTGGGACGTATTGTCGAAACGGAAGAGGACCTTGCCTCCCGCAAGATCCTGACCGTGATCGACGAGGGGCTGCTGCCCCACTATCCGGACCTCCCCGAGCGCGTGGCCGCCTACTTTGCACAGCGGGCTGTTATGTCGATCCCCCGCCCCGCCATACTTGCGCCTGCAGGAGAAGCGGCCAAAAACGACCCGGCGCTCGTCAGCGATCTGCACGCCGCCATACGACAAGCCGGGCTATGCCGGCACTCGTACATCCTGGCGATCGGGGGCGGCTCCGTGCTGGACCTTGCAGGGTACGCCGCCGCCACCGCACACCGGGGCATCCGCCTTATTCGCATGCCGACGACGGTGCTCGGCCAGAACGATTCGGGCGTGGGGGTAAAAAACAGCGTGAACGCATTGCGCACCAAGAACTTCCTTGGGACATTCGCGCCTCCGCACGCCGTCGTCAACGACGCTTCGTTCCTGCCCTCGTTATCCGACCGCGACTGGCGGAGCGGCATCGCCGAAGCCGTCAAAGTTGCGCTTATCAAAGACGCTGCGTTCTTCGACGAACTGGAAGCGAATGCGGAGCGCCTTGCGCCGCCCCGGCGGGACGCCACCGCAATAACCCGGCTCATCCACCGGTGCGCCGCCCTCCACCTCGATCACATCGCCACCTCCGGGGACCCCTTTGAAACGGGTACCTCCCGCCCCCTCGACTTCGGCCACTGGTCCGCGCACCAACTGGAGCAACTCACCGACTATGCGCTGCGGCACGGGGAAGCAGTGGCTATCGGTATTGCGCTCGACGCCACGTATTCGCACCTGTGCGGCCTCCTGCCCGCAAGCGACTGGAGCAGGGTGCTCGACTTCCTCGATGCAACGGGATTCAACCTGTACGCGCCTGAACTCGACGCGCACCTCGACGATCCGGAGCATCCGCGATCCGTTTTCCGGGGCCTGGAAGCCTTCCGGGAGCACCTCGGCGGTAAATTGACCATTATGCTGCTGGCAAGCATCGGTCGGGGGATAGAGGTACACGAGGTCGATCTGTCCGTGTACCGCGAGGCAATCGCTCTCTTGCGCGCGAGAAACACCGGCGGCCCTGTCCGGAACGCCGCCGAAAACGTCGTCGCAAACACCCCCTGACGATCCATGCGCATTCGGCAAGGCGATAGCCTGGAACTGACCTACTGCGCCAACATCCACCCCGGCGAAACGCTCGACGAGGTGGAGGAAAACCTCCGCACGTATGCGCCCGCCGTCAAGGAGCGCGTAGCGCCCGATATTTCCATGGGAATCGGCCTGCGGCTTTCCAACCGCGCGGCGGAGGAACTGACTGCAAACGAAGCCAGACTGGAACGTTTTCGCGGCCTGTTCGAAGAGCATGGGCTGTATGCCTTCACGATCAACGGGTTTCCGTACGGCAATTTCCACCGGCAGCGCGTCAAGGACGAGGTGTACAAACCGGACTGGCGCACCGCCGAGCGGCGTATCTATACGGAACGCCTTGCGGATATTCTGGCGCGGCTCCTGCCCGACGGCGTCGAGGGGAGCATTTCGACGTCGCCCATTTCCTACAAACCGTGGCTGGAGAGTCAGAACGCCCGGGACGATGCCCTGCGTGCGGGAGCCGGGTATCTCGCAGACATCGCCTTCCGGCTTTTCGAACAACGCGAGCGCACTGGACAACTCATCCACATCGGCATCGAGCCGGAACCGGACTGCCTGATCGAAAACACCGCCGAAACCGTGTCCTTCTTTAAGGAATGGCTCTGGATGCGCGGCGCAAGCCTCCTGGTCCGGGAACATGGTCTGACTGCGGCCCAGGCAGAGGATATCCTGCGCGAGCATATCCGCCTGTGCTACGACACGTGCCATTTTGCGGTGGAATTCGAATCGCCCCGCGAAGCCCTGTCCGCTTTCGAGCGAGCAGGGGTCCGGCTCAGCAAAATCCAGATCAGCGCCGCATTGCGCGTCCCGCTGGACAAACCGGATGCTGCGGATCGACAGGCGGCCCGGAAAGAATTGGTCGAGGCGCTGGAACCCTTCGCCGAATCCACCTACCTGCACCAGGTGGTCGCCCGGTCCCGGGACGGTGCGTTACGCCGCTACCGGGACCTGCCCGACGCCTTGCCCTGCCTTGCGGACGAGGAGGCGGAAGAATGGCGTATCCACTACCATGTGCCCGTCTTTATCGACCGGTTTCCGCATTTCTACTCGACGCAGGAAGATATTGCAGCGACCCTAACGCAGATCCTCCTGGACGCTTCGTGCCCCCACCTCGAGATAGAAACCTACACCTGGGAAGTGCTTCCGGACCCGCTCAAAACCGACATTGTATCCTCCATCGCACGCGAGTACGCATGGGTGATCGACTGCATCGAAAAAGCCGTATAGGGCCGTCCGCCGCTGCTCCCGCCATGCCGAAACTAGCCGTACTGAATGTCGTCGGACTGACCCCCCGCCTCCTGCCGCACGCGCCTTTTCTGGCGCCCTGGGCGCAACGCGGGAAGGCAGCGGAAATAACGCCCGTCCTGCCCGCCGTCACCTGTTCCATGCAGTCCACCCTGTTGACCGGCGCCATGCCGTCAGAACATGGTGCGGTCGGAAACGGCTGGTATGTTCGGGACGAGGGCGAAATCCGATTCTGGCGGCAGTCGAACCGGCTCGTGCAGCACGAGAAAATATGGGAAAAGGCACGCCGCCTCGGTATCCCGGACTTCACCTGCGCCAACATGTTCTGGTGGTACAATATGTACTCATCGGTGGACTATGCGGCCACGCCGCGCCCCATGTATCCCGCCGATGGGCGTAAAATCCCGGATATCTGGACAGAACCGGTCGAACTGCGATCGGAACTCCGCCAAAAATTGGGATCGTTCCCGTTATTCGAGTTCTGGGGACCCGGAACGACCATCCGCTCCAGCGAATGGATTGCCCGCGCGTCCCTGCACGTGGATGCCCGGCGCCATCCCGGCATGACGCTCATCTACCTGCCCCATCTCGATTACGTACTGCAGCGCGAGGGACCGGCAGGAACAAGCGTAGCCGAAGAAGTGGCACGGATTGACGGGGTCTGCGAGGAACTCGTCACGCACTACGAATCGCAAGGATGCGCTGTCATCGTCCTGTCGGAATACGGCATTACGCCCGTGTCCCGATCCGTGTCGCTCAACCGCGTTCTCCGGCGGGAAGGATTCCTGCGGGTCCGTGAAGAACTGGGACGCGAACTCCTTGACGCAGGCGCCAGCCGGGCCTTCGCTGTGGCGGACCATCAGGTAGCGCACGTATACGTGAACGACCCGGACGTGCTGGAAGAGGTGTGCGCACTCCTCGAGGCGACGAACGGAGTGGCTGCCGTCCTCCACGGAGAGGAGCGCGCCGCCCATGGACTGAACCATCCCCGGGCCGGCGATCTCGTAGCCGTTGCCGACCGGGACGCCTGGTTCACCTATTACTACTGGCTGGATGACGACCGGGCGCCCGATTTTGCGCGGACCGTGGACATCCATCGCAAACCGGGATACGATCCCTGCGAACTGTTTCTGGATCCGGCCCTCCCCTCGGCCCGATTGCGGGCCGGATTCCGGCTATTGCAAAAGAAACTGGGGTTCCGCTACCTGCTGGACGTGATTCCGCTGGATCCATCCCTTGTCAAGGGATCGCATGGGCGGCTGCCCGACGATCCGCTGGACGGGCCGCTCGTCCTGTCCAACCGCCCCGAACTGCTCTCCGGCGCCCCCCTGCCCGCAACGGACATACAGGACGTCATGCTGGCGCATCTCCGGAGTCCCCGTTAGACCGCCACACGTCCCGAAGCAGGTACCGCGGGCGGCCTTTCACTTCTTCGTACACCCGCGCCAGATACGCTCCGGTCACGCCGAGAAAAAACAACTGCACTCCCCCGAAAAAGAACGCGGCGAAGATAAGCGACGTCCAGCCGGGAACGACGCCGCCGAACGCATATTTCTGCAGCAGCGCCCAGGCGATGCCCACCATCGACAGGAGGGCAATAGTCATTCCGACGCCTATGGCATACCATAGCGGCTTCTGAGAGAACGACGTAATGCTATCGACGGCAAGGCGAAGCGATTTCCGGAAAGAATATTTGGGACGGCCCGCTGCGCGAGGAGGCCGCCGGTACCGGATTCCCGTCTGCTCGAAACCCAGCCAGGCAATCAGCCCCCGCACGAACGGCTGGCTCTCGCCAAGACGGCGGTAGGCGTCCAGTACGGGACGGCTCACCAACCGGAAATCCCCCGTATCTCTCGGGGCCTGCACATCCGTCATGTGGTTGAAGAAGCGGTAGAACAGCCAGGCCGTGGCGCGCTTGAACACCGTTTCCCCCTCCCGCTCCTCACGGAGACCGTACACGACATCGTACCCTTCCCGCCATTTGTCGATCATCTTCGCGGCCACTGAAAGCGGGTCCTGCAAATCCGCATCCATGATAATCGCGGCGTCCGCGGTTACGAATTCCATGCCCGCCGTAATGGCGATCTGGTGGCCGAAATTGCGCGAAAATTGCAGCAGCACATAGCCGGATTTGCCGGCGGTGAGCGCGCGCACCTTTTCTGCGGTACCGTCCCGGCTGCCGTCGTCCACGAGAATCACTTCCACAACTTCCGGATGCGCTTCCCGAAAGGCCTCGATCTCCCTGATAAGGAGCGGTGCTACCGCCTCCTCATTGTAGAGAGGCGCCACAAGCGCCACCGTACGGCGGGATACGGATTTCGATGTGCCTTCCGAGTGGTCCATGCCGGCATATCCGGGAAAAAGAGGTCCCGCAATATACGGCAATCATTCGGCGGCGCGCCGCCATGCCGCGCGCGCCAGTACGACCCGGGCCGATATGCGATGGGTATAGCCGAGATCGGAAGCAAGGCCCGCAAAATTTCCGAACCCGTAATTGATAGCCAGTCGGCCCAGATGCAAGCCCGCTCCTACCGTCGGGGCAGCGTCCCAGCCGTCTCGCTCGGATTTGAGGATATCGGTAAATCCTGCGCGCAGCGCCATGACGTTCCGAAAACCGTATTCCACGCCCAGACGAGGATGATACGATACCCCTCCTGTGTGCAGCGCATAGGCTTGCTGCCCCTCGAAAGCCATATCCACATCCAGCCCCAGAGTGACATGATGCGCCCCAAAGTTCAGGACATAGCCCGATCCGAGCCGCAGAAGCGGCAGCACGGTCTCCACGCCGCCCTTGGGAATCGTTTGGCCAAAAACATCCTCGATGTTCGAAAGAAGATCCCGATTTACGTTCCAGGATTGTCTCATACCGGCAGCGTCCTGCACGTTGACCCCCGCCATGAACGCTCCGCGCCGATACAGCCCCCCTACATCGAAACTGTATCCCCAGGCATCGGCGAAATCACCAATGCTTCGGCGGATGATCTTCGCGGTCACGCCGGCGGCAAGGTTCGTACGCACAAGGCGGGCATAGCTTACGAAAAACGCTGCATCCGCCGCCGAAAAACTGGAAATGTGTTCTTCGGGATGGGGTCGAGGCTGGTTGCGCTCAGGATCCCATGCATCGAGCGTGTTTTTTATATCGTTCACCCCGCTCCGGAAGAACGAGGCTCCCAGTGTCGAACGGGCATTGACGGGCCACGCAACAGCCCCGTAATCGAACGAAACGATCCCGGCAAAGCGCTCGGCATGCATGTATTCGACTTCGGGAAACACCGTCCGGCTGAGACCGGCGGGATTCCAGTAGCCTGCGCTCACATCGTCCGCCAGCGCGATATGGGCTCCTCCCATACCCAGCGCCCGGCCGCCGGCGCCGGTTGCAAGAAAATCCGCTCCATGGCTAACCACCTGCTGTCCCTCGGCAGGCGCCGCCGTGAGCAGGGCTACAAAAAGGCTTGCACAAAAAAACGATCGGCCTGCGGTCATAAAACGCTCGCTTGCTGGGGTGAAGTGCTACCGTTGATCAGGGCATCTGTAACTATGTCGCCTGCGGCACGCTCCGGTCCGGATTACGATCCACGCTCTGGTGTCGTATATCCACGCCTTCCACCAGAAATACGACGACTTTGCCAATGTTTTTTGCATGATCGGCCATGCGTTCGACCGACTTGCCGATATGAACGAGATGTATAATTTCATCGGCCTGATCGGGATAGGTCCGAATAAGCTGCCCGGTCGTAGTAATCATTTCTTCGTACAGCCGATCCACACGTTGGTCGTACGCTATGATTTGACGCGCCAGGAACTGATCTCTCCGGAAAAAAGCCTCATGCACATTTCGCAACATCCAGCGTACCTCGTCTGCCATTTCCCGAATGTTCGTCTCCGCCACCAGCTCCGCGGAAAGGCCGTTCACGCACACATGCTTGGCGAGATTTTTGGCGTGATCGCCTACCCGCTCCAGGTCCGTATTGATCTTGACCGCCGAAATAATGAGCCGCAGATCGACCGCAACAGGAGTAAACAAGGCAAGGATGCGCTCGCACTGATAATCCACCTCCAATTCGAGCCGGTCCACATCGTCATCCCGTACCCGTACCTGCTCGGCCAGCTTCAGATCGTTGCTGGACATCGCATTAATAGCGTCGGCTACCTGCTCCTCGACCAGCTCCGACATATCGGAAAGCAACTGGCGGAGAACCGCCAACTCGTCGTCGAAGTGCCGATTTGATTGTACTTGCATCGCCATGAATCAATTTCCGCATTGATTGAGGGACAGGCGACAAAACATCAGGCAAAACAACCGGATCGGCATGCCGGCCTAACCGAACCTGCCGGTGATATAATCTTCCGTGTGCTTCTGCGCCGGACGAGTGAAAAGTTGGTCGGTGGCATCGGCCTCAACCAGCTCGCCCATATAGAAAAATGCGGTGTGGTCGCTGATTCTTCCGGCCTGCTGCATGTTATGAGTAACGATAATGATGGTATAGCGTTCCTTCAGTTGCAGAATTGTTTCCTCCAGTTTGGCCGTGGCGATCGGATCCAGGGCGCTCGCCGGTTCGTCCATCAACACGACATCCGGGGCCACAGCCAGCGTACGGGCAATGCACAGACGCTGCTGCTGCCCCCCGCTAAGGCTGTAGGCCTGCGCATTGAGGCGATCCTTCACTTCGTCCCAAAGCGCCGCTTTCCGGAGGCATTCCTCCACAAGATCGTTTTCCTTGCCTTTGTAGCCGTTGACGCGCGCGCCCCAGATCACGTTTTCGGAAATCGTCTTGGGAAACGGGTTCGGCTTCTGGAACACCATCCCGATGCGTCGGCGCACCATGACCGGGTCTGCGTTACGGTAAATGTCCCGCCCGTCAATGAGCACCCGGCCCTCGAGGCGCGTGCCCGGAATAAGCTCGTTCATCCGGTTCAAACAACGCAAAAGCGTGCTCTTCCCGCAGCCGGAAGGACCAATGAATGCGGTCACTTTGTTGGGCTGGATGTTCAGGGAAACATCCTTGAGCACATGGTTCGTGCCGTACCAGAAGTCAAGGTTCTCCACACGCACCTTGGCTTCCTCCAATACGGCTTGCCCGTTGGTCATCGGCGCAGTCAGTTCGTTCGTTTCCGTAGAATATTGCGTTTCCATAGAATATAGGATGTATGCTTATCGCAATCGGTACTTCTCGAAGTGATTCCGCAACAGAATCGCACTCAGATTCATGAGAAAGAGCACGATCATCAGGATAACGATGCCCGCGGCGGCCAAACTCTGGAAGTCCGCTTGCGGACGCGCTGTCCAGTTGAATATTTGTATGGGCAGCACGGTAAACGGATCCAGCGCACTGGTGGGAAGGAACGCGATGAAGGTCAGGGCGCCAATCATAATGAGGGGCGCCGTTTCTCCGATAGCCCGGCTTAATGCAAGAATCACCCCGGTCATGATGCTTGGGGCCGACATGGGCAACAGATGACTCCAGACGACCTGCCGGCGCGTAGCGCCAAGCGCAAAGGCGCTCTCCCGAATACCCGACGGGATAGCGCGCAACGCCTCCTGGGCGCTGATAATGATAATGGGCAAAATCAACAAAGCCATGGTCAGGGCGCCTGCAAGCAGGCTGCGACCGAGGGCGAAGAAGCGCACGAAAAGCGTCAGGCCCAGAATGCCGTAGACCACCGAGGGAATGCCCGCAAGGTTGTTGATGTTGATCTGGATCAGTTTCAGAAACCAGCCCCGGGGCGCATACTCTTCAAGATACAGGGCCGAGGCCACCCCGATGGGTACCGATATGCCCGCCGTGAGCAGAATCATCCAGATGGAGCCGACTATAGCCGACTTGATCCCGGCCCGCTCCGGGATGCGCGAGGGAAAACGGGTCAGGAAGTCCCAGTCGAGCCATTGCGCTCCCTGCATGACGACATCCACAAGCAGCGTGATGAGCACCACCAGTCCGGACACGGTGGCCACAAACAGCAAGCCGCTGAAAATCAGCCCTCTGCGGCGCCGGCGCTCAATGCGTTCGTCGTATCGTTGCGAGGAGATCACGGATCAGTACTGTTCGCGGTATCTGCGGATGATGAAGTTCGCCAGGAAATTCATGCTCAGGGTCATCAGAAACAGCACCAGGCCGACGGCGAAAAGGCTGTAGAACTCGACGGTCCCCTGCGGGGTGTCTCCCAGGCTCACGTTTACGATGAAAGCCGTCATGGTCTGCACCGATTCCATGGGATTCGCCGTGAGATTGGGCATGGCTCCGGCGGCCAGCGTTACGATCATCGTTTCGCCGACAGCGCGGCTAAGCGCCAGAATAAAACTCGCCACGATGCCGCTGATCGCACCCGGAACCATGACCCGCAACACCACCTCGATCCGGGTGGCGCCGAGCGCATAGGCCCCCTCGGCAAGCGAACGGGGCACCGCGCGAATCGCATCTTCGCTCAAGGAAGACACCATGGGGATGATCATGACGCCTACCACAATGCCCGCGCTGAGCGCATTGTAGATATTGAGGCCCGGGATAAACGTCTGCAGCAAGGGCGTCACGAAGGTCAGCGCGAAATAGCCGTAGACGACGGTCGGTATGCCTGCAAGCAGTTCAAGCCCCGGCTTCAGCACCTTGCGTATGCGCGAGGGGGCGTACTCGGCGATGAAAATCGCGCTCATGAGCCCGATAGGAAGCGCCACAATGGCTGCAATGACGGTAATGAGAAGCGTACCCGACAACAGGGGCCATATCCCGAAATGCTTCTCTGTGAACTGCGGAGTCCATCGCGTTTCGGTCAGAAACTCGACGATGGAAACCTCTGCAAAGAAGTTCAGCGATTCAAAAACGAGGACGGCGGCAATGCCCAGCGTGGTCAGCACGCTGATCAGCGCGCATAAGCCCAAGGCATACTCGACCACCCGTTCTTTCGGGCTGCGGAACACGTTGACGGACAGGTCCGCACCGCCGGGCGCCCCCGGAAGCGATTTTTTCGACACGTGCTGTGAGGCGGCCATGCGTCTGTGAAATACCCTATTCGCTCACAGGTTGGGAGACAAGCGAATCGGATGCCTCGGAGTCAGGCTCTCCGGACGATAATTCCGCAGGCATGTACCGCGTCAGGAGTTCGCGCATGGTAACGCCCACATGCGCTTCTTCGCCGAACATGGTGCCTGTGACCCGGCGCTCGAAGCGCTCCAGCACGAGATCGTATTCCTCGGCGGTGAGCGGGACATACCCCACTTCCCCGGCCAGCTCTCGGGCACGGGTAATGTAAAAATGGACAAATTCCCGGACAATCTCTTGTTCGGCGGCAACGGGGCGCACATAGATGAAAAGCGCGCGGGAAAGCGGCGCATACGTGCCGTTTTCGACCGTGGCGGGCGTAGGCAACACGCACCCCTCCCCATTCTCCGGATCGCCGTCATCGATGGCCAGTAATTTGAGCCGCTCCGCGTTTTCCTCGTAATAGGCGATGCCGAAAAATCCAAGGGCATGGGGATCGCCGGAAACACCCTGCACAAGCACGTTGTCATCCTCGCTCGCCGTAAAATCGGACCGGCTCGCGCCCGACTCGCCCGCCACGGCTTCGGTAAAATAATCGTACGTACCGCTGTCCGTGCCGGGACCATACAGGGCAAGCTCGCGATCGGGAAAACCGGGACGCACCTCGCTCCAGTTGTTGATCTGACTGCCGGGCTCCCAGATCGCCTGCAGTTCGTCCACCGTCAGACAATCGGCCCAATCGTTGTCGGGATGCACGACCACCACCAAACCGTCGTACGCCACCGGCAACTCGATAAAATCGATCCCGTCGCGCGAAGCCAGTTCCAGCTCGCTGGATTTGATGACCCGGGAGGCATCGTTTATATCGGTCTCGCCCCGGAGAAATTTGCTGAATCCGCCGCCCGTGCCGCTGACGCCCACCGTGACCCGGGCCTGCCCATGGGCAATCATGAATTCTTCGGCGACGGCCTCCGTAATCGGATACACCGTGCTGGACCCGTCTATCTGCACAGCGCCGGAGAGTTCGCCCTCGACGGCGCCTCCCCCGCAGCCGCTTGCTGCTATCAGACAAACAGGCAGGAGAAAAAGCAGCGCAGCATGCCGTATGGAACGTTTCATCGATATTGCCGGGATAACGGTCGAGAAGAAAAGGAATAGCGTGCAGGAGCAGGCTCAAACGCTCTCTGACGCAGGGATCGAACAGACCGGTATACGTTAGCAAACAACAAGTCAGGGAGTGTTACCGAAATGTTAATTTGCCTGATCTTGACAATAAGCCGGGGCAGGAGGCATCACCGTCTCCCTGTCAAGCCGAAGCAATATAGGATACTCTGATCAAAACCACTTCGCTCAGCGCTTCGCTTTCCTGCGTAAATGACGTTATAATTATGCGAAAAACGCTGCAAGATTCGGGCGTTGCGAGCGTGACGCGCCCTTCGGAAGGCTGCGAGGAGGCATCCCGGCATCCTTAACGGAACGGGACCCGCCGCCTCCCGTTCCATCCGCACAAGGCAGGCAAACGACACGCCGCCCCTCTGGACCATGCCGCAACCATCATGCCCCGACTCGACCATGTCGGCATAGCGACGACAGATACCGATCGCGTACTCGAGGTGCTCCGCGATCTGCTGGGCGAATCGCGCTACTTGTCCGAAACGCTCGAAAGGGACGGAATACAGGTCTCTTTAGTGTCAAGCGGAACCGCGGAACTCGAACTGCTCGAAGCGCTCGACGAAACCTCGCCGGTTGCCCGATTCCTTCGCAAGCGGGGCGGCGGCCTGCATCACCTCGCCTTTGAAGTCGAAGATATCGACGATATGCACCGGCGCGCCCGCGAAGCGGGCTACGAACCGATCGACCCGGCGCCGCGTCCCGGCGCAGGCGGCAAAACAATCTTTTTCTTACATCCCAGGCAGACATCCAATATCCTGATTGAGTTTTGCAGCCATGCGGAACCCTGTCTGGACCCGGTAAAAGGCCCTCTGCCGGAAGGGGTCCAGCGTGTTTTTATCGCCCCAGGATCGTCGGCGCAAACGCCCTGCCTGTACGTAACGGGCTCGTCTCCGCCTTCCCCGGACCCGCACCAACTTGCCCGGCAATTGACGCCGGGCAGAGTGTGCATGGTTGCGCATATCGAATCCGGCGCCTCCCCGGATATTGCCGCGCTTATCGACAGGCTCGGCGCTCCGTCCGTGCATCTGCTTGCACAGGGCCTGTCCGCGAAAACGCTTCTGCACACGGCCAAAACCGATTCCCGCATTCATGCGGTCGTAGTGACGGACCCGGACGAATTCGAGACCCTGGAGGATATCCCTGCGGGCCTGTTCCTCATAACCGCGGACAACGAAGCAGGCCTCCGCACAGCAACAGCTCTGCGCGCCCGGCATGCCACCGTCGGGATCGCCGCGGTTTCCGATCCTTGTCTGCGCATGGCCCTTATCGAACGGTATTTGGCCTCGCAATCCGATCCGGCGTAGGCATGAACCCGGAGCTGGAAAAGAAAATCGAAAACCTGCCCCGGCTTCCGGGCGTCTACCAGCACAAGGATGCCGAGGGGAACGTGCTTTACGTAGGCAAAGCCAAAGACCTGCGCAACCGGGTCCGCTCGTATTTCCGGGAAAGCCGGCCACATGACGGGCGCATGCGCATCATGATCCGGAAAATCGAGGATGTGGAAGCGATCGTGACGGATACGGAGGCCGAAGCGCTCATTCTCGAAAACAATCTGATCAAGCATCTCAAGCCGCGCTACAATGTCCTCCTGCGCGACGACAAGACATTCCCTTTCATTTGCATACGAAACGAACGGTTCCCCCGCGTTTTCCCCACGCGCCGCATTGTGCGGGACGGGTCGAAATACTTCGGTCCGTACACCGACGTGAAAAATATGCATCTGATGCTGCGCACGATCCGCTCGATCTTCCAGTTGCGCACCTGCTCCCTGAACCTTGCGCCGGAACCCATCGCCGCCGGCAAATACGATCCCTGTCTCGAATACCACATCAAAAAATGCGCGGCGCCCTGCACGGGACAACAATCCGAAGCAGACTACAACCGCACGATCGAACAGGTCGAAAAACTGCTGAACGGGCACACGAAAGAATTGATCGCCCTGCTCCGCGACGAGATGGAACGCCTCTCCGGAGAAATGTTGTTCGAGGAGGCTGCCGGATTGCGCGATCGCATCCTCGCCCTCGAAAAATACGCCCGGAAACAGAAGGTCGTGAGCGAAGACGAAGCCGACCGGGACCTCTTCGCCATAGAGGTTGACGAAAGAGAAAACGTGGCTTGCGGCGTTATTTTTCAGGTGCGCGAAGGGAAGGTCATCGGGCGGCGCCATACCTACATCCACCCGATAGAAGGATTGCCCGGCAGCGCGCTGATGCAACGACTCGTCGAGGACTATTATGCGGACGCCGTCTTCTTTCCCGGAGAAGTATTACTGAGCGACGAGATCGCCGAACCGGAACCGGTGCAAGAACTGCTGGCGCAACAGCGCGGCAGGAACGTACCTCTCGCCGTGCCGCGCCGGGGGGCCAAGGCCAACCTGATGCGCATGGTGCGCGCGAATGCGGCCATGCTCCTCGAAGAATGGAAAATACGCAAGATGAAGCGCGGCGAGGATCGCATTCCTCATGCCGTACGGTCCCTGGAGGAAGATTTGCGACTGGAAACGCTGCCCCGGCGCATCGAATGCTTCGACATTTCGCACCTTGCCGGGACCGGCACGGTGGCTTCCTGCGTGGTTTTTCGCGACGGACGCCCCCGAAAAAGCGAATACCGCCACTACAAGATCCGTTCCGCCGTTTCCGGAAAACCAGACGACTATCGGAGCATGCGCGAGGTGGTTGCGCGCCGGTACGGGAACCGCGAAGACATCGACTGGCCCGACCTTGTGGTGATCGATGGAGGCAAGGGACAGCTTTCGACCGCTGCCGATGCGCTCCGGGAAATCGGCGCGTACGGAAGATTCCCGCTCATCGGCCTCGCCAAACGACTCGAAGAGGTATTCTTTCCCGGCGATTCCGCGCCGCTGCACATTCCGAAGGCCAGCACCTCGCTCCAGCTCCTGCAACGCATCCGCAACGAGGCGCACCGCTTTGCCGTCGCCTTCCAGCGCACCCAGCGGAAGAAACGCACGCTGCACACCTCCCTGCGGGAGATAGACGGCGTCGGCGAAAAGACCGCGCAGAAACTGATCCGGCGCTTCGGATCCGTCAAGCGCGTCGAGGCCGCCGGCGAAGAGGCCCTTCGCGAAGCGGTCGGGGTTGCAACGGCGCGAAAGATTACCGCCCATTTCGAGGCCAAACGAGGGGGTGCAACTTCGCAACGCTCTGCGTAAGTTGTAAAGAATAATACGCTGACCCGGCGCCCGCCGATCATACGTTCATACGTCTCGCTGCGACATGCTTAACTACATATGGGCCGGCCTGATTATCGCCGCCCTCGCATTCGCTATCGTTTCCGACCTGCGAGACGCCGGAAATGACCGGTTCCGAAACGACGCCTCGCTCCCGATCGTCCTTGAGTACCCCGAGGGATACCAGGACGAGGCGCGCCGCGTCCCGGTGCATATCCGGATCGATGCGGAAACGTACCGCTCATTTTACAGCGTAGCGACCACCCCTGATTCCGTCTACGCGGGCCATGTCGTCCGTACGCAAGCCGGCACCCGCCTTTTTTTCGCCGGCGACGCCTCGTTGCCGGAACCGCTCCCCCGCATCCGGGAATTTTCCGGGGGCGATGCGCTGCAAGGGACGCTGGACCAGGAAAACGTGTCGAGTACGCCTGCGGGAGCGCCGGTCACAGCCACTGCGGTCCGGTTCGAACCCGTGCGTTTTCCTCACCTGCAGGACATTGCCGGGGCCGCTTTCGATTTTGCGAACACCGCCGTGCAGATTGCGATCGGCCTTATCGGGGTGCTTGCGCTTTTTCTGGGATTGCTCAAGATCGCTGAGGCAGGGGGGCTCATTCGTCAGATGTCCCGCATCGTCGAGCCGCTCCTGCGCCCGCTCTTCCCCGGTATCCCGGAAGGGCATCCGGCCTTTGCGATGATCGTGCTGAACCTTTCCGCCAACGTACTGGGCCTCGGTAACGCCGCCACGCCGCTCGGCATCAAGGCCATGGAAGAACTGCAAACGCTGAACCCCGTCAAGGATACGGCCACAAACCCCATGGTCATGCTGCTTGCGATGAATACAGCCAGCGTGCAGCTGGTCCCGCCGGCGTTGCTTGTGGCGGTCATAGGGCTTCAGGTGAACGAACTGATCTTTCCCATCATCGCCGTCACCGGAGCCTCGCTCATCGTTGCTATCGG
This sequence comes from Rhodothermales bacterium, assembly GCA_951812345.1. Lineage (GTDB taxonomy): Bacteria > Bacteroidota > Rhodothermia > Rhodothermales > VXPQ01 > VXPQ01. The sequence goes on from OX638295.1 coordinate 1,889,976, forward strand.
AACCACCTGGTTCCTCGAACGCGTGCCGCTCTGGAAACGAAGCGACCCGAACGCCGATCCCGGCGATAGCACCGAAACCGGGGAGGCGACGCAATGAGCTGGTTCCGCATCTTCATCGATTATTTCGCCATCTTCGTGCTGCCGCTCATGATCGTGGGGCTGCCGCTCTACGGCCTCATCCGGGGAGTAAAGGTATACGAGGAATTCGTGGAGGGCGCAAAGGAAGGATTCCGGGTGGCGGTTATGATTATCCCCTATCTGGTCGCGATTCTCTTCGCCATCGGCATGTTCCGGGCCTCCGGCGCGATGGATTTTCTTGTGGAGACCCTCGAGCCGGTGCTTGGAGCGCTGGGTTTCCCGCCTGAAATGCTACCCATGGCGATCATCCGCCCGCTGACCGGCTCCGGCTCCGCCGCCGTGGTCGCCGAGATGGTCGCCGTATTCGGGGAGGATTCGATTCTGGTCAAGATGGCGGGCGTCATGTTCGGCTCCACTGAAACCACGTTCTACATCATTGCCGTGTATTTCGGGGCCGTCAATGTCAAGAAAACCCGCCACGCCGTACCCGCCGGGCTGACCGCCGACATTTTCGCCATGATCTTCGCGGTCTATCTGGTGCAGTGGCTCTTCGGCAGCGCGTGAGCGGCGCCTTCAGCCTTCCCCGGCCACGACCTGTTCCAATGCTGCGGACAGCGTGCGCAGGTGCATCCGAAGCGCCGCCTTGAGCGGCAGCGTACGAAGGCGCAACTGCTCTATATCCTCGTCGATATCCTCCCCCTGCGCAATCCGAAGACGAAGTTTTGCAATGACCTGTTGAGACCCGCTCCCCGGCGGCATGTCCCCGACCAGAAAAAGAGGCAGTTCCGTGACGTAACACAGGGGGTCGCCGCCAAGGCTCCGTACGTATTCCATGGAACTGCTTCGAAAAAGCGCAGCCGTCTCGTTATCGTCCCGCGCCTCGAAAAACGCCCGCATGGCGCTTCCTTCCGGCGTCGTCCAGAAACCGGGGGCAAGGTAGAAAAATCCTTTCTCCCCTTGCCGGTTTCGGTCATAGAGCGGCAAGTCCTCGGCCCGGGCGGCCTGCCGAAAACGTTCCTGCAGGAGGGCCGCGCGATACCCCCAATTCTTTTCGATGAGCAGAAGCGCTCCGGCGCTGATGCCCATGCCGTGCAGGCTTCCGTGCAATACGAAGGGGCCGTGCTCCCGAAGCCATGCAGCGACCGCCCTGTTCTCCGGGCGCATATCCGGAAAACCGAACTCCACGTCCCGCCCCGGGGGCTCCCGCACCGCATGGCGCAAATACTCCGTGACAATACCCCCCGCGTCATCTCCCCAGGTCTGCCGCCATGCGCGGTTTCGGAACGCTCCGTCTGGATTTGTGTGGGGAATCACAAAAAATCGGAAGGCGTCCAGGAGCGCGCCGTATTCGTCCGGACGGTTCAGCGCAACCGTTACGAATCGCCTCAGAAAGTCCGGGCCCACCGGCTCGTCGGCATGATTGCCCGCAAGCAAACTGACACGCCGGTTTCCTCTTCCCAGCACGACTCCGTCGATGGGGCGCCCTTCCTCGCTCTCGCCGATGCGAACGAATTGCGCCGTATCCGGGTGGCGCGCCGCCAGCCGTCGCATCCGGTCCGCCGCCTCGTCCGGCTCAAGAAACCGCTCCGCGTCCGCCGAAACGGGAAGTGCGTTCAGAGCGTCCAGCGAGTTCCTCGGTCTATCGGACATGCCAGCCTCTCCGGAATTACTTGCGGCTCTTTCGTTCCAGGATATCCATGCGGATATCCTGCGCCAGACGCCTCAGCGCCTGCAGTCCCTTGCGCGCTCGTATCCCTGCGGTCTTGTTGCCTTTCTCGTAGAATTTGGCGAGATCGCTCTCGAGGCTGCTCAACAATTCCTGTAATTCCTGGAAGCGGTTCATAGGGGAACGTGGGAAGACGTCTTTGGGTCGATCGTACGCCGCTCGCTCGCGGCGTTTATTTCAGATAGAAGGAAATCGGCAGCGACATCAGCACCTTGACGGGCTTTCCGCCCTGCTGGCCAGGTTTGAACCTGGCCGCGCTCACGGCGCGGACGGCTGCCTCGTCGCATCCGGAGCCAATACCCCGAGTGACAACCACATCCTGCACGTTGCCCTGTTCGTTGACGACGAATTGCAAAAATACGCGTCCTTGCACGCGGGCCCTGCGGCAGGACGCGGGGTATTCCACTTTGGTTAGAATAGAGCGCATACCCCCGATCAATTCAGGCATCTTCTCCTTAATTACGAATATCTCGGGCGCGTAGTTCTCTTCCTCCTGCGGAGGAGGGGGCAGCACAGCCACAGGGGCGATAGGCAGGGCAGCCAGTGGCGGGGGGCTGGGCAGGGCAATCACAGGAGCATCAATGTCCAGTGAGGCGGGGGGCTCGGATTCCCCTAAACGTTTCCATGCTTTGGCGGACAATGTCCATACGGCGACGGCTTCTGCCCAAGCTTCAGAAGCGCGGTCATGCGCATTGGCGGCCACCGTCCACCTGTGAGCGTTTGCGCCTGATTGCGTGGCCTGGGCGCTTCTTGTGGCCCGTCGGGCCTCGTCCGCTCCGGCTTTAAAACTCCCTTTGTTTTTTTTGGCATTATCGGCTTGCTCGCGTGCGTCCTGTTCTTTTATCGATGGAGATATAGACAGAAATAAATCATCCGTTAATTGGGTTGGATTGTTTTGCACAATTTGCACGAAGGTCCGGATAGCTCGCGCATCGCTCCTGAAATCAGCTACCGTTTTCTGGTAATACCCGGCGTGTCCGTTGCAATTTTCAGAATTCTGGACACAAGAGCCTCCAGCCCGTACCCATGCATCCACGGCCAACGCAGCCGTTTCCGAAGCTTGGGCAAACGCCTCGAATGCTTGCATATTGACTTCAAAAGCCTGAAGCAACAATTCGGCTTGATCTTGTGTGAAAGCCCGATCTTGCGGGAACACGAGAGTGGTATCGTGGAGCGCCGCATTATTGCTATTTTGCGAATTTGCCGGAAAACAAATCAGGGACGAGATTGCTATAATCGAGTGGGTTACATAGTATTTCATGTTTGGGAGTGTTTTCATGGCTTTCGCTGGTGCAAATAAAACGGGGTTATGTATTTAATGTAATAAACGGGGTTTGGTTGTTCGGTTGGCCCCCGAAAAATAGCACAGGGCCGGGATATTTATCCACATGGCTTGAAGACGACGCTCCCGATGCGTTCCTTCGAATCGGGACTTAGGGTACCTTAAAATACCATGGCCGATTTCAACCACCTTCATTGCCATACCAGGTTCTCGTTGCTCGACGGGGCCGCCAATATCAAAATCCTCGCCCAAAAAGCGAAGGAACTGGGCATGGCGGGGGTAGCCATTACCGATCACGGCAATCTCTACGGGGTCCCGGAGTTCTACGAAGCGGTCCAGAAGGCCGGCGTAAAGCCCGTCATCGGATGCGAGTTCTACCTTGCGCCCTCCGGCATGCAGGACAAGACCGACCGGACTCGCTACCATCAGGTACTCCTTGCGAAGAACAAGCAAGGCTACCGGAATCTGATCAAGCTCTCCTCCCTTTCCTTTACGGACGGCTATTATTACAAGCCGCGTATCGACAAGGAAATACTGCGCACGCACAGCGAGGGACTCATCGCCACCACGTGCTGCATTCAGGGAGAGGTTCCGCACGCCATCCTTGCCCACGGCGAAGAAAAAGCGCGCGCCGTGTTCGAGGAATGGCTCGATATTTTCGGGGAAGATTATTACATCGAGATTCAGGATCACGGCCTCGAAAAGCAAAAACGCTGCAATGCCGTCCTCCTGCGCTGGGCAAAAAAATACGGCGTGTCCGCCGTCGCCACGAACGACGTACACTACATCCGGCAGGAAGACGCCGAAGCGCAGGATGTGCTCCTGTGCCTGCAGACAAGAAAAGATTTCCTCGATCCCGACCGGCTGCGTTTCGATAACGACCAGTTCTTCTTCAAGTCCGCCGAAGAAATGCGGGCGTCGCTCAAGGATATCGACCCGGTCACGCGCGACGCAGCGCTCGACAGGACGCGCGAGATCGTGGACAAGTGCACGGTGGAGTTGCCGAAGATCGAGATGCTCATGCCGCACTATCCCATCCCCGCCGAATTCGACGGCGACATGGACGCCTGCCTGCGCAGCATGGTCATGGAGCGGGCCAGGGAACGGTACCCCGAAATCGGCCAGGACATTGCCGAACGGCTCGATCATGAACTCGGAATTATCCGGGACATGGGCTATGCGGGCTACTTCCTGATCGTGCAGGACATTACGACGGCCGCCCGAAAACTCGGGGTGCATGTAGGGCCGGGCCGGGGATCGGCGGCGGGAAGCGCCGTAGCCTATTGCCTGGGCATTACGAATATCGACCCTTTCAAGTACGACCTGATTTTCGAGCGTTTTCTGAATCCGGAACGCATCTCGATGCCGGACATCGACATCGATTTCGACGACCGGGGGCGATCGAAGGTGATCGATTATATCGTGGAGCAATACGGCCGGGAGAATGTGTGCCAGATCGTTACGTTCGGCCACATGGGCGCGCGCTCCGTAATCCGGGACGTGGCCCGCGTCCTCGACATTCCCCTGAACGAGGCCGACCGGATTGCAAAGATGATCCCGGAAGCGGTAGGCATGACGCTCGAAAAAGCCTGTAAAGAAGCCCCGGATTTTCGCGCGCTCAAACAACACGAGGATCCGAAGATCCGCAACCTGATGCATTACGCGGAGGTGCTGGAAGGTTCGCCCCGCCATACGGGCGTGCATGCCGCCGGCGTCATCATTGCGCCCGGAGACGTAAGCGAATACGTGCCTGTAGCGATGTCCCGCAACAGTCAGAAGGAAGAAATCGTCACCACACAGTACGACGGCGGCAAGGTCGAGCATTTCGGACTCCTGAAAATGGACATCCTTGGCCTCAAAACGCTGACCATCCTGAACGACGCGCTGCACATAATCGAGGAAGAGTACGGCAAAAGCATCCGACTGAAGGATATTCCGCTGGACGACCCGGAAACCTTCGAGCTGTTCCAGCGGGGCGACACGGCCGCCGTCTTCCAGTTCGAGTCCTCCGGCATGAGAGAATGGCTGCGCAGCCTGAAGCCGACCCGGCTGGAGGACGTCATTGCCATGAACGCGCTCTACCGGCCGGGTCCGATGGACCTTATCCCAAGCTTCATTGCGCGTAAACACGGTAAGGAAACCGTCGAGTATCCACACGAGATGCTCGAACCCGTCCTGAAGCCCACCTACGGCCTGCCCGTATATCAGGAACAGGTAATGCAGATAGCGCAGGTCATGGGCGGGTATTCGCTCGGCAGCGCAGATATCCTGCGGCGCGCAATGGGCAAAAAGAAGAAGGCGGAGATGGACAAGCAGCGCAGCATTTTCGTCGAGGGTGCGGTAGCGCGAGACGTTACAGAAAAAACCGCCCATGAAGTGTTCGACATGATGGCGAAATTTGCGGGCTACGGCTTCAACAAAAGCCATAGCGCGGCCTATTCCGTCCTGGCCTATCAGGCCGCCTGGATCAAGGCGCATTACCCGGCCGCCTTCATGGCCGCCGTCATGACCAGCGAGCAGGGCGATACGAAAAGGCTGTCGGGCATGCTGCAGGAAGCCAAGCATATGGGCCTGGATATCCTGCCCCCCTCCATCCACCGTAGCCGCAAACATTTCACCGTGTCCGAGGGAAGCATCTGCTTTGGACTCGCAGCCATCAAGGGGGTGGGTTCCTCCGCCGTCGACCATATCGCCGAGATGCGCGAGGAACACGGCCCTTTCCGGGATTTCTTCGGGATGGTGCGGGAACTGGACCCGCACATCGTGAACAAAAAGGCGCTGGAAAGCCTCGTGCGGGCCGGCGCCCTCGACGAACTCGAAGGACATCGCGCCCAACTGTTCGAAGCGATCGATCTTGCCGTCCGGTATGCGAAACAGGTGCATGGAGACCGCGCAGCCGGGCAAAACAGTCTCTTCGGAACGGACACAGGAAACGAGACCTCGACGCCAGCTCTCCCCTCCGCAGAGCGATGGAAGCGTTTCAGGATTCTGAAGGAAGAGCGGGAATTGCTGGGATTTTACGTATCCGGGCATCCGCTCGAAGAATTCGCACCGGAAGCACGAGCTTTCGCGACCGCCAGCCTGGGCCATATCAGCGAGGAAGACCTGGCGCAGAACGGCAAGCGCGATCATGCCGGACGAAACGGTTTCGCGCGCCACAACGCCCGGCGGCATACGTTCTTCGGGATCGTCACCGACGTGCAGCGGCGCACGAACAAGTCCGGCAAACCGTTCGGATTCGCTACCATCGAGGACTTTACCGGACAGGGCGAAGTCATATGCTTTGCCGACGTCTACGACAAAGCGCAGAATTATCTGAACCCCGATGAAATCGTGATGGTCACGGGCGAACCTGAACTCCGGGGAGGCAAGGTCAAGATCATTGCCCGGGACGTGCTGCCCATGTGGAAAGTGCGCGCCACGATGGTAAAAGCCATCGTGCTGCGCATCGAAAGCGACCGCGTCAAGCAGGAAACCATCGGCGCCTTGCGGGAACTGTGCGAACAGAATCGGGGAAAGTGCGGGTTGTATTTCGACATACAGGCGGACGATCTCCCCGGCCGGACACCGCGTATACACAGCCGCTCCTGCGTGGTTGACCCTACCCCGGAGCTGATGAATGGTATGGCGCGACTTATCGGCAGCGCCAACGTGGCGGTGGAGGGTCGAAACGGGCACGAAAGAATATGATTCGCATTGGAATTACCACATCGTTCGAGCACGGCGAACAGCGGTTGCGGCACGACTACGTACGTGCCGTGGAATGTGCGGGGGGTATTCCTGTGATCGCCCCCATGGCCGGAAAGGAAGCCATGCATTCCTTCGCCAACATGCTTGACGGCCTGATCGTCACTGGAGGACCTGCCATTACGCAAGGCCTTATCGGGGATCTTCCCGACGACATAGCAGAACCCGACCCTGTGCGCGCCTCCTCCGACGCCGCACTGCTCCGCGCCTGCCTGAGCATGCACCGTCCCGTTCTGGGCATCTGTTACGGAATGCAACTGCTCAATGCCCTGTACGGAGGCAGCATATACGCCGATGTAGAACGGGATATGGCGGGCTCCCTCGTACACAGCGAAAAACGGGGAGCAAGCGACCATGCCGTCGAGCTGGAGAAAGGTTCGCACCTGCGCAACATACTGGGCGTAGACAGTCTCGTAGTCAACACCCGCCACATTCAGGCCCTTGCCGGCGTGGCGCCCCATTTCCGCATAGCGGCCCGCGCCCCCGATGGGGTTATAGAGGCTATCGAAAACGAGGACGCCACCATGCTCGGCGTACAGTTTCACGCCGAAAGAATGGGGGAAATCATGCAACCTCTCTTCAAATACTTTGTAAGCGAGGCCGACCTCGCCAAACAAAAACGGAAAGACCCGATTCATGCCGCGTAACCCGCTTCGCTCCAGTGTATTCCGGGCCTCTACAGGAGCAGTAGGCGCCATCCTGCTCCTGCTTCTTGTTTCGGGCGAACTGGCCCCGCTCGCGGGGCGCACCCTGCATTTCATAGACTCGCGGGATGAAACGGACGAGAAAAGCTTTACCCTCGAACAACTCGACATGCACCCGGATGCGGTTTTCCCGTCCTGGTTCAGCGACCCGCTGCTTGACGAAGAAGATGGGGCCGGAGAGCACGAAGCGTCCGTCCGCAACCGGCTTGTTCGCGATTTCCGGGACTTCCTTACCCTGTATGTCCAACGTCAGGGAGAAGACGATAACTTCACGTTGCGCGTGGTGGACAACCGGACCGACGAACTCCTCGAAATTCACGAACTGAATCGGGAAGATTGGGAACAACGTGCGCCGGACGCCCCCTGGGACTGGGACCTTGTCGACGAACAGCGACGGCGGCAAACGCGGGTACTCGTGGACAAATACGTGGACCAGGGTATACCGCGCAAGGCCGTCACCGTAAAATGGGGACGCAGGAATCAGGTGGTCGAGGCCCGTACGCGGGAACTGGGGTACATCGAGTACGAGATTCGTCTGGCGAAACTGCTCGGCTTGAGCCTGCTGGCCACCGAAACGGGCACCGTGGAAACCTTCAACCGGGACGATCGCGTGTCCGCGGCGGGCGCGCGCGGCCGCTACCAGATCATGCCCTTTCTGCTGCGCATGAACGATATCCACCGGTACCGGCTCTCCACAGCGACAGGAAATACCATCCGGGTGTACGAAGAACGGCACCCCCTCCTGACCATGGAAACGGCGTTCACGACCATTGCAGGCTACCGCAACGCCGTCGGGCACGAAATACCCGGGCTATCGGCCTACCATTCAGGTCCCGGCAACATCTTCATGGTATACCGCACCTTTCTTGAGAAAGGCAGAGATTTTCACACACGGGAGTCCACCGTCATGGACGCATACGCGTGGGCCATCACCGACGGGTTCGAAAAGCTGTCCTCCAGCAGTTTCCGGACGCACTCGCGAGGCTATGTGGCGTCCGCCTACGGTTCGCTGCGCGCTACAGAATCCCTTCCTGTAGATAAAACCGCCACCTTGCAGGTGGAACGCGTACAACTTCGCGACGGGGAACGCATCAACCTGAGCCGCCTGCTGGAACTCCTTCCCGGCGCGGATCTTACGGAAACGAACGCCTACGACCGCTTCCGCGAACATAACCCGCACTTTCTGCTGCCGGAACGCTCCGAAAACCAACCGGGCGCACCGCCCCGGGGCGATGTACAACTCGTTTCCCGCTCCGGACAAACCCCTGTGCGCTTCTTTCTGCCAGCGGGCTCGATCAAAGCCCTGTTCGCTGCGGGTTTCGACGGCATCGATCCGGAAAAAACCTTCCACTTCGGGCAGGATACATATGGTGGAGCGCCCTGGTCCTACGGTGAACCTGACTCGCCTGATGCATTTCCGGGCACCGTCTGGGATCGGCAGTACGACGAACTGGTTCAGGAAATCGCCGGATTCGGCTTTACGAACGAAAACAGGGAACGCCTTGCGGCGCTTACCGAACGTTTCGAGGCCCTGGCCAGGGAACAGCCTTCGTCCTACAGAGACATGCAATTGAAGATCATCCGAACGCACCACCGCCTGTGGCATTCGGAAGTGTTCGACCGGCTTGCCGCCGTGGTACGCGCAACCGCCCTGTCCGAAGAGATGGGATCGGAGTGACAAACAGGCGCCGCCGGATATTAACGAGCCTTTATAGCTTGTTTCGCCTGCCGGATCAACACTTCCTGCACCCCATCCTCCTCGTCCCTTGACGTCGGCTGCCGCTGCACATACCGGCCGTCAGGGCCAAGGTCCCAGGCAAGGCGCCGGTCTTCGAAATACAATTGCAGAAGATCTATGCACCGCTGCCGCAGCGCAGGCTCTTCGACCGGAACGATGACTTCCACACGGTCTTCCAGATTCCTTCGCTGCCAATCGGCGCTGCCCAGGTACACAAGCGGGTCGCCTGCGTTATGGAAACAGAAAATCCGGCTGTGCTCGAGAAATCGGCCCACCACGCTGCACACCCGGATGTTTTCGCTATAGCCCGGCAACCCAGGGCGTAAACGGTTATGGCCCCGCACAATGAGATCAATCTTCACACCGGCCTGGGATGCTCTGTATAGCTTTCGGATCATCCCCGTATCGTCGAGCGCATTCATCTTGGCGACGATGCGCCCGTTGCCGTGCGCCTTTTGATGCGCCACCTCCTGTTTCACGAGCGCGGCGAACGTATTGCGCATGTCCCGTGGCGCGATCAACAATTTTTTGTAATGCTGCTCCGGGGCGTATCCGGTCAGAAAATGGAACAGGTTAATCGCGTCGTAACCGATATCCGCCTGGCAAGTAAGTAGCCCTGCATCCGTGTAAAAACGGGCCGTAGTCGGGTTATAATTACCCGTGCCGATGTGACAGTACGCGCGCAGACCCCCATCTTCCTCGCGAATCACGAGCGTCACCTTGGCGTGCGTCTTGAGACCCACAAGGCCATAGGTGACATGGACTCCCGCATTTTCGAGCCGTCTCCCCCATTCAATATTGTTTTCTTCGTCAAACCTTGCCTTGACCTCAACCAACACGGCCACTTGCTTACCCCGCTCGGCAGCGTGAATCAGGGCGTCGATAATCGGGGATTTTTCGGAGGTGCGGTACAACGTCTGTTTGATGGCCAGCACGCTAGGATCTTCTGCGGCCTCCTCGACGAATCGTTGCACGCTACCCCGAAACGATTCATAGGGATGATGTACAAGGACATCTCCGTTGCGAATGACCGAAAAAATGTCGGGGCTGTTCTCGGATTCGCCCTCAAACTGTAACCGCGCTGGTATCACGGGACGAAATGGCTTGTACTTGAAGCCGACTCCATTCAAATGAGCGAAAAACGCACAGTCCGAATGATCGATCAGACCGGTACTCACGTACACATCGTCGGCTGAAAGACTCAATTCGCGCATGAGTAATTTCCGGACACGAGGGGGCATGTCCTGCTCGACTTCGAGCCGGACAACGGGGGCGAATCGGCGCTCGCGTAACTCATCGGACATCATCTCGATCAGGTCGTCCGCTTCTTCCTCATCCCGACTGATGTCGGCATTGCGCGTAATCTGAAAGGCATGCGCATGTTCGACTTCCATACCGCGAAGCAATTCATGCAGGTTGTGCTGAATAACCTGTTCCAGCGGCACGTAGTGATTAGGCTCTTCCAGCGGCACCCACCGCCCCTGACTGGTCGGCACTTTGACGCGGGCAAAGTGTTCGGTGCCACGCTTGGGGTGGCGTAAAAGAATGGCCAGCGAGAGGCTCAGATTGGAGATGAAAGGAAACGGATGCCCAGGATCTACGGCAAGAGGCGTCAGGATAGGGAAAATATTGGCCTCAAAGTGCCGGTACAATCGCTCCTCCTGCTGCTGCGAGAGGTCGTCGTAGGACAGAATACGAATGTTTGCATATTCGGCCAACTGCGGACGCAACGACTTCTCCCATAAGGAAGTCATGGTTGCGTACATGGGTAACACCGCCTTCCGTATAAGTTGCAACTGCTCCTGGGCCGTCCGCCCATCCGGAGACAAGGCATGCACCCCGGCAGCTTCCTGCCGTTTGAGGCCACCTACCCGCTTGCGAAAAAATTCGTCGAGATTGCTTGAAACAATAGAAAGAAAATGTACACGCTCCATGAGCGGGATACGCTCATCGATGGCCTGATACAACACCCGCCAGTTGAAATCAAGCCAACTCAACTCCCGATTGAAGAACAGATGCGGGTGTTTCTCCACCCGGCCTTTCGGCGCCGGGCGAGGAGATGTGGCGTGCGGCACAGGAAAAACCGGCGCCGCACCATCGCCGGAAGATATGCTATTCGCGATAACCGGAGTTTGGCTACTCATGTTGCTTCAACGTATGACTTCCCCCTTCTCCAAACGACGCCGCAAAGCTTGTAACTGGATAATGTCCTGCTGGTACGTACGAATGTCATCGCCACTTGTCTCAGCTCGGGATTGTTCTTCGGCTCTGCGCGCTATAGCTTCATCCACACGAACAATCTTCAGGCGTTTCATCGCTTGGCGGGCTGCCTCTTCGGGGTTTTCATCCAGACGGGGTACGACCACGCCCCTTTTTTGCTCCCAATTCTCCGACGGTTCTTCCCTGCGGATAGCCACCTCTGCAATGAGTTGCTGCACCTCCGCACCATAGGCGCCGTCAAGAAATGCCTGCCGGTTCATGGATCCGGCCCGGTGTTGCTCGGCAAAACCTTCCACCGCACGACGCGATGCCCCCGGAGAAAATTCGTTCAGGCTCGTGTTCCCCAGAATGTAGGTAACCATCGGCAGCCCCTGCTCGAACATCAGGCGAATCAGTATCTTTTCGGTGGCAAGCGCCGAAAAAACGGACGGCCTTGCGCCGGATGCCGGTCCGCGAGACTTTCTGACAGATGGATCGTCGCTCCGCCTGGCGGATCTGCCCGTTGGCTGTCCGCCTGCTCCCGATACCGGGCGCCCCGTACGAGCAGATCGCCGGAATTCCTCCCGTTGGCGGGAAGTTGCCATGCTTTCCAGCACATCGTACAGCCGACCCTCTGGTATGCCGAACACCTCGCTTGCCCGGGGTAGCCATGCCTCTCGGGTCAGCGCATCGGGAATACACGCAATGGCCTGGAGTACGGCTCGCATGCCGGCGGCTCTTCCCTCAGGGGTATCGAGTTGCCCGGCGCGGTGAGCGGTATCATGTAACCAGCGCACGAAATCAAGCCGGTGTTTTACCAGATAATCCTTGAGAGACGCTCCTTCCCGCTGCGCAATGGAATCGGGGTCCTCGCCTGCAGGAAGTTCAACCACGTAGACACTCATTCCCTCGGCGAGCACCATGTCAATGGCGCGCCGCGCCGCTTTTTCACCTGCCCCGTCTGCATCGAACACAAGCACGATACGCGGTGCATAGCGGTGTAACAACTGCACCTGCTCACGTGTCAGCGACGTGCCGCAAGACGCCACGGAGTTCCGAACGCCGGCCTGGTGCAGCGACATCACATCCGTATAGCCCTCGACAAGCACCGCTTCTTCCTGCTCCCGGACGACCTGACGGGCCTGACGGAGCCCGTACAATACCCGCCGCTTGTCGTATACCAGCGTTTCCGGAGAATTGATGTATTTCGGCTGGGGATTTTCCTGCTCGCCGGCGGCGGCGTCAAGCAGCCTGCCCCCAAAGCCCAGGACCTTGCCCATGTGAGAAAAAATGGGAAACATGACCCGGTCCCGGTAGCGATCGTAATACCCCTCGCCGCTTTTCCGGGAAATGACGAGCCCGGCCTGCTCCAGCGTTTCGGCGGATATATGTTTCGCCTCGGCCTCCTTAAGCAATCGATCCCAGTCATCCGGAGCGTATCCGACGCCAAACCCCCTGATCGTAGCCTCCGAATACCCTCGGCGTTGCATATACGCCAGCGCCTTTTGGCCGGAATCGGCCCGGGTCAGTTCGTCGTGAAAGAACCGGGCAGCGAAACGCAGGGCGCCGTAGACCGCTTCCATGGCGTCGGCTCGCTCGCGGGACGTTTCCCCCTCTTCCGGCAATTCGATACCCGCTTTTTCCGCCAGAGTACGCACCGACTCCGGAAACGACATCCCTTCCACTTCCCGCACGAACCGGAACACGTCGCCCCCGGCGCCGCAACCGAAACATTTGAAAATCCCCAATTCGGGGTTCACGCTGAACGACGGCGTTTTCTCCTGGTGAAAAGGACACAACCCGAAAAAATTGGAGCCTTTCTTCTTCAGGCGCACGTAGTCGCTCACGACATCGACGATATCCGACGCCGCGCGCACTTCAGCAATGATGTCGTCCGAAAAATACATGCCGGGGCGCATGTCTTGAAGAATCGGAAAGTTTCTGCCCGGCAGACTTGCCGGGACCACTGCCATCCCTTAAAATGGGGTAGGAAGGGATAAGGCGCTACGCAGCGCTGCATCCGCCTACCTTCATACATCCGTAAGGCCAAGATACGATTCCACCGTGGAAATTTTCGGGATTGATGTCGGCGGTTCCGGAATCAAGGGCGCTCCGGTAGACGTCCGCACCGGTCGCCTCACTGCAGAGCGCCTGCGCATACCGACCCCGGAGGGGGCCTCGCCGAAAGAAGTCGCCGCCGTGGTGGTGTCCATGCTCGATCATTTCGGCTGGAACGGCCCGGTCGGCTGCGGCATTCCTGCCCGTGTCAAGCAGGGTATGGCGCATACGGCCGCAAACATCAGTGATTCCTGGATCGGTAAGAATGCCGCCCGGCTTTTCTCCAAAGCATCCGGCCGGCCGTTTGCCATTATCAACGACGCCGACGCAGCCGCCTTGGCGGAAATGCATTTCGGAGCAGGCCACGGCCTGAAAGGCGTCGTCCTGATGCTCACCCTCGGTACAGGGATCGGGTCGGCGCTCTTCGTGGACAATACCCTGATCCCGAACACGGAATTCGGGCATTTCTGGCTGCGGGGCCGCGTCGCCGAGCATTACGCCTCCGACCGGGTGCGCAAGGAGGAAAATCTGGATTGGGAAACCTGGGCTGCGCGCATGCAGGAATATCTGAGCCACATCGAGCGCCTGCTGGATATCGACACGATCATCCTCGGGGGCGGCGTCAGCAAACCCAGTCGGAGTGAAAAATTCCTGCATTTGCTCGACACGAAGGCCGATCTCCTGACCGCCGAACTCAGAAATGAAGCGGGTATTGTGGGGGCCGCATGGACGGCCCGCCGCCTGATTGCAAACACATAATCCGACTTGTACGAAATTCATTTAGGAATTCCTTTCTGTATATGACCATTTCCGAACTCGAAATCCGCATCGATGAACTGGCCGGTATCCATGCAAACGAGGCGCCCCCGGACATCGCGCGAGAAGCCGTAAACGAAGTGCTGGCGGCGCTTGACCGAGGGGCTGTACGTGCCGCGTCGCGAGACAAAGAGGGTGCATGGAGCACGCATGCCTGGGTAAAACGCGCTATCCTGCTGGGCTTTCGCATCGGCATACTCGCCGACTATTCGAGCGGCCCCTTTTCATTTCTCGATAAGGATACGTATCCGCCAAGGACCTTCGATGCAGCGCACAGGGTACGCATTGTACCGGGTGGTTCCACCGTTCGAACCGGGGCCTACCTCGCTCCCGGCGTCGTTTGCATGCCGCCCATGTACGTGAATACGGGCGCCTACATAGACGAAAACACCATGATCGATTCCCATGCGCTCGTGGGAAGTTGTGCGCAAATCGGTAAACGTGTCCACTTGTCGGCAGCGGCACAGATCGGAGGCGTACTCGAACCGGTCGGAGCCGTACCCGTCATTGTCGAGGATGATGTGTTCGTGGGAGGTGGGTGCGGCATATACGAAGGGTGTCTTATCCGGGCAGGAGCCGTGCTCGCACCGGGTGTTGTGCTTACCGGATCGACGCGCCTCTACGACCTCGCGCGGGAAAATATCATCGGACGCAACGAGCAAGGTATCCTCGAAGTGCCCGAAAATGCAGTCGTGGCGCCAGGCGGGCGCACCGTTTCGGGACCCTTCGCCGACCAACATGGGCTCTCGCTGTACACCCCCGTCATCGTAAAGTACCGGGACCGGAAAACAGATGCCGCCACTGCACTTGAAGAGGTTCTTCGATGAGCTTGTTCGATCCCCTCAATGTCTGTTTGTAAAATAGAAAGGGATTTATATAGAAATGGTCCGAAAAAACCGAACCACCTCTTAAAGATAGTACGTGGGGAAACTGCAAAAAACAGAAAGGCAGGCCGTATTGCTAAAAAGCGATACGACCTACCTGAGGTTTAGGCATAGTATACGTGATCACGTCTTTTTCGCAAACTCCGTCTCACGCCTTCTTCGCGTAACTCCGTTTCGGCGGCAAATCCTGGCGGAAAATGAAGGCCGTCACATCCTCTGCGCTTTTCGGCGCGGTTTTGACCGTGAATACACGCCCGTGATGCTTTATCAAGTACGCCTTCAACGGTTGCACCTGCTTCTTGGGGATAACAACCCGAAGAACGGTATCTTCCGTTAACAGAGCGGCTCTTTCGGATATGCCGGCATACTTGCTCCGGCGGCCAGGACGAGCACTGCCGCTGCGCGAACGCATGGATGCAAGTTGTGACAGTGCATCATCCTTGGAAAGCGTAGAAGTACGAAATGCCATGGTCGGGATAGATAAATGAATATGGAATGCGAGATGTGTTATCGGGTGTGATATCCAAAGTGATGCCCTGGTTGGAACAACTCTGCAAGATTTTCACACATTCACTCCACAAAACGCCTTGACAATTGCCTAATATAAAACACGCCCGCAAACGGCGCAAATAGTTAGAACAGTAAGGAACCATACTTTTTCTTTAACCATACCATAAAAGTGTTTCTTCTGGGCAACAAGCGTGATTATCGGGGCCTGAAAACAGTGATGAATATGATGCGATGCGGCGCTGTAGCGCTGCTGATTACGGGAACATGGGGCTGCGCTTCTTCCGAGAGGAGCACTACCGTTGATGTACGTGCTCTACCGGCGCCGGTTATCGATATATCCCGCTATGAGAGTTTCGATCCTTCCCTGTACCCCGACGCACCCCTCGACACGCTGGCAACCGTCACACACGATGTTCCGGCCCATCTAATGGAAGGCCGTGCAGCCGAGGGACTCCGATCGGAAGTACCAGGATTCCGGGTACAGATATTTTCGTCTATCGAACGCAACGCAGCCACGGAAGCGCAGGAAAACGTACAGATATGGTGGCGGAAACAGCATGACGAGGGCACTGTTCCTGAGGAAATTTTCCCCGAGGGACTCCCTGTTTACAACGTATACAGCCAGCCGTATTACCGGATTCGCGTCGGGAATTTTTTGTCACGCGAGGAAGCTCAGATATTACACAGCGTGCTTGCCCGACATTTTACCGACGCATTCATTGTACCGGACACGATCGTCATTACCCGGTAATGCACGGCATGGGCATTGCCGGCATATCGTGCCTTCCAGGATACGATGTGCGAACCTGCAGGAGAACCGGTAACACACCAGCCCGCGCAACAACCCGTTTTTCTTTCCGCAGGGCAGGCAACCATCTGCAGAAAACCGGCGTATATAGTACCTTTCGTTCTGGATAAGCTGCACAGCAACTCTTCGCATTTCATTTCTGCATGCCGGAAACGGATACTCTCTTGCCCGAACGTTCCGATACGCTGCCGGCCGTCGGGGATATTCCCAGCACGCTACGGGACATTCGAGCTGCAGTCGATGAGGAACTCGGCGTCTTCCGTCGGTATTTTCGAGACTCCGTACGTTCCGACGCCAACCTGCTTGACAAGGTCACGCAGTATATGCTGCGTCAGAAGGGCAAAGAAATTCGCCCCATGCTTGTTCTTCTGTCGGCGAAAATGTGCGGAGGCATCAACGAAACCACCTACAGGGCGGCGGCGCTTGTCGAATTGATGCATACCGCCACACTGGTGCACGACGATGTAGTGGACACCGCCGAACGACGGCGAAGCGCCTTCTCTGTCAATGCACTCTGGAAAAACAAGATCGCCGTCCTCTTCGGCGATTTTCTGCTCAGCCGCGGGCTACTGCTGTCACTCCGTTACGGGGACTACGAACTGCTCCATGCGCTCTCCGATGCGGTACGCCGCATGAGCGAGGGAGAACTGCTTCAGATCGAAAAGACCCGTCGTCTCGACATCGACGAAAAAACCTACTTCCGGATTATCTCGGACAAAACGGCTTCGCTCATTGCAGCCTGTATGGAATGCGGCGCCCTGAGCGCTTCCGCCGACCGCAACGTATTGCACACTATGCAGGAAGCCGGCGAACATCTTGGACTGGCTTTCCAGATACGGGACGACCTGTTCGACTACGGAGGCAAAGACATCGGCAAGCCTATCGGGATCGATCTGCAGGAAAAAAAGATGACGCTCCCGCTTATTCACGCACTGGCGGAAGCTCCCACCAGGGAACGACGCGATATTCTGCGCATTGTCCGTAAAAAAAGGAAGACGCGCCGCGACAGACAGACCATATATGCCTATGCCGAACGCCGGGGCGGCATAGCCTATGCCCGCCGGAAAATGCGCGAACACGCCGATACGGCCCGCAAATTACTCCAGGATATGCCCCCGACAGGAGCGCGGGACGCCATGCTCGGCCTGGTCGATTATACCATCCGCCGCGACAAATAAGCCGGCCCGCGCAATACCGCTGGATACTAAACAAACCCGAACAGTTCTTCGTAAAAATGAATCAGCTCACCGATCATACTACAGGGACGAAACGCAAAAACCGCTCCCGGCAGTCCATGCATTGCTCCGGCGCCCCCTCTTCCCGGCGCAAAAAACTCGCAACCCTGTTCCTGGCAGGCCTCGTGGGACTGATCGGTTCAGGGGCCGTCTTTATGGATCGCCCGGCGCCGTCTAATCCCGTAAGCCCGGCGACGGAATATTCCGAAAGCAAAAAGCATCCCGATCCAATCTCTGCTCCGCAGGACGGCGCCGAGATTTACCTGACGCGCTGCATGGCATGCCACCAGATGAACGGGGGCGGCGTGCCGGGCGTATTTCCTCCGCTCACCGGAACCGACTGGGTAACGGGCAGCGAGGAAGTGCTCATCCGGATCATCCTGAACGGAATGACCGGGGAGATCGAGGTGAATGGCATGGTGTATACTGGCGCAATGCCGCCCTGGGGAGCCTTTCTGAACGACGAAGAGATGGCGTCTCTTCTCACCTATATCCGGACGGAATGGGGCAACGACGGCACAGAAATCACGCCCGAAACGGTAGCGCGGGTGCGGGAAGCCGTAGCGGAGCGCGAAGAGCCCTGGACGGTCGAGGAATTGGAGGCGATGAGGGAGGCGGAGGAGTAACTCCCCTATCACATCACCGGGTAGTACCGAGCCAGCATCAGCACGAGCACGAACAGCCAGATGAGGTGTCCGGCTCCGATGCTCATGGCGAACCGCTTGCGAGCCGCTTGCCGGGATTCTTCGTCGCCATCCGCGGCCAGCGTTCCCCAGGCAGGGCGTATCACAAAGAACTGGATGCCCACCAGGACCAGCATGAACAGCAAGCTCGTGTGATATTCCGGCCCGTAGGACCCGAATCCTCCCCCGATCAAAAACGCGGCAAGCCCGAACAGGAACGTAAGCACGGCGAACATGCCCGTGAGGCTTACGGCCTTGGCTCCTATCTCGCGCACGGCGTCGCCGGGAGACGAAACCGCAGCGGCGCGAGCGATGCGGCCCAGAAGAAGCGCAACGCCAAACCATCCGGCGGCGGTCACGACGTGAAACAGCACAAAAAGATTCTTGATCGTCAGCATGGCGGTACGGGAAATCGGTGCGTTTTACGTAGTAGCCGTGCGGATACGGCCTGAGGCGGTGGGCAAGCGGGTATACGACCGCATTTCTGCCCTGTATATGGGCAGGGCATCGTTTAAAATACTATTTTTTGACGCGACAAACACACAAGACAAGCTCGAACGATGCGCGTGGCGGTAATAGGAGCAGGGATTGCCGGACTGACGGCTGCGTTCCGGTTGCGTCTGGCTGGCGCAGAACCCGTCGTGTTCGAGGCGCAGGCGCGGGCAGGGGGCGTAATCGGTACGGAGCGCATAGAGGGATTCCTTGTCGAATTCGGATCTACCACCATTCAAACGGCGAATCCGGTCCTTGACACGCTCATTCGCGACGCCGGCCTGGATATGGACCTCCTTCCCGCCTCAAAGACCGCCCGAAAGAGATATATCGTACGCGGCGGCAAGCCGGTTGCCGCACCGGGTTCCCCGGCTGACCTTGTCACAAGCCCCTTGTTTTCCGCCCGTGCCCGACGGCGGGCGCTTCGCGAGCCTCTTATACCCAGGTCTCGCCCGACCGAAGAGGAAAGCGTGGCCGATTTTGCGCGCAGGCGCTTCGGGCCCGAGGCGCTGGACTATGGGATGGATCCGTTTGTCGCGGGGGTCTACGGAGGGGATCCGAAACGTCTTGCAATCCGCCATGCCTTTCCGCGCATCTGGCGCATGGAGCAGGAGTCGGGTTCTATCGTCCGGGCGCTGCTTCGAGGGCGCAAGGACAAGAAAAACCGGATGGCGGGCGGCATGTTTTCTTTCAGGAAAGGCCTTGGGCAATTGCCGGAGGCGCTTTCCGATGCCTTGGGCGATCGCCTGCGCCTGTCCGCTCCCGTGCGGCGCATCGAGCGGCAAGGGGCCCGCTGGATCGTTTCCGGAGACCGCCTCCTGGCCGGACATGCACAAACCACATGGAGCGAACCCTTCGACGCGGTGGTATATGCCGCCCCGCTTCACGCACTGGCCTCCATTGCGTTGCCTGAAGGACCTTCCCTCGAACCATTGAGCCGTGTGGTTTACGCCCCGCTTGCCGTCACGGCAATGGGCTTCCGGCGCGAACACGTAGGACATCCGCTCGACGGATTCGGGATGCTTGTTCCAAGTGTAGAACGAAGTATCCGTATCCTCGGCACGTTATTTACGTCGTCCATTTTTCCGGGCCGATCCTCCGCTTCATCGATGTTCCAGTCGGATATCGCGCGAGCCCCGGCGGAACATGTACTGCTTACCACTATGATCGGCGGGATGCGAAATCCGGCACTGGCTTCGCTGCCGGAAAAGGAAGCGTATGACCTGGTACTGGGTGATCTGCGGCGCCTGCTGAATATTTCCGGGGAACCCGTTTTCCGGTGGCATACCGCATGGGAACGGGCCGTTCCCCAGTACGATATCGGGTATGGGGATACACTCGACGCCATAGACCGGCTCGAGGCAGCCTGGTCCGGCTGGTTTATGGCGGGCAATTACCGCATGGGGGTTTCCATCGGCGACGCCGCGAAATCCGGGGAAGAGGCGGCGCGTCGATGCCTTTTATGACAAAGTAGCGCCAGGAGGCACGGGGCCAGGGGCTTACGCTTCAACGCGGAGCCTACCCCGTCGCGGGGAGCGGGGTTCTCGAATAACGATTTTTACGTCACGCCCAAGCACCGTCAATAGGCGTAGAAGGCGCTCCATGGAATACTCTCGAAAACTCCCCCGCAAGAGGCGCGAAACGTCGGGTTGGGATAGTCCAAGCAATTTTGCCGCCTCGACCTGTTTGAGTCCACGCTGACGGATAATCCTGTCAATGCGGGTAACGAGTTCCGCCTTTAGCAAGTGAGCCTCAGCATCGGGGCGCCCCAGATCCGCGAATACGTTTCCGGCACCCTGTTCGATCTTTATTTCGTCTGTTTTCATGAATCTACCCTTTGCCGTATTTATCGGCGTAATGGCGCTGTGCCGCCTTCAGTCTCTGTTTAACGAGATCAAGTTCCTGTTTCGGTGTGGCAATGCCCCGTTTGGACTTCTTTTGGAAGGCATGCAGGACATAGATAGCTGCTTTGAATCGGACCGTGTATACCGTCCGGTAGGTGTTCCCGTCATGACGTGATACAATCTCCAGGACATTGGCCCCCAATCTCGTGAGTGGTTTGGCATCGCGGTGTTTGAGCCCGGTTTGTGCCTGATACAGAGCAAAACCGACCTGGTCCTGCACGGTGGCCGGAAACTTCTTCAAGTCCGCTCTGCTCGACCCTACCCATTCTACAGGTTTCAGTACATCTGTCCCCATGCCCGATTATAGTGATTTCGCCATATTTATGCAAGCCTATGAAGAGACGCGAATCGGTCTGACTCGGGTGGTAGACAGCAGCCTCTTCATCCCGTGCATCAGTAACTCGCCCTGCAGGCTTATGCTGGCGCGACACTACCCGGTGATGTGACGGGAGCATCTGCACTCCCCCGCATCGCCGCGTACTCCTCGAAGGTGAACGCATCTACCTCTATGTAGGCTGCGCGGGCGGTTTCCGCCTCCTGCACGAGATCGCATTCCTCGGCGGAAATCACGCCGGCTTCGCGAGCCGCGTCAAGGGCCTGTTCCGGGCGGCTGCGCGCCAGCGTACCCTGGCGCATCGTGCTTCGAATCCGGGCCAGCACCGGTTCCGCCTCCACCGAAAGCCGGAAAGCCCGTTCCAGCCTGCCAAGGCTGCCGGTCTCGTCTTCCTCGTCCGGACGGTATATCCCCGCCGTGAACCGATCCCGTTGCTCGCCGGGCGTTTGCAAGGCCTGTGCCACCTTGCGCCCAAGACGGTCGGAAGGATACCCGCCGAAGCGGTTTATCCGAAACCAGAGTGCGCAGGGGCCGCGGAGCAGCCAGGAAGTCCCGAGCGGCAGGGGCAGATTCCCAAAAAGTCCCTCGAAACCGGCCTGAATCCGGAACAGGGCATGCTGCATGGCCCAGTGCATAAACGGGGCATCCTCCTTGCGGCGCCCATCCGCCTCGAAACGGCGAAGCACCGCAGTCCCGATATACAGCGACGAAAAAATGTCCGCGAACCGACCGGTGAGTTTCTCCTTGCGCTTGAGGTCCCCGCCAAGGACGCCCATCGCCAGATCCGCCATGAACGCAAACGTAGCGGACGCCCAGTTCAGCTTCCGCACATAGCGCGCCGACGGTCCTCGCACAGGCGAGCGGCTGAGCCTCCCCCGGGTGACGTAGAGCGCCTTCATCCGGCAACCGTTGCGGAACACATGGCCCACATGTTTCCAAAGATTCCGGTCGAAAGCGGCAAGATCGCCCCGTCCCAGCGCATCGATTTCCGCATAGGCGTACGGATGGCACCGGATCGCCCCCTGCCCGAAGATCATAAGCGTGCGCGTGAGAATGTTGGCTCCCTCGACGGTAATCCCTATCGGAGCCGCCATGTACATATGGGCCAGCAGGTTGCGCGGACCGCACGATATGGCATTCCCCCCGAGGATATCCATGGCGTCGTTCACGATCCGGCGCTGCATCTCCGTCGCGTTGTATTTGGCGATAGCCGTCACGACAGCGGGCTTCGCCCCCTGGTCTATGGCCCCGCAGGTATAGCGGCGCATAGCCTCCATAGCATACGTGTACCCTCCGATACGGGCCAATGGCTCCTCAATGCCCTCGAACCGTCCGATCGGTAACCCGAACTGCTTGCGCACCGCCGCATGCGCCGAGGCCACATCGCACGCAAGCTGCGCCCCGCCGGTGCTCATTGCCGGGAGCGAGATGCCCCGTCCCGCAGCCAGCGACTCTACGAGCATGCGCCAGCCGCGACCGGCCCCCTCCTTGCCTCCAATGATGGCGTCCACCGGCACAACGACATCGTGCCCCTCCGTCTTCGAGTTGATAAATGCGATGCCAAGAGGGTCGTGCCGCCAGCCGGTCTCCACGCCGGGAGTATCCGTCGGAATAAGCGCACACGTAATACCTGGGTCGGTCCCTTTGCCAAGCAGGTTTTCCGGGTCTTTCAGGCGAAAGGCCAGCCCCAGAATGGTCGCTATCCCCGCCAGCGTAATGTACCGCTTGTTCCAGTTCAGGCGTAACCGGATCGATCCGTCGTCCGCCCGGAATACCACGCCTTCGGAGGTAATCGAGCCCGCATCGGAACCGGCCCCCGGTTCAGTGAGCGCAAACGCCGGAATCTCCTCGCCGCAGGCAAGACGCGGGAGATAATAATCGCGCTGGGCCTGCGTACCGTAGTGAATAAGCAATTCGGCAGGCCCCAGCGAGTTCGGCACCATGACCGTAATCGACAGCGGCGACGACCGGGTCGCCGTTTTCATCACGACCGTACTGTTGGCGAGCGCCGAAAAACCCAGACCGCCGTATTCCCGGGGGATGATCATGCCGAAGAAACGCTCTTCCTTGAGCGCATCCCACACGGCTTCGGGAAGGTCTCCGCGACGGTGCACCTCCCAATCGTCCGTCATGGCGCACAACCGCTCCAGCGGCCCTTCCATGAATGCGCGTTCCTCATCCGTCAGGGCGGGGTACGGCATATTCAGCAACTTCCCGAAATCGGGCCGTCCGGAAAACAAGTCCCCGTCCACCCATACATCTCCCGCTTCAATGGCCATCCGTTCGGTTTCGGAAATCGCGGGCAGAAAACCCGAGGAACGAAACACCTGCATCACCGGGCCGGAAACAAGGGCGCGACGCAGTGCGGGCACATGAAAAACCAGCGCCAACACACCGAGCGGTATCCAGAGCCAGACAGGAGCGCCCA
Source organism: Rhodothermales bacterium (assembly GCA_951812345.1). Taxonomy (GTDB): domain Bacteria; phylum Bacteroidota; class Rhodothermia; order Rhodothermales; family VXPQ01; genus VXPQ01. Next base: position 1,913,602 of record OX638295.1, read on the forward strand.
GCCCGTAAAGCAGGGCCGACCACAGGAGGGTATGCACGAGCAACGGCGCGCCCGCATACCCCGCCGCGAAAAACGCCAGAACAAATACGATCACTACCCAGACGATCGCCACATCCTGCAGAAAATGGTAATAAGGCATAGAATCTTCCTCGCTACGTCAACCCCCAAGGTACTCGATTACTCCGGCGGCGCCCATTCCCCCGCCGACGCACATTGTGCACAGGCCATACCGCACCTTGCGCCGCGCCATTTCGCGAATCAGCGTAGCCGTCAACTTGGCGCCCGTACAGCCCAGCGGGTGCCCCAAGGCAATGGCGCCCCCGTTCACATTCACGATATCCTCATTGAGCCCAGCCTCGCGAATCACCGCAAGCGCCTGCGCGGCAAAGGCTTCATTCAGTTCCACCAAGCCTATATCCTGGAGGCTCAAACCCGTCTGCGCAAGCACCTTACGTATCGCAGGCACCGGGCCCATACCCATGATTTCAGGCGCTACGCCCGCAACCGCAAATCCTGCAAGCCGGGCCTCGGGCGCTACGCCCAGTTGCTTCACGCGATCCCCGCTCATAAGGACCACCGCAGCAGCCCCGTCGGAGCGCTGCGACGTATTGCCCGCAGTCACCGTGCCGCCGTTGCGAAAAACCGGATGCAGGCGCCCCAGGGCTTCGAGGCTGGTATCGGAGCGCGGTCCCTCGTCCGTATCGAACGTCCGGCGGACGGTTTGTGCGGCGCCATCTTCATAGCGCGTCTCCTCTATCTCCATTGGGAGAATTTCGTCCGCAAAACGCCCCGCCTCAATGGCGGCGAGCGCCCGCTCGTGAGAACGCAGCGCAAACCGGTCCTGATCTTCCCGCGAAACGCCGTAGCGTTCGGCCACGTTCTCCGCCGTAATGCCCATCGAAACGTAGACATCCATGTCCTCGGCCGACAACACGGGATCGGGCTGAAAAAAGAAACCGGTCATAGGCACCATGCTCATCGACTCGACGCCCCCGGCCACGACCACATCCGCCGTGCCCGCGTGAATCGCCTGACTCGCCATAGCAATCGTTTGAAGGCCGGAGGAGCAAAATCGATTCACCGTGGCGCCGGGCACTTCGTCCGGCAAGCCCGCTTTCTGTGCAATCAGCCGCCCGACATTCTGCCCTTGAGCGCCCTCGGGGAAAGCACACCCCATCAGCACATCCTCGACCGCGCTCGCTTCGAGTCCTTCGACGCGGTGAATAGCTTCGCGGACGACCGAAGCGCCCATCTGTTCAGGGCGGACATACCGGAATGCTCCCCGGTCGGCCTTGCCGACGGCAGTACGTACGCTGCGGACTATGAAAGCGTCTTGCATGGTTAATTCCTCAACGGCTTTTTCGTCTTCAACATGTGGGCAATGCGGGCCTGCGTTTTCTTCTCACGGATCAGTTCGAGAAACACGCTGCGTTCGAGGTCGATGAGATATTGCTCGTCCACTTCCTGAGGCGCGCTCAGCTCGCCTCCGGTCATCACGAAGGCAAGGCGTCCGGCAAGCAACGCATCGTATTCAGATATGAACCGGCCCTCGACGAATTGCCGCACCATGATCTCCAGCGCTGCGCCTCCGGGCCGCCCCAGCACCCGGATGCTTTGCGGGACAGGGGGACGATACCCTGCGGCGGAAAGACGCAGAACCTCTTCTCTGGCCACATGGAGCCGCCGATCGTCGTGCATGACGATGCGGGCATGCGGCGCCAGAAAGCCCAGTTGCCGGGCTTCCACAGCGCTCGACGAGACGCGGGACATCGCTACCGTCTCGAAAAATTGCCGGATCCAGGATTGAATTTCGGAAGGATGACCACTCGCCGCCCGCCGGGACGCCTCTGCCGCCAGGCGCATCGTCCCTGTTCCTCCGGGGATCAGGCCTACGCCCAGCTCTACCAGACCGGCATAGCACTCCGCCGACGCCACCTGATTCGGACAACCCATGAGCAACTCGCACCCGCCGCCAAGCACACGCCCGTGGGCCGCGACGACCACCGGCTTGCGGGCATAGCGCACGCGCTGGATCGTGCCCTGAAATGCCTTGATGTGCCGATCGACCACCTTGATGCCCCTCAGTTTCAAGGCGGCCCCCAATTCCAAAAGATTCGCCCCCACCGAAAAATTGCGCCCCTCGTTCCCTATCACAAGTCCCTTGAGCAAGCGATCCGCTTCAACGTGTTCGATCGCATGCACGACGGCCTCCATCACGCCTTTCCCCAGCGTGTTCGCCTTCGAGCGAAACTCCAGCAACGCGACCCCGTCTCCGAGATCAAGCAGTCCGGCATCGCCCGATTCCCACAATGTCCGCCCTGCCTCCGACCGGATCGAAGCAAGCGCCACATAATCTTCCGGAACAGGATCGGATGCATACCCCTCGCTTGCCGGCACATAGACCGTACGCGCTCCCGCGTCGTCCCGGTAAAACCCGCCGGCCCGCACGGCATCGTTCACCCAGGCAGGCGCCTCCAGTCCGGCATCGCTCAAATCATTCAGGACCCGCTCCACACCAATCACGTCCCACATTTCAAACGGGCCCAGTTCCCAGCCGAACCCCCAGCGTACGGCGCGGTCCACATCGGCAGGCCGATCCGAAATTTCAGGAATTCTGCGGGCGGCATACGCCAATAAATCCAGTGTCGTGCCGCGAACGAAGGCTCCGGCGCGTCCCCTGGACTCGTACAGCGCCCGCAGCCGGTCGCCTGTGGTGCGCAGCTTGCGTATTTTCTTCAGGCCGGGCAGGAGGATGGGCCTGGCGGAAGAATATTCCAGGGTTTCCGGGTCCACGGACTTTATTTCGCCGTCCTCTTTCCTGTAAAACCCGGCGCGGGTCTTCTGCCCAAGCCTGCCTGCCTGCACAAGCCGGCCCAGCAATTCCGGAGGACTGAACGCGGCGCGGCTTTCGTCGTCCGCCACGGCCTCGTGCAGATTGCGGGCCACAGCCCACAGCACATCCAGACCCACCACATCCGCGGTTCGGAACGTGGCGGACCGGGGACGCCCAACCAGCTGCCCGGTCAGGGCGTCGATCTCTTCGATCGCGTAGCCCTGTTCCGTGAAGCCCCGGACCGCCTGCATCATGCCGTACACGCCGATGCGATTCCCGATGAAATAGGGCGTGTCCTTTGCTACGACGATGCTTTTACCAAGATGAATGCGTCCAAAATGGGCAATGCGGGCAAGAATGTCCGGATCCGTATCCGGAGAAGGAATCAGTTCCAATAGCCGCAAATAGCGAGGAGGATTGAAGAAGTGCGTGCCGAGGAAAGCGCGCCGGAACGCCTCGCCGCGTCCGGCAGCGATCTGTTCCACGGGAAGCCCGCTCGTATTGGTGGACACGATGGTCCCGGGCCGGATGATCGACTCGACCCGCTCGAACAGGGCGCGTTTGACGTCCAGTTGCTCCACGACGGCCTCGATCACCCATTCCACGTCGGACAGCCGGTCGAGGTGGTCCTCGAAATTGCCGGGCTCGACACGGCGCAACGCCGCCTCGTCGAAGAACGGCGCCGGTTTGAGTTGGGAGACCGCTTTAAGTCCCCGCTCGACGATGGCATTCCGGTTTTTCCCTTCTCCTGCCGGCACATCGAACAGGAACACCTGCAGGCCCGCATTGGCGAGGTGCGCCGCAATCTGTGCGCCCATGGTCCCGGCCCCCAATACAGCGGCCTTGCGAAACGGGAGATGGACATGGGGTGGAGCGAATGCGCCCGAAGCGCAGTCGCTGGATGCAGTCGAATGTGCGTCCATGAATTCGTCCCTTACTGGCTTAAATCGTAACGGACGACGATCAGTTATCGCGGTCCTGTCTCTCCTTGTCCACAACCACGACCGCTGCAGGCAGATCCCCATCGCCGTACATCTCCCTGATATCTTCTGCAAATGCTTCCTCGACCTGCCGGCGGCGCACCTTCAGCGTGGGCGTAAGGAGATTGTTTTCCGTCGTCAGCGAAGCAAGCACGATGCGAAATCTTTTTATGCGGTTCCAGGGGTCCATGCCCGCGTTCGCCTCCTCAACCAAATGGCGCAGATGCGATTGCACGTCGGGCAGGGCGATCAGGTCCTCCCCCGATACGCCTTCCCCTGCACCGACGGATCGGGCATAGTCTCCCAGCTTGTCCATATCAGGGAAAACAAGCGCGGTGCAATACCTGAATCCGCTGCCCAAAACCATCGCCTCTTCAATCGCCGGATGGGCCCGAAGCCGGTTCTCGATAGGCTGGGGAACCACATATTTCCCGGTCGAGAGCTTGAAAAGAGATTTTTTCCGGTCCGTAATCCGCAGGTATCCCTCCGGCCCAAACTCCCCTATATCGCCTGTATGGAACCATCCTTCCTCGTCGATTACCTCGCTCGTCAAGGCCTCGTTCTTGTAGTATCCCTGCATGACGTACGGGCCGCGCGTCAGAATCTCTCCATCTTCCGCAATCGTTACTTCCGCCCCCGGAATAGCTTCTCCCACCGTACCGGGCTGAACGCGCCCTTTCCGGTTAAAGGAAATCACCGGGCTGGTTTCCGTGAGACCGTATCCCTCCAGCACCGCGATGTCCGCCGCAGCGAACAGATTCGTCAGCTTTGCGCCCAGCGCCGCACCGCCCGAAATAAGAAAGTGTACGCGCCCGCCCAACGCCTTCCGCCATTTGCTGAACAGCAGGCGATCCGCCACCTTGAGCGACAACGCATACATTCCGCCCGGCTTCGACAATACGTCGTAGCGTTCGCCTGTAGAAAGCGCCCAGGAAGCAATGGCCTTTTGAACCCCGCTCATGCCGGCAATGCGTGTCAGCACGGCTGCATACACCTTCTCCAGCACCCGCGGCACCGTGGCGAATATCGTGGGCCGCACCTCGGCAATATGCTGCATAAGGAACTCCTGCGACGTGAAATACACAGACGAGCCGCGATACACAAAGCCGTAATGAAGCGCCCTCGCAAAGATATGGGTCAACGGCAAAAACGAAATGATCTGCTCGCCATCCTCGCCTGTACGATAATCCGGCATCCCGGAAAAGGACGTAACGGCATTGGCGCTGATATTTTCATGCGTCAGCACGACGCCCTTCGGCTGCCCGGTCGTGCCGCTCGTATAGAGAATGGTGGCTATATCCTGCGGTCCGACCCGTTCGCGCAATCCCGCGATGGCCTCTGCGTTCTCTTGCAGCCGACGACGGCCGGATTCCTGCACCTCATCCAGCGTGTATGCTTTTACGCCGTCCGGAAGAGACGCCCCGTCAGGAATACCTCCTTCCGCTACAATCACAGCAGAAACCGCAGGGCATGCAGACAGCGCGTCCCGGATTTCTTCCAGATGTTTTCCGCTCGAAACGGCTACTACCTTAGCCTCCGAATGCACGAGAACATACCGGATCTGTTCGGGCGCATGCGCAAGGTACAGGGGCACGTCGATCACGCCGGCAAGCAAGCAAGCCATGTCCACCACACAGAACGACACGTCGCTCTCCATATAGAGCGCAAGACGATCCCCGTGGGACAAACCCAGACCGGAAAGACCCAGCGCCACCTCCTCGGAATAGCGCATATACTCCTCCAGTGAAAGAGACTTCCAGCCATCTCCATCCGGCTGATTGAGCGCCCGGCGATTCACGTACCGGCCCGATGCCTCGCACAGCAGATCCGGCAAGGTTTTTCCCAGCGTAAGTGTGCCGCTGCCCGGCGGCGCAATGTATACGTTTTCTGATGAGATGTCCGACATAACAATTTCCTGTTCTGAATAAGAAGCTTACAACCTGTTAGGATACCCCCTGAAAGAAAAGGAAAAACTATGACAGGAAAAGACCTCACGCAAAGAAAATTGCATAGAAAAAGGACCGCCCAATCTCCTCGGACGGCCCTTGTTTGCCTGTGTTCAAAAAGCGGAAGCACTATGCTCCGATCGTTACCTCTTTCGTAAGGTCACATTGCCCACGGCGGCATACAGGCGCAGGTCCGGGCCACCGCCATTCACGCTGCCGGAGAAAGATTTTCTGGCCCACTTGCCTTCCACCTCCAGTGGATAATCCGTGCTCGCCGATCCTACAGCGCACTCCGCATCGACATCCACGCCTACGCTGCCTGCCAGATACACCATCACATTCCCGGCTCCCGTGCTGAAATCAGACGCTCCCTCCGGTTGTTCGGTGATGAACACCTCAATGTTTCCGGCGCCCGCCTTGACAGTGGCTTCGCCGCGTACGGACCGGACATCCACGTTGCCGGCGCCCGTATGCACTTCCACCTCTCCTCCCGCACCTTCGATAACAATATTACCGGACCCCGACACCACATTGACCGACCCGCCGACCGCACCGATCCTGATGTTGCCCGCCCCGGTCACGCCGTAAATATCTCCGGCAAAGGATCCTAACTCGACACTACCGGCGCCCGCCTTGAATTCAATGTTGTAATCCTCCGGAACCCTGGCCCGCACCCGAACCACGAGGCGACCGGTGGTGGAGCGGATACGGTTCCAGAAAGTATCCTCATTGTCGAAGCGCGACCCAACGTAGATACCACCATCGCGTTCCTCAATCTGCAGATCGTGCCGTTCGAAGATACTTTCGGCCTTCGACCGATCGTCGGTCGTTACCTTCCGTTCCACCTCAATGAGCACCTCCCTGCCGGGCCCGGGTAGTACCTCAACCCGGCCCCGATCTATGTCCAACTCCAACGTACCGCCGGGTCGAACCTTGTAGGAACGCTTGACCGTATCCTTGATATCGATCAGGTCAGGGACGCCGGCGTAGGCATTCGCCGCAATCAGCAACGCAGCGACGAGCAGGGGCAACGTTCCGGTGCATCGGGGGAAGCGTTTCTGCATGGTGCGACCCTCGTCGTTTTGGCAGAGCAATTTTTGGGGCGTTACTCCGTAATACGGGATATTTTTCCCAGAGTTACGGAACGCTGCAAAAAATTGCTACAAAGCCTCTTCGCACTGCAAAACCTGGCGGAAGAATACCTTATACCCCAACTTCCTCTGTCTTTTCGTCGGGCGCACCGGGCCCTGCCGCAACCCCATCTCCATCGCCGCCCAGCGCTGCCTGCAACTCGGCAAGTTCGGTCTTCGAACCGACGACCACGTCGCGGAAACGGCGCTGGCCGGTTCCTGCCGGGATCGGATGCCCAACAATCACATTTTCCTTGAGTCCGTAAAGCGGATCCACCTGCGCCTTGATAGCTGCGTTGGTGAGTACCTTGGTAGTCTCCTGGAATGAGGCTGCCGACACGAACGAATCGGTCGAGAGTGCAGCCTGCGTGATGCCGAGAAGAATCGGTTGCGCCACGGCCGGTTGCGTTTCGCGCACCTCCACCTGCTTAAGGTCCTGGCGCTTCAGAGCCGAATTCACTTCTCTCATTTGCCTCCGGCTTACGATATCACCGACCGTCAGGTCGGAATCGCCCGCATTGGTGACCACGAACCGGTCGTAGAGGCGATCATTGAGTTCCTCCATGGAAAACCGGTCCACCGTATCGTCTTCCAGCAACGTCGTATCGCCCGGATCCGCTACGCGCACCTTCTGCATCATTTGGCGGACAATCACTTCGATATGCTTGTCGTTGATCGTCACACCCTGCATCCGGTACACTTCCTGTATCTCGTTCACGAGGTACTCCTGCACGGCACGCGGGCCCTTGATGGAAAGAATATCCTGCGGGGATACCTGCCCGTCCGAAAGCCGTCCTCCCGCGCGTACGAAGTCATGCTCGTGTACAAGCATGTGCCTCGAAAGCGGCACGAGGTACGTCCGGCTTTCCGAACCGTCGCGAGAAGTGACGATGATTTCCTGTGCGCCGCGTCGACGCCCTCCAAAACGAACTACGCCGTCGATCTCGGAAACGACTGCCGGATCGACCGGCATCCTGGCCTCGAACAACTCAGTCACGCGAGGAAGACCACCCGTGATATCGCCCGTCTTGGCGGACTGGCGCGGAATCTTCACCATGACCTGCCCTGCCTGAATTTTCTCCCCCTCATCAACCTGAATACGCGCCCGCACAGGAAGCGTATACTCGCGCTCCGTATCCTTCTCCCTCTTGACGATGAGGGCCGGTGTCAGCAAGCGCTCACGGCTTTCGGTAATAACCTTTTCCTTGTGACCGGTCTGTTCGTCTGATTCTTCCCGGTATGTGGTACCCTCAACAATATCCTTAAAGGATATCGTACCGGAGACTTCCGAGAGAATCACACTGTTGTAGGGGTCCCAGCTGGCCAGTACACTTCCCTTTTCGACGATCTCCCCATCAGAAATCAGCATCTCGGCGCCGTACGGAATCACATACGAAATCAGGCGCCGACCTGCATCTTTGGGGTCAACGATCCATACCTCGCCCTGGCGGGTCAGCACCACATCTTTCTCCCCTTCGCCATCATCAAGCGTGACGGTCCGCAGGTTTTCGTACACCGCCTTGCCCGCGAATTTCGTCTGGAGGGTACTTTCAGCGGATATGAGACTTGCCGTGCCTCCAATATGGAAGGTCCGGAGCGTAAGCTGCGTACCCGGCTCTCCAATGGACTGCGCAGCGACCACGCCGACCGCTTCGCCTGTTTCCACAAGGTGCCCGGAAGCAAGATTCCGCCCGTAGCACAAGGCGCAGACACCGCGACGCGATTCGCATGTCAGAGCCGAACGTATTTCGACTTGCTCGATCGACGTTTCGGAAATCTGGCGGGCCCGCGGCTCATCGATCATCTCATTGGCCGCAATGATGAGTTCATCGGAAAGCGGGTCGCGAACGTCGTGCATGGAGACGCGCCCCACGATACGATCGGCCAGCGGCTGGACAATCTCCTCATTATCCTTCAGGGCCGATATCCGTATTCCGCGCAGCGTGCCGCAATCCTCCTGGGTGATCGTCACATCCTGGGAGACATCCACCAGACGACGAGTCAAGTATCCGGCGTCGGCCGTTTTCAGGGCCGTGTCGGCAAGCCCCTTACGGGCGCCGTGCGTCGAAATAAAGTATTCAAGTACAGAAAGCCCTTCCTTGAAGTTAGAAATGATCGGGTTCTCAATAATCTCCCCTACCGAACCCACAAGACTCTTCTGCGGCTTGGCCATGAGACCACGCATGCCCCCGAGCTGACGAATCTGCTCCTTGGAACCACGCGCACCCGAATCCGCCATCATATAAATGGCGTTGAATCCTTCCTTGTCATTCTGGAGGGTTTCAAAAAGCGTTTCGGATACCCGATTGTTGGTCTTCGTCCAGATGTCGATCACCTGATTGTAGCGCTCGCTCTCGAACATGAAGCCCATTTCGTAATTGCCGCGCACACGGTCCACTTCGGCCTGCGCATCCGAGATGATCTTCTCCTTCATGTCCGGCACGATGATATCGGCCAGCGAGAACGTGAGCCCTGCGGTGGTAGCCTGTTCGAAGCCCAACTGTTTGATGTCGTCGAGGAAACGGGCAGCCTTCTTGAACCCGCTGGCCTTGAGTACGCGTGCGATGATCGGGCGCAGATTGCGCTTCGTGAGCACTTCGTTGATGAAACCGACTTCTTCCGGAACCACCTCGTTGAAGAGAACACGCCCTACCGTCGTTTCCTCCATCTTTCCAGGCGCTATGCGCACATGGACACGGGCATGCAGATCGAGCTGGTCCTGGTCATATGCCTGACGCACTTCTGCAACACTCGCGAACCGCATGCCGTTCCCTTTCTGGTTCGGCCGCATTTTCGTGAGGTAGTACAAACCAAGAACCATGTCCTGCGTGGGCACGGCGACCGGGCCACCGTGGGCGGGACTGAGAATGTTGTGACTCGAAAGCATGAGCACCCAGGCCTCCAGGCAGGCGTCATGGCTGAGCGGTGCATGCACCGCCATCTGGTCCCCGTCGAAATCGGCATTGAAGGCCGTACATACCAACGGATGCAACCGGATGGCTTTACCCTCGATGAGAATCGGCTGGAATGCCTGTATGCCGAGGCGATGCAACGTGGGGGCCCGGTTCAACATGACAGGACGCCCTTCGATCACCTTCTCGAGAATATCCCAGACGTCAGCGGTGCGCCGGTCCACCACTTTTTTGGCGCTTTTGACCGTCTTGACGATACCCCGTTCGATAAGCTTGCGAATAACAAAGGGCTTGAACAGTTCGACAGCCATCTCCTTCGGCAAGCCGCACTGGTGGATGTCGAGTTCGGGGCCCACAACGATCACCGACCGACCCGAATAGTCCACACGCTTGCCGAGCAGGTTCTGCCGGAACCGTCCCTGCTTACCCTTGAGCATATCGCTGAGCGACTTCAGGGCCCGGTTCGAATCGCTGCGCACCGCGTTTGCCTTGCGGCTGTTGTCGAACAGCGAATCGACCGCCTCCTGCAGCATGCGCTTCTCGTTGCGCAAAATGACTTCAGGGGCCTTGATGTCGATAAGTCGTTTCAGACGATTGTTGCGGATGATTACGCGACGGTACAGATCGTTCAGATCGGAGGTCGCAAACCGTCCACCCTCGAGCGGAACCAGCGGGCGCAGCTCCGGCGGAATAACCGGAATGACCCGCATAACCATCCACTCGGGCCGATTTTCGAGCCGTGTGTTGGCGTCACGGAACCCTTCGACGACTGCAAGACGCTTCAAAGCATCGGCCTTACGGGCCTGGCTTGTCTCGGTCTTGATCTGGTGACGCAGCTTTTGCGACAGAGACGATAGCTCCAGGCGCCGCAGGATCGTTTCCACCGCCTCGCCCCCGATCCGGGCGATGAACTTGTTCGGATCGTCGTCGGAAAGCCGATTGTTGTCTTCCCGTATCTGGTACAGAATGTTGAAATAATCGTCCTCGTTCAGCAACTGGTTTTCCTGGACACCGAACTCTGCGGCGCTTCCCGCCTGAATGACGACGTAGTTCTCATAATAAATGATTTTCTCGAGGTCTTTCGACTTGAGACCAATGAGATGGCCGATCTTGTTCGGCAACGTCTTGAAATACCAGATATGCACGACGGGCACGCTAAGCGTGATATGCCCCATGCGCTCGCGGCGCACTTTTTTCTGCGTTACTTCTACACCGCAGCGGTCGCAGACAATGCCTTTGTAGCGTATGCGCTTGTACTTGCCGCAATGGCACTCCCAGTCCTTGACAGGCCCGAATATTTTCTCGCAAAAAAGACCGTCCTTTTCCGGCTTGAAAGACCGGTAATTAATGGTTTCGGGCTTGAGCACTTCTCCATGAGACCGCTCCAGCACACTTTCCGGGCTGGACAAACTTACGGTGATCCGGCTGAAATGCTTCTTGATCTGCTGCGTCTTTCCGTAGGGCATATTGGCTCTTTCGCAATTCTGAATGCTGGAACGGGGGCATGACGCCTTCCCGTGCAGGGCAACTACGGTGAGTGGTTAATCGAGGCGGACTTCAAGGCCAAGTCCCTGAAGCTCTCGAACGAGCACCTGAAAGCTCTCCGGCATACCGGCTTCGGGCATGTTCTCCCCCTTGACGATTGACTCGTATGCTTTCGAGCGCCCCTGGACGTCATCCGACTTGTAGGTCAGCATCTCCTGCAAGGTATGTGCGGCGCCATAGGCATACAGTGCCCACACCTCCATCTCTCCCAGGCGCTGCCCGCCAAGCTGCGCCTTGCCGCCCAGCGGCTGCTGCGTAATAAGGCTGTACGGTCCAATGCTGCGAGCATGAATCTTGTCCTCCACAAGGTGACTCAGCTTCAGCATATAGATGTAGCCCACTGTGGTTTTTTCATCGAACTCCTTGCCGGTACGTCCGTCGTAGAGCTGAGCGCGCCCGTCGATCGGCAGACCCGCTTCTTCGAGTTTAGTCCGGATCTCGTCCATTGTCGCACCGTCGAAAATGGGCGTCGCGAACGAAGTGCCGAGTTTTTTGCCGGCCCATCCGAGGAGCGTCTCGAATATCTGACCGAGGTTCATGCGCGAAGGCACGCCAAGCGGATTGAGCACGATATCGACCGGTGTTCCGTCTTCGAGGAACGGCATATCTTCCACGGGAACGATGCGGGCAACCACCCCCTTGTTTCCATGGCGGCCAGCCATCTTATCCCCCACCTGCACCTTACGCTTGCGCGCCACATACACCTTCGCAAGCTGCACGATACCCGGAGGCAGTTCATCCCCCATCTGCACCTGATGCTTGTCGCGCTTCATTTCGCCGTCAAGGCGACTGCAGGTACGCGCATAATTGCGAAGCAATTGACGAATGCGTTCGTTCGTTTCCTGATCGCTCGTCATATCCTTGGCGGAGCTGAGCTGGTCAGGTGTAATATCCTTGAGTGCGGTCTTCGTGAATTTTGCCCCCTTCGAAAGCAGCACAGCGCCTTCGCGGTCTTCCACACCGGCGGATGATTTCCGACCCACGATCCGGAAAAATTTCTCCCAGAAAAGCCTGTCCAGTTCTTCTTTCTCGCGACCGAATCGCGCCTCGATCTCGGCAAGGCGTTTCCCTTCCACCTTCTTCGAGGCGGAATCCAGCTTGCGCCGGCCAAACAGTTCCGTAGCAATCACCACGCCCTTCATACCCGGAGGCGCTGTAAGGGAGGCATCTTTTACATCACCGGCCTTGTCGCCAAAAATGGCGCGAAGCAGTTTTTCCTCCGGCGTGGGGTCCGTTTCGCCCTTGGGCGTGATTTTGCCCACAATGATATCGCCGGCATTCACCTCGGCGCCTACACGGATGATACCTCGCTCATCGAGATCCTTTGTGGCTTCTTCCGAAACGTTCGGGATCTCGCGGGTAAGCTCTTCCTCGCCACGCTTCGTGTCGCGCACCTGCAACTCGAATTTCTCGATATGTATAGACGTGTATACATCTTCGGTTACGAGTCGCTCGGACAGCACGATGGCGTCCTCAAAATTGTAGCCGTGCCAGGGCATGAACGCAACCAGCACATTCTTACCCAATGCAAGGTCGCCGTTTTCCGTTGCAAACCCATCCGTCAGCACCGTACCCGCAGAGACGCGCTGTCCCTTGGTAACGATCGGTTTCTGATTGACACTGGTATCCTGATTCGTTCGGCGGAACTTCACAAGCCGGTACTCGCGCACAGAGCCTTCGAAACCCAGATCTGCATCCTTTGCGCTTTGATCGTAGCGTACAACGATGCGCGTAGCGTCGACATACTCAACCACGCCCTTGCCTTCCGCAACGAGAACCGCACGCGAATCTTTCGCAACGCGTCCTTCAAGGCCCGTTCCGACCAGAGGAGCCTCCGCACGCAACAAGGGAACAGCCTGACGCTGCATATTCGATCCCATGAGGGCGCGATTGGCATCATCATGCTCGAGAAAAGGAATCAGACTTGCCGCGGGAGACACGATCTGGTTCGGAGCAACATCCATATACTCGACATTGTCCGGCGGCTTGATGGGGAAATCGCCCCGGTGGCGACACTTCACGTAGTCATTGACGAAATTGCCCTTTCCGTCGATCGGGGCATTCGCCTGGGCAATGACCGCATTGTCTTCCTCCTCTGCAGAAAGAAAACGGATTTTCTTGGTCACCTTACTGTTCTCAACGACCCGGTACGGCGTTTCGATGAAGCCGAAATCGTTGATGGTGGCATGTACGCAAAGCGAGGAAATCAGACCAATATTCGGACCCTCGGGGGTTTCGATAGGACACAACCGCCCATAGTGTGTGTAATGCACGTCGCGGACTTCGAAACCGGCGCGTTCACGCGTTAACCCGCCCGGCCCCAGCGCTGACATGCGGCGCTTGTGCGTCAACTCGGCCAGCGGATTCGTCTGATCCATGAACTGGCTAAGCTGATTGGTTCCGAAAAAGGTGTTGATCACACTCGAAACCGTACGGGCATTTACCAGGTCTTGTGGCGAAAACTTGTCCGCGTCGCGCAAGTTCATGCGTTCCTTGATCGTACGAGCCATACGTGCAAGGCCCAGCGAGAATTGGGTTCCAAGCTGTTCGCCTACAGTGCGCACCCGACGGTTGCCGAGGTGGTCAATATCGTCTACACTGCTTCTGCCGTTCTGCAGATTGACAAGCTCACGAATAATCGCCACGATGTCGTCGGGCGTCAACGTCAACGTATCCGAAGGCGTATCGAGATTCAGGCGGGTATTAATGCGGTACCGGCCTACCTCACCAAGATCGTAACGCTTTTCACTGAAAAAGAGCCTGTCGAGAATGCCCCGTGCACTCTCCAGGTCAGGCGCCTCGCTGCCTCGAAGCTGCAGGTACATGTATTCCAGCGCCTCGGCATACGAATGCGCAGGGTCCTTACGCAGGGTTTCGATCAGTGTGGACTTGTCAAGTTGCTCCTGTTCATCCTTCTTCAGTAGCCAGACGGTCTTGATGCCCGCTTCCTTCAGCTTTGCATAATCTTCCTCATGAAGCACATGATCGGCAGGAAGGATGATCTTGCGATTTTTTTTCTCCTCAAGAATCTCTCCGGTGTCCTCATCAACGATCTCGTGCACTTCTTCGACAGTAATCGAGGCCGCCAGATTGCGATCGACCCACTTGCCGAACGACCGCTTCGTCGAAACGTCCCCTTCGTCAGCCAGATCGAATATTGTCAGGATTTCATCGTTGGACGAATGTCCCAGTGCACGCAAAAGCGTCGTCACCGGAAGTTTCTTCTTCCGATCGATATAAGCCCACATGACGTTGCTTACATCGGTCGAAAATTCAATCCAGGAGCCGCGGAAGGGTATTACGCGAGCTGAAAAGAGCTCCGTGCCGTTCGGATGAATGCTTAACCCGAAAAACACCCCGGGACTACGGTGCAATTGGGAAACAACGACACGCTCCGCGCCATTGATGACGAAGGTGCCCTGCCGCGTCATGAACGGCAGATTACCGAGGTATACCTCCTGCTCAATCGCTTCTTCCGGTTCGTCCTCATCCTCGTCCTCCTTACTCGAAAGGCGAAGCCGCGCCTTCAACGGCACGGCATACGTCAGACCCTGCGCGATACACTCCGACACCGAATGCTTCGGAGCATCCAGGTCGTAGTCTATGAATTCGAGGGTATACCGCTCACGGCTGTCCTGAATCGGAAAATGCTCCTTGAAAACCCCCTGGAGTCCAATATCCTTTCGTTCTTCCGGTGACACATCAGGCTGCGCAAAATCCGCGAACGACTGGAGTTGGATATCCAGAAAATCCGGGTATTCGTGTATGGTCGGAATGCGAGCATAGGATATGCGCTTGCCTTTCGTTGCTTGACCGTTCGTATGGGGCATGGATGGAGTGGCTGGAAAGGAGAAAAACGTGTCGAACGATAACGATGCAAAAGATGCGTGACGTACAAGGCGCCACGCCGCTCCCGTTTACTTGAGCTCGACTTCTGCGCCCGCTTCTTCAAGCTTGGTCTTTATCTCCTGCGCCTCGTCCTTGCCGACAGCTTCCTTGACGGTGTTCGGCGCACCGTCCACAAGTTCCTTCGCTTCCTTGAGACCAAGACCGGTGAGGCTGCGCACTTCCTTGATGACGGCAATCTTGTTGCCCCCGATGCCCTTCAGCACCACATCGAATTCCGTTTGCTCCTCGGCGCCGGCTGCCCCGTCGCCTCCGGCAGCGGGTCCAGCTATGACTGCCGCGGCCGCTGCGGCCGGCTTGATACCGTACTCTTCCTCGAGAAGGGTGGCCAAGTCATTGGCGTCCTTGACCGTGAGGTTGACAAGTTCTTCTGCGATTTTCTTGATGTCCGCCATATTTGGATTCGTTCTCCTGCGAGCAGTCTCTGCCGCCGTACTCCGGCAACTGTGCCGCGCATTAAGGATGGATGATGAAAGTGACGATGATTGTTTCGGGATCAGGCATGACGCACGGTCATGCGGCGCGATCTGCGATCTCGCGAATCGCAGCGGCCAGGTTGCGGGCAGGCGCCTGCACCTTGCCGACCACATTCGAAATAGGAGCAAGCAGCAAGCCGACTACATCGCCTATGAGCTCATCTTTCGACTTAAGCGATGCCAGTACATCCAGGGAGCCCTCCCCGTAAAAAGCGCCGTCTATGTAAACGGCCTTGACTTCGGGGCGGGTCACTGATTCGTCTTTCAGAAAATCCCGGATGACGCGGGCCGGCGCCGACGGCTCCCCCCCGAATGCGATTGCCGTTGGACCTTTCAGGTATGCCAGCAATTCGCTATACGCGGGACGCTCCTCCATAGCAAGGCGTACCAGGGTGTTTTTATACACCTTGAACGACACGCCGGCATCGCGGAAACGATTGCGCAAATCGTTTGCCTGACCGACAGTCAGCCCGGAATAATTGGTCAGGTACACGATCGTGTTTGCATCGAGCATCTGCGCGATTTCCGCAACGACCGTTTCCTTGTCTGTTTTTGTCATGGGCATGTCGGCGCCTCGCTATCTCAATCGGTTGCTCTCGGGCTTTCCGGCATGAACCGGGTGTAACACTTGCACTTGGATATAGGGATGAACGGGCGAAAAATCGCTATCGCAGCGCACTCACGACCTGGACGCGATCCAGCGGAATCGGCGGCCCCATCGATGTCGAGATCGAAGCCGAACGAACGTATGTACCTTTCGCCGACGCGGGACGCAGCCGAAGCACTTCCTTGAGAAACACCTCTGCATTTTCCCGGAGATGGTCTGCAGAAAACGACATCTTCCCGATCGGTGTATGGAGATTGCCGGATTTGTCCACGCGAAAATCGATTTTACCCGCCTTGACCTGTTCCACAGCCGCACCGACATCCATGGTGACCGTGCCGCTTTTAGGGTTAGGCATAAGTCCTCTCGGCCCCAGAACGCGCCCGAGCTTGGCAACATCACGCATCACATCAGGCGTAGCAACCACCACATCGAAATCGGTCCACCCTTTCTTCTGGATACGTTCGATAAGGTCTTGCAGGCCGACATGGTCGGCGCCAGCTTCTCTGGCCTCTTCCTGTTTACCCTCGCTGGCCAGTACAAGCACGCGAACCTCCTTGCCCGTGCCGTGAGGCAGGGCCGCCGTACCCCTCACCATCTGGTCGGCGTGACGCGGGTCAACCCCGAGCCGCAGGTCGATATCAACCGATTCATCGAATTTGGCGCCGCCTGCCTTTGTAACCAGGGTACAGGCATCTTCAAGTGTGAAGGGGCCTCCTGCCTCTTTGACAATCTCGGCTGCCTGCCGGTAACGTTTTCCTTTTTTCGCCATCCGATACGTAGCGGACGTAGTGCTTGTGTCAACGATGATGGAATGTGCCGGATGCAGGAGCCCTGTCCCGGCCGCACAATAACTCCCCCGTTTAAGAGGGTCTGCCTTCGACGCGTACTCCCATCGAACGCGCCGTGCCGGCTATCATGGAGGCCGCCTTGTCTATATCGAATGCGTTGAGGTCCTCCATTTTCTGCCCGGCAATATTGCGGCAATCCTCCCAGGTTACCGTTCCTACCTTGTTCCGCAAGGAATCGTCAGATCCCGACGGAATCTTCGCGGCAGTCTTCAGAAGCACCGCCGCAGGGGGGCTCTTGACGATGAAACTGAAGGTTTTATCGGTATACACCGTGATCACTACAGGAAGGACAAGCCCCATCCTGTCCTGCGTCGCTGCATTGAATTGCTTGCAGAAATCCATGATGTTCACCCCTTTCTGTCCCAATGCGGGGCCTATAGGGGGAGCCGGATTCGCCTGTCCGGCCTTGATCTGCAGCTTGATGTACCCGTCGATTGGCTTCGCCATAAACTATAACGCGCGGTGCAAACGCCAGAAGAATCGTACCCTTTTGTACGCCCGGCTCCCGCTTTCTGTTAATTGGGGCAACAAAACTCAGCCAATTAATATCGGAATTTTTCGGGGAATATTCCACAAAAAGTAGAACAACACACACGGGTTCAAATATAATTCACAATTGGGATACTCTGATTAAGTCCGCAAAGCTCAGAGGCTGCGAGAAGTGGGCTGGCAAGGAATGACGAAGCAGTGTGGCAGGCTCCACATAATGAGGAATGACGCAGCCAGCGTGCTTCTCGCAGCCTCCCGAAGGGCGCTTCACGCACGAACGTGAAGTGCTGAGCGAAGCGGTTTTGATCAGAGTATCCTAATAAAGGGTTAATCGTCCCGCTCCACCTGCAAATAATCCAGTTCAAGGGGCGTCTTGCGCCCAAAAATAGATACCATCACCTTGACTTTCATTTTGTCGGGATATACCTCCTCGACAAAACCGCTGAAATTGTTGAACGGGCCATCCACCACCTTCACAAGATCTCCGTTCTTGAACGGCATCTCAGGCTGTTCGCCCGCCTCCCGGACCTCGTTCATTTTGCCCATGATCCGGTTTATTTCGTCGGGTCGCAGCGGGGTGGGCTCGTCGCCTGTGGTCAGAAAACCAATCACCGAGGGAAGATTGGAAATGACATGCTGCAACTCGGTATCCAGGGCGATATGCAGCATAACATATCCCGGGAAAAACGTCTTCTCACGCGTACGCTTTTTGCCGCTGCGCATCTCGAAAACGGTTTCGGTAGGGATCATGACTTCATTGATCCTGTCCTGTAGATTGAGACGCTCGATCTCCTTCTCGAGATAGTGCTTGACCTTTTTTTCGTGGCCCGAAAACGTGCGAAGCACGTACCATTTGCGGATGATTTCCTTTTCCTTGACCATCTCTCCTTGTACCTGAGAAAAATGTCTCGACGAGATATGCTTCGGCGCAACCGGATCAACTGTATATGAACTCCAGTATCCGGCTAATGATCTGATCGGCTCCCCAAATGTACAGGGAAATGATCATCGACGCCAGCAGAGTAATTAGTGTGTTACTGACCAGCTCGTTACGCGCCGGCCAACTGACCTTGCGCATCTCCTTGCTTACGTCGCCCAGATATTCGGCCACTTTCATGTTTGATCCTGGTTACGGCGTGTCACGCCATGAATGATGCGGGCACGGGCGGCAGGACTCGAACCTGCAGCCTGCGGTTTTGGAGACCGCTGCTCTGCCAATTGAGCTACGCCCGTGTGTACGGCGATGATTACTGCTGCATGATTCGTATGCAAAAAGGTGCGTCGCATCGCATGAGCCGCCTATCGGATTTGAACCGATGACCCCTTCCTTACCATGGAAGCGCTCTACCACTGAGCTAAGGCGGCCGAAACCGGCATGCGCTTGCTGGAGCGGAAGACGGGATTCGAACCCGCGACCCTCAGCTTGGAAGGCTGATGCTCTACCATCTGAGCTACTTCCGCTACGATACATCATACGGTACTTTGGTCGGGAAGGCGCACCACACGGGCGCCCCCCGTCACATAAAGCCGTCGAACGAAAAAGGGTGGGCAGGGGAGGATTCGAACCTCCGAACCCTGAGGGAGCAGATTTACAGTCTGCCGCCTTTGACCACTCGGCAACCTGCCCGGTACTGCCGGAGAACACGCTCCGCAAATATCTTCTCAAGAACACCTGTTCAAATGAAGAGCTGGCGAAGGGACTCGAACCCCCAACCTGCTCATTACAAGTGAGCTGCTCTACCGGTTGAGCTACGCCAGCCTCGCCGCCTTCCGAGCGACCCCAGTCTTTCAAATTACGTATTCGCGGCGCACGGTGTCAACCTGGATGCCGCAAACAGAGGCAGCATATCCCGCAGAGACATCAAAGTTTCCTTACCGGGGTTTGCTTTTTGCATTTTCCCCTGATTTCTTTGAGGAATGCTTCTTCTTTCGGACATATCGGCGCACCCCGCCTGCGAGCAAGGCCAGGCCGATCAGGCCGAGAACGGCTCGCCCGTAGTCCCGAAGCCAATAGCCGACTTCCTGCCAGTTGTCACCCACGGCGTATCCGGCCCAGACAATCAGCAATACCCACGCAAGAGCGCTCAGCGCAGCTATCGCCGCTGTACGCAAGCCGTCAAGACGGGCCATGCCGACCACGAGCCCGACGACTCCGCGGAGCCCCGCCAAAAACCGGTTGGCCGCTACAAGGCCATACCCCCAGCGGTCCAGTTGACGCCGGGCCCCGTCAATCCTCTCCGGGGGAACCCATCGAAACCAGCGTGATCGCAGCACCGCATCGCCAACCAGATACCCGACAAGATACATGGTCATAAACCCCATAACACTGCCCACCGTCGCCACGCCGGCCACGAGCACAAAATGCAGCTTGCCAACGCCGACAAGATATCCGCCGAATACAACCGCCATATCACCGGGAACAGGAGGAAGCACATTCTCCGCATAGGCAACCAGCAAAATGCCGGTATAGGCCCATGCCGGGGACAACCCGTCCAGCCACATCACCAGGTCCTGCAGCAGATCACCCATTCCGGTCCGTCGCTACGATGGTGCACATGGCAAACGCAGACGCTCCTTCCCCTCTCCCCATAGCATCCATTTTCTCGTGTGTCGTGGCTTTCACGGAAACAGCATCCTCGTCAACGGAAAGACAGCGGGCAATGATTGCACGCATCCGGGGAACGTGGGGCTGAAGACGAGGGCGTTCAAGCACGACCGTTGCATCGATGTTATGCGTCCGGTACCCGGCTTCCAGGAGTTTACCGGCCACCCTGCCCAACAGATCGACCCCCGCTATACCTGCCCAGCGCTCATCCGTATCGGGAAAATGGGTGCCTATATCCCCGAGGGCCGCAGCACCCAGCAGCGCATCGGCTACGGCGTGCAGGAGCACATCGGCATCGGAGTGCCCATCAAGCCCCTTCTCGAAAGGGATATCTACCCCCCCGATAACCAGAGAACGGCCTGCAACGAGGCGGTGTACATCGTATCCGAAACCGATTCTCATGAATCTGCGGATCAGGTTCGTTCGAATGAAGACTGAATGATCCCGGCCAACTCGTAGTCTGCCTGCGTAGTCACCTTGATATTCAATGCACTACCCTCCACCAGGGCTACCGGCCGGCCGATATACTGGACAAGCGTCACATCGTCGGAAGCTTCACGTCCCTCGCTGCGAGCCAGACGGTGCGCCTCTTCAAGCCAAGCCCGGCGAAATGCCTGCGGCGTCTGCATGCGACAGAGCTGTTCCCTGTCGACGGTTTCTGAAAATACACCCTGAGATACTGCGCGCAGCGTGTCTGTAACGGGCAACGCAAGGGACGCTGCACCTTCCCTGAGGGCCGTAGAAATCACGGCGTCGATGCGATCTGCGGGGACAAAGGGACGCACCGCATCATGCACAAGCACAATGTCCTTATCGGAAGATACGGATCTACCGGGAAGCGCTGTATCAAGAGCTGCCGCAACAGAGGCCTGCCGGCTGTCTCCGCCCGGTATCACCGTATGGACTTTCCGAAATCCGCGGGTATGCAGATCCGAGGCCAGCCACTCCGTATCATCCTCCGGAGCCGCTACTACAATATGATCAACCCGGGGATGCCTTTCAAATACACGGAGCGTTTGTATCAGTAGAGGCGCTCCGCCGAGATCCCGATATTGCTTACGTGGGCCGCCCATGCGTACGCCGCGGCCCGCAGCCGGAACGAGTACGGTAACGATAGGCAATGCTTTCTTCACAGGGACCTCAGTATCCGCAGGCGGCTATGCGCCCGTGCATCGTTAAAGGATATGCGATGCGCCGGATCACAATATGAGCATGGCGTCTCCGAAGGAGAAAAGGCGGTACTTTTCTTCAATAGCGAGCCGGTAGGAATCCATAACGAAATCGTAGCCGGCAAACGCCGCTGTGAGCATCAGAAGCGTACTTCCAGGCTGGTGGAAGTTCGTGAGCAGCCGCTCGGTGATTCTGAATTTATAGGGCGGACAGATGAACTTGTCGGTCCATCCACTGCCTGCCTTGCACAAATACGAGGCGGAAAGACTCGATTCGATGGCTCGAACCACGGTTGTACCAACCGCCGTTACCGTATTGTCCGGGGACTCCAGCGCCTCGTTCACGGCGCTGGCAGTGTCGTCCGAAATCATAAAGCGCTCCGAATCCATCCGGTGTTTCGTCAGATCTTCCACTTCAACCGGACGAAAAGTGCCCAGTCCGACATGCAGCGTGATGGGCACGATCCGAACCCCTTTGGCGCGCAGCGTTTCGATCAACTCCGGGGTAAAATGCAAACCTGCCGAAGGAACGGCGACCGCTCCCCGATTCTCCGCAAAAACGGTCTGATAGCGCTCCCGATCCTCCTCCTCGACATCGCGCTTCACGTACGGCGGCAAAGGGGTCTGTCCGATCTCGTCTATCTTCGCATAAAGATCCCGGTTCGTCCCCTCAAACACAAAACGAATGGTTCGGCCCCGAGAGGTCGTATTATCAATCACCTCGGCAATCAGGCCCCCGTTGAAATACAACTTGTTGCCGATGCGAATCTTCCGGGCAGGATCAACAATAACATCCCACAACCTGCTTTCGGGATTCAATTCCCGAAGCAGAAACACTTCGATTTTCGCTCCTGTCTTTTCCTTGTTCCCATACAGACGAGCCGGAAAAACCTTCGTGTCGTTTACGACAACGACGTCCCCTTCCCTGAAATATTGTGGGAGATCACTGATATGCCGGTGCCGGATCGTCCTGTTTGTGCGATCAACCACCATGAGTCGAGCCGCATCGCGCGGTTCGGCAGGGTACTTCGCTATATGCTCCCTTGGATAATTGTACTTGAAATCCGATAGTTTCATGCAGGATGTACATAGCCAGGAAGAAACAGGAACGCGCCGAAAACGCCCGAACGGGCATGGTGTTTCCAACACGGCACAGAACCAATCCGAACAAACCGCCCTTTCACGACAAGAATGTTTTTGATATTTTTTGACAATATCCGTCTCGACGCCCCTTAGTCGTGCCGGCATTACTTTGCCCGTGCATTCCCCCCGCTTCCTTTTCGACCGTGCTGCGACGCACATTCTTTCTTGCCTGCCCCATCATCCTGCTGCCGGCGGTACTAACGCTGGCCGTCTTTCTTGCGGCCTGCGACCTGGGTTTCGCCCCGCCCGACGACCCCCCAACCGGTACACTCGTTGTAGGTATTACCTACGAAAATTACCCGGAGACCTGGCCCCCTACCGAGGAAATCTATGAACTGCTGTTCGTCGCCCTGCGGTTCGTTCCAAAAGACACGGCCGACTTTCTGCAACTCAACCGGCTTATTTTCAGCGAGCGTCTGCAGTTTCATGTGGAGCAACAGACTGTGACACTTGACAGCGTTGGAACCGGACTTTATCCCTACGCCGGGGTTGCCCACAAATACAGTCCTGACCTGTTCGCCTGGCGACCCATCGGGCTTGTGGAAGAAGGCGGCGGCGTAATCGTCATCTCCCCCGGGCAAACCACCCGGATATCCATGTCGGCCGATTTTCTCAATCCGCCCCCATTCCCCCCTCCTGAAACCCCATGAACATCCGGAAAACATGGAGGAAATTCGCCGTCTGCCTGTGCGTGTCGTGGGCACTCGCCGGAACGAATGCGGCCGGAGCACAGGACGGCGCCGTTGCAGGCCGCGTGACCAGTACTACAGGCGATCCGCTGCCAGGAGCCAATGTCGTGCTCCTCGACACGACGTATGGAGACGCCACGTCGGAAGATGGAACGTATCGTATCGGGCCCGTACCGATCGGATCCTACCGCATACAAGCCTCCAGCGTGGGATTCGCGACGGAAATCCGGCAAATCGACGTGGTAGCGGACGAAACGGTTTATGTCGATTTCTTCCTTGAACCCATCGCCGTCGAGTCCCGGGAAATCGTCGTCACCACCACGCGCCGCACCGCGGACGCCGGTGATATCGCCGCCAGCGTAAGCGTGCTCACTGCCGACGATCTGGTAGAACGCAACATACTGGCGCTGGACGACGCCCTGCAGTACGTCCCCGGCGTACAACTGACCGGCAACGAAGTGAATATCCGGGGGTCGTCGGGGTTCTCATACAATACGGGAAGCCGGGTCCTGCTGCTTGTGGACGGTATGCCCATGTTGAGCCCCGATGCGGAACGTATTCCGTTTGACCTGATCCCCGTACATCAAATCGAGCGGATCGAGGTACTCAAGGGACCCGGCTCGGCCCTGTACGGGGGCGGGGCGCTTGGCGGGATCATTCACGTCATCACGAAAACATACCCTGCCAAACCCGAAACGTTTGTTGAAATCTACGGGGGGGCGTACCAGCCGGCGCACCACGATATATGGCGCCGACAGTGGAAAGATGGGGAAAACCCGAGGCCTCTGGGCGGCATCGCCATCAACCACGCCCGCCCCTTAAGCCCAAATACGGGCTTTTGGACGAACCTGACCTACCGGTACGACGCAAGCCACCTGAACATGAACAGTTCACGAAGTCTCCAGGGGTTCTCCAAATTTACCTGGCGCACCTCGCCCGATTCCCATGTAAATATCCTCGCGGGCGTCAATCGAAAAACGAGCGACACCTTCATCTACTGGAATGGCGCCCGCGATGCACTGAATCCGGGCAGCACCAACCTCGGCGGCTCGATTTCCTCGTCAGGAACGAGCGATAACCTGACGCAGCACGCCAGCCTGCTGCCGGCATATACGAACGCACTATCCGCCAGCACGCTTCTTCAGGCGAAAGCACGCCTGTTCGGCATCTTCATCCAGCCGCTCGACGACGATAAAAACCCGAAGCCGCTATCGAAGGGAACGATCGGGTTTCGGTACGGCGGCGAGGTGCAACTCGATTACGAACCGGCCCCTGGACGATATATCATTGCCGGCCTCTCCGGCGACGCCAATCTCACGAATTCAAGCTTCACCGGCGCCGACGCGCCCCGCAGCCAACCCGAAGTGGCGGCGTTCACGCAATGGGAAGAAGAAATCGGGCGTGTCAAAATCACTGGCGGCCTGCGTTTCGACACATACCGCATCCGGCAAGGGGAAACCTTGAGCAAGCTCAGCCCGCGCACCAGTGCAACGATCAGTATGGGGCCGTCGTGGACCGTCCGGCTTGCTTACGGTGAAGGATTCAGGGCGCCCAGTGTACTGGAACGATTCGTCGAAAGCAGTGACCACCTGCCCATCGTATCGAATCCGGACTTGAAGCCCGAAACCAGCCGGAGCTACGAAGTCGGGGTACGGGGGCAACCTTTGTTTGGCGACGCCCCGTTATTCACTATCGACGCCGCCCTGTTTCTGAGCCAGTACCGGGAACTCATCGAACCGAAGTTCACCCCGGAAGAGCGCGCCTTCCGGTTTACGAATTTCACGAGAGCCCGCATCCGCGGCGGTGAACTGGAATTGCGCGCCGACATACTGCCCGGGCGCGCCTCGTTGCATACGGGCTACACGTACCTCGATGCGAAAGACCTCGAAACAGAAGAATCTCTTGCATTTCGCTCAACCCACCTTCTCAAGGCAGGCGCCACCTTGACGGTCGGGCCGCTTGAATCCGGCGTGGATCTGCGACTGGCGTCCGCCCCGGAACGGGTCGCTTCCGACTTTGCCCGATTCATCCGCGATGCGGAATTGAGCAGTCCCATCCAAGTCATGGATGTACGAATCGGTGCGTCCTGGCGCGGAATCCGGGCCACGCTGCATATCCGAAATGCGCTCAATTACCACTACTTATCTCGGCCTGCACTCCTCGGTTCCCCAAGACACGCTTTTCTGCAAATCTCGACCCGGATGTGACGCCGGTCTCCGGCGTATCGCGACGGCAACACGATTCCCTCACTCCGCAAGCAATGCCTGTGCTCGGGCCAGCACGTTTTCGGCCGTGAAGCCGAATTTCTGCATGGTTACACCACCCGGTGCAGACGCCCCGAACCCGGTCATCCCGATCACGGCCCCTTCAAGGCCTACATAACGTTCCCATCCCGTCGTCACACCGGCTTCCACAGCAAGGCGTTTGAGAACCGCACGGGGAAGCACCTCTTCCCGGTATGCTGCCGGCTGTTGCTCGAAGAGTTCCCACGAAGGCATACTGACAACCTGCACTGCTACGCCGGTTTCCTGCAGCATCGTTGCCGCAGCCACTGCGTGTTGCACTTCGCTTCCCGTTCCGATCAACACGATGTCAGGAGTTCCCTCGCAAGCAAACACGACATAGGCGCCTTGCCGAAGTCCCTCGCCGGTTCCTTCAAGCACCGGTAACCCCTGCCGGGTAAGGATCAGCGCAATGGGCCCATTCTTCCTCTCAACAGCCAGTTTCCAGGCCTCAGCCGTCTCGACGGCATCAGCAGGACGAATCACCGTAAGATCTGGAATGGCCCGCAGAGACATGACATGCTCTATGGGCTGATGCGTCGGGCCATCTTCCCCAAGACCGATGGAGTCGTGCGTAAATACATAGATGACGGGCGCCTTCATAAGTGCACTCAGGCGCACGGCGGGCCGCATATAGTCGCTGAACACCAGAAACGTCCCGCAATAGGGTCGCATGGCGCCATGCAATGCAATGCCGTTACAGGTCGACGCCATGGCGTGCTCTCTGACCCCGAAACGCAGGTAACCGCCCGTCGGTGATGTCTTCTGAAAATCCTCCCGATCCTTCACGGCCGTATTGTTCGAGGGTGTCAGGTCTGCGGAGCCGCCGATGAGAAACGGTACGGAAGGAGCCAAGTCATTCAGGGCCTTCCCACTTGCCGCGCGCGTGGCCTGTACGGTCCCCACGTCGGGGGTCTCGACACGCTTTGCCCAGCCTTCTTCCGGAGATCCGCTGCGCCATGCATCAAACACCTCCGCCTGCTCAGGATAACGATCCCTGTAGGCAACAAGCCGATCCTCCCAAGCAGTATAGGCCGTACGCCCGGCTTGCAAGAACGCATCGCGCATGTGCACATAGACCTCGTCCGGCACAAAAAATGTTTTATCCTCGGGCCATCCGAGGTAACGTTTGGCAAGCACAACCTCCTCTTCTCCCAAAGGCGATCCATGCGAAGAGGCGGATCCTGCCTTGTTGGGGCTGCCGTACCCGATCACGGTGCGCACAGCGATCAGTGACGGGCGGTCCGTCTCGGCGCGTGCTCTGTGCAACGCCTGATCGATGGCTTCGAGGTCGTTCCCGTCGGCAACCCGATCCACATGCCACCCATAGGCTTCGAAGCGTTGCGGCACGTTTTCGGTGAAGGCAAGGTCCGTACCGCCATCGATGGAAATACCGTTGTCGTCGTACAGAAAAATGAGTTTGCCCAGTCCAAGGTGTCCGGCCAGCGACGCCGCTTCATGCGAAACCCCCTCCATAAGATCTCCATCCGAGCATATGCCATACGTGAAATGGTCAACAATCTCGAAGCCGGGCTCATTGAAACGCGCGGCAAGATGCTTTTCGGCCATGGCCATGCCCACGGCATTCGCGAAGCCCTGACCCAGCGGGCCGGTCGTCGTCTCAACTCCCTCTGCAAGAAAGTTTTCCGGGTGACCGGGCGTGATGCTCCCCCACTGCCGAAATTGTTTAATCTCCTCCATCGGCATGGCATAGCCGGCGAGGTGCAGCATACCGTAAAGAAGCATGGAGCCGTGTCCGGCGGAGAGCACGAACCGGTCCCGGTCGAACCAGTCCGGGTGCGCGGGACTATGCTTCATGTGGCGCTTCCAAAGCACATAGGCCATGGGGGCGGCCCCCATGGGCATACCGGGGTGTCCGCTGCGAGCCGCTTGCACGGCGTCAACGGCGAGAAAACGCAGGGTATTGATCGAAAGGTGAGCAAGGTCTTCGCCCGCGGAAGCAGATGATGGAAATGGGGTACTCACTGGGCGGCAGCCTCCTCGATCATACTTTGAAGACATTCGACGGTTTGGGATTCGAAGGCAACGAAACGTCCGTTGATCAGGACAGTGGGCGTATGAGTCACGCCGACCTCGATCGCCTCGTTTTTTTGTTGCTCCAGCGTGCGGCGGTACAGCCGGCTTTCCAAACGCTGCATGAGCACATCCGGATTCATCCCGATATTTTCGGCAATCTCGCGCAATTGCTCCAGGGACAGGCCCGTTTGCGGATTCTGCATTTCGTACTGCGCCTCAAGCATCGGGAAAAACTTCTTTTCGCGGGTAGCCGCATACAGCGCTTCCGACTGCACAATGGAATGACTCCACAACACAAACGGCTTGAACACGAAGAATGCGCGGTCGGCATGAGACCGCACAACGGGCGTTATCACGTCGTGAAAGCTCTTGCAGCCGGGGCAATTGGGATCGAAATACTCGATTACCGTAACCGGGGCATCTGCTTCCCCTACGGTCGGATCGAAAAGGTTGATAAGGCGCCGAAAGTCCTCCACCGGTTCTTTCTCCGGATCGTACGGGCATTCGGCAAGCGCCGAGTCCGGCACAACGTCTACGAGAGGTTCTTCCTCTGCAGGCGCCAGCGGGAGAGCTTCCGAAGAAGCTGCCGCATCCATCTCTGCTTCGGCGGCAAATACATCGGGAAATTCCGGTTCGGAATTGCTGAAATACACGGCGTCTGCCGCTATGAGCGTTCCCAGAAGCAGCAGAAGCCCACCCATCCAGGCTATTTCACGCAAGGGTTTGAAAATCATGTTACTGGAAGGTTCGGGGGAAGAAACGGGGGATAATTTTACATCAATACCATGCAAGATAGCAAGCACAACGACAATCCCTGCGGAAACGAGACAGAGAATGCAGAGTTGCTCCAGCACGGCCACCTGATAATAGACAAGATAGGCTGTGTATGCCAACCCGCCTGCCACGAGCACCGTGCGGGCTGCCTTGTACAAGGCTCGCTTCTCCCTGAAATTCCAGGCGGTCGCCACCGTCAAGGCCGCTACTGCTGCGTAGAACAGCAAGCCCCATATTGCATTGGATACGCCGAGAAAAACGCCGGCCTCGCTGCCGGTTACTGCAGCGCAATCGAAAACGGAACCGGTGAGCGCCGAGGAAGAGAACCCCGTACAGCCTTGTCCGAATCCGCCTCGCTTCTGGATCGCTATATGCGCTGCGTCAAGTATGCCGACGAGAGCAAGGCCGTACACCGTGCGGTCGAGCGGAGCGCGCCAGGAATCGAAACGATACAGATAACGGTGCATGGAACGCGCTGCGGAGAAGGCATTCGCGAAATATGGACTCGACGGATGCAAAATTCAACAACAACGGCGCACCCGGTTATGATCCCGCCGGAACCCAAAGATAAAACCGTATCATGCCGGGATTTGGGTTAAGGATACTCTGAGCAAAACCATTTCGCTCAGCACGTCACGTTCGCAAGTACAAGACATCACGATTCCATCGCCGGAATTAGGGGAAGCACTGCGGATTGGGGCATCGCGGGTTACAACTGAGCAAAATAACATCCCTTTATTACAATATCCCATAGCATTTCGCCCCACAGCACCCGGAACCCGGCGCCTTCCGTTTTTTAGAGGATTACCGAGACAAATACACCTTGTCGGCTTTCCTCCTGCCCCCTTTCTTATCCGGATTTCGTACTTTGGCAATGAGCGAAAAGGGAATTAAGGCATGTCTTTCAGAGATTTTCTCCAGAGCGAACGGTTTCAATCCTTCCTCACCGGGGGCGCAGCACAGGATATCTGGATTTCTGCGTTGCTGGTGCTGGGTGCGTTGATCCTGATATACGCCCTTCGGCGCCTGCTCGCGCGCTATATCGAAGAAGCGGACCGGCGTTACCGGGCGTCCAAAATTGTCGGGCGAATGCTCGGCCTGTTCACGGGTCTTGCGATTCTCTTTGTATGGTCGGCAGGGCAGGGACCCGGGCCAGCCACGATTCTCACGGTCGTCGGTGCAGGGATCGCCATTGCCATGCGGGAAGTGCTCCTTTCTTTCGCCGCGTGGATCCACATGCTGATTCGCGCGCCCTATAAAAGCGGAGACCGCATTGAAGTAAATGGCTTGCAGGGGGATGTGATCGATATTCGCCCCCTGCACAGCACACTGATGGAGATAGGGGAATGGGCCGAAGCCGGTCAAAGTACAGGTCGCATTGTGCATATTCCGAACAACTGGTTTTACCAGTACGGGGTGTATAATTACACGCAGGGCTTCCAGTTTGTGTGGAATGAAATCCCTTTTACCGTCACCTTTCGTTCGGACTGGAAGGCGGCGCGCGATATCCTCTTGCAACTGGCTTCCGAAATGACCGGTTCTATAGAGCAACGGGCTCAGGAAGAAATCCGGGAAATGGCGCGTGAATACCTCGTTTATTACGAGGTGCTGACTCCATTCGTATATGTATGCGTAACGCAAAACGGCATCCGCCTGTCCCTCCGGCACCTTGCCGAAGCGCGGAGACGCCGACAGATCAAACATATGCTCACGATGCGCGCCCTGGAAGCATTCCAGGAACACGGGGGCATCGAACTCTCGTACACAATGATCGGTTACGAATCCGGAGACGGTGAGCAAAAAAGAAGGGTAACAGAGGTGCTTTCGTAATTAAGGATCCAGTTCCTTGCATGTCCTTGCTTTTCACTGGTTCGAGGTATATCTTATGGCCTGTATGATCGGACTACGTATACATAGCAGCATCCACATTCATGCCGGCGGCTGGTGGCGCAGGTCGCCGGACAGTGGGGGTCTCCCTGTACGCACGTCGTAGATTGCCATGCCGACATGCTGCAACCCTGCTGTTCGCACAGAACAGTGGGGTTTTTTGTTTTACGTTAATTTCATGCCGCCATTCGATATCGACCCTGATCATATCCTCCGATCATTGCGCAAACACACCCGGGAAAGCCGGATTGGCCGCCGCGCCATTCAATAAACCATGTCGCTTGAAGACTTCATACGCCTTATTGACGCCCATCGGGATAAGGGCAATCTGGTCGTGCCGATCTGCCGGCGCCTCAGCGCCGACCTTGTGACGCCCGTCTCGGCTTTCCTCGCATTCCGCGAAGGAAGCCGGTATTGTTTTCTGCTGGAGAGCGTCGAAGGCGGCGAGAAACTGGCGCGCTACTCATTCCTCGGAAAAAACCCGTTTCGTATTGTACGCGCTTTTGGTTCGCGTACGATCACCGAAGACGCCGATGGAACCGTTCGCGAACCGAAGGGGAATATTTTTGAGGTGATGCAGCGGGAAATGGACCGGTATACGGAAGTCCGAACAAACGGCCTCCCCAAGATCGCAACCGGTGCTGTGGGATATCTGGGTTACGACGCAGTACGCCTCGTCGAACGCCTGCCCAATGTACCGCCTGACGACCTGCATATCCCGGACGCCATCTGGTGTTTTTACGATACGCTGGTCGCCTTCGACCACGTAAAACACCAGTTGGTCCTGATCTCCTGCGCATTCGTGAACGAAGGGGACGAGCCCGCCGACGCCTACTTCGAAGCATCCGGACGTATAGACGTACTGGAGGAAGAGCTTTTGGAAACCACCCTGTCAAAACCGGAATCCATACGGATTACGCAGGAGAAAATGGACTCCAACTTCGAGCGGTCGGAATTCGAGGGGGCCGTTGAGAAGGTCAAGCAGTATATCTACGAGGGAGATATTTTTCAGGCTGTGCTATCACAGCGTTTTTCCATGCCGTACGAGGGGGATCGCATCAACCTGTATCGCACGCTGCGACAGGTGAATCCGTCCCCGTATCTGTTCTATCTCGATTTCGACGATTTTTCGCTGATAGGCTCCTCGCCCGAAGTGCTTGTACGTATCGAGGGCGATACGGCAGAAGTATTGCCCATTGCAGGTACACGACCACGGGGCGCCACCGAAGAAGAAGATCGACGGCTCGAAGCAGATCTGCTGGCCGACCCCAAGGAGCGTGCAGAACACCTGATGCTTGTCGACCTTGGCCGGAACGACCTCGGACGGGTTTGCCGGCACGGTTCCGTCAAAGTAGACAAGTACGCCTACGTGGAACGGTATTCGCATGTCATGCATATCGTGTCATCGGTATCCGGCAAACTGGATCGCAGAAGAGGAGCAATGGATGTACTCGCGGCCTGTTTCCCGGCAGGCACCGTAAGCGGAGCGCCCAAGGTGCGCGCCATGGAAATCATCGACGAACTCGAACCGTCCGCAAGAGGGCCCTATGCCGGCGCTGTCGGCCATGTGGATTATTCGGGCAACATGGACACCTGCATTGCTATCAGAACCATGCTCGTTCAAAAAGATCGGGTCTACGTACAAGCAGGATGCGGTCTGGTCGCAGACAGCAAGCCGTCCAGCGAATTTGAGGAAACTGTCAACAAGGCACGCGCTCTGAAAGAAGCGATCCTCCTTGCCTCAGAGGGATTGCTATGACCGCCGTGCATCGTATATCTGTATCACTGGTTATTTGCCTTGTGTCATGGAAATAAAACACCTTTTTCTGAACAAGGGGTGGGCAGGGAAAACCCTCTCCCGCGAAGAAACCACCGCACGGCTGAATCCCGTTATTCATTCTCATTGCGCACTGAACCATTCGCATGAATATGCAGTGCGTTCTCTCGAAGACCGGGATGCTGCCGAGGAACTGTCCGCGCTTCAAAGAACGGCCCGCATGGATGTAGGGAAACTGAGCGAGGTGGTACTCAGTGCGGGAGGCGTACCGTTCAACGGTACCGAGATGGAACCAGAGGATTTCGACCTCGGAAAATGCGACAGCGACATCGTGAAAGCGCTCAGAAATATGGAGAACGACTTCGAAAAGCTGCTCCATGCCGAGCTTGGCATAGAGCACCAGATGCGCACACGGGCCATCCTCGACGCTGTCCTGAAAAACACCCGTATGCGGCTGAAGTATGTACGAGAACTGGTTTTGCGGCATCGCTGATCTCTCCAGCCAACCTTTTGCTCCTGTCACACTCATGTCTTCCGAACGCATCGACACATCTATGCCCTCCCCCGTTCTCCGCAAAAGCAGCGACGTGATCGTTTCCGGCATTCAACCGTCGGGCGCATTGCACCTCGGGAATTATTTCGGGGCGCTCCGACAACACATCCAGCTTCATGAAACACATGAAGCGTACTACTTTATCGTCAACTACCACACCCTGACGACGCTTCGGGACCGGGACAAACTGAGGCGCTATACACTGGATGTAGCGCTCGACTACCTTGCGCTCGGATTCAATCCCCAGGCCGCATACCTCTTCATGCAGAGCGACGTGCCGGAAGTCACCGAACTGGCATGGATTTTCAGCAACCTTGCCACGGTATCCCAACTGGAGAAAGGGGTGGCCTACAAAGACAAGATTGCACAGGGCTTACCTGCAAATGCGGGCCTGTTTACCTATCCCGTACTGCAGGCAGCGGATATTCTGATCTACGGAGGTACGCTGGTGCCGGTGGGCGCGGATCAGAAACAGCATATCGAAATGACGCGGGTCCTGGCGGAACGGTTTAACCGTACGTATTGCCCGGAGGACGATCCGGTCTTTCCCGTACCCGAACCCTACATCCTTTCCGACGTGGCGGTCGTGCCCGGACTGGACGGCCGAAAAATGTCCAAGAGTTACGAAAATGCGATCGGCATCTTCGAAGAAGGAAAAGTCCTGAAGAAAAAAGTGATGAGCATCGTGACCGATTCGACGCCGCTGGAAGCGCCGAAAGATCCGGAGCACGACAATGTATTTACACTCATCCGGCTGTTTGCCGACAGCGAAACGCGGGAACGTATTGCAGAGGCTTACCGCGCAGGTGGATTTGGATACGGGCATGCGAAAAAGGAATTGCTCACCCTCATCGACGAGCATTTTGCGGAAGCGCGTATCCGGCGCAAGGAACTGGCCCGGCACCCGGACGATGTCTTCGACATTTTGCGCGAAGGGGGCCGCAAGGCCCGGGAACGGGCCGGTGAATACATGGAACGCGTACGGGAACACGTTGGGCTGATCACTACCTATGAGGCAGCGCCATGATTCTCGTCATCGACAACTATGATTCGTTCACATACAACCTCGTGCATCTCGTGGGACGCCGCACGAGCGACCTCGAGGTGGTGCGAAACGATGTGCTCGGTGTAGATGCCATACGTGATCGGGCGCCGATGGGTATCCTCATTTCGCCCGGACCAGGCCGCCCTGCCGATGCAGGTATAACGGAGGAGATCGTGAAAGCATTGGGACCCTCCGTGCCGATCCTCGGTGTATGCCTCGGACATCAGGCGATCGGTGAGGTATACGGTGGACGAATCGAATACGCCCCCACGCTAATGCACGGAAAAACGAGTGAAATAGAACACGACGGACGAGGCATATTCCGGAACGTCAGTAATCCGTTCACGGCTACACGGTATCATTCCCTTGTGGTGGACCGTGCCAGGGTACCTGCCTGTCTGGACATATCGGCGGAAACGAAAGACGGTGTTGTCATGGGCCTGCGGCACCGGGAGTATCCGGTCGAAGGCATCCAGTTTCACCCG
Organism: Rhodothermales bacterium; assembly: GCA_951812345.1. Classification (GTDB taxonomy): domain Bacteria; phylum Bacteroidota; class Rhodothermia; order Rhodothermales; family VXPQ01; genus VXPQ01. Next base: position 1,947,720 of record OX638295.1, read on the forward strand.
GAAAGCGTGCTGACGAACGAAGGGCCTCGTATCCTTGACAATTGGCTGGAAGAAGTGCTGGGCAGCACGGTGTATAGTGCAATGGGGAACCCGGCAATGATTTCCTGACCCGATCCATTCTCTTCCACTCGTATCATGCAAGAATACCTGAATGTCCTCGCCGGCGGAGGTACGCTGCAAAGCGAAGAGGCCGAGAACGCAATGCGTCTGTTAATGGAAGGTGCATCGGAACCGGAATGCACGGCAGCCTTTCTGCTGGGTCTGAGGGCGCGTGGCGAATCGCTGGACGAACTGGTCGCCTTCACGAAGATCATGCGCGAATACGCCGTCCCGGTAGAAACCGGTGATCCGGAAGCCATTGACCTGTGCGGAACGGGTGGTGACGGCACGGACACATTCAATATCTCTACCGCCGCTGCTATCGTGTGTGCTGGCGCCGGGGTTACCGTAGCCAAGCACGGCAACCGATCTGTTTCGTCGAAATGCGGCTCGGCGGATGTGCTGGAAGCACTCGGCGTGAAAACGGCGCTGGGTAAGGAAGGCGTTGAATACTGCTTCGAAAAAGCAGGCCTTGCGTTTCTGTTCGCCCCGTTCTTCCATCCAGCGATGAAGCACGTGATGCCCGTGCGCAGAAAACTGGGGGTACGCACTTTCTTCAATATTCTGGGGCCTTTGTGCAATCCCGGTGGGGTGCGACGCCAGTTGACCGGGGCTTTCGATGAGCAAACAGCGAAGATCATGGCGTCCATTCTTGAGCGTCTCGGCGCCCGGCATGTCCTTGCCGTGCACGCGCGGGACGGACTGGACGAGATATCGCTGGGGGATGCAACGAGGGCGTTCGAAGTACATGGAGACACACCTGTCCCGGACGGACCTGTAGAACGCCTCTTGCGACCTGAAGACCTTGGTTTCGCTCGCTGCGCCCGAAATGCGCTTGCGGGCGGTGACAGCGACGAGAATGCACGCATCGTGCAGGCGATTCTTGCCGGCGAGTCGGGACCGCGCCGCGATGTGGTCGTGCTCAATGCAGCCTATGCCCTGTCGGTTTCAGGAAAATTCGAGAACCTTGCCGCCTGTCGTAGCGCTGCTGAAAAAAGCATTGATTCAGGGATGGCGCAGGACACACTGGAACGGCTGACCCATGCTTCGCACACCACACCCGCCCCATGACTATTCTCGACCGCATCGTAGCGGACACCCAGGACGTCGTGGCCACGCGGAAAACCGCTGTGCCGCGGGGGCAGCTTGAAAATATGGTGGGATTCGACCGGGACCGGCGCTCCCTCGAAGAAGTTCTGCGGAAAAACGGGCCTTCGATTATTGCCGAGATCAAAAAAGCTTCGCCATCAGGCGGTGTCATCCGGGACACCTTCCGGCCGCTGGAGGTTTCCCGGCAATACGAAGCCGGTGGCGCGGTCGCCGTTTCCGTTCTGACCGAGCCTCATCATTTTCAGGGCTCACTTGACGATCTATCTGTTGTCTGTCAATCCGTTTCTATCCCTGTATTAAGAAAAGACTTTGTTATCGACACGTATCAGCTCATCGAAGCGAGGGCCTACGGTGCGGATGCAGTGCTGCTGATTGCCGCCATACTTCACAAGACACATCTGCGGGACCTGTTGCAGGCCGCGCACGAATTGGATCTTGATGTACTGGTGGAGGTGTACGAGCCGCAAGAGTTGGACCGCCTCGATTTTGACGAGACACGCATCGTGGGCGTGAATAACCGCGACCTGCGCACCTTCGAAGTAGACATCGAGCATTCCATCCGGGTGTTTGCGGAGGTCCCGGACAGCGTGGTGCGCGTGTCGGAAAGCGGCCTTACCTCAGGGGCGGAACTGCGATTTTTGCATGAACGCGGAATCGACGCTTTTCTGATCGGCGAAACCTTCATGCGATCCGAACGACCAGGGGATGCATTGGCAAGACTCAGGAACGAAGCGGAAGGAATCCAGGCATGACGACCAAACTCAAAATATGCGGCATAACCCGGCTGGAGGATGCCCGGTATGCTGCCGCTGCCGGCGCCGATTACCTTGGATTCATACAGTATGCCGGCAGCCCCCGCTACATTGCACCGGAGCACGTGCGGGACATTGTCGAATGGATACATGGACCGCAGCCGGTCGGTGTGTTCGTGAATGCCCCTGCTGATGTGGTCAACCGGACCGCCGAAAAGGCGGGGTTCGCCTTTGTGCAGCTCCATGGCGAGGAACCTGTTTCCGATATCCTGCGCATCGAATGCCCGGTTATCAAAGCGTTCCGCATCGCTCCGGACACGACCCCCGACAGGTTATATCGCCTGATGCGGACATACGAGGATGTGGTAGCGCATTTTCTGCTGGATGCGTACAACGACAAGGTATACGGCGGTAGCGGTCAGACTTTCGATTGGCATGTAGCGAGTTCCTCTGTGGAAGGCGCTCGTGAGCCGATCGAACAGCCCACTCGCCCCGGAAGCCCCGGTATCTTTCTCGCAGGGGGCATCCATGCAGACAATGTGGCCGAGGCGATCCGTACGCTGCGCCCATTTGCCGTGGATGTGTCGAGCGGTCTCGAATCGGCCCCTGGGGAAAAGGATTTCTCCAGAATCGACGCCTTTATGCAGGCATTCCGGTCCGTACATTCCGAACTCGAGACCTGATTATCCATAGGATACTCTGATCAAAACCGCTTCGCTCAGCACATCACGTTCGCAAGTACAGAACATTATGATTCCATCGTTGCAATCAGCGGGAAATACTGCGGATTCGGGGCGTCGCGGACGTGAAGCGCCCTTCGGGAGGCTGCGAGGGGTGCGGACTTAATCAGAGTATCCTAATTAGTGCGCGCGGTAGCGCGCATCGCCATACGGCACAAACAGAGTATCCTATGGAAAAAACACATCCCCTTCCCGACGAACGCGGGCATTTCGGGTTGTACGGCGGCGTGTTTGTGCCTGAAACGCTTATTCCTGCCGTCGAGGAGCTCCGGAAAGCCTATGAAGCTGCTCGTAAGAACCCGGCTTTCCGGCAAGAGCTCGATACGATGCTCACCGACTATGCCGGACGTCCCACGCCGTTGACCTTTTGCAAACGGCTCACCACAACGCTCGGCGGACCAAAGATTTATCTCAAACGAGAAGATCTGTGTCATACGGGGGCACATAAGATCAACAATACGATAGGGCAGATATTGTTGGCGCGTCGTATGGGCAAAACGCGCATCATCGCAGAAACGGGGGCCGGACAGCATGGCGTGGCGACCGCCACCGTTTGTGCACGATTCGGCCTGCATTGCATTGTCTACATGGGGGAAGAAGACGTCGAACGACAGCACCTGAATGTGCTGCGCATGCGACTGCTCGGCGCCGATGTACGACCCGTATCCAGTGGCAGCCGTACGCTGAAGGATGCTACTAACGAAGCCATTCGGGATTGGGTCACCAACGTACGGGATACGTTCTATATCATCGGTTCAGTCGTAGGCCCGCATCCCTATCCGATGATGGTTCGTGACTTTCACCGGGTCATCGGGGACGAAACCCGACGGCAATTACGTGAGATGGAGGGGCGCTCTGCGCCAGATGCGGTGGTGGCCTGTGTGGGCGGCGGCTCGAATGCAATCGGGCTTTTTTATGCCTTCCTGAAGGATCCAAATGTACAGCTCTATGGCGTGGAGGCTGCCGGCGAAGGATTGAACGGCCGACATGCGGCCACCCTTACGCAAGGTTCGCCGGGCATTCTGCATGGAGCCATGAGCTATCTGTTACAGGACGAAGATGGACAGGTGCAACTCGCGCATTCTATCTCGGCGGGACTGGACTACCCGGGGGTAGGACCGGAACATGCCTGGCTGCGGGATACGGGACGCGTGCATTATGCCTCCGCAACGGATGCCGAAGCCATCGAGGGGGTAAAACTGTTGTCGAAAACGGAAGGGATCATTCCAGCTCTGGAGACCGCACATGCCATAGGCTGGCTGCCTGAAGGAATACGCGGCATGGCGCACAATGAAGTAGTTGTTGTCAATTGCTCCGGGCGTGGCGACAAGGATATGGGTACGATCGCAAAGCACCTCTGAAAACCATGCAACGACTTCAGGAAAAGCTGGCGGCCTGCATACAACGTGGCGACAAAGCCATGGGCTTGTTTATGACCAGTGGCTTCCCCGACCCCGAAAGTACGCTTCCTGTCCTGCGCGAGATGGATCGGGGGGGCGCCGATTTCATCGAACTCGGTATGCCCTTCAGCGATCCGCTGGCGGAGGGGTTGCCTATCCAACGCTCAAGCGAACGAGCCCTGCAAGCCGGCGTGCGTATGAAGGATACCTTCCGCACAGCAGCCGCCTTCTGTGCCGAAAGCAACACCCCCCTCCTTCTGATGGGATATGCCAACCCGATCCACCAATACGGCATTGCTGCATTCTGCAGGGACGCGCGCAACGCTGGAATAGAGGGGTTTATTCTCGCTGACGTACCCCTTGAAGAACATCTTCCCTTTGCGGGCGAGGCTGCAGCCAGCGGACTGGGACTGGTTCACCTGATTGCCCCGAATACCCCTGACGAACGCATTCGGGAGATCGATAGAGCCACGACAGCGTTTGTGTATGCAGTATCCATAACGGGATTGACCGGCTCGGGCCTCGGCGCCATCGAACACGTGGAAACCTATCTGAAGCGCGCGCGAAGCATGGTGCGCACACATCCCCTGCTGGCCGGATTCGGTATCAGAACCCATGAGGACGCGGTACGCCTGAGCCGTCATACCGACGGGTTCATTGTCGGGTCGGCACTGATCGAAAAGGTGGAAACACTGTGGAATCATGAATCTAAACCCCCAAAAACACACTATGAAGAAATTCGCCGCTTCGTACGTGCCCTGAAGAACGGCGACAAGGGTGCAGAGGAAGAGAACCCATAGCGTTTCGTACGGCAACCGAAACCGATCACAGACGTTATTAGTTGAGGGATGTTTTTGTTTCGGACCATCTTTCTCAACAGATTATGACATGTTACCCGAGGGGAATCGCGCGATTCCGTACCACAATCGCTCTCCTTACCGCAAGTCTTTTGGTCTTCGCCGGCTGTAGCGGCGAAAGTGATTTTCGTCCGAGAGCTGTCGGGCTGGATACCGAAATCCTCGTGGTCGCCGATTCGATGGACTGGAACGGCGACATCGGAAAAGCCCTGCGCGAGACCGTCGGGCAATTCATCAGCACGCTGCCCGCCCCCGAACGACAGTTCGAGCTACGGCACGCACCGCTTGAAACGGAAAACGACCTCGAAGCGGCGCGCCGGCGAAAGAATGTGATTTTTGTGGCGGCATTCAACGATTCCACCAACGAAGCAGCATACATCCGGAACGTATTCGATTCAACCGCCCAGGACGCCATCCGCGAGGAAGGCGGGGTCGCCGTCTCACGCGAAAACATTTTCCGGCGGGATCAGCAAGTCTACTACATCGCCGGCGAGGACAAGGAAGATGTCATTGACGCGATCTACAGCCAGGCTGAAGGAGTATCCCGCGACTTCAACAGGGCCGCCCGGCGACGGCTTGCGGAAGAAATGTTTGATCGGGGACGCCAGGTTGATGTCGAGGAAGAACTGGCGGCAATGTATGACTTCGCCGTGAACGTACAACACGATTACCTGATCGCTGTGGATACAAGCGACTTCGTCTGGCTTCGTCGTATCCTTCCCGAAACCTGGCGCAGTGTTTTCGTGCACTTTGTTGACTACGCCGACCCCGAGCAGCTTTCTCCTGAATGGATTTACAACACGCGTGATTCGCTTGCCCGCCAGTACATTCAGGGTAACCTCGGAGGATGGATCGAGATTGACCGCCGGGAAAACAGACCGCTTGAAACGAAAAACATCGATTTTCTGGGACGGTATGGCTTTGAAACGCGCGGACTCTGGCATATGGTCGGCGTCGAGGAGGGTCGAAAAGTGGAATTCGGGATGGGCGGACCTTTTATAACCTATACGTTTTACGATCAGCCGACAGGACGGCTATACATGATCGACGGAATGGTTTTTGCCCCGGGATACAACAAAAGAGAGTTTCTGCGCCAGATGGAAGCGATCGCCTATACGTTCCGCTCCCGGAACGTTTCCGCAGAAAGCAGCGGATAACAAGCCGACTATCCGGCACGCCCTATATTCTGTGCTCCCGGCGCCGTCATACCCCACTGACGGCGCCTCCTTATTGCATAACCATACCCCCCACGCGAGCAGCGAACGCATCCATGGCAACCGATCCCGGGACCAGCGCCGAAAAATCGGCACAACCTTCCCCCATATTACGCCTCGGGCTGCCCAAAGGCAGCCTTCAAACCGCTACACTGGAGCTCTTGCACCGTGCCGGATATAATTTCTCGACGCGCGAGCGGTCATACTTTCCATCTACGGACGATGAGGAGCTGCGGGCCATGCTGGTTCGCGCCCAGGAGATGGCGCGGTATGTCATGGACGGGGTATTCGACGCGGGCATTACAGGCAAGGACTGGGTACTCGAAACACAGTCGGACGTGCACCCGGTAAGCGACCTGATCTATTCGAAAACGAGCATGCGCCCCGTACGATGGGTGCTCGCCGTTCCCGAAAATTCCGATATCCGATCCGTAAAAGACCTCGAAGGAAAGCGCATAGCCACCGAGGTCGTTCACATCACACGGGCATGGCTTCGCAAACATAACGTGAATGCCGATGTCGAGTTCTCATGGGGAGCGACTGAGGCAAAATGTCCCGATCTCGTGGACGCCATTGTCGAAGTGACCGAAACGGGCTCGTCGTTGCGCGCCAACAAACTTCGCATCGCGGATGTCCTGATGCACTCGAATACGCAGCTTATCGCCAACCGGGAAGCATGGAAATATCCGTGGAAGCGCCAAAAGATCGAAAACATTGCGCTGCTGATGCAAGGTGCGATCCGGGCTGAGAGCCGCGTCGGACTCAAACTCAATGTGCAGCGCGATCGCGTAGAGCGTATCATCGGGTTGCTCCCCGCCATGCGCATGCCGACCGTTTCTCCCCTGGCGAACGGGGAAGACTGGGTAGCCATCGAGACAGTCATCGAAGAACGGCATGTACGGCGCCTCATCCCCGAACTCAAGCGACTCGGTGCTGAAGGCATCATTGAGTACGCACTGAACAAAATCATTCCGTAGCGCGGCGGCCTGCCGCAACAGGCATGACGCATCCGGTTCTCTCTCCGCTGTACAGGCTGCCTGGAGTGATCGTCCTTCCCCGGCGCCTTGTAGCAGGCATCTCATGCCTTGCGGTATCTGCGCTTGCCGCATGCGGCGGTAGCGCACCACCTCCCGTCTCTGATGCCACTATGGTGGCCGTGCTGGCTGAGATGCACCTCCTGCAAGCCCAGGGAGAACTAACGGAGATCAACACCAGGGAGGTACAGGACTCTCTCCTCGCTGCCCACGGCCTCGACAACACCGCCTGGACGGACGCCATTGCCTGGTACACCGCGCATCCGGGAACTTTTGCCGGAATATACGGGCGGGTCGTCGATACGCTTCAGGTACAGCAAATGCTTGAGACCGAAGCGGATTCGGTCATGAAGATGCCTCAAGTATCGATGTTGCCTTCGCCGTGAGTTCAAAGGCATCTCCCAGGGGCCGGGACTGTAAAAGATACCCCTCGTTGATCAGCCAACCGAGTAACTGATCGATCCGGTACACAGGGGTATGTGTACCTTCCAGCCATTCTCCGCGCGGCTTGCCCTCGGCAATCTGCCGAAGTAATCGTTGGACAATGAGTGCATCCAGGGAAGGGGGCTGGAATGCTTCGTGGCGTCCAAGACACACGTCACATGTACCGCATCGCTCCGGAACGGTCTCTCCGAAGTACGTCAGCAGGAAATGACGGCGGCACGTCGTCGAACACGCAAAACGGATCATTTGGTCGAGCTGTGCTTCCGCGCGCTTGCGAGAGGCGCGCACTTGGTCGCCGTCGATAGGAAGGCGAGCGCTGCGAGCATGCAAAAAGTCGACACGCACGACCTGATCCGGAGGAATCCAGTCCAGGAATTGGCGTTCCTGCAGGTATTCCATGCCTTTCAGTAGACGCTCCGGGGCAAGCCCCGTCCGGCGAACAAGCATCCGGATGTCGATCTCCCTCCAATCCGAAAAAGCCCCCGCGTCCACGGTACGCAACAGTGCCTGGACAAACTTTGCCAGAGAAGCATTGGCATGGTCCTCAGTGTATTCCCGGAATGCAGAGACGGGGCGCTGGTAACGAATCAGCCCGGTATGCCCCCGCTGCGGGAGTACCCGCCATGCGTCCTGACGCGCAAGGAGGGTCACCGCCGTGTTTATTTTCCCCACAGAAAACCCCGTGAGTCGAGCAACCGGCCCGGCCCGAACAGGCACAGGCGAATCCATCTCACCCCCCACTGCCACCTGCGCCAGATTGCACACCGCATCATAGACCTTTCTCACTTCCTTTGGCGTCGGATGACTCTCTTCAACGAGCCTGCGCGGCGTTTCCTCGTCACCCTGATGGTACAAGAGCGTGGCCCAGGACGTTTTTCCATCCCTTCCTCCACGCCCTGCCTCCTGGTAATATCCCTCGAGCGTGCCGGGCAGATCGACATGAATGACGAAGCGAACATCCGGTTTGTCAATGCCCATGCCAAAAGCATTCGTCGCAACCATGATCCGCTGATCGCCGCGGATCCATCCGTTCTGTACGCGCTCGCGCACGGAACCCTCCATGCCGCCGTGATAAAATGCACAAGACTGATTGCGTCGTGTAAGCCAATCGGCCCACCGCTCGACGCCCTTTCGGGTACCCGAATACAGAATGCCGGAACCCGGAACGCCATCAAGGATGTCAAGCACCTTTGATCGCTTGTTTTCAGTCCGAAAAACGGACCAGACAATGTTCGGGCGGTCAAACCCCCGAACGATGCGTTCCGGGCGACGCAGCGTTAGGTGTTCGACAATGTCCTTGCGCACATTGGGCGTAGCCGTCGCGGTGACGGCAATCGTCGGCGGATCTCCCATATGCTTGCGCGCAGCGGCAATCTGCAGATAGGAAGGCCGGAAGTTATGCCCCCACTCGGAAATGCAGTGTGCTTCGTCCACAGCGAGCAGAGAAATATTCATGCGGGAAGCCCGCGCAGCGAATGCCTCCGAAGAAAGCCGTTCGGGAGCGAGATAAAGAAGGCGATACTTCCCGTGCTCAGCGGCAAGCCATCGCTGTTCTATCTCGCGTCGGGACAATGCACTGTTGATGTACGTAGCCTTGACACCATGAGCATTCAGCGCCGCCACTTGATCCTGCATGAGTGCGATCAACGGAGAAATCACGAGGGTGAGGCCCTCGTGCATGAGAGCAGGGACCTGATAGCAAATGGATTTTCCCCCGCCGGTAGGAAGAATGGCAAGCACATCCCGTCCTTCGACAATGGGTCGAATGATGTCCCACTGGCCAGGACGAAAGTCGTCGTACCCCCAATGCTCCCGGAGGACGCGACGGGCGTCTTCGTATGATGGATACCTCCCTGCCATATCGTTCGAACGATACTGCGCGCAACTCGTTGGATACTTGCGAATGCCTGCCCGCTCCGCCGGATTCGCAGCGAAGATACGACCCCATGAAAGAAAGCCCAATCGATATGGCGGACGTACGCCCCCGCGTGTCCATTATCGTCGTTACCTGGAATGCATTGCCGCTCCTGAAGCAATGCTTCCCTTCCGTAGCGGCGACCGACTACGAAAATCTGGAGATTATTCTGGCCGACAATGCTTCGGACGACGGCTCGGTCGAATGGATTCGCAAGCATTTCCCGAACATCCGGGTGCTGCGCTATACGGAAAACACCATGTTTTGCCGAGGTAATAACGAAGCGATCCCGCATGCTACGGGAAAATATGTATTGCTACTGAATAACGACGTAGCTGTGCCGCCCGGTTGGCTCAACCCCCTCGTGGATGAATTGGAAGCATGTGAAGACATCGCTGCCGTACAGCCCAAGATATTGCAATACGAGGACCGGTCCATGTTTGAATACGCTGGTGCTTCGGGAGGTTTTATGGATCGGTTGGGGTATCCCTTTGCCCGCGGGCGCATTCTTTTTCGGTTGGAAAAGGATCTCGGACAATACGACGAGCCCCGCGACATCTTCTGGGGTACGGGCGCCGCGCTGCTGCTCCGCCGATCTGCCCTTGACAAGGTGGGATTGCTCGACGAGCGATTCGAAATGCACATGGAAGAAATCGACTTGTGCTGGCGGCTCCAGCGAGCCGGGTACCGAATCCGCGTACAACCCGCCAGCGAAGTGTACCATATCGGCGGCGGATCACTGCGCCGGGGAAGCGCCCGGAAAGTCTATCTGACATTCCGGAATAACCTGTTGATGCTGTACAAAAACCTGCCGGAATCCGAATGGAAACGGATCTTTGCGGAACGGTGTGCGCTGGATGCGGCAGCAGCGGCACGCGCACTTGCGTCAGGACACCCCACCGAATCCGCAGCGATCATGCGAGCCTATACCGATGCACACCGAATAAAGGACTCCTGGACCTGTGGCGCCATCCGACCGAAAACACTTTCGGAAACCGTGCTGCCCACCTACAGGAACAGTATTGTCGCCGATTATTTCGTACGGAAACGCCGGCGATTCGACATGCTGCCGAAGAAGGCCTTCGTGTACCCTTTGCACGGAGTCCGGCATAGATAGATTGGCCATTCCCCGTCGTGTGTGTGTCTCCCCCCTTCTATGTCAGTCTGTTGTCGGAATGACGGGCTGGGTACGCTTGTAGTATAGTACTACGAAAGAAATGGCAATCAGCACCACCAGCATCCCGACTATGGCGATCGTGCTCGGCAACTCGTCGAATATCACGTACGCGAGCAGGGAGGCGCCGACCGGCTCAATGAGTCCCAGTAATCCAATCAGGGCTACCGAAAAATAACGTACGCCGTAATTAAAGGACCCATGCCCCATCACTTGCGGTCCCAACGCCAGGCCCGCACACAGTACGTAAAATAGCGGGGGGAAACCCCACAAGGGGGCATTAAGCAAGAGAGCAATGACCAGTGTTGTAGCGGCGGCAACGGTATACAATGGAAACACGTAGGCCAGCCAGGAACGCTTCTGGCGTACAACCCGACCCACAAGAAGGTACACACTGAAAAATAACGAGCCGGTCAGAGCCAAACCATTGCCGAAAAGCGTTCCGGCAGTCCCTCCTTCGAGCATGTCCCCCACACCGATTGTGGCCGCCCCCGCCACGGCCAGCAGGATGGCCCCGTTGATCGGTTTCGAAAGCCGCTCATTCAGAAATATGTAGCCGAGCACCGCCAGAAAAACAGGACTGGTGGTAACAAGAACCGATGCCGCTGCCACCGTCGTGTGATAGAGTGACTCGATCCATAGCACAAAATGCATCCCAAGCAGCACGCCGGCCGACAGAATCAGATACCACTCGCGACGTTCAAACGCTTTTATCTCAGCCCGTGCACGCACCCACGCAAACGGCGCCAGTGCTACGACCGCCATCACCGTGCGCCAGACAGCAACCGTCAGACCATGAGCTTCCCCTCCGATTTCACTCCCTGCAAATCGAATGAGGATAGGACTAAACGAAAAGCTCATCATGCCGGCGGCAAGCACCCAATACACCAATGCCGGTCTGTGTTCCTTGTGCATCGCGTAGTTCCTGATTCCTGCCTACGCTCAACGGATACGATTCGCTGAACGCACCAACTCGATATCTGAACGGATGGCCCGCCGAGCCAGCCAGAAGAACGCATAGGCACAAAAAAGTAAGCCCATTGTGACCATTCTGCTGGTAGTATCCATATCTGAAGATGAAGTAAATACGTCAGGGGCGTCCCCGATATACATGGCCACTGCAAACAGGGCCATCAATATCAGTGTGAAAATCTGCGCCAGAAGTACCAATACATGTTGACGCCTCCGATCTCTGTACATAAAAATGGAGACCACGCCAAGTAAACCGGCCAACACACCCACCCCAAAAACAATAGGAACGTACCCGGGAAACACCCCGAAGACGGCGTCGGCCCCGAAGAAAAGAACAGCCCCGAGCGCCAGTGAACCCAGAAATAAATACGCCGACTGTTTGCGCTGAATCATAACGTAATCAGAGTATCCTTTAATTAACAGGAAAAGCCTCGCCGGGTCCGGCGAGGCTTTTCAGCATATTCAGGAATTTCCATGCATACGGCAGGCACGTACACCTCCTATATCATTTCAGGCTTACTGGAGTAATTGATGCGCAATGTACCGGCCTCGCGCAATTCCTGCTGCACATCTATCACAATCCCCATTTCCGACGATTGATCCACACGAAGAGATACGATGAGCCTCGGTTGATCAAGCAACTTGCGGTACATAATGCTACGAACCGAAGGCAAATCCTCAATGAGCGCATCGTCAATCTGAATGGAGGTGTCTCCCAACTGATTGTTGGCCAACTTGAGGGGGCCGATATACATATACGAAACAAGACGCTTCTGATCGATCTTGGTAAGCGCCTCGGCACGCGGCAACGTGGTACGGACCTGGATCTCCGTCTCTCGCAGCACGGTCGTTACCATGAAAAAGATGATGAGCATAAAGATGATGTCCGGCATGGACGCCATCGGAATACTCGGACTCGACTTCGCGCTTTTTTTCTTAAAGTGTGTGGACATAAGACCTTGGTCACGTGATTGCTTGTCGTATCAGGAACAGGTCAAGGACGGCTTATCCTGCATCTGGCTCTGCGATAGAGATCTGTGCCTTGATCTTCTTGCGAATCAGGTTTTCCTCTTCGTTTTCATCGATATAATCCCGGTAGGCGGCGTAATCGGGAAAACCCATCGCACGAGCTTCAGCATCCCACATTTCGAAATAGGCCATCCATATCTCGTCAATCACGTTGATATAGGTATCGTACGGTGTCTGGCGATCCGTTTTCAGAGAAACAACAGCCTTGGCCATCGACTCGGCGTAGTTGGGATCCTCCCCCTCGTTCAGGGTATGCTTCTTAACCTCCTCCCTGACTCTCGGAATGGCCGAAGGTCTGTCCTCGATCAGTACGCGCCCCTCGGCATTGACGAGAATCTTGAGCATGTTGCGCTCCCTGACCGGAGGCGGCTCCTGGTCCTCATCCAGTTTCGGGGGCAACGTCATGCCGATGCCCGTGTCCACATTGATTGTTGTCGTAACGAGAAAAAAGATGAGCAGCAGGAAGGCGATATCCGCCATGGATGCAGTGGGTATCTCCCCCCCTTCTCTCTCCTTTTTCTTTTTAAGTAATCCAGCCATGACGCCTTGCGTACTTGTGCTTGTGGATACTTGGATTCTGAAAGCGGCGTACGAGACCCCGTCAGTTAAACAACCCTCGGATTCCGGATACCAGCAGGCTTATAGCTGCCAGCGCGAACATGATAATCAGTGTCCAGATACCCGCTACGGCCCAGTCTCCAATGATAAGACCAAGAATAAGCAGAAGAATCGCTGGAATGAGTATGATCGCACCCGTAACGAGGTTGATCTTCCCGTTGATGATGCTCTGGATGCCGAACAGCAGCATCCCGAGCAAACCGAGCCCCAGAATAACCGCAGCGGCCCAAATGGCGATGGGAACTAAGTTGTCCATGGTCTAAAGAACGTTTGCGGTTAGACGGACTCGTCGGAATCACCGGCATCGGCAACCTGCGGCGCAACCGGACGGCCAGCCTGCAACAGCACCAGCGAATCAATAAGTTCGATGGAAGCATCTTCCATTTCCACTACGATCCGGTCGATCTTCGACACGGCGTAGTTATAGAAAAATTGCAGAATGATCGCCACGATAAGACCAAACGCCGTGGTCAGGAGCGCCACCTTGATACCGCCTGCCACAAGACTCGGCGAAATGTCGCCTGCCGACTCAATGGCGTCAAAGGCCTCGATCATACCGACAACCGTTCCGAGGAATCCGAGCATCGGGGCAAGGCTGATGAAAAGCGATAGCCAGACCAGTCCACGCTCCAGAAAACTCATCTCGATTGAGCCATAGGACACGACTGCCTTTTCAACCGCCTCAATACCCTCGTCATGGCGCAAAAGACCTGCCTGAAACACGGCGGCAACAGGGCCACGCGTCCTTGCGCAAATCTCCTCGGCTGCAGAAACACCGCCGTCATCAAGTGAATGCTTGATGCCAACGATGAATTTGCGGGTGTTGATGTCGGCCCGGTTGAGCGTGATAATGCGTTCAAACGCAATAGCAAGCCCGACGATCAAACAGATCAAAACGGGCCACATCCACTGGCCACCCTCGTTAAAGCGCTCTACAAGAACGTTGATGAAGCCCCCATTTGCGGAGGCCGCGTCCTGCAAAAGCAATACCATCAAGTTGGGAAGAGTCATGAATAGGTTCCTCCGGAAAACACGGTGTTTCGGTTACAAAGTAAATGTAATGTATGGAGGGCAACACATTATGTGCCATCCCCCGTTATCCGGCGCCTGTGCAATGTTTAATGAACACTTGCCGGACATTGCTATGCTGAAACATGCCAAACGCCCGAACCGCCGTACCGATCAAGTATACTTATTGCAAAGCGAAGTGTCAACGAGGGAATGCCAAACATGGCCATTCCTGTGATTTTTTTTGTCGGGAAAACCATTTGTCGAGGGACCGGCGCTACCGTAAGGGTGTTGCCTCGGCGTGATTCCACAACTGCATCGCTTCCTGCAAGACATGATCGACGTCGCCCATCGTTTCGTACCACATGCCCCGATCATAGGTGCGCTGTCCAATGCGCGCCTTGATGCGAGTCATCAGCAATTCCCGATCGCCCTCTGCCTCTGATCGGCTGAACCACCGTCCTTCTCCGCCTTCCCTGTCGGTACGGGAAAGCTCCGGGCTGCCGTCCGGAACAACGTGTATGCTATGCTGATCGAGAAAAGCCAGGAAATTGTCGAATTCATCCGGGTCGAAAGCAAAGTTCTTTGAAAAATCATCCCGGCGTTCTCCCCATTCTTCCTGAAAGGTAACACCGTTCCGGTCGATCCATTCCCGAGCAAAGGTGTTATCCTGCGACTGCCCGATGACCGTCCGGGAGAAAGCCGACAACGAATCCGGATATACGATTATATCCGGCAGGACCCCTCCGCCCCCGAAAACGGTTCGGCCTCCGGAAGTCGTATACTTGAGAGAATCGGGCATCGTATCCTGGATCTCCGACATGGTCAGTGTTCTTTCAAGGCGATGGCGATCCAGTTTCGATGCGTAATAGTCGTCGGTTTGCCCAGTGGTATACGGCGTCTGGATGAGACGCCCCGAGGGGGTATAAAAGCGCGAGATCGTAATGCGCAGTGCGCTGTCGTCACGCAGTGGAAACTGCTTCTGAACAAGACCTTTGCCGAACGTGCGCCGCCCGATAACAAGCGCCCGGTCATGATCCTGGACTGCACCAGCCACAATTTCGCTTGCCGAGGCGGAGTTTTCGTTGACAAGGATCATGAGGGGCCCCTGCTCGAACCCATCTCCGCTGCGAGCATAATTCTGCTGGTTGTACTGCTCGTGGCGGCTGCGAGCCTCGACGATCATTTGCCCGTCCGTCAGGAACTCATCGGCAATCTGCACGGCCATTTCCATGAATCCACCGGCATTATCACGCAAATCGAGAACAAGGCGCCGCATACCTTGCTGGCGCAGCGCGTCCATACCCTCCAGAAACTCGGAATAGGTTGTACGTGCAAACCGGTTCAGGCGAATGTACCCTGTCTCGTCGTCCAGCATGTAGTGCGCGTCCATGGTCCAGAAAGGAATCTTGTCGCGCGTAATAACGAAATCAAGCGGTTCTTCGTAGCCGGGGCGCCGTACAGTGACTTTTACTTTGGTGCCGCGCGGACCCTTCAGAGTGCGCTCGACATCTCCTGAGGAAAAACCGATAGCCGACGAATCGTCCACGGCGACGATCCGGTCCCCGGAGAGCATACCCACCGCCTCGCTGGGACCACCTGGCAGCGGATTGAGCACCGCTACCGTATCCATACCGTTCGGCCCGGCGATGATCTCGAATGCGATGCCGATCCCGTCGAATGAGGCATCGAAATCCTCCCGCACCTTCTTCATCGCTTCTGCATCGATATATATCGAATGGGGATCGAGGTCGTTGAGCATCCCGTTGATGGCGCTCTCTGTCAACTGCGAAGAAGAAACCTCCTGCACGTACCGCTCATTGATCATGAGGTACGCGTCTTCGAGTTTTCTGAGCGACTCGGCTGTATTATCCCAGGAGATAACGGAACCCAACTCAAACCCGAGCACTATGCCCACGGTCAAGACGACTGCGCCGAAGGTAAATACCTTCCTATACTGCTTCATGGTCGATCCTTTCGTTCCGGCATGGAAAACCTCTCTTACGGAAAAGCGTGAACTATTTCCTCGATCTTCGCAAGACGCTTCCGCGTAAACGCAGGAACGCCAGCACACCGCATTCCTGCCAGTACATAATACACTAAAGAAAGGCTGCATCCATGATACAGAAAGCCGTTATACAGGATCCCATGCGCCGTTCGTTCGTGAACGTTTTATGACCACCAACAAAGAGATTGCCCGCCTTCTGAAGGAAACCGCCGCACTCATCGAGCTTACCGGCGGAAACCCGTTCCGGGCCCGCGCTTTTGCAAGCGCGAGCCGGGCAATCGGACGGCTGGAACAACAGGTGGCAACCCTCGCCGCCAACGGCTCCCTTGAAGAGCTACCTGGTATCGGGTCCGGTCTGGCGGCGCAAATAGGAGAAATTCTCGAAAGCGGTACCTTCGAGCTATACGAAGAGCTGCTCGGCAACATCCCGCCCGGTCTTCCCGGCATCTTGCGTATCAAGGGGCTTGGGGCCAAAAAAGTAAGGCGACTCTGGCAGGAACTGGGCATTACCTCCGTAGAGGAACTGGAACAAGTCGCCGCCAGCGGGCGCCTGGCCGATCTGAGCGGGTTCGGCCCAAAAATGCAGGAAGCTATTCTCGAAAACATTCGTCTCCTCAGGCAATATGAGGGGCGACGACGATACGATGAGGCTCTGGCGGAAGCCATGTATTGCCTCGAAGCAATCCAGGGTATAGACGAGGTCCTCGAAGCTCATCTGGCAGGAGAACTCCGCCGAAGCCTCGACACCGTGGAAAGTATAGTTATTGTAGCGGTGGCTGCCGTCCCCGAAGAAGCCTGCCGTGCACTGGCCGGTTGGTGGACAACCTCAGAGGAAGGTGTGGGCAAAGGGCGCATTCTTCTGGCCGCGCTTCCCGATGGGTTTCCTCTGCACATTCATGTCACGGCTCCAGAGCAATACGGAGCGACACTATGGAAAGCAACCGGATCGCCGGCGCACGTCGCCGCTGTCCAGGCCCGGTCTGATCTTCCCGGGGAAGCCTCCTCAGAACACGCATTGTTCGAAGCCGCCGGCATCCCGTTCATAGCTCCGGCTATCCGGGAAAATACGGGGGAAATCGAGGCTGCTGCACGGAACGGACTGCCGGACCTGATCGAGTACGAAGATATTCGGGGCACGCTGCATAACCACTCTACCTGGAGCGACGGAATGCACACCCTGCAACAGATGACCGATGCAGCGCACGCCAGAGGATACTCGTACTACGGCGTATGCGATCACAGCCGGTCCCTGGTCATTGCAAACGGGCTCAGCATCGAGCAGGTATACGAACAACAGCAAGAAATTCGCGAACTTAACAAGGCATACGGAAACGATTTCCGGGTATTCAGCGGCACTGAATGCGACATACTCGCGGACGGATCGCTCGATTATCCCGATGACGTGCTGGCCACGTTCGATCTCGTCGTAGCAGCTATTCATACCCGTTTCGAAATGTCTGAAAAGGAAGCGACCGAACGACTGATCCGGGCTATAGAAAACCCGTACACCATGATCCTTGCGCATCCGACCGGGCGTTTGTTGCTGAGACGAAAAGGATATCCCATCGATCATGAAAAAGTCATCGACGCCTGCGCAGCAAACGGGGTAGCTCTTGAACTGAACGCCAACCCGTTCCGGCTCGATCTTGACTGGCGTTGGGTACGGTATGCAACGGATCGCGGCATTTCTATCTCCATTAACCCCGATGCGCATGCTATTGACCAGTTGGATTACATGAAACTGGGCGTTTTGATCGCTCGTAAAGGATGGCTGACCTCCGAACAGTGCCTGAATGCGAAAAGCCTGGAGGAATTTTTATCCTGGCTCGACAGGAAACGATCCCGGCGCAGCTACGAGACCACCATGTGACATGAGAAAGTTGATCGCCATCGCGGCGACAGTTGTCTTGTTCCTCATCATCGGTGGAGGAGCCGTATTGTATTTGTCGTACGGACTACCCGCCCCCCCGGCGCAGGCATACGTACCGGAACTGGGGGAAGAAACCCGGATCGTCGTCTACGAAAACGGATCGGCGGCAGTACATGCTACGTCGGCCCGCGACGCCTACGCAGGGCTTGGGTATCTACATGCGCAGGAGCATGCATGGAGCATGAACTTATGGCAACGAACCGCCCGGGGTACCCTGTCGGCATGGCTTGGCGAAGAACTGCTTGCACTCGATGGATTGGCTAAGCGCCTCCGGTTCGCCTCGATGAGTAAAGCAGCGTACGCAGCGCTATCCCCTGAACACCGGGACATTCTCGATGCATATGTACAAGGAGTCAATGTCGCACTCGGCCAGCGCCGCCAGAGGCAATTGCACGAATTCCTCCTGTTTCGCACTGCACCGGATCTGTGGGAACCCTGGTTTCCACTTGCTATCGAACGTCTCTTCGCATGGCTTGCGGCAGAGTTGCCGCATCCCGACTCGCTGCGGAACGATCCGGCGACACTGCGCACGCTTCACAAGGAAAATCGTCTGCTGAAGGAGTGGCTGCACCTGCACGGATTCGATCACAGCATGGCCTGGGCGACAACCGATAGCCTTGGAACGCATCTGGTGCAGCGGCATGTGTACGGAGCATCTGCATACCCCATGTTTCAGGAAGTAACGATGACGTACCCCGGAGAAAGCGCTATGGGGGCTACGTGGATCGGCACACCGTTTATGCCCGCCGGTCATACAAGTACACGGTCGTGGGCGATATTGCCTGCAAGCACTGTATCCTTGCATCTTTCCACAGGTGATGCACCGGCGCCGACATACGATTATGAGAAATGGACGATCGCTAAAGGCCAGGAAGTGGCGATGCGCTTCCGACGAGACCGGGACGGCCTCTTTCTTGCGACGGATTCCCTGGCTCCGGCGGCGAATTTTTCCCGGGATATGCGTGAAACCCGGGATAGTACGACAACCGGTCTGTTCTTGACATGGTCGGGTTGGGAGCCCGTAAGCGACGCTGCAGCCTGGTTCGGGTTATTGTCCGGTTCGGATGCGCCGTTTACCCTGCAGGACGGTGACGGAATGATCGTGTCCGAAAACGGCTCAGTGCACATCACAGGCGCCCCCTTGTTCGTTACCCGGGATGCCGGGATAACGGCCATAAGTAATAACTCATGGTCCGCCATGGCGGCAAAACGCCTTACGGAACGTGCAACAAAGGAACCGAAGACACTGGAAAACCCGGCAACTGTGCACGATCTCCGGAGCACATGGGCAGCAGACATAACGCCCCGACTGATCGAAACCATCTCGGCCGGCGAGGCGGATAAACGCTCTGCGCTTGTTACAGACGCACTGACCTACCTGCTAAATTGGGAATACACGTTCAATGAGGCCAGCATCCCTGCGACGATCATGGACACATGGGCCAGTTTGTATTTCGACAGTACGGGCACGTTGCCAAACCTATGGTCGGACAGCACTGCCGCCAACCAATCCACCCCCGGAGCGCATGAAATCGAACACCGGATCATGGAACGAACAGTGACGCATCTTGCCGAAAAATTCGGAATGAGCCTGGAAAGATGGCGCTGGGAAAGAACGCAGCCACATCGATATTATTTCCCTGTATGGTCTGCGGGCGATTTATATGTTGAGGAAACGGACAATGCCGCTGGAAACCGATACGCACCAATTCTCATTCCCGGATCCGGTCATGTAACCACGTTACAGCATGGCACGTCGCTATCCGACAGGGAACCGCCTTCACCGGCTCACTGGGAAGCATGGATTTCCACATCCGAGTGGGATGTCCTCCGCTATCGGACCCGCCGGTTCTCGGTAAACCGCCCTTTTGGAAGATATCTCGCTCCAGAGAATACGCCCGTGTCCGCTGTCTTGCGTGCAGATATGCCGCACGAGGAAAGAGAGCAACCGGTACGATACATCACCACACTTCTTCCTGAATAATTTCATGCCGCCCAACGCACGCATATATGTAGGCATAGACGCCGGCGGGTCCAAAACAGAATTAGTGGCCGCAAAAAGGCAGGGGGAAGAACTCCTTAACCTGTTTGGCCCCTGCGGGAACCCCGCTCGTGTGGGATTTAAGGACTCGGCGGATGTACTTGCAAACTTGATAGTACAGGCTATCGAACGCCTTCACGGAGAGTCCATTGCCTCTATATGCGCCGGCGTAGCCGGGGCAGGGCGCCCGCAGGATCAGCACCTGCTCTATGAAGGCATTCGGGCCCGGCTAAGGGATCGTACCCCGTCATCGGCGCGCGATATTCCGGTGCAGGTTACGCACGACAGCCTCATCGCCCTGGAAGCCGCGTTCGAAGGCAAAAGCGGGATTATGGTGATTTCCGGTACAGGCACCGTATGCCTGGCCCGCACAAACTCCGGCGAATTCTTGCGGGCCGGGGGATGGGGCTACCTCATAGGCGACGAGGGAAGTGGATATGCGCTCGGGGCCGCCGGCCTGCGTGCCGTGGCGCATGCATTCGACGGTGGACCGGATACGGCGCTACGCAACCTTCTCGCTGCATCCGGAGATGTAACGAGCGAGGAAGACCTCTTCGAGGTGGTGTATAAGAAAAAAACACCCTTGCAAAGATTCGCCCGCATCGTGATACAGGGAGCGTGCGACGGGGATGCTGTCGCCGAAGCGATCGTCCGGAAACATATTGCCCTGCTCACCGAGCAAGTATGCTGGCTTGTCGATCGATGTTCCGCGATACGCCCCCGGATCACTCTGCTGGGCGGACTGGCGAGTAATCCGTTCTACCGCCAACGCCTCTCCGACGCCCTGCTCGATCGTCTGGCCGGATGGGAATGCATGCAACCGCTGAACCGGCCCGTCATCGGCGCATGGCGCATGGCCAACAACATGACGCAAAACGAAGAACTCGCAAGGCCGGAAAAAGGAGCGGGCGCCTGACGCCCCGCAGTCCTATTCGTTCGGATACCGAACGCGTTCGACCAGGTCCCTGACAGAAATCGGGGAATCGGGGGTGCACAGAGAGACCCCTATCGTAACGGCGAAATTGAGCAGCATGCCAATCACGCCGACGCCCTGTGCACCGACGCCAAGGAAATGATCAAGCACCGGCTCGTCCATCCCCGGAATCACGTTCTGCGCCCGCATGAGCGCAATCATCACGAAGGTAAAGACCAGGCCGATACTCATGCCGGCGATCGCACCCTGCTTGTTTGCGCGCTTCCAGAAAATGCCCAGCACGATTACCGGGAAAAACGAGGCGGCGGCCAGCCCAAAGGCAAAGGCCACTACTTCGGCCACGAACCCCAGCGGATACACGCCGAGCACGCCCGCCACAACAACCGCGAGAAAGATCATGGCCCGGCCTACAAAAAGGCGGCGTTTTTCGGAAGCCTGGGGGTTTATGACCGACCCGTAAATGTCGTGCGCCAGCGCCGAGGAAATAACAAGCAACAGGCCGGACGCCGTGGATAGCGCCGCCGCAAGTCCGCCTGCCGCCACGAGGGCCACGACAACCGCCGGCAACCTTGCTATTTCGGGCGTTGCAAGAACAATGATATCGCGATTGATCGCTTCAAGGAGTTGGTCCGCCGTTTGTATTCCCCCTTCGGGAATCGTCACCAACCCGGTAGCCGCCCAATTCTGCATCCAGCTCTGCTCGGCGATGGCCGGCCCCAGTTCCGCAAACTGCTGTAAAATGTGATATTTGGCGAACATGGCCACCGCAGGCGCCGTCGTGTAGAGGATCCCGATAAAAAGCAGGGCCCAGAATGCCGACCAGCGCGCCGCCTTCACGTTCTTGACCGTATAGAACCGGACAATGACGTGCGGCAGCCCCGCCGTCCCGGCCATCAGACAGAGCGTAATGGCAAACACATTCAGCTTGGAAAGACCAGTGAACGGATTCGAATAACTCGACAGTCCCAGATCGTGCTGAATGGCGTTCAGCTTGGGAAGAATCTCTTCCATGGCAAGCTGGGGCACCGGATTTCCCGTGAGCAGCAGCGCAATGGCGATAGCGGGAACCGTATAGGCGAAAATGAGCACGCAGTACTGCGCCACTTGCGTATACGTGATGCCTTTCATGCCGCCAAGAACCGCAAAAAACGCCACGACAACCATGCCGATGGCCACGCCCAGTTCGAACGGGATCTCCAGAAAACGTCCAAACGCCACGCCGACGCCCGCCATCTGCCCGGCTACATACGTGAAGGAAACGAAAATGGCGGCGATGGCGGCCACAACGCGCGCCGTCTGGGAATAGTACCGCACGCCGACGAAATCGGGCACGGTGTATTGTCCGAACTTACGCAGGAACGGCGCCAGAAGAAGGGCCAGCAACACATATCCCCCCGTCCATCCCATCAAATAGACCGCCCCGTCGAAACCCATGAACGAGATCAGGCCGGCCATGGAAATAAACGAGGCGGCGCTCATCCAGTCTGCAGCGGTCGCGGCCCCGTTGGCGATGGCGGGAACGCCTTGCCCGGCTACATAGAAACCTTTGGTTGACTTGACCCGGCTCCGGTAGCCGATATACAAATAGGCAGCGAAGGTAATGCCGACCGTAACCCAGGTCCAGGCTTGAATACTCATAGTCGTCTATCCCTCGGTTGCCGATGGCGGCGCCGTATCCTTTTCACCATCGGCTTCAAGGGTCGCCTGGCGGTCGGCACGCCCGCTGAGTAGCGCGTACAGAAAAATCAACAGGATAAATACGTAAATGGACCCTTGCTGCGCCATCCAGAAACCGAACGGCATATCTCCAAAGGATATCCGGTTGAGTTGCTCGACAAAGAGAATACTGCATCCAAAGCCGGCGACAGCCCAGACAACAAGTAGTAAACCGGTTCGCCGAAGCTGTCGGCGCCAGTAGGCCTTGGCGACATGCATGGGGATATTATACCTCGAGCGATTTCAGATACTCGAGACTCTGCTGGATGGAAATAAGCGCATCGGTATGCTCATACTCGATGATATACTCCTCCACCCCCTGTGCTTCGGCTGCCTGAACGATCGCCGGAAAATCGATCATTCCCATGCCCACGGGTACATTCGTTTCGAGCGGCGCGTGTCCGCTCAAATCGCCCAGTTCGGTGCCTTCCCGCATGTCTTTCATATGATACAGCGGGAAACGTCCCGGATATTTTTCAATCAGCGCCACCGGGTCGGCGCCAGGCCACTTGACCCAGAACACGTCCATTTCCACGTCCACTACGCCCGGCTCGGTGTTTTCCATGAAGCGGTCGAAAAGCGTGCCGCCCCCTTCCGCCTCGCGAAATTCGTAGCCGTGGCAGTGGTACGCGAAACGCAATCCCTCCGACTTGAGCACTTCGCCGGCTGCCGTAAAGTCGGCGATAGCACGGTCGATATCGTCCACATCGAAGTCGCCTTCGTGCGGAATCCAGGCGACAGCGACCCAGGGAGACCCCAGGGTATGCGCGTCCTCCGCAACCGCTCCGATATCGCCGGCGACCCGCTCGTACGAAGCGTGCATGCTTCCCACCGAAAGACCCGCATCGTCCAGCAAGACCCGGAGATCGGCGGCCGGCATGTCATTCATGTTGTAGGTCTCTACCCGGTCGAACCCCGCCTCGCGAACAGCCCGCAGCGTACCGGCAAGATCCATGTCGATCTCGTTTCGAACGCTGTACAACTGTACGCTGATGGGCGTATCGATCCCCGCGGAAACGGACGCATCGGCGTCCGCGGCAGGAGCAACGTCTTCTTCCTGCCCGCCACAGCCGACGAGGGGTAGTACGGCCGGCGCGGCTATCGCCGAGCCCATCCGGGTCAAAAAATCTCTTCGTGTAGTCATGGTAGACGGATGGTTTGAGAAAATGTTACACGTCGCAAAGCGCAACCGCTTCGCGCAAACTGACGAGCGGCGTGCGCGAGGGAATGAATTCCTGGCCGACATAGCCATCGTACCCTGTCTCGCGGATCGCCCGCATGATTGCAGGGTAGTTCAACTCCTGGGTTTCGTCTATTTCGTTTCGGCCCGGATTGCCCCCGGTATGATAATGTCCGATGTACTCGTGATTTTCGCGGATCGTGCGGATGACATCTCCTTCCATGATCTGCATGTGATAGATGTCATATAACAGCTTAAAGCGTTCGGAGCCAACCCGTTTCACCAGCTCGACACCCCAATCCGTACGATCGCACATGTAATCGGGATGGTCCACCTTGCTGTTGAGTAGCTCCATGCATATCGTGACGCCGTGCTGCTCCGCGTCGCCCACGACCTGCTGGACGCCCTGGACACAGTTCTCCAGCCCCGTTTCGTCATCCATGCCCCGGCGATTGCCCGAAAAACAGATAATGTTCGGAAACCCGGCAGCGGCCACCTGGGGAATAAGTTCCTTGAACCCGGCTATGAACCGTTCGTGAAACTCCGTGCGGTTGAACCCATCCGGAATCGAGGTCGGCCCGTTTGCCATCGCGCACACGAGGCCATATTCCTTGACGACGGAAAATTCCTCAGCGTTCAGCAATTCCACAGAGTGCATCCCGATGGACTGGGCGCCGGCGC
Organism: Rhodothermales bacterium; assembly: GCA_951812345.1. Classification (GTDB taxonomy): domain Bacteria; phylum Bacteroidota; class Rhodothermia; order Rhodothermales; family VXPQ01; genus VXPQ01. Next base: position 1,972,576 of record OX638295.1, read on the forward strand.
TCAATTGCTCCAGCGTGAAGCCGGAATAACACCACCGGCATACGGAATGTTTAAGGCCCGCATTGCGCATGCGGGATGAAATGCGGGAAGAGTCGCTCGAGGCTTCAAGCGCCGTTGGCGCCGCCAGAGCGGAACCGGCGGCCACTGCGACGCCTGTTCTCAGAAATGTTCTTCGCTTCATATCGTTACCGATTTTGGCTGCTTGCAACCAGCTCTTCAACCACGCCCGGATCGGCCAGGGTGGATGTATCGCCGAGGTTCTGATATTCGTTGGCTGCTATTTTACGAAGAATTCGGCGCATAATCTTGCCGGATCGCGTTTTCGGCAACGCGGGCGCAAATTGAATGCAGTCGGGTTTGGCGATCGGGCCGATTTCCTTGCGCACATGCTGCACGAGTTCGGCGCGCAACGCCTCGCTCGAATCAACCCCCGCCACGAGCGTCACGAATCCGTAGATACCTTGTCCCTTGATATCGTGGGGGAACCCGACCACGGCGGCTTCCGCCACCTCGCTGTGCGATACGAGCGCACTCTCGATCTCCGCAGTACCCATCCGGTGCCCCGACACATTGAGCACATCGTCCACCCGACCTGTGATCCAGTAATACCCGTCCTCGTCGCGGCGACATCCATCCCCCGTGAAATACTTGCCCTCGAACCGGCTGAAATACGTCTGGACAAACCGGTCATGGTTCTTGTAGACCGTGCGCATCTGCCCCGGCCACGAATCCCCGATGGCCAGCAATCCTTCGCCCGGCCCTTCCTGCACGACCCCATCCGGATTCAACAATTCGGGACGGATGCCAAAAAAAGGAAGCGTTGCCGAACCGGGTTTCTGGTCGATGGCTCCGGGTAATGGCGTAATCATGATGCCGCCGGTCTCGGTTTGCCACCAGGTGTCGACCACCGGGCAGCGCCCCTGCCCTACCGTGTCATGGTACCATCTCCATGCTTCCGGATTAATGGGCTCGCCTACGGTGCCAAGCACCCGGAGCGAGCTCCGATCCGTGCGCGTAACGTAGGCGTCGCCTTCGCGCATCAGCGCGCGAATGGCGGTCGGGGCCGTGTAGAAAATGGTGACGCCATGCCGGTCCACCACTTCCCAGAGCCGCGACGGGTCGGGCCAGGTTGGCGTACCCTCGAAAAAAACCTGAGGAATACAGTTCAGGAGGGGGCCGTACACCATATAGGTATGTCCCGTAATCCATCCTACGTCGGCGGTACACCAGAAAATGTCGTCCTCGTGGCAATCGAACACGTACTGGTGCGTAAGTGAGGCATACACCAGATAGCCGCCTGTTGTATGCAGTACGCCTTTCGGCTTGCCGGTAGAACCCGACGTATACAGAATAAAAAGAGGATCCTCCGCATCCATCTCCTCCGGATCGCAATCGGCGTCCACATGCTCGCGCACCTCGTGATACCAGTGGTCGCGTCCTTCAACGGGTGAAGCCCCCGATCCCGTACGCCGGACGACTACAACCGCCTCTACATCCGGGCAGCGTTCAAGCGCCTTGTCGGCATTCTGCTTGAGCGGCACTTTCTTGCCGCCGCGAACCCCTTCATCGGCAGTAACGAGTACCGTTGAGTCGCAATCGAGGATACGGTCTGCGAGAGAATCCGGAGAAAAACCCGCAAACACCACGGAGTGTACCGCGCCGATCCGGGCGCATGCCAGCATCGCATAGGCCGCTTCCGGGATCATCGGCAAATAGATCGTCACGCGATCCCCCTTCCGCACGCCGACACGCTTGAGCACATTCGCGAATACACACACCTCGCGGTGCAGTTCGCGCCAGGAAATATGGCGCGGGGCTTCGTCCGGATCGTCCGGCTCGAAAATAAACGCCGTACGATCCCCATGTTCGGCAAGATGCCGGTCTACGCAATTGTAGCACGCATTCAGGGTTCCTCCCTCGTACCAGCGAATGTACAGATCGTCGCTTGCCCAGGAAACATTCCTGACGGCGTCAAAGGAGCGAAACCAGTCGATGCGGGCGGCCTGTTCCCCCCAGAACCCTTCCGGGTCGGCTATGGATCGGCGATACAGGGTATCGTATGCCTCGCGGGAGGAAATCCATGCCCTTTTCCTGAAAGCGGCGGACGGCGAATACACATCGGCCTGTCCGGAATACGCAGCAGTTACCTGATCGCTCATTGATCGTTTATCCAGTTCGTTGTACGACCCCCTAACGTACTAAACCTATGGCAATTCGTCCAATCCATTTCACAAAGATACGCCGATTAAGTCCGCAACGAATGGCAATGCTTACGCGGCCATGCAATGGGAGATTGTTTTCAGGTTGGGGATTCCTCATGGATTCGGACATCCGCACCGTACAAGCGAGCCCGGACGCATCCCGCCACGGCGTTGCATACATAGAGTGCGTCCGCACGGCGCAAATCCTCCGGAAACAGCACGCCTTCTTCCAAATCGCCGCACGTCTCCAGAAGGAAACGCCGGTATACTCCCGGAAGCGCCCCGGAATCCACTGGGGGCGTAATGCGCCGGGAACCGAATTCCGCGACGACATTCGTGCGTGAGCCCTCGGCCACTTCTCCTCGCTCGTTCAAAAAAATCACCTCGTCGAACCCCTCCCGTACCGCCTCCCGGTGCAGGCGGTCGTAGCGCTCCCGATATGTCGTTTTGTGGCGGCGGTACGGATCGGAAGAATCGACACGCACGCTGGCAAGGCAAAGACGCCATACTCCAGGTGCATGCGCCCCACCAAGCGGATGCACGGATACTTCGATGCGCCCGGCAACATCCACCGTAGCGCGGATCCTGCACTCCCCCTCTAAACAAGCAGCATCCGCCACACGCTGGCGAAAGACTTGTTCGTCGAAATCGTACCCCAACGCTCGGGCAGACGTACGTACGCGATCGATATGCCTCTCAAGGAGTGCGATAACGCCGTCTTCGCAGCGCATGGTCTCAATCAGCAAAGGGGGAAGCGTATCTCCTGTCGATTCCGGCTCCCGCAACAGTACCGGCGAAGACGAAGCAACGGAGGCATCGCATAGCGGCGACGACGCATTCAAGCCGGTCAGGAATCCAGCCTTGAGCAAGCACTCCTCGTATTCTTCTTCCGGAACGGAATCCCACACGAGCCCGCTGCCGACGCCGAGCCGCGCTTCCCCGGGCAACACCTCGGCTGTCCTGATCGCGACATTGAAGATCGCACGGTCCCTGTGCATATATCCTACAGCGCCGCAATACGCGCCGCGCGGCTCCGATTCGCGGCGACGGATAATATCCATAGCCCTGACTTTGGGCGCACCGGTCACGGAGCCGCAGGGAAACAATGCCGAAAAAATATCCTGCGTAGCCGCACCCGGGGACAGACGTCCCTGAACGGATGTGGTCATCTGAATAAGGGTTTCGTATCGTTCCGTTCTGAACAGGTCCGTCGTATGCACCGAGCCCGGCTCGCAGCATTTGGACAAATCGTTACGAAGTAAATCAACAATCATGACATTCTCGGCGCGATTTTTTTCGTCCTTCTCCAGCCACTGCTCGAATGCCGTGTCTTCCGAAGCATTGCGTCCCCTGGGCACCGTGCCTTTCATGGGCCGGGTGATTACGGCGTCGCCCCGGCGATCAAAAAACAATTCGGGCGAGCAACTAAGTACCTGCACAGGTCCGGCGTCAAGCCAGGCCGCGTACGGCACCGGCTGACGATGGAGCAGGGCTTGAAACAGAGACCATGTCTCGCAGGGAGGAGTGAAGGACATCGGACCGGTGATATTGACCTGATAGACGTCGCCTTCCCGGATATGCTCCTGGACGGTCCTGACAAGAGAAAGGTAGTGCCCCGGATCGTATGCAAAGCACGCAGGAAGCGGAACCGGAAGAGAAGCAAAATCAGACGGGAGGCCGTCGGGCGCCCATGCCTGGCGATCGGTAAAGGCAGCCATCCATACGAGGGGTGTTCGGGGCGGCTTGCATTGCATCGCTCGATCAAATGCAGGCGCCGCCTCATACGCCACAAAACCAGCTACATGCAGCCCTTCTTCCGCCGCCCGACAGGCCCCGTCGAGCATGGGGCGCACCTCGTCGAGCGCATAGGCCACGAATGTTTTCTGCAGCCCCTGCAAGACAGCACCGCCGCAGCCGTTCCATCCGGGTCCCAGAACGACCTTACCCGGCGCTGCTTCGGTGCGTTTGTCACCAGATGGAAGCGATTCCCTTGCACCGCTCATACCGCACTCGCAACAACAGGTTTACGGAATGTCATTTTTGCATCGATGTACTAAACTTTGAGAACCCTGATGGCATAGTTGCTCACGAGGCAACCGATACCGCCGTATAATAGCCATCCCGTTCCTCGAACCAGGCTTCCCAAAGACAACCTTCGGCATCCCGAACGGTTGCCTGGCCCGCCTTGAAATCCACATCAAGACGAAGTTTCTTCGGAGAATAAGCCAGGCCCCTGTGCATGGCCTTGAGCGTTGCCTCTTTCAGGGTCCAGCATAAAATATTCGCCCGTTCCTTGTCAAGAGGCAGCACCTCCGTCAAGGATGGTTCGTCGGGGTGCAACATGTATTGCTCAAGTTCGGGAAGACGCGGAGCTATCCGCTCGATATCCACCCCGATCCGGCGTGGAGACGCAGCAGCAACAGCCCAATCCCCGGAATGTGAAATAGAAAGATACAATCCACCCGCAGCGACCTCAACGACACCGCTCTCCGCCACCTTGAGCACGACCTCAGCGGGTGCTACAGCAAGGCGCTCGGACAAGAGCAAGCGGGCAACCGCCCGACCCAATACGAATTCCCTGCGGCGCTTCGGATCGGCAAATGCCTCAACACGTTGGAGCTCCTCCGCGGAAAGCAAGACCCGCATCCTGTCCCCATCTCCATCGTCGGAGTGGAGATAGCGTATCGTGACATCTGCGGGCAAATTATTCATTTGAAGTGGTTCCAATAACCGGACAGCCCATTAAGCGTATTGTCCGCAGAGTATCTCCCTTGATCAATCACCGACCTCCGGTTCCACGGCTGCTTTTCAACCACCTGTCAGGCCAAGAGAGGTGGTTCGGGTTGATTGGACAGATTTCGGCGGAATTTAAGGTGTAGTGTTGCGACCTTGTTCCGACGCAATCAACCAGACAAGACCCATGTCGAGACGCACACGCAGAACCCATAGTCCTTCGTTCAAGGCGAAGGTAGCCCTTGCCGCCATGCGCGGCGACAGCACGCTGGCCGAACTCGCCGAACGCTTCGAGGTACACCCGAACCAGATACAATCGTGGAAGGGGTAGCTTACCGAGAGCGCCGAGGAGGCGTTCGTTCGAAGCCGCAACGTTCCCGACGAACGCGACAGGAAGATTGAGGCGCTTCACGCAAAGATCGGGGAGTTGTCGATGGAGAAGGATTTTTTATCGAAGGCGCTCGGACGCGACCGTTAGCCGAGCGCCGCGCCATGATAGCGCCGACGCATCGCTTGCCCGTGGTTCGCCAGTGCAAACTTCTCGAACTGAGTCGTTCGACGGCCTACTACCGTCCCCGGCAAGAGAGCGAAGAGAATCTTGCCGTCATGAAGGAGATCGACAGACTCTATATGGAGCGCCCCACGAGCGGATCGCGCACGATAAAGAGCCTGCTCGAGGCAAAAGGCACTCGTATCGCCAGAAGCCGAATCGTTCGCCTGATGCGTTTGATGGGCCTTGGAGTCATTTACCCGAAGCGCCGCACGTCGTCTCCGGGGCAGGGACACAAGATTTATCCCTATCTGCTCAGAAGCATCAAGGTGACAAGGCCCCGCGAGGTCTATGCGGCGGACATTACGTACATCCCTATGGCGAAAGGCTTTCTCTATCTCGTGGCCGTGATCGACTGGTACAGCCGCTCGATACGCTCCACCACAAGCTCCGCCACCTTGCGCGCAAGATCCAGCATCACCTCGGGGGCCATGCCGAGATCGCCCTGCACCTCACTGCGCACGCCTACACCCGATACCTATTACTCCCTTGTCCCATTGGATTCTTCCGCTAACCGTATCATAGCAGAGGTTGTCCGGCATCCACAAAGAAGTTGGTGAAAGGCGCCAACCCCGCTCCACCTCTTATGCCACTGGGGACAGCGATTTTTGTTTATAGAATACGTCGTCGGGCGTTCGGTTGTCAAGTCCCTGGTGGGGGTGTGCTATCCTGACGCATCGGCAAGCATATCCCCGGACCTTGCGCCGGGGTACGCTTGAAAAATTTGCAAAGGAAGGTTATCAAGGGATGGCCTGTCAGACGGGCCATCCCCTTTTTTTATATTCTTGCATGCTTGTGCAGTGTCCCACTCGTACATTTCGGCAAGTATCCCTTTCCCACCAGTCAATCCATGTCATATTTCGTAGGTATAGACGTTTCGACCACAGCAACGAAGGCGCTCGTGATCGACGAACAAGGCACAGTCGTACAAACAGCATCCACGGAGTATGCTTTCGAAACGCCGCACCCGCAGTGGAGCGAACAGGCCCCTTCCTTGTGGTGGCAAGGCACGGTAGAAAGTATACGCAAGGCACTGGCCGGAGGAGATATCCCCAGCGAAGAAGTGACCGCCATCGGATTGACGGGACAGATGCACGGTCTTGTTTTGCTGGATGCCGCCGGCCGCGTGCTGCGCCCCGCGATCCTTTGGAACGATCAGCGCACCTCCGCTGAATGCGACGAGATTATTGAACAGGTGGGGCGCACAGAACTGATTGCCCGCACGGGCAACGACGCCCTGACTGGATTCACTGCCCCAAAGATCTTGTGGGTCCGCCGGCATGAACCGGCGATCTTCGACAAAATCCGGCAAGTGCTTCTCCCAAAAGATTATGTACGGTTTCGACTCACCGGAGAGTACGCGACGGATCGGGCGGGGGCGGCAGGCACGCTGTTGCTTGATGTGCGCAAGCGCGACTGGTCAGGCGAAGTGCTTGCAAAACTCGACATTCCCTCCCAATGGCTCCCTCCTACACACGAAGGGCCGGATATCACGGGGATGCTTTCGGCCGAGGCGGCGGAAGCCACCGGCCTGACCGCCGGAACACCGGTAGTCGCGGGCGGCGGCGATCAAAGTGCGCAGGCCGTTGGGGTCGGAGCGGTGCAGGAAGGCATCGTGGCGCTCACGCTCGGAACATCCGGGGTGGTATTCGCTTCCGTGAACAACCCTTTTATTGACCCGGATGGGCGACTGCATGCCTTCTGTCACGCGGTGCCGGATACCTGGCACCTGATGGGTGTCATGCTTTCGGCAGCGGGAAGTTTGCGATGGTACCGGGACATGCTCTTCCCGAACAAATCATGGGACGATCTTCTGGATCCTGCACAGGATGTACAGCCCGGTGCGCAAGGTCTCCTTTTTCTTCCCTACTTGACCGGAGAGCGCACCCCCCATGCCGATCCCATGGCGCGCGGCGCCTTTGTCGGATTAACGGTTCGCCACGAAAGCAAACACATGACTCGCTCCGTCCTTGAAGGCGTTGCCTTCGGCCTGCGTGACAGCTTTGAAATTATGCGGAGCGCGGGCCTGGCCTCCATCGAGCAGGTGCGGATATCCGGCGGCGGCGCCCGCAGCATGCTCTGGAGAAACATTCTTGCGGACGTGCTGGAAACAGAATTGGTCACAGTCAATACCACGGAAGGAGCCGCATTCGGCGCCGCGCTGCTCGCCGGTACAGGCGTGGGAGCCTGGCGCGATGTACACGAGGCCTGCGGCGCTGCCATCCGCGTCACCGGGAATACCCCCCAAAACCCGGAAACGGCGGCGCGCTACCGCACCTGCTATCATGCATACCGCGATCTCTACCCCGCCCTGCGCGCTTCTTTTCGCACCATAGCCGACCTGTAAGGATAAAGATTATGGAGGCATGGGATTGCACGCCCCCGGCCACATTGCCAATGGATATTCGCCTTGTTCACCAGCAAAAATAAGCATGCGCCATCAGATTTCGCTCGAATATGCCGGGATACACGTGGACCCGGTATACCGCAATCTCGCCCCTGCGCAGCTTTACGAGCATATTATCCGACAGGAACCCGCCGCTATCGTAGACAGTGGAGCCATCGCCATCCGATCCGGCGATAAGACGGGACGCAGCCCTGCCGATAAGCGACTCGTAGAGCATCCCGACAGCATCCACGACATCTGGTGGGGACCCATCAATATTGAACTGGATCATCATACCTACCTCGTCAACCGGGAACGGGCTATTGATTTCTTTAACACAAAAGATCATTTGTATGTCCTGGACGGGTATGCCGGATGGGATCCGCATCACCGGATCAAGGTGCGCATCGTTTGTTCACGGGCGTACCATGCCCTTTTCATGCACAACATGCTGATCCGCGTTCCTGAGGAAGACTTGCCGAATTTCGGCGAACCGGATTATACGATCTTCAATGCCGGCGAATTTCCCTGTAACCGGCTCACCTCGCATATGACCTCGAAAACCAGCGTCGATCTCAGCTTCGAGGATCGGGAAATGATTATCCTCGGAACGGCGTATGCAGGAGAAATGAAAAAGGGCGTCTTCACCATCATGAATTACCTGATGCCAAAGGAGCATGTACTTTCGATGCACTGCTCGGCCAATGAAGGCGCAGATGGAGATGTTACCCTCTTCTTCGGTCTTTCCGGCACCGGTAAAACCGCGCTTTCCGCCGATCCGCGTCGTCGCTTGATCGGGGACGACGAACATGGATGGGGGGAAAACGGCATCTTCAACATAGAGGGCGGTTGTTACGCCAAGGTGGTCAATTTATCTCGTGAAGAAGAACCGGAGATTTACGAGGCGATCCGCTACGGGACTATTCTCGAAAATGTGGTATACGACAACGTAACCCGGGCGGTAGATTTTGCCGATACGAGCATCACCGTCAATACACGAGCGTCATACCCTGTCGAGTATATCGCCAATGCGAAGATACCTTGTACCGGGGGGCACCCGCACAATATTATCTTTCTGACCTATGATGCATTCGGCGTTCTCCCCCCGGTTGCAAAACTGACCCCCGGGCAGGCCATGTACCATTTTATCAGTGGATACACGGCAAAAGTAGCAGGTACCGAGGAAGGCGTGAAGGAACCCGAATCTACCTTTTCGGCCTGTCTCGGGGCAGCGTTCATGGTATGGCATCCCGGCAAGTATGCGGAATTGCTGGCCGAAAAAATGCGTGCACACGACGCCGACTCATGGCTCGTGAATACCGGATTCACCGGGGGTCCGTACGGTATCGGAAAACGCATCGCCCTTGCCCAAACACGCCAGATAATCGATTCGATCCACGACGGGTCGCTGCGTGAACAGCCCATGCGAACCGACCCGGTATTCGGATTTGCCGTGCCGACCGCATGCCCCGGCCTGCCGGACACCCTCCTGTCCCCGCGCACAACCTGGGCCAGCAAGGAAGCGTACGACCGGCAGGCGCGCGATCTGGCGAACCGTTTCGCAGAAAACTTCGAACGGTACAGAGATAAGGCATCCCCGGATATGCTCGCCGGCGGACCGGTTTTGCAAAAAGATATTGCCCAGGCTACGTAACGACGTGCGTATCCACGTTTTCTTCCCCCTCCGAACGCGCAATAATCGCTGCCCCGCACGAATCGCTGTACACATTCACGGCGGTTCTGAACATATCGAGCGGACGGTCTATGGCGAGCATGGCGCCCACGATGAATGCCGGACCCGCTCCGGTCAGCCCCACTGCTTCCAACACAATAAAAATCACCACCAGGCCTGCGGAGGGAATGGCGGCGGCTCCTATCGAGGCCAGTAACGCCGTAAACACGACGATCACCTGGTCCGTGAAACCCAGCGACACGCCCAGCGCCTGAGCAATGAAAATCGCCCCGAGGCATTCGTAGAGCGCCGTGCCGTCCATATTCACCGTGGCGCCCATCGGCAGCGTAAACGACGATACGCGACTCGACACACCCACCTTGGTTTCCACGGTCTGCATCGTGACGGGAAGCGTGGCGCCCGACGAAGCGGTCGAGAATGCCGTAACGAGCGGCTCGATCATATTCCGGAAATGCACGATCGGGTTTATCCGCCCGAGGAAAAACAGTACCAGAGGCAGCGTAACGAACAGGTGAATCGTCAGGCCGAGCGACAACACGAACATGTATAGCCCCAGAGCCCCGAACGTTTCAAAGCCCGTACGGCCCACCAGCGTGGCGATCAGACCGAAAACGCCGATGGGCGCCACCATGATCACACCGGTGGTAATCTTCATCATGGCATGGAAAAACGCATCGAATACATTCCGAAGCGTGGCCTGCGGCTTCTCCGGCAAACTCACAATTGCCAGGCCCAGGATGATGCTGAAGAAAATAATCGCAAGCATCTGGGTTCCCGCCGCCGCCTCGATCACATTGGCCGGTACGATATCCATAAGAATATCCACCGGGGAACTGGGCGTTTTGAGATCGGGCATATCGGCCTGGATAGCATTCGCGACATCCGTCTTTTCGCCCGGACGGAAAATATTCACAAGCATCAGGCCGGTGGCGATAGCCAGCAGGCTTGTCAGTACATAATACCCGAGGGTTTTAGAGAACAGCCGCCCTACGGCGCGACCGCTACCCACCGACGCAACCCCCGCCACAATGGATGTGAACACAAGGGGAACGATGACCATGCGAAGCAACTTCATGAACAATTGTCCAATCCATTCCACGTTATCGGCGAGGGGTTCCCCTCCTATCATACCAGCCCCGATACCGATCACCATCGCGATCAGAATCTGCCAGTGCAGTTGTTTCCACCAAACGTTTCCGGTTGCTATGAGATTCATGATAGTTCGTTATGGAATCGGTTACGTATGCCAATCGGGGGCTCGGCCCGCGCGGACTGTGTTCATCAGGAAGCCAATGTAGCGATTCGCATCCTGCAAGGCAAAGGATCGGAACGACGTCGCAGGCAGGCAACTGCCCGCTATCCGAGATTAACCAGAGGAACCAGGGCGTATCCTATAAGCGTGACCAGGAAAATAAAAAGGATATTAAGAAAAATACCGGCGCGCGCCATGCGGGGAATCGTCACATACTCGCTGCTATATACGATGGCGTTGGGAGGCGTCGCTACGGGAAGCATGAATGCACAGCTCGCGGCAAGTACAGCGGGCACGGCAAACACCAGAGGAGACTCGCCGAGACCAATCCCGACAGAAGCCACGATCGGCAGAAATGCAGCAACCGTTGCGATATTGCTGGTCAATTCCGTCAGAAAAATGATCGTCGTTGCAATGGCCAGGATAATCAGGAAAATCGGCCAATGCTCGATAAGGCCGGCCTGCGCGCCAAGCCAGGTTGCAAGCCCGGTATTATTGATCGCCGCAGCAAGACTCAAGCCGCCGCCGAACAGAATAAGCAAGCCCCATGGCAACCGTTCGGCATCGTTCCACTCGAGCAGAAACACCCTTTTCGGAACATCGACCGGCAACAGAAAAAACAGTAACCCCACTCCCATGGCGATTCCTGCATCCGACAGACCGGGAATCGTCGGAGCGAGAAGGGGGCGTGTCATCCACAAGACGGCGGCAGTAACAAACAGAGCCATCACCATTTTTTCCGGCCGGCTCATGCGCCCCATTGCAGCCAGTTCGGAACGGATGAATGCCGCTCCGCCAGGAATTTCCCGGATTTTGATGGGATAGACCACCCTTGTAAGCACAAAATACATAAGCGGAAGAGCGATCAGGGCCATGGGCACGCCGACCTGCATCCATTCCACGAAGCCGACGGACACGTCGTAGGTCTCCAGCATGAATCCCGCAAAGAATGCATTCGGAGGAGTGCCAACCAGCGTCGCGATACCGCCTATGCTGCACGAATACGCAATGATCAGCATGAGTCCTATCGAAAAATGCGCCATCTCCTTCGAGTCGGTCCGGCGCACGAGTTCCGCCACGGATAGCCCGATCGGCAGCATCATCAGCGCGGTCGCCGTATTACTCACCCACATGCTCAAAAACGCAGACGCGATCATAAACCCGGCCAGAATCGCATAGGGACGCGCCCCCATCATGGCGATGATACGCAAGGCGAGGCGACGGTGAAGATTCCACCGCTCCATACCCGCCGCAATCAAAAAACCGCCAAGAAACAGAAAAATCAGCGGGTTCGCGTAGGGAGCTGCCGTAGCGCGTATATCCGCAATACCCAGTAAAGGAAAAAGCGCAAGCGGCAAAAGCGCCGTAGCGGATATGGGAATGGCCTCAGTCATCCACCATATTGCCATCAGTATGCCCACGGCCGCTACTCTCCAGGCAGGAAGCGGCATATCCGCGGGGGGAGGCATAAGCAGCAAGACCACGCATAAAAGCGCGCCTGCGCCGAGACCGACCCACTGTCTGAAGTGAAGAGCGGATGCTGTCGATGAAGAACCGGGAGCTGCAAACACGTGCTGTTATATCCCCGACAAGGGGATTCCAGAACAAACAAAAAAGCGTTTTGCATGATAGGCATTGCGGCATTGCCCGGCAAACGGCCGCTAATCGACGCCTGCAACATTCCTCATTGTGCGGGGCCGCCATATACACTGCTTCGTCATTCCTTGCCAGCCCACCCCTCGCAACCTCTGATCTTTGCGAACTTAATCAGAGTATCCTTAACTGTTCGTATTTTATGCGGATATGGTTCAGTATACTCTGATCGAAACCGCTTCGCTCAGCATGCGATGCATTAACAGGTATCCCCCTTACGGTGAAATGCCTGCTTTATCGCATGATGGCGCATGGTTACAGGATACAGTACGCCAGCACAGTACCCGACAAGTAGTCCCTTAGTCCCTCAATTTCCATGTCAGCACCGGGCGCCGAAAACCAACCTCTTCGCATCGCTATTGTGGGCGCCGGTCCGGCAGCCTTCTATGCAGCCGATTATTTACTGAAGCAATCCGATCTGCATGTCGAGATTGATATGTTCGACCGGCTTCCTACGCCATTCGGCCTGGTCCGGGGCGGCGTGGCGCCTGACCATCAGAGTATCAAGAACGTCACCCGGGTCTACCACAAAACCGCCTCCAGGCCCGGGTTCCGTTTTTTCGGAAACGTGCGTTTCGGCTCGGATGTGACCCGCGCTGACCTGCAGCGCCATTATCATCAGATTTTTTATGCCACGGGGGCGCAAACGGATCGCTCCCTCGGTATTCCCGGCGAAGATCTGCATGGCAGCCATTCTGCAACCGAATTTGTGGCATGGTACAACGGACATCCCGACTACCGGCATCTCGAATTCGATCTGTCCGCAAAATCCGTTGTTGTCATCGGTGTTGGTAATGTCGCTGTCGACGTAGCGCGCATATTGTGCCGTACCCCGGAAGAACTTGCGGCCACAGATATCGCAGACCATGCGCTCGAAAGGTTACGCGAAAGCCAGGTCCGCGAGGTCCATATGCTGGGCCGACGCGGGCCGGTTCAGGCTGCCTTCACCCCTCCCGAGGCGAAGGAATTGGGAACGTTGGAGGACGCTGACGCCATCGTGCGCCCGGAAGAAGCAGCGCTTGACCCGCTTAGCGAGGAGGTGCTCGCATCCGCAGGCCGCCGCATTCGCCGCAATGTGGAGATCGTCCAGGAAATTTCCGAACGCAGTCCCTCCGGAAAGGCAAAACGCCTCCACATACGCTTCCTCGTCTCCCCCACCGAAATCATCGGGGGCGAAGCAGGCCGGGTATCGGCAATACGGGTAGTGCATAACGAATTACATGCAAGCGAAAACGGACGCCTGCGCCCGCGCGCCACCGATCGTTTCGAAACGATTCCCGCCGGGCTGGTCTTTCGATCCGTAGGATATCAGGGCGTCCCGCTGACAGACGTTCCCTTTGACGAACAGTGGAACGTTATTCCTAACGAACAAGGCCGCGTCGTGGACCCTGCTACCCGCAAGCATGTGACCGGTGAATATGCAGGAGGATGGATCAAGCGGGGACCTTCGGGGGTCATCGGCACGAACAAGGCCGACTCCGTGGAAACAGCGGCCTGTATGCTGGAAGATGTGCGCAACGGGGTCCTGCTTTGCCCGGAAGCCCCATCGGCCGAAGAGGCGGAGCGCATGATTTCTTCCCGACGCCCGGACTATTTCAGTTACGAAGACTGGATGCGCCTCGACGAACTGGAAACCGCCCGGGGTCAGGAAACCGGACGCCCCCGGGTGAAATTCACGAGTGTAGACGCCATGCGTAAGGCACTGGAAGGCGCAGCGTAGCCGTCCTTATCTTCGCAAAAACGTTAGGAGATCGGCCATCTCCTGTATATCGATATCCTCCTCAAGGCCAACCGGCATCGGGGATGCATCGATCCGGCGCAACACTTCGATCTCTGTACGCAGCGCTACTTCCTCGCGGCCTTCTTCCGTGATCAGCGTGACGGAAGAAGGGGTCTCTGCACGTAGAATCCCCGTAACCGGCGCATCACCCCGGCGCTCCAACCTCCATAGTTCGTAGCCGTCCGCAATCGTCCTCTCCGGAACCAGGATCGCTTCCAGTAGCGCTCGGGACGGCCAGTGCCGGACGGTGCCCAGATCGGGACCGAAAAGAAGACTCGAGCCGGCATCCTCCGAACCGGCGAGTCCATGGCATCGGGCACATGCGGAAAAATACACGGCTTGTCCCCGCCCGGCATCGCCGGACATGTCCAGGGCCGCTTCATAGGTGCGCATCACATCAACGCGGGAGACATCCGAAGCACGCAGCAAACTCCGGGCACGCACCTTCACCGCATCCTCCGTATCCCGCATCAGGCGCACGCGCCGGTTCCAGCCAAGGGCCAGGCGGCTTATTTCCCCTGTCTCTACTACGTCGAGCAACAGATGCATACGGGATTCGGATCGCAAAAGGGCATTCAGCGCTTCTGCGCGCGCGCCGGCGGAAAGGCGGGGATACGCATCCAGCAGAAACCGCCCCGCATCGTCTCCGGGCACACGCCCCAGTACACGCACAGCCGCTTCCTGCACCTGTGCCTCCGAAGCAGATCGGGTAACCAGATCGCGCAACGCTGGAACCACCTCGCCGGCGCCATCCATTTCCACCAATGCCAGCATGTCTGTGCGACGTACAATCGGCTCCGCCCCGGAAGCGGCCAGGGCCACAGCTCGGGCAGGCTCTGTGTCAAAAGGAGCGGCACGGCGCAACAGCGCCAGCAATCCCCGGCGAATATCCGGGTCAGCTTCCTCATAAAAGGTCTGCAGGAGCCCCTCACTATCGATATCAGGCGCACCGGCGCCCGACCTGCGCCCGGTACGCCGGGCTAATCCATCGGCGAGCCCTTCAAGTACTTCGGGGCAGCCGTTGCCTTTTGATGCGAGCGCAAACCGGATAGCCTCCCGGATATCCGCTTCTGACCCTGCAACACCCGTAAGCGCCGCCACGCGCCGTACGTACGAGCACCCTTCGACCTGATCGCCGAACGCCCGCACAGCACGGACAATCGCCTCGACGTTCGGAGGTGCGCCCGCCGTAAGCGACGCCATCTGCACCCACGGATCACTCAGATCATGTTTCAGCAAGCGATCCCGCGCTACCGCCGCCTGATCCGTGGAAAGATCGCCCAGCGTCAGCAACAATTGAAAACGCACCTTCGGGTCCACATCGTCTACCATCGCAATCAGGTCGTTCTCGAATACCGCCGCTCCATGCGTCTCGTCGAGTATTTCTGCGAGTCGGACAGTCTGGGCGCGTACGCCGGGATGGATATCCGATAACGCTGCCCGGAGCACATCCGCTTCCAGCAATCCAAGCCCCTGTAAGGACCAGAGCGCATGCAAACGGGCAAGAGCGCGTTCGTCTTCCCGCACCATGTGCACAAGTACCGATCCGACTCCCGCTGCCTGTCTGTCTACAAGCAACCGCTGGGCATGCATGCGCCACCACCGGTTCCCGTGGCCCAGCAAGCCGGCCAGCGCTCCGTCGGACATGCCGGTCATGTCCACAGCATCCAGCCAGTCGGCCTCCGGCGCCCCCTGCACACTGATGCGATAAATGCGGTCCCGGTCAGTGCCGTCGTACAACTGTCCGGATGAAATCGTCTCCTCGTCCATCCACTCGGGATGCTCAACAACCTTTCGATAATAATCCACGACATAGAGCGCGCCATCCGGCCCCACATACGTGTTCACCGGGCGAAACCAACTGTCCGTGGACGCCAGAAATTCTTTTCCCTCGTACAGGCGCTTTGCCGTGAAGGTCGCCCCGGAATCTTCCACGACATCCGCATGCACAAGATTATGCACCGATTCGGTCACGAACGTCACCCGGTCGAACGGCTCAGGAAAGGCGGCGCCCGTGTAGTACGTCAGCCCGGCTGCCGAAGTAAACACACCGCGATCGGTGAGCAGTTGGTGTTCGGGACCGATCGTAACGGGAAAAACTTCCGAAGCATTTCCGTGATCGGACGTATAGGCCACTGCCTCACGCACCGGAAGCTCGGGATTTCTGCGCAAATACCTCGCTGCAATGACCTCATGGAACTGGTGCCGTGCGTTACTGACCAGAAAATGCCGCCCCCACGGATCGAACGCGTGCCCGAACTGCGAAGCGCCGGACAATTCCTCCAGCAGTCCCTTGTCCGGGTGAAACCGCACATTGCGTCCGCTTGCGTTGCGCGCAAGGACAGGCCCTTCCGGGCGATCGGGAAAATGCACGCTGCTCCCGAAATCGCCGAACCGGTCGGCGTGGGCCGTGGTGTATATCGGCCCGTTATTGGCCAGATAAATATTGTTGTCGATACCATACAGCGGATTGTTGAAGTTGTGCTGGGGGTTCGACAGGGCGAAACCCGTCAGCACGACTTCCCTGCTGTCCGCCTGTCCATCGCCGTCCCTGTCTTCCAGATAGACGACATCGGGCGCGTCGGTGACCAGCACGCCGTCCTTCCATCGCATAATACCGGTGGGCAGCGTGAAGCCATCGGCGAATACGACGCTCGTGTCAGGACGTGCATCGCCATCCGTATCCATGAGCCGCATCACACGGCTCGTACCCCCGGTGTCGAGAGGATACCCCGGCATTTCCACGACATACAGGCGGCCCTCCTCATCCACCATCATGTCGACCGGGTCGGCAATCAGCGGCTCTGCGGCGAATGTTTCGACGTGAAAACCTTCGGCCGCTTCAAGCGTGGCGAGCGCTTCGAAGGGTTCGTACGGGGGGCCTTGCATGGGATCGCCATACCCGCCGCTTCCGACATCCGCAAACATTGCGAGCACGGCGAGCGCCGATACCGGCAAAACAAGCCGAAGGAACCCCTTCTTCCAGCCGCGAACGGCAGTGAGCATCCGCTATATCTCCCAGCCCTCGCGGTACGGACGATGCAGATACTGTTCCGCTTCCGGAGCATTGGGGATGGTCATCGTTTCCGCATCATACCTGATCAACCCCTTGGCCTGCAAGGCAACGACGCCCAGCAACATAACCTCAGTGAGCGGTACGGCATAGGAAAACGGGCAAGTGGCTTCGGCAAGCCCCTTACATGCATTCACCCAATTCATCTCGTGGCTATCCGAAATCCGGGGAAGCGTCTGCGGAATATCCGCATATTCTTCCATCAGGGTCTCCGGATACAGGCGCGGATTGTGGCCGTACGTATCATACAGCAGTACGCCCTTGTCGCCAACCAGAAGGGCGCCGCCCCCCGGTATGAGCGTTACATCGTCGGGCAACACTGTCGGTCTCGGGGCTATGAGACCCCCGTCATACCACATCATCCGGACAGCCTTGCCGTCCTTGCCGGTAAATTCGTACTGCGTCATCTGGGACTGCGGCCACGCAGCATGGTCTACATGTTCAAACGGCGTGGAACTGGTCCAGACCGACTCGGGATAATCGAGATCCAAAGCCCAGTAGGCATGGTCGATGAGATGAGCGCCCATGTCTCCCAATGCGCTGGTGCCCCAATCCACCCAGCCCCGCCACGTGAACGGCGCATACGAATCATGGTACGGCACCTCTGGAGCAGGTCCAAGCCAGACATCCCAGTCCATATGCTCCGGGGGTGTCATGCTGCCCTGGGGGATCGGTATGCCTTGCGGCCAGATAGGACGATTTGTCCAGATATGCGCTTCCCGAACCGTCCCGATCGCGCCGGCATGCACCCATTCGATAAGGCGCCGTCCATCGTCGTGGGAATGCCCCTGATTACCCATCTGCGTGACGACACCGTACTGCTCGGATAATTCAAGCAACCGCCGGGCCTCTCCGATCGTCCTCGTGAGCGGCTTCTGCACATAGACATGCTTGCCTAGTTGCATGGCCATACTGGCCGCCACGGCATGCGTATGATCCGGCGTCGCTACGATCACGGCGTCGATGTCATCGCCACTCTCGTCAAACATCCGCCGGAAATCCTTGTATTTGACCGCGCTCGAGAACTTATTAAAGGCCCTCGAAGCCCGGTCCCAATCGGGATCAGCCAGCGCCACGATATTCTCGGATTCCACATTCCCGAGATTTTGATTTGCAATGCCGCCGGCGCCTATGCTTGCAATGTTCAGCAGATCGCTGGGAGCGCGATACCCCACGCCGCCAAGAACATGTCTCGGCACGATAGCTACGCCTGCCGCCGACAACGAGGCGTTCCGAAGAAAGGTGCGGCGAGAAAAATTCCCCTTTTTCATGATGTCCTCACAATGTGCGTTAGTAAAGCCCGCGATTCAGGCAATGCGGCCAATGCGCCGGAACTTCGAAACAACCATCTCTGCTCCTGCCTCCGCCTCTGACCCACCCCGGCATGGTAAACGTAAGAAATGGAAAGCAGCGACGCATCTTTTTTAGGAAATTATCCGAAAAGATTGACGGATGCCTTGTCGGTTGCCTGCCGCCAACGTTCTGTATGGCGAGAATTTCCCTGCCATTGCGTCCGCCACACGGCCTATTTGCTCCGGCGTATCCAGATTTCTTATGCCTTGGCGACGCTTGCGACACCCCTTCCGACATGGAGTTTTTTCGATGCGCGCTTGTTCGCTCTCCCGCCGCCCACATAGGCCTCGTCAACCTCGACATGGAAAATTTTCGCCAGGAACTTGACAACCGACATCCGGTAATGTAATTTCACAGAGCCACCGCTAATTAATAGCGTCCTGAGCGCAAGTGCGCTGTGCGTTTCCAAGCTGTCATCCTCAAAAAAGATGGTACACACGTACCCACTACCGGACCATGATTACAAATAAGCATCGAGCAACCCGTTTTGCAAATCATAACGATGCGTCTTTCGACGCGCTCCATATCGGCCGTCGCATCGTAGCCCACCGCTTGCGCCGCACGTTCGCCTTTCTCCTTCGACCGGTGGCGGTTGCTTCGCTGGTCGCATCCGCAACGGACGCAGAAGGGAACGGTTCTTCAATGAGAATCCGCTCTGCGCGACAAGGCATTGGCGCACTGATCGCCGCCGCCTTATTGCTCGGCTTCACGACATCGGCGCAAGCCCAAGTGACGGCCGACGCAGGCATGGACCAGACCGTTGCAGAGGGTGCGACGGTGACCCTGAACGGTTCGGGTACGTCGACGGTCACGAATCCCACACTGACCTACACCTGGGCAAACATCCGAGGAAGTATCACGCTGTCGAGTACCACGGAGCAGTCGCCGACGTTCACGGCGCCGAGTAATCTTCCGAACGACTCGTTGCTCCAGTTCGAGCTGACGGTGAGCGACGGGACTAACTCCGAGAAGGACACGGTCGATGTGACGGTCAATGCGGCTCCCAGTGCCAACGCAGGCAGCGACCAGACCGTTGCGGAGGAGGCAGCGGTGACGCTGAATGGGACCGCCACCGACCCCAGCATTCCTGCCGATAATCTGACCTACAGCTGGGCCTCCATCCTAGGAGGTATCACGCTGTCGAGTCCCACTGCGCAGATGCAGATGTTCACGGCGCCGAAGGATCTTTCGAGTGACTTGTTGCTCCAGTTCGAGCTGACGGTGTCAGACGGGATTAACTCCGTGAAGGACACGGTCGATGTGACGGTCAATGCGGCTCCTGTGGCCGACGCAGGCATGGACCAGACCGTTGCGGAGGAGGCAGCGGTGACGCTGAATGGGACCGCCACCGACCCCAGCATTCCTGCCGATAATCTGACCTACACCTGGGCAAACATCCGAGGAAGTATCACGCTGTCGAGTACCACGGAGCAGTCGCCGACGTTCACGGCGCCGAGTAATCTTCCGAACGACTCGTTGCTCCAGTTCGAGCTGACGGTGAGCGACGGGACTAACTCCGTGAAGGACACGGTCGATGTGACGGTCAATGTGGCTCCTGTGGCCAGCGCAGGCAACGACACGACGGCGGTGGAGGGAGAGATTATGCAGCTGCAAGGTTCGGGCACGGACAACAGCTTCCCCCAGGATCAGCTGACCTACACCTGGGCCACCATCCGAGGAAGTATCACGCTGTCGAGTACCACGGCGCAGTCGCCGACGTTCACGGCGCCGAGTAATCTTCCGAACGACTCGTTGCTCCAGTTCGGGCTGACGGTGAACGACGGGCTGCAAGACTCCGCGGAGGACACAGTCGATGTGACGGTCTATGCGGCTCCTGTGGCCGAAGCAGGCCGCGACACGACGGTGCTGGAGGGGGCGACGATGGTGACGCTGAGGGGTTCGGGTACGGCAAGTGATGGCATTACTCCGCTGATCAACCCGACCTACGCCTGGACGGCTCCGGAGGGTATCACGCTCATGCCGGATAATACGGTGGCGGAGCCGACGTTCACGGCGCCGACGGGGTTTGGAAAGGACTCGGTGATGGTGTTCTGGCTGACGGTGAACGACGGGGTGCAAAACTCCGCGGCGGACTCGGCGTTGGTGACGGTCTGGGCGGCTCCTTTGGCTGAAGCAGGCCGCGACACGACGGTGGCGGAGGGGGCGACGATGGTGACGCTGAGGGGTTTGGATAGTAGGGTTGTTACGGCCAACACGGCTGCCAATGCGACGGTGACCTACGCATGGACGCCTCCGGCGGGGATCACGCTCACGGATAATAATGTGGCGGAGCCGACGTTCGACGCGCCGGCTGGGTTTACTATGTCGGACTCGGTGCTGACGTTCTGGCTGACGGTGAACGACGGGCTGCAAAACTCCGCGGCGGACTCGGCGGTGGTGACGGTCAATGTGGCTCCTGTGGCCAACGCAGGCGTCGACACGACGGTGGCGGAGGGATCGACGGTGACGCTGAACGGGAGTCAAAGCTACGACCTCAGCGACCCCGAGGATGCGTTGACCTACACCTGGAGCTCCCGCGACGGTATCACGCTGTCGAACGCCGCGGCGCAGAATCCGACGTTCACGGCGCCGGATGAGTTTGAAGAGGACTTGATGACGCTGGTGTTCAGTCTGACGGTGAACGACGGGCGGCAAGACTCCGAGGAGGACATAGTGGTGGTAACGGTCAAGCCGGCTCCTGTGGCCGACGCAGGCCCAGACCAGACGGCGGTGGCGGAGGGGGCGACGGTGACGCTGGACGGGAGTGGAAGCACGAACAACCTGAATAGCGGTCCGCTTGAATACACCTGGGAGTCCTCGGATAATAATATCTCGCTGGATTCCCCGACGACGATGACGACGACGTTCACGGCGCCGACGGGGCTTGAAGAGGACTTGGTGGTGACGGTCTGGCTGAGGGTGAGCGACGGGGTGAACACCTCCGCGAGGGACACGGTGGTGGTGACGGTCAAGCCGGCTCCTGTGGCCGACGCAGGCCCAGACCAGACGGCGGTGGCGGAGGGGGCGACGGTGACGCTGGACGGGAGTAACAGCATGAACAACCTGAATAGCGATCCGCTTGAATACACCTGGGACTCCCGGGATGCGGTGTTGAATTCCACGACGACGATGACGACGACGTTCACGGCGCCGACGGGGCTTGAAGAGGACTTGGTGGTGACGGTCTGGCTGAGGGTGAACGACGGGGTGAACCACTCCGCGGCGGACACGGTGCTGGTGACGGTCAAGCCGGCTCCTGGGGCCGACGCAGGCCCCGACCAGACGGTGGCGGAGGGGGCGACGGTGACGCTGGACGGGAGTAACAGCATGAACAACCTGAGCAATGAGTTGGTGGCCTTCGACTGGGATTTTCCGGAGGGTATCACGCTGTCCGATAGTACGGTGGCTATGCCGACGTTCGAGGCGCCGACGGGGCTTTTGAAGGACTCGGTGCTGACGTTCACGCTGACAGTGAACGACGGGGTGAACGACTCCGAGGCGGACATAGTGCTGGTGACGGTGTCGAAGGACAAAGCGGTGCTGATCGCGTTCTACGATTCGACCAACGGGGGCGATTGGGAAAGAAGTGACAACTGGGGCACTAACGCCGCCCTCGATACGTGGTTCGGCGTCTCCACCGACGACGCCGGACGGGTGGATTCTCTGAGCCTCCATGAAAACTCCCTGGAGGGTTCGATCCCGGCGATGCTGGGCGAATTGACCAACCTCACGACACTTACTCTCAATAACAACAGGCTGACGGGGGCGATCCCGGCGGAGCTGGGCGACTTGACCAACCTTGAAGAACTGTATCTCCACCAAAACTCCCTGTCGGGTTCGATCCCGGCGGCGTTGGGCAACTTGACCAGCCTAAAATATCTGATTCTCAGGCTCAACTCCCTGTCGGGTTCGATCCCGGCGGAGTTGGGCGACTTGACCAACCTCGAGAGACTGCGTCTCGAGGATAACTCCCTGACGGGTTCGATCCCGGCGGCGTTGGGCAACTTGACCAACCTCACGCACCTGGATCTCCACAACAACGACCTGACGGGGCCGATCCCGGCGGAGTTGGGCAAACTGACCAACCTCGAGAGACTGCGTCTCGAGGATAACTCCCTGACGGGCTCGATCCCGGCGGAGTTGGGCTACTTGACCAACCTCGATAGACTGTGGCTCCACAACAACGACCTGACGGGATCGATCCCGGCGGCGTTTAGCAACTTGAGCAATCTCACGCACTTGTATGTCGACAACGGGCTGTGCGTGCCGGGAGATACCGAATTCCAGGAATGGCTTGGCTATCTCGAGGAATTCTCAGGCGACAGCGATAACATCTGCATTGTCGCCGTGCCGGCGGTTCGATCCAGGATTCTCCGCGTGGGTGGAGGGCCCGTTACCATTGACCTGGATAAAGAGTATCCGTACGATTTGGGGGCAGACTGGAGTATACGTCACTACCGCGTGGGGGACGACGACCCGGTGAACAATCCCGGCCATTCGTTTACGGTCGAGTCGTACGCCAACGTCGTCCTTACCGGCAATGAGCTCACCTTGGATCCGATTTCGGCAGGCGCATTCGAGCTCGCTGCGGATCCGGATGCGAGTGTGGAGGGCGACGAGAAACTCATCCTTGTGGAAGTGATGTCCGCCGATGCGCCCGTGCTGATACGAGAGGATATTGCCGGGGGAGAAGAGTACAATGCGCAAGCCCAGAGCCATACGGATCCGGTAATGCTGACGACAAGAGAGGTAGAGAAAATGTCGAAGACACTGGAGCTTCGCGATTACTTCTACGATCCGAACCATGTCTCCCTGACCTACGAAGCCAGCGCCGATAAAGTGGGCGCTGGCGACGATGCGGTCGATATCGTAACGGCGACGGTATCGGGTTCCAAGCTGACGATCGCACTTACGGACCAGGCGCAAGGTGGCGAATCGACCAACGTTTGGGTGACTGCGACGGACGGCGCCGGCGAATATGCCCGGTTGCAAGTTGTTGTGGCCGTGTCCGGGACAACCGGACCGTATGTCGTAGCGCCGCTTGCGGATTGGACATTGCGGGAAGACGACGATACGGACACCACGATCGGCGATCTGGGCGACGGATTCGTGGATGACGACCTGGGCGGGCGTTCGCTGGAGTTGACGATCGACATCGATGACGATACGGCCATAAAAGTGGGCGACGGCGACCGCTTTACGTGGGTTACGGAGTACATGACGGCGACAGTCGATCTGGCTGAGGAGACCTTGACCGTCCGTCCGCTTAGGAAGGGCGCGAACACCTTTACGGTGACCGCCACGGACAAGGGAGAGCCGACGTACGTCTGTCCTGCCGGGTATGTGACAAACGACAATCCTGTAACGGCAACCTCTACCTGTACGAAGGACGGCGAGCCGGACGAGACCGCCAAAGCGGGGTATCCGGACGCCCAATCCATATCGGATTCCTTCACGGTGACGATCGTGAGCGAGACTACGCCGGCCGTAGCGCAGGCTATTCCTGACCAGGAACTGGATGCCGACGGCGACGCCGCAACGGTGGATCTGGCGGATTTGAACGGCGACGCAGCCGGCGAGCCGGCTGCGTTCGGAGATCCTGCGATGAGCGGCCTCACGTATACGGCGAGCAGTGCGGACAGCACCGTGGTGGAGGTAGCCGTGCAGGGCTCCGTCATAACGCTTACGCCCGTGTGGCGTACGGACGAGGCATCTACCGACGTTACGGTGGTGGCTACGAACCCGAACGAAGAAGCCATCTCGCAAAGCTTCGACGTGACGGTCCACGGCGCCACGTTCCCGGTCGTGCGGACCGTCATCGAGGATATTACGCTGAATACGGGCGATCCTGCGACGGTTCTGGATTTACGGAATCTGTCGGGCGGAAAAGAGGCCGATCCCGCTTTCCTGGATCCGAATGCGAGAGCGGGCGACGGGCTTCCCGGAGGGTTGCTCTACGAGATGGATGTGTCGGCCGATCACATATCGCCGTCGAGCACCGCGACCTATGTGATCACCTCGGCCATGGAGTTGACGCTGGATCCATCCGAGGCCACGCTGACGATCTTGCCGCTCGGGCACAACTCGGCCCAGGTCACGCTTACGGCGACCGATCGCGAGAAGGAGGAGGTTTCGCAGACCTTTACGGTCGACGTGATTTCGGTTACCGGCACGGAAGACGAGGAACTGCCGACGGAGGTTGAACTCTCTCGGAACTACCCGAACCCGTTCAACCCGCAAACGACCATAGACTACGCTTTGCCGCAGGCGGGCGACGTGAGCCTGATCGTATACGACATGCTGGGGCGCGAGGTGGAGGTGCTCGTCGACGGTCCGAAGACGGCAGGTCGTCACACGGTGCGTTTCGGTGCGAACGACTTGCCGAACGGCGTCTACGTGTATCGCCTGGCGGCGGGCGAGAAGACGATCGTGCGCACGATGGTTCTTGTCAAGTAAAAAACGGCAGCCGAAGTTGTCTCTCGGCTTATGCTCAACAAAGGGTTCCCGTTGCCGTACGGCGGCGGGGACCCTTGCCGTTTATGAGCGATGGAGTGGCTAAAGACGGCGCTCATAATGCGGTCCGAGGGGGTCCGCATCCGAACCGGATGGCCCCGGAGGGCGCATCCTTTTTTGCAATTTTCGTGAAAACAAAATTTTTTTCGCTTTAATCTATTACAACAGGAATGAAAGCGCTTCCTGTATAAAAAAAATTTGCCTTACAACATTCCGTGCAGTATAATTGCGCCTTACTTGTGCAAGGGCGCTTATTCAACGACTTGAATTCCCGAGCCCGGCGCAGTACAACCAAAACCATACGCGTTCCCGTGCCCATGCATGGTTTCATTCATACGGCGGATCCTTCTACCTCCTTTGCGCCCTGTGCGTACAAGGATCGCCTGCCGGTGAATATGCTAATGCGTATATCTTTATGTATGTGTATGCAGGGCATGACCCGCACTACGAAACCTCTGGAGGGATCAGGACAAACCTGACGATCCTGTACTACCTGAGAATGCGCAGTCGATGCGCGCACTTGACGGTCGCCCAAGATACCAACCCGCTTCCCCTCAAAGGTAAGCGGGTTTTTTTGTGACCGTTTTTCGGCTTCTCGCACGCTTCGAGTGTTTATACCCACACCCCTTGATATATGTCTTCCAAAAAAATAAAAACAGGAAAACCTGTCCTTCCGACTCCGATCCCGCAACAAACCGACGCGCAGGGAGGCGGGCAGAAAAAGTCCTCCCTGTTGCCCGACAAGAGAAAAGGCGGTCCGGATTCAGGGGATCAGGTCAGGGCGCCGCGGTCGTTGGGGTTGGAGCATATAAAAACCGCCGGACGGAACCTGCGCGGAAACCTGCTGGAAAACCTCCGCGATTCCGCCGAACACTTCGACGAAACGGGAAAACAGCTCCTGAAATTCCACGGAATCTACCAGCAACGAGATCGGGACAATAAAAAGGGGGGCAAGCGATATATGTTCATGGTGCGTTCGCGAATCCCTTCCGGGCGCCTCACGGCAGACCAGTATCTGGTGCACGATATGCTTGCCGATCGCTATGGCAACGGAACGCTTCGCATCACAACCCGACAGGGAATTCAGTTGCACGGCGTAATCAAGACAAATCTGAAGGGTACGCTGCGCGCGATCAACGATATCCTGCTGACGACCCTCGCCGCATGCGGCGATGTAGTGCGAAATACGATGTTGTCGCCCGCCCCGGCCACCCATCCCGTGCACGAAGCGATCGAACTCGAAGTAAATCGCTTGGCGGAAGCTTTGCTACCCCGGACGCGCGCCTATCACGAAGTGTGGCTCGAAGGCGATAAAGTGTATAACAGCCTCTCCGAAACGATCCGGGAACGCCCCGTGAACGATCGCCGGGAAATAACAAACGAAGAGCCGCTGTACGGCCAAGCGTATCTGCCGCGAAAATTTAAAATAGGCGCAGCCTATCCCGGCGACAATAGCATCGATGTTTATACGCAGGATGTGGGTCTTATCGCCATCGTCGAAAACGAAACGCTCGCCGGATTTAACCTGCTCGCCGGGGGCGGACTGGGTATGACCCACAAGAAGCCGCAAACGTACCCTCGTCTGGGAAGCCCGGTCGGTTTCGTGCCCACCTCGAAACTGATCGAGGTCGCAAGCGCCATCGTCACGATACAGCGAGATCATGGAGATCGAACGAACCGACGTCATGCCCGCATGAAATATCTGATCGACGATTGGGGACTCGACCGGTTCGTTCGCGAATTGGAAAGGCGGCTTGGCTATTCTCTCGAACCGCCGCGGAACACCGGCCCGCTGGAGAACAATCTGTACCTTGGCTGGCGAAAACAACTGAACGGACGCTGGTTTTTCGGCCTTTCCGTAGAAAACGGGCGCATCATGGATACGGACAGGGTCCGACTCAAATCAGGATTGAAAGCGATTGTCGAGCGGTTTCGACCCGGAGTACGACTCACCCCCAATCATGACATCCTGCTCACCGACCTGGACGGAGCCGTACGCACGGAATTGAACGATCTGCTCGACAAGTACGGTATTGTCCGCCCTGCCAAACTGTCGAATGCCCGGAAATACTCCATGGCCTGTCCGGCGCTGCCGACCTGCGGTCTTGCGCTGAGCGAGTCCGAGCGGGTCCTGCCCAAGGTGATCGACCTCCTCGAGAAAGAACTGGAAAAGCTGGGCTTGCAGGACGAACTCCTGTCGATCCGCATGACCGGCTGCCCCAACGGGTGCGCCCGCCCTTACGTAGCCGATATCGGACTTGTGGGGCGATCTCGCGATCGATACGCACTGTTCCTCGGAGGGCGATCCGACGGTACACGCCTGAACAAACTTTTCAAAGACCTTGTGCCGCTCGACGAGATTGTCCCCGTACTCCGCCCTGTTTTGTATGCGTTTCTAAAAGAAAAGCAGGCCGGAGAGCAATTCGGCAACTACTGCGCACGAATCGGAAACGAAGAACTTGACCGGATCGCCGAAAAATATCGAAACCATGCACAACCGACCTGAACATGGAACCGTCTATCTTGTAGGCGCGGGACCCGGAGATCCTGATTTAATCACCGCAGGCGGGCTCCGCCTTCTCCGCCATGCGGAGGTAGTGGTATTCGACAGACTCGTCCATTCCGATCTTCTGGATTGCATCCGCATGGACGCCGAACGCATCTATGCCGGAAAAGCACCCGGGGAGCATTCCATGCCCCAGGAAGCGATTAATCGTATACTCATCGACCGGGCTCGGCGATACCGGAGCGTGGTTCGCCTGAAAGGAGGCGATCCTTTCGTATTTGGACGCGGCGGCGAAGAATGCCTTGCACTTGCCGAGGCGAACATCCCGTTTCAGGTGATCCCCGGCGTTTCGAGCGCGATCGCTGCGCCAGCCTTCAGCGGTATTCCCGTCACGCACCGCAACATATCCCCCGCATTCACTGTCGTAACGGGTCATTCGTGCACGGCCAGCCGTTCACCGGACTGGAATGCGCTGGCGCGCGTGGGTACCCTGGTCATTTTGATGGGCCTTGGCCGCCTCGACTGGATTGCCGGACAATTGATCGGGGCAGGGCTCGATCCTGAAACTCCGGCAGCAATCGTCGAATCCGCCGCAACCCAAAACCAGAGAACTGTGTCCGGAACACTCAGGACCATCGGTCTGCTAAGTCTCGGATGCTCCGCACCCGCAACCATCGTTATAGGCGAAGTGGTATCGCTTCATTCCCGAACAACATGGTTTAACAAAGAACTCGTATTTTCAGGTGGAGCGTTGCATGATTCGTTCGTTCACAATCAACCCCCAACTGCTTCTGTATTATGATTTTGACACAAAACGAAATCCGTGAAGCGAACATGCGGTTGGAGCATGCCTGGCCGGAAGACGTACTCGCATGGACCTTCGAAACCTTTGGTTCGAACGTGGCCACGGGTACCGGCTTCGGCCTGTCCGGCGTGGCGTTGATGCATATACTTTCGCGCGTCCGGCCAACCGCTATCGTATTCTATCTGGACACGGACCTGCTCTTCCCCGAAGCATACGACCTGAAAATCCAGCTCGAAAAGCGCTTGGGAATTAAAATTCTTCGTCTTCATTCGGAACTATCCCTGCGAGATCAGGCGGCCCGGGAAGGTGACAATCTATGGCGAATCAATCCGGATCGTTGCTGTTTTCTTCGCAAGGTGCAACCGCTCAGGCAATTTCTGGCCTCGAAAGACGCCTGGGTCACTGCTGTCCGGCGCGACCAATCCCCCACGCGTAGAAATACTGCGGTCGTGGAATGGGAGCCCATCCATAATCTTGTCAAGATCAATCCAATGGCATCCTGGACAGACCGGGATGTCCGACAATACATAACCCTGCACGAACTGCCCTACAACCCAATGCATGACTGGGGCTACCCGAGTATCGGCTGCATTCCCTGCACAAAACCTGTCAAGAATGGCCAGAATATTCGTTCGGGCCGCTGGCAGGAGCACGAGAAAATGGAATGCGGAATTCATTCGTATGGCATCGAGGAAAAAACGCTCGGCGGCCGATGAACATGTACCCGGTATGGCTTAGCGACCTTGGGCGAAGACAATGCGTCGTCTTCGGAGGAGGGCACGACGGAGAAACCGAACGCAAGGTCCAGGAACTTCTGGCGTGCGGCGGCCACATAAAAGTGGTCAGCCCCTCTTTTTCGAAAAGGCTCGCCGCACAGGACCGGGTCGAATGGATTCCTCGGGCATACCGCTGCGGTGACCTCGATGGCGCTTTCCTCGTCATCGTCTGCGAGACCAATCCTTCGCAAACGAGACCTATCTGGGAAGAAGCGCAGCAGAAAAACGTATTGATAAACGCCATGGACGACATCCCCCATTGCACGTTCGTGGCCGGATCGGTCGTACGGCGCGGCAAACTGGCCTTGTCCATTTCCACCAGCGGCGCAGCGCCGGCGCTCTCCGTGCGGCTGCGTCAACGCCTGGAAACGGAATTCGGGACCCATTACGAGACATTTCTCGATTGGATGGCGGCCATGCGCAAACCGATGTCCATCCGATATCCGGATTTCGACGTAAGAAAGGGTATCTGGTACGCTATTGTCGATAGCGATGTGCTGGAATTACTCAAGGAAGAACGGACCGAGGACGCCGTGCAGCGCCTGATCGCTCTCGCTGGCCAGGAAGTGGTGGCAAATGCAAAAATCGGTCGGGCAGCATCCCGCGCGCGCGTACATCGCACTCGGGTGCAACTCGAAGCAGCAGAAGAAAAATATCCATGAACGAACCTGTCGGATTCATCGGCCTTGGCGTAATGGGTCGGGGCATGGCGCACAACCTCGTCAGGCACGGCGTCGACCTGACCGTCTGGAATCGTACCGCCTCCAGAACGAAACCTCTTGAGAAAGCCGGGGCCCGGGTAGCTTCGTCGATTCGTGCATTGGCTGAGCATTGCACGATCGTTATTCTGTGCGTTAGCGACACCCCGGATGTAGTCGCCGTCATCGAAGAAGCAATCCCGTCAGCGCGGCCCGGCGCCCTCTTCATCGACACGAGCACGATCAGCCCGTCCGTAACAAAAACACTGGCGGCGCAACTGGGGGCCCGGAATATGCATATGCTGGACGCCCCCATCAGCGGAGGCAGCGAAGGAGCCGCAAACGGCACGCTCAGCATTATGATCGGAGGCGAGGAGGATCAAGTGGCGCGGGCCATGCCCTGTTTCGAAGCCATGGGCACGACGATTACGCATGTCGGCGGGCACGGGGCCGGCCAAACCGTCAAGCTGGTCAACCAGATCCTGGTCGTCGTGAACATGCTTGCCGTATCGGAAGCGCTCACGTTTGCCGAGGCCGGGGGACTGGACCTCGACAAAACGCTGGAGGCGGTAACCGGCGGGGCAGCAGGGAGCTGGATGCTCGCGAACAGGGGCCCGCAATGCACGCAAAGAGACTGGCGCCCGGGGTTCACCATCGACCTGCAACTAAAAGACCTGCGCCTCGTCCTCGACGCCGCCGACGAACTGGGCGTACCCCTTGTGGGCGCAGGCGCATGCTTTCAACTCTACCGCTCGCTCCAGCGCAACGGCCTCGGGAGCGAGGGCAATCATGCCCTTGTGAAAGCGCTCGAGCGGTTGTCGGGCATCGAAGTGGGCACACAAGCCGGGGTGGAAACCGGGGCAGCTTCCTGACCGGTTCCGGGCGTCTTCCCGCCTATTCGCCCGACGCGAAGGTTACGTCGAAATGCACGGTTATGTCATTGCCCGTGCGAAGGGCTCCGTACAAAGCCGTGGGCGGCTTTATCCCGTATTCCCCGAACTGGAGCGCGGTCATGCCGGTATAGCGCACCGACCCGCCCTCGAGTTGCTCTGCGGTTACCTCCATCTCGATGTCCTTCGTTACGCCCGCAATGGTGAGGCTTCCCTGGGTCAGAAGCATGTCCGCATCGCCCTCGGAAACGGTTGCGCCCGTCAACCGATATGCAATATTCGCATGTTCGCGGGCCTGCAGCGCATCGGATATCTTGCGATCCATTCGAACGTCCTTGTCGCTCTTGATCTGTCCGGAAACCACGGTGAGCGCCAGGCTGTCGGGCATCGCCGCATCTCCCATCCAAAGCGACCCGGTCATCTCTTTCGCATAAACGGTCCAGTCGCTCACATTCGACGTGCCGTCAATCCAGATCGAACTCTCCGGCGTCAGAGCCAGCGTTTGGGCTTCGGCGGTTTCCGCCGGTACGAAAGCCGCCATCGCAAAGAAGGCGGCTATCCAGATCATCGCGTGTTTCATGGATCCCTTACGTTTTTCTCGTTATTTTCAAGGATACGCATGCGGGCACAGGTTGTTGCGAAACGCCGCGCGGTCACAGCAAATGAGTAGAAGCGGTCACAGCAAATGAGTAGAAAAGGAGTAAAAAAGGTATATAAATGGTATAAAAAAGGTATAAAAACAGCACATACGGCGAGTTCGGCCAGCGTGCTGTCGCCGCGCACGGCGGCGAGGGCTACCTTTGCCTCGGACGAAGGACTATGGGTTGGGCGTGTGCGTCTTGACATGGGTATCGTCGGAACCAGGGTTGCAACATTACACCTTGGAATTCCGCCGAAATCTGTCCAATCAACCCGAACCACCTCTTCCCTGAAATTACTGTACGCAACATATGTTACTATTTAGTAACTTTAGGATGCTCTGATCAAAACCACTTCGATCAGCGCATCCTTTACAAGGATCGTACGTTTCCGAAATCTTTCGTTCCCAAGACAAACCGGATTACACACGGGACAGATTGGGCCCGGACATAGAACAAGGCTCCGCAGACAGCCTTGCGCTGAAAGGGCTTTCGACGCTACTCCATACCATCGTTTCGCCACGATACCCGCATTAAAACAACAACCTTAGCAAACCATCTCCAATCATGACCAGTAAAAAAACTCCCACCGATAGTGCATCCAGGCGCGAATTCGTCAAGAAGAGCGCGCTCGGAGCTGCCGCCATGCTGGCAGGATATGCCCCGGCAATGGCCAAGACCCCGCAGCGCAAAACCATCGCCCATAAAACGGCCCCCGCAAGCGTTCTTGGCGCGAACGATCGTCTGAACATCGGATTCATAGGCGTGGGCGGCCAGGGGTTCAATGCCCATGTAGGCACTATCTCCAATCATGGCGCGGAATTCAATGCGGCCGGCGTGGCCATCTGCGACGTTTTCAACAAGCGCAGAGATCGCGCGGTCGAAAAACTCGGCATTACCGACGCAGATGCGTACGACGACTACCGGGGCCTGCTCGAGCGGGATGATGTGGACGCCGTTTTCATCGGCGCCGTAGACCACTGGCACTCGGCCATCGCTACCGACGCCATGGACGCCGGCAAGCATGTCTACTGCGAAAAGCCGATGACGCGCTACCTGCACGAAGCCTTCGACATCTACGATAAAACCATGGAAACCGGGATGATTTTCCAGATCGGTTCCCAGTACTGCACGGAAGGCAAGTGGCACCGCGCCGCAGAGATGATCCAGGCAGGCATGATCGGCCCCCTCGTGCTGGGGCAGGATTCCTACTGCCGCAACAACCCCAACGGCGAGTGGAATTACGGCATCGACGAAGATTCCAACGCGGAAAACATCGACTGGGCTTCCTGGCTTGGACCCGTTTCCGACCGTCCGTTCAGCGCCGACGAGTATCACCGCTGGCGCAAATACTACCCGTACTGTGCAGGCATCCTCGGCGACCTGCTGGCCCACCGCATCCACCCGCTGATGATTGCAACAGGATCTCCCGAATTTCCGGTGCGGGTTGCCTCGCTCGGCACGCGCAAGGTCACGCCCGACCGCGATGTGCCCGACAACACGCAGGTCCTAGCCGAATTCGCCAGTGGCCTGACCCTCCTCGTTATCGGCAGCACCGTCAACGAGCAAGGACTCGGACAGGTGATCCGGGGCCACGAAGGTACGCTGTACTTCTCCGGCAACTCCATCGAACTGCGCCCGGAACGGCCTTTTGCCGACCTGGTCGACCAGCAGATGGAAGAGAATGTCGAGCCTGGCGTAAGCGTGCCCGCCCACGTGGAGAACTGGCTGACCTCGATCCGCGAGAACACGCAGCCCAACGGCAACATCGACCTGTCGATCAAGGCGCAAACGATTATTTGCATGGCCGAGATGTCGACCCGCCTGGGCGAAATGCTCTACTTCGACGAGGAAACGCGCAAGATGACCACAGGCGGCGGACGCGAGATCGAGCCGATTACGTACGGCACGCTCGAACTGTCGTAGCAGCCTAACGGCGGAGGCGGGGATGGGTACGGTTCGATTGGCGCGCATGGCGATGGCCTGTCGCTTCGAGCTCGTCCTCCAGGGTGAGGACGAGCCGTGGCTCCGGGCCGCCGGCGAAGAAGCGCTCCGGGAAATCGAACGACTGGAAGCACGGCTTTCCAGATTCCTTCCCGCCTCCGATGTGTCCCGCATCAATACGCGCGCCTCGGAGGAGGCCGTGGCGGTCGAGCCGCGGCTGTTCGATCTGTTAAAGCAATCTCTGCACCTGCACCGTTGCACGGACGGGGCTTTCGACCTTACCGTCGGCCCGCTCATGCAGGCGTGGGGGTTTTACGGCGACGGGGGACACGTACCCGGTGCAGACGAGTTGACCAAAGCCCGTCTTCGCACAGGTATGCACCTCGTTGAACTGGACGAGGAACATCGTACGGTGCGCTTTGCGCACGAAGGGGTTGCGCTGGATTTCGGGGCCATCGGCAAGGGATACGCCGTGGACGAAGCCGTGCGCGTATTGAGAGAGGCCGGCGTGGAACGGGCCTTCCTGCACGGCGGCACCAGCACGATGTACGCCATCGGAAAACCGCTCGACGCCCAATCCTGGAACGTGGCCGTTGTGGACCCCCGGTCGCCGGACGAACCGGTCGCCGTCGTGGCGATTCGGGACGAGGCCTTGTCGGTTTCGGCTGTTTCGGGTAAATCTTTCGAGGCGGAAGGAACCTGTTACGGACATGTGCTCGACCCCCGCCTTGGCAAACCTGTTCGCGGAGCGTTGCTGGCGGCAACCGTTTCCTCATCCGCCGCTACCGCCGACGCCATCTCGACCGCCCTCCTCGTGCATGCCCGCCCGCTTGCCGGATATCGATCCCTGATCATCCGACCGGACAATGAAGGGTCTCCTCCCCGCCGCATTCTGCACCACGGAATACTTCCGCACCCCATGCCGGAAGACATCCTGCCCCCTGCGCCGGCGTTGAACGGTCATAGCCAGCGCACCCCTTTCAGCCTCTGAACTTTGCGGACGTAATCAGAGTATCCCTTGCAACGACACCCCAGCCTGAACGCCCCACTATGAAAGACCGTACGCACGGCGGCCTCCTGAGCCGCCGGAATTTTCTAAAACGGAGCTCCCTGATTCCTCTTTCGGGCCTGCTGGCACAAGCCCCTGCAATCGGCGCGGATGCACGCCGGGCAACCTTCCAGGATCAAGTGCAGGCTGCTGTGATCGGTTTCGGCCCGCAGGGTCGGGACATAGCCGCCACGCTGACACGCATCCCCGAGGTGGACCTTGCCGCCGTGGTGGACACGTATAACGTCATGCTACGGAGAGCGCAGCGCTCGGCGCCGGGAGTGGCCACGTTCGAAGACTACCGTGAGGTACTGGATAATCCGGATATCTCCACGGTCTTTATCGCCACGCCCACACACCTGCACAAACAAATCGCGCTCGACGCCTTGTCTGCCGGCAAGCATGTATACGTGGAAGCGCCGATGGCCTCGACCATCGACGATGCGCGGGCCATGGCGCAAGCCGCCCGTGACAATCCCAACCTGATCTTTCAGGTAGGACTGCATGCCCGGTCGCATCCGAATTATCGTTCCGTGTTCCAGTTCATCCGTAGCGGCGCCCTTGGAAAGGCCACAATGACCCGGTCCCAGTGGCATACGAAAGAAAGCTGGCGGAGGGCCTCTCCCAACCGGGAACGCGAGATTGCACAAAACTGGCGGCTTGACGCAGAGGTCTCTGCCGGACTCATCAACGAGGTCGGTACGCACCAGATCGACCCCGCCCTGTGGTTTCTGAGCAAACGTCCGGTAGCGGTCACGGGTCTGGGGCAGATCATGCTATGGGACGATGGGCGCCAGGTGCCCGACACGATCCAGGCTGTCTTCGAACTGGAGGATGGCGTGCCTATGCTCTATGACGCTACCCTGACAAGCTCTTTCGACGCCGCCTACGACACCTATTCCGGACGCGACAGCACCATCATGTTCCGCGACCACCGGGCCTGGATGTTCAAGGAAGTCGACGCCCCGTTGCTCGGATGGGAAGTGTACGCCAGAAAAGACAAGTTCTATAAGGAAACCGGGATTGCGCTGGTGGCGAACGCCACCCAACTGGACGCCCAGGATATCTCGCCGACCGAAGACGATCCCAACCTCGAGACGCCGCTGTGGTACGCACTGCGCGACTTCATCGACAATCACGCCTTTGGACCGTATCCCCCGGCGGCGTCTTACGAGGTCGGTTTCCAGATGGCCGTCATCACGATAAAGGCCAACGAGGCCGTCGTGCAGGGAACGCGCATCGATTACGACGACGCCTTGTTCGAAATCTAAATCGAGCACATCTCCTCTCACCTAACCTGTTATGATTCCTATGCATTCTCCCCGTACGCGGCGCACCTTTTTGCGGAAAACCGGCGCCGTGCTGGGTGGACTTGCCTTGTCGGGCGCCCCGGCCCTTACGCTTGCAGGCGGACAAAACATGCAACGGCGCACCCCTCTGCCTCCGGGCACGGACCCTCTTGGCGTGGCGCTCGTGGGTCTCGGAAACTACGCTACGAACCAGTTGGCCCCCGCCCTCCAGGAAACGGAGCGCTGCCGCCTCACGGGCATCGTTACGGGTACGCCCGCCAAGGTGGACAAATGGATGGCCGAATACGATATTCCGGAGAAAAACGTCTACAATTACGAAACCTTCGACCAGATTGCGGACAATCCGGATATCGATATCGTGTATGTAGTGTTGCCGAACAGCATGCATGCGGAATATGCGATCCGGGCTGCCGAGGCGGGCAAGCAGGTGATTACGGAGAAGCCTATGGCGACCTCCGTGCGCGACTGCGAGCGCATGATCGAGGCGTGCGACAAGGCCGGCGTGAAACTTTCGGTGGGATACCGCCTCCACTTCGAACCGCATCACCAGGAGATGATGCGCCTGGGTCAGGAGCAGGTCTTCGGGCCGGTTACTGTCGTCGAGGCCAATTTCAGTTTTACCTCGCGCAACACCGACGCCTGGCGATTCAGCAAGGAAATGGCGGGAGGAGGCGCCTTGCTGGACGTAGGCGTCTATGCGATCCAGGGCGCCCGGTATACGATCGGACAGGAACCGGTCCGCGTCCGGGCGTCAGGCCACAACACGCGCCCGGACATCTTTACGGAGATTTACGAGACCATCCTGTGGGACATGGAATTTCCCGGCGGCGCCGTATCCACGCACAGTACATCCTATTCGGCCAATTCGAATCGCCTGTACATGATGGCCCCTCGGGGCTGGGCAAGAATCGAGCCGTCCTTCATGTACGACGGGCAATCCGGACAAACGAACGAGGGACCGATGGATTTCGCGCACGTAACGCAGCAAGCGCTGCAAATGGACGACTTCGCCCGGTGCATCACGGAAGACGAAACGAGCAGAATCTCCGGCGAAGAAGGGCTGAAAGACATGAAAGTTATCGAGGCGATCTACCGCTCGATCGACCGCGGCGGGAGATGGGTGGAGGTGTAAGGAACGGAGTGGGGATGCGTCCGGATGCCCTGGTGCGATTCGATCCCGAGACGGAAACATTCCAGAGTTGGGCGATTCCTTCCGGGGTGGGGATCATACGTAACGTGTGGGTAACCCGGGACGGTAATTTGCTGATCCACCAGAGCAGTACGAATCGCGTGGGTCTCGTAACCATCAAACCAACGTTGTAAATACGATGCCTCGCTATTTCATGATTGGAGAAGAGGCGCCAGAGCGTGCGTCCGGGAGTGTTTCTGCGACGCCGGCCCCGGCGTCGCAGAATTGCGGGAGATGTAAGCAATATTTCTCTTTCAAGCCAGGCATGGTGCTCCTTGCTCTGCTGTCGAGCCTTACGCTTACGGCGAATGCACAGCATGGAACGGTGTACGACAACCTGTCGATACCAAGCGAAATTCTCGATTCCGAGAAGAAATATGCGGTCTACCTGCCGCCGGACTATGCTTCATCCGAGCGTAGTTATCCGGTTCTTTACCTTTTACACGGAGGAGGAGACGACCAAACGGGATGGATACAATTCGGCGAGGTGCATCATATTGCCGATAAAGCGATTGGGGAAGGCAAGGCAACGCCCATGGTCATTATCATGCCGGACGCCAGCACAGGCCAGCGAGGATATTTCAACGACATTACCAACACATGGCGGTATGAGGACTTCTTCTTTGAAGAATTGATGCCGTACGTGGAAGAAAAATTCAGAATTAAAAGAGAAAAGCGCTACAGAGCCGTAGCCGGTCTCTCGATGGGCGGCGGCGGCTCCTTCATGTATGCCCTGCACCGACCGGATCTTTTTTCGTCGGCTGCGCCGTTGAGCGCTTCCACAGGCCCCCGGTCGGTTCAGCAATACAGGGGACAGATGGAGCGCAGGGGCGTCGATATTACGGGAATCTCCGATTCGGAAATTGAAGAATATATCAGCCGGCACAATGCTGTTTCCCTGATCGAAAGCCTGCCCGTGGACGATATCGGGTCCGTGCGCTGGTTCATCGATTGCGGGGACGACGACTTCCTCTACGAAGGCAATTCTCTGGTCCACATTGCCCTCCGGAAACGGGAGATTCCTCATGAATTCCGTATCCGCGATGGCGGCCATACCTGGACCTACTGGCGCGAAAGCTTACCTGTGGTTCTGGAATTTGTCTCACAAAGGTTTCATCAGTATTGAGTGAACAAGAATAACTGCACGCAACCAGTTCGTTATACCCTATGGGGCCAGGGTGGCCAAGGAAGGAAACATGACAGCTGCTTACATAAGTATGCGAACACACCCATTTCAACAAATGCTCAATATTTTGTTTATTGGCTCTTGTAACATCCTGGTAACTCTCTGGCGTGTAGTACGCCTTCCTTAGTCATTTTCGCGTTTCTCAACCCTGAGCGTGATGGCCACCTCCAGTACCGCCGAGAGACACGTCCGTACCATGCAACTTCTCAAGGAGCACGGGCACACGGCCGTGTCACGGTTGAGTAAGGAGTTTGGCGTCTCTGAGGTTACGATCCGAAAGGATCTGCATACCCTGGAAAAACGCAATCTACTGGTGCGAACACACGGCGGGGCCGTGTTGATCGACCATTATATGTATGATCTGCCTTTTGATGAAAAGTCGCAGCAACATGCGGGGGAAAAGAAAAGGATTGGCCGGGCGGCGACCGATCTCGTAGAGAACGGCGATACCCTCATTCTGAGCGCGGGAAGCACCACGGCACAGGTGGCGCGGCATCTTCGCGGCCACAAGAATCTGACTGTCACAACGAATTCGCTTCATGTCGCTATGGAGTTGCTCAACAATTTCGATACGGACCTGCTTCTTCTGGGGGGCGCCGTGCATCCCACCACGGCTTCTGTGGTAGGTCCCTTTGCAGAGAAAATGCTCCGGGAACATTCGTTACAGAAACTTTTTCTGGGAGGCGATGGCTTCGACGTGGACTTTGGGTTAACCACCACGAACGTTTTGGAAGCGCATCTTAACAAAATGATGATCCAGGCCGCGCAGGAGACCATCGCCGTCATGGACGCATCCAAGTTTGGACGCCGGGGGCTAAGTCTCATCTGTGACCTGAAAGATGTCGACACCGTCATCACGGACAGTCGGATCCCGGATAAAACGGTACAGCGCCTTGAAGAAGAGGCGATTGCTGTCGTCATTGTGTAGAAACAATCCCCGCCGTTCATGGGGATTGGGCCCGGTCCTTACCCTCTGTTTTCGTTAAGGATACTCTGGTTAAGTCCGGAACCAGACAGGGCGTCATTCCCCGGCCGACAGGTACAACCGGGATATCGGGACAGGTTGCTTTTCAATGCCGGGGCCCTCGTATCGCACCTTTAGCACCTCATCTCCATAGGTGTCGAAGTAATCGACAATCAGGTGATGCCGACCGGATTCGAGATGCACAGTCCCTGACCGCTCACGTGCACCACCAGAACCATCGTTGTCAACAAGGTGCTCGCCGTCCAGGTACAGGTTCGCTCCATCATCCGCCATCACATAAAACGTGTACGTCCCAGCCTCGGTAATTTCCAGATACGACATAAAACGTACGGCGTAATAATCTGCCCGTTTCGGGATAGCATTCAGATCGAATGCACTCGTACCCCCTTCGTGAACGGAAGGGACCGTTTCAAAGGTAGGTAAACGTTCCCAGTTTCCTTCATGATAACTGTAGCGGACACCGTTGGAGGTGGTCAGGAAGGTTGCGTCGGATACTCTGCTCTCTCCGCCGTTGGGCGTAAAGGCTCGCGCCCGAACCACAGAGGGCCCGGACAGCATGAACGGTCCCTCGTAAGGAGTCGAAGTGTGCGAAGGCACACTGCCATCGATCGTATAGCGAATCTCCGCTTCGGGCGCATCGACCGAGAGTGTCACCGGCGAGGTCTCCAGGTTTTCCCCCTCGGAGTAAATGCGCGGCAAGGGTACGAATGGCGGCTGGGGAGATACCTTGACCTGATCTCCGTGCTCCGCGAATGCACTCAGAACGGGGCGGCCAATCCAGTGGTAGGGCTGTTCGATCCCGAAGATGTACGCGACAGTGGCCGCCGTGTCGTACGTATCGACCGGGTCCGTTATTTGCTTGCCCGCAGCAACACCCGGTCCCCAGATCAACCAGGGGATCTCCAACTCGGCCATCGACTCGCCGCCGTGACGCGTCCCGATACCGCCGTGGTCTGAGGTTACGATCAGAATTGCGCCCCCTGGCAAACTGTTAGAGGCCACGCTGGCGAGTAGTTCGCCCAGGAGATCGTCAGTATGCTCAACGGCCGCATAGTAGCCCTCTGAACCGTGGCCCTCCGTGTGCAGTGCATGGTCGACGTGGTCGAGATGAATGAACGTGAAGGCCGGCCTCTCCCGAGCAAAATAGGCGATGGATTCACGCAGGGTTTCCTCCGGGCCGTCGGCGTCCACATACTGGTTCACGACGCTTTTCTCAAACAGGCGTCCGAAGCCGCTCCAGTCATAAAACGTCGCGATCCCCGCTTCGGGACGCTGGTCGCGCAGGACGCTGAAAATGGTAGGAAAAATATCCTCGGCGCCAGTCGTCGTGGGCGTGATGGTGTGGTTGTCACGTTCCCAGCCGTTCGAGGTGATACCGTGTTGCTCGGGGCCAGCGCCCATGATCATCGACGCCCAGTTCTGGCTACTTGAGGTGCCGAGCACAGCTCGAGCCTGGAACGTAAAAGCCCCCTCCGCAATGAGACGGTTAAAATGAGGTGTCCTCGCTTGCTGGATGCCCGCCGGGCTCAGGCCGTCCACCCCAAGCACAATCACATGCGCCGGCCTCTCTGCCTGGTTGCAGGCCAGGTTGGCCCCAGCGAATAAGATCAATAGCGCCGCCAGCTGAGCCGCGTTGCATATTTGCTTTAAGGGAGTTCTTTTCATGGCATCAAATACAGGCGCATTCGAAACAGGATGGCGGTTGGATTGGATATCAAGACCCTTTATGGCGAACACGCTACTCCCTAACCATAGCCTTCCAACCGGGGTCTACGATCGGAAAGGGCATTTTATTAGAGTTACTCTTTAACAAATGAACCGTCATGTAGGGATTGGCAGTCGACACGGAAAGGGACAGGCTATCCAGAACAGATTCGTTGATCGATATCTCATGGAAGACAGAAACACTATCTGCGTAATCGGTTATCCGATCCCGCATCATCCGCTGCTTGATCCGATCCTTATCTTGAACGCTGAGCTGATCATACGGAAAAAACTCGCCCTCCATTTCCCGGTCCTTCGCCCGATAATATGCCTTGACCTCGGCATCGGTTACCGCGGATGAATCCAGCAACACTTTTCTATACTCCTGGTACATCCATTTGTCTTTCCACAGAGCAAGGGCTCGCTGGTGTTGCGGCTGATCATACAACCGTTCTTCCTCCGCAATTTCAAGAAATACTGCATCCCGTACCACGAGGGCTACCACATCGGCCAGGCGAACCTTGAAGTCCCCTGGATCCCGAGCTCTGAGCGTATAACGCCCCGGGGTGAAATGCTCCAGAAAAGTCCGGATCGACCAGTGTTCGTCCCCAAAATGCACAAGGTCGGCCGCAT
Organism: Rhodothermales bacterium; assembly: GCA_951812345.1. Lineage (GTDB taxonomy): Bacteria > Bacteroidota > Rhodothermia > Rhodothermales > VXPQ01 > VXPQ01. Next base: position 2,014,075 of record OX638295.1, read on the forward strand.
AATGTGCGACCAGTTGCCGGGTGTACGGCGTATCCCGTCCCTGCTCTTCGATGTAGTGAAGCAGGTTACGCACGGGGGTTTCGGCGCGGTACCATTCCCAAAGCGCCTCGTTCAGAACCTCGAAACCCTGTCGCTTCGTGACGACATTCAACGGCTCCATCGTCTCAGCCACGAATGCCTGGCCGCCTTCCATCGCTTTTCGGTTATAGATTACCTTGCGATAGGTTGGCGCGCGTTTCTCGTAGTCTGCGTCGGATAGCCGCTCTTGCTGTATATCAATGACTTCAAAGATATACCAGTATCCATTGTACTCGACAGGCTTCGACGGGGTATTGATTTCAAGGTCCTTGAGAATGTCCAGAATAACCGGTTCGATATCTTCTGCACGTAACAAGGGAGAAGTCAATTCCTGATCGACAATGCTGAGTTCGGCGAATTCTTCGCGTCGTTCTTCAAGCACCTGGACATAGCCTTTCTCCAGGACGGATGCGTACAGACGCTGGGCATCGAATTCACTATGCGCCGGGAGAATTCGAAACTGAAAACTAACGGCTGCCCGATTGATCTCATCGCGTATTTCTTCCGCCGTTACCCCCACGGACGCAAGGACTTTTTCTTCAAACACCCGCTCGATCAACAACTCCTCTCGCAGGGTGTGCATGGCGTGTATGACAGCCTGCGCCGTATCGAGACCAATCTTTTCAGCCTCCATGGACAGGACCTTTTCGGAAATCATCAGGTCCAGATAGCTCCGGCGCGGATTATCGCCCTGTCGGAGGTGCCCATGACCGAATTCATAGTTCAACCGGAACTCTTCGGCGGTAATGACCTCGTCGCCGATTCTGGCGACTATAACCTCGTTACCCCGCTCCTTTTGGCAGGACGCCAAGGCCAATAACAGGATTGTAAAGAGGAGTTTCCGTCTCATCGGATCAGGCCTGGTGCATACCACAGAGTTTCAATGGAACGACCTGTACCCTCACAGGATACGGCTTAACAGGACTTTCCCCAAGGGAATCAAAACGAGGACCGAACAGGACGCACCCTGGACATTGCCCTAAACGCTATCCGGCAAACCCGCCAGATATAAAGGGGAGCCGGCGTAAAACCGGCCCCCCTTATACCTCCATGGTGACCACGCCTACTTGATAAAGAGCATGGACTTGGTTTGGACAAAATCCCCAGCGCTCAATCGGTATAAATACATACCCGAAGCGAGGTTAGAGGCGTCGAAGCGCACATTGTATCTTCCGGCCGCCTGGCTCTGATCCACCAGGAGGGCCACCTGCTGTCCGAGTACATTATAGACGGTCAGCGACACCTCACTTGCTTGCGGCAGGGAATACTCGATGGTCGTCGCCGGATTGAACGGATTGGGATAGTTCTGATCCAGCTCGAACGTCAGCGGTATCTCCTCGCTTTCCACGTCCGTCACATCATCTGTCCCATCCATCTTCATGACGGACAGGTTGTATTCACCCCGCGAGGGATCGCGATCCGTGCCGCCGCCGTTGTCGCCGCCGCCGTAGTCCTGCGAGTGCAGCATCACGTAGTAGGACCCGGCCGCTTCGGCAACGAATTCGATCCGGGAGTGCCAGTCAAACCCGCCATCGTCGTTGCTGGTCAGCGTATCGCCGTCAGCCGCCAGTAGTCGCATGAATCCGTCGTAGTCGCGCGGCCACAGGGGACCGTCTGCCGGCGAGGACTCGGCAACGAGGGTATCCCCCGCGTTGAGATCATACCGGTAGATGTCCACATCGTCGCCCCAGCGCGCGGAAAGATGATGCGTAGCGGCATCCCAGGCGAAACCCTCATTGAACAACATGTAGGTTTCAACCTCCCCGGGTTTGTTGAACGCCTGCGCGCCCATGGCGTCCGCCTCGGCGACGGTGTTGTTCGGTTCGCCCTTGGCTTTCAAGGCGGAAATGTCGCGTCCCTTAAGGCCCACCTGATACTCGCCCGAACCCTCCCCGGTCAACTCCAGGAAATAGTCGCCTGTCGCATCGGGGATGATGTTCAACTTGAGGTTATCTCCCGAATACCGGGTGTTGTAGCCCCGGGCATCCTCGTTGAGCAGGTTCGTTCCCGTATCGCCGGCCTTAAAGAGCTTGGCCGAGAAGTTACCGGAGAAGCCGCCCTCCGGCTTCATGGTGCGCACGTGATAAATCCAGTCGGCCTGCAACGAAAGCTTGAAGATGTCCACCTGATCGCCGTCATCGGCGCTGTAGGCGGCATCGATAAAGCCAGGCGTCAGCGGATTCGCATCGGCCTCCGTGAAGGTGTTGTTGGGCTCGACCTCTTCAGAGGTTACATCGATGTTGAGGATGTAATCTCCCCGGTTCATGCTACGGTCATCGGCGCTGTCAGGGGTTCGGCTGGTGTGCACCTTTACATACACCACGCCGTCGGCTGTAGCAGTATGTGAGACATTGGAATACCAGTCATTGCCCCCATCGTCGTCAGAAGCCAATTCCTCGACACCCGATTCACTGAAGATGGTGATTTTGGTATCGGTGTCCCGATTCCACCGGTCCGGGTTCTCCCCGACGGGTTTGGCCTCAGCCCTGAGAGTCTGGCCGGCCGTAAGCATCACACGGAACCAGTCCTCGTCTCCGAAGAAGCGGGGATGTTCCGGCTCCGAGAGCACATACATCACGTCTGCGCCAAAGGCCTGGTAGTTCCCCTGAGCATCGGCTTCCGCTTTCGAGTTGTTCGGCTCGCCTTTGTGCAGCAAGGCATAGTAGTCCGTATTGACCCGTGACGTGACCTTATACGGCCCCGCGGAACCTGATATTTTCAGGTAGTAGGTTTTTGTTTCTCTGGGGATAATGTTGGCGATTTTGAAATTATCGCCACTATAGTTATCCGGCCATCCGCTATCGTCAAGCAACGTGGCGCCGTCCACTTCATCGAAGAATTCCACTGCGAGCGTTGCCCCCGTTCCATTATCGAGGGAACGGAAGGAGTAGAGATTGCCCGCTTCGAGGGGGAACTGGTAGAAGTCCACATCCCCACTGGTTAGCGACGCTTCGTAGATAAAACCTTCCCCCAGCGCGATAAGGTTGGCCATCGCGAAGGTACCATTGTCCTCGGATTCTTCAAAGGGTTGTCCCCCGGAGAGCGCGTAGAAACCGACGTTATCGGACCGTACCTGCACAACGTATTGGCCAGACTCCGGCGCCGCAAGGTTGATGCCTGCACTGCTTGTCGCAAGGCTGCTTCCGCTCGGACCGGTCAACTCCATTTCCCCGTCGAAATCGTCTACGATCATATGGGACCCGCTCAACGTGAGATTGATGTCTGTCCCGGCATCCACGGTGAAGTGGTAGTGATCGATGTCGCCGGCCGGAAAGATCATGCCATTGGCCGCCGCTGCGCCGGGTCCTACCGGGAGTTGATCCTGTTCCATCGCGTCGGACAGTGTATCGTCAGGCTCGTTGGCATTCAGACCAACCCATATCTCGCCCTTATCAACTACTCCGAACTGATAATCGCCGGCGGCGCCGGTAAGTTTGATCAGGTAGGCGCCCGAATTTTCCGGTACAAAACCCGTGACAAGGCCGTTATTGACCTGGCCCGAGGTCAGCAGGTTGCTTGTAATCTCTGTGTTCCCGGCGATATCGGCCTCGAACTCGTGGAATACCTCCATCTGCACCGCAGGGTCGGAGACAAAGAGGGTATACATCCGCACCTCGTGGAGGAAAACGCGATACCAGTCTTCGTCGCCGGTTCCGGAGAAGGTTCCGCTGGACGATGTATCGGCGCGCGCGACAATGCCGGTCGCCTCGGCAGCGGTATTGTTGGGCTCCGCCTCGGCGGGATCGGCAGCATTATACTGGTGCAGATACACCTGGTACATCAGACGTCCAGGGTCATTGTTGTTCACTGTACCAAAGTCCGGGTCGCGCGTGGTCGAGGCCCAGGCAGAGACCCACAGCCACAGGGGCGTGTCTGCTGTAACCCCCTTGTCCGCCAGATTTTCGGGCGTCAGCACGATCCGGGAGTGAATGTTATTGGGCCCATCCATCTGCTCCCGCCCCCCGTCATCGTCCTCAAACAAGATGCTGGTATAGTCCCCGTCGTACACCCGGATGCGCGGGTCCGAGAGACGAGAGCCGCCTGGCCCAATGGTGCCGTCGGTATCCCGGTACCACCCGAAATAGGGCAACGTCTCGATGACGACATTGTGGCCCGCCTTGTAGTTGAAGAGAAAGTGATCGACATCTTCGTCGCCTCTCCCCAGAAGTTCGGGATACACGCTATTGGCTTGAATAAAGCCTCCCCCGGCTTCCTGGTTCTTAAGCGTATCCGGGTTGAACAACATAAACGTGCGCGCTACCGCATCGGTCGGCAGGGTAGACACCAAGCCGCCGGTAAGCACATCCACGTTGTTCTGGTTCGGTTCGAACTTCGAGACCCAGGGTTCCCGGTCAATGGCGTAGGCGATCAGGTGATAGGGCCCGGTCTCGGCTTCGTCGCTGAAGACCCAGATATAAAAGTCGCCGGTCAGCATCTGTCCGGTCGCCGCATCGACCGGCGACACCCAGCCGGTGAGGCGAAAATCACCCGACCCGTTACGCCCGTCGCCGGGTTCGCCAATAATGTCTCCGCTCATCTTATCGATGCCGCCCTGGTTGACGACGGTCGTATCGAGATCCGACATGTGGAACAGGCGCGCACTTACGTCAAGCTCGTCCTTCCCATCGTCGAGGAAAGAATGCGTGGAAGCGAAATAGTACATTTTCGTGGTGTCTACCGTGAACCGGTACACATCCACATCGCCCGCGGTCAGCGTGCTTCGAATCAACGCACCGGAGGCCTCGTCCGGATGGAGAACCGACGGCATACCGAGTACGTCGTTAATGTTGTCGGCCGTGTCAAAGAAGTTGTTGGGTTCGGCCTCATCCCGGGCGACATACCGATCGTCCAGGCTTTGAAGACGTCGTATAACGTCGGGAGACAACACCTCACGGGCCCGAGCCTCTTCTTCGGCCTTTTGCAACAGGACGGGGTCATCTCCAAATTTCTGGAGCACCTCTTCGTAGTGTTCTCCGTAACGTTCTTCGAGCGCCTGGTCGACGACTTTGGACTGCCCAAATGCCGGGTTGAGCGTCAAAATCCATACCAGACCAAGCAGGAGTGTGGTAACTTTTTTCATGGCGTTGTAGCCTCCCGTTGTATGTTTTTGGTTTAAAGATAGACCCCCAGGGTTACCCGATGCACTTTCTGCAAGATGCCCCAATCCGAATAGGCATAGTCGAAAGCGAATCGACTCCGGTTCCTTAGTGTATAGTGCAACCCGCCTCCGAACGTAAGTCCGTTCACAGAATCTCGTTCATACAAGTTCTGATATCCCGCACGCAAAAAGAGCAGGTTGTTAAATCCGTATTCGATGCCCAGGTTCATGCTTTCCGTCGAGCCGGTGGGGTGCATCAGATCAACCCCCATAACGACATGCCCCCTAGCGGGCAAGGACGTTTCATAACTCATGCCGAACCGGAATATCTGTGGAAGCGAGAAGTTATCGGTTTCGTAGCTGACCGGCACGTTTTCGACGCCTCGGTTTACCATATCCGGATCAAGAACGTTGGTAAGATGTCGTCCCTCGATACGCATATCCGGTCCGAAATTTGAAATACTGGACCCCAACGAGAGCCCTCGCAACGGCGTTTGGTAATACACACCGGCGTCCAGAGCGGTCTGGTTGGCGCTTTCCGTCCATATCCGCTGGCTGATGTATTTCCCTGAAAGACCGATCGAGAACGAAGGGATCAACCGGGCCGATACCGAAATATTGACAGCTAAATCCTGCGCGTCGTAAAACTCGCCGGTACCCTCCGGAACGTCCACTGTGCGCACGGGCTGCTGCGGCACGGTCAGGGAAGTAAAACTTGCACCGAGGACAGTGCCCAAAAAAGGCAAGGGCGTGGCAAGCGCAAAAAAATCGAAATTAGTGTCGGCCAGCCATTCGGCATGCGTGAACGACATGGCCATACCGTCGAGATAGGCCAGGCCGGCCGGATTCCAGTAGATAGCCTCCACCTCCCCGGCCTGTGCGGTGTAGGACCCGCCCATAGCCTCGGCGCGCGCGCCAATGCCAATCTCCAGAAAGGCGGCCGATATGGTGCCCTTGTTGGATACGTTTTGCACAAACGCGGGATCGCCAGGCTTGCCTGTATCCTGCGCATACCCCGGCACACTAATAGCCAAAAGGAGCAGGCAACTCAGGAAAAGGTTTGCGTGTCTGTACATGGATACCCTCACGGTGTATGCCGTTTGCCCTGCATCGTCACCTTATGATCGAGAATCGTCCGACTTTTTCCCCGATACCGGGCGCCTCCACGTGGTAGAGGTACACCCCGTAGGATACATCCAGGCCATCATCGGATTGAAGATTCCACATTGCTATGCTTCTATCCTCACTGGCCGAGTGCTGGATGATTTTCACCTGGCGTCCGCTTATAGTAAAAATGCGGATAGTGCACTCCTGGGGCAGGTTCCTGAAATCAATGCGTCGCTCGCCGCGCCCCGGTAACTGAAGATTGCGTGCTTCAAGAATGTTAACGGCTACATATGGATCCGGGACCACGTAAATGTCGTCGAGCGTGGCCTCCGGCAACTCTTCAAGCAGCCTGTTTCCATCTACTTTGAACTGGAGTACATCGTCGCGGTCGAAGGGCTTGCTGGTTTCCAGCAGCAATACGTCGCCTTCCACCGGAATCTCGTTCCGCGCAATCTCATCGAACGCCTCCAGATAGACCTCGGGGCTGGACAGGTTCGGCAGGAAAGTCTCCCATCGAGGAAGGGTCAATAACGAATCAAGGAGGTCGTTGTACCAGGGATTAATCTGCTGGAAGAAATCGTCAAGCTCCGTAACGCTCAGCGAAGGCCCGAACGGTCGGCGCTGCATCCCGCGCACCTGACGCACGGCGAGCGAATCATAAAGCGCCTGGCCGTCTGTAATCGCCCGCGTCATAAAGGTCCCCGCATTGTCAGACAGACCGAGGGTAAACCGCCAGGTAGACTGTGTGTAAAACTGATAGCCGCCCAAGGTCACCGGCGCCACGCGCACATTGATCACATCGCCCGGCGATAAGACGCCCCGCACCGTATCGGCGGGAATCAACCCCCCGATTTCGGTTATCTGCAAAGGCGCCTGTACTGCACTGTTCAGGTTCGTGACATCCCAGACGGTAAAGTTGGTCGGAATCCGGTTGCTGGGCGTTAACGAATTGGAAGTATCGGCTCCGAGCGCCGAGACCCGAATTTCGTAGTCAAGCGGGACGGGCGTATTCTGATCCCCCTCATCCACCGTGGCAAGGGTGCTCGGTGTAGCCCGCCTGCCTTGAGCCGAGGCATTCTCCAGCCACCGGACATTGAGCGGAGCAGGCACAAGCGGAGCATCAATGGTAAAACGCATTCCATCATAAAGTCTGGCGCGAAGCACATCACTATTAAAAAGGTTCGCACCCTGATCCTCGGGAGCGCTCACAGCCAGTGTATCGCCTGTCGTTACGTTGCGTAACACAAAGCCCGTCGTCAAACCGTTTTTCAGGAAAACGGGGTCGAGTTCGGCAAAAGAGTTATCGTCGCTGAAGGTGAATTCATAGTCATACCCCTTGCTGTTCGCTTCTTCCGGAATCAGAAAATCCACCCTGAGCGATCCTGAAGCGTCCCCTGAGACGCGCTGCACGCCATCGACGAGTTGTGATTCGAGATAGCCCAAAGCCGGGCGTTGCGGCACAACGACGGCGCAATTTCTGTCCACATTGACGGGCCGGTCAAAGGCATCGACTTCTATGATTTTCGAACTCTCTGTGGGCGTAATCTCCGCCAGATTTTCATACGACGAAAGGCCCCGCTGGAAAAAAGATTGGTGATACCCGCGATCGACCGACGCCACACAGTAATAGTAGGTGCGCCCATTCTCGACCGTCGAGTCGACATAACTGTACTCGAGCCCGCTGTCAATGCCCATGTCGTAACTGATCCCAAAGGCGCCGATGGGCACGGGATGCGCTCCATTCAACCCGTTGTCGATGTCAAACTGAACTTTGTCGCCGGTAGGCGTTTGGAGCGGCTCCCACAGGAGGGGGTTGCCAAAGGCGTCGGTAATCGTCTTGATGTCGTTGAACTCGGGATCGGTGCTGCGATAGACCTTGTACATTTCGAAGTCGAGCCCGTAGATGGGGTCGCGCGAAGACTCGGCGCTCTGATCCCACACCAGCGTAACTCTCTTATTGCCCGGAACGGCGGTCAGGAAGGGCGGGCGGGGCGGTTTGGCGAAGTTATAATCCGAGTCGTAGATGTTTTGCATGGTCCGCTTGTTGCGTAACATGTCCTGGAAATCATTACCGCAAAAGAAGGCGATGGAGAAACGTTGCTCCTGCCCGCGCTGGATGGAACTCAAGCCAGCGGAATAAACGTAGATGATATCGGCGGTTTCGGTGGGCGTAATGAAGACGCCTGGCTGGATATACTCCTCCCAAAACAGGGGGTCGTCGTCAATGTCGCGATCGAACTCGGCCGGGGTGCGAATGACCATCCCTGTCAGGCCGATCTGATCGATCTCGTCGTTGTCGGTAAATTCAAAATTGGGTTCCCCGGGATCGGGACGACCGTTGGCCTCTGTACCGTCGGGGTCGGGGCCGGGATAGTTTTCATTTTCCGGGCCCAGGCCGTCCGAGCCTGTATCGTCATTGATCGGCTCAATGGTCAAACGGCCATCTCCGTTAAGGTCTTCGCCAGGATCAAGGATAAAGTTGTTGTTGGCGTCTTCGTTGTCATAGATGCCGTTGCCGTCCACATCTTCCCACGGGCGCCAGTCGCCATCATCGTCGATCCCGTTAGCCCGGCTCTCGTCCACCAGATTATCGCTGTCATTGTCCCGACCATCGCGAGGCAAACCAGGGCTTTCCAGAAATCCAACCCCGCCATAGCCCACCTTGAAGCCGTTGACAATCAGATCCTGTTTATACCACTGATACGTAATGTCGTCAACCGTGTCGAAGAACGCCTCGTTATTCGAGGTGCGGCCGGCGATATCGTAATCGACGATCATCGAGATAATGGCCGTCGGAATATCAAATCGACTGACGTTCTTGACATCGAACGTGGCGATAAAGATGTCCTCGGCCAACACGCTGGCCCATTGGTATTGACGCGCCTTTACCTCAATGCCCAATCCGCGGCGGCCGCCCTGTGCAAAGCCCCGACGATCCGGTTGGCCGATGGCCGGATCGAGGAACGGGTAGTATGGGAAATCGTCATTGTCGCGGTCGTCCACCACATAGTACGACTCCTGGTCGCCGCGCACAAAAGCCCCGTATGCGCCGTTCCAGCGTCCGGAACGCACGCCGGGTCCGGGATCACAGGAGGCGCCCTGCTCAAACGTACAGGGAGCGCGTTGATCGCCCACATAGGACCTGGGCGGCCAGAAGGCAGGCCAGGTATTGCGCAAGTTGGACTGCGCGGTGTACTCCACCTCGTTGAATAATTCCAGGTCCAGTATCTTGTTATTATTGATATCTTCCCGAGGATCCAACATCCCGTCCCCATCCACGTCTTCGCTTAAGCCGCCGACGTAGTAAAAACCCGTCTCACTAAGTAACCTGCGGTCGTCCGCGTTGTTGTTCAGGCGGTTGCGCGTGGCCGGATCGCCGTTCATGTTGTAATATCCCGGCAGAGGCGTGAAAAAGAACTTGTGGCTGCCGGTGGGATGCTGGTCCCCTCCGCTTCGGTTGTAACTCTCTGAGATGATCTGGAGGCTATCGCCCTGCTCGCTAGCAACCTGTGCCCCTACCACAAAACTCATGGTATGCCCGTATGCGACGCCGGAGCCCTTGGGCCAGGTAATAAACCGGGGCGTCACGGAACCGCCCCAGTATCCGGCCGAGATATTCACATTGTTCACATAGGGAACCTGAATGAGATTGCCGGTGCCCAATGCTCCACGCACAAAGTTCCGGAACGATAGCGGCACAACCGCCCCGCTTCTGGCGGCGGCCCGTTGCGTCTCTTTTTCTATCCGGGCGATCTGCTGTTCAAGACGGTTGGCCGCTTCATACGCCTCCTGCTCGACAGGCGAAGCAGCTTTCGTTTGGGCCCGCAGGTCGCCGGGCGTCGTCCCCACGACGACACAGCAGGCCAAAAGAGAAGCAACAAGCGATTTGAGAGCCGGCTTGGTCATAGTCAGCTTAGAAATTCACCGTTACGGCGACAAGTACCCGGCGCGGCGCCGAGAACCTGGTCGCAACGTTGTCATCTTCCGCGCGGGTAAATAACCCCACAAAATCGCGGACCAGGTCTCGTTCGGTCTGAATCAGCGGTAGCCGAACAATCTGGTCGGCCCGCCCGGAGATCGTATTGACGGAAAGCTGATTCAGCCGGTTGAACACGTTGTCGACCTGGACACGTAACCCGTAAGCCACACCCCCTAACCTGAAGCGCTTCTCAGCACGCAGGTCGAAGGTGAACAAAACAGGCTTACGCTCGGTGTTATCAAACTCGTTGGCAGGATAATTCACGCTCGGATCCAGAAACGCAGGCGTGTAGGGTTGACCGGTGGCCAATTGGCTGATGAAGCCGACGCTCCAATTGTTTTCTCTCCCGATAGTAGCCGACAGGTTGCCCGTGAGGGTCTGGTCCCAGTCCAGAAGAATGACCTGCCGGTCTACAAATAAATCCCCGACTTCACCGGAGCGCCCCGCAATCACGACATCGGCTACGGCAGCAGGATCCGACGAACTGCCTCGTGCATCGGAATAGGTGATATCAAAAGACGAATGCAAAAGGATGCCGACCGGACGCACCGCCAGCGCAATCGTGCCGCCGCGCACCAGTCCATGATCGCGGTTGACGGTGCGCGTATACTGGATGTTGTCAAGCGTACTGAGAATCTCTACGCCCAGCAAGTTTCGGATGTTTTTGTAGAACATACTCGCATCGACCCCGAGAAAACTGGTGAGTTGCTGCTGCAAGCCCATCTCGTATTTGATCGTTCGCTCGGGATCGAGGTCCGGATTCCCGACGGAGCGTCCCTCCAGGTGCCCCACATTGATGTCACTAAAGATGGGGTTCTTGAGCATCTCGTTATAGGCCGGCATTTGCACAAAATGCCCGTAGGCCACGCGCAAGGCGCCGCGTTCCGAGATCGGATAGGAAATACCGAGACGTGGACTGAGATATTTCTTCGGCGGGGTATCCTCGAAGTTGTCGGACCGCCCGATCCGATCCGTAGGGGTACGCGGCTCAATAAGCCGTTTTGCTCGAATATCGTAGTACTCGAAGCGCAGGCCGGCCTTAAGAACAAGCCGATCGCCGATTTCCAGCTTATCCTGGGCATAGGCGGCAAATTCAAGAGGAGACTCTTCGAAACGATCGTCGATCTTGTATTGCTCCAGTTCCGGCACCAGGATCGGCTGGCGAGCCCGGATAGCCTCCAGATAATCGTCAAAAAAGGCATAGTCGGAGGCCGAGGGATACGGAAAGTTGACAAAGAGCGAATCCGGATCATCCCGATAGACCCAACTGCGATCCAGGTCCTCGACCACTCGTCGGTCGTTCCTGAACTGTACACCGACCTTCAGCTCGCTTTGTCCGGTAATCTGCCAGGTGAAATCTGAAGCGAGATAAATGCTGCGCTCGTTGCTTCGAAATTCTCCGTTCGAGGTACTGCCAAGGCTGAACCCGGTTACGGGTGCACTGGCGCTAAGAAACTGAATATTCGGATCGTTAATGGACGAAAACGCATACGACTCGCTATCCGTGGTTTTGTACGATCCTTGCAGCGAAAAAACCTTATTTCTCCCAAAGGTCTGCTTGAGCGTCACGATATGCGTCCAGGCCGTGTAATAACTTTGGGGTCGAAAGTCCGGGGCAAAGCGCTGGCTGTGATTGTACTGTTGCCCTTCCGACTGGTTATACAGGAGTTGATAGGTAAGCCTCGACCGGGATGCAGGCCGCAGGACGATCTTGGGAGCCAGCGTTAACGCCCGGCGCATACTCATATCAATGATTCGACCGTCTCCGGAAGAAAAAGTAATGGGATTCCCCTGCGAATCCCGAATCAATCTACCGGTGGTAGTCCGGGCTGAATCCAGCGAAATGAGTCGAGTATCGTCGGGCTGGAAAAGATCGCGATACCACCGATGATAAGCCGCTGCTTTGAGCCCGTCCTGCGCCGTGAATCGCCGCTCCCCTTTGAGATGACCGACCCGGTCCTCAAATCGACCGGAAAAGAAAAATCCCAAACCCCATTGTTTAACCAGCGGACCACCCAGAGTCACAGAAAAATCCTTTGACTCGAAGGGAGTTAAACGATCCCCGCCGATGAAGAGGTCATCGTCGCCGGGCAGATAGTTCCAGGTCGAAGCTCGCAAACTCCCTGACAGCTTTTGCCCGGGGTCACGGGTTGTTACGCTGACGATGCCGGATTGCGCCCCGCCTAATTCCGCATCGAACGTGCCGGTAAAAACCTGCACTTCCTGTACCGACTCCACTTCCACATCCAACGTATTACCGCCCCCCTGCCCATATACGTCATGCACGGGAATCCCGTCGATCAGGTAGGCCGCTTCCCGGGACCGCCCGCCCCGGAAGTGAAAACTGCCTCCCGAGGTGACCACGCCTGGCTGGAACCGCACGAGTTCGCTTAACTCCTGGACAGGGAGCCTTTCGATTGCCTCCTGGCTCACGTAGGAAACACTCGTGGTCCGGTCCTTGACGACAATGGGGCGCTCGGCGCGGACGATAATTTCCTGCCCTTCAATGATCTGTTCCTGAAGCTCCCCGTCCACCTGTGTCGTTCGCCCGGAATAGACTTCCACGTTTTCATGCTTGAGCGTGGCGAATCCGACAAAGGACATGACCAGGGTATATTTGCCGGGCGGTACGCTTAAGATAAAATACCTCCCGTCCACCCCGGTTGTTGTGCCTATATAGGTCTGCTCCTCCAAATATATACTAACCCCTGGCAGCGTTTCGCCCGTTGCAGCGTCAATCACTGTACCCGAAATCTTCCCATTCGACTGGGCCGTCACCGGACTGGTAGCCGCCAGCAAAAGGAAAACGAGGCAGATGAAGCAATACGTAGTGCGTCTTGCCATTATAACGCTATCGTGAATCAGGTTTCCAATTCAAGGTGGCCTCTCTGGGGCCATTGCGGAGTATTACCGTCCGGACAGCCAGGAAAACAACTGGTTTGTCAACAATAAGAATTGTATATAACACTTACAAGTAGCAAAGGCAATGAAAGAGAACGAAATTACATGATGCTACATTGGCCCTTAAATGAAATAGCAACCCATAGCGCGGTGCGGGTCTATCGGGTCGATGAGATAGGGCAAAAGCCTTCCAAAATTCCACCATTTCAATGGGGTTTCAAGGAGAGAAACCCTGACTTTGCCAGCACTAAAACCAGTGTCTATGACAGACAGTGCCGGATGCAAGCCGACCTTTCGATTACGAATCATTATCTTTGCATTATGGGGAACGTCCCTGTTAATAACCTGGAGAGTGCTTCCGACCACCGCGAGCATGCTAACAACAGACGGTAGATCTGCGACGCCATGGTAAGCTCAGCAGAAAATCACTCGGGCGAGGGAAACAAACTCCTGTTCACACCGGGTCCGCTGACCACCAGCCGGGCCATCAAAGAAGCCATGCTGCGCGATTTCGGTTCGCGCGACACGGCCTTTATCGAAACCGTGCGTCGCATCCGGCGCCAACTACTCAAGATCGCCGGCGTTTCGCAAGAGGACGGCTACGAAGCAATCCTGATGCAGGGAAGCGGGACATTTGGTCTCGAGTCTGTCGTGTCTTCGACCGTGCCCGGAGCAGGACGAATTCTTGTCGTCGTTAATGGGGCCTACGGCGAGCGCATTGTCAAGATGACGCGCATCCTCAATATCGATGCCCGGGTGCTGCGTTACGAAGAAAATATGCCCGCGGACATCGAGGAGATTCGGCGGGTGCTTGCCGAGGATGCAGCGGTCACCAACGTCTGCGTCGTACACTGTGAGACAACCACCGGGCTTTTGAATCCTGTTGAAGAGATTGGAGCCGCTGTACGCGAGAGGGGTTGTTTCTACATCGTGGACGCCATGAGTAGTCTGGGGGCGATCCCGCTTAATCTCGAAACCGCCTGCATTGACTTTCTGGTCACCTCATCCAATAAGTGCCTTGAAGGGGTACCCGGTTTCTCCATCGTGCTGGCCCGGCGCGATGCGCTGCTCGCCACGGAGGGAGCCGCCCGCACGTTAAGTCTCGACTTGCAGGCGCAGTGGCGCGGCCTTGAAGCCAACGGCCAGTTTCGCTTTACTCCTCCCACACACACGATCCTGGCCCTGGAGCAGGCTCTGCAGGAATTGGAAGCGGAGGGGGGCATCGCGGCTCGTGCGGCGCGCTACCAAACCAACCACGCCATACTAATGGAGGGTATGCAACGGTTGGGATTCCACACGTATCTCTCCCCCGATCGCCAGAGTTATATCATTACCTCTTTCTATTATCCTGACGATCCGAACTTCTCATTCGAAACGTTTTACGATCGCTTAAACAGGAAGGGCTTTGTCATCTATCCCGGCAAACTCACCCGGGCCGACTGCTTCCGTATCGGTAACATCGGCCAGATATTCCCTGAAGATGTAACCCGTTTGCTTGCCGCCATTGAGTATACGCTTAAGGAAATGGGAGTACAGCTGAAAGCAACGGTGACAGAATCTGCGGCCTGACGTCGGCAAAGCAACTGCCTGGCCTAAACGGAGGATGGCGCTGCGCATATTAACCTAACCGCCTTGTACTATGGTACTGCTTCGTAAGACGTATGCGCTCTATCTACTTACTGTGTGCGCCCTGGTCGCCCCGGTACACGCCCAGGAGGCCGGATTGGTTGGACACTGGATATTCGACAGCGAACACATGGACGGTCACGTCGTCCGGGATAACGCTGGAGCACACGACATCGCGCTTGAAGGGCCCGTACGGCTCGTCGAGAACGAGGTAACGGAAGTACTCGAACTCGACGGGATCAGTAATGCGCTTCTGATTACAGACGACATCTCGACAGCCGGACTACCGTCAAAGGAAATTACGGTGGAGGCCTGGGTGCGTTACGTCAATCCATTCAGTTGGGGAGGTTTCATCGGGGCCTTCCAGGACAGCGGGTCGTACGAGATGGGTTGGGTGCTCGGTTACCGGGGCAGCCGCGTCACTTTTGCGCTGGCCAGCACAGGTGCTGATCAAGACGGCGATGGCGTTATGACCTATATGGACGCTCCCACACCTGTCGAACTAGGTGGCTGGTACCATGTGGCGGGTACGTACGATGGCTCCGTAATGCAGATCTATGTGAACGGCCAACTGGAAAATACGACGACGGAGCAGTCAGGAGACATCCTCTATCCACCGAACGCCTTTTATGAAATCGGGGCCTACCGCGACGACGACGAATACTACCGCCTGAAGGGAAGCCTCAAGGAGGTGCGGCTCTACGATCGCGTCTTGTCAGCCGACGAGATCGCCAATCGCTTCAAAGCATACCAGCCCCTTGCCGCCCTGGAGGTTCGCAAGGAAAAGCCCCAAATCGCAGTCGGTCCCTATCTGCAATATGCCACGCAGCATAGCATCACCGTGCTCTGGGAAACAAACCGGGAGGCCACCACGCGAATCGAATATGGCCTGGAAGTTCCGTTGACTGAACAGTTCGCGATCGACGGGCAACGGCGCCTGCATGAGGTAGTGCTCAACGAGCTAACACCGCAAACAAACTATTTCTATCGGGTGGTCTCAGTCACGGAGGACGGGGTCGAACTGGCCAGCGATATTTCTACCTTCCAGACAGCCGTGGAAGACGAGACGGCCTTCGCTTTTGCCGTCATTGGCGACACGCAGAACAACCCGCCGGTGTGGAAGCGGATTGCGGAAGGCATCTGGCGGGAACGGCCCAACTTCGTCGTACTTTGCGGCGACATCGTGGGAACGGGCAGCAACACCTACGAATGGGTTCACGAGTTCTTTGCCCCTGCAGCGCCTTTGATGAAGCGCATGCCAATCTACACGGTGCTGGGCAATCACGAGGGCGACGCCGATAACTACTACAAATACATGGCGAATCCGGAGCCGGAGTATTTTTACACCTTCACATACGGCAACGCGCAGTTCTTCATGATCGACAGCAACCGGGACCTCACGCCCGGAAGTCCGCAATTCACCTGGCTCGAGAACGCACTGGCCCAATCCACGGCGACATGGAAGTTCGCCGTACACCATCACCCGCCGTACACCTCCGACGAGAACGATTATGGCGACACCTACCAGGGACCGGCGCTTGAAGGCGATCCCAGGGTGCAGCCGGCAATTTCGCTATACGAGCAATATGGGGTGGATATCGTTTTTTTCGGGCACATCCATGATTACGAGCGCACCTGGCCGATCAAAGAAGGTAAAGTCAACCAGGAAGAAGGCGTTCGATACATCCAGACCGGCGGCGCGGGAGGCTCGCTCGAAAACTTTGCTCCTACCCGCTCCTGGTTCACGGCCAGGGTACGCCGCGATCACCACTTTGGGCTGGTGCTTGTTCACGAGGGCATATTGCAATTCAACGCTATCGACCTGGACGGGCGCCTCTTCGATCAGTTCGATATCCGTAAAACAGAATGAAAACGCCTCAAGCCACGAACATGTCGGGCGCCTGCAATCGAAGGCGGTTTTTACAGGTGGTGGGCAGCGGCCTTATAACGGGCCTGGCCGGCCACGCGACAGGAGCGCCTTTTTACGATTTCTGGCGTGACGGAGCCAACCCGCCGCTGCGGTTTGGTATGATTGCCGACGTGCATCATGGACTCATGCCGAAGGCCGAAGAGCGGCTGGAAGCTTTTTTGGAAGAGGCGAACCGGCGCGACCTGGACTTTCTCATTCAACTGGGCGATTTCTGCCACCCGCATCCCGACGCTCATGCCTTCGTCAAGCTCTGGGAGCAAGCGGATGCGCCGCGCTACCATGTGCTTGGCAACCACGACATGGACCTGGGCGCCAAACGGGAGATCATGGACCTCTGGCAGATGGAGCACAACGTTTACTCCTTTGATGCAGGCGCCTACCATTTCGTAGTGCTCGACTGCAATTTTTTGCACGTCGACGGTGCGTATGTGGACTACGAGCACGGCAATTTCTACGTGGACGATACACTCCGCACCTTCATTCACCCCGAGCAACTTGAGTGGCTCGAAGACGAACTGGCTTCAACCGATCGGCAGACTATCGTATTTACGCACCAGGCATTGGATGAGATCTGGAATGGAGGACTGGCCAAGAATCGCGAGGCGGTCCGCCGGATCTTCGCCGAAGCGAACAAACAGGCCGGTTTCCAAAAGGTAATTGCGTGTTTCTCCGGTCATCATCATCTGGACGAGCACAGCACGATCGACGGCACCCATTATGTGCAGGTTAATAGTGCCTCGTACTACTGGGTCGGCGAAGGGTATGGTCGGATGGCTGCATACCGGGACCCGTTGTTCGCCTTTGTCACGGTGGGCGCAGAAGGCATCGTCATTGAAGGGCGGCGCAGCGTTTTTGTAGTTCCAACCCCGGCCGACCTCGAGTTTCCCGAGGCGCACCGGCTTTCCGCCAGCCTCTCCGACCGGATGCTGGTCTTTGCGCAGCCGTGAACGATATCAGGCCGCGTTCTCTAAAACTCATAACACAGCATGAACATGAAACGCATCATCCCTCTCAGGAAGCATGGATGTCTTTATGGCCTCAGCGCCATTCTCGTACTCTTCATGGCATCGTGCAGCGATGCGCCACAGCAAATGGGCAAGGATGCTCCGCGAGTCGTAGTGATCGGGGTGGACGGGATGAGCCCTGACGGTATCCGCAATGCCGATACCCCGCATCTGGACACCTTAATGGCAGGCGGCGCATACAGCTTCAAGGCCCGCGCCGTGCTGACCACATCCAGCAGCCAGAACTGGTCATCCATGATTATGGGCGCAGGACCGGTACAGCACGGTATCACGTCCAATGCCTGGCAACCCGACCACTTCAGTATAGAACCCACGGCGGCCGGCTCGGGGCCCATCTTCCCTGCGGTGTTTGACCTGATGCACCAGCAAAGACCCTCGGCAGTGAGTGCTTCGATTTATGACTGGAGCGGCTTCGGACGCCTGTATAACCAGGGCGCCGTCACAATTGACATAGACGCGGACGGCCCCCAGGCAACCACCGATGCAGCGGTACGCGTCTTCCGTAATGAGAACCCTGTTTTCACGTTTATTCACCTCGACCATGTGGATGGCGCCGGTCATACGTACGGGCATGGCACCGACCAGTACTATGCCTCGGTAGAAGAAGCCGATCGGTATATCGGCGAAATCGTTGCGGGGCTGGAAGCAGCGGAAGTGCGCGAAAACACGACCATCATAATCACAGCCGACCACGGCGGCAAAGACAAAGGCCATGGTGGGGAATCCATGGGCGAAGTGGAGATCCCCTGGATCATCAACGGCCCGGGCGTTGCGGCCGGCAAAGAAATCAGTGAACCCATCAATACCTACGATACGGCTGCGACGGCAGCGTATGTCCTGGGCCTGGTTCCGCCTTATGCCTGGATAGCCCGTCCCGTCTATGATGCTTTCGAAGAGCCGGAGCGGCCGGAGCCGATCGAACCTGGCCTGGAAGGCGTCAAGCATGTCGTGGTAATCGGAGTCGATGCGCTGAGCCCGGACGGTATCCAGAAAGCCCACACCCCGGCCCTCAACCACATAATTCAAAACGGTGCGTACAGCTTGGCTGCCCGCGCCGTCCTGACTACATCCAGCAGCCAGAACTGGGCGTCGATGATCATGGGAGCCGGGCCGGAACAACACGGAATCACTTCCAACGATTGGGAGCGGAATAACTTCTCCATCGAGCCCACGGCGAAGGGTCCGGAAGACCTCTTTCCGAGTATTTTTTCCGAACTCCGGGCTGCCGAGCCAGACGCCTATATCGCTTCCATCTACGATTGGGGCGGCTTCGGGAGGCTGTTTCCCCAAAGCGTGGTCGATGTAAGCATCGACGCCGAGAGTCCGCAGGATGCTGTGGACAAGGCCCGCGAACAATTTATGGCGCACCAGCCCCGGCTCACATTTATTCATCTCGACCACGTAGATCATGCCGGCCATACGTACGGGCATGGATCGGATGAATTCTATGCCTCGGTCGAAGAAGCGGACCGGCTTATCGGCGAGGTCTTGGCCGGTCTGGAAGAAACTGGCATGGCAACGCAGACACTGGTGATCATCTCATCCGATCATGGAGGAAAGGGTAAGGGCCACGGAGGCGAATCGATGGCCGAGCTTGAAATTCCATGGCTTGCATATGGCCCCGGCGTCGTGGCAGGCAAGCACCTCACGATTCCGATCAACACGTACGATACCGCTGCGACAGTATTGTTAGCCCTGGGTGTGTCACAGCCGTATGCTTGGATTGCACGTCCTGTGGCCTCTGCTTTCGAACGCTATCACGACGCTTCCGAGCCTCTGGGAATGTATATTCCGGCTCCTCGAATTGTCCCACTGGGTGGTCTTGCGCTTCTTAATGAGTCCCCTGTAATTACGATGACAGTAGTGGATGATCCCGAGGCCGAAATACGATACACACTCGACGGCAGCGATCCGGATGAGACTTCTCCATTGTATGAGGGAGCCTTCCGGATCACCGGTAATGTCCAGGTAAACGCCAGAACCTTTAAGGGAACGGCGACAAGCAGCATCTCGCAAACGAGTTATCGGATACTGCCTCCCGGACAGGAAAAAAGGGTGTCGTACGCCTACTACGAAGGACAATGGGAGCTCCTCCCCGACTTTGACCAGCTCCAGCCCGTACATACGGGCAAGGTCTATGAGTTTCACCTGGACGGCGTCGAGAATCGGCGGGAGGATTACTATGCCGTGAAGTTTGAGGGCGTCATCCGGATTGAACAAGCAGGGACCTATACGTTCTATACCCGATCCGATGACGGAACCAAACTCTATGTGGATGGAATCGAGGTGGTGAACAATGATGGTTCCCATGGGGCGTTGGAGGAAAGCGGCGACATTGTCCTTGAGCCTGGAAGACACATGATCGAGGTAGAGTATTTCGAGCATTACGGGGGAGAACACCTCGAGGTGATGTACCATGGGCCGGGGGTTGAAAGAACCCTGCTCTCCTACATGGTATTTCAATCGGAGTGAGGATTTCCGCAAGCCAGCCTCAGAGGATAATGAAGCAGCATCGCGCCAACCAGGATCCGGACCACCTTGACTCTGAGGGCGATCTGAACATCTCGCCGCGCCGGGCTGCCTGGGTCGCTGACCACATTGACGAGGAGACGAAAGCTCTACTGGACGAAGACGCCTGGTACTTTCTGCACCAGTCGCTCTCTACACCCTGCCTCAATGTGCTGCGCGCGTGTGACGGGGTCTACATTGAAGACTATCAGGGCCGGCGTATCATGGATTTCCACGGCAACTGGGTGCATCAGGTCGGCTTCCGGAATCCACGTGTAATTGCAGCCATTACAGAACAACTACACACCCTTCCGTTCTGCACACGGCGGTATACGAACGTACCCGCTATTAAACTCGCCAAAAAGCTGGCCGAACTGGCGCCCGGCATGCTAAACAAGGTGCTCTTTGCCCCCGGCGGAGCGCTTGCGATGGGCATGGCCCTGAAGTTGGCCCGCGTCGCGACAGGGCGCTTCAAAACCATCTCCATGTGGGATGCTTTTCATGGCGCGTCGCTCGACACAATCTCCATTGGCGGAGAAGCCGTTTTTCGTCGCGGCATTGGCCCGCTATTGCCAGGAACCGAACATGTGCCGCCACCCAATCCAAGTGCTTGCCCCTTTGGCTGCGAACGTAGGTGCAGCCTGAAATGCGCCGAATATATCGACTACGTCCTTGAGAAAGAAGGCGATGTCGCGGCGGTGGTCGCCGAAACAGTGCGCAGCACTCCCTATATCCCTCCTGTCGAATACTGGCAGATCGTGCGAAAAGCCTGCGATCGTCACGGCGCCCTGCTGATCCTGGATGAGATTCCGCACGCCCTCGGTCGCACCGGGACCATGTTCACCTGCGAGCACTACGGCATCGAGCCGGATATCCTTGTCCTCGGCAAGGGGCTCGGCGGCGGCATCTTCCCACTTGCCGCCATGCTTGCCCGCGAAAATCTCGACGTGGCGAAAGATGGCGCGCTCGGACACTACACGCACGAGAAAAACCCTGTAGCCTGCGCCGCTGCGCTGGCCGCCATTCATTTCCTCGAAGAAGAAAATATCCTCGCCCGCACACGCACCCTCGGTGCATGGGCGCTTGATCGGATGCGCATGATGATGGAACGCCACCGCCTTATCGGAGATGTGCGAGGTCTGGGGCTAATGCTCGGCATGGAACTCGTGAAGGATCGGGCTACGATGGAACGCGCATCCCAGGCCGCCGAGGAAGTCATGTACCGGGCGTTATCTCGCGGGCTCAGTTTCAAGCTGACCATGGGCAATATCATTGTGCTGGCGCCGGCGCTCACCATTACCCAAGAGGAAATGGCCAAGGCGTTGGACATTCTGGACATCTGCATTACAGAGGTGGAAGCCGGGGGAACTGCCGATTAACCATAGCCTGGCAAACAAATCAGAGGTTTCATTTAATTTCGAAATGGTGTATGATAGATGTGTATTGTGCAACTTTATATTTCGATTTACGATCATTGCCCCTTGCTGTTGCCAACCGAGTAGTTAAGCGAGCGTAACCACTATAAAAACCGCGATGCCCAGCAAGCATGCAAACGACCGTCCCATTTCCACCGTCCCTTTCACAGTCAACGGGCGGACCTACCGCCCCCCGGATCACCCTGTGGCGGTCATCTGTATCGACGGATGCGCCGATGAATATCTAAGCACCTCGCTGGCGCACGAGCGCATGGGCAACCTCCAGCGGATGCTGGCTTCCGGAGGATATCGCGGGCTGGTCCGGGGCGCTCTCCCCTCCTTTACCAACGTCAACAATGCGTCCATTGCAACGGGGCTTCCGCCATCGGTGCACGGAATAAGCGGGAATTTTTTTCTTGATCCGGAGACGGGCGAAGAAGTCATGATGAACTCGGCTACCTATCTTCGCGCCGAGACGATACTTGCTGCGGCAGCCCAGGCCGGCCGAAAGGTGGCCATGGTGACCGCCAAGGAAAAACTCCGGGATATGCTCGCCCACAACCTCGACGGCATTGCCTTCTCCGCCGAGAAAGCGAACCAGGCCACAGAAGAAACACACGGCATCTCGGATGTCGAAGAACTGGTAGGGGCGCCCACGCCGCAGATTTACAGCGCCGATGCAAGCTTGTTCGTACTCAAAGCCGGCGTGGCGCTCATGGAAAACGGGCTTGCCGACTTCCTTTACCTGTCGTTGACCGACTATATGCAGCACAAGTATGCGCCAGACACACCAGAATCCCTGGATTTTCATGAAAACCTTGATCGTGAACTGGGGCGTTTGCTTGCATGCGGCGCTGTCGTCGGAGCCACGGCGGATCACGGCATGAATGCGAAGCAGACGCTCGACGGCAAACCCAACGCAATCTATATGGAGAGCCTGCTAACCAAAAAATTCGGGGGAAACATCCGTGTCATTCTGCCCATCACCGACCCATATGTATTACATCACGGGGCCCTTGGGGCCTTTGCAGTGGTCCATGTGCCCGACCCGATAATAATCGACGCTGTGCTTGGTTACGTGCGCGAGATCGACGGCATTACAGAAGTGTACGACCGGGTAACCGCCGCAAAAAAGCTTCAATTGCCGCAAGACCGTATCGGTGACCTTGTGGTGCTGTCCGGGCGTGATGTGGTGATCGGGCGCACGCCAGCGCATCACGATCTAAGTCTCGTTCAAGACGGGTTGCGCTCCCATGGAGGACGTTACGAGGAAATGGTGCCCCTGCTTCTCTCCGAGCCGCTCAATGAGCTCTATGCTCGTTATGCAGCCGCCGATCCGCGTAATTTCGATGTCTTCGACTTCACGGTGAACGGGACCCTTGCGTCAACACACACTATCGAACCTGGATAACAGGTAATCCAGCCCCCTAAGCGCCTTTCATCTATAATATGACCCCGAAATTATGGAAACGTCTATCGCCATTTCCAAAAACGACCATGTCGGCACACATGATCTTCCCTGTTACATCGCGGGACGTAAAGTCATCACAGATGAACGGTTAACGGTTTACAATCCCTATACCGGCGATGTCGCCGGAACGGTAAGCAGTGTCTGTCGCAGCCAAACGCACGAAGCCATCGAAGCCACGCTCAAAGGAGGAGAATTGCTGACGCGCTATCGGCGCTACGAGATCCTGAACAAGGCGCGCTCGCTTTTGCTGGAGCAGGCGGAATCGTTTGCCCACTTGATTACAGCAGAGTCGGGGCTGTGCCTGCGTGAAACCCGGTACGAGGTCGGGAGGGCCTGCGACGTGCTTCAGTTTGCCGCAATGGAGGCACTGAGAGATGACGGGGAGATATTTTCCTGCGACATTACACCCACCGGGAAGGCCCGGAAAATCTTTACGTTGCGTGACCCACACCGCCTGGTAGTCGCCATTACCCCATTCAATCACCCCCTCAACCAGGTGATGCACAAAATCGCTCCGGCCATTGCCGTCGGAGCACCGGTGGTGCTCAAGCCTTCCGAAAAGACGCCGCTTACGGCTGTCCGGTGTGTCGAGTTAATGTATGAAGCAGGGCTGCCCGAATGGATGCTGAGCGTTATCGTCGGACCAATGGACGAGGTAGCTGAGGAACTGGTCGTTGACCCTCGAACCGAAGTAGTGAGCTTTACCGGTAGTGTCGAAATCGGTAAGAAAATTGCTCAAAGAGCCGGTTACAAAAAGCTGATCCTGGAACTGGGTGGAAATGCCCCGTTGATCGTACTGGAAGATGCCGACATGGATCTGGCTGTGCATCTGGCCACGGAAGGATGTTATCGCAACTCAGGCCAGCGCTGCACCGCCGTAAAACGTTTGCTCATCCACGAAGACATCCTGGATACGTTTACCGGGCGCTTCGTACAAGCCTCGAAAGCCTATACCTATGGCGACCCAATGGACTTCGATACGCGTGTCGGGACGGTCATCGACGAGGCAGCGGCTATCCGGCTTGAGACAGTGGTGCAGAAAGCCGTCGATGATGGAGCCCGGGTGTTGCTCGGCGGTGAACGCCGCGGCGCCCTCCTGGCGCCGACCGTAATCGCCGACACGCCGCGTGATGCAGAGATGGTTGTGTGTGAATCCTTTGGTCCTCTGGCGCCCATTATGGCAATCAAGAACCTCGACGACGCCATCGAACTGGCCAACAGCACGGACTACGGCCTCTCTTCCGGTATAGTCACTAAAGACTTCAACAAAGCGCTTAAGGCAGTAAAGAAGATACGCACGGGCACTGTGAACATTAATGAGGTACCGGGCTACCGCATCGAGTTGTCTCCCTTCGGCGGCGTAAAAGATTCCGGTTTAGGAATCAAAGAGGGCGTCCTTGAAACCATGAAAGGATTAACCGCAGTAAAAACGTTTTCCCTGCCCTGGTAGCCATATGTCGAAGGGATTCGATACCCACAGACAAACCGGAATGCCGATTATGCGCAGGCTTCCAACGGACCGGATAACATGGATTGTCGCAGGCTTGTTGTGCTCCCTGGCTACGCTCGCCCATGCGCAACCACTACCCTTTTACGACAACTTCGATGACGGTAACTATGCTGGTTGGACAGTTACTGACGATGTGGAACCACAGCACGGACCTGGTGTGTGGGTGGTCGAGAACGGCGTGTTGGTTCAGAAATCCAACATCTGGTCCTATGGACCTGTGGACCTGGAAACAAAATATCATCTGGGCACACACATTACCACCGGTGACAGAAACTGGACCGATTATTCGCTCAATGCGCTGGTTCGATCCGCAGATAATGACGGGGTCGGTCTGATCTTTCGCTACCAGGATGCAAAAAATTATTACCGTGTCCTATTGATGAACGACCCGTCCTGGTCAGGCCGGGACTCCTCGGGAACGCCTGTTAACACCCCATTGCAACGCATCCAGAAATTCATCGATGGAGAGCCATATATCCTGGCTGAAAATCTGGTCTCCCGGGCCTATCCCTCCGGCTTCTTTGCCTTGACGGCAGACGTGCGGGACGATAGCATCCATGCGTACCTCAATGGAAACCTGATCCTGAGCGCCAGGGATCAGCAGTACAAGACAGGCAGCATCGGGCTGTTGTCTTACGCCAACACCGGGGCGTATTACGATAGTGTGTCCGTTACGAGTGAGCAGTTTATATACACGAAACCAGAAGAGGTAGCTGTTTTTTATCCGGTTCGCGAATTCAGGGCTCCGTATATCCAGAATCCAACCCGGACCTCTGTCGAAGTTGCCTGGCGCACGGTCGAGAAACAGGTTGGAAAGGTGAAGTACGGGCAGAAAAAAGGGGTCTTAAGCGAGGAAGCGGTGGAATCGGAAGCCCGGCAAAAACACCACATCACGCTCGACGGCCTGGAAGAAAGCACCCGGTATTTCTACGAGGTACACAACGAAAATCAACGTGTGGCGGGCGAAGAGAATTTTCGCACGGCCCGAGGTCATGACGAAATGCTGTTTTCCTTTCTGGTTCTCGGCGATAGCGGCGTGGACACCCCCACCCAGTGGAGGGTGGCCCAACAGATGCAGCGCAGCATGAATAAGCGCGAGATTGATTTTATTGTCCACGTGGGAGATGTGCATCAGGGAAGCGGGGACTACTACGACAATATCTATTTTAAACCCTACGCCAGCCTGCTCAAGAACGTCAACGTGTTCACCTCACTTGGCAACCACGACGTAATTACGGACGACGGCGGGGTATACCTTGACGATTTTTACCTGCCTCATAACAACCCGGACAGCACCGAGCGCTATTATTCTTTCCGCTGGGGTAGCGCCTATTTCATCGCCCTGGATACCAACGGCGATTACAGTCCCGGTTCACCCCAGCATGCCTTTTTGATCAATGCATTGACCGATAGCCTCCGAACCTCGGCCACCTGGACGTTCGTCTATGCTCATCACCCGCCCTACACTGAGTACTGGACCGATTATTATGGCGACAAAAGGGTTCAGGATCATCTGGTGCCCATTTATGAGCAATACGACGTAGACATGGTGATGAATGGCCATACGCACAGTTACGAGCGTGGAGAAAAGGAGCATGTGCATTACCTGGTTTCCGGCGGCGGAGGCGGCGGCCTGGACGATTTTTTCGTCGATTACGACCACATCACCTTCTCCGATATGGTCCATCATTTTACGCGGATCGATGTGGATAACGATGAATTGCACGTCACAGCCACTGATCAGTACGGCAATGTGGTAGATCGATTCACAGTAAATAAATTTGTACAGGTATCCATCCAGGATAATGAGCTACCCCAGGCGCTGGATTTTGTCGATCTGGAGCCCGGTTACCCGAATCCCGCCACCGATACGACCGCTTTCGTGTATCGTATCGCGCAAGAGACACGGGTGAAACTCGAACTGTTCGACCTGACCGGGCGCAAGTTGTCTACCCTGGTCGATCAGTTTCATCCCGTTGGAACATACAAGGTCGTGCTCGACACCGCCCGCCTGGCGAACGGAACGTATGTGGTAAACCTGACCGCCGGAAGCCTTACACGGAGCCAACAACTGGCGGTTATCAAGTAATGCAGTAGTGTGCATGCCAACCGCCATGTCAAGCGATACCAAACACGTGCCCCATGCGCTAAAAGCAGATATTGCCGTGATCGGCGCGGGTATCGCCGGGATCGCCCATGCCCTCGAAGCGGCCCGGCGAGGGCTATCGGTCGTCCTCTTTGAGCGCAATACTCACGCACTCGGCGCCTCGATTCGCAACTTCGGTATCGTCCTTCCACTCGGGATGTCGCCTGGAACAATCCACGAGCGGGCCTTGCGTAGTCGAGCGGTCTGGCTGGAGATCGCAGAACAGGCGGGCATTTGGCACAAGTCGACAGGCGCCCTCGTCGCAGCCTACCACGAGGATGAGCATGCCGTCCTGAACGAATTTATCGAAGAAGCCCCCAGGCTCGGCTACAGGTGCGCATGGCTTGATCCCGAAGAGGTGGTTCGCCGGAGTCCGGCCCTCCGAACCAACGGACTGCAAGGTGGGCTCTGGAGTCCGGAAGAGGTGATCGTTGACCCGCGCGAAGCCATAACAAAACTTCCCGGGTACCTTCGCCATACGTACAATGTTGAATTGCGCTTCGGTAAGACCGTCACGGGCATTACCATGCCCTACATTGAAGCAGGCGGCGAAACCTGGTGCGTCGAGCGGGCTATCGTATGCAGCGGGACTGACTTCGAAACGCTGTACCCGGCTGCTTTCGCCGCCAGCGGACTGACACGCTGCAAGCTGCAGATGATGCGCACGGTCCCGCAGCCCGGCAGGTGGCGCCTCGGCCCGATACTGGCCACCGGCCTCAGCCTGCGTCACTATCCGGCATTCTCGTTGTGCCCGTCGCTGCCCGCTTTGAAACGCCGCATTACTCAGAACCATCCGGCTTTCGAACAATGGGGGATACATATCCTGGTTGCGCAAAACGGTGCGGGAGAACTCCTCCTGGGGGATTCTCACGAGTATGGTTGGACGCCGGATCCGTTCGACCGTCCAGAGATCGACGCGCTCATCCTGACATATCTGGAGACCATTTTGGCGCCGCCTTCACTAACGATTCTCCAGCGCTGGCACGGCGTATACGCCAAGCACCCTGCACATGATGTCTTCCTTGCAGAGCCAGAGCCGAATGTTCGTATCGTAAATGGCCTTGGCGGAACCGGCATGACCACAAGTTTCGGCCTGGCGCAAGATGTTTTTACCGATTGGGAGGGAACACGGAGCCTTGCCTTGCAGAAGCTTCCTTAGTCCTTACCCGTCTCACAACCTGCCATCCCATTGCCAATGAATCCGACCTTGATGCAAACGGACGCTGAACGTTCACTGGCTATCTTTCCTGCCGGATCGAACGGCGAGTTCAACCTCCCATCCGCTCTGTCCATGGTGATTGCGCGCGGTTCAGGCTGCGATCTTTGGGATACCGACGGAAAGCACTATGTGGACTTCTCGATGGGATGGGGCTCGGCGCTCGTCGGGCATGGGCGTCGCGAAATCGCCGAGGCCGTAGCGCAGCAGGCGCCGAAAGGAGCCAATTTCGCGTACATCACGGAGGCTTCACTCGCACTGGCTGAAGAAATTGTCCGGATAAGCCCGGCCAGTGAAAGGCTACGCTTCTGTGCCTCCGGCACCGAGGCAACCATGTACAGTCTGCGTCTGGCGCGGGCTTTTACGGGACGTTCTCGCGTGATCAAGTTCGAGGGAGCCTACCATGGAGCGAATGATGTCGGCGTAACCAGTTTGTTTCCACAGCGCTTACCCGATTTTCCCACACCTGAGCCATCCTCTGACGGCATCGATCACCTTGTGCGCGATCATGTTCTGATTGCACCTTATAACGACCTGGAAACAACCCAACGGATCATCACCACTTATGCCGACGAGGTAGCAGCAGTGATTGTAGAACCGCTACATCGCTGTCTGCCTCCAGTATCGGGTTTCCTGCAAGGCTTGCGCGAGATTACAGCCGCCCACGGTGTGCTACTGATTTTCGACGAGGTGGTAACCGGATTCCGTCTGGCTTACGGGGGCGCCCAGGAATACTATGGCGTCGTGCCAGACCTCGTGGCCTACGGAAAAGCACTCGGAGGCGGTTATCCAATTGGCGCCTATGGCGGACAATTTGAAATCATGGATCTGGTGCGCGAAGATCGCCTGGGAAGAGAAACCTACGTCTGGACGGCCTCTACGCTGGGCGGCAACCCGGTTTCGACGGCGGCTGCAGGAGCAGCCTTGTCCGTATTTCGACAGCCCGGCGCCTATGAACATCTGCACGAGATCGGGGCCTATCTGCGGGAGGGAATGAGACAGACACTCCAGGCACGAGGCATCCCCGGGCAGATAATCGGTGACGGCCCGTTGGCTCAGGTGGTCTTCACGCGTGAAGAGGAGCCGGTCCTGGACTACCGTTCCACCCGGCGCGGCGACGCAGAAACCAGCCGGGCCGTAATGCTCGGTCTTTTCGGCCGGGGCATTTTTCTCAATCCCATGGGGACAAAACTCTATCTGTCACTGGCTCACGACAAGGCAGCCTGCGACACATTTCTCGACCGCTTCGACGACACACTCGCGAAAGTTTTTTCTACCGCCTGATCTTCCAACGATCATCACTCCAATCAAAGCATGACCACCCATCCCTTGCTTCCAAAACCCTGGCGGAACCGGATATTCGCTGTGACCTGGATATCCTACGCAGGTCTCTACTTCTGCCGGAAGAATTTCAGTGTGGTCATGCCCCTCCTTATGGACGAGTACGGGTTCACCAAGACCGATCTCGCCTGGGTTCTCACCGGCTACAGTCTCATCTACATGTTGGGCCAGTTTGTCAACGGCCTGCTATCCGATCGCTTCGGGCCGCGGATCATCGTCGCCACAGGCATTCTGATATCTGTTTTTTCAAACGTCGCAATGGGCTTCGGAGCCTCTCTGTTTTTGTTCATATTCATGATGTGGAGTAATGGGTACGGGCAGTCGACAGGATGGCCCGGACTAATCAAAAATATGTCTACCTGGTTCCGGCACCAGGAACGCGGCGTGGTGATGGCCTGGTGGTGCACATGCTATGTGGTAGGCGGCTTCCTGGCTACGATCTTTGCTACATATTGGGCCACCAATGAGATGTTTTTTGCCGATCTGGGCTGGCGGAGGGCTTTCTGGGCGCCCGCGCTTGTGCTTACAGTCATCGCCGGCATATACGCACTCTATACGCGGAATCGGCCCTCGGATGCAGGGCTTCCGGACCTGCCGGAGGAGGATGCCGGTGAGGGCGCTTCTTCTCCGATCAGCAGCACAGAAAGAAGGTCTGTCCTGCAAGAGGTCCTATCCGATTCGGCGCTATGGGTAACGGGCATGATGTATTTCTTCACAAAGATGACCCGTTATGCGTTTCTATTCTGGCTCCCGCTCTATATGACCGAGGCGCTCGACTATACCGAGAGTGCGGCAGGGTACACTTCTTCCGTCTACGAAATAGTCGGTTTCTTTGGAGTGCTGATGGCCGGCTATGCCTCCGACAAGCTCTTTCAGGCACGCCGTTTCCCGGTCGGCGCACTCATGTTATATGGATTGGCCCTGATCCTTTTACTCCACCCGACCCTGGCGGAACTCGGCGCCGTGGCCAATATCATCAGCA
Organism: Rhodothermales bacterium; assembly: GCA_951812345.1. Classification (GTDB taxonomy): domain Bacteria; phylum Bacteroidota; class Rhodothermia; order Rhodothermales; family VXPQ01; genus VXPQ01. The sequence goes on from OX638295.1 coordinate 2,044,408, forward strand.
TTGGCATCATCGGGATCATGACGTTCGGGCCGGATGCGCTCATGTCCGGCGCTGCCGCAATGGATATCGGTAACCAGCGGGGGGCTGCCACAGCAGCGGGTCTGATCAACGGCATGGGGTCCTGCGGACAACTGATTTCCCCGCTACTCGTCGCCTATGTAGCCGACCACTTCGGCTGGGACAGCATGTTCTACCTGTTCGTGGTTTTCGCTATAATTTCCGGAACACTGCTTGCAACAAAATGGAATTACGGGAAAAGAGTTGTTCCTGCATCATGAGGGTGCTACATACCACTGCAGATGGATAACCGAACACTCCACCATCACTCGAGAGCGCGATAATTGCCTAACGCTGAAGAGGTTTACACGGTTTACAGGACACTGCCGCTAACCATTACCGTCACGGATCCACCGAAGCATACGCATCGATCAGCGCCTGCTCCCCTTCCTTGCCGGGCTGGGCATTCCCATGCTCCATCCCGAGGATGTCCGTATACCCCCGCTCGTGGATGTATTTGAACACGTTGCGGTAGTTGATCTCGCCCGTGGTCGGTTCCTTCCGGCCCGGATTGTCGCCGATCTGGAAGTAGCCAATCTCATCCCATGATTTTTCGATGTTCGGGATCAGGTTTCCCTCGCTAATCTGCTGGTGGTAGATATCGAAGAGAATCTTGCAGGCAGGGCTGTCCACATGCTTGCAAATCATGTATGCCTGAGGCGCCCGGCTTAGAAACATGCCGGGGTGGTTCGACCACCAGTTCAGGGGCTCCAGAACCATGACCATGCCATGCGGCTCCAGAATCTCCGACGCGCGCTTCAGTGATTCCACTACATGCACGGTCTGGTACTCCATTTCCTGGCGCTGGTCGACTCGCCCGGGCACCACGGTCATCCACGTAGCGTTGACGCGCTTCGCCACTTCCACTGCCCCGCGAATATCATCCAGAAACTCCTCCCGTCTGGTCGGATCTCCGCTCGCCAGATTGGCCTGCTGCCAATCGATCCTGTGGGCGACAAACACCCCCATTCGCATATTGAGACGGGTCATTTCCTGCGCAATAGCCTCCTGCATCTCATGGGTGCGCCCCCCCATGCCATTGTCTTCCATCGACCGGAACCCCATCTGCGCCATAAAGCGAAGCTGATCGAGCAGATCGTCCCCTGCATGGTTCGTGAACATGCCGAAATGAGGCGCATAGTCGAGCGTGAATTCGGGGCGGTTTCCGGAAAAACCGGAAGATTCTCCCCCCTCGGATAAACCGGCTGCAAGACCCGCATGGGCCAGGGGAAGCGCTGCTGAGGCAGCCGCAAAGGAACGCAGAAAACGACGTCGTTGCATGGTTGTACGGATTTGGTTCAAAAAATGTAATCAGCCAGCGTGCCTTATCCCCTCTCCTGCCGGTCTCGTCACAATGTTTCCCAGGGCGCTTCCGACAACCCCAACCGTTCAATCTCGGATTTTCGGGCGCCCGTCCATTCGGCCACAAACACGTTCCCCATATAGCCCAGATCGGCCATGCCCGCTTCCGTCGTCCAGAATCCCGAAGCCGTCAAATCGCGGAAGAAGTTGAAAAAGTTTACGCCATCCTCAAGCGCCGGGTCGGCGTCCTCGGGCCAGGCGATCGCATCGACCAGATCAACGCGCTGTGCATCGGAGCACGCCGCAAACGACGCCCCGAACCGTTCCCGGGCATAGACATCCAGCCAGGCCAATCCCTGGCGCATGGGATCCTGCATATCCGGCATATCCGTCACAATAAAGTCCATGAATTCCGGCACCCCCGCATCCGTCGCACTGCCTGAACGGTCATCCGCCGGAATAATCAGGTCCGCAAGAATACGCACCGTCTCGTACTCCTCGTCCGTAAAGAACTGCGGGGAAAAATCCCCGCGGGAACGGGCCTCCTCGGCCTCCCGGGCAGCACGCTCGGCATCGGAAGCCGTCCACCGGCATCCGGCTGCCGTCAGTACGCCCGGCGCGGTGGCCGACAGGGCCAGGGCCAGCAATTTAAGGGATTCGCGGCGGTCCATAGTGCAACGTTCTATCGGGTCAATAGCAATACATTCGGTATGTTTCCGAGCTACAAGGCGCCTGCGTTACGGAGTTCGACAATGTGATCCGCCGTACGCCATGCCATCGCCAGAATGGTCCATGTCGTGTTCTTGTGCGCTTGCGACACGAACGGCGCCCCATCCGTCACAAAAACGTTCCTGGCGTCGTGCGCCTGACACCAGGCATTGAGCGGAGCCTTTGCCGGGTCGTCTCCCATGCGCACTGTGCCCACTTCATGGATAATCTGCCCCGGTGCAGAAATTCCGTATCCCTCTTCTTTCGACGGCATGGGCGTAAGTATTTCACCCCCCATCGCTTCGACAAGATTGCGGCTCGCCTCCTGGGCATGCTTGATCTGGAGATATTCTTCATCGCTCCAGCGCACATCAAAACGCAGTACGGGGATACCGTACTTGTCCACGACATCCGGATCGATTTCGCAATAGTTATCGTACCGCGCGACCATCTCGCCGCGGGCGGAAAAGCCCACTACGGACCCGTACAAATCCCGGTAATCCTGCTTGAGCTGCATGCCGTAGCCGCCCCCGCCCCGGGGACGATCCTCGAACAGGTTATTGACCGTGTGAATGCCGTCCACAAAGCCATAGCCGGGCTGCTGGCGACCTCCCCATATTTCGAGATGGTATCCGCGGGCGAAACCGCGCTTCTGGTCATACCCGAACCAGGGAATATAAATGTGCGCCCCGCCGACGCCGTCTTCATTGTGCGGCGTGCGCCCGACAAGCTGCGGGAAAATTCCGGCGACGCTGGCGCCCGTGGAATCCATGAGATACCGCCCTACAACGCCGCTTGCATTGGCGAGACCCGCCGGATGCTGCGGCGATGTCGAATTCAGAAGCAACCGCGCCGTTTCGCACGCGCTGGCCGCCAGCACCACGGTACGGGCACGCACCGTGTACTCCTGCATGTCGTTCCGGTTAACGTACGACACGCCGGTGGCCAGTCCCTCCCGGTCCGTGGTCACCTCCCGCGCCATGGCATTGTCCACAATGGTCAACCGCCCTGTGTTCAGGGCCGGAGGCAACAGCACCGACGGCGAGGAAAAATTGGAACCCGTGGCGCAGCCGCGCCCGCATTGTCCACAGAAGTGACAAGCCGGCCGGCCATTGTGCGCCTTCGTCAGGATAGAAAGGCGGTTCGCCAGCACAGGGATGCCCATCTTTGCAGCCCCCTGCATCACAAGCAGTTCGTGCAAACGCGGCGCCGGAGGCAGCAAAAAGTCGCCGTCAGGCTCGTTGTAAAAACCGTCCCGGTTGCCGAAAATCCCGACAAGCTGATCGACTTTGTCGTACCACGGCGCCACGTCTTCGTACCCTATGGGCCAGTCGTCCCCAAGGCCGTCGAGGCTGTACCCGCGAAAATCGTCCGGGCCGAACCGCAATGAAATGCGCCCCCAGTGGTTCGTACGACCGCCCAGCATGCGCGCCCGGAACCAATCCCACTCCGTGCCGGGTGCGTGGGTGTACGGCTCGCCCTCGATTTCCCAGCCGCCGATGCACCCGTCGAATTCCCCGAACGGCCTCTCTTTCGAACTGGCGCCGCGCCTGGGCGAAGTATAGTTCCAGGTGAACATGTCGCCATCCGTGGCCGCGTCCCACATCGGGCCGGCTTCCAGCATGACCACATTAGCGCCCGCCTCGGCAAGCACGTACGCCGCCATGCCCCCTCCGGCGCCGGAGCCAACCACAGCAACGTCGTACACATTGGGACTGATGATGTGTCGCATAGCAATCAGGTATTGACAGAATATGTGGGAAATATATCCTTAAGAATACTCGGATCAAAACCGCTTCGTCACTCCTTGCCAGCCCGCCCCTTTCAGTCTCTGAGCTTCGCGGACTTAATCAGAGTATTCTTAATCAGCGTATCCTTCACGACGTTTGTCTCCGGGATGCAATACGTTTCCGGCCTTTCCCTGGGCAAATCCCTCGATCCCCTGAAATATCTCGCTAATGCAGGGCATAGGAGGATTGTGGCACTCCGGCGTATCCGTGGCAAACAGGCCCGTGCATCTGGGTTGAAAATTATAGCCCGCATCAAGACTCGTTTCCGTTGCAGGGGTCCATTCCCTGCCTATCCCCTCTCCGGCCCCGAAGAAACCGTAGCCGTTCATCACGTTGGAAAACGTCCCCGGCACCGCAAGCAGGTTCGCGTCGAAAACCCCGCCGGGCGGCGCCCAGGACGAATCCGCAAGCAGGCCCGAGAATTCCATCTTCCGGAGCCATACGTACGGGGCGCTTTCCTCAGGATCGGAAATCAGGCAGTTGATTTGATAGGCCCTTCGGACAATGTCGAAATCCCGCTCCATATCTATCGTGAAACGCCACCCTCCCGCGATGCGCTCGACCCGATCGTCGTACGAAACAATCACCGGCAATTGCACGGCCGGGGCCACCGGCGTACCCTGCGGCCAGGCCTGGGGAGGCGGAACATTGATCGCGTGGTACGTCACGCGCAACCCGATGAGATTCGGCACGTCGCCGTCGATAAAGACAGGAATGAGTACGCTTTCGGCGCCGGTTTCGAGGGTGAAACTTGCGGCAGGCGGCACAGTCACCTCGGCACTGGCCGTTTCCCCGTCCGAGCGCACCACTTCGAGCAGATAACGCTCCTCATGCTCCGGGCGGAACGCGGCCATGAAAAAATGTCCGGTGATCAGGCTGTCGAAATGCACACGCTCGTACTTCCACTCGATGCGCTGACTCGTCGCGAGATTCGTGGAGAATACGCGCGCATCGATCTGCGCGTCCCGGTCGGGAATCAGTTGATCCGTGACTTCAAAGACCCGTACATACTGCGTATCGGCGGCGGCGTCCAGAAAACCCCATATCGTGAAGGCAATGTCGGTGCCGGTAATGGCGTCCACACTCTCCTCGCAACCGGCAGTCGCCAGCAGCAAGCCCGGCAATAACGCCAGCGCAAAAAGCCGGACAAACACCCTGTTTTTCATGTCTTTCATGCAAATACCCTAAAATTCGACCTTCAGGCCGACGATGGGCACGATGGGCAATTGATCGGTGCGCTGGGCAGTGAGCAGGTCCAGGGAAAAAAGATTCGCCCGGTCGTAGGCATTCATCACGCCCGCCTGCACCGTCATTTCCGCTCCGAGGGATATATCGAACGCCCGCTCCACGGTAATGTCCAGCCTGTGATAGGTCGGGAGCACCCCCCGATAGGGAATGCTTTCGTAGATGACGCGGGGAAATCCGCGCACGTTTTTGACGTCAACAGGACCGTCCATCAGCACGAACCCATCGAATCCCTCGACCGGCGTGTACGGCAATCCGGACCCGAATTGCCACCGGGCGCTTATATCGAAGCCGTATACCGTCGTCTTCCCCAGCATATTGATCTGGTGACGCCGGTCGTGGGGCGGGCGAAACCGTCCGGGGTTCGTCACCGCCGGACTCTCCGGATCGATCTCGTACCGGGTAGAGGACAACCCGTAGTTTACGAACCCGTAGAAACGGGGGCGCCGCACTTCCATGCGCAGATCGAATCCGTATGCATCGCCATGGGCCTCCTGCAAGCGCGTGGTGAAGCCGGGAAACGCGGTCCACTCCCCAATGAAGATGTTGTCCATGTTCTTGTAAAACCCCTCGATGGAGCATTCCAGCCAGGGGGTCGGTTCGACCCGGTACCCGAGTAGCGCATGCATGGAGCGCATGGCCTCGCTGGAAGGCGTTTGCACCCAGGCGGTGAAAATATTGGTCGCGTCGCGACGGTCGCTCAGACCTACGGTCACCTGCCGATAGATGCCCGCCGCTGCACTCCACTGCTGGATGCCGCGCTGGAGGCGTAACCGTAACCGGGGTTCGAAATAATCGCCCGTACTGCCCATCGTTTGGACGGTGAGCCCGGGCCGCACGTACATCCCGCCGCCCACGTATATCTCCGGTTCGATATACGCGCCTACATTCGTGGGGGCGCCCCGCCCGACCGTAAGATTCTGAAACAAACCGCCCAGCACGGTTTCCGTAAGCGGCGTCCGCAGGAAAAATCCCCATTTGACCTCCGAGCTCCGGGCGAAATTCGTCATATTGACGGCGAGATTGAACTGCTCGAGGTCGGATATCCGGGTCGGTTCCTCCCGGGGGCCGAAGGAACTTTCAAGACGTGAAATGGACACAAGCACCTCGCTCAGAATAGGAAGAATCCGAGGCGCCACAAGGTAGCGTATCCCGAGCGCCTCGTTACTCCAGCTGACCTCGTCGTCCCGCCGGAATACATCGTCGGTGGGAGTAAGCGTGCCCCGGTCAAACGTCTTCAGCCCCGTCACGGACATCTGCTTGTTCGGTCCCAGACGCACATGGATTTTTCCGAATATGTCATTGAACACATAGGGAAGGGGTGTGGACATGTACCGGGAAGCCAGCTGGTCCAGCATCGAAAAACGGCCGGCGCCCAGAAAAGATATATAACCGGGAAGGATGGGGCCCTCCAGATGTCCCGAAGTAGTGAACGGCGACAACGCCGCCGAAGCATTGAATCCACGCTTGTTGCCGTTCCGCGAATGCACATCGATGACCGAGGATATTCTCCCCGAAAACTCACTGCCGAATCCGCCTGCATACACATCGGCCCGGCTGACGATTTCGGAAGAAAAGGCCGAATAAAAGCCCAGCACGTGGAAGGGCTGATAAATCTCGATCCCATCGAGCAATGTCAGATTCTGCGTAGGCTCCCCGCCCCGGATGAACACTTGTCCGCCGCGGTCTCCCATCAACACTACGCTGGGAATCGTGGAAAGGTAGGAAACCAGATCGCCCGAAATGTCCGGGGAGGGAATGAGGTCGATATCTTCGGGACGGATGGTTTGCTGTCCGGCAGTCACGCGCGCCGCGCCATCTTCACGCTCCGCTTCCACAGAAATACCTTCCATTTCCAGCGCATCTTCCCGCAGCACGATATTGACCAGCAAGCGGTCGTCGGCCTCGATATCCAGCGTATCCACATACGTAACGAACCCGATAAAAGAAGCCTGGAGCGTATAGCGTCCGGGCGAGATACGGCCTATGAGAAAAAAGCCGTCCCCGTTGGAAACCGCTCCGGTCAACCCGCCGGTCATGTTATCGACCGACACATTGACGCCCTGAAGGGATTCCCCCCCGGGATCCGCCGTAACGAAACCGCGCACAGAAGCGGATTGCGCCCTCGCTTCAAACAACAAGCCCGGGGCCGTCGCCATGACCGCATACGCCGCAGCCACCAGTATCCACCGGCGAATATACCCGCTCTGAATGACCCGTAACGTCATAGTCGAAGGGTTTACGGTTGGGAAGACGATAGATTAGCCAGCGAACTGCGCGCCATGCGATTATCCGGCTCGATACGCAAGACGGCTTCCCAGGCCCGGCGCGCATTCTCCGGATCCCCGGACAACGCATACAAACTTCCCAGGTTGATCAAGGCATGGGCATTTGTCGTATCCGCCTGCACCATGGTCCGAAACGATTGAATCGCAGAAAGGGTATCGCCCCGCAACAAATGCAGCACGGCCACATTGTTACGGAAACCGAGGTTGCCGGGATCCAGATAAAGCGCCACGCTGTAGGCCTGCATGGCTTCGTCGTACCGGCGGGCTTTCCGCAATGACGTACCCAGTCTGGCATGCGCATAGGGGTCTTCGGCGTATGTTCGGGAGGCCGTCGTCAGGTTCGTAATTTCCGCCTGGTGCGCACGAAGTTCCTCGGCATACTGTTGTACCCCCTCCGCCTCTTCCGCATAACCAAGGCGCATCAGAACCTGGGCCATGTTGTAATGCGCGCCCTGATGCCAGGGCCATTCCTGTGCAACGGCTTCCAGCGGAGCCAGCGCTTCGTCCCACCGTCCGAGTTTGACAAGGTACGAAGCCGCATGATACCGGTATTCGTGGTTATCGGGCGCATGACGGAGCGCGCGCCGGGCGCTGCGGAGCGCCCCCTCGAAGTCTCCAAGATCGTCCAGTAACAGAGCTGCGCCGAAATGGGCCTGGGCAAAGGTGCTGTCGAGTGCAAGCGCCTCTTCGAAAGCATAGTGGGCGCTGTCCGTCTCGCCCAGCTCGATGTATGCGCGGGCAATGCCCAGCCAGGGACGCGGATCGGGGGCGATCTCCAGTTCGCGGCGGTAGTATCCCACAGATTTCCCGTACTCTTGCCGGAGCCACGCCGTATTGCCCAGATTATTCCATACGCCGGGATAGGACGGGCGAATCGCAAGCGCCGCCCGGTATGCCGAATCCGCCTTGTCGAGGCGGTATAATCCGGCATGAATGCGGCCGCGCAAAAACGGGATGTCCGCAAGTTCCGGCGCCAAAGCGGCTGCGCTGTCCGTAAAGGCAAAGGCCTGCGCAAAATCGTTTCGTTCCAGCGCTTCGCTGCTCAACCGGATAAAATGCCCGGCGGCAGGGGACATCGGTTGGGCGTCATTCGCCGTCCGCCCATCCGGGGCTTCCTCCGAGCGCGGTTCGTTTGCGCAGCCTCCTGCCCACAGCAGACAGCATACCACAGGGAGGCACAGCGCCGTCCACCGGCCACACAGCACACTAAAGGATAAGATGCCTCGCATGACGTTATCTGTTCGCGGCGTCGGGTGCGGGTAACTCCGGAGACGGCATGTCTTGCGTCGCCGCCCCTTCCGCACGTTTCCGGGCGGCAGCGCCCCGGGAGGCGACCCGGGCCACGGCCAGCGCCTGTTGTTGTTCGGCGTGACGCTCGGCGATAGCAAGCCAACTGGCGAGCGTACGCCACCGGGCCGGATCGTCGGGAAACCGTGCGGCAGCGGCGCGAGCCAAACCAATCTCATTATCCAGTTTCTGCAACGCTTCCGTGGCGTCCACATGCCGCTGGCCTTCTTCCGCGTACCCAAGCGCAATCAGCGCACGACCATAGTTGTACCGGAACGCGGACTCATAGGGTTTTGCGTACGCCGCGCGTTCCAGCAAGGAAAGCGCACCCTCCGCATCGCCGGTTTTGAGTAATAACGCGCCGAGCCGGTAGGAAAAATCTGCATTTTCCCGATCGTATCCCCATGCCTTCTGCGCATGGGGAAGCGCCTCTTCTGTCCGCCCCTCCCCATCGTACAATTCAGCCAGCCAGGCATAGACCTGCGCATTCGTTGAATCATGCGCAAGCGCCTCCTGGTATGCCCATGCTGCACTATCGGGCAGGTAGAGTAATTCGTACGTACGCCCCGTCTGTGCCCATACTTGCGACAGCACGATAGCATCTGTCCGCCGGTGAAACGTCCGGATATGCTCCGGCGAGGACAGGATGGCTTCGCGCTGAAGCCGATACCGGCGGATTGCCTCGCTGTACTGCCCCTCTTCAAACGCGACATGCCCTCGCTGAAACCAGCCGTCGCGCAGGTACGGATCAAGCGCCACAGCGCGCACAAAGGCTTCGTCCGCCGAAGCAAGCTGGTACGTATGCATCCAAAGGCTCCCCAGCAGCATGTGCGCCTCCGGAAGGCCGGGCGCCCGGTCCAGCAGGCTGTCCGCCAGCGCAAGCGCCTCCGTATACCGTCCTGCCCCCTCTTCCTCGCGCGCCTCCACAAGCAGATTCAGGACTTCTTCGTCAACCGCCTGCAAGCGTTCCGCCGGGGTCGGCGCCTGCTTCCCGCACCCGACAAGTACCAGAAATGCAAATATGCACCCTGCTACGGATATAATCGGAGAAGAATCGGGCATAACAAGTGGATTGGCGGAAACATCCGGAATACGCATGCCGGACCGTTAAGGACGAGGTTGATTCTCCAACATAATGGTTTCCACGACATCCGCCCCTTCCACAATATGTACCTCGCGCCCGGCAGGCAGGTTCGCATACCGCGCGGTTTCCCCGCCGGGCCAATGCACCACGAGCGTATCCACCTGCGCAGCCGCACCCAATCCGAACGTCAGCGCCTTCTCCGAAGAAGCAAGGTAACTCGACCCGCTCCGGACCCGCCGTTGCATCCGTCGATCGCCTGCAATAGCCGTCACATGAGCGCCAAGGGCGTCCCTGTTCCCGTGCAGGCCCTGCAAGCGCACGCGTAAAAAAGCGCCTCTCTGCGCCTCGTTACGCAAGAGATGCACCGGCCCGCCATTCTCCGTAACCAGAATATCCTCGTCGCCGTCCCGGTCGTAATCGGCGAGGGCCGCCGCCCGGGCAATGATCGGTTCGGCGATCGGATACTCATATTCGGAAAAACGTCCATCCCCGGCATTCAGAAAAAGCTGAGGCTCCTGCCGGTAAAACACGCCCTCCGAAAACCCTTCCACATCCGGCGATATATGCCCGTTCGCCAGAAAAATATCCATATCCCCATCCAGGTCGGCATCGAAAAGACACAGCCCGAAGGTAAGGGTAGGAAGCGATGGCCGCCCCACCTGTGACTGAGCAGCCCGATCCAGAAACAGACCTGGAGATATCTGACGGTATAACCCCACCGCCTCGTTTGCAAAATGCCCGATAACGACCGATGGAGCGCCTGTGTGATCCAGTATTCCTGCATCCACGCCCATCCCTGCACGCGCCTGTCCCTCCTCGTCATACGCAATGCCGCTTGCCACTCCCTGTTCGACGAATGCGCCCGCCCCGTCGTTCATGTACAGCAAATCCCGCTGCATATCGTTCGCGACCACCAGATCCGGCCAACCATCCTCGTTGAAATCCCATTCGGTCACGCCCAGTGTCTTGCCGGGGGCGGGCAGAAATCCGGCTTCGGCGGTGCGGTCGCTGAATGTGCCCCCCTCATTGCGATAAAAACGACCTGGAACGCCTTCGTAAAGCTGTGGCGTGCAGTAGGTTTTGTCTTCTCCGTTAATGGTGCACCGGATGTCTTTTTCAGGCGACCATTCGACGTAATTCCCCACATACAAATCGACATATCCGTCCAGATCGGCATCAAAAAAAATCGCCGATGTGCTCCAGGCGGCATCATCCGCAAGACCTGCAGCCTGTCCCGTCTCCACAAATACGACGTTTCCCCCGTCACTTGCCCCTCGGTCGTTTCGAAGCAACAGGTTCCGTTCGACAGCAGCGAGGAAAATATCCGGGTCCCCGTCGTTGTCATAGTCGGCGATGGCAAGGCCCATGCCGTAGGCGTGCAGGCCGGCGAGGCCTGTCTCCTCCGTGACTTCCGTAAAATACCCTCCTTCGTTCCGATACAGGCGAAGTGCAGGTATAGCGGGGTCACCCTGATCCGGCCATACGGCTCCTGCAACCAGTGCAATATCCTGCCAGCCATCCCCGTCGTAATCAAGAAAGCCCGCCCCGCTGCCCATCGTTTCGGGAAACCACATTTCCCCGAACGCGCCGGTAACGTGCCGAAATGTATCCAACCCTGTTTCCTGCGTAACATGGGTAAACCGGAGCGCATCCGATGGAGACCCGGAAACATCCGTTTGCCCATCAAGGGCCTCGTTGCCCGTCCCGCACCCGCCCGCGGCGAGTATGCACGCGGCAAACAGCATCATGCGGCAACAAACGGTCACGGCGTGCGGGGTGAAGAAGGAAGTTGCGCCAGGGACCAGATGGCTCCCTCATGATCGGGGGCATGCCGGAGCACCGTTTCCCAGGCCGTCCGGGCTTCCTCATAGTTCCCTGACAAGGCATGGAGCGTACCCAGATTCAGCCAGACATCGGGCTGGGCAGGCGCGAGTTGCAACAGGGCTTCGTACCGCCTGAGCGCCATAGTGGTATCTCCGGTTGCAAGATACAGGTTGGCGATGTTGTTGTGCAGTTCCAGCCAGTCCGGACGCAGGGAAATCGCTACCGTAAGCGCCTCGATGGCTTCTTCCATGCGGCCCGACCGGTGCAGCGACTCGCCGTACCGGACCCAGAGCAGGGGTTCCATACTGTTGGTCTTGATTCGTTCCACCCACTGCTCGACGTCCCGTTGCAGGTCGAGCAGCGTATCGGCGCGGGCAAGGTATTGCGCGCCCTGGTCCGTCTGCCCGAGGCCATTCAACGCCTGCCCGAGATTGTAATGCGCCGGATAATGCCACGGAATGCCATCAGCCACCTCGGTCAGTATCTCTGCAGCGGCTTCCAGATCGCCGTTGCGCAAACGCTGCACCCCGTACACATACGCATAATTCAGATTATCCGGGTCCAGCGCAATGCCCTGTTCGGAGTACGAAAGGGCCTCCGCAAAATCCCCTGCGTCTTCATGGAGTTGCCCAAGCCACATATACGCCGTCGGATTGGATGAGTCCGCCCCAATGGCCAGCTCGTACGCCCAGCGGGCGCTGTCGGGCTTGCCCGTGTCGGCGTAGGCCCGCCCGAGTTGCGTCAGGTAGTCCGTCGTCTCCGATACGCCGCGCTCCTTGCGGTAGAGCGCAAGAGCCTCTGCCGGCTCGCCGTACATATAGGCGCTATTTCCCCTGTTGAACCACACGCCCGGATACTCCGGGTCCAGTTCCAGCGTCTTTTTGTAGGCCTCGGTAGCCAGATCGAGTTGCCGGAGCGCCGTGAAGGTCCGGCCCTGCATGAAGGGGATATCGGCAAGATCGGGTGCATAGCGGGCTGCGCTATCCGCCAACACAAGCGCCGCGCTGTAATATCCTGTCTCGAATGCCTGCTGGGCGTCGAGCAGGAATTCCACGGCTTTCGGGTCGGTGTTGCGGCGCGCCAGTTCCGTCAGGGACGGGGTATCCGCCTCGGGGCCGCATCCCCCCGCCGTAAAGACCATACAGGCCCCCAGGATTCCTGTCCATGCACTTGCGTTACGCATAAGGCTCCTTCATCCTTCATAAAATCATCTTGCCGCACCCCGGCCACGCGTATGCAAACGCGAATACCAAGGAGACGGTTCGCTACGGAACGACAGGCAATGCCGTCCGGGACACGATACCCTCCCCCGCAACCAAATATACCTCTTGATCGGCAGCCAATCCGGTATGATGCACCATTCGGCCATCCGGCCAACGCACCGTGAGCGTATCCACCCGATCCGCCGGTCCCAAACCGAACGTCAGGGTCTTTTCCGACTGCGAGAGATAGCCGGACCCTGTCCGCACCCGGCGCACCTGCCGTACGCCACCCGCTGTGATGGTCACCTGCGCCCCCAGCGCATCGCGGCTGCTCGTCCCATCCTCCGGACGCCCTTCGAGGCGTACGCGAAACACATGGCCGCCGCCGGACGAATCGTTGCGCAACAGGCGAGCCGGACCATTGTTTTCGGTCACCAGCAAATCCACATCCCCATCCCGGTCGTAGTCGGCCTTCGCCACGGCCCGGGCTACCATAGCCTCCCTGAACACGCCGCCAACGGAATCGGCCACATCCACCCACGTTCCGCCCCCCTCATTTACAAACAAGTGCGGCGGCTGCCTGTATGCCGAGCCATCGATCGGATCGAGGTACACATGTCCGTTCGCCACGTACAGGTCAAGGTCGCCATCCAGCTCGGCGTCAAAAAGCAACACTCCAAAAGCCAGCGTGGTCAGACTGGGCCTCCCGATGCGGGACGCCGCCGCGCGATCCGTAAACCACCCGCTCGCCGTACGCCGGTATACCCCGATCATTTCACTGGAAAAATTACCCACGAAAACAGACGGCATGTCCGTCGTATCCACGATCCCGATATCCACGCCCATTCCCGCGCGGGCTTCCCCGTGTTCCCCATAGGCAATGCCACTGCGAACCCCCTGCTCGGTAAAAACGCCTTGTCCGTCGTTGATATACAACAGGTCCGGCTCCCCGTCGTTCACCACCACCAGGTCAGACCAGCCGTCCTCGTTAAAATCCCATTCGGCAACGGCCAGCGACTTGCCGGGATTAACCGACAAACCGCTTTCGTTCGTACGCTCGGCGAACGTACCGTCTCCGTTGTTACGGTAAAAATAACTCCGGGCGCCCGGGTACATGGCGGGGCGGCAATAATCCGGTCGTCCGTCCGCCCGAAAACATTCCAGATCGCTGGAAACCGACCACAAGGCGTATCCGGGCACGTAGAGGTCAAGATGTCCGTCCCGGTCGGCGTCAAAAAACAGCGGCGAACTGCTCCATCCGGCAGGGCCCGCCACGCCTGCAGTACGCCCTGTCTCTGTAAAAAAACGCGCCCCCGACGGCCCGGAATCATTACGGAAAAGCAAATTCTCTCCGAAGACCGCAAGAAAAATATCCTGATCGCCGTCGTTGTCGTAGTCGGCAGCGGTTACTCCCGTTCCCCAGGCGCGGGCATCGTCCAGTCCCGTTTCGCGGGTAACGTCCGTAAACGTCCCGTCCCGGTTGTTGCGAAAAAGGCGCAAGGCGCGTACGTCCGCAGGGCCCGTCGGCGACAGGCTTCCCCCACCCACCAATGCGATATCTTCCCAGCCGTCTCCGTCGTAATCGACAAAACCGCCTCCGGCGCCCATCTGTTCGGGAAACCAGAAACGGTCTTCGCTTCCGTTTTCGTGCCGGAAATCGACCAGGCCGGCGACCGGAGCTACGTCATGAAATGCAATGGACGAAAGCCCCTCGGGCGGATTCCCCTGCTCATTTCCCGCACACCCGCCCGCAACGATTGCGGCAACGGCGACAAACGCTCCAACAGTATTGCGCAAATGCATCCTTCCGGAAACGTTCAGGCGCCGGTTACCGGCAACGCAAATGCACAAAATGCAATGTATTTAGAAGGACAGACTAACCCCCATACGATGGACCGCGCCGAAAATATCGAATGCCGTGTATGCATAGTCTGCGGAGAAACCGATGGCCGATGTGTCGTATTTCAGGCCGCCTCCCAGACTGACGCCCTGTACATCCGTCGGATAGGTGTATCCCGCGCGCAGAGACACGATGTTCATAAACGTGTACTCTCCGCCAGCCTTGAGTTGCTCCGCAAAGTCACGCGGACGCTCCGCTTCCAGCGAAACCCGCAAGGCATGTACATTCGGATCCATTGCGGTCAGATCGAGCATGTTCATGGAGACGCCCACGTTAAAGGTGAGCGGAAGCTCGAAATTCTCCTGCACGTAGCGTAATTCCCGTGAGAAGTTCCGTACGGTCATGGCAAGGTTCAGGCTGCGGAAACCCGTTTTGTACAGCAAGCCGAAGTCGAACGCCACCGTCGAAGCCGAGTTGGCCTCGGTCGTCCCATCCGAAGACAGAACCGCATCGGTAAGGTCCTGCAAGACATACTTGGCATTGCCGCCCACGCCGAACCGATCCGTTACGGCGACCCCGTACCCGAGGCCGATGGCCATGGCGGAGGGGTCTGGGTTGCTTACGCCCAACTCACTGTATTCCTGGTACCCCCTCTCGTTAGGCGCCACAATGGTGCCAATGATACCGCCCCCGTAATCGGCAAACAACAGCGAAGCCCCGAACACTCCGTAATTCGTACGGATGGCAGCGCTTGCGGTATTGTAGGTAATGTCCGCAATCCAGTTTGTAATGCCAAAGCCCGCGCTGAAACGGCTTTCCATCCAGCCCATGGCCGCAGGATTATAGAACATGGCTGCCGACGAATTGAATTCGCTGGCTGTTATGGCGTCGCTCTGCCCTGCCGAACGCGGATGGACGGATACCTTCAGGAACTTGAAGTTCGTCTGCGCAAGCTTGTCCGTACCGACATCCTCGGTCGTGATCTGTGCGAACGTCTGGGACGCAGTGAACACGGCAAGCGCCGCAAGGGCTATCAGGGTTGTGTAGCGGAGATAAGTCATTGAATCCTTTTTGGTTAAGGCCCCTGAGAACACCCCCGGCAACCGCCGCATGGGACAGCGGCCAGGGGTGCGCTTCGGGCGTATCTACCGAATGACGATAAATTTCTGGATCGCCTGCTCACTCGAGGCAAGGTCGGTAACCACAGCAATGTAAATGCCGCTCGCAACCACCTGCCGCGAAGAGGTCGTCAGATCCCAGAACTCGTCGCCGCTTCCATCGAGATGCTCGATGGTCCGAATCAACTCACCCAGCTCGGAAAATATCTCAATGCGCGCTTCGCCCGGAAGTTCGTAGAAAGCCATGCGATCCTGTACGTCAAGACGCACAGCAGGATCGGCGTCGATATGATACGGATTCGGTACGATGCGCACCTCGCTCAGCGATTCCCCCGGCGGACGCTTCAAAGTCGCCGGATTGTAGGTCTGCGCATAGTAGCGGCTGGTCCTCGAACCGTCGCTTCCTATCCCTGTCAGGTAGTAGTAGTACGAACCGCCCCGGACCACCTCGGTATCTCTGTAGCTCGTTGCATTGCCCGGCAGTTCCGCAGCCAGTTCATACTGGCGCGACCAGTCCGGCGCCCCAAGGCCATCCGATCCTACCTCAAGCACCGAAATGATACCGGAATAGTGCTTCTGGGCCCGCCACACCTGCCACGTAGCAGGCGCTGAAGAAGCGGCCCAGTCGAGAACGATTTCATCCGTACCGGACGTCACGATAAACGATGTGGGCGGCGGTGGCGGGTGCGGCGCATTCAGGCCCCCGTTGTACGTATCTATCGCGCGCTGGAAGGTATCGAACAACGAATCCCGCGCAGTCATAACCCACTGGTTCTTCGTCAGCTTCTCATCGTCATCGATCATGCCATTGCCGTTCGCATCGTATTCGATGACGAGATCGTTATCGCCGTCTCTGGGGGGACTTCCGTGGAAATCCCCGGAGAGTTTGTACGCTCGACCGATATCCCATGCCGCATCGTCGCTAATCCCCGCAGCAGCCTCGGCAATAACAATCTTCACTTCCTCGCCAAACGCCATGTCGTACGGACCGTACGCCGTGGCGAACCCCCAGCCGCCGGCGCCGGCGCCGGCATTGGGATCATTCGTCTGATTGGCGAAATCGGGATTGGAATCATACGGGGAATCGACGGTCAGGCCCATCACAGTACCCGCCTGGGTAGGCCATGTGCGCCCCGTGCAGTCCGCATTCCCCGGTCTTGCAATCCCCCCGGTTGGAGCAGCACTGGAACCGCATGTGAACCAGTCGTACTGTTCCAGCATGAGCTCCCGTTTATTGTGCGTAGGCTCACTGGTGAGTTTACCGTAGTCGGAGTTGAGGTACGTAACCATGGAAGGCTGCCCCCTGTCGTCGGGGCTGGTTTGTCCTGCGGCATGGGCCTCCGTGTCCGCATGAATGGTCACCACGCCCGTGAAATTGGCGCTACCGAGTCTCCCCAGGGTATCCGCTCTCAGCGTACCGCCCCAATCCTGATCGGCCCAGAACGGAGTGCCGAGCGTGTTCACCAGGTACCCGGTTGCCTTGATGTTCCCCATCCAGGCAAACGATGCGCGCATATCCACGCCGTAATCGTTCAGACCGTCGCCTATGGCGTCGTTCATGGTATACTGTCCCCAACCCACGCCGCCGGCGCTATTCCCCCATGCCCCGGCAAAGCCGGCGCCTGTGGGACGTTCAAGGAACGCAATGTACACCCCTTCCAGATCGTTCTGCACTTCAATCTCGGGGTCCCCGTCCTGATTCCCCGTATTGACGAAGGTGTACTCGATAATATGATAGTTGTCATGATCCGCATGACTCCACTGCATGGCGCGCCGGTGCGCCGTGACCCCGATGGAGGAGTTGATTTCCGAAACCACCATGCGGTCCGGACTCATACTCGGGTCGATCACATCGGGAACGACGGGTTCGTCAAAGGTGTCCGCTCCGTCTACCTTTACCTCTACGGCGGGGTATCGGGAATACAGCACATGCGATATACTGAACACCTCGCCGATGCCGGGGGCGCGAGGCCCTGTATGCGAAACACGGACGTCATACTGATTTCCGGTTTCCCCGTGCGTCACGTTTTTCGCGCCGATCCAGAATCCTTTCCAGCGGCTGTACCCCGTAGCAGGGCGAATGGCCGGATAATTCCAGACCACATCGCTCCGTTCCGGATTTGCCCCGCCGGACAAGTACCAGCTCTGGAAGTCGCCCACGCTAAGCCATTTCGGAATCCACTGGGCCTTCACGTCCTCTACCGGCGCAACGAACATCAGCGCCAACGCCAGACCGGCCGCTATAAGTCCCGATGTACGGGTGTAATGAACGGTTCGCATAGTGTATCTCGGAATCAGAATGTCAAAAAGGGGTTGTCACCAACATGATCGCGTTAGAAGGACAGCCGCAACCCGAAGAAGACGTTGCGCGGATTCAGGAACTGCTGCCACATCCGATTCGGCATATTGATGTATGCCTTGTCGTCCAGCACCTGCTGCACTTCGCCCTGGTCTGCAACGCCAAAGGAACTTCCGTTCCACTTGTAGTACTGCTGCTCCTCAAGCACATAGTAAAGCGGCCTGTCTTCGCCGGTTTCAGGCAATGCCCCCTGAATGATCGGCACAAACGCTACGCCCGGCCCGCGGAAATCGCCCGGCTGGTCGTCGCCGTACAGACCGCCTTCGGGAGAATCGGGAAGCGTGCTCTGCGGCAAGTGGAGCGACGACATGTAGTTGGTCAGGTCCTGCTGCCCGGCGCCGAACAGGTTGCCCCCTGCATGATACAAGTGGCGAATGTTCAGCACGTTCGTAATGTCCACAAAGAACTGAGCGGACCCGATGTTCGTGCTGAAACTCTTGCTGAGGCGCATGTCGAGCGTGTAGTAATCCTTCCAGCGCACATTCCCCTGAAGCTCGCGCTCGCCGCTGCCTGCCGCGCCGGACAGGTTTTGACCATCCCAGGTAAGGGTAAGTCCCTGCCTCCATTCTCCAAGGAAATTCAGGCGCCAATCGCCGAGCGGGTACGCGCCCCCGATCTGGGGACCCATGTTCTTCGGAAAGAGAACCTCGATGTTGAACCGCGCGAAGGGTTCGGGCACCGGCTTGCTCGTGTAATGCTCCTCCGTACTCCTTACGAAGTTGTCCTGCTGAGTCCGGTTCTCGTCGAACCGGCTGAACCCGAAGTTGCCCGTCTTGCGCACGAGGTACGTGTAGTTGATGAACCCGCGCACCCACTCGCCCCGGTTTCTTGAGATCGTGGCCTCGAAACCGCGCACATCGCCGTAGTTCCATGGCAAAGACGTGCGATAGCTGACGAGATCGTCAAGGCTGATATACTGCACGCCCCGCGGCTGCTTGCTCAGATCCCTATAATACCCGGACAAACGGAGCAGGTACTGGTCGAACAGATTCTGGTCGAAGCCCAGTTCGTACGCCACCGTCCTCGGCATCGGATGGTCGGGGTTGCCGATGTTCACCAGCGCGCCCGCAGAACCTTCCTCGATGTTAAAGAGATTGATCGGATTGAGCGCATTCCGGAAATGACCGTAGTTGAAGTACAACTTGCTGTCGTCGGTCACCGGGAAGGAAATGCCGAGACGAGGACTCAAGGCTACCTGACGCTGCGTGGGCTCCTGCTCAAGCAGTTCGTCGATGCGGGCGCGCCCGATCGCCGCAGAGAACGTACGCTCGTACGTCTCGTAGGTATACCAATCTCCGCCCGCATGGAAATAATCCAGCCGGACCCCCACATTGGCGACCATGCCCCGGAACTCGAGTTTCGACTGGGCATAGGCCGCGGCCTGCTGCGGCTTGCGGTTCCATAACCGCTTGGGATTCGTGTGGTGCGGATGTTCCGGATCGTCCTCGCCGAAATCCGTATCGTAGTTCGAGTAGATATACTCGACGCCCGCCTTGGCCAGCATGAAGCGGTTGCGCTGGCTGGTAATGTCGAACCGGCCCGTGAAACGGTTTACCGTCGAACTGTCGTACCCGCTGCCCCAGTGGCCCGAAGTACGCACGCCAAGACCCAGTTTGTCGAAATCGTCGCTGATGCTGAATCCATAGGGCTCCTCGTCGAGCATGATGGCGCCGCCGAGATAGGGAATATTCGCTGTTTCGTCGCGGTCACGCACCGTCCTCGTAAAGTAGTCCGTCGTGGAGTTCTGGAGTTGCACCTCGTAGAACGTCTTCGCGTTCAGCGTATGCGTGAACTGCGCGCCGATCATGGTGCGATCCACATCCATGAGATTGTACAGCATGGGCGCAAAGTAGGCGCCCATGTCATGGCCCAGGCCGAACATGGTCTGGTGGCCGCCTTGCCACGGATAATACAGCGCATCCCCCGTCGTCAGGTTGGGCTGTCCCTGTTCGCTGCGGTTGAGACCAAGCTGCTGGGATAGCATACCCTGCACGATCAGTTTCATGCCGGGCGCCACATTCGAAATGATCTTCGCCTGTCCCACGCGCTCGGTAAACGCCGAGCGCTCATAGCCCCCCATCGCATACCCCGTCTGGACCTGACGGAGCGAAGCCGTAAACCGCATATCGCCAAGAAGCTGGTGAAGCCCCGGCAATGGCCCCCCGATGGTCGCGTCAAACTCGTAGTCGGGCTTCTGGACCGACACATCATTGCGCAGGTAATGATCAAAATAGACCTGCTGGAGTTCCTGCGCGGTAAACGTCCTCCCCAGAGCCATGACTTCGGGACGGTTATTGTAATCTTCCGCAACCTTGTTCCACCCTCCCTCAAAGGAATCGTACTCGCGCTGCATCCAGGAAGGCCAGTTCTGCGTGCCTTCGAGCGCCACATCCGGATCCGTCAGCGGGCGGAGATGGAAGCTGTTATGGGAACTGACCATCTCGACTTCATTTCCGTCCACGTCCACACCCGGGAAATTCTTCTGCGCCGTGGGACTGTACCGCACGATCGCATCCACGAAGTACCGGTTCTCTTCCGGTTCTTTCGTGATAACATTGATCAGCCCCGAACGCACATTGCCGTACTCCGCATTGAAACCGCCTGTCTGCACCTGCACTTCCTGGACGGACGTGTAACTCACGCCCGTATACGGCGTGTTGTCGCGACCGCTGGACATCGACAGACCGTCCACCATGAACTGGATCTGGTCGCCGCCGAAGCCGCGCACGGTAAGACCGCGCTCGAAACCGGCCTGCAATCCGATGACTCTTTCGATGTCGGTAATCGGAAGGTTCTCGATTTCTTCTGCCGTAATGTTCGCCACGCTGGCCGACACGTCGCGTTGCACCACAGGCCGCACATCCGTAACGACCACCTCCTCAAGGCCTACCGCCTCTTCCTGCAGAACGAAGTCGATCTCGGTGGTCAGGCCGATATTGACGCGGACGCCCTCATACACCTCGGGGGCGTATCCGATGAACGAGGCCCGAACATTGTACGATCCGGGACGCACGTTCACAATAAAGTAGTACCCTTCCGCATCGGTGATGGCGCCCTGTGTGGTGCCCACAATGGACACGTTTACGCCGGGCAGCGACTCGCCGGTAGAGGCTTCCGTGACCTGGCCGGCGATTTTACCCGATTGAGCCCAGGCAGAGGCTGGAAGGAAGAGAGCAAGCGCAAATAGTAATTTTGCGAATCTCATGTGTGCGATCCTCCGGATATGGTTTAGGTGAGAATTCGTGACGTTGGGAATTCATATAAAAAGCACGGGCATACGCAGGCCAACCGCATACTGCTGCCCTTACTAAATGGTAAGCGCCCCAAAAACAAAAAACAAGCGGTATCGTGTTTTTTTTTGCAGTCATACCAGTCTGTACCTCGATTAAACTACCCTCCGATCAGATTACTACCCGGATACCCTGGATTATCCTGTTGCCCGGATGCGGCAATTCTCAGTTCTCCTCCGGTGAACGGAAGCCCGCTTCCTCAATCGCCTCGACCGGTGGAAGCCACTGCTTGTAGAGACGATATCCCGCTCCGACGAATCCGAACCCGTTCCGGACATTGTGCATCACGTTTGGCTGCACCAGAATTTCCGCATCGAATATTCCTCCAGGCGGGTCCCAGGCCTCGTTGGCCGCAATCAGTCGCAATGTCACGTTCAACAGAATGACGCCCACGCGCAAATCGATGCCTACATCGACCTGCTGCGCAATGCTGGCAGTGATTTCCAGAAAATCCTGCCGCAAGTCAATCGGGACAATCCAGCCCCCGTCTGTCTTCTCGTGCCTGAGGAGATAAGGAATGACGATGTTGTTCGATTCAATATCCGCCTCATTGGTGGCTTTATACGCCACGGCATAATTGACCTCCACCTGCACGAGGCCGGGCACATCTCCCCGGACCAATACCGGCTGGACCACGGAAGCAAAACGAATAACCGGCTCCTGGAGAATGATTTCCGCCTCAGGCGGCACCGTCACCTCGACGGTGGATTCCTCACCGTCCGAACGAACCGCAGAAATCTCGTAGGTATGCCCGAAACGGGCCTGGAACGGGGCATAGTACACGTGCGCGTACTGGTTTGCAAAATCGACAATGACGGAATCGCGCCAATCGTATTGCTCACCGGTCGTGCGATCCACAGAAACAACCTGCGCATCCAATGGCTCCGGCGTGGCGGGCGCAAGACGCTCTTCTACCGGAAAAACCCGCACCCATTGCGAATCGAGCTGCGGAGACAGCACGCCATACATCGAATACGGCAAATCTGTCCCCACGACCGCCACCACATCTTCCTCGCAGGCGCTCAGGCCAAGAAGCGCCATCATAGCAAACGTAACGGGTGCAGCGCATTGCGCAAAACGCCGGCCTATCCGGAAACAGAACGATATGCTGTGCACAGGCCTCATTCGAAAGATACTTTGATTCCCAGAGAAGGCACGAAAGGAAGCTGGTCGACGCGGTTGAGGGTGAAAATGTCGAGATAGAAAATATTGCGGCGCCCATAGGTGTTGATGGCGCTTGCAAGCAGCGCAACATCCACTGCTCCGACAGAGAACGTTCTTTCCACCGATAGGTCCAACCGGTGATACTTCGGCAGTAACGCATTGAACGGCCGTTCGTAAATGACCCGGCGCGTGGCTGGCGCATCCACAGCCTTTTCTATATCGTCCACCAGAAAGAATCCATCGAACCCGACGGCGCGGCTGAACGGAAGACCCGATCCGAAATCCCATCGCGCGCTCACATCGAATCCCAGTACTTCAGCGGCTGCGACGACGTTAAGCTGATGGCGTCGATCATGGGCCGGGCGAAATTTCAGCGTCTCCTCGCCGTACCAGAGCGGAATGGAAACATCTTCCGCTTCGTACCGGGTCGAGGAAAGACCATAGTTGGCATAGCCATAGAACCGGCGCCCACGCATCTCGAGGCGAACATCGACGCCAATCGAACGGCCCGAAGCCGGTTGCAATTTCGAAATGAGCCGGGGATAACTCGTCCATTCGGGAATGAAGAGATTCGACATATTCCGGTAATACCCCTCCACGGACAGCTCCAGCCAACGATAGGGACTGGCACGGTATCCCAGCAAGGCATGCGAAGCCCGCTGTGGCCGTCCCTGCAGGACATTCAGCAAGTTGGAGTTGTCCTTGGGGACATTAGCCCAGACCGTAAACACGCTGGCCGCGTCCCGCCGATCGTTGATGCCCAGAATCTCCTGATGATAAACGCCCCAGGCAGCACTGACCTCATGACTCCCCTGCTGCCATACCGCACGCAACCGGGGTTCGATGAGCGGCTCGAAACGGACCTTGTAAAACTGAAGACGAATCCCCGGGCGAATACTGAAGCCGCCTCCCGGCGCCACATCGAGTTCCAGATAGCTACCCCACTGGGGTACGGACGCATACCGGAGTTCGATATTCTGATACAATCCTCCGATGGCGCTGTTCAGCCTTGTGGCACGCAGTTCGCTGCCCCCCCGGGCATCGATACCGTCGCCGAAATACGTCATGTCTACCGAGACATGCGTGTTCTCGATCCTTGACCAGCGCAGAGGGTCTTCGCGCGGCCCGAGTTCCGTTTCGAGCCGCGAATACGAGACATGAAGATCGGCCATAATCGAAAAGACGCGAGGCAGCATCAACAGGCGCATCCCGACTGCATCGTTGCGCCAGCCTATTTCCTCCTGTACCCCGCCCGTATCCCCCGTCAAAAAGCCGCGATCCCAGGTCTTCAGACCCGTCACCGAGGCGCGCATATTGCTCTTCACCACCCCATGCAGCTTGACGAAGGCGTCCCCGAAGGTAAAAGGCAGTTCATCGTCGAGGTAACGCGCCACGCCCTGTTCGATGTTCGACCGGCGAACCGAAGCGGCAATGGAAATGCGGTTCGGCCACAGGGGACCTTCGATGCGCGCCGAACTGAGAAACGGCGATGCAGCGGCGGAAGCGGCGTAGCGACGCATGTTGCCTGTCCGCGACGAGATGTCGATCACCGAAGAAATCCATCCCCCGAACTCGCTTCCATACCCGCCGGCGTAAATATCGACCCGGTTGATATTATCGGACGGGAAGGCGGAATAGAACCCCATGATGTGAAACGGCTGGTACAGCAGAATGCCGTCCAGCTGAATGAGATTCTGGGAAGGCTCTCCGCCGCGGATGAAAAGCTGCCCGCCCCGATCTCCCGTCGTGACAATGCCGGGTTGCGTAGACAGATAGGTCGCCAGATCGCCGGTCACGTCCGGTCCCGGCACATATTCGATATCGGCGGCCCGGATCGTCTGCTGACCGGCCGTCACGCGGGCCCCGCCGCCCTGGCGCTCCGACTCCACAAGCACCTCGTCCATCTCCTCGTCATCCGGTTCGAGCGCAATATTGTACGTGTGGACCGCTCCCGCCCGGAGTCGTAACGAATCGGTGTGCGGGCGATATCCGACAAAGCGGACCTCGATCCGGTATGCGCCGGGCGGAAGGCTGGAAATCACATACGACCCGTCCTCGTTCGTTGCCGCCCCGCGGATGAGCAGCCCCTCCTGTTCCAGCGCCACATTGACCAGTTCGAGCGGTTGACCATCCGTAACGTCGGTAACAAACCCGCTGACAGAAGCCTGCTGGGCCTGCACAGCGCCCGGGACAAGCAAAAAACCAAGTCCGCACAATACGCCTGCCCACAACATGACCGTACGCCGTACAAAAGGCCGGAGGGGTACATCCCTATGCGGGAAGTCTTCGGGAGCGTTGCGCAACCGTTCGTTTCCAATGTCAACTCCAAACTTCACGGCCATCCCTGTTTATTGCACGGCCGGAAAGCCGTTCATGCCATTTTCAGCGTCTCCCGCTCGTGGCGCCCGTCGCAGCAGCATCCATGACATCCCGAATAGCCTCGACCACGAAATCCGGCTCTTCCCGGTGAAACCACGTTCCGCTGCGCCGGGTCTGCACATGCCGGCTCCATGTGAGCCCATCCAGCAGTTCTTCCCGTAATTCGGCCCTGGCCCGGACCCCGGCTTCCGTTTCGCCCACCCAGCGCGGGGTTTCGGGAATTTGCAGGGATGTGAGCACAGCCACGGGTATATCCGGCAGCGCGCCGTCGCCCGAAAAAGCGCCTGTTTCCATTATATCCCTGTATATCCCGAACTCGTCGCGTTCGGCATCCGAAGCGAGACCGTATAACATGTTCTTTCCGGCAAGATATCGATCCATGGAATCCCGGTCCATGGCGGCAAGTCTTTGCCCCTCCCCCTCATGCACCGGCTCCACCAGCACCAACCCCGCTACGGCGCCGGGGTACTGCGCGGCGAATGTCCGGGCGAAAACGGCTCCAAGTCCGTGCGCCGCCAGAATGTATGGCGGCCCGGCCTCCAGATTCTGCAGGAGGGTATGGAGTTCTTCCGCAAGCATGGAAGGGGTCCTTTCGACCTCACTGGACGACGGAAAATCATCCGAATATCCAAGCCCCGAACGCGAATACGATAT
Source organism: Rhodothermales bacterium (assembly GCA_951812345.1). Taxonomy (GTDB): domain Bacteria; phylum Bacteroidota; class Rhodothermia; order Rhodothermales; family VXPQ01; genus VXPQ01. Next base: position 2,069,999 of record OX638295.1, read on the forward strand.
GGCCCGGGCAAACGCCTGCACATCGTGGTGCGCATAATCCCATACGCGCAGACTCTCGCCCAGATCGGACAGGAAAACGACGGGAATGCCTTCGCCTTCGTCCAACGCATACAGGCGATACCCTCCGGCGTCTGCTTGTTGGCCGCGGGGACCGTCGAGCATATCCAGGTCGCGGTATTTCATCTGCCGCTCAAGCCGACCCAAGCGCTGCTGCACCCGCTCCCAGGAAAGGCGCTCTACAGAGGTAGCGCTGCCGGGCGGCGCAATCGTCACGGGGCCCATGCTTGCATCCTCGTCGGAGCAAGCCCCCACGAAGACCCCGTCGGGTTCGCGCTCGAGCTGGCAATGTATTCGCATGGAAGGCCACCAGGCAAACGACAAAATTCCCTCCAGCAAATGCGCTTCCTCCACGCGGAAGTCCTCCTGCGTAAGGTGCTCGACCTTCAAGACTCCCGGCATCGACTCGCCGGCGTCGGGAAAAACGATCGTGACGCCGAAAGGCGTACCGCCGGGATTTTGCATGAACCCGGTCCATGTGCCCGTCTCCGGCATATCGCCGGACGGAATGGCGGTTTGGGCCCGGGCGGACGGAACGGCCCACGAAAGAACGAATACAGCGGCGCACGCCGCCATCGCGACAAGACGCATCGGTACGTAAAAGGGTTGGTTCATTGCAGAGAAAGAAAAATTACGCGTTATCCTTCGCTCGCCATACGGGCAAGCATATTCAGGTTGTTCCGGGCGGTGCGGTTGCCGGGATCGAGCCGGATCGTCATTTCCCAGGCCTGACGCGCTTCGTCGTACCGTTCGGCATTTCCGTAGGCCACGCCCAGATTCAGCCAGGCGTCCGTCAACGACGGATCGCGATCGACAATCATCCGGTATTGCGCGATCGCACCGTCGGCATCGCCGCTTTCCAGCATCAGCGACGCCAGGTTAACGTGCATTCGAAGATCGTTCGGGATGATCGCAATGGCCCGCTGGTAGGCATCCAGCGCCCGGTCGTACATCCCCGCCTTGCGGTGTACCTCGCTCAAGTGCAGCCAGTTCTGCACATCGTTGGGATCCCGATTCACTGCTTCGTGCGCCTCGTTGATCTCCTGCTGGATTTGCTGGGCCGCTTCGGCCAGCGCAAGATGCGTCTCTGCCTCGTCCTCCTCGCCAAGACGCATCAACGCCTGTCCGAGATTGTACTGCGCGCCATGGTGCCACGGGCGTTCCTCGACCACGGTGCGGAGCTGCGCAACAGCCTCCTCGACCTCGCCCATACGGAGCAACTGGGATCCGATCACATAGCGGTAGTCCACGCTCTCCGGCCTGATTTCCGCAGCGCGTCTCGATAGAGAAACGGCCGTCTCGATATCCCCTATCTCCTCATGGAGCTGCCCCAGCCACATATACGCGGTCGTGTTCGTACTGTCGATCGCAATAGACTGCTCGTACGACCACTGCGCACTGTCGGCCATGCCGAGTTTTGCATAGGTGCGGCCCATTTCGAGATACAAATGCGTATTCGGCTCGATCGCCTCCTCGCGGCGGAACGCGCCGACGGCGTCCCGAAGACGCCCCCTGCGAAAATGATTGATCCCGATATTCATGTGCGCCCCGCGGTACTCCTCGTCTGCGACGAGCGCGGTGGCGTACGCGGCGTTGGCGATATCGAGCTGGTTCAGATCCGTATAGATTCTGCCGCGCAGGAAGTACGTGTCCGCCAAATCCGGCACATAGCGCTCTACGCTGTCGGTGAGCGCCAGCGCATGCAGGTAATTGCCCTGACGCCACGCCGTATCGGCCTGAAGCATAAACCGTTGCACATTCAGGGGCAGCGATGCACGGAGTTCGTCCGTCCGGGTAAGGGGCTCTTCCACCCCTTCCTGCGCACATCCTGCAAGCAGGACAACGAGCGCTACCATGCAAAACCGTCGTATCATATCCTTAACCCTTTCTCCTGTCCACGAAGAACCGTTGTACACGATTACCGGAGCACCCCGGAACGCCCTGCGACGGGTTCTGCCGGGTGCAACGCGCCGGATCCCTCGACAAGAATTACTTCCTGCCCGGCTTCTACCCCGGCAAAGCGTTCGACCAGACCGCTCGGCCAATGCACTATTAGACTATCTACTTGCCGACGTGCTCCCAACCCGAATACGGCGGGAAATGCGGACTGCGACAAAAAACTCGAACCCGACCGGATACGGCGCTCCATCCGCAAGTCGCCCGCGACCGCCTCGATCCGGGCGCCGAGCGCACTTCCGTTGCTGACGCGCCCTTCCAGCCGCACATGCAGCCACCCTGCCTCGTTCAGGTCGTTGCGCCACAGATGCGCCGGTCCGGCGTTTTCCAGCAGCAATACATCCAGATCTCCATCCCGGTCGTAATCGGCATAGGCCGCGCCGCGGGCCACCATCGGTTGCGCAAGCACGCCGGTCGCCGAAAGCGCCTCCTCAAAGACGCCGTCGCCCCGATTCAGAAACAGCTGCGCCGGCTCCGCAAACGTAGCCCCTTCGAGAATCTCGGCGATATGTTCCAGTACATGCCCATTGGCGAGAAACAGGTCGAGGTCCCCGTCCAGGTCCGCATCGAAAAGGAACAGGCCGAAGGTCAGGGTGCCCATCGTGGGAAAGCCGATACGGGAGATGGTAGCCCGATCCGTGAAATAGCCGCCCGAGGCATGCCGGAAAACGCTCACGGTTTCCTGGGTAAAATTACCCACGAAGATGGTCGTTTCCCCGGTGCTGTCCACCACGCCCGCATCCACCCCCATGCCTGCCCGCGATTGGCCATGCCGGTCGTAGGCTACGCCGCTACGCACAGCGGCCTCGACAAACGTGCCGTCCCCGCGATTCACGAACAGCAGGTTCCGCTCCGTATCGTTGGCCACATACAGATCGGAATGTCCGTCTCCGGTTATGTCCAGTTCGGCCACACCGAGCGTCTTGTCCAGCACGGGGTCGATAGCACCCGAAAAACCGGCCTCCTCCGTCGCATCGACAAAGGAGCCATCGCCCGTGTTGCGATAGAACGCGCTGGCGACGCCCGCATAATTCTGTGGCGTGCAATAGGCTTTATCCCCCTCGTGAAAACAGGGAATATCCGTTTCGGGCGTCCAGGACACATAGTTACCTACGAACAAATCCACCCAGCCGTCCCGATCGGCGTCGAAGAATGCAGCGGATGTGCTCCAGTACGCCTCGTCCGCAAGCCCCGCTTCTTCGCCAACCTCCTCAAACCGTCCGCCGTCATTGCGAAAGAGTAGGTTCTCGTGGAGCGTCGTCAGGAAAAAATCCGTGTCCCCGTCGTTGTCGTAATCGGCGGCGGCCACGCCGAACCCGTATACTTCCATGCCGCTGAGGCCTGTTGCAACGGAGACGTCTTCAAACGTCCCGTCGCCGAGATTGCGATAAAGCCGAAGCGCTTCGACCGGCTCGTCGGAAACGCGGGCCCAACGCCCGCCGCCCACCAGCAGAATATCCTGCCAGCCGTCGCCGTCGTAATCGAGGAAGGCCCCGCCGGGACCCACCACTTCGGGCATCCATTTCTGGCCAAAGCCCCCGTTTTCGTGCCGATACGCACCAAGACCCGCCTCTTCGGTAACCTCCGTAAAAGCAAGCGCAACAGACGAGGCGTCCTCTCCTCCCGCACACCCGGCAACAAGTCCCGTGCAGCACGCAACTATGGCGACGCCGGCGCAGCGCATGACCCAATGCGCTCCCCGACCCATCCTGTAAACCGGGCGCCCGGATATCCTCCTCGTCATGGATACAGCCGGATAGGTGTCAGATCGCCCGTCCCTTCGACAAGAAGCACATCCTGGCCGCCCGCCACCCCGGTAAACCGCTCCACAAGGCCGCTTGGCCAGTACACGGTTAACGAATCGACCTCCTCCCGGCTGCCGAGACCGAACGCAGCCACCGGCTCCGATTGCGAAAGATAACTGGACCCCGTCCGAATACGCCGTTCCATGGTCAATTCGCCCAGTCCGGCCGTAATGCGGGTTCCGAGGCCGTCGCGATTGCTCGCGCGCCCCTCGACATGCACGCGCAGATAGCGCCCCGGAGCCGTGTCATTACGCCAAAGGTGCGCCGGGCCTCCATTTTCGGTCACAAGAATATCCTGATCTCCGTCCTGGTCGTAATCCGCATAGGCGGCTCCGCGACCGACGAGGAGGTCGGTCCATACCCCCTCTTCCGGAGTGAACTCGTCAAACACGCCGTCCCCCCGATTCAGAAAAAGCTGCGCAGGCTGCCGGTAGCGAATGCGGTCGTTCTCCCCGGTCCTGTCCGGGTGTACATGCCCATTGGCCACAAACAGGTCCAGGTCCGTATCCATGTCCACATCCATGAGAAACAGCCCGAACGTAAGGGACAGCAGGCTCGGAAAGCCGACGCGTGAGAGCCCTGCCCGGCCGATGAACGATTCACCCTCTTCGTGACGGTACACCCCGATCATCTCGCCTGCGAAATTACCGACGAACAGGGAATAACGCCCCGTGCTGTCCATGATCCCCGCGTCGATCCCCATGCCGGCGCGGGCTTCCCCGTGCTCGCTGAACGCAAACCCGCTCGGCACGCCAATATCGGTGAATGTGCCGTCCGCATTGTTCCGAAACAGCAAATCGCCCTCTCCGTCGTTCGCCACGGCAAGGTCGGGCCAACCGTCGAAATTAAAGTCCAGTTCGGCAACGCCCAGCGATTTGCCGAGCGTCGGCATAAAGCCGGCCGCTTCGGTGCGATCCGCAAACGCGCCGTTCCCTTCGTTCACATAATACCTGCTCTGCACCCCGGTATACACGGCAGGATGGCAATACAACTTGACCGTTCCCCGAAGCGGGCAGAAAATGTCCGTCTCAGGCGTCCATGCCACATAATTCGCCACATACAGGTCGGTATCCCCATCCAGGTCCGCATCGAAGAAGATCGCGGAACTGCTCCAGATGTCGTTCCCTTCCAGACCCGCCTCGTACGTGGCCTCTACGAATCGTCCCCCTTCGTTTCGAAAGAAAAAATTGTCCTCGAGACAGGTGATATAGAGGTCCGCATCCCCGTCGTTGTCGTAGTCGGCAGCTGCCATCCCGATCGTATACCCATCCACACCGGCAAGACCCGCCGCTTCCGTTACCTCGGTGAAAGAGCCGTCGCCATTGTTCCGGTACAGAAAGATTGCCTGGACCGGCGTTTCGGGATCCCAATTCCCTCCGCCAAGAAGCAGAATATCGCTCCAGCCGTCGCCGTCGTAATCGAAGAACCCTCCCCCGGACCCCATTTGCTCGGGGTACCACTTGTCTCCGGCGGCGCCATTGACATGCCTGAAGGCGCCAAGCCCGGCTTCCGCAGCGACATTCGTAAAAACAGGAAGCCGGACATCCTCCTCGTCCGTCGACCGCGTCGTAGAGAGCGAACAAGCGCTCAACCAACCCGCAGCAAAACAAACAAGGACAATGCCCAGCCGGCCTGTCAACCAAAAACGGGGAACAGGATCAGAAGGAGATATTGACGGCGAAGCGCTGGATTGCGTCGAAAACGCCAAAGTCCGTGTAGGCATAATCCACACCGAATCCAATATTCCCGGCGCTGTATTTCAGACCCGCTCCGAAGCTGACTCCTTCTTCCGAGTCTTCGCCCACAAAGGCGCGTCCCAAACCGCCCCGCAGGGACAGTATGTTCATGAGCGTATACTCGCCGCCGATCTTGACATGCTCCGCAAAGTCACGCGGACGCTGGGCGTCCACGGAAACCATGAAGGAATGCATGTTCGGATCCATGCTGGTGAGATCCATCACGTCCATCGAAACGCCGATCTGGAAAGTCAGGGGGAGTTCGAAACGCTCCCGCTCGTACACCAGCTCCCGCGAGAAATTCCGGGTGCTCATGGCGATCGTAAGGCTCTCGAAGCCCGTGTCGTACAGCACGCCAAAATCGAATGCGATGGTATTCAAGCCATAATCCTCGAGGGTGGCGGTGGTGCCATCGTCAAGCGTCGAAGTAGCATCGTCCGAGCGAGCCTTGAAGTGGTCACCCAGGTCCTGCTTGGCGTACTTGACATGGGCGCCGATGGAAAAGCGATCCGTGAACGAACGGGCGTATCCCAGGCCTACTGCAAGCGCTGTCGGGTTATAGACGCCCGTATCGACATAGCCCTGCTCGTTTTCCGCGCGAACCGTTCCCAGAAAATCTCCGTAATCCACGTTGACGAGGGAGAAACCAATCACCCCGTAGTTTCCGCCGCCCGGGCGGTACGCCACGCTTGCGGCATTATACTGGATGTCCACAAGGTAATTCATGATGCCGAATCCCGCGCTGAAATCGCCGTTCATGCGAGCCATGGAGGCGGGATTGTAGAACATCGCCGACGAGGAACCTGTGCTGGACGAGGTTACGGCGCCGCCCATGGCGGTCGCCCTCGCATCAACGGACGCCGAGAGAAACTTGAAGCCGGTCTGACCGCGCTTCACCGTTTCCACTTCTTCGTCCGGGCTCGGGATAAACGTCTGCGCAAGCACCGACGGGGCCGTTAGTAACCCAATGGCTACGAGGAGGCACGTAGTAGCAATACTCCTTTTCATAATCAAGCCTGATTGAATGTCGATAAAGGGTCTCGTGTATGATCGGGGCCTCGGGGGCGAACCGGCAAGCGATCCGCCCCCTTGCCCGGGTTACCGAATGACCGTGAATTTCCGGAATACCTGATCGTTCGTTTCGTTGTCGGTGATCACGGCAATGTAAATACCGCTCACAAGCAACTGCCGCGCACTCGTGGTGAGATTCCACTTCTCGTCTCCACTGCCGTCGGTGTGCTCGAGGGTCTGGATGAGCTCGCCGATCTCCGAGTAAATCTTGATCGTACAATCCCCCGGAATATTGAAGAAAGCGACCTCGTCTTCCTTGGTAAAGCGAATGGACTGATCGGAACCGAGGTTCACCGGATTCGGCACGACGCGCACATCGTTGATCGTTCCGGTCGCCCCGAACGGCGGGCGCTTCAGGTTGGCCGGCTGGTACGTCTGCGTCAGGTACCGGCTGCTGCGCAACGCCACGCCTCCACCGGGAACCCCCGTGAGCCCACTCGGATCGTTCGGAAGATCTTCGCCTACCGCAACGAGATAGTAGTAGTAATCCGTACCGCGAACGGCGCTCTCGTCGTTAAACGCGCTCGCACTGGCGTCCAGCATGGGGCCTTCGCAATCCGGACGAGCGCCGCGCAAACAGGTATACGGCATTTCGTCTTCCCTGCGGCGAAGCCGCTCGTTCATCACATTCTGGTCCATGCTGCTCAGCGCGCCCAGTAGATCGTCCGCCTCGCGCACATAGTCGTAGGCCGGGCTCCACCAGACATTCCGCTCGGTACGATACACTTCCCAACCGACCCGTGACGGACCGCCGGAGAGCGGCTCCCAGGCAAGTTCGATCTGACCGGGCTTGCCGGCTACCGAAAAACTGCTTGGCGGAAGCGGTGGTTGCGCGATCGGATAGGTCGTCAAGTCGTTCGACGCTTCGTAGACCGCCCTGGCATTCACGAAGTTTTTGAACAGCGAGTCCCGCGCCGTCAGCACCCACTGGTTCTTCGTCATGGCTTCGAGACCCAGATCGTACACGTCATGGAAACTGTATTCCACATCGTCCTTGATCACCCCGTCGCCGTTGGCGTCGTAGCGAATGATGGCGTCCCTGTCCCGACCAGTGAGCTTAAACTCCCTGCCGATGGTCAGCGCCGCATCGAAATCAAGACCGCCCACCGAGCGAGCGAACACGATGCGTACTTCATCGCCAAATTCCATGTCGTAGGGGCCATACGCCACCGTTGCGGCGTGACCGCCCTGACGGCCCTGGCTCGGATTGTTCGACGGAGACCAGAAGTTGCCCTCGGGCTCGATACGATCCGCCCACATCGGGCACATGCGTGTGCGGGACACATCCGAAGAGCATCCCGGCGGCGCCGGCGTATGATCCTCGCGCGTCAGAATACCGTCTTCGTAATACTCGAGGTGCGGAGCCCCCGCGGCCGTCAGTTTCTCGTCCTGATCCATGAAGCCGATCGTATGCGGCTGCACATTGCGGTCGAAGGAGGCGTCGCTCATGGAATTCGGAGCGTACAGCGGCATCTCTCCATCGAAGTAGGCCCCTGCAAGACGTCCCACCGTGTCTCCCGCGGCCTGGGACCAGTGCGCTTCGAGAATCGGCGCCCCAAGGTTGTCCCAGTTGCCTGCGGAATAATCCGGCTCGTAGCCCTTCCACAGGTAATACGCCGTGATGTCGAGGGGATAATCGGCATGGCCATCGCCTACGGCGTCCACCATGCTGTACTTGCCCCACACCTGACCACCGTCGCCGATCCATGCGGCGGTATCCGTACCGCGCCAGCGGTGGATCCAGTAGAAATAGGTCTCCTCAAGGCTCTGGCCATCCAGTTCGATATCGGGATCGTCGTCCGTATTGCCCGTATTCGTAAAGAGATATTCGACAATATGATATTCGTCGTGAAACGCATTGCTCCAGGCATAGGCGCGCTTGCGGACGGTGACGCCAATGTTCATATTCCAGATGGATTCCTGAACCCGGTCGGCCGGCAAACCCGGATCAACCTCGGTCACGACAGCCACCCGGTCGAACGAAGCCACGCCGTCTACCGTGACCTCCGTGTCCTCCCATTTGGCGATCAACTTGTCTTCCACCGGAAAGGCGAAATCCACGCCGGGGTCCCGGGGACCGATGCGCGACGTGTAGTACGGATACGCCTGTCCGTTGGGATCCGTCCAGTTCTTGGCGCCGATCCAGAAGGCGCCGGAGCGCTCGTGCGTCGCATTCCGGTGAATGGCCGGATAGGCCATCAGGTTCGACGTTTCGTTCTTGACGCCAACCTGGGGATACCCGTCCTGGTAATCTCCAATGTCGATCCACGTAACGGTGAACTGCGCAACGGCGTCGCCGACGCCCAGTACCCCCAACGTGAGCGCAAGAACGGCGCCCGTGAAAAGTTTGTAACTGGCTTTCATCATGATCTTGTTCGAATGTGCAGAATAACTGCCGTCGATTTTCATCTCCGGATGAACGCGCCAGAGGTCGGCGGACGCAATGCCGCCGACCCCCGAACGCATCAATTTTCCCTTAGAAGCTTACTCGCAGGCCGAGCGTGACTCTACGCGGGTTCAGGAAGGTATTGAACCGGTGGTTCGGCATGTCGATGTATGCCTTGTCTTCCAGCACCTGATCCAGCTCGCTGCCGGAAACCTGTTGCCAGGCGCCACCTTCCCACTTATGGTACGTACCCGAATCGGCTGCATACACCCAGCCCCGCTCGAATCCTGCATCGGGCGCCTCCGGCAGCGTGGCCTTGGCCTCGATCGGCTGCCACTCGACGTCCCAGTCGCGGAACACGCCCGGCCGGTCGTCGCCCGGAACCCACTCGTACGGCTTGGAACTGCCTTCAGGCAACTGATGGAACATATCTTCCGGCAAATGCAGCGACCGCATGTAGTCCCCGGCGTCGTCTCCCTGACGTTCGAGGAACGCGCCGCCCCAGTTCAGGTGCCGCAGGTTGAAGACATTGTCGATGTCCGCAAACAGTTGCAACTGCGTGGGCCCGGCTGCGAAATGCTTCGTGAACCGCAGGTCGAAATTCCAGTAATCCCGGTACCGCAGATTATTACGCACTTCCGGAATGCTTGCGGCAAAATCGCCCGCCCAGGTCAAGGCAACGCCCTTGCGCCATTCGCCGAGGAGGCTGATCCGGAAATTCCCCAGGGGAGTCTTCCCTCCGATCTCGGGGCCGAAGCCCTGCGGCGTAAGCACCAGCAGGTTCGCGCGGGCGAACGGCTCGGCCACCGGCGCAGATTGCCTGTAGTCCGTAGCGGTACGCAGCCAGTTCACCATCTGGAACGAGTTCTCGAAGAAGTTCGAGTACCCGAAGTTACCCGACTTGCGCTGCTGATAGGTAAAGTTCGCAAAGCCCTGGACCCACTGGCCGCGGTTCTTGGAAATGCTGAACTCCGCCCCCCGCGTATCCGAGTAATGCCACGGCATCTTCGTGCTGTAATTCACGACATTGCCAAGGCTCTGGAAATTGACGTTCCGCGTTTCTTCCTTGTTATCCCGGTAGTACCCGGAAATACGCAGCAGAAACAGATCCAGCACGTTCTGATCGAAGCCCAATTCGTACGCCACCGTCTTGGGCAGCGGATGATTCGGATTCGCAATCTGATCGATGCCGCCCGCCTTGGACTGCTGAATGCCCAGTACGTCGTAGGCGTTCATCATCTGGCGGAAGTGACCGTAGTTGAAGTACAACTTGCTGTTGGTCGTGATCGGGAAGGAAATCCCTACGCGGGGGCTGACGCCAACCTGGGAACCCACGGATTCTCTTTCGAGATCCTCATCCAGTTTGTCCCTGTCGAAGCGCAGGATGCCATCGTAGAATCCGTACTGCCACCATTCCGTGTTCGGGTCGAAATAATCGAGGCGCACGCCGACATTCGCGATCATGCCCTGGAATTCGAGTTTGCTCTGCACATAGGCAGCTCCCTGCACCGGCGAGCCGTCCCATGGCCAGCGAGCGCCCGACTGCGGGCCTGCCAGCGCAATGTTGATGCTCGCATAATTCATGTCGTAGTCGCTGTAGATCAACTCGGCGCCCGTCTGGAAAAGCAGGAAACGGTTGATCTGGCTCGTCAGATCGAAGCGACCGGTGTATACCGTCACGGTCGAGGTATCGCGGGTCTTGACCCAGTGGCCGCCCGTCGATTCGTCCGTCAGGATATTGCCGCCGATCCCGGCGAAACCGAAAGGCTCCTCGCCCGAGCAATACGGCGTATTCTGGCCGTCGCCCGTGACATCGGATCCACCGCCGAAGCACACCAGACCTGCGTGCCCTTCGAAGCCCGGATTGGGACGACCGAAGTTATCCGTCCAGGGAATACGAACGAGTTCATACGGCTGGCAGGATTCGCCATTGGGGCCCGTGCCGTCCGCCGAACACACATACGATCCGTCCCGCAGCGTCGGAAGCTTCGTGTGGTAATTCGACTCCATGCGCTGCAAGCCCACCTCGTAGAAGGTGTTCTGGTTCAGCGTATGCGTGAACTGCAAGCCCAGCATGTCATGATCGATGTCGCCAATGGGCCATTGTCCGTCCGTGAACAACTCGTCCCCGCGAATGTCGATCTCCCAGATCTGCTTGCCTACGTCGCGGCCTTCGCTCTGCCACCACGGATAGGCCGGGATCTGACCCGTCCACAACTCCGTTCCTCTCGAATTTTCCTGCCAAAGCTGCCCGCGCTGCCGGGTGCCAAGCGCATGCGCCGTCAGTTTCATGCCGGGGCCCACGTTGGAGATCAACTTCACCTGATAGGTATTGTCCGTGTACGCCTGACGGTCCTGCGGATACAGATACGCTGTTTGAGATCCGCGATAGGAAGCAAGGAAGCGCAGGCCGCCGAGATGCTGGCTGATGCCCGGAATCGGGCCGCCGATCGTGATGTCGGCGTCGTAATCCGGCATCGTAATCTCGTTGCTCTTGCGCCACATGTAGTGCCAGTACTCGATCATGTCCGCTTCGGTCACGTCGAATCCTTCGTCATGCAAACGGCTGATAATGCCTGCCCAACCCGGGAACGGCTTGTACTGCCGTGCTTCGTACGCATCCCAGACGCCTCCCGAACCGTTCAACCGAACCGCTGGATCCAGCACCGGGCGCGCAAACCATGTGTTGCACTCGACATCGGAAGAGGGATAGGAACAACTCGACGGCAACTGGTGATAGGGATCGAACGTCTTGTCCTGGGCCGGCGCAAAACGAATAAGCGCATCCACCGTGTATTCCGTGCGGGAAGGCTCCTTCGTAGCGACGTTCACGATACCGGAGCGCACGTTTCCGTACTCCGCACTGAACCCGCCTGTCTGCACCTGCACTTCTTCAAGCGACGTATAACTGATGCTGGTCATGGGATCGTTATGGCGACCCGTGCGCATCTGCAAACCGTCTACAATAAAGGCAACCTCGTTGAGTCCGCCGCCGCGCACGCGCATGCCCGGCTCGATGCCCGCCTGCAGGTCCAGCACTTCCGAGACGCCTGCTACGGGCAGATCCTGAAAATCCTGGGCGCTCAGGTTCGCCACGTTCGCCGAAACGTCCGCCTGCACAATAGGCTGTTCGGCCACGACGACCACTTCGTCAAGGCCTACCGTTTCTTCCTGAATCTGGAAATTGACCGTGGAGGTGAGGTCCGTACTTACGTGGATCCCTTCCTGTACGGCTGCCGTGTACCCGATGAACGATGCGCGTATGTTGTACGTACCGGGGCGCACATTCAGAATGTGGTAGAACCCTTCGGCGTCGGTAACGGCGCCTTGCGTCGTTCCCTCGATCGCGACATTCACGCCGGGAAGTGATTCCCCGGTGCCCGCATCGGTTACCTGACCAGCGATCTTGCCTTGCTGCGCCCAGGCGGTAGCCGGAATAAGCAGAGCAAACGTAAACAGTAGCTTTGCCAGTCTCATTTTCATGACCCTCTGAATTGGTGTGGTGGCTGTAACGTTTCAAAAGAGCACTGCGATAGTACGCTCGTGCATTCGCGTTAGCGCTTGAAATTGAAGGAATACGAAATTCGCCGTTTATCGTGTTGACCGTATGTAAAAAGCGTTTTCGCGTCCGTTTATATAGTAATGGCGATACAGAGCAGATCATGCACCGCATATTTCCTGCGCGTCAGGTACACACCCGGCATATTGCGGGGGAACGCACGATCAGCGGCATAGGTTACGACATCGTATAAAATAAAGCAAGAAGAGAAAATTTTTTTCACCGCTTTTCCACATGTCCCGACCGGACGGCTCGTCAATCCACAGGGATGAACAGCGTTTGGACGCCGCGCCGGGCCGCTCGCCTCGGCCTGCCGGCCCACCGGTCCTGCAGCGCTCCAGTTTTGCTGACAATACCGCGAACTGCTGTTGTATACAGTGTTGGTTTTGAGTACATAATATACTATATAGTGTTGATTTTGGGCACATTGTATACAGTGTTGGTTTTGGATACATTGTATACAATAGAGTCTGAAATGTAAAGGCTTAATTCCGAAATCGTTATTTTCTTTCCTCCCCAGCACGGGCTCCTTCTTCCCATATGGCCTCTTCGTCTCTGAAACTCGATGGCATTTCCTTCGTCGGCGAGGGGTTGCACCGGCCTGAATGCGTGCTCTGCACAGGCACAGGTCTGGTCTTTACCGCCGACTGGCGAGGCGGGGTGGCTTGCCTCCGTCCCGACGGCTCGCAAACACTATTTGAGGGGATTACAGAGCCCGGCCAGCCGCCCCTCCAACCCAACGGCATCGCCCTCGAACCGGACGGCTCATTTCTCCTGGCCGACCTGAGCGAGGCGCGGGCCGGCGTATGGCGGCTGCATCCCTCCTCCGGCCTCGTAGACCCCTTCCTTCTAGAACTCGATGGTCAGCCGCTCCCTCCCGTCAACTTCGTGTACCGGGACGTAGTGGGGCGCGTGTGGATCACGATCAGCACGCGGGTGCAGCCGCGGGCGCGCGACTACCGACCGACGGCCTCCACCGGTTTTATCGTGCTCGTAGCCGGAGGGCAGGCGCGCATCGTGGCCGACGAGCTTGGCTACACGAACGAGTGCCGGCTCGACCCCAGCGGATCCTGGCTATACGTCAACGAAACCTTTGCCCGCCGCCTCACGCGTTTTCGCGTTGGGGATGACGGATCGCTCGGAGGGGCCGAAACGGTGACCACGTTCGGGGCCGGCACCTTCCCGGATGGCCTCGACTTCGACGTCGAGGGCGGCATCTGGATTACCAGCATCGTCTCTAACCGCATGATTCGAATCGCCCCTGACGGCGAGCAGACGATCGTCCTCGAGGACAGCGACCGTGATGACCTCGCCGAGGTTGAGGAGGCCTTCCAGGCGGGCGTGATGGACCGCCCTCACCTCGACCGTATCCGGAGCCGGCGCCTGCGGAGCATCTCCTCGCTGGCCTTCGGGGGACCTGACCTGAGAACCGTCTATCTCGGGTGTCTTCTCGGCGACCGTCTCGCCACCTTCCGCTCTCCCGTGGCGGGCGTGCCGCCGGTCCATTGGAACTATGATATAGAGGTATAACAGACCATGACCATAGACAACGAGCTGCGTATTGCCGTGCTGCCCGGAGACGGGATCGGGCGTGAGGTGATGGATGCAGCGTTGACGGTACTGGATGCACTGCAGCAGAAAATCGCCGGACTACACCTCAAGTACGACGTGCTTCCTGGAGGGGCGGCCTACTACCGCGACAGCGGGGTTGCCCTGCCCGACGAGACCCTTCGCGGGGCCGACGAGGCCGACGCGATCCTCTTCGGTGCGATGGGCCTGCCTGACGTACGCGGCGCCGACGGCACCGAGATCGTGCCGCAGCTTGACCTCCGGTTCCACTTCAACCTGTACGCCGGTGTACGCCCATACCGCTACCTGCGAGGCACGCCCAGCCCGCTGGCCGACCCCCGCGCCGAGACGATTGACTTCGTGCTCGTCCGCGAGTCTACCGAGGGCCTCTTCGCGAGCCGCGGCAAAGGGGTGGTCGAGGACGATGCCGTCGCGCGCGATATGCTGGTCATCACGCGCGCGACCTCGGAGCGGCTCTTCGACTTCGCCTTCCAGCTCGCGGCCCGGCGCAAGGAGCGGGGGCGCCCCGGCCGGGTCACGTGCGTGGACAAGGCGAATGTGTTCGCCTCCATGGCCTTCTTCCGCAAGATCTTCGATGAGCGGGCAGGCCGCTTTCCCGACCTCGAAGCCGACCACTGGTACGTCGACGCCATGGCCCTCGAACTGGTGCGGCGCCCCTGGGACTTCGATGTACTCGTCACCGAAAATATGTTCGGCGACATTCTCTCGGACCAGGCGGCCGCCCTCATCGGGGGGATGGGCTACGCCCCCTCGGGCGACATCGGCGACGACCACGCGCTCTTTCAACCTGCCCACGGCACCGCTCCAGACATCACCGGACAGGGTAAAGCCAACCCGACCGCCATGATCCTTTCGGTCGCGATGATGCTGGACTGGCTCGGCCGGCAGCACGGCGCCGAGGCCTGTACGCGCGCCGCCATTCGTCTCGAAGAGGCCGTCGAACGCGCCTTCGCTGAGCGAGGTCTCCGTACCTGCGAATACGGCGGCCCGGACGGCACG
Organism: Rhodothermales bacterium; assembly: GCA_951812345.1. GTDB lineage: Bacteria > Bacteroidota > Rhodothermia > Rhodothermales > VXPQ01 > VXPQ01. The sequence continues at coordinate 2,085,158 of OX638295.1, forward strand.
GAAGTCGTCACTCGGGCCGTTCTGGACGCCCTGGCGACGTAAGGAGGGTTCATTCCAGAAAGCTCATCAAAGCCGAGGCGCCTGCGAGGAATGGCGGCGTCCGGTCTCCGTATGCAGTGCCGGGACAACGAACTCTCAGGAAGGGAAGGCGCTGTGCAGCTCGGCGATCTGGTCGTGGGTCAGCAGACGCACGTTATGATCGTGAAGCAGCAGATAGAGGCGGGCTGTCTGCTCCAGTTCTTCCATGGCGTACGTGGCTCCGTCCAGAGACGTACCAGACACAACGGGGCCGTGGTTGGCCAGCAGCATAGCGTGGTGCTCTTTCGCCTGCGCGCGTACGGCCGCAGCGAGGGTCCGGTCGCCTGGTCGGTAGTAGGGCACGAGCGGCAGTTTGCCAACCTTCATGACGTAGTACGCCGTGAGGGGGGGCAGCACGTTGTGGGGATCAGCGTCGGCCAGGCACCCGACAGCCACAGAGTGGGTCGAGTGCAGATGCACGATCGCGCGATCCTGCGGACGCTCTTCGTACAGGGCCAGGTGAAAAAATGCCTCCTTCGAGGGACGATCCCCTGAAAGCAGTTCGCCGTCGAACGACACTTTTGAGATCCGCTCAGGGGCGAGCCGTCCCATACAGGTGTTCGTCGGGGTAATGAGAAAACCGTCGTCGAGCCGCACGCTGATGTTGCCCGCACTGCCGTGCGCGAGGCCCCGTGTGTAGAGCGTTCGGCCGATGTCGGCGATCTGATCGCGCAGCTTATTCTCGTTCATCGAAAAGGTCAAAGGCATGGGTGAAGAAATCCTCTGCGCCGAAGTTGCCCGACTTGAGGGCGAGGCACAAGGGCGAGGAGGCGTGGGCGACCGAGGAGGAAGCCGTGATGATCCACGGTACCCCGGGCGCGATCTCCGGACCGATACGCAGCGTACGTACGCCGAGGGCTGAAACGACGGCGCCGGAGGTTTCGCCCCCGGCTACCACGAGCCGACGTACGCCTGCGTCGACGAGCCCTTGGGCGATCCGGGCGAGGACCTGCTCGGTGAGCGCACCCGCCTGTTCCCGTCCGAGCCGTGCTTGCACGGCCGCAACCTCTTCGGGCGATGCGCTGGAGTAAATAAGCACAGGACCCTCTTCGAGACGTTCGCGCGCCCAGGATAACGCCTCAGAAGCAACGTCGTCCCCTCCCAGGCGGATTGGGTCGACCCGATAGGCTGGACGCGTCCGTCGCATAGACGCAACCTGTATCCGTGTAGCTTTGGAACAACTGCCGGCTAATACGGCCGCCTGTCCGTCCGTATGCGGTAGGGATGCAACGGCATCTATGGAGTCCGACAGGAGGCCGCGCCGCCTGAAGTTCTCCGGCAGCCCCAAGGCCATCCCGGAACCTCCGGTCACGAGCGGCAGATCGGAGCAAGCCGCTCCGAGCGTCATCAGGTGCTCGTCTCGCAGGGCGTCGAGCAGGGCGCAACAGTGTCCTTCAGCGCGCAGCGCATCCAGGCGTCGCCGTACCGCCTCGGCTCCACGTCGCACCACGTCATAGGCAACTAGCCCGACAGAACCCCTCATTTGACGCGCAAGCACCCGTACCAGGTTTGCATCCCGCATGGGGGTAAGCGGGTGGTCGCGCATGCCGCTGTCGGAGAGTAGTTCACGGCCCACGAACAGATGGCCTCGATACACCGTGCGGGCATTTTCGGGAGCCGCAGGGCATGCCACCGTAAAGTCGCTGCCGAGCGCATCGAGTAGCGCCTCAAGGACTGGACCGATGTTGCCCTCGTCGGTAGAATCAAAGGTCGAGCCGTACTTGAAGAAGAACTGTCTGGCGCCCGCCGCCTGCAACTGGTTGAGAGCAGCCTGCGCCAGCAGAACGGCCTCTTCAGCCGGGATCGTGCGACTCTTGAGCGCCACTACGATCGCATCCGCCTCGGGCAGATCCGTGGGCATCTCGGGCACGCCAATATACTGCACCGTGCGCATGCCATGCCGGACGAGTACGTTTGCCAGATCTGTCGCTCCAGTGAAGTCGTCCGCGATGCAGCCCAGAAGCAACGGCATGACTTTCCCTCGCCTAGATCGTAATAAAATCGCGCTTGGGAGCTGAGAAACTAATGAGCAGTACGGCCTGTTCCTCCCCGACGTTGATCGCCTGATGCACGAAGTTTCGCGGAATAATCACGGTGTCGCCTGCCCTCAAAGTCTCCATACGGCTGCCCTCGACAGTATGCTTGATCGTGCCTTGCAAGACGTGTACAACTTCTGAGCATTTGGTATGATAGTGTCTCGGAAGCGCCGCTCCGGGATTAATCTCACAGCGGCCAACCGACTGCTCAGTCGCCGAACCGACCGCATCGCTTGCAAAGAAAATAATACGCCCCCATTCGTGCTCGCTCGTCTCGGCCGCTTCGGCACGGACGACGCCGGCACATACCGCAACCGGCTCAGTATAGTCGTTCATGGCAGGTCTTTGTTCAGATGACGTGGAAGTGACGATAGAGGATAGACTTGTTGTGGGTCCAGGGCGAGAGACGGCAGCAACCTTCGTAGTATGAGGACACCTTGAACAGAGTCGTATCCAGTGTACACACAGAATATGCGGTCGTCTGATTAAATACCATTGGCCTGCCCTCATTTTCGGCAGAACTTCGCTTAATGCCTTTTTCCGGCTGGAACGCAGGTCTTGTTGAATTGTTAGTGTACAATGTATACATTCACAACTTCAATCTCAACTGACGGCTCAGCCTTCCGCAACCGGGGGCCTGATTCCAGAACGGTGCGTGCCTGATGCGAAAGCGAGTACAAGACAACAAGAAGCAAGCTCGGCGCCGTGCACTCAGCCAATTAATGGAGACAGCATATGAAAGCGGATGAGCCCAGGACGACGCTTATACCAACACGCTACCTGCTCGTCTTCGGCACCTTCTTGCTGTCGGTGCTGCTGTACATCGATCGGGTCGCCATTTCTGTAGCCGAGTCGAATATCCGGGGGGATCTCGGTTTGACCGAAACACAGATGGGGTGGGTCCTTTCCGTCTTTGCGCTCGGCTACGCCCTCTTCCAGACTCCGGCCGGCATCCTGGCCGATCGTTTCGGACCGCGTCGCATTTTGTCAGCAGTCGTAACGTTCTGGTCGATCTTTACGGCCCTCACGGGTGCTGCCTTCAGCTTCATTTCGCTGCTCATCTACCGGTTCGTTTTCGGCGTCGGCGAGGCAGGCGCCTTCCCGGGGATAGCACGGGCGGTCTTTTCGTGGATCCCCATGAAAGAGCGCGGCCTCATCCACGGCATCAACTTTTCCGGCTCGCGCCTCGGAGCCGCCTTCGCCCTGCCGGTGGTGGCCTCGCTCATCGCCACCGTGGGATGGCGAATGACCTTTGTCATCTTCGGCGTCGTCGGCATCGGCTGGGCGGTGTTTTGGTTCTTCTGGTTCAGCGACGATCCCACGCACCACAAGCGCATCGCCAAAGCGGAACTGGATTACATCCTGGCAAACCGCCAGCAGGCGGACGCGGCGGACAAGGCCGGCATCTCGATCGGCGCACTGCTGTCGTCGAAGAACATGTGGCTGGCGATGGGGCAGTATTTCTGCTCCAACTTCACCTTTTTCTTCGCCCTGACCTGGCTCTTTCCCCACGTCAAGGCCACCTACGGCCTCGACATTGTCGAGGCGGCGTTTTACTCTTCGGCGCCCCTGGTCGCCGGTGCGGTGGGCAACTGGTTCTCGGGGTGGCTGGTCGACCGCATCTATGCGAGCGGCCACTGGAGGCTGTCCCGCAGGCTCCCCGCCGCCCTCGGCTTTGCGCTGGCTGCGATCGGACTCGTGGGCAGCATTTACATGGATACGGTCGGCAGCGCCATCTTCTTCCTGTCGATCGCCATCTTCGGCGCGGACATGACGCTGAGCCCATCCTGGTCGTTCTGCGTCGACATAGGTCGCAAGAATTCTGGCGCCGTCTCCGGAACGATGAACATGGCCGGCAACATCGGTTCATTCATCACGGCACTGGCCTTCCCCTACCTCTTTGCATGGACTGCATCGACGACGCCGTTCTTCTTTATCGGCGCCGCCCTCAACCTGGTCGCAATCTTCCTCTGGATGATGATGCAGCCGGAGAAAAAGCTGGAACAGCGGTAGTGGGACAGGAGTCGCACCTGCCTTGGTCGCCAACGCCTTAATCACACCCTGCATTCGGGCTACTCGAAGAAAATAAACAGCTTCTCGATAGACATCCCATGAAGCCTATGGTCCCCTTTATCCTCACCTCTGGTCTTATCTCTGCCCGTACCCTGCGGGTCCTGATCGTCCTGCTCCTGGCGGTAGTGCCGGGTTGTGCGCCCGCCCAGGAAACCGAACAAACATCCCCCTGGATGACCGGTAGCTGGCACACCCTTCAAACCGCAGACACTCCCATGCCGCGCCACGAACATGCGTACGTCGAAGTCGACGGCTTATTCTACCTGATCGGAGGCCGTGGCGATCGCCCGGTACAGGTTTTCGACCCCGTGGCGCAAACATGGACCACACGGGGACTGCCCCCGCTGGAAATGCATCATTTCCAGGCCGTCTCTTACAACGGGCTGATCTACATCATCGGGGCCTTTACCGGCGGCTTTCCCACCGAGACCCCCATCCCGCATATCTATATCTACGATCCTGCCACCGACCAGTGGAAGCAAGGCCCGGAGATACCCGCCCATCGCCAACGGGGCTCAGCAGGCGTGGTCGTACACCATAACACGTTCTACCTCGTCTCCGGTATTCAGAATGGACACTCCGACGGCCACGTCACTTGGTTCGACGCCTTCGATCCGACCACGGGCGCCTGGACAGCGCTTCCGGATGCACCACGCGCGCGCGATCATTTTCAGGTGGCCGTGATCGACGGAAAGTTGTATGCAGCCGGGGGCCGCCGGAGTTCGCATGCGACGGGCCAAGTCTTTCAACTCACCGAACCGGCGGTGGATGTCTACGATTTTGCGACGGGTGCGTGGTCGACGCTGCCCCCCGCTGAGAACCTCCCCACCGAACGAGCGGGCACAACGACCGTTGTATACCACGGCAAGCTCGTTGTCATCGGTGGAGAAAGTGACCAGCCTCCGCCAGCGGAGGGCGCGCGCCCCCCGGCGCACGACGAGGTGGAGGCCTACGATCCCGAATCCGAAGCGTGGGTTTCCTTGCCGCCGCTGAATCAAGGACGGCATGCCACCCAGGCCATCGTGTTCGACGACAATATCTACCTTGTCGCCGGTTCAAGAACCATGGGCGGAACGGAAATCAACTCCCAGGAAGTGTACGCGCTTGCGAATTAGGGGACCTGGAGGCGAGTCCATCCTGCGGTTGGCCCTCAACGAACGCTGGTGTGATAAGCGGTAGGGAAATCGTCGGGGAGGGACTGCGTCACTTTTCCGGTTGCGGCCCATTCGACGCCTCTTTGCAGTATGACGATGAAGCCCACGTTCTGGACAGCAGGGGCGTTGGCGTCTTGATCGGCCCCGACGTGCCCCAAAGTGTTTTGCAGGACGCGCCCCTGGCCGTAGTCGATGGTGAAAAGGAGCGGCTCGTGGTGGGGCGAAGCATTACGTAAGGTAGGATCGGCAAAGCCAGTGGCGAGAATGTTGATGCCTTTGGCCGGGCCACGTAGGCCCGAGTAAACCTCATCATTTGCCTGCAGCCACGTTTCGGGAAGGCCGCGGGTGATGGGATGATTGTGATCTCGAATCGTAACCAAAAAGTCGTGACGAGGAGGGTGGTAGGCTCCTCCGGGTGAATCATCGTGAACGATGCCGCCGTCCTCCCAGTAGACGCGAGGTCCCCAGGATTCGTCACGGCTACGCTCGCGACTGGGGTCGTCTGGATTGAGAATCGGGTCGTAGAGTCCAGCGCCGCCCCATCCGCCAATTCCCGTCATGTCCAGAAACTCAGGCCAGTAGGCGAATGAATTATTCGCCGCGTGAACGGTGACCAGTCCGCCGCCACCCTTAACGTAATCAACGAATGACGCCTTGGTTGATTGAGACCATTCTGCGCCATCGTAGTCGAGGACGACTACCTGATAGTCGCTCCATTTCGGAGCAAACGATTCCATGTTTTCCCCGAGAGGAGGGGCGACCACCGTATCGACACTGAAGATTCCGGCAGCGTCTAAGTGTTGGCGAATAGCGGCGCTGGCGCCTTCCCAATTGTGGTATTTGTTGGATTGGCCTGTCACTAGCATGACCTTGATTTTCTCGTCAGCGAGGTTGCTGGCGCCGAGTGAAGTAATGACGGCAAAGAAAAGGAGAGTAGTCATCATGACAGGGTTCGGAGGCGGGGTGAATACTCGCAGCATAAGTATCTATGGTGTGATGAGTTTGGGGTAGCGTCGCGAGGTCTTGGGGTTATTGAGGTCCGGCAATCAATACCGTACAAACTCTCCGTTAGAGCAAGACGATCAAAAGCTATTGAGTGCAGCGACTAACCAAGGCGTACCCCGTACGGGCGCAGGGCATCCGTTCACTCATAGATGTTCGACAATGAAACGGGCACACCCCTGCACTTGCTCTACCAGGGTCTCAATCGGACCAGGCTGCACATGCACAGTGGGGATGAGAACGGAAATCGCTGCGACGATGGTGTTGCTGATTATTATAGGTACAGCTATAGCCTGGACGCCCTGTTGATACTCCCCATCCTCCCGAGCGAAGCGCTGCTCGCGTATGACCTGCAGCGATTGCAACAGGGCTTCTATGTTGGTCATCGTCTTCGGGGTGAACGTTGCAAGGTCGATCTCCCCCAGTAGCTGCCGAATACCCGCCTCGTCCTTGTCCATGAGGAGTACCTTTCCCGCCGCCGTGGCATGTAGCGGCAGACGGGCGTCGTGGGGAAGCACCACACGGAGCGGCAGGCACCCCTCAGCCTGGTGCACCACGACCGCCTCCTGCTGGTCATGACAGACCACTATGACCGTCTCTTGGATCTCCTCGACAAGCTCGGAGACGCCCTTTCTAAGAACCTCCATAAAATGATCTGGCAGCGCTTCGACTGCAGCGAGTTGAATGGAGCGTATTTTCAGGTAACGACCGGATCTGCGGATATGCTGGACCATCGCCCGTTCAGCGAGATCAGCGTCATGCGCCTCCAGTGCATCGAGGATCGTGAGGTGCTCGGGCAATGTCTCTGCCGGCGGACGCAGCAGACCCTGCGCGAGTGCGATGCTAAGAATCTGGAACGAGTCCAGAATCTTCGTCAGCATTGGGTCCTCAACGATAGAGGAGAGATAATAGTGGAATTCCTGATCCGCCTTTCGATAGACTGCCCAGTCATCAGGCGTGGTCTGCTCTACGGCAGAGGTGATGAGCGAGCGCAGATAGGCGATGTGCTGCGGCTTGGCCCGTTCGGCCGCCAATCTGCAGACTAGCCCCTCCAACACGCCACGTATCTCCCATATGCTCGCCAATTCATCGTGCGTAAACGAGCGCACATAGGCGACGCCGCGCGACGCCATCTCTAAGAATTGTTGTTGGACCAGTGTGGAAATCGCCCTGCGAAGAGGTGTACGGCTAATCCCGAGCCGTTCGGCGAGCGATTCCTGGACGATTTGCTCCCCCGGCCTCAGGACACCCTGCACGATCATATTCCGGATCTCCTGATAAGCACGTTCGTCGAGCGAAGCATGCCCTGTAGAATTATCTCCTGTCATTTTGTCGCCAGTTGGTACACGTCGTACACTTTTACCGTTTTCCGCATTTGGGTATTCTAAGCCGCCTGTTTAGTTCCATCTCGCGAACTCGCATTCCGTACAGGATGAGAGGCTTATGAAGTTCTCGGTTCAAATGCAAAGCGAACATGGGCTTTTACTCCAAAATCTGTTCAGGGGGAGGGCCGGTGTGGGTACTCAGTCTCGGATGAGGTCGAACGTGTCCGGGTTTGGACCATTGCGACCGGCTTCCCCACGGTCAAGCCTCGTGATCAGATCGATATCCACAGGATCCAGTTCAAAGTCGAACAGATCGAAGTTTTCTTCCATCCGCGTCCGCTTCCCCGTCTTGGGGAAAATGACATCCCCCCGCTGAAGGTGCCACCGTAGCACGACTTGCGCCGGCGTCTTGCCCTCCCTGGCGGCGATCTCGCCGATTATGATATCATCGAGCACCTCGCCCTGCTTGAGCGGCGACCACCCCTCAGTGACGATCTGATGCTCGTACCCAAAGGCGCGCACAGCATCGTTAGTGAAATAAGGATGCACCTCGATCTGGTTCACTGCCGGCGCTATGTCGGTCTCATCCAGCAGCCGCTTCAAGTGATCAATCTGGAAGTTCGACACGCCAATGGAGCGAGCGCGGCCATCCCGCTTAAACTCCTCAAGCGTCTTCCATGTCGAAACGAAATCACCACCGTAGAGCGTAGGCAGCGGCCAATGGATCAGGAACAGGTCCACATAGTCGAACCCAAGCCTGGCGAGCGTCGCGTCGAAGGCTTTCCGGGCGTCATCGGGGTGATGATACCCATTGTTGAGCTTGCTGGTTACGAAGACTTCGGTCCGGTCCAGGCCGAAGGCGCGAACGGCCTCGCCCACGCCTTGTTCGTTGCGGTACATCTGGGCCGTATCGAAGTGCCGATATCCGACCTCAAGGGCTTCGCGCACTGCGGCTGCCGTATTCTCTGGCCTGATTTGGAAGACGCCAAATCCGAGTTGAGGGATGGTATTGCCGTCGTTTAGGGTGATGCCGGGAATTTCGCCCATCGTTTTTTGATTTTGAGGTGTAACTCAGTCGTCCAGCAGACCGACCGATCCACTATCGAGATACGTCACTCGTTGGCTGCCGCGCGCACGAGCGCAACCCAGTCGCTACCGTCGTCGAACGTTACCGTCACGGGGCGCCAGCGCTTGAGTTCACCAGTGACCTGCCCTTCAGACTGGGCGAGCGCAGCGCCCAACCCACAGGGGTGCGTAAGCCCGAAGAGGCAGAGGAGGGGCATTGCCAGTAGAGTAGGTTTCATCGCGTACCTGTGAAAGTGAAGAGTTGAATCGATGGGGAATGCAAACGATAGTCCCCATGTCAGATCCGCCCTCTCAGCGGGTCGGCGTAAGAACCAGGTGCCGCCATCGTCCCCGCGAATAAGCATAGGCCTCACCCTCTGGGATCTTCTCGTTCGAATGCGGAATGGATGCTACCCGAATGGTATCGCCCGTGCTGAGCTTGATATCGTTCCATGTGTGCGTGGCGAGGCCAAACGGCTCGGTCTCCTCCGGGTTGACGAACTCCCCTACCTGCGTCCTGTTCACAAACAGGCGATAGGTCGACTCACCATCCTCCTCTGGTACGGTCTCGATCGTCACATCGTATGTGCCAGAAGCTCCATGCCACTGTGTTTGCGCCGCCCCGTATTGATCCGGGTACGTGACGGAGTTTACAGCCAGGACGCCATTGTTCTCGTCTCTGTAGACCGGGACGTACCCTTCCACCTCCAAGTGTTCGAAGTCTTCTAGCGCAGCGAGCGTGTCGACCGCGAGGACTTCGGATGTCGCCGTGGAGCCATTCGTCTGCTCCTGCCCACATGCAGCAAACATCAACCCGGCTGTGACAACGACCCACAGGCGCCCTCTAAGCATGCGGCTCTGATGATGGGAGACGAGATTCATAAACAGGTGGGATCAAAAGTAAGGGAAGCTCGGGGCGAACTGGCGAAAACAGACGCTATTCTTGCGGGAGTGCAGGCATGAGGAACGAACCGGACTAATGAGCCGAGCCTAGCGTGCCCGTACGAGTATAACCCAGTCCTCTCGCACATCCTCGGGCGGCATCCCGAGGGAGACCATTCCCGGCCCCGCGACCTCAACGACGCGGCCACCCTGTATGCGCGGCTGCCTGATCGTGGGGACTGCAGAAAGCACAGTGGCTGGTTCTCGCGAATAGGTCTCCTCGGTTGCCAGAACGCGGCCTTGCTGCAGAGCACCGCCCGTGCGCGGGTTATACCATTCGACCGTGAAGGCCCCCTGGTGGTCCTGGAGATTGAGTGTGGACGCCCCTCCGTCCGGCAGGTAGATAACGTATACCTCACCGGGATCGGTGAAGACGAAATCCTTCTCGCTCCGCGTCAGGTTATTGGCATTATTCATCTCCCAGAACGGGATCTCGTTTTCGCGGTAGAAGTCCATAGCGTACCGCGTGTAATTCCACAGCGCGTCCCGGCTGCGCCAGTCCTCGGCATTGAGGTCGTTCTGCTCCTCCCCGTACCCGAAGTACCACTCGACGCCGTCCCCGCCGGCGGCGATCGTGGCCCAGTATGTCGCCCTGGCTTCGTCCTGATTGTAGTTGTCGTCAAAGTCGTCCGTCGTCACGCCTAGACCGCCGGTTCCCGCCTCATCGAGCGATACGTTCCATTGTCGGTCGGCATCGTTCGACTGGTTGACGAACCTGGAGACGACTTCGAAGTTGTGCCACGGCCGCATGCTGTTCGTCTGGACGGACGGACCCTCCAGATATTCATATCCCAGTAGAGGCGTATAGACCTCGTCATACCGATTCGGGTACGAATGAATGACGACAGGGTGGTCGTAAGGATCGAGCATATGAATGTACTTCGCATCCGCCTTGGCGTGCGTCTGATCAGGATCATTCAGTTCCAGCATGAGATCGTGTTCTTCCGCGAGGTTCCAGTTGAGCGCGTGGTGATGGCCGAAGCGGGCGATAAGCTCACGATAGTAAAGCTTGCGCTGCGGGCCTAGTTCGCCCCCGTCGAGGAGCTGGTCATTCTCCGTCTCATGCGTCTTAACGTGAATAAAGAGGCCGAGACGATCTGCGTGGCTCAGCACGATATTCCACTGCGCCAGCTTCGAGACGTCATAACGATCCATTTCCGTGTGCGTAATCCACGGCCACACGTTCTTGCCGTCTCCACCCGCCGTTAGGCTCAAAAACGAAAAGGCATTCATGCCTTTCCCGGCCAGGTAGTTGAGCGCACCGATGAGCCCCTTGCCCTTCTCCCCCTGCCACGTCGGATCACCCGGCTCCCAGTCCTGCACGTGCGCGCTGTACGCCTTGAGCGGCGTGGCTCCACGACGATCCCTGTACTGCGTACTGCCCCAGAGCAGAACGTCTCCGTAGCTGTGGTCGAATTCGCCGCTGTGGGTATAGGTACCGTCGAAGTCCTTATAGCCCAGTAGCGTCTCGGGAGCGTCGGCCCCGCCTTTCATGAACCACTCGCCGTTGTCGAAGCGCAGGTAACGCTCGCCCACATAGCGCAGCATCCCCTTGCCCCGAAAGTCACGACCGCTCTTGTCTGTCTCTGCCACAGTAAATGTACCCTGAGCCCCGTCGAAAGCCGTCGCCTCTCCCGCCGTCGGACTCAGGCTGATCGCCACGTCGTCGCCCTGGCGGAATGAGGCTGTGTAGCTCCACGAGCCCGTCCTTGAGGGCGTAAAGTGCGCGCGCCACTTGTTGCCGGAGGTGGCGCCGGTCTCGGCGGCGTCGCCGTCGGCGGCGAAGTAGCCGGGCACGACGAGGGCATCCTGGCCGTCTTCGTGGCGGAAGGCGACGTTGAGGCGGTAGTAGCGGAAGGGGTTGGGTTCGCCGGTCTCGCCGGCGGCGGGGCCGTCGAAGGTGATCGTCACCGGGTGCCAGCGCTTGAGTTCACCCGTAACCTGGCCTTCTTGCTGGGCCAGGGCGACACCTGGCCCAATCATGATCAGGGCAAACAGGGTTGCCGGAAGTATTCTTTTTAGCATAGTTCTTCTCAAGTGGAGGATGTTAATGGCGCTTCTGCCTCTGAGGAGCGCCTGATTTCGTGTGCAACGGGTCGTGACGCCTCAAGCATGCCCTTCAACGTGTATATCCAGCAATGCGTGCTGTGCCTCTGGTGCATCTATCCGTACGACCTGGTCGAGGGCGGTCGACTCGTAGCAGGCCTCAACGACACGGAGTGTCTTGAGATAATCCGCGCCGCCGCTCTCAAACGGAGTTCCATTAAGAAACCCGTCGACGAAGTGCCGTTGTACGAAATAGCAGCTATCTCCGCCTAAACCACGATCTATATGCGGGTATTCGTGATCGTATGCCGGCTGCCCAAGAGGCTTGATACGCATACGGCCATCCGGGTGAAGGCACAAGCTGGCATTACTGGCATCCACGCGCATGGTCCCGAAGGTGTACCGTACAGGAGCGCTCGTGTCGAGCTCGTTGTACCTATTGGCATCCAGCACGGCGGTAGCCCCGTTCTCGAAGCCGAACACGATCTGTCCACTGTCCTCACCTGCGATCACATCATTCAGACGGCGCAGCCGTGCATAAACCGTTTGCACCTCACCCAATAGAAAGCGGAAGGCGTCAATGAAATGCACGCCCGTCTCGAAAACGAAGAGACGGGGGTACTCGCGAAAGTAGGGCTGGCGATCCAGATAAGCATTATCACCCCACCCGTCCCCGGTGCGCATGCAGAAGGAGATGGAGAAGAGCTCGCCGAGCACGCCCTGGTGATGGAGCCGCTTCACCTCACGGTACCACGGCTGCCAGCGCCAGTTCTCGTGCACCATAAAACGTACGCCGGCCCCCTCTACGTTCTGCACGATCTGCTGCGCCTCCTCGTACGTGGGAGCGAGTGGCTTTTGGCAGATCACATGAATGCCAAGCTGGGCTGCATACGTGCAGAGTTCGAGGTGTGCGTCTGGCTGAGTGATGATGTCCACGAAGTCAGGCTGCTCACGGTCGAGCATCTCTCGGTAGTCGGTATAGGCGTGAGGAATACCGAACTGCTCGGCTGCCGCCTGGGCCTTTCCCTCATCCAGATCGGCCACCGCTACCAGATCGACTTGCGGGATGCGGCTCCACGCCTCATACTGGAAGCGACTGAAGTAACCAGCACCGATCCCCACTCCACGCAACTTAGTACCGGACTGCTCCGAAGATGCTCGCATAAAAACACCAGGTAAGAGTTCAACTACTCAGTCGAATGGGTTTTCGAGATGGGCTATAATCGACGCCTTGATTTGCTCATGGCCCATGTTCTTATCCAGGAAGCCAAAAACCGATAGAGCCCCGGAGCCAGTCAACGCATGTTTGTCGTCTTCCCGGCCGAAGCTGAAGATGACCATGTTCGTAGGCTGCACCCACCCTTCATCGCCCCCTGAGCTTTGGCCGGTGGCCCCGACATAAAGCACCTGCTCCGCATCCTCATCGACAAAGTAAAAGAAGGGCGAGGGAAAGTTGCGGCCAAATTCCGGATCGAGATAACCCAGGCCTCCGGCCTCGAAGCGACGCTGTTCTCCGTCCTCGAGGACGTAGTATTGTTTCTCAACGTTCATCTCTCCTGCGACCGGACCCTCGAAGAGGAATGCGTACAACGCGCTCGCCTCTATCACTTCAATGACCCCATGGGAGGGGAAAAAATGATACCTGACCCTGTAGTTGTCATTCCAGGACTCCAGGATAAGATGATCGTCCTCAAGTGGATCGACCCCTTCGATGGGCTCGCCGTTTTCATCGATAAAGCGGGACATTCCGTCACCGCCGCGGCAGGGATGGCCGAACCCGTCAGGGCCGAAATTGGGCCAGCCTCTCCATTCTCGATTCTCTACGCAGTCATTCCCGATCCAGTCGTTTCCTTCTTCGTCGATAGCCGACGAAAATCCGGTCGCCGGCTCATGCGTCTCGGCATGTTCCACCTGGAAATACCAAATGCCGTTCGCCGCCTGGATTTTCCAGGTCCTGTAGCCGAGATGCTCCTCGCTCGTTGCTACGACGCTGCTCGGATTCGAGCTGGGTAATTCACCTGGTGTGGCAGGTGCGTCGCCTGGCGTGGCAGGTGCACAGGAGGATCCAACCAGACAAGCCGTCAGGATCGCGAGCCCTGAGAGCCTCTGGCGAAGACCTTTGATCGACCTACCTGTCTTCATGGTTAGCCCCCTGTATATGTTTGCAGGTCTACGAGCGAAGTGCTTAGCGTAGCAATGTCGGATTGAGTGCCGTCATCACGCCTCTTATTGCTCTGCTCGCTCGTCCGGCACGCGGTTGATGGTATTGTATATATCGTGGTGCATTTCCGTTCCATCTGACGCCTTCAGGGTATAGCTGATCGACATGCCCATGACCGGCTGGATATCCGGCATTTCGAGGAATACCGTTTTGCGGTCCTCGGACAGCCGAACGGACCGGATCTCCACGGGGTCCGTCCCTTCCTCATCCGGATTTTCCACCGAGTAGCGGGGAGATCCGTAGTCCTCGATCCAACGGTAGTTCCACTGCTCGATGTTGTAGTTCCCCACGTTGGTCGCCTCTGTCGGATCGAGTTCGTTACTGAAGCGCAGTTGTAATCCGTCTCCCTTCACATGCAAAGCCACGGGCAAGTAGAGCGGCCGACCGGTGTAGCGTACACGGTGTAAGGAGCCTGATTCTTCTCCAATCGATTGCCAACTTGTCAAGCCAGCGACGTAGAGATGTCCGTCCTCGTGAAATCTTGCCCGCATGGTGCCGGACTTGAATTCGAGCGGAAGATTCAGCAGGCCGCCCTGCATTACGCCTTCGACCTCTTCTGTCAGCATCAGGGACAAATTAGCCCTGCCGTAAGAGGTGAGCATGAGGCCGCCCTGCAGTTCTTCGGGCCATGTCTCGCTGGTGATCCATACCGGGGATCCCGTCGAGTTGTCCACGAAATGAGGGATCCAGACGATGGGTTCTACAGGGTCCTCCGGCACCTCAACGCCATGCGCCGACGGCACGAACCCGTGAAATCCGCCCTCTTCGATCCGAAGCACGTTGCTCGTAGGCACCCAGTTGCCCTCGTTGTCAGGGTAGACGATAACGCCCTCGGGGCTGATGGCCAGCCCGTTGGGATTACGCAGGCCCGTGGCCACAACCTCAAGGTCGCGTCCGTCCGGGGATAGTTTGAAGAGTACCCCGTGGTGCGGAGTAATCTCGGCATCGCGAGAAGGCCCCTCGCCGCGCACTTTGGGCGGCCACGGCGTCGACTTTGCGAAGTAGAAGTTGCCCTGCGCGTCCGTTTCGAGGTTCAGGGTGAACGCGTGGAAATTGGTCGCCGCCATGACCTCGTTGTTGAAGTTTTCGTAGAAGTCCGCTTCGCCGTCCTCGTTGCGGTCATGCAGTCGGGTGATTTGGTCCCGTCCCGTCACGTAAATCTGGTCCTCGACCACCCTGATGCCCAGCGGCTGATTCAACCCGGTGGCAAACCGTTTCCAGCCAAGCGCGCCGAGTGTCTCGTCGATCCTCGAAACCAGCCACACGTCTCCGCTCAACGAAGACACTACCGCCCGGCCATCAGACAGAAAGTCCACACCGGACAATCGCAAATACGAATTCCATGGGTTCGGTACTGGAAGGGTGAGTTCATCTACAACGAAAGGCCCCTCGCCCCTTCTAGTCACGGCCTCTGTTTCCAGAAACTCCCAGCGGGCTGGACCCGGCTGGCGAAGTTCGTCCAGATCGCGGACAGTGGCAGGTACTTGTTGAAGATGGGCCGTCATAAAACCAGTATCTGCGCCCGACAGGACCGGGCCAATGCTGAGTTCGAATCGAAGCGGCTGTTGAAGCGGTGGCAGGTCGAGAATGAGGTGGTGGTCTTCGAGCCTCCACTCCGCCGCCTCGGGGACACCCTGAAACCCGATCAGGCGCGTTTCACCTCCCACTCGGACCTGCACATAGCCCTTGGCAGGGGCCAATGCTTCTCTGCCAAGCATTGTGGTACTCCCTTCGGGCGCTTGCAGCACCCGCAGCGACAGGGATTCCTCGGTCGGGCTCAGGCTGAAGGTGCGTGTGAAGATCGAACGGCCCTGCACCCTCGCGAAACCGGGCAACTCAAGCACGTCGCTATCGCCCACCGCGTAGGAGAAAACGACCTGGTCTCCGTGGACATACAATCCCTTGTAACGCGCCCAATCCTCCGGCAGCGGACCGTAGGGCCACCGCCGTGGATCATCGAATTCTCCAGTATGCGTCCACCCCGGCCCCTGGCTGGTGGCAAAATGTAAAAAACCACTCGGGCTGGGAAACTCCTGCAGACTAGTCCGCGCCTCGTACCAGTGAAGGAGGCCGCCCGTCCATGCACTTGCAACGCGCAGCAGATCGGTATCGAAAGCCATAGTTGCAGGCGAGGCGTCATCTCCCACCTTGACTGCGATGCCTTTATAGACCATGATACCGCTTGAGGAAAGCGGATCGTTGGTGATGGTGGTCGATGCAAATGGACCGTGGTCCATTTGATTCATTTGATCCGAATTCCTGAGGCTGTTCTCGCCCTGCCCTGTAGCAGGGATAACCACACTCAGGCTCGTCAACAACAAAAGAGCGATGATTCGTATCATGTTTTCGGCAGCGTTACGTACTGATGCACCCTCCGGGATCGGAGCCTAAGGGTTCCTGACAAAACCCTTCTTGTCATCGCGAAGAGCTTCCGGTGATCCAGGATCACCAGGCGACGTGGCGATCTCGTACGGAGAGCACGTCCTTTCGAGATTGCCTCGCCCCCTTCGGGTGCTCGCAATGACCGCTCGGGTGGTTTTCTCAGGAGCATTATTGAGTCAGGTTCTCGATGAATAGAATAAAGTTCTTGCCGCCGAGTGCGTTGTTGGAGCCCGGCGACCACGGCTTGCCGATGATGTCGAGCCGGCCGTCGCCCGTCAGGTCGGTACACACCATCTCATGCCCGGCGCCGAGATTCACATCCGAGATCACGTGCTCGGCGAAAACGATAGATCCGTCAAAAGCGGTTGCCAGATTCTCCCAGAGGAGCCCCAGGGGGCGATCATGTGGCGCCGGCCTGCGGGCGCGGTCCCAGTCCTGCTCGACCGTGACGATATCCAGCCTTCCGTTTCCGGTGAAATCGCCCACGCACATGCCGTGAATTCCTCCGAGCACCCTCCCGTAATACTGCCATTCGCCAGCGGCATCCTTAAGGAGGGCGCCCCCGGCGACGACGTGGCGGTTCCAGCGGACGTCGCCGTCTCGATCATTACCCAGGTTCTCCAGCCAGTAGACGCGCCCGCCCACATGCTCGGCATCGACAACGACGATATCGTTGTGGCCGTCGTCGTTAATGTCGGCCACTATGGTCTGGGTTCCATGCACAAACCCCGCCATACCCGGGATTCCTTCCAGCCGGCCGACGGGAAGTGAGTTAATGGCCGGCAGATTATGTCCAACCCACTGGATCGGACCCGCATCGCCGGAACGCGGAAGATTCTGGAACCACATATAGCCGATAGCGACATCGATGCGCCCGTCGCCATCGATATCTCCTGCACCATCAGGTGCGAGACCCGTGTGCGTTGTTGGAATGGAGATGATGTGGTCTGTCCATTCCTGCGTGGGATCCTCGGGGATCTCGAACCAGCGCAGCCCACCGTCGCCACTATCCTTATAGTACAGCATCTCCATGCGCCCGTCACCCGTCAGATCGGCCAGTATCTGGTCGTGCGGCCCGCCCGGTCCTTCAATGATCGTGAAATCTTCCCATTGCCAGCCGTTCTCCTCATCCTGCGGATTCGGCGAGAGGAACTCACCGTTCGCGAACCCCGGGTTTCTAAGCCACTGGGTCCCCGTGATGACATCACAGAGCCCGTCGCCGGTAAGGTCGAGTGCGACCGCCCCGACATCCGTCGGCCCGCGGTCGGCCCTGATCTGATAGCGCGTCCAGCTTCCGTCGTTCTGGCGCTTGAAAATAAAACGGCCCTCGGAGCCACCCACCATATACTCGAGCTGCCCGTCTCCGGTGAAATCACAGAGGTACGTCTGCGACGTTGCACCGCGCGGAAAGTCGGGATCGACGAGCCAGGAGCGAAACTGGACCGGGCTCGCATTATGATCGGGATAACGAGGCTGCTGATCTTCCCGGGGGAAGGTTCCCAGATCCTCCGGAGTGAAATGGACGACGCGCTCTCCCTCCTGGGCAAGGATGGGGGGCGTGCTCAGGGAAAGACACACGCCTGCAACGAGCAAGGTACATGCGATTCTCTTCATGATGCTTCTTCCTGGTTAGGGGGTGTAAATCGTGAAAATCGTCGGCCTCCAACAGCACTTACTGAACCACAACGAGGCAGCGCCAGGGTCTGCCTTCCATCCAGGTCTCATTCGGTAGAAATCAGCCGCCCTTGCATCATCGTGAAGTGCCCGGAATACGTACAGATATAGGGATATACTCCAGGTGATGGGACGGTAAACGTGAGTTCGACCGTATCCCTTGGGTGAGCCAGTTCAGAGTAGGCGATTATACGGTCCATTTCGTCTTCCGGTATGTAGTTGTTTGCATGGGCTTTGAGCGCGGCAATACCTACAGGCCTGATGTCTCCTTCTTCTTCCACGAATACGATGTTATGCGGGAGGGTCTCGCTGGCGTTGATGTACCGTATTGTCAACGTCTCGCCGGCTTTTGCTTCGATCTCAGCTACACTATAGCTCAGATCAATCCCGGTCGTTTGGATCTCAACAACTCTCCCGGAGTCAGCAGGTACGGAAGGGTCAGACTCAGATGGCTGAATCACACCCGGACCGGGATAAGCCCCGGAACAGGCCATGGCGGGTACGGAGAAGGCCACCAGCCACATGCCTCGTAGACGAAAATAGTGTTTCCGTTGCTCCACTTGGAAAATCATGGAGCCGAGATAGTAACTGGGATGCTAAGATTCCATGCGGATGCCTTATCAGATCGTGCCGCAACACGAATGTGCAAATTACCGCCTCCCCTCTCTTGCGCCATATCCAAAAGGTCAGAATCAAGCGTAACAGTTGCTGTTCCTGAATTACTATCGAGCGTCAGCTCTCGGGTTTGCCACCTGGGACCATTGCCCGTGTTTACACCCACTTTTGCAACAGTACTCACTAACACAACTCTTTCTTCCGCCACATGCCCTGCACTCTCTGTTATCTCATAACCGACTGACAGTTGATCACCAGAAATGGTAGCATTTCCGGGCTGAGAAATCGTTAAAAAGGGAGTAACTGTAATGTTGTGTTCTACAAGATCGCCTGTGAGGTCCAAACGCTGTTCCCCTGGAGCAACGACAGGACCTTCAATCCAAACGGTATAAGCCTGTGGGTACAAGTGGAGATTGGCATAGGAACCGTCCGCTTGAACTCTGATTTCCGTAGGTAACTGTTCTCCATCCCCTAAGGCAAATACGGTTAACGCTGTATTTGCTATGTCTCCGGACACCGGATTCCCATTTTGATCCACAACCATACCTCTGAGTTGGCCATCAAAACCAAAATCCGTCACTTGCTCAGAACAACCTGAGAAAGCTACCATACAGGTGACCGCTAACACCAACATCGGGATGGGTTTTAGTGTTCTAGCTTTCATTTGCCTATGCCGTTTTGGTTTTCAAGTTGACGGTGGTATCGAAGACAAGCACTCAAACGCCCTTAATAACCGGGGTTTTCTACCAATTGTCCTTGCCGATCGATTCGAGCGTTGGTGATCGGATTATAATAATGTTCCGGGCGAAACTGGCGCTGGACCTGTTCAGCACCAAAAGGGATGAAGTAAAATTGTCCTGTCTCATGGTGTAGAATAGTCCGAACTCCTTCCACCATTTGACCATCCAACATGTCTTGCGCAATTCTCCACCTTCGCAGATCATCCCAGCGATGACCTTCAAATACCAACTCACTCGTTCTTTCTGTTCTGACACGTTCGCGAGTTATGCTTGATGCATCCAACGGTATCAAGCCAACCCGGTCTCGCGTGGCGTTAAGATACATGGCCGCACCTGCCGCATTTCCCAATTCGAACTCACTCTCTGCCGCGATCAAGTACATCTCGCCCAATCGCAATTCCTTCCAATTGTAAGACTCTGTATCATCCCCTGCCAGTGGGATCTCGTCTACATATTTGTAGAGCAACAATCCCGTGGAGGGAAAGAAATGATTAGCCTGCCTTCGGCTGGCTTCTCCAACCGTTGGCGTACCCTGATAATCTATACCATTTTCCGAGATCACATTGTCTGGGTTGGTCCCCCCCGTTGTCGGATCCAGGCCTTCATAAGACTGGATAGTTACACCCGCATATACGTCACCCTGCAACAGAACTTGTCCATGTAGTCTCGGATCTTTGTTCGCCCAGGGTGCAGCACCGTCTTCATACAAATGATCCGGTCCTAATGGTGGGTTACTGAATGTACCATCTATATTTTCGAAGCGCTGTAAATGCCCTAACGTAGGATTTATTTCCGAACCCTGTCCTTCTGAAAGGGGAGTCGGCTGATTTTGATGAGAGAAGGAATGGTCAACTTCAACGCCATCATACTTCTTTTCAAATATCGCTTCCGCGTTCTCATCCTCAACGAAAACACGCCAGTAATTCCGGGCCTTATCAGAACCTTGAAGCAGCGAATATTGACCTGAATTGATGACTTCCTGGGCTGCAGTACTCGCCTTCCTGTAGAACTCATCAGCCCGGTTAGCCGGGATACCGACCAGCCCATTTAATTGAACATCCCCAAACTTGGCAATTGAAGCTGACCAAAGATTCGCCCGCGCTTTATAGGCATAAGCCGTCCAACGATTAACACGGCCGGTTGGTACGGAACTATGCGCCAGCATATCGGCCGCAGCTTGCAATTCAGTGTCTATAAAGTCAGCAATCGCTTCTTCCGTGCTTCTTACTACATATTGCTCGGGGATCTCTCCAAACGGATCGAGCACCACATCGACCAAAGGCACGCCCCCGTAGCGTCTTTGCATCTTGTAATAGACGGCCGCCCTCAACGTCCGGACTTCGCCTTCAAGCTGTCTCTTGAAACTATCCCCTACCGGAGCTTCCCGGATACTTTCTATAAAGAAATTCAGATCTCTGATATACTGATAATTCCATAACCCTTCACAATCGTTATTTGAATTCATCCCGCCATGTGTTCGGCAACCCACAAAAGCATTTCCTCTCTCAGTGGCCAGATCATGCTCACCGATAACGCCATCAAAAATATCCCCACCGTTTGGGTTTGTAAAACCGTTAAAAGGAAATCCTGCGTACAAGTCCGCAACCAACGCCCCTATAAGAGCCTCATCTTGAAATACTTGATCGCCAGGAACCCGATCCTGCGGGCTCTCTTCCAGGTCTATGATGCTGTCACAAGACGCCAACAACAGTAAGAGTACCATCAGGAGCGGCAGTCTCCCTTTGTATACGGGTCGTCTGTTTTGCATAGCGGTAGTCGGTTTCATAACGAGAGTACCCTGTTTCGTTGGTTATAAACGTCGGTATTGGGGCTGAATTACGCTTTAGAAATCCACCTCAATACCGAAATTGAGCATGCGAACCTGTGGGTGATAGTTCCCAAAAAACTGTGCGGGACCCGTATCAATCTCAGGATCAAAGAAATCGATGTCTGTGAACGTTAATAAATTGGTGCCTCCAACATATACTTTCATCCTGTTCGCACCGAGTACCCCGATAAGGTCTATGGGAAGGGTATAACTGAATTGTAGCTGTTTGAGGCGTAAGTAGGATCCATTGATAAGAAATATATCTACATCCGGATCGAACCTTCCCGATGCCCTTGGCCACCTTGCCTCCTCCGCACTTACTGGAGACAGACCAAAATCATTTTCCGGTACCATTGAATCGTATAGATGGTGCTGAAGAGCAACCCCATTAGCTGGGAACGGCTCCTCATACTCACTCCAGTCAACATTATAGCCGAAAAGAGCAGCACCCTGCCAGAACGTGGACAACTCGAATCCTTTCCAGCCAACACTCAGATCAAATCCGTAATTCAATCTTGGCTCAGTGCCGGAAGAAGCAAGGTACATATCCGCATCGGTGATCCTTCCATCCCCGTTTCTATCCACGACTCTTGCATCTCCTATCTGAATCGTACGATTTGCTTGACCGTCAATATCCGCCCAATTATCGATTTCGTCCTGGGACGTAAAAAGCCCATCCGATTCAAGGTAAAATTGCTGCACAAATTGACTACCATAATGATATCTCATGTCTTGCGGTGGCCGGCCAATTCTAGTTCCTAATCGCTCGGCTTCTTTATTGACGAAATTTGGCTCGTCTGTAAATTTTATTTCTTCCTCGTGAATTCCAAGAACACCACCAATCGAATACGTCCAACCGCCTTGAATCGCATTGGTATGGCGTAGACTTAAATCGAACCCTCTGTTTTGAAATTCCTGGAAATTTTGTAGAGGCAATTCTGCTCCTACGATAGGCGGAACCTCTAATATGCGCCGACCTAATATGTCGAAGCGGTCTCGTTTAAAGACATCAAAGCTGCCTGCTAATAACCCATCCCATAAAACGGCGTCTAAACCGAAATTTATGGAGTTCATTTTTTCCCATGTAATATCCGGGTTGGGAATCCCATCACTGGCGATTGTTCGCAGGACGGTCTTACCATCGAAAACAACAAAATCATCGAACGAATAGGTTTGGAGGAACTGGAAGTTGCCGGCTCCATCAAACCCAAGCCGTCCCCAGGAAGCCCGAAGCTTTAAGTCCGTCAGGAAATCAAACGTATCACTATTCTGTAAAAAGGATTCTTCTGTTACATTCCATGCCCCGGAAACAGCGGGGAAGAACCCCCACCGACTATCCTTCGGGAACCGGGCAGAGCCATCATATCTGGCGTTTACTTCAACATTATATTTATCGGCATAACTGTAGCTAATTCTACTAATATGGCCCATTCTTTTATTCCCTTCTACGAAATCACTATTGAATTGCTGACTCTGAGGCCCTGCGATCAATTGTGGAATCTGGAACTGAAATTGCTCACGTCTTGCATCAAACCTTCGGAAGTCTTCCTCGATATATTCAAACACATACATACTTCTTAACGTATGATTCGCCCCAAATGAATGATTCCCCTCCAAAAAATACTGCGCGTTCAACCTTTCGGCCTGAGTACTTCTTCGTACGACCCGTGTATCTCTATTAAGCGCACGGACAAACTCATGCTCTTGCGTCTGGGCATTGAACCGAAATTCAGGGGCTCTTTTTTGAAACATCTTGTCTTCTATATTAGACTTTTGATAATTAAAAACCGCCCTTGTTCTTAATCCCAAGCCAAGATCATATTCACCGCCGAGCTTAACATCAGAAAACTCGTTTATATACTCCAGAGAACCGCCAATATCTGCATCCGCTAAATTCAAAGGATTTACAGTTTGTCCTGCAGGCGCGCCTCTTGGATTATTTAGATGCCCACCAGGAAGTTCTACTATCGAATGAAATGGACGCCAACGTAGGCTACGGGCGAAAATTCCCTGCCCCTGTGACCAATCTGTACCCTCAAATTGGTTCCTTGGACCGTAGAAATCTTGTCGATTAAAACTCATATCAAGGCTAAGATCAAACCGTTCTGTAGCCTCAATATCAACGTTTCCACGAACAGTATAGCGGTCATAACGAGTATCTGTTTCACCAGTGACATCGCGTTCCATGCCCGTTTGGCCGAACCAGCTCCCGGACACATAATAAAGTACACGGTCACTTCCTCCTCTGAGAGATAAATTATGAGTCGTCATCGGCGCGTTATCACGAATAGCCAAATCAAACATATCTACACTTGGATAATTTTCAGGATCTGATCCATCATTAAATTGCCTGAACAGCTCGACCGTCTCATGGGACCAATTAAGATCTCGACCGTTATCAAGAAGCTCGATGTTATACAAGGCCATGTGTTGCCAGGAGGGAATCGCGTCGGGGACCACTGTCAAACTTTGAAGACCTACCTCTGCTCTGTAAGATAACTGAATGTCTCCAGGAGTTCCACGTTTGGTTTCAACAAGGACAACACCATTTCCAGCTCTTGCTCCATAAACAGCTGCGCCTGCAGCATCTCTCAGTATATTTATTTCTGCTATGTCGTTAGGATTCAAGTCTTCAAAAACCGACTTGTCAACAGGCAATCCATCAACAATAAAAAGAGGTTCGCCAAATCCACGTATATTGATATTAGTCTTATTATCACCAGGTTGGCCATTCCGATTTTTAATAACAACTCCCGCGACTCGACCTTGCAAGGCCTGCCCTACAGTTGGCGTTGCAACCCTGACTAAATCTTCCGGATTTGCTCTGCCAATACTTCCGGTTACCTGAGCTCTTCTTTGCTCACCGTACCCGACGACGAGCACATCCCCCAGGCCCGTGACGGTAGGTAGCAGCGCCACATCGACGACGCTTCTTCCCGCTATGGCAACCTCTTGGGTTTCGTAGCCGATAAAGGAAAACACCAGCGTGTCGCTAAGCGAAGGGACTGCGAGTGAATAGCGACCCTCGCCATCGGTCGCCGTGCCGACGGTCGTGCCCTGGATCGAAACATTCACCCCCGGCAGCGTGGCTCCCGTCTCGCCGTCCACTACACTGCCTTCGACTTCCGGCATCGATTGACTGCTGGCCGTTGGGGCGAAACCAGCCAGCATAATCATGGAGAGAATGAGGGCTCCAGGGATTTTCGTAAGCGCGTTCATTGCCGTATCAGCGTTTTGTTAGAATAATTCCCGCAGTTTGATAACGAAAGGTTGGCTACGCCACTGCCTGCATTTCTGCAGGGTATGAAGGCCCGGGGGCTTTCGTCGCTGCCCATGCCCAAGTGGGGCGTGAACAGCACGAACAGCCGTGTTTTTGCAGTGCTGTATTCGGTGTGTACACCGTGTACTGCGCTGGGTATAGTGTATGACTTAAGTACCTCAAAGTCAAGGCAAGGATAGAATTTTTTTTATCCCGCTATTTTCCGCCTTCCTTGAGGGAACGACCCCGTCAATCCACAGGGATGAACAGCGTTTTGACGCCACGCCGCCGCTCGAACCCCTCGAAGGCCTGCTCCCACTCGGTTACTTCATGGATATCGGTGATGAGCGGCTTCGTGCGCACCTGCCCGGTTTGCAACAACTGCAACGCGCGCAGCCAGGCGGCGGGTACGCTCGCGTTGCTTCCGGTAACGACAAGCTCCTTGTAGCACACCTGGTCAAGGTCCCATGCGACCGGTTTGCCGAAAAGACCGATCTGCACATACCGCCCCCCTCGGCGAACAAGGTCCAGCAACCCCGCAGCGGCAGGTCCTGCGCCCGAGCATTCGTACACCACGTCGGCCCCCATTCTTTCGGGCGTGATGCCGGCAACGAGCTCCGAAGGATTATCGCGCTGCACGTTTACGATGTGGTCGGCTCCGAACGAGCGGGCCATGTCCAGGCGGTGCCTGTCGCTGTCCGTGCCGAGCATGACCACCGTCGCACCGGCCGCCTTGATCACCTGCAACGTAAGCAGGCCGATGGCGCCCGGGCCCGCCACGATCGCTACATCGCCGGGAGACACCGTCGGAGTGCTCGAAACGCCGTGGACCACGCATGCAAGCGGCTCGGTCAGGGCGCCGGCGTGAAAATCCACATTATCCGGCAAGACATGGATGTTGGAAGCCGGCACGATCACGTACCGGGTGAATCCTCCGTTGACCGCAGAACCGATCGACAGGCGATCAAGACACAGGTTGGCGCGGCCGGTGCGGCAATAGCGGCATGCGTCACACGTGGAAAAATAGGTCTCGGTCGTTACGCGAAGGCCCGGCGCCAAATGATCCACATCGTCTCCGGCATCCACAATTTCCCCCGCCACCTCGTGTCCGAGCACGACGGGAGGCCGCGATGCAAATTCGTCCTTATATATATGCAGGTCCGTGCCGCAGATACCGGCAGCCTGTACACGAATCTTGACCTGTCCGGGAGCCGGGTCGGGTTCGGGAATATCACGGAGTTCGATATGCCCCACGCCCGGCGCCACCTTCATTACGGCTTTCATGGCAACCGTTTCGTTCAGCGTCTGTCCACGGGGCGATTGCCCCCGCGCATTGGCCCTTACTTACATACCGCCTGAAAACCGGGTTCCGTCCTGCCCGACAAGGACGCCTTCGCAAGATATAGATAAAGGAACCCGGAAGCCATTCGCCGGATTTACCCTTTGCGGCGCCGGTTACGCGCTGCGGGCCTGCCACATTGCTTCGTCATTCCTTGCCAGCGGACCCCTCTCAGCCTCTGAGCTTTGCGGACGTAATCAGAGTATCCTTTTTCATAAAATATTCTCGCTCTGACGCTATGCCTCCTATTCCGCTCCACCATTATATCGAAGGCGATTGGCGCCTCCGCCGGGAAAGCCGCCTGCTGGATGTGATCAACCCGGCCACTGCTGTGCCGCTGGCGCGGGTTCCCTTCTCCTCGAAGGAAGAGGTAGACCATGCCGTGCAGGCGGCGCACAAGGCATTCCCTGCATGGCGGGCTACGCCGATCACGGAACGTATACAACACCTTTTCCGGCTCAAGCAACTGCTGGAAGAACACGTCGAAGACCTTGCCCGAACCATCACGAACGAATGCGGCAAGACCTTCCGGGAAAGCCTGGGCGAGCTCCGGCGCGGCATCGAAAACGTGGAGGTGGCCATCGGAACGCCCATACTCATGCAGGGCGTGAACAACGAGGACATTGCGCGCGGCATCGACGAGCACATGATCCGGCAACCGCTGGGCGTGACCACGGCCATCACCCCGTTCAATTTCCCGGGCATGATTCCCTTGTGGTTTCTGCCCTACGCCGTCGCCACCGGCAATTGCTTCATCCTGAAGCCGAGCGAGCGCGTCCCCATGACCAGCGCCCGATTATTCGACCTGATCGACCAATGCGGCTTTCCGCCGGGTGTGCTGCAACTCGTCCATGGGGGCAAGGACACGGTCGATGCGCTCCTCGATCATCCGCTGGTGCGCGCTGTGAGTTTCGTAGGATCGACGCCGGTGGCGCGCTATGTCTATGGGAGAGCATCCGCTTCAGGGAAACGCGCCCAGTGCCAGGGAGGCGCCAAAAACCCGGTAGTGATCATGCCGGATGCGGACATGGACATGACCACGCAGATCATGGCCGATTCCGCGTTTGGCTGCGCCGGACAGCGCTGCCTCGCCGCTTCCGTAGCCGTAACGGTAGGCAGCGCAGGCAAGGAATTTACCGAACGGATTGCGGAGGCCGCCGCATCCCGCCGGGTGGGCTACGGTCTGGACGAAGACGCACAAATGGGGCCGGTGATTTCCGAGCAAAGCAGGAAGCGCATCGAGGGGCTCATCGAAACAGGCGCCAAAGAGGGCGCCCGACTGGTCGTGGATGGCCGGGGCAGGCATGTCGGGGGCTACGAAGACGGGTATTTTCTTTTTCCCTCCGTGCTTGCGGACATTCCCCCGGCAAGCACGCTGTCCCGGATCGAAGTCTTCGGCCCGGTGCTGAGTCTCTCCCATGTCGAGACCCTCGACGAGGCCATCCGGTTCGTAAATGACCGTCCCTACGGAAACATGGCCTGCATCTTCACAAGCAGCGGAGCGAGCGCCCGGCAATTCCGCCACGAAGCGGACGCCGGCAACATCGGCGTCAACATCGGCGTGGCCGCCCCGATGGCCTTTTTCCCGTTCAGCGGCTGGAACGAAAGTTTCTTCGGGGACTTGCATGCGCAGTCCCGGCACGGCGTCGAGTTCTACACACAAACGAAAGTGGTGGTGGAACGCTGGCCGAGCGAATGGACCCGCACCTTCTGATTCTCCAATCTCCCCGGTCAGGGCATGCCCGAACGAACTTTTGACGTTATCAGCCTGGGGCGGCTGGCGATCGACCTGTACGCCGACGAGATCGGCGTGGAACTGTCCCGCGTACGGCATTTCAGCGTCTATGCGGGCGGATGCCCCACCAACTTCGCCACCGGCGCGGCGCGACTGGGCCTGCGTGTAGCGATGGCGTCCCGGATCGGCACGGACGGCTTGAGTGACGGCCTGGTCGACTTCCTGACGAACGAAGGGGTCGATACCCGGTATGTCGTACGCGATCCGGAGCACTTGACAGGACTGGCTTTTCTAAGCATCCTCCCTCCTGACACGTTCCCGCTCGTTTACTACCGCCCCGATCCAGCCGACATGCACATGACGGCAGAGGATATCGCCCCCATCGCTTTCGACGATACGAAGGGGCTGTTCGTGGCCGGATCCCGGTTCAGCGGCGAACCCGCCCGCAGCACATCGCTGGGCGCTATGGAGCTCGCCCGCGCGGCAGGGGCGGAAATTATCCTCGATATAGACCGACGGCCCACGCTCTGGGCAGACCTTGACGCCTTCGGCGAACACCTTCGCAAGGCCCTCCCCCTTGTGGACATCGCCATCGGGACCGAGGACGAAATCACCGCCGCCGCCGACCGGCCAAGCGTCGAGAAGGCCGTACCCGTACTGCTCGACCTCGTGCAACGCGCCGTCGCCGTAAAGCGCGGTCAGGACGGTTCGGAAGTGTATGCCAAAGACGGGGGCGTACACCGCGCCGCGCCGTTTTCCGTGGAGGTGCTCAATGTACTTGGCGCCGGAGACGCCTGGGCCGCCGGATTCGTCTACGCCTTTTTGCAGGGATGGACCTGGGAAAAATGCGCCCGGTTCGGCAACGCTACCGGAGCGATCGTCGTGACGCGCCACGCCTGCGCGAACGACATGCCCACGCGCGAAGAAGCCGCTTCCTTTATCGAGGAGCAAGGGGGATTCTAATGGGGACAGCACCCATTCGGGCAGACCGGACAGGCCGGGCAGACCGCAAGGACGAAAGCCATAAGGACCGGCCCGCGGCGCGCCTTGCGATCGAGCAACATTTGACCCGGTGCGCGGGGGAGGCGGGTGTGTTTACCGTACTCGCCATCGATCACCGGGCCAATCTCGCAGAGGATATGGCGAAGGCGCGGGGCCGCCCGACAAGCAAGCAAGACATGTTGGCGTTCAAACGGGCGGCGATCCACGGACTTGCCGGTTCGTACGACGCCGTACTGGCCGATCCGGAGTACGGCTTCCCCGCACTGGCGGACCCTGCACTAACGAACAATCCCGGCAACCCCGAACGCGAATCCGGCCTCCTTGCCCCCCTGGAGGTCACCAACTACAGCGCGCATCCAAGCCGGCGGGAAACGGTATTCATCGAAAACTGGGGGGTAGAAGGCATCGTCCGTTCCGGGGGCAATGGCGCAAAATTGCTGCTCTTTTTTCACCCGGAGTCCGCGCGCGCCGCCGCGCAAACGGAAGGGGTCGACCGGATTGGAGCGGAGTGCCGCGCCCGGGGCCTGCCCTTCTTTCTGGAACCGGTGGCCTGCTCGCTCGACCCCGACCAGCCGCTTTCCAACGAGGAACGCATACAGGTCGTAGTAGAAACCGCCCGGCATTTCTCGCAGCGCAGCGTGGATGTGCTCAAGCTGCCGTTCCCTGTGAACCCCGATGCGGACCCGGACGCCTGGGAACCGGCCCTCCAGGCGCTCGACGCGGCCTGCGCGGTCCCGTGGACGTTGTTGAGCGGGGGCGTACCGTTCGAATTGTTCGCCAAACAGGCGGAAGCAGCGTGCCGGGCGGGCGCCAGCGGAGTCATCGCGGGGCGGGCCGTCTGGGGCGAAGGCGTAGCGCTGGAAGGCGATGCCCTGGACGATTTCATACAGACCACCGCCCGCCAGCGCATGGAAACGCTTGCTGCGCTGTGCAACCGGTACGGGACCCCGTGGCATGACCGGTCGTAACGCCCCGAACTGCCTGCAACATGGTATGCGCCCGACAGGTAAGCAGGCGACCCGGAAGCGGACATTGTCATGGCGGCCGGCGCACCGGCTACGCGGGCATTCCCCGACATGCAAAGGATCCTTCGACGAGGATGACCCGGCGCGCTCGGGCGCGTTGCATCGGGGCAGGCCATTTGCAAAACACCGGCCCTGCGCTCATTTTGCACCCTTAATCAGAGTATCCTAATGTCAATCCGTAACAGAATGGCGACGCAAAACTCCTTCACCATCATCCGGCGCGGCGCAGAACGCTTGCTGCACATCGCCGGAGAGGCGCCGGACGGATTCCGGGGCGAGGCCGTCGCAGACGGGCTGCATTGCCCGCTCAATGCCCACAATGCCGACATCCTTCGGAAAGCCCTCCCTTGGACGGCGCCGGAACTCGTGGGCCTGCGCAAATCGTTCGGGTTCGGAGACCGGCTGGGCATCGCCACGCCCGGACACCTCGACGCCCTCGAAACCATGCCGGAAAGCGGCTTCTTTCCGGTCCTCCCGCAGCAATCCATGCGTGAAATGGCGCGCGCCCGGCGCAGTCCTCAACAGGTGATGGACGACGTCGCCTGGGCCGTGCTCGAAACCGGATACCGGGGCGGGTTCGGCTGCGACGCGGACCACGTCAAGACCGAGGAGGAAATCGACC
This sequence comes from Rhodothermales bacterium, assembly GCA_951812345.1. GTDB lineage: Bacteria > Bacteroidota > Rhodothermia > Rhodothermales > VXPQ01 > VXPQ01. The sequence goes on from OX638295.1 coordinate 2,115,321, forward strand.
GGTGCATCGACGCGGGCTTCATCGGCTTCACGCTCGACCCGGGGCAATATGTGTGCGCCGCCGCCGATACGGACGACGCCGCCGCGCTGCAAAAACATCTGGCCGACCTGCCCTGGGATGTCCTGCAAAGCAATCCGAAGGATCATCGCAGGCGCTATGCGACAAGGCAAGCGTCAGGGAATGCGTTCTCCGAAGAGGCCTACCTGCGGGCCGCGGTCAAGTACGGCGCAGCGATTGCGCACACGGCCCGGCTCCATGCGCACCTGCGCAGCCGATTCGGCGCAGCCCCCTTCGATCTCGAAGTCTCGGTCGACGAAACGGATACGCCCACCACTCCCGAGCAGCACCGCTTTATTACGCTGGAGTTGCAGAGGCTCGGAATCGACTTTATCGGCCTTGCCCCCCGGTTCGTCGGGGACTTTTACAAGGGCGTGGATTATGTGGGCGATGTGGATGCTTTCGACAAGGACTACGCCACGCATGCCGCTATTGCGGAAGAACTCGGCCCCTACAAATTGAGCGTGCATTCCGGCAGCGACAAACTGGCCATCTACCCGTACATCCAGCGGCGCACGCCGGACTACGTCCACGTCAAAACCTCCGGCACCAGTTGGCTGGAGGCGTTGCGCGTCCTCGCGAAGTGCGCGCCCGGCCTCTTCCGCCGCATTCTGGATATGGCCGTGGACGGGTACGCCGCGAACCGCCAGAGTTATCATCTCGACGGGCGCACCGAACGGATCCCGGACGTGGACGACGGCGCGCTGCCGACGCTGCTCGACGACCATCACGCCCGGCAGGTCGTTCACGTGGCGTTCGGCCCCGTCCTCGAAACACACTACGACGAAGTGTACGCGGCGCTCGCCGAACACGCCGAGGCGCACCGGGAAGGCGTCCGGCGGCATTTCGAGAAGCATCTGGCGCCGTTTCGGGGGTAGCCAGCCCGACCTACGTAAGCAGCACCGTCAGGCTGCGGGGGCCATGCGCCCCGATTACCAGGGCTTGCTCGATGTCGGCGGTCTTGGACGGACCAGCCACGAACAGCCCGTAGCCTTCTCTGGCCACATCGAGGCGGTCGTACGCTGCGTGCATGTCCGGCACAATGGCGGTCCTGTCCAGCACAAGCATCAGGTGCTGCGTCAGAAACGGGGCAGCCCGCGACCCCATCGCGGATTCGCCCAGCCATACGGCCCCGTTCTCCGCCACGCCGAATGCACCGGGACACACCAGCACGTCAAGCTGCGCCATGGTATGCACATCGGTGCCGGGATTCACCTGTTCGAAGGACCATGCCGGAACCGTCGCCGCGATGGAAACAGCCTCCGGAAACCGCTCCCGCACCGCCGCTTCCACGCCGCCCGTCTCCACGATTTGTACGGTCGCGGCAGCGGCCTCCGCCGAGGCCATGAACCGGGAGATCAAATCGCCGGGTTCGAGATCCCGGACGCCGGTGATGGAAGGAAGGGGCGAGGCAGGCACTCCGGCGCGGCGCACCGCTTCAAGGATGGCTTTGCGGGCAGGATATCCTTCCTGCGTACCGCTCCCTGCGCTGCGCGGGGCGTTATGTCGGGGCTTTCGGTTCATCTTTTCATCGCCTGTTTTATCACCGGCGCGGGGCTGCGGGAAACACAGCCTCCGGAAGCGTTATGGGGTTCATTTCTTCCCCCGCTCGGCGGCATACCATTCCCCAAACGACCGGGCGGGAGGTTCCGGAATATCCCGCGCCCGTCCCCAGACGTTCCAGCGCCCGTAGAGCAGGCGGCGCGGCGCATACCGCAGCAGGCTCCGGGCCAACCGACCCGCCAGCCGGTACCGGGCCGGACGCCGGGTAATCCATCCGGCCATGTTCATCCCCAGGCGCTTGCCCCGGGAAATATGTCCCTCGCGCGCGGCCTCCTGACGCCACCGGTAGAGCTGGGCATGGATATCGATCTTGACCGGGCATACGTCGCTGCACGAGCCGCACAGGGACGAGGCGAACGGCAGCGTAGCGTATTTCTCCATATCCCTGCCGGGCGCCAGAATCGCCCCGATCGGACCGGATGGCGTGGCCCCGTAGCTATGCCCCCCGCTGCGCCGGTACACCGGGCAGGTGTTCAGACACGCCCCGCACCGTATGCACTTGAGCGAAGCGCGAAAATCCTCCCGCGCCAGATGGCGCGTGCGCCCGTTATCCACGAGCACGATGTGGAGTTCGCGGCCCGGCGCCGGACGGTGAAAATGCGACGTGTAGATGGACAGGGGCTGGCCTGTCGCGCTGCGGGACAACAGACGCAGGAAAACGCCGAGATGCTCCGGTTTCGGAATGAGTTTCTCGATGCCCATGCAGGCAATGTGCACCGGCGCCAGATGCGCCCCGAGGTTCGCATTGCCCTCGTTGGTCACCACCACCAGCCCGCCGGTGGAAGCCACGGCGAAATTAACGCCCGTGATCGCGGCGTCGGCGGCCAGAAAACGAGCGCGCAGATCCTGGCGCATGGCTCCGGCCAGAAACTGCGGATCGGACGATCCGGCAGGCGTGCCCAGTTCCTCGTGAAACAGTACGGAAATCTCTTCCCTCCGGACATGTATCGCCGGCGCCACAAGATGGCTGGGAGGCTCTCCCCTGAGCTGCACGATACGTTCTCCCAGATCCGTATCCACGACTTCGAGGCCGCGCGCTTCGAGATACGGGTTCAGACCGCATTCCTCCGTCAGCATGGACTTGCTCTTGACCACGCGGCGGACATCCCGCGCTTCCAGCAAATCGTACACGATACGGTTGTGCGCCTCCGCGTCCGAAGCCCAGTGAACCTGCACCCCGTTCGCTGCGGCGCACTTCTCAAACTCGATCAGGTATTCGTCCAGCTTCGACAGCGTGTGCTCCTTGATCTGCGAGGCAAGATCGCGCAGCCGCTCCCACCCTTGCACGCCTTCGGAAACCGCATCGCGCTTTTCACGGATGCGCCAGAGCACGGAATCGTGCCAGGTTGTCTGATCTGCATTCGCAACGAAGCGGGCCGCCCGGCCGGCATGATCGACGGGGCCCGCGTTCTGTGCAGCGTCATGCATGGCTCATCTCCGCGCTTCCGTTCAGAATCTCGGCCACATGCAACACCCGCAGCGGCATGTCCCGGCGACGGATAAGCCCGTCGAGATGCATCAGGCAGGACATATCGGCGCCTGTAATAACCTCCACGCCATGCTGCAAATGGTCGTCGAGACGATCCGCGCCCATCCGGACCGAAACCGCCTCCTCCTGCACCGCGAATATCCCTCCGAACCCGCAACATTCGTCCGGGCGGCGTAAGCCCACCAGTTCCAGCCCGTCTACCATGCCCAGAAGATGCGCCACATGATCGAACGGCGGCTCGCGACGCTCCGAGGAACTTGCCAGACGCAACCCCCGGAGTCCATGGCAGGATGCATGCAGCCCCACCCGGCCGGAAAAAGACGCATGCAGGCGGTCCACCTGCAACACTTCCACAAGAAACTGGCACAGTTCGTAATAACGGACGGTTGCCGCCTGTTCGACATGCTCCCTCAGATGCAGCACGCAACTTCCCGAAGGCCCCACCACGTAATCGAATTCCCGGAAACAGGCCGCCGTGTGCCGGTGCGTCGCCTCGGCGTCCTCCGCGCACCCGGCGTTCGCCATCGGCTGGCCGCAGCATGTCTGCTCGCGGGGGTACGCCACGTCACAGCCCAGACGCTCCAGCAGTTCGAGCGTCGCCACCGCCACCTGCGGATAGAACTGGTCGATATAACAGGGCACGAACAGGCCGATCTTCATCGCAGGAACGCCTCCGGCAACCCGCCGTCCACTTGAAGGATCTGCCCGGTGGTTTTGCTCAGACGGCGGCTCGCGAGCAGGAAAACGGCCTCGGCCTGATCCTCGACACGAATAGCCTGACGGGTAAGCGTACGTTTGGCGTAGAAATCGGCCAGCCGGCGGCGCAGCGTTTCCGTATCCTCCTGCTCCTCGCAAGGCAACCCGTACCGGGCCAGCGAGGCGATGACGCGATCCCGCGGAAACATGGCGCTCCCATCGAGCACCGTTGCAGGCGCCACGGCGTTGACGCGAATCTTCGGCGCCAGCCGCATGGCCAGTTCGCGCACGAGATGGTTTGCAGCGGCCTTACTCGTGTCGTATGCAAGGCTTCCCGGCTTGACGACCACGGCATTGGCGCTCGTCGTCAGCACGAGGCTCCCCGGCAGGTCCTGCGCCGACCATATCCGGGCCGCCTCGTCCGCCACGATCCAGCAGCCGATCACGTTCACGTCGAACGCGCGGGTCCAGGCCTCATCAGGAATATCGCCCCCGCTATCCGGGGTCGGATACAGTCCGGCCGTGACCACTACATGGTCTATCCCCCCGCAGGCCAGCACCACTTGATTCAACGCGCTGCACACCGACGCCCGGTCCGTGATATCGGCGCCAAGGGCAAGCACATGGTCCGCGTCCGTGCAACGCATCATGTCATCCGCCGTAACGCGGGCCGAGCTTGCGTGCAGATCGACCACCGCCACCACCGCGCCCGCATCCGCCAGACGCTGCGCCACCGCAGCCCCGATCCCGCTGCCTCCCCCCACGACCACCGCCACCTCGCGCGCCAACTCCTTCTCCGGAGGCATGCGCTGCAACTTCGCCTCCTCCAGCGCCCAATATTCGATATCGAAGGCTTCCTGCCGGGGCAGCGCCGTATACCCGCCGATCGCTTCCGCGCCGCGCATGACATGTATGGCGGCAGCATAAAACTCCGCGGCAAGGCCGCTTTCGCGCCTGTTCTTCCCCCACCCGATCATGCCCAGGCCCGGCAGAAGCAACACCGACGGCAGGGCGCTGCGCATTTCCGGAGAATCCGGATGGCGGCACGCCTCGTAATAGGCCGCGTAGTCGTCCGCGTAGCCGGCCAACGCCTCGTCGATATGGTCCCGAAACGTGCCGGGGCCCCTGTCCAGGGGATGCCGGTCCACGTACAACGGTTTGATTTTCGTGCGCAGAAAATGATCGGGGCACGAGGTGCCGAGTTCGGCAAGCCGGGGCGCCTCGCGGGAGTTCACGAATTCGAGCACCTCCTTCGACGTATCGACCGTGGCGATCACCTTCCGGTCGCGGCCCAGCCGCCCGCGCAGCCAGGGCAACAGATCGGCCAGTACGGCGCGGCGCTCCACCTCGGAAAGCGACTCGTACCTTGCGCCTCCGAATGGGGTATTCCCGGCCGTATGCTCGGCTACGAACTGCTCCGCCCGGTCCATCAGGCGAAGCGTGAGCAGGTAGCATTCCCGGTCGTCGTCGGCCCAATTGATGAGGCCATGGCCGCCCAGCATCACGCCCTTCGCCTCCGGGTATTCCTTACAAACGCGCTGCATGTCGAGCCCCAGCTCGAATCCGGGGCGCTTCCAGTCCACCCACACCACCTCGTCGCCGTACGCCTCGCGGGTCAACTCGGCGCCGTTGTCCGCCGTGGCGATCGCGATAGCGGCCACCGGGTGCATGTGATCCACATGCCGGTACGGGACGAATCCGTGCAGGGGCGTGTCGATGCTGGGCGCGCGCCGGTTCAGATTGAATACGGCATGCGCATACATTGCAGGCATGGCGTCCTCCGCCTGCGTCTTCAGGCCCCGGTCGGGGAATCGCGCATAGGCCTCCTGCAGGGCAAGCAGTTTCTGCTGGTACAGGGAAGAAAAGTTTTCCCTGCCGGCAGTCCCCAGATCGCCGCCGGACCCCTTGACCCAGAGCACTTCCACCTCTTCGCCCGTAACCGGATCCCGCTCCATGATCTTCGACGACGTGTTGCCGCCTCCGGTGTTCGTGAAGCGCAGGTCGCTGCCCAGCAGGTTTGAGCGATACACGAGGCGGCCCAGCCCGTCCAGCCGGTCGGCCACGGCCTCGTCCCACTGGTCCTCTACATGCAGAAAATTCAGGGATTGGGAGGGGTTATACATGGTGTTGCGAGGGCGAAGATACTACGCTTGAATCCGCGAAAAAAAATTTTTTTTGGTTTTTTCGGACCGTTTTCGACTTCCGCGGCGCCTGTCACAAGATAAGTCGGAAGCATATGAATCGCTGCGCAAACGAATGCGCCAAACGGCATAATATCCGCTTCCTTGACGCAATAGAGCAAATGAAACGACTGTCAGAGATATGGCGGGGAAGCGGATGCGGTACACGGCCCCGATCGCAGGGCAGCAAAACCGCAAAATCTGCATTTTTCATCCCGTGCTCCTGTAACAATGAGGGCTTGATTCTCGTATATTACGGTGTGTGGCGAAAACGCAAAGAAGTTGATCCGCAGATCGGGAAGTCATGTTAAAACCTAAGGAATTTGAAGGAGGCAATCCCTACGAAAAGGGAACCATTAAGGTGCCCAATATCGCTAATGAGGACTGGGTACTCCTCCAGATAGAGAGACTTGAACATAGGATTCTCCGCAGAACCATTGCAACGGTGACAACTGCCGCCGTGACGTTAATCAGTGCGGGCTGGGCTGTTTTCCTGATATGGTTTAACCAGTAATAATTGTTTCATCCAACCGGAGGACGCCATGAACATCAACGATGTGAAACCCGCTGTAAAACTGACAGGCGATGAAGCCGATCTGCTCAAGTACAGATTTGCCCGTGAGGTGATAGCGCGGGATAAAAACGGTGGAGATGAAAAGGCAAAAATGCTCATCCAGGCAGAAGATTACGCGATAATTCTTGAATTGCATAATGGGAAATTACTCTATAAGGTGACCATCGACGGTAACAATGGCGGATATGTAGGACTCGGCCCTAATTTCGTTCATCGCATAGTACATGATTCTGCCCCAAGTATTAACATGGGCGTCCCGGAACCGGATTATGCATACGCGGGGGCATAGCCAGATCCCGCAAGCCTAAAGCTCCAATCGCATCCGTCGGCGGAACGGAAATGACGGATGTCCGCTTCGAATACAATCCTCTATAGGATACTCTGATTAAGTCCGCAAAGCGCTGAGCAAAGCGGTTTTGGTCAGAGTATCCTATAAAACCTGCCCTACACAACCTGACTGCCGGGCACATACGTACGCACATTGCAGGACCGGGCGGACGCCTCGCGCAGGGAAACCCCATGCGGCAAAGCGCCCAGCGTTCTGAGCTGGATCAGCACATTCCCAAGCGCCGTCGCTTCGACGGGGCCGGCTACCACGGGCCGGTTGCACACCTGCGCCGTCAATGCGCACAGCAGGCTGTTCTGCGACCCCCCGCCCATGAGGTGCAGCACATCAATGCCTTGTCCCGTTACCCGTTCCAGATCGGCGAGCGCCCGGCGGTAGCTGTCCGCAATACTCTCCACGATCAGGCGGCACAACGCGCCGCGCGAGGCCGGAAGCAGCGATCCGTTTTCACGCAGCGCATCCAGCAGACGTTCTTCCATGCCGTCCCGGTGCAGAAAGCGCGGATCCTCCAGATCCACCACAACCCCCATAGAGGGCGCCGTGCGGGCCTCCTCTTCCAGCGCATCCCACGCCACGCCCCCCCACTCGCGCGCGCATTCCTGCAGCACCCACAACCCGGTCAGGTTCTTCAGCAAACGGATGGAACCGTCCAGCCCCGCCTCGTTCGTGAACCCGGCGGCGAGCGCCTCGGGCGTCACCACGGGCGTCGCGCGCTCCACGCCAAAAAGCGACCAGGTCCCGCAACTGATATAGGCCCATGACACCCCCGGATCGACCGCCGGGGCAGCCGCTACGGCCAGCGCCGTGTCGTGACTGCACGTGGCTATGACAGCGATAGCCGGATGGCCATGCAAAGGCCCCATAATCGTACCCGACGGAACGATTTCAGGCCACGGGCCGGGATCCAAGCCGAGCGTCCGCATGAGCGGGGCCGCCCACTGCCTCGTATGTACATCCATCATCTGCGTGGTGCTTGCCAGCGACACTTCGACAGCCCGCCTGCCCCCAAGCCGGTGGTTGAAATAATCGGCCATGGTGAGGCAGTGCGCCGCCTGCAAACCTTCTTCGCGGTCGGCCACCAACTGGTACAGCGTGTTGATAGGCAAAAAATAAATGCCGGTGCATTCGTAGATATCCTCCGGCGGAACCGTTTCGCACACCGTCTCCATCACTCCGTCGAGGCGGTGATCCCGATAGCAATACGGCAAACAAACCGGAGACCCGTCTGCATCGAGCGACACATAATCGACGCCCCACGAGTCGACGGAAACCGATCGGAGTCCGGGCGCTTCGGCAAGCGCCGCTTGCAATCCGATCCCGATCTCCTTCTCGATAGCGTGGATGTCCCACCGGATATGCCCATCTCCCTCCACGATGGGCGTCTCGAAACGGTGCACTTCCTGCATCTCCATGCGTTCCCCGTCAAACCGGCCCAGCACGGCGCGCCCGCTCGCAGCGCCAAGGTCCACGGCAAGCATATGTTGTGTCCGTTTCTCCATAGGCGCGCCGGTGTGCTCCGTATCCGATCAGAGGCTTTGCGGCGGAACGTACGCAGCGCCGGTGCGCGCCTCGGAAACCTGCTCCCGGTACCGCGAGGCCCGGAACGCGGCCACAGGGTCGATGGCGCCCCCAAGGCGTTTGCGGGCCGCCGCCGCCAGCGCGCCCACATCCGTCTCGTAGGCTTCCCGGAGCGTCTCCTCGGCCATCAGCACATCGTTCGTTTCCTGGTAATGCGCCAGCGCATCGCGCCGCACGATAAGCGCGCGGGCCCAGGATTTCTGCAGCCGGTCCACCGTTTGCAGCAGCGCCTCGATCGGGTCCTTCACGTTATGACTCTGGTCGATCATGTACGAAGGACTCGCGGGCAGCGCGCCGTCCGCAAGCGCATCCGCCAATTCATTGAATATAAGAAACAACTGGTAGGGCTTTATGGAGCCGGCCGTGAGGTCGTCGTCCCCGTATTTCGCATCGTTGAAATGAAAACCGCCCAGCCTGCCCGCCGTGATGAGGCGCGCCACCACCTGCTCGACATTCACATTCGGGAGATGGTGCCCCAGATCGACCAGGCACGACGCCCGCTCCCCGGTTTCGCGCGCCAGCATGAGCGACGACCCCCAGTCGGACACCACCGTGGCGTAGAAGGCCGGCTCGAACGGCTTGTGTTCGATGAACAGGTTCCAGTCCGAAGGCATCGCCTCGTACACGTCCGCCAGGCAGTCCCGCACCCGCTCGTAGGCTTTGCGCAGGTGCGTCTGCCCGGGATAATTGGCCCCGTCGCCGAGCCAGATCGTCAGCGCTTTCGAACCCAGCGCGGCGCCCACGTCGATCGCATGCAGATTGTGCGCCACCGCCTGTTTGCGCACCGAGGGGTCCGTGTGCTGGAACGATCCGAACTTGTAACTGGACGTTTGCCCGGCCTGATCCTGAAAGGTGTTCGAGTTTACCGCATCGAATGCCACCCCAAGCGCCGCGGCCTGTTCGCGCAGATCGCGCGGATCGTCGGGTTCGTCCCAGGGAATGTGGAGCGATATCCGCGACGCCGAGCCGGTGAGCCGGCGCACCACGGACACGTCCTGCATTTTCTCGAATATGTCGCGCGGCTCGCCCCGGCCCGGAAAACGCCCGAACCGCGTGCCGCCGGTCCCCAGCGCCCACGAAGGCGCCGCCACCTCAAAAGCAGCCACCTGCTCTACGACCGCATCCGGGTCCAGGCCGCGGCGGCGTAACTGCTCGTCGAGATGCGCATAGTCGCTGCGCCAGGCTTCGTCGAAGGCCCGGTTCGAAGCGTCGATCGTATCCGGCGTGATCATGGCGTCAGAATATGAAATACGGGGTGAAATACAGGGGTGGGTTACCGGAGATGAAATATGGCCCCCGTTCAGGAAGAATCGGCGCGGCCCATCCAGAACGAAGCGGTCGTAAACCAGAGTACGGCGCCCACAAGCATAAGCGCCGCATGCGTGCGCCAGGACAGTACGCCCACAAGCACCAGCACCGCCGGAACGACTGTCAGAGCAAGGCCGCTGTACGAAAGGGTTTTCAAAAGGGCGGTCATCGGCGTATGGTCTCGTATCAAGGCTGCGGACGGCGTACAGCGAAACAACGAATACAGGTGGCGAGGCGGTTATGTCTGCGCGTTATGGTCGTGCGGTTACGTATGCGCGGCAGGGGACACCCCACCCGATCGTTGCCGGATCGCACTAAGCCCTATAAACAGACCCGTTGCAATGAACCAGCCGGGCAGACCCAGAAAAAATATATCCCATCCCCAGATCACATGCATAAACCGGCAGGCGCCCAGCGTCCCTATCCACGCCAACGCAGCGGGCCAGTCGAAAGCGATCCGTTTCCAGCCGGCGTACCCGGAGCGCAGCCCCATCTTCGGCAGGATCCAGAAATCGGCGAAAATCACCGCCCCCATCGGCATCAGAATGAGCCCGTAGAGCGCCACAAAGTCAAGCAGGCGCATCATCAGCGCGGGAAACAGCGCCGCCACCGTCGTAACCCCTCCCACCGCAAGCGTCACCTTCCAGCGCTTCCAGTTCGGGGTGATGGTCTGCATGGCCAGCCCGGCGCGGTAAATCGTCGGGTTTGCCGTCGTCCACCCGGCCACCACCACGGCGATCAACCCGGCGACGCCCGCTCCGAGCCACGCGATCGGGCCGGGCGCCACTTCGCCCCCCTGCTGAATAGCCAGCGCCACCAGCACGCCCGAGGCCACCCAGGCCAGGTAATGCCCGAGATACATCCCAAAGGCGCTGGCGAAACCATACTGCCATTTTTTGGCGTACCGCAAAATGGTCAGATCCGCCATGCCTATGTGCATGGCCATGTTCGCAAACCAGGCGAAAAACGTGACATGCCAGAAGGTGAACCGGACGCGGCCTTCCACAGGCACGCCCGTCCATATTTTTTCGTTCGCCACGGTCCGCAGATCCTCGAAGGACCGCACGCCCAATTCCGGCAACACGGCAAGCCCCGAAGCCAGAAACACGAGCAGCAGCCAGGGCGAAGCGATCTTCGAAAACCGTGCGATTTTGTCGAACCCGAGTACGGCGAGCACGGTCACCACTCCTCCGACCGCCAGCACCGTCACCACCCATGCCGCGCTGTTGGGATACAGGTCGCTCAGACCCGGCATGGGCATATCGAACGGAATGCCCACCGCCGTGGCGGCCACGGAAATCATCGCCCCCGCCAGAAAACAGAACATCAGGGCGTTGACGATATTGTATACGAACAGCAGGTTGGGGCCGGTGATCTTCCGCAGATGCCAGTACAGATTCAGCCGGGTCCTCGTAGCGATGGGCGCGCACAGAAAGGCCCACGACAACACGGCCAGCAAATTTCCCACCAGCAGACCCAGCAGCAAATCGCCCGTGGCTACGCCATGCGCCACGAAAAGCGGCCCGATCACGAACTCGGTGCCCGCCACGTGCTCGCCCGCGTACAACCCGATAAACCCGCCCGGGCCTCTCAATCGGTCTTCGGAGACCGGCTCCCGGTCGAACTCGTTGATCGCATCGAGGCGCTCGGCAAGGGTGCTTTTTTGGGAAGAATCCGTCATTCCTTGCCAGCGCACCCCTCTCAGCTTCTGAGCTTCGCGGATTTAATCAGAGTATCCTTAAGCGAATAGGGCATGAGACTCACCTGATCAGGTTTCCGGAACGCTTGTAATTTCGGCCGCAAAAGGCGACATATCAGGGGGGCGTATCCTTATTTATCCCACCAGACACGGACAGTTCCCTTCCGGGGCGTTCACGGGTGCGCTCAAGGCGCACGGGGTGCGTATATCCATGGACGGCAAGGGCCGCTGGCTGGACAACGCGTACGTGGAGCGCCTCTGGCGCAGCCTTAAACAGGAAGAAGTCTACCGGCGCGCGTACGACACGGTGGCCGAGGCCAGAAAAGCAATCGCCGACTACCTGCGCTACTTCAACGAAGAGCGCCCGCACCAGGGACTTGACAACCGAACGCCCGACGACGTATTCTATGAACGAAAACCGCTGCCTATAGCGGCATAACCCGACGCGACAGTACACTTAAAACCGCCGGAAAAACTGTCCAGTTTTTACAGACCATTTCTCGGATCGCGCCCTTCGTTCCGGCTATTTCACCGTACGGAATGCCCAACTTGTCTCGATTTGCCCGACCTCACACCGAGTTTTTTTGATTTGCATACACATTTAAAAAGTTTTTTTGAAAAATACATGGATATTGCGTAAATACTGTATGATCGTGTAGCATTTCTGGTGAGTTGTCTATGTATGTTGCGCTGGTGTTTTTTCCTCCATATCCCTAAATGGGTCATTTCATGATTTACCCGGAAACGTATCGCGAAAGAGGCATCCTCAGCCGTTTTCATCATTCTTCTCACTCGCTCATCGCCCGCCTTGCGGGAGGCGTCCTTACGGTGCTGCTTCTGCTTGCCGGCGGCGTGGTTACGCATGACGCGCAGGGACAGAACCAGGGGGTGCCTGCTGAGCCCCTTGGAGACAATTTCGTCTTCTTTGTGGACAGCATAAACCCCGACCTTCTCAGGGTCGAAGGCATCACGGTGGTCAACGATCCGGAAGGCGGCGACAACAGGGTGGCGAGGCTTGCAAATGGGAATTTTTCATATCAGAGATTTTTCTTCGCAGAAGGACATGATCAGGGCGTTCCCCGCGACATGACGGCCAACCGGGACGCCGGGAATGTCCTTCATTTTCGTATGCTGGTGGATTCGGGCAACCCGAACCACGGCTCAAGCGGCGACATAGAAGTCAGGTACCGCCTCTCGGTCCAGTTCGAGGATTACGGACCGGATGACAACGCCGGAGCCGATGTAATTTACAATTATCCCTTCCGCCTGCGCTGGTCCATACCGGACAGCATGCGCAACGGGGAATGGCACACGGTATCGCTACAGCTCCCGCCCGCAACCTGGGCCGACCTCGAAACCGCGAAGACCGCCAACACCATCACGCCCCTGGAAAAAAGGTGGATATACGGCGGCTCGTGGGCAGGATTTCATATCGGGACCGACCTGCAGGGGCCCAATACCACGCGGGAACCCACTCTGTGGAAAGAATTCGAATGGGACAATGTGGAGTCTGTGGGCATTCAGTGGGACTGGGGCGATGCTGGAGCCACAGGCGCCCCGATCTACCTGGACGACGTGTATATCGGCCCGGCCGACCTGGACCTTACGGGCCTCCTTACGCCTGAGGAGGCGGCTCCGGCCGTGTCCGGCGTGAACTTCAGCGTCGACGGCAACCGGCATGTCATTTCCTGGACCCACAATGCCGCTGCAACCGATATCGCGCAATACAAGGTATACTCCAGCCACAACCCGATTACGGATGTAACGGCGCAGGGTGTAGCACTGATCTCGACGATAACAGGGGACCTCACCGCAAATGGCGGAGTGCACACGGTGCGGGCGCAGGGCGACCTGCCCCATGCCTCTGTCGGCAACGCCATCTACTATGCGGTAACGACCGCGGACGCCTCAGGACTGGAGAAAAAGGACATATCGAACAGTTCCGCTATGCTCGCTGCTACTTCGTATTCGCCGGTGGTGGTGCAATTGACCGAGGGCCAGGCCGCGACCATCAAGGCCAACATCGCGGCAGAGAACGTAGTGGGCTCAGGCTTTCCTTCCGGGACCGTGCCGTTCACGGTCAACCAGGCGCATTCGGTACGCACCCTGGGGGGCGACTCTCCCGCCGACAGCGACATCTCCGGATCTTTCCTGGTGGGGTACTCGGACGCCAATGAAATCTTTATCTATGCCGAGGTCACCGACGATCAGGTGGAAATCTCCCCGGCCGACAGGAATCAGGGGGACACCTGGCAGGACGACACCATAGAACTCAACTGGGGCAACTACGATGTGCGGGAGGCCGGGGGGTCGATCATGGTCAGTAGTCCGCACAACGACGGCAATAAAGATAGCGACGACAGGAAACGCGGCGATTACCCCGATTACCAGGTGCGCATATCCGCACACGGCACCGCGGCGTCGGCAGTCGTCAGAAGTATCTCCGACCTGCCCGGCGGCAGTGGGGCCAAACTGAATTCAGGAAGCGGGGTATACGCGCCCATGGACGGCGGTTACAAGATACTGATAGTTTTGCCTGTGGCCGAGTTCAAAGACCCGATCGACCGGGAGAATGCCTTTCCCGGCGCCAACGAGATCCGCTATTCCCCCATGACGCTCACCATAAACGACCGGGACGGGGGCAATCGCGGTCACCAAATCACCTGGAGCCTCCGTGCCCTGGAGGCAGGGGACAGCGCCTGGAAAAACCCGGGCGAGTGGCAAACCGTAGCGATGGTCGGGCGCAACTACGTAGCGGATGCGCCCCAAGCGGAGCCGGAAGGCATACCCCCGGCGCAAACGAAGATTCTTCGCGTGGACGGCGGACCGCTCACGGTGGACCTCGATGCGGCCTTTGCGAAAAACGATGCGGACTGGACCGTGCATCACTATGTGGTAGACGGCGGAGCCACGGTGAATACCCCCGACTCCTTGTTTGTGGTACCATCGCTGGGCTGGGTACAACTCGAGGCGGGTATGCTGACCATTAACCCGACAGGACCCGGCGCCTTCAAGATCGCCGTGCAACCCGGGACCGATGCCCCTCTGCCCCTCAAAGTGGAAATCATGTCGGACGATGCGCCCATGGTGCAGGGTGTATCTTCCGGGGCGCACTACAACGCGCAATCGAACGGCTACGTAGAGACCCTGAATCTGGCGCTGGGCAGAGAAACGTCGAAAAAACTGGAACTGTTCGGCAAATTCCACGACCCCAACGACATTACCCTGTCGTATAATCACAGCGACGAGCATGTCGACCTCCGGCCTGTAGTCACCAATCCGGATGTGGTGACCGCGACGTTGTCCGGTTCCATACTTACCATCGCCCTTACGGATCAGGCAAGAGGCGGCGATGCGTCGGATATATGGATTTATGCAGTGGATAGCGACAACGAATACGCCCGATTGCGCATTGGCGTAAACGTATCCAGTGCAACCGGACCCTATGTGGCCAACGCGCTCGATGACGTACTCATACGTGAGGACGCCACAACCGACGCGAAAGTGTACCTGTTTGGCGCCTTTGGGGACGGCGATGGCGAGGCCCTGACATACGAGGTCATCGTGCACGACGACTCGAAGGTGGAAATAGGCGAAAATCCCAAAGTAATTATTACGTCGTACATGCGAACGGATATCGACCTGAGGAACGTCGGGCCCAATTCCACAGGCGAAATCACGATCCGTCCGCTCAAAACAGGGAGCGTTACCTTTACGGTGAAAGCCTCGGCCGGGGGTGAATCCGTGGAGGATGTCTTCAGATTGACGATCGTATCCAGGAATGCGCCGAAGATCAAGACGCAGATTCCTGACCAGGTAATAGACGCCGATGGCGGCCCTGTCAGAATAGACCTGACGGATGTGGATCCCACAACGGAGGGCGAGCAGCCCGCGTTCGAAGATCCCGACGGGGGCGCATTGACGTATGCGGCGACCTCGAAGAACGCCAGCGTTGTACGAGCCGGTGCGAGGGGTTTCGTATTAACGCTTACGCCGATTTGGGGCTCCGGCGGGCACACGTACGTTACGGTATCGGCCACGGACGCCAAAGGCGAAACCTTCCCGCAGACCTTCAAAGTGACCGTCAAGGAGGCCACAAAGCCGATCATCAATCCGGGCGCGAAGTCCATCCTTGCCGCCGGCATCGTGCTGAGTACGAGCGAAGAGGCGAAGATCTGGAATCTGATGAATCTCGGGGACGCGGATAAGAAAGAGGATTATGTGCCTCTATTTATCGATCCGAATGCCAGATCAAGCGATCAGCTTCCGGGTGGGTTGTTTTTGGAAATGCCGCTAGATAGGGTGGAAGCCGATCATCGCTACGATAATCTGAGCACGGATAACGACGTGTACACGTCTGCCATGCGTATCACGTTGGATCCGTCCAAGGCTACGCTGACGGTCATTCCTATCGCTGCTAACTCGGCGAAAGTGACGATAATAGCAACAGACCGTGAACTTACCGGGATTCCGGCTACGGTGATGATCACGGTGGTGTCTTGTGATGGCGTGGATATGAGTGCTCCATGCGAGGGCGTTATAACTGGCATCGAAGGCGAGGAACTGCCGAAGGAAGTTGAGCTTTCGCAGAACTATCCGAACCCGTTCAATCCTCAAACGACCATCGACTACGCTTTGCCGCAGGCGAGCGACGTGAGCCTGATCGTGTACGACATGCTCGGTCGTGAAGTGGATGTGTTGCTTGACGGTCCGCAGGCCGCAGGTCGGCACACCGTGCGCTTCGGTGCGAACCACTTGCCGAACGGCGCCTACGTGTACCGCCTCGTGGCGGCAGACAAGGCCATTACGCGGATAATGGTCCTTCTCAAATAAGCGACAAGAGAAAGGGCAGGCGCCTCTCGGCTTATGTCTGGGAAAAGGCCCCCGTTGTCTTGCGGCGACGGGGGCCTTGCGTATTCGATGGGGCGGTGAAGGAAAGGCGACGGCATGCTTACCGCCGAAGGCAGTGCGTAAGCCCCGTTGCCGGAAAGGGTAGCGGTGCTTTTGATGTACAATAATGCCAACCGGTCAATCGGTTTTGCTGAAGTCGGGCGGGCCGTAAGCGCCTATGCCGAAGAAGGCGAAATCATAGCGCGCAGGATCCTGAACACACAGGCGTCGGCAATTGTCCGTCAACTCGATACAGGCTTTCCAGTCGTTGCTCTTACGGGTGAGCATACCCAGGCGACGCGCCTCCCGCCCCGAATGCACATCCAGCGGGAGCATGAGTTGCTTTGGCGTAATGCGTTGCCACAGGTTCATGTCCACGGGTCCTGGCCGAACCATCCATCGCAGATACATGTTCAGCCGTTTGCAGGCGCTTCCCGTCGCAGGACGTGCAAGGTGTTTCCCCAGACGCACAGGGGTATCCGGATGCGCGGACAGGACCGCTTCGCTGAATCCCTGTATGGCAGGGCCGACATGGGAGGCGGAGACCGGCAAATGCCGTGCAAAGAGCTCCTCCATCGTTTCGTACCGGTGCAGCAGGATGCCTACGTTGTGCGTGAACCAGAAAAGATCCTCCGGCTGAAATGTCCGGTGCTTGAACCCGTGCAGCCGGTCGGCATCTCGTTCCCCATCGAACCCGCGGACGAATGCATAGGGGCGAAAACGCATGCGCTCGCAGAGATCGTTCATTTTCGCCAGCACGGTTTCCCTGCGGCCCCAGGCCAGCAAAGCAGCATACAGACCGATGACTTCCCGGTCACGCGGATCGTCGAATCCGTGAGGGATAGAAACAGGGTCCCTGTCAATAAAGGCTGGCCGTTCGAAATGGCGAACGAGCCGCTCAAGGTAATGATGGGTAGTGCCGGGGGTCATGCGGAACAGGACAGCTCCGGATATCGAGTTGCTTCAGCATGTTGCGAAACGTGCCCACCGCCGGTTCATCTCGCTTGATCGTCGTGCGATGGTTGCCAACGTACAGGATGCTATGACTCCCCTTCCGGGCCGCGAGCCATAGCGATACCCTTTACCACGTCGTTTGGCATAGCGTCTGGCTCTCTTTAGAAATTCAGTGCCCGTCAAATTCGCACCTTTATGTACGATTGTCAATAGAAGTGCCTTAAAAATGGTGGATCAATGCTCAGAATCACTCAGAAGCCCGATCCCAGTATATATAGATTCATGGTCTGGCCAAATATAACCCCGATTTTTTCAAAGGGCGTGTCCTGCGGCTTGCACGTTCGCCGGCTGAATTTATCTTGACATCCCTCCAAACACACAAGGTCCCCGCTGCCTTGCGGCAACGGGGACCTTGTTGAGCATAAGCCGAGAGATGATAATTCTCTCTTGTCGCTTATTTGACAAGAACCATTGTGCGCGTAATGGTCTTGTCGCCAGCCACGAGGCGGTACACATAGGCGCCGTTCGGCAAGTGGTTCGCGCCGAAGCGAACCGTGTGCCGACCTGCAACCTGCGGACCATCAAGCAACACATCCACTTCACGACCGAGCATGTCGTACACGATCAGGCTCACGTCGCTCGCCTGCGGCAAAGCGTAGTCGATGGTCGTCTGAGGATTGAACGGGTTCGGATAGTTCTGCGAAAGCTCGACTTCCTTCGGCAGTTCCTCGCCTTCGATGCCAACGCCCGAAACGACAGTCACCATCACTTTAACCGACTTTACGTTAAGTTCACGATCTGTTGCTACTATCGTCACTTCCGCCGAGTTAGGCGCGATAGGAATAATCGTCAACGTAGCCTCGGACGGATCCAACGTGATACGCATGGCCGACGTGTACACGTCGTTATCCGTGCTCAGATTATCGTAGCGATGATCGGCTTCCACCCTATCTAGCGGCATTTCCAAAAACAACCCACCCGGAAGCTGATCGCTTGAGCTGGCATTCGGATCGATGAATAGAGGCACATAATCCTCTTTCTTATCCGCGCCCGTGAGATTCATCAGATCCCAAACCGATGCGTCGTCGCCCGTTTTCAACATGATGCCACCAGCAAGAAAAGGCATTACAACCGGATTCACTATCGGCACCGTGGCGCTCTTGACCGTCACTTGGAAATCCTGCGAAGAGGTTTCCCCAAGGTCATTCTCGGCCGTGACCGTAACGGTAGTGGATTTATCGCCCTCCCGCCACATCGGCGTAATCGTTAGAACGGAGCCTTCAACACTTACCGTGATGATGTCCTCCTCCTCGTCATCCGCCTTATTTATAACCGCCGAATACATCAGCGGGCTGCCCTTTTTGGGATCAAACGCAGCCGGTGCGCCGTCTTTGTCGCCGTTCAAATCCTCTAGATCAATCATTATGGCGGCATCGCTTCCTGAGCCCACTTCCTGAGGAGAATCCACTTCCTGAGGAGGAATCGCATTGTCTACGGTCGGCGTACTTGCGGTTATGATAGTCAAGACGAAGTCATCCTTGACAGATTTGGAATCAGGAAATACCCCGGTGCTGTCGTAACCAAGAGCATTAGTTTCCGGCCGTACGCACTTGTCGTAGGTTTGCGGATCGGCATTTTCGTCCCCTGCCGTGAAATCATAATCCGTGCGACACCGAACACCCATATCCGTAGCTTTCACCGTCAATGTGGCCGATCCCGGAAAAAGCGGGCGCATATCTATGGAAGCACTAGTAGGAGCACTCGGACCGCCCGTTTCATCAGCGTCGTTCGTTATGGTAACCTCCGCAACCACGTACTCAGTAATCCAAGTGAAGTTATCACCCTCCTCCCCCACTTTGATCGCGGCATCATCGTCGATAGTGACTTCGTAGATCAATGCCTGTGCATCATCAGTAGTCCTGGCGGATAAATCCTCAGGATCAGCAAAACCTTCAGCCAGATCGATGGTGGTAATGTTCGGGTCACCCTGCCGCAGCGCCACGTCCGCAAGCTCAGTATCAACATACGGATTGGTGGCTGTGCCTACCTCCACTTGGATCCGCTTTCTGGCGTATTCGCCGTCTTTGTCGTGCGCAAACACCCAAACATCGGTTACGTCGCCCATCATTGCCTTTTCGGTAAGCGTAATCGTCAGTTCATCGCCACTTATATCTGCGGTTACGATCTTTTCACCATCAGACCCGTCAGCCTTTCCTCTACCAACAGTATCCGCCTTTGCGCTATACTGAAGGAAAATATCATTCGGGTCGCTGAACCATGCACTCACGCCTTCGTAGGTTTGGGACTTGTCATCCCTAGGGATCAGCCCAAGATCTATCATATCGCTCTGCACGTCCGCATTGGTCGTGATCCCCGCAAGCCTGGGCGCATCGGACGACATGACTTCGAAGTCGATGTGGGTTTCATTACCGCTCAGATCTCCGGTATGCGCGGCATCCAGGGTGATCGTGAATTTGCCTGCCACAATCGGCGAGACCCTAATGCTGCCTATATCAAGACTGACCAAGGCATGGGAGCCAACAACAAACGAAGTCAAGACACCGTCCGAAGTAGGATCTAAGGTAACGGAATCCCCAATCCGGAATTGATGCACTAATTGATTGGCATTGCTTGGACCGGTAAGAGTGGAAACAATTATCGGACCGTCTCCCACGCGGAGGATCTTGGACTGCGCCATTGCGGACCCCACACCCAGGAAGCCCGCAAGCAACAGGCAAACCGCAAAGCGGCCGGTGAAAGCGATACCGCTTACGGAAGACCGCAAGCCGTTCCGCGCCCGCGCTTCGGCGCGAGTGCGGTTGATCGCATTGAATTTCTGAAGCAAGAACGTCATGACTTATGCTCAATGTTTGTTAAAATGACGTGCCACTCTCATAGAGAGTGATCATTTTGTTATGGGTGGGTGTGTCCAGGCAGGTGTACGCGCTCGGCATGTACCCATAAGGGCACATACCGGTAATGTACGGTATTGCACTCATACTTGTCAAGTACAGGCAATGCTTTTTCCAGTGTCAAGTGTAAAGTTCGCTGTCTAAACAAACAGAGTCAACCCCTGTTCCATATTTTTCTTATCTATTTTCCACCGGGGCCATATACAGGGTTCGAGCGCTACCCACTCCTTCATTTCGCCAGAACCATCGTCTGCGTATGCCGTTCCCCGGCGGTTTCGAGCCGGTATACATACGTTCCACTGGGGAGTTCCCCCGCACTGAAACGCACCTGATGACGGCCTGCCGGGCGCAATCCGTCCGCCAAGCGGGCTATTTCCCTGCCCAGCAGATCGTATACGACCAGGCGAACCATCCCGGTTCGAGGCAAAATATACTCGATAGTCGTCTCCGGGTTGAAGGGGTTCGGGTAATTCCTTGAAAGTTTCACAGAAACCGGCAATTCCTCCTGCTCCGCAGCCGTGTATACCGCTCCGTACGGCAGGGGCGGCAGCGAAGGCGTTTCATAACCGGGATCTTCACTCGTTATATATATAACCGTTTCATAGGGAGGCACGGTGACGTCGAACGCCCCCGTATACGCAGCGGATGTATCCGCAAAAATGTCGTAGTACGGAACCGATCCGGGATTCGACATGGTGACATGCGCGCTCGGATCTATCGTCACGGTGCGGGAAACGGACGAAAAATTGACCAGAACCACCGCGTTTTCGTCCACATAGGGGCGCGCGTAGGCATACACGCCCCGCGTCGTCAGCGTATGGAGTTGCTGGGAGCCAAAGGCCGGGAACCGGGCGCGGGCATGCGCCAGGCGCTGGTAATGGCGCGCGAATTCGCCGTTGCGGGGGGTATTCCAGTTCACCGGCGCGCGCCTCGGGTCCGCCCCCGCATGGAAAGCCACCTCCTGCCCCTGGTACACCATCGGTACGCCTGTGGTCGTGAGCAGGAACCCCGCGAGCGGGAACAGGCGGTCGGGGCTGGAAGCATACTGCGAAGCAATGCGCCGTTCGTCGTGGTTTTCCAGAAAACGGAAGTAGCGGGCGTTCGGGCCGGGGTAAAAATCGTTGTTGTGCGCATACCGGTCGTACGCGGCGAGGCGTCCGTATGCGCCGCGTATGGCATTATGGTAAAACGGCCAGTCGTAGCCTGCGTCGATGCCCCCCTCGAAACGGGCGCCGTGCAGAGCGTCGGCGTAGTAGACCTCCGTGCCGCCGCCCGTCCCCACGATCTCGCCAAGCAGCCAGGCATCCGGCTTCAGGCGTTTCATGAGCGTGCGGATGGGCCGGCCGAAGCGATCCGGCCCGTAGCGCCGCCACGGACCCCAGTACACGTCCAGCCGCCAGCCGTCGATATCGAATTCGTTCACCCAGAACGCCAGCATATCGAGTATCTCGGCTTGCAGGTCGTCGTTGTTCCAGTCGAGGTTCGCCAGGTCCCCGAATCCCTGGTATTTGTAATAATCGGCCCCGGGCTGCCGGACTTCGGGCAGGTTCGGGCCCCGGTTGTCAAGCCCGAGGTTGTGGGGGCTGGGCTCCGTCTGCAGATAGGCCCCGTACGGACCGCCGTTGCGCAGGCTGGCCACCCAAGGGTGCGCCGGGGATACATGGCTGGGCGTGATGTCGAGGATGACGCGTATGCCGAGCTGGTGCGCCCGCGCTACGAGGGCCTTGAAATCCCTGTTCGTGCCCAGTCGGGGATCGACGGTGTAGAAGTCTATGATGTTGTAGCCCCCGGAAATCTGATTCATCACCTGGTTGTGCATGATCGGCATGAACCAGATGGCGTTGAAGCCCATCTGCGCGATGTAGTCCAGTTCGCCAGTGATTTCGCGGAGGCGGCGACCCGGGTTCGCAGGGGTTCCGGAAGCTTCCGGACCGAAACTGAAGGGAAAAACCTCGTAGACCACCGCATTGTGGATCCAGGAGGCGGTTTCCTCGTAGCGCATTTCCCGCGCCGTACCGTCCTCCTCTATGATGATGGCGATGCGGCGGCGCTCTTTTTCGCCGTCGGATCTGTGGATATCAAGATTCACGTACACTTCTCCGGGGCCGGCGGCAACGCCGATTATGCCGTTCGGGCCTTTAACCCCCCCCGTTACCTCCGTGGTGTTGAACGGGTCGTTGAAATCGGCGGGGATTTCGAATTCCAGGGTTACATGGGTGGAATCCCCCGGAACAACCGGGGTAGTAGACGGGGCAATGGAAATATTGAAGGCGTTTCCGGAGCCCGTTACGGACACGTCGACCAGTTTGCGGTCCAGCGGGTGCAGGCGGCGCTTGATCACGATCGGATCGGAGACGAGCGGGCTCGGGACGGCGCCCCCGTCGGGCTCGAGGCGGAGCCGGAACGCGTTGTCGCCCAGTTCGAGCGGCGCCGTGACGCGCGCTTCCCCGTCGGTTACGGGGACCGTACCTGTTTCCTCGCCGTTGCGCAGGAGCGTGGCCTGCGTGATGTTCGGGTCTACGGCGCCGTCGAGGCCTGTGACATGGGCGCGGAGCGAGACTTCCTCCTTGACCGTGGAAAAGGCGGGCCCTACCCACTCGACCGGTGCGAGGACGCGGCCTATCTCCGCTTCGACGCGGCGGCCCGCCTGGTCGGTGGCCACTATGCGGAACTGTGCGCCGGGAGGAATGCGGCGGGCGTTTTTGACCCGGAAAACGCCCGTATCGGCGTCGTATTGGTCCAGGCCGTCGGTATATTCGATCCCGTTGATATGGTAGACGATGGAAACGAACGGCTCGGTGGAGAAGAGTCCGGCGGAAAAGGCCCCGTTGTCGATCTCCTGAGCGGGCTGGAAGATCATGGGGTCCGTAACGGTGAGCACCGAATTGTTGTTGGCCGCAGGGTTGGACCGGGGATTCAGCGGATCGGTGAGCCAGGAACAGTCCGTGCCGGCGATATTCAGGTGCACCTGCACCTTGTACTCGTAGGTGCTGCCTATTTCAAGGGGGATGGTGTACAGCCAGTAGCGCTCGAACCGCACGAACGACATGGCCGAGGCGTGGTCTTCCCGGATGCAGGACGGAGTGTTCGCCTGGTACGGAGTCCCCCATCCGTTGAATACGCCGGGGAGAAAAGCGCGCTCCGCCACAACCTGTTCGGGGATGTAGCGGAAGGTGACGGGAAGGGTTTGGCTCCGGATCAGGGCTGGGGGGATGCCCTGACCCGGTACTTGCGGGGGAATCCGAACCAGGGCTGGGGGGATGCCCTGGCCCGAAGGTTGCGAAAAACTCCTCGCGGCAACAATATACGACAAAGAACCTACCCATAGCAAGGCAAGCGCCATGCCACACAGGCGGAACCGGCAGCCCACCCGAGAGAGGGAACAACGTATATCAGAATTACCGCACACGTTTCGGGAGCAAGCTGCTACGCCCTTCAGGAATATCGTAGGTGTAATTCAGGAAGTCAATACCCGGCAGCACTTCGTTGCCTGCGTTGAAATCGAAAAAGGTTGCGTTCTCCCAATGGGACCCCTTGCCCCAGGGCGTGGAGCAGGATGTGGTAATCCAGGCAGGCTCCCAATAGACCACGCCGCTGCCGCCGCCATCGAGGACGGCTTGCGTCATATCTATAAGGTACGCCTTCTGCCCTTCGGGCGTGGCGGGATAACCGGGTTCCACGACCTCTCCATCCATGATGTTGTTTGCAGAGTCGGCGCCGGCCAAGGTCCATGGATAGGCCGCCTCGACCACCAGCAGGCCGCGGGGCGCAAAGGAGGAAACAAGCGCTTCGATGTAGCCTGACAATTCCGCCAGCGGGACGGAGGACCATCTGCTGTAATAGGAAATGCCCATTACATCGTACTCCTCGATGCCTGCCCGGGCGGCTTCGGTGAACCAACTCATGGCGTGTTCGGGCTGCGCCACATGCAGCATGACGTCGATGCGGGTCCCGCGATCCTCCGCCACATCACGCACCGCCCGGATACCGCCCTTCAGGAGTTTGCTCAACTGCGTCCAGTCGTCGCGGCTGCCGTGAGGCAGTAGAAATCCGGGATTGATTTCGTTGCCGATCTGCACCATTTCAGGGAGCAGGTCATCGTCCGCGAGGCGGTCCAACACACCGTAGGTATAGGTATAAACCGAATCCCGCATCCCGTCTATGGTCAATCCCTCCCAGGCGGCGGGCGGAATCTGCTTGCTCGGGTCGGCCCAGTGATCGGAATAATGAAAATCCAGCAGAATCTGCATACCGGCGTCTTTGGCGCGGCGAATCGTGCGCTGCACGTCGGGAAACGCGCTGTACCGGTTGGGGGGCGTGTGCCACAAACGAACGCGTACGAGATTGGCGCCCCGCTCGGCAAAAAGGACAAAGGGGTCCACGATCTGTCCGTTTTCGCGGTACACCCCGCCGCAGTCTTCCATTTCGTTGATGTAGGAGAGGTCGGCGCCCAGAAACACTGGATTATCGGCAGAAACCCTGCGGCGGCCGTCGTCACGGGCATTGCCGCGCAAGGGGTCCGCAAGACGATACGGAGCCTGTCCGTCCCTGTCCTGCCGGATGTTATTGTGCCGGGCTGGTAGGTCCTGCCGGAGACGGTCCTCCGAATCCGGAATCATCAGGGCGCATACCGCCAGCAACACACAGGATGCGAGAAGAAACCAGCCTTTCCCGGCAAGCAAGGACATGGCGATCGGTGACGGGCGAATCAGGATGTGAAGGCGCGCAGAACGCCCAAAAATTCGAAACGCGAATGATGTGGAGGCCGCCTTCCGGCAACCTGTTACACCATCCGCGCTCGAATCACATCTGTGAGATGTGCGCGTAGTATACCTTATTTAAGAAAAATCATGCGCCTTGTCAACATCTGATCAGAAATTTCTATACGATAAATATACATGCCGCTCGGAAGGCCGGAAGCGTCGAACCGCACCCGGTGGGTTCCGGCCTGCCGGACGCCGTCTACAAGAAGCGCTACTTCCCTGCCCAACAGGTCGTACACGGCAAGCCGCACCTCCGCCGTCCGGGGCAGCGCATACCCGATCGTCGTTTCCGGATTGAAGGGGTTCGGGTAATTCCCTGAAAGCTCCACGGAAACAGGCAGTTCTTCGCGCTCCGCAGACGTGGGATCGGAAGGAACCGGGCCGGTGCGCCCTTCGGGAAAATCGTAGGGATGCTTTATGAAGTCGATGCCCGGCAGTACTTCGTTGCCTTCGCTGAAATCGAAAAAGGTTGCGTTCTCCCAGTGCGAACCCCTCCCCCAGGGGGTGGAGCAGCGGGTGGTAATCCAGCCCGGCTCCCAGTACGCCACGCCCCCGCCGCCGCCGTCGAATACCTCCTGCGTCATGTCTGTAAGGTACGCTTTCTGCCCTGCGGGCGTGGCGGGATAGCCGGATACCAGGGCATCCCTCCCCAGAATGTTGTTCGCAGGATCGGCGCCGGACAAGGTCCAGGGGTAGCCCGTCTCCACCACCAGCAGGTCTCGGGGCGCGAAAGAAGACATAAGCGCCTCGATGCGGTCGGACAATTCCGCCAGCGGGACGGTGGACCATAGGCTGTAGTAGGAAATGCCCATCACGTCGTAATCTTCCAGACCCGCCCGCGCGGCTTCGGCGAACCAGCTCATGGCGTGTTCGGGCTGCGCCACATGCAGCATCACGTCGATGTGGGTTTCGCGCTCCTCGGCCACATCCCGCACTGCCCGGATGCCGGCCTCCAGCAGTTTGCGCAACTGCGCCCAGCGGCTGCGGCTGCCGTGGGGCAAGAGAAAACCGGGATTGATTTCATTGCCGATCTGCACCATTTCGGGGAGCAGGTCTTCGTCCGCGAGACGGTCCAGCACGCGGCGGGTATAGGCATAGACGGAATCCCGCATCCCGTCTACGGTCAACCCGTTCCAGGCGGCAGGGGGCACTTGTTTGCGGGGATCGGCCCAGTGATCGGAATAATGAAAGTCCAGCAGCACCTGCATGCCGGCGTCTTTGGCGCGCCGAATCGTGCGCTGCGCGTCAGGGAAGGCGCTGTACTCGCTGGGAGGCGTGTGCCACAAACGAACGCGCGCGAGATTGGCGCCCCGCTCGGCAAAAAGGACAAAGGGGTCCACCCTCCGCCCATTTTCGCGGTAGACCCCGCCGCACTCTTCCATCTCGTTGACGTAGGAGAGATCGGCGCCTATAAACACCGGCTCGGCGGCGGAACGCCCCGCGCGGCGGCGGAACGCCTCGCCGCGCAAGGAATCCGGGTCGCGCCCGTTCCGGTCCTGCCAGAAGATATTGTGCCGGGCAGGTCGGTCCTGCCCGGGGCTTCCCTGTATAAATATGTCCTGCCGAAAGCGATCCTCCGCATCCGGGGACGCCAGTGCGCTCGCCGCAAACAAGGCGCACAGCGCCCGAAGAAATCGGGACTTTCTGGCGAACGAGGGCATGGCGACCAGTGGATGATGGACGAGTGGGGGCAGTGGGCGGACAGGGTTGAGCCGGTGGATGGATCAAACGGGGGCAGTGGACAAGCCGTGTGGGACCGGTAGATGAATCAAACGGGGGCAGTGGGCAGGCCGTGCGGGACCGGTGGATGGGCGAAACGGAGGCGAGCCTTAAAACCCGAAACGCGGATGACGCGGAGGCTGCCTTTCGGCAACCTGACCGCACCACCCGCGCCGGTTCACATCGGTGAGATGTGTGCGTAACTCGGTAAGAGTTACTTCATCAGGATCATGCGCCGCGTCAACACCTGGCCGGGCGTTTCGAGGCGGTACAGATACATGCCGCTCGCCAGCCCCGAGCCGTCGAACCGCACCTGATAGTTCGCCGCCTGCTGGACGCCGTCCACGAGGGTGGCCACTTCGCGTCCCAGCGTGTCGTAGACCTTGAGCGTCACATGGAGCGCCTGGTCGATGGCGTACTCGAACGTGGTGACGGGATTGAACGGATTCGGGTAGTTCGCGCCAAGCGTCACCTGCGTGGGCAGTTCGGCGCCCACCGGCTCCACGGAAGTCACGATGGCGGGATTCTCCTCGAACGGAAGAAGTCCCTCCTCCTGGTACATATCCGTTTCGAACGTGAACGAGGCGGGCCAGGACCCGTCGTCGTTCGGCACGATGTACCGGACCCGGTTCCGGCCCAGATCGCCGAAGCCGCCGCCCTGTTCGCCGCTCTCCGTCCCGGCGTCCGGGTTGATGTACTGGTACTTGTACTGGAGGCCGCTGTACGTGCCGAGCGCAATGCCGTTGCGGGTAACGCCCCCAATCTGTACGGTGGCCTCATAGACCATGTCCCCGTCGGGATCGAGCAGATACAGCCGGCCGTCGTTCCGCCAGGCGTCGTCGCCGGTGCGGGGCAGATCCATAGTGAATTTCCAGATTTCGTCATTGAAACTCACCACCACGGAATCCCGCGCGGGATCGAACGGATCGGCCGTTACGGGATTCAGCGTCGATTGCATGTCCACGCTCATCGTGAGTTTCACGGAGGCGCCGGGGAAAAGGATGTTGCCGTCCGCAATGTCGTTGAAATACTGCACCCCAAGGTCCTGATCTGCGGCGCCTTCGAAAGTGAACAGCCGGTTCGCGCCCGTCCGGGTAATGGGTTCCTCCCAGCCGGAAACCGGCTCCACGCCGAACTCATTCATGAAGTTCGTATCGTGGAAATTGATGAAGAACTTGTAGCTCAACTCGGCGCCGGAGACCAGCGTAAGCACGACCGAGTTTTCGAAGGTCGTCGAACCGGGCTCGCGCAGGAGTTCGCACAAGGTCGGGTCTCCGCACCCCCAGCCGTTGAAATCGCCCCGCACTTCGAGCGAATCACCCCGGGCCACATTGTACACATTGATGTCTTCCAGCGGCTTGGTGTCCACGGCGAAGATGACGGAGCCTTCGACAAGCGCCTCCGTGATCGGATCGGTGTCGGCAAAAGAAGCCCAGTGTAGCGTCGTGTCCGCCATCGGGATAGCGAATTTCCGGTTTTCGGAGGATTCCCATCCGTCCGTCCCTACGACGAATTTGTACTCCTGCTCTATGCCTGCCGCAGAAACCGGGAAGTAGCCCACGCCCGAGTACAGATCGTAGCCCGGCATCGTGTCGTCGTCGCGCTCTTTGGCGAGTTTCACGCCCGTCATGGCATCCCAGGTAAGCGGGCCGCCCGTATCGGGGTTGCCCCGGACCTCCACGGTCTGCGCCGCGTCGGTGCGATCGTATCCGGCAGTGACGCCGCCGTCAGTGTACGCGAACACGCGAAACCAGACCGCAATGCTGTCCGTGCCTGCCGGCTCATAGGGGCGCCACTCGTAGCCGCCTTCTTGATCCCCGCCGCTCTTGTTGAAAAAGTGCAGGGCCATTTCGATATCGTCCGCGCCCGCCTCGATGATGTGGTTTGCGCCGTCTTCCCAGTCCACGCCCATGTTATGGTCCGGGTTGACCAGCGTAGCATAGAACTTGAACTCGAGGCCGTTGTCGTTCGGAAGCTGGAAAGAAACGGACCAGTAGTCGCCCCCAATGTTCATGGGCCGGAGCGTGGTGGCGTCGTTCCAGTCGATGACATTGCCGTCGGGCAGCGTGTCCGCGCCCTCGACATGCCCATTCGCGTCCGTGAGCGAACCGCGAACCTGGATGTCGTTCACGGCGGTGAGCGTGTCCGGCGCCGAGGCCGTATTCAGGTGCAGCGTAACGGTACGCTGCGCAAACGCATCCTGTGCGCCGAAGCCCACGGCGAAAGCGAGCATAAGAAAAAGCGCGAAGCCGCGTATGACCCGCGCTTTCGTCGTCGTAAAAACCTGCATAATCTTGTGTGCTGAGGGAATGATCAGGTGAATATGACTAAGAGGAGGCGCCGGCTCGACGCTTCCCGAAAAGGTACAGAGGAGAAATTTTACGATTTCATAACGGAATATGCAAATTAAAATACGGAGGAGGGGTACTGAAGCGAACTTGCCCCCCTCAGAACCGCATCGTTACCGTGAAGCGGTTGACGGCGTTGAAGTACTCGTGCTGCTCGAAGGCGTAATCCACGCCGAAATGAATGGGGGCGAACTCGTACCGCAGTCCGCCGCCGATCGTAAAGGAGCGCACGCTGTTTTCCAGCAGCAGTTCGCTGTACCCGCCCCGGAACATGATCAGGTCTCCGAGCAAGCCGATCTCCGCGCCCGCATTCAGGTATTGCTCGCTGTTGTTGGGGTTGAGCGCGTCGATGGATAGCGTGAGGCGGTTGCCGCCGCGCTGGAACACTTCGCCGGACAACCCGATGCGCATGATGAGCGGCAGATCGAAGCGGTCGGTCTTGAGCAGAGCGCGGTTGCTCTCGTTGTTGCCCCGGTTGTTGGGGTCCACATCCACGCGGGCAAGCAGGTCGTCCCCTCCTATTTGCAGTTTCGTGCCGAAGTTGCTGATGGAAGCCCCAAGGCGAACCCCCCGGAAGGGCGTCTCGAACTGCGTACCGACGTCGAAGGCCAGGCCGCCGGAAGACGAGTTCCAGATGCGCTCCTGAATCAGTTTGACGGAACCCCCGATGGAGAAGCGGTCCGTGAGTGCGCGGGCGTATGTGAGCGCAACGGCGTAGGAGGACGCGTCGAACGTTTCGCCGGTGCCGTCCTGCATGGCCACGGTCGTCACTTCCATGTCCGGCGTGCGCATGGAGGTAATGCCCACGCCAAGCACACCGAACCGGCTGGGAATCGTTACCGCGAGGAAATTGAAGTCGATGGCGGCGAGCCAGTTGGCGTATTCGCCTGTGAAGCTCACATCTTCGATCCCGGCGATCCCGGCGGGATTCCAGTAGATCGCTATGGGATCGGATACGGCGGCCGTGATGGCGCCGCCCAGGGCCGTGGCGCGGGCCCCCACAGGAATGCCGAGAAAGTCGGCGGCCGTAGTGCCCCGCTTGTTCACCGTGCGGGTCTGGCTGTCGAATCCCTGTTGCGCGAACGCGGAAGGCGCCGGCAGGAAAAACGCCGCGAGCAACAGGAATGGGGCAGCGCGGAGCAGGAAAGATCGCGCAGAGCGCACACATATGGATATGGAGCAGGCCCCGGCACTACGCCGCGCAGAAGACTTCCGGCGTAGCGCGGCCGCCCTCCCCCCTGTCCATGCCGATGGCCTGAAACCAGAAAAAGGCTTTACAGATACGCAGCCCGTTATGTTTTTGTTCCCCTTCATATCCTGATCACTTGATGATCGCGAACGTGCCGGTCCGCTCGCCGACGCCGGGCGCTTCCACATGGTACAAATACACCCCGTAGGAAGCGGACAGCCCCTCCTCGCTTTCCAGATCCCAGTCCAGCGTGCCGTCGAGCAAGGCCGTGGGAGTGAGCCCCTCGTTGCTCCCTTCGGAAAGCTGCAGGGTTCGCACGAGGCGTCCGCTCACCGTATAGATACGGACGGTCGCTTGCGGAGGCAGGTGGATAAACTTGATGACGCGGGGACCGCGGCCCGTACTGAACGGATTGAGCCCCTCGAACCGGTTGGTCGCCACATAGGGATTCGGCACGACACGGATCGCGTCCAGCATCTCGCGGGCGGCGTCGAGGTCTACCTTGGGCCCGGTGGCGGTGAATTCGAACGCGTCGGTGGCAAGAAACGGCTTCCGCGTAACAATCGTCACTACGTCGCCTTCCTGCGGGTCGCGGTTGTCCCTGAACACGAAATTGAGGCCGATACGCCAGGTAATCACGGGCTCGCCGTCGTCATCGCCCACCTTGGTCTCACGGAGGATGATAAAGTCGCTCTCGCCAATGCTCGGATCGGCGGTCCAGGAAGCCGGCTCCGTCGAAACGGACGAAACGAAATCATCCCCTGTAATATCCCAGAAGGCATATTCTACAGGCACCTCGGTACCGTCCGGAAGCAGGCGGTATACTTCCACGTTAGTGGGACGGGCGGGCAACGTAAGCCGCCGGGTCACCTGCATTTCGATAGACTGTCCTTGCCCCGGACCCACGACCTTCACCCGGTAATCGAACGGATTGCGCAACCCGCGCACGAACCCGGCCGACGAATGCGGGTCCAGAGATATGGGGTAGATTTCTTCGCTGTTCCAGGCCGTTTCCACCTTGTTCAAGAGGATGAACGGCTCGGGGAAGAACGCCAGAGAAAACCCGATGGGATCGCCGTCGTCGGACAGCAGGGGAAATTCCCGGCCTGCGCGGAACGTCGTGGAGCGCCGGAGCAGCGTGTCGTTTTCCGTAACGTCCACGAGCGAGAAGTTTTTGGTCGTCAGGGTGTCGGGACTGAAGCGTCCGCCGGAGACGAGCGTGTCCTCGAACACGACGCGGAACCGGCGCCCGTCGGCAATGGAGATCGGATCGACGATCTCGTAGAGAATGCGGCTGCTGGTCGTGCCCGCCACGCGCTCCACTTCGCCAAGCGTGGGGTCCACATAGCCGGCCACCGGCGCGGAGGGCGTGACTTCCACCACATTGGGGCCCGTCCTGATGGAACCGTCCGCGAGGCGCTGGATGCGGATGGGGGTTTCGGTGGGCGGGATATTATCCTGCGTGGAACCGAAGTCGTAGGCGGAGACGGCGTAGAAGTAGGTGACGCCGTTCGTAACGTCCTCGTCCACGAAAAGGTGCGCCAGCCCGTTGCTCCCCTCCCCCGGACTCACTTTGTTGTCTCCGAGGTAGAACTGGATGCCGTTGATATCCACGGGGTGGAACCCCTCGAACCCGTTGATGAGATCGAACTGCGCGATCGGCTTGCGCAGAAGCCGGTTGCCGAACCCGTCGGTAATGATCTGCGGATCGAGGAAGGCGGGGTCGGTGGCGCGATAGATGCGGTAGCCCTCGAAGTCGTTCGGGTCGCGCCCAAGGCCCG
Organism: Rhodothermales bacterium; assembly: GCA_951812345.1. GTDB lineage: Bacteria > Bacteroidota > Rhodothermia > Rhodothermales > VXPQ01 > VXPQ01. The sequence continues at coordinate 2,147,367 of OX638295.1, forward strand.
CAAGGAACTGATCGTAGGACTGCTCCGAGATCGAATCCCAGTAGAGGGTCACCTTGCCGTCGCCGGGTACGGCGCGCAGCTTGGGCGTAATGGGCGCCTGGGCAAACTGGTAATCCTCATGGTATGCCTGCAGCGCATAGTCTCTGGACTGGAGCGCCTCCTCCTGCGTGTTCCCCATCACGACCGCCAGCGAGATGCGCTCGGTCTGGCCGGCCTTGAGCGGGAAGATGCCGCTGGACACGGTGATGTCGGTGTCGCCGGGATCGGGGAGTTCCGTATCGAAATTCCCCGGAAGCATGAAGCGGCGGAACAGGAAACGGTCGGAAGAACTGCCAATGCCGAGGGTCCCGGCCCCGAAAATGCGCACGTTCGTGATGCCGATCTGGTCCGACTCGGAAATGTCCGTCACGTCGATGTTGCGCTCTCCGGGGAAGCCCGTGCCGGCGCCCGAAGTAGGCACCGCGTCATTATCGCCGGGATCGCCGTTGAACGGCACGCCATCCAGCCCGGTGTCGTTGAGAAAACGGTTCCAGTCCTTGTCATTGTCTATCCCGTCGGCACGGCTTTCGTCGGTCATTTCGTCGATTTCCTCGTCGATGCCCTCGTCCGTGGCGCCGTCGCCGTCGTTGTCGAGGCCGTCCGCATAGGCCTTGCCGATATCTTCCGGACCCACGTCGTACAACACGATATCCGTGCCGGGCACGCGGTACCGCCGGTAGCTATCGGATGCGGCGGCATCCACCATCTCCTGAGTAACCGTGGGCGATTCGGGTTCGGCGAGATAGTTGCCCTCTTCGAGATACGTATCGTTGTTGTCGATCCCGTCCTTGAACGCACGGCCCACATCGTCCTCTTCCACGCCCACAAGATGCACCGTCACGTCCCGGTCCGTGGCAAGCGCGGGCGGCCACCTGCGCCAGTGATCGGTCGAGGCGAGCGCCGCCATCTCTTCGGTGACGACCGGGCTGCCCGCTTCCCCGTCCCCGTCGTTGTCGATATAATCCGCATAGCCTACCCCCGTCTGCGGTATGCCGCTGGCCGTGACGAACGGGATGTGCGTCTGGTTCTCGTCGATCAGCCCGTTGCCGTTGTCGTCCAGCGCATTGGTGGGATTCTCGCCCTGCAGAAAGGAGCCGGGAATCACCGGGCTGTTGCATTCGCCGATCAGAGGATCGCAGAGGTCGGACGTGGAGCCGTCGCCGTCGTTGTCGATGCGGTCCTCCGCGTTGCCGGGAGATTCAAGAAAGGCGAAGGTGGCTACCCCCACCGGATCCGCTCCGAAAAATTCGTTGCCCACTCCGTCCAGGTCCGTCATGAAGGCCACGTCCTCCAGAAGATCGAAATAGGGAATGTCGTCGCCGCAGTCGCCGCCTACGCAGTCCGCCAGCCACATGGACATGCCCGCCTTGCGGAGGTCTCGCGTACCGTCGTTCTTCGCCCCATGGATGAAAAAGACCACGTCCTGGATGAGAATCTGGCTCCACGCCAGCACCCGCACCTCGGCAAGCAGACCCATGCCCCGGCGGCTGAAGTCGGTCGAGTCGGGAAAATACGTGGGATACCGGTCGTACTGGTCGTCGCCGATCTTGTAGAAAAATTCCTGGTCGGCGTTGAACACATCCTTGCCGAAAAAGCCGTTCCACGAATTGCTCCACCCCGGGTCCTGTACGTCGGTAAGTTTGTCCGGCCAGGCGGCCGGCCAGGAGGTCGGCTCGTCCGACTGGGCGATCCCGTATTCGCCTCCCGCCGGATTCACGTATCCCTTGATCGGCTCGAAGGTCCACGAGATGTTGTCGTTAACGGGGTTGCTGCGGAAATCGGCCACATCCACGACCCACAGCGTGTCGTTGTTTTCGTCCTCCACCTCGGCCCCCACCCACAACTGGGTAAGCGCTACGTAGCGCCGGCCCGTGTTCTTGGGCCATTCGTACCAGAAATCGCCCGGGCTTCCGGACTGACCCGATTGCGCCCAGTTGGTGATGGTGGTCCGGACGTTGTTGGCGTCGATGTTGTCGCGGCGGCGCTCGAACGGATCGACGCGCTCCGTACTCGGCACGTGATTCCGGTCGATGACGCCCTGTGCGCGGGCCGTGCCGACGATGGATTCGGGCAGCGGCGCAAGACCCAGGACGACCAGCGCGCCAAGCATGCGCAGAAGCGCCCGTCCCGAAAGGGGACGCGCCGAAACAGCCTGTCGTATGAAGCGGGGATATTTCATGGGGATTGCAGGCATCGCCGCATCAGAACCGCACCTCGACGCCAAGCTGCACTCTTCTCGGCTCGCGGTAGTGTTCGGGACGCACGAACCATCCCGGATCGAACTGCCCCGTGCGTAACTGATCCAGCGTTACGTCCGGCTCGCCCGTGTCGGCAAACACGGTAGCCACATTGCGGGCATCCAGCAGATTGAACACTTCCAGAAAGACACGGGGGCGCACCCTTCCCATCACGAATTCCTTGTACAGGTTCAGGTCCACCTCGAAGGTGGTGTATGCGCGCCGGGAATTGGATGGAAATTCGGGCTGTACGTCGTTGCCGGTCAGCGCCGCCGAAGCAAAGGTGGGCGTGTACGGGAATCCTGATTCGTACCGGACTCGAATCGACCCGCCGTAGGTATCTGCGCCTGCGTAAAAGGCGCCCGCCAGTTTGTGCCGCTGATCCCAGCTCAGAGGCAGAAGCGCCAGGGTAGGCTGGTTGTTGTTCAGGAGGGCGAAAAACTCGTCCGCGGGGTTCGAGTTGGAGCCCTCCACCACCTGATAGGTGTAGCTGGCGTCGAATCCGTAGTAGTTTGCGAACGTGCGGGACAGGTGGACGGTCAGCCCGCGCGTGTTCGCATAATCGCGGTTCGTGTAGATGACGTAGCTGATGCCGGGCAGCGCGGCGATGATGGGCTGCGAGGTGGAGACCCAGCTGCGCACGTCCCGGTAATACCCGGTAATATCGGCCACGATACCGCCGAATCCCTGCCGCAGGCCGATCTCGTACATGGTCGTTTTCTGCGCGTCGAGGTCCGGGTTGCCGAAGGGGCCGTACGACCCGGAAAGCGCCGGCATCTTGAAGCCGAAATTCTCGAACAGTCTGTTCTGCGTGGGAATCTGGAAGAAGATGCCGTAGGAAAAGTGGATCACGCCCTGTTCCGTGATGGGCCAGGCAGCGCCCAGACGGGGCGAAATCTGCAATTTGGGACTGCTGTCCTCCCACCAGTACGCCTCCCGATCCGCCATCGTCAGGGCGTTTTCGGGAAGTTCCTCTTCCGGCTGGATCACGCCGTCCCCGTTCGTGTCGCGGAACCGGTTCGTGAGCTTGAGGGGATTGAAGATATTGGGGTCCTCGGGGTCCGCGGGTACGCGGGCGCGCGCATCGAAATAATCCAACCGGACGCCGGCATTCACGATGAAGTCGTCGAACTCCATCTTGTCCTGGGCATAGGCGCTTATCGTGCGCGGGGAAAGGTCGCTGAACGTGCTGTAGGCCACGTTGGATTCCACGGGAATGGCGGGCTGGAACGGTTCGATCCGCTGCCCCGTCTCGTCGAGGGCCGGAATAAGGTTGAACGCGGTCAGCGCAAGCTCGTCGATGCGCACCTGGAAGCCGGTCTTTATCAGGTGATGATCGGTGATCTGGCTGGACAGATCGCCCTTGACGAAGTACGACCGGGAGGTACGGTTGAAATGGGACAGGTTGGTCCCTCCGCGCGCATACCGCTGGCCGCCGCTGAGCACTTCGACATACTGGCCCGGCAGGTATTCGACGGAATCCCGCGCAACGAGGTCGAAATCGTTGTACCGGGAATCGAACGGGTCTTCATAGAGGTAGCCTTTCGCCTCACGGTTGAAAATGCCCACATTGAACGTGTAGAACGTGCGGGGACCTATGAGGTGGGTGAGCTTCATTTTGGCGTCGTAGCCGTCGTCGAAACTGCGATACCGTCCGTCGGGAGCCCACCGGCGGACCAGATTGTACGGGCGGCTGTTGGAAAACGAACCGAGCCCGATGACGTTGAGGATAAGCTTGCGGCTCAGGCGGACTTTGAGATTCCCCTGCCAGCTCGTCTTTTCGAAATTGTTCATGGGGACCAGCGAAGAATCCCCTGCCGAACCGTCGATCCCGAAAAGGCGGGCGCCGTAGAGCCAGCCGTCGTTTTTGAAGTTGCGCCCGAGGGCGAAAAACGTGATGCGGTCCTTCCAGATGGGGCCTTCGAGAGACACCGTGGCGTTCCGGAAATGATTAGCCTGGAACGGCAGATAGGAATAGGGATCGACGTCGCGGTACTGGATGCCCGCTTCGGTGTATTCCTCGGCGCGGACGCCCCGCAAAAAATTGGCGCCGCCTTCGCCGGCAACCGCGTATCCCCCGGCATACACCTGCGCCGATCCGGAAAAGCGGTCGCTGCGCCCCTCCTTCGTAACCACATTCACGACGCCCGACATGGCGTTGCCGTATTCGGCGTTGAACGTGCCGGAAATAACCTGTAATTCCTCGATGCCGTCGTTTTCGAGCTGGATGACGGAGGAGCCGTCGTAGCTATCGCTGACCGGCACGCCATCCACCATGAAAACCACTTCGCTGCTGCGCCCGCCCCGGATGTGGATACCGTTGCGCGTGGTGACGCCCGCCTGCACGTCGAGCACCTGGGAAAGCTCGGTCACGGGCAGTTTGTCGATGGTTTCGGCGGTGACGCGGGCTTCGGAACTGGTAAGGTCCTTGCGAACGGCCACGGCCTCGGCGGTGACGACGATCTCTTCGCCCTCGATAACCTCTTCCGCCATCCGGAAATCGACCGTCGTGGTCAGGTCCACGTTTACCTGTACGCCTTCCTGCCGCTGCCGGGAGAAACCGATGAACGAGGCCACCACATCGTATACGCCGGGGCGCACGCCGATAATGACGTACCTGCCGTTGCCGTCGGTGGCGGTGCCTTGCGTAGTGCCCTCTATGACCACATTGACGCCGGGCAGGGGCTCGCCGGTGGCGCTATCCGTCACCGTCCCCGCCATCTTGCCGGTCTGCGCGCTGGCGGAACCGGCGGCGAACAGGAACAACAGGACCGGAATCAGGCGTCGGGACATGATCTGCGGAGAAGCAGCGGAAGAATAAACCGGCGTTCGGAGCGGCCGGAAAGCAACATCGTTCGAGGGCGCAAGGAAATTAAAACCGGATCAGCAAGCGTCGCTTAAGATAAGGATACCCTGATTAAGGATACTCTGATCAGGGTACCCTTAAAATATGCAATTCGGACACAAGTTGGGGATACGTCCTGACATTGTATCGTTCGCGAAGATCGCGGGCATGTTCCCGAAGCGCCTCGTCCATCATGCTTTCGTGGAGACGGGCCTGGACCATGCTCGGCGGCGTGGAGGGTTCGTCATGCGCTTCGTACCAGGCGCGGATGGAATCTTCCGGCACGGATACGTCGCGGGCGAGGCGGTCCCAGGCCTGCTCGAAGGCCCAGTCTTCCATGGCGCGGTCCAGGGCCTGGGTAAACTCGGACGCGCGATCGACGCGGGCAAGGCGGGCGGCTTCGAGCAAAACCTCCTGCACAATCAGCCCGTCGATGAAGCGCCGGAGTTCCTCGGCGGTACGGACCCGCGCGCGCTGCCGAGGATCGGTAAACCGGGCCTGGTCCCGGAATTCGGAGACGGTCCAGGTCCGGCGGGCGCCGGATGTCCTGTCTTCGGGCGGTCGGAACGTCACAAGCGGGGCGTCCAGCCAGGCGGGGTCCTCCCCTTCCGCCCCGGTCGATGAGGCGTCTTCCGGCATTGCAGCTTCCCCGGTTACCTGCGCCAGCAGGCGTTCGAACGACGGGGCATGATACGACAGGGCCGCCTCCTCGCGGAGCCGCATGGAGAGCGCCGTACGGGCCCGGCGCCGTTTCCGGTCGAGGACATACGATTCCATCTTGTTCTTTTGCGCCGCAAATTCGGTTTCGGTCAGGATGGGCTTCGTGAAGCGGTCCTCCACCTGCACGATCGAATAGCCCTGGGCGGTGCGGACGGGCCGGCTGAAATTCCCGGGCGTAATGGTGAACGCGACGTCCTCGAAGGCGGCATCCATTTCGTCGAAACCGAAGGAGCCGAGGCGCCCGCCGCTGCGGGCCAGCGCCGTATCGGCGAACACTTCTTCCGCCAACTCTTCAAACGAGGCGCCTCGCCGGAGTCGTTCGTACAGCGTATCGGCAGCCTCCCGGGTGGGGGCATACAGATGGCGGGCTGTTACGGTCGTGTTGACCCGGACGAACATGTCCTGGAGGTCCTGCTCCGACACCGTAAGCGTATCGTACACAGTGCGATGCACATAGGCGTCTATGAGAAGCTTGCGGCGCGTGCGCTCCTCTGCGAACAGATAGACCGGCTCGTTCTCGAGTCCGCCTTCGATCGCATCGTGGGCCATGAGTTTCATGGTGATCAGGCGTTCCAGATACGCGGCTCGGCGGGCAGCCTCATCCGGCAAGCCGCTGTCGAGCAAAAAATCCACATAGCGTGTCCGGTATTCCTCGGCGCCGATCGGTTTGCCCGCCACGACGGCCACAGGCTCGCTTTCCGGCGTCCCGCCGCAAGCGGACAGCAGAATCGTAGCGAAAACGCAGATATATAAGGATACTCTGATCAAGGCCGCTTCGCTCAGTGTTTTACGTTCGCGAATATAAGATGTCATGATTCCATCGTTTTCGTCATTCCTTGCCAGCGCGCCCCTCGCAGCCTCTGAGCTTTGCGGACGTAATCAGAGTATCTTATCCTGATAGTATTGTCCATAGAACAGATTGCCCGCGTCGTCTCATCGTACCGTCCGGAACCATGACCGGCATAGCCCGCTCTGTCTTTTCCTTCCTGATTCTGCTGTGCCTGGCGGCGCCGGGCGACACGCTGTATAGGCAAGAGGCCTCGGATAAAACACCGTACCGGAAAAAGGGACCGGCGCCCTCGCACACGTCGGAAAACATCCTCCCCCCATCTTCCCCGGACCGGCCCTTCTTCATCTGGTACGGCCCCTCTCTGCCGCATACGCCGCTGGACGCGCCCTTCTCGCACTACAAGTACTATGCAAACACGTCCCTGTCCGAGTCGGCGAAGCAATACTACGCCAACTGCACCTGGTTCGACGCCGGCGTAGGCGAGTTGCTGGACCATATCGAGGCCCGGGGCCTGCGGGAAAACACCCTGATCGTGTATGTCAACGACAACGGCTGGGAGCAGCCCCCGTTCGAGGAGTACACGGACGACCATATCCTGTACTCCAATGGCGGCCCGAAGGGAAAACTGTCGCTGCATGACCTGGCGTTCAGGACGCCGGTCATTTTTCACTGGCCCAGGACCATCGAACCCGGTATTTTCGAAGAGGATATGGTCAGTATGGTGGATATTGCGCCCACGCTCCTCGATTATGCCGGCGTGGCCATCCCGGACGATCTTAAGGCCCTGTGGCCGGGCCGGTCGCTGCGCCCCATCATAGAAGGAAACGGCAGCGTCGAGCGCGATATGCTGGTGGGGCATGCCACGCAGCAACGCAGCGAGAACGACGTGATGGGGCAACCCGCCGATCATTATTATGTACGCACGCCGAGATGGCATTTTATATGGGACGCACGCGAAGGAGCTACCGACACCACCTCCATGCAACTGTATGATATGGAGCACGACTCGGATGGATCCGAAAACGTCATAGGCAGCCATACTGACCTGGCGTCGCGGTTCATGGAAGCCATCACGGCCTGGAAAGAAAACATCGTTTCGAGTACCGAATGAAAGCATCGCTATGAAACACCACACCACGCCCTGCAGCACTATGGAAACCCGCGCCCTGACCGTCTTACTCGCTGTATTGCTTGCCGTCACCGGGCTGTCCTGCCAGGTGGAGGCCGGAGGAAACAGCGGGGACGAATCCGTAACGACCTCCGACGACCTGACCAGCGTGCCCGAATGGAGCCGCGAGGCTATCTGGTATCAGATTTTCATGGAGCGATTCCGCAACGGCGACCCGTCCAACGACCCTGTTTTCGAAAATACCACAGGAGCATATCCCAACAGGCCGTTCGAAGGATGGAGCCCCACTCCGTGGACACATGACTGGTACCAGCAGGAGGACTGGGCCATAGCCTCCGGGGAGGAGTTTTACCGGACCGTGCAGGCAAGGCGGTACGGAGGCGACCTGCAAGGCGTACTGGACCGGCTCGATTATCTGGAGGAACTGGGCGTGACAGCGCTGTACATCAATCCGATCAACGATGCGCCGTCGCTACACAAGTACGACGCCCGGAACTATCGGCATATAGACCGGCACTTCGGGCCGGACCCCGAAGGAGACGCTGCGATCATGGCGGAGGAAAACCCGGTCGATCCCGACACCTGGCAATGGACGTCAGCGGACCTGCTTTTCCTGGAGCTCGTCGACGCCTTGCACGAGCGGGGCATACGCATCATCCTCGACTATTCGTGGAATCACACGGGCATTACGTTCTGGGCCTGGAAGGACATCCTGGAGAACCAGGCCGCCTCACCCTACGCGGACTGGTATGAAATCGTGCAGTTCGACAACCCCGACACCGAGGAAAACGAATTCGAGTACCAGGGATGGGCCGGCGTGTCCACGCTTCCCAACCTGAAAAAAGTCGATGTGGAGACGAAAGGGCATGACGGGGGCAACCTGCACCCCGCCGTGAAGCAGCATGTATATCATGTGACGAGGCGCTGGATGGACCCGAACGGGGACGGCGATCCGAGCGACGGCATAGACGGCTTCCGCCTGGACGTGGCGGAGCAGGTACCGATGGGGTTCTGGCGCGAGTACCGGGCCTTTGTGCGCGACATCAATCCGGACGCCTATCTCGTGGGCGAGGTATGGTGGGATGACTGGCCGGATCACATGAGCAACCCCCGCCCCTGGATCAAGGGCGATGTGTTCGATGCGGTGATGAATTACCGCTGGTACATGCCCACCCGGAGCTTCTTCGCCGACGCGCCGCCCCACCTTACGGCAACCGGGTATATCGCCCACCTCGATTCCGTGGAAAGCGGGATAGACCGGGCCCATCTCGAGGCCATGATGAATCTTGGCGCCAGCCATGATGCCCCGCGCCTCGGCACCTCGCTCTACAACAACCAGACGAAATACAAATACCAGGCCCACCCCCGAGGCAATCCCGAGTACAAGATCGACCGCCCCGACGAACGGGCCGACGCCGTGCGGCGTCTGCTGCTGACCCAGCAGTTCACGTATTACGGCGCACCCCATATCTGGAACGGCGACGAAGTGGGCATGTGGGGCGCGGACGATCCCGACTGCCGCAAACCGCTGGTGTGGGACGATCTTGCGTACGAGGACGAGCGCACCGTGCCCCATGATACGCCCCGCCGGACGGACCAGGTCGCGCCGGACATGGACTTGTACGCATTCTACCAGGACCTTGCGCGCATCCGCAAGACGCACATGGACCTGTTTGTGCGGGGGGAGCTCGACTATGTACTGGCCGACGACGCCCGGCGGCTGCTTGCCTATGTCCGCACCTGGGAAGACGAAGCCGCCCTGGTGGTGTTCAATGCTTCGGAAGAGGCGCACACGGCCGATATCGCGATCGAAGGAAACTTCACAGATGCGCTGGCGCCTGAAGCGACCGTGCAGTCGGAGAACGGTCAGCTCACGCTGGACCTGCCTCCCCGAACGGCGATGATCCTGATTCGGGGGTGAGGGGAAGGCGCCATCCGGTCAGCTCCCGACCAGCCGGAGCCGATCGAGCGGGATAAAATCCGGACGGAACGCCCCCTTCTCGATGCGATATACGCGGTCTGCCCGAGGCAGGAACGCAGCCGAATGCGAGGCCACGATCGCAATGCAATCCTTGCGATAGCGATCCAGCACATCCATTGCCTGCTGCGCCGTAGTACTGTCCATAGCGGAAGTGGGCTCGTCGAGAAGGAGCACCTGCGGATCACGCACCAGTGCCCGGGCCAGGCCTACCAGTTGCTGCTGTCCCCCCGAAAGCGCAGCGCCCCCCTCTCCCACAAGGGTCAGGTACCCACCGGGCAACATCTCGAAAAAATCGGAAAGTCCGAGTTCCTCGCATTTCCGTATGGTTTCCTGCGGATCGAGCGTAAGACCCAGCCGGATGTTGTCGACCAGCGTGCCGCTGAATATCCGAACGTTCTGAGGCACGACGCCAAGAATGTCCCGCCATCCGGTCACGGAAAATTCGTTCCAGTCGCACCCGTTAATCAGTACCTCCCCCGACTCGGGCACAACAAGGCGCTGTAACATCCGCAACAGCGAAGATTTGCCGGATCCCGTGCTCCCGACAATCAACATGAGTTCGCCGCAGTGGCAGGTAAATGAAACATCGCCGAGCAAGGTCAACTGGCCCGGGTAACTGAAGGTGACGCGGCGCGCCTCGAGACGCCGTGCAAAATCGATAGGACTCTTTGCAGCATCTTCTTCCGTGTCGTATTCGGGACTGAGCGAGGTAAACTGATAGATTCTGTCGAAAGCCACCTTCGCCTCCTGAAAATCCACATTCGCCGTAGCCAGCGCCTGGGCGCTCGGTACGATCATCCCGATCATTTGCAGGATGGCGATCATCGCCCCGATGCCCATGGCGTCGCCGAGCACAAGTATCGACGCCCACGCAAGTACGCCGGTAACAATCATAGCGCCGGCAATCGCCAGCACGCCGCCGAACCGTACCGCAACCCGGCCCAGGCGGAAAATCTCCTCCTGCAGATGGGTGTATGTATCGCGCATCAGCCGGGTAAACACCGATTCTGCATTGGCCGACTTGATCGCCTCGATGCCCCGAATGGCTTCGACGTACCCACTCTTGTTCAACGAATGCGCCGTCATGATGCGCTGCTGTCCCTTCACGATAGGCTGGTGGAAATGCCGGGACACCAGAATGAAAAACAGGAGAGCAAGAGCTACCGCCCCGGCAATCTCCGGGCTGTGGGCATAGATGAACGCCATCCCTGAAACGAGGACAAGCGCCTCGATGACTACGCCGCCCAGCACATGCGTTACGGTTTGCTGAAGCCGTTCGGTGTCGTTCAGGCGAGCAATCAGGTCTCCCGTCTTCCGGGAGCTGAAAAAAGCATAAGGGAGACGAAGCAGATCGTCGAGAAATCGCTTCGTGATGCGGTTATTGAACGCGCGGGCCTGCCCCAGAAGAAGCAGTTGCCGGACAATGCCCATACCCGCCTGCGCCGCCAGCACCAGAAAAAGAAGCACCAGCCCGGCAGCAAGCTGCTCTACGTTCCGTTGCGGGAGTATGTCGTCAATAAGCGCCTTGGAAAAGAGGGCCATTGCGAGACCGAACGCGGACACGAGGCCGCCTAGTGCAACCGACAGGACAAGAGGGCGCATATCTTCCCGGGTGGCGTCCCGCAACCATCTCCGCCGGGCCGACGCCCGACGTTTTCGAGTCACGAATCCGCTATCCGGACGCAAGAGCAGAAGCGCCCTGCTCTCCCATACTTTTTCAAGTTCCTCCGCATCATACCAGACAAGGCCGGCCTCCGGATCGCCAATCAGAAACCTGTCTCCGAAACACCCGAAGAGAACGATGTAATGCTGGCGGATGCCGTTCAGTACTACATGAAGCACCGCCGGCGTCTCCAACCCGGCAAGGTCGTCCATCCCTGCCTCATAAGGGTCCGATCTAAGACCGATTTTGCCCGCCGCCTGGTGCAGCCCCAGCAGCGTCGTACCCTGCGACATGGTGCCGCTGAGGCTACGCAGCCTTTCCATGGTCTCCTCGCCCCCGAAAAAACGGACGACCCACGCAAGGCAGGCCACCCCGCAATCGGACTGATCGAGTTGCCGGACGACCGACTTCGCCACCCGCTTTGTTGTTTGCCCGCGGAGCTTGTCGTTTCGAATCATGGTCTGTCTTCTCCTGCAGCGGCCTCGACAATTTTCCCGATCGCCTCAAGCCCCTCGAACGATTTGCGCAGACGCCCATCCGGACCATATACGAGGGTCGTCGGCACCACATGGATGCCCAGGTTTTCGCCAAGCACCGAGACCGTATCCCGGAGCACATGGAACCAGGGCACGGTATCGATTTCCGTTTCCCGGGCAAACGCCCGTACCGCGTCGCGATCCTCCCAGGCGACGAAAAACACGTCGTACTCTTTCAGAAGCATTGCCTTTTCCCGAAACGCCTGCAGTTCTGCGCGACAGTACTCGCAAGTGGTCGTAAAAAATACAAGCACAACGCTCTGCCCCCCGGCGGAACGCAAAGGAACCGATATCCCCTCGAGATTCACGAGATGCGCTTCCGGAAGCTGGAGACGGCGCTCTGCCGCTTCGAGACGCTCGTTTCGTATATCCCGGGCCTGCACCCCAAGCCATGCTACGACGCCAAGCATGGCCGCTATAGCCAAAACGGCTCCGATCTTCTTCATGGCGTGCTACCCTCAAAAAACGGAGAGAAGAAAAAACGTGACGCCGGCAACAAGCAACGCCGTGCCGCCACCGTACGAGACCGCAACCAGTAGTGTGACGTTGTGCGGAGGCCTCTCGGTTACAAGGCGAATAGTGTATACCAGGGCCGCCGCGTAGGCAACCTCAAACAGGTTCAGGGTCCGCAAGAGATAGACGAGCCACATGTTTTCCTGGTTTATTTCCACGAGATTCACGGCGGAAAGCGGATAAAAAAACGTGCCCGTACCCGGAAAAACGAGTGTCCAGGCAAGATGTGTGAGCGCAGCCAGAATCCATACGCTTTCAGCCAGCGAGGCGACATGGAAAAGACTGGAAAAGCGCACGTTCCATGTTATGATCGCAGCGCCCAGAGCAAGGCACACTGTCGTAAAACCGATCTTCATGAACACGTACAAAGGCGTAAACGCATACCCTACCCACCGGAGCGGCCCGCTTGCCCGGGGAAGTTGCGGAATACCCTCTTCGGCAGGCGGCGTCTGCACGTATTCGTCGCTTATCCAATTGATGACAGCATACAGCAGCGCATAGCAGAACGGAAGTAACCAGAACAACCATTTGTCGGGACTTTTTTTCGACGTGTCGCCGGCGGGCGCGGCCCACCCGCTGGAAGACAGCGCAGCACGCGCCGTATCGTTTCCGAATGTCATCGCAGATTCCTTTCCTGTATCTCGTGGGACATATCCGCCGACGGCCCCTTTCCTTGTCGGCGCATTCGAAGGATATTTTGCAAAGGGAAAAAGACGATAAGGAACGTGGGGGCGGATACGGAACGTACCCGCCCCCACCGCTCGTCAACTTCCGCAGAGCGCATAGCACAGGGCATTCCCTGCCAACCCCATCGGATTGAAGGGACCGGGACCGGAGCATAGCCACCAGGCCAGAAGGTAATGCGGGGATTTCCCGTCGCACGGGGTGTTGGCGCCGCCAGACACGGCAGCCATTCGGATAGCGTCAAGGATTTTCATGGTCAATCACCTTTGAATTTGAGATTCGATAACGAAGGACATCAACTGGTGGAAAGCCTGCATATCACAAGCCCTCCTATGGCGCCGGCGGCGTAGCCGATAGCCGCAGCCACCGTGGCCGCCCCTCCGGTGGCGACCCCGAGCGCAATCGCTCCGACAATCGAACCGCCCACCATCGACGACGGGATCGTGACACCAAGAGTCCGCCAGATGTTTTTGCAGTTGCCTCCGGCAAGCTGCATTTGTTCAAGCGTCAATGTTTTCATGGTTTTCACCTTTTCAAGGAATTTGGACATAGCAACAACCCACGCAGCGTCGAAAAGCCACGACCTACGCGACGCCGACTTCGTCCATGCGCACCTGTCTGGCGCACAGCACGATGTCGGACCAGTGTTGCACGAGTGTTCCATATGCGCCGACCAGATCGCGCAAGCGTGATCTGCGTTCGGCTGCATTGCCGGCCAGATCGACCGGCGCATTGCATTCCTGCTGCGTAACAAACCGCTCCAGCGCATCTGCGAGGTGCCCCATATCCGCCCGCATGGAGGGAATCGATCCGGCAGGACCCGATAACGCATGTTCGATGTGCAGCATCAGCATCCCTAAGGATCGCTCTACGGCAGCCCTGCACGCAAGATCGAAGTCGGGCTGGTCAAGCGATCCATACGCCGCCAGACGATCCCCAAGGTCGCACAGTCTGCGAGGGAACGGATCGAGCTGAGAGGCCCCCCATTCCGCGATCAGGGCCGTAAGGATGTCGTTGGTCCTGAAACCATCGAACACGATCTCCGCCGGAAACGGCGCACGCTCCTGCGGGGGACGATGCCCGATGGCATACCCCTCGCAAAATCCCCGAAGCAGCAGAGGCAAGACGGCTTCCAGCGTTGCGCTGAATACGCCGTCCTCATTGCGCCCCGCGGGCATGAATGGGGGAAGCGTTTGCCGGTTGTCGATGCCCACATTCATGCCGAGACAGAACAACCCGTTGCCGATGGTACGGCGCGTAACGGTCCGCCCCACCTCACGGGTACGCATGCCTTCCGAATATCCGCACCGGACCAGCCTGCCAAGGGAAGCCCCTTCCAGAAATAGCCTCGACACATTCGACGATGTACCGGCATCCCCTGTATGGCCGATGAAGGTAAGCCCAATCCGGGCATCCGACAGACGCTGCAACAGGTGCGGCTGCAAGTCATCTACGTCAATATCTTCCCGGCCGGATTCCTCCAGCAGGTGCGCAACCGGACACCCAAGGAGCGTTTCGTGCATTGCGACAAAGTCCGCCCCCTCTGCCGGCTCCCAATCGCAAGCGCCGAACCAGTACTCGTTGGGATCGGCTTGCGAAGAAAGAGCTATACCGGATCGGGTATCCGGCGCCTCAAACAGAGGCAGCCTCGTGTCGTCATCAACATGCACGGAAAGCTCGCCCGCGGTAGCCAGCAAAAGCGCATTCCGGTTCGCCCCGTAATTCGTGTCGCACGTTTCGTGCCCATAGAGTGCGAATTGCAATACGTCGGGACCGCAACCGGTCTCGTCCGCCAGCGTGCGGACCAGGTTTGCCCGCCAGTTCTCATCGAGATACTCCACCTCGATATCGATATCTTCTCGCAAGACATCGAGGGCCGACGCGAGCCGCGCCTGATCCGGTGCGGAAGAGCTATCTGCAACAACGAATCGTACCCGGCGTCCGTGCATGGACGCATTCGCATGATAGGATCGAAGCGCTGCAAGCACACTGCCTGCACGATTGCGGGTCGGGATGCCGATCGCCGATATCCCGTCGCCCCCGTCGGGAAAGGCTGCGCTGTCCGTCCCATAACACATCACCTCTTCCCGGACAGCGGTTTCCGCGGTCAGCATGCCGTCGTCGATCCACCTGCGCCACGTTCCGGAATCCACCACACCCGCAACCCCGCCGGCATAGTCCCGGCGTATCCGACTCTCGTGGGCGGCAATGCTCCGAAACCGGTCCGCCTTGAAAAGTTGCTGCGCTTCCGTTGCGAGCAAAATTCTGGCCGCGCCCGTACGTCGCGAACGAATCAGGACACGATCACTTCCCAGGCCCACCGCTTCCACATCAAAACAACGATACCGCTCCGCGTCGACGCGCACGGTAGCGCGTTTCGTCACACCGTCGGCATACAACAACATGCGAGACATCCACCAGCGAGCAAGGTCCGGCGGCCCAACCCGCCGGACACCTCGCTTCGGATCTCCGATAACGTATTTCCCGGACCGGAAACCGTAGTACACCACAAACCTGCCCTTCCTCTCCTCGTCTTCCCAATGCAGGATTACCGGCGCCTCAAGGGTTCTCAGGCCGGACAGGGTTCCTTCGTACCCTCGCACATCGAGCCCGGCGTCCGAAAGCGCCTCGTACAGATCCAGCATGGATTCGCCGCATACATGGATTCCATCGCTATCGACGCCGTGATGATTTAGCAGCGCCGCCACACACGCTCTTTCTCCCGATGGTTCTTCCATGGCGCGAGCAAATGCCCGCTTGACACGTTGCGGATCCATACTATCCCCACTGATGCGGCCGGATACCCCGACTTCCTTGTCTCACGAACTTATTCTTCAGGAACTGCTCCGCTTCGACACGCTGCGTCTGTCTTGTTTGCTTCCGCAGCAAGAACACACGCGCTCCGGTCACTAACTGCAGAATCTCCGGCAGGCGCTGCCGTACCGGCGGGCAGTGCCCACGACACCTCCCCAACCCGTCCGGCTGAACCCAACTACAGCGCCGACCACTGTGCAGCCGGTCACGATGTACGACGTCAGCCTGCCGCAACGCGACGTGCCACCCATGTGCTGCATTTCCTCCAATGAAAGAGTCCTCATAATTCCACCTCACAAACAGGGTTTGAAATAAGTAAAACCGGCTCCCGATCCGGCGCAAACAACCTGACACGAATTTGCCCCTTCACAGCCGGCCCGTTACGGGGTCGTTCCCCGCTTCCGCGCCATAAGACACCGTAAACCCCCGGATATGACCTCGCTGCGCATTTTTTTTTTTGCAGATCCCAATCTTCCCACCGGCGTATCTTGCCGCAGTCAAGACAGAACGGACCTGCGCCTCATCCAACCACGCCGCACACCTCATCCCTTAACCCTACTCCGCACACACTACCTGCGTCATGCAATCCCTCACGCCGAACGTCATCGTCGAAGCCATCGAACCGGTGCTGCCCTTCTGGGTGGACCACCTCGGATTCACCGTCACCGCCAAAGTCAACGAAGGGGATCGACTCGGTTTCGTCATCCTGACACACGGCCCGGTCGAGCTGATGTATCAGACCCTGGAGAGCGTCCGGAACGACGTGCCGGAACTGGCCGATATGCCTTTGCAGGGAAGTGCGTTGTTCGTCAAGGCAAGCACTCTGGAGGAACTTGACGCAATAGACAAGGCGCTGTCCGATGCGGACCGGGTCATTCCCCGCAGAAAGACCTTCTACGGAGCCGACGAAATTACCGTACGCGAGCCCGCCGGAAACGTGGTGACGTTCGCCCACTTCGCCGGGTCGTAAGGCAGGCGCCGTCTGTCATCTGGCGAGATACGGGCGGACGGCTTCCGTCCAGATGGCGTAGCCTGCCGCGTTCATGTGCAGCCCGTCGTCCAGAAAAACATCCGGCAGCGGCTCGCCGTCCTCGCCCAGCATGGGCGTGAAAATATCGATGTAGTCGAGGCGATCGCGGGTGCCGGCGTACTCCTCGATAAGTCCGTTGGCTTTCCGCATCTCTTCCATGAGAGACCGGCGAGCCAGGCTCGGCTTGATGGCGATGAATGCGATGCGGGTTTCCGGCAGCGCGTCGTGCACCAGGGAGACAAATTGCTGGTAGTCCGCAAAGATTTTTTCGGCGGTCTTGTCGGCGGCTATGTCGTTGTCTCCTTCGTAGACCAGTATAAGCCGCGGGGCGTACGGCGTAACGATCCGGTCCGCAAAGTGGATCAGGTCCGACATTTGCGAGCCTCCGAACCCCCGATTGATGACCCGTGCGTCGGGAAAATCTTCCGCCAGCGTACTCCACATGCGAATGGACGAACTGCCCGCAAAGAGGATGGCGCCTTGAGGCGGCGGATCCGTCTCGTCCATTTGCTCGAAGGCCTGTATGGCCTCCTCCCACCGATCCTGTGCAAGAGCCGGATGCGATGCCGCGAAACATGCCAGACTAACAGTCAGAAGGGCCAGGTACAGAGGGGCTTTGATGGTACGCTTCATACGTTACACCACATTTTCATATCGGTAAACCGGGAGTATGTCCAGAAAAGACTTCTGCGCCAGTTGCTCCTTATCCATCCCCTCCTGTCCGCCCGGCCCGCCGTACCGAAGCCATAAACTCCACGAGGTCCCGGATCTCTCTTTCCGAAAGCAAGGTGGACATGTCGGGCATGGCGGAAGGGCCGCCTTCCGTGCCGAAACCCGGTGCGATGCGGGCCGCCGGATCCACGAGGGATTCGAGCAACTGCATCCGGTCCAGCCGATCCCCGATCCCGGCAAGAGACGGCCCTACGCCGTCTTCTCCGACAAACGGATGGCAGCGAGTACACTCTCCTGCGGGATTCCCCATGAAAACCTGCACGCCGCGCCTCCGGTTGCCGCCGTAAAGCGCAGCGGCAAACGGCGGGTTCGCCGCCCGCCAGGCTTCCGCTCGGGTCATCAGGGCATCGGAGCCGGCTGCCTCCACGGCTTCCAGAATGTCGAGCCGGATTTCCGGCGCGGCTTCTCCGTTTTCGAGGCGACCCAGCAATTCGCCCAGTACTTCGGTCGTTTGCGGGGAGGGCAAGCCACTCAGCGTGGCCAGCGCACTCTGCTGCTCCGGCACGCCGCCCTGGCGCAGCGCTTCGCCAAGTATGGACGCCACTTCGTCATTACCCAGATCGGCTTCCGTCACCAGTTCGAGCGCAAGCATGCGCACGTCGGCGCTTTCGTCCGCGAGCGCCTGGCGCACGGCTCCCGCATGATCCGCTTCCGGTACGTCCAGCAGCGCCTGCAAGGCCGCAGCGCGGACTTCCTCCGAATCATCCATGTGCAGCCGATCCACGAGCAAAACGTCCGCACCGTCGATATGCAAGCGGGCGGTTGCAGTAACCGCCTCTTCACGCACCGCCGCATTCTCGTCGGATAACAGCATTTCAGCGAGAGGCGCAACCGCTTCCTGCGCAGCCGTTGCAGCGCGGTGTACGGGCCCCAGATACGCGCCGTCTACCCGATCAAGGGTAGAGGGCTCGGACCATACGCCCAGCGCGGCAATGGCTTCCGCGCGCATCGTTGCAGGCGCGCCGCTCTGTGCGGCATAGGCCGCCAGACGACCGGCGTCGGCATCGCCCCCCACCCGCAGGTTGGCGCTGATCACCCGGCGCAAAAGCGGCTCGTTCTCGAAAGAAGTGACGTCCAGCAGGGCAGCCAGAAAAGGCAGCGCCGCCGGGATGCCCCCGTCGTCGTTGATGGCGCGTGCGGCTTCCGTGACCACGAATTCGTCGGCGTCGGCAAGAAAGACCGAAACCCCTTCGTCCTCCATCCGGCGCAGCGCAAGCACGGCCCCCATACGTACCGCATCAGAGGCATGACCGGCAAGCGCCATGAGCGCCACCGCATCGCCAAGCCGGCTCAGGGCCAGCGAACCCGCGTGGCGCAGGTATACGTCCTCGCCCCCGGCCTCTTCAAGCATGGTTACCAGGCCGTCCAGCGCGGGACGGTGCGCAATGCGTCCGAGGGCCTCCGCCGCAAAGAAACGGACCCGGTCCGAATCGTCGGAAAGTAGCGGCGCAAGCGCTTCGCCCGCCGCCGCATAGCGTACGTCTCCAAGCACCTTTGCGGCCTGCGCGCGCATCTCGGCGTCCGCATTCTCAAGCAAGGCGACCAACGGCGCGGCTTGCTCGACATCCTGCAAGGCCAATTGCCATATCCCCCATATACCATGAATGCGGGCATACGCCGTTTCGGTCTGCCGGGCGGCCCGCAGAAGCGTTTCCGCATCCCCCCGACGCGCCAGCTCGAACTGCGCCTTCTGCCGAACTCGCATGTCCGGGCTATGCAGCAGATCGTAGAGCGCATCCGACTCGGCCTCCCCAAAATCCGCAGTCAGTTGTGCGCGCACCTTGCTGCGCGCGGCTTCATCCGGCTCGGCGGCATCGAGTTTCCAGACGCGCCCGGCTCCCTTGGTGCGCCATCCGTCGA
Organism: Rhodothermales bacterium; assembly: GCA_951812345.1. GTDB lineage: Bacteria > Bacteroidota > Rhodothermia > Rhodothermales > VXPQ01 > VXPQ01. The sequence goes on from OX638295.1 coordinate 2,166,940, forward strand.
TCCAGTCGGCAAAATACAGCGCGCCGTCCGGGCCGAACGCCAGCCCCACGCCGAGTACGCTCTTCACGGCCACATCTTCTTCCGCCAGCTCGAAGCCCGCCCCCCTGGGCTCAAGACGAAACGCATGAATATCCGACGTGAAGGCGGAGCCGGTGTACTCGGACATGAAAAAGCGGCCGTTCCATTCTTCGTTCAGGGCCGTGCCGGGATTATACACGATCCCTGTCGGGCCATCATGATAGTTCATGATCGGAGGGGTAATAAAGGCCGCCTGCCCTTCGAATTTCGGCAAATACAACCCCTCGTCCATCCAGGGCTTATAAGGGTTGTTCGTTTCTTCGTGGTATTTGCCGAATTGCCAGTGCGTTCGCCAACCGCTGTCCGACCCCTCGACAATATATACGAGCCGCTCGCTCTCGTTCGGGTGATCCCCGTCGTTGTCCACGCTGATCAGGTTGCCGTGAGCGTCGAACGCAAACTCATGCGTATTGCGCAGCCCGCGGGCAAAGAGTTCCAGCCCGGAGCCGTCGGGAAAAGCCCGGAGAATAGCGCCCTGATGAGGATAATGAATGGCTTCCCCTTCCCCGGAGACAAGGCTCAGCCCCATATCGCCAACGCCCCAGTAAATGCGTCCTTCCGGCCCTATGGTGACGCCGGACACGCCATGCCCGGAAAATCCGGGGTGGACATTATAGCCCCAACTCAAGGTGGTTACGTCCGAGGCGTCCGGGGTAGCATTGCTCAATGCATCTTCGAGCCGGTACACGCCTGGCGCTGCGGACAGATAGATATCCTCGTCGTGCACCATCAACCCCCCCAGAATATCCGAAACCAGCGTATTGAAACCGGCAACGAGCGTGTGCGCCTGGTCGGCTACGCCATCGCCGTCGGTATCCTCGATGCGATAAAGTCGCTCCTTGACCACCGTCAGATCGCGCCAGTCCCGCGACCCGTCTTCGTTGAGATCGGGCATCCATTCGTTCTCATCGCTCAACTCCGGCGCCATGACCTCCCTTATAAACGCTTCGAAGTCATGGGTCGTCTTCATCGCGAGCGCGTCGAGCCGCCAATCCGGGTGCTGCCGTATGTCCAGCAGGCCCATCGTCCGACTCGACCTGGTGACAAGTATTTCGCCGGTGTCCGCCACATCGATGGCCACAGGGTCCTGGATCAGATCCTCGGTGGCGTACATGGAAAGAACCAGACCGGGTGCAGCAGACGCTTCGAGGGAGGCTTCCGTGTCCCGAGCCGCTTTCGCGGCTTCGGCGGGATCCAGCTCGATGGCAGGCTCGGACGCAAAAACGAAGGGCAGCGTATCCGGGGGGGCGACGGCCCGCTCGCCGGTGCCTTGCGCGGGACCACATGCGGAAAACACGCCGGAAAACAGTACGGCAAGCGCCGGAACAAACAGGCGAAAACGACAGACAGGACGAGACATTAGCGAAGTACAGGAGAAGGTGAACATCGAGGCCGCACGGGCAGTATGTTATCGTTGCGCGATCTGGCGCACTATAGAGCCTTAACGATATAAAATTCTGGCATGGGAATCCACCGGGAAACGGACCGTAAAATCCGTACGGCGCCCGCGCTGAACAAAACATTGCGCGAAGCGCTGGAGCGAAACGCCGGATATGCTTATTCCGAGAACGGATCCCCTTCGGGCACGCACCGGGCCACACAGGAATCCGTGCGCCTGTGGTTTCTGGACACGCCGCTGGGGCCCGTGCTGGCCGGGCGCACCGGCGGTTCCGGTACGGCCGGTGGGCTGTGCCTGCTCACGTTTCCATCCGAAGAAACGTTTCGGGAAACCGATTCACTTTGCGAATATCTGACAAGGCTGGAGCAGCGACTGGATCTGCCCGTTTCCTGCGGCGGCGAGCCGGTAGCCGACCCGCTGGCGGAGCAACTGGAACGGGAACTCGGCGAGTGGTTCGCCGGAGCCCGCCGGGATTTCAACCTGCCGCTTGCCCTGCACGGAACTCCCTTCCAGCGAAGCGTATGGGAGGCGCTCCGCGCCATACCGTACGGAGCGGTGCAATCCTACGGGGAGTTGGCCAAATCGCTTGGCAAACCCGACGCGGTGCGGGCGGTAGGCGCCGCAAACGGGCGCAACCCGATCTCCATCGTCGTGCCGTGCCACCGGGTGATTGGCGCAAACGGCGCCCTGACCGGTTATGCGGGCGGTCTGGAACGCAAACGCTTCCTGCTCGCTCTGGAACAGCGCGAAATGCCGGAAGCACAGGGGGAATTATTTAGATAAATATCCCCTACTCCGTAATCTCCCTATCCAGTTCCTCCATCAACTCGCCGTACTGCGTCCAGTCGCCGGATTCGAATGCGTCGCGCAACCGGCTCCACAGTGCGCGCACGCGCTCCAGATCGTCCGCCGACACAACCGTAGCGGCGCCAGCGGCGGCTTCCTCGGAGTCCGGAACCTCTTCTCCGGCCGCAACCGCCGCAGGAGGAGGAGCCACCCCAAACAACTCGGCCAGCGCCTCGTCCAGGGTCGGCTCCATAGCGATATCGTCCCCGAACGCTACGATGACCCGCTGCAACTGCGGGATGTCCACGCCTTCGGCGAGCAGAAACACCGGCTCGACGTACAGGAACGAATTCTCGACGGGAATGACCATGAGATTCCCCCGGATCACCCGCGAGCCGCGCTGATCCCACAACGCGAGTTGCTGGGAAATTTCCGGGTCCTGGTCGATGCGGGCCTCGATCTGGGCCGGTCCGTAGATAAGGCGCTGCTTGGGCAATTTGTACACCACAAGACGCCCATACTCCTCCGGATCGGATTTCGCCGCCATCCATGAGATCATGTTGTCCCGGTTTTCGGGCGTGAGCGGGCTGATCAGCATGAATTCGAGGGCGCCGCGCTCGTCTTCCTCAGTCGTGTCGTCCGGCTCCGAGGGAAGCCGGGCCAGCACATAGTACGGCTCCATGATGAGTTGCTGGCCTCCGTACTTTTCGAAGGGGCGCGTCCACAGGTCCTCGTTGTTGTAGAAGACCTGCGGGTTGGTCATGTGATAGCGATTGAACCGTTCGAGCTGTATTTCGAAAAGGTCCTGCGGATAGCGGAAATGGCTCTCCAGTTCCGGAGGCATCTCTTCGCGCGCCTTGAACAGATTCGGGAAGATGGACCGGTACACCTGCAATACGGGGTCCTGGTCGTCCACGACATAGTAATCGACCGCGCCATCGTAGGCGTCCACCATGATCTTTACCGAATTCCGGATATAATTGAAATTCCGGAACGGCTGGGAATACGGGAAATTCTTCGAGGTGGTGTAGGCGTCCTGCACCCAGTACAACCGCTCGCTTCCGAGCACGAGATACGGATCCCGATCCAGTTCCAGAAACGGCGTAATCTGCTCGATGCGTTCCTGTACGCCACGCCATATCTGCAGCCTGCTTTCGGAGTGAATATAGTCCGAGAGGAGAATGTTTATGTCGCTGAGCTCCCAGGCGTACAACAGGCGATGGAACAGGCTGCTGAAGGGCAAGCCCCCCTGCCCCTCGTACGAATTGTACACGTTCTCGTCGCCGCTGGGATAATGCAGCTCCTGTATCCCCGTGTTGACGATGTAGTGACCGCCGCCCGCTTCCCCGTAATAAATGGCCGGGTTGTCCACCGTCAGTTCCTCGTACCCGAAATCCGGAGGCAAGTCCTTGACGACAAGCCTCGGCTCGCCCTGACGATCCATTTCCGTAACAGGACTCATGGCCACGCCATAGCCGTGCGTGAACTGCAAGCGGCGATTTACCCAATTGGCCTCTCCGGGCAGGTCCGTCGAAATCTCGCGCGCCGACACCATCACCTGCTTCACGTCGCCGCCGTACTCGTACCGGTCGTTATCTACGGAGAAAAATTCGTAGTAACTGCGAATTTCCTGGAGCTGCTTGTAGGTCTGGATCAGCAACCGGGGATCCCAAAGCCGGATGTTGTCCACGGCGTCACGGTTCTTTTGAATATCGTCGATACTGAGCGTGTCGCTGGCCTCGTATTCGACCTCCGTGATATCATGGAGATTATACGCCAGCCGGGTCATGGCGATATTGTGTTCCAGATATGGCGTCTCCAGTTCGAGTTCGTTCGGCTCTACGATGAACTGCTGCACCAGGCCGGGAAGCACCATGCGCCCCAGCACCCACGCAAGAACGGCTACGCCAACCGCGCCCCCCATCATCCTGCGGCTGACACGCTGCCTCGTGCTCACCACAAGGAAAACAGCAAGCAACGCGACCATGACGAACGCAATCCATAGCGCGGGCAGAACGATATTCACATCGGTGTATCCAGCCCCGAAGACAATCCCCTGCGAGGAAAAGAGAATTTCGTAGCGATCCAGGAAAAGACCGAAAGCGAGCAGAAGAAGCCAGAGGGCGGCATTCAGTTTAAGATGCGTGCGGACATTTTTCCGGGCATGCACCCCCTGGCGTATGCCTTCGAACACGAGAAGGCGCAGCGTCGAATAGATTCCCAGCAGAAAAAGAAGCGTAATGAAAACAAGCAGCGCAAAGGACGTTTGGATCATCTCCCAGAAAGGGAGCTGGAACATGTAAAAGCCGAGGTCCTTCCCGAAAATGGGATCGACCTGCGCAAAGGGCTCGTTCCACAGAAACCGGAGCGATTCGTCCCATCCGAGATAAAAGGTGAGGGCGAACAGCAGGGCGAAAAACAACGCCACGCCGGTCAGTATTTTCTTCACGCGACCATATTGTTTCGGCTCGCCCAGGTTCAGCTCGATGTCCTGCAGCGGCGTGCCGGCAAAGGTCGCCCAACGCAGCTCCCGGGCCAGCATCCGCGCATTGGCGACCAGGAAAACGCCGGCGATCGCAAACGCCAGGACGCCGAGACTTATCTTGGCCAGTTTGAGCGTCCAGAAAACGCCCTCGTACCCCATATGGCGCATCCACAGCCATTCGAAAATGGTCGAGGAAAAAAGGCTCAGTACGATGAGCGGTATGATGATATAGAGAAGAAGGCGAAGGCGTCGCGGCATAGGATCACAGTGTGGATAAAGGCCCCTATATTTGGGAAGTGCGGGAGGTCCGGCAACCTTGCCGGGGCGAATTCCTCTTTAATACCCCTTGGGATTATACGGTGAACGCAATCAATTTGTTGAGATCTGCTAAAAAATCACCTCCACGGTCCCTGATCGGACGGTTTCTCCGGACGGCATTCCCGGCGCTGATCGCGCTGCTCCCGCTCGCTTTCGGAACCGCCGCCGCGCAGGACACGGCGCCGGTCGTGAACGAATTCATGGCGTCGAACTCGGCGTCGCTGTACGACGAGGACGGGGAGGCGTCGGACTGGATCGAACTGCATAACCCGACCGGACAGGCGATCGATCTCACCGGATGGGCGCTCACCGATAACGAGGACGAGCCCGACAAGTGGATATTCTCGGAAAAAACGCTCGACGCTGGCGAATACTTCATCGTGTTCGCTTCCGGAAAGGACCGGAAACCGGGAGCAGGGGTGTGGAACAGCGTGGTGCGGCGCGGCGACCTGTTCCGCTATTTTCCGGGCACCGAACAACCCCCCGCCAACTGGAACGCGCCGGGGTTCGACGCAAGCGAATGGGACGAGGGAGCCAGTGCGCTCGGATACGAAAGGGATGGCGCGGGCGCGGATATTCAGACAGAGGTGGACATCGAAGAATTGCTCTCCCTGTACGCGCGCATCGAATTTACGGTGGACAACCCGGACGACGTACTCCAGGCCGTGTTGCACATGGACTACGACGACGGATTCGTGGCGTACCTGAACGGGCAGGAAATCGCCCGCAGCTTCATGAATTCGGGCGTCCCCTCCTTCGATACCCCGGCTTCGGGCCTGCACGAGGCGATGATCTACCAGGGCGGCGAGCCGGAGCCGTTCGCCATATCGAATCCGCAAGACCTGCTGCAAGCCGGCGCAAACGTGCTGGCCGTCGAGGTGCATAATGCAAACGCCACCTCCTCGGACCTTACGCTCATCCCGTTCCTTTCCCTGCAAACGGAAACGCGACCGGCAGCATACCGGGGGACGGCCCCGGAAATCACGTTCGCTTCCCGGACCGAGTTTCATACCAACTTCCGCCTTTCCCGAGGCGGCGAATACCTTGGGCTCATCGATCCGTCCGGGCAACCCGTATCCGAGTTTGCGCCGGAATACCCGGAGCAACGCCCCGACGTTTCCTACGGCCTGATCGACGGAGGGTATACCTGGTTCGACCTGCCCACGCCGGGCGGGCCCAACGTGCCGGGCATGAGCGATGTCCTCGATCCCCCTACGTTGAGTGCGGCGGGCGCTATTCTCGATGAACCGTTCTCGCTGTACCTGTTTCCCGAAACCCCCGGCAGCATCGTCCGCTATACGCTGGACAATTCGGACCCCTCGGAAGAGAACGGGACGCCCTATGCCGGACCGCTCTACATAAACGAAACGACCGTGGTGCGCGCCGCCGCCTTTATGGAAGGTTTGGAACCCTCGTCCAGCGTGACGCGCACGTATGTCTTCCCGGAAGACGTAATCCTGCAATCGCAGGGAAACATGGCAGCAAAGGGATGGCCTGCGTTCTGGGGCGGCAACGATGTGGATATGGGGATGGACCCGGATGTCGTCGAAGGACAGGAAAACGATGTGATTGCGGCGCTGACGGCCGCCCCCTCCTTCTCTATCGTCCTTCCGCTCGACTCCCTCTTCGACGGCGCACGGGGGATATACTCCAACGCGCTCAACTACGGGCGGGACTGGGAGCGCCCCGCCTCCATCGAACTCATCTATCCCCCGGACTTCCCGCCCGAAACCGGCCCGCGCGCCCGGCACGGCGGACGGGACGGATTCGCGGTCAACGCGGGCGTGCGCATCCGCGGGGGATGGAGCCGCAACGACGGAAACCCAAAACATGCCTTTCGTCTGTATTTCCGGGGCGAATACGGGCCGAGCACCCTTTCCTATGCGCTCTTCGGCGACGAGGGCGTAGACGAATTCGACAAGTTCGATCTGCGCACCGCTCAGAATTATTCGTGGTCGTTCAACGGCTCTTCGGCCAACACGATGGTCCGCGAGGTGTTCTCCCGGGATACCCAGCGCGACATGGGCGTCCCCTACACCCGCAGCCGCTACTACCATTTGTACCTGAACGGCCAGTACTGGGGCCTCTTTCAAACCCAGGAACGATCCGATCACTGGCACGGCGCTTCCTATCTCGGGGGCAACCCGGACGACTACGACGTTATCAAGTCAGCGGGGCTGGACGGCGGATATGAGGTAGAGGTTACGGCAGGGGTCTTCGACGACTGGCGCTTTCTTTACGACGAAGCCAATCGGCTGGCCGCGCTACCCACAGAAGAAGAGCGCGACGCGCTGTACATGAAACTGCAAGGGCTGAACCCGGACGGATCGCGCAATCCCGACTACCCGGTGCTGCTGGATACAGACAATCTGATCCAGTACATGCTCATCATTTTCTGGACCGGAAACACGGATTCGCCCATTACGCCGTTCAACGGGACCAACAATTTCTTCGGCATCCGGGAGCGCAGCGGCGCGAGAGGCTTCACCTGGTTTGCCCACGACAGCGAGCATTCGCTTTTTTCAACCTCACAATTCGGAGATGGTCATAACCGGACCGGCCCCTTTCCTGCGGGGAATCAGTTCCAGTTCAGCAACCCGCAGTGGCTTCACCAGCAATTGATGGGATCGAACGAATACCGGCTCCGGTTCGCGGACCTTGCGCAGCGCCACCTGTCCGGAAACGGGACCTTGACCGGCCCGGAGGCCGTGGCCCGGTGGACAAGTCGGACCGACGAAGTGCGCCCGATTATTCTTGCGGAATCGGCCCGGTGGGGAGACTCCAAACGAGAGCCGGCTTTCACGCCCACCGACTGGCTCCGGGAAGTGACTTCCGTGCAAAACGGATTCCTCCCCACGCGGACCCCCATTATCCTCGAACAACTCAGGAATACCAACCGGTACGCATTCGGGCAGTCCCATAACGCCCTGATGGACGCGCCCCTGTATCCGGCCGTGGACGCGCCTGTGTTCAGTCACCCGGAAGGCGAGTCGTCCGACTCTTTTACGCTGACCATGCAGACACCGTCGGGGGGGACCGTTTTCTATACGCTGGACGGCGCAGACCCCCGCATGCTCGGCGGGGACGTTTCCGGATCGGCCATGGCGTACGACGGTACGGGCATAGCCCTCTCCGGGTACAACCGGGTCATGGCGCGTGTCCGCTCGGACGAAGGCATATGGTCGGCGCTGGAAGAAGCCGAATACTTTGCAGGCATAGCCTCCCCCGTTTCGTCGCGACTTGTCATTTCGGAAATCCACTACAATCCGACGGAGCCCACCGATGCGGAAATCGCGGCGGGATTCGACAACAACGACGATTTCGAATTCATCGAACTGCATAACCTCTCCAGTGCGCCGGTAGCGCTGGGCGGACTGTCGTTCACAGACGGCATTGCGTTCGCCTTCGGGGACGAAATGCTTGCGCCGGGCGCCCGGATCGTCGTAGCGGCCAGCGAGAACGCTTTCCGCATGCGGTACGGACCGGGAGCGAATGTAGCCGGCGGGTACGCCTCGGGCAGGCTCAACAATGGCGGCGAGGCCCTGACGCTCAGCAACGCTGCCGGAGAACGCCTGATCCACGTCGAATACAATGACGGAGACGCCTGGCCGGCGAGAGCGGATGGCGGCGGCAGTTCGCTGACGCTGGATCCCGCCGCCGCAGACAATATCGACCGCGCCGGAGCGTGGCGGGCAAGTATCGAATACGGCGGATCGCCAGGCGCATCGGGGCGCGCCTCCTTCCGCGACGTGATTATCAACGAACTGCTCGCGCACAGCGATCCCCCGCAGGTGGACGCCATCGAACTGCACAACCCCACAAGCCGGTCGATCGACATCGGCGGATGGCTTTTGAGCGACGGCGCCCCGCTGGACAAGTACCGCATCCCCGACGGGACGACCATTGAGGCGGGCGGATACGTTGTCTTCGACGAGAACGATTTCAATGCTCCCGGCGCCGGGAGCGGCTTCGCCCTGAGCAGCGCATACGGCGACGAAGTGCGGCTGACAGCCGCGGATGCGAACGGGAATCCTGCCCTGTTCGCCGACGAGGTCGCCTTCGGCGCCACGCGCACCGGGGAAACGATCGGCCTGCCCCCAGGCGAAATCGACGCCTTTGTCCCCTTGCAGGAACCCACGCTGGGCGGTCCGAACAGCGCGCCAAGACCGGCGCAGGTCGTGTTCCGGGAGATTATGTATCACCCGCCGGGCAACAACCCGAATCTCGAATACGTCGCGCTCTACAACGCAGGCAACGGCACGGAAAACCTGACCGGGTGGACCTTGCGGAAAGGTGTGGATTTCACGTTTCCGGACGGAATCCAGCTTGCAGCAGGAGACAGTCTCTTCGTGGTAGCTTTCGACCCGGCCCTTCAAACCGAAAATGAAGCCACGTTGCGGCTGGCGTACGGCTGGGAAAACGACGGGCGGCGCCTGATCGGAGGCTGGGAAGGCCGCCTTGCGAACGAAGGAGAAACCATCGAACTGAACCGCCCGGACGATCCCCCGGCGGACGACCCGTCGTTCGTCCCGGAAATACTCGAAGAGCGGGTAACCTGGACCGATACGGCGCCGTGGCCCGAGAGCGCGGACGGCGGCGGGGCTGCTCTGTACCGGACCAACGTTGCCGGCCTCGGCAGTGACCCGGCGCACTGGGGAACGGTGATGCGGACCCTCGCCGTACACCCGGTCGAACGCCCACCCGATCCTCCTGAGTTGTACGGCAGGACGTTCGATCTGTCGGCGGCGTACCCCAACCCGACGCAGGGCATGGCCCGAACCCACCTGACGATCGCCAGAACGCAACATGTCCGCGCCACGCTATACGACATGCTCGGACGCGAGGTACGCAACATCCTGAACGGCACGGTGGCGTCCGAAACGATCGAAACGCTCGTCGTGAACGGGGGCGCCCTCGCAAGCGGCGTCTATATTCTGCGCATCGTGGCCGAAGATTTCTCCGCCATGCGGACGTTCACGGTCGTGCGGTAGCAGGGCTATGCGCCCCCCACTATCGAAACACGGAACGAAACGTCCACCCGACCCCGGGACAACTCCGACAGCACCGATCGCCCGCGCAAAACGAATCAGGCGACACTGGCGCTTCCCGCAGGCAATCACATGTGCTCCTTCACGTAGATAGTACGGAACTGCACAAGCGCAGGCGGGCTGACCCATTCCCCGGCGTCGTTCTTGTGACCATGGTGCTGCAAGCCGATGGGGCCGCAGTCGGGAATTTCGTTCAGGTGAATGCGGTCGATGACAAGCTGGCCATTGATCCAGATGGTCATAAACTGGCCCCGAACGACGATCTTCGAAGAGTTCCATTCCCCGATCGCATGGTCCGCATTGACGAGCGGTAACGCTGCCCGGCGAACCTCCGGCGGCTGGTTCCGATCCATGCGATAGCCATAGACTTCCCCCGACCCGTACGGCCAGTTCCAGATGTTATGCTGGGCCTTGCCATGGCCGCGCGGGAGAATGCCCGAATCGGAATCGGGCACGGACATCACCATGGGGTTACCGTCCTGATCCATCTTGTGCGTGCCGTCGGCAAGGATGATCGGCACTCGGGGGTTCGTGTACGGCTCTACGGTGGTAAGGCGCCAGTCGATCTTGAGCGTGTAATCGCAATAATCCTTTTCGGTCCAGAGACTCTTGTCTCCTTCCGCTTCGCTTTCCGCGTCATAGTCGATCACGCCGTCGATCACCTTCCAGTGGCCGCCGTCGCCTTCGGGAATGACCCAGCCGTCGAGGTTTTCCCCGTTGAATATGGACGTGTAGCCCTCGGGAGCCTCCATCTGGGCATGGGCCGTCCGGGGTGTAGTGCACAATGCGAGCAACAGAATCATGCAGAGCGAAAGTGCATAGCGTCTCGATTTCATGGCGTCAGGGGTATGATGAGAAAAGATTTGTTGCAGAGACGCGCCGGAGCGCCCCCGGTTTCCCCGGCGGCGCTCCGACCGTACGTTGCAATGGATGTATGTATCAGGATACTCTGATCAGAAGACCGGCGCTAAATTTCAGCCGGTTTCTTCCTCCACCTTCAGTTCGACGGCCTTGTACCCGCCCTTCGACCGGAAGTACAGGATCAGGAGTACGTAGCACACGAACATGAAGGCCGGGAACCATGCCACGGTCTTCAACGCCAACTGGCTCGCTGCCGATTGCACAGCCACGACACGGTCCTGATCTTCCTGGGGCAGCAGCGCTACGGCGTCGTCGTCAAGCGCACGATAGGGCACCGTCCCGAGCAAGGCGGTACGTTCCTCGCCAAGTATCTGGTCGCTGATATCTGCGGCCTGTTCCTCTACCTGATTGGTAATGGAGTTATCCTGTATAGCGCCAATGATCGGACCGCCAAGCGCACCCGCCGCAAGCATGCCGATGCCCGCAATCGTATTGATCGTCATGGCGCCGCCCTGGGGAAACTGCTCGGAAACCACGCCCAGCGTCGTCGGCCAGAAGAAGGTCTTGCCGAGGCCGTAGCAGGTGGCGGCAATGAATACGTACCAGAGTACCGACCCTGCCTGCGAAAGCAGAACAAGCCCTATACAGGCGATCCCGGCGCTGCATGCGAGGAGACCCAGCGGATTGATCCGGTGAACGATCGGCCCGGCGAAAAACCGAAGCACGAACATGATGGCCGAAGTATACACCAGCACCCACAGCGGATGTACGGGGGTGTTACTCAGTACGCTGGTCATCAGCGCCGTAATCCAGCCATCCGTACCCAGTTCGGTGATGGCCAGCGGAACCATGATAGCCAACAGGATGAGAAACAGCGGGTGGTACATGGTCTTGAGCATGCCCGCGTACCCGACGCCCGCGGCCACGCGCTCCTGCACCGGCCAGGTCTCCCGAATCAGCATCCAGCCGTAAACCAGCGTGGGAAGAATCACGAACGCCACCTGCCAGCGCCAGCCGATGTCGCCGACCGCGATAAGCATGATGCCGCCCAGCACAAGGCCGCCCGGCCACCCCGCATGAAGGATATTCAGGTGGTGCGTCTTGGAATTGGGGTACAAGGTGGCTACCGCCGGATTAATGACGGCCTCCACGATACCGTTTGAAAGCGCCAGGATGAATGTGCCGATGTAGAGCACCCAGAACGGGTCGCCTATATGCCCGGCGCATATCGTGACGAGCGCGGAGACCACATGGCCCGCGCACGCGATGCGGATCGACGTATGGTACCCGATCTTGTCGATGATCAGGCTGAACAAAATGATCGTAAGCGGGAAGCCCAGAACGCCGGCCCCGCTGATCCATCCCAACTGCACACCGCTCAAATTGAACTCCGTGCCCCATTCAAAAAGGAGGCCGGCCCGGATAACGAAGCCGAAAGCCGTAGCGACCAGCGCCACGATGCTTCCTACGAAAAGACGGTTTTTATTGACCATGATGGTGTTGCGGGATGAATGAACGAGAGATTTAAGAAACTTCAGGGATGTCGATGCGCCGCCCACCCTGCATGGCCGACTCGTGGGCGCAAATGCCCGTCATCGTCCAGTTGGCTGCAGGGGCCGCATCGGAGACCGACTCGCGGTCTTCCAGAATCGCCCGAAGAAATTCGTGGACCATGTGAGGATGCGAGCCGCCGTGCCCGCCGCCCTGAATGAACGACGTATGCTCGTGCTCGTCATCGTAGACGCCGCCGGTGGTAAAGGACGCAATCTCGTCAGGAAGCAGGTGGGCGTAGTCAGGCGCCTCGACGCGTTCGGCGTCTTCGTAGCCGGAGTATACGACCGGCCCGTCGCCGATCGTCTGTTCCCACTCGAACGAACTTTCCGTGCCGTACACGTCGAAGCTTTCCCGGTACTGCCGGATGGTGTTGAAGAGGGACCGAGTCACCTCGCAGCATAGGTCCGAATCCACCATCGAGACCAGCGCGGACTCGACGGCAAACGGGGAACCGTAAGGCTCGATATAATCGTCCTGGATACGCCCGGAGCCGAAACACACGACGGATTCGGCGCGCGCCCCGGCAAGCAACAGCAGCGGACTGACCGCATGCGTAGCGTAATGCATGGGCGGAAACCCGTACCAGTAGGCAGGCCATCCGGGCAAACCCATGTTCTGCTGATGGGAGCCGCGCAAAAACTGTATTTTCCCAAGGCGCCCCGATTCGAGAAGCTCCTGCGCATACAGGAATTCGCGGGTGTAGATGGCCGTTTCCATCATCATATACACCTTGCCGCTTTGGCGGCGGGCCTCCGCGATCCGGAGACATTCTTCCACCGTCGTCGCCATAGGCACGGTGCAGGCCGTATGCTTGCCGGCCTCCAGCGCGGCCAGCGACATGGGAGCATGGGCGGAAATCGGGGTGTTGATGTGAATGGCGTCCACCTCAGGCTCCGCAAGAAGCGCTTTCAGGTCCGTATAGCGGCGATCTACGCCGAATTGATCTCCAATCTCGTTGAGATCTTTTTCGTCCCGCTTGCAAATCGCCCACAGTTCGGCATCGGGATGGCGTTGGTATATCGGGATGAACTCTGCGCCGAAACCCAGTCCGACGACCGCAACCTTGATCTTGTCAGGCATATGTTTAAGCGATTACGAGAAACGTAAATTCAGCAAGCAATATAATATGGATATGCTGATTAAGTCCACTGCGATCGACACTTCGCCTTTCGCGCGTAAACGACATAATGATTCCATCGTCGAAATCAGCAGAAAATATTGCGGATTCGGGGCGTCGCGGGCGTGACACGCCCTTCGGGAGACTGAGAGGGATGCGGCTTGCCTTTTCGGCCCTGTCGATCGCAACATGCTCGTTCTCGGGAAGCAGATGCCGGGAAGAAGGGTTATTTTACCGGCTCATGCACGACCACCTGAATCCGCTCGCTCTCCGGATCATGCTTCTCCGCTGCACCTGCTTCCTGTTGCCGGGTCTTCTGGCGATCTTACTCCCCGGCTTGCGCCCCTCCCTCGCGCAACAGGCTGCGGACGCGGACCGAGAATATATCCTTGAAACCAATATCCTCGGATACTGGGGCGTGGGCGGCGATATCAACGGGGTGCGCAATCCGGTGTTGCGGGCGGAGAAAGGCGAAACCGTGCGCATCGTCATCGTGAACATCGAACCGCTGGTGCACGATCTGGCCCTCGAAACATTGCAAATTAAAACGAAAGAGATCCTGGACATCGGCGAGCAGACCGATCTCACGTTTACCGCCGTAGAGGACGATATCTATTACTGCACGATTCCGGGGCACCGGGCCGCCGGCATGGAAGGACGTTTTGAGATTATACGGGAAGCAGGGGTTGCCGCCGGGCCCGCGCCGGAAGCGAATGGGGGTAACGGCAACACAGCGCGTGTGCCTTCCCTGAGCGAGTTACCCCCTCCGGAAAACATTCCCCTGCCCCCGCTGGAACTGCCGCCCGACGCAGATTTGCAGGCAACCGGCAGCCCGACAAACACGGAGCTGACGGCTCTCCTGGATCACCCCAACGAGCACATCCGGGCAAGAGCCGTGCAGCTGCTTGCGGAGGACGGGAATGCCCCGGAGCATGTCCTGAACACCTTTGCGCGCATGGCCCGGGAGGATACCTCCGCGCTGGTGCGGACGTATCTCGCGGAAACGTTGCGAAAAATCGAGCCTGAGCGCCGCTGGCGCGCACTGGAAGGACTGCACAGCCATACAGAAGACGCTGCAAACTATGTGCTGCCGCTGCTGGTCTGGTACGCCACCGAGGCCGCCGTGCCGGCGGATATGGATCGGGCGCTGACGATAGCGCTGGTTTCGGAATTACCGAATATATTATCCTTTACGGTACAGCGTATCGCTGCAGAAGGATCGCAGGAAGCGCTTCGCATCCTTTCCGGGCGCCTGCCCGAAGCGAACGCCGAAGAACGAAAAATCATCCTAAACGGCATTAACCGGATCGTCAAATCCGACTGACCCACGACTAAACTGACTCATGACTAAAACAATGTATACAGCCCTGTGTGCGGGCCTTTTGCTCTGCACGGCAGGCGCCGCAAGCGGACAATCCGCCTTCGACAAAACGCACCTCACCGACGTGTTTTTTGCGGAAGGAGGCGCTATCGGAGACCTGAACGGAGACGGTGCGGCGGACCTGGTGGCGGGACCGTACTGGTACGCCGGCCCCTCGTTCGAAGCGCGCCATGCGTTCTACGAACCCAACCCGTTCAGCATAGTGGGCTTTTCGTATTCGGACAATTTCATCGTCGAGGTGCACGATTTCAACATGGACGGGCGGAACGACATTCTCGTGATCGGATTTCCGGGACAAGAGGCGTTCTGGTACGAAAATCCCGGAGAGCCGGACGGAGAGGACACCGGATACTGGACGCGGCATCTCGCCTTCCCCACCGTGGACAACGAGTCGCCTCACATTCTGGATATCACCGGAAACGGACATCCGGAAATCGTCTGCCATGCGGACGGGTATCTGGGCTACGCCTCGTACGATCCGGAGCGTCCGACCGAGCCGTGGACGTTTCGGCAGGTCGCCGGCCCGTACGAGGAGTTATTGCGCTTCACGCACGGGTTCGGAGTCGGGGATGTGAACGGCGACGGATTGCCTGACTTGCTGATGTCGAACGGATGGTGGGAAAATCCGGGATTCGATGTGGACACTCCCTGGGAACACCATGAAGAAGCGTTCGCCCTCGGCGCCGCGCAAATCTACGCCTACGATGTGGACGGGGACGGGCTGAACGACGTGATCGCGAGCCGCGACGCGCACGGCTGGGGTCTTTCATGGTTCCGGCAGCTCCCGGACGGCGGATTCGAGAAACACATTATTCTCCGGGAAGATGCGGCGCACGAGCCGGGCATGGTCCGGTTCTCCCAGCTGCACGCCGTAGCGCTGGTGGACATGGACCGGGACGGATTGAAGGATATCGTGACCGGAAAACGATACCGGGCGCACGGCGAGGAAGTGGACCCCGAACCGAACGCCCCGCCGGTGCTCTACTGGTTCCAACTCACGCGGACGGATACCGGCGAGGTTGTCTGGACCCCTCATCTCGTCGATGACGATTCAGGGGTCGGTGTCGCTCTCGCGGTGGAGGACGCGAACGGCGACGACTATCCGGACATTCTGGTCGTGAACAAGAAAGGCACGTATATTTTCCGCCAGAACACCCGGTAAACAGCCCGACGGACGTGAGTACGCGCAACGCCGGCACAAAAATACCTGTTACAGTATACCACATTGCCCACAAGAGGTTTCCATGCCTGCCGCCCTGTCCCTGCCCCGCTCCCTTGTTCTTCGCAGCGTCCTTGCCAGCGCTGCCGTCTTGTTCGCCGTCTCAATGGATTCCGCACCGGCAGCGGCGCAGGACGCCGGGCAAGCGCCGGCAGCCGACGGACGCGCACTGAACCTCGACTTCGAGGCAGGCGACCTGACCGACTGGACGGTGGAAGGCGAAGCCTTCGGAAACGAACCCGTCGAAGGCGACCCGTTCGCCTCGGGCGAGGCGGCTGTCGCAGAAATAATCCAGGCGCTGCGGGAACGGCGCAATCAGGAACCGGCAGCCTTGCGGAGCGGGCACCAGGGCGTCCGGTGGATCAGTTCGGGGGTGACGCACGGGCCGGCGAGCGAGGGGACGCTGACCTCTTCCCCGTTCGAGGTGACCCATCCGTACGCAAGTTTTCTGATTTCCGGGGGGGCGCTGGAGAGCACCCGGGCAGAACTGGTCCGGGCCAGGGATGGGGCCGTCCTTTTTTCGACGAGCGGCGACAACGACCTTACCCTGCGTCCCGTCGTGGCCGATCTGGAAAAGCATGTCGGCGAGACGATCTTCATCCGTCTTGTGGACGAGGATACCGGCGGCTCCACGGCGGCCTACATCCCCGAGAACGCGTATGCGCACATCAACTTCGACCATTTTCGTTTCCATGTGGAACGGCCCTCCTTCCCGGATGAACTCGATCCTTCCGGGATTGCAAGGCTACCGGCTTGGGATCCGGTATTGCTGGAAGGGGGAAGCGCCCAGGAAGCCGCGCAGACGATGACCGTGCCGGACGGTTTCCATGTGCAACTGGCCGCGGCGGAGCCGGATGTCGTCAATCCCATTGCGATGGCGCTCGATCACCGGGGGCGCGTGTGGGTTGTCGAGGGGCGGACCTATCCGGTTCGGGCTCCGGAAGGTGAAGGCAAAGACCGGATTCTCATTTTTGAAGACACCGACGGAGACGGGGCGTTCGATGTGCGGAACGTCTTCATGGAAGGGCTGAATCTGGTAAGCGGCCTGGAACTCGGCTTCGGAGGAGTATGGGTCGGAGCGGCTCCCTACCTGCTCTACATCCCTGTCGACGCATCGGGCGACCGGCCCGCAGGCCCTCCGGAGGTATTGCTGGACGGGTTCGGCTACCACGACACGCACGAGACCCTGAATTCCTTCATCTGGGGACCGGACGGCTGGCTCTACGGTACACACGGCATATTCACCCACTCGAACGTGGGCAAACCGGGCGCGGAAGACGCCGACCGCGAAAAACTCAATGCGGGCGTATGGCGGTATCACCCGACGCAGCACATCTTCGAGGTGTTTGCGTACGGCACCAGCAATTCCTGGGGACTGGACTGGGATGCGCACGGGCAACTGTTCCTGACCGCCTGCGTCATTCCGCACTTGCATCACGTCATTCCCGGCGCCCGCATGATCCGGCAGGCAGGCGGACATTTCAATCCGTACGTGTACGACGATCTGGACCCGATCGGCGACCATGTACACTGGGTGGGCAATCTGGGACCCCACGCGGGCAACCGGCGATCCGGTTCGATGGGAGGCGGACACGCCCATGCAGGCGCCATGATCTACCAGGGCGGCTCGTGGCCGGAAACATACCACGGGCGCATTTTCATGCACAACATCCACGGCTTCCGGGCGAACACGGACATTCTCGAACGAAGCGGCTCCGGGTACGTGGGGCGGCACGGAGAGGATTTTCTGCTGACCCACGATAGCTGGTCCCAGATGCTGGATCTCGTATACGGCCCGGACGGGTCCGTGCATGTCATCGACTGGTACGACAAGAACCAGTGCCATCACGGCAACCCCGAAAGCCATGACCACGAGACCGGGCGCATCTACCGGATTTCGCACGAAAACGACGAGTGGAGGCCGATCGATCTGGAGCGGCTCTCTTCTCTGGAACTGGCCGAACTCCAGATGCACCCGAACGACTGGTACGTGCGCACCGCGCGGCGCATCCTGCAGGACCGGGAACCGGACGAAGCCGTACACGAAGCGCTATGGACCCGGTTCGAGGAGAATCCGGACGATACGCGGAAGCTGCGGGCGCTCTGGGCGCTGCATGTGACCGGCGGCCTTTCGGACGAATCGCTGACCGGCCTGCTCGACCACGAAAACGAACACGTCCGGGCATGGGCGATCCATCTTCTGGCCGAAGACCGGAATGTGCCTGAAGAGGCGGCGCAGGCATTCGCCCGGATGGCCGGGGAGGATGCTTCCGCGCTGGTCCGGCTCTACATCGCAAGCGCCCTCCAGCGCATGGCGCCCGACTGGCGCTGGGAGGCGCTGGACGCGCTCACGAAACGGGCCGAAGACGCCGGAGACCAGAATATCCCGCTGATGACATGGTATGCGCTGGAGCCGCTCGTGCCGACGGACATGCCCCGGGCCATGGACATGGCGCTCTCGGCCGAGTTGCCCCGTATCCTTCCCTTCACCGTCAGCCGCATTGCGGCTACGGGCACGGAAGAGGCGCTCTCCCTGCTGTCCGGGTACCTGGGCACGCTGGAAGATGCGGATAAACAGGCCGTGATTATCGACGGCCTCAACCAGTTCGTAGAGGAGGCGGAAAGCGACGAACAAGACAATTAAATCGGGGTATATCCCGGAAAAATTTCTTCACGCAACCTGTACCGGAATCCATGCAGGAAACCATGAAAGGCCCGGATCACGAGGGCAATCAGGCGCTTCTCGGCGTCCAACTCAAGGATATTGAAAAAACGCTCCCCCTCCGGGTGCTCTCCGAGGAGGACTGGGAGCACTGGACCACCTGGGGCTATGTGATCGTACACGACGCCATCCCCCCCGACCATGTCGAGCGGCTGAAGGCTTTTTTGTGGGAATTTCAGGAAATGGACCCCAACGACCTGTCCACATGGAGCGCCACGGACCGGCGGGCGCACGGGATGGCGGAGCTCAACAATTCGGGCATGGTGGAGGTGTACAACCACCAGCTCCTGTGGGACACCCGGCAATCGCGCCGGGTCTACGACGCCTACGTGGATATCTGGGATCGTGAGGACTTGTGGGTCACCATCGACCGGGCGAACCTGAACACGCCCAACCGGGACGGGCGGAAATTCGGGGGGTTTATCCACTGGGATGTGGATACCTCGCAAGATCCGCTGCCCGTCAATGTGCAGGGCGTGCTGTCCCTCGTGGATACGGACGCGGAAGTCGGCGGATTGCAATGCGTGCCGGACCTGTTCCATACCTTTGACGAGTGGGTCAAAACGCAGCCTGCGGACCGGGACCCGTTCCGGCCGGACACGACCGGGTTCGAGGTGCGGTTCATTCCGCTGCGCGCCGGGGACCTGATCATCTGGAACTCCCTGCAGGCGCACGGCATCCGTCCGAATACGTCGACGGATCGGGTGCGGATGGCGCAGTACGTCTCCATGTACCCGGCCAGCGAGGACAACGAGGAGCTCATCCGGCAGCGCATCCATTCATGGCGCGAATGCGAAGCGCCCAAGGGCATCGCCTTCCCGGGTGACCCGCGCGAACTGGAAAAGAAGGTGTACGGGCAGGCCAAACTGACCGACCTCGGCAAGCGGCTCCTGGGCCTGGAGCGATGGAATGGGGCGTGAGGGAGTGCATACACGGCTATGCAGGTTTTCTGGAACAGAGCGTTTTTGTGCTGCTTTTTCGCGCTCGGATTCATCCCTTCTATTGCCGCCGCGCAGCAACCAACCCAACCCGTCGTCTCCGGGGAACGGATGCTGTATCACCCGATCAGCATCACGTTCGAGGGCCCGGAAGCGTCCGAAACCGGCACGCCGAACCCGTTCCGCGACTACCGGCTCAACGTAACCTTTCGCCATGAGGAAACGGGGGACCAACTCGTCGCGCCGGGCTATTTCGCCGCCGACGGGAACGCCGCGGACACCGGAGCCGATTCGGGGAACCGGTGGCGCGCGCATTTCACGCCCCACCGGACCGGAACCTGGTCCTGGGAGGCTTCCTTCCGAACGGGAACCGACGTGGCGATCCGCCTGGACCCGCTGGCCGGAGAACCGGCGTCCTTCGACGGCGCACAAGGCGCCTTTACCGTATCCGGGACCGACAAGACCGGGCGGGATTTCCGGGGCAAGGGCATGCTGCGCTATGTCGGAGAACATTATCTGCGCTTCGACGACGGCTCCCGCTTCGTGAAAGGGGGCGCGGACAGCCCGGAAACCCTGCTGGCCTACGAGGATTTCGACGGAACGTCCGTCCATGCGGGGGATGTCCCGCTCAAAACCTGGGAACCCCACATTGGAGACTGGAACGAGGGAGATCCTGTCTGGCAAAACGGCAAAGGGAAGGGACTCGTCGGCGCGCTGAATTATCTCGCTTCGGAGGGCCTGAACGCCATTTCGTTCCTTACGATGAACGTCGAGGGAGACGGCAAGAATGTGTGGCCCTGGATCCGGCACGACGCTCGCGACCGCTACGACGTCTCGAAACTCGCGCAGTGGGAGCGCGTCTTCGCCCATGCCGACAGCCTGGGCCTCTATCTGCACTTCAAGACCCAGGAAACGGAAAACGACCTCTTGCTGGACGGCGGCGAACCGGGCCCGGAGCGCAAGCTGTATTACCGGGAACTGGCGGCGCGTTTCGGGCACCACCTTGCCCTGAACTGGAATCTGGGCGAGGAAAACGACATATGGGAAGAACTGGACGATCCGAGGCAATACCGCATCCGGTCGTATGCGGAGTATATCCGCGCGCTGGACCCCTACGATCATCCGATCGTGCTGCACACCTACCCGGACCAGCACACAGAGGCGTACACGCCTTTGCTGGGAGATTCTTCCGAACTGGCAGGGATTTCCTTGCAAACGCACTGGAACCGGGTGCATGAGCATACGCTGCAATGGCGGCGCGCCTCGGCGGCGGCGGGCAAAAAATGGGTGGTCGCCAACGACGAACAGGGCGATTGGCAGATCGGCGTCATGCCGGACGGACCGGAAAGCAACCACGACGACATCCGGCGTCGCACCATCTGGGGGCACCTTATGGCCGGGGGCGCCGGGCTGGAGTTTTACTTCGGCTACCAGCATCCGCACAACGACCTGAATCTGGAAGATTTCCGGAGCCGGGACCGGTTCTGGGATTACGTACGCCACGCCCTGCATTTCTTCGACGCCTGGCTGCCCTACTGGGAAATGGCGCCGGACGACGGCCTGGCGCCCGGCGACCGGTACGTGCTGGCGAAGCCGGGAGAAATATATGCGGTGTACGTGCCGGAGGCATCGCCGAACGACGAGGGCGTATCCCTTCAGGTGCTTCGGGGCAGCTACTCCGTGCGCTGGTACGATCCGGTGGAAGGCGGCGCACTGCAAACCGGCAGTGTAGCGCGCGCGGCGGGAGAAGGCGTCGTGTCGATCGGCGCACCGCCGCCTGGACCGGACGGCAAGGATTGGGTAGCACTGGTGCGGGTGGAGGATGGCGCAAAAAGCCACAATGGAGACTTGTAGAATAAATGCAGAAGCAGAATAAGTACAGGATAAAACGGGGGCTGTGCAGAATAAATGCGACCAAAATGTGAACGGAAATAGTTCCTGTTACCCGGAAACAAGACCGGATCAGGCGCTTTATTCTATTGCGGACATTTCTATTGGACCATTCTTGCAGGGAGGTAGACCCATGACGACCGTAAGAACCCAAACCCGCATGCGAATCGGTAAGGATCCTGTCCCGCCCCGGCCCATGACCGTGGAGGAGTACGCCCGTTTCGAGGAGCCGGAGGACGAGTACAGGTACGAACTGGTTCAGGGCGTACTCACGGTGGAGGAGCCAGGCCCGGGCTATCCGCACGGATCCCTGCAAGCCGACCTGTCGCGGCACCTTGGAAACTGGGCGCGCCAAACCGGACACGGCGATGTGGCGGTGGACATGGGTTGCATTATCGACATGACCCGCGCAACCGTCCGGCGACCGGACATTTGCATTTTTCTCGAACCGGTATCCTGGGAAAACACGCCGGGGAACTGGGCGCAAGGAGCGCCGGACATAGCGATCGAAGTGCTCTCCCCGTCGAACAGGCCGGGAGCAATGCGCGAAAAGATGCGCGATTACTTCGAGGCCGGGGCGCTGCGCGTATGGATCGTGGACCCGAAGACCCGCACCGTGACCATACACCGGGCGGACGGCTCGGAAACGATCTTCCGGGATGGAGACCGCCTCGAAGATCCGGACGTGCTGCCGGGATTCGGGGTGGAGATGAAGGAGTTGTTTGGGGGATAGGTTTTCCCGGCATCCTGCATCGGCATGCTTGTTCATGTTGTGGAATCTCCCCCTACTCCACCTCCACAATCACCTCGATCTCCACGGCGATGTTGTCCGGCAGCGAGCCCATGCCAATGGCGGACCGGGCATGACGGCCCCTTTCGCCGAAGACTTCCACCATCAGGTCCGAGAACCCGTTGATGACCGCAGGATGCGCCCCGAAGTCCGGGGCGGCGTTCACCATGCCCAGCGCCTTGACGATGCGCCGGACGCGGCTCAACTCCCCGAGTTCGTCCTTCATCGTAGCGATCAACTGGATTCCTGTCAGCCGGGCCGCCTCGTACCCTTCCTCGACGGACAGATCCGCACCAACTTTACCGACCGCCAGCGTCCCGTCGGGGCGTAGCGGCCCTTTCCCGGACAGGTACAGCAGATTGCCCGTTTGCACGGCGTTGACGTAATTGGCCACAGGCGAGGACGCCTTGCGCAGCGTAATGCCCAGTTCGGCGAGACGCGCCTCGGGATCGTAGTCCCGGTCCTGCGCGGAAGAAGTTGCGACGGAAAACGCCAGCACGAAGGGAACGATCATGGCAAAGACCTTAAATGTCTTGTGTTTGTTCGGCATGGATTTCTGAATGTGTGCGCTGGGGAAGGGAGAACGCCAGGAGCTGTCGCCTGCATCGGTACCGGGCTTTCCACCGCAGCAACGCGCGCCATCGACCAAAGAATAATCCTACCCCTGCATCGCCTCCGCTTTATCGTCCAGTTCGTCGAGCGTAAAGCGAACGCTGACGATATAGGGTTCCTGGCCTTCGTCCCAATGGCCGTAGGTCGTTACGACGAACACGCCGTCCGGAAGAATCTCCACGCCGGGATAGGCGGTATCCCATTGGTGTTTGTTGTCCATCAGGCGCACGCGGTACTGGCCTTCGCGCCCCTCGACAAGGTCCTCGTAGGCGCCTACCCAGCCGACCCAGTCGCCTTGTGTCGGAGTCTCGTGCGCCGTGTCGCGGAAGGAGATGAAGAGGCGGCCATCGGGGGCGTACCTGGCCGTGTGCCGGTCGCCGGTGAGCGCGCCGGGGACCTCGCGCGGCGTGCTCCAGGTCTGGCCTTCATCGTCGAAAAACATAATGAAGGAATTAAGGGTGCGGCTGTTTTCGCGCAGCAACAAAGCGATCTGGTTCCCGTCGGGCGAGCGGACAAGGCCGGGCTCGCACAAATGCGCCGTCGGATGCGTAGCGATGACTTCCGGCGCGGACCACGTCAGGCCGCCGTCGCGAGAGAGCGTTTTGTAGACGTGGAAGACGGGCGGGTCCTGCACCTGATCTTCCGGACCGATGAAACGCCCGTCGTCGTGAAAAAGCGCCATGTAGTTCCCGTTTTTCAGCCGCTCGACCGACCCCATGGTAACGATGCCGCCAAAATCGCCGATGGGTTCAAGCTCGCTCCAGGTGAGACCGTCGTCTTCGGAAACCGCCATACGGATCGGATGGAGCCCCGAGAACATGATCAGCCGCTTGACGCCGGCCGGATCGATGACACGGTGGATCGTAGGGACCTCGCGGGAAGTGGCCCAGCTATCGGGTACGGGCAGGCGATCGCTCCAGGTAAGGCCGCCGTCCGTGCTCCGTTTCATTACGATGGCGCCGCCGCCGTGCCCCTTCGGGTAGACCGTGATAATAGTCCGGTCGTCTTCAAGCAGGACCGTTGTCGGGTGGCCGAGGTATTGGCCTTCTTCCTTGTCGACCACCACTTGCCGGTGCGTCTCGTCGGCCAGATCGATCAGCGGGATCGTAAACCCGCGAGGGACGGCTACCCCTTCGGCGGGGGCGGGCAGGTCTTCGCCTTGCTGCGTACAGGAAACCAGGCCCGATAACAGAATCAAGGCGACAAGAAATGGATAGCGATGGCTATGCATAGGCGGAATTTTCTTCATTGAAAACAGGGTGCGCTTGTGCGGCGGCGTATTGCATCACGCCGTAGGTCCCGTTGGCCCGCCACTGCGGATGTTCGACCTCCAGTTCGGCGGCCCGCTCCAGCGGGACCTCCACCAGCGTATCGCTTTTGAGCGTGCGAAGGAGCGCCAACGGCGCGGGGAAGGGCCCCAGCGCTTCGCTCATGCTCGTTTCGAGCGGCCAGATGGCGTCGTTCGTCGCCCGGCGGTAATTGGCGTCGCCCTTGCTGATCGCCAGCGTCGCCCCTCCGAGGGCATGTGCTATATGAGGCGGAATTTCCCAATACCGCCCGTCCGTGTTCCAGAAATAATCCGCCTCCATGCGAAGACGGCCTTCCTGCATGTACCCGGAAAGGCGGGCGGAAAGACCGGCGGCGGCCCCTCCCTGGGCCGTCATGGCCCGCAACATGTCGTAAAGGTCTGCGGGGATTACGTCGCTTACCAGGACGGGCAGCATTTTTACGTGAAGCACAACCTCCGTAGCCAACCCCTCCGAAAGGAGCAGATCGGTCCACGCCAGATCCATCACCTCCTCGGTCCCCGCATTGTCCATAACGATATGCACGGAACCCGGAGGCCGCCCCAGCAATCCCGCCACGATCGCTTCCGACCGGTCCGTCAGAAGCTGTTCGTCGGTCGCATGCACGCCCTGCTCAGCCACGGTCATGATGCTCAGGTCGATGCGATTGCCCCACAACATGGCCTTCAGCGTACGCGCAAGGCGCTCAGGCAGCGGCCCCTCGAAAGCCAGCACCTCTTCCAGCGTCGTCCACAACGCCTCGGAAGCCATTTCTTCCTGCTTGAAGGGCGAAAACGGATCCCTGCCCGATTCGAGAAACCCGGACGCCTCGACCATCATGCGGTACACGAGCATTTCCGCAAACAGCCATTCCGTGCCCAGCCAGGTCTCCCCTTCATGCGGCGCGTACCGGGGCAGCCACAATGCATGGTCGGGAGCCGGGGCTTCGAAAAGGCGCAGCGGCGCGTTCCCGGCCACCTCGTCCCGGAGCCGTTTCAGCTGGTCCGCCACGGGATCGGCGTACGCATTCCGTACGATCGTGTCGTCGATGATCGAAGGCACCCGGACCCCCATGGAGCGATGCGCAAACGCATTGCTCGTGTCGGTCCGAACCGGAGGCGGCAAATCGTCCCGTTGCATGGCGATCCGCGCTTACAGCCAGAAACTGAAATACAGGTAGATGCAGAGCACGAGCCCCAGCACCAGTACCGTACCCGCCACATCGAGCCAGCCCCAGGAAGAACGGGTTTCGAGCTGTTCTTCGGCTGTGAGCGTACCCCAGGTAAGGCCCTTCAACTTGCCCAGCGCATCGGCGTCCTTCGCATAGGATAGCGCAACGACAAGGACGACGCTGATGAGAAAGAGCACCCCGGAGAAATAATACCCGTTGAAGGCGCCGATCCCGCCCAGAATGCCCGTCGGCTCCATCACGCCGCTCTGGACCAGCGTCTGGAGCGTAAGTTTCAGCATGCCCAGCACGAACCCGACGACCATGCCCCAGAACGCCCCGTGTCCGTTAATGCGCTTGAAGAAAATGCCCAGCAGGAACACGGCGGTAATAGGCGGCGCCAGAAAACTCTGCACGTTCTGCAGGTAGTCGTAGAGCCCCTCGTTGTTTTCCGAAATGACCTTCATGATCGGAATCCACAAGAGACCGAAACCCACCACCACGCCGGTGGCGACCCGCCCGACCCGAATGAGCCGCGCCTCGGACGCCTTCGGACGCAGTTTCTCGTAGATATCGACGGTGAAGAGCGTGGCGCACGAGTTGAAGAGCGACGCCAGCGAACTCATCAACGCGGACAGCAAGCCGCCCACCACCAGTCCTCGCAGCCCCGCCGGAAGCAGTTCCGCCACCATCGTGGGAAACACCATATCGCCCATGAGATTACCCTCGGCCGATACCGGGATGGTAAGCAAACCCTCTTGGTGGAGCGCATACCCGATCATGCCCGGCACGAGAAAGATGAACACGGGCCACACCTTCAGAAATCCCCCGAAAATTGCCCCGCGGCGCGCATCCGTCAGCGACCGGGCCGCAAGGGTGCGCTGGATGATATACTGGTCGGTACACCAGTACCATATCCCGACAACAGGCGAAGCGATCATCACCGCCAGCCAGGGAAAATTCGGATCGGAATTGGGCCGCCAAAGCGCAAATTGTTTGGCGTTTTCGCCCACGATGCCCCGCAGCTCGTTCCATCCCCCCAGTTCGGACAACCCGAACATGGTAATAAACGCCGACCCCATGAGCAGAAGCACCGTTTGCAGCACTTCCGTGTACACGACGGCGCGCAGACCGCCAAAGATGGTGTAAACCCCTGTCAGCACCACCGTGACGATGGCGCCGACCCAGAACGCGTTGTCCGGCGTGCCGAACGTGTCGGGAAGAAGAGTCCGGAATACGAGCGCGCCGGCGTAGACCGTGACGGACACCTTCGTGAACACATAGGCGACCAGGGAAACGATCGAAAGTACCCAGCGGGACCGGGCGTCGAACCGGCGTTCGAGGAATTCCGGCATGGTGAACACGCCGGAGCGGTAGTAGAACGACACGAACACCCAGGCCAGCAGGATCATGATCCAGGCATGCAACTCCCAGTGCGCTTGCGCCATCCCGTTCAGGGCGCCGCTTCCCGCAAGGCCCACAATGTGTTCGGAGCCGATGTTCGAGGCGAATAGCGAGGCTCCTACCACGACCCATCCGACATTGCGCCCGGCAAGGAAGTAATCCTTGGTGGTCTTTGTCTGGCGTGCGGACCACCACACGATCCAGACAAGCACCATGAAGTAGGCAAATACGATAATCCAGTCAATGGGGGTCATGATTTCGGCGTCGATCTCTTATGCGTGATGATACACCTCCCAATCCATGTACTTGCCGAGCGCTTCGCGGACGGCTCCGGCTACGCGCGCGCGTGTGGCCGCCACATGGTGCTCGAACCCGGCTTCGCACATGTACCGGAGCAATGCCTGCATGTTCGCCACTTCGAACACTCCGTACCCTCCGAAGGTTCGGAGTTCGTCCGACGTGAAAGCGCCCTCTCCCACGTAGGCGCGCATGCGGCCCTCCAGGTCGTCCGTGGTAATGCGGGCGAACGTGAACGACCCGGGAGCGACCCGCCCCACAATGGTGCCGTACGTATTCTCCTTGCCGACCGACCCGGCGATGATTTCCTGAAAATCCATGCGGTGCGCGTCCGCCCCCTCGTCCACAAAAAAGGACTTGGGCAGGTTCGAGCAGTGAAATACGACCCCCTTATTCGGATCGTCTCCGTAGTCGTTGTTCCAGTCGAGGAGCGCCGCGGGCACGCGGGCCGCTTCCTGCAATACGTACATGCTCAGCGCCCCCACGATATCCGCCTCGCAGGCGCTCGCCATGAGCCGGTCGCTCATCATGCTCATCGCCGTACAGGGCACCACCCCGTAGAACTCTTCCAGCGAGGTCCAGCACTGGATGGCCGTCGCGGCAAGGCCCTGATCTTCCATGAACCGGTCGATGCACACGCCCAGTTTGGCCATCTTCAGCAGGCTCTCCCGGGGAATGCCGTCTATCCGCGTATAGGCGCGCATTGCCTCGATCTTGTCGGCGACGGCGGGCTCGTCATCGTCGAGGCGGCGAATCCATCCGAGCAATTCGGACAAATCCAGCGTTTCGACGGAAATACCGGACCGTTCCAGCAGTTTCTCGCTGTAGCGCACCGTATTGAATGCAGCAGGCCGGGCGCCGATCTGACCCAGGCGCAGGTTTTTGAGCGAGCGCACGACGCGGCAGGCAGCCGCAAAGCGGCGCAGGTCCTCCGCAAACGCCTCGCTCTCGGGGTCCATCGTGTGGCGGCTGGTGAGCGAGAACGGGATGCCGTACTGCCGCAGGTTGTTGCAGACCGATATCTTGCCGCAAAAACTGTCCCGGCGGCTCGACAGCGACATGTCCGATTTCGAATCCGCAAAAGCATGCACAAGAACAGGCACGCCGAGATCGGCCCACCGCAGCACGTTCGCCACGGCCCGCTCGTCCCCGAAATTGGGCAGCGTGACCAGCACCCCGTCGATGTCGTCACGGCGGGCGCGAAACAGATCGGCGCACAGGCGCGCTTCCGCAAGCGTTTCCACTGCGCCGTTGTTCGTGGCCTCTTCGGGCGTGATCACGACGTGGATGCCTTCCTTTTCCAGCAAGGCTATAATCTGCCGGCGCCCGGCAGCGCACAGATGATCCGGGAAAAAGCCCCGGTTGCCGACAATAACGCCAAGCGTCACCGGATTATCGTTCGTCATATGCTCCTGTTCTTCGTATTTTCAATACAATGTCTGGTGCGCACAGGTCCTGCGCCTGTCTCAAAGCGGGATCGTTTCTGCGATCCCGCTACGTTCGCCCGCATAGAATAAACGACATGCAAGGCAATCTTTCGTAACGATTATGCAACAACATTCCATCTATGACCTTACCGGGCACGTGGCCGTCGTCACGGGCGGATCGGGGGCGCTGGGGTCGGCCTGCTGCCGGGGACTGGCCGCAGCGGGCGCCTCGGTGGTCATCCTGGCGCGCAACAAAAAGCGGGTCGAGGATGCGGCGCGGGCGCTGGAAGAAGCCGGGGCCACGGCGGCGGCGGGCATCCCCGCAGACGTGTTGAAGAAAGATCAACTTACGGCGGCCCGCGACCTCATTGTCGAACGCTTCGGGCGGGTGGATATTCTTGTGAACGCCGCCGGAGGCAACATCAAGGCCGCCACGCTCAAGCCCGGAGACAGCATTTTCGATATGCCGGAAACCGCCTTCCGGCAAGTGTTCGACCTCAACCTGATCGGAACCGTGCTGCCAACACAGGTTTTTGGAGAGGTGATGGGAGCGGCAAAAAACAACGACAAGGAAGAAGAAACGGAGACCCCGTGCTCCGGCGCCATCGTCAACGTCTCTTCCATGGCGGCGGGCCGTGCGCTCACCCGGGTCGTGGGCTATTCCGCGGCCAAGGCCTCTGTCGAGAATTTCACCCGGTGGATGGCCGTGGAACTTGCCCGGATATTCGGCGACGGACTCCGCGTGAACGCCATCGCTCCGGGATTCTTCATCGGAGAACAGAACCGGAGTCTGCTCCTGAACGAAGACGGCTCGCTGACCAAGCGGGGCCGGCAAATCATCGACCATACGCCCATGGGACGCTTCGGCGAAGTGGACGAACTCGCGGGAACGCTCGTCTGGCTGTGCAGCGACGCCTCCCGGTTCGTGACCGGCGTGGTCGTGCCCGTGGATGGAGGCTTCGGCGCGTTCAGCGGCGTGTAGCGGCTTTGCTTTAAGGATACTCTGACCAAAATCGCTTCGCTCGGCGCTTCGCGGACTTAATCAGACTACCCTTTATCCCGTTCGCCCGTGTTGATGATCGGCTGGGTGCTCTTGTCGGCACAGAGTACAACGAGTAGGTTGCTCACCATGGCTGCTTTGCGCTCCTCGTCGAGTTCGACGATGTCCCGAGTGGACAGCGCATCGAGCGCCATCTGCACCATGCTCACGGCGCCCTCCACAATCTGGGTTCGGGCAGCAATAATGGCGCCCGCTTGCTGCCGCTGAAGCATCGCCGAGGCGATTTCCGGCGCATAGGCCAAGTGGTTGATCCGCGCCTCAAGCACCTCCACCCCGGCCGTGTCGAGCCGTTCCTGTATCTCCGCCTGCAACTTGTCGGCGATCTCGTCGGTGTTGCCCCGCAGCGACAACTGTCCTTCTTCCTGCGTGTCGTAGGGATACCGGCTTGCAAGGTTACGCACCGCCGATTCACTCTGGATGCGCACAAAATTGACATAGTCGTTCACCTCGAAGGTAGCCACGGCGGTATCGACCACCCGCCAGACCACAACGGCCGCCATCTCGACAGGATTGCCGTCCGTGTCGTTGACCTTGGAGCGTTCCGTTTCGAAGTTGCGCACCCGAACCGAAATGCGCTCCCTCGTAAACAACGGATTGGTGTACCGGAGCCCCGGGTCACGGACGGTGCCGACGTAGTTCCCGAACAACTGCAGCACCCGCGACTCGTTCGGTGCAACCGCATACAAGCCCCGAAGCAGGAAAAGAATCGCCAGAAAACCCGCGGAGGCCGCGATGATGAAAAACGCGGACGCTCGCTGTATTCCGGATATGAACAACAGAACGTCCAGCGCGAGCCCGATCAGCAAAACGAACAGGACGAGCCACCCTGAAGGCGAAGGCAACAGCTTTTCTTGCATGACAGTCGCGTAATTGGTACGAGAAAAACGGAAAGGTCCCTTGGGAAAAGTCCCTTAACGACGCAACTACCACAGGTTCATGCCGTGTTGCACGCCGGGTTTCGTACGCAAATACGCCCTCGGAAGTTCGAGCGTCAGGCGCTCGGGGAAGGGACGCTTTCCAGGCAAGGCAGCCCGAGAAGCACCTGCCGATCCGTAGCATGCCGCACGGTTAAGATGCCCGGAAATGCGCAATACGCCAGGACGTAAACAACGGAAGACCCGGGGAGACGCCCTGATCCCCTACATCTGCATTTGCTGCATCTCCTCGTCCCCGCCGCCTTGTTCGTAGTCCCCCTGTTGCTGGCGCCGCTGCCGCTGTTGCCGTCCGAAGTTGTACGTCAGGGAAAGATTGACCTGACGAGCGTTGAAACTGCGGATGCTCTCCTGGTAGAACCGGGGCGTCTCACGCGTGATGTTGAACTGCATCATGTCGAACGGATCGCGGATCTGTAGACTGAGGCTGGCCCGCTCGTTAAGCAACTGCTGACGCGCCCCGATACTTACCCTCGAAAACGCACCGATGCGGCCGTTTTCAATGTCCATGGGCGCCCGGTAGAACCACGAGAGTTGGACGGACAATCCCTCCCGAACGCTGAGCGTGGCGTTCGCGCGGGTCGACCAGCCCCAGGCGTCGTTGCCGAGGCCGCTCTCCACGTTGGACCCGTCCGTCTGCATCCGAAAGGCGTTGAAGCTGCCGAATGCATTCAGCCGGTCCGATAACCGTAGCGTACCGACGGATTCGAAGCCCGACGAACTGCTTGTATCGAAGTTGCGGAACGTCGTGATCGACACGCCCTGGTCGTTAATGAATTCGTACCACTGGATCCGGTTGATCGTCTTGCGATAATACGGGGTGAGCGTGATGGAAACGGGACCGGCAAAGTGAATGTAGCTGCCCTCCATCGCATGCGTGTATTCCGGTTCGAGGTACGGATTGCCCTCGCGCCGGGAATACGGATCAAGGTCGTCATTGAAAGGATTCAGCGACCAGGTGCGCGGACGATTGATGCGCTTGCTGTAGCTGAACTTGATTTGCTTCCAACTCGTTTCGGTTCGGGACAATTCCCAGGTCAAAAAGGCGCTCGGGAAAAAACTGAAGTAATCGTTCTCGTACCGGTCGTCGGTCGTGGTCAGATCGAATGTCGTCCGCGCCTGCTCGTACCGCAAACCCACCTGCGTAGCGAAAGGCCCGAATGACTGCTGTACGATGCCGTAGGCAGCCTGGATATTCTGCCGGTAGTCGAAGGTGTTCGTCCTGCGAGCGTCCGTCAGGTACGCGTTCAGACCGTGATCGAACGTCTCGACCCCGAACCGGCTTTCCAGCAAGTCGATCGACCCCCTGTATCCCGCCTCCAGTTTGCCATTGCCCAACGGGCGGGCGTAATCCAACTGGAGCGAACCCTCGCCGTTGTTCTCCTCCTGCGTCGAACGCTGCATGAAAGGATCTGCCCCGGCGCCAGGCGTCCCGAAGCGAAGCCCGTCCTCCACATAACTGTTTTCGTCGTCCTCATCCTCTTTTTCGTACCGCGCCTCGATCTGCAGTTCGTGGGTCCCCGGTGCAACAATCCGGGAAAACGACAGGCGGTAATCCTGATTCAGGTCCGTCCGGTCTCCAAGGCGCGTCCGGTCGTAACTACCCATCAATACCTCGTTCGCGTCAAGAAGGCGATACGCGTTCAGCCCGTCCTGATCCCCGCCGCGCATACTAAACCTCGTAGCCAGCGACAGCACGTTCTTGTCGCTTATGCTGTAATCGACGCTGGTGCTGAGGTTATGCGAATTGCTGCCGCGCTCGCCCCGATTGTCCTCGTCGATTACAAAGAGCGGATCGGCCACGCGATTCTCCTGCCAACGATCCCCTGTCGAGTTGCGCACGCCGTGACGGAATCCGTAGTTCACGAACGACGAAAACTTGCCTTGTATAAAATTGAGCGAGCCTCCGGCATTGTAACTCTCCTGCGTACCGCCTCCGGCCGTAAGGCTTCCGCCGAGACCGAGGTCCTGGTCCTGCCGCAATACGATATTCAGGATACCGGACATGCCGTCGGGTTCGTACTTGGCGGACGGATTGGGTATGACCTCTACCCGGTCGACCGTGGTCGCCGGCAACCCCTGCAGGAAGGTGATAAGCGCCTCCCCGGTCATGGACGTAGGACGGCCATTGAGGAGAATGGCCACGTTCTGGTTGCCGCGCAGACTGATATTGCCGTCGATATCCACTTCCACCGAAGGAATTTCCTCCAGCACCTGGCTGGCGTCCCCCCCGGCGGACACCAGTTGATCCCTGGTGTTGTACACGGTCCGGTCAATGCCGACTTCCATAAACTCCCGGCGCTCCTCGACAATCACTTCATCCAGCATCTCTACATCGGTCTGCAATTCGATGACCCCAAGATCGGCGGTCCATGCCCCCGGACGGAGAGCGATATCCGAAATCTCCTCCGTGAGATACCCCACAAAGTGGATATGCACATAATATCTTCCCGGGCGCAGCCCTTCAATCAGAAAAGCCCCTTCGGCGTCGCTGATCGCCCCGGTGGTAAGCGACGAGTCCCGTACGCTCCACACAGCCACAGAAGCTGACGGAATGGATTCGCCCGTTTCTGCGTCGAGCACGCTTCCGGAAATTTGCGTCGAGGGCATCTGCCCTCCGGACCTTCCGCCTCCCCCCCACTGCTGGGCATAAGCCGACTGGACAGGAGTGACGGCAAACAACAGGCCGGCAGCGATGAGTATCGTGGATCGTAGCATGACAGCGATATTTTTTCGGGGGGTATGAACTTGTTCAAGGGAACGCCGGACAACGTCCGTGGCCCGGTTTCCCGGCAATAAGATGTAAGAATCACACGTATAAGACCTGCGGAACGGGAAATTCATTCCATGAACGTCCGGCATTTTTTGCAACGCCTTTGAAACGCCGCAAGAGGCGAGCTTGTTGCCTGCATGTATATCGGAGTGACGCGAAAAAAGATGCGAGGCGCGCAAAAGCACGCCTCGCAATCTTGAAGAATCCTATGTGAATCCGGAAAAGCTCCGGGCACTTTAATCGACCGGCTCAACGTGGCCCGACTGGGCTAAACGCCAGCGGCGAATCCGAAACGAGGCAAGCGCGAACAGGACGCTTCGCTCATTGCAATGTGTCCACAGGGAAAAATACTTCCGGGTTCTCCGGCAAATCGGCGGAGAGCTCCACCTCAATACCGCACAGGGTACCAGTAGTACCTCCTTTCACATCAATATTGTCGTCAATAAGTGTTGCGGAATCCGGGTCGGACCTCAAGGTTACGCTGAGCGTCACATCAGTAGACATATCCATATCGCACATATCGGATCGATCATCCAGCTTCCAATCCACCATGCCCGTCCCGGTGCTTATTCTCGTAGTGGCAAGCGTCAGCGCATTGTCACCTTCGAGCACCTCAAGGGATACCATACCCTGCTGGCGCATTCCGGACTGGCTATCGAGCGTGAAGGTAGCGTTCTCAACGGTCACCACGCATCTCGATGGAACGAACGAAAAATCGTAATTTGGGATCAACTCTCCGCCATCCGAAACGCTGGGCGTGATCGTACCTTGCAGGTTGATCGAACCTCCCTCGGAACACGCATAGGTCGTATCCACCGGTATCCCTGAAAGCAGATCTTCCGGATTTACCGGCATATCTTCATCCGGAATGGCGCCGGATATCACTTCATTCACCACGGAATCCGTGCCCAGTGCCCGGAAACCGGTGTCGATAGCCTTCAGAAGCGCATTCACCTCCTGCTCCGTCAGCATGTCTTCGGTTTCCACACTGTCGCAGGCGGTTAACGCCGAAAACAGAAAAAGCATACAAACGAATACTCCGTAACGAGATAACATGATGGGCCTCCACGAATTAGGGTGTGCGATTCGATGCATAATGAATTAGGGCAAATACTATGCCATGAATCTCTTCATGGCATCGCAAACTGCTTTAGAAAGTGCGCGAAGGCTTCAGTATATTAGCCGCTCCACACGGCCTGCTTCCCTTCGATCACCGGTCAGCATGTCCTCGACACTCTTCCGGCCGGCAACCGCCCCGACCCTGTATTTCATCGGCGTAACCACAAAGCAATCTTCCATTGTGCCCATCTTCCCGAAATGGGCCAGGCGCCTCGGACTGGACGATGCGCGCCTCGTGGGCGTGGACGTCCCGATCGGCGCAAGTCCGGATACCTACCGGGACATCGTACGCTTCATCAAGAACGACCCGCTCTCGATGGGCGCCCTGATCACCACCCATAAAATCGACCTTCTTGCAGCGAGCCGCGACCTGTTCGATAAACTGGACCCGTATGCGCACCTGCTCGGAGAAATTTCCTGCATTTCCAAGCAAGGAGAACAGCTCGTCGGCCACGCGAAAGACGCTGTAACGGGCCGCCGGGCGCTCAATGCGTTTCTACCGGATGGATACTGGAAAAAAACCGGCGCCGAGATGCTTTTCCTGGGGGCCGGCGGCGCGACCGTAGCAACCACGAGTCTGCTTCTGGCCGCCCCGAAGGACGAACAGCCGGCGCGGATTACGGTGACGGATGTGGATCCTGGCCGGATACGCAGTATCCAGACTGTGCACGACCGGGTAGAACACGACGCAAACATACAGTATCTCCTCGTCCGAGACGCTGCCGGCAACGATACGGCGATGCAGACCCTCCCTGCGCGCTCGGTGGTCATAAACGGTACGGGCATGGGCAAGGACCGCCCGGGCTCGCCGATATCCGACCCGGCCGTCTTTCCTGAGAACGGCTATGCCTGGGATTACAATTATCGGGGCGATTTCCTCTTCCTGAAACAGGCGGAGCAATGCCGCCGAGGGGTCAAAACGGTGGACGGGTGGACATATTTCCTGTACGGGTGGACCAGCATCATCGCCGAGGTGTTCGGCGTCGCCATTCCGGAAGAAGGCCCGGAATTCGAGGCGCTCTCGGACATCGCCGCCGCATACCGGCGCCGGTGACCTGCGGAATAGACAACGCGCCGAAACACGCCCGCTTCTCTATCGCTCCACGCGCCCGGAACCGGAGCCCTTTGCCAGACTTTCGACTTCCTGCGCCGAGACCAGGTTGAAATCGCCCGGGATCGTCTGCTTGAGGCAGGAGGCCGCCACCGCGAATTCGAGGGCTTCCCGGGAATCGCTCTTCGTCAGCAGACCGGCAATCAGGCCCGCCGCAAACGCATCGCCGCCGCCTACGCGATCCACAAGCCGGATCTCGTAGCGGATTGAACGTTGCGGCTCGGCGCATGCCCCGTCGTCGTGCAACAGGGCGCTCCAGCCGTTCACGGACGCCGAGAAACTCTCTCGCAGCGTGATCGCAACGGCGCGAAATCCGTACTCTTTTTTGAGTTGCCGAGCAAGACTGAAATACGCCTCTTCATCCAGGTCGGCGGCTTCCACATCGGACGCGCCCGCCCGGAATCCGAGGCTGCGCTCCGCATCCTCCTCGTTAGCGATGCATATGTCCACATACTCCATAAGGGGACGCATCACGGCCTGCGCTTCTTTTTCCGTCCACAACTTGGCCCGGAAGTTCAGATCGCAGCTTATGGACGCACCGGCGCGGCGGGCGGCCCGGCAGGCTTCCTCAAGCATCCGACGAGGAATCTCGCCAAGCGCCGGGGTAATGCCGGTCCAGTGGAACCACGCGGCGCCATCGAATACGGCTTCCAGATCGACCTCTTCGGGCGCAAGCGTCGTTACGGCGCTCCCTGCGCGGTCGTAAATAACTTTGGACCCTCGCTGGCTCGCTCCCGTTTCGAGGAAATAGACGCCGAGGCGATCGCCTCCGCGTACGACAAACCGGTCGGATACGCCGTAGCGCCGCAACTCGTTGACGCACGCCTGCCCGATCTCGTGCCGGGGTATTTTGGACAGGAAAAAACTGTCGAATCCAAAGCCGGCCAGCGCAACGGCCACGTTGGCCTCCCCGCCCCCGAAGGACACATCCAGAGAAGGCGTTTGCACAAAACGCCCATGCCCCGGAGGCGACAGCCGGAGCATCACTTCGCCGAAAGTAACCGTTTTCATAGCAAACCCGGGCGTATCCCCTTACCTACTCCAGTTCCCTGATCCAGATATTCCGGAAACGTACCGGGTGGTCGTGATCCTGCAGGGAAATCGGAAGTTGATCGGCGTGGGCTTCATACGACGGACGCGACCGATGCCCCGAAGGGCCTGTCATTTCCTCGTGGTTCTGCACCAGTACGCCGTTGTGGAAAACAGTCACGTAGGCCGGAGAAACGAGCGCGCCGTCATCGTCGAAACGGGGGCGGCGAAACACGATGTCATAAACATTCCATTCGCCCGGCGCACTCATCGCGTTGACGAGCGGCGGATACTGGCCGTACAGCGCCGCGGCCTGTCCGTCGGGATAGGTGTCGTTTTCGTAGGAGTCCAGCACCTGCACCTCGTAGGTGTTCATCAGAAAAACGCCGCTGTTGCCGCGATTCTGATCCTCGCCCTCGGGCGGCATGGGCGCCGACCACTCGACGTGCAGCTGTACGTCGCCGAAGCCCTGCTTCGTCTGAATGCCCCCGGTGCGGGGCACGACCTCAAAATAATCGTCGGTCACTTTCCAGGGCGCCGGATCGCCGCTGAGGCTCTCCCATCCGGACAATCCTTCCGCCGCGCCCCCGAAAAGAACAATGGCGTCGGAAGGGGCCTGCCCAGCCGCCTGATCCGTGCTCGGTATTGCAGGGGAAACCACCATGGGTTGGGGCCGCTCCCGGTCGTGGACCTCCCAGTCCGACGGGGTGCGGCTACCTTGTCCCTCGGAGTCCTGGCCAAGCGCCGGCGACGCAGCGAAAAGAATGGCGGCGATAAAAGGCATAATGCGTGTCATGTTCAAGGAAGTATATGGAATTGGATTCCGGCCAGGAAGGCCCGACCGGGTGCGGGTTCATAGTAACGGCCTCCGAATGCATTGATCGACACAGAACCGCTGTATCGGGTATTCAGCATATTGCGCACCTCGACAAACGGCGCAATACGCACCGAACCGGCGGCAAATCCCTCGTGCCCCAGCGACGCGTCGAAAACAACGTATCCATCGTTAACGGCCGTATTGGTGTCGTTCGTAAAATACTCGCTTACAGCTTCTGCTTCCACTGTGACCCGAAAACCCTCCTGATTTGTCCGTACACGCCCAAAAAAACGCTGTTCGGGTACGCCCGGCAAGAGGTTGCCCTTCAAGTCCGCCTCCTGGAAAACAAAACGACTCACAGTAGCGACAAAAGCCGCCTCCCAGCGAGGATGAGGAATCCATTGTACTGCTCCCTCAATGCCCCGGTGCGTATTCTTGCCCGCATTGCGGAAAAAATCCCGCCCGAGTTCGTTTTCGAAGGAAATCAATCGCCCGTCCACGTTCATGGAAAAAACAGCCGCATCCACGAACAGATGTGCGCCCAACGCGCCGCGCAGGCCCACCTCCACACCTCTCGCAATCTGCGGATCGAGCGAAGGGTTGAATCCACCTGTCAGGTCCGGGCGATTGACGAGTTCCGTGGTCGTAGGCGTCTCGAAGGCCGTGCCATAGTTCGCAAACAGCAGCCATCCACTTCCCCGCCAGGACACGCCCAGCATGGGGCTCCAGGCGCTAAAGAGCCGGCTGCCGGATTGATCGCCATTGGTAAACAAGAGATCGTCCATTTCAAACCGCACCGTTCCATAGCGAAGTCCGGCCAGCACATGCATGTTTTTAACAGGCTGGAACCCCCCATAGGCAAAGGCGCCTGCGGAAGCCACGTCCTCAACCTGATCCAGCCGAATTTCGTCACCGGGAACGCCGCGGACGTTATTGGAATTTTTGCGAATATCGTGTTGTAGCGCTCCATCGGCTCCCACACCCCACCGGATCCGTTGCCTGTCCCGCCGTAGCGCCGCCCGCATTCCTCCTGCCGTCCGGTCAAGATCGATATACGCAAAGGACAAGGGATTATCGAGTTGCCGGCGTACGCCGTACCCGGTTATGCGGAGTGTCCCGAGGTCGGCTTCCCGCTCGAACGCAGCGCCAGCCTGGGCATGAAGGCTCTCCTTGCCGGCACGGGCTTCCTCAAAGGCCGGACGAGCCATGGAGGGGTCCGCCTCGAACTGTTCGCGCGTCAGGGAGCCGGGATGCTCGGTATCCTGCAAGGCAATAGCTGTCAGGATACGAACATGCGAAGAGGAGCCGGTGCGAAATCGGGCGGAGGCCCCGGCGCGGCGGCGAACGCCGGAAGAATAGTCCCGATACCCGTCCTGTGTATGATTCGATACGTAAAACTGCACGGAATGCGTACCGAACGGCACCCACCCATCGACAAGGACCTTCCGCTGCCCGAAAGAACCGGCAAGCGCCTGCGCGCGCAAACGGGAAACGGTGCGGGAATCCTCCGGCACAGCAGCGCTCGAGAGAAAAAGGACGGCTCCGGAACCGTTTCCCCAAAACAGAGAAGCGGGACTGCGTAAGAGTTCCGTGCGACGCAGAACGGAAGATTCCACCACGTCGAGCACCGTCTGCCCATCCGGCATTGTGAGCGGAATGCCATCGAGCACAACCTGCATGCCTCGCACGCCGAATGGGGCGCGAGCGCCCATACCGCGCACGGAGATACGTTCTCCAAGCGCAAAATGGCCGCGGTCGTTAATCCACGCACCGGGGAGCGAACGCAGAACGCGTTCCATGGAAAGCACGGAGCGCGGTAACTCGTCCGGAGAATTCGTCTCGACGGCAAGGGCATACGGAGCCGATGCCGCGTTCGCCGTACCCCGCACCGCCTCCACCGTCAATTCCGGCAACGCCTGCCCCGGAAGAACCGGTACGGATAACGTGTCCTGGGCAACAACAGTCCCCGGAAACAACAAGCAAACCGCCGCCAGCCGGCGCCAAAAGGAATACATGGCGCACATCATGCGATGCGGGCGGTATCTACGAAACCGACCTGACCACAAATGGACCATATCCGACCCGCACAGGAACCCCTTTTTTCTCCCGAAAACATACACCATATCCCGTAACGGGATGCATGCTCAGGAAAAACAGGAAAAACCCGACCGACAAGCCAGGCGCTGTCAAACGTTCTGAAATGCCCTAAAGCAGATCAACCGCCCACGCGCTCTACGTTCATGGCGCTGAGGCCTTTCGGCGTCTGCTCCACACCATATTCCACTTCTTCGCCGTCTCTTAATCCTTCGTCATATCCGAGACCGGCTACATTGTTACGATGGACAAATACGTCCTTGCTGCCGTCGTCCGGCGCGATAAAGCCAAAACCTTTATCAACGCTGAACCACTTTACTCTTCCCCGAGGCATGTTTTTTTCCTGTGTTCTAATGGCGCCGCGACCTGCGTATTTCAACGCGTTATGCGCAATACAGTATAGCGGCTAAGGTAAAATGACCCCCTGTGTACCCCCTTATAGGGTATGGGTTTCCTGAACAGTCAGATTGATAGACCCGGAACAGCCTCAGGCGTGCTATTCTGTAAAAACCAGTCCTGCATTATATCCATCCACACTACCAGTCCCTGCCATGAACCATAGGGTGCGTAGTGGCGGCGAATGTCCTTATCCGTGCCCCCGCCGAACTTTCGGGCAAACATCGACCGGGCCGCAGAATCGAGCGCAGGGTAATCGAACCGGCCCAACAGTTTCATAACGGCGCCGGCAGCGTACGGGCCGAACCCGCTCAGCGAACGTATCTCTGCAAAGAGGTCGGCAGAAGACATCTCTGTATCTGCCCAACCCTCTACATCGATTCTTTCCTCCGCAATGCGGCAGGCCAGTTCGTGAAGATATGCATTCCGATATCCGGCCCGTACATGATCGGAAAGCGCATCGAGAGACAGGTGCGCGATGGT
The DNA here is from genome assembly GCA_951812345.1 of Rhodothermales bacterium. Classification (GTDB taxonomy): domain Bacteria; phylum Bacteroidota; class Rhodothermia; order Rhodothermales; family VXPQ01; genus VXPQ01. The sequence goes on from OX638295.1 coordinate 2,207,534, forward strand.
TTCGGGAGAAGGGAATGCGCCGGCATGCCCCAACTCGCTCAGCCGCTGCGTCATCTGCCGTGTCATGGCCCAGGTTGTGTTGGTCGTGAGTAACGTTTTCGCCAAATCTTCCCAAACCGTGGGCGCACGCAGCAACCGCCCGGCCCTGTGCTCAAACACCCAGGCATAACGCGAGGCGCCCGCAAGTAAGGCGTAAAAGGGGTCCAGGTCTATCTCAAGGTTGAAGATACGCCGGGCCGCCTCTTGAAGATGTGCATGGACCGCGGGAGAAAGCGAAGCGTCCGCGGCATGATTCGCCGCGCCGGACACATGCCCCAATATCTCCTCAATGTATACATGCAACCTTTCGCTGCAGGGCATGGCCCCGTCCCCGCCCATATCCGCTGCAAATGCAATCCTGACAATGCGACCGTCCGGAAGGCGTTCTATGCGCCGCAGCCGCGCATACTCCTCATCGTGGCTGAATGGCGCCAGTTCGAGCCAGCCGTGACTCAGAAGGGTCGAGCGGAAACGAAACGCAGGGGGACATTCGATGGTCAGTACAGGGCCGGCGGATGACATATTTATTCCTCTGCGAGTTGGTCGGCGCGCGCCAGTCTCTGCGCAATATCCACCGGGAGCGCGGCCCCTTCCGTAGCCAGCGCTTCTTCGTACAATGCCCTGGCCCCGGCAGCACGGGCACGGGCTTCCGGCAGCGATCCAAGTTGCGCCAGCAGATCGGCTTCCTCACACAAAAGATCGGCGATGGAAAGCGCAAGACTGTACTCGAATCCGCGCGGGTACCGGCAAAGCTCGACCAGTTCGCAGGGCGACAGTTCGCCCACGGGGCGGGGAGAAAGGTCAGCCTCTCCGAACGCGGTCCGTATGTACGCAAGGGCTTCTTCGTACCGTTCTTCGGACTTCAGCCGAAGCACCTGCGCAAACACATGGAGCAACACCCGGATGGCCTGCTCGATCTCCCGCATGATGATATCCCGCTGGAACATGACGACAGGTTTTACGAAGAACCAGGTAAAGAGAGAGCAGGCGCATCAGTGCCAAAGGCGGCAGCGCCCTGCTCGAGGAATCCGGAAAATTCTGAAACCGATGCCGTACCTGTGTGCCTGCGAAGGAGGGCGCCGGAATACGGATCCGCAATGACATAGGTCGGAAGCGCTACCGTGCCCGCCAACTCGATCTGGTACTGCTGCAATGCCGGACCGGTGTCGCGTGCGTCGGTATAGAGACGCAGCAGCACAAAATCATTCCGAAGCAGGGACGCCACGGGTTCCTGGCGAAACACGCTGGCTTCCATCTGGCGGCAATTTGCACAGGTATACCCCGTAAAATCGATGAACACGGGTTTATGCACATTTTGCGCCTGTTCGAAAGCCGCATCTATGTCTTCATGCCAAACGGGCTCATCGTCCGCACCCCCCGAAAACACGCCGCCTCCGGCCTCCGTTGCTTGCGCCGGAGGAAGCCAGGCATCAATCACGGGTAGTGGCGCTCCAAAAAGGCCGGGTAGCATGTACAGGGAAATGCCCAAAAAGGCCGCGGCAGAAAGCAGCCGTCCGACTCCCACAGGCTGGGACGCCGGCTCATGAGGCATCCGGATCATGCCGAGCAGATAGAATCCGGCAAGCCCGAAAATCACCATGGCGAGGGCGATGGCCACGGACCGTGAAATCAGCCCCCATCCCATAACAAGGTCCGCATTCGACAGAAACTTGAGGGCGGCGGCAAGCTCCACGAAACCCAGTGTGACCTGAATGCGATGCATCCAGGATCCGGCTCCGGGCAACGATTGCATAGCCTGCGGAAAAAGGGCGAACGCCACGAACGGCACCGCAAACGTAGCCGAGAAAACCATCATGCCGATGACGGGATATGTCCATTCACCGGTCGAAGTGGCAATAGCGAGCAAGCCCCCCACGAACGGAACAGTGCAGGTAAAGTGCACCAGCGTCAGGGTCAGCCCCATAAAAAAGGTGCCCGTATACCCCGACCGCTCGTTACCCTGACGATTGAAATAGTTTACGAAACGGCCCGGCAGGGTCAATTCGAACATGCCGAGCAGCGAAAACGCAAATACGGCGAATATCCCCCCGATACAAAGATTGATCCAGGGGTTCGCCGCAATGGTATGCGCCCCGGCAGCGCCAAGCAAAGAGGCAGCCAGCACACCCAGCGCCGTGAAGGTAAGGACGATCGCCGCCCCGAAGGCCAGCGCCATACGAGCTGATTCGGAACGCTTCGAGGCATGCCCTGAAAACCAGGAGACGGTCAGCGGAATCATCGGAAATACACAGGGCGTCAGCAGAGAGGCAAGCCCAGCCCCGATCGCCAGCAGAATAAAGCGCCATAGACCGCCGGTATGTACATCAACGTCCTCGGCGGTTGTCATATCAGGAGTTAATACCGGAGGTACGCCCCCGGTCAAATCGGGCGCGGAGCGGAGCGAATCGTCCCCCCCATCCCCGACAGCCATCTCAGCACCGGATACGGCGCCCACGGCAGTATTGCCGCCCCCGGCAACATGTACTACGGCCTGGAGCGGCGCCGGCGTGGGAGGCAGACACACCTCTTCGGTGCAAATCATGAATCGCACCACGCCGCTGAGCGTGCGATTTCCTGTGGGGGTATCCTCCCCAACACGGAACGGAGCAACAAACCGGGCCTGTCCGGTGAAATAGCGAACCGTGGCATCAAACCAGGGATCGTGCGCCTCGATGGGCTTGCTCTCGCGCATGGGGCCTGTGAGCAACAGTCCCTCTTCTTCCCATGTGAACTCAACGGCAAAACTCGGGCGCGGCGAATCAAGGGCGTACATCTTCCAGCCCTCCGATATCTCCGCCTCAATCTCCGCCTCGAATGCCTCCCCGGGAGCGACTTCTTCGGAGTCAACCTCCACGGTCCACGTCACATAATGCGTAGCAGACAGGAAATCCTGGGCAAACGCTTGCGCACACACGAACCCTGTACACGGAACAAGCGCAGCCAGCCAGCCTATGCGGGCGAGATACTGCACAAATCCAAAACCGTAGTGGCGCAAAACCGTATTGGGCTAAAACGATGCCGGGAGCAGGACGGGCGCCCGGCGTATCCCGCCGCGCCTACGCTTCCGCTTCCGCCTCTGGAACCACCTCGACCTTGAGTGTAGCCGAGACTTCCTTGTGTACCTTCACGGTAGCCGTATAGACGCCGAGCATGCGAATGTCTTCGTCGGGCTCGATATGTTTGCGGTCGATCCGGAACCCCTGCTGACCGAGTGCTTCCGCTATCTGCGTCGATGTAACCGTCCCGAAAATTCGGTTCTCCTGTCCGACTTTCGCGGCAACGACCACCTTCGCAGCCTCCAGTTGCTCCTTTACGCGCTCCGCATCCCCAATCTCCTGGGCAATTTTTCTTGCGCGCTGGCGTGCGAGTTCCTTTTGATGACGAACCACGGAATCCGAAGCAATCACCGCCATACGACCCGGAATCAGGTAATTGCGGCCATAGCCGTCCCGGACCGTCACGATGTCTCCCTCGTGACCGAGGTTTTCCACGTCCTGCAGCAGTAAAAGCTTCATCGCGGTAGTTCCCTCCTATCGAACATTATCTGCCACAAACGGCAGCATGGCAAGGTGACGGGCACGCTTTACCGCCCGAGTAAGCTTGCGCTGAAATTTCTGAGGCACTCCCGTAATGCGCCGAGGCAAAATCTTGCCCTGCTCGTTTAGATAGCGCTTCAGGAGTTCAATATCCTTGTAATCGACAAAATCGATCTGGTCGGGTTCGAAACGGGATTCGGTCATGGAATATCCTGGCAATGTGTGGGTATCTGCCACTCGGAAGGGTTACGCCTGATCGGCGGCTTTCGTGTCCTCAGCGGGCGCCTCTGCTTTCGCCTCTTCGGCAGATGCCTCGACTTTCTTCTCTTCAGCAGACGCCTCGGGTTTCACCTTCTTCTTCGGAGCAGGCGAGGGTTCCGCCTGCTCAGCAACGGCGGAAACCTGCTCTTCTTTGTCCGGAACGGATTCTTTTACACCTTCCGCCTTCTCACGCGCCCTTTGCTCCTTGCGCTCCTCATAGTGACGGAGCATGACGGCGTCCATTTTCAGCGTGAGGAAACGAAGAATATCGTCTTCAAGGGTCAACGCGCGTTCGAGACGGGCGATCAGTTCGCCCCCTGCCTCGAAATAGGCATTCACATAGTACCCGGTGCGCTTTTTGTCGATAGGATAGGCAAGCCGCTGCGACCCCCACTCATCCACTTCAATGATATTACCGCCCTCTTTCTCGATAAATTTCGCAACCCGGCCAACCAGATTATTGATCTGATCGTCGCCGAGTACGCTGTTGACGATATACGTAATTTCGTAGGTATTTTCAGACATAGCTCCCTGTGGAATGAAATCACGCCCACCGTCCTTGCGGCGAGCAGGGATTGCACGATTCCCTTTCTCCTTCTGCGCTATCTTCTCCGGATTGTACCGCATATTGCAGCACACAAACGGGCAAAACAGACATAACGGCTATCGAAAACCGGCATTAAAAGCGTGGCGTCATACGACCGGAACGAAACGACGTTCCCCGGGCGCCGAAACGACTGTGGGCGTCTCTCTACTCGTCGTTGGCCTTGTCTTCCTTCGGATCGTACAGCATGCCGGTGCAAAGACACATCTTGCGCTCGGTACGCGTGAGCACGTCGTAGTTGGGGCAGCTCCGGCACCCCTCCCAGAACACATCGTCATCCGTTAATTCCGAAAACGTCACCGGCTTGTAACCGAGGTCGGAATTTATCTTCATCACGGGTAAACTCGTCGTGATGCCGAAAACCCGGGCCTCCGGGTATTTTTCGCGGGACAATTCGAAAATCCGTCTCTTTATCTTCTTCGCCAACCCCATCTTGCGGAAATCGGGAGCCACGATCAGCCCGGAATGGGCTACGTACTTCCCGTGACTCCAACTCTCGATGTAGCAAAATCCGGCCAGACGGTCGCCAGCCAGCGCAATGACCGCCTTGCCTTCTTCAATCCTTGCCCGCACATACTCCGGGGCGCGCTGGGCAATGCCGGTCCCCCTCGCTGCCGCCGCCTCTGCGATAAGGTGACTGATCGCAGGCGCATAGCGGACATGTTCGTCGCGGGCCACCATGACGATCGGTTCCTCCATCACATCGATCTCCTGTATCGGTGCAGGTTCCGTTAACTGCATGGATTATATCGTTCGAATAACGTTTTCGTAACGCACAGAACCGGAAGAAACGAGAGAAGCACCTGATTGATCCTTTACCGATCATGTCACCGGGCTGGACCGTTACGATCCGGAGGCCAAATCGGCCAACTGCTCCATATTGTCTGCGGCCTGCAGCGCCGTAATAATCCCCTCGATCGCTCCGTCCATCACTTTGTGGAGCGGATGATTCTTGTCGTCGCCCTCCAAGCGGTGATCGGTGACGCGGTCCTGGGGAAAATTATAGGTTCGTATCTTGGCCGAACGGTCGCCGGACCCCACCATGGAGCGGCGAACTTCACTGCGCTCCGCTCGGCGCTTTTCCATTTCCTGCTCGTAGAGGCGCGAACGCAGCACCCGAAGCGCCTTCTCCTTGTTCTTGTGCTGGCTTTTTTCGTCCTGGCACGTCACGACAAGACCGGTGGGTACATGCGTGAGCCGGACCGCCGAATCCGTCGTATTGACCGACTGCCCGCCGGGACCGCTCGAACGATAGACATCCACCTTCACATCGTTCGGGCCGAGGCGCACATCAATGTCTTCCGCTTCCGGCAGCACAGCCACCGTGGCAGCAGACGTATGCAGACGCCCGGAGGATTCCGTAACCGGTACACGCTGCACGCGGTGCACACCGCTCTCGAACTTCATAAAACCAAAAGCTTCTTCTCCCCGGATCGACAGCACGATCTCCTTGAAGCCACCCTTGGCGCCCGGAGATACATTCATTATTTCGACCTTCCAACCCCGCCCCTCGGAGAATTTCTGATACATGCGGTACAGGTCGCCAGCGAAAAGCCCGGCCTCATCCCCGCCGGTTCCCGCACGAATTTCGAGGATCGCATCCCGGGCGTCCTCGGGGGCTTTCGGAATCATTTTCAGGCGCAGATCGGCCTCGATGGCGGGCAGGTTGCTCTCGATGGCTTCCAATTCGGCGCGGGCCATATCCGCCAGTTCGCCGACCGGGTCCTCCGCCAGGATGGCGCGTAAATCGTTCTGTTCCGAGATCGTTCGCTCGTAGGCGTCGATGGCCTGCACAAGCCCCTCGAGCGTGGTACGCTCCCGTCCCAACTCCCGGAGGCGCTGCGGATCGGTGGCCACATCTCCCTGGGCCATCAATCGGTTGATCTCCTCGAACCGATCTTTGATTTCCTGAAGTGCATCGAGACGAATCATAGCCCCTGGGGCGCCTCAGGCCAAATCCGGCGCATCGCGAACCACCCGTCCGATCGCCCGCGCAATGAGCCGGACCTGCACCATCAGATCGACGAATTGCTCGAAATAGAGCGACTGAGGACCATCGCTCTTCGCCATGTCGGGATTCGGATGCACCTCCACCATGATGCCGTCGGCCCCGGCGGCCACCGCTGCGCGCGCCATCGGAATGACCTTCCCTCGTATGCCCGTGCCATGGCTTGGATCGACAATGATCGGGAGGTGGCTGCGCTTTTTGATCACCGGCACCGCGGACAGATCCAGCGTATTGCGCGTATACGTCTCGAACGTGCGGATACCGCGCTCGCACAGCATGACGTGCGGATTGCCTTCCGAAAGCACATACTCGGCGCTCATCAGCCACTCCTCGGTCGTCGCCGAAGAACCGCGCTTCAGAAAGACGGGTTTCCGGAGTTTCCCGACCTCTTTCAGAAGCGGGAAATTCTGCATGTTGCGCGCGCCGATCTGCAAAACGTCCGCATACCGGGCAACCGGCTCGACCTGACCGACCTCCATCACTTCGGTAATGGTCTTGAGGCCATTCCTGTCGGCAGCGGCGCGCAGCAATTTCAACCCGTCTTCGCCCAGACCCTGGAAGGAATAGGGAGAGGTGCGCGGCTTGAATGCGCCGCCACGCAAGAACGCCGCCCCGCAGGCGGATACATGCGCCGCCGTGTCTTCAATCTGCTTTTCGTCCTCGACCGAACAGGGACCGGCCATCACCACAATCTCTTCGCCGCCCACGGGTACGCCCCCCACGTCGATCACCGTATTTTCCCTTTTCCAGGACCGGCTGGCGAACTTGTACGGCTCGGTTACCCGATACACCTCCGCCACACCGCCCATAACCCGGATACTCCGGGGGTCGAATTCGGGCTTCACGCCAATGGCGCCCAGTACCGTCTGGTTCACCCCGCTGGAACGGTGTACGTCGAATCCGTATTCGTTCAGACGCTCGATTACGTCCTGAATCCGGGTTTCTTCCGCACCTGGTCGAAAAACTACGATCATGGGAAGGAATGGAATGGTTGATACGCGGCGGCGGACAGAACCGGGTGAGCGAACGCGGCGCACCGCGTGGCCCGGGGGCATCCGTTCTTATCCAACAGATGGCCGCCGTGCGCTATAAACGCCGCATAGCATATACCCGGTTTCATGGCGGCCTGTTCACGGACAAAATTATAAGATACTCTTAAAGTCCCGATGGCAAGGCGCCGTCACCGGTACCGTTCGAGCGTGAATTTCTCTCCCAGATACCGTTCACGCACTTCCTGATCGTGAGCAAGCGCCTCGGCAGTGCCCTGTTTCAGAATACGCCCCTCGTAAAGCAGGCAGGCGCGATCCGTAATAGCCAGCGTCTCGTGCACGTTGTGGTCGGTAATGAGTACGCCGATGCCGCGCGCCTTCAGGCCGGCTACCACCCCCTGGATATCTTCGACGGCGATAGGATCCACGCCGGCAAAGGGTTCGTCCAGCAAAAAGAATTTCGGCTCGATGGCCATGGCCCGGACGATTTCGGTGCGCCGCCGCTCGCCGCCCGACAAGGCGTACCCTTTCGAGCGACGTACGCGCTCGAGGCCGAATTCGACGATAAGCGCATCGACGCGGGCATGGCGTTCATCCCGTCCGATGCCCTGAAATTCGAGCACCGCATGCAGATTGTCTTCTACGGAGAGTTTCGAAAAAATGGACGCTTCCTGGGCAAGGTAGCCGAGGCCCAGACGGGCCCGTTTGTACATCGGCATGGACGTAATGTCCTGCTCCCCTACATAAATCCGCCCTGCGTTGGGCCGAACCATCCCCACGATCATATGAAACGTGGTTGTTTTTCCGGCGCCGTTGGGGCCGAGCAGGCCCACGATCTCGCCCTGCGATACATGGACGCTCACGTCGTCCACCACGTTGCGCTTCTTGTACCGTTTCGTGAGGCGCTCGGCGCGGAGCGTCACGGAGGCAGCAGGGTCGCCGGAAAATGCCATACGGGTCAATCCATTGGTTCCGGAAGCGGATCGGGGGCGTCGGAAGGTTGGAAACCATCGCGCCCCTGCCATTCGACGCGCTGGAGAAATTCCCGTTTCACCGGGCGCCGCTCGGGACGCCATACGAACCCGTCGAGCGAGAGCGAATCGGGCATAATTTCCTCCGAATAATATACGCCTTCCGTATCGCGGATCGCTTCGAGCCGGTCGATGTCTCCTTCGCGGAAATGAAGCAGAATGCGGTCTGCCGACATATGGACGGCGCCCTCCGCCAGATTATCCTCGCTGGTTCTGAAATGAATGGCTTCGGCCTGGGGACCCGCCGAAAGCGTGCGCAGGGAATCCTGTTCGAACGCCGCTTCGATCCGCTTGCCGCGCAACTGGTGAATCCGGTTCGTCGCCGAATCCGGACGGGCCGCAAAGGCGCTTCCCAGCACAAAGAGGGAGTCCACATCTTCGCCGCCCCCCTCGACCTGCAGCGTGTCTCCGCTTACCTGATTGTCCCGGAACCAGGCCAGAGGGTCCCCGAAAAACCAGGCGGTGGTGCGCTGGACATCCGCCCCGTCTTCGCCCGCGGCGGTTATCCGGTCATAGACCACCGAGTCCGCAACGGCCGTAAGGCCGCCATGCAGGATACGCACCGAATCGACGGCCACAAGCCGCTCCAGCGAATCCCGCCGGGACGATTCGAGGATACGGGCGCGCATCATCAACGTATCCGTGTCGGCGCCGGTCGAATCCTCCCGGATCCGCAGCAACAGAGGATCGCCTTCCATGCGGCTGTAGCCGGTGCTGTCCTCGTTGTATGCCCGGTCCCCGAAAAGAAGCGACCGGACGATCTGTCGTTTCGTATCCGCCTGCCCGGTCGTATCGATGCGTTCGACGAACACATTGCCGCGAGCGAGCGAAATGTCCGTTTCCCTATGGTAGGTGACGGTGTCCGCCCGCAGCGACGCGTTGTCTTCCACCACGACCACATCCCCATAAAAATCGGCCCGCTTCTCGTCCGAAAGATATTCCCCGGCCAGACTGGTCAGCACCGCAGCGCGGTCGGTCAATGTGACGCCCTCCGAAAATCGGGCGCGTTTCGAGCGGGTGAAATACAGGCCCGACGGCGCCTCGATCAAAACGTCTCCATCGGAAAGGCGGATGCCGCCGCGCGCATGGCCCGTCTTGTCACGGCTGTTGTAAAGCACCGTATCGGCGCGCAGCGTATCGCCGCGTTCGATCACCAGCACATCGCCCGTGAAAAGGATCTCGCGGCGTTCCGGATATTGGACAGCCCGGCGCGCCCGCAAGCGCGTATCCTCCTGTTGCAATCGCACATTCCCGATGAGGCGCCGGATGCGTTCGCCCTCTTCTTCTCCGCCTTCGAGCAGGTCGGCGCGCACATCCACCTCCTGCACCCCGGTGGTATCGGCTTCCTGGGCATAGATCGGCAGGGCCGCGCCGACAACAATGCACAGGCCCGCCACCAAACGACATATGGATACGGCGCCGCGTCTCATTCTTCGCGCACGGTCACCCGGCCGGTCATGCTGCGTAACGTATACTCGTCGAGACGCTCGTCCGCTTCCAAGGCGTATCCCTGCACCTGTTCGTCAGGGGTCGAGATGCGGACGAATCCCGGCGTTCGAAGGGCCTCCTCGCGTTCCAGCCAGACAAGATGCTCGCTCCACAGCACCTTGTCGCCCTGCGCGCGGACCTCGACGTTCCCTGTCGCCTCAAATCGCTTTTTGTTGTCAAGAAGCGTAACCCGATCCGCAAAGACGGTAGCGGAGGAATCCCCGGCTTCATCGTACAGCAGGACCGTCACGCGCCCCCCGGTCGAGTCGCTCTGCAGGACGGTCCATGTGCTGTCCCCCGCTTCGAACGTCGCCATATGATCTGCGCGCATCTTCAGACGCGGACGGGAGGAGGCGTTTCCGGGGGTCGTCTCCGTTAAATAATACTCGGCGCCCCAGCTTTCCTGCACGGGATCCGCCTCGGAGCGAATGTCTTTCAGGGCGGCCGGAGGAGCGGTAGTGCGGCCGCAGGCTGCAAGCATACCCACACACAGTAACAGCACGAGATTCAGACTGCAACGCATGGCGCGGCGCGTCGTCAGGAAAGGGGAATGCGGACCGGAAGAATTGGGGTATTTCTTTACGCGCGCCGGGGAGATGGGTTCGTCCGCATCGCCTCGGCCCGCCGCCGGAACAGACTGCGGTCCGGCTTGAGGCCCTCTCCGGAAAGATCGGCCGGCCACGGATAGAAAGCGTCGGGCGTCATGAACCGGGGAAGTACGGCCTCCGCGGCGGCGCGCAACCGGGACGCATCGATTTTCCCGGTCGCCGTTTCGACAAAAGCCACCGGGCGCTGGCCGTATTCCTCGTCCGCCACGCCCACGACGACCACGCGCTCGACGCCTTCCACGCCCGCCAGAACCACCTCGATCTCCTCGGGCAGAATGTTCTCGCCGCCCGACACGAGCATATGATCCATCCGTCCCCGAACAACCAGTCGTCCGGAAGCATTCATCCAGCCTATATCTCCGGTTGCAAACCACCCTTCCTCGTCAAAAGGACGCGCCAGCCGATCCCCCTCGACATATCCGGCAAAGCGTGTGCGCCCCCGCACCATGATCTGCCCCCCTTCGTCGCAGCGGAGTTCCCGCCAGGGCAACACCCGGCCCGACGTGCGCAAGGCCTCCGACGCCGCGCCGGGAGGCGTGGCCGTCACTTGCGAAGCCATCTCGGTAAGGCCGTAGCTGGTATGTACGGGTATGCCGCGCCGTACGGCCTCGTCAATCAGGACCGGCGATACAGAACCCCCTCCGAGCAACAGAGCCTTCTCCGGGTGCGCCTCCCCGGACTCCGCTTCGCGCAACAGCCGCCGGAGCTGGGTGGACACCATGGACGCATGGGTAACTTTCCGGACGGACTCGACAAGGGAATCCACCGGATCGGGCACTACCACCGTAGCGGCGGCAAGCAAACACCGAAAAAGAATCGCAATTCCCCCCACATGCCAGAGCGGCAACGACAGGAGCCAGCGGTCGCCGCAAGCCAGCGGCATGTTGCCCTGTGCGCCCAGCGCACTGAAATAATGATTCCCGTACGTATGAAGCGCAGGGCGGGCCGCGCCCGAAGACCCGGAGGTGAACACGATGGTGGCGGGCGCATCCTCGGAAAACGGCGGCGCGGCGTCAGGGTCTTCGCGCGGACCCCGTTCGATCAGGGCTCTCGCCGCCACTGCCGTTTCGAGCGGGCGGTCGCCGACTGTAAGCGCTGCGCCCAGACCGCGGCAGCGCTCGGCTACCGTAGCCTCCGGGAGGCGCATCGACATCGGACAGGCCACCGCCCCTGCCCGTATCGCCGCAAGAAGCAGGATGACCGCTTCCGCGCTCCGGTCCATGACGAGCACTACCCGATCTCCCCTGCCCACCCCTTTTTCCGCCATGCGGCGGGCCATCCCCGACACAAAGCGGTCGAGTTCGCCATACGATGTCTCGACGCCGGGGGAAGACAGCGCCGTTTCAAGAGGCGCCCGGAGCGCCGCCGTCGAAAGCAGGCAGGGAATATCCATGGATCGGGACAGGCGGTTACATGGTCTACATGATCCGTCCGAGGCTGAAAAGCAGACAGTAGGCGAGCAAAAGCCGCGAGGTAGACCCCAGAAGCGGGTTCAATACCGCAGGATCGCTCGTGGCGCGCAGCGTCCGCAGGTTGGCCAGCCCCCAGGGCGTTGCAATCAGCGCAATAAGCATCCACCAGTTGCTCGCAAGCATCGCCGAGGCCACGACCACCAGAGCCGCGCCCGCCACGCATACGCCGTAGAGTAGTACGCCTGCACCGCGCCCCCATCGCACCACCAGCGTTTTCTTCCCGGCGGCCTCGTCCTCCGCGATGTCGCGCGTATTGTTCACGAGCAGAATGGCGGTAGCCAGAAACCCCGGCCCCAACCCGGCCAGCGCAACCGGCCACGAAAACGACAGCGCCTGCACATAGTGCGTCCCGGCCACGGCCACCGGACCGAAAAACACCAGCACAAAAAGATCGGCGATACCGAGGTACGCCAGCGAATAGCGCCCCGCCGAGTAGATGGCCCCGCACAAAATGGACACCAGCCCGACGAACAAGAGGAACCATCCTCCGCGCACGACCAGGTACAGCCCGGCCAGAAAAGCGATCAGAAAAGCGATAGCCGCCGCCATGCGGACCGCTTGGGGACTGGCCAGACCCGCCTGGGTGATGCGCAGGGGCCCCTTGCGTTCCGCCGTATCGGCGCCTTGGGCAAAGTCCTGGTAATCGTTCGCATAATTCGTGCCCACCTGAATGAACACGGCAACAAGGAATGCGCAACACGCGGAAAGCGCATGAAAGGCGTCGTCTCCGAAGGCGAAGGCCGTCCCGAGCAGCCCTGGCGCCACCGCGGCCCAGAGCGTTTTCGGACGCGCCGCCCGGATCCAGATCGTCCAGTTCGGACGTTCCTCTTTCGATGACATACCCGATTGCCCGGTAGCGGAAGCGGATGTCGAGGGCGCGTTCAAGGACGGTACGGGAACTGCGAGAAGTCCGGCTTGCGCTTCTCATTGAAGGCGTTGCGCCCTTCCTGCCCTTCCTCGGTCATATAGAAAAGCAGCGTGGCGTTCCCGGCCAGTTCCTGCAAGCCCGCCTGCCCGTCGCAATCGGCGTTCAGACCGGCTTTCAGGCAGCGGATAGCCATTTGCGAATTCCGCAGAATGTCCCGGCACCAACTCACGGTTTCCTCTTCCAGTCGGTCCAGGGGCACCACGGTGTTCACCAGTCCCATCTCCAGCGCCTGGCGAGCATCGTAGGGACGGCACAGAAACCATATCTCGCGGGCCTTTTTCTGACCCACGATGCGGGCAAGATACGAGGCCCCGTACCCCCCGTCAAACGATCCCACCTTGGGTCCCGTCTGCATGAACCGGGCGTTTTCGGCGGCAATGGTAAGGTCGCACAGCACATGCAGCACATGCCCGCCGCCCACGGCCCAGCCCGCCACCATGGCGATCACCGGCTTCGGACAGCTCCGTATCTCCCGCTGAAAATCAAGCACATTCAGCCGCATGACCCCCGTGCCTTCTTCCGTATACCCGGCATCCCCGCGAATCTTCTGGTCTCCGCCGGAGCAGAAAGCGTCCGGCCCCTCGCCGGTAAGAATAATCACGCCGATGGCATGATCGTCGCGCGCATCCTGGAGCGCGTCGCGCATCTCCGTAACCGTAAGGGGGCGGAAGGCGTTGCGTACTTCGGGCCGAGCGATGGTGATCTTTGCGATCCCCTCCGCCTTGTGATACGTGATATCCCGGTAGGATTTCGCTGCTTGCCAATCTATTGCAGGAGTCATGGGTCAGGGTTGTTGGTAAAAACGGGAACGGCGTCCGCCAACCGCTCGCAGATCAGGGCTTCCAGCCGCCGGTGCAGGTGCAGGTTTTCGGCGCGGTCGGTCGTGATTTCAATGATCCGGCTTTCCCCGGACGAAAGCGCGCTTGCGTAGGCTTCCGACAGGGTATCCATGTCCTGGACGTGATCGTAGCCGAGGCCGAACATGCGGGCCGCCTGCTCGAAACGGTACGGGTGCGGCGTCCCGAACATGGGTTCGAACGCCTCGCCGCAACCGGCCACAGGAAGAAACGAAAAAATACCTCCGCCGTGGTTGTTGATCGCCACGATAACGACCGGCGCTGGCGCAGACGCCGTTAGGGCCAGGCTGTTCAGGTCGTGCAATAATCCAAGATCGCCCACCAGCAGAGTAACCGGCGCCCGGCGCCCGTACGCCAGTCCGACCGCCGTAGCCACGGCCCCGTCGATGCCGGAAGCGCCGCGATTGGCGGCTACGAACGGCGCCCTGCCGGCAGCATCCCCGAACATATCCATGTCCCGGATCGGCATGCTGCTTGCAAGCATGAGCGTCGCCTCGTCAGGGGTATGCCGCGAAAGCAGCCGGGCCGCGGCAGGCTCGGAAAGATCGTCCGGCGTGTGTTCGTCCATCGCGCGGGCCACGGCGTCGGAGGCAGCCGCCCAGCTTGCCGTCCAGTCCTTGTTGCCCAGCACCTTGCCCTCTCCTCGTTTCGTTTCCAGACGATGGATAACGGACCGGCAGAAAGGCGCAATGCCGGTTTCGACATACTCCGTCACGCAGTGGCCGGGGTCCATCCGGTCGGGGGATTCGCGCACGACCGCAAACAAGGCGGGGCGCACTTCGGCCAGCCAGGCATTCAGCCGCTTCGATACGGCCGCCCCGCCGAAATACAATACGGCGTCCGGCGGATGGGACGCCCGAAACGCTTCGCTCGCCAGCGCCAGATCGTACCGCGAAGCCATTACGCCGCCCTCCGTAATTTTGTCAGTAGAACGATCTACTGAGAATTTTCCGGAAAACCGGAGCTGCGAACACACATCGGGCAGTAGCGGCCAGCCCAGTTCGTTCGCCAGCAGCCGGACCGCATCGGCCTGGGACCGGGCATGGAGCCGCCCGGCCACGACCAGCCCGCGCTTCGCCCGGCTCAGATCATCCATCAGGGACTCGAATCGGGGCGCATCGACGGAATATGTTATAAGAACTTCTGAAATATTATTGGTCGATCCATATCCGGATATGGGAGTTTTTGAAATGTCTGCGGCCGATTCATGTGCGGATATAGGGGTTTTTGCAATGTTTGTGGCCGAACCGTACCGGGTATACGGCGCCTCCGAATCCCGCCACGCCTGCAATCCATCGAGATAATCTGCGTAGCGGCTTTTGTCGGGACTGGAAACGAGCGGCTCGCGGTACATCGCGTTGAGATGCACCGGACCGGCAGGCATGCGCATTGCCCGGTACACCGCCTGATCCGCCGTGGTGAGCACGACCGCCGGGTCGATCGCCGGATCCGGCGCGGGCAGGTCGAATTGCCACCGCGCGTAGTTGCCGAAAATCTTTACCTGATCAATGGTCTGATTGGCCCCGGCGGCCCGCAGTTCCGGAGGACGATCCGCCGTAACGAGCAGCATCGGCACAGCGTCCATCGACGCTTCCACCACGGCGGGCATACCGTTCGCAACTGCCGTTCCCGAGGTCGTAATCCATGCGGCAGGGCGCCGGGTAGCGCGCCCGTACCCGAGGGCGCAAAACGCCGTCCCCCGCTCGTCATAGTGCATCACGTACTCTGCCCGGGGATGGGCAGCCACGGCAAGCGCCAGCGGAGCGCTCCGGGAACCCGATGCGATACAGAACAGGCCGACGCCGGCGCGAACCAACTCTTCCACAAGAAGATCGGCCCATATCTGGTTGATGCCGGACGGTTGGGGAGTGGTCATGTGTATCGCTGGATTTGATCTGCCTGAAAATAACGGGATACTCTGATCAAAACCACTTCGCTCAGTACATCACGGACTTGACGCGCCCTTCGGGAAGCAGAGAGGCGCACGGATCGGGGCGGCGCACCCGGTAAAAAATCTTTCCCCCTACCCCAGCACCCCCAGAATATCGCTGATTTTCTGCTCGATTTCCGTCCATTCGGCCGCGGGATCGGATCCCTCCACAATCCCGGCGCCAGCAAACAGATACAGGGCGCGATCCCGGACGAGCCCACACCGGAGCGCCACCGCAAACTCCGCCCCTTGAGGACCTATCCACCCTACCGGTCCCGCATACCAGCCCCGGTCGAACCCTTCCAGATCGCGGATGGCCGCCAGCGCAGGCTCGACAGGATATCCGCCTACGGCAGGAGTGGGATGGAGCGCCTCCATGACATCGCTCCCGTGCACGCCGCGCTGCAACAAGCCGCTGCTGCGCGAAACGAGATGCCACCTCC
Source organism: Rhodothermales bacterium (assembly GCA_951812345.1). Classification (GTDB taxonomy): domain Bacteria; phylum Bacteroidota; class Rhodothermia; order Rhodothermales; family VXPQ01; genus VXPQ01. The sequence goes on from OX638295.1 coordinate 2,223,728, forward strand.
GGGCTTGCTGTAATCCGGACGCCTCCTCGTCTATGCGAAATTCCTGGCACAACGGATCGAGCACAGTACGAATGCTTTCCCGCACGTACGCATGCTCGCGCTGGTCCTTTGCGCTGGCAAGCAGCGAGGCCAACGCCTCGGCGTCTTCGGCCTCCGTATCGCCCCGTACACAGGTGCCGGCCACAGCCTCCGTTCGCATGTACCGCCCGCTGCGATGAAAAAGGCGCTCCGGCGTAGCCCCCACAAAGACCGAGTCCGGCTCGAACTGAAATCCGTAATGGAAACAGTTCGGGGTCCCCTCCCGGAGTTTCTTCAGCAAGACGAAGGCGTCGAGCGATTCGGAAAAGGTCAGGAGCGTGCGGCGAGAGAGCACCACTTTTTCGAGATGGCGGCGGCGCTGCGCAAAAGCGTCCAGCGCCCATCCGACGCTCCGCTCCCAACCCGCCCGGTCCGGCTCATCCGTCCGGGAAAGCGGAAGCGGCATGCGCGCGCCGAACGCCGGTCCGGCAAAACGATCCGGGAAGCAGAGTTGTTCGATATCGGACAGAATAGCGTCCTTGCGGGACAGGTCGCGAGGCAGAAGAAGGTTGCACGCCAATACTCCCCTGTCTTCGTTCCGCAAATACGCAAACCGGGGCAGCGTGAACCGGAACGTCGGGAAACCCTGCCAGACCTCGTCGTCGGGAGCGCCCGGATCGAACCGGAATCCTCCGAAATAGCGCGCCCGGGGGTCGCTTTTCGGCAACACGGCGTCGAGTTGCGCGCGCAGCGTACCGTACCCGGCGTCCGGGCCGCCCATGCACCGGTCCGCCTCGCCGACCGCCGCCGTCACCATACTGTCCCGGCGCGCGTGCCAGTATATCTTCGGAAGCAGGGTCTGCGCCGCCAGCCACGCGGGCGCATCGAGCGGCGCCATCGGGACGATCAGGCGTACGATGCGCCGTTCCCCGTTGCTGTTCCCCTTGTGCAGGACCTCCTCCACCCGGCGCGCAAGCATACGTTGCACATGGCCGGGATCGTCGAGAATGTCGTCGGAAACAAGAATGTCTTGTTCGTCAAGCATGCGTGCGCCGTATCGGCCGCCTCAGTCGATGCGCTGGTAATACGCAAGGCGCCGGGGAATCATTTCCACATCCCGAAGCTCGATACCGTCCGGCACCTCCAGATGCGGCTCCACATAGCCGGTGGTGTCCCTGCGGATGTCGTCCCAGGATACCGTTGCGAAAAAATCCATGGCCCGCTGGGCGTCCTGGTACTGCGACAACATGACGCGGTAGCGCACTTCCACCGCCGAAGGCTCAAGCGATACGAGCTGGCGCGTGGACGGTTGCCCCTGCACCGTCACGACGATTTCGCGGGTATCCTCCGTAAACTCCCGGGAAATCGCCCGAAGCAGCACATCCTCCACATTCCTCTGCACAAGCCCCCCCAGCGTATCCACAAGCGCCAGGCGCACCTCGAACGTGTCGCGCACCGCCTGGAACGTTTGCGCAACCGTGGGCCACTCGGTCAGGCTGCTCACGACGGAAACGGCCCCCGCCACCGCCACGGAATCGGGAAACACCTCGGGCGGCGCCAGCAAATCGTACGTGGCGGGCGTTTCGAGCGTCACATCGGCCCGGATGGGGACCACGTTCACAATCCGCCGTTCCTTGAACAAATTGGCGACCGCCGGCGTGACGGACTGCACCTGCACCTCCGGCAGAAATTCCGAAACGGCGTCAAGGACCTGCACCTGCGACTGGGAAGCGTCGATGGGAACGATCGGCGAACGGAGCCCGAGCCTGAGCAGGGTCCACCCCTCGCCGGCGGCCTGCACATACACCGTCTCCGGGGGATACTGCGAGAGCGCCTGCTCTTCGGGGACATTCACCACCTCAACGGGCAGTTCGATGGTCCTCGTATGCGTCTCGCGCATGGTGAACGTGAACCAAAGAAGCGTAGACAGGAGAATCGCCAGGGCGATTTCCACGGTGCGGCGGTGCGAGCCCGCCTCCGCATTCCGGTCGGAGGGGCGCGTCGGCAACGGACGGGTGCCAAGCGCCTGATTCAGGCGCCGACGGAGTGTGGTTTGCAGGGATTCCCTGCCTGATTCCGGATCGATTCGAGACACGGCAGACAACGAAATGAAAGGTTCGGCCTTAGACGCGCCCGAAGGCAGGTTTGTTCGACGGCCGCGGAACCCCGGTTAATCGGCCTCCGCCAGCAACCCGGCCATCCGGCGCCGGAATGCGCCGTGTTCCATGGAGCGGGGAATCCGGGCAAGCTGGCACGACGCCCGATCCAGCACGCGGGTCAGCATATCCTGCCATCTGTTAAGCACCTCGGACACGGAGACGGCAGGCAGGCGATCCTCGGCCGCCCGGTTCACCGCATGCCAGTGGAGATGATTATGAAACCCGGCGTATTCCGCCTGCATCACGTGGACGCTCATCGCCGCTGCACGGGCCGGAGAAAGGTCGGAAATATGGAGGTCCGAGCGGTCCTCGCGGATCAGGATGACATACCGGTATAAAGGACCGCCTTCCCTGTCATACCCATCGTACAGGTCGGCAGGCGCCATCCGGCGACGAACGAAGGCCGCGCCCCGGCGACGGTGCAACGCCCAGTGCAAGCGGTCTGCCGCAGTGCGCCCGCCCAGCAACCGGGCGGTCAACTCCGGATCGCCTTTGAGGTTATAGCCATATATCTTGGGCCATGCCAGATTAGGCCATACGTGGCCGTGACCCCCTACGAAGGAGATGTCGTCGGCGACGAACCGGAAGCCGGGCCTGCGGCACAACTCCAGCGCCAGCGACGTCTTGCCTGTGCCGCCCGTGCCCCCGATCAGCGTTACGCCGCGCGCATCCGAAAAGGAGGACGCATGGACAAGCGCCAGATCCGGCGCCCAGTAGGCTGCGGGTCCGGCCACCCACTCGTGAAAAATAACCCCGGCGCGTTCCTCGCGGGAGGTGTACTGCATATCCGCCATGCGGCGCAGTCCCCGGATCAGCGGAGACCTTGCAGAAGCCGGGTAAAAATCGACGCCGAGCAGACGATCCCCTTTTAGGCGAAAACGCATGGTCGCCATGCGCCCCTTGACGATGAAGCCGTCTTCCATTTCACAGTGGATGGAAGGATTGGCGAATCGCAACCCGGCGTACTCGACCGGCGCATACCGGACAACCAGATCCGCGCCCCCCGGCACAGCCACAGGAGGATATGCCGCCAGTTCTTCCTGCAGAATGGCTGCCCCCTTCGAAGCGTCGAAACGGACCTCCACATTCCGTCCCATCATGCGATATGCGGACATTCGCTCAGCGGACATGACGCCCTCTCCCTGTCAATTCGGCTAAAATGTTCAGAAGGCTCTCCCGGCGGCGATCCCGGTGAAAAAGGCGCTCGATGCGCGCGCGGGCCGCCGCACGCAAGGCCGGATCCGCTGCGCGCAACGCCGCCCGGATCGCCTCGCACACGGCGGCGGCGCGCGGCTCGTCCACCAGAAATCCGGCCTCCCCGATACCCTCCGGAATGCCGAAGACCCGGCTTCCTACCGGCACGCATCCGCACAGCATCGCCTCGCACAACACGTTCGGCAAGCCCTCTGCCCTCGACAACTGCACATACACGGACATTTCGTGGTACTGCGCCGGCAACTGCTCGCGCGGCATGGGCGGAATCATCTCGACGTTCGGCGGCGGATCGTACCGCGCTGCGATCGCTTCCCGGTTCCGTACGCCTACGACCCGAAAACGGACGTCCGGCATCAGGCGGGCCGCGTCGAAGAATAAATCGATTCCTTTTATCCCGAAGGTCCGCCCCTCATCAATGAACGCAACCGTTCCCACCACCGGAGCGCGCTCACCGGGTCCCGCAGGCCATGCCTCCGGATCGTAGCCCGTGGGAACGACGCGGATCGCGGCAGGCGTATCCGGCGCAAGCATCCGGAAACCGTATTCCCGTTCTTCCGGCCCCTCCGAAAAACGGTTCTTCGACCGGACCAGCGACGACGACACGGGAAGCAGGGCGTCCACCCGGCGATACACCATGCGGGCAATCCGGCGGCGCCAGCCGCTCAGCGCCACGCCATGCCCCAACGAAGGCAGGGATACCGCATCGAAGCCCCCCACCACCGCCAGTACGGGTTTCCCCAAAAAGCGGGCCGCTGCAACCGGCAGCGCCATGTGATAGTCCACAAACCAGCCGTAGACGGCTACCGCCCCGGGAAGCTCCCGGAGCAGCCAGAAGAACTGTTTGCAAAACAATCCCAAAAACGCAAACAGGCCCGGCTTTTTCGCCCCCCGGAATTCGAACGGCACCACCTCGTACGCTTCTTCGAGCAAGCGTATATCCTCTCGGGTGAACGAGGCGGGACGGATATAGACGAAGAGCAATTTCGGCAGCATGATTTGCAGCACAGGATAGCGTTACCGGTTCGAAAGCAGCGCGGCGATCCGGGCGGCGGCGCCCGGTTCTCCCGCCTCGGGGGCAGGCGTCTCCGGACGCATCCCGGCGGCTTCCGCGATGCGGGCCGGATCGGCGCCGGCCAGCCGGTTCCAGCCCCCCTCCAACGTTTCCACCCACTCGGTTTCTTCGCGCAGAGTGATGCACGGCACGCCCAGCCACAGGGATTCTTTTTGAAGCCCTCCCGAATCGGTCAGCACGGCGCGGGCGGAACGCACCAGCGTGAGCATGCGCAGGTAGCTCAGGGGGTCCGTAATCTCCAGATTTTCCGGAACGGCAATCCCGGAAAGACGGGCCTGCGTTCTCGGATGCAGCGGGACCACGACCGGAGCGTCCAGCCGCCCCAATCCTTCGAAAATACCCGCCAGCCGTTCGGGATCGTCGGTATTCCCCGCCCGATGCACCGTGGCCGCATAATACGCGCCCGGGCCATGCGTCGTCACGGACGCCAGTGGCGCCCGCCGTCCGGCCGCCTCCGCAAAAAAGCGCGTGGCGTCCAGCATCACGTCGCCCGTCAAGTGCACGCCCTCCACGATGCCTTCGGCGGCAAGATTCCGGACCGACGTTTCCGTCGGGCAGCAGAGCACCGAGGCCAACCGGTCGGTTACGATCCGGTTGATTTCCTCCGGCATGCGCCGGTTGAAGGAACGCAACCCGGCTTCCACATGAATGAGCGGAATACCCAGTTTGGCGGCTACCAGGGCGCCGGCCAGCGTGCCGTTCGTATCGCCGTACACCATCAAGCCATCGGGCAGCGGCCCCTGCATCAGCAGGGCTTCGAGGCGCATCATCGTCTCGCCGGTCTGTACGGCGTGGGTGCCGGACCCCGTTCCGAGGTTCGCATCGGGATCGGGGAGGCCCAGTTCCTCGAAAAAAACGGCGCTCATCTCCGGATCGTAGTGCTGCCCGGTATGCACCAGCGTTTCCCGAATGCCGGCGTCCATGAGGGCGCGGCGCAGGGGAGCTGCCTTGACGAACTGGGGGCGGGCGCCGACGACGGTTACAATATGCATGGCAGGCGCGCTATGCGCACAGAATAGGTTCTATGACCGGTCGGAAAGGCCGGAAAGCAATGCGGCGAGCCGCCGGGCCTGTTCGCGGCGGCTGTACCGGGCGATCCGGTCCGGAGGCGCTCCTTGCATGGGAGAACCCGCGCGCCACGCCTCGTAGTGCGCATGCAGGAAGGCGCGCACCCCGTCTACATCGTCGAAATCGAACATACGCCCGCCGCCGGTTTCCTGTAAAATACGAGCGGCGTCTCCGTCCACAGGACCCAACGCCAGCACGGGACGGCCCGATGCAAGGTATTCGTACAGCTTGCAGGGCACGTTTTCCGCTCCCTCTGCCCGGTTGATGCAAAGCAAGAGCAATGCAGCTTCACGAATCCGGTCGATGGCTGTCCGATGCGGAACATACGGCAACGTATCGAGACGCACGCCGGGACAGGTGGCGGACGCAGAAGCAAGCACGGAGGCATCGACATTCCCCGTAAACCGGCATTGCAGGTCGGGGCACTCCGAGGCGGTTGCCGGATCGGACAGCGCCTTCCAGAGCGCTGCCGGATTCTGGATTCGATTCATATTTCCCACATGGGCCACCACAAACGCATCGCCGGAAACCGTGCGAGAGGATGCGGATTCCTCGAAATCGGCCGGGTCGAACCCGTTTTCGATTACCTCCGACGCATACCCCCGTTGTGCAAACCGGCGCTGCGCGGACACGTTTTCGACTACGAATCCGTCGGTATTCCGCAACACCCATCGTTCAAGAAAGGCGTCAAGCGCCCGGGCAGGGGCGGTCATCGGCAAATCGGAATGAAAGTATATTCCCGTCCAGGGATCCCGAAAATCGGTCAGCCAGGGCATGCCGTGCGTACGCTGCAGCGCCAGTCCCGCAAAATGGGTGGAATGCGGCGGGCCCGTAGTAAGCACCGCATCGTATTTTTGGCGCATCAGCCTCCGCGCGCGCGCCGCGGCGAACGGAACCCATCCGACCCGCGCATCCGGAAGAAACAGATTCGCCCGGATCCACCGAGCAAACCGACGACGGGAAACCGCTCCATGCTCTCCGATAAATCCGACCGATATGACGTCCTGTTTTTTTCGGCCAAGCAGGCGGGCGTACCATGCATAGGGATCCCATGACCCGGTGCGTTCCACCCGGGTCCCTTCCGGAATGTCCGCCACCGAATCCGGATCGGGATCGGGCCAGGAAGCGCTCTCCGGACGTACGGTAAGCACGGTGGGCTGCCATCCGAATTCGGGCAGATACTTCACGAAGTTAAGGCCGCGCTGCACCCCCGGCCCGCCCGATGGCGGAAAGTAGTATGTGACGAAGAGAAGCCGCTTCATGCCTCCGATGCCGAGAAACTGACTTGTCGCTGCCTGCGGCGCCAGCCCATGACCAGCAACATAAGCACGCCCCCGTACACCAGCACGGTCGAACCGGCGCCGACCGCTACGCCAATACGGTGCCGGGGCGGGTCGAAACGCATGACTACCTGATGCGCGCCCGCCGGAACCGGCACGCCGCGCAACATATGATCGACCTGCAAAATGGGGGCCTCCTCGCCGCCGACCGTAGCCCCCCACCCTGCCGGATAAAACACTTCGCTGAGCACCAGCAACCGGGGGGCGTCTGTCGCCACATCCAGCACGATCTCGTGCAAAGACCAGGATAGCATGCGGACGTTCGCCATGCTTAGCGAATCGACAGGGACTATATCCATGTCGAGCGGCTCGTACAGAAGGGCCGTTCGGCGCAGGTCGAACGCCGGGTCGCGCAGGCGCGCCCATGCAGCGGGCGGATCGGACGCCACTTCCGTCTCGCCGACCAGCCAGGCCCGGGGCGGAACGTCCATGTTTTCGAGTACAAAAAGACCGGTCTGTTCCCCCTGATAGACCGGATCCAGGCCGGGAAGCGGGGACGGGGAAATCACGTAGCGGGCCCCGAGCATATCCAGCGCGTTCGCGTTCGGCAAACGCGTGACCGGATCTGCGTACAACTCGTCGATATAATCCTGCGCCAGGCGAAGTTTCGCCCCGTGGTACCCCCCGACGGATTCGTAATGATAGGACGGGCGGGCATGCTGAAACGGGCTCCCCGCTTCCAGCGAAAGCACGCGGAAACGCCCCGGACCGCCGGCGGCTTCCTGCTGCCCGAGGATGTAGCGGTCCACGTCGTAGGTGGCGATCTGCTCCTCGACGTCGTTCGCCCGGACCAGATCGTCCTTGTTGAAATACCGCCTCCCGACGCCCCACAAATCCACCACCACAAGCAAAACAAGGGCGGCCTGCAACGCCCACCGGGGCGCCTTCCCCCTCTGGAAAAGAAGAATCATGCCGCCCGCAAGCAGCAGAAAGAACAGCGACCGCCGCATCTCGGACCGGAACGTGTCTTCCCGGAGGGCGCGCTGCTCGTCAAGGTAGCTGCGCACGGCGGGGGCTACGCGCGGATCGTTCGGAGCAATGTCCGGCTGCTGCGCCAGTAGCGCCTGCGTGACCTGCACTTCCTCGCCGGCCTGTTCGAAATCGTAAAAGACGCCGGGCAGGAGCATGAGCACAAGCAGCACCCCGGCCACGCCCCCGAATATCCACCGGAACGTACGGCGGGCGGCGGGATCGCCGTCGGGGCCCGTATCCCTGCCCAGTCCGCGCAGCCCGAACGCGGCCAGAAGCGCCAGCGCAAACGCAGTAATCGCCAACCAGCTCTCCGGCACGCGAAAGGCGTTGAACAGAGGGAAATGCTCGTACATGAAGCGGTTCAGCAGCGCAAAATGCGACCCCAGCGAAAACAGCGTGGCGAACAGCGCCATGAGGGAAAGCACAAGCACCCCCCGGTTTCTCCATTGTCTCACCGCAAACGCCGCCAGCAACAACACGATCGGACCCACATAGTGCGGCCCGGACGTGAACGGCTTCGGGCCCCAGTAGGTCGGACTGGCGCCCCCGTACGCATCCGCCGCAAGCAGCGTAACCAGTTCTCCCCTGCCCTGACTCCAGCCCATGGCATAGGCCCAGTCCAGGCCGGAAAGCGCGGCGTCCACGGCCCCCCGGATCGTAAAGGTCTTGTATTCGAAATGGAGCAGATAGGGCTGCGCCACCAGCAGCAGGCCCAGTATGCCGCCCAGCGCCAGCCAGGCCGTGGCCGCGCCGAACGGCTTCCAGTCTTTCCGCATGCCGGCGGACACGGCTTCGACCACCCACCAGACGCCCAGCAGAAACGCCACGTAGTACGTCATCTGCACATGCCCGCCCCGCAAGTTGACACCCAGCGCTATCGCAAAAAGCAGGGCGGCCAACAGGCCCGGGCGCCGGAGCGCCGAAACGAACGCCAGCACCAGCCAGGGCGCAAAGCACAAGGTGATGAACCGCGTATTGTGCCCTGCGATCAGAATGAAGGTCATGTAGGTGGTCAGGCCGTACGCAACGGCAGCCAGCACCCCGGCAAAGCGGTCCTTCGTCAAAAAGAAGGCAAGAAAATAGGCGCCGAGCAGCAACACGAGAAAATGAGAAACCGGCCAGATCGCTTTCCGGAGCCACGCCGGAATATCGTCGAGCTGGGGCACCTGTTCGGCATAGGCGATCATGTATCCGGGCATGCCGCCGAAGGCGTTCGGGGCCCATAGCGCCTGCCGGCCCGTCTCTTCCTCGTAATCGAGCATGTACTCCGCCATGGCCCGCCACCGCACCGTATCGTCCCCGATCAGGGATCGATCCGAGAACACGGCGGGGGCGAAAAACCCGAATGCAACGACGAACAGCACGCCGATACACACGATGTGCCGGGTGCGCCCGTCGAGACGGTCCCAGAGCGCCGTTTTGCTCCGGTCGCGACCCTTCGCGGAAGAGAAGCCTCGCCCCGGACCGGTTTTTTTTCTGCCTCGCGCTCGCGCCATAGCCGGATGTATTCCTCGATAAATGTAAATATATACTGAGCGTTCGTATCTGGCCGAAAAACCCCTTTCGGATACGCTATTCGATGACTTTGGGAACGCGAAAATACGCGGCGTCCGCATTGGGGGCTCCCTGGAGCGCCTCCTCGTGCGTGATCCGCGCGATCTCCTTGTCTTCCCGGAACACATTACGCATATCCAGCACATGCGACATCGTCGGAACGCCCGTGGTGTCGAGTTCCTCCAGTTTCGCTACGTAATCGAGCACCTCGCTCATTTCTTTGGCAAGCCGTACTTCTTCCTCTTCGGTGAAGCGAAGCCGGGCAAGCGAAGCAATGTGTCGTACCTGGTCTACCGTGACAGCCATAAATCGGACGGGATGGGAAGAAGTATCATGATAGGAAAAGTATCATGCGGAAGCAGCAGCAAGCGGTTCGGCAAGACGCTCGCGCACATACTCCATAAGGGCAGGAATGTCCCGGCGCGTCTTCCCTTCGAGGGAAATCGGTTCCCCTGCGACCATGTGCAGCACGCCGCCGCGCAGGAGCCGCCTGCCTTCGTGCAGCAGTTTGTAGCCATCGACGATGGTTACGGGAACCATCGGGACGCCCGCCTCTACCGCCAGGGCGAACCCGCCCTTGCGGAGGGGTTGAAGATGCGGCCCGTGCGAGCGGGTTCCCTCGGCGAACACAAGGACTGAATTGCCGCCGCGAATGCGTTCCCCGGCTTTGCGCAGGCTCCGCAAGGCGCTCCTCGGGTTGCTCCGGTCGATAAAGACCGACGCCGAGTTTCGTATGGCGAAACCCAGAAAAGGCACGCGGGCCAGTTCCGTCTTGGCAAGAAACCCGAAGGAATATGGGAGGGCTGCGCTCAATGCAAGAATATCCAGCAAATTCTGGTGATTGGTTATAAATACGGTGGGAGCGTCCCTGTCGATCCCGGCCCGGTCCGTGACATGCACCCGGATGCCGCTCAAACCGAGGATGACGCCGCCCCACACGCGTGCATTCCGCTTGAAATTGCGCGCCGTGGGGTAGACCCCATGCGTGACCAGTTGCACCATGGCTATGACCATGGTCCAGAGCGTCGCCACGATAATAAACCAGACGAAATGCAGGCGGGCGACCAGCGTCGCAAACCTGCTCTCCGAGGCGGATCCTACGGGCGTTTGCCGGTTCATGCGTTTCGAGGGTGGAGCGTTGTGCGAATCCGGGGAGATCGGATACCGGGATATTTCCGGCGGGATATTTCCGGGAGCGCGCCTGCATAACCGTACATTCGCTACGAAAAATCACCCCGTGAAATATAGGATACTCTGATCAAAACCGCTTCGCTTAGCGTGTCACGTTCGCAAGTACAGGTTATCATGATTCCATCGTTGAAATCAACGGGAAATGCTGCGGATTCGGGGCAGTACGGGCGTGACGCGCCCTTCGGGAGGCTGCGAGAAGCACGCTGACCGCATACCGAAAACGGCGCAGCCATGCAGATCGCAATACGACTGTAACATACCGTATCGTCTTACGTATAGGACACGTATCAGGGGATGTTTTTTTCATAACCATCGCAAACGAAACAACATGCAGAACGATCTGAACGACCTGTCCCGGGAAACGCTCGAAAAAATCCGGATCAAGGGGAATCAACTGATTGACAGGGTCCGCGAGGTCATCGAGGAAGGAAACGCGCGGCGCATCCTGGTGCAAAAGGACAACCGAACCGTTATGGAATTCCCGCTGGTATTCGGCGTCGGAGGCGCTGCGGCGGCCATTATGATCGCGCCTACGCTTGCAGCCATCGGCGCTTTCGCATCGCTCGTCAGCGATATCCAGGTTGTTATAGAACGGCGAGAAAGCGAACCCGTCGAGGAGAACGAGGAGGAAGCCGTAGCGGAGACGAACGACGCCTGACCGGCGGAGCGTCCTGCGACACGCTGACTTCCGGGTCTTGCCGCGGTCGCCTGCGACCACGAGCGGTATATGAGCGGCGGAACGCTCTGCGGCGGCAACCGTAACGGCAGGCGCCACTCCGCCCTTTCTCCCTTTCCGTGCGCTTTCCCCGTGTCGGAACGCCTCGTTACGTATCCGGATATCGAAGCGGCCGCGCAGCGCATTGCCAGCATTGCGCGCCGCACGCCGGTCCATACGTCCTCCACGTTCGACCAGCGATTCGGAGCGCGCTTCTTCTTCAAGTGCGAACAATTCCAGCGCACCGGTTCTTTCAAGTTTCGCGGCGCCTGCAATGCCCTGTCTCTCCTGCCCGCGGATGAAAAAAAGCGGGGTGCGCTAACCTACTCGTCGGGTAACCATGCCCAGGCGCTGGCCCTTGCAGGCCGCCTCCTAAATGTGCCCATCACGGTCGTCATGCCGTCCGATGCGCCCCGGATCAAGCGGGAGGCCACGCGCGGCTATGGCGCCGAGATCGTCCTGTACGACCGGGAAGATACCACGAGGGAGGCGCTTGCTGCAGAGATTGCCGGGGAGCGGGGACTGGCCATCATTCCACCGTACGATCATCCCCATATTGTGGCAGGGCAGGGAACGAGTGCCCGGGAGTTGATGGAGGAAATTGACAACCTCGATCTGCTCCTTACAAGTTGCGGAGGAGGGGGATTGCTGTCGGGATCCGCCATCTCCGCAAAGACCTTGCAGCCTGCATGCCGCGTAGCCGGCGTGGAACCTGCGAATGCGGACGATGCGACCCGTTCCTTCCGGACCGGCACGCTGCATACGGTGCACAATCCCGATACGATCGCCGACGGCGCCCGGACCCCTTCGCTCGGCGCCACGACGTTCCCGCTTGTACGCACGTATGTGGACGCCATGTATACGGTCCGGGAGATATCTATCGTGCGCGCCATGCATTTTCTGTGGCAACGCATGAATCTTGTCGTCGAGCCCACCGGCGCTCTGGCCGTGGCCTGGCTTTTCGAGGAAGATCGTCCGGCGTTGCCCGAACGCGTCGGTATCATCGTGAGCGGAGGCAATGTTGAACTTGCTGCCGCGATCCGGCTTTTCGAGGCATTCGGGTTGGAGTAAGTCAGTTTGGTATGTCCTCGGGCGCCTCTTTTTTATGCATTATGTCGGTTTGTAACTGATTTCGATATACGTTACCCGCGTATCCTGCGCCGGACGATGCGGAAAAGCGGGTAGAGCGAGTAACGACCCGGATACGGACCGAGTGGCGCGTCAATACCGGACCGGACGGACAGGATCGAACGATGCGGGCTGCGCCGCCGTGCCGACCCGGCGGTACGAACGGTCGAAATACACAAGAGGGCGCCTGTCTTCCCCGGCTTCCCGGATATCTGTAACGAGCGCTAATACGATGGAATGGTCGCCGGCGTCGTACACCGCATGGCGAAGACACATAAACACCGCCAGGATGTCCGCAAGCACGGGTACGCCATGCGCATCGACTTCGTACTCGATGGCGTGGAATTGCTCGGCGCCCGGCATGTCCGGCACAGCAAAACGATCCGAGAGATGCGCCTGACCTTCGTGCAGCACGTGCAGCGCAAAGCGATCGGCGCGGGTCAGAAGATCGTAGATGCCCGCATCCCGGCTGATATTGAACGAAAGGAGCGGGGGCCGCAGCGAGGCGCTCGTAAACGAACCGATCGTAATGCCGCGTATCTGGTCCTTGCCATCGGACGCCGTCACGACGGACACCGGGGACGGCACATGGCGCATGACCCAGCGGAGGGTAGCCCCGTCTTCATTGGGTACGGTCATATCCCGCTTCGCTCCCTGAATATCCCGCGTTGCTCCCTGAATATCCCGTTTCACTCCCTGAACATCCCGCGTTGCTCCGGTCACATCCCGCTCTGCTCCCTGAACATCCCGCGTTGCTCCGGTCACGTCCCGCTTCGCTCCAGTCACATCCCGCGTTGCTCCCGGAATATCCCGATCGCCTTGATCAACCCGGTCCTTCATCACGTGAACACGTCCTTGACCTTGCTGAAGAAGGATTTGTGCCGATCTTCCTTGTCGGGCCGGGGGCGGAACGATTCTGCGCCGCGCAACCCGTCCAGCATGGCCCGCTCCTCGTCCGTGAGACGTTCCGGCGTCCATACATGTATCCGCACCATTTCGTCGCCGCGCCGCGTACTCTGCAATTCGGGCAGCCCTTTCCCCCGCATGCGCAGGATCCTGCCCGACTGGATGCCGGGATCCACCTGAAGGCGGGCCCGCCCCGTCAACGTGGGAACATCTACCGTGGTGCCGAGCGCCGCCTCGGGAAACGAAATGTAGAGCTCATGGAAAATATCCAGACCGTCCCGCACGAAATGTTCGTGGGGCGTTTCCCTGATCTCGACGCGCAATGCACCCGCCGGACCCCCTCGTAGCCCTGCATTGCCCACCCCGCGCAACGTCAGGTAATTTCCTTCAAGCACACCCTGCGGCACATTGATGGAAATGGTTTCCTCGCCTTTCAGACGGCCTTCGCCGCCGCATGCCGTACAGGGAGTGCGCACCACCCGCCCTTCGCCCCGACAGGCCGGACAGGGTTGGACATTGATGAACTGTCCGAACACAGAGCGGGAGACCTGACGGATCTCCCCTGCGCCTTTGCATGTGGAGCACGCAGCATAGCCGGCTTCGCCCGCCTCGGCCCCTGTGCCGCTGCACGGTTCGCAAGCAAGAAACTTGTGCACCTTGATTTTTTTCTCGGTGCCCTCACTGATTTCCTCGAGCGCAAGGGGAAGCGTGATGCGCAGATCGCTGCCTGCGCGCCCACTATGCCGCCTCCTCTCACGGCGCTGCCCGGTGAACATTTCGTCGAAGATCGTCCCGGATCCACCAAAAATGTCGCTGAACGCGCTGAATATGTCGTTGACGTCATGAAACCCGGTCGCGCCGCCGCCGTTTCCGCGTACGCCCGCATGCCCGAACCGATCGTATTGCCCGCGTTTCTGCGGATCGGACAACACTTCGTAGGCCTGGGCCACTTCCTTGAACTTCTGCTCGGCCTCGGGATTGTCGGGGTTGCGATCAGGATGGTACTTGAGCGCCTGGTCCCGAAAGGCACGCTTCAATGTGTCCGCATCCGCGTTGCGCTCGACGCCGAGTATGTCGTAGTAATCGGTCATGAAAAGGGGTCAGAATCGGGCGCGGGCGGGGTATACCGTGAAACAGGCAAGCGGCGCGTGAAAAACGGACAGGATGTTAGTATGGTTAGTATGCCGACATGCCGCTACTCGTCGTGCAAAAAGGACCCGCAAAAATCCTGCCGCATCTCCCGAAAACGGGGAAATCTGTCAAGGTGGCAGAATAGAACGGGGTAAACACAGGAAAACGAGCGGAGGCAGTTGGCGGAGACGGACAGTATGCGGCGGATTGGCGGGTTGGCGGGTTGGCAAATGTGGCGGGTTGGCGGGTGCGGCGGGTTGGCGAGTGTAGTGGGTGTAGCGGGTGCGGCGGATGCGGCGGATGCGGCGGGTTGGCGGATGCGGCAGAACTCGCCACCCGGATCGCATTCAAGCGGACACCACGACCTTGCTGTGGCGAAGAATGTGGTCGCCCATGCGATACCCCTTCTGCGCTTCGCCTACGACAATACCGGGCGCCGTTCCTTCGACCTCCTGCTGCATCACCGCCTCGTGCAACTCCTCGTCGAACGGTTGTCCAACCGCCTCGATGGGCTCGACCTGTTCTTTCGCCAATTCGTCCATGATCTTCCGGTGCACCAGTTCGAATCCCTCCTTCAGCGCGAAATACACCGGGCCGGGCTTTTCCTCCTGCTGCGCCTCCACCTGTTCGGCGGCGTCCAGAGAACGTCCGAAATCGTCCAGTACATCCAGAAACCGCTGGATCACGAGACGTTTTCCAAGACCCGTCAGGAGGACCTTTTCTTCCTCGGTCCGGCGGCGGTAGTTCCTGAATTCGGCTTCCTTGCGCAAAAACCGATCTTCCGTCGCTTCGAGACGCTTCTTCAGCTCTTCGACGACGGCGGCAAGCGCTTCGAGAGTGTCTTCTTCCGTTACAGGTATTTCCTCTACAGATGCTTCTCCGGCCTCGCCGGGTACTTCCGTTTCGGGCGGCAAACCGCCGTCACCCGCCGGTTCCTCCACGGTATGTTTATTGTTGGGACTCAAGATGTATTACGACCGCTTTTTTTCAGGGTTTTCTTGCGAAGCATATAAGAACGCAAAAGAGAAAAGGATGTTTGCGGGGGTCTGATTTGCAGCGGGCAGCGGGCAGAGGATGACGGACAGCGAATGACAACGGGCAGCGGGCGCCAGGAGGACACAGGCAGAGGTCAGGGTGCACTGCACAGTGAGCGGCAGAGAACAGTGGACAATGGACGACGGGCAGTAGTGGCGAGCGATGGAGAAAAAACGGTGTGCAGCGGCCCGTGACAGATGATCGACCCGACGATCACCCCGAAACGCCCCACACCATGGTTGCGCCGATGTGCCCGGCCCATGCAACGAGCGCTGCCGAGACAAGCACCAGAAAACCCGCTCCGAGACGGTACGGAAGACGATCCGGATTTATGCCCGCAAAACGGCTGCTCTCGGATTGGCCCGCGCGCCCCATCCAGGTCAGCAATCCCAGCGCCGCGGAGGCCAGGATGGCCGCGATCAGCGCATACAACGCCATCTGCTCGTGCAGGTCCACCAATTCGTCCACGATAGGAACGCCTTCCGCTTGCTCCTCCATGGAATCGCCCGTAAACCAGGCAAAAAAGGCGCCCGCCATGCCCAGCGTGGCGAGCAACCATGTGACACGGCGCCAAAAGGGCGCCCCCCACCCCATCCAGACCAGCGCCGCCAGCGCCGCCGCCAGCAGGAGCGCTATGGGAAAATGGACGGCAAGCGGATGGATCTCCGGAATATGGTATCGGAAAACGGCGTCCATAGTCCGTGAAGAATACAAAGCGCCGCTTCCATCCGCAATCGGACACAAATACCAACCCGCGCCGTCGTATTTTTCGGAAATATTTTCGCCGCCATCCTTTCCCACCCTGTATTCTCCCGATTCGTTATGCGCTTCCTTTCCAACATGGCCGCCGCCGCACTGGGCATGCTGGTCGCCATCGGCCTGCTCTTCGTGATCGGCATGTTCGTTCTGCTCGCCATTTCGGCGGTATCCGGCACCACGCCGAGCGTTCGCAGCGGCACGGTGCTCACATTCGATCTTGCCGGTTCCATCCCCGAAACCTCCTCCACGAATCCGATAGATCAGCTCTCCGGTAACCGATCGAATTACAACCTGATGGACATCACGGATGCGATCGACAAGGCGGCCGGCGACGAACGGATCGACGCCCTGTGGATCCGGGTCAAGGGATTCTCGGGGCTGAACGCCAGCTCACACGAGGTGCGTAAGGCCCTGTTGCGATTCCGGGAAAGCGGCAAACCGGTTTTCGCCTCGACCGGCGATTACACGATGTCCGAATCGACCTACTATCTGGCGTCCGCCGCCGACAGCATCTTCGCTTCGCAGGAAGCCATGTTCGAATTCAATGGCTTTTCGATGAAGACGTACTTCTATACCGGGCTGTACGAAAAACTGGATGTCGAGCCGCAGATCGTCCGGGCCGGCACGTTCAAAGCCGCCGTCGAGCCGTACATGCGCCGGGACCTCTCGCCTGAAAACGAAGAACAGCTTACCGCACTGTTGAATTCCTACAATGAGACCTTCCTGAACGAGGTAGCCGAAAGCCGGGGGACGACCTTCGAAGCACTCGACGAACTCGTGAACAGGCAAGCCATCTTCTCGGCGAAGGGGGCTCACGAAGCCGGACTGCTCGACGAACTGCTCTACAACGATGAAGTCGTGGAACTCATCAAGCAACGCCTTGGCCATGATCCGGAGGAGGATCTGGAAACGATGTCGCTCGGATCGTATGCATCGACGCCGAATTCCGAAGCGGGCCTTTCGACAAACAGCGGGGGCGAAATAGCCGTCGTATACGCCGAGGGGGTGATTTTCAACGGGAAAAGCATTCCGAGCAACCCCTTTAGCGGAAACGTCCTCGGATCGGAAAGCTTTGCGCGCGACATGCGCGAAGCGAGGGAAAGCGACTTCGTGAAGGCAGTGGTCGTGCGCATCAATTCTCCCGGCGGCTCCGCATCGGCGTCCGAGACCATGTGGCAGGCCATTCATCGTACGGCAGCAGAGAAGCCGGTCGTCATCTCCATGGGCAATGTGGCGGCTTCGGGGGGCTACTGGATCGCGACAGCGGGCGAAACCATCCTGGCCGACCCAATCACCATTACCGGTTCCATCGGCGTCTTTGCGATGTTCCTCAATCTCGGAAACACGTTCGAAAACAAACTGGGCATTACGACGGACGGCGTGCAAACGAGTCCGTATGCGGATATGCTGTCCGGTGTCCGTCCGTTCAGTCCCCAGGAACGGGAAATGATGCAGCACTGGATTGACGACGTGTACGATGCGTTCATCGACCTTGTGGCGACGAATCGCGGGCTGGACGAGGCGGCAGTGCGGGAGATTGCAGAGGGCCGCGTGTGGTCCGGCGAGGATGCCCTGGAAATCGGCCTGGTGGATTCGCTGGGTACGCTGAAAGACGCCATCGCGGTCGCCGCCGGAAAAACGGAACTGGGCGAAGGCCCCTGGCGGCTGCGCATCCTGCCGCGCCCGAAATCGCCTTTCGAGGCATTCAACGATCTGTTGCTTGTCAAGAGCAGGGCGGCGTGGATGCAATGGACCCGGTCTCCCGCCGAGCAGGAACTGCTGGAGCATGCCCGCGCTCTGACGGCGCACGCCCGCGACGCCGGTACGGTGCAGGCGAAAATGCCAGTGGAGATTGAGGTGTGGTAGGGCGTAGACGCCTCGTGCTCAAAATGACTTTGTAGAATTTCGCTCGCAACGGATCTATTGTCAACAGATCCGTTGCGGTACTACATTTTCCCGCCGCTCCGTAAACCCCCGATCAGACCCGGCAGCGCAATTCCTCCCCCCCGTACCGCCGCAAGTAGCGCCACCGGAAGGAGTACGGAAGAAAACGGCTGCACCACAAAGGGAGACACAAGGACCGAAATCCCTATCGCTGCCGTAGCCGCCGCAAGGTATATCGCAAGAGGGCGCGACGGCGCAGGACGCACAAGAAGCACTCCCGCCGCCAGCACATTGGTGGGCCATGCCCAGAAGAGGTGGCGGTTCGCGTTGGTGACGTCGTGGTGCGAAACGAGCCAGAGATAGGCGATCAGCAGGCCTGTTACCCCTATCGCCAGAAAAAGCGGCACATCGAGCGCCCGCAGCACGCCGGGGCGTCGAAGCGTCAGCGCCAGGCCTCCGGCGAAAAGCAGCCACGCCGCCACGGCCTCCCAGGGGAAACGCGCTCTTTCCGTGTCATATCCGTCTATCCACAGCAGCGTATCGGTGCGCGCGACGAGCGGACGGGTATGCTCTCCCGCCCCTATACGCGCCCGGTCGAAGGCGTGCATGAGATCTTCGGGCAAGAACATGATCTCACGGCCGTCCGCGGGCCGGTCCACGGGGGCCCCGAGCAGCACATCGACCCCTGCATCCAGAAAGGGAACCGCGCGCTGGTACGGTTCGATAAGCGCGCGGAAGGTCTGTGCGTCGTCCGGAAGCTCCGCTGCATGCAGGGTTTCTTCCCCAAGCGCCGCTTCGAGCACATCCCGGATGCGCGTACTGCAATTATCGAACAGGAAATGGTAGCGGTACCGCCGGTTTTCCGGGTGCATGTTGATGGCGAGCAGGTCCACGAGGCGTCGCTGCTGGGCTGGCGTCAGATCGAGCGTCTGTTCGATGATGGGCCGCCCCTGGGTACGGTACGCCCGTCGGACCGCCTCGAAGCGCTGCATGGAAAGGGTATAGTCGAGGTTGCCGTGCAGGAATTTGAGCACGAAATTACCGGTTTCGAAATCGAACGTGCCATAGTTGTACGTCATATCGAGGCCAAACTGCGGATCCGTAATGCGCAGGGCGCTATGCCCCCAAAGCGAGTATATTTCGGAGCCGGGCAGAATGGTCAGCAGCGACACGCGCATGCCCTGTTCGCCGGTTTCTTCCTGAGAAACCGTGGAGGTAGCGGTATGTACCGCATTGCGCGCATCGGCGCCGGGCGCGGGCTCCTGCAAAGCCCGGACTGGAGACGCCGCCGCAAAGGCGACCGCAAGCCATAAAATTCCGGCGAAGAGTGGCATCCGGCTGACAGGACAGGTATGTTTCCGCGCATGGAAAGGAAATACGCCCGGCGAACGCCGATACGATCTTGCGGGCAGGTTGTTTTGAATACTCTGATTAAGTCCGCGAAGTTCAGAGTATCCTTTCCCCGCCGGATGTTTTTGTGACGTCTCTGTAACCGATTCATGAACCGCACCGAACGCGCCAATCGTGTCCTGTCCGGGTTGCGCAAGGTCATTGCGCGGCCCGAAACGGAGCTGTCGCACGAGAATCCTTACGAACTCATTGTGGCCGTCATCCTTTCGGCTCAGTGTACGGATGCGCGCGTTAATATGGTAACGCCCGCCCTGTTCGAAACCTTCCCGGACGTGCGCCGCATGGCCGAAACCGAGCCCGAGGAAGTGTTTCCGCTGATCCAATCTATCTCGTTTCCGAACAACAAGGCGAAGCATCTCGTGGCGATGGCCCGCCGCGTGGTGGAAACGTACGATGGGCGCATCCCGAATACGGTGAACGAATTGATGACCCTGCAAGGGGTGGGTCGCAAAACGGCGCAAGTGGTGGCTTCCGTGGCGTTCGACCGGGCCGCGCTCCCTGTCGATACCCATGTGTTTCGCGTGGCCAACCGGATCGGGCTCGTACGTAACGCGGATACGCCGCTGAAGGTGGAGCAGGGCCTGAAAAGGATCATTCCCGAATCGGTCTGGGGGGAGGCCCATCACCTGCTCATCCTCCACGGCCGTTACACCTGCACGGCCCGCGCGCCGTCCTGCGATGCGTGCGCCATCCCGGACGCGTGCCGTTACTTCGAGGAAACGAGCCGGCTTCCCGGACCGCTGGACGGTCTGGACCCCGCGCGCGGGAAATACTATTGCAAGACGCGGCGCCGTTACTTCGACCAGCCCGATCGGCAAACGGACCGCTACGGGACCGAGCAGATATGCTGCCCGCATTGCGGCTCCATGAACGTATTTTACAGCAAGACAGGGGCTACGGCCCGGAAAGTCAGGGATTACAGGGTATAAACAACACAGTATACGACACAGTGGACCACAAAAAACGCCACATATTGGTCATTCTGGACGGGTACGGCATTGCCGAGGACGCCTCGGTGAGCGCCATCGACCAGGCCCGGAAACCATTCCTCGACGAGCTTTTCGCCGCATGGCCCCATGCCCGCCTCGAAGCATCGGGTAGACCGGTCGGTCTACCTGACGGGCAGATGGGAAACTCCGAGGTGGGTCATATGAATCTCGGAGCAGGACGGGTGGTCTATCAGGAGATTACACGCATCGACAAGGCGATCGAGGACGGCGATTTCTTCGACAACGAGGCCTTGCTTGCAGCCGCGCGCCATGCCGCCGAAAGGGAATCGCAACTGCATCTTATGGGGCTGTTTTCGGACGGCGGGGTGCATTCCTCGCTGCACCATCTGTACGCCTTGCTGCGCCTTGCCGCGCAACAGGGATTGACCGGAGACCGGGTGTGCGTCCATGCCTTTACGGACGGTCGCGACACCGACCCGCACGGCGGCCTCGGGTACGCCCGTGATTTCGAGGAGAAGGCGCAGGAAATAGGCGCGGGCCGGATCGCGTCGATCATGGGGCGCTATTATGCGATGGACCGCGACCGGCGCTGGGAGCGGATCGAACGGGCATACGACCTGCTTGTGCATGGAGAAGGCGAGGCGTTTCCCGACCCTGCATCGGCCCTGCAAGCCAACTACAAAAACGGAATCACGGACGAGTTCGTGGAAGCTTCGCTGATCCGGGACGACGGGCCGCCGTCCCGCGTGCAGCACGGCGACGCTGTTATTTTCTACAATTTCCGGGGCGACCGGGCGCGGCAAATGACCCGTGCCTTCACCGATCCGGAATTCGACGGGTTCGACCGGGCGCCGCTTTCGGACCTGTGCTTCACGCTGTTCTCGCCCTACGACGAAACCTTCGACCTGCCGGTCGCCTTTCCGAAGGTGAATCTCCGCCGTACGCTTGGCGAAGTTATTGCGGCGCAGGGAGGAACGCAGTTGCGCATTGCGGAAACGGAGAAATACGCGCACGTCACCTATTTCTTCAGTGGAGGGCGCGAAGAAGCGTTCGAGGGGGAAGACCGGATTCTGGTGCCTTCCCCGAAGGTGGCCACCTACGATCTGCAACCGGAAATGAGCGCAGCGGGAATAGCCCGCCGCGCCGCCGAGGCGCTTTCCGAAGAGAAGTACAACTTCGTGTGCCTGAATTTCGCCAATCCGGATATGGTCGGCCACACGGGGGATTTCGAGGCGGCGGTCAAGGCGGTCGAGGCGGTGGACGCCGCGGCGCGGGTGGTCATCGAAGCGGCGATCGCGCACGGCTATTCGGTGAGCGTCATCGCCGATCACGGGAACGCCGACCGGATGCGGAACCCGGACGGCAGCCCGCATACGGCGCACACGACGGTGCTTGTCCCGCATCTTATCGTCCGGGAGGGATTCGACGGGCCCGTCCGCGACGGCAAACTCGGCGACGTGGCGCCTACCATCCTCGCCATCCTCGGCGAACCGATCCCCGAGGAAATGACCGGAGAGGTGCTGGTGTAGGGAAAACCTACCCCGTAGCCCGCAACCGGTGCTTCTGCTGGTCGATCAGCACGGCCCCAACAATGATGGAGCCGATAATAATCTCCTGTACGTAATTCGGCAAGCCCAGCATGTTGCTCCCGTTGCGCAGGACGGCCATGATAAGCGCCCCGACAATGGACCCCACCACACTTCCTTCCCCGCCGCTCAGGGAACCGCCCCCGATAACCACGGCGGCAATGATGTCCAGTTCCAGGCCCACGGCCGTCGTCGGGTCCCCGACCGTGAGGTAGCTATACTGCATAACGCCTGCAACGCCGGTCAGCAGGCCGCCCAGCGCATAGATCACGATCTTCATGCGATCCACCTTGATGCCGCAGAGGCGGGCCGTCTGCTCGTTGGACCCGATGGCGAAGGTGTACCGCCCCAGCACGGTATACTTCAACAGCACTGCTGAAACAATGAGCAGCACAAGAGTAAGCCAGACCCCCGGCCCGAAGATGAGCCACGACGGCGAGGGGTCGATCAGCATGAGATTCGTCAGCCAGTTGTCCGGCGTAGGAACGGTCTGTTCCTTGCCGATCCACTTGGCCACGCCGCGCACGATCTGCATCGATCCCAGCGTCACGATGAAGGGCACGATGCGGAATTTCGTGATGATGAACCCGTTGAAGGCGCCCACTCCCGTGCAGGCCAGCACGCCGGCGGCAAGCGCCAGCAACGGGTAAAAAAGTCCCGGATCGCTCGCCGGCAGGTTGAGCACCGCCGCCACAATAACCGTCGTCAGGGCAATCTGCGAACCGACGCTCAGATCGATGCCCTCCGAAACGATAATGAACGTGGTGCCGTACGCCGCAATCCCGATGATGACGCTCTGCGTCAGGATCGTCTTGATGTTATAGAATGACGTGAAGGCAGACGGCGTCAGGACAGCGAACAACACAAATACGAAGATCAGCCCGATAAAAGGGCCGATCTCCGACAACATAGCCTTGAAATCCCGTTTCTTCGTCATGCGTCGTATCCTGATGTGGCGAATTGCATAATACGGTGTTCGGTCCATTCGCGGATAGGACGCACCGTCGAGAGACGCCCCTTGTGCATGACCCCCAGCGTGTCGCACACACCCAGTATTTCGGGCAGGTACGAACTGATCATCACGATGGCTTTCCCCTGCCCTGCAAGGCGGTGGACGAGCTTGTATATCTCGGCCTTGCTGCCGATGTCGATACCCCGGGTAGGTTCGTCCAGGAAGA
The DNA here is from genome assembly GCA_951812345.1 of Rhodothermales bacterium. Taxonomy (GTDB): domain Bacteria; phylum Bacteroidota; class Rhodothermia; order Rhodothermales; family VXPQ01; genus VXPQ01. The sequence goes on from OX638295.1 coordinate 2,246,999, forward strand.
GAATGTCGTTGTCCTGTTGCAGGAGGCGCGCCAGACACACTTTCTGCTGGTTTCCGCCCGAAAGTTCGTCGGCCCGCTGTTCAACGGATCCGGTGCGAATGCGCAGGACATCAATCCAGTGCGCTCCGTCGCTACGTTCCCTGGCCAGTTGCAGAAACCCGGCCCGGCTGTAGCGGCGCAGGTCGGATAAGGTCAGATTGAAAACCAGCGACAAATTGAGCGCAAGGCCTTCTTCCTTCCGGTCCTCGCTCAAAAGGTCCAATCCCCGGTTGAGCGCAGCCCGCGGCGTCATCCAGGCGGCGCGTAGCGCATCATGGCCCCTGATCGATAACGTGCCGCCGGTGGCCGGCTCCAGCCCGAAAAGCGTCCGCACCGTCTCGGAGCGCCCTGAGCCTACTAACCCGGAAATGCCCATGATTTCCCCGCGATGCAGCGTAAAACGGACGCCGCCCGGAAGGCCCTTCCGCCCTTGTAAATCGGAAACATCCAGCAGCGGATCGCCGATCTCATGGTTGCTGGAGGGAAAAAGTTCGTCCACCGAGCGCCCCACCATATCTTCTATGATGCGGGGGATGGATGTGTCGGCGACCCGTCCGGTCGAAATCATCTTTCCGTCGCGCAGCACGGTGTAGCAATCGCACACCTCCTGCACTTCTTCGAGGAAATGGCTGATATAAATGACGGCAAGTCCCTGTTCTTTCATCCGGCCAATGGCCTCGAACAGCGCTTTCGTATCGTCGGCAGTCAATGAACTGGTGGGCTCGTCCATGACCACGATACGGGCGTCGAAGAGCAGCGCCCGGGCAATTTCGACCAGTTGCTTCTTGCCTATGCTCAGGTCGCTTACCCTTGCGTTGGGCGCGATTCCCTGCTGGCCAAGATCTGTCAGGACCCGCTCTACTTCACGGGTACGGGGACGGACCCACCCGTAGCGGGCATGCTCGGCGCCCAGGGTCACATTCTCCTCGACGGTCAGGTGCGGCGCCAGCACGAGTTCCTGGTAAATCATGCTGATGCCGGCGGCGCGCCCGTCCAGCGGATTTGCCGGCGCATAAGACTCGCCGTACAAGGTCATGCTCCCCGCATCGGGTTGGTATGCACCGCTCAATATCTTCATGAGCGTGCTTTTTCCGGCGCCGTTCTCGCCTACAAGCGCATGCACTTCGCCTGCCCGCACGTTCAGGTCCACGCCCTGGAGCGCGTGCACAGGGCCGAACGATTTGCGGATGCCCTCAAGGCGAAGCACGGGAGACGACATGGGTCAGAGCATCCCTAGTTGTCGAGCCAGCGGTCAAAGTCGGGATGCAGTAACTCCTGAATATCGGCGTCGTCTATGTTGAAAGGGGTCACAAGAATGGTGCGCGTATCCATCCGCTCCGGGATGGTTTCCCCCTGTACAATGGCCACCGCGGCCTTGACGCCCTCGTACCCCATGCCCACAGGGTCCTGCACGACCAGCCCGTGCAACGTCCCGTCCCGCATGGCGTCCAGCAGGGTCTGGTTGACATCGAACCCTACCAGCATCACGTCGCCTGCGCGCCCCGACGTTTCCAATGCGCGCAGCATGCCTTGCGTGGCGGATTCGTTAGGAGTGAAGATGGCGTCGATTTCCGGGAAGCGGTTGAGAATATTCTGGGAAACCTGGAGCGCCTTGGCCATCGTGGCGCCCGCATACATGTTATCGATAAGCAACTCGGCATCCGGGGCATACTCGTTCAGCGCATCAAGGAAGCCGCGTTCCCGGTTCGTGGTGCTTGCGGACCCTTCCTGATAACGCAACAGTACGACTTTGCCTTGCCCGCCAATCGCTTCGGCAAGATACTGCCCACCGATCCTGCCTCCTTCGTAGTTGTTCGAAGCAATGAAACTGGATTGCGCATCCGATTCCAGTCCGGAATCAATGACAACCACCGGAATACCTCGGGCGACGGCGGCCTCCACCGGACGCGCCATGCTGCGGGAATCGAGAGGCGCCAGCACAATAGCATCCACCCCTCGGCTGATCAGGTTCTGAACCACCTGAATTTGCAGCTGGCGGTCGTCTTCCTTCTGCGGTCCCTGCCAAATCACCTCCACGCCGAATTCGGCAGCCGCTTTCTCTGCGCCGGCATGGATGGCCTTCCAGAACTCATGGGTGGTACCCTTGGGTACGACAGCAATCTCGAGAGATGATACCGCACCGTCTTCCCCCGACCCTTCGGAAGAAGATGATCCGCAACCCCAAACGACGGGGATCAGCGCGAGAAGAGCAAATCGACGAAGTGTGTGCGATACAGAGAAAGAACGATAGGAAATCACGGCATTGGCCCTCAAGGATACATGCTCTGCAATAATACGCACGCCCGGCTCGGCGGGCAACCTGCGTACGGGTGCAACTTACGGATCGGGAGATTGCTCCGTGAACCGGTATATCCTGCCGTTGAAAGCCAATGCGTACAGCTCCTGCTGCTCATCGACCCCAAAGGACGAGATGGCAAGGTTGGTATTCATAATCTCCTCAACCTGCGCCTCGGCGCCATCCCATGCAAGCGCCCAGATACGCCCCGTTCCGTAGTCGGCGAACACATACCGTCCCGCCAACGAGGACGCCAAATCTCCATGGTATACGAAGCCGCCCGTGATCGAAATGCCGAGATCGTGTGAGTATTCCCATACGGGAAGTATCAGCCCTTCCTGATCACAGCCTGTATTCGGTTCATAACAATGCAGTCCCTCCATCACATCCCATCCGTAATTCCCCCCCGCCTCGATGATGTGCACTTCCTCGTACAGATTCTGCCCGACATCGGCAGCCCACAATTGGCCGGTCGGCGGGTCGAAGCTGATCCGCCAGGGATTGCGCAGTCCATACGCATAAATTTCCTCGCGATACCCATCCGTGTTGCCCACAAAGGGGTTGTCCGGAGGAATAGCATACGGCGCCCCCCCGTCCACATCAATGCGGAGAATGGACCCCAGCAAGGTGGTGGGGTCCTCGCTATTGTCTCGCGGATCTCCGCCGCTGCCGCCATCTCCGAGGGTCACATACAGGTAGCCATCGGGGCCGAACACGATCTGTCCCGCATTATGATTGCCGTACGGTTGGGCCACCTCGAGAATGACCATCTCGCTTCCCGGCAGCGCGCGATCGGGATCGTTCGGATCCACGCTGTAACGGGCCACCACGGTTCGTCGGGGATCCGATGCTGTGTAATCCACGAAGAAATATCCGTTCGTGGCAAATTCCGGGTGAAATGCAAGGCCCAGCAACCCCTCTTCGTTGCCTTGGTCGCGGACCCGGTCCGTTATGTCGAGAAAGGTGCCGGCCGAACCAATATCGGAGCGGTTTTCGAAAACGTTGACGATACCCGCCTGCTCGAGTACAAAAATCCGGCCCGAACCGTCCCCCGGTATCTGAAAATCCACGGGGCGGGTGAAGCGAAGATCCGGAAACGGTTCCTCGAGCCGCAGCCCGCCTTCTCCTGATACAGGTTCCGGCTCTGCGATCTCATCTTGTCCACATGCGGAAGCGCCAAGGAACAACAGGAGAAGAAAGCAGATCAGCAGTTTGGAGTGCCACGCGAAAGAACGGATGAGAGTATGTAGAGACATTTTCGGAGTCAAGACCATGTACGGGCCGGACAGCGGCATAGACTTTGAAGGTACGCAGAATTTGGGCTGCGAGGAGATTTTTCACTCCAGGGCCGGGAAGCCGATTCACTTGACCAGCATCATGGTTCGCCCGACCACCCCGTTTACGGTATGCAACCGATAGGTGTACGCGCCACTGGGCAGATTGCCCCCATCGAAACGCACTGCATGATTCCCTGCGGGCTCCACCGTATCGACAAGCACCGCCACCTCGTGGCCGAGCAAATCGTACACCGCGAGATGCACCTTACCTGACCGCGGCAATGGAGCCCAGCAAGGTGGCGGGGTTCTCGCCGTGATCTTGCGGATCGCCTCCTGATCCGCCGTCGCCCAACGCCACGTACAGATACCCGTCGGGGCCGAACACGACTTGCCCCCCATTATGATTGCTGTACGGCTGGGCTACTTCGAGAATGACCGTCTCGCTTCCCGGCAGCGCGCGATCGGGATCGTTCGGATCCACGCTGTAACGGGCCACCACGGTCCGCCGGGGATTGGACGCCGTATAATCCACGAAGAAATACCCGTTCGTGGCGAATGCGGGGTGAAATGCAAGACCCAGCAGCCCCTCTTCGTTGCCCTGGTCGCGGACCCGGCCTCTTATATCGAGAAAAACTTCGCTGGAGGCAGTACCGGAACTGGTATCGAAAACCTTGATGACCCCTGCCTGCTCGACCACGAAAATCCGGTCCGAGCCGTCCCCGGGCGTCTGAAAATCCACGGGACGGGTGAAACGGAGGTCCGGAAACGGCTCCTCAAGCTGTAGTCCGCCATGTCCCGTCAGCGACTCGACAACCTGATCTTGCCCGTGCACGGGCGCGGCAAGGAACAGCAGGAGAAGCAAACAGACCGATAGCCTGGAGCACAAAGCAGAAGAGCTGATCGGACTATGCGGAGGCATTGGAGGAATCAGGACCATGCATGGACTGGACAACAGCATATACCCCGAATGTACGTAGAATTTCGGCAGCGGAGAATACGCTGTGGCCAAGGTGACAGAATGATCGGTTTTTGCTTTTTTGAGTAATTTATCTCCTTCAGAGGAGATTTTTTATACCTTTTTTACTCAAATACCACCGTTCGGCCCGTACGGGCGGACTCGCGGGCGGCGTCGAGAATGCGCACCACGGTTACATTGTTCTTTAGGGAAGAAAGGTCTGTGTCGGAAACCTGTACTTCGCCGCGCACCACGGCGGCCAGATAGCTGAATGCATCGTCGAGTGGAGCGGGTCTCTGTTCTAAAAGGCGCACTTGTTCCTCCGCGTCGCCCGCCTGCCGGATACGAAGCTCCGTACCGTGCGGGGCGAAAAGATACCCCGTTCGGCCGTAGACATGCATATCCTTGCGGTTGAACGGCCAGTTCCAGGATGCCTGAATGATCGCCTGCGCATGCGGCCAGGTCAGCAGGATCGTCGCTTCGTCGTCCACGTCGGGATAGATATCCGGCTTGATCTGTTGGGTTACGGCGGTCACCGTTTGTGGCGCTGCGCCATCCATCAGCCAAGTGGCGAGATTTGCCCCGTAACAACCGAAATCTATAAGCGCCCCGGCGCCGTTATACGCCGGATCGGTGAGCCATTCCAGAAATTCGTCGCTGACCCCGATCTCTGCGGGGCCCGGATGCCCGTCGCGGATGACCATCTTCCGGATCGCGCCGAGTGCGCTGTCGGCGATCGCCTCCCGCGCAGCATACATGGAGGGATACCAGGTCGTCTCATAGTTGGTGATGAGATGAATGGCATGCTGCTCGGCCAATGTGCGCATCCGCCGGGCGTCCTCAATCGCAAAAGCCAGCGGCTTCTCCACCATTACATGAATGCCCCGGGGAGCCGCCGCCTCCACCACCTCTATGTGCTCGGCAATGGAACCGAAAGCCGCAACAGCCTCCGGAACTGCCTCCTCGAGCATCTCTTCCATATCCTCGAAGAAAAGCGACGGGGAAAGGTCGTATCGTTCGATGAAACGCTCCCGTAGTCCGGCATCCGGCTCATAGATGCCGACAACGTCGATATCGGACTTGCCGGGACGGTTGAATATCCAGTTTACATGACCGTGCGTAAGACGAGCGATAGCAAGCCGAAGCGGGGCCTGTTCCTGGCCGTGCGAAGAAACAGGGAAAACGAGCGCCGTAAGTACGACGCAAAGTGCGGAAGCGATGTATTTCATGAATGAGCCGGATCGTACAGGAGCGGAAAGAATTGGCCATCCAGGGCTTTCCCTTTGCCAATGGTTGGGACTCCGTCGAGGAGCGGCTCGTCGGTGGCCGAACGCACACCGTCCCGCACCACATTGATGACCATGGCGCGGCGCGGGCGGTCCGTCCGGTTCGCATGGGAACCATGCACCATGAGGGGATGATGAAAGGCTGCCTCCCCGGCCTTGAGTTCTATCGAGACGGGGTTGAATGCTTCCTTTTGCTCCTCGGTCAGGACCTGAAAAATGGAATCCATGTCGTTCGCCAGCCCCGTGATCGGAAGCAGATTCCATTCGTGGCTCCCCGGAATGTAGCAGAGGCATCCGTTATCGACCGTGGCGTCGTCCAGCCCGATCCAGCAGGTGAGATGCGACAGGGGCTGTGTGCGGGTCCAGTACGAATAATCCTGATGCCATGCCACTACCCCGCCGTGCCGGGCGGGTTTGCAAAAAAGTTGATCGTGCCAGAACCGGACCGGACCGGCAAGAAGTTGCGCCGCCGGCGCCGTGAACGCCGGATTCCACAGGGCGTCATGAAAACCCGGACGAATCCGCCAGGCGCCCAGGGCATGAAACAATACGTTGTCCGGGTCGCCGGACTCGTTGGTATGGTACTCGTGCCAGAGTGCATGACCCTCGTGGTCCGGATCGAAAAACTCCTGCAATTCCGTGCGAAGCGCTTCGACCTGTTCGTCATTAAGAAGACGAATTCCGGACACATACCCTTTCTCGCGAAAAAAGGCGACCTGCTCGTCGGTCAGGCGGTGCGCCTCCGGGTCCATGCCGGAAAACAGGTCGCTTACGGCCGTATGCAGGCGAGACAGATCAGTGAACGACATGGCAAAAAACGTTAGGGATACTCTGATTAATACGGATGTCCAAGCGCTTCTTGATCTGCCCTGATCAATACTCAACGTGACGTGGTACCGCGTACGGGATTTGAACCCGTGTTACCGGCGTGAAAGGCCGGCGTCCTGGACCCCTAGACGAACGCGGCATGTACTTATGCGGGGTGACCGATGGGAATTGAACCCACGACCTCCAGGGCCACAACCTGGCGCTCTAACCGACTGAGCTACGGTCACCATGTGTATCAGCGAATCACGGCCAGTTTTCCGTAAGCCGTTCCTTCCCCGCCCTCGCCGACAGCAATGACAAGATACATACCCGACGGAACCATACGGTCGTGTATGTCCCGGCCATTCCATGTGGCCCGCCCCCCTCGCGTTTGCAAACGCGCCACCACTTCACCGGTGAGCGTGACGACCCGCAATGCAGTAGCCTCTACGAGCCCCTCCATGAAAATCGACACGTCGGCATCCGACTCCATATAAATCGGGTTCGGATAAACCTTGATCTCCCCAACCTGTTCCACAGGGGCAATGGCGCCCCCTTCATAACTCATCAAACCCTGATCGGTGACCAGGTACACCCGGCCCGATATCGGGTCGATGGAAATAACAAGCACAACGTCCGAAAAAAGAGGCGAATTACCGGTGGAAAACTGTTCAACCACCTCATAACCACCTTCGGCCTGCCGTATGACCGTGACGCCCTCGTTTGTTGCCACCCATAATCGACCTGCCGGATCTACCGCCAGATCGTTCACGAAAATGCCGCTCAGCAGGTACGTCCCTTCTGTACGATCGGCGAACTGCGGCCAAATGGGTATGGTATTGTCGTCCTCTGCCACGATGCCGTTGTTGATCACAAAGGAAAGCCCCTGATCCGTGCCTATCCAGACAATACCGTCCCGGTCCTCCACAACCGAAGTCACTGTCGTACCCGGCAAGCCCTGCCCAGCAGCCCCCTCTTCATCGAAAAAACGACATACATCGTCATTAATGGTGGCAGGCGTTTCATTCACGTCCAGAACAAGCAGCCCAAGCACTCGCCTCAAATTCGCGAGATCAATTACGGTGATCCATTGCTGATCGAACGAATCGATATAAATGCGATCAAAAGCTGCGCTGACCGTGGAGAATCTCCCGCACTGGATAGAGGGAATGGCCGTCCATACATCCCCATCGGGCTCGTAGACATGCATCGGTGCGGGAGATGACGGATTCGTGACCCATATCCTGCCATCCTTATCGTTGGCAACACCACCCACAATGATGTAATTATCCGTACCGGTAGCCGGGAGTAAAGACGAATTATCGGAGTCCCAGGCGCGTATCGCTCCGGCAGCCGACACCTCCGCTAAACCATTCCCCGAAGAACCTATCCAGGCATGCCCGCGAGCATCCACATGCAAGCGATCATACGTCGTGAACAATTCCGGGAATAACCGGCGGACGTAATTTGTCCAGTTTCCATCCACGTCGAAGCGATAAAAGCCGCTCTCGTCCTCGCGAACACCAATGGCCCAGAGATTTCCGTCACCATCCACCTGCAAGCCCGAGAATTTGCCATCGCGTGGTCCGTCCGGATATATTTCGGCAAAAATGACCTCCGCACCCCGATCGGAAATCTCCGGCGGCGCCACCGCAATCAAACTGCCCTGGGTATCGCCGATCCATACGTTACCGTCCGGACCTGCGGTCAATGCCACCGGATTCTGGTACGTTTCCATGGATATCTTGCGGACCTGCTCTCCAGACACGACAAACGGAGTAAATCGCTCTACGCCCACCATCCGATCCGAAAGAACCTCCAGGTCCATAATGCCCTGGGTGGCTACTCCGAGCGGAACATAGACGCCACTGTCCGACCGGCGCACCAGATCTTGTGTCGTCCCGGCATATATCGTTCCCTCGAACCAGGCAATCGCGCGCAACTCCCGAACCGGAAGCCCCATCACCTCGACGGTCCATTCGGCGGGATCGCTCAGGTTGATGGATTGCATGGATGCATACGCCACTCCTGCGTTCGTGGCCAGCCAGATGGATGGTTCACTATCCTTCCCCGGCGCAAAGGTCAGGTCAAACACTTCCGTACCCGCTGCAATCGAACCCAGCTTGCTGTACGTATCGCGCACTTCGTTCCGGGCCGGATCGAAAACAACGACGCCAAACGATGTCGCTGCAAACACGGAATCCCCACGCACCGCAATCTTGTTGATCTGCCGCGATGGAAATTGTTCAGCGCGGGCAATGTCGAAATACGTTTTTACGATGCCTGTCGCCGGATCGAGTCGATCCAGGACACCGTCCTGATATCCAATCCAAATAACATCGTTAAGGGGGTCCACGGTGATGGCCCGTACCTCCACGCCATAAAGACCTTCACTGGGAGTATACGTGGAAAACGCTCCGGGCCCGATTTCATAACGGAATACGCCCCCGGTCGTGGCAGCCCACACCGCATCGCCATGCGCCGCCACGTCAGTAACCTGCCGAAAAGAGGTGTGCGCCTGCCAGCGGTGATCCTGTGCAGCCACAGAACCTGCACTGGCCAGAAATGCTGCAATGCAAAAGGAGAAAAAGCAACGCATGTCGAACTGCCGAATGGGAAACAGGAAACCGAACAGGACGCACCGCCGCACGAAAAGCCAGCCTGTTTTAACGCAATAGTCGGTAAAATGGCGGCGCAAGGTCATTGCCGCTCGATTTTGCGTAACAGGTTGACCATTTCAATCGCCGCAACGGCAGCGTCGGTACCCTTGTTTCCCTTTTTTCCTCCAGATCGTGCAAGCGCCTGTTCGGCCGTGTCCGTCGTGAGCACACCGAAAATAATCGGCAAACCCATGTCGAGGGCGGTTCGCGCCGTGCCATCCGAAGCCGCATGACATACGGCGTCAAAATGGGGCGTTTCACCGCGAATGACGGCCCCTATACAAATAATCGCATCATACGATCCGGTTCCTGCCAATTTGCGGGCAACGAGTGGAATCTCTACGGCCCCGGGGCACCACGCTACGGTAGTCTGATCCAGATCCACCCCGTGGGCTTCAAGCGCCTCGAGGGCTCCCGCGAGCAGGCGTTCCGTAACCGGCTCGTTGAAACGGCTGACGACCACACCGAAGCGGGCGTCCCCCGCATCATGCGAACCTGTAAGTATTTCGGGCACGGCTTTTCTCCAAAAAGAAAATGTCAGAAACGGTTGCAGGCAGGCGCGCTGCGATCGTCATGCTGCATGGCAAGGGGAAGATTACGCCGCCATCCGGCGCATCGACTCCAATTGATCGTACGGAACGCTATATCGAACCAGATTCCGTGCTTCGTCCTGGCGCAGTCCATGATAATCCGATCCTCCTGTCCGGATCAGCCCAAGCTTTTCGGCAAGTTCTTCATACTCGAATGTCATGACGCGCGTATGGCTCGGATGCACGGTCTCGATCCCGTCCAGTCCGAGTTCCACGAGCCTGTTGATCGTATCGACGCGTATGCCCAGCCCCGGATGGGCGAGGACGGCTACCCCGCCTGCGGCGTGCAGCAGGGCAATGCCATCCCGGGCCGTGAACGGCGGCTTCGGCACATACGCCGGGCCGTCGTCATGTAAATAACGTCTGAACGCCTCCCTGTACGATGTCACATAGCCTGCGTCCGCAAGCGCCTGCGCCACGTGAGGACGCCCCACCGATCCATTGCCCGCCCGATTCAATACGTCCGCCGCATCGAGGGGTACACCCAATGCGTTCAGGCGATCGAGGATCGCAAACATGCGATCCTTCCGCTGCCCCTGCAACGTTGCGAGTTGCTCGTTCAGCCGATCGTTCGCCGGATCGAAACAATACCCCAGCACATGTATCTTCATACGACCCATGCTGACGCTGAGTTCAACGCCGGAAATCAATTCGATCCCCAGTCGATCTGCCACGGGCCAGGCTTCCTGCAACGCCGCGATCGTGTCGTGATCCGTAATAGCCAGGCCGTGCAAACCGCATGCATGCAGCTTGCGGACCAGTTCGGCGGGGGTGCATGTCCCGTCGGAACAGGTGGTATGCGTATGCAAATCGACCTTCATGGCTCGAAAGCGAGAAGTAAAGGATGTTCTGATTAAGTCCGCAAAGATTCAGAGGCTGACTGGCGTGCGCTGGCAAGGAATGACGAAGCGATGTGGCAGGCCAAGTCCCGGCCAGGGCTTGAGTCGCCCGCGGCGCCGCTCGGTTCTACCCGAACGCCCGGCAATGTTCCGATTGCAAGAGGTCAAGCCGCGGCCGGATTGACCCATGGCGCACCGGACAGTATCTTGACTCATCATGGAACGCAAGCCGACCTATTATCAGATTCCCCAGAGTCACGATACAGACCTTCGGCGCATGTATCGCTGGCTGCTTATCTTTTTTTCGTGCGTCTTTATTGTGGGGCTGGCCCTGATTCTAAACGCGCATCGTCTTGCGCCCTACTTGCCGTTTTCGGTAGAACAGCGATTCGTAAAGCCCTACGAAACCATGATGGACTGGAACCAGGTGGGCGACGAAGAGATCGAAGCGTATCTTCAGAATCTGGCGGAAAAACTGGCCGATTCGATGGAACTCCCGGAAGCCATCACGCTTTCGGTGCACTACCTGAATATGAAAGAATCCAATGCTTTCGCAACGCTTGGCGGGCATATCTTTGTCACCCGGGATCTGCTGCTCGATATGCCGGATGAGAACAGCGTCTCCATGGTGCTTGCACACGAGATTTCACACATTAAAAATAGAGACCCTGTGGCTTCAATGGGACGTGGCCTTCTCCTGGAACTGATCTTGGGAAATTTGCTTGGAAATGCCCAATCCATAGAAAGTTTGTATTCGTTTGGTATGCAAATGGGCTTGTCGAGTTACAGTCGTCAGCAAGAAAAACGCTCCGATCTGGATGCGCTGGAAGGCCTGTACAAACACTATGGCCATGTGGGCGGATACGATGTGTTCTTTGCAAAAATGTTAACCCTCGAGAAAGAAGGTATAAAAACTCCGGGGCTGCAGACGCATCCGGATCTGGATCAACGCCTGGAGTATATGGCATCGGTAGTCTCCAGCGAGGCCTACCCGATTGCATCGAGGCAGCCATTCCCCGAGCAGATAGAAAAAAAGATCCGAGAAGCCCGCGGGGAGGATTGACCCACCGCACTGCGGGCGGTCACAATGCGGATTGTTGTCCCATTCAGGTCATTTTAATCCATGCGCCTTCCGCATCGGAAAACTTCCCGCAGACAATCAGGATGAAATCGATCAGCGTCCAGATACCCAGTCCGCCAAGCGTAAAAAGCATCAAGAGACCGGTACCGACCTTGCCCACGTAAAAACGATGAACTCCAAACGAGCCCAGGAAGAAGCAGAACAAAACTGTGGGTACAAAGCCCCTTTCACTGATATCGAAGTCGTTCATAGGTTCTACGTGAGTTTTTGTCCAGGATAACAGACGACCTTGCCACTTCCATCTTTATAGGAACCGGAAATTAGCAATATGGTGATAATGAACGTGTGAATTACGTCCACCGCCAGGAACGGAATCGCCCATGCAATTTGCCCGGTAAAGTAAAAATAAATAGTGGCTACCAACAGACCGAAATCGAAGGCGCCATGAATGAAGCGCCCCAGATAAAAGTGATGTATGCCGGCCAGCCCGAAAATACCTGAGAGGCAGACCGCCACCACATAACTTTTGTCGGAAGGCTCTTTGATCATAGCCGTTGGTAAAAACGTTCGATTTCAGTATACGGACGTATGGTACAAAAGATACTGTTGCCCTCCAAATCACAGGGAACTGTCTTCTTGATGCCGCCCCCGCCGTCGCCTCGGCGGAATCTTGCAGGGCTTGCGCGGACATGAACCTGTCCCTGTCGAATTTCGGGTGTACGTGCATCTACTTTGACCCGACAATCCTCCTCCTGCCCATCATACAGGTGCGTGCTCACATCGTTTGCGGGTCTTCATGGTCGGAAGGATCCTTCCGGCCATGCGCATGGTTTAGCTGCGATGCCCGTATCCTGTGAATCCACGACCCATGATCACTCGTCGCATTACCACAGAAGACATTCTCGCCGGCCTGCAAGCCAAGGTGGCGCAGCGCATTCCCGTAATGATCGCCAGTGCGGGCAGCGGCCTGGTCGCTAAACTGCTGGAATCCGCTGGCGTCGATTGTATCAATACGTTTTCCGGGGCGCGATTGCGGGCCAACGGCATGGGCACCATGTCGATGATGTGGCCCATCCTCGACTCGAACAAACAAACGCTGGACTATACCCGGGAAGACATCATGCCCGCGCTGCAAGGCAATGCGTTCGTCTGCGCCTGCCTGAATGCGAACGATCCTCTCAAGGATATGCGGATGGTGTTACACGACTGCAAGGCCATGGGCGTACAGTCGGTTTCGAATATCGGCCCCTCCATCAGCTATGTGGATCACGACAGCGAGATATACCGGGTAATGACCAGCGCCGGTATCACCTATCGGAATGAAATCGAGATGCTGAAACTGGCCAGAGAAGAAATGAACATGGTGGCGATCGGTTTGGCGTTTACCATGGAAGATGCGCTTGCCATGTGCGAGCAGGCCAGACCGCATATTTTCTGTTATCATGCGGGCACGACGAAAGGGGGGATCAAGGGATACGACAGCGGATTGACCATCGAAGAGACGGCCGAACAAACCGAAGAAGCCTATCAGGCTGTGCGCAAGGTGCACCCCGAGGTCATCCTCGTTGCGCACGGCGCCGCCATGGAAAATCCGGTCGATGCGCAATACATGCTGGACCACACGTCCGGACACGGTTTCTGGACCGGCTCTTCCACGGAACGCCTCCCCATAGAACGCGCCGTATCGGCGGCGGCACAGGAATTTGCCGCCCTGCGCTTCAGTAACCCTGTCAGGTAATCCCCAGCAAGCCACACGATCATGCCGAAAACCATTGCCGTACTGGCCACGATGGATACGAAGGGCGCAGAAGCGGACTTCGTACGCCAGGAAATAGAAGCCCTCGGAGACGAAGCCCTCCTGGTCAACATCGGCGTAGTCGGACCCGCAGCCGTTCCCGTCCACATCGACACCGGTACGGTAATCCGTACAGGGGGAGGCGACCCGGACGCATTGCTCGCAAGCCCCACGCGCGAGGGCGTCGGCCCCTATCTCGTCCGGGGAGCGCAAAAAATATTGCTGGATCTGGTCCTGGAGAACAAGATCCACGCGTTGCTGGCCATGGGCGGCACCCAGGGCACCTCGACCTGTTCGCAAGTCATGCAGGCGCTGCCTTATGGATTCGGCAAAATCATGCTCTCGACGGCGGCGTCCGGGGACACCGAACCTTTTGTCGATATCAAGGACATCGCCATGATGTTCTCGGTCAGCGATATCCTGGGCCTCAACCCATTCTCGAGAAAAATCCTGGCGAATGCCGCAGGAGCCGCCGTGGGCATGGCCCGGAAAAGCGAACGCATCATCGCTGCCGAAGCGGGCAGCAAAGGGACCATCGGCATGACCAACCTTGGGGTCCTGACCCATGGCGCCATGCACGCCATCGACCTGTTTCACGAGGCGGGCTACGAGGTCATCACCTTTCATGCGATCGGCGCCGGGGGACGAGCCATGGAACAGATGATGCGGGAAGGGATCATCACAGCGGTCTTCGACTACGGCCTCGGAGAAATCGCCGACGACGTATACGACGGATTACGCGCTTCGCACGACCCCGAACGCCTGACCGTAGCCGGAAAACTGGGATTGCCGCAGGTGATATGCCCGGGCGGCGCCGAACACATCGGGCTGCTGTTGCATACCCCGAACGAAGCGCCGGAGGCCTACAAGAACCACGCCTACGTCTTCCACAGCCCGGTCGTGTTCGCGCCCCGGCTCGGGCCGGACGAAATCCGCAAGGTGGCTACGGACATTACCCGGCGCCTTGCCCACAGCAAGCAAAAAACCGTCTTCATGCTGCCGTTGCAGGGGGTCAGCCGGTATTCCATTCCCGGCGGGCCGCTTGCCAACAAGGAAAGCGACGCCGTTTTCTTCGATACGCTGCGCAGCGCCATGCCTGCCTCCATCGAATTGCGCGAGCTGGATTATGGCGCAGAAGACCCGGCCTTCATCGAGGAAGCGGTACGAACGCTGATCCGTCTGATCGAGCAATAGGATACACTGCTTCGTCATTCCTTGCCAGCGCACCTCTTTCAGCACCTGATCTTTGCGGACTTAATCAGAATATCCAATAGAAAAATCATGCACAGTTTGTGGAACGATCAAGAGGCGGAAGCCTGCGCCGGCGACGATCTGGCGCTGCGCGTGTACACCTCGCGCCTGCTGGGATCGGACGAATATCTGGTCATGCACGGGGGCGGCAACACGTCGGTCAAGGCCGTTGTGCGGGACTTTCTCGGACGCGACGTGGAGGTGCTGTATGTGAA
Organism: Rhodothermales bacterium; assembly: GCA_951812345.1. Lineage (GTDB taxonomy): Bacteria > Bacteroidota > Rhodothermia > Rhodothermales > VXPQ01 > VXPQ01. The sequence continues at coordinate 2,262,090 of OX638295.1, forward strand.
GGGCAGCGGATGGGACTTGGAAACCATCGAGAAGCCGGGTTTTCCCGCCCTACGGCTCGACGAAACGAAACGTCTGGCCGACCTGAAGGCATTGTCTGACGAGGAAATGACGCGGCAATTGCGCTCGTTCATGCTGGACCCGTCGAGCCCATCGCCGTCGGTGGAGGCTATCCTGCACGCCATCGTTCCGGCCAAATTCGTAGATCATACCCATGCCGATGCGATGGTTACCCTTACGAATAATCCGCAAGGGGAAGCCATTATGCAGGAGATCTGCTCCGACTGCCTGATCCTGCCGTACGTGATGCCCGGCTTTATTCTGAGCAAACAGGTGCATGAAGCGATCCGGGACATCGATCTGGACCGGTACAAAGGCATCATCCTCATGCACCACGGCATATTCACGTGGAGCGACGACGCCAGGGTGGCCTACGAAAACATGATCGAACTGGTGAGCCGCGCCGAAGCGTACATCGCCGAACATGGCCAGACAAATCATCCCGAAGCGCAGCACGACGTGAATCTGCCGGATCTGGCGCGTATCCGCCGGGCGGTATCCGAGGCGCGCGGCTCGGCGCAATTGGCCATGCTCGACCGGTCGGCAAGCGCTCAGGGCTACGCAAGCCGCAAGGATGTGGCCGCCATCGCCACGCGGGGGCCCATCACGCCGGAGCATGTAATCCGCGCCAAACGCATCCCCGCTATAGTGGCCAGGCAACCGGCGGGGGACGTACCCGAAGTGGCCGGATTCTCAAGAGCCTATGCGACCTATTACGAAGCCCACAAAACCGAAGGCTTGCAGATGCTCGACCCGGCGCCACGCATGGCCGTCTGGAAAGAGAACGGGTGCATCGCCTTTGGCAGCAGTGTCAAGGAATGCGGAATCGTTACCGACATTACGCGCCACACCCGCCAGGCCATTCAAACCGGTGAATCCCTCGGCGGGTGGCAGGCTTTGTCGGAGCAGGAAATTTTCGACCTGGAATACTGGTCGCTCGAACAGGCGAAACTGGGCAAACGGGGCGCTGCAAAAGAACATCAGGGGAAAATCGCCGTCGTCACCGGCGCATGCAGCGGTATCGGCAAAGCCGCATGCGAAGCCCTTGCCCGGGACGGCGCCACCGTGGCGGGGATAGACATCGATCCCGGCGTTGTCGATGCGCTCGAGGGAATGACCGGGATCGTATGCGACGTGACCGATGATAACGCAGTGCAGGCCGCTGTCGATCAGGTGGTGGCTGCGTTCGGCGGCCTCGACATCATCGTTTGCAACGCGGGTATCTTCCGGTCGGGAGAACGCATCGAGGAGCAGGACGATGAGGCATGGAACCGGATGCTGACCGTCAACCTGACCGCCACGCAACGGTTTATGAAAATTGCGATTCCCTATCTGAAACTGGGTGTTCGCCCTTCCATCATCGTGGTAGGATCGCGCAACTATGCTGCGCCCGGCCCGGGGGCAGCGGCGTACTCGGTCAGTAAGGCCGGGATTACCCAGTTGGCTCGCGTAGCGGCGCTGGAATTGGCTCCCGACGGCGTACGCGTGAATGTCGTACACCCGGACGCGGTGTTCGACACCGAGCTATGGACCGACGAAGCCCTGGAACGCTCGGCGAAACGCTACGGCATGACAGTGGAGGAATACAAAACCAAAAACCTCCTCAAGACGGAAATACGGTCTGCGGATGTGGGTCGCCTCATTTCCGTCATGGCCGGCGATGTGTTCCGGGCCACTACAGGCGCGCAAGTGCCCATCGATGGCGGCGTGGATCGCGTGATCTGATCAGACCCGCCCGAAATCGTCCTCCAGCCGAACGATATCGTCTTCGAGACACCGTCCAAGCTGGGTCTCGATGATGATCAGCGGTTCCCGCCCGTCATTCTCGATACGGTGAATGTCCCCCGTATTGATAAAAAACGCATCTCCGGTCGCTACGCGGTGCTGTGTCTCATTTAAGGTAAAAAGACCTTCGCCGGAAACAATCACCCAGTGCTCCCGGCGGTGCGCATGTTTCTGAAGAGACAGCCGCTTCCCGGGATGCACGATAATGCGTTTGACCCGATATCCCGGTTCGTTCAGGTATTCTTCCCAGCGGCCCCAGGGCCTGTCGTCGGAATCCGTCATGCCTCAGGAATACTCTTGCCGAAAACCCGCAACCCGAAAAACAGCACGCCGCCCCCTATCGCCATGCCGATCCACCAGGGCATCCCGAATCCGGCCGGCAGTATACCGAGCAGCATGGCGACCACCCCGACAAACAATGCGTACGGAAGCTGGGTGCGCACGTGATCCATGTGATCGCACCCGGACGCCATGGACGAAAGAATCGTCGTATCCGATATCGGGGAACAATGATCTCCGCAGACCGCTCCGGTGAGCACGCAGGCCACGGAGGAATAAAGAATGTGATGATGCCCGCCGCCGGTCATCCCGTTTATTTCAAGAATGGCCCACACAAGCGGAATCACGAGCGGCATGAGAATGCCCATTGCCCCCCAGCTCGACCCCGTGGAAAAGGCGGTCACTGCCGCAAGCACGAAGATCAGCACCGGCACGATTCCCGGCGGGAGCGATTCGCCCAGTACGGAAATAAGGTAATCGGCCGTATGAATTACCGTAGTGATTTCCGAAAGCGCCCAGGCCAATACCAGAATAACACATGCCAGCAACATGGTCTTGACGCCGGCGAACCATGCGTTGACGGTCTCGGTCAGCGACAGCGTCCGGCGTCCGAGCGACAACGCCACGGCCGTAATAACGCCGAGCAACGATCCCCACATCAGGGCGCTGTACGAATCCGCAGATCCGATAATATCCCGTACACTATCGCCTTCCCCGGTCACATAGAGCCCGCCCAGTACCGACACGACCAGCACAACGATCGGCAGCACAGCGTCCATAGCATGGTATTTCACACCGGCCTTGGGCGCCATGGCCGCAGATTCCCCTTCGTCCAGGGCGATCTCGGCATCTGGAGAAGACACTTGCCCGGTCAGACGGGCTCTTTGTTCCGCGTGGTACATCGGGCCAAAATCCCGGGAAGACGAGGCTACGCAGAACACGAAAAAGATGGCAAGGACCGGATAAAAACTATACGGGATCGATTGCAGAAATATCGAATAGGCCGACTCATTGAAGCCGCCCAGGTTCTCTATAGCCACGCCGATCAGACCGACCTCGTAGCCGATCCATGTCGTAACAAGCGCAAGACAGGCAACGGGCGCTGCCGTGGAATCCACGATATACGCCAGTTTCTCGCGCGAGACCTGGAACCGGTCCGTCACCGAACGCATCGTGTTGCCGACCACGAGCGTATTGGCGTAATCGTCGAAAAAGACAAGCAGGCCCAATACCCCCGTAGCTACCTGTGCCTTGCGCGGCGAGCGGGTCCGGCGGACCATGCGTTCGACGATGTCCTGCATCCCGCCGTTGCGCGAAATGATGCCTACCATGCCCCCGATCATGAGCGAAAAAAGGATGATGGCGCCGTGACCGGGGTCGATCAGCGCGGCAAGCACATACACCTGAAACGTATCGAGAAGCCCTACCCACAATGCCGTAAACCCCATTCCCTTTGCAACCCAGGCGCCTACTATAAGCCCCAGAAACAGGGCGGGAATGACCTGCCGCAGAATCAGCGCGGCGGCAATGGCAATGAGGGGAGGAAGGATAGAAACCCATCCGGGAATGACATGCATGCCGGCCTGTGCAACCACCTGCCCGTTGCGCAATAATTCGATGGATGTGGAGCCTGTCGATGCAACTTCCGCATCGCGCAGATATACCCCCCCGTCCGGCGAAGCTTCCAGCGCCTGGGGCGTTGCCTCCCCAATCCGCACCTTGAACACCGCCGTGGAATCGGCATCCGCCCGTATGCCTTCCACACGCACATCGAAGGCTTTGTCGCGAAGCATCAGGGATGGCGCATCCAGCGACCAGGTTTGCGCCTGTACGCTACCGGCCCAGCAAAATGCCGCCACGCACACCCATCCCCTTGCACAAAAGAGGCGCCGCAGTACCCCGGAAAAACAGCTCCCCTTGCTTCGTTTATTATCCACGGGATTGCCGTTTCTTCCTGCGTTTCTCCTCGATGCTGCGCTTGTGCGCCTCATAGTTCTCGATCCAGGGCTGGCGCTTGAAATACCCGAGCGTCATTTCCCGGACCTTGCCCGAAAGGAATATCATTGCCAGCAGGTTCGGCAGAATCACGATGCCAAGGAACACATCGCCCAGGGTCCAGACCGTCGCCAGGGCCAACGTAGCGCCCACAAAGTGCATTGCCACAAAGACCGCCTTGTACGGGATGACTCCCTTTTCGCCAAACAGATAATAGGCGCAACGATCGCCGTAATAACTCCATGCAATGGCGGTCGAAATAGCGAACAGCAGTACGCATAGAATAACGATGTACCCGCCCCAATTCCCCAGCGGAGCCAACCCCCGCTGAAAACCGAGTTGCGTCATCGGCGCACCGTTCTCGACGGCATTTCCGTACAGCACCACATACACATCCCCGTCATTCCCGATGGCGTGTTGGCTGGCAGGCACAAGGGTCCCGGTAAAAGGCTCGGTATGCGCCGCATCGACAAACAAACGCTCGACGACCACATCGTGCCAGGCAGGTTGCGCCATGCCCGGACCGGTTAGCGGCATCCCGTCACGAATCAGGATTTCCTCCAGAGGATCGGCAGTGGAAAAGGCGCCCGCCCCATCCTGCTGTACATAGCCCATATCGCCCGACGCCAGATCCAATTCCGTGGGCACCTGGTCATTCCATACGCCGGTTATCAGGATAACCAGCGCCGTCATCGTACAAATGACGATGGTGTCGATGAACGGTTCGAGCAAGGCCACGACCCCCTCCGAGACGGGCTCGTCGGTCTTGGCCGCAGAGTGTGCAATGGGCGCCGACCCCTGTCCGGCTTCGTTCGAAAACAGCCCGCGGCGAACACCCCACATGAGCGTAAGGAGGAACGCTCCCGTGCCAACCCCGGCCACGCCGGCGCTCGGATTGAACGCCTCCCTGAAAATGAGCCCCAGTGCGCCGGGAAGCTGGTCTATGTTGATTACAATGATCACAAGGGCGCCCAGTACATACACGGCGGCCATGGCTGGCGCAAGGATCCCCGTCACCCGGCCGATACGGCTAATGCCCCCGAGAATGACCATGCCTATGACGGCTGCGGTCACGATACCCGTAATCCAGGCGGCCACGCCAAACTCGGAGAACACCACATCGGCCACGGTATTGGCCTGTACCGCGTTGCCGGTTAAAAAAGCGGTGATGCCAAGAAGCACGGCAAAAAAACCGGCAAGCGGCTTCCACCTCTTCCCCATTCCTCGTTCGATATAATACATCGGCCCGCCCGCCACCGTACCCTGCCGGCGGGACGCATCGTCCGCGGGCACCATGTCGCGGTAATGCTGCGCGAGCGTAACTTCCGTGTACTTGGTCGCCATGCCAAGAAACGCAGTGACCCACATCCAGAAAATCGCTCCGGGACCGCCCCAGTGAATGGCGATGGCCACCCCGGCGATATTTCCAATGCCTACCGTAGCCGAAAGGGCCGTGGTAAGCGCCTGAAAATGGGACACGTCCCCGGGCTCGTCGGGGTCGTCGTACTTACCCGATGTGACGGCAAACCCGTGCCGGAGACGACGCACCTGAATGAATTGCAACCGAAGCGTCAGGTATACGCCGGTGCCCAAAAGCAGGATGATGACAACGGGAATCGTCTCACCGCCGACAGAGGGACCGAATGACCATATGACACTTTCCAGTGCGGAAACGACCCGTTCAAAAAAATCCATAATCAAGCCTGCGTAAAGGGTGGGTAAACGAATGACCTCTTCTTCACATTTTCATATGCAACTCCGAACATAACGGCCTGCGCATCATGCATGATCCGGAACAGGTATTTCGGAACAGGGCATACATATTTTAAAGGTTTTCAGGATCCACATCCACAATGTGTCTCCCCATAAAACCCAACGTCCGGGCAGGAAATTGCTTGATCAGGCGATAATTGTGCGTAGCCATCAGCACCGTCATGCCCTGCCGGTGAAGCCCGGTTATCAATTTGAGGATCTCGTCGGCGACGTTCGGATCCAGATTCCCGGTGGGTTCGTCGGCCAGTAACATCAACGGCTCGTTCACGATGGCCCGGGCAATCGAAACGCGCTGCTGTTCTCCTCCGGATAACTCGTGGGGAAAGTGCTTCTTCTTGTGGCTCAACCCCACCAACGACAGCACCTCCATAACACGCTCCCTGACGGCCTTGCCCCGCTTGCCGATTACATACATGGCAAACGCAACATTTTCGTACACCGTACGATCGGGAAGCAACTGAAAATCCTGAAACACAACGCCCAGCGAGCGCCGCAAATACGGAATTTTCTTGTAGCGTATCCGATCCGTCCGATACTCGCCTATCTGCGCTACGCCATCGTCCGGAAACACATCCATGTACAACATCCGCAACAGGGTCGTTTTCCCGCTCCCGGTAGGACCGACCAGATACGCCATTTCCCCCTGCTGGATCGTCAGATCAAGGTGCTCGACCACGATACGGCGATGGCCGTCGGGCAACACGTAAGAGAGCGATATGTCGGAAAGACGGATCATGTCATAGGATACTCTGATTAAGCCCGCGAATCTCAGAGGCTTGCGAGGGGTGCGCTGGCAAGGAATGACGAAGCAATGTGGCAGGCCCCACATAATGAGGAATGACGCGGCCAGCGTGCCCCTCGCAGCCTCCCGAAGGGCGCGTCACATACGAACGTGAAGTGCTGAGCGAAGCGGTTTTGATCAGAGTATCCTTAAATTTCGACGATGCAATCATGATGTCCCGTACGCACGAACGTGACGCGCTGAGCGAAGTGGTTTTGATCAGAGTATCCTATCTGTTCCTGCACCGCACTATATCGACGGCCAGACTAATGGCGCTCAGCATGCTCTCTGAACGCGCTCTTCCTTGACCCGCAATATCGAATGCGGTTCCGTGATCCGGGGATGTCCGCACAATCGGCAGACCTGCGGTGTAATTGACGCCATGCTCGAAAGCAAGCGTTTTGAAAGGCGCCAGCCCCTGATCATGGTACATGGCAAGCACGGCATCGTATTGGCGCCAGATGCCCGCCCCAAAGAAGCCGTCCGCGGGATACGGCCCGGATACAAGCAGTCCGCCAGCCTGCGCCTCATGGATAGCAGGGCCGACCACCTCGGTTTCTTCCCGGCCGAGCACACCTCCCTCCCCGGCATGAGGATTGAGCCCCAGTACGGCGATTTCCGGGCGCCGTATGCCGAAGTCGGCGCGAAGCGCGGCATGCACCACCCGGATGCCTGCAAGTACGGATTCGCGCGTGACAGCATGCGGCACATCCCGCAGAGGCATATGCGCCGTCACAAGACCCACCCGCAATCCCTCCGCAATCATCATCATCGCATACTGGCTGCAGCCGGCAAGCCCGGCAATGAATTCCGTGTGGCCCGGATGTATGTACCCGGCCATTGAAATGGCCTCCTTGTGAACAGGGGCTGTCACTACCGCATCCACCTCTCCGGCAAGACACAATTCAACGGCACGTTCGACCGATCGCATAGCGAGGGCGCCTGCTTCCGCGGCCACCTTGCCGAACACCGGCTCGAATGGTTCGCCCTCCGCTGCATCGAGCACGAACAGCCCCTCTGGCGGAATCCGGTCAGGCATGGAAGCAACAATCTCCATATCCGGCGGGCGGTTTTCCATGTGAACGGCATGCGCACGGAGTACCTGCGCGGATCCCACGATCACCGGCTGCGCCATCCGCAACCTGTGTGTCTCGCGCACGCTTTTGAGGACGATTTCCGGGCCTATGCCATTGGGGTCGCCCAGCGTAACGGCGACGCGGGGTCGCTTCAAATGGTCACCTGATCGAGTGGAATCATCCGGCAGCGCCTGGACCGGTTCAACATCAGCGGCCATGTCATGCGGGATCGTATGCGTGCAGAAATTCAACCAGCAAGCGAACACCGAAACCGGTGCCGCCCTTGGGACGCCACGGGAGAACATGCTTCAGAAACGACGGACCGGCCAGGTCGATATGGATCCACGGGTAGTTCGTGAAATGCTCCAGAAACTTGGCCGCCGTGATAGAGCCGGCTTCTCGTCTGTTGCTGATGTTCTGTATGTCCGCCACTTCACTCTTGAGCAGTTCGCCATAATGGGCGTACATAGGCATGCGATGCACCAGATCGCCGGTGCGGCGACCTGCCTCTTCCATCGCATGAAGCCGAGCTTCCGAATCCGGCCGATCATTGGTCATTACCGCAGCCACCTCGGACCCGAGCGCAACCACCTGAGCGCCGGTCAGGGTGGACAACTCGATGACCAGCGACGGGGCATACCCGGATGCATACGAAAGCGCATCGGCAAGAATCATGCGCCCCTCGGCATCGGTATTCAGCACCTCGACCGTCTTGCCGGAATGCATCCGAATAACATCCCCCGGCACGTACGCATCTTCGCCGGGGCGGTTGTCGGTGGCAGGAACCAGGCCGACGACATGCCGGGGGAAATTCAGACGGGCCAGCGCGCTCATCGCGCCCACCACCGCCGCCGCGCCCGCCATATCGGCCTTCATGTGATCCATCGAATTGTGCGTGGGCTTGAGCGAAAGCCCTCCCGTATCGAACATGACCCCCTTACCCACCAGAACCACAGGAGGCTCGCTCTCCGCATGGTCGGGCTTCCAGGTCATGATGGTGAATGTCGGCGGCTCCTGACTGCCCCGGTTCACAGCCAGCAGCCCCCCCATTCCTTCCCGCTCTATGCGAGTTTTGTCCCAGACCTCTGTGGAAAAACCGTGCTCTTTGCCCAGATCCGCTATCATGCCGGAAAAAGCCGTCGCCGATTTCTCGTCGGGCGAAATGTTCACCAGATCGCGGGCCGTCGCCACCGCTTCCGCAAGGATGCGCCCGCGTTCGGCGCCGACGGATACTTCCTCCGTGTCCCTGCCGCCCGTGTGCACAACAATTCGTTCCAGCGCCGAAACCTCCTTCTTCCCGGGAGCCGTCTTGTACCGGGCAAAGCGGTAGGCGGACAGCATATACCCCTCCACGAGCGCCTGGGCAGCGCAGGAGGCGTCCTCCATACCGGTTGTCGGAAGCGCAAGACCCACCGTGACCGCACCGCACTTCGCCGCAAGACCCTCCCCGGCCGCCGCTGCACGGCGCAACTCATCGGGCCCCGCCTTGCCGGATGGCCCCATGCCTACCAGGGCCAACCTCTTTGCCCGTGCAGATTGTGCATAAAGCAGCACGGCGGCGTCTGCCGACCCGTCGAAATCCTGCGCCGCGGAGCGTACCGGATCGCCCCATTCCGAAGCCAATTCCTCGAGGCGGGCGGCGACGTGGTCCTCGCACACCGGCACGATCAGCAGATCGACATCCATGTTCGCAAGCGGGGTTGCCGTGACCGAAACATCTACAGAAAACATAATCCCGATTACCGTTTTTTGAATCTGGTTTCAAGAAGGGAAGCAAGGTCGGCGACGTCCTCTGTGCTCAGCGCAGGATCGTTCTCATTGCTCGCAGAAACGCCGATATAACGCGGAGCAGCGCGTAGGACTTTGTCGCGGGCTTTCTCCAGCGGTTCTAAAAGAAACGCACCGGAGGCGTTCTTGTGTCCTCCCCCTCCGAAGGCCCTGGCCCATTTATCTACCGGTATATCGCCCTGGGAGCGAAAACTCATCTTCGTACCCTTGGCCGTCTCCAGAAACAGTACGGCGGCTTCCACGTGATCGATCGACAGCGCAAAATTGACAAAACCTTCCGTTTCCTCGCTGCTTGCCCCGGTATCTTCCAGCATGCGGGGCGTCACCGTAATGGCGGCGACGCGCCCTCCGCAATACAACCGCACCGTTTCAAGCGCCTGCCCAAGCAGATACAACCCCTCCATGGAACGGTGATCGAAAATCGCTGAGTGCACAAGGCCCGGAACAATCGCTCCCCGCTCGATAATATCCGCTACAATACGGTGCAGCTTAGGGGTTACCCCCTGGTATCGGAAAGAACCCGTATCCGTCATAATCGCGGTATAGAGCGCCGTAGCGATACGGACATCGATCAGGTCGGGATCGCAGGCGGCAATGATCTCATAAATGAGTTCGCCGGTTGACGAAACGGCCGTAGATACGTACCGCACATCAAACCAGTCCTCCGGATGCGTGTGATGGTCGATCAGCGCCTTCGGGCCCCGGGCTCCACGCACCGGGCCGGCCAGCTTGCCGAGCCGATTCTCCGCGTTGGTATCCAGGACGAACACCGCCCCCGCTTCGTCAATGCACTGGCGGTGCGCCAACGACCCGTCAAAAACGCCAATGTCCCGGACACCGGGAAGCCATTCCATGTTCATGGGGGGCGGGCCGCTGTTCAATACGGTAACCTGCTTCCCCAATTTCGCAAGAAAGCCTGCAAAGGCCACCTCCGATCCAAGCGAATCGCCGTCCGGACGAACGTGACTCGTCAGAAACAGACGATCGTGTTTTTCTACGAGAGAAAGTATGTCGGTGAGCGTGCCCTGTGTCATGATCCCGATTTGGCTCCCTTGATCCCGCGCAAGCCGGTTTCGGAGAGCAGGTTCACATCGTACGTACGGATACGCCGGTTACGGGCGCGATGATTTTCGAAAGCCAACTCGATCATTCGATGCACAAGCTCGCCAAAAGAAATGCCCGACGGCTCCCAAAGATAAAATGAGAACGAGCCGGGAATGGTGTTGATTTCATTGAAATACACAGCGCCGTCGGCTTCGTCAATCATGAAATCAATACGCGCCACTCCTCCGCACCCCAACAGACGAAACACCTGCAATGCCAACGCACGAATGCGTTCGGCGGTTTTTTCGTCGATCGGCGCCGGCACGATGCGGTCCAGAGATGCCATACCGTGCCCTGCTTCCGGCTGTTTGGCGCTTCGTACGCCACGCTTTGCCGCCTCTCCTCCGTTGTCCCCGCGCATATACTTGTCCTGAAACGTGAGCAAATCCCCGCTGTCGACCTGCAAGGGTTGCTCAAGTACGCTCACGATGGCATTATCTTCCCCGCCGAGCACCGCGCAATTGATTTCCTTCAACTGCTGGACGGCGTGCTCCACGACCAGCTTCCGGTCGTAGCGGAATGCATCCTCGATGGCCCGGTCCAGCGCCTTCCGGTCTCCGGCCTTTGCAATACCTATCGAAGACCCGAGACAGGCCGGCTTGACCACGACAGGATAATCCAGTTGTCGCTCGCAGCGATCCAACCAGGCCTCCTCCTTATCCACCCACTCCGACTCGTGCAGGACCAGAAAATCCACTACGGGAATGTCCTGATCCCGGCACAGATACTTGGACAGCACCTTGTCCATGCCGATGGATGATCCGGCAATCCCGCTACCGGTGAAGGGTACGTTACACATTTCCAGGAATCCCTGGACGCCCCCGTCCTCTCCGGAACCACCGTGCAAGGCAAGAAACGCCACATCCACCCGATGTGTCCTCGGGCGCCGCGCAAACAACCCGGCGCGTTTCTGTTCGACCAGCAGCAGCGTATGCGCATCGCCCGAAACGGGATGGACCGGGATGGCTTCCCGACGAATGCGCTCAACATCCTGGAACGTCTGGATATCCGCCAGCATGTCCCCGACAAACCAGGCGCCATCCTTGGCTATGTAAACCGGCACAGGTTCGTACAATGCCCTGTCCAGTGCATGGATCGCCTGTTGTGCGGTGATGACGGATACCTCGTGTTCGGGGGCAACCCCTCCGAAAAGAACTCCGACGCGGATCTTGTGAGAACTCGGATCCATACCGGTTACTCTGCAGTGTCCGTCGGCACGAACTGCTTTCTATGGTAGATGGCCCAAGGGCGCCCCACCATCTCGGTGCCCGTAAAAGGCGTGTTGCGGCTCTTTGACCGGATATGCCGCGCCTCGAATGTCCAGCGCGTCGTAGCGTCGAACACGGTAAGATTGGCCTCTTCTCCTTCGGAAACGACAGGCAGGGGCAGACCAAGAATACGGCGGGGAGCCACTGTAATTTTCTGTACGGCTTCGGCAACCGTCAGCACGCCCGGCGCAATGAGTTCTCGGCCGATCAGGCCCCAGGCCGTTTCGAGGCCGAGAATACCAAACGGGGCCGCAAGAAATTCCACCTCTTTTTCAAAGGGGGCATGTGGAGCATGGTCCGTACAGATCACATCGATCACACCGTCCCGAAGCCCTTCCTTGAGCGCCTCCACATCCGCTGCCGTGCGTAAGGGGGGGTGCATTTTCACTTCTGTACTGAAACCGGTCGATTCGACAGCTTCATCGGTCAGGGCAACGTGGTGCGTACAAACCTCCGCGGTAACCCGAACACCGCGCTCTTTTGCCTGACGCACCAGATCGACGGCCTGTGCCGTGGAAATATGCGCCACATGTACATGGCCGCCCGTGAACTCGGCCAGCAGGATGTCACGGGCAATCATCACCTCTTCTGCAAGGGACGGAATGCCGGGAACCCCAAGTCGGGTCGCAACCTCCCCCTCATGCATGTGCCCGTCCGCATTGAGCGTAAGATCTTCCATATGGTTGATGACCGGCTTCCCGAACGAGGCGCTGTACTCGAGTGCGCGCCGCATCAACCCGGTATGCTGCACCGGCGACCCGTCATCGCTGAAAGCAACCGCTCCGCCATCGACCAGATCGCCCATTTCGGTCAGCGTCTCCCCTTTGCGGTCTTTCGACACACACGCAATGGGATGTACATCCACCGGTGTTCCCGCGGCACGCTCAATGATGAACTCCACTACATCGCGCGTGTGGATGGGAGGAGAGGTGTTGGGCATACAGGCCACGGCGGTAAACCCGCCCGCCGCCGCTGCACGGCATCCGGTAACGATCGTCTCCTTGTGCTCATAGCCAGGTTCCCGGAAATGGACATGCATATCCATCCAGCCCGGAGAGACGATCTTGCCGGAACAATCGTAGACGGGGACATCTTGCGTGGAAAGGTCCGCCCCTATGGATGCGATCCGGCCATCCCTGACCAACACATCGGCAGCTTCCTGTGACCCGGTCGTCGGATCAAGAACAGTGCCTCCCTTGAGAAGAAGATCGGGTGTCGTCATGCGGCAAGTGTTACAGGTTGTCTGCGATGTAGCCAGTGATAAGCGTGTACAGATGCAGGCGTGTCATTCCTCCGTAAATCCCGTGATTCCGGCCAGGATACATCATAAGGTCGAACTGTTTGCCGGCTTGCTGCAGCGCATCCGCCATCTGGACTGTGTTCTGAAAATGCACGTTGTCGTCGAGATCGCCGTGTATAATCAGCAGGTCCTGATTGTCTCTCAACCGATCTGCCCATGTTACGGGCGCACTGTTCCGATACCCTTCCTCGTTGCGTTGTGGAGTGGACATATACCGCTCCGTGTAGATCGTATCGTACTGCCGCCAGCTGGTCACCGGGGCCACGGAAACGCCCAGCTCAAACGTGTCCGGTCCGTCTCCATACATCATGGACATGAGGGTCATAAAACCACCATAACTCCATCCCCATATGCCCGTACGTTCGGCATCGATATACGGTAGCATACTAAAATGCTTCGCCGAAGCGATCTGATCCTCGGCTTCAAGGACTCCCAGTTTTTCATACGTCACACTCTTGAAGTCCTTGCTGCGTCCTCCTGTACCGCGGTTGTCCACGCTGGCAATAACCATGTCGTGTTCCTCGACAAGATACGCATGCCAGAGATACCGGCTGCCGCCCCATGCATTTTGTACAGTCTGCGACCCGGGGCCCCCGTATACATACAACAAAAGCGGATACTGCTGCGATGCATCGAAATCCGTTGGTTTGAGCATCCAGGCGTTCAGCATGGTCCCGTCGTCCCCGGGCGCCTCGATAAACTCAGGCTCCGGCAGATTGTACGCAGCGAGCCGCTCCCGCAAGGCCGCATTGTCCTCAAGCACCTTGACAAGGATACCATCGGCCTTGTGAAGCGTTGCGGCAAGGGGCGTTTGCACATTTGTGAACCGGTCGATGTAGTACCGCAGGTCCGACGACATATCAATATTGTGGCTGCCCGCACGCTCCGTAATCCGGACCGGCGCTGCATCCGAGTCCCGAAACGAAACCCGATACAGATGGCGCTCCAGCGGCGAAGCCGCCGTGGCCGTAAAAAAGATGGCGTCCCGATCAAGGGCAATGCCGTGAAAATTTGTAACATTCCAGCTACCTTGCGTCAACTGCCGGACGAAGGCGCCATCGTTCTCGTAGAGATACAGGTGGCGGTACCCATCCCGTTCGCTCATCCACACGAAATGTTGATCGTTGTCGAGGTACGTAATCGTTCCCCCGGCCAGATCGCCAAAACTTGTTTCTACATCAATCCACGTATCGTTTTCCTCACGAAGCACGAGGCGGGTAGACATGTCCTCCGGAGAGCCATAGAGCACATCCACCCGATTCTGCTCCCGGTTGAGACGGAAAAACCATACATACGACATACCATCCACCTCGGGAGTCCAGCCGAGGCTCGGGATATACTCCGGGTCGTCTTCGCCGGTCTGCCACGTTCCCGTATCAAAGAACCGACGCTCCCCCGACCCCACATCCACCACGCCGACGCGTATTTCGCTGTTGGCTTCGCCGGCTTTCGGATACCGAAAACGTTCGATTTCCGGATACTGCGCGCGCAGATCCGCCATAGCGAACTCCCGCGTGTTCGATTCGTCGAGTTGCACATAGGCAATCCGGGCTCCGTCAGGTGACCATGCCCATCCGTCCCGTAATCCGAATTCCTCCTCGTACACCCAATCGGACGTGCCGTTGATTATCCTGCCGGGAGACCCATCGTCGGTAAGCCTGCGTTCCGACATATCGGCCAGATCGACGACAAACAAATCCCGGTTTCGCACAAACGCCACGCGGCGTCCGTCAGGACTGAACTTGGCGAACATCTGAAACCCGTCTTCGCGGCGGGCAATGGGCGTCAGGTCTTGCGTCGCCAGATCGTAGAGGTAATAATAGCCCTTCGTATTGTATCGCCACACCCGTTCCGAATCGGTATATATCAGCATGGCGAACCCGTCAGGGCTGTATGCATACTCGTCGATCCCGACCGTGCGTTCCACATCCGGGGCATACAATGTCTCACCATCCACGATGGGTTCGCGTTGCTCCGTTTCAAGGTCGTACCGGATAAGATGCGCCATCTCCCCATCCTCTTCGACAAAGGTCACGACCGGTCCTTCCCCAGCCCACTTTCCTCCTTGAAACGATGCGGAAACAAACATTCCGGAAGCGTGAATGTCTTCCAGCGTAAGCATGGGCGTTTCTGCCTCCTGCGCCATCGCAGCTGCCGGGATCAGCGCCGCAAACAAGCATATCGAAATGTATCTGTACATGATGTTGATATCCGGATGGATCGTGCGAGTTCGTAGAACGCCCCGTTGTATAATGCAAAAATGACCCCGTGACGCCGCAGTCCGTAAATTATCCATGCGAACGCCAAAAAGCGACTCCGATTATGTACCCGGTGTGAGATTGCGATATATTGCGCGTCGCAACGAATCCGAAACCACTACCCCGTACCGACCTTGCTCCGGCCTCTCACTCAAGAGAAATCTTCCGCTACCGGGCGCCGCGAGACAGACGTATTGTATTCACACACAAGAACCCACATCCACCTGGATCGGCTACAGCACAACACAGACATTCTTCGCAAATACGCCGGGAAAGCCCCGCTGATGGCCATCGTGAAATCAGATGCATATGGCCATGGCATCCTGCGCACCGCCCGGACGCTGGCGCAGCATGGCGTACGCTGGTTTGGCGTGGCCACAACCGCTGAGGGTCTGCTGTTGCGCGAAGGTGGCATCGAGGAGCGTATTCTGGTCCTTACCGCACCGCCTGTCAAGCACCTGCATGTCTTACCCGAACATGAACTCGAGGTCACGGTCTCCTTTCCTGAGATCGCCGACGCCGTGCTCGAATGTGCCACCAATACGTTTCGCGTACATGTCAAGGTGGATACGGGCATGGGGCGTATCGGCATAGCCCCCGGGCAAGCCGAACAGATCGTAACCCGTCTCGATCGGGCCCCGCACGTGAAAATCGCCGGCCTGTGGACTCACCTCGCCACAGCCTACAGTGACGCCGGGTTTGCACACGAGCAATTGGAACGTTTCGATCACATCGTCGCGAAGGTTGGAGATGCTGCAGAAACCATACACGCGACAGCTACGGGCAGCATCCTCAGATTCCCCGAAGCGACTTCCTGGGATCGGTCCATAGCGCGCGCAGGAATCGGGTTTTACGGATACGCCGGATTCGCGGAGGATTACGGACTGCGCCCGGCGATGACGCTCTATTCGAAGGTTACTCACCTGAAAAAAGTCACAGCCGGTACAAACATATCCTATGGACGTACGTGGACAGCAGATCGCACCACATCCATCGCCACTGTCGGAGCAGGATATGCGGATGGTTATCCGAGAATTCTCAGCAACCGGGCCTTCGTGAGCATTCGGGGGGAAAGATACCCGGTAGTGGGAACCGTATGCATGAATATGTTCATGGTCGATACGGGACTGGAGCACAACATCGCCGTGGGGGACGACGTGATGCTCTTCGGAGCGGAGGAAAAACATGGAAAAACCGGACCTGACGCCAGAGACCTGGCAACATGGGCCGAAACCATTTCGCATGAAATACTGGCCGGCGTCCCGGCCCATGTGCCGCGAATATACATCCACTGAGGCATCTCCCGGCGCCGTATGTGCGTTTCATTGCCGAATTTGACGTATATTTTAAAAATGTGGTATTTCAAAGCTACTTGGGCTATTTGGGGCTAATCAACCGGCATGAACACACCTGCAGATCCTTCGGATATCACCATCCTCGTCGTGGATGACGAGGAAGACGTGGTGGAAATGGTCTCCCATTTCCTGGAAGAGGCGAAATACAAGGTACATAAAGCCTACGACGGCGAAGAAGCCCTTGCCAAGGCAACGCCCGACACGAATGTCATACTGCTTGACATCATGCTGCCGAAACTCGACGGCATCGAGGTGTGCAAACAACTGCGTTCACGGATTGCTACAGAAACGATTCCGATTATTTTCCTGACGGCCAAAACGGAGGAAAAGGATCAGATCAGGGGACTCATGGCCGGCGGAGATAATTATCTCATGAAACCGGTCTCGTCGGCAGTGATTCTGGCACATGTCCAGGCGGCGCTCCGGTTGTCAGGCATCCGGGAACGAAAATTTATCGAGATCAACAGTCTCAAGATCTACGAGGACGAGCACCGCGCCACGATCAAAAACGAGGACATCGGTCTCACTGAAACCGAGTTCAGCCTGTTGCTCTACCTTGTTCGCCATCCTCTCAAGGCATTCAGCCGCAAACAATTACTCGAAACAATCTGGGAGGACGCTATGATGGTTACGGAGCGTACGGTGGATGCACACATCAAGAACCTGCGTGAGAAACTCGGCGACTTCGCCCGGCATATTCAGACGGTGCGGGGCGTCGGTTACCGCTTCTCGCAAGAAGCGGAAGAAGTCGGATAATCGGCGGGGCAGCGTTTCGGTATCGCGCCGGGACCGCAGGGCGCGACAGCAATGAGGTTTACCGGATTCAGGTCCGGTTTCATCAACAAGGTTTCCAGGTCCATGGGCTTGCTGAAGCGACTCACTGATTTCGTCATTCCCAGGCGAGCCTCGACGCAAACGTGGATGATTCTCACGTTTACCCTGTTCGTAGGCCCGCCTGTCGTGGCCGTAGGAATCTATGCTGCTTTCGCGATGCATGGCCAGACACAGGAATTGGCTCGCAGTACACTGCTCCGTCATGCTGAACGGATCGCCGACCGTATCGAGGACGCCGATTCCGCGGACGAACAACGCGCAATGATTTCGGAGATCGGCGCCTTGACGGATCTTCGCATCGATATCGTACCGGCCCAGACAGCCCTGCGCCATACCGATGTCTCAACACAAGTCCATTTTCTTCCGGAAGAAAGCCCTTCCCAGGCCGATCCGGTCCGTTTCGTCGAGCGCCCCGACCCCGACGGCCGGATCGTACTGTATACCCTGCTTTTCCACGAACCTACCGGCCTGATCGTATCCGTGGGGCAACCGGAATCGCCGCTGGTATCCATGGTCCACAATATACACACAACGCTTATCGTGAGCCTAAGCCTCATCCTGCTCCTTGCACTGGCGGGAAGCTGGGTCGCCACCAACAAAATCACAACCCCTCTTCAGGCCCTCAACAACTCGGCCAGGCGCATTGCGGAAGGCAATCCGGGCGAAAACATCGAGGTGGATTCTCGCGCTGCCGAATTTCGCGTCCTTGCCGTGAGCCTGAACCGCATGTCCGCCGGTTTCCAGAGGCAAATCAATGAACTGCAGAGTCTGACGCAACTGCAAAACGAATTCATCGGCAACGTGGGCCATGAAGTGCGCAACCCGACGTTTGCCGTAAGCGGATACCTCGAAGCGCTTGGCAGCGATTCGCTGACCCCCGAAAAACGCCGGCGCTACGCCGAAAAGGGACTTGCGAATCTGCATCGGCTCCAAACGCTTTTCAGCGATCTTATCGAGATTGCCCGGCTCGAATACCGGGAAGACCTCATCAATCCGGCCCCCTTCGAATTGTCCGAAATGCTCCGCGAAATCGGCGACACCCTGGAGTCGAAAGTAAAAGAAAAGGGACTGCATCTCGAACTGGAAAATCCTCCCGAATATGTGTATGCCGACCCGAATCGTATCCGGCAGGTTATAACCAATCTGGTCGAGAATGCCATTTCCTACACCGACGAAGGGACTGTTCGGTGCCGTTGCCAAAGGCGGCTCGATAAGGTACGCATCGAGGTCATCGACACGGGTCGCGGTATCGAGGAACACCATCTCGACAGGGTGTTCGAGCGGTTTTACCGCGTCGATCCGGACCGGGCGCGCCAAAGCGGCGGTTCGGGCCTGGGACTCAGCATCGTTCATCAGATACTGCGCGCGCACAACGAACCTGTCTACGTGGAGAGCACGTTCGGTCGAGGCTCCCGCTTCTGGTTCGAGTTACCGCTTGCCAATCCTGCATAGGGATACCCTAACCCCGCTTTCTGGAAATCCTGACCTCTTCTTCGTATTTTCACAATTGATGTGCCGGATACTCTGACCAAAACCGCTTCGCTCAGCGCTTCGCGGACTTACTCAGAGTATCCTGTCCTAATACGTTCTTATGGCGACAATGAAGGATAAACATCGGAAAAAGACAGCCCAGGATCGGGAAGCGCTTCTTCACCCCGACCCTGGTCATGGCAATGGACACACCTCCGAAGCGACTATACCAGGTATAGCCTATGCCGAGGATCTGAATGTGGACAAGCTGACCGCTGGCGATTTCGACGGAAAGCAACTCCGTGAAGCATACCGTACGATGCTACTGGCCAGGCGCCTCGATGAAAAGATGCTGACCCTGCTCAAGCAGGGCAAGGGTTTCTTTCACGCAGGATGTGCCGGCCATGAAGCCGCCCAAGCGGCCATCGGCATGTATGTACAGCCCGGGCACGATTGGTTCTGCATGTACTACCGGGACCTGTGCATTTCTCTTTCCGTCGGCATGACTGCACGAGACACCTTGCTCGCTCATCTTGCCAAGGCCAACGACCCGAGTTCCGGGGGACGACAAATGTCCCAGCATTACGGCGCGCGAGAACTCAACATTGTGGCGGCGTCATCTTCCGTGGGCTCGCAGTTCCTTCCCGCGCTTGGCTTCGCTATGGCCGTGCAGCGCCGGGGGGAAGACGCTTTCGTGTATGTATCCGCCGGAGAAGGGGCTACGTCCCAAGGCGCTTTTCACGAGGCGCTGAACTGGGCCTCCCGCATCAAGGCGCCTGTGCTCTTTTTTGTTCAGGACAACAAATTCGCTATTTCGGTGCCGGTGCAGGACCAGATCGCCGGAGGCACCCCGTACAAACTGGCTGCGGGATACGAGGGGCTGAAACGTATCCGGGTTGACGGAACGGATTTTTTCAAAATGGCGGCAGCGTCGAGGCGAGCCATCGAACACATCCGGAGCGGCCAGGGACCGGTATGCCTCGTGGCCGATGTGGTTCGCCTTTTCCCCCACTCCTCCTCCGATAACCATGCCAAATACCGCTCTTCCGAAGAATTGTCGGAAGCCCAGGAAGTCGATCCGCTCCTCTTAATGGAAATGACCCTCATCGAGGAAGGCGTTCTGGACGTACATGCGGTCGAGGAAATGGAGCAGGAGATTCGCAAGGAACTAGACGAAGCAGCCGCGTGGGCGCTGGAGCAAAGCGACCCAACGCCGGAAAGCGCGACCCGCCATGTCTTGTTCGAAGGAGACCTCGGCATCGATTACGAGGCCTCGGAGCCAACCGGCGAGCCGATGGTCATGGTGGACGCCGTCAACGCTGCCCTGAAAGAAGAAATGGCGCGCGACGAGCACGTAATCGTCTACGGCGAAGACGTAGCCGGGGAAAAGGGCGGCGTGTTCAAGGCAACCCGGGATCTGACCGATTTGTTCGGGGCCGATCGCTGTTTCAACTCGCCGCTGGCCGAAGCATCCGTGGTGGGCACCGCAATGGGCCTGGCTGCTTCCGGCTACACGCCGGTGGTGGAAATACAATTCGCCGATTACATCTGGCCGGCCATGCAACATATCCGCAGTCAGGTGTCCTCGCTTCGGTACCGGTCGAACAACAAGTGGAGTTGCCCCATGGTCATCCGCGTGCCGTCCGGCGGGTATATCCACGGAGGCTTATACCACTCCCAGAACATCGAGGCCATGTTTGCGCACTTCCCCGGCCTCCAGGTAGCTATGCCTTCTATCGCTTCCGACGCAAAGGGCCTTTTGAAAACGGCCATCCGGAGTCAGGACCCCATTCTGTTCCTCGAACACAAGGCGCTATACCGCCTGGCCGCCGCGCGCACTCCCGTAGCGGACGAAAACGGCTACCTTCCTTTCGGCAAGGCGCGCGTAGCGCGCGAAGGCAGCGATCTGACCATCGTTACCTGGGGAATGATCGTCCACAAATCCACGCACGCCGCCAACCGGCTGGAGCGGGAAGACAATGTCTCCGCAGAGATCATCGACATCCGGACCATGCTTCCGCTGGACATGGAGACGATCCTCGCCTCGGTCAACAAAACGAACCGTGTACTGATCGCCTACGAAGACCATGAGTTCATGGGCTTCGGCGCGGAAATCGCCGCAAGGATCGCGGACGAAGCATTTGCCTTGCTGGACGCGCCGGTGCGACGTCTGGGCAGCGCATTTACCTACGTTCCTTTTTCAGGCCCCCTCGAAAAAGCGGTCTTGCCCCAGGACGAGGACATTTACATCGCCGCAAGAGGCCTGCTGGATTATTAAAGAATACTCTGATCAAAACCGCTTCGATCAGCGCTTGAAGGATACTTTGAGACAAACGTACAGGCGTTTCTATGCGGCGGCAAGCGCAGCATCCAGATCGGCGATCAGATCCGTCTCTTCCTCCACACCCACCGAGAGCCGCATCAGGGAATCGGTGATCCCAAACGCCGCCCGCTCTTCCTGGGAAAGGGAGGCATGCGTCATCGTGGCCGGGTGTTCAATGAGGCTTTCCACCCCCCCGAGGCTTTCCGCCAACGAAACGATGCGTAGTTCCGCCATCATGCGAACAGCCTCTTCCTTACGATCACTCGCCAGCGAAAACGACAGCATCCCCCCGAAATCCCGCATCTGTTTGCGGGCCGTCCCGTAGCCGTGGTCGTCAGGCAAACCCGGATAATGCACGCGCCCCACTTTCGGGTGCTCCCGGAGAAAGGTTGCTATCGCACGGGCATTCCGGCAATGCCGCTCCATACGCAGATGCAGCGTCTTCGTGCTGCGCAGCACCAGAAAGCAATCCAGGGGGGCAGGGGCTGCACCCGAGGCCATCACCTGAAACCGGAGACTTTCGGCCCACGCGTCGTCGTTCGTCAGCACAGCGCCGCCAATCACATCGGAGTGGCCCCCAAGGTATTTGGTCGTGGAATGCAGGGACAGATCTGCCCCGAGAGCCAGCGGCTGCTGAAGAAACGGCGATGCAAACGTATTGTCCACGGCCACGTCGACCCCCGAAGCATGAGCTATTTCGGATACGGCCGCAATATCCACCACCCGCAACAACGGATTCGTGGGTGTCTCGATCCATACCAGTTTCGTTTCCGGCCGTACAGCAGCCTCCACGGCCTGCAGGTCGGTCATATCCACAAAACTGAAGACAAGGCCGTAGGGCTCGAACACTTCCCGAAAGAGACGAATCGTGCCGGCATAGATATCAGCCATACCCAGTACATGATCGCCGGGCCGCAGTCGCTTCAGCATAGCATCGAGGGCGGCCATGCCCGAAGCAAAGCAAATGCCGTGCGCCGCACCTTCCAACGCAGCAAGGTTTCCTTCCAGCGCCGTACGCGTCGGATTGGAGACACGCGCATATTCGTATCCCCGGTGCTCTGCGGGGGCCTCCTGCACGAATGTCGAGGTCTGGTACACGGGGGTCATGATCGCGCCCGTGACGGGGTCCGGCTTCTGCCCCGCATGAACGGCTAATGTGCCGAATCCCTGGGATTGTCGGGTATTGTTCGCCATGGCAATTTTGCAAAAAGAAAGAACCCGAACCTGAGATTCAGGTCCGGGCTCCGTTTGGTTCGGAAAAAGATGCGGGAAGGTCAGTCGCCGTATCCCGCACACTCGGTAACTGTTTCCACCAGATCCATCTGGTTCGTTTGCACATAGGTGGTGTAGAGAGCCTGACAAACGCCCGTCGGATCGGCGCCATCGGCGTCCACAAGGCCTTTCGCTATCTCGAGATACGGAATCGCCGCACCGAACAGATCGCCCCGTTCCTCCGCCAGCACATCCATTTCGCTCTCGCGTGCGGAAATTTCATCATCCTCAAGATTGTCCCGTTCCTCCCTCAGGGCATCGTCCATCCCGCTGATCTGCTCAGCCAGCTGGACCGCCTTGTTGATGTAGGCTGCTCCGAGGTTATAATGCGCGTTAGCATAGTCGGGACTGACCTCTACAGCACGACCGAGGTAGTGAATCGCCTCGTCGAACTCTTCCGCTTCAAGCAACAGAGAGCCGTAATTGTACAAGAGCATCTCATTGTTGGGGTCCTGATCCACAGCCGCCCGATATTCCGCCATCGCCTGTTCGGCCTGACCTGTCTGTACATACAGGTTCAGAAGCTGGGACTGAATGTCAGCATCCTCGGGATATAACTCCGCCGCCTGGCCAAAAACTTCCATTGCCTTGTCTGCATTACCCTGGCGGCTGTAGATATCCCCGAGAAAAAGGAAGGTGTTTTTCTGCGTATCACCCTTGTCGATCGCTATTTCGAGGGGGGCAATGGCCTCATCCTCCATGCCAGCGTTCAGTAAGGCAAACGCCCGGTTGACATAGGGAGCGGACGAATCGGGCATGATCTCGGAGGCAAGTTCGAAATAACCCGACGCCACCGAGAATTCGTCGGGGTTCTCCGAAGCCCGGTTGAATGCCTGGATACCTTTTCGGAACACATCGACATACGCCATGGTCCGGGCACGCGAGACCGAATTGTCCAGACCGGGATCGGCTGCCATCGCTGCATCGTACGCAGCGAGCATTTCATGGATCATTCCCATGTACTCTGCAGCATCAGGGGTTTCCGCGGACTGTGCCTGCAGAATCTGGCCTTTCAATTCATGGGCTTCCGCATTATCGGGGTTACGCGCAAGCGCTTCGGCAACGTTCTCAAGCGCCCGGTCGTAGTCCTTATTGCGCAGGTCCAGTTTGGCGCCCTCAACGTTCGGGTCGCTGGAGCATCCGGGGGCCATCCACAGGAAAGCACCCATGATGCAGGCAAGAAGGACGGCTGTTTTTGTTCTTTTCATGGCACCGTTCAGTCAGTTCGCAACACTGGTTTGGGCGGGATACAACGTAGACTGTAGAATGTACGATCTTTATTTGCTCCATTCAACCACTTTAGGATGCCCTGATCAAGTCCACTTCGATCAGGGCATCCTTTAGGAAAGACGGACAGGGTAGATGACGGATCGAATCGTGAGGGCTACGGTTTGACCTATCGTACCGTATGATTTCGGCCGCAGATCAACCTTGCAATCAGCCGTATCCGGAACCTGAAGATCGCATTGGGCCGTAACGAATCCCGCTTTCGCGTAATGTCTGCTCCCAAACCCATCCTCATAGACACCGATCCCGGTCTGGACGATCTGCTTGCACTCGTGCTGGCGCTGCGTTCACCGGCAGTGGACGTGCGAGCGATCACGGTCGTAGCCGGTAATGTTTCCGTCGACGCCTGCACGGCGAACGCCCTGCGCATCCTCGAAGCTGTAGACATCAACCCGCCACCTGTTTTCAGGGGATGCGCCAAGCCGCTCAGCCCTTCCGTAACACGGGCCGAGCATGTGCATGGAGACGATGGCGCCGGGGGCGTGTCGGAAGCCTGGCCTGTGCAACATTTACAAATCGAGAGCGCCCATGCCGTGGACGCCATGCTGGATTTTGCCCGGCGTCACCCGGGAGAACTCACCCTGATTGCGCTCGGGCCGCTTACGAATGTAGCCATGGCCCTCGAGCAGGACCCTGCGGCGCTGGCGAACATCCGGGAAATCGTTGTGATGGGCGGCTCCGGGGACGGGCGGGGCAATGTGACGCCAAAAGCCGAATTCAACTTCTACTCCGATCCCTATGCGGCCCGTGCCGTGATCCGGTCCGGCCTGCCTGTCACGGCGGTCGGGCTGAATGTGACGGAAAAAACGCTCCTTTCCCGGGCTCGCTTTCATGAGCGCCTGGCATCCATGGAGGAAGGCACACTTCGGAGGTTTCTCTTCGACGCCACCGGCCCGTACTTTGATTACGCCATGCAGAAGCGCGGGCGCGATGCATGCCCCCTGCACGATCCGCTTGCCGTGGGCGCGGCCATGGATCCGAGCCTGATCCGTACGCAAAGAATGGTTTGCGATGTGGTAGACAAAAAAGGACCTGACAGGGGCATGATGACCGCAGAGCCGGCAGGCGACGCATCGGACGCCCCCACCATGCAGGTAGCCATGGAGGTGGCCGCCGAACGGTTTCTGGGTCTTTTTCTGGAGGTGGTGTGCGGATAAAGCAGAAACCGGTCCGCAAATCTCAGAAGCTGAGAGGGGTGCGCCGGCAAGGAATGACGAAGCAGTGCGGCAGGCCCTATGGGACAATCCCGGCGTATCGCTCTGTGGCTAACTGAAGTCTCTTCCCAGGATTACGGCCAGGATGATCGCCAGCACCGCCACCGGAGCCACGTAGCGGATGAAAAATCGCCACGCCCCGTAACGGAACCAGTCAGGCTGATTGCCATCCACCAGTTCGTCTTCCGTAGCTTTGCGTGTCATCAACCAGCCTGCTGCAATCGCTACCGCCAACCCGCCGGTAGGCAGCATCCAGTTCGAGACGAAGTGGTCGGCAATGCTGAACCAGCCTGTCTTCCCGAAAGCTACCATCGTCGAAAGCACCGGCGTGGAACCGAACGACAGGGCCGCAAAAATCGTGAACACGAAAATGGCGGCGCCCGACACGATCACAGCCTTCTGGCGTTTCATGCCGCGCTCGTCGATCAGAAAACTGGTTTCCACCTCTAGCAGCGAAATGGTGGAGGTCAGCGCCGCCAGCGCCACCAGCACATAGAACAGCGGCCCCAGCACTGTTCCAAAAGGCATTACGGTATAAAACAATTCGGGGAGCGAGATGAAAAGCATACCGACCGTGGACTTGCCTACCTCCTCACTCAATCCGGCCACCGAGAAAATCACCGAGAACATTATGATCGTGGCAACCAGTGCAATCAGCGTGTCGAAGGCAACAATGGCTCCTGCAGACTTTACAATGGATTGTTTGCGCGAAATATAGGAGCCGTACGTAATCATGGTGCCCATACCCAGCGAAAGGGTAAAGAACGAATGGCCGAGCGCTTCGAGCACGCCGCTCCACTCGAGTTCACCGAATCGGGGTTCGAAAATAAATTTCAGGGCCTCGCCTGAACCGCTCATGCCAAGCGCACTGACGAGAAGCAGCACGAGAATGCCGAAAAGTACAGGCAGAAGAACCTTCGCCACCCGCTCGATCCCCTTCTGCACCCCGAAATACACTACACCGACCGTGGCAATGCTGAACACAAGCGAAAGCATGAACTGGAGCCATGCGTCGCCAACCTGCGCGCCAAAGAGATCCCCGGTCGAAAGATCCGCAGGAAAGCCGCCGAATGTCCACCCGAGGGATTTCCAGAAATAGAAAAAAGACCAACCGGCGATAACCGTGTAATAACTCAACAGAATGAACCCGCATAACACCCCCCAGCCGCCCACAAACTTCCAGGCCGGTCCAGCCACATCCCTGAGCGCCCCTACGATGCTTTTCTGACTCCGACGGCCTATGAGCAATTCGGCCATCATAATGGGCAACCCTACCGCCAGAATGCACAGAAGGTACACGAGGACAAAAGCGCCGCCGTTGTTCTCCCAGGTGATGAAAGGGAATTTCCACAGGTTGCCCAGTCCGATAGCGCTGCCGGTAGCAGCCAGAACGAGGCCAAAATTCGAGCTCCAGGCGTCGCGTTTTTGTGTTTCCATGTGGTTTACTCAGAGCTTGCGCGTAGATATCGGACGGAGTGCGGATAAAGAATACGCCACCGCACTACGTCTATCAAGGGACAGGCACAGAACAAAAGGCTGCTTGCCCGCATGCCGGAAGATATCCTGTGCAGAGCAAACCCGGATATCGAGAAACCGCGCCGCCCGGGATGCGGAAGGCGCCTACTCCTCCGGTTCCCGAATCCGGAGATTGCGGAACCATACGTCGTCGCTGTGATCCTGCAGCACAATATGTCCGACGCGGCGGTCGGCAAACCCCTCGACATCCGCATACTTGCTGGCGGCAAGAAGCGAATCGAAGCGCGGGCTATCCATGTCGTACTCTACAACCATAGCGCCATTCAGCCAGTGCTCCCCGTGCATCCCCCGGAACACGATGCGGCTCTCGTTCCACTCCCCGACCGGTTTCAGCGCCTTGGCGTCCCCTGCCGGGATCATGTCGTACAGCGCTCCGGCCCGGTGGGAAGGCAAGGCGCCGTCGGGATGCCGATCGTCGTCCAGCACCTGGTATTCGAATCCGAGGGCTGCATACCTCGGGGGGAGAGAGGTGGACAATTCCTCGGAGACATTATACTTGACCCCGCTATTCGCCCCTTCCGCCACCTTCCATTCGAAGGCGAATTCGAAATCCCCAAACGTCTCCGTCGTCATAATGTCGCCGCCCACAAGCGGCTGGCCGTCCTCGGCAACCGGAACGTTCCCTGAAGCCACCTTCCGGATGGTCCCGTCCTCCACCTGCCAATGGCCTTCGGGAATCGCATCGCGGCCAAGCCCGATCCATCCATCAAGGGTTTCTCCATCGAAAAGCGGACGCCAGTCGTCCGGGGATATGTCGGAGGCGGAATCTGCGTCCGCGCCGGAGCAAGCGGAAAAAGCCAAAGCAAGAACCAGCAGAGCCGCAAAAACCGGAAGGCTATGTGGCAGGGTGGCGTTTCGAGTTGCGGCTTCCAGGGTAAAAACAGTACGTGGCATGATGATGAAGGATTGGTTATGGGTTGCCGGTGAATCCATGTGCGGAAGCGTGAAATTTACCTTCCTTTATAGTCATACACAAGGCGCAAAAGCGCCTCGGAGATGTGCGGGCCTTCCTTTCCGGAAAAACGCCCGGTTCGGGCCAGACCGCAAAACGGCATGCGCCCGGCAACGGCAGGCGCCTCATGCGACGATTACGTCAGGGCAAGCGAGAAGCAATGTTTCGGTCTTCGATCGGTAACTCATTGGTTTCACGGAACGCAACGGCTCTGTTGCCTCTGTTCGGAGTGCATGCATCCGGGCAGACTCCTTATAGGATACTCTGATTAAGTCCATTATAGTCCATATGCATCCCGCGCCAGATCGACGGCCATGGCCCGGACCATTTCGCGACCGTCGGCAAGGTCGATTCGGTGCTCCGCCACCAGATGCGCTACATAATCGCAATCCACACGGCGCGCCAGGTCGTGCCGAGCGGCAATGGACAGAAACGCCCGCGTATCGTCGTTGAACCCCGCGGTGTTGTAGATGCCTGCCGTTTCGGTGATCAGGCGCCTGTATCGACGCATCCCGTCGATGCTGTCGAAAAACCACCATGCGGGACCGAGGCGCAGCGCGGGATAATGCCCAGCCAGCGGCGCCAACTCTCTGGAATACGTCGCTTCGTCGAGGGTGAACAAAATAAGCCGGAATCGCCGGTCGCAGCCAAATGCATTCAGCAATTCGCACAGGTTCCGGGTAAACTCGGTCCGTACGGGTATATCGCCTCCCATGTCCGGGCCGCACCGCCTCATGAGCGCCTCGTTGTGATTTCGGAAGGATCCCGCATGAATCTGCATTGTCATCCCGTCTTCGACGCTCATGCGCGCCATCTCCATCAGCATATGCGCCTCGAACCGCTGCCGATCCTCTGCACTCGCAAGACCTCTCAGCGCTACTTCGAAGAGTGCGGACGCTTCTCGCTCCGAAAGCCGGTGCGTATACGGCTCCAGCACCGCATGATCCGTGGAAACGGCGCCCAGCGTCTTGAAAAATGCGCGGCGATTTTCCAGCGCAGCAACGAATGCCCGGTAGCCGCCGATTTCCTCCCCCACTGCACGCTCCAGTTCTCTCAGGGCCGCCGGCCAATCGGGGGAAGCGATATTGAAGAGTGCGTCGGGCCGAAAACACGGTACGACCCGGCCATTCCAGTCGGCATTCCGGATTGCCTCGTGATGCTTCAGGGAATCCGCGGCTCCATCTGTGGTCGTAAGCACCTCGATACGGAACCGATCGAACAGCGCCCTCGGAAGAAACTCCGGAGTAGCCAGCTTTTCCTCGATTTCGTCATAAATCCGCATTGCCGAGTGGTCGTCCAGTTTCGTTCGAATCCCGAGCGTCTCATAAAACTCGTAGTCGAGCCAGGACCGGGTGGGCGTCCCCTGGAACAGATGATATTTTTCGGCGAAGCGTTGCCAGATAGCACGCGGATCGGTTTCGACCGGAGGATCGCCCCCGATCGCTCTGCCCGCCTCCCCGCCGTCCACAACGGGTATACCCAACGCCTCCAGGGGGACGCCCTGCGAATAGAGCATCCTCAGCACATAATGATCGGGCCGGACGATAAGGGTGGACGGCTCGGGAAGCCGTTCGTTTTGCGCAAGCAGAGCCGGATCGACATGCCCGTGCGGGCACACCAGCGGCAGCTCGCAGACGCCTTCGTACAAATCCCGCGCAATCTTTCGCGTACTCGGGTCGAAATACCGATCCGGGTGCAGAGCAAGCGGCGTCATAACAGACAAGCAAACATGAAAAAATCCCGACTCAGAATCCGAAGACCCGGGGAAGCCACAAACTAAGCCCCGGCACGTACGTAACGATCATAAGCGACACGATCATGGCAATGTAGAGCGGCATGAGCGGCCGGATCGCCCGCGTAATAGGCACGCCCGCCACACCGCAGCCCACGAACAGCACCGTGCCCACGGGTGGCGTGCATATGCCCACGCAGAGGTTCAGGACAATGACGATGCCAAAATGAACGGGGTCCATCCCGAGAGCCGTCACGATGGGGAGAAAAATGGGCGTGAAGATGAGCACGGCCGGCGTGATGTCCATGAATGTGCCCACGCAAAGCAACACGATATTTATGATCAGGAGGATCACGATCGGGCTGTCGCTGAGCGCGACGAGGGTCGATGCCACGTTCTGCGGAATGTTCTCGTAAGACATCGCCCAGGATAATCCCATCGACGTGCCTACCAGCAGCATCACGATAGCCGTCGTCGAGGCGGACTGAAGCAAAATGGACGGTAAATCCTTCAGAGACACCTCACGGTACAGCATGGCCAGCAAAAGCGCGTAGACCACGGCCACAGCGGACGCTTCGGTCGCTGTGAAGACGCCCGCCACAATGCCGCCGATCACGACGAACAGAAGAAAGAGACTCGGAAGCGCATCGAGAAATTTTCGGACCGCGAGGCCTGCGCGCACCCGGTCCGAACGTGCGTACTTCCTGCGCCAGGCGATGGTCCCGGCCACCGCCATGAGTGCAAGGCCCACGAGAATACCAGGAAGATACCCTGCAAGAAAGAGCGCGGCGATGGACGCCCCGCCACTCGCCAGCGAATACACGATGAGAATGTTGCTGGGCGGGATGACCAGTCCTGTGGTCGCTGCGGTAATGTTCACAGCGGCGCCGTAGCCCTTATCGTACCCTTCTTCTTCCATGCGCGGCGCCATGACGCCACCCACGGCGGACGCCGCCGCCACCGCCGAGCCGGAAATAGCCCCGAAAAACATGGACGCCACGATATTCACATGGGCGAGCGCCCCGGGCATCATGCCCACTAGGCTCTTGGCGAAATCGATCAACCGGCGGGCGATTCCTCCCCGATTCATGATCTGCCCTGCAAGAATAAAGAAAGGAATAGCGAGCAGCGCAAAACTGTCGAGTCCTGTGGCCATACGCTGGGCAGCCGTCGTCAGGGCTGGACCGGGATGGATGCTCAGAAGCAGCGTACACACAGTAGCCACCCCGATACTGAACGCTACAGGCACACCAACCAGGAGCAATGCCAGGAACACAACCACGAGTATGAATACACCTGCGAGTTCCATGCTTCAGTCGATGGTGTATTCGGTCGGAGAATGCCCCGTGTCGGAGGCGCCTGCCTCACCCGCTTCGGAAGACATCCCGTCGCGTACGCGGTCCATGATCGAAACCACAGCATAAAACGCAATCACCGCGCCGCTCAGCGGGATAGCCAGATACACATAGCCCAGCCGGATGCCCAGCGCGGCAGAAGTCTGATCCATGAGCAAGGTCAGGCTCATGAGCCGAACTCCGCCAATCATCATCACAAACACGGCGAACAACAACACGATGGCGTCGATGAGAAACTCGAGGACACGGCGCCTGCGTCCGTGCAACACGCTCGGCAGCAGGTCGATAGCAAGGTGCAATTTCTTGCCTGCGGCGTATCCCGCACCGATCAGTCCGATCCAGATCAGGAGATAGCGCGCCAATTCTTCCGTCCATGCGCTGGGATCGTTGAGCACCCAGCGCGTAAATACCTGCCACAGCACATTGACGATGGCAAGCGCCATCAGCGCAACCAGAAACCACGCAAGACTTTTGTCCACGATGCGGCGCAGCGTATCCACTACCTGACCTCCCGGATGCGTTCAATCAGTGTATGGATGACCGGGTCGTCCCTATACTCTTCGTACATCGACGCAACTTCCTCCGCAAATGGCTCAATATCGGGCTCGATGATTTCAACGCCCGCCTCACGCACCGCCGCCAGCGACTCGTTCACGGATTCGGCCCACAGCTCGCGCTGGCGCCCCGCCGATTCGAACGCGGCTTCCTGGAGCCACCCCCGTTGCTGCTCCGTCAGATCGTTCCAGAGCGTCATGCTGACAAGCACCACATCGGGCACCGCGGTGTGCGCATCCAGCGTGTAGTACTTACACACTTCATAATGCCCTGACAAGTAAAACGAAGGCGGATTGTTCTCCGCACCGTCCACCACCCCCTGCTGAAGGGCCGTATACAGTTCGCCCCATGCGATCGGCGTAGGCGAACCGCCCAGCGCCTGCACCATACGCACGGCGACCGGGCTTTGCTGTACCCGAATCTTGAGTCCTTGCAAATCGGCAGGCGTCTGCACCGGCCGCGTCTTCGTGTAGAAACTGCGCGTGCCGGCATCGTAGTAGGTCAAGCCACGCAACCCGAACTCCTGTCCGCTGGCAAGAATATCCTGCCCGACTTCACTGCCCCAGAACACATCGAAACGATGTCGTTCGTCCCGGAAGAGATATGGCAACCCCAGCACCTGGTACTCCGGAACGAATCCTTCCAGCACCGCCGACGACACCTTGGTCATGCCCACGCTGCCGATCTGCAGAAGCTCCAGCAATTCGCGCTCGGTGCCAAGTTGCTGGCTGGGATATACGTCCACCCGCATCGTCGAATCGGACTTTGCGACAAGGCGTTCGCCGAGGTACAGCATGGCCTGATGCACGGAATGCGAAGCATCGAGGCCGTGCCCCATTTTAATGACGACTACGTCGGACCCGGAAGTACACGCCGACAGGCATAATGCCACGATCAGGCACAACGTTTTTCCAAATCGCACGGATTCGAATCGTAAACGAGTGATGCAGTATCTTGTGAGAGTCGTACCGCCCGACATACTCCAGTACCCTGTACCGTACCCTTGCAAGCGGCTAGACGAAAGTACGGCATACGCGAGACACAAACAGGTCTGCCTCTTAATTTTTTTTCATCCCGATACATGCCCCGTAATTTTCTTCCCGGCGTCCTGTTTCTTGCAACAGGCATAGGCGTTGTCGCCTGCGGCGAAGCACCTGCCTCCGTCGACCCGCCCAACTTCGTCATTCTCGTAGCAGACGATATGGGATGGGAAGACGCGACGCCATACGGCCATCCTTCTATCCGGACGCCGAATCTCCGGCGACTGGCCGACCACGGCATGCGTTTCGACCATGCGTTCGTCACCACCAGTTCATGCAGCCCCAGCCGGGCTTCCATCCTGACCGGGAAATATCCGCATCAGACCGGCGCCGAACAATTGCACTGGCCCTTGCCTGAAGATCAGACCACTTTCGTAGAACTGCTTCGAGAGGCCGGATACTGGGCCGCATCGGCAGGAAAATGGCATCTGGGCGATGCTGCCGTAGCACGGTTCGATCTGGTTATCCAGGGGGGCGGCGAACGCACCACGGACGAAGCGAACGAAAACGAACTCATGCCGGGCGGAGGATACGCCAGCGGCGCCGGAGCATGGGTGGACGTCCTGAAGCAGCGGCCCGAAGGCCAGCCCTTTATTGCATGGCTTTCCTCGTTCGATCCCCATCGCCCCTACCAGGAGGGCATCCTCGATACCCCGCATACTCTTGAGGATGTGGTCGTCCCTGCCTATCTGCCCGACACGCCGGAGGTACGAAAAGACCTCGCATTGTACTATGACGAGATTGCCCGGCTGGATCACTATGTCGGCAGCGTACTGGATGAACTGGACCGGCAGCAAGTCGCGGAAAACACGTTCGTGCTGTTCATAAGCGACAACGGAGCTCCGTTTCCCCGCGCCAAGACCACGGTATACGACAGCGGCGTTCGCACCCCGTGGATCGTGCGTTTTCCGGCCGGGGTGGAGGCCGGTTCCACGACGTCGAGCCTGGTGAGCGCCGTGGACCTCGCCCCGACGCTTCTGGACCTTGCCAGCATAGAAACTCCCTCCTCGTTCGAAGGGGAAAGCATCGTGCCCATCCTCAACGACCCGTCCGCCGTGGTACGCGATCACATCTTTGCCGAGAGAAACTGGCACAACTTCGACGACCGTGCGCGCGCCGTCCGCGACAGCCGCTACAAGTACATCCGGAACTTCTACACGGATATTCCCAACAGCCCGCCTGCGGACGTCATTCGGGGAGACACGTTCCGGAAAATGCGGGCGCTCCGGGATGAAGGAGCCCTGACTCCGCAACAACACATTGTGTTCGACACGCCTCGCCCGGAAGAAGAATTGTATCTCGTCGCAGACGATCCGCAGGAACTGCACGACGTGTCGAAGGACCCTGCGCACGCCGAAGCTCTTGAGCGCCTGCGCGGGGTTCTGGAAACATGGTTGGAAGCAACGGGCGACACAGCCCCGGCGGAACGCACTCCGGACAACTCCGACCGGGAAACCGGCGACGCCCTCCCGAATCACACCCTCGAGCGCATGCCGCCTACACAGGAAAACGCCTTGGAGAATCCGGAAAACGCAACCGAGTGACTTTCCAGGTAAAAGGCCTATTCTCCGCCTACCCCACGAAACGATCAGGTAGAATCGACGTTCGACCGGACACGCTGCACCAGGGGTAAGCAAAGCACACTTCTTGCAGGCACAGCGAGCAGAGCGCGATCTACTCTTCGAAGGTGGGAAACAGCGCCCGGAGTTCTTCCTCGCTGGGACGACGTCCGTACTCAGAAATCTCGAACGCTTCGGCGTAGACGATCGCACGCCCCTTCTCCTCGCCGTACAATTCGATGAGCCGGTCGCGGTATTTGTCGGCAACGGCGGCGCTACGGGTTTTCATATAGTCGAGAATGTATTCCGTGCGCTCCTCCGGATCCTCCGGGACGTTCGGCAGATACCGCCCCTGCCAGGAATCGGCGTCGGAAAACTGGGAAGGCATGGCGCGGATGCAATCCCACTTCGCCTCCGCCGCCTCGTCGACGCCTACCACCAGGTCCGGCTGGAACGGATAGGGCTTCTGGAAGCCGTCATAAAGATACAGGAAAACGGGATTACGGTCCACGCCGGGCGTCAGGGCCTCGAAAAACGGCGCGACCACGGTGACGGCGGCATCTTCCACAAGCTCGCCGGTATAGCGATGATCCGGATGATAATCGTACCGCCGGTGCGCCATCACAATATCCGCATCCCATTCGCGAATGGATCGCACGACCTTCCTGCGGTTCTCCAGCGTCGGCATGAGTTCCCCGTCGTGGATGTCGTAGACTTCCGTCGTGATCCCGAAAATATCCGCGCAGACGGATACCTCGGCTTCGCGCCGTTGCGCAAGCGGGCCGCCTGATTGTTCGAAATGGCCGATGTCGCCGTTGGTCATGGAAATAAACTTCACGGCGACGCCCTCCTGCGCCCAGAGATACGCCACGCCGCCGGCTTTCAGTTCGGCATCGTCGGGATGCGCTCCGAAAGCGATGACGCGCAAGGGTTCGGCCGATTGCGCCTGGGCCGATACAGCGGTAAAAAACAGGATCAGGAAAAAAGAAACAGTGTAGCGCATGGGTACGGTGGAGATTCAGTGATTGCTTGCGTAACGTATGGAAAAATACGTTCTCTCAAGGATACTCTGATTAAGTCCGCGAAGTTCAGAGGCTGCGAGAAGCGCTGAGCGAAGAGGTTTTGATCAGAGTATCCTTAAATTTGTTTGCGGAGATTGGGCTAATTTCAATGTTGTCTCCTGCCCGAAACCCACAGACGGTCCGGAACGGCCTTGCACGCCCGGTATCCCCACATTGCGCAATACCATGTCTTCCCTGTTGAACCGCCTCGAACGATACTTCGATCTGCCTGCCCTCGGCACGTCGGTGCGGACAGAGGTCCTCGCCGGCGCCACGACCTTCCTGGCGATGAGCTACATCATCGCCGTGAACCCCGCCATTCTCGCCGATGCGGGTATTCCTCCGGCGGCCGCGGCGTTCGCGACCTGCCTGATAAGCGGGATCGGTACGATCGCCATGGGATTGTGGGCCCGCCTGCCGCTGGCAGTGGCGCCCGGCATGGGCTTGAACGCGTTCTTTACCTACACGGTCGTGCAGGGCATGGGCCTCGGCTGGCAGGAGGCGCTCGGCGTCGTATTGCTTTCGGGGGCGGTCTTCGTGCTGCTTACCCTTGTGGGCGTACGGCAAGCCATCGTGCGCATGATGCCCCGCGAACTGCTTCCCGCCATCGGAGCGGGCATCGGACTTTTTCTGATGATGATCGGCCTGAATAACGCCGGTCTGATCCAGGCGCATCCGGCCACGCTCGTGACGCGCGGAGACCTGACCTCGCCGCAGGCCCTGCTGGCGATCGGAACACTGTTTCTGATTGCGACGCTGCTGTCGCGGGGGATACGGGCCGGCATCCTCATCGGTATCGTGGTAGCAACCCTGGCAGCCATCCCGCTTGGCATGCTTGGAGGAGCAGGGGCCCAGGAAGGAGGCGCACTGGATGCGTTCTTTGCGCTCGACCTGCAGGGCGCCTTGTCCATCGGGCTGCTGGATATCGTTTTCGCCATGCTTTTCGTGGATTTCTTCGATTCCCTCGGCACCGTGATCGGGCTGGTCAAAAAAGCAGGACTCGAAAACGCCAAAGGAGAGGTACCCCGCCTCGGACGTATGCTGGGGGTAGACGGGGCGGCCACGATAGGAGGCGCGCTGACCGGCACATCCACGGTAACCACCTATATCGAAAGCGCCGCCGGGATCGCCGCCGGCGGGCGATCCGGGTTGACCGCCGTCGTCACCGGCGTATTGTTTCTCGTAGCCCTGCCGGCCGCATTCTTTGCAGCCTCCATTCCGGCAGCGGTCGTTGCGGCGGCGCTGATCATCATTGGCGCAACCACGGTCGGGCTGGCGCGAGAGATCGAGTGGGATAACATCGACACGGCGGTCCCCGCTATCCTGATCATGGCGGGCATGCCGCTCACGTTCAGTATTGCGGATGGACTGGCCATGGGCCTGATCGCCTTTTCCGCGCTCAAGATATTGCGGGGGCGCTCAGGCGAGGTTTCCTGGTTGGTGCACGTGCTCGCGGCCCTTTTTCTCGTGCGCTACGTGTTCCTGGCCTAACGGCAAGGAGACATGCCGCACACGGTGTACATTCCCAGGACAAATACCTGATAAAAACCGTGTGCGGCGCCCTTGGAATGATCATTCCGGCTACAACTCCCAGCCTTCTCGGTACGTACGACGCGGGGAAACATCGGCGTTCGTAAACGTCATGTTCTTCGAATCCCAGAGCAGGCGCGTTGCCGGATTTTGTACGGCGGAGATGCCCAGCGCCGTCGTCTCTGCAAGGCTGGCTGCCTCGCTGAACGACCCGCGCGAGTGCCCTTTCGTGCGCACGGCCTCCGTCCACTCGTCGTCCTGATCGCTTTCGCGGACTTCCTCTTCCTCGATATTCATGGACGCCATCCGGGCCTCCGGAAGCAATCGCGGATTCTGTCCCCGGAAGCCGCAAAGGATTTTGCCACCATTACCAACGAACAGCATGCCCTCACCCGGGAGTTGTCCATCTTCCATCAACAATTCCTCCGGCGTCTGCGGTTTCATGGAACCGCTATACCAGTAGACATCCACCTCGGGGCGATCTTCCGTGCGGGGATGCCGGAAATGAATCTGGCTGGCGCTCGGAAAAGCGACCGGCGAATAATGGCGCGTCTGGCATACCAGGTCGTCGCCCAGGATAACGCTCTTGCTCGTGTACGCTTCCACCATGTCCGGCGCCCCGAGCTTCAGGAAACGATGCGGCTGCCACAAGCTGTAATTGCCCATGTCACCGAGACACCCTGCCCCGTAGTTGTACCAGCCCCGGTACAGCGTGTGCGTCAGCAGCGGGTGATAAGCCTGGTGCGGGACGGGCCCTTGCCACATATCCCAGTTGAGCCCGTCGGGAATCGCCGCCTGCTCCTGAGGATAATCAGGCCACGCCTGGGGCCACACGGGCCGGTTCGTCCAGTTGTGCACTTCACGGACATGCCCTATGGCGCCAATTTCCAGCCACGCTTTCAGGCGCCCGTGGTTTTCCGGCGCGCTGTAGGCCAGCAGGTGCGTCACGGCGCCGGTTTCCTTTTCCGTCTCAAGAACACGACGCACTTCATGCGGCGAAAGCCCGACCGGCTTGTGCATGATGACCGCCTTGCCCGCCTTCATGGCCGCAATGGAAATATGCGCATGGAGGTGATCCGGCACAATAATGACCACGGCGTCCGCGTCGTCTTCGGCAGCCAGCATCTCCCGGTAATCCTCGTACGTGCGTACCCCATCGGACTCGCCGGACTCGGCATAGTACGTGTCGATAACGCGCTTGGCATAGTCGCGTCCTCCGCGCGTCCCCGTATCGCCCTCGCCCCAGGAATCGTCCTGCAGCAACCGGCGGATACTGCGCCGCGTCCCGAACCGGCCCCAATCCACATAATCCTGCGTATCGCGGTTGGGATCGGTCACACTCGTGATCCGGACGTCGTCGCGCTGCATCGTACTACCGTTCAACTGGCGAAACGCCTGCGTGCCGGCGCCGATCTGCGCGATATTGATCTTGTCGCTGGGGGCTACAAAACCCGCACCGCCCAGTACATGACGAGGAACTACAGAGAGAGCCGACGCAGCCGCCATGCCCCCGATAAATTTTCTGCGTGAAAAACCTTTTTTCGATCCTTCCATCAGTGTGTTGCGTCTTCGTGAGTAGTTGAACGGGATGAATACACCTTCCTGTGGCTATGGAGGCTATGGGGGCTACCGTACCTGCAATACCCCGGCCTGCCGCCGCGCCTGTGAATTCCTTTTGAAGGTACAAATTTTTCGTGTGCTGTCAAGCCTTCCCGGCATGCGCCGACAAATCCGTACCTCCTCAGGGACCGCATCGTACTGCCCGCAGCATCCTTTACGTCAGGTTCAGTCCACCAGCGCCTGATAGACAAGCGCCCGGAGACGCTGGTGATCGTCAAGGCCCTGCGCAGGAATAACCTGCGTCATGTACGAAACGACCAGTTCTTCCTCCGGATCGACCCAGTACGTGGAGTGATAGGCTCCCCCCCAGGTATACGCTCCCGGAGAACCCGGCAATCCGCTCCAGCCAAGTTCCTCGGTAACGCCGAAGCCCAGGCCAAACCCGCCGCCGTCTCCCTGCCATGCATCGTGGGCATGATCGACGGTCATCAACTCCACCGTCTTGGGCGACAGGATGCGCGCGCCGTCAAGTATGCCCCCGCGCCGAAGCGCCTCGAGAAAGCGGGCGTAATCTCCCGGCGTGGAAACGAGACCCGCACCCCCGGAGAAACTCTTGCGCGGTCCCTCGAGATACATGCCCTGTCCGACCATGTGACCCGGATCGGGCGCGCGAACCATCCCGTTCATTTCCGTCACCGAGTACACCACGGTGAGTCGGTCCGCTTTTTCCGGAGGCACGTAGAAATGCGTGTCCATCATGCCCAGCGGCTCGAAAATCTCGACCCGCAGAAATTCGTCCAGCGGCATCCCGGAAGCTCGCTCGATCACCACGCCCAGAATATCCGTGGCGTAGCCGTACACGAATTCCTCGCCCGGTTGAGCGGCCATGGGTAAATTTCCCATGCGCTCGACCGTTGCGGCAATCGGTTCGTCGCGGTCCGCAAAATACCAGCCCTGTATACCGGCCTCCACCCATTGTTCGGCGGCGGGGCCCCACCCATACCCGATGCCGGCGGTGTGGGTAAGCAAATCGCGCACCGTGATGCTGCGATCGGCAGGAACGATCTCGTAACCCCCTTCCTCGTTCTCCACGGCCACCGTGGTGCTATCGAATTCGGGAATAAAATCGCTCAGGTTCTGATCGATCAGCAGACGTCCCTGCTCCTGCAAAATCATCACGCCCGCGGAAATGACCGCCTTGGTCTGCGAAGCGATGCGGAAAAGATCCGTGATGTCCAGCGGCTCCTCTGCCTCGCGGTCCCGGTAGCCGAACGCCCTGGAATAGACCACATGCCCGCGCCGGCCTATCACGAGCGCGGCGCCCGGCAGCCGTTCTTCCTCGACGTACTGTTCGAGGGCCGCATCGATGCGTGCGAGCCGTTCGGAAGAAACGCCTGCCTCCTCCGGACTGGCCGGGGCAAAAGATTGAGCAAAAGCCTGTGTCGCGGCCGGCGCACAGAAGAGCAGCGCTACAAACAAGACAAGCACAGCACGGAAGCGTCGTATCGATCCCATGGATTCGATCCGTGTGGTTTCTCCAGTGCTTCCGTGATGAGCCGGTGTTACATTCCGGATATCCATGGTTTCGTATGTTTTCATTAATAGGATACTCTGATTAAGTCCGCAAAGCTCAGAGGCTGAGAGGGGTGCGCTGGCAAGAAATGACGAAGCAGTGTGGCAGGTCCCACATAATGAGGAATGACGCGGCCAGCGTGCTTCTCGCAGCCTCCCGAAGGGCGCGTCACGTCCGCAATGCCCCGAATCCGCAGTATTTCCCGCTGATTTCAACGCTGGAATGTGACCGTACGTTGCGGACATGACGTGCTGAGCGCAGTGGTTTTGATCAGAGTATCCTATATCATCAATATCTGTTTTGAACGGATGCCCCGGTCATCGGGCGGCTGTATCCCTGTTCCCGGTACCGGTTCAGCAAGGCGGATAGCCTTTCGACGACTTCCGGGTGCTCTGCATACAGGTTGTTCGTCTCGCCCGGATCGTCCTCGATATGGTACAACTGCCCTGTTGGATCCCCCGGACCCGGCTTTATGGATCGAGGAGGCGTGAAACCGCCCGATCCAAGCCCTTCGATCAACTTCCAGGAGCCCTGTCGGATGGCGAATGTGCCGTTGGACGAGTGGTGCACGGCAGCCTCGCGGATGGGGCCTTCCAGGGATTCGCCGAATAGCACAGGCGTCAGGTCGTAGCTGTCTTCGCCCGCATCGTCGGGCAGCGTCTGCCCGGTAACGGACGCGAATGTCGCCATCAGATCGACGAGTGAGATCAGTTCATGGCTCACCGAGCCTTCCTCGATCCTGCCCGGCCAGCGGGCGACAAAGGGTACGCGGTGCCCGCCTTCGTGAATGTCCGCCTTCATCCCACGCCAGTTCAGGTTTGCCCGGTGGTCGAACATTTCGATTTCGTACGGAAGCCAGTGGGCGCCATTGTCGCTGGTGAACACGACCAGCGTATTTTCCGCGACGCCCGCTTCGTCCAGTGCGTTGAGGATATCCCCGACACCGGCATCCACTTGCACCGCGAAATCGCCGTACGTCCCGGCGCCGCTGCTCCCCTGGAACGGCTCGATCGGCAACCAGGGCGTATGAGGGGCGGAGAAGGGAACATACAGGAAGAACGGCTTGGCGCCCGCTTGCATCACGTATTCCACGGACTTCTCGACCGTTCGGGGCAGCACGTCCACATGCCGGAAATCCGGCGCGATGGCGCCTCCCCGGTAAAAATCTTCCTTGCAACAGGGCCGGGAAGCCTCTATGGAATCCGTAGGAAGCTGTTCGACCCGGTCGTTCTCGAACCATACATACGGTTCGAAGTCGAGCGAGGACGGAATGCCGAAGTAATAATCGAACCCCAGCGAAACCGGTCCCGGACGCAGCGGCCGGGCATAGTCGGTCCGTTCGGCGTCTCCCAGCCCCAGATGCCATTTACCGATGCCCGCCGTCGCATAACCGGCTTGTCGCAACATTCCGGGAAGCGTAAGGCGGGTCGTATCGATCAGGTTCGGAGAATAGCCTGCCAGCACACCTTGCGTAAGGCGCGTCCGCCAGGCGTACCGTCCGGTAAGCAGCCCGTAGCGCGTGGGCGTGCACACGGCAGACGGCGAATGGGCGTCCGTGAAACGCATGCCCTCCGCCGCCAGGCGATCGATGTGGGGCGTCGGTATTTTCGAATCCGGATTCCAGGCGCCTGGATCGCCATAGCCCATATCGTCCGCAAGAATGACGACGATGTTGGGCGGCGGAGCCGCTTGTTCGGAACCGCCGCAGGCCGCCCACACGACCGCCAGCGTACAGAGTGTAAGATAAAAGGCAGCGAAACGTTGTCTTCGGGCAAAGCGCATTCCGGTCGAGAATCGGTGGATGGGATACAGACGGCGAACATGATCGAGAACTGCCGCATCAGGCGTAATCGTGTTCGATCCGCTTCAGAGAATACTCCGCCAACATACACGATGCAAGCACAGGGACGATAAAGAAAACGCCCGCATCATAAAAAACATTGCCTGGGCGGATACCCGCAAAAAACAGCCGACCGCCATAGAAGTATCCCCTATTTGACCAGCGTCATCGTGCGGGCCACGACCTCCTCCCCGACCTGCAAACGGTACACGTACGAACCGCTCGGTAAATCGCCCCCATCGAACCGCACCGTGTGATGACCCGCGGGCCGGGAACCATCGACGAGCACCGTCACCTCCTGCCCGAGCAAATCGTACACTGCAAGGCGCACCTTACTGCCCTCTGGCAGCATATAGCTTATTGTCGTTTCCGGATTGAACGGATTCGGATAATTGCCAAGAAGCGCCACTTCAGCAGGCAATTCCTCGCCCTCTGCGCTTACGTCTACCGACAAGGACGGCGCAAGAACAAACAACCCGTCCCGCATGCTGGATACCGCAATGATTCCGCTCTCGAACCAGGGATAACTGCTCCAGGAACCTGTAAATCCTGGTCTGTTCGATTGAGGAACGACATCGAAGTACGCCACTTCGCGGATGGCGTCGGGCGACAACTCGCCGTCGTAGGAAATATCCATGACACGCAATCCGGCCGTATAGTTCGCTTCGTACAATTTGTCCCCGCGGATATACAGGTTATGATCTATAGCGGTAGTCGGCCCATGCCAGGCGCCCGCAAAAACGGGATCGTCCAGCTGCTGCACATCGAAGATCAGGGTTCGGGTTGAAGAAATACCTCCACTATCGCGCTCGTCCAGTTCGTCGTTTACGAAAAGATAGCGTTGATCCCCCGTCAGCCACCCCTGGTGCGTGTAGGCGAAATTCGGGTATTCGAACACACCGAGTTCTTCCGGCGAAGCCGGATCCGTCACATCCGTAATGGATCCGGCCGTCTCGTCGGAACTGAAGCAAATATCTTTCCCGGCGTATCTCGTATCCGGCCCGCTGTATCGAACGCATTGCGCATCGTGCGTGTAATGACTGGCTGTGCGACCTCTCACGGAAGAATGGTAACACCCCGCGAACGTGGGCTGCGCCGGATCGCTCATGTCCACGATATGCGACCCCGCACCGCAGGAAAATCCATCCGGCGTCACCTGACGGCCCGTTATACCCACGATATATACATGATCCGACATATCGTTGACCACCACATTATGCGCCGATCCGAAGGCGTCATACAGGGCGGTGGGGTCGAAGGTCGCCGGAGCATCGGTTACATTCCGAAGTTTCGAAAGATCAAACACCTGCATGCCGTGCGACAAGGCATAATCGGCTACAATGACGGCATGATCGTTCACGACCTTTATGTCCCGCCACCGACTGGCCTGGCTTCCGGGCGTCATCGGTAACATTCCGACAAACGAGGGATTTTGGGGATCGCGGAGATCAAAAAACGCGACGCCGTCGACCCGACCGAGGAGCGCATACTCTACCCCCGTAACCGGATCGGTCCAGCCCCAGATGTCATTGAAGCAGTCCTGCGAAGAAGGGCATGGAAATCCCTCCATCTCCTCTCGGGGTACAAAAGCCAGTAAATCGAGATCCTTGCAGGGATATCCGGCGGCTTCTCCATCCACACAGGGCACGCGCCCTGTGATGCGCGCCGTTTGGGAAACCCCGTCGTGCGCGTCTTCCACGCTAACCGACGCGGCCTTGCCGTCCCCGGCCTGCTGCTGGAAAAATCGAGCCGAAGAAGCTTCTGCTGTAGAAACGAAGAACAGAAACATGAAAACGGCAAGGGCGCACCCTGCGAATCGGGCAGAACGCCCGGAAAGAACATTCCCCCATACCGCTTTCGCAAAAATTCCGGTGGAGCGAAACACCGGGAGCGCACAAGAGAAAAGTCGTGATACGTTTACGGTATACCGCATGCGTGCGTTATACATTTTGCGCCTCCGTGTTTCCGTTAGCGAACGGGGGACGACCAGGGCTG
This sequence comes from Rhodothermales bacterium, assembly GCA_951812345.1. GTDB lineage: Bacteria > Bacteroidota > Rhodothermia > Rhodothermales > VXPQ01 > VXPQ01. The sequence goes on from OX638295.1 coordinate 2,305,598, forward strand.
TGGGTAATTTTCCGCACGCTCATTTTATATTAAAATTTTTCGGGAACATACTGTTCCTCACGCACCCCGAATCCGCATCCGAAATGCCCCGAATTGTAACGAATTTCGCCCACAAGGCACTTTCGAACGACCATGCCGTATTACTCGCAATCCGGCATTCCGCAAACATACCTTTTACATGGCGAAACAGGAAGCAATCAAACAGGAGGGCGTCGTGACGGAGGCGCTGCCGAACGCACAGTTCCGCGTCCGGCTCGACAATGGGCACGAAATCCTCGGGCTGCTCTCCGGTAAGATGCGCAAGCACTATATCCGCATCATTCCCGGAGACCGGGTAGACATAGAAATATCTCCGTACGACCTTTCCAAGGGACGCATCGTGTTCCGGTACAAGGGCTGAAACCATGCGATCAACCAGCCGGCTCATGTTCCTTCTCCTTCCGGCGCTCGTCTGGCAAACGGCTTGCCAACCTGTTTCCGACCAAAGCGCCCCACCCACGGGGCGGGGAGACCGCCTGAGCGGAGCTGCCTTCGCCACACGCAGCCCTGCGGTCGGCCAAAACGGCATGGCCTCGACCAGCCACCCGTTGGCTACGCAAACCGCCATCGATATTCTGAAACAGGGTGGCTCGGCGGTGGATGCAGCCATTGCCGCGAACGCCGTACTGGGTTTCGTCGAGGCGAACAACTGCGGAATCGGCGGAGACCTTTTCGCGATCGTGTGGGACGAAGCATCGGGACAACTCCATGGGTTGAATGCGAGCGGACGCGCACCCCTCGGGCAATCGCTGGACGAACTTATGGAGCGCCTGGACGGGGCCGACGGGATTCCACTGCACGGACCGCTTGCCGTTTCCGTGCCGGGCGCTGTAGACGGATGGTTCGCGTTGCATGAGCGTTTCGGCGTGCTTCCGATGCAGGATGTGCTGGCTCCCGCTATCCGGTACGCCCGCGAGGGATCGCCCATCACACAGGTCGTGGGCTTCTCGTGGACACAGGCGCACCAGCGACTAAAGGATCATATCCACGAAATCGGCGATCTCAGCAGCTTCGAAAATACCTATTTCGTGGATGGGCACATGCCGCCCGAAGGTAAAATTTTCCGCAATCCCGATCTTGCCGCTACGTACGAACGGATTGCCGCAGAGGGACGCGACATATTCTACGAGGGCGCCATTGCGGACGCCATCGACGCATGGGCCCGCCGCACGAACACGCCGCTTCGGAAAGCCGATTTCGAGGCGCACACGAGCACCTGGGTAGACCCGGTATCCGTTCCCTACCGGGATGTGGAGGTGTATGAACTGCCCCCGAACGGACAGGGGATCGCGGTGCTGCAGATGCTCCGTATCCTCGAAGGCTTCGACCTCGCGGCGCTGGGACATAATACCGCCGATTACCTCCATGTCCTTGTGGAAGCGAAAAAACTCGCCTTCGCGGACCGCGCCCGGCATTACGCCGATCCGGCCTTCGTGGACATCCCGCTCGAACGCCTGCTTTCGGAAGAATACGCCGCCGAACAACGCGGGCGCATCGACATGACGCAGGCGATGCAACGCATCGCGACCGGCGATCTCGAACACGGGGATACCGTCTATCTGACCGTTGCGGATGCGGACGGAAACATGGTATCGCTCATCCAGAGCAACTTCTTCGAGTTCGGCAGCGGTATGACCCCGGACGGCCTCGGTTTTGCGCTGCAAAGCCGGGGCTCCCAGTTCTCGCTCGACCCGGATCATCCGAATGTGTACGCCCCCGGCAAACGCCCCTTCCATACCATTATTCCCGGTTTCGTGATGCGCGACGGGCAGCCGGTTATGGCCTTCGGGGTCATGGGAGGACCGTTCCAGCCGCAGGGACAAGTACAGGTGCTGCTGAACATGATCGAGTTCGGCATGAATGTACAGGAGGCCGGAGACGCCGCCCGGTTCAGTCATTCCAGCGCGCTCCAGCCTACGGGCGGAACCATGACGGACGGCGGACGCCTGGCGCTCGAAAGCGGCATCGCGCCGGAAGTACGGGAGGAGTTGGCCCGGCGGGGGCACATTCTTGCCCCTACCGATTACTTCGGGGGGTACCAGGCCATCCTCTGGGGCGCCGAGCAAGGAGTGTATCACGGAGGCGCCGATATGCGTAAAGACGGGAATGCGCTCGGATTCTGAAACCGGACGCACCGCACCCATAATTCATTCTGAAACCGAAGACAGGCATTGCCGCCAACATGCCATGAAACACACCGGATCATATCTCGCTCTCTTCGCATTCCTCATCGCATACGCCGCGCCGCAGCCGGCGCAAGCGCAAGGAGTCGACCATTCGCTCTTCACTACGCTCCTGCAAAACCATGTGACCGACGAAGGCCTGGTCGATTACGACGCATTTGCCGCCTCGGAATCTTTCGACGAGTATCTCGACCTGCTGGACCAAGTCGATCCGGCATCGCTATCCCGGAATGGCCAACTGGCGCTCTGGCTCAACGCCTATAACGCCTGGACCATCGAACTCATCAACCTGCACAACGAGCGGGAAAGCATCCGCAACATCAACAAGACGCTGGGCATTGCGATAAAGGGGCCCTGGACCCAGCCGCTGGCGAAAGTAGGCGGAGTCACGTACACGCTCGACGACATCGAGCACGGAATCATCCGGAAAGAATTCGACGACCCGCGCATTCACTTCGCGCTGGTCTGCGCAGCCGTATCGTGCCCGCCTCTGCGCCAGGAAGCGTATATCGGCACGCATCTAAATGACCAGCTGAACGATCAGTCGAAACGGTTCTTACTGGATTCCCCGGAAAAAAACCGCGTGGACATTCCTGATAACACCGTATACCTGACCAAGGTGTTCGACTGGTATGCAAAGGATTTCGGACAAAACGACGCCGAAATCGCCCGGTATCTGGTGCGCTTTTTTCCGCCCGGCCCGGAACGCACGTTTCTCGCCTCCGGCAAGGCCCGCATCCGGTTCACCGAATACGACTGGACCTTGAATATATATTAGGACACTCTGATCAAATCCACTTCGCTCAGCACTTCACTTTCGTGCGTAAAGGATGTCACGATTCCATTGTTGAAATCATCAACGCTGCGGATTCGGGGCAATGCGGCGTGAAGCGCCCTTCGGGAGGCAGAGAGGAGTGCGCTGGCCGTGTCATTCCTCATTGTGTGGGGCCTACCACACTGCTTCGTCATTCCTTGCCAGCGCACTCCTTTCAGCCTCTGAGCTTTGCGGACTTAATCAGAGTGTCCTAATTACTCTTCCTCCAGCCCCTCCAGCCTGTAACTGACGAACGCGAACCGCTTGCTGTCGGGCGCCCAGGACGGCACATTGATCGTACCCTGGCCTCCGAACAGGTGCGCCAACACGCGGGGTTCGCCGCCCTCCGCAGGGATAATCCGCAGCATCACGTCCTTGTTGGGCGGGTGCCCTTCCACATCCGGCTCGTACGAAAGGAACGCGATCCATTTCCCGTCGGGCGACGGGTGTGGAAACCAGTCGTTATAGAGATCCGAGGTGAGGGCTTCCACATTGCCGCCTCCTGCGTCCATACGGTATATCTGCATGGTGCCGGTGCGCACCGAATTGAAGTAGATGTATCGCCCATCCGGCGAATAATCCGGCCCGTCGTCCAGCCCCGGAGCCGTCGTCAGCCTGATCTCCTCGCCGCCTTCTGCGGGAATCGCATAAATATCGTAGTCGTCGTTGCGCAGACCCGTGTAGGCCAGCGTCCGGCCGTCCGGCGATACGCCGTGCCAGTAAGACGGGCCGTGTTCGGTCACGCGATGCGGCTCGCCTCCTTCGATGGGCAGCGTGTAGATAATAGACACCCCCTCTTCCGCACCGTCGCTGATAATAAGCGTCTTGCCGTCCGGCGATATCCCGTGATCGTTGTTCGATCGCACCGCGAATCCGGCGTCGACCAGTTCAGGCTCGCCCCCTTCTACCGGAAGCCGGAATATCCTGCCTCCCGAGTTGAAAAGGAAATACGTGCCGTCGGGCGACCAGTTGGGCGCCTCGAAATGCGCAGGAAGCATGAGCACGACCTCGCGCTCCCCCGTTTCGATGTCGATTGTTTCCAGCGAACTGTACAGCACAGGAACGGCTTCTTCTGCCGGACTATCCGCTACCTCCGGATCGGCCTGTGGGGCGCATCCGGTCAGGAGGAGTAGCGAGGCGGTGAATGCGAAACAGGTACGGAGCATGGGAAATATACGTAATGGGTTTGGGGTGGATCGGGTACGGATTCAAACGGATTTCAGGGATTTCGAATGCATATAGGTTACGACAACGGGTCCATACAGACACCCGTTTCCCTCAAACATAACCTCCGAGGCAATGACCTCTTGCAGGATGAAATCAGGGCAAGTCCATATAGACGCCTGCCCCTCTCAAACATAACTCCTTCAGGCAAAACAAATGCACACAGGGGAAGGAATATCGAGCCCCTGGCCGGTCGCGGACAATCTTCCGGTGGCCTCGTCGATCCCGAAAACGGCAATACGGTCCGTGTGCCGGTTGGCCACCAGCAGGAAACGGTCATGGATGCAGAAATTGCGCGGCCAGTGCCCGCCGGTATGGATGTGCTGCACGGGCCGCAGTCCATCCGAAACGATTTCGAATACCGCGATGCTGTCGTGGCCCCGGTTCGACCCGTAGAGAAACCGCCCGTTTGGATGCACATGCAGGTCCGCCGAATCGTTGCGCTCGACAAAATTTTCCGGCAAGGTGGTAATCGTCTGCGTTTCCGCAAGCCGGCCCTGCGCGGCGTCCCAGTCGAAAGCCGTCACCGTGGAACCCAACTCGTTGATCACGAAGGCGCGCGCGTCGTCCGGATGGAACACGAAATGCCGGGGGCCTGCGCCCGGCGCCAGATCGATCGGGGGCTGGTCGACAGAATGCAACCCGCCGTCCTCGCCAAGCCGGTAAACCAATACCCGATCCTGCCCCAGATCGGCCACGACCGCATAGCGGCCTGTCGCATCGGGCACGATGCAATGCGCATGAGGCCCTTCCTGCCGCGCGGGATTCACCCCGGAAGCCCCCTCGTGCTGCACAAAGCTGACCGCCTCGCTTACCCCTCCATCCTCGCGCACCGCAAACACGGCAAGGCTCCCGCTGCTGTAATTGGAAACGAGTACGAACCGTCCGTCCGGCGTAAGCGCCACGTAGCACGGATCCGTGCCGTGCGTAGGTACCGCATTGATCGGATACAACCCGTTGTCGATGCCGAACGCATGCAGCCCGCCGCCGAACACGCCCTCGAACTCGCGCGTCTCGCTGACCGCATATAAAAACTTCCCGGAGGCGTCAAGGGTCAAAAAAGAGGGATTCTGCATGCCCCCTGCATGACCGGTGATTTCCATCGCGCCGGTTTGCAGATCGAATTGCCCGGCGTATATCCCCTTGCTCCCCCGCTCCGAATACGTCCCTACGTAAAAAGTCACTCCTGTATCCATGCCTCTTTGGAAATACCATTCAGATCCCACACGACGCGGCCCGCCCGCACGGTGAGTTCGGCCTCGATTTTATGGGCGCCCTCCATCCGATACCCCTCTATATCCCAGAATCCAAAATCTCCCGCGCGCACCCGGAACACGGTCACATCCGCCTCGGCCCCCACATCCAGATGCCCCAGTTCCTCCCGCTGGATCACTTGCGCCGGAGACCAGGTCGAGGCGCGGACCACTTCTTCGAGCGGCATGCCGAGATTGAGAAATTTGGACATGACGTTCGCCATGTCCTTCATGCCGTGATTCATGCTGCCGGTATGCAGGTCCGTGCTGATGGTGTGCGGCCAGAGGCCCGCTTCCACCGCAGGAACGGCCACGGAATAGACGAAACTGCCGCCGCCATGCCCCACATCGAACACAATGCCGCGCTCCGCCGCTTCAAGCACGAAGGGCCGCAGCACCCCGTCCTCCACAATGGCTTCGCGGCGCGATACCGCCGCATACGCATGAGTAAAGATGTCGCCGGGGCGAAGGTAATCCAGGAAAAGTTCGCGCAGCGGCAACGGGGGCTCGGCTCTCCCAAAATCGATCATCACGGGCATACCGGCTTGTCGCCCCGCCTCCACAGCACGCTCCACGGGAGTCCAGTCCCGTCCGAGGTAATGAGCCAGTTTCACGCCCACGACCACCTCCGGGTGCAGCCCGGCAGCCATGGCCGTCAGCTTGGGATCCATGTCGGACAGGTCCTGCTCGATGGGCTCCCCTTTCATCCCCTGGCCGACGATATTCAGGAACGCCAGCACCCGGGTTTCCGCATGCCCTGCCGTTTGTTCGATGAACGTGCGGATGGTGCGCCAGCCCGCCCCGCCCGTATCCACGATCGTCGTCACGCCGGACCGGAAGGCAAAGCCGTCCGGCGGCAGACTGCCGTAGCTGTTCGCCAGATAGTTGTCCGCTGTGGTGCCGTGAAATACATGGGCGTGCATGTCGATGAACCCCGGCGCCACATAAAGACCCGAGGCATCCACCACCCGCTCCGCGCGCGCGGGATCGATATGTTCAGCCACCTCGGCGATCCGCCCGCCGGCGATCCCCACGTCGCGCACGCCGTCCACGCCGTTTTTCGGGTCGATGACATGACCGCCCGAAATCAGCAGGTCCAGGGGAGCATCGCGGGATGTCAAGGTATCGGGAGAGTGCACGGAATATCTACGGGATGTCACGGGAGCGTCGCGGGACGTCAAGGGAACGTCATGAGACGTCAAGGGGGCGTCAAGGGACATCGGAGAGATGTTCTGAGACATAAAGGGCGTATCGTGAGACATCATAAAGGGAGCGGAGCGGGATATCATCGCACTATGCTGCTGCACCACCTTGTCCTGCCCGGCAACGTCTCCCGGTATGAACAGGAGCAAACAGGCTATCAGATACGACGATGTTACGAAATGTGACTTCATTGTTTCTTTGTAATTTTGCCCTCTTTTTCTAATCCCGCCATGCACCCGAGCGGCCATTCACCCATTACCGGGTTGCACCCGCACCACACCTGGGCCGGGGAGCGCCTGGCGCCCCTGCTACCCCTGCGTTTTGCCGCCATTCGCCCTGCACCTTCTCACCCTGCGTCTCCCTGCTCGCCCGATGCCGCGCCTTCCGCCCGTTCCCAGGCAAGGGCCGCAGCACCGAGGACCCCCGCATGATTCCCCAACTCCGAAAGTACGACAGGCACCGAACTTCCCCGCGGATATCGAAAAACATGCTCGTCGATGTGCGTCTGCACCCGGTCCAGAAAATGTTCGGCGGCGTTCGCGCCCCCGCCCCCAAGGATAATGATTTCGGGGGCATACATATGCACCACGCTCACCAGAAACCATCCGAGGGCCGTCGTCCACCGATCCAGGACATCCAGACACAAGGCGTCTTCCTGTTCCACCCCCCGAATGACCGCCGCGAAATCGACGGCATGAGGATTCTCGAAATACAGGTCGTTGAGCACCGACGGCAACCCGCGCTGAAGGCCATCCCGCGCCATCATGGCGAGACTCGCCGCCGCGCACAGGATATTGGCGGTGCCCATCCCCCGCGTAATGCAGCGCCGGTCGCTATGCGCATCCTGAATGATGTGGCTCGCCTGGGTGCCGAACATAAGATGGGGATCGCGGAGCACCTTGCCGTCGAGCATCACACCCGATCCCACGCCGGTTCCCAGCGTAATCGTGACGACCCACTCGCGGCCGCGCGCCAGCCCGTAGCGGGCCTCCGCAAGAATACACAGGCGCGCATCGTTGTCCGCAATGACCGGAATGCCCGTGGCCTCCGTAAGACGCGGCACAATGGGAAACCCCTCCACTTTCAGTTTGCCGGGCAGGAGCACGCTCCCGAATTCCGGATCGACGGCCCCGGGAAATCCCAGCCCGATCGCCGCAGGCCGGCGCCCGAGGGCTTTCGAAATCCGTTCCGTCTCTTCCGCCATGGCCCCCAGAATCCCCTCCGGCGGCAAAGAGAATCCCGAAGGTCGAACGCCCGGCTCCGTCAGTTCGCCGTAGGCCGACACGGCCCCGCTCTTGATGCGGGTCCCCCCGACATCGAATCCTATGACGTATTCCTCAGGCATGCTCCGAGTTATTCCCGGTATACATATGCGCAAGGCTCTTGCGGTAGGCCTCGTAAAAACGATCCAGTTGTTCCTCGGCGCTCGTGTCGCCAACGAACTGGTGACTCGGAAGCACCTCCGGGCAAATACCCCTTGCAAGAAGCCGCTCCGCCACCTCCACGCGCAGCATGTTGATCAGCATACCGCCCGTGACGGTGGATACGGGGCCCGTGCGCCACTCCATCCCTTCCAACTCCAGCACGCAATCTCCCGGAGGAGACAGATTGTCCAGCACCACATCGGCGACATCCACAAGTTTCTTGCCGGAGGAATGGGCCGGCGGCGATTGCTCGCAATGATTCCGGGACAAGATACCGATCACTGGCATGCCGCGGCGCTGCGCCCCCAGCGCCATTTCCACGATGAGCGGGCGAATCCCGGACGTCGAAATGATGATGAACACATCATGCGGACCGAAATGGAATCCTTTCAGAATTTCCTCGGCATAGCCCTCGTATTTCTCGAGAAAAAGCGGTCCGCGGAGGCCATTCGTCCCCACAATGGAGGCATGATTCGAAATGGCGTGCTCCACAAGCGCCACGAAGCCCACAAAGCAGCCTTGCCTCGGGGTCATTTCCTCGCACATCATCCGGGAGTGCCCGGCGCCGAAGAGAAACACGAGCCCCCCCTTGGCGATGCGCTCGGCGCACAACTCGGCGGCCTGCTCGATGTGAGGAATCTGCGTATCCCGCAGGCGTTTCAGCAGGTCGATGGTTTTGTCGTAGTAGGTTTGTGCGGATCCCATGCGTTTCGGTGTGGAGAGGTAGGGTTTTCGTTGGGGGCGGGCAGAGGCGGTTCGGGTTGATTGGACAGATTTCGGCGGAATTTAAGGTGCGGTATCGCGACTTTGTTTCGATCAAATCGACCCAACGGCCCTATTTCAAAACGAACGCGCAAAATCCGCCGTTCTTCGTTCAAGGCAAAGGTAGCCCTCGCTGCCGTGCGCGGCGACTGATCGGGCTGAATTTCCAATAGGCTACCGGGAGCCGCAGCATCCCCCTTACCCCCTCCCCATCCAGTACGCCTCGATTTCTTCCAGGCTCTTGCCCTTCGTTTCCGGCAGCACCTTCCAGCCGAGCCAGATAGCCGGGGCGCACAGCACGGCGAACAGCCAGAACGTACCGCTCGGCTGCAACGTCTCCAGCAGCCACGGTACCGTCTGCCCCACGAGCGCCGTACCGCCCCACAACGCAAAGGTGGCGACGGACATGGCCCGCCCCCGTACGCGCGTCGGGTACATCTCCGCAAGCAACACCCAGATGACTGGGCCGAACGACGCCGCAAAGCAGGCGATGTATATCAGAATAAAGATCAACAGCCACGGGCCTTCCGTCGCACCAGCCTGGAAGAGCGCCCCGATGACCAGTAGCGAAACGACCAGCCCCGATACGCCCCCGATAAGCAGCGGCCTTCTGCCGAGGTCGTCTATTTTCCAGATGGCGACCAGCGTGAACAACACATTCACCACCCCGATCACCACCTGTCCGCCCAGCGCATCGCCCAGCGTAAAGCCGGCTTCTTCGAGAATCCTCGGGCCATAGTAAATGATGGCGTTGATGCCGCTCACCTGGGTCAAAAAGCCAAGGCTCACACCAAGCACGATCGAAAACCGGATGCCGCGATGCCCCAGAATACGCTTCCAGGATTCCGGCTCCTGAGCCAGCGCCGTTTCGATCTCCTCGACCTGACCGGCAGCGGTTTCCGCATCCGCCACCTGCGCCAGAATCTTGCGCGCTTCGCCGGGACGGCTCCGGGCAACCAGCCAACGCGGGCTTTCCGGCACGATAAAGAGCAACAACAGGAAAAGCAGCGCGGGTATGGATTCGCTGCCGAGCATGCCGCGCCACACCTCGTCTCCGGCGAAAATGCCTTCGGACACGCCGGGCGCCCGGTGCAGCAGCCAGGCATTCACGAAGTACGAACACAGGATGCCGACCGTGATGGCCAACTGGTACATGGACACCATGCGTCCACGCACGCGGGACGGCGAAATCTCGGAGATATACAACGGGGACAGCATGGAGGCCACGCCCACGCCCACCCCGCCGACGAGCCGGTACACAATGAGCATGAAATGCCCGCCGGAATACGCGCAACCGATCGCGGAAAGCAGGAACAGCGCAGCAGCCAGCATCAGGATCAGCTTGCGCCCGAACCGATCGCTCAGGAAGCCCGCCACCGAAACCCCCATAATGCAGCCGAGCAGCGCCGAACTGACATACCATCCCTCCATGACCGGGCCCAGCCCGAACTTGTCCGTCACGAACCCGATCGTGCCGGAAATAACCGCCGTGTCGTAGCCGAACAGAAACCCGCCGAGCGATGCAATGATAGCAAGGCGCAGCAAATAGCCGGAAGAAGAGCGGGACATACGGCCTTTACAGAGATGGGGACAGCGCGAATGGCTATGCGGAACGAACCGTTTCCACAAAATGGCGAAGCACAGGATCCGGATTCTCTTCCGACCACACCATCCTGAGCAGGAGATGGGGTGCGGGACCGGCAAGCGGCACGAACCGCACATCCTGCATGCCCGGTCGATTTCTCATAGAAACAGGCGCAAAGGCCACGCCCAGGCCGGCCTCCACCATACCCAGCGCCACGCCCATGCGGTTTGCCCGCTGCGCAATGCGCGGACCGAATCCCGCGCGCCGGCACAAATCGATGAGGCCGTCGAACAATTCCGGCTCGGAAGGCCGAGCCACCATCACAAAGGATTCTTCGGCCAGATCGGCCAAAGCGACTTCGGAGGCGCCGGCAAGAGGATGGCGGGCCGGCAAAGCCAGCAGCACCTCCTCGCGGGCCACTACCTCGGAAGCGAAATCCTCGGGGCAGGGGCCGGAAAACCCTACGGAAATCGTTCGGCGGCGGAGCGCCCCCGGTTGGTCGTGCGTCTGTATTTCGCGCAGGGTGAGCGCAATGCGGGGGTGACGTTCCCGGAACCGACGCAGAAGGCGGGGCAGCACCCCGTACATGGCATACCCCGTGAATCCGATCACGAGACGGCCCACCTCGCCGTGCGCGGCCCGAAGCGTTTCGCGGCTGGCAATCTCCACCTGATCGAGCGTGCGCCGGGCCTCCGGCAAAAACGCCGCGCCCGCCCCGGTCAATTCCACGGCATGCCCGCTCCGGTCGAACAGCTGCACGCCCAGTTCCTCCTCGAGGCGCTGGATGTGACGACTCAGCGTAGGCTGGGTCAGGGAAACCCGCTTGGCAGCCCGACTGAAGTTCTTTTCTTCAGCGGCGGCTACGAAAGAAAGGATGTGTTGAGTGTCCACGACCGGGCTGCAAAACGCGACCTATGCAAAAACTGCATAAAGATAGGGTCTATTATGCAATTATTCTATAGATGGGATTTTCGGCGCGTATGGAAACTTGGAATGCAATCGTCTATAATATAATATATCCGCTTGAGCCGCGGCCTGCATCAGGCCGAAGGCGCTCCCATGCGCTCATCCAGACCGGCAAGATAGACACTCCTTGAAAAGAGAGGAAAACGCCATGAACAAACTCATGAAAAGATTTTTGCTTAGCCCTTTTGCCCGAACCGTGTACCTGCCGATCGTTGCGTTGGCGCTTCTTGCGGGTTGCAACAATGGCTCTACGGGGTCATCAGACCCATCCTCGTCCGATGCCGGCGAGCCAATTTTAACTTTCTCCATAAAAACAGAACAAGGAGACGAAGAAGCGCAGCGCGAGGAAATGATGGCGCGACTTGATCGTCTTCATGAAGCAGTGCTCGATCCGTTTAACGGAATGGAACGACAATATACCGAGGGCATGATCTCTGCGGACGAATTGTACAAGGGCGTCCGGGACATCGTCGAAAAAGCTGTCGAAGATGAAGCGATTGCCGGGGATGAAACGATGGTATCGGAAGCAAAACAATTTATTTCGCACAAACTGCTGAATCATTTACTCCAGGACGACAACGCCTCCCCGGAGGCGGTCGGGTATTTCACGGACATGCTGATGTCCATAGAATCTCCTAACGCGGACATGATTCTGGAGGCGCTGCACATGCTGGATGGTTATTGGACGGAAGAACATATCCGAACGACGGCCGATGAAGCGATACGGAACGCGGAGCAGTGGCTCAGCCACACGGACGAGGGAGTGAACTACACAGGGAAAGACCGCCCGGGAATCATCACGAGCGTACGGCATCTCCGGTCCATCGCTTCGCTGTGAGCGTCGGTGGCATGACGGCGTCTTCAGCAAGGAACTTCTGCTTGACGTCACATCCCGGGACGATACCTGCGACACTGCGTTCAGCATCGGTCTCGACCTGACGAACGCCGCGGTCGGCCGCGCCGACGGCTCCGGACGCTGGCGGCGGCGTTAGCTACCTGCGTCGGACGGCGCTTCCCGGCGATCGAGGGTGTGGGTGGAGATCAGGGAGTACGCATGCCTTTTCAGGTACGCGGCAACGGCGTTTCCGCTTGCTATTTCACTTGGCGTTCACCTGGTGTAACGTATATTTTCTGTGTAAAATGTATGTACATAAGAAATGGTCCGAAAAAACCGGACAGTTTTCCCGGCGTTTTTAAGTGTAGCGCTGCGTCGGGTTATGCCGCCTTGGGCAGCGGTTTTCGTTTGTAGAATACGTCATTGGGGATTCTGTTGTCAAGTCCCTGGTGCGGGCGCTCTTCGTTGAAGTAGCGCAGGTAATCGGCGATTGCCTTCCTGGCCTCGGCCACCGTGTCGTAGGCGCGCCGGTAGACTTCTTCCTGTTTGAGGCTACGCCACAGGCGCTCCACGTACACGTTGTCCAGCCAGCGGCCCTTGCCGTCCATGGATATACGCACGCCGTGCGCCTTGAGCGCACCCGTGAACGCCTCGGAGGTAAACTGCGCTCCCTGGTCTGTGTTGAACACCTCCGGCGCTCCGTAGCGGACAATGGCCTCTTCCGTCGCTTCGGCGCAGAAAGAGGCGTCGAGCGTGTTCGAGAGCCGGTGGGCCAGCACCTTGCGGCTGTACCAGTCGATCACGGCCACGAGATAGAGAAAGCCTTTCGCCATAGGGATGTACGTAATGTCCGCCGCATAGACCTCGCGGGGCCTTGTCACCTTCATGCTTCTTAGCAGATAAGGATATATCTTGTGCCCTTCTCCCGGAGACGACGTGCGGCGCTTAGGGTAGATGGCCCTAAGGCCCATAAGGCGCATGTGACGTACGACGCGGCTTCTGGCGATGCGAATGCCTCTCGACTCGAGCTTGCTCTTTATCGTGCGCGATCCGCTTGTGGGGCGCTCCATATAGAGTCTGTCGATCTCCTTCATGACGGCAAGATTCTCTTCGCTCTCTTGCCGGGGACGGTAGTAGGCCGTCGAACGGCTCAGTTCGACCAGTTTGCACTGGCGAACCACGGGCAAGCGATGCGTCGGCGCTATCATGGCGCGGCGCTCGGCTAACGGTCGCGTCCGAGCGCCTTCGATAAAAAATCCTTCTCCATCGACAACTCCCCGATCTTTGCGTGAAGCGCCTCAATCTTCCTGTCGCGTTCGTCGGGAACGTTGCGGCTTCGAACGAACGCCTCCTCGGCGCTCTCTGTGAGCTGTCTCTTCCACGATTGTATCTGGTTCGGGTGTACCTCGAAGCGTTCGGCGAGTTCGGCCAGCGTGCTGTCGCCGCGCACGGCGGCAAGGGCTACCTTCGCCTTGAACGAAGGACTATGGGTTCTGCGTGTGCGTCTCGACATGGGTCTTGTCTGGTTGATTGCGTCGGAACAAGGTCGCAACAGTACACCTTAAATTCCTCCGAAATCTGTCCAATCAACCCGAACCACCTCTGTTTAGCGTCACAGATGGTGAACCTAAGCTACAGGGCACGTGGGACCGGAAACCACTCAAATATCGGACTGAACGGACTCTCCATCGGAAATTTTCTGCAACTGACGGGGATATCCGGATTTTTAATTTTTCTGAAAACTCCGAAATCCAAATAAGGCTTCATATCCAGCAGTCCATTCTCCCCATTGTCGAAAGATACTGACAAGACATAATCGTCATCGCACTCGACAGATATCACGGCTGGATGCATCGAATTGTCCTCATTGTAGGGGTTGAATCTTAAACCGTTCTTCACCATTCATGACGAGTTGCCAGTCTGCCATGAGATCTTCCTGGTGAAGTTCTGCACACGCCAAAACCAACTTGGTCTGCTTTCTTGGAAGGTTACCGTCAATAATTTCGCAGGTGCGAATATCAACCCGTGCACTATATTCGGCACATTAGACGTGGAAGTGCGGCGATGGATGTTCGCTGGGATCAAAATACATCCTGACGATGATGCCGTAGAACATTGATATAGTCGGCACTACAAGATCCTTCATTTAGTCAATGAGTTTCTTCCGTACAACGACCAAGCTCAGCCGCGGACAAGCCGCGTAGCGGATTGGCCGTCGGCTGGAGCGCCGGGTTATGTCCCATGCTCACTTGCCATTCACAGGGATAGCTTGTCCTTGGTGTAAAGTAGTGCTCCTCGAAAAAGGGAATCGTCCGCCTCCCCTTCAGTCTGTTCGAGATAATAATTGATAATAGGCAAGCTCAAATCCCGATACTCCGAAAATTCGGAGAGCTCGTACACGGCGATGGCCTGCTGCGTGTTGACCAAAGACTTGCCAGCCGCGGTTCGGCCTGCTACCCACTCGAATACACGATGAAACTGCTCGAATCTCGTATTCCTTTCCTCTGCTCGCCTTGTGTCTAGGTACTGATACATTGAGAAGAGAAAGGCGGCTATCGCTCCGATTGCAGTCAGATAGGGTAAATATTTCTCCATATCTCTCCTCCGAGCAATGGGTCTCAGAAATGGTCCGAAAAAACTGGACAGTTTTCCCGGCGATTTTAAGTGTACTGCCGCGTCGGGTTATGCTGCCTTGGGCAGCGGTTTTCGTTTGTAGAATACGTCGTCAGGGTTCTATTGTCAAGCCCTTGGTGCGGGCGCTCTTCGTTGAAGTAGCGCAGGTAGTCGGCGATTCCCTTCCTGGCCTCGACCACCGTGTCGTAGGCGCGCCGGTAGACTTCTTCCTGTTTGAAGCTGCGCCAGAGGCGCTCCACGTACGCGTTGTCCAGCCAGCGGCCCTTGCCGTCCATGGATATACGCACCCCGTGCGCCTTGAGCGCACCCGTGAACGCCTCGGAGGTAAACTGCGCTCCCTGGTCCGTGTTGAACACCTCCGGCGCTCCGTAGCGGACAATGGCCTCTTCCGTCGCTTCGACGCAGAAAGAGGCGTCGAGCGTGTTCGAGAGCCGGTGGGCGAGCACCTTGCGGCTGTACCAGTCGATCACGGCCACGAGATAGAGAAAGCCTTTCGCCATAGGGATGTACGTAATGTCCGCCGCATAGACCTCGCGGGGCCTTGTCACCTTCATGCCTCTGAGCAGATAAGGATATATCTTGTGCCCTTCTCCCGGAGACGACGTGCGGCGCTTAGGGTAGATGGCCCTAAGGCCCATAAGCCGCATGTGACGTACGACGCGGCTTCTGGCGATGCGAATGCCTCTCGACTCGAGCTTGCTCTTTATCGTGCGCGATCCGCTCGTGGGACGCTCCATGTAAAGCCGGTCGATCTCCTTCATGACGGCAAGATTCTCTTCGCTCTCCTCTCGGGGACGGTAGTAGGCCGTAGAACGGCTCAGTTCGACCAGTCTGCACTGGCGAACTACGGGCAAGCGATGCGTCGGCGCTATCATGGCGCGGCGCTCGGCTAACTGTGACCTCTCAGTAGGTTGTTCGTTTGATCCTGCTGCCCGAATTTATCAGGGACATGTGAACCTATAACCAGTGAGGGAGCCGAATGAAGATTCACAAGAATGCCCGATTGACGCCGAAAGGTCGAGAGATTCTGGTTTGCCGCATCGTTAACGAGGGGCTTCGCGTCGAGGAAGCCGCGCATGGCTGCGAGGGCTACCTTCGCCTTGAACGAAGGACTATGGGTTCTGCGTGTGCGTCTCGACATGGGTCTCTTCTGATTGATTGCGTCGGAATAAGGTCGCAATAGTACACCTTAATTTCCGCCGAAATCTGTCCAATCAAACCGAACCACCTCTCATATGTACCAGAACGCCGAGAGGCGCGGAAATCACAACATGCCCAATCAGGTTACCGCCGTTCCTGCCGCATCCTCGCAGGAGGCCGAAGCATACTTCGCCAACAGCTTTGCCCTGGAAACGGATTGCTGGGACGTGCACGATGCGCTGTCTCGCGGCGCAACGGATTTTGTATTGCTCGATGTGTGCAGCCCCGACTTATACCGGACAGGACATGTCCCCGGGGCGCTTTCCCTTCCCCATGGAAAAATCACCAACCACCGTATGCAAGCGTGGTCCGACGACACCCTTTTTGTGGTCTACTGCGCCGGTCCGCATTGCAACGGCGCGAAGCGCGCGGCGCTTCGCCTCTCCCGCCTGGGGCGCCCGGTCAAGGAAATGACCGGGGGCATAACCGGTTGGGCCGATGAGGGCTTCTCTTTTGCAACCGGCGAGGAGCCGGGCCGGGTTGGACCTGGATGAATCGGGGTAGCGTGCGTTAAGAATCGGAGAGCGAACCGTCTTATGCCTGGTCGGATTCAAGGATACTCCGATCAAAATCACCCCTCTCAGCCTCTGCGCTTCGCGGACTTAATCAGAGTATTCTTAAGCAATCTGATCTGCGAGGTCCTCGAAATCCCTGGCGATGACATCGACCGAGGGATCCGGGGTGAGGTCCGTCGTCTGGTTTGGGCCGTATTCCTCGGTTCGATAGACGAAGGCGGTGCGGAATCCCACCGCCTGCGCCGCCAGCAGATCGGTATTGTGGGCGGCGACCATCATCACCTGCTGCGGACGGAGGCCAAGCAGCCGGGCTGCCGTCAGGTAAACCTCCGGGTCGGGCTTGTAACAATGCGCCAACTCTGAGGAGAGGATGCAATCCCAACGCAGGTCGGCCCGCTTCGCCATGTTGGTCAGGAGCGCGATGTTTCCATTGGAGAGGGGGGCTACGAGGAAGCGTCTGCGCAGCCGCGCCAGCCCTGCACGGGCGTCCGGCCAGGGATCGAGCCGGCGCCATACGCGGTTCAGATGATCTTTCTCTGCCTCGCTAAGCCCCGCAATCCGGAACCGGACCAGCAATTCGTCCAGGATCATCCAATGGAGCGCATCGATGTTCAACCAGGGCAGCTCGCCCGTGCGGACGCGGTGCATGAACGGCTCGTATCCGGCCCGCCATGCATGGGCGAATTCCTCCCAGTCCACCTCCAGCGCTTTCTGCTTGCCGAGCGCCCGCCCCTCGCGAATGATGGTGCTTCGCCAATCGACGACGGTGCCGAAGACATCGAAGGTCAGCGCTTTTATGGAGGAAAGATTCATGGGACGCATGGGCTGATCAAACCTGCTTTTCCGCCTGCCGTAGCCAGTGCGCGAGGCCGTGACCGATGGCAACCATGCGGACGACCAGCCCCGGATGGCGCACATAATGCGCGATCATCGCCCGCGCCGCCTCCGGCATGTCGATGCGCTCCGGGCGAAGACGCGCAAGGGAGGCTCCCTCTGCTCGCACTCCCGCCAGCAACTGCCGGATCGAGCGCTGGATCGTCCCGTCTTTCCGGAGCGGCGCGAGGCCCGCATGGATGACGGCGAGCAAGCCGGGCCAGTGGGCAAGGTGTCGCCAGAGCGTGGCGAGGCCGGGTTCGTCGGGCGTTGCGCCGAAGCGGTTCAGATGGTGGAGGAGGGTCCATGTATCCGCTGCCATGTCGGCCTGCGCAAGCAGCGGCGGCAAGATCGGCCACGTTGATGGCGGAGGGGGAACCGGATGGTTCGCGGGCAATCCGGCGGGCGTCGCGACAAGGCCGGTGAGCGCCATCAGGTTCAGCCCGTTCGAGCGGTTATAGGCATCGAGGATGGCCCGGACCGTCGGCAAGTCCCCCGCCCGGACGCCCGCGCGGCCCAGTTGACCGGGAACGAGTGGTCCGGGTACCGGCAGCACGACACGCTCCAACACCCTGCATAGCGCCGCATCAGGCTGGCCTGACGCATAGAGCGGCCTCGCCACTGCCCAGACAGCGCGCAAGCCCCCCTCCACGCCGGCGAGCGTGCGCCAGATCGACGTGATCAGCGGAATCTGCATGGTCTGGCGGATGTCTGCGAAAATGGCGGCGGTTTCACCCGTCGCCTCTGCCTCTGCAATCGCCGAAACCGGGTCGTGGCGGTATCCTTCGCTCATATCTTTCTGATCATTCGGTCCAGCTAACGTGCAGGCGTTCGTCTCGACAGGGGGTCTCCGGATCAAAGAGGAGGGCTTCGCAGCAAACAGACGGCATGGATAGACGATTCGATGGTCCTTCCTGATCAGAGTATCCTGAATAATAAGCCCCATCCCACTACAAATCATCCTCCGCCTGACGGGCCGAACCGACGCAAACAAAAAAACGCCCCGGAATCGCCGTTTCCGGCTATTTCCGAGGCGCTATTCAGTGGCGTGCCCGGGAGGATTCGAACCCCCGGCCTTCTGATCCGTAGTCAGACGCTCTATCCAGCTGAGCTACGGGCACATAACCCCGTACAAACTCTGACCCGCGCTCTTTGTTCGCGCCGGGCAGACCCGCCTCCCGGTGCTACGACGCGCGGAAATGCGAAAAAGAGATTGAGAAAAGGAGGTTGGGAAAAGAAAATCGAAAAAAGGAAATGCAAGCATGGGACTGTGGAGTGAGTAGAAATGGTATAGAAAAGGTATAGAAATGGTATAGAAATGGATCAAAACCCGCTCCCTTCATTCCGCCGACGGGAAGACATCCACCTGTTTCAGAAAGTAAAAATGGCTCACCGGACCGTGGCCCTGTCCGATGGCCGGGGCGTGCCGGATAGCTTCGGTCACATACCGTTTGGCCCGTGCAACGGATTCCTTCAGCGAAAATCCGCGCGCCAGATTCGCGGCAATGGCGGACGCATAGGTGCAGCCCGTTCCGTGTGTGTTCTGCGTTGCGATGCGGGGCGCGCGAAACGCACGCATCCGTTTGCCGTCGTACAGCACATCCACCGCATCGCCGGTCTCATCCACATGCCCACCCTTGACCAGGACCGCCCCCGGCCCCATGGCATGAATGGCGGCGGCGGCTTCCTGCTGGCCTTTCTCCGAATCGACCTCGATCCCTGTAAGGCGCCCGGCTTCGAGCGCATTGGGCGTAACGAGCGCGGCAAGCGGCAGAAGCCGTTCCCGAAGCGTTTCGACCGCATCGTCGCGCAACAACGGAAACCCGCTCTTGGAAATCATGACCGGATCGACCACAAGCGGAGATACCTGGCGCTCCTGTAGTTTTTCCGCCACGATTCCGATGATCGCTGCGGAAGAAAGCATGCCTGTCTTCGTGGCGCCCACCGTAAAATCGTCGTATACCGCATCGATCTGCTTTGCGATCAGGTCGGGCGGAAGCTCGAAAGCACCCAGTACGGCCTGCGTGTTCTGCGCGGTGACCGTCGTCACGACGCTGGCTGCAAACACACCCTGGGCCTGTATGGCTTTTATATCGGCCTGAATGCCGGCGCCGCCGCCGGAATCGCTGCCTGCGATGGAAAGGGCTACCTTCATAAAGTAGTCTCGAAATATGCGCGCAAGGCGCTAAGATAGGCACTGGCTGCTTCTCCGGGGTGGTCGGCCATCATAATTCCGGAAAGAACCGCAACACCGTAACTCCCTGCATCAAGACACGGCCCTACCCGGTCGGGAATCACGCCACCCAGCGCATATACGGGGACGCGCCCCTCAATACATTGCACGAAATCGCGCAGCGCATCGATGCCTGCGCCGGCGTACCCGGGCTTGCCCTGTGGATTGAAAACAGGGCTGAAGAAAAGGTATTGCGCCCCCCTGGCCATCGCATTCCGGGCTTCTTCGGGGTTGTGCACCGACCTGCCACAGGGCTGCCGGGGTCCGCACAAAAACCCTGGCGGCGCATCCCGTACCCCGGCATGATAGCCGCACTGCAAGGCGTCGGCCACTTCCGGCCGGCCGTTCACGGAAAGCAGAATCGACGGCGAAGCGTTCCGCAAGCGCCCGGCCAGTCGGGCAGCGCATTCCCGGAAAAGACCGGCGGACGCCGTACGATCCCGCAAATGCACCCACAGGTTGGGTTCACAGGCTTCCACGGACGCATACCCGCATGATGCTTCAACGGCTTCGACGATCCGGTCGGCGCATTCGGAATCCGTGAATCCATCCCCGATCAGGATGAGCCGGGGCAACCTCCACCAGGACGCACTTCCGGTGCGTCGCTGTTCCGATGACTCCTGCGGGTTATCCACCGATGCCCCCTCCATGGGCGACGAAGCCTGCGCATAGTGTGGCGCGTCGGGCTTTCAACGAGCCATCGGCATTGCAGCCGACACGGACTCGCGCCAGGCGTGAAGCCGGGCGCGCAGTTCGGCGGCTTTCGCTGACTGCTCGGCGGCCAGATCGCGCTGCTCGCCAGGGTCGTTGTCCAGATCGAAGAGTTGCACCGTACCGTTCTCGAAGTACTCGAGCAGCTTGTAGGGGCCGGCTCGAATGGCGCCGCCGGGACTCTGCATCCCATGATTGCTGTAGTGCGGGAAGTGCCAGTAGATCGCATCGCGTTCGAACGTGTCGCCTTGTAGCGCGGCGGCAAAACTCACGCCGTCGACGTGCTGGTCGGATCTGGCAGGCAGTCCAGCCATCTCGAGCAGGGTCGGATAGAAGTCTGTGCTGATCACCGGCTCGTCGCGAACCCCGCCGGTCTGGCCCCCGCCCGGCCACCGCACGATGAGGGGCACCCGGATACCGCCTTCGTACAGCCAACCCTTGGCCCCCCGCAGGGGCAGATTCGAGGTAGAGTAGGCAACGTCCAGCCAGTCCGGGTCCACGACTCGCTCGGGATAACCGAAGTTGGCCGCCGCCATGCCGCCGTTGTCCGAGTAAAAAACGACGATCGTGTGCTCGGTCAGCCCCAGTTCCTCAAGGGTGCGGAGCACGCGTCCCATGCTCTCGTCGATGGCGGTGACCATCGCCGCGAACTCGACGTTGTCCTGGTGTTGCTTGATCGGAATCGTGCGCTGAGGCAGCACCCGGTGCTCCTGATGCGAGGGCTCTTGTTGCAGAGAATCCAGTTGGGCGCGTGAGAGCGGCTCCGGATCGTCCGGGTTGCCCTCGAGAAGGAAGGCCGGCCCCGTGGAGGGCGCTGCTTGCGCCAGCTTGCTCCGGTATCTCGTGACCAGGTCCGGGCGTCCTTCGATCGGGTCGTGCACCGAGAAGTGCGAGAGGTAGAGGAAGAACGGCTCTTCGGCGCTTTGCTCGATGAACTCGACCGCGAAGTCGGCGAGGCGGTCAGTCAGGTACTCGTCGTCCTCTCCCTCGACCGTCAGGCCCTTCATCAGGTAGGGCGGAAAGTAGCCGCCGCGTGGGGTCGAGCCGGGAAAGTTCGGCGCCTGCACGTCGAACCCCTGGTTCAGTGGCCCGGCCTCGCCGCCGCCAAGGTGCCATTTGCCGAAGATGGCCGTGCGGTAGCCGTGCTCCTTGAAGGCCTCCGCCAGCGTGACCTCCTCGAGCGGGAGGGCGGCCAACTTCTCGGCGCTCAGCATCTGCTCGAAGGCATGTTCTCTGCGGCCCGGCAACCAGTCCGTCAGCCGTAGCCGTGCCGGGTACTTGCCGGTCATGAGCGCCGCGCGGGTAGGCGAGCAGACGTGCGCCGCCGCGTAGGCATTCGTGAAGCGCACGCCCTGCTCGGCGAGCCGGTCGATGTTCGGCGTCTCGTAGAACGAACTGCCGAAGACGCCGATATCGCTCCAGCCCAGGTCGTCGACCAGGAAAAAGACAACGTTCGGCGGTCTTTCCTGCGCAGCGAGTGTGGCCGGAAGGCTCAGCGCGAGGAGCCACACTGCGAGCAGGCGGCCCATCGCGGATTGCATTTTTTTGTCGATCGACATGTCGATGAGAGATTTGGAAAACATGGTTCATCCGCCTGTTTGTGCGGCGTATTCGTATGGAAGCACTTCCGGGGCGGCGCTGTTCCGACGCCTCCTGCACATTAGCCGCCGATGCGCCCCTCCATGGGCGACGAAGCCTGCGCATACGTGCGGCGCGGCATGCGCCCGGACAGAAAGGCCAACCGACCTGCCTCCACGGCCCGGCGCATGGCGGCAGCCATCGTCACAGGATGCTGCGCATCGGAGACCGCGGTGTTCAGAAGCACCCCGTCGTAACCCAGTTCCATGACCCGCGCCGCATCGCTTGCCGTGCCGATGCCGGCGTCCACAATCAGCGGGGTATCCCGGATGATATCCCGTATGAGCGACAGATTGTAGGGATTCACCAGGCCCTGTCCGCTACCTATCGGGGAGGCCAGCGGCATGATCGCGGCGCATCCGAGATCGGCCAGCTTGCGGCACGTGATGGGGTCGTCGTTTGCATACACCATCACGGAAAACCCGTCGTCCACGAGTTCCTTGGCCGCCCGGAGCAGTTGCTCGACATCCGGAAGCAGCGTTTCGTCGTCCCCGATCACCTCTAGTTTTATCAGATCGGTCTCCAGCGCTTCGCGGGCCAGCTGCGCGACCAGCACCGCCTCCTTCGCCGTATAGCATCCGGCGGTATTCGGCAGGCAGCGATACGGCTTGAGCAATTCCAGAAAGCGTTCTTCCGACGTGTCCTGCAGGTTCACGCGCCGGATCGCCACGGTGACGAGCTCCGTGCCGGACGCCTCGAGCGCGTCCAGCATGACCCGCGGGTTCGGGTACCGGCTCGTCCCCATGATCAGCCGGGACGACAGCGCAAAATCGGCGATTTTCAGTACATCCGGGTGTCCGTTCGTCGTCATGCTACCCTCCCTGTTGCGCAGCAATCACTTCAATCCGGTCGCCGGACCGGATGGCATGGTCGTCCCATGTCCCCTTCGGGGCCACCGTGTCGTTCACCGCCACGGCCATGCCCTTTGCATTGGCCGGATCGAACCCCATTTCCCGCACCAGTACGGACACCGTCGCCTGCGCCGGTACGGAATGCGTTTTCCCGTTGATCGATACGTCGATGAGAGATTCGGAAGACATGGTCCATCCGCCTGTGTGTGCGGCGTATTTGCAGGGCGGCGCATGCCGTGCGCCGCATCATCATCATCATCATGATCACCCGACATGGCGCGTCCGGCGTCACGCGGATACCGCCTCGAAGCGTCCCGGTAAAAACGGAGCGATCCATGCAGAGGTTTCTCCGGTAAAAATGTACTGCGCCACTTCTTCGGAAGCGACCGGGGCAAGCAGCATACCGTGCCGGTAGAAACCCGTGGTCATCACTACGCCGGGTGCAGAGGAAGGCCCCAGAATGGGCAAATGATCGCGGCTCGCCGGGCGAAGCCCTGCCCATATATCGCGCACGGGCAGATCGTCGATTCCCGGCACGATCCTTCGCGCCTCCTCCAGGATGGTGTACAATCCGCCTGCCGTAACGCGCGCATCGAAGCCCATTTCCTCCATCGTGGTGCCGACAAGCACACGTCCACCGGACTTGGGCACCACACACATATGCGCACTCCGTACCACATGCTGCAAGTCGAACGGAGGGGCAACCTCCAATTCCATCATCTGCCCGCGCACTGGGCGTACAGGCGGCCGCTGATCCGCGGTCAGTCCTTCCATGCCATACGACCAGGCGCCCGTCGCAAGCACCACGCACGATCCCTCGACCCGCTCGCCGTTTTCCGTTATGATGGCGGGGGTCCGCGCATCGGGTTCAACGGCGCGCACGGGGGTCCCTTCGCGCAACGTGCCCCCGGCCTTCAGAAAAGAAGCCTGCAACGCTTCGACCAACGCACGGCTGTCTACCTGGCTATCCGAAGGGGAATACATCACCGCCGCCGGGCGGGACGTAATAAAAGGTTCTATATCCAGCGCCTCCGCCGGCGAAAGCCACCGGCTGTCCAGCCCCTGCGCCTTCATGAAATCGTAGCGGCGACGGAGCGCTTCCGCCTCGTCCCGATCGGCAGCCACATGCACGGCCCCGCCGGTCCGAAACCCCGTCCCGATTCCGCTTTCCGCTTCAAGCGCTGCCGCAAACGCCGGCCATCTCCGCAGGCTTTCCCGGTTGAGCCGGTAGAGTTCCGGGTCCTCGAATCCGATTTCCGCATCCGGCGCCAGCATGCCCGCCGCCGCCCAAGAGGCCCCGCGCCCGGCGCGATCCCGTTCGAAAAGCTGCACAGCCCGACCGGCATGCAGCAACCGCCAGCCCAGCGCAAGCC
This sequence comes from Rhodothermales bacterium, assembly GCA_951812345.1. GTDB lineage: Bacteria > Bacteroidota > Rhodothermia > Rhodothermales > VXPQ01 > VXPQ01. The sequence continues at coordinate 2,329,914 of OX638295.1, forward strand.
CCGCCACGCCGCCGCCGACGATGAGGACGGGCCTGTCGGAACGGGATGTTTTCACGGAATCAGGCATGAGAAAACAACGCACGGAAAGAGATAACCGCCGCAAAAACACCGGCAGATGGAATTTGGGGGAAATTAGGAGGACGGGGGGCGGTATGCAAACGGGAACGGTCCCGAAACCTGAAGCGAATCGGGTTCAAGTTGCTGAACCGATCGGTTGTGCTTTGACAAACTTTGAAGACATTCGCAAAATATGCCGCAAAACGGATATACTTGATCAATCAGCCTCAAAAAACGGACCTCCAACACCGTTTCCATGGTTGATTCCGGTATGTATCTACGGTATTTTCTTATAGGTGGAGGCGGTGTCCTGCATACGGAATACTGCCCGGTTCGGCGGCGTATGATGCCCTTGGGTTCGGTTTAATCAGCGTCGATCCACGCTACGCCCGGTAGCTTTCTGCACGAAGTCAATGGAGATGTACGATGACGGTGACGACCGAAGGGCTTGTTGACAAAGCGCGCCAGGATCCCCCTCCCAAAACAGGGCGAATATCCCGACGTCTGGTCGGAAATGCGGCGCGGGCGCGGCGCAAAATGATTGCCTTCGGATGGTATGGAGGCAAGTACGTACACCTGGATTTCATTCTCCCCCACCTGCCGGTCGATGCAGAGCATTTCTGCGATGTCTACGGAGGCTCGGCTGCCGTGCTCATCAACCGCGCTCCGGCGCCCGTGGAAACCTATAACGACCTGGATTCGGAGCTCGTCAATTTCTTCTCCGTACTGCGGGACCAGCACGAGGAACTCATCCGCGCTATTGGGCTAACCCCCTTTTCCCGAGAGGAACTCGTCAATGCCTGTCGTTGCGAACCCGGTTTACCGCCGCTGGAACGAGCACGGCGGTTCTACGTTCGCGCACGACAGACACGTACCGGTCTGGCGCAAACAAGCAGCGAAGGCCGGTGGGCGCACTGCGTGTTGACATCCCGAGCGGGCATGGCTGGCGCCGTGTCGCGCTGGCTGGGCGCCGTGGAAGGGCTGCCCGAAATTACGCAGCGGTTGCAGCGCGTGCAGATCGAAAATGTCCCGGCGCTGGATGTCATTGCGCGGTACGATACGCCCCGTACCCTGTTCTATCTTGACCCGCCGTATGTCCACGACAGCCGTGGCGACGCCGCCGCGTACGGCCACGAAATGACCGACGACGACCATCGGGAACTCGCCGATCTGCTGCATCGGATTCAGGGTCGAGCGGTATTGTCCGGATACCGGTCAGCACTCTACGACGAGTTATTCGAAGACTGGTATTGCGTCGATGCGCCGGAAAAACTATGTAATTCGTCCAAAGGAAAAAGGCAGGAGTCGTTGTGGATGAATTTCAAACCGCTGACGGGGGGCGGTAATGGCGACGCCGCATACTTCCCGATCCTCTGAACGTCACCGAAGCGCTCATCAATGCGCCGGCAACCAAGGTATCGGAGGGCAAATTGATTGAAACCCGAATCCGTCTGATGTGGAGTCGCGGCATCAACTTGTATTTGCTTTCAATCGAAGAACTTGTCTCCGTCACGATGAGTCTGTCGGGAGAAAAAGGCAGGCTTGAATTTGTCGAGGAAGTGGGCAAACAACTCGATGAGTACGCCCGACCGACCGGTAGATTCGCGTGGCGGGACCTGCTCAGCGATGTCCTGGACGGCGCCATATAGGCCATGCGATTTTTCACGGTCCGGCGAATTAGCGAGGCCGCACATCATTTGACAAACCATCGCCGGATTCGTACAGTTTGGAGACGATGTTCCCGGTCCGGGTGGGCATGCTATATGGTGGAGACGCTATATCGCGGAGGCGATTCCGGGCGCAAGGAAAAAAGGGAAACCACCGAAAGCGCATGAAATATCCCCGCTCGTACTTGCGCCGATCAGCTCATGCAGTGGCCCTGCTCGTGCTTTGGTGCGGCATGGGATTGACCGATGCGTTCGGAGCTTATGAGCCGGAAAGCCGCCATATATCGGCAATCGTCCATGCCGGCGATCCGGTCGACCCGGACGATGTACGCCACGCCGGGGCGCCTCCCGCAACCTGCCGGGTGCAAATAAAACCCGGGCCCAACCATACGTATAAAGCGTTGCAGCGCAACGGCGCAGAACAAATCAGGCCCGAACCTGCGCGTACGAACGATACGGGCGAGGAACTCTACAAAAAGGCCTGCGCAACCTGTCATGGCGCAGACGGCAGAGGCGCTCCCGCCGCCCTGCTGGGTTTCGACATTCCGCTTCCCGATTTCACCGACTGCAACTTCGCCACCCGCGAACCCGACGCCGACTGGCTTGCGGTAGCCCATCAGGGAGGGCCCGTGCGCGGGTTTGCCCGGGAAATGCCGGCCTTTGGCGATGCGCTGACGCAGGATGAACTGCAAAAGATACTGGATCACATTCGCACCCTGTGCCCGGACGACGCATGGCCCAGAGGCGAATTGAATGCGCCGCGCCCCCTGGTGACCGAAAAAGCTTTTCCGGAAGACGAAGCGGTATGGACCACCGCGATAGATATCGACGCCGAGAGCGCCGTTATCCATGAGATGCTCTATGAAAAACGATTCGGGGCGCGAAATCAATTCGAAGTAGTCGTACCGTTCGGCTTCCAGGAGCATAAGCAAGGCGGTCAACTCGGGGATGTAGCGCTCGGTTTGAAACGCGTCATGCTTCAGAGCTTGTCGCATGGCAGCATACTTAGCCTTGGCGGCGAGGTGATTCTGCCCACGGGACACAAAAACACGGGCATAGGAAAAGGCCTGACGCGCATCGAACCCTTTGCTTCGTTCGGGCAGATACTGCCTGCGGATGCTTTTGTGCAGTTTCAGGGTGGTTTCGACATCCCCCTGGATCGGAATGCGGCAATGGACGAGGCCTTTTTTCGCGCCGTGGCTGGCAAAAGCTTCACGCAGGGAGATTGGGGGCGCACCTGGTCGCCCATGCTGGAAGTACTCGGAACGCGTTCTCTGGGATCGGAGGGCGTTTTACATTGGGATATCGTGCCCCAGGCGCAAATCAGTCTGAACCAGCGGCAGCATGTGATGCTCAATATCGGACTCCGTATTCCTGTAAATCACTACCCCGCCCCGCAATTTATAGTCTATCTGCTGTGGGAATGGTTCGACGGAGGCTTCTTCGAGGGCTGGTAATCCGTACCTGACCGGGAAATGTACCTATGAGCGGAAAGCTGTTTCTGGTAATCCTTGTTGCTTCGGCAGGATTGACACTCGTCCATCCGCTGTTCTTCTCCGTGCCTCCGCAGGCGCCGGAGACAGCTTCTTCCGAAACGGACCCGCACTTGTTCACGACCGGCGCCGCGTGCATAAGTTGCCATAGCAACCTGATCACCCCTTCCGGCGAAGACATCTCAATCGGCACGGACTGGCGCGCTTCCATGATGGCCAATTCGGCCCGCGATCCGTACTGGCAGGCCGCGGTCCGGCGGGAAACCATGGATCATCCGGAGGCGCAGGATCTTATCGAAGACGAATGCGCCGCCTGCCATATGCCCATGTCGCGATTCGAAGCGAAGACTTCGGGCCAAAAAGGGCAGGTCTTTTCTCATCTGCCGGTCGGCGAAAATACACACCGCACCGACGACCTGGCCGCCGATGGCGTTTCCTGCACCGTATGCCACCAGATCGCCGCAGAGAACCTGGGCGCCAGAGAAAGCTTCACGGCCGGATTCGCGATCGATACGGAGACGCCGATGGAGCAACGCGCCATTTTCGGACCCTATGAGGTGGATGAGGGCCTCAGCACGGTGATGCATTCCGCATCGGGATTCCGGCAGGTGGAGTCACGCCATATTCAACAGTCCGAACTATGCGCAACGTGTCACACCCTGTTTACCGAGGCGATCGGCCCCACAGGAGAGATTGCGGGCGAATTGCCCGAGCAAGTCCCGTACCTGGAATGGCTCCACAGCGCCTACCGCGAAGAAAAAAGTTGTCAGTCCTGCCACATGCCCGTCGTGCAGGATACCACGGCTATCTCCTCCGTATTGGGCGAGGAGCGCACCGGGGTCTCCCGGCACGTATTCCAGGGGGGTAACTTCTTTATGCTCCGCATGCTCAACCGGTACCGGACCGAACTGGGCGTGGAAGCCCTCCCGAACGAACTGGAGGCCACGGCCCGGCAAACCGAGTACCATTTACAGACAAACACTGCGCGCATATCGATAGAAAGCGCCGAACGGGCGCAGGACGCGTTGCACGTCGAGGTGCGTCTTGAGAACCTGGCCGGTCATAAACTTCCGACGGGCTATCCCTCGCGCAGGAGTTGGATCCGGTTTACGGTGCGCGACCGGAACGGGACGCCTGTTTTCGAATCCGGCGCTATCCGGCCCACGGGCGAAATCCCGGGAAACGACAACGACACGGATCCGGCACGCTACGAACCCCATTACCGGGAAATCACGCAAAGCGATCAGGTGCAGATCTACGAGTCCGTGATGGTCGATACGCAGGATCAGGTGACGACGGGACTTTTGCAGGCGGTGCGGTACGTCAAGGACAATCGACTGTTGCCGAGAGGATTCGACAAAGCGTCCGCATCCGAGGATATAGCGGTCCATGGACGGGCGAGGGAGGACGCCGATTTCGTGGGAGGAACCGACGCCGTGCGCTATATCGTCGATGTGAGCGGACAGCAGGGCCCCTTTGCCGTCCGGGCCTCGCTTTGGTATCAGCCGATCGGCTACCGGTGGGCCCATAACCTGAAGGGCTATGACGCTCCGGAAACCAATCGATTCGTCGAATTCTACGACGCCATGTCGGACATATCCGGCATATCGCTCGCAACGGTGGAAGTCGTCGTGCCCGACCCCTGAAACGGCCTTAGTTCAGCCCCAGGGATGCTCTGATTAAGTCCGCTTCGATCAGTGCATCCCCAGCATCAGTCCGCCCTGGTAGACGATGAGCGAGCACAGGTAGGCAAGCCCGGTCATGTATAGCCACATGACCACCGGCCAGCGCCAGGTGTTCGTCTCGCGCCGGGCAATGGCAAGCGTGCTCATGCATTGCAGCGCAAACACGAAGAACACCAACAGGCTCAGCGCCACCAGCGGCGTGAAAACGGGCCGACCGTCCGGGTAACGATCTGCCTGAAGGTGATCGCGGAGAACAGGGCTGGCCTCGTCGGCGTCACTGACGCTGTAGAGCGTGGCAAGCGTGCTGACGATGACTTCGCGCGCAGCAAACGCCGCAATGATGCCCGCGGTGATCTTCCAGTCGAAGCCGAGGGGTTGCATGACGGGTTCCAGAGCGCGCCCGAACCGGCCGATGAAGCTATGGCGGATCAGGTACCCGGCTTCGGCGTCGGCCAGGCGGGCTAAACCGTCTTCGTATTCCTGCTGCGCCCGATGCAACGCCTGGGCGCTGGCAACCTGACCGGGGTATTCGTTGCGCAAGGCGTCGAAGGCCGCTCCGGCTTCGGGATCGCCCTCGGGATCGACCGAGAGAAAACGCATCGCCTCTGCAACGGGAGGCTGTGCAAGCAAGTCGGGGATGGACGCACCTTCCTGCGCCGCGATCCGGTCGTATGCATCCTGATGCCGGGTTTCGATAGCCGTCCGCTCAGCCAGCAGGTCCGGGCCGAGCTGCGCCTTGGGATAACTGGCCAGAAACCAGAGCACGATGCTCAGCAGAAAAATGATCTTTCCCGCCCGATAAACGAATATTTTCGACCGCGCAATCATGCGCCAGAAGAGGTATCTCATCTTCGGACGCCGGTATGGCGGCAACTCCATGGCAAAGAAGGACGCCGACCCCTTGAAAACGTATCGTTTCAGAATCCAGGCCGCTACGAAAGCGGTCACGGTACCCATAAGGTACATCGAGAACATCGTCAGACCCTGGTAGCCGAAAACCCCGAAGAGTTTGTTCGCCGGAATAAACGCGGCGATGAACAGGGTATAAACCGGCAGGCGCGCCGAGCAGCTCATCAGCGGAGCAACCATGATGGTGATAATCCGGTCGCGTTCGTTGTCGAGCGTCCGAGCCGCCATGATGCCGGGAATGGCGCATGCGAAACTGCTCAACAGCGGCACCACAGAACCGCCGCTGAGCCCCACCCTCTTCATCAGCCGGTCCATGATGAATGCCGTGCGGGCCATGTAGCCGGAATCCTCCATCAGTCCGATGAAGAAAAAAAGCAGCAGGATTTGCGGCAGAAAAATCAGGACATTGCCCACCCCCGCGATGGCTCCTTCAACCAACAGGTCCGCAAAGGCGCCGCTGGGCAACGTACTTCGTACCAAGGTACCCAGCCCCGCCACCGCCGCCTCGATCAGATCCATGGCCGGAACGGCCCAGGAAAAGACCGCCTGAAAAACGATCACAAGGACGGCAAGGAATATCGGGAGGCCGAATATCCGATGCGTCAGCACCGCATCGAAACGGTCTGACCATGTCTTGTTCGAGGAGACCTTGTGCCGGGCCGTCGCTTGCGCAACAATGGGGCCGAGCCATGCGTAGCGTCCCATGATCTCCGCCTGGCGATAAGGCGCCTTGCGCGCCTCCAGGGTTTCCCGGACAGCCAGCACCGCTGCATGAAACGCCGGGGCGCGTATTGCCCAGTACGCCATGGCCTTCTCGTTGGCAAGAGCGTGCAAGACCTCGCTGAAACGATGATCTTCGGCAAGATCGGGGGCGTGCTCGGCAAGTATTTCGCACAGCGGCCCCACCTGCGCCGCAACAGCAGGCATCAGCGTCCAGCGCTGCACCGGCGCAGGCGAAGGAATATCGAGGATGGCGCAGCGCAGCGCATCAAGGCCTTCTTTGCGGAGCGCCGCCATCGGAACGATCGGCAGACCCAATGCTTTGCCGAGCGCTTCCGTGTCGATCGACAGATCGCTCTCCCGCACCGCATCCATCATATTCAGCGCCACAATGACCGGAAGACCCAGGTCCATCACCTGCGAAACCAGATACAGGTTGCGCTCCAGGTTGGTAGCATCCACCACGCAAACAACCAGATCGGGTGGCGTCTCGCCCTCAATGCGTCCCACGAGCATGTCGTAGGCGATCTGCTCGTCGAGCGACCTGGGATTGAGACTGTATGTCCCCGGCAGATCGACTACCTCGACGGTCTCCGTCCCGATAAGCCGCCCGCTCTTGCGTTCGACGGTGACGCCGGGGTAATTGGCCACTTTTTGACGCCGACCCGTCAACAGATTGAATACCGTCGTCTTGCCGACATTAGGATTGCCGACCAGGGCGACCCGGCGCAAGTCGGGCTGCGTATCCGTCAGGGAGGGGACCGGCTCAGGTTCGACCATCGAAAACGATAACCCCGGATCGGGACATGGAACCAGAAAATTGCGAATACCGGATGTCGGCTATCTTCTCCTCACCCGCCGCCATCCTTTACGGACAGGCTCATGCTCGCTCAACACAGATCATCGCGGCTTCATGCTTGCGGATCGAGAGGTGATATCCGCGCACTTTCAGGTCTATGGGATCGCCCAAGGGGGCATACCGTACAACTTCGACACGCGTACCGGACAACAGGCCCATCTCCAACAGACGACCGGGCGGGACAGGACCCGTAAAGCCGGTCACAATACCGCACTGTCCAGGCTCAAGTTCTTTCAGTGTCATAACGCGACGGCCGGAGTTCCGAAGATTCGCATGGCCAGTTCGCGCCGAAGGCCAATACGGCTGCCGGACACACGAACGATCAACTTGTCGGAGTTTTGCAGAATGGCGACATGCACGCCTTCGCGCAGGCCCAGTTCGCGCACACGCTGCGCAGTGGCTGGCTCAAGGCCTAAAAAGGCCAGTTCGATATCGCTGCCGTTGCCGAAGCTGGTCAGGGGCGCCATGAATTCATTGTTGGTAAATACAGAACCTCAGGGGCGTTGCTAATTTAGACTTAATACAAATAAATCGCCCGCCGGCCATGGTTCTTCACAAAATCTTCGATATTCTGGCGCGTGTCAGTGTCGTTTTACAGGCGCGTCACGTCTGCGATGCCCCGAATTCGCAGTGCTTCCTCTGATTCCGACGGTGGAATCATGACAACCTGTACTTGCGAACGTGACGCGCTGAGCGAAGCGGTTTTGGTCAGAGTATCCATAGCCTTTACGCGTGAAAGTGAAGCGCTGAGCAAAGTGGTTTTGATCAGAGCATCCTCAAGCAGAAAGAAGGCCCCTGGCGCGTACGCGAAAGAGCAGCAAGGCAAACAGGGACTTGACAGCCGAACGTCCGACGACGTATTCTTCAAACGAAAGCCGCTCGCCAAAGCGGCATGACCCGGCGGTACAGTACACGTAAAGCACTATCCAACTTTTACGGACCATTTCCATGCAAACAACAAAATCGTCTTCGATCAGCCAAACCATGCAGGACGCCATCAACGATCAGATTCAGGCTGAACTGGAATCTGCCTATCTGTATCTGGCCCTGGCGGCGCGCATGGAGCAACTCCACCTCAAGGGCTTTGCGCACTGGCTGCGTTTGCAATGGCAGGAAGAAACGCAGCACGCCCTCAAGTTCTACGATTACCTCCTCCAGCGCGATGGGGTCGTGCAGTTGAAAGAACTGCCGATGCCGACGTACGAAGCCGAGACGCCCCTCGAAATCTTCGAACTCGTCCTGGAGCACGAAAAATACATTACCCGACGCATCAACGATCTCTACGCGCTCTCCGGCAAAGAACGCGACTATGCCTCGCAGACGCTGCTGCAATGGTTCGTCGATGAGCAGATAGAAGAGGAAGAATCCGCCCGCGATATCATCGACGATCTGCGCCTGGTCGGCGATTCCGGCGCCAGCCTTTTCCTGCTCGACCGCGAACTCGGCCAACGCCAATCCGAAGAAGAGGGGGAAGAGTAACGGACACCTGATTTCACGGATTGGATTTCAGGGGGTGAGCATGCCCGGCGCCCCGGCCCGTCACGTTCCGGACAGCACCCTATCCACGCAGCCGCTCATTGAAGAAATCAATGGTCCTTTTCCAGGCCAGTTTGGCGGCTTCTTCGTCATAACGCGGCGTGGTGTCATTGTGGAATCCGTGGTTCACATCCGGGTAGAAGTGCGCCGTATACTCTTTCTGGTGTTCCATCAATGCGGCCTCATACGCCGGCCATCCTGCATTTACTCTGGCATCAAGCCCTGCAAAATGAAGGACTAATGGGGCCTTGATCGAAGGCGCCTCTTCCGCAGCAGGCTGCCCGCCGTAGAAAGGAACCGCGGCAAGCAGCCCCGGCGCCCGAACCGCCATCATGTTGGAAATCCATCCTCCGAAACAGAACCCGACGACGCCCACGTTACCGCTGCACGCGGGATGGGCTTTCAAATATTCATAGGCCGCGATAAAATCTTCCAGCATCTCTCCGCGGTCTCGCTGCCGTTGCAGGGCCCTCCCGTCATCATCGTTGCCGGGATACCCGCCAAGCGGCGTTAAGGCATCCGGGGCCAAGGCAATAAAATCAGCCAGCCCCGCCCTTCTGCACACATCTTCTATGTGCGGATTGAGCCCCCGGTTTTCATGCACCACCACCACGCCCGGCAACCTGGATTCGTTGCCGACCGGCATAGACAACAGGCCCCGTATCCTGCCCCCACCCTTCGGCGAGTCATACTCGACATATTCCTCATCCAGGCGCGGATCCCCCGCCCTCACCTGTTGTGCAACGGCATAGTTCGGGGACAGGTAATCGATGATGGCCGCGACAGTAAGCCCGCCCACGGCATACTGGGAAATCCGTTCCATGAACTCGCGGCGACTAATCTTGCCATGGACATAGCGGTCGAAAAGGTCGAAAACCTCCTGGCCCAACTGCCCGTTTTCAATGTTCTTCATCGGAATGCCTCTCTGTTAAGGATATTCTGATTAAGTCCGCAAAGCTCAGAGGCTTGCGAGGAGTGCGCTGGCAAGGAATGACGAAGCAGCGTGGCAGGCCCCACGTAATGAGGAATGACACAGCCAGCGTGCTCCTCGCAGCCTCCCGAAGGGCGCGTCACGGCCACCATGCCCAAAATTCGTAGTGTTTCCCGTTGATTTCAACGATGGCGTCATGATGTCCTGTATGCAAGAAAGTGATGCGCTGAGCGAAGCGGTTTTAATCAGAGTATCCTTACTTAATTCAGGAAGTTGTAATTCAGCTTGATCAGGAAGGCGTTCTCCGGAAAGACATCGAAGGTGTTGCCGAATTGATCGTTGATCGAACGGTCGTAGGGCGAACGGACCATAGGTGCGAGAGGATTCAATATGTCTTCTGCTTCTCTGCCATGCGTCCAGACGACGAACAGCGCAGAGCCGGGACGGTATTCCCAACGCAATACGAGATTGGAATGCAGGCTGCTGAAGGAAAATTCATCCCGCTTGGGATAGGCGTCGAAATCAGTCAGGTTGTCCCGATCCTGATGAATCCGGAAACGGTCGTAGCGGCCCCGCGCCGCAAAAAGCTGGCTGTAGAGCTGCAAAGAAAGCCTGGGCGTCAGGGTAAACGTGCCGCGTAGCGTAATGTCTGCCGAACGCGTATCCCGCGCGCCGAATACGGACACGTAGTACTGGTCGACGCCAGTGAGATCAACGCCGGCAAGAATACCGCTAAGCGTTCCGCGATCGTCGAACGCTACAAAATCCGAATAGGTCAAGTCATCCGGATGAGACGCTTCCTCCCCGATGCGCCAATCGGATCCGGAACGCAAAAAGGTTTCGTTTGCAGACCAGGCCAGCACATTGCGTTCCCACTCGCCTTCTATTTGGGCGGACAACGACAAACGATTGCTGGCATTCCATTGCCCTTCGAGGCTGACTTCCGATTCCGTGCCTCCATCGCCGTGAAATGTCAAATCCAGCCCCGGCTCAAGTTGCCAGTTGCGCCTTTCGTCGGTTGCGAACCGCCCCTGGATGGCGACGTTTCCCGGCGGAGACCAAGGCAAAAGACCGCGCGTCTCGTACAAATCGTACCCGCCGAACGGTTTTTCAGATTCAAGGCCGAAAATGATGGACTGGAAACCGCGGAGCGTCCACCGGGAACCGAAATCCAGGCGCTGTCCGAGGTGCAGCCCTTCCCGGTAGGAGAATTCCTGAACGACGAAGAAACGCGCTCCGGCTCGCGAGAAAGGGCCAAAGGGCCTTCCGCCATTGACCTGGTGCTGAATGGAGGAGAGAAACGCAATGAAATTGTTCTCGCGAAGTTGACCCGTATCGTTCGGATTAAAGGCGTCGCTGAATACGTCCAGCCCTGCAAATCCGTACCAGGCCCCCTGTCGCTTGCGCATCCATAGCTTACTGGCGAACCCGGTCTCTCCGTCGATATCCGCATCGATCCGGTTTCTGCTCGTAAGCGCAAAGAATCCCTCGACGCCATACCGGTTCTCGAGAAACCGGAGATCCCAATCCGCGCCTGCCGCCAGGCTGCGCAAGTGATTCTCATCCACATCGGATCCTTCGAACAGGGTTACGATGCCCCCCACGCTCGACCAGGACCCGATTTGCTGACTCGCCCGTCCGACGCCATACCCTCGCGAAGGACTGAAATCGGATCCCGTGGCCGCCCCCAACACGCCAAAAGAAAGGCCCGAGCCCGTACGTCCGGAAAGCTTCGTGGCGCCAATAATGGGGGCATCCGCCCCGATCCGGCGCGTATACAGAAGCCGTCCGGGGCCGACTGAAAATTCGTAGATATTGATGCCCTCTACAAAGAAGGGGCGCCGTTCCTGAAAAAAGGTTTCGAACGCCGTAAGGTTCAACACCGCCGGATCGGCTTCGACCTGACCGAAATCCGGATTGATCGCCCCATCCAGCGTAACATTCGTGCCAAGACCGACCTTCAGGTCCCCGCCCACATCGAAGGTGCGGCTGCTTGTCCGTTTTCCGGCGACCTCCTCGCTTTCGAGGGTGTTCACTCCGGTGACGGTATAGGGTATGATCTGTACGTTACGCCGGGGCTTCACGTCCCGAATGCCTTCCAGACGACCAAACCGGGCCACCAGGTTGGTCCGCTCCGTACGGGGCACATGGGGCCACTCCGATTGTTCGCCGAGCCGGGGAATCCTGCGCGTGAAGTGAACCCCCCACGTTTGCGTGGGCGCCTCCGAGAAACGCAGCATGCTGTACGGAATGCGCAGCTCCACAGCCCACCCCTCTTGCGTTGCGCGTACATCCGAATACCATACGGCGTCCCAGGAAGGATCCATGCCTCGGGGCGCATTATTACCGCCTCCTCCGCCCCCCGGTCCGCCGCCGCCCGGCCCGCCGCCGGTTGTTCCGCTCCCAGTCTGGAGCGCATCGAACTGCACGCCGGCCGCATTCACGCCAAAGACATAGGCGGTACGCCGGTCGAAATAGGCGTCCACGGCCACCAGAAACCAGTCGGCCCGATTGAAATCGTCCCGCCGCCCCAATGCCCTTTCAATAGCCCCCGGCTCATCGTCATGGAGCAATGCCCCGACGTAGAGATTATTCGCACCATACAAAACGCGAACTTCCGTTTCCTGAAAGGCCGGGGCGCCGTCCACAGGTTCGTATTGCCGGAAACCGGATACGGCGATCGCCCTTCGCCAAGCGTCTTCGTCCAGTATGCCGTCGAGGGCGATCTCCTCTTCGACAAACAGGGCCTGCATGACGCCCTCGTTGTCCTGCTCTATCGGAGACGACGGCGCACTCGTCTGGGCCGAAACCTCGAGGACGGGCAGCAGGACGCACACGGCGAACGCGGCTGCAACGAATGCCGAAACATGTGGCAAAATCAGTACGTCACGTCGCATGGAGACCACTTTTTGAGCGAATTGAGTGGAAAATTTTTCCTGACAGATCCTTTTTGATGGCAACCCTTCGGGCAAAGCCTAAAATGGAGGTCCATAGACTCCCATGGTTAGACCCCAAATACGCGTTCTGCATTCCATACACGGCAAAAAATACGTATATCCAGCTACGTTTGCGTTATAGGATACTCTGATTAAGTCCTCAAAGCTCAGAGGCTTGCGAGGGGCGGGCCGGCAAAGAATGACGAAGCAGTGTATGTGGCGGCCCCGCACAATGAAGAAATGACGCGGCCAGCGCGCTTCTCGCAATCTCCCGAAGGGCACGTCACGTTCGCGACGCCCCGAATTCCCAGTGCTTCCCATAATTCCGACGATGGAATCATGACACGAACGCGACGCGCTGAGCGAAGCGGTTTTGGTCAGAGTATCGTATATTCTATAATCGTATTTTTGGCCTTTATTCGCATCTTCCTCTCTCCTATCCTTTCCGGCCGCCCTCCATGCACTACAGGATGCACTGCGCAAGCCGGGCAACGCTTGCGTCCCTCTTCTTTTTTCTGACCCTGTCCCTTGCGCTTCCCGCCACGGCGCAGCAAGCGGGACAGACGGGAGCCTACGCCGCCAATAACAGCGCTGCCGATAGCGATCCGATCGCCGCCCCCGCAATACGCGCGGTTAAAAGCGACAGCGACGCCCTGCCTGTCCTTGACGGCGACGTACTGGGCGATCCCGCCTGGGCCGACCTGGAGCCTGTCACCGGATTTATCCAAATCACTCCGAACGAGGGACAACCGGCTTCCGAGCAGACCGCGGTCCGCATCCGGTACACCGAACAGACCCTGTACGTCGGCGTCGTGTGCTACGACCGCGACCCGTCGCAGATCATCGTGTCGGACAGCCGCCGGGATGCGGATCCCCAGGAGGCCGACAGTTTCAGCCTCATTCTGGATACGTACCGGGATCTCCAGAGCGGGTTCATCTTCGGGACGAACTCCGCCGGGGTCGAGTACGATGCGCAGGTAACGAACGAAGGCCAGAACAGCGGACGGTTCTCGCAGGGCCCACGCAACCAAAGCGGTTCGGGCGGCGGTCTGAACGTCAACTGGGATGGCGCGTGGACGGTCTACACGGAAACGGGAGCGTACGGATGGAGCGCCGAATTCGCCATTCCGCTGCGCACATTGCGCTTTGCGACCGGGGAAAATCAGGTGTGGGGCGTCAACTTCGAACGCCGCATCCGGCGGCGGAACGAAACCGCCTACTGGGCCCCGCTTCCCCGACAATACACGCTCGCGCGGGTCTCGCTGGCCGGAACGCTGGAAGGTCTGGACATCCAGGCGCCGCGCAATCTGCAAATCATCCCGTACGCGCTTGGACAAGGCGCCCGCACCACCGACTCCTCGGAGTTGCCAACCACCTCGGAATACGCAGACCCTGAAGGAGATGTCGGCATAGACCTGAAGTATAGCCTGACGCCAAGCATGACGCTCGACGTCACGTACAACACCGATTTTGCGCAGGTCGAGGTGGACGAGCAACAAATCAATCTGGACCGCTTCAATCTTTTCTTCCCGGAAAAAAGGCCCTTCTTCCTGGAGAACGCCGGGGTGTTTTCGGTGGGCGCCCCGGGACAGATCGATCTGTTCTTCAGCCGACGCATCGGCATCGGCGCGAGCGGCGTAGCCGTGCCCATCCTCGGCGGCGCCCGCCTCTCCGGTTCCATGGGGGATTACCGGATCGGGGTACTCAACATGCAAACCCGGCAACTCGGTGGAGAGGAGGTTCCCGGGAATAACTTCAGCGTGGCGCGCCTCAAGCGCGAGTTCCCGAACCGCACCTTCGCGGGCGTGCTTGTCACCAACCGGCAGGGCGTGGGCGATCTGGCGAACGCGGACAATTACAACCGTGTATTTGCTGTCGACGGTCAACTTGGCATCGGACAGTACGGCCTGATATCGGGTTTCGGGGCTCTGTCCGAAACGCCGGACATGTCAGCAAAAAACCATGCGTACAGGCTGCTTACCACCTACAACTCCCAGTCCTGGCTGCTGAATGCAGGCTATACCGAAGTAGCCGAAAACTTCAACCCGGAACTCGGTTTTCTGCAAAGAACATCCTACCGCTATTTCAACGGCCTCGTTTTTTACCGGTATCGTCCCGACTTCCTGCGCTTTCACGAATTGCGCCCGCATGTCAGCTACAATGGGTACTGGGGCTTCGACAGGGTGTACGAAACAGGTTTTCTGCATATCGACAACCACTGGGAATGGGAAAACGGCTGGGAGATTCATACAGGCATCAACTTCACCACCGAAGGCGTCCGGAATGCTTTTCAAATCAGCGAAGGAGTGTGGGTGCCGAGGAAATCGTACCATCATCGGGAAGCCATGATCGTCGGCATCACGGACGAGAGCCTTCCGCTCAGCCTGAGCACCCGGGTGATTGCGGGGGGATTCTTCGGGGGCGATCGCGTTACGGTCCTTTCCACCATCCGCGCCCGGGTCGGAGATGCATTCAACACGGAAATCGGCCTGAGCCAAAACTGGGTGGACCTGCCGGGCGGCAACTTCACCGCGAATCTGGTGCGTACGCGGCTTTCGTATTCCTTCACCCCGCGGATCTACGTGCAAACCCTGATTCAGTACAACAGCGCAGCAGAACTATGGTCCATGAACCTGCGGTTCGGGTGGCTTCAATCAGCGGGCACAGGCCTGTTCGTTGTCTTTAACCATACATCCGAATATGACCTGGATGGAGGATTCGGCGCCTTCGAACCACAGTTCACGGACCAGGCAATCATTATCAAGTACTCGCGGCTGCTGAACGTGCTGCGGTGAAAAAGCCTCCTTGTTGCACGATGACACGGTAGGCGTGCATTGCGAGCGATAAAAAAAGCCGGGAGCGCGCAAGGCGCCCCGCATATTCGTTCAACAGCATCGCCGCCCTTATCTGCTTGTTGAACGGCAGCAGCCGGATTGCCACCTGCATTCAGAGGGTAGTATCCCCGGCGCCGGACACGAAGACCTTCAGGGCCGCATCGTTCTGCGCAACCACCGTAAGCGGACCCGTTGCAGTGCCCACGCGAACCATGCCGCGCACTACCCCGGGCGCCAAAAAACCGCTCCGGGAAGCAGGAACGCTTTCCCAGGTCATCTCCCCGCGATGCAACAAAAGAAGGCCGCGCCCCCCATTGTAACGGCCCCACTGCGCGCGCGTCTCGAAAGCATTGCCTGCAAGAAGGATATCCGTCTGTCCGTCGCCGTCCGCATCCTCGAAAAGGATGGCGTGCACCGGAGCAAACTGCGCTTCGACAGGCAATTCCTGCATCCGGAACCGGCCTTCCCCGGTGTTCTCAAAAACGCTGCTGGCAAATTGGAAAGCCTCCAACCTGACCGTGGGCTCCACCTCGGAAAAAACATCGTCCAGCGTGGCGCGGGCGTACGAGGCATAATCCGGAAATTGCCGGGCAAGCAACGGAATCTCCTCCAGCAATTCGTCTCGCCAGGGCACAGGGTGCCTTTGCTCGCCGATGTAATATCCCATGACGAATTCGGAATGCCCGTCGGCGCCGAAATCCGCGGAATACACCGCGGCGGGTTTGTCCGGACCGGCTTGCATCTGCGCGTTCAACCCCCGGTTGCCAGCGACCAGGTCGATATCGCCGTCGCCGTCCAGATCCTGCGCGCGCAGGACATTCCACCAGCCTGCCGTACCGGCGAAACCTGTTTCGGAAGCGGGTATCTCGGCCCATTCTCCGGCGTACCGGAACGCCCGGATCGGCATCCACTCTCCCGCCATAACCAGTTCGGCGCGCCGATCTCCATCCATATCCATCCACAGGGCGTCGGTCACCATGCCCGGCGCACGCAGCGCTTCCGGCGTGATGTCCGCGAACGCGCCGTCCGTATTCTCCAGCAGATAACTGCGCGGAGCAAGCGGATAGCGACCCGGAAGCACCCGCCCGCCTACGAAAAGGTCGAGATCGCCATCCGTATCGAAATCGTGCGCCGCTACCGTACCTCCGCTGCTGTGCAAAGCGGGCAAGGCTTGCGCGGCATGGGCGTACACGCCGGCGCCGTCATTGACGTACAGGCGATCCTGATACACCGACATATCCTCCGCTTCGAACGATCCGCCGCTGACCACATACAGGTCCCGGTCGCCGTCCCCGTCCGCATCCAGGAACAGGGCGTCCGTATCCTCATAGCCGCTATGCGCTTCGAAAGCCGCGCCGGGACCCCGGCCAAACGATCCGTCGGGGCGCTGCAAAAAAAGCGCACCGGACTGACCTCCCGCCCCACCCACGAATACATCCTCCAGCCCGTCCCCGTCCGCATCGCCAGCCGCCAGCGCAGGCCCCTGGCGCGACAACATATGCGGGAGAAGGCGCTCGCGCTCAAAATCGACGAACGGATTCTCTTCATGGACGAACTGCAAACCCCTGGCATCCGCCGCCTCTGCGAAGAACGGAGGGGGTTCCAGGGCCTCCCGTTCATCCGGCGCCTCGAACCCGGCGTCCCGGCGATGCAGCGTCACCGTTTGATTCGCGGGCACGCCCTGCAGCCGCTGACGCGCCCCGTCCGGCCAGATCACTTCGAGATCGACCTGCTCCAATGCGCCCAGGCCGAAAAAAAGCACCGGTTCCACGGACGACAAATACCCCCGCACGGGATTCATTTCCCGGAAAAACCGCTGTCCTGCCCCTGTTACCCCGACCGCAGCGCCAATCCCGTACCGGTTGCCTTCCGGGCCTTCGAGACGCACCTTCAGATAATGCCCCGTCGCAAGACGATCCGCATCGTTGCGGTAAACAAAGGCTTCCGCATTGATGTTGTTGACCACAAGATCCAGGTCCCCATCGTCGTCCAGATCGGCGTAGGCCGCGCCGTTCGAAGAGGCGGCCTCGCCCATCCCCCAGTCCTGCGTCTTGTCCGCAAAGGCGATTCCCGATTCGTTCCGATAGATATAGTTGCGGAGCAGGGTGGAAGGCATTTGCCGGATCATTTCCATGGAGGACAAGGCTTCCCCCCGGGCACTCGCTTCCTGGTATGCATTCACCAGCGTGCGCCGGAGAAAATCGAGATTCGTGTAGTCGCGCACGAAGCCATTCGTGACGAAAAGATCGTTGCGGCCATCGAGATCGAAGTCTGCCAGCAACGGCGCCCAGCTCCAGTCGGTATTCGAAACGCCTGCGAGTTGGCCGATTTCCGTAAAAGCCCCATCTCCCCTGTTCAGGTGCAGCATATTGCGCATATACTGCTCGTGAAACCCCTTACTCCGGATGTCTGCGTAAAATACATGGTCTTTCGGCCCTTGCAGCACCTTCTGCCGAAAATGATCTTCGGCTATCATATCCAGCGTCGCAATGTCGGGCAACGCATCGTTGTTTATATCGGCAATGTCGGCCCCCATGGACGAGTAGGACGTATGCGTCAGGAACGAGCGGACGGATTCGGTAAACGTCCCGTCCCCATTGTTCACGTACAGATAATCGTCCTCGATAAAGTCGTTGGAAACGTAGATATCGGACCAGCCGTCCCGGTTCAAATCGCCAACGATCGCACTGAGTCCGAAACCCAGCGGATTGCCGATGACGCCCGCCGCTTCGCTCACGTCCGTAAACGATCCGCCGTCGTTCCGGTACAGTTTGTCGCCGACCAGGGAGTCGCGAGCACTCCGCATATAGTCTATATAAAAGCGGGTCAAACGCCGGATCGAATGATTCAGCAGATATACATCCAGGTCGCCATCCCGGTCGTAATCGAACAGGGCCGCGTGGGTCGAGTAGGCAGGATCGTCGAGACCGTATTCCGCCGCTCGTTCGGTAAACGTCCCGTCCCCGTTGTTGACGTACAAAACGTTCCGGCGGGAATCCGCGCTCACCCGGCCCGATTTGCACACATAGATGTCCAGATGTCCATCCCCGTTGATGTCCGCCATCGTTACGCCGGTCGTCCAGCCGAATTCGCTCGCAAGACCCGCCTGCTCCGTGACGTCTTCGAACACCAGACCACCCCGGTTGAGATACAGGCGGTCCTGATCCAGGTTGGCGGAAAAATACAGATCGGGCAGGCCGTCGCCATTCACATCGCCGGCAGCCACGCCGGCCCCGTTATAGAAACTATCGTACTCCAGCACATTGAATCCGTCCCGTTCTATGATCTCGTTCCTGAAAGTGATACCTGTCTCGACCGAGGACAAGCGTGTAAAGAGCGGGGCAGCAGCATCCTCGACCTCGCCCGCCGGGCCGCCGCATGCACCAACCAGGCACAAAAGAAATGAAAGCGGAACAATACGCTTCATGCGGGAAGTAGCCGTGGATCAGGCCGGATCGTAAGGAAGGTCGGGACACAAACGTATTGCAACGCATCCGGTTGCAATGCGGAGCCGGGCGCACTAATACCATCACAATTCACACATAAAACACGCCGTATGAAGTATGTATTTAGGATACTCTGACCAAAACCGCTTCGCTCAGCCTCTGAACTTTGCAGACTTAATCAGAGTATCCTATCTTATGGGGTTTTTTGCCCGGATACTTGCAAACCTTCATTTTCCTGATCCCTTCATGAGCGACGTACTTACTGCCCGCACCGCCGATGTTCTCGGCGAAGAAGCCGCCTACCTGCTCGACCACGAGTGTACTACCATCCCCAAAGAAAGTCTGTATCTGCCGGGGGCCGACTTCGTAGACCGCGTATGGCTCGGATCGGACCGCAAGCCGCGCGTCCTGGGCTCCATGCAGCAACTTTTCAACACGGGGCGGCTCGGCGGCACGGGATACCTTTCGATTCTCCCGGTGGACCAGGGCATCGAGCACGGCGCCGGAGCATCGTTCGCCAAAAATCCGGCCTACTTCGATCCCGAGAAAATCGTCGAACTCGCCATCGAGGGCGGGTGCAACGCGGTCGCTTCGACGTTCGGCGTCCTGGGAGCGGTGGCGCGCAAATACACGCACAGGATTCCGTTTATCCTGAAATTCAACCACAACGAACTGCTCACCTACCCGAATACGTACGACCAGATTCTCTTCGCACAGATCGAAGACGCGTACGAAATGGGCTGTGTGGGCGTGGGCGCCACCGTGTATTTCGGCTCGGCGGATTCCAACCGGCAGCTTCAGGAAGTCTCGGAGGCCTTCTCCGTAGCGCACGAACTCGGGATGACGACCATTCTGTGGTGTTACGTCCGGAATTCCGCCTTCAACCAGAACGGCGTGAATCACGAGTCCAGCGCCGACCTGACAGGACAGGCCAACCACCTCGGCGTAACCATCGAGGCCGATATCATCAAGCAGAAGCAACCGGAGCAGAACGGAGGGCTGAAGGCGATGAATATGGGCGCATCGAGTTACGGCAAGTTGGACGACCGCATGTTCACCGAGCTCTCGAGCGACCATCCCATCGACCTGACGCGGTACCAGGTGGCCAACTGCTACATGGGGCGGTGCGGCCTGATCAATTCCGGCGGCGGTTCAGGCCAAAACGACTTGCAGCAAGCCGTACGGACCGCGGTCATCAACAAGCGCGCCGGCGGCATGGGATTGATTTCCGGGCGCAAGGCCTTCCAGAAACCATTGCATGAAGGCGTCGAGATTCTGAACGCCATCCAGGACGTATACCTCGACGACGACGTAACGATCGCATAGGCCGCCGGAAACGACCGCGGCCCATCCGGCAGCACATTTTCGGATACTCTTCCGATCTCATGACCAGGCACCCAAGCGCCTCGCTCGTTTCCCGGTTTACGGCAGTATCCGCCGTCGTTCCGGCTATTGTTCTGGCCGTTTTTGTCGGAGCATGCGGAGGCCCGGACCTGCCGCAACCGGATTCCGAAACGTATCGCGAGACCGTCTCCGCCTTCTATACGGGGCTGGCAGCCATCGAGTCGGGAATCGACCGGCAAGGCGAGGAACGCCTGCTGCGGGTCACGGAACTGGCGCCGGGAGAACCCGCCGCGTGGGTCAACCTCGGACTGCTGGCCATGCGCCGGAACGAATATGCGCTCGCCTCGGAGCACCTCGGGGAGGCGCAAACCCTCGCGCCGGAAAACAGCGTCATACGCCTTCTGCTCGGCCTGTTCGAAAAAACCCAGGGCAACGTCACGGAAGCCACTGCCCACCTGCGGGAGGCCGTGGCGCTCGACTCTACAAACGCCAAGGCGTTGTATGCGCTGGCCGAGCACCTGACGGACACCGGAAGCGACGAAGCAACGGCCTTGCTGGACGCGCTCCTGAAAGTGTATCCGGATAATCTGGCGGCCCTGCTCCGCCGCGCCGGGGCGGCATCGGCTTCGGGCGACGCCGATGCATTACGGAATACGCTGGCGCATATCGAAACCTTGTCCGCGTCCTGGCCGGACGAAGCCCTCGAACAACTGGCCGGCGTGAACGCAGCGGTATCCGATCCGGACGCACCCGACTTCGCCGCGGCGACCACCCATATCGCTTTTGCGCGGAATGTGCTCCTGCGGGTTTCCTCGTATCGCCAGGACCTGCGTGCCATCCAGACGCCCGCCGAACAGGTAGGCGATCTGGTAACCGGCTTCCTGCGGCTGGAAGCCCCGCCTCCCGCCATCGCGCCCCGCGACGACCGGTTGACGTTCACGCAACAAGCGCTGAATATAGAGGAGGGTCCCTGGCGCAGCGTGGCCGTGTTCTCGCCAGTAGCAGGCATTGACGAAAACACGGACGGCAACGAAACGAACGTGCCCGGCATTGCGCTGGCCATTGCCGACGACCAGGCTGTGCACCTTCCAAACGGCCAGATCCTCGATTTTCCCGGAGGAGGCGCAGCGCCCGGACCGCATGGCGTCGCCGGGATCGATTACGACTACGACTTCACCATGGACCTCGCGCTGGCCGGAGCAGGCGGTTTGCGTATGTTCCGACAGGACAGCACGGGGGTCTTTACGGAAACGACCTCGCAGTTAGGGTTGCCCGAGGCCATCCTGAATGCCTCCCTGGCGGGCGTCTGGGCCGCCGACCTCGATCTTGAAGGCGATGTCGATCTGGTGCTGGCCCGCCACGAAGGCCCCAGCCTTGCCCTGCGAAACAACGGCGACGGCGCCTTCGCGCCCCTGGATCTTTTCGGGGACGTCGAAGCGCTGCGGAGCTTCGCCTGGGGGGATTTCGACGGCGACGGAGATCCGGACGCCGCGCTCGTGGATGCACATGGAAATCTGCATCTTTTCGCCAACCGGCGGAGCGGGCTTTTCGAGCGGCAATCTTCGGAAACGGCGCCCGTCCTCGCCGTTGAAGCGGCGGACCTGAACGGCGACGCCACCGTCGATCTTGCGGCGCTGCAAGCGGACGGAACGATTCTGCAACTTTCGACCACCGGCGAAGATGCGAAAGCCGTATGGTCTTCGGAAGAAATCGCCCGATGGGAAGACATGCCTGCCGGCATGGCCCCCGGCGCCGGACAGCTTTTCACCGTGGACCTGGACAACAACGGCGGACTGGATCTCGTCGCAGCCACCCCCGCAGGCGCCCGCATCTGGCTGCGGGATGCGGACGAAACGAACGGCGGACGCCGGGGCGGAACCCTCCACCCGACGGATCACGCCATCGCCTCGCACCTCTTTGCCGTGGCGGATCTGTCCGCAAACGGGCGGCTCGATCTGCTTGGATTATCCGAAGCGGGACAGCCTGTGCGACTCGAAAACGAGGGAAGCATGCCCTACCACTGGAAACAGATGCACTTGCGCGCCGCCGAAGCGGTAGGCGACCAGCGCATCAATTCGTTCGGGATCGGGGGCGAAGTGGAAATCCGAGCGGGTTTGTCTTTCCAGAAACAGGTCATCCAGGGTCCCGTCGTGCATTTCGGACTGGGTACGCACGCCGTCGCGGATGTGGCCCGCATCGTATGGCCCAACGGCAGCGTACAGGCCGAGTTCGATCTGCTCTCCGGGGAAGTCGTGCTGGCGCAGCAACGGCTTAAGGGGTCGTGCCCATGGCTCTTTGCATGGAACGGGGAGAAAATAGACTTCGTCACCGATTTCATCTGGCGCTCGCCGCTGGGGCTCAAGATCAACGCACAGGAAACGGCGGGAGTCATGACCACCGAGGACTGGGTCAAAATACGCGGCGACCAGTTGGCGCCCCGCCCCGGCGAGAACGGCGCCCCCCCCTGGTACGATGTGCGGATTACGGCGGAACTGTGGGAGACGCATTTCTTCGATCATGTTTCGCTCCTCGTCGTCGATCATCCCGACGATACCGAGGTCTACGTGGACGAGCGGTTTGCTTTCCCGCCCCCTGAAATGAAGGTGCACGTGACCTCAAAACCCCACCCGGTCGCGCAGGCATGGGACGATCTGGGCAACGACGTGACCGACCTCCTCTACGCGGAGGACGAGCGGTACCTTGCCACGTTCGGACACGGACAGTACCAGGGCGTCACACGGGATCACTACGTGGAACTGACGCTTGAAAACATTCCGGAAGATGCATCGCAACACGGCCCGATCTGGCTTGTGGGCTCCGGCTGGATTTATCCCACGGACAGCTCGATCAATGTAGCGCTCGGACAAGGATCGCATGCCCCGCCGCAGGGTCTGCACCTGGAAGCCTCCGACGGACAGGGCGGCTGGCGAACCATCCACCCCAACCTCGGCTTCCCCGCCGGCAAGACCAAGACGGTCCTCATAGACATCACGGAGGTGTTTGCGGACGGACAGGAAGCCGGCGCGCCGAATGCGTCCGATCCTGTTCGCCTGCGCCTGCATACGAACCTCGAAATCTACTGGGACGCCTTTGCGTGGGCCGTCGGACAGCCCGATACAGAGACCACGACCCGGCGTCTGGCGCCCGATGCGGCGGATCTGCGCTACCGGGGCTTTTCGGAAACGTACGAAGCGGACGCCTTCTCGCCGGAACTGCCCGTCTACGACGAGTTGGCCGCAACCGGTCAGGTCTGGCGCGATCTCGTCGGATATCATACCCGGTTCGGGGACGTGCGCGAACTGCTCGCAGAAGTGGACGACCGGTACGTGATCATGAATGCGGCCGACGAAATGGCTTTCCGGTTCGAGGCCCCGCCGCCTCCGCCGGAAGGATGGACCCGCGATTTCGTACTGATCGGAGACGGATGGGTGAAGGACGGCGACTACAACACGGGCTTCTCCAAAACGGTGCTGCCCCTCCCCTCCCATGACGACGCAGCCTACGCCACGCCTCCGGGACAACTCGAAGACGATCCGGTGTACCGCCGCTTCCCGGACGACTGGGCGCGCTATCACACCCGGTACGTCACGCCGGAGCGCTTTCACGAGGCAATGCGGGCGGAATAAATCCGGTGGGGTCAGAGCCCTGTCCGGACCGGGTCATGGCGCCCAACGAGGAAGGGTACAGGCAAAACAGGAGACGCGGGATTGCCTCAGAGATGCTCAACGCCTCTCAAAAGGCATAACGGAGCCCGAGGTCGATCGTCCTTCCGTAATTTTGTCGTAACCCAACGGCCCTCGTCTCGTCGAGAAACCTGTTGACATCTTCCGACTTCGTTATGTTGCTGACATTCAGATAGATGTCCAGTCCCTGAACCGGCAGCGACTGCTTTACCGAGAGATCCCATCTCCTGAAGTCATCGGTCGATTCTCTCAATTCGGGCCAAAAATTAGTCCTTGTGAAAATGTCGGACCGGTAAAGCATGGAAACCCTGGCGGAGAATCCTTTATAGTCGTACCCCATCGACAGATTCATGATCTGGTCAGGCTGATCGATCAAACGATCCACATACAGGGTGTCGTTGTTTGTAGCGATTACCTGCAACGGCGGGCCGAAATCAATCTCAAAATCAATGATGGTTCGAGGATACTTGACCTCAGAACTTGTGATCGTATAATTCGCATTAAAGACTAATCCTCTTAAAAAACCGGGAAGGTACCAGAATCGGGTTTGATAATCGAATTCAAAACCTCGCAATTTTACATTATTGGGATTATTTGAGATGTAATTCTGAATAAATCCTTTTTCTATTTCTGGAGGCAGACCAAATGATTCCGGATCTGTTATATATCTTCGCCCCCCGGGGAAAACGAGGTCTTTAATATTTTTTTCAAAATATCCGGCGCTCAAAAAACCGATATGACGTTGATGAACGGAAACATTCGCATCGATATTTTTAGATAAGGCAGGTTTCAGATAAGGATTTCTATAATTAACACTCCTGTTTGAACCAGCAATGTAATAAAGCGGCAAGAAGTCGGTATAATTCGGCCGGGCCAACGTATGGGTACCGGCCAATCGTGCTTCAAGCCAAGACAAGGGTCTGTATCGCACGAACAATGCCGGTAGTATATGTTGATTATCTCGTTCATGCGTAACAAAATCGGATCCCGCAAAAGTATAACTTGGTATGACATCCTGCCAGCCTTGCCAGGAAGCATAGGCGGTCTTATTCCTTTCCCAACGTGCACCGGTAACCACGTTGAGCTTGGGGCCGATATCGAGATCCGCCATCAGATAGGACGCCGTATAGGTCTCATCTCCCGAGTAGTCAAACAGGTTTGAATTGGTCTGGTGGAACGTGTGCGCGATTTCCTCCCAATAGGTAGCGAAACTGAAATTATCGCTCAGGAAATCTGAAATCTCCCCCATAAAATCCAGGTCTGCAAATGGCCCCAGAGTAAAGTCACCATTCAGAAAATTCCCTGCCTCATAATCATCGCCAAGGAACGCCCTGTAAGGAAGGCGCCTCACGCCAGGATCGCCATATTCATCGAGACGAGGAAATGCAACAAGAAGTGAATCCATGGCAGGTTGCCATGGGAAATTAAGGCGTCCCGCCTGAACCCCCTTATCAAACTCCCTTGACTTTTTGCGATATTTGACGCCGGCCTTTATTCTGCCGGACAGGTCGTCAGATAATGTGAAATCATATCCCAGATCAAGGCGAATCGTTTTATCCGTCTCTTTGTTCTCGTCTTCATTAATTGTGTATCCATTGGCATAGACCGCTGGAAGGTTATCTACCAGAAAATCCTGGATGCTTTTCACGCCTACACCCAGGACCGTTTGATCGAATGCAAAATCCTGAATAAATTGCGCCACGAACGTTTCCAATTCCTGGGTTGACTCAGACAGGGATGCCGAAGCATCTATGTGGAATTTGGAGAAGAACACCTGGTTATACTCCAGGATATGCGAATTCACTTTTGTTTTTCTATCCCCCGTACCGGAGTTATAACTTCGATGCCTTGTGGTAAGGGCATAGGATTCAAAGTATCGGGTTTGGTCAGATCTGATCGAACTATTCAGAAAACTGTAACTGACGTTGCCTTCCCGTAGATTGAAATCGGTAACGAAGAGGCTATTTATGCGGTCGTTCTGACGGGTAATGTCAAACAAATTTATTCCCGTGCTCCGCAATGCATTAAGCGAATCCAGTTTTGCATTTGGATTATCGTAGGAAGCGCTCAATTCATGGGAACTACGATTCCTGTTTTCCACATCAACCAGACCCAGCACCCCGAGACGATCGTTGAAGAACCGGTTGCTCACGTTAAGCACCAGTTTATAGTCTTTATACGATTGCCTCAGGTCATTATACATCCCCTGTGCAAGGGCATTTACATGAAATTCCGGCTCGGCTTTCTTGAGCTTGAAATTGACGGTTCCGCCAAGCACATCGGCATCCTGATCCGGCGTGCCGGCTTTGGTGACTTCTATGCCTGCGAGCATATACTGCGAAACCATGCTCAGATCGGTACTCCGATCCGAAGAATCCGTAGCGGCCAATCGTACGCCATTCACGGAAATGGCGTTGTATTTGGGGGAAAGCCCCCTGACCACCACTTTATTCCCCTCCCCGCCTTCGCGCTGCACCGTAATGCCCGGAATGCGCGCCACAGACTCTGCAGCATTGGCGTCGGGCAATTCTTCGATTCTGTCCGAAGAAACGATGTTGACAAGCGATTTTTCTGCAAGCTGCCTGTTAATGGCGTCCATTTGACCCCTGGCTTGGGCAGTAACAAGTATTTCTTCGCCCTCCAGCGTTGTATAGCTCAGGGTAAAGTCCTTTTCGATATCGGCTTCGCCCGAAACGATCAGTGTATCGGATACCGAGGCATACCCAATGTAGCCTGCCCGGATTATGTACGTCCCTGCCTTGACGTTCGGTATAATATATCGCCCGGATTCGTTGGCGGCCGCACCAAGACTTGTGCCCATCAGAATAACGTTCGCGCCAATCAGCGTACCTCCATCTTGCGCGTCCCGCACCGTCCCGCTAATACTGACGGACTGTGCGTGAGCAAGGCCCGCGCTAAAAAAGAGGGCCAATAAGATGATGGGGCGAATCGCTCGGCGTCTCATGGGCTCACTCGTTGAGGTTCTTGCGGCTTTCTGTACGGGACAAAAAGGGATTTAGCGTTTGTCCTGCCTACGTATCTATACCCAAGCTGTCCAATTCCTTGCGCAGATCGGATATTTTATCCGGTCGATTACACGCTGAGTCCACGAACAATTTCGTGCCGAATCCTGTCAGGCAATGGTACTGGGCAGTGCGCCATAACGCTAACAGAGCATTCATTTGTTCGACAGCCTCACGATCTCTCTGGTACTGTTCTGCATTTTCATACTTCTTGCGAAGAAGGATAGCATCATTGAGTATACCCACAGCCGATTCGAAACAATCACAAACCGTTTTTAATTCGGAACGGAGGCTGTCCTGGCTTGCGGAGAGCGCAAAATTCGATTTTGCCCCCTGATCTCTCGTTTGGGGGCTAATGGCCACTTCTTCACCCGCTGCACGTACAGGATTCAGGCGGAAGTTGTTTTCAACATCAGCTTCTCCGGAAACAACAAGCGTGTCGCTTTCGGATGCATACCCCTCGTACACAACCGTGAGTATGTACGTCCCCGCCTGCACGTCCTGTAGAACGAATCGGCCATTTTCTTTAGTGACAGCAACACCGGTGCTGCCAATAAGGTAAACAGGAGCGCCTGTTATGGGGGCGCCAAGCTGCGCATCCTGCACGGTCCCGGTAATGCGCACGGTCTGCGCCTCGGCAAGGGGCACACTGACGAAGAGCATCAACCACATGATTCGTCGGATCATTGGCGCCTCACAGGCTTCGACGGTACGTGTTGCACTCCCTCTAATGGGCGATGTTGTTACGGTCAAACCCCTTCATTCCATGCCATGGAAACGAATGACCCATCCACCCACACGATAAAGGTTTCGAACAACACATGTCGCCACCCGCCTCAGGGGATGCCGTATCGGAGTAGACCTGCATGGAGGCCTACTCCGATACAGCAACAAATCTATTTAACCAGGATCATTTTCCTTGAAACGGATCTGCTCCCGGTACTAAGCGTGTAGATATACAGACCGCTCGTAACGGCAAGCCCGGCATCGCTGCTGCCATCCCAGCGATATTTGTACGAGCCGGCAGCCAAAGATCCGCTTGCCAATTCGCGTACGGCCTGACCCAGAATATTGTAGACCACCAGCTTGACATCGGATGGCTCGTCCAGAGAAAATGCAATCTCTGTCGACGGGTTGAAAGGGTTCGGATAATTCTGATGAAGCGCGAAGGTATTAGGCAGGACATCCTCTTCAACACTCACAGGAACCGGCACCCATCTTGGATCCCCAACCGGCCCGCCTGTTTCACTTGCAGTTGCAGCAGGTGAGTCGGCGGCGTACCGCAGATCCTCATGGATTGGCCATTGAACATTTACCGGATTGTTGTCCGCCTCATATTGCCACCATTCATCCAGGAAGGTATCATGCTTTTCGTTATCTCTAAAATCTCTTATACGATCTATAATCAGCTTAAGGTATTGAGGATCCAGTTCTAATGTGGGAGTTGTTTCCACGTTATTGAATTCTCTGATGGTGGGATCTACCGCCATCAACGCTCGCAGTGTATCCGAGGAGAACTTATTTTGCGCCTCCACGGTAAACATTGTATCCTGTCGGACTTCCGTACTGCCGTCGTCATTGGTTACCTCCCATTCCCAAGGACCTTCTTGCCAGAATGCCAACACCTGTTCATCGTTTGCCCAGGCATTGTTATTCCAGGTGATGTTTCTATTGAGATGATCCCAATGCCTCCCCGCAGCGATCGCTGTGCTATCCGGCGCATCAATGGGGAGGATATTCATAAGGCCCGTCCCCGCTGGGCCTACAGTACCAAATGTACCAGCAAAATGACTGGATTGACCGAATATTCTTGTATTATAGAATAGATTATTCTTGAACGTCATGTTGTTTCCCCCCCGGAAGAAAAGAGGATGCATTACAACATTTACAAAGCTCGTGTGATCAACCAAGCCATAATTAACCTGCTCATAAACCACGAGGGCTTCGCCCCATGTATTTATAATACTACTGTTGGTGACCGTCAGAGAATCGATGGTCCCTACCCAGGATCCACCACCCCAAAAAAGTCCATTAAAAAAAACGCCACCCGCATAAGATGGGACGGATTTAAAAATACTGTTGTTAAAATGGAAGGAGGTGTTCTGGCCGAAGGTTATGTGCAGCTGGTAGCCTGACCAGACGTTATTTTCAACCTTAATGGTCTGGTCGGCGCCTTGCGGAGCCACTACGCCCCAAACATGCGAACTCCCATCGGCAAAGGCGCCATTGAAGAGCAAGTTGTCCAGGGTAAGAACAACGTCGTCGCCATTCACCCTGAAATGGGCTCCGGGAGGCCAGGCGCTATATCTGGACAGTCCATCCGGCCCGGGAAACGGCTGTACCGTTGCAGGAAACGAAGCCGGCACATCGGCATCAAAGGCTTGCCCGCGAACGGTGAAGCTGTTCTCGACTTGCAGTTCGTCGATCTGCAGGTAGATTCTGCTGTGCTCCAGAACATACACATCGTGCGCTTGCGACCCATCGGCCAAGGTATCGGCTGTGATGGTGGTTTCAAGCTGGCCTGGCACGCCGTCCCACACGATAACCATTTCGCTTTGTGCGATGGCGGTTGCCGGCAGCATGGCCAGAAAGAGCAAGGTGCAGGTTAAAACTGGTAACGATTTGGACATGGTTTTCCGTTGGTTGGGAAATAGGGACAGACAGCCTGTCAGACCGTGTTTAAAAAGGATGTTCGCAGTTTGCGCCGACGCGACGAATCGCCGGGCTGAAGAGCATCTACTGAACCGAGTTCGATTTTCTCGGACTGAGCCTGATCCGTAGCTTCAACCTGACCGCTACTTGCATCAAGCAAATGTAAGTATAGGACTTTGGGACGCGAATAACAAAAATGTTATGAATTTTTTTGGATCTGCCGTGCCCGGTTGCACGAAAAGAGCCGTCACCCCGCACGGCGGGCGGAGCGCCCATCCTGCCCATCCCGCCCATTTCCCTCGCGCCGCACTTTTTGCCGACCTGCGCCGCAACCTGTATTTTAGGATACTCTGATCGAATCGGACATAATCAGAGTATCCTTAATAACCCGCATGAACCCACTTCGTACGTTTGCGGCGGCGCTTCTTCTCGGAGCGCTGCTTTCCCTTGTAATGCACGGATCCGCCAGAGCGCAGGATCCGCCCCGCTTTGCCCTGCAGGACGGCGACCGCGTCGTGCTCGCGGGGGATGGCCTCATCGAACATGCCCAGCGTTTCGGCTATATCGAGGCCGCGCTCACCGTGCGGCGGCCCGGCCTGACCTTTCGCAACATCGGCTGGAGCGGCGACACGGTTTTCGGCGAGGCCCGAGACCACTACACCCACCCTCCCACGGCGTTCGAGCACCTTGTGGAGCAACTGACCGCCCCGCAGCCCACCGTGGCCGTGCTGGCGTACGGCGGTACGCTGGCCTTCGAAAACGACGACGCCCTGTCCGAAGCCGTCGACGGGTATCATACGCTCCTCGACACGCTGGCTACCCGAGACATACGCTGCGTACTCGTCTCCCCTGTTCCGCATGACAAGCACGCATCGCCCCACCCGGACGTGGCGGCCCTGAACGAACAGCTTGCCGCCGTGCGGGATGCCTTCAGAAAGGTCGCTGCCGTCCGCGAATGCGGCTGGGTCGATCTCTTCGACGCCATGGCGGAGGAATACGAGCAGGTGGCGCAGCAAGACATCGCCGGTCTTACCGAAAACGGCGTACGACTGAACGGAGCCGGGTACCGGGCGCTGGCCCGCCGCCTCGTCGAGGCGATGGAACCGCTGCCACCCGGCCTTTCCTCCGATCTTGCGCTGGACATCGACACCGGGAAAATCGCCGGAGGAACGCCCTACGGAAGCAGCGAACAGGAAACCGGCGTCCATGCGATCGTCCCGAACCGCCTGCCCTATCCCGGCGAGGCCCGGAACGTGGTCATAACCGGGCTGCCCAGAGGAACGTACCGCCTGGCGGCGGGGGAACAGACCCTGACCGTCGGCACGGCCCGCGCATGGCGGGAAGGCGTCGCCGTACATCATCCCCAGGAAACCGAACAACTGGCCGCCCTGCGCCGCGCCATCGTCGACAAGAACCGGTTATATTTCCGCCAGTACCGCCCGCAGAACGAAACCTACCTTGTGGGATTTCGCCAGTACGAACAAGGCCAGAACGCTCCGGAACTTACCGAACTGGACCCGATCATTCACGAAAAGGAAAACGAGATCGGCAGGCTGCGCATCGGCAGCCCGCTCGTTTTCACGCTGACCCGCGAGTAACATGCGACGATTTCTTCTGACCGCGGTCGGCCTTGCGGTCGCCCCCTCGCTGGCTGCGCAGGACAACCTGACCAATATCCCGGATCCCGATCCGGCAGCCCAACTGGCTGCGCTGCACGTAGCGGAGGGATTCGAAATCAACCTCTTCGCCTCCGATCCCATGATCGACCCGCCCATCCAGATGGCGTGGGACGAACGGGGGAGATTGTTCGTGGCGACCAGCGCATCCTACCCGCAACCCGTACCGGGGCAGGCGGCCAACGACAAGATATTCATCCTTGAAGACACGGACGGCGACGGGCAGGCGGACCGCTCCATCCTGTTCGCCGACAGCCTGCTTACCCCCACGGGCGTGCTTCCCGGCGACGGCGGCGTATATGTGGCCAATTCCACGGAAATCCTGCACCTGCGCGACACGGACGGCGACGGGCGGGCCGACCGGCGGCGCGTGGTGCTTTCGGGGTTCGGCGCGGACGACACGCACCATATTATCCACCGTTTTCTGTGGGGTCCCGACGGGCTGTTTTATCTGAACCAGTCCGTCTATATATATAGCCACATCGAAACGCCCTGGGGCGTACGCCGCCTCCGACAGGGCGGCATCTGGCAACTCGAACCCTCCACGCTGAAGCTGAATGTGCTGGCCCGCGGCATGTGGAATTCGTGGGGATACGATTTCGACCGGTGGGGGCAGTCGTTCGCGACGGACGGCGCCGGCGGCGAGGGCGTGTATTTCATCTTTCCCCATGCGGCCTACCGGCCCGCCTACGGGGCCGAGCGCACGCTCACGGGCCTGAATCCCCAGCAACCCAAATTGTCGGGCCTGGCCTTCCTTTCCGGAAGACATTTCCCCGACTCCCTGAGCGGCCAGCTCATCACCAGCGACTTCCGGGCCAATCGGGTCAAACGCTTTGCGCTGACCGAGGACGGCAGCGGCTTTCTATCCGAAGAACAGGAGGACCTGATCTGGACGGATCATGTGGCGTTCCGGCCCGTGGACGTGAATGTGGGACCGGACGGGGCCCTGTATCTCGCCGACTGGTACAACCCGATCATCCAGCACGGCGAGGTGGACTTCCGGGATCCGCGCCGCGATCACCGGCATGGACGAATTTGGCGCGTCACCGCCAAGGGGCAGCAGCCGCTGGCGCCGCCGGCCCTGCACGACGCGTCGGTGGAAGAGTTGCTGGCGGCGCTTAGCGCGCCCGAAGACTGGACACGGCGACAGGCCAAACGCCTCCTTCGCGAACGCGGCGCCGAGGCGGTCAAGCCGGCCCTGGACGCACAGGCGCAGCGGATGGACCGCAATGCGCCGGACGCTGCCCACGAATTGCTGCAAATGCTCTGGACCTACCAGGCCATCGGGCGCATGGACGCGGATTTGCTCCGCGAGACGCTCATGCTGAAGGATCACCGGGCGCGCGCCGCCGCCGTGCGCGTACTGGGCCATTTTCAAAACGAACTCCCCAACACGGATACGCTGCTGGCCGCATTGATCGAGGACGAACACCCCCGTGTGCGCAGGGAGGCCATCCATGTGCTGGGCGAACGGGGGATGGTCGGCGGCGCCGAAGCCGGGGCCAACGCCGCATCCGTAGCGCTGCGGGCCCTTGACCGCCCCATGGACGATTTCCTGGATTACGCGTTGTGGCACGCGATCCGGAGGCTGGAGCCACACTGGATGCCGCGTTTCAAGGAAGACAGTACGTTTCTCGGCACAGACCTGCGACACATTGCCTTTGCCTTGCAGACGGCGGAAGCGCCGGAAGCGGCGGCGCGCCTTGCAGAGCATTACGCCAACGGGGAAATCCCCGAAGACATGACCGCAAGCGCGCTGGAAGCCCTTGCGGAGCGTGGAGCCGCCGGGGAAATGGAAACGCTCCTTGATCTTGCGGTCCGCGAAGAAACGCGCGGCGAAAACGGCGCGGTCGAACACCTCGACGCCCTGCTGACCGCCTCGGAAGACGAGGAGCGTCGCCCCGCCGACGCCACCGACCGGCTGCGGATGCTGCTCGAACGCGAAGACCCGGAAATCCGTACGCGGGCGGCCCGCCTCGCCGGAGCATGGGGCGAAACGACGCTGCGATCTTCCCTGACGGACCTTGTGGAGGAACAGGAAGAAGCCGTGCAGGAAGCAGGACTGGAAGGCCTCGCCGCACTGCAGGACAGCACCAGTATCGCCTGGTTGACGGCCCTTGTCGAAGACTCGGATCGCCCGCAGGCCTTGCGGCTGGAAGCGGCCCGGCTCCTGCCCTCCGCCGATGTCGAAAAAGCCGCTTCCGTCGCCGTTGCTTTTTTGAATGCAGCCACGGAGGATATAGACCCCTGGCCGCTTTTCAATGCATTCTTCCTGCAGGAAGGGGGGCGCGACGCCCTGACGGACGCCCTGAACGAAGATGCAGGCGGGGCGACTATTCCGGCGGTCTTTGCGCAGGAAGGACTGGACCGCATCCGGGGACGCAACAGCAGCTACGAACCGCTCCGCGAAGCCTTTCTGGCCTCGGGGGCCGTCTCCACCGAGCCCCGCGTCGATCCCGACATGGACGGCTGGGCGTTGCAACGCCTCCATTACGATGTGAAAGGCAGAGGCAGCCCGGCCCGAGGCGAAGCGCTGTATGGGCGGCTGCAGTGCGCCAGTTGCCATGTGATTGGCGGGGCCGGCGGGCTCGCGGGTCCGGATTTGTCGGATATCGGCGTGACAGCCCCCATCGACTATCTCACGGAATCCCTGCTGAAACCGGAGGAGGCCGTCAAGGACGGGTATACCCTGATACGCATCGTGCATACGGACGGCGGCATCATGACAGGAAATCTCGTGGGCGAAACGGATTCGGAAGTGCTTGTGCGGGACGCCGCCGGAAGCGTAGAGCGCATTCCGAAAAGCCGCATCCAGACGCAGGAAATCATTCCGGGATCGCTCATGCCGCCGGGGCTTACCGCATCGCTCGACCGGGACGAGTTCGTGGACCTGGTGGCCTTTTTGTCCGCACTGGGCGAAGAAGGACCGTACCGGGCGCCTGCATGGCCGGAAGGCGAACAAACGGTCCGGCGCTGGCGCGTGCTGCAACACTCCGACGAGGCTGCCGAAGGGTTCCGGCAAACGGGCGTCTCGTTCGCCGCAGCCGCGCAAGACCTGATGTGGATGCCTGTGCACAGTACGGTGGCCGGAGACTTGCCCCTTGCGGAACTACCCGAAGCGGGCGGATACAGCGCGGCGTACTTCGAGGTAGACGTCGAAACGGCGGGCCCGGTCGCATTGGCCGTGCATCCCCCGAACGACAGGTCGGAGGGGATATCGGCCTGGGTAGACGGGCAGGCGACGCCGCTCAGCGAAGGGCGGATCGAGTTCGCCGGCGAGACGGGACGGCGCCGCATTACGCTCGCCATAGACCGCGCGCAACACGCGGAAGGCGCTGTGCACGTGAAACTGCTTGCCGGACCCGGGAGCGCAGAGGCGTCCGTGGTAAAAGGGTGGTAAATGAGTAGAAAAGGTATAAAAAAGGTATAGAAATGGTATAAAAAAGGTATAGAAAAGGCGCTTTTATCAAATCACAGTCGTCCCTTTAGAAGCCCCGCGACCGGCGTCGAATGCATAAAAGGCGCCCGCCGCGACAGATCTGAAGGCGGCAACGCGGCCGTTCCAGCGCAAGGCGGGCCGCCATGCCCCACAGGGGTGTTGAGGCCGACAAGGTGTCTATAGAAACGATCGCGGCAAAAAATTGCTTTTTTATCCCTTGCCCCTGAACAAGCCCGCTCGATGCTCGTAAGACCGAAACGGGAAGTCGGGGGATAACGCCATGGCCCATACGATGGAGTATCAGGAACTGCTGAAACGCTTCGATAAACTTGAAGCCCGGTATGCTACCCGGGATTTCGTGCGAGCGGAAATCAATTCTGTTCGGGCGGAAATCAATTCCGTTCGGACGGAAATCAAAGCCTCCGAAACCCGAATGATCCAGTGGTTCATCGGAACGGCGATCGCCCTTACGCTGGCCATGCTTGGCATCGAAAACCTGCTTTAAATTCGGGACGCCATGCCCGATACAATGGAATACAAAGCATTGCTGGAGCGCTTCGATACACTCGAAGCCCGGTATGCTACCAAAGACTTTGTCCGGGCAGAGATCGCTGAAGTCCGGATAGAGGTCGCCGAAGTGCGGATAGAAGTCGCCGGGATCCGCACGGAAATCAAATCCGTCGAGAACCGCTTGTTGAACCGGGTCTCCGTCGGCGCCATCTTGATTATCACCGCCATCATAGGCGGGTATTTCGTGTAGAATGACCGCCGCGGCTTTTCTGCCCGAAATTATAGAACCAAAGACGGAAAGCCTGCCAAATCCATGACTCCTCCGCTTCCCAGGCAAACTATCGCTGGTGAAAAATCCACTTGATCGGAGTAATAAACCGGGTCTCCGTCGGCACCGCCTTGCCGCACCGATATAACGCGAAAGGCCCTTCCCCGCAAGAGGAAGGGCCTTTCTTTATCCTTGCGAACAAGGACGGAGATGGCGGGGTTGCCCGCGTTACTTGACGAGCACCATCTGCTTCACCTGCCGGAAATCGGGGGTCTCCAGCGAGTAGAAATAGACGCCGCTCGCCGGCTGCGCCCCGGACGCCGTGCGTCCATCCCACTGCACCCGATACGTTCCGGGTTGTTGCGTAACCCCGTTCACCAGCGTCGTCACGACACGCCCCAAGCTGTCGAAGACGCGCACAGTAACCGTCGCGGCCTCCATAACCTCGTACTCGATGGTGGTGGAGGGATTGAACGGATTCGGGTAGTTCTGGTGGAGTACGAACCGGTCGGGCA
Source organism: Rhodothermales bacterium (assembly GCA_951812345.1). Lineage (GTDB taxonomy): Bacteria > Bacteroidota > Rhodothermia > Rhodothermales > VXPQ01 > VXPQ01. The sequence goes on from OX638295.1 coordinate 2,366,097, forward strand.
GTTCGAACGGCTCGTCTTCCGTACCCACCGGCTCCATTCCTGTAGCTTCCAGCACGATGAGCAGCGGTTGGCCCGGATTACTCGCGTACAGGTTCGTCAAAACGACCTCGTTGTGGCCGTCGCCGTCGAGATCATCGGAAATGCGAAGCGGATAATACCGCTCGACAACGCCCCCTTCATCCGCCGAGTTGACCATCTCGGTCCACGTGTAGCTCGTCGAGTCGGCAGGACTTCCGGAGCCATTGTACTCAATGCGCATGACGGTCTCGGATATACCGGTCGTGGCCACCACATCGAAATTACCGTCCCCGTCGATATCGCCGATATCTCCTCTTTTCCGGAAATACGACTGGGCAAACAAGGTACGGTCGTTAATATGTTGTTAACAGCGAGTTAGTAAATGAGCCATGGCCTAAAGACGCAAGCCCACCCGTCATATTTATGCAAAAATCCCAATAATTTATGCAAGAACAAGGGATTACCGGACTTTCTCCCGGCGCGTATTGATCCGGATCAGACCGGAAGGGGTCGTAAACGACCACAACTGACGTAACCGAAAAGGCGCCTCTCCTCGCGAAAGGAGAGGCGCCTTTTCCTTTTTCCCCCAATCCCTGCGAACAGGAATTACGGACCGTCCTGAACAGACAACCTACTTCAGCAACGCCATCTGCCGGACCTGACGGAAACCGGGTCCCTGGAGCGCATAGAAATAGATGCCGCTTGCGGGCCGTATGCCGGCATCCGAGAGCCCGTTCCATTGCACCCTGTACGCGCCTGGCTGCTGTACGACATTGTTCACCAGGGTAGCCACCGTGCGGCCCATGCTGTCGTACACGCGAAGCGTAATCGAAGCCGCTTCTCCGAGTTCGTACTCAATGGTGGTGGAGGGATTGAACGGATTCGGGTAGTTCTGGTGGAGCGCGAATCGGTCGGGCAGTTCGGACGGCGCATCTTCTACGCTCGTCGGCCCCATGCGCACGAATTTCTGGACGGAGGGCGGAAGCTGATTGAACTGGCATACATACGCCGTATTCCCGTCCGGAGAAAAGGCAATGCCCCGAGGACGCCCATCCGGAATCCCATCCGCCCCGGCAAGGTCGGAAAGATTTTCCGGGGTAGATATATCCCACTTGATGCTATCGAGCGCCGTGGGAATCATGTCCACGGCAAGATCATCGATATCGAACGCGTAATGGGTCTGGATCGACCAGGATGTTGCGACCGGGTTGCCATCTGCGTCTACGTACGTATTCGCCGCATCGTTGGACGAACCGGCGCCTACCCACAGGCGCCCAGCCGGATCAAAGCCGAACGACTCCGCAGAAACCCCCGGAATCACTGTGCCCAAAGAATCATACGGCGAAAACTCGTCGGGACGAGCGTATTCGGTGACCCCTCTGTTCGTATAACCTGCCCAGAAGATGCGGTGCCCGTCCGGAGAAACGGCGAAATCCCGCGAAAAGCCAGGAGCCGCATCCACCGCATTGCCCACGATGGACAAGTCATCCGGATTCAGCATAATTATGGGTTGCGCAGGACATACGGCGGCCACGAAGATGTTGTCGTTGCTGGCCGCTGCTTCCGCCAGACTACAGAAGTCAGAGAATGTGTTTTTGGCCATGGCCACGCCCGTTTTATAGTCCAGCTTATAGAGCGTTGTCCACTGGGATACGAGGATATTCCCATCCATGTCCGTGGAAAGGCCGCGTCCGCTTTTGCCCTCCCAGGCGGTCCCGTTCCAGAAACCGCCGAGCGTATCGTCAATGGCCCCATCGCCTGAGGACACGAACTTGATGGGCGATAAGTCGGACGGGGTGCCATCCGCATTGAACACGTAAATGACACGAGTCGGTTGCCAGGCATTGTCCATCTGGGGAACCTGCACGCTGTCCTTGGCGCCGAACGGCTGTACCCAAACCTTTCCGTCCGGGTCCACGGCCACGCCATGCACGCTGCTCCACTGAAGCGGATTCCCGTCGGCGTCTTCCGCCACAGGAGAAACGCCGCCCTCGTAGGTCCATTGCCCGAAGGCTGTGGCCGGAGCAAGCAGAATCGCAAAAAGAATTAGTAGAAATCGTTTCATGTTTTCAGGGGGTGTGGTTTACAGAGGCAACGCAGCACACTTCGGGACAGGAACACTCCTTACTTGCGGCGACGCGAAAGCACTATACCTTATTTAATTTACCGGAAATACGCCAGGGCAAACAAGGCATGGCCGTTAATGTTATTTACAGTGAGGTAATAAATGCGCTATGCTCCAAAGACGCAAGTCCACGCACCATTTTATGCAGGAAAAGGTAATTTATTGCGCTGCTTCCCGGCGCGTGTTGATTCGAAACAAACCGGGAGGGGTCGTATCCGTCCTTCCCTGCACCATATACAGGTTGGGGGAAGCGCCCCATGCGAACGCGGTCGCCGCCGGCATGAACAAGCCCGGATAGAACACATCCGCCTGACCGTTCGGCTCCACCAGCAGCACGGGGTCCGCCCCGTTCGTACCGACGAACAGATCGCCGTTCGCAGCAAAGGCGAGCGCCAGCGCTTCCGCGCCGGTCTCTCCGGTCACGTCGAAATACAGTTCGGCTTCGCCGGCGCGCCCTCCGGTGACAGGCCAGCGCCATATTCCGCTTGCGTTATCCCGAGTAGCGGCAGCGTATAAATACCCTTCGAAGAAACGCAGAGAGCGCACGTTCGCCTCGAAAGGAAAGGCTTCCACCGATTTGTCCGGGGCAATGCGGTAAATGTTGGCGTTGTTGCCGCCGGCCCACAGGTTGTTTTCCGGATCGAACGTAATCGCCGAGAGCCGGACGGAGTTGTCTGGAATAACCCCCCAGACCTCCTGTCTTCCCCCTTCCGCGAACCGGAACACCGCGCGCACCGAGCGTACAGTGTACAGCATATCGTCCGTACCGTACGCCATGTCCGTCCATATAAAGGTCGATTCGACGAACGGGCTGCGGGCGCCGTCGGGCGCCATGCGCAGCACTCCCACGGAGCGGTTGTCGGAATTCATGGACACATACAGGTTGCCCGCCGGATCGGAAGCAATGGAAAACGGCTCCTCGAAGCCGGCGATGTCGCCGAACGGTTCGACCGCAGCTTCAAGCCGGTAGGCAATGCCATTGCTGTAATTTTCCGCGCCCAGTACGGAAACCCGGACTTCGATGTCGGCGCCAGGCGTCGCGGGCGCCTTCACCTGAAGGCGCGTGGCCGAAGCTTCCAGCACCTCGCCGCGCACCTCGTTGAAATACACCAGGTTGTCCGAAGCTTGCGCCGAGAAGTTGCTTCCGTCGATCGTTACGATATCCACTCCGGCGAGCGCAAATCCCTCAGGAGAGATGGAGGTAACGAGAGGATCCGGCGCCGAGGCCCTGTCCGGGTCGTACAGGCTGGGGGCAGGCCCGGAATCGCACCCCGCAATGGCAGCACCGAAGAAAAGAACCGCGATCCATGCATACAGCCGGCCGGCCGGTATGCACGGTATGCAAACCGGTCTTCGGCCAGAAAAGTCGCTATGGCGCGGCGCCGCGGATCCCGGGTTCATGGCACGCAGAGCGTTAGATGGACAACGAAAGGGAAATTCGGTGCACGGTGGAAAAAATATCGAAGGTGGTGGCGGAGTAATCCGCCGCGAAACCGCCGTTTCCGAACAAGCGCTGTACGCCGACTCCGAGGGTGACGCCCTGTACATCCGTCGGAAATACGTATCCGGCCCGCAAGGAGAAGGTTTGCAGAAACGAATATTCGCCGCCCACCTTGATTTGTTCGGAAAAATCGCGCGGATTGGACGCATCGAGGGATATGCGCAGGGCATGCGTTTTGCGGTTCCGCGCACCGACCACGCCCCCTGTCACCGGCCCGATCAGCAGGTCCATGACATCCATCGATACGCCGATAGCAAGCGTAAGGGGAAGCTGAAAACTCTCCTCCTCGTACGATATTTCCTCCGAAAAATTGCGGGCGTTGACGGCAAAATTCAGACTGCGGAATCCGGTTTTGTACAGCACGCCGAAATCGAACGCGTACACGCTGGCGCTATTGTCGGAACGAACGTATTCGTTTCCCCCGGCTGTATCGTAACCGGCAATGCTTTCGGCCAGATTTTCCGCAGCGTACTTGACTTGCCCACCCACGGAGAAGCGATCGCTCAAGGGCCGCGCATACCCGAAGCCGAAAACCCAGGACGCGGGATTGAACGTACCGATGTCCAGAAAGCCCTGGTCGTTATCGAACCGGATCGTTTCTTCGAGGTCTCCGAAATCGACGGTCATGAAGGAAAAACCGAACACGCCCAGGCGCCCCCCGCCAGGCCGGAGGGACAGGCTCCCGGCGTAATACTCGATCCCGGCAATCCACTGGGTGGTGGCCATCGATGCGCTCACGACCGAACGTTGCCACGCCATGCCGGCAGGATTGTAGAACAGGTTCTGCCCATCGCCTTCCATCGCCGTCATGGCGTCACCGAGGGCGGCGGCTCTCGGACTGGGTGAAAAGCTGAGGAATTTCATGCCGGTCTGGGCAATTTTATCCTGTTGGGCGTGTGCGCAGGGCACGAACGCCGAAAAGACGAGCATGCAGCATCCGATAGCAATGAGTACCGATCCTTTCATGGCGTCGTGGCCTCTCTAACGGATGATGACGAACTTTTTGATCGCCCGCTCGCCCGTTTCCGTGTCCGTAATGACCGCGATATACAGTCCGCTGGCAACTACTTGACGAGACGCAGTGGTGTGATCCCAAAATTCGTCCCCGCTGCCGTCGGTGTGCTCGATGCGGTCGACGAATTCCCCGAGGGTAGTGAATATTTCTATGGTGCACTGCCCGGGAATGTTAAAGAAGGCCAGTTTATCGGTCTGGTCCGGAAAGCGTACGTCGGGCGAGGACGCGATGTTGAACGGATTCGGTACGATCCGTATGTCGGACAGCATTTCCCCGGCTGGACGCTTGAGCCGTGTGGGCGTGTAGGTCTGGGAAAAATAGCGGCTGCTCCGCAGCGGACCGGAAGGCGTAAGTCCGCTCGTATCGCCGGATTGGCTCACCCCCACGATATAGTAATAGTAATCGATGCCCCGTATGGGGGTCGTGTCATCGAAGGAAGTATCGCCGCTTCCGGCCGTGTGAATGAGCGTGTAGGTGCTGTCGAAGCGCCCACGGGCCCGGTAAATTTCCCAACTGTCCGGCAGGGGTTCCGATGCATAGGGCTGCCAGGAAAGCGCAATGCGGTCGCCCCCGCCGTTTACTTCGAACTGGGCGGGAGGCGCCGGCGGCCGCGGAATCGCATATCCCGAGTTAAAATTGGCCTGCGCTCGCCGAAACATCTGAAAGAGCGAATCCCGGCTGGTGAAAACCCATTCGTTTTTCGTCATCGAATGGACGGATCCGTCCACTTCGTAGGAAATCGCCAGATCGTCGTTCGCGCCCGATTCTTTGTAGGCCCGTCCGATGGCGATGTTAGCCTCCCGGCTGAGGCCCGCCGCGCCTTCCGCGATGACGATACGGACGCTTTCGCCGGGCCCCAGCGTATAAGGACCGTAACCGTTCGCATTGGAAAATCCGCCGGGCGTACCGAGAGAAGGATCGCCGGTCGGACTCAGGAAACCGTCCATGCCGGAAGGTTCCACCACATCGGCATGACGCGGAGATCGGTGCCCGCTCGTGATGACGCCGTATTCCACATCCATTTTCGCCGGATTGAATGCATCGTTCTGCGACGTGTAGGGCTCGTCCGAACCGACCCAGGTGGTCGTGGTCGGCTGGCTGGTATCGTCCGCCGGATCGGCGGGCGACGTGTCCGCATGCAGCGTAACCACACCGACGAACTGGGAAGCACCCAGACGCCCGAGCGTGTCGGTCGGTGCAACGTTCACCGCCGGCAAGACCTGGGGTAGAATCGGGCCGCCCACGTTGTCATAAGCCGTAAAGGGAGGAAATTTGCCATGCCAGACGAACTGCGCCCGGAAATCCTCCTCGGGAGGATCGGGCTTGACACCATCGCCGCGCGTATCCAGCATGGCGTTCAGGCCCCAACCGGTGCCGTTACCGATCACGTAGCGGGTTTCCTTCGCTACGGACAAGCGCCACTGGTAAAAGAAATACACCCCTTCCAGCGTCTGGTTGGGTAATTCGATGTCGGGGTCGCCGTCCGTATTCCCTGTGTTCGTGAAGGTATATTCCAGCACATGATAATTGTCGTGATATTCCTGGCTGAACTGCATGATTTTGCGCTCCATCGTAATGCCGAGAAGCGTGTTCGCCTCATTCACGATCATCACATCGGGGAGTTGCTCCGGATCCACATTGTCGTTGGCCATTTCCGCTTCCGGTATCGAGAGGGCCCCATCCACGAACACCGCCGGAGGATCCCGGCGGCTTATCATTTCGAAACGCAACGGGAAAAATTCTCCGGAGCCTGAAACCCGGGGACCGGCATGCACCACGCGCGCGAGATACGTGGTGCCCAATTCGTCTGTTACGTTGGCGGCTGCAATCCATAGCGACTTGGCCGCCTGCATATCGGTAAAGCGATAGATGCCGGGCCAGCGCAGGCCGTCCTGCTGGGTTCCTACGAAGCCGCACCCTTCGCATTCGCTCCCGATTTCGGAATACCAGTTGTGCATGGAGCCGGCGGAAAGCCATTTGTTCGCAAACTGGGCCTGGGCTCCGTGCATCCCGCCTGCAAAGCCCAGTGCAAGGAAAGCCAGACCGGCCGCACCGAGGTATATTCGATGCAGTCGGCTGCCTATGCCTGATTTGTAATGTATTTCCCGGGGGGTCATTGCGGCGGCTACAGCGTGATCCGGATGCCCCAGTAAATGTCTCTGGGGTTCAGGAACGTCAAATAATTCTGATTGGGCATGTCGATGTACGCTTTGTTTTCCAGCGCGTCATCGACCTTTTGCTGATCGGCAGGAGTCCACGCGCCATTCCGGTATTCGAGCCAACTTCGGGTATCGTACTCCCAGTAGATCACGCCGGGATCGGGCGCCGTCACGCTGGAGCGCTGAGGGATGCGTTCCATAGGCTGGAAGGGCGTGTCGTAACTGCGGTATGCGCCGATCTTGTCCTTGCCCGGAATGTTGGTGTTGTAATCGTCCGATTCGGGCAAATGAATCGACCGGAGATAGGCATTCTGGTCGTTGCCGTTCACAAATCCGGAAAACGAAAGCGTCTTGCGATTGAGCAGATTGAAAACATCGACAAAAAATTGCGCCCGCCGCCCTTTGATATCGAACTGTTTCGAAAGGCGCAGATTCAGGTTCCAGGAATCCCGAAACGAGACATTGTTCAACACGCCCGGGACGGCGCCTCCCCCCGTCCAGGTATATTTGCTGCCCTGTTGCCAACTGCCGATAAAGCTGGCCCGCCAGCCGCCCAGGGGATAAAACGCGCCCACATCCGGTCCGAAGTCTCGGGGCGAAAGGAAATCGATATTCAAGCGTCCGTACGGTCTGGGCACGGGTCTTGAGGAAGCGCGCCGCCGCTCCGTGTCGCTTTCCTCGAATTCCCGCTGCGCCGTCGGGTTTTCGAAATTGCGCCGCAGACCGAAATACCCCGAGGTGAAAACCATGTAGGTATAGTTGACGAACCCCTGCACCCAGCGCCCGCGCGTCCGGGAAAGCGTAACCTCGAATCCCCGGATGTCTTCATAGGAGTTGGGTTCCGTTACGTCGTAATTGACCTGTCCGTCACGGCTGATGTATTCGACCAGGTAGGGTTGCAGCGATACGTCCTTGTAATACCCGGCCAGACGGGCCAGAAACTGATCGAAGAAAGCCTGCTCGTATCCGAGTTCGTACGCGATCGTCTTCGGCAGCGGATTGTTGGGGTTCGCCACCCGACTGATTTGCCCGGTTTCCGTAAAGGGGCGGATCAGATAAATATTGTTGGGATCGGGGAGCGACCGGAAGTGCCCGTAATTGAAAAACAGTTTGCTGACGGCTGTCACAGGAAACGAGACCCCCATGCGGGGACTCAACTTGACGAGTCTGGCAGTCGGTTCCTTCGCAAGCAACGAATCGATCTGATGGGCGAATCGGGCCGAGAATGCATTGGTGAACGGATCGTCATAGGTAATCCAGTCTCCCCCCGCATTGAAATAATCGAGCCGCAATCCGAGGTTGGCGATCATGCCCCTGAATTCGAGTTTGCTCTGGGCATAGGCTGCGCCCCGTACAGGGGTCTTCTCCCAGGTCGAGTGCGAGTTGCCGCTGGGAAGAAATGCATCGTACCGCCCGTAATTCACCCTAGTATCGGCGAGATTGAATTCCAGTCCCGTTTTCAATTGCAGAAAACGGTTCAACTGGCTGGTGTAATCGCCCTGCAGATTATAGGTGATGACGCGGCTGCTGTCGCGGGCATTGCTCATGCCGACACCGGTTCTCATGCCGTCCACGCCGAAAGTGGGTTTGGGCTGGAAACCGAAAGGCGCTTCATCGAAACCTACGCCCCCGAACGTTACGACAGGCGTTTCGTCGCGCAGCGAACCGGGGTTGGTATCGTAATGGGAGCCAAAGGTGTTGAATCGTACTTCATAGAAGGAAGCATTGCTCAACAAATGCGTGAATTTGGCGCCGGCCATCCACGTATTCACGGTCGTGGGGCCCCAATAGTCGGTTGAGAAGGTGCGGGAATCGATAAAACTGACCCGGTTCAGTTGTGCAGCGATGCTGAAAGGAGAGCGGAAGATGCCCGGTTGCCCGGCCCGGCTGCTTGCCGTGCCTGTGCTGCGCCCCTGCAAGCCTTCCACCGTCAATTTTATATCGGGAGCGATATTGCTCGTCAACTTTATGTGGCCCGTATGCGCCTGGAATCGATCGGTGTGAAGCGGGATCAGGTACATATCCTGATCGGTTCGGAAAGAGGCGTAGAAACGCAGATTGCCCAGTGATTTTCCAACGATCGGAAGAGGACCGCCCAAGCCCACATCTATGTTGTAGTCCGGCGTGACGATCTCCATTTCTTTCCGGTGTTGCCACAGGAACGCTTTCTGAAGCGCTTCCGGCGTCAGGTCGTTGTCGGGGTTGTCGTCCCGCAGCAATTGATCGGATACGGCAACCCACCCCTCGAAATTGGGATATTGCTGCTGGGTGGCTTCATCCCAGCCCCCGCTTTCCGTGCCAAGCCAGGCCACGTCCGGGTCCATAAACGGACGAATCCAGTAGGCATTCAGATCGTCGGCGCGGGCGCCGAAGTGTTTCTGGGCGGGAGGGCTGTAGCGAACGATGGCGTCCACCTCATACCGGTTCGGGTTTCCTTCTCTGGTGACTACGTTGACGACTCCGGAACGCACATTGCCGTATTCGGCATTGAAACCGCCGGTTTGCACCTGCACTTCCTGAACGGAGGCAAGGCTGATGTTGGTGAAGGGCGCATTGTTGCGTTCGTCCCGGAGGCCAAGGCCGTTTACCATGAAGGCCAACTCGTCGGAACCGCTTCCCCGCACGGACAGCCCTTGTACACCCGCCTGCAAGCCCACTACGCTGGATATGCTGGAGACAGGCAGCGCCTCGATCTGGTCCGAAGATACATTCAGCTGGCTGTTGGACACGTCGGCCTGCACAACGGGAAGATCGGCCGTGACCACGACCTCGTCGAGCCCGACGGCGGCCTCGGTCAACAGGAAGTCGATGACGGTCGTCTGGTCGATGTTGACCCGAACGTCCTGTATCGTTTGCGGCATAGAGCCGATAAAGGAGCCCCGGAGCGCATAGGTCCCGGGCGACACATTCAGGATCACATAATACCCGTCGGCATCCGATGCCGCTCCCCTGACCGTTCCATCAATCACTACATTGGCTCCCGGAATCGGCTCTCCGGCTGCGTCGATGATGCGTCCGGCGATTTTGCCGGATTGCGCAAGAGATGCTGAAGTGGTCAGGAGCGCCAGAATTACGCTCAGCAGAAAGGAAGGAAGATGGTCCTTCATGCCTTAGGTACCTTTCCGGTCTACACAGGGGGTTTTCCGGTGTGCATGGCGTCAAAAGACAACACCCCGGTCTTTTTACGGGATGAATCGGCTCTTGTTACAATGAGAGTTATAATATAGCATCACAAAACAGATATGCAATCCCGCCCGCATCATTCCATTTCGATCATTAATTTTTCGAATAATGGCGCCGCCATGGGGCATGAATAAAGAAGCGCCGCTGAATATTTTTTTATACTTTATTTAGCCCGGTGCCCGTCCAAACAATCCGGGCACGCATCCCATGCCTTTCCAAAAACATATCTCCTGCGGCGCGGCGATATTACTCCTTGCGCTCACCGGGGAGTTCGTGCAGCCTTCACCCGCTCAACCGGCGCCCAAGCACGAGTTCCGGGGCGCATGGATCGCCACGGTCATCAATCTCGACTGGCCAGGTTCGCGCGGCACTTTCGTAAGTAACCAGCAGAAGGCGCAGTTAACGATCATGCTGGACAGGCTGAAGGAAGCGGGTATCAATGCCGTCTTCTTTCAGGTGCGGTCGGAGTCCGACGCCATGTACGAATCGCCGTACGAGCCATGGTCCTACTGGCTTACGGGCAGGCAAGGCGTCCCTCCCAATCCTTTCTACGATCCCCTGACCTTCGCTGTAGAGGAAGCGCACAAACGCGGCATGGAACTGCATGCCTGGTTCAATCCCTATCGGGCCGTGCGGGGTTCGGGGTATACAAACGATGCTTCGCACATCTCGGTACAACATCCCGAATGGACGCTTACGATCGGGAATCTGACGGTAGCAAACCCGGGATTGCAGGAAGTGCGCGATCATGTTGCGACCGTTATTGCGGACGTGGTCCGGCGCTACGACATCGACGGGGTCCACTTCGACGATTATTTCTACCCGTATCCGCCCAACCAGATCAGGTCGGAGGATCGAGAAACCTTCAACAACGACCCGAGAGGATTTACCAGTATCGGTGCCTGGAGACGCGATAACATAGATATTTTTGTGGCCCAGGTGGCGGACAGCGTGAACGCGATCCGTCCGTCCGTAAAATTCGGCATCAGCCCGTTCGGCATCTGGAAAAACGGGGTTCCGTTGGGCATCGTGGGGCTGGATGCCTATAACGTGATCTACGGCGACGCGACGGCCTGGCTGGAAGCCGGAACGGTGGACTACCTCGTCCCGCAACTCTACTGGGCATTCGGGGGCGGACAGGATTACGCCAAACTGGCGCCCTGGTGGGCTACCCGCACCCGGGAAACGAATCGCCATCTGTACACGGGCCACGGCCTGTACCGGGCCGACAGGGCCACCTTCAGCGGCAATTTGTTTTCGACCAGCGAGGTGCCCCGGCAAGTCCGCTTTAATCGCGCCCGCGACGACATTCAGGGAAGCGTGTTCTTCCGGGCGAAAAACATCAGCGTCTTTTCATCAAGGGGCTTCGCGGACACGCTGCGCACGAACCTGTACCATACCCCGGCGCTCACGCCGCCCATGGATTGGAAAGATATGTCCGCGCCCGAGGCGCCCGGCACGCTGACCTTCGCACGGACCGGCTCAGACGAAGTAGTGCTTTCCTGGACGACGCCTGCATCTTCCATGCCCGACGTGCGGCGCTACGCAGTGTACCGGGTACGTTCTCCTGCGCCCCCGCCCACGGCCTTTGCGGTGGACGATCCGAACAACCTGATCGCCGTGACAGGAGAAACGTCCTTCACGGATCGTCCCGAAATGCTTGCCGGTGCGGATCCTCTGCATTATTTCGTGACGTCGGTCAGCGCAAATTCTATCGAAAGCGCGGCAAGCAATCTGGTATCCCTTGACGCAGACCCGACCGGGGTGGAAACCGAACAGCCGGAAGCGTTCGCGCTCTTCCAGAGTCACCCGAATCCGTTCCGGGAAACGGTTGAAATCCGGTTTTCAATGCGGCAGCCCGCCCCTGTAACCCTGCGTATATACGATGCGCTGGGCAGAGAAGTCGTGGGACTATCCGAGGCGCAATGGATGCCGGAAGGGCTACACACCCTGCGCTGGAACGGCCGGGATGCGGCAGGCCGCTCTGTCGCTTCCGGCACGTACTACTATGTACTCGACGCCGGAAACTACCGCGCCTCGAAGGGAATGATCAGGGGGCGATAGAAATGCGACCTTCGCTGTGGCGGAACGCTGAAACGCTTCAGCATTTTTCAGAGATACTGAATCGTTTCCTGTTTTCCGGTTCCTGGAACCTACCCGAAGGTAACATCTTGAAAACATGGGCGGATCTCGCTACCTTTATTGCGCTTGTACGTACCATGCTTGTTAACCACTCCATCTCCAACCAATAGAAACTCATGAAATTCGCTACCACCTCCTTTTCTTTCCTTACCCTTCTCGCCCTGCTCGTTACCGGCGCCTGGACGGCTTCGGCGCAAAAAGCCGAATACATGTTGCGGGTAGATGTATCCGAGGATGTGATGGACCCGTATGCCGCCGGTCTCCACTCGGGCGCCCGTGACATAGTCGGCCCCGTGGACCTCGACGGCGACGGCAACATGGAAATCGTCGTGAGCGACTATACAGGCGGCGGACGCGCCCATGTGATCGAAAACACAGGCGCGGACACCTGGGAATGGGTGTATTCGACGCCGTGGGTCGATTCGACAGGAACAACCAATAACGTCCGGTCCATCGCCGCCGGCGACATGGACGGCGACGGCATGGGCGAGATTCTTTTCTTCGCCGGACAAGGCTACGGGGTAACCAGCACCCTGAATCCCGGCCTCTATGCCTACGAATTCAACGGGACCGACTTCGGTACCGGCCCTGCAAGCGTCTACGAATTCGGCGATCACCTGCCAAACCGCTGGCGTCAGGAACGCATTACGATTATGGACATCGACGGCGATGGCGCAAGCGAGGCCATGTGGGGCAATAATGGCAATAATGCCCATGATGAATGGTACATCGTTTCCGTCGACGGCGATATCGGAAGCGGCTTCGAGAGTTGGATCGAGGAAGTGCGCCTGAATTCCCGTGTCGTAGACCATGATCCAGTGAATCGCGGCGGCGGCAGCCCCTATTACATCGGCGCAGGCGATTTTGACGGCGATGGCATGATGGACCTTTCGCTGCACTCGTGGAACAGCTTCAACCTAACAACCGGCCGGGTCACGGGCCCAGACACCTACGAATTCCCCGATTCTACCTCTGCAAACGCATTTTACCGTGCAACCACAACAGATGAGGTAGCCTTTTTCGGAGGCACCGTCGTGGACATTGACCAGGATGGAAACGACGAAGTGTTCTATACTATCTGCGGTAACACGTGTTCGTCGGCGTCGCGCCCGAACGGAGGCCAAGCGATCCTCGTCAACTACAACAGTGGAGAAAACACACTGGAGATTACGGAAGACAACGTTGTAGTGGACATCTTCGGCGGATTTTTCACTACGCTTGGTATAGGGTCCGGCGATCTCGACGGCGACGGGCGCATGGACGTGTTCGGAACCGGCAGCACCTACAGCGCCGCGTCGCGCATGGCGAATAATGACCCGGTATTTATCCGTTTCGCGGAATATCAGGGAGGCGATGTGGAGGACCCTGCCAGTTATACGCTGCACGAACTTCCGTATTTCGAGCCGTTCGACAAGGATGAGTTCAATATGGTCGAACGCGATTCGAGCGGGGTAACCAGCACCTACTACGAGGACGGTCCCCAGGGAGGCGCTTTCGTTTCGAAATTCGCCTATCTCGGAGACGCGGACGGCGACGGGTTCAATGAACTGGCCGTGGCCTTCCAGGGCATCGACGACAGCACGTTCGTAATCAAGGAAACGTTCAATCCCGCCGATACCACATACACCCGGGAAACCCAAGAATCGAAGGCGAACGAAAACCGCATCTTCATGCGCGTGCTGGAGGGTTCGGGTATCACCGTAAGCATTAAAGACGAACGCATCGTACTCCCGTCGGACTACGAACTCTCAGCGAATTACCCCAATCCGTTCAATCCCACCACCACGTTCAGCTACACGCTGCCGCTCGACAAGGCGGTCAGCGTAAAGGTGTACGATATCACAGGGCGCCTTGTCCGGACCCTCGTAAACAACGTCCAACACACGGCCGGCACCCATGAAGTGTCCTGGAACGGCACGAATGACTCCGGACATCCTGTCGCAAGCGGAACGTACATCTACACGCTCGAATGGGGGCAATTCATGCAAAGCAAGACGATGATCCTCCTCAAGTAACCCCTTCTGCGTTGGGGCCTGTCGGACATACCCGGCAGGCCCCTGCGCTCCCTTCTTTTCTACGCCGGAGATATGCGCAAGACGACCGGCTTTCCCCTTCTCTTTGCAGTAGTACTCCTCGCAGGACTCGGCGCGGCGCTCCCCGCATACGGACAGGGAAAGATTGCCGGACAGGTGACCGACGCCGGAAACGGCGAGCCGCTCATCGGCGTGAACGCGGTCATCGAGGGCACGACCCAGGGCGCCACCACGGACGCCAGCGGCCAGTACGTCATCCTGAATGTGCGCCCCGGCGAATATACGCTGGCCTTCACCTACATCGGATTTGCGCGGCAGGTGGTCCAGGAGGTGCAGATTTCCTCTGACTACACCACGCGTATCGACGTCGAGATGGCGGAAGAGACCATTGAGGGGGAGGAGATCATCGTCGTCGCCGACCGCCCCCTCATTCGCAAGGACCTGACGTCCTCGCGAAAAACGACCATCGCCGAGGAAATCGAACTGTTGCCCGTGGAGGGTTTCTTCGGCGTACTCGCCACCCAGGCGGGCGTCACGCAGGGACCCGGCGGAGCCTTCCACATCCGGGGAGGACGCTCCAACGAGATCGCCTATCTCGTGGACGGCATGTCGGTGGGAAATCCCTTCAACACGAACGGCCTCGCCACCGAAGTGGCTGCCGACGCCATCCAGGAAATGACCGTGATCTCGGGCGCCTTCAACGCCGAGTACGGCAAGGCCATGTCGGGGATCGTGAATCTCGTCACGAAGGAAGGCGGCGATTCCTTCGAAGGATCCGTCAGCGTCTACGGCGGCGATACGTTCACGAACAACAAGACCGCCTACGGCACGCCCGATGGGCAGGACCTGAACGTATACGTGCTGGAAGGTTCGCTGAGCGGGCCGCTTTTTTCGGACAGGCTGCGCTTCTTCGTTTCCGGGCGCCGGGACGTGGACCGGGGCCATATCTACGGATGGCGGCGCTTCCTCCCCTCCGATTCGGCGAACTTCAATGCGGACCTCGACCGGTTGGGAAAGATCCGGGAATATCTCCCCGACTACGACGGTCCGAACTGGTACTACGAAATGCACGGGCGCCCGTGGTGGGAATACGCGGCGGATTCGACGCAGGCCCTGCCGAACGAAATCGTCGCCCTGAATCCGAGGGAAAGTTTCAACATCCTCGGAAAGATCACCTTCCGGCCCTTCCGGGGCGGCAAAATCGAATACAGCCACCTGCGCGACGGCGTACGGCGAACGCCCTTCGATTTCAGCTACCGGTATAATCCCGACGGCAACGCGCCCTACAGGGATCACAGCTGGAATCATGCCCTGCACTGGACGCACACCCTCAGCGACCGGTCCTTCTACACGGCCCGGTTCTCGTACGCAAAAAACCGGTACCGGCAATATCGCTACGAGGACCCGCAGGACAGCCGCTATGTCGTGGACCGCAACGGCATCGGTCAGGGAAACATGATCGGTTTTCCGGGGACCAACTTCCTGTTCGCCGGAAACGAAAAATCCCATATCTACGAGGACGCGGCGTCGCTGCGCGCGAAGCTCGACTTCACCCGGCAGTTCGGACTGGTGCACGAGGCCATGGCGGGCCTGGACGTGGAATTGCATACGCTCGATCGGGAGAACTTCGTGGTCCTGTACGACGGCAACCGCTACCGCAGGCCCACGGTAGTGGACATCGACAATCCTTCGCGGGACAAGTACGGCTGCACGGAATTCCTGAGTACCGAAGGAGCCTACGACGGCTACGACTGCGCGGAGCAGAACGCCACGCATCT
The DNA here is from genome assembly GCA_951812345.1 of Rhodothermales bacterium. GTDB lineage: Bacteria > Bacteroidota > Rhodothermia > Rhodothermales > VXPQ01 > VXPQ01. The sequence goes on from OX638295.1 coordinate 2,382,051, forward strand.
TGCCGCCTACGTCCAGGACAAACTGGAATTCACCGATTTTATCGTCAATGCAGGGGTCCGCGCCGAGCATTTCATCCCTAACGGGCGATACATCCCCGACCTGCTCGATCCGCAGAACAAACCCGAAGACGCCAGCCCAAAAACGATGGTGCTGCCCCGCATCGGCGTATCGTTCCCTATTACGGCGCGCGGCATCATCCACTTTTCCTACGGGCACTTTGCGCAGATGCCGAGGCTGCGCAATATGTACATCAACCCGGAGTTCGAATTTCCGGTGGGCAGCGTACCCACGTTCGGAAATGCCAACCTGCGCCCGGAGCGAACGGTGCAGTATGAAATCGGTCTGCAACAGCAGCTCACCGAAACGCTGGCCTTCGACCTGACAGGCTATTTCAAGGATATCCGCGATTATCTGACGCGGCGTACGATCCGATACAGCACGATCCCGGGCGAGGACGTATACGGCATCTACACGAACCAGAATTACGTGAACGTGAAAGGCGTGACGTTTGCGCTTACGAAACGGCGCGCGCGCAACGGCCTGCTGTCGGCGAACCTCGACTATACCTACCAGATCGCCGAGGGAGACAACGACAACCCGAATGCGGCCTTCTTTAATTTTTTGTCCGGACGGGAAACGGAGTTGGAAATCATCCCGACGGACTTCGACCAGCGCCACATCATTTCGTCGATCGTGACCGTTTCGCGGCCCGCCAGTTGGGGGATTTCGTTCATCGGACGATTCGCCACGGGCTATCCGTATACGCCGCTGCTCATCGACCAGAATATCGACGATCTGCCGCGCAGCGGGCGCAAACCGACCCAATTGAAACTGGACGCCCGGATTTTCAAGACGTTTACCGTAGGAACCCTCGACCTGCGCGCCTTCGCCAAGATTTTCAATGTGCTGGACGTACGCAACGAGGTGTTCGTGTTCAACGATACGGGGCGCGCCTCCTATTCGCTGAGCGAGGAACTGAACCGGCACGCCACATGGCGCCCCGGCTACGGCCTGCCCGGCGTGCCCACCCTCGACGAGTGGGAAACCCGGCCCCAGTATTTCTCGGCCCCGCGCGAAATCCGCGTCGGCGTAACCGTCGCCTTCTGATCCACGAACCGCACCCCTGCGCAAGCACACGCCACGCGACATGCCCTTTCGCACCCTCTTCCTTGGCTGCCTGACAGCCGGTTTTCTTCTGCTCCCCGCAGCGCATAGCGCCCGGGCGCAGCAGGTAGAGAGCCGTTCGCGGGACTGGTCGTACCGGGAAGTCGGCCGTTGGCTGGAGCGCCAGTCGGTATCGGGAAGCCCGGCGGTAAACAACACATGCCCGGATTTCACGAACCGGCGCGACGCCATTATGAACGGCAACAAGATCACGACCCAGATCACCAACTTCGGGTCGATCTCCTCGCCGGGCAATACGATTACCGACATCGTATGGAACGGGCTGGGCTACGGGTACGAATTCGGGCCGTTCGTGGGCGCCGAGATCGTCGATCCGAACCGCGAAGACCCGCAAAGCGTGCCGAAACGCGACGAGAACGGCCAGATCGTTCTGGATGCGGTGGGCGACACAGTGTATGTAATGCATATCGTGTCCGACGGCCTCGCATCCAATGGAGGCGAAATCTCCCCGGACGGCAGGGAACGCTGGGGCTGGCAGCCTATTCCCTGCGCCCAACCGGTGGGCAGCTTCGCGGGCATCCAGGTGGTCAATGCCGAATCGAGACTGATCCCGACGAGCGACGACCGGGACAAGGACCTCGACGGCAAGCCGGACCCGTGGCCGGAAGACTGGTACAACGTAAACCTCGGCGAATACGTGTGGCCCGGAGCGCTGCAACAAGGGGCGTCCAATGCGGACAAGGAAGCCCTGTACTTCATGAACGACTACGGAAACAGGGAATACGCGTACCTGCCGTTTCCCGGCGATTCGACCCGCAAGGGTCTCGGACTGGAGGTCGAAACACGGCTCTACCAATGGTCGAACCCGCTGGCGGAAGACGCTATTTTTCTCGTCTACAAAATCACGAACAAGAGTGAGAAGAATCTTGAGCGGGTCCGTTTCGGGATGTGGGGCGATCCGCATGTCGGCGGTCCGAGTGACTGGCACGACGACCTTGCCAACTTCGATACGGACCTGAATATGGTCTTCGCCTGGGACGACGACGGACGATCCGACGTGGCCGGGCGGCCGCCGGGCTATTTCGGGTACAAGTTCCTCGAAAGCCCCGGGCGAGGCCGCGAATGCATCGACGGCAGCGGCGCCGACGCCGCTACGTGCGAAGCGTCCGGGGGCACATTCTTTCCGGGCGACGGCGTGGACAACGACGGGGACGGCATGCTGGACGAATCCTGGACCGACGGGCTCGACAACGACGGAGACTGGGACCCGGAAACGGACGATGTGGGCCTTGACGGCGTACCCGGCACGGGAGATCAGGGGGAAGGAGACGGCATGCCTACCGGAGGCTCCCAGTTCGATATCACCAAACCGGGCGAGCCGAACTTCGAGTTCACGGACATTGACGAAAGCGACATGATCGGGCTGACGTCGTTTGCTTCGCCCCCGTTCGGCGGCAACAACATCTCCAACGATGCGCGCGTGTGGAATTTCGTGGAACCGGGCCGCTTCGACGACATCCCCACCGAGCCGGGCGACTACGTATTCATCTACGGGGCCGGTGACTTCCCGCTACGCGCCGGCGAAACGAAGCGTTTCTCTATTGCGCTCCTCGTAGGCGAAAACCTCTCAGACCTGCGCCTGAACGCCCGCACGGTACAGCAGATTTACGATGTGGGCTACCGGTTCGCGAAGCCCCCCCGCAAACCGCTTGTACAGGTCGTACCGGGAGATAAAAAGGTGACGCTGTACTGGGGAACCCGCTCCGAGGACACCATCGACCCGCTCACCCGAGAGGCGGATTTCGAGGGGTACGCGATCTACCGTTCGACCGATCACGAATTCGCCGACCAGCAGACCGTCACAGACGTAAACGGTACGAAGTTTCTTTTCCGCCCGCTCACGGACGAACGGGGCGTCGAAGCGAAATTCGACCTCGAAAACGGGATTACCGGCCCCTCCCCCATTCCGTTCGCCGATCGCGGCATCGCCTACGACCTCGGGGACGATACGGGTCTGTTTCATACCTACGTGGACTCGAACAACGTACGCAACGGACAAACGTATTACTACGCGGTTAGCGCCTACGACCGGGGCTATGCAGGCAACGACGTACAGGGGTTCTCCGGCGGCATTCCCCCCACGGAAACGAGCAAGACCATCACGTACAACCCCACGACGGACGAATATGTCTTCGATGTGAACGTCATGTCCGCCATACCCCGTCCCCCGGCGGCGGGGTATGTGGCGCCTTCTATCCAACTCGATCATACACAGGGCGTAGCTACCGGCAACCTGGAGATCGTGATCGTGGACGCACCGGCTATAGCGGACGGCAACCCGTACCGGATCGACTTCGACAAGGTGGGCGCCAGAACGGTCTACACGGTAACCAACGAGCTACCGCGCACGGTGACCGTGACCGGGCGGCCGGGACAGTTTTCCGGGCTGGGTCACAAGAATATCGTCGCGGATTCCTTCACGCTGCGCACGGAAGACGGGCGCATGCTGGAGGCCGATTCGGAATATGTGCTGTATCCGGATGCAGGATCCGTCGAAATCCTGCCCGACGCGAATATAGAGGCCTTCCAGAGACTTGTCGCCTCGTTTTTGTACGCACCAGTCTACCAAAGCAGTCTCTTGAAAAACGAGGAAGGCAACCCCGTCTTCGAAGGTCTGCACGTGTTTGTACAGAATCACGTCCTGGAGATCGACGCCGAACAGACGGGATGGACACAAGGCGACGCCACGTTGCCGTTCGAAGTGCGGGTGGCCTCCGCCGGACCGGGGCGGCGCGGACAACCCGGCGACTACGAGATACGGTTCGACGACGCCACGGTCATGCAGGCCTTCGTGACGAATCTGGACCTTCCCTTCGAGATCGTCAATCTGACCAAAGCGAACGAGTCGATCCGGGCATTCGTACCGGACGCCAACCGGAATGGAGTCTGGGACCTGAACGAAGCCATCATTTTCGTGGAAAACATTGACGGACGCGACCTTGCCACCTGGCAGGTCCGCTTCCCGGTGAAGGCGGGAAGCGACGCCGAACCGCCCGGCGCCGGAGATGTGTTTTTCATCCGAACGAACAAACCGTTCGCCGACGAGGATACGTATACGTTCCGCACGGCGGCCGCCGGATCGGACCCCGTCCTGGCGCAGGAAGCGTTAGACAATATCTACGTAGTGCCCAATCCCTACGTCGCCACGAACGAGATCGAACCCAGAAACCCGATTGCGAATACCGAACGGGGCGACCGCCGGCTGTATTTCGCCAACGTGCCGAAGGAATGCACGATCCGCATCTACACCCTAGCCGGAGAACTGGTCGATACGATCGAACACAGCAGCGCCGTGGACGACGGCAAGGTCTTCTGGGACCTGCGGACCCTCGACAACATGAACATCGCCTACGGCCTCTACATCTTTCACGTGGATGCGCCGGAAGGATCGGCTATCGGAAAATTCGCCGTCATAAAGTGACATGAGATATCTCGTTGCGATAGCTGTCCTCCTGATGCTGCCCCTTGAAGTCCGGGGGCAGGAGAATGCGGCGGCGGCCCGGAACAAGACCGTTACGAAAACGGGCGCGACGGCAGCGCAATTCCTTAAACTCGGCGTGGGCGCCCGGCCCATTGCACTGGGAGGCGCGTTCGTCGCCCAGGCAAACGACCTGTCCGCCATGTACTGGAATCCGGCGGGCCTCGCTCTTCTGCCCGGCGCTTCCGTGCAGTTGGCGCACACCCGGTATCTTGCCGATATCGCCTACAACTTCGCTGCGTTCGGTACCTCGCTCGGCAATGCGGGCACGCTGGCCGCTTCGTTGATCTATCTCGACTCCGGGGATATGCTCGTGCGGACGATCGCGCAGCCGGAAGGCACCGGAGAACGTTTCAAGGTGCAGAATTACGCCATCCAGGTGTCGTACGGGCGAGGGCTGACGGACCGCTTCTCCATCGGCGGAAGTTTCAAGTTCATTCAGGAACGCATCTGGCACAGCACGGCGGCGTCCATTGCCCTCGATGTGGGTACGCTGTTCACGACGCCCTACGAGCGTCTGCGCCTCGGCGCCAGTTTCTCGAACTTCGGGCCGAAGATGCAAATGGGCGGGCGCGACATCGTGTTCAGCACGGACCCGACGCCAAACCAGGGCGGCGTGGTGGAGATCGTCAATTCCGAATACCTGCTGGACCGGCATCCGCTGCCGCTCCTGTTTCGGATCGGCCTGTCCTGGGATGCCCTGGAGACCGCGAATCATACCTTCGTGCTTTCCACCGACGCAACCCACCCGAACGATAACTACGAATACCTGAACTTCGGCGCAGAGTACGACTTCCGGAATCTGATCGCGTTGCGGGCAGGCTACCGCAACCTGTTCGAGGCAAACAGCGAACAGGGGCTTACCATGGGAGGAGGTCTGAATCTTCGTATCGACAGGGCGCTCCGTGTCCGCATCGACTATGCCTGGGCGGATTTCGGGCGCCTCGAACAGACGCACTGGTTCACGATCGATCTCGGATTTTGAGAATGCTCTCAGGCCCCGCACTGCTTCGTCATTCCTTGCCAGCCCACCCCTCGCAGCCTCTGATCTTCGCGGACTTAATCAGAGTCCATGTCATGGTTCCATCGTTGAAATCAGCGAGAAACCCTTCGGATGCGGGGCATCGCGGGCGGGAAGCGCCCTTCGGGAGACTGCGCTTTCGCATAACCGCGCGCGGCGCATAAACACCCTCCCGGCATCATATATGGCTGTCCGGTGGAAACCCGTCCGCCATGCGGGTGCGTAAGCGTCCCATCCCCTGCGTATGACCCGATCTTTTATGCGGTATCCCGTCAGGACACTTCGGAAAAAGCGGCTGCGTGCATTGTCGCTGTGTATGACCGTCGTGCTGGGATGTATGGGCTGGACTGCGGCCTCCCTGCCCGCCGCCGCGCAGCCGGCGTCTTCCCTGTTCGCCGATCTGGGAACCGACGCCGTAACGCTGGCGCCGTCCCCCCTCTCCAAAACGGGAGAACCGGCATGGATCACCGAACCCATCCCCGCCGAGGCCACCGGCTTCGTCGTACAGGGAACCACTCCGGACCGGAATCTGACCGGATGGGTGCGCTTCGAAGACGGTCCCTGGCGCGCGCTGCGCATCGTGTTTTCCGCCACCGGAGATACCTTCTTCGCCGGTTTTCACGGGGAGGACGTGTTTACGGCGGGCCGGTTCGAGACGCGCTTTGAAACGCGGGCGTCCGTTCGCCTCTCCGCCGCAGGCGTTTTCGATAACCGCAAGGATGCGGACCGGGAAGCAGAATCCGTCGAGAAGCGCGAAGGGGAACGAGGCGATCAGGAAGAAGCGCCTCCCGAAGAAACCGGCGAAGCGCATCTGCAGAAAACGGGTATCATCGTCCCGCCCTTCATGTACGACAGGGACACATGGAACGCCGACCCTTTCCGGGGCGATCCTGTGGCGCTGGCCCGCCCCGATTACCGGAACATGGCCTTCCACCATGCCGCCGGTTTCTGGGCTACCACACACGAAGAGGGACTGGCGCAACTGAAAGCCATCCAGGACCTGCACCAGAATATCCGGGGATGGAGCGACATCGGATACCATTTCGTACTGGATCAAAGCGGCCGGCTCTACCAGGGTCGGCCCTTTTTGCAGGGCGACGCCTCGCTGGATTCCGCGCCCGCGCTGGCGATGGGCGCGCATGTGGGCGGCCATAACACCGGCAACATCGGGGTATGCATGCTGGGGTGCTACCATCCCCCCTATATCGCCCGGTGCATAGACACGCTGGCGCCGCCGACCTTCGATTCGCTGGCCGTCACCTTTTCGTTTCTGTCCGAAAATTACGGCGTCTCGCCGGACAACCTGCGCGGACACGGCCAGTTTCCCGGCGCCGCTACGAGCTGCCCGGGGGAGAACAATCTTGCGATCTTCGACGATCTGGTCAAGCGCATCCGCACCCTGCTCGTAACCGGCAATGCCCCGCTCGGCCGCGCCGCGCTTGCCGCCCGGAGCGACGAGGACGGCGTGGTGCATCTGTCCTGGGAATTTCTCGACGCCCGCGACATCGCCGCCTATCGCGTAGAGCGCGTGGAAGGCAGCGCGTCCGTGATCATTTTCGAGGGAGAGGAGCCGCATCCGGGCGATTTCACGGACGGGGGCGCAACGTATCCGGGGCAGATATCGTACCGGCTCTATGCCCGTTCGGCAGGCGGACGGGAACAGCTGCTGGCTACGGTCGCCGCAACCCTCGAACGCCCGGAACAGCATGCGCTCACCGAGAACTACCCGGACCCGTTCCTGCACGCCACGACGATCCGGTATTATCTGCCCCAGGACGGCATCGTCCACCTGACCGTGTTCGATGCGCTTGGACGCAGCGTGGCGAATCTCGTCGAAGGAGCGGCGGAGGGAGAACAATGGCACCATATTCCCTTCGATGCAACCGGACTCCCGTCGGGTACGTACTTTTATCGTTTGCGAATAGAAGGTTTTTCCGGCACGACCTACGACGAAACCCGTTCGCTTGTGCGAATGCGGTGAGTTCCGGCGAGGCCGCCGCTGTTTTACAAGCCCCGTCCGAAAGGGCATAAGCCCGGCGCGAAACCATGACCGATCAACGCCACACGGCTTCTCCGGTGGAACAACAAACCCCCGAATCCGGGGAGGCGGCGGAGCATTCGTCGCCGGAAGGAACGCTGCGCAACGACGCTCCCCCGCCCGAAACGCCCGCCGGAGCAGACCAGGCCCCCATGCCCGACACCTGGGCCCGGTATCCATCCTGGGCCCGCGATCTGGCGCGCAAGTACCTCACGAAGACGCTCACGCAGTTCATCCTGTACGGCAATGTCCGCGATCTCGTCCCCGGAGAAACGGAAGAAGGAAAGCCCGGATACGCCCCGCTCCGCGATTTTCTGGTAAACGACCTGTTTGCGGCGCGGGACATCGTGATTTTTTACGACCGTTCCGCCGGCATCCATTTTGCCGACGCCGCGTCGCGGAAAGACTTCCACCGGGCCGTTTCGGGGTACGACGCCATTTTCGGCACCGACTATGCGCGCGCCCTGCCGAGAGACCCGGTCCGCGTGTTTTCCGTGCTGGAAAATTATTTTCGTACGCGCCTTGCCGACGGTTTGCGCATTGCCTGCGTGGTGGATTATGCGGAAACCATCGTTCCGATGGCCGAGGCGTCCATGTATTCCGCCGAAGATCGAAACGCGCTCGTGTTCCTCCAGAAATGGGCGCACGATCCCCTCTTCCTCGAAGGCGACTTCACCCTCTGCCTCATTGCGGAAAATCTCACGGACCTGAACCGGCAACTCGTGCAAAGTCCGTACACGGCGGAAATACGGATTCCCATGCCGGACGAGGAAGCCCGGCTCGCCTTCGTACACTGGTCCCTGATCGACCGGAAAAATATCTTTGCGCAACATTCGGAGGTCTCTCCGGAAGCCGTAGCCCACCACAGCGCCGGACTCGGCTATATCCAGCTCCGCACGATTCTTGCCGACGTGCTCGAAAACCGCACGCTGCTGACCTTCGAGGCGCTTTCCAGCATGAAAAAGGAGTTCATCGAGGCGGAAGCGTACGGCATGCTGGAATTCGTGGAAACCGAACTCGATCTCGACATGGTGGCGGGGCACCGGGAAGCAAAGGAGCATCTCCGGCAGGCCGCCGGGGCGTTGCGGGCCTCCCGCCCGGATGTATTGCCCATGGGATATCTGGTCAGCGGTCCCGTGGGAACGGGCAAAACCTTCCTGATCACCTGCTTTGCGGGCGAGATAGGCATCCCGATGGTCACGCTGAAAAACTTCCGCTCGCAGTGGCAGGGCGTCACGGAAGGCAATCTCGAAAAAATTCTCCATTTGCTCGAGGCCATGACACCGGTGGCGGTAATGATCGACGAGGCGGACACGGCCCTCGGCAACCGCGACGCCCAGGGCGACTCGGGCGTTTCCAGCCGGGTGTTCGGACAGATCGCCACCTTCATGAGCAACCCGTCGCACCGGGGGCGCATTCTCTTTTTTCTCGTCACGGCGCGCCCTGACCTGATGCCCATCGACCTGAAGCGGCAGGGACGCGCCGAAGAACACATCGCCCTGTTCTACCCGGAAGCGAAGGAAGAACGCGAGGAACTGCTTCGCGTCACCATGCAGCGGACAGGCACCCGGCTGGACATGGGCGACATGCCGGATGTGCTGCTCGACAGCGACCGCCCGTTCAGCGGGGCGGACATGGAGGCGTTGTTTACGCGGGCGAAGTTCCGAGCAGGGATTCAACGAACGGAAGACGGCGCCGTGCTGCCGAGCATGGCGACAGGCGTATACCCCATTACAAAAGAGATTCTCGAAGAAGCCGTACGCGACTTCATCCCGCCCGCCTATCCCGAAGAAGTGGAGCTGCAAACGCTGGTGGCCGTGCTGGAATGCACAAGCAGGGCCCTGCTGCCCGAAAAATATCGAACGATGGAACGGGCTGCCATCATCCGGCGCGTGCAGGAATTGAAGCACCTCGTGGAATAGCGAGTGGGCCGGATTTCCGCAAGAGATCAATCAGATCGACCGGCGCGGGCAGCACGCGGGCGGCTTGCCTCAGGGCATTGCGGAATGCATGCGGGGACACTGATTGTTGCGAAGGGGTACGAGGAAAGTCCGCCGCCGATGCCCGGATTGGCTAAAAGGGCGGTCAATCCTGGCCGCTGCCGCCTTTTGCATCCAGCCCTTTCGCCTCTTCCCAGAAGGCGTCCATTTCCGCCAGATCCGATTCGGCAGGGGTCCGGCCCGACGCCGCCAGCCGCTCCTCGATATGCCTGAAGCGCCGTACGAACGTATCGTTCGTGCGAGAAAGCGCGTTTTCCGCATTGAGGCCGCTCATCCGCGCATAATTCACCAGCGCAAAGAGCACATCGCCGAACTCGCGCTCCCTTTCTTCCGGCGAGGCGCCCGGAGCGTCCGCATCCGCAAATTCGCGGATCTCCTCGACAACCTTCTCCCAGGCGTCTGCCCGCTCCGGGAAGTCGAAGCCCACGCCGGAGGCTTTTTGCTGGACGCGATGCGCCCTGAGGAGGGCCGGGAGATGCCGGGGCACGCCCTCCAGCGCCGATTTCTTCGCGCCCTCGGCCAACTTGATCTGCTCCCAATTACGAACCACTTCTCCCGCATTTTCCACCTGCGTATCCTCGAACACATGCGGGTGGCGCCGCACCAGTTTCGCGGTTTCCTTCCGGATAATGTCCGTCATAGAGAACCGCTCGTCCCCCTCGGCAATCACGCCATGAAACGCCACGTGCAGCAGCAGGTCGCCCAGTTCCTCGCACAAGCCGTCCAGGTCCCCTTCGTCGATGGCCGAAACGGTCTCGTAGGCCTCCTCGATCAGCAGGTGCTTGACGGATTCGTGGGTCTGCTCCCGATCCCAGGGGCAATCCCTCCGCAACTGCCGGACAATCGCGGAAAATGCGGCATACGCCGCCTGCTCTTCTTCGCCCGGCGCAAACGCGGGGTCAGCGATGCGATCGTACGCATTTTTTTTCGTGGAAACGTTTTTTGCGGAAACCGAGGACATATGTTCAGTGTACATATATTGTTGTCGAGACAAAAACAGGGTACTCTAATTAAGTCCGCAAAGTTCAGAGGCTGAGAGGGGTGGGCGGCGGCGCGTTCCGGCATGATGAAAAACATGCGGCGGGTTGCGCGCAGGCGTACGCCAGTGTGCACAACCACCCTGTTTTCCACAAGATGTACACCACCCGCGAGAATCCGGGACTTTTATCCACAACCCAAAGCGAAACGTGTCCAAAAGATGTGAGGAACTAATCGCCATGATTTCCGACCTTGTGCGTAACGTAGAAACTCGGTATTTCCTCCTTGAGGCCAGCAAAAATATTTGTCCCAGAGGTTATGTTTAAGGACAGTGCGGGTCTATAAGCCGAGCCTGCACCCGCTGTGTCGCCGGCAGGCATCGTACTCACCACACATATTAGAGGTATTCTTATGGCATATGCCATCAACAAAGCCATTCTGATTGGAAATCTGGGACAGGATCCGGAAATGCGCTACACCGGAAACGGGACGCCGGTATGCAACATGCGGCTTGCAACTACCGAACGCTACAAGGATGCAAACGGCGAAATGGTTGAGCGAACCGAATGGCACAACGTCGTAGCCTGGGCCCGTCTTGCGGAAATCTGCGGCGAATACCTGCGAAAAGGATCCAAGGTGTATTTCGAGGGGCAATTACAAACGCGCTCCTGGGAAGACCGCGATGGTAACACGCGCTATACCACGGAAATTCGCGCCCGTGAAATGATGATGCTGGACTCACGGGGTGAGAACGGATCGGGAGGCGGCTTTTCCGGGGGGGGAGCTAATCGGTCCCGGAATGCAGCTACCGCAAGCAAGGCCCCTGTCGAAGATGCCGCAGGATTCGAACCGGACGACGATCTCCCGTTCTGATCCATGCCGGAGCATGCCCGCAAGACGCTGTATCTCGCCAATCCCTACGGATTCTCGGCGCAGCAAAAGGCCGGACCGCTGGCCGATCTCGCAAAGGCGCTGAACGAAGCCGGAGCGGACGTGTGGGAACCCTTCGAGCGCAACAGCCAGATCGACTTCAGCAAGGAAGGCTGGGCCTATGAAATAGGACAGGCCGATGTGCGGGATGTGCGCGAAGCAGACGGGATATTCGCCGTGGTAAACGGATGCCCCCCGGACGAAGGCGTCATGGTGGAACTGGGTCTGGCCATCGCCTGGGGCAAACCGACGTTTCTGTTCCGGGACGACTTCCGGCGCTGTACGGACAGCAAAACCTACCCGCTCAACCTGATGCTCTTCGCAGGGCTTCCGGCCCAGGGATGGGAACGCTGGTGGTATACCTCCATTGAGGAGATCGCCGACCCGGAAAAGGCGCTGGTTCCGTGGTTGCACGGGGAAACGTCCACCTGACACAAAACGCGCCGGATGCAGGCGAACGGGCAGAACACACCGGTCATGGAATGCAGGAATAACCTTGCATTCATGCAGGAACTCGACGACGAGCAGATGAAACTGATCGTCACGTCGCCTCCCTATAACCTCGGAAAATCCTACGAGAAACGGGCGCCGCTGGAAGAGTACCTGCGCCGGCAGGATCGCGTCATTTCCGAATGCGTGCGACTCCTGCACCCCTCGGGCTCCCTGTGCTGGCAGGTCGGAAACTATGTGGAGCAGGGAGAAATTATCCCGCTCGACACCGTGCTGTACCCGCTCTTCCGCAAGCACAATCTGAAGATGCGGAACCGGATCGTGTGGCACTTCGGGCACGGCCTGCATTGCTCGAAGCGGTTCTCCGGGCGCTACGAAACGATCAACTGGTGGACCCGGAGCAACGATTACACGTTTCACCTCGACGCGGTGCGAATTCCGGCCAAATATCCGAACAAACGGCATTTCAAGGGGCCTAACATCGGGCAGCTTTCGGGCAACCCAAATGGTAAGAACCCCAGCGATGTGTGGCTGTTTCCCAACGTCAAGAGCAATCATGTGGAGAAAACGATCCACCCATGCCAGTTTCCTGTCGAACTGGTGGAACGGCTCGTGCTGTCCATGACCGATCCGGGAGATGCGGTCTTCGATCCGTACATGGGCGTCGGATCGTCGATCGTCGCAGCCCTGAGGCACGGCAGGAAAGCATACGGTTGCGATATCGTGCCCGAATACGTGGCGATCGCCCGCGAGCGGGTCCGGGCGCTGCGCGACGGCACGCTCCGCACGCGCCCCATGGGGAAACCAGTGTACGATCCCGGCCCACGGCGTAGCGGACAGTGAAAAGCGTTGCTTATATTCTTCTCCGACGAACTGCCCTGCCCCCACCATGCCCATTCGCCCGTACATCCTTGCCGACACCAACTGGAAGGCCGTCCGGCAAACAACATACGATGTGGCTGTCCTGCCCTGGGGCGCAACGGAAGCGCACAACTACCACCTGCCCTACTCCACCGATGTGGTCGAGTGCGACCATATCGCCGCTGAAGCGGCACGCAAGGCATGGGAGGCCGGCGCCAACATCATTGTCCTGCCCACGATTCCTTTCGGCGTCAACACCGGGCAACTGGACATTAAGCTCGACATGAATCTCTATCCGAGTACGCAAGCCGCCATCCTCGAGGATGTCGTCGATGCGGTCTCGCGCACAGAAATCCGCAAACTGCTTATACTCAACGGCCACGGAGGCAACGATTTTCGACCAATGATCCGGGAAATCGGCGCCGCGCATCCGGAAATGTTTCTGTGCGAAATGCACTGGTTTCGGATTATGAACCTTGCGGAGTATTTCGAAATGCCGGCGGATCATGCCGGTGAAATGGAAACGAGCCTTATGATGTACTTTTGCCCCGAACTGGTGCTTCCACTCGAAGAAGCCGGCGACGGCGCAGAACGGCGATTCAATATCGAGGGATTGCGGGGAAAATGGGCTTGGGCCGAACGGCAGTGGTCGAAGGTAACCGAAAGCACCGGGGTTGGAGACCCTTCGCGGGCCACTCCGGATAAGGGAGCCCGGTTCTTCGACGACGTGACCACGAAAATCGCAGCCTTCCTGAAGGAACTGGCGGACGCCGATCTCGACGACCTGTACGAATAGCCGACTGCGCACCGCTCGCTCCCGCTCCGTTATTCCTGCGCGAATGTATGCGTAAATCCCTACTTTTCTACCTACTTTTCCATCTGTCATCAGGAACTTGCCACCCCTCCGTTGGACCCTGACACTGCTTCGTTACTCATTCTCCTGCAAAATGCGCCTGTATTGCTGAGCGGAACATTCGTGGCCGCCTGCATCATTGCGCTGCTCGCGCTTCTCCTGATGTCAGCGGTTTTCTCCGGTTCAGAGGTGGCGCTTTTTTCGCTCACCGGCCCGGCGAAAGCATCGCTTGCGGAAGCAGGCGACCGCGCGTCGAGGCGGGTGCTGAAACTTCTCGAACACCCCCGGCGGCTGCTCATCACGATTCTGATCCTGAACACGGGAGCGAACGTGGCCGCCGCCATCGTAGCCGCCCTGCTGACCGCCAGGATCGCGGCGGCAATGGGATGGAGTTACACCGTCACGGTCGTTCTGGAAGTCGTGGTGCTGACCTTCATCATCCTCGTCATGAGCGAAATCACGCCGAAGTTGCTCGCGGTTCGCTATGCCGAAGCATTCAGCCGGACGGTTTCCGGACCGTTGGGGGCACTGCATCGCATCCTGTACCCTCTGTCCAACTTCCTGGCCCGCTCGACCCGATTCATGCGCGAGCGTCTCGAAACCGAAGGGACGCGCATCTCTCCGGAAGACCTGAAAACGCTCGCCGATGTAGGAGAGGCGCACGGCACCCTCGAAGAAGAGGAAAAAGAACTCATTTACTCGATCGTGGAGTTCGGGGAAACGTCCGTGCGGGAAATCATGGTGAGCCGCCTCGATGTCGTGGCGCTTCCGGTGACCTCCGACATCGGGGAAGCCCTCGCATTGATCCGCCACACGGGGCATTCGCGCATTCCGCTGTACGCCGATCACCTCGACAATATACTCGGCATCGTGTACGCCAAGGATTTGCTTCCCTACCTGCTGGGCGCTAATGGAGATACACCCCTCGACTGGATGGATGTGGCCCGGCCAGCCATTTTCGTACCTCCGGGCAAGAAACTGGACGATCTGCTAAAGGATCTGCAAGCGAAAAAAACCCATATGGCTGTGGTCGTCGACGAATACGGGGGCACGGCGGGACTGGTCACGCTCGAAGACATACTGGAAGAAATCGTGGGAGAAATCCGCGACGAGCACGACGAAACCGAAGAGCAACTCTACGAGCGTCTTGACGACGCTACGTACTTGTTCGATGCGCGCATCGATCTCGACGACGTGAACGAATTGCTCGGCGCCTCGCTCGACACCGAAGCATACGACTTCGAAACGCTCGGGGGACTGATCTTCCACGAGACCGGGACGATCCCGGAGGAAGGCAATACCATGGAAATCGAGGGCCTTGTCATGCGGGTCGTAACGGTCGAGAACAACCGGATAGGCCGCGTGCACGTGCGGCGCGCTCTGCTTGCAGGGAAACAGGGAGGCGATGCAAACGCACCGGACAATCCGACCTGAGTCCATTGTATAAGGCGCAAAAATTGCCTACCTTTAGATCAGGCATGTGCCTCCCATCAATTAACCGCAGCCGAATGCGTCAGATACGGGAGTATTGCGGCATTTTCGGGATATTCAACGCCGAGGATGCAGCGCGGCATACGTACTACGGGTTGCACGCTCTCCAGCACCGCGGTCAGGAGTCGTCAGGAATCGTCTCCTCTGCCTACGACGAAACGAAGCAGCGCCGCGTCATGCAGGCCCACCGGGGGCGGGGGCTGGTGCTGGACGTTTTCGCCGATCAGTCTCTCTTCGAAACCAAGCTGCTCGGCGCCGCCGCCATCGGGCACAACCGGTATTCCACGATGGGCGCCTCGGACAACAAGGCGAACATCCAGCCGTTTGTTGTCCATTACAAAAACGGCAACCTCGCCATTTCGCACAACGGCAACCTGTCGAACGCGCGCGAGCTGCGCCAGTCTTTCAGCGACCAGGGCACCCTGTTCCAGACAACCAGCGATACGGAACTGGTTCTCCATCTCATCGCACAAAGCCGGCGAAGCAAGCAAATCAACCAGATCAGGGACGCACTCGCCCAATTGGAAGGAGCTTTTTCGCTCCTTATCCTTACGGACGAAAGCCTCATCGCTATCCGCGACCCGAACGGATTCCGTCCTTTATCGTTGGGACGCCTGAACGAAACTTCGTGGTGCGTAGCCAGCGAAACCTGCGCCTTCGACCTGATCGGGGCCGAATACGTGCGCGACGTGGAACCCGGGGAAATCCTGGTGATCGACCGGGAAGGCGCCGAAACGGGGTCATTCCAGAGCTACCATCTGCCCCGGTCGAGCGATATTAGCCAGTGTGTGTTCGAATACGTGTATTTCTCGCGTCCGGATTCGCGGATCTACGGAGAAATGGTGGACAAGGTGCGCCGGCAGATCGGCAAACAACTGGCGCGTGAGGTGCCGCTCCCGTCCACAAAGAAAGGAGAAAAGCACCCCATCGTCATCTCTGTGCCCGACTCGTCCAACACGAGTGCGCTCGGGTATGTGAGCGAATGCCGAAAACAGGGCTATTCGGGGAAATTCGAGATCGGTCTCATTCGTAACCACTATGTGGGACGCACGTTCATTGCTCCCGGACAGGATCGGCGCGAAATGAGGGTGCGGTGCAAGTTCAATACGGTGGAAGGCGTACTGAAGAATCGCATCGTCGTCATCGTGGACGACTCCATCGTGCGCGGCACGACGGCCCGGTATATCGTCAACATGATCCGTGAGGCAGGCGCGCGAGAAGTACATTTCCGGGTGGCGGCGCCTCCTGTGATCAACCCCTGTTACTATGGCATGGATTTCCCCAGCCACGACGAATTGTTTGCGCACGAGTTCAGTTCCGACAAAGAGCGTGCGGAATGGCTGGGTGTCGATTCGCTGGCCTACCTGTCCGTGGAGGGATTGATGAAGGCCGTGCGTAGCGCCAACCGGGGCGAGGCAGGCTACTGCAATGCTTGTTTTACAGGAAAATACCCGGTGCCGGTGCACGCCCCGGTCGTCAAGGAAGAAAACGAGTGGTAACGGATTAAGGATATTCCGATCAGAGCTGCTTCGCCCTGCGGGAGGCTTCGCAGACTTAATCAGAGTATCCGTAGGCATTTCTGGAGAATTTCTTACATTTTATTGGATGATTGCGCACCTTGCCCTCGAATAATATCCCACATCGAATCTCTCGTCGATGTTCTCCGCTCTACTGAGCCGATGGAACCTGACGGTCGCCGCCATACTGGCGGTGGGCGCCATTGCCTTGTGGGTGTCCAGGGCCGGTGGAAGCGAGGTGGATTTCAACGAGGACATCCGCCCGATTCTCAACGAAAACTGCGTAACATGTCACGGCGGCGTAAAACAGCAGGCGGAGCTAAGTCTTCTCTTTCGCGATGACGCACTCCAGCCTGCGGAATCGGGGAAGCACGCAATCGTACCGGGCCAGTCGGGAAAAAGCGAGCTCATTCGACGGATCACGCATACCGATCCTGACGAGCGTATGCCCGCCGAGGGGCCGGCGCTCAGCGACAATGAAATTAACCTGCTGAAACGCTGGATCGACGAGGGGGCCGCCTGGGAGCCCCATTGGGCCTACGTGGCGCCGGAAACGCCGAATCTACCGGAAGTATCCGATCCCGCATGGCCGAACAATGACATCGACCATTTCGTGCTGGCCCGACTGGACCAGGAAAACCTGCGTCCGTCGCCGGAAGCGGATTGCAGCGTGTTACTGCGTCGCGTGAGTCTTGACCTGACGGGGCTGCCGCCGTCCCCGGAGGACACGGACCTCTTCTGCGCAGACCCCTCCGACATGTGGTATGAAGAAGCCGTCGACAAGCTGCTCGCTTCCCCGCGGTTCGGAGAACGATGGGCGGGGTACTGGCTCGATCTGGCCCGCTACGCCGACTCGAACGGATACGAAAAAGACACCCCCCGCACGATCTGGAAATACCGCAACTGGGTGATCGAGGCATTCAACGAGGACATGCCGTTCGACCGCTTCTCTACGGAACAGTTGGCCGGCGATATGTTGCCGGATCCCGGCACGAAGCAACTCATCGCCACGGCGTTCCACCGGAACACGATGACCAATACGGAAGGCGGCACGGACGACGAGGAGTTTCGGATCGCCGCCGTCATGGACCGTCTGAACACCACCTTCGAAGTATGGCAGGGTACCACGATCGGATGCGTGCAGTGCCACGGGCATCCGTACGACCCGTTCCGGAGCGAAGAATTTTACGAACTCCTAAGCTTCTTCAACAACACGGCCGATACGGACCTGGACAATAACGAGCCGAAACTCTACGAATTCGACGAACGGCCGGAAGAGGGCCGACGGCTTATTACCGAACTGGAGAAGTTGGAGCAGGAGATACATGCCGCCGTGAATCCCGACGATTTCGCGGCATGGACCCAACGCTTCGAGGAATACGCCCGGGATATAGACCGTCCTCCCTTCTTCGAGGGACGCGCCCTGTTCCCACCGGTCATTCGGATAGCGCAGAAAGAAGCCGACCGGCGCAGTCCGAACGATGTCTTCGTCCTGCGCAGCTTATTCATCGACATGGATCCGGCCTTCGAGGCGATGCGTGCGGAGCGCTCCCGCCTGCAAGAAGCCGTGGCTGAACTGGAACCCCTTACCACGCCTATTATCCGGGAACTCCCGGCGGCCCTGGCGCGCACCACGCATATATTCGACCGGGGCAACTGGCTCGTGCACGGCGAACAGGTCGATCCCGACGTGCCCGATGCGCTACCGGCCTTTTCTGAGGACGCTCCAAGAAATCGTCTGGGCCTCGCGCAGTGGCTCTTCGACCCTGCCAACCCGCTCACGGCCAGGGTCGTGACGAACCGTTTCTGGGAGCAGCTTTTCGGAGCCGGCATTGTCGAAACGGTCGAGGATTTCGGGACGCAGGGCGAACTGCCTACACATCCTGAGTTGCTGGATGCTCTTGCCCTGCAATTTTTGCAGGACTTCGGATGGAGCGTAAAGCAGTTACTCAAGGAAATCGTAACTAGCGCCACCTACCGCCAGTCGTCGCATATCTCGCCCGAATTGCTTGCCATCGATCCGGACAACAAATTGCTCGCCCGGGGGCCGCGTTTCCGGTTGACCGCCGAGCAGATCAGGGATCAGTCTCTCGCCGTCAGCGGACTGCTCAGCGACAAGATGCTGGGGGCCAGCGTGTTTCCCCCGCAACCACCGGGCCTCTGGACCAATCCGTACAGCGACCTCACGTGGGTAACGAGCGAAGGCGAAGACCGCTACCGCCGCGCGCTGTATACCTACTGGCGCCGAACCGTCCCGTACCCGTCGCTGCTTGCTTTCGACGCCATGAGCCGGGAGTTGTGTACTTCCCGGCGCATCCGCACCAATTCGCCGCTGCAGTCGCTCGTGACGCTGAACGATCCCGTATATGTCGAAGCGGCCGTGGCGCTCGCCCGCCGCATGCAGGAAGAAGGATACAACACCCCCGAAGACCAGTTGCGGCAGGGATATCGCCTTGCACTGCAACGGGATCCGCCTGAAGAAGCGCTGGAACATCTGGTAACCCTCTACGAAACGGCCTTGGCTGACTACCGGCAACGTCCAGAGGCCGCCGCCGCGCTCGTTCACATAAAAGAGAATGCCTTCGCCGGATACGAAGAGACAGAGCAAACGGATTACGGCTCCGAACCGGCGTATACCGTGCCCAATCCGGCCCCGGCAGTGACGGGATCCGCTTCGCCGGAAGAAGGCGCCCTTGCCGTCGCGGCGAACGCCATCCTCAACCTCGATGCCTTTCTGACCAAAGAATAGCTATGACCGATGCAGCGTACAGGGAGCGGCGTCTTGACGCACTCCACCGAATCACCCGGCGTCACTTTCTGAAAACCGCCGCCGCAGGCTTTGGCGGTCTGGCCCTGCCGACCCTCGCCGGGTGCGGCGCTGCCGATTCCGCGATCCGGGGCGCTGCGGACAGCGCCCGGGGACTCCACTTCGCCCCGCGTGCAAAGCGGGTCATTTTCCTGCACATGGCCGGTGCGCCGTCTCAACTCGAATTGTTCGACTACAAACCGGAACTGCAACGCCTCGATGGGCAGTTGTGCCCGGAATCCCTGCTGGAAGGCAGGTTCTTCCCCTTCATCAAGGGAACGCCCAAGATGCTGGGGCCGCAAGCTACGTTTGCGCAGCGCGGCGAGAGCGGCGCATGGGTTTCGGACATGCTCCCGCACTTCGCAAAGGTGGCCGATGAGGTAACTTTTCTCAAGGCGATGCACACGGACGAATTCAACCATGCACCGGCGCAACTTCTGCTACACACGGGACATGCCCGTCCAGGGCGGCCCAGTATGGGATCCTGGGCCATCTACGGACTCGGCTCGGAGAACCAGAATCTACCGGGCTTCATCGTGCTGCTTTCCGGAGGCAAGCAGCCCGATGGCGGGCGCAGCGTATTCGGGAGCGGCTTTTTGCCCACCGTCTACGAGGGCGTACAGTGCCGCTCGCACGGCGACCCGGTGCTCTATGTGGGCAATCCCCAGGGCATGAGCCGCGAACTGCGCCAAAAGTCCATTGAAACAATCAACGCGATCAACCAACGGGACTACGAGGAAGTCGGTGACCCCGAAACGCTGTCGCGCATGGCCCAGTACGAAATGGCTTTCCGCATGCAGATGTCCGTGCCGGAAGCCATGGACATCGAGGACGAACCGCAGTGGGTCCACGACATGTACGGCACGAAACCCGGCGCGGTCTCCTATGCGAACAACTGCCTGCTGGCGCGGCGGCTGGTGGAGCGGGGCGTGCGTTTCGTGCAGCTTTTTCACTGGGGATGGGATGCGCACGGCGCCAGCGCAGATGAAGCGCTCAACATCGGTTTCAAGGAGCGCTGCGACGAAACGGATCGCGCCACGACCGCCCTCCTGCTGGACCTCAAGCAGCGGGGTCTCCTCGAAGATACGCTCCTGGTATGGGGCGGCGAGTTCGGCCGCACGCCGATGCTGGAGAACCGCACCGGGGACGACAATCCCTTCGTGGGCCGCGATCATCACACGGACGTATACACCATGTGGGTAGCGGGCGGCGGCGTCAAGCGCGGGTTCACCTTCGGCGAAACGGATGAAATAGGGTACTCGGCCGTGAGGGACCGCGTACACATCCATGACCTGCAGGCAACCATTCTGCACCTGATGGGCATGGATCACGAACGGCTGATCTTCGAACACCAGGGACGGGACTACCGCCTGACGGACGTACACGGAAAAGTAGTGCGGCAGATCCTGGCGTAGGGAGCGAAGCGGGACAAACCACGGAGCGAAGACCGCCGGATCGCGCGCACGCGCAACCCTGGCGATTTTTCGGCCATCGAACCGGCATGCATATCGAAAACATTTCCCGCTGGAGACCGCCGCCGGAGTGGCCCCGGATCACCGTGATCGATGCGCACACGGCGGGCGAACCGCTGCGCGTGATCATCGACGGCTTTCCTCCCCTCGAAGGCCATTCCATTCTGGCCAGACGGCGCCATGCGCAACAGCGCCTGGACCATCTTCGCCGGGCGCTTATGTGGGAGCCGCGCGGCCATGCGGACATGTACGGATGCCTGCTTACGGAACCGGTCACGGAGAAGGCGGACCTTGGGGTCCTGTTTCTGCACAACGAAGGGTACAGCACCATGTGCGGCCACGGGATCATCGCCGTGACCAGGGTGGCGCTCGAAACCGGCTTCCTTCCCAGGACCGATCCCGTCACCTGCGTGCGCATCGACACCCCGGCGGGCCTGATTACGGCCTTCGGGCATTGGGAAAACGGACAGGTACGGCGCGCCTCCTTCGAGAATGTGCCTTCGTACGTGGACAGTCTCGATCAGGTGGTGGAGGTTCCGGGATTGGGTTCCGTGCGCTACGATCTGGCTTTTGGGGGAGCGTACTACGCTTTTGTCCAGGCGGAAGAGGTCGGTCTCGCCTGCGAGGGGCGCCATACGCCGGAACTCATTGCAACGGGTATGGCGATCAAGCACGCCATTATGGATAGCCGCACCATCCGGCATCCCTTCGAAGAAGATATGGGCTTCCTGTATGGGACGATTTTCATTGGCCCGGCCGAGCATGACAGCTCGCACAGCCGGAACGTGTGCATCTTTGCCGAAGGCGAGGTGGATCGCTCCCCCACAGGTACGGGGGTCAGCGCACGAGCCGCCATCCATCATGCCCGTGGAGAGATTGCGCCGGACGAACCGCTGATTATCGAAAGCATCATAGGAAGCATGTTTACCGTGCGCGTCAAAGCCTCCACCACATTCGGTCCTCACGAGGCGATTATCCCGGAAGTGTCCGGAGAGGCCCATATCACCGGCCACAGCACATTTTGCCTGGACCCCGACGACCCTTTGCGTCATGGCTTTTTGCTACGCTGACTAACCTGCGCCCGCATGCCCCGGATTCGTTTGTTGTCCCGCGAGGATATCCGGCAAGCGCTGGATATGCCCACCGCCATTGCGCGCATGAAAGAAGCCTATGCCGCCTTGTCCGGCGGACGAGCCACGGCGCCCGTACGCCAGAGCCTGCCCATCCCTGAACACAAGGGGCAGGTCCTGATTATGCCGGCCTGGTTGCCATACACCGGGGCGGTCAGCGTTAAAATCGTATCAGCCTATCCGGAAAATCGGGGCCAGCAGTTGCCCTTCATCCAGGGCCTTGTGGTGGTGCTGGATGCAGCAGACGGCCGCCCCCTCGCCATCATGAACGGCGAATACCTTACGGCGCTGCGGACCGGAGCCGGAGCGGGACTGGCCACGGATCTGCTCGCGAAAAAGGACGCCGAGGTCGCCGCCATTTTCGGCCCCGGCGTGCAGGGGCGGACGCAACTGGAAGCCGTATGTGCGGTGCGCGACATCCGGCGTACGTACGTTTTCGGGAGGACCCCCGAAAAAACCGGGGCGTTCGCCCGCGAAATGACGACGCTGCTGAACCATGAGGTGCTCCCGGCGACGGAGCCGGCCCAGCTGCGCGAAGCGGATATCGTATGCACCGCCACCTCGTCGCACACTCCGGTTTTTGCGCACGCGGATGTAGCCCCCGGCACACATATCAACGGCGTGGGTTCTTTCCGCCCCGACATGGCCGAAATCCCTGTGGAAACCATACAGGCGGCAAAAGTCGTCGTGGACCAGCGCGCAGCCTGTCTGTCCGAAGCGGGCGATATCATACAGCCTCTGAACCGGAAGCTCATCGACGAAAACCATATCCACAGCGAGATAGGCGAGATCGTCTCAGGGGATGTGGCGGGGCGAACCTCGCCGGACGAAATCACCTTGTTCAAATCAGTGGGGAATGCCGCACAGGACCTGGCCGCAGCCGCGCATATAGTCAAGGAAGCGGAAAGACGCGGTTTGGGGGTGGAGGTGGAGGTGTAGGGGGATGGTTGAAGTGCGCCATTCCACCCCCCTGCCTATATTGGCGGCGTAACACCCTGCAAATCGAACCCGATGAACGGTACCCGGACCATGCCTTCGTTTCAGTTTCTGCGCTTCCGCATGGGAAGGCGCCTCTTCGCAGCGGCGCTGGCTGCGGCCCTCCTGTGGGTCGCCGGATGTACGCGTCCGTCCGTGCCGATCGCTCCTGTCGAAGAGTCCGCCACGCCGGTCGAAGCACGGCGCGGCATGGTCGTTTCCGCGAAGATCGAGGCTTCCGAGGCCGGCGTCGAAGTGCTCCGGCAAAGCGGCAATGCGGTGGATGCAGCGGTGGCTACCGGGTTTGCGCTGGCGGTTACGTACCCTCCGGCGGGGAACCTCGGCGGCGGCGGCTTCATGGTGATCCGTTTTACGAACGACCGCAAAAACGGGGAAGAGGAATCAGGGAGCGAAGCGGGACATGGCCGGAGCGAAGCGGGACATGGCCGGAGCGAAGCGGGACATGGCCGGAGTGAAACGAGAAAAACAGGGAGCGGAGCGGGACAAACAGGGGATGAAACGAGACAATCCCCCGCCCCGACAGTAACCACCATCGACTACCGCGAAAAGGCGCCTGCTGCGGCCCATCGGGACATGTATCTCGACGACGAGGGACAGGCCATGCCCCAACTCAGTCGGCTGGGATACCTTGCCTCGGGCGTGCCGGGTTCTCCGGCGGGACTGGTCATGGCGCACGAGCAATATGGCCGTCTCCCCCTGGCGGATGTGATGGCTCCGGCGATTCGCCTTGCGGAGGAAGGATTCCTGTTGAGCCGGCGGGATGCGGCGGGACTGAATGCGCAGCGCGACGCCTTTGCGCAGTTCGAAAGCACCGCGAAGTATTTCACGAAATCCGCCCCCGATGAACGCTATGAAGCGGGAGAACGCTTTGTGCAACAGGACCTTGCGGAGGTTCTCCGGCGAATCCGGGACCGGGGCCGGGCCGGATTCTACGAAGGCGAGACCGCCGAACTGATCGCCGCAGAGATGGCGCGCGGCGGCGGATGGATCACGATGGAAGACCTTGCCGCCTACGAGGCCGTGGAGCGCGCCCCGCTTTCGGGCACGTACCGGGGCTACCGGTTCCTTGCCATGGCGCCCCCGTCTTCCGGAGGCGTAGCCCTGGCCCAATTGCTCAACGCCGTGGAGCCATACGACATAACAGGCATGGGCCATCATACGGCATCCGCGGCCCACCTGATGGGCGAGGCAATGCGCCGTGCCTACGCCGACCGGGCGCAGTGGCTGGGCGATCCCGATTATTTCGAGGTTCCGGCAGCCGCACTTATCCGGAAGGAGTACATGCGGCAGCGCATGGCGGGGTTCGACCCCAACCGGGCGGATTCCAGCGCAGCCGTGGCGTACGGGGACCCGCTTGCCTTCGAATCGTCCGAAACCACGCATTATTCCGTGGTAGACGTGGACGGACAGGCCGTCAGCGTAACCACCACCATCAACGGCAGCTACGGATCGAAGGTGGTGGTGGACGGCGCCGGCTTCTTCATGAATAACGAAATGGACGATTTCTCCGCCAAGCCGGGAGCGCCCAACATGTTCGGGCTGCTCGGCTCGGAGGCCAACGCCATCGAACCGGGCAAGCGCATGTTATCGTCCATGACGCCCACCATCGTGGAGGACCCATCCGGAGAACTGTTCATGGTGATTGGATCGCCTGGAGGAGGACGCATCATCACGACGGTATTCGAGGTGATGTTGAACGTCATCGATCATGAAATGAACATCCAGGAGGCAGTGGCGGCGCCACGGATTCACCACCAGTGGCTGCCGGATGTGTTGTTCTACGAGGCTCAGGCGCTTTCCGAAGACGCCCGGCGCGGGCTGGAGCGCCGGGGCTGGACCCTGAATAACAACGGCGCGTGGGGACGAGCGGACGGCATCGTGGTGCGCCAGGACGCGGAAGGGGTGTTGTACCTGGGTGGGGCCGATCCGAGAGGAGACGATGCGGCGGCGGGGTATTGAGGTGCGGCACGGAAGCCCCTGCGCGTGGCGGTACGGGCAGTAAAACGGATCGCTACGGGCTACAGGACCTGGAAGGGTTTACTACGGATTATTCTTGCTTTATGATCGGATTATCCGGAAAAAGTTGATAATCGATCGTGTCAATTTCAATATTAAATCATGATATTGACATAAGCATTGTGTTATATCTGGCCAAGCAATACATAGAAGGTCCTTGAAAAAATGACCATGCGCTGCTCACTGAAGGCCACCACGCCTGCATTGACGACGTCAGCACTGCTGCCTGACACCCCCGCGGCTTGACAAGCACACCCCGACAACGTATCCTGCTAACACAAGCCACATCATCAGGACGACATACCCCGACGCGACGATGCACTCATAGCACCACCCGGATTTTGCAAACCCTTTGCAACCAGAACGCTACGATGAAAAGAAAAGCATTGCTAATTCTGACCCTTGGAGCGATTCTTTTTCTTGCACATCCCGCGCATGCGCAGTTCATCGGAGACCGCATGCGGATAACGACTGAAAACGGGGAAGAGCTCATCGGGAGAATGAAGGAATACGATGCCGTTTCCCTGACCATCCTTACAGATTCGACAGAACAAAGTATAGCGTATGCCGATATGGTGCGGCTGCAAAGGAGTTTGGGCACCCGCTCGCGTTTTTTGAAAGGCGCCGCGATCGGCTTTGGCACTGGCACGGTTGCGGGATTTTTCGCAGCAAGTAGAATCGAGTATCCAGAGGACGATGCCGGCCTTGTCGCTGCTTCCTTAGCGATAGCGATACTTGCGCTTGGGACCGGAGGAGGCACCTTATTGGGCGCAATCGTCGGTGCGAAAATCAAGCGGGAAAGATGGGAACGTGTGGATATTCCCGGTCAGAGCACCGCGGCGGGCATGTCCATTACGCCAACGATCGGGGTCCACCCGGGCGGCGGTCTGGCCCTGGGCGCCCGGATATCGTTCTGAGCCGAAACCCCAATCCCCTACTGTTCCGCCAAGATCCAGTCGATGAAGCAAACCGGAAAGGGTCTGCCCGGTTCGTCCGCCGAAAACACAAAATACAGGTCGGTCACACCGCTGGCTGCCTCAAGCATAACTTCATAGGTCTGCAGGCTGGTTTCGTTCGGTATCGGTACTTCGAACGTGCCGAGCATCTCTCCGTCCACGCCGCCAGCGCGCAGGTCCAGCCGCCCTCCCGTGGTTACCCCGGCCATGGTCCCGATCTGCGCGGTAAACGACCGGATACCGGTAAGATCGATGTCCCGGAAAACGAAGTACGCCCCGTCATTCCCTGCCAGGACATCTCCTGTGGCGCCCTCCCCGGACGCCTCCTCCGGTATGGGAAACACCATAACCTCTTCGCCCTCGTCATAGTCTTCCGCCTGCAACTTCGGATGCCGCAGCGTTACGACACTCCGACCGGTGAGGCGAGGCATATCCAACGCCCCGCGATCGGTGTACGACGCCGCCAGGAAGTAGCGTCCTTCTTCCTCGTCCGCACTGTGCTTGTCGGTGACATACGCGCCCTGCAACGGCAGCGTCGCTCCCTGTACGGCTACGCTCTCCAGACCAAGAATGAAGTCCGCCATGCGGTTCGCTTCTTCGGCGGAAACCTGCGGCTGCGGCGCCATCGCCCGATCCCCCCAGACCCCCATACCTCCGTTAAGGATTTTATCCGTAAGATATTCGCGCGACGCATCGCTGTCCGGATACTTTTGGGCAATGGCCGCAAAGGACGGGCCTATGGACACATCTGTCTGCAGATGGCACGCCCCGCAGATATGCCGTTCGATGAGGGCCTGTCCGACAAGCCCCGAAGCACGCTCCAGCGCCGCCTGGTGCCCCTGCGCCTGAACCGTCAGATCGCTGCCCTGCGGCAGGTAGTCGATGGTAAAGGCAACCTCCTCGGCGGAAACCTCCCCGTCCTCCGGATCGGTAACAACCACGTTATACTCGATGGCCCTGCCGTCCCGGAAAAACGTGCGGTTGCCGGAGAGTTCGAGGCGAACCTCCGGTATGTCGTTGCCCACGAGAATGTCGATGGTTTCCGTGCCTGTTAAGCCCTCGCTATCGGTCGCCGTGAGCGTTACCGGGTAGGTCCCCGGCGCCTCAAAAGAGTAGACGGCCTCCTCGCCGGATATTTCGTCCCCATCCCCCTCGCGGCGCCAGGACCAGGTCACGGGATCGCCGTCCGGATCGAACGAATCGGCCGCGGAAAGGGTCACGGTCAGCGGGGCTGCGCCGATGGGACGATCCGCCGATATACGCGCAATGGGGCCGCGGTTGTTGACCGCATACTCGATGCGGAACAGCCGGGCGTCCGGATTATGCCCGTACCAGGTCTGGCCGTATTCGAGCATGTAGAGCGCCCCGTCGGGGCCAAAGAGCATATCCATTGGGCGACTGAACTCGGTCGTCGGCATAAACCGCTCCATGTCCACATAGTCTCCGTCCTCATTCATCGTGACGACATTGATCCAGTTACGCATCCACTCGTAGATAAACAGCTTCCCGTCGTAATAGCGCGGGAATTTGCGATCGGAATCGGCATAATCGTCATAATAATAGACAGGGCCTGCCATGGCGTTGCGTCCGCCATCCCCCACAACCGGAAATTCTTCAGATGCCTCGTAAGGATACCAGATGAAGGCCGATTGCGCCGGCGGAAGTATCTCCGATCCCGTGTTATTGGGAGAGTCGTTTACGGGAGCGGCCGGATCGAAAGGCGCTCCCCCAACTTCCGCCTCGAAATCGTAATCGTGATAGGCCTTGTTATTTCCGACGAAATGCGGCCAGCCGAAGTTACCCGCCTGCCGCGCCTGATTCACTTCGTCATGCCCCATGGCGCCTCTCTCGGCGGATGGTCCCCCCGCGTCAGGTCCCACCTCTCCCCAGTACAGGTAGCCTGTCCGGTCGTCGATATCGATCCGGAAGGGGTTGCGATTCCCCATTATGTAAATCTCGGGCCGCCCCTTCGTTGGATCGTCCGCGAAGAGATTGCCTTCCGGAATGCGGTAGGATCCGTCGTCTTCCGGAGTAATCCGCAATATCTTCCCGCGCAGGTCCATGGTATTGGCGGAGGATCCCTGTGCGTCCCAGGCCTTGCGGCCCTCGCGTTCGTCAATCGGGGCAGCGCCAGCTGAAGCAAACGGATTGGTGTTGTCCCCTATCGACACGAACAGATTGCCTTCGGGACCGAATTCCACAGAACCGCCTACGTGGCAGCACTCTTCGCGCTGAACGGGGATTTCCAGCAAGACCCGCTCGGATTCCATGTCGAGTCGGGAATCTTCAAGCACGAAACGGGCCACCCGTATCACCGTCTCGTCCGGAGCGGAATACGCAAAATAGACCCAATGATTGTCTGCGTACTCGGGATCGAGGGCTACGCCGAGTAATCCTTCCTCAAAATCTATGGCCACATCCAGTTCGGCGATCGTCTCGGTCTGGCCCGTCTCCGGATCATGGATATTCACTTCGCCGCGCCGCTGGACGAACAGGATGCGCCCGTCGTCGAGCAGGTCCAGTTCCATGGGCTCGTAGAGCACTTCGTCAAGTACGACCTTCGTGAACCGTTCGGGGGCCGGCGGCTCGGACGAATCGCGGTTGCCGGAATCGGCGCATCCTGCGAGAAAAACGATCCATGCCAGCGCCAATAGGGTTGTTCCGTTACGCATTACGCCAAAACCGGGATTTTGTGAAATGAGTAGAAATGGTATAAAAAAGGTATAAAAAAGGTGTAGAAATGGTATAGAAACAGCACATAAAGACCAAAAAGCGCTTTATGCGCGCCGTTGTGCGGTTCGTATGCCGCCTTGGTGCAGCGACTTGCGCGCATAAGAATACGCACCGGACGCCTTCCGGTCAAGCATGCGCCCTGCCCCGACCCGTGCTATTAAGCGGTCCGTGTAGTAGATTCGTTGATCCCCGGAACACACTCGGCATCGCCCATGCTCCTTGCCCCCATCGACTGGATTCTGATAGCAGGGTATTTCGCCCTCTCGTTCGGGATCGCCGTGTATTATTTCCGGCGGGCCGGACAGAGCACCTCCGAATTCTTCCTGTCGGGACGGAATATGCCCTGGTGGCTGGCGGGCACCTCCATGGTGGCCACTACCTTCGCAGCGGATACCCCTCTGGCCGTCACCGAATTCGTGGCCCAGAACGGTATCGCCGGAAACTGGATCTGGTGGAATTTCGCCTTCGGCGGCATCCTGACCGTTTTCTTCTTCGCCCGCCTGTGGCGGCGCAGCGGCGTGCTCACGGACGTGGAATTCGTCGAGATGCGCTACGACGGCAAGGCCGCCGCCGTGCTGCGCGGCGTCAAGGCCATCTACTTCGGGCTCGTGCTCAACGGCATCATCATCGGGTGGGTGGCGCTGGCCATGGAAACCGTCATAGACATCCTGTTTCCCGGCCTGACCGTGTTTGGGAAGGAATCCTTTCAGATTCTCGGCGCGGAGATCGGGGCGCCGCTCGTCGTGGTGGTCCTGCTCATGCTGCTGGTGGGCGTGTATTCGCTGCTTTCCGGCCTGTGGGGCGTCGTCGTGACCGATGCGTTCCAGTTCGTCATCGCCATCGTGGGAAGCATCATCCTCGCCGCATTCGTGCTGGATATGCCCGAAGTGGGCGGCATGACCGGGCTGATGGCCGCCCTGCCGGAATCGACCTTCCGCATGCTTCCCACCCTTGGAAACGTCGCCGAGGGTAGCGCCGTGCTGACGTTGACCGCCGCAAGCTTCTTCGCCTTTGTCGGCGTGCAGTGGTGGGCGAGCTGGTATCCGGGGGCCGAACCCGGAGGCGGGGGCTACATCGCCCAGCGCATGATGAGCGCAAAAAACGAGAAGCATTCCCTGCTGGCCACGCTCTGGTTTACCGTCGCGCACTACTGCCTGCGCCCGTGGCCCTGGATCGTCGTGGCTCTTGCCGCCCTGGTGCTGTACCCGGGCCTGGACGACCCGCGCGAAGGGTTCGTACTGGCCATGCGGGACGTGTTGCCGCCGGGTTTGCTCGGTCTCATGATCGCCGCTTTTCTGGCCGCCTTCATGAGCACGCTTTCCACGCAAATGAACTGGGGCGCGTCGTATCTCGTGAACGACTTCTGGAAACGGTTCGTGAAGCCGAACGCCGACGAGAAGCATTACGTCCTCGTATCCCGCGTGTTGACGTTCGTCCTGGCCGGCGCATCCGTCTTCATCACGGCGAACCTCGGTTCCATAAGCGAAGCCTGGGGGTTGCTCATAACCGCTTCCGCCGGACTCGGGCTCGTCCTGATCCTGCGCTGGTACTGGTGGCGAGTCAATGCATGGAGCGAACTGGCCGCTACGCTGTCGCCCGTTCTGCTGCTCGTGCTTGCCCTGATCTTCGGGGCGTTCGGCGTCCGGATACCCGGCCTGCAAGCCGAATTTCCCAATGATCTTTTCGCGGTCACCGCATTCACCACCGTGGTATGGGTTACGGCCACATTCCTCACCCGGCCCACGCGAAACGAAGTGCTGGATCGTTTCTACCGCAGGATTCACCCCGGCGGACCCGGATGGAAGCGCATCGCCGAACGCAATACGGACGTGCGCCAGGATACGGGCATGGTGCGGCTCGCAGGAGATTGCGCGGCCGGGATCGTCCTGGTCTACAGCGCCCTGTTCGGCGTGGGGCACCTGCTGATGGGCAACACCGGCTGGATGCTGCTTTGTTTGTGCGGGATTGTTGCCGCAGGCGCCTTTCTTTGGAGAAGCCTCAGCCGCCTTGACTCGTC
Source organism: Rhodothermales bacterium (assembly GCA_951812345.1). Lineage (GTDB taxonomy): Bacteria > Bacteroidota > Rhodothermia > Rhodothermales > VXPQ01 > VXPQ01. Next base: position 2,412,980 of record OX638295.1, read on the forward strand.
CGCTGCTGCACAGGACGCCTGATCGTTTCGTTCATTCCGCCGCCCGGCCATGCGCCTGCTTGTCATCGTCAATGTGTTCGAACCGGACCTCGGGGGCGGCGTGCTCTTCAGCGACCTGTGCTACGGGCTGGCCGAGCGCGGTTTCGAGGTGACCGTACGGTGCGCCTCGTCCTACTATCCCGAATGGCGCGACAAATCGGGCGAGAACGGCCTGCGCATCCGGTCCGAAACGCGGCGCGGCGTACGCATCGAGCGGTTCGGGCTGTACATTCCCCGGAACCCGCAGGCGCTCCACGAACGGCTTATCTACGAAGGCTCTTTTTGCGCCTCCCTCATGCGGCGCCTTCCCCGGCGCGGCGACTACGACGCCATGATGGTCTTCTGTCCGTTGCTGGGCGCGGTAGCCTACGCCGCCGCATGCCGCCGAAAAACCGGCCTGCCCCTGTGGCTGAACGTCCAGGATCTGCCTGCCGAAGCCGCGCAGGCCGGAGGCATCGGGAAAGGAGGCTGGATGGTTCGCGTACAGGATGCGCTTTTCAACAAGGCCGACATGTGGAGCACGATTTCCCCGACCATGGTCGAGCGGCTGGAACCCCGGCGGCGGCGCGACCAACCCCTCCTCTATCTGCCGAACTGGTTGCATGAATCGCTGGCCACGTACCTGGAGGCAGCGCCGCAAACGCAAGGTCCCGGCGCCCCTGCGCGGCTCCTGTATTCCGGGAATCTGGGCACGAAACAGAACCTGCTCGAACTGTGCCGCATCCTGCACCGCAGCGACGCCCCGTTCGCGTTTCGGATACAGGCGGAGGGTAGCGGCGCCGGCGCGCTGCGGAAATGGGCGGAGGAAACCGGCGACGAACGGTTCGACGTACGGGGCCTGTCGGACGAAAAGGAACTGGCCCGGGCGCTCCGCGAAGCGGATTTCGTGGTGATCCCGGAACGCTCGGGCGCCGGGGGCTCTTTTCTCCCTTCCAAACTGATTCCCGCGCTTGCGGCAGGAACGCCGGTCCTCGCTGTGTGCGACGCGGACAGCCCGCTGGGGACGGAAATGGCGGCGCACCGGCCCGGCCCCCGGTTCACATGGCCGGAAGCGGCAAACCTGCCGGCCCTGCTCGCAGCCGTGGACCGGAACGAGTATGCTGCGTGGGAGGCGAACGCCGCAAGGCGGGCGGCGTTTTACGACCGCGACAGGGTCCTGGACCGGTATGCGGAGGAACTCCGGCGGATGGGCGGGGGCTGAGCTTTGCGGACGTAATCAGAGTATACCCGGGCGGAACGATATGCCGCAACGCGCATACTTGCTTCGTTATGAGTGAACTGATTGTCGTAGGAGATCGCGTCCTCATCGCTCCCCAGGAGGGCGAAACGCAAACGGAAGCCGGGCTGGTGCTTCCGGCGTCCGTGGCCGAACGCCAGGATGTGCGGATAGGCAAGGTCAAGCAGGTCGGTCCGGGCTATGTGATGCCCAATCCCGATTATACCGGAGAGCCCTGGAGCACCGACCGCGATTCGGTGCGCTACCTGCCCTTGCAGGCGCAACCGGGCGATCAGGCCTTCTTTCTCAAGAAGGAAGCGGTCGAGATCAAGTTCAACGGGCAGGATTACCTCATCATCCCCCACTCCGCCATTCTCGCGCTGGTGCGCCGGCAACCCGAAGACCTTGCCGGAGACATCGAGCAGATGGATATCGAAGATCTGCTGCGGTAGGCGCCCCCTCACACCCCGCACCAGTAGGCCTCGATCCCCATTTCCGCGAACGCCGCGGTCTTGGCGGCAAGCGCCCGGTCCGCGTCTTCCGCCGACGGCGCGTACGCCACCTGGATATGGTTCGATTTGTGGCGCGCCATCATCTGATCGCGGGTCACCCCGTGCAGCACCGCGTGCATGATGGGCCATTGCGAAGTCGTAGCCTGCCACCGGCGCTCCGTTTCCTCCTCCGGCAAGGCCACGACGGTGGCCCGTCCCAGATCGGCCTTGAGCCGGTCGTCTTCCACGAAAAGGCGGCTCCATACGATCTCGCCGGGTTTGCCGACCCCCTTTACCGTCCCTCCCCCCAGCCGGAAGTACATGGGCGGCTGGCGCTCGCTCGATGCGCCCGCATATCCCCCGGCGAAATGCTTCGGCGGCGCGGCGCCGGAAATCTCGAACACCCACACATACCGGTCGCCGTACGGATCGCCCCACCGGATATCGTGCAGCGTCGTTTCGGGGTCGTAGCCGAGGGCATTCCATACGCGGTGCGTCACGAGCGCATCCACGCCTGCGCATTCGTCCACTTCGTTGAAATGCGGAAGGGCGCAGCCCGCAAAGAGTTCGCGGCTGCCGTCGCGGGCATAGACCGGGGGGCGTTCCGTATTGTTGAGCAATCCTTCGGCCAGATCGGAGGCCGGAAGCAAATCCTTCAGGCCCTGCTGGTACTGGATGCCGATCGCGTCGCACCCGAAATCGTCCGCAATGCGGAGCGCAGCGATATACATCTTGAGTTGCAAGCGAATCTGCTCGTCGGTCAGGTCCGTGGCGGGATCGGGCCCGGTATGGAACGTCATGCCCCGCTCGTCGAGCCATGCCCGGCACCGGTCCGCCTCGTCGTCCGGGGTTTGCAGGGTTTCGTAGTACAGGGCGCTCTGGCTCAGGCGTTCCTTGAAGATGCCCGTGGCGTTGAGGATATGATCCGGAATGATCGCATTGTACATCCCCATGCACCCCTCGTCGAACACGCCCATAATGGCTTTGCGGTGCGCGAGATCGCTGGCGATGCGCTTCCCGGCAGACACGGCGGCCTCCTCTTCGGAAAGACCGGGGGCCGGGCGCACATGGCTCGTATCGTGGGCAATCGCGCCGTCCGCAAGCCAGGCCCGCAACCGGGCCGTGAAAGCGGGATCGGCCACATCTTCCCCCCAGAGCGTCGAATACGGGACCCCCGCCTTGGTCAGACTGCCGTTGAGGTTCAGCATGCCCACCAGGCCGGGCCATTGCCCGCTCCAGTTGGCGACTGTCAGGATGGGGCCTTTGTGCGTGGTCAGACCCGGCAGCACGTGGTGGGAGTATTGCCAGGCGGCGCAGGCCACGATCAGCGGTCGATCCGGGTCGATTTTCGCAAACGTCTCCAGCCCCATCCGCTGGCTGTCGAGAAAGCCGTGCCCCTTGTCCGCATCGAGTGCGGGGCGCCGGTCCACCGTATACCCCATCCCCTCCACCGCCTGGATCAGCGCGGTTTCGAGCGCCTGTTGCGCGGGCCAGCACACCCGGTTGGCGGCAAGCCGCAAGTCCCCGCTTGCGGTCAGATACACTGTTTCGTTAGGCATGGAATCCGTGAGGCAACTGGAAACGGGAAACTATCCGGTCCTTCCAAGGGATGCGTCCGCGCCGCCGTGTGCATCGCTGAGCGGCATATATAATTTGCCGGAATGCGGACCGCGCATGGCCTCGCCCAGAGCCCCGGCAAGCACGGTCAATGTCAGAGCCACATGTACGTTGCTCCGGACCAGCACGATCGCTTCTTCAATGACCGACGCCATGGCTTCGATATCGGCTCCGGGAAGACGTTCCGTGAATCCCGCAATGGCTTCTACCTGATCCACATTGATTAGCGGGGCCGCCTCGTCCATCGCCCGGTAGAGCATAAGGTCCCGAATCCACCGGAGGAGCAGTTCCAGCACATGCCCCACCTGATCGCGCCCGAAGCGCGCGGTCCGCTCCACGATATCGGCTATTTTATCGACATTGCGACTGTACGCCGCGCGGGAAAAATCCAGCACCAGTTCCCGCAGCGCACGCAAATCCTCGTTTTGCGCCAGATCGAGCCCTGCGGTGTACGACCCGTCCGCCATCCGGGCAAGCGTTGCGGCCAACTCCGGGGCTACGCCCTCCTTCCCGATGAGCGCCTGCTCGATAGCCTCGGGAGTCAATGGATCGAACCGCAGGCGGCGGCAACGGGAGAGGATGGTGGCGAGGATGCGGTCCGCACGGCTGGTCGTAAGAATGAAAACGGTCTTCGGCGGAGGCTCTTCCAGCATCTTGAGAAACATGTTGGCGGCGTCCGTACGCAGATGCTCCGCATCGCTGACCACGGCCACCTTGTAGCGGCCCTCTACCGGCTGGAAACTCATGGCCCGGCACATTTCCTCCTGAACACGCGCCACGGTGTAAAGGGCCTGTTTGTTGGAGGAGCGGGTGGGATCGTTCAGCGAAGGCCGGCGCACGAAGTCGACCGCCGCATACGGATTCTGTCCGATGAGCCGGGTGCGTTCGGCAATATCCGCAGGATCGGCGTCCGAAGGATGCGGCATCAGAATATGCAGGTCGGGATGCACCATCCGGTCCACTTTCCCGCAAGACGGACAGGCGCCGCAGGCTTCCTCCCCGCCCTGTTCGCAAAGCAGCGCCTTGCCGTACGCTATGGCGGCGGCCCGCTTGCCCACGCCCTCCGGCCCGTAGAACAGCCAGGCATGCGCTACCCGGTCGGCGGAGATGGTGAGCCGGAGCGCGTCCGAGACGCGCTGCTGATCGATGACGGAAATCCAGGACATTACTGCGAATCGAGAAACAGAAGCATAGCTTGCGGTCTTGCGGGCCGTACGCCCCGCTGCCCAAGCGGCAACGCATCCGCGCCAGCCTGACTCACGCAGCGATACGCTCCAAATGTACGAAGCCCACAGATGGCATATGCATGCGGAAGCGGTCGAACTCTCTGCGGCGCGGCTCGTATAATGCGCCCCCGGTCCGGTTTTCGGATCCGGCGCGGTAGCTCAGCAGGTTAGAGCGTACGACTCATAATCGTAAGGTCGAGAGTTCGAGTCTCTCCCGCGCCACTGTTTGGTTTGGGGGGGTAGGATCGGGATTTTATGCCTGCAAGAGGGGACATTTGCGAGTTGATGACATCGGTTACCTCCAGTTGCAATTGACCTGATCGGAGAACGGTCCGTTGCCCCATACAGAATCTTTGCCGGGAAAGCCCTGTGGGGGCTCCGGGCCATCATATTTCCACTCATCGGGCGGTGGTCCGGCGGCTCCGATCGCAAAGCACCAGCCTGTCACAGTCCGCCGCCACGCATACCATGACTGGCCGTTTTTGGCGACATGTAGCGTGATCCCAGATTCCTGGGGCAACCCTTGGCGTATAAATTTATCGCCGAGGATCTTGAGCATATCATTGCGGTAGCGGTCGTCTCTTCGATACCATCCCATCTGACAGGTTGCCAACCACTGTAGAGCATCAATCGTTTCAGCGAACTCCCGGCGGTCCAGCTGTCGGCCTTCGTCGTCTAAGTCTTGGGAGCCAGTGTAGCGCCTTAGCCCTTCCTTCTCATTGATCTTTTTCTGTTCCGCACGTTTCAGCCTATCGAACAATTCCCCGACCACGCCTCTTGCAGCAGAGAATGTCCGGGTTTCGCTGAGTTCCCGAGCCAAGTACAAGTAACCCGTAGTCTTTCGCACAATATCTGTACGGAAGTGCAGTACAGACAGTAGCGCTAACCGGGATCGCCAGCGTGACCGTCTATCTTTCGCCTCCCAGTTGATGCGGCGAAACGCCGAATCATAGACGAGATAGGTACTGAAGACGTAAAGGAACGGCAGCAAACCGACTGTCAGCCAGATTGGCAGCATGAACTCAAGCAGCAGCCCCCGTGTGTCGAGCTGATGCCAGTCCAAGTAAATCTGCCTTACCGAAAAAATGATCAGCGCGAGCCCAATCACAACCAACACCCACTCGAGGAATACCTTTGCAGGCTTGTATTCCGGCTTCTGGTCGCCCACTGCCACCATCAGGCTTAGTGCAAGTACTATAATCTGCACTATAAGCTCTAATGGCAGGCTCATGACATACAGATTCACAAAGAACTCAACGAAGACGGCAACGCGGACCGTCGCCACAATCGTTTGCCGAAAGAAGTGCAGGTCGGAGTCGATTTCCGTGCAGTTGAAGAACAGAACACCGGCAGAGCCAAGTGTCCACAGGATCGTGCTGTTGGCAAGGGTGGGGTTCCACAGCGCAAGCCGTGCGCCAACCCAAAGCTCCAAGCCGACCCAGGCCAACATTGCTATGAGGGGGATCAGTATCTGGAGCTTGAGAAACGCGGTGGCGATCCCGACAAAACCTCTGCGTCCGCCTTTCGTCGAGAGAATCCACAGAGTAGCCACACCGAGCCAGATCACAGCGGCTAATTCACGGTTGTTAAGCATCCACATGATAGAGTGACATGGAAAGCAGGTAGCCAGCCACCGCAATGGCGAAACATCCAGTCTTACACACGTGGCCCCGGAAGATTATGCGGATTGGAGAATAATTTCCAGGCTTCTTCTATCGTAACGGGCAGTATATCCGTGCTCTCAAGCGTATAGATTTTCATGGGGGTTCAGTATCCTGCTTCACGTTGTAACGGAGGAACCCCTATAGAAAAATCTACAGACCCGGATCGTACGTCAGCGCAAAAACTTTCTCGGATAGCCATTTCCGGAAAGAATCGTTGTCCTGAAACTGCCCGAACAATTGCGTGTCGTCCTGCAGCAAGGCGGTCATAACGCGCTCCAGCGCCTTATCGTGTTCGATGCGGGCGTTTTGCTTGTCCGAATTTTCCCGGGCGTTTCTGTAGGCCATATCCTTCGCAACCTGATCAGGAATTTCTTTCGTAATCAGTTTCCCGACCCGGTCCGTATCCTTCCAGGAAATGCCCCCGAACAGGTCGTTGAATTCCTGAATGATGACCGATAAGGGGTCCATATCCGGTTCATATCGAAGGCCGCCTCCCGATGCAGGAACCGGATCGATTTCTGCATCGTCGTCCTTGAGTCGTATGGCCTGAGTCGCCTGTTTCTCCGCACGGTAACTATCCATATCTATAGATGCCAGAACACCTTTGGAGAGGTCTTCTTCGACAGGCGCCGGTAATTTGGGGACAAGGAAATGCAGGAAAATGGAGCGTTTCTCCCACTCGGCATGTGTGTAGGGCAAAATGGAGACGAGAAATTCATAGGTCCGAAGGAATCCTTTCGCCTTGCCCTTGAAATCGACTTGCCCGTCCTCGTCCAGTTCTTCCCGGTAGGTCGCCACACAACGGTCGAGAATCGGATCAAGCCGGTCGCGTTCCGCTCCGTCGAGATAGCGTTCGACCAAGTTGTCGATATCCTCCTGTCCGTATACCTGATACCCATCCAGCGCAGCTTGCAGGTCGTGGAGTTTGTTCGGATCCGTTTCGTCGGCAAGGATGGTAGTGCGGTAATAGTCCGAGAATGCCCACTCTATCGTATCGGTATCGTTGGCGAAGTCGAGCACGAAAGCGTCGTGTTTCTTCGGATGCGCCCGGTTCAGTCTTGAAAGCGTCTGCACCGCCTTGACGCCGGACAGCACCTTGTCCACGTACATGGTGTGTAGCAGCGGTTCGTCGTAGCCGGTCTGGAACTTGTCCGCACAGACCAGGAAACGATATGGGGCTTCCTTGATCTTATCCGCAATATGGTTCGACGAAAAACCGTTCAGAGAGGCTTCGGTGACGTTCTCGCCGTCGTACTCGTGTTCGCCGGAGAATGCGACGATGGCGCGGTGCGGGCTTTTGCGTTCCTGTAGATACGCTTCGATAGCGCGATAATACCGGATGGCCCGCTTGATGCTGCCCGTCACGACCATGGCGCGGGCCTCTCCGCCTATCCTTCTACGGTCGATTACCTGTTCGTGGAAGTGATCCACCATGATTTCGGCCTTGAGACGAATGGCGTGGTCATGGTTCTCGACGTACCGGCGCAGTTTTTTTCGGGCGCGCCGCGTGTCGAATTTCGGGTCGTCCTCTATCGTTTTGACAAGGCGGTAATAACTGTTGACCGGGGTGTAGTGCCCAAGCACATCCACGATAAAACCCTCCTGGATGGCTTGCTTCATCGTGTAACTGTGGAAAGGCAGGTGTTTCACCGTTCCGTCAGGTTGAGAAGACGGCTTTCCGAATACCTCGAGGGTCTTGTTCTTGGGCGTAGCGGTAAAAGCGAAGTAACTGGCGTTGGTAAGGAGTTTTTTGGCCTCCATAATCCGGTTGATCTTGTCCTCGGTCGTCTCGTCCTCATCGGCGGCGTCGTGTTCGGAAAGTGACTGCGACATGGCCGCAGCGGTCCGCCCTCCCTGACTGGAATGCGCCTCGTCAATGATGATAGCGAAACGGCGGCTTCGGTGTTCATCGCCGATCTCGTCCAGAATGAAGGGGAATTTCTGCACCGTGGAAATAATGATTTTCTTTCCCGATTCGATGAATTCCCGGAGGTTGCCGGATCGCTCGGCATGGCCTACGATGGCGCCGACCTGGGCAAACTGCTTGATGGTATCCCGAATCTGCCGGTCCAGAATGCGTCGGTCGGTTACGACGATGATCGAATGGAAAAGCGGGGCGTCATTGTTATGGAGTTCGGCGAGCTGGTGCGCCAGCCATGCTATGGAGTTCGACTTGCCGCTTCCGGCGGAGTGCTGAATGAGATAGCGCCGCCCCGCGCCGTTTTGCGCTACGTCCTTCAGCAATCTGCGCACTACATCGAGTTGGTGGAAGCGGGGCCATATCTGCATGGTCTTCTTGCGCCCGGTCTTCCGGTTTCCTGTTTCGACGATCTGAGCGTAGTTCTCTATGATGTTGGTGAGGCTGTCGCGAGTGAATATCTCCTTCCACAGATAGTCTGTTTTCAGCCCATTGGGGTTGGGCGGATTGCCCGCGCCGTCGTTCCACCCCCTGTTGAAGGGAAGAAACCACGAGGATTTGCCCTTGAGGTGCGTACAAAATTGAACCTGGTGGTCGTCCACCGCGAAATGCGCCATGCAGCGCCCGAACGCAAAGAGTTTTTCGCGCGGATTGCGGTCTCGTTTGTACTGTTCGACCGCATCCTCCACGGTCTGCTTGGTCAAACTATTTTTCAGCTCGAAGGTGGCGATCGGCAGCCCGTTGACAAACAGGCACAGGTCCAGCGCCAACTGCGTGTTGTCGAGGCTGTAACGAAGCTGGCGGGTTACGCTGAAACGGTTTTTGCGATAACGTTCCTGCGCAGCAGCATTTTCCGGCGATGGAGCGCCGTAGAAAAGATCAATCCGGTTCGGGCCGTGCTTTACGCCATTGCGCAGCGCATGGATCGTTCCTTGCCCGGCGATGTAACCCTCGAGGCGGGCCAGAAATTTGCGCCGGGCTGGATTGTCGCTATGGAGATTCAGCGAAGAGGCTGTTTCGGGCTGTGTTTCCTCCAGGAAGGCGGACAACTGCGCCAGATCCACGCAGAATTCGCGGTCGTAGTCGCGGGGATCGCCGCAAATCCAGCCCACGCCGTAGGTTGCCGGACGCTCTCGCACCATGCCTTCCGGCGCCGGGTCGCACGACTCCCCCGTCAGCGCCGTGCAGATCAGGCGCTCAAGGCCGTGTTCGGAGGTATCGGTGGGCATGGGGCATTATGGCCGGTCAGGCGTAGGTCATGGGTTGCGGTGCCCAAATTTATGGAATGCCCGGCGGAATTGCTGTTGGCCGACCAACAGGGATAGGCATCCATATGGCACCTTCATTGGCCTTCTTGCACTTCCTTCGGTTGTTCCGGTAGTTGCGCTACTGCCTCGCGCACATCAATCTTTCCGGTGACTACATCGGAAATCAGGCGGGTACGGTATTCTTCCATAAGTTCGATCTGGCGCCGGGTGCGGTCGATGGCGGTGTCGATGGAGGCGGTGGCTTTGTCGAGATACTCGACAATAACGTGTTGCTCGGAAAGAGAAGGGAACGCAACCGACAACCTTGAAACAACACCAGTATCAAGTATTGGAATTGTCGCTGTAGAAGCAGTTGCATGTAACCAGTCTTCTGCATTCCTAAGCTGACGTAGAATGAAAAGGGGATTTACGAGGGTAGTATTCAACTCAAAGGAAGTAATTTGCTGATTCGTGGATCCATCCCGCATGAGTAATGCCATCCGCCCCGCAGTCGCACCTATTACCACAACCAATAATGCCGGTTTGCTTATTAGTCGAGCTTTTCCTTCTCTAAATGCATCCACTGTCAAGTGGCGTACTGGCGAATCAACTTCCTCTTGGTATCTGCAACTCGATGGCCCATACCAAGGGATAGTACCATTTTCATAGTATCTCGGTTCGGCAGTGGGCGGAGTTATTCCGTTCTGAATACAACGGGAGAGATACTTGAGACCCATCACCTTCCAATGCTCAGGCACCTCTCCTAACCATCCCACGCCAGAATCCTTGAGAGATACATCAGGATTGAGTCCGCGAGTGACAGCCCGTTGGATGATTGCCCGTCGGTGTTCCTCCAGCAAGCCGATCAATCTCTGCTTCGCATCGATGTAGCGCCGGATGTGATGACCGGCATGGTCGAGGAAACAGACGATGGCGTGTTGTTCGGGGAGGGGTGGGAGAGGAAGGCTTGAACGAGCAAGTTCCTCGTAGTCTATGTTCTGGCCTTGGCGAATACCAGTGACAAATAGCGATAAATTAGTTATATAGGACTTCGATTTGAAGACGTGAGATAGGTAGGCATGGTGTATTCGTTCAACCGGATACAGAATCGTATAAGCGGGGCTAATGATTCCAGAGTCGCGGGCATACTCAATACCCCCTTGGAAAGATCTCAGACTAATCACAAAATCACCACGATTTACAACTTTAAGCAAATGGAGATCCTTCATCGCCAAGACTGTGCGGCTCTCGTAATATTCTTTGCGCACAACCCCTTTTGTTTGAGTCGCTGCTAGCAATGGCTTGTCAGGAAAGCCTTTTTTGCTTCGTTCGGCTAGAAGGGTTTTGGTTCTTCTGAGTTCCCAATGTGCTGGCACATTGCCCAGCCACTCCACCCCGGAGGATTTATATCGAGAATAAGGCTCGAATTTTTTGAATATATTGGAATCTATCATAATCTAATATATCGATATTGATTTCTGATATAGGCAATGAAATACGTACCATGTGAAGCCGCTCGCATCAAACCTTGCCACTCAAACTCAGGAACATCAAAATATTGATATACTGCACCATTTTTAAATTCAATTTCGAGCGTTAATGAGTTAAGCTCATATCCGACCGATACAAGATTGGACGAAGTCACGGGTACTCTATTGAACGCGCCGGCGCCGCCGTTTCCGCGTACGTCCGCATGTCTGAACCGGTCGTATTGCTCGCGTTTCTGCGGATCGGACAACACCTCGTAGGCCTGGGCTACTTCCTTGAACTTTTGTTCGGCCTCGGGATTGTCGGGATTCCGGTCGGGATGGTACTTGAGCGCCTGGGCCCGAAAGGCGCGCTTCAGCGTATCCACATCCGCGTTGCGCTCAATGCCGAGTATTTCGTAGTAATCGGTCATGGAAAGGAGACAGGATCGGACGCGAGCGGGATATATCGTGAAACAGGCAAGCGGCGCATGAAAAACGGACAGGATGTTATTATGGATAGTCTGATCAATCCGGTGTTTGGGGTTCAGATTGAAGGTATTGAAGATTTAGATGCGTAAAGGGGTTGATTTCTCGTTGAATCCAACGTTAAATTGTCGATATTGTCGCGTTTTCGCGCCCCGAACGCCCCGAAATGCGGCGCTCGGTCGTACCTATCCAGCGACAGTTGCTCCTTGGAAAGATTACGTACAATGTCTTCTCCAACAATGGCTTGTAATCCTCGAACATGCGTGAGAACATCCTCAATAGTGGGCTCCTCGAACCCATCTCCCTTTAGATTTGCAATTACAGTATGTAACTCTTCCGATTCATTCAGGAGTTCACATATTGATGTGGTAGCACCAACAATATCGAAAATCAGAGGATTGTCTTCTATCTTAACAGCCATTGGGCAGCCTGCACCCAGAAAAAGGCCTATGGGCCTCTTGGCATTTGATAAACACTGACGAAGGTACTCGATTTGTGTAACGGGATGATGTAGACTCACAATGCATGTCCTCCGATAATCTCCCTCACCAACCCCTCCGTCTCCTCCTCCAGCGCCACAATATCCGCCCGTATTTCCTCCAGTGATCGCATGGGTTCCGGCTTGTAGAAATACCTTGTGAAACTGATTTCGTAGCCGATCTTGACCTTTGCCGGGTCATACCAGGCATCGGGGGCGTAGGGTAGCACCTCGCGGCGCAAGAATGCCTCGATTCCGCCGCTTTCCAATAACGGGATTTGCTCGGTATCGCGCAAGTCCGAATCCGGCTCATATTCCACGACGGCAGGCTTTCCGTTTACGGTCTCATTAAACAGCCCGTGAAGCGGATCCGGCCCAACGCCCTTGCGATGGATCTTCTTTATAATAGGCGGCGCTTCCTCGCTGCGTTCACCATTTTCCTTCAGCGCTCTGATCTCCGAAGCCGTGTACTTCCGGCCCGCTTCCGCGCCTGCAATGCGCAAGGGCCGCTCGACGATCACTTTCCAGTAGCCAAATGCCTCGTTGGGAAAAATCTTCGACTCCTCTGTTTCCTCAAAGTCGAGAAAGGCCCGGCTGATGCGCTCAATGTCGGGTCCTGAAAGTTTGCAGTTCTTCTTGCCGAGATTTTTGCGCAACGGCTCGTGCCACTTCGTGGAGTCGATGAGCTGCACTTTGCCTCTTCGGTGCTCGGGCTTGCGATTGCTGAGTACCCAGATGTACGTCGCAATGCCCGTATTGTAAAACATATTGAGCGGCAGAGCTATGATCGCCTCCAGCCAGTCGTTCTCGATAATCCAGCGGCGAATGTTGCTTTCGCCTTGCCCGGCGTCCCCCGTGAACAGCGAACTCCCGTTATGCACCTCCGCAATACGGCTGCCCAACTTCGTTCCATGCTTCATTTTGCTGAGCATGTTGGCCAGAAACAACATCTGGCCGTCGCTCGAACGGGTAATGAGCGAATATTCCGAGTTACCGTCGTGCTCGATTACGAAGCGCGGATCGCGCATGCCCTTCTTGCCGCCCATCCGCTCCAGATCGTTCTTCCATGACTTACCGTACGGCGGATTCGACAGCATGAAATCGAACTCCATGTTCGGGAAAGCATCACTGGACAGCGTAGAGCCGAATTTCATGTTGTCCGCTTCGCTGCCCTCGCCTTTCAAAATCAGATCGGCCTTGGTGATTGCATAGGTCTCGGCATTGATCTCCTGCCCGTACAGGTGAGTGGAAACGTTCTTGTCGTGCTCTTTGGCAAGTCTTTGCAGCGTGTCTTCGGCCACCGTGAGCATACCCCCAGTGCCGCAGGCGCCATCGTATACCAGATAGGGAGCATCCTGGATTTTGTCGGCGATGGGCAGGAAAATGAGGTGCGCCATGAGTTCCACGACATCGCGGGGCGTGAAGTGCTCGCCGGCTTCCTCGTTGTTTTCCTCGTTGAACCGCCGGATCAACTCCTCGAAAATCGTCCCCATCGCATGGTTATCAAGTCCCGGCAGGCGAACGCTACCGTCCGCATTCAGAACAGCCCGGGGACTCAGGTTGATAGACGGATCGAGAAACTTCCGGATCAGAAAACCGAGGGCGTCGGCCTCGACGAGTGTGGGAAGCTGGTTGTAGAACTTGAACTTGCTCAGTACTTCCTGCACGTTCGGCGAGAAACCTTCGAGATAATCCTGGAAATCATCCTTCAGTTGCTGCTGCCTGCCGCGATGAATCAGATCCCGAAGCCGGAAGGGAGATGTATTGTAGAAAGCTTCGCCCGCCGCCTGACGCAAGGCCGCATCCTGGTTCGTAATGCGCGCGTCATCCAACTGCTGTTTCATACTGAGAACCGCCTCCTTCGTCGGTTCCAGCACTGCATCGAGCCGACGGATCACGACCATGGGCAAAATCACGTCGCGGTACTTCCCGCGAACGTAGACATCGCGCAGCACGTCGTCGGCAATCCCCCAAATAAAGTTGCTGATGTTAAGGTCGCTCACGGTTGTTTATGCCGGAAAAGGACTTGAAACAGGATCAATGGCTATCAAGGATAATAATTACGCTCTTGGCCGGATAACTAACTGGGCCCGAACCTCCTGATAAACAGGAATGTGTTCGCCAGCCTCGATCGTAACGATTAGTCCATATGAAATAGGGCTGTCGATCTTTCCTGCCGGTTCCTTACAAATTACATCAAACATCAGATACCCATCATCTGCAAACGTTTTCGCCTTTTCGCCAACCCACCTCTGGTGAAACAGCGATCCGCGCGGGATTGATGCATGGGATGGCTGTTTCTGCTCACGTCCAGTTACAATACCGTCCTTGAATTTCCCCGTTACTTCGAGGTTGGCCATTCGATACGCCCTGTGACTGACGTTCACGGGTGAAAACCACGCCAGGGTGACGGTCACCGCACGCGGTTCTTTCACCCGCTCAAGACTCCGCGGAAGAGGTACATGATAGGAGGCCATTTGATCTCTGGAGATATCTCCATACCCTATGAGTGTGGCCCGATTCGCGGTACACTCCATGGCCTCTGTTACTCGAGGTACCCCATAGCCTATCAGGCGAGTGACATTGTCCTTTCTGGCAATATGTTGGCGAGGGTCAGATGGACCGAAAATATCCCCCAGTTCAAAGACAGCATCGTGCCAATTGGTCCGATGTACAAGTAGCGCTCGTACGACAGAGGCGTAATATTTCGGATCGGCATTGTCGAGAATAGCCCCGTTGTCCGCCTGCATAAGCGCATCGAAGAGCCGATGAGCGGCTCGCGTGGCAAGAGCCGTGGCCACGCTCGTGCCACTCAAATTACGTTCTTGGTCGATGCGCCCCTCTGCATCGGGCGCAGCGGCCCGTATCCCAAAATTTCGGCCCGGCAATGCTGGTTTAATTGTGAGTTGATCCCCACTTCTGATAAAACGCACATGCTCCCGACCGCCCGGCATCAGGATATCAGGCTTGACCACCTTGCGATGCCCAAGTCCCATCGCAGAACTAACATTGGGTAACAGCGGATCATCGTACGGTCGTATGAAACTGTCCTGTGCGTCCTCTGCAGGATGCGCATCGTCATGGCACGCCCCAACGGTTATCACATTCATGGCTTCGCCGGGCGACAATAAAGTCCTGTGGGGACGCTCTTCAGCCAAACCCTCAATTACTGCATGTTCACGATCTGACGGCGATGCATCTTCAAAATCACTCCAACGGCTGAATCCGGAAATATCAAGCGGGGCGGTTATATTGCCTGCACTCACCAAAAAAAGAATGTTGTACTTGTAGGCCAGGTGGTCCAGCAGCCTCGCCCACGGGCTCACTGGCCCCGCGAATGGTCTTCGAGTATCGCCCAGAGACAAGTTTATGAGAAACACCTCGGAAGCCACGGGCGGTTCGTTGCTTTCGCCCTCCTTGAGGCGCAATACGGCACGATAAATGGTGTCGATAAGCAACCGGTCGGGCTGGAAACACTCTTGTTGTTCGTCAGGTGGTGCGTAGAGTACCGGTCGGAGATAAAGAGCGCGCGTAATAGGCAATTCGCCAAGATTGCGGTCCCCATGTATAATCAACGAGGCCATCCCGGTACCATGACTACGACGCGCAACCACACTGTTTTGATCAAGAGTATCCGGATCGTCAATCATAAGCCGACCGTCGAGTAAACGATGGCGTTGGACAGGAACGCCATCAAAAAGCGCCGCTATCGGAACAGTGTCGGGCGGTAGCGGGGGTAATTCATCAGTATCTTCACCAATCTCCAATTCTTCGCTTGCGGGAAGCGGAGATACGAAAGCCTGAGGTCGAACGAACATAATATCGTCGCATAGGGCAAGAGCCACTTCTTCCCGGCGAATGAGCCGTTTCATTTCACGAATCGGTATTTCAACGAGGGCGGCGTCATAGGCTATCTCAGGAATGGATGCAGTGGTGATTACAGAGCCACCCGCCTCGTTTATCACTGTATTCAAACGATTGAGCGCCCTGTGATCCCGATCACGCCAAAGTTCAATTTCCGCTCGAATCAGTTCATTTGGACTACTCGCCACGATATCCTGAAAGAACCGAATGTCTTGCTTAGAAAGACGATCTTCGGGGCCCCATGCCCGGATATCCTTAAGTTGATTAAACAAATTGAGCCAGGATTTATAACCATAACCAAGGTCCTGACCGGCCTGATAGCGCTTCCATAGAGACAATATCTCTTTTAGTGCTCGCACATCGGGCATTACCAGGTACAGACGCCCTCCAATTTGTTTGTCCAGGCGCCGCTGCCCTTCCCGGCCTTCGCGGGTATCAGAAATCCAAAAGTCATCGTCCGGATCAAACTCAATCTCATCTTCCCCAAGATATTCGAGACCGGATATCCGTTGCGTCGCAGCGGCAAAATTATCCAGCGATCCCGCAATTTCAAAAACGAGAGCGCGTTCGGGCGCCAGCCCCATCGGATCGTTACGAAGCGTTAGCGGATCCTGATCGGAATCCAGCACATTCGCCAATCGCTGAAAAACAGGCCCGAAACGCTCGCCCTGGCGCTCATGGGACGGATGCTCTGGTGGAGGCACGTATACGGGCGACCCCGTGAGACGGGGCCCCACCCGTGGAACCGGAAGGGGAAGAAGGGGAAACTCAGCCATCAGTCGGGTTACTTATTCTTCTGAGGCTTTACCTCGTTCCTTCCAGAGTTTTAGTGCATCTCCTACTTCTTTCTTCAGGCTGTTGCGCCCCATCCCGAGCACGATGCGGCGTCGAACATCCAGGCAAAACTCCTCGGCTTCAGCGTAACTCACATCACCCAAATGAGAAGCCAGCGTAGCCGCTGAATATCCCAGCGGCCGATCAAACTTTTTCACAAACGTGTCGAAGTACCTTGTCAATTCGCGCTCACTGGGAGCCTTGAGTTCAAGGCGCACCTGGAACCGGCGCCATACGGCGCGATCCAGTAATTCGGCATGATTCGTTGCCGCTACCGTAACCGTGTAGCTCGGCAAGGCATCCACCTGCATGAGGAGTGACGTAACCACGCGCTTGATTTCGCCAGTCTCATGGGTGTCCCCACGCTCTTTTGCAATAGCGTCGAACTCATCGAAAAAGAGGACGCACGGCGTGGTGCGCGCATAATCGAACACATGTTTCAGACGCGATGCCGTTTCCCCAAGGTAGCTTCCAATCACCGCCTCGTAACGGACAATGATGAAGGGAACAGCAAGCGATTCGGCAATAGCCTCGGCAAGCGAGGTCTTCCCGTTTCCCGGGGGACCAATCAGGAGCACTCGATGGCGCGGTTCCAGTGAATGGGCGCGCAATACGGAAGCGCGATGCTGCTCTTCAATAAGTTCGCGGCAGGCCCTGCGCGTAATGTCCGGCAGGACGATATCCTCTAATCTCCTGCGAGGAATAAACTCGATTGCGTAATCTCTCCAACGCTGTCGCGAACCGCCCGCAAATTCCATCTTCCGAAGGTGGTTCCCGTTAGCCATCGCCCGCGTCAGCCGATCAGCGAGGATGTGATGGTTCTTTACACGCTCGTCGGCGATGATAGCCTCGGCAGTGGAACGCACCTTCTTGAGATCACCTTCCGTGCTGGCCTGCAAAAGCGAAACCAGTAGGTCGCCGCGTGCCATCTCTATAGCCTCAAGAGATTAAGAAAGTGACTTTTCTCCTGTGCTGTCAACACGATATAATCCCGTGCCGTCGGTTGTATTATACCCCGTTGAATCCCCGCTCAGCCCAAGCACGGAGCCGCTCGACTTGCTATAGTTCGTAGCGCAGCGGACAACGCACAAGGAATACAGAAGCATCCCTTTTCAACGGTTCATGGCTGTGAAGATAGCCAAATTTGCCCGATTTCGCAACGGAAAACAAGCAGATAACACAAGACCAAATCCCCCCTCACCCCGCCTCACACACCGGCATCCGATCAAATATGTCGGCCAGCAACTTACCGTCTTCCTCGACAGGTTTCTGGCACCAGCGAAAGGTGTCGTGGCCATCCTTGTTTCCCAGCCGCTTCATCAGGTCAAGAGCCTCCTGTGAAGCCGAGTCGAGCTGAAGCAGTTCGGCTTGCTTCGAGGACGGAACCGTCTCCTCACAGCGGAGAATGTATACCCGTTTCTTAAGGCGATTCAGTTGATCCACAAGGCGCAGCACCGCATTACAGGCGGCATACACCTGCACGTTCATCGCTAATTCCATGACGCGGATGCCGCTTCGCCATTCCGCAACACCCTGATCGAGATTTTCCGGCGGGAGCGTCCCCGAGGGAGGAGGACAGGTTTCATACTCCTAACAGGTTCGGACTGCCTCGATGCATGCTTGAGGATTCAGGTATCGGGTACCATAGAAAGCCCGCGCGCGTTGCTGACGGAGGTCTATTACAGGCTCGCCCAACGAGCATGGCGAATTATAGGATACTCTTCAGGAATCGTCAAGTCCCCAGACCATTTCCCCTGTGCACCCTCGCTTTAATATGAGGTTTTTGTTAGGTTAATTACCTGAACCACTGCCTCGCCCACCAATTCCTTGCAGTATCATGGATTTCGCTTCAATAAACTACCTTTCCATCGTCGTGGCGGCCCTGTCCAGCTTCGTCGTAGGCATGCTCTGGTATTCCCCCGTCCTTTTCGGTAAGGCCTGGATGGCGGAAAACGGCTTTTCGGACGAAGACGTGCAGGGGGGCAATATGCTGCGCACCTACGGCACCGCCTTCATTCTGGGGCTGATCATTGCCTTTAATCTGGACATGTTCCTCGGAGCGGAAGCCACGTTTTCCTGGGGCCTGACCGCCGGCGCGCTTGCCGGGGTGGGATGGGTAGCCGCCGCCATGGGCACTTCGTACCTGTTCGAGCAAAAATCCCTGAAACTGTTTCTCATCAATGCGGGATACCATGCCGTCACCTTCACCGTGATGGGCGGCATCCTCGGCGCCTGGTAGCTCCCGGCCCGCATCTGCAAGGGGGGCACAGGATACCCGCCGCCGGAACCGGCAACGGCTTCCTTCCCCGAGGCCGTCAAAGCAGTATGCCGGCCACGCACGCCGTCATCATCATGGCGAGCGTGCCGCCGATCATGGCCCGTATGCCAAGCCGCGCCAGATCCGCGCGGCGCCTGGGCGCGATCCCCCCGATCCCGCCGATCTGAATGCCTATGCTCCCGAAATTGGCGAAGCCGCACAGGGCATAGGTAAGAATAAGCGTACTGCGCTCGCTGAGCACGATCCCCGAATCCGGTTGCTGCCACTCGATCATCTGCGTGTAGGCGATAAACTCGTTGAACACCATCTTCATGCCCATCAATTCGCCGGCATGGAGCGCATCGGTCCAGGGAATCCCCATCAACCAGGCGAGCGGAGCGAAAGCGTACCCGAAAACATTGGACATCGACCAGTCCCAGTTGTCGTACCCGAAAAGCCCGCCTACCCATCCGCCCGTTGCGGACAACACGGCGTTGACCAGCGCCACCAGCGCCAGCACGGCGATAAGCATGGCCGCCACGTTCAGGGTCAGTTTCAATCCTTCGAGAGCGCCTTCCGACGCCGCGTGTACGACATTCGCATGCTTCTTCTCCACCTGCACGGAAACATGCCCCATGGTAGGCGATCGTTCCGTTTCGGGGATCATCAATTTGGCGACCAGCAGAGCAGCCGGCGCGGAAATCACCGAGGCGGCAAGCAGATGCACCGCATCCACGCCCAGACTCACATAGGCCGCCATCACGCCTCCGGCAATGGTGGCGAACCCTCCCACCATCAGCGCCATCAGTTCGGATCTGGTCATGCTTTCCACATAGGGTCCCACAATCAGCGGAGCCTCCGTCTGGCCCACGAAAATGTTCGCCGCAGCGGACACCGTTTCCGATCCCGACGTACCCAACGTGCGCCGCATCACCCATGCGAACGCCCCGACCACTTTCTGAAACAGGCCGAGATAATACAGAATGAACATGAGCGACGAAAAGAAGATGATGGTCGGCAGCACCTTGAAAGCAAAGAAGTGATGCACGTACTCCTCGCCGAACACAAGACTCGTCCCGGCGTCGACAAACCCCAGAAGGGATTCGAAAAAATAGCCCACCGTCTGGAATACGGCGGCCCCGACCGGCGTTTTGAAAATGAAAAGGGCCAGCCCGAATTGCAGTACAAGGCCGCCCAGCACAATGCGCAGGTCTATCGACTTCCTGCGCTCGCCGACCAGCCATGCCAGCGCCACGAAGACAAAAAGACCCAGCAGACTGATCAGGCGCTCCATGGCGTATCTACGGCAAACATACCGGCAGGGTCCCGCCGGAACAGCACAACAAAACCCGCGGACGCATTACTCCGAAAGCGCCCGCAGTATACACCTGCAAGGATGCGCGGATGCGAACGCGCACCGCCTCAGCAGATGAGTTTTACTCGTCGTCCGAGGTGACCCGCATACCCGTCAGGGGCGCTTCCATGCCGTAGGAGACTACGTTCAGGTTCCCCGAAAACGAGTCGCCGTCCACCTGGGCGCTGATCTGCATTCTGCCGAAATCGGGCGTGCTGAACTCGCACTCGAGCATGGATTCCGCGAACGTAATGCCCGCCAGCGGAAGAGCTTCCGAAAAACCGTCCCCGACAATCGAACCCATGAGCCCTTCCTCGCCTTCGGTGAAGGTAAGCGTACCCTCGTAGGTGGCGTCGGGCGTTTCGACGGCGTAGTTCCAGTCGCCGACAAGAGGGTGGGGCATTTGGCCCGAACCGGCGCAACCGCTCAGAATCAGCACAACGGCCGCAAGGCTCCAAAGAGAAACAGAACGCATGCCTGTGGTCATGATATCCTAAAAAGATTGGGTGAAAAGGCTGGATGAAGCCATAATGGCTCGTTGCAATGTAGGGCAATGCAGGGACTGGCGCAAAAACAAATGTGGTGCCGTACCGGTCCTCAAACGCGATGGAGCTTGACAGGGTACGTCCCGGAGGCGTTCCATTGGCATACGTACAGATTCTTGTCGTCGTCCACGCAGACGTCGTGGCAATGCTTGAACACAGGCGCCGCCTGCACCATCAATTGCAAAACCTCGTCATGGTAGACCGGCGCCGTGCCGCCGGGATTGGACACGACGCGGTTGTCGCGATCCAGGATCGTGACGAAACCCGAATCCGGCGTCTGGTTCAGGTACCGGAGCCGCGACCAGCATACGCCCGCATACACATGATCCCCGTCTGGAACGGCACGGCACACATAGGCGCCCGGCAGAAAAATGGTTTCGAGGTATTCGCCGTCGAGCGTAAACCGCTTGAAGCTGTTGTGGGCGCGGGACGTGCACAGGAGCGTCGGCGTGCCGGAACGCGCATCGACCGCCACGCCGTGGGCTGTGGCGAACTGATCGTCTCCATCGCCTGCGCCGCCGAATTTGCGGATAAATTCTCCCGCCGGGGAATACTGCAGGATGTACTGCGAGCCGTACCCGTCTGCCACGTAAATATCCCCATTCGGGCCGACTGCGGTTTCGGTGGGTTTGAACGGCGCCCCCGCATCGTAGGCGTCCACGGTCGCCGGATGTTCGATGGTGAGCAACACCCGGCCGTCCAGCGTGGTCTTGTCAATGATGCCCCGGTCGAAATCGCAGATAAACAAAAACTCTTCCCCGCCGGCGTCCCACAGCGTGAGGCCATGCCCCCCTGGATAGTCCGTGCCCCACGTACCGAGCAAGCCCCCCGACTTGTCGAACACGATGACGTTGTTGCGCACCTCGTCGGTCACCATGAAAAGCCGCCCGTCGCGGGACATGACCATCTCGTGGCAATTCTTGACCGGCGTGTTCGCGGGATCCAGATCGCTCCAGTCCGCCTCGACCCGGTACCGGAAATCCCCGTGTCCGAGGATATCGTCCGAAAGACGCGGCCGCGTCATGATCTGCGGAGCGGTCCGGAACGAAGCCGCCGCAGGGACCGCCCCGCCCAGCGAAACGGCGCCGACCGCCGATGCGGCGGCTTTCAAAAAATGTCTGCGGGAAGAAAGGGACATATTCAAGAATACTCTGATTACGTCAGCATATCGCGGACGAGGAAAGGAAATCGGGAGGGGGGGTCGATAGTACGCACCGAAGACCCGCCGGACCATGCGCCCCCGCCGCACCATTACGCGCAGCGGGAGCGGCATAGTCCCGGGACCGTCAAGCCGCCGGGGCGGCATCCTCCGTATCCACCTTGTCGTTGAACATCAGGAAGAAAAAGGCGGAGAACACGAGCATCGCGGCGGCGAAGATGCCCCAGAACGAGCGCCAGTGTTCTGCGGAGGCAAGTACGTCGGCGCCGGAAACCGATTGCACGACGAACCCCGAAATCTGCGCTCCGAGGAACATGCCGAGCCCGAAGGTCAGCAGCACGAGCAGCCCCTGTATCTGGCCGCGTATGGCGGGAGGCGTTTTCTTGTCCACGTAGATCTGCGCGGTGACGAAGAAGAAATCGTAGCACAGGCCGTGAATCAGGATGCCGAACAGAATCATCCAGTAGACGCCGTCGACTGCCGCTCCGGCAAACAGCCCGAAACGCACGAACCAGGCCGCAATACCGATAAACAGCATCCACTTCACGCCCAGCCGCCGGAAGAAGAACGGAATCATCAGCATGAAGAAGATCTCGGACATCTGGCCGTACGTCATCGTGCCCGCCACCTTCTCGATACCCGCATCCGCCAGATACACGGGAGCGTAGGGGAAATACGTCCCGAACCCGATGTACGCCAGCGTAGCCGAAATAAGCAGCACGATGAGCGGCTTCGAACGAACCTGCTTCAGGGCGTCCAGCCCGGAAATCTGCCGCCAGGACGTACGCTCACCCCTCGAAGGCGGGGGCGTCCTGGGCAGGGTAAAGCAATAGAGACCCAGCAGAAGCGATGCGCCGCCGCCCAGGTACATGGGCGTGGGGGACCCATCCGCCGCAAGCACCCAGCTGATAACCAGGCCCGTCACGATCCACCCGATGGTTCCGAAAACGCGAATGACCGGAAATTCCTTTTCCTGGTTTTCGATGTGGTGGAAGGCCAGCGAAGAAGTCAGGCCAAGCGTCGGGAAATAGCACAGCGTGTGTACGGCAAGCAAGATCAAAAAGAACGGCGTGCCCGCAACAGCCGGCATAAAGACCATGGCGATCCCGGCCAGCAGAAACAACACGGCCAGCACCTTCTCCGTGTTGAAGAACCGGTCCGCCACCATGCCTACGAAGAAAGGCGCCACGATGCAGGCAATGGGGCCGAACGAAAACGCCAGCGGGATATAGCCCCCCATACTGACATCCGCGGTATTCATGTAGTTGCTGAGCGTAGTAGCCCACGATCCCCAAATGAAAAACTGCACAAACATCATCAGGGCAAGGCGAAGGGTACGAAATACATTCATGGAGCCGTCAGGTTGAATTCATGGATGTTGCCCGGCGCATTTTCCGGTGTACGACCAGCCAGAACGCCGCGGGCAAAAGAGCGCTCAGCAAAAAGGTCAGGGCGGGACGCTCCACGCCCAGATGACCGACAATGGCAAAAGTAAAGGCAGGCGGCAAAACTCCGCAAGCGAGCGCGCCCGTAAACAGGCGCCGAGGCATGGACACGATCCCCGCCATGCACGAAACCGCTTCGGGAATGATCGGAAGCCAGCGCGAAAGCACGATAATCCACGCGCCCCATCGCTCGAACAGCGCCTCTCCCCGGACAAGTTCGGCGTCGCTCACCAAATGACGCGCTGCCGGGCGGCCCCACTTCGCGCAGGCCAGAAAAGCGATCATGCCTCCCAGAAAAGATCCTCCGGCGCCGATCAGGCCGCCGACCACCGGCCCGTACAGCATGCCCAGTGCGGTCATGACCAGCGTGGCGGGAATGGGTAGCAGGATGTCGGAGGCCAGCAACAGCACGGCGACCGCTACGCTCCACGCCCCGAAACTGCGCAGCCAGGAAATCGTGCCGTCAATGGTAAACACTTCCTCCACGCCGCGCCCCCACAGCAAAAAGGGCAGCAGCAACAGGATAACCAGACCGATCGCAAGTTTGACAAGCCGCATACCCAACGCTCACTGCAATTCGATCAGAAACCGTCCCTCTATCATAAAATGCTCCCCGTACGGGATATTATCGAAATCACCGAGCGCCGTCGCGTCAAACGAAAACGTTCCCTGAACGACGCCGGAATTGTTGAAACGGTCGATCCGAACGTTGTCGTCCCTGTGTCCGGTGGAAGCCGCAAGCCGGTGCGTCCGCTCCCTGTTGTCTATCATGCCGTAGGAACCCACGAATTGCCCCAGCGAGTATGTCCCTGTTTTTCCGAAATTCGCTATGGAAAACTGGATGAACCGGAACGAACTGTCCGGATAGACGAATTGCCCCCAGAACTGGAATACATGCTCCTGCTCCATCCGACCCGCGCCCACGCCCTCCACGCGGACATCGGCAACGGTAACCTCGAAAAACGGCACATCTTCCTCATCGACCGAAACCAGACGGCATCCCGCGCAGGCTAACGCCAGCACGCACAGCACGCAATACCAACTGGAACGATTGCTCATGAACCGGAAAGAAGGAAAAAATATCAAACGAACACGACCGTCTTGTTTTCATGTACGATCAAACGGTCCTCAAGGTGCCAGTGGACGGCGCGCGAAAGCACGCTGCGCTCGATGTCCCGGCCAAGACGCCTCAGGTCCTCCGGGCTCTGCCGGTGGTTTACGCGCACCACATCCTGGTCGATAATAGCCCCCCTGTCCAGTTCCTCGGTAACGTAATGCGCCGTCGCCCCGATGAGTTTCACCCCGCGGTCGGAGGCCTGCCGGTACGGATCCGCTCCGGCGAAGGCGGGCAGAAAAGAATGGTGAATGTTGATGATCCGATTGACGTAATGATCGACGAACGATCCGGACAAAATCTGCATGTAACGGGCCAGCACGATCACATCGACGCCGTTGCCCATGATCTCCAGCATATGCGCTTCCCCGATGTGCTTTTGTCCCTTCACCATCGGAACATGGTAATAGGGAATGCCGAAACGGGCCACTTCGTGCTCCAGATCGGGATGATTGCTGATCACCATCGGCACTACGGCAAACAAATCTCCTCTGTGCAGCCGCCATAGCAAGTCCATCAGGACATGGTCGTGCTTCGATACGAAAATAGCCATTCTCGGCGCATCGGTGGCGTAACTCAATCGCCATTTCATGTCGAATTTTTCGGCAACCTCCCCGGCGAACGCTTCCTCCAGCAGCGCGCGCGGCACATCGAGGCGCGGCGTCTGAAATTCCAGCCGCATGAACAGGACGCCGCCCTCCCTTTCGGTGGCATGCTGGTCAAGCGCCGTACAATTCGCCCCGTGACGGTACATAAAACCGGTCACAGCCGCTATGATGCCGGGACGATCCGGGCAGCTGATAATAAGTCGGGCCGTGGTTTCGCGGGGGGTCATGCCTGAGAGGTATTATGGATGCTATCTGCCGCGGCCGCGAAAAAGAACGGCAAAAATAAACGCGAACGGGACAAGAAAAGGAAAATCGACGGAAAAGGCGAAATAATCGGCAGGAGTTTTACAGCGGTTTACGCGAGCCATGCCGCAAGCCGGCGGCCATGCTCCTCGAGATCGTCAAGCAACGCCACCTTGTCGGGCGCATCCGCATGCTCCCTGCGCAGCTCGTCGATGCATGCATAGTACTTGTCCAGCTCGGTGCGCCCGTCTTCTCCGGGCGTCAGGTGGCGGGCCCGGCAATGCGCGCGCCAGCGATCCTGCTCCGCAGCCCCGAGATCGTCAAGGAAATTCCGGGCGCGGTACCGGAATACGAGTTTTTTGATGCGCCGATCCTCAAATTCGACGTCGCCGGCAGCAGCAAGAGTCCGGTCCTGGTCCAGCAAACGCCGTAGGGTATCCCGGTCCTGATCCGGCATGAATCCCGCGTACAGGGCTTCGTCCACATCCGGAGCCTCCCGGGCGCGCTCGGGGGCCTCTTCCGGAGGACGCACATACGCCGCCCGAACCCTTTGCCCCAGCAACGCATCGTCCCGGAGCAAACGCTCGTGTTTCTTCAGAGTATCCGGATCAAGACCCAGCCGGTCCATGACCTCGTCCGTCAGTACGCTGAACGGGGCCACGAACGGGCACTGGTTCGTCTTCACGACAAAGATCGGCGAACGGCTGCCGGGGCTGAATATCCGCTCGTGCAACGCATCGACGGAAAGACCGATAAATTCGGACGGATCGTGCGATATATCGAACACGATTGCGGCGTTCGGATTCCCCGACTGATTCGCAAGGCGAACGACCGGCGCGGCGCATCCCCTGCCCTGAAAAAGCGCCGCCACCCATACGAACCGGTCCTGCATGACGGCGGCCGCCTCGTTTTTATACCGCATGCGCAGGGACCATTCGAACAATTTCGGCTGCCGGTCGCGAACGAGGCGGGCCATATCGATGGTGGTCATCACGTCGGCGAGCGCCTCGTGGGCCGCCCCGTGCCCCCCAATCCCATTCTCCGAGGCAAGATGCTGAAGACGAAACGACGGCTTCCCGTCCTCCCGCATCGGCCACGCGACGCCATCCGGCCGCAGCGCATACGCGGCGCGGAACAGGTCGATCAGGTCCCAGCGCGTATTGCCGTCACGCCAGTGCCATGCATACGGATCGAGCAGATTCCGGTAGAACAGGAAACGGGTATGCTCGTGGTCGAACCGGATCGCATTGTACCCCACCGAACAGGTGCCGGGCCGCGCAAGCTCCCGGTGAATCCGGTGGGCGAATTCCGCCTCGGAAAGGCCATGCTCTTCGAGGTACGACGGGGCAAGGCCATGCACCAGAGACGCTTCGGGCTGCGGCAACTGATCCGGAGCAGGGCGACAGTAGCACATGACCGGATCGCCCATGACCTGCAGGTCCCCGTCGGTCCGCACGCCCGCAAATTGCACCGGACGATACTTCCTCGGCTTGTCGCCGGATGTCTCGTAGTCGTACCAGAGAAATTCCATTTCCTCAGGAGAAATTACATCTATGCGTTTTTTGCATAGATGCCGGGTGGTCTATGCAATAAACGCATAGAACGAATCGGGTGTCGAAATTTCTTATGTATTCTCATTTTTCCTGCCTGAGGAAGGAGCTGAAAGCAAAAGAGGGATTATTCGCTCCGGTTCCAGATTGCAAAACGCCCTCATGATCCCGATGTTTGCTATCCATGCCTTGCCTGTCCGGCCGATCAGTTTTTTTCCCGCCAGCCAATTCAGATCCCTGGTCAACGTCTTGTCCGTCTTGTCCGCATAATACCTTGCTATGGATGGACTCAGGTCTACGATATCCGCTTTGGAAACAAATTCTCTTTTGCGACCAAGTTCAATTACCAGTTGCCGGCGGCGTTGCATAGACGGGGAATGCTGCTTTTGTGCAAACACATCATAGATAAAATGCTCCCAAGCGATCCCGAGTTGGTATCCTTGAATCTCATCACACTGCCCTTGTAATCCATCCACAAATCCCTGCAAGGCATATTGCAGGAATCCGAAAGCGTCTCCCTTGCCGTCATGGATATGACTTGACCGATCCAGTTCCCGGTAGTATTGGGTCCGGGTCATATTGTAATGATCGCTGAGCAGGTGCGCCGAAGGAAACGGAACGCCCGCACGAGCCTGCACCATAAACTCCAGGAGCCGCGCCGTCCGCCCGTTGCCGTCCCCGAAGGGATGAATCCAGGCGATGTACAGGTGGACAAGAACGGCATGCAGAATACCCGCCGCGACCCGGCGATCGTCTTCATCCGCAAAAAACGGGATCTCGGTTTCCTCTTCCAGCCACTCGCAAAGACGTTCCAGCAGGTAATCGCAATCTTCCGGAGGCGCAGCCCTGTAACCGCCTACACCCACCGAGTGGGTGCGAATCTCGCCGGGAACCACGCCTTCGGCAAGATGCTCCCCAAGCTCTTCGAGCACCCACCCATTGTATTCCCGAATCAGGCCCACACCCAGTTGGGGCGGATTATCCGCGTCCATGGCCGACTCGATCATCCCGCAGGCGCGCAGGATATTCGCCACTTCCTGTTGCAGATATTCCTGCGATGGAGGAAGATCGAGCTTCCCTTCGATTTGGGCCTGCACCTGTTCTTCGGTCAGCGTATTCCCCTCAATAGCTGTCGTAGCCCGAACCCCCTTACTGAGGTACAGCGTCTTGAATGTTTTGGCGATATCAGGGGGCAGGGCTGCTTGAGACACTTGCCTGCAAAAGGTCACCGCCTGTCCAAGCAATGTCCATAGATTGGGATGCGCCCGGGTCAAATCCAGCCGGAACGTGATCCAGGGATGCGTCTGCTCGTATTTACGCCGGGTGGTCATGATATGAAGTCCTGTACAGGACGTATTGTTCGGAAGTGCAAGAGGCCCGACAGGAGTCGAAAAATTCTGGCGCACCGGGGGAAAACATGAGCGCCGCCTGATGCGGGGAACCGCCGCACAGCGTCAAATATAAACGCATGAACACTGGATTACAAGATTTATTATACCTGAAATGTCCATTTTTATGTCCAAAATAATGTCCCGATATATGTCCACTTCCTGTTCACTATGAGATACTCCTTGCCTCGCCCAACCCGGTTACACCGGAATAAACCCGTCATGAAGCGCGGCGCCCGGGCGCTACTCCTCAGCCTCCTTCACCACCTCGTCCTGCACGTGGCGGGGCATCGCCTCGTAATGGCTGAACGTGGCGTGGTGAATCCCGCGCCCCTGCGTCATGGACCGGAGCGACGTGGAATAGCGATACAACTCCGCTTCCGGCACCTGCACGAGAATCTTCTGAAACACGCCTTCCGCCTCGATGCCCTGTATGCGGCCCCGGCGGGTGTTCATATCCCCCATCACTTCCCCGACGAAGCTTTCGGGCACGGTAATCGTCACATCGTAGATCGGCTCGAGAATAACCGGCGAAGCCGACCGAAACGCTTCGCGGAAACACATCCGTCCCGCCGTCTTGAACGCCGCATCGTTGGAATCGACCGGGTGCATTCCGCCGTCGTACACCACCACCCGGCAGTGCCCCACCGGATAACGCGCGATGGGACCGTCCTGCGTGGCTTCGAGGACCCCCTTCTGGATGGCGCCGAAGAACCGCCGCATGTCGATGACGCCCCCGACGATCCCATCTATGAAGTGAATTTTCGATCCCCAGTCCGTTTCGACCTCGGATTGGCCGCGCACGGAAATATCCGACGGCGGATTGAACTCCCCCTCGATCGGCTCGACCAGAATCGAAATGTCCGCGAACTGTCCGGCGCCGCCCGTCTGCTTCTTGTGCCGGTAGCTCGACCGGGCCTGCTTCGTGATCGTTTCGCGGTACGCCACGCGCGGCCTGGAAAAGACAATGCCCACGCCGAAGCGGTTCTCCAGACGGTACCGCGCCACCTGCAAATGCATTTCTCCCTGCCCGCCCAGCGTCATCTGCCGCAGATGCGGATCGTGCACCACAATCAGGGACGGGTCCTCTTCGCGAAGCTGGTGAAGGCCCTGAGCAAGACGATCCTCTTCGCCCTCGTTTTCGGAGCTGATCGCAGCCCGGTAGCGGGGTTCGGGAAAGGCGATCGGCTCGATGATCACCTTCGATCCTTTAGGCCGCAACGTGTTGTTCGTGTGCGAATTCTTGAGCTTCACGAGCGCGCCGATATCTCCGGCCACCATCTTCTGCACCGGATCCCGCTCGCGCCCATTGATGGCGAACAGTTGCCCCAACCGCTCGGTCGTCCCTGTCTGCGCATTCTCGAGGTCCATGCCCTGGGAAAGCGTGCCCGAATACACGCGCAGGAACGAATAATCGCCCACATGCTGTTCGGCCATCGTCTTGTAGATGAGCGCCACGGGCGACCCGGACGGATCAGCCTGCACGGATTCGCCCGAATCGCTTTCCGCCGGAGAAGGCAGCACATTATCGATAAAACTCATCAGACGGGAAACGCCCACCGCACCGGGGGCGGACGTCACGAAAATCGGGAAAAGCTGCCGGTTCAACATGGCTTGGCGCAAACCTGCCCGCATTTCATCTTCGCTGAGCTCGCCCTTCTCGAAATAGAGGTCCATGAGCCCCTCGTCGTTCTCCGCAATATCCTCGATGAGCGTCGTGTGCAACTCCTCGGCTTCGTCGCGGAACGCTTCGTCGATGTCGCCGACTACAGGCTCCGTTTTTCCTTCCGGGTAGGTAAGCTGCTTCATGAGCAGCACATCGATGATCGCCCGCGTACCGCCTCCCACAGGAAGTTGCACCACGGTGGCGCCGTTCCCGAAGCGCTCCTTCATTTGCGCAATGAGCATCCGGAAATCCGCATCCCCCTTGTCCAGATGATTGATCACAAACATGGACGGCTTGCCGATCTGCTCCGCATAATTCCAGGCCAGTTCCGTCCCCACCTGCACACCCTCGACGGCATTCATCACGAAGATGGCGGTATCAGCCACCTTCAACGAGGAGATTACTTCGCCCACGAAATCAGGATAGCCGGGCGTATCGATGACATTGATCTTGTGCCCTTCCCACTCGGCATGCAGGAGCGAGGCGAAGATCGACATTTGCCGCTCGTGCTCGCTGGGATGAAAATCGGAAACCGTACTGTGGGCTTCGATCCCGCCCATGCGCCGCAGGGCGCCGCTTGCGAGCAACATGGCCTCGGCCAGCATCGTTTTACCGCTGCCCTGGTGTCCAACCAGCGCCACATTACGAATATGATCGGCGTCGTAGATGTTCATAAGTGCTTCTTTCAACGTCTCAGGAAAACAAAAAACCGCCGTATCCCCGCCGCGCCCGCAAGAGGCGCTGAGGGGCAGGTCGGAGACGGCGCCACAGGACCGGCAGCGTCCGCCTCAGAACCCATACGGCGCACATTCGTCTAAAATACGTTTGTATGCGTTATGATCCACAACGGTAATGCATTGAATATTCTTGCCCTCGAAACGGCTACGAACGCATGCAGCGTCGCCGTATGGCGCAATGGAAAGATTGCGGCCCAGCTGACCTTGCGGCGTACTCGTATGCATGATGCCCAGCTGGTTCCGATGATCGGCGATGCACTGCGATATGCCGGTATTGCGGCTGCGGATCTGGCGGCCGTGGCCGTATCGAGCGGCCCCGGATCGTACACCGGATTACGGATCGGTACAGCCACCGCAAAAGGGCTGGCCGAGGCAACGGGGGCGCAACTCGTATCCGTGCCGGGTCCGGAAGCATGGGCGCACCTTGCGCTTCCGTTGGCCGTGCCGGACGACCACATTGTCGCCGCGTTCGACGCCCGGAGGAACGAGGCGTACGCAGCGGCTTTCCTGGTTACTCCGGGCAGCGCGCTCAAAACGCTGCGCGAGACCTCGGTTATCCAGGTCGAGGAGGCAGCCGAATGGCTGGGCAACCCAGCGAAAGGTCGTCTGTATATCGTGGGAGATGGGCAGACGAAGCTATACGCGCAGTTGGCTCAGCGGCACGGGGCGAACGGGCATGCACCCGAGATACTCGCCCCGGACGACGAACGCATTGCCCCTGCCTCCGTAGCGGTGGCGCGCCTCGGCGCTGCCAAATTCGAGCGAGGCGAAGTCGAGGACATCGCTTCCTTCGAACCGCATTATCTGAAGGAGTTCGCTGCCGCAGTCCCTGAAAAAACAGCGTTCCAAAAATTGGCCATCTGATATGACGTGGTTCAAGCGACAGAAGGCGGGTATCCTGACCGAACTGGCGGAAAAGAACGAGATCCCCGATGGGCAGTGGGCGAAATGCCCCAAAACCGGCGAGATCGTCAACCGGCGCGAGATCGAGGACAACGCCATGGTCGTACCCGCCTCCGGGTATCACTTTTTCATGGACAGCCTCGGGTATTTCCGCCTCCTCTACGACGACGGAGATTTCGAGCTGTTCGACGAAAATCTGTATTCGACCGACCCGCTCGAATTCGCCGACCGCAAGCGTTACGCGGACCGCCTTGACGCCGCCAAACAAAAAACCGGCCTGAACGATGCGGCGCGTGCTGCGCTGGGCAAGGTCGGCGGACACCTCCTATCTGCGGCTGCCATGGATTTTGCGTTCATCGGCGGATCCATGGGATCCGTAGTGGGCGAAGTCGTTGCGCGCGCCATCAAGCGGGCCGAAGAAAAGCAGACGGCCCTGCTCATTATTTCGCAAAGCGGCGGAGCACGCATGATGGAGGGCGCCCTCAGTCTCATGCAAATGGCGAAAACGAGCGCCCTGCTAAGCAGGCTGGATGCGGCGGGCCTCCCCTTCATCTCCCTTATGACCAACCCGACCACCGGCGGCGTTACCGCTTCGTTCGCCATGCTGGGGGATTTCAATCTTGCCGAGCCGGGCGCCCTGATCGGCTTCGCAGGGCCGCGGGTGATCCGGGAAACGATCGGGGCGGACCTGCCGGACGGCTTCCAGAGTTCCGAATTTCTTCAGGAGCACGGCTTCGTGGATTTCGTGGTGGACCGGCGCCACCTGCGTGAACAGCTCATCCGGCTGCTGGATCACACGATGCAGGGACAAAGCTGACGAACCGGGGGCATACCCCCTGCGCGGTTCCCGCGACTACTCCTGCACGTCGTATATCTTCACGTCTTCCCAGAGGTGATTGCATTCGTTGCGGAAGCGGTCGTGTACGGGATCGTCCTGGTAAAAATCATGCCCCGCCTTGTCGTCGAAAACAACCACGAGGCCGCAGGAATAGTCGCGGTATACGACCGGGCGGTGGGTATCGGCAGGCGCTCCGACGAACCCGTGGCGGACCGTTTCAATTCCGAGCAGGGACCGGACCCCCTCATCGAATTCCTGGCGGCCTTCGGCGGTCAAATCGTCCCGAAGCCGGAAAAACACGCAATGAATAAACATGGCAGGCTGTAAATGAATCAGTGAGCGAATGGCGATGCGGAGCCGTAAAGTACGGCGCGAAACGGATCGGCGTCAGAGTGAAGCGGTTTTGATCAGAGTATCCTTTACCGGCGTAATGTCGGCTGTACGATGTCACCCCGGCGGATGGTTCCGGGGTGCAGCGGAATAAGATTCTGGCCAAAAAACACTTTCCCGTCCTCGCCCCGGCGAAACGTCTCCAGGGTCCGCAGCGGTTCCTTGCCCTGTACGCCTGTCTCCTGATCGACCGTTGTCACGATGCAGCGGGCGCATGCCTTGGCCACAAGAAAATCCATCTCCCCGATGCGCACGCGATCCCAGGTGTCCTCGGCGAATGCCTCGACCCCCGACACGACGAGATTCGGCCGGAAACGATGTATGGGCACCGGCTCGTCCAGCCGCGCATTGAGCGCCTCCAGAGATGCTTCGGAAATAAGCAGCGCCGGAAAAGAATCCGCAAAACTCACGACGTCCCCGGGCTTGCCGTACCCGGTCTCGACCGGTCGGCTGGCCGGATCGTCCAGGTACACAAGCCGGCATTCGGTTCCGAGAAACCGGCTGAACCATTCGTGCGCCCTGCTGTCCGCCTCGGCGGCGGGAATACTATCGCCCCATACCTCCACGGATGCCCGCGCTGCCCCGTCCGGCTGCGCCACAACCAGATCCTCCTGCCCCGGCGCCTGCACCCGCAGCCCCTCCGGAGACGCCGCCGCCCGGATCAGCGCCAGCCTGGGCGCCGTGCGCTGCGACATGAATTTGCCGTCCGGATCGGCCACCATCCACCGGCGGTCCATACGGAGACCCTGCGGCTCGACTACCGACGCTTCCAGCGCTACCCGCCGCGTCGATTTGACAGGATAAATGTAGATGGCGGTAAGGCGACCCGTCGCCGATGCTTCCGCTTCCTTCGCAGGCATGTCCCTTGAGCTCATGAATAATCTTTAAGGATACTCTGACCGAAACCGCTTCGCTCAGCGCTTCACGTTCGTGCGTAAAAGATATGGAAACATGACATACGGATCGGTTCTGGATACAGCCCTGCACGGGAAATCGCACGAAAGAAAGTGGCGCATACCCGATCCGGTGGCCTATCTTTCCCGCGAAACGCGCCGGTACGTCCGGCGCGCCTATTCATCGCCCTCCTTCCCGCAAGATCATGAAACGCAGGCACTTTCTGAAAACCGGCG
The DNA here is from genome assembly GCA_951812345.1 of Rhodothermales bacterium. GTDB lineage: Bacteria > Bacteroidota > Rhodothermia > Rhodothermales > VXPQ01 > VXPQ01. The sequence continues at coordinate 2,446,856 of OX638295.1, forward strand.
CCATGCTCGCCGCAGCCTCCGCGCTCCCCGGCATGGCCATGACCCCCTGGGGCCGGAACGCCCCCCGCGTAGGTCTCATCGGGTGCGGCTGGTACGGCAAAACGGACCTGCTCCGGCTGATCCAGGTGGCCCCCGTAGAGGTTACGTCGCTGTGCGATGTGGACCGGAACATGCTGAACGGGGCAGTGGACATCGTCGCCGGACGGCAGGCTTCCGGAAACCGTCCGCGCGCGTTCGCCGACTACCGGGAAATGCTCCAGGCGGGCGACCTCGACCTCGTGCTGATCGACACGCCGGATCACTGGCACGCGCTGCCCATGATCGACGCCTGCCGCGCCGGGCTGGACGTGTGGGTGCAAAAGCCTGTCGGCGTGGACGTGGTGGAAGGGCAGGCGATGGTTGCCGCCGCCCGCAAGTACGGGCGCGTCGTGCAGGTAGGGATGCAGCGGCGCAGCACGCCCCACCTCATAGAGGCCCGCGATCGGTATGTGCGCTCGGGGCGGCTCGGAAAAATCCGGCTTTCGGAAACGTACTGCTATTACCATATGCGCACGCGCCGGAATCCTCCGGCCATCGCGCCCCCGGACGAACTGGACTACGAAATGTGGGCAGGCCCGGCGCCCAAAATACCGTTCAACGAGATCGTCCACCCGCGCGGATGGCGCAATTTCATGGAATACAGCAACGGCATCATCGGCGACATGTGCGTACACATGCTGGATACGGTGCGCTGGATGCTCGACCTCGGGTGGCCGAAGCGGATCACATCCACCGGGGGGATTCTCGTGGATACCGACAGCATCGCCACCACGCCGGACACGCAGACGGCCACCTTCGAGTACGACGATCTACCGATCCTGTGGCAGCACAGGGCCTGGGGGCACGCCGCCGATCCGGATTATCCCTGGGGGGCGACCCTGTACGGCGAACACGGCACGCTCAAGATGAGCGTACATTCGTACGATTTCATTCCGCGCGGGGACGAAGAACCGGAACGCGGCGAGGCCCTCTACGAATACGACCGCTACCCGGAGGACCGCACCGAGCAGGACCTCGAACGGCATGTGGCGTCCGCGATCCGGGGGCACATGGTCGACTTTCTGGATGCGATCGAACAACGATCCCGGCCGGTAGCGGATATCGAGGAAGGCCATATCTCGGCAGCCTCCTGCATTCTCGCGAACATTTCCATGGCCCTGGGCCGGAGCCTCGAATGGGACGCCGCCGCAGGCCGGGTCGCGGGCGACGAGGAGGCCAACGCCCTGCTGGCCCGGCCCTACCGCGCCCCGTGGGCGCATCCGGATCCGGAGAAGGTGTAACCCGCCCGTACGCAATGCCTCACGCACCCGCTCGCAACGCATCATGACCGAACCCGCCTGGGACCTGCCCAAAGACCTCGATGCCGCGTCGTGGGAACGGATGGCGGATATCGTCCCCCGGCACTACGTGTGTCATTATGTCGAGGATGCCCCGAGGATAGACGGCAAACTGGATAAAAAACTCTGGCAAGAGGCGCCCTGGAGCGAACTCTTCACGGACATCGAGGGAGACCGGAAACCCGCGCCGAGGCAGGAAACGCGCATGGCGATGCGCTGGGACAACGCCTGTCTGTACATCGCTGCGCGCCTCGAAGAAACGCATGTGTGGGGATCGCTCACCGAGCCGAACAGCGTGATCTTCCAGGACAACGATTTCGAGGTGTTCATCGATCCGGACGGCGACCACCACCGGTACTGGGAAATGGAGGTCAACGCGCTGAACACCCTCTGGCAACTGGCGCTGGAAAAACCGTACCGGGACGGGGGGCCTCCCATATCTCCGGCGCCCATTGCGGGGCTACGGTCGGCGGTATATGTAGAGGGCACCCTCAATGCCCCGCACGACACGGATACGTACTGGTCCGTGGAAATCGCCATCCCGTGGCGCGGCCTGGCGCCCTACGCTCCGCAGGGAGGCGCGCCTCCCGAAGAAGGCGCACAGTGGCGAATGAACTTCTCCCGGGTCCAGTGGCAGCACGAAATCCGCGAAGGCGTCTACCGAAAAAAACCCGACACGCCGGAGGACAACTGGGTCTGGTCCCCGCAGGGCGTGGTGGACATGCACCGCCCCGAGCGATGGGGCTTCGTGCAGTTCACGCGGGCGCGGCCCGGAGAAACGGCGTTCCGACCGGATCCGACCTTTCCGGCGCGCGAGGCGCTCATGGCCGTGTACTATGCACAGCGGGCCTTCTTCAAGACGCACGGACGCTGGGCGAAATCCCTGCAGGACCTGCCGGATTCCCTGTCGGAAAACATCCGCCTGACGTCCGACGGCGAAGGCTGGATCGCGGAAATGCCCACCGAAACCGCCGACGGGAGCCCGTGCACGGTGCGGGTGGACGAGGCGTCGCGGATGACGGTGGAGGAGGAATAGAATGGACGCAGACAAACAGTGATCCGGGCGTCTAATACACCTCCGTCACCCCCTGTTCCTCGGCGAGGGCCGGTTCCAGCGCAAAGCGGATGTACAGCGCATCGGGGCCGTACACCGTATCGTCCTGCGCCTGCTCCATGACGCGCCGCATCGCTGCTGCGGCAGGGGCCGCCTTGTCGCCCAGCAATTGCAGGGCGCGAGCCGCCCGGAGCACATCCAGCGGATCGCCGGTCTCCAGCACCTCCTCAAGCACGGCAAGAGCTTCCGAAGAACCGTCCAGCGCAACCAGCGCTGCCGCCGCCTCCGCGCGCACGGCGGGAACCGCATCGCCCAAGGCGTTCCGCAGCGCATCCCGGCTCAGGGGATCCCTGGCCCCGGTCACATGCAGCCCCAAGGCGGCCCAGTACCGCACCGCATCGTCCGGGTCCCTCAAAAGCGTGGCCTGCCTGTTCACAGCGCGCGGCTGCCCCACAAGGGTGGCCGTATCCAGCACGCGCGTAAGCGGGTAGACGGACGGATCTGCCGTAAATTCGAGGGGCGTTTGTCCCGTCCGGTCGGCCAGCCGCAACACTTCGGCTTCATCCATAAAGCCGATATCCCGCGTCTCCACCTCCCATTGGGTCAGCCGGGCCCGCATCCGGTCCAGTACGTCGAGATACGCGGAAGAGGCGGCCAGATTGCGCAACTGGTGCGGGTCGGTCACGGTATCGAACAGTTCTTCCGGCGGCTTCGAGGGACCGGCGTAGGTCCTCTGCTCGGCATTCAGGGCGCCCGCCTCGGCCAACCGCGTAATGGCCTGGCGGATCGGCGCCTGATCCGAAAAGAATTCCGGCTGGTTCCAGGACAGGTGCGGGTGGTAATGGCGAATGTACAGAAAACGTTCGTCGCGCACGGAACGCGCAATGTCGTACGCCTCGTCCACCCGGTCCCGCGCACCGAATACGAACTCCCGTTCCGTCGCCGAATCCTCGCCCAGAAACGGCATGCCCTGCATATGCTCCGGCGCATCGCGGCCGACCAGGCGGAGCATCGTGGGCGCGAAATCCACGAAACTCACCAGTCGATCCGTGGACGAACCAGGGGGAACCGGCGCCAGATGTTGCCATTGCTCGGGAAAATAGATAACCAGCGGCACATGCAAACCGGAGTCGTAGAGCACCCGCTTGCCGCGCGGCAGGCCCGTCCCGTGATCCCCGTAGAAAAACACGATGGTGTTGTCCGCTACGCCGTCCTCCTCCAGTTCGGCCAGCAGGCGCCCCACATGGGCGTCCATGGCGGTAACGGCGTCATAGTAGCGGGCCACCGTCTCGCGCACATCCGGGTCGTCCGGGTAATACGGGGGCAACGGCGCAAGGGCAGGGTCGTGCCGCCCCAGCGCATCGGCCAACTCGGGGAACTCCGTATCCAGAAAGGAGATACGGCTCTGATGGGTGTGCATATGGTTGAAGACGGCAAAGAACGGCTGCCCGTCCTCGCGCCCCCGCCAGTGCGCCTGGGCGCTGCTCTCGTCCCAGGATTCGGCGATGAGGCGCGGCTCGGCGGCCGTGTTGTAGTCGGTCTTGACGTTGTTCGTCGTGTAATAGCCAAGCCCGCGCAGATACGCCGGGAACCCTGTGACGTCGTCCGGAATGGGCGCCTGCGAGCGCAGACCCTGCGTACCCGCCGTCGTGGCGTATATGCCCGTAAGCAGCGTAAACCGCGCCGGGGAACAGACAGGCGCGGTAGCGAACGCATTCGTGTACGTGACCCCTTGCCGCGCCAACCCGTCGATGTGGGGCGTTTCCGCATAGGCGTCGCCGTATGCGCCCAGATCGGCGCTCATGTCCTCCGACGTGAGCCACAGAATGTTCGGCAGATCGGAAGCGGACTCGGCGGCGTTTTCCGCCGATCCGCATCCCTGGAGCGCTGCGCAAAGAATCAGCAGCCCGGCAATCCGGGCCATCGTCGTCGTTTTGAGAATTTCAGGAAATGGCACGATTATCGTCTCGCGATGTGAATCCGGGAAAGATCGTATGATACGGACAGGCTGCGTGGAATCGCAATGAAGAAGCATCGGGGTAAAACCGCGATCGCGCGCGCTCGTTCACTGCATACGCAATCCTGCCGAACCATCTCTCAAGGTCGGCAATCACCTCATGTGTCCAAATGCCTGCAAGCAAACAACATCCCGACAAAGACGGCAACCAACCGGTCCTCATGTGGTTTCGCCGCGATCTGCGACTGACGGACAATCCCGCGCTGTCATGGGCAAGCCGAACCGCGCGACCGGTCATCCCGGTTTTTATTCTGGACGAAGATTTCGGAAGCCGTCCTGTTGGGGGCGCATCCCGCTGGTGGCTGCACGGCAGCCTCTATGCCCTGCACGCTGCCCTGAGAAAGATGGGCAGTCGCCTCATCCTTCGCCGGGGACCTGCCGGGGCAGCAATTGCCGCACTGGCCCGCGAAACCCGCGCATCGTCGATCGTATGGAACCGGCTTTACGATCCCGCAATCATTCGGCAGGACACGGACATCGAGGCGCAATGCGAAGCAGCAGGAATGGCCACGCACTCTTTCAACGCCGCGCTGCTGTTCGAACCCTGGACCATCCGGACAGGCAACGGTTCGCCCTACCGGGTATTCACGCCGTTCTGGCGCCGGTGCCTCCAACAGGATTTTGCGTTTCCGGGGACCGAAAGGCCGGCGCTGGTCTCACCCGCATCATGGCCAGCCACCGAAGCGCTTGAAACCTGGAACCTGCGATGCCATGATCCGGACTGGGCGGCAGGCTTCCGGGAAGTGTGGCGGCCCGGAGAAGAAGGCGCCCGGCAACGGCTCGAAGGCTTCCTGCGTAACAGCGTCGGCACATATGCAATCAACCGAAACGAGCCGGGCGAGCAAGGCACGAGCAGGCTGTCGCCCCATCTGCATTTCGGCGAGATCGGACCGCGCCAGATCGTTGCTGCGCTTGATGAAATCGAACCGGGAGCGGGCAAAGACGCCTTTCTGCGCGAGATCGGCTGGCGGGAGTTCAGTCATCACTTGCTGTTTAACAACCCGGATATGGGAAGGGTCGATATGCGGCCGGAATTCGACCGCATGCCCTGGCGAAACGACCCGGTAGGCTTGCGGCGCTGGCAACGCGGGCTAACGGGATACCCGCTGGTCGATGCGGGAATGCGCGAGCTTTGGGCTGTCGGCTGGATGCACAACCGGGTCCGCATGATCGTCGCGTCGTTCCTGACGAAGCACCTGCTGATCGACTGGCGGCACGGCGCGGACTGGTTTTGGGATACCCTGGTCGATGCGGATTGGGCCAACAACAGCGCTGGCTGGCAATGGACTGCCGGCTGCGGCGTCGACGCCGCCCCGTATTTCCGGATATTCAATCCCGTGGCGCAGTCACAGCGTTTCGACGCTGCCGGGCAATACCTCCGGACCTGGGCGCCGGAACTCCGGCGACTGACCGACAAGGCAATCCATGCCCCGTGGCAGGCGCCGCAAGCCGTTCTGACCGAAGCCGGAATTCGACTCGGCGAGAATTACCCGCATCCCATCGTCGACCATGCCGAGGCGCGCCAGCGGGCACTGGACATCTATCGGACGCGTATCCGGGGCGCCCCGACCCATTCCTCGTACAGAAACAAAGGCCAATCAGGCGCAAGCACATGACATTGACCTTTCATCCCGTTCAAGCGCATCATGTCGGCAAATTGCAGGCCATAAAAAAGCGCGGCAACCCCCGACTGTGCGAAAAAAGATCGCCAGCCCGGCACCCTTGCAACCACCGGTTTCTGCAGAACGTATCCGAAGAATCGTCGAATCGGCCTTGCGCTGCAAAGCATCCGCAAAGTCGCCCGGCATATCAGGTATGAAACGATTTCCGTTCCGTAAGCGTGACAGGAAGACCTTGCTTGAACGCGTAGAATCCCAACGTTCTGACTTCAGGGAATTCTTTGGAGACGGGATCGATCCGCCAACGTTGGCCGATTACTGCAAGAGCGAAAACCACTTGCAACTTGGCGAATCCCATACCAATACAATTACGGGTGCCCCCACCGAACGGAACATACGCGTACTTGGGACGCTCCAGAGATTGTTTCTCCAGCCACCGCTCCGGTTTGAATTTCAGGGGTTCGGGCCAATACTTTTCATCCCTCTGAGGCGCCCGCCAGAAGGGTTGCACAATCGTTCCCTTCGGGATGAAATAATCTCCGATCGTGCAATCTTCAATCGCTTCTCTACCAACAACGTACGTTGGAGGAGTAATGCGTAGCGTTTCACTTAATACGGCTCGCGTATAAAGGAGGTCATTATAATCCTCAGGCGACGGTATGCGCCCTCCTAATACCTCGTCAATTTCCTGCTCCATTCTAACGCGTACGTCTGGATTCAGGCCCAGATAAAAGAAACACCATGCCATGGCATTTGCCGATGTTTCATGACTGGCCAAAATCTGGATACACGTTTCGTCCCTTACCTCCTCATAGCTCAAGGGGCGTTCTATCCCGTCCTCGTCGGTAGCGTGAACCAGGGAAGATATGAGATCAACGCGCTTCTCATCGCGGCGGGCTTTGTCCACCATCTGATAAATCAGGCGATCCAGGGCCTCATGCGTATTCTTTCTAAAACGATTGTTGCGTAAGGGTAATTTGGCTATCAGGCTAGCCATGGGCAGCATGGTTAGTTTCATGCTCCAGGTCAATGTATACAAAACATCTTCAATGAGAGAGGACGAAATGTGCATATCCCTTCCAAAAAACACTGGAGATGCAATGTTCAGCGTCAGTTTACGCGTAACGGCGGTCATATCGAACGCCTCCCCTTCCTTCCAGTCCTCCTGCAACTTGACGGTTGCTTCAATCATTATTTTGGCATATTCGTCGAGATTTTTTCTCTTGAAGCACGGTTGGATGAGTTTGCGCAGTCTCCTGTGATCGTCCCCGTCTCCTGTCAGCGTGGTGGGGTTATGTACAATCAGGGTTTTCTTGAAAGCCGGGCCCTTATGGAACGAATCTCGTTTGGTAACAAGGACCTGTTCGATCAACTCAGGCGAGTATACAACACAGAACCTGCGATTCAGAAGCCTGAAATAAACGGCGTCTCCATATTGTTCGTGCATCGCCTCGAAGAATCCGGCGGCGTCGCGGATTCGCTGCTGGAAGAGTTTTATTCCCAAGCCTGCTTTCGGACCGGGGGGGAGTTTTTTTATTTCTTGGGCATTTACCAAAACAATAATTCCTGATTCAGTTTGATCGGGGAGAAATATTTTTGTGATTCGTAAACAGAAAGTCCCCTTCCATGTCGGCTGCATACCCGCGGGCGGCCTCTCCATCAAAAAAGTACACCATTCCGAGTGTTTTACCAAACCTCGACAGCACGACCTATCCCACCCCGTACAGCCTCGCCGCATTACCCCAAAAAATCTGCTCTTTCACTTCGGGGTCGAGATCGAGCCCCGCTATTTTCCAGTATTCGGCGGGGAAATATCCCCATGGCGAATCGGTGGCGAACAGGATCCGCCCGAAACCCAGATTGCGCCGGTCCAGCTCGCTCAGCAGCCATCTCGGCGCAAAGCCCGGTACGATAGACGTATCCGTGTACACATCGAAGCCCTGCTCGATCCAGTCCGGAAAACGCGGCACGAACTTGAACGCCGGCGCAATGGCCTCCCCGCAGTGCACCAACTGGTAGGTGGCCCGGTTCCCGTACCGTTGCATGAAAAGCTCGAATTCCAGGGGATCCGCGCCGGACAAGTACCCCGTGTGAAAATGAATGACCAGCCCATGGCCGCCGGCGGCCTCAAGGATACACTCCATATTGCGTTGCACAGACCGATCCCAACCGGATGGATCGATGCCGTAGGGCGCCCAGGTATTCGATGCGATCTTGAGCGCACGCACCTTGGGGTGCGGGAGACGGGCCAGGGTAGCATGGAGCAGCGATTCGACCTGCGGGAGCGGGGAAACCCATAACCCGCCGTACAGATTCTCATGCCGCTCCACGGCCTCAATGAGCAGCGCGTTGTATTCGAACGCCGCTTCCTGACGGTCAAGATAGGTCGGCACGATGACCCCCGCCTGGATACCGTGCCGGTCGAGATACGCCGCACAATCGGCGCCCGAAGCATGATCGAGGGTTTCGGGAATGGGCGCGATGCGGCGCCCGGCGAATGCCTGCGTTCCGTAGGGACCGATATGAAAATGCGTGTCGAACACCGGATGGGCGCCATCCGGAACACCCGATCCGGACGCAGGGCCGGTCATCAATCTTCCAGCTGCTTCGTAAAGTGCTTGTAGAGCAGCCACGTAACGGCGAAGGCTACGATAAAAATCGCGCCGGGAATCACAACGCCCACCCACGTGATCTGCGGTGTGGCGGCTTGCATGAGCAGAGACAAGGACATGGCAGTCACTTCTTGTGATGCTTGCGCCAGGAACGCCACGCCAGCAGCAGCCCCAGCAGCGAGGCCGCGTACGCAATGGTCATTCCGATAACCGTAGTCAGACTTTCCGTCATGGCGCAGCCTGTTCGTGTTGTTTCCAGCGGACGGCATCTTCCAGTTCGCGCAGGTACTCATGCTGGTTCTTCTCGTACTCCTCCGAAATGGCCTTCAGCTTCGGATCGATGATCCAGTGCATCCATACGACGAGAACTATGCTGACGGCAGTGATCGCGAACCCTTCCCAAATCAAGAGAAAGGACAAGGCCACGCCCAGGGTCAGCGCAAAGTAGCATATCGGCGAGAGAACGATGACGAACCAGTCTTCCCTGGTCCATTTGTCGGCTTCTGCAGCCGTCCATGTACGTCGAATGAGGGGCATGATGCAACGAGAAGGTTAGCGGTCAGTATCTCAAACAACCTTGGGAGGTTTGGGGGAGTCCTCTTGAATCAGCCCGCGCCGCTCGGCTTCGCGGCGGACCGGCCCCCACCATCCGAGGGGCCGCGCCTGCACATAGTACTTGACGAGATGATCCATGCTTTCCGGCTTCGTCAAAAACGTGGTGGGAATGAACACGCAGGCGCCCAGCAGCATGAGCAACCAGAACTGCTGGTAATCGGCCAGGTCCGGAATCACGCCGAACTCGGGCAATACCCACACCACCAGCCAGCTGAAGCCCAGGTTGGCGATCCAGGCCGACAAATATCCCCATGCATTGAACCGCCACCACACCACCTGGAGGATGTTCGGCAACCATATCCCGGCGGTCATGATCCAGAGCGCAAAAATGAGCCACTCCGTAATGTTCTCCATCATCAGTCCGTACACGAACGAGCCGAGAAGCAGAATCAGCGTGGACCAGCGCCCCACCCACACCAACGTACGTTCGGACGCCTCGGGATTCCAGTAGTGCTGGTACAGATCGCGGGTAGCGTATAACGCACCGAGGTTCAGGTGCGACGAAATGGTCGAGAGATGGATGGCGAGGATGGCGGCAAAAAAGAACCCTACCATACCCACCGGCAGATAGTCGAAGCCCAGCCGAAACCATCCCATCTCATACTCGGACGTTTCGGTCATGCCCGGAAAAAGCACGAAAAAGCCGAGAATGGCTATGGCCCATACCGAATTGCGCACCAGACCGATCAGCGTCCCCCACCAGATGCTGTAGGTGGAATCGCGTACGGTGCGCGCCGACTGGATACGCTGCGCCTCGGGATACCAGTCGATACTCGTCCCCATACCGAATCCCCCGAGAATGGCGATCACCATCATCGTGACGAACCAGGCAGCGGGAAATTCTCCGGTCCACCACCCGGTGAACGCAAACGGATTCATACGGTCCGTCTCGCCCAGTATCATGAGTTTTTCGACAATACCCGTTGGACCGCCCGCCACCATGATCCCCCAGATCGACACGATCATGATGACCAGAAAGGCGATGACTCCCTGTTGAAAATCGGCCATGACGACGCCCCAGTACCCCGCCGCCAGGACATAAATGGCGCACCCGGACGAGAACGACACGAGCCCCACCCACAGCGGCCAGCCGAACAGGAAGGCGCACACCTTGCCCATCGCAATGCCCACCCAGCCCAGCACGAACATGTTCATGAAGACCTGCCATCCGGCCATCCAGCCGCGCAGCATTTCCGCGCCGAGGCCGGTGAACCGCACCACGTTCCATTCAGCCTGGGTGTAGGCCAGCGACCGGCGGAAAATGCGCGTCGAAACAAAGGCGCTGATAGCGGCCCATGCCGAGAAGAAGGTGTACCAGATACCTGCCAGCCCGTATTTGTAGATGACCCCCGTAATCCACATGGGGGTGTCGGTGGCTGTGTGGGTGGCATACACCGAAGAGGCGGGCAACCACCAGGGCAACCCCCGCCCCGCCAGGAAGAAATCAGACTGGGAACGCTTGCCGAGACGGTAGAACAGCACGCCGCTGCCAATCATCAGCAGCAGAAACGCCGCCACCCAGAGCCAGTCGAGCCAGGTAAAGAGGACGTTCATTAAGACCGGAAAAAAACTGCGAAACGGCGAAGCGCTTCCACGATACGCCCTTTCATGGGCAAAGGCAAGGCCCGCCCGAAATTACGGGCGGGATAGCAACGCACCTGCGTCGTCAGGATTGCCAGACAGGTTGTTCGTCCAGCAGGCGCAGACACAGCCACAAGGCGCGGGGCACATGGAAACACCCCTTGTACGGGGCGCCCTTGAATCGGTGCGTCACGGCGCCCTGCCGGTCCAGATACCCGAACCATTCCCCGTATTCAGGATCGGCGAACCGCTCGAAACTATACCGATCGACAGCCTCGAAAGCGGCAAGGTCACCGGCATCGCCGGTCAGAAAATAATCCAGGAGATGAGCGTAGAGCGCCTCGCAATGCGGCCACCACAACTTCATGGACCATTCGAGCGGAACGGGAGAATACCCTTCCGCATCCACAAAATAGAACAGCCCCTCGTGCTCCTTGTCCCAGCCGTTTTCGAAAGACCAGCGCACCATATCGAGGGCCTGCTGCTGCACATCCGGGAGGCCCAATCGCTGCGCCCAGTGCTGCAAAAACCACCCTGCCTCGATGGCATGCCCCGGCGTCATCAAACGGCCTTCCGGGCCGTTCAGGCAACTGCCATCCGGGGCCACGATCTCGTACACACGCTGCGTATCGGCATGTACATGCAGAGCCGTTCGGCGGATACAGTCATCCACCTCGGCTCGGCACGTTCCGAAATCGTCGCCGGCCACTTCCTCGATCAGGTTAAGCATCAGCATCGGCACAGCCAGCGCTTGCGAAGGAACTTGCCCCTCGTGGGTCGGGCGATCCACCTTCGTCCAGTCCCAGGCCCATTCCCACATCGTTTCGAGCAATTCATACGCCTCGCGAAGGAGTTCCGGCTCTTCTGCCGCCCGGGCATATTCCGCAAGGGCCATGATGTAAAAACACTCCGTGAATATCTTGCGCTGGAGATACACGGGTCGGCCATCCGCCGTCACCGAAAAACAGACCCTGTCGTCCGGCCGTACGGCATGCTTGCGCATGAAGTCCATGCCGCTGCGAGCCATGGCAAGCCAGGAAGGTCTGGCCTCGATCATGCGATAGAATTTGCTGAACATCCATACCAGGCGCCCCTGCATCCACAGGTGCTTGGTCGTGTCGTATACGGTCCCGTCCCGGTCCAGATTGTTGAAATGGCCGCCGTGTTCGGGGTCCGGGGCATGGCGTTCCCAGAACGGGATCACGCGTTCGAACAGTTCGTGCTCGTACCGGTCGCGGTAACGGGTACGGAGCGCGGCGAAATCGGCGCCAGAATGGGCGGAGGACATGTTGCAGGCTATCGTTTCAGGGAGTATGCAGTGCGGAACGGGGTTCCAAAATCGCATTCGGAAGATACGGACCTGCCCGGAAACCGGAAACAAGGCCCTCGGAGTCGCAAAACCGCGTCGCAGATCGAACGTTTCGATGCATCGTGGCGTATTTTCAAGCGCATTCGGCCGCACGAACCGCTACGCAGTACGATGCCCGACCCTTTCCGGCCATCCGGTCCACTCCCGCAACCGCTCCTTTCATTCCCGGCGCGCTGTGCCACGGCAGCCCCCGCACTCCTTGTGGCGCTCGCTATAATCGGTGTGTGCACATCTGCCCGCCCAGGTAGTGCGCAACCACTCAACCGGGTCCTGTTCGAAGAAATGGCGGTGGATTGCCTCGGAACGCTTCCCGAAACGGAAGGCGACCTGATCCTGCACGCTCCCGAGGAAATGCCGTACGTCCGTGCCGTCCTTGTAGCCGCATGGCAAGCCGATGGGCGCACGATATTTCTCCCGGACTCGACAAAGGCCGGCCTTCGAATTGCCTACGCCATCGAAGAAACCGGCGTACGCTACGAAAAAAGACGCCGGAAACAACTTGCCCGCGAAGTGCGCCTCGTACTCCGCTACGACATCGCGGACCAGGACGGCCGCGTAATTGCCGACGAACGCTGCGCCCTCGTGCGGTCGGACGTCATCACACGTGCGCAACGCGCCGCCGTGGAAACCGAAGCCTGGCCCGAAACACAGGGTGCGCCTCCGCGCAGGAGCCGGGTCCGTCGTATGCTGGAACCTGTCGTCCTGACCGCGGCCATGACCGTCACGGCCTGGCTGTTTTTCTCGCTCCGTTCTTCCGGAGAAGATTCTTCATGAGCGCCCGCATCAAGGCATGGCGGCGCATCCCTGTAAAGCGATGCACACCGACCGGACAGCGCATGAGGCAGGGGACGCGATGGGCTGCCCCGCTATGGTGCGCTACGCTGTGGGCCGCCTGCGCCACCCCCCTTCCGCCCGGGGGAGGCCCACCGGACGATACCCCGCCCCACATTGTTGAGAGTATCCCCGCCGCCGGCGCAACGAACGTATCCGAGGCTTCCCTCCGCATCGTCTTTTCCGAATACATCAACGAGGGCTCCCTCCGAAGAGCCCTGTCCATCATCCCGGAACCGGAAACGCCCCCGGAACTGGATTGGCGAGGCCCCCGCGTCGATATCCGGCTTGCCGGACCATTGCGAGACAGCACCACCTACGTTTTTACCCTCGATACCGGTTTGCGGGACGTGCGCGGCGTCGCGCTTACCGCACCCCTTGTCCTTGCTTTTTCGACGGGGCCGACCCTGAACGCCGGCATCCTCGCCGGACGTGTGGTACAAGGCCACGACGGCTCCCCCGCCCCCGGCGTAGACGTGCTGGCGTATGCAGCGCACGACGGCGCTCCGCCTGACTCCCTGCCCGCTCGTCCGGCGTACCGCACCCAAACCGATTCCGACGGGGTATTCCGGTTCGAATATATGACGGAGCGGCACTGGTTCGTGGCAGCGCTCGAAGATGCAAATTACAATACCCGCCCCGATCCGGGAGAATCCTTTGCGCCACCGCCGCTCCCCGCGCTGCTCGCGGATACATCACGGGCGTCGCTGGAAATCCCCTGGATGCTGACCCGGATCGACACCATGCGCGCCGATTCCCTGCGTGTGCCTGCAGCCGATCCGGAAACGGAAGACGATACCGCCCCCGAACCCGGTCCCCTCGAAGAAACCGGAGAAATCCAGGGCATTGTCGTATCCGGCGAGCCGCACCCTGTCGTCGTCGAAACCTGGCCGGACACCCTGGATGTCCAGGATGCAGCCCCGCCCTATCGGGCCACCGCGGACTCTGCCGGCTTCTTTCTATTGCCGCGGTTGCCCGCCGGGACGTACCAGCTCCGCGCCTGGCTTGACCGGAACGAAAACGATCAATGGGACAAGGGCACGCTGATTCCGTACCGCTCGCCGGAACCGGCGTATTTTCCGGCGGAACCGGTACGCGTCCGCGCCCGATGGGAAACAACCTTGCCGGACACGCTTCGTATTCCAGCGGCTGTTTCCATTCCATGACCATGCCTGCCATGCGCCCCGAACCGGTTTTGAGCGCCGCGGCCATGCGCCGCGCCGACGAACGCACCATCCATGATTTCGGCATACCGGCCCACACCCTCATGGAGTCAGCCGGAAAAGGCGCCGCCATGCGCCTCCTGCAGGAAATACAGCCGGGAAGCGCCGACGGCGCATGGCGCGTATACTGCGGAAAAGGACACAACGGAGGAGACGGATTCGTACTTGCAAGATACCTCTATGAGGCAGGCGCCACGGTACAGGTGCTCCATCTGCACGGTAGCGGAAACAAATCGACCGGCGGGTCGCTGGCCGGGAATGTCGCCGCACACTTTGCCACCCTCCGGAAGATGGAAGAAGCAGATCCCGACGACCGGCTCCATATTTTCCCGTACGATCCGGATGCCGCATGGCCCCATGCAGCCGTTCATGTGGACGCCCTGCTGGGCATTGGACTGGAGCGTGACCTGCGTGAGCCGGTGCGCACGCTGGTCGAGCGGCTCAATGCAGCACCCGGCCTGAAAATGGCCGTAGACATTCCAACCGGCCTCCACGCCGACCTCGGCAAACCGCTGGGAGCCGCTTTCCGGGCCGACCTGACCTGCGCCATGGGTGCGCTCAAAACAGGGCTCTGCCTGCACGAAGGGCCTGCATACGCAGGACAGTGCGCGGTTATCGACATCGGCATCCCGGGTGTCGTGCTCCGTGACGCTGCAGACGGAGATCCGGTCAGGTCCGGGTACCGCCCCTCCGACGACCTCGTACGCGGCTGGATGCCCGTACGCAACGCCAAGGCGCACAAATACTCCGTGGGACTGGCTGTGATCGTAGCGGGCTCGGAAGAAATGACCGGCGCAGCAGTCATGGCCGCAGAGGGAGCCGCGCGCGCCGGAGCCGGCTATGTAGTATGCGGATGCGATCACCGCATCCGGGATTCACTGGAAATTCAACTCCCGGATGTCGCTACCATTCCGCTCCCGGCTTCCGGCGACGGTATAGAGGCCGAAGGTGCGCTGGACGCGCTTTCGGAACGACTGGATAAATCCGGGGTTGTCGTCACAGGATGCGGACTGGGTCGAGCGCCGGGCACCCGGGCGTTTGTTCTCCGACTGCTGGAAACCGCGGCAACCCCAGTCGTCGTGGACGCCGATGCGCTCCACGCCCTGATCGGGCGGACAGACCTTCTGCGAAGCCGGGCAGGAGGGCGCTGGATACTGACGCCCCATGAGGGAGAATTCCGGCGATTGTTCGGCAGTGAACTCGACGAGGCGGGCATCGATCCGGCCGACCGGATGGCGGCAGCCCGGTATGTCGCGGACGCATACGACTGTGTACTGGTGCTCAAAGGATATCCCGCCCTTGCGGCGGCGCCTGGCGGCAGAACCTGGATCAATGCCGGCGGCGGACCGGCTTTGGCGACAGCGGGCACGGGGGACGTGCTGGCCGGCATATGCGGCGGCCTCCTGGCACAGGGATTGTCGGCGGAACAGGCTGCCGTAGCAGGTCTGCACCTTGGAGGCGCCGCTGCAGACCGGTACACCGCAAAACGAGCGGGGCACTCGCTGCGAGCAACCGACCTCCTCGACGAATTGCCGTTCGCGATGAAAGAACGCTTCGGCGTGGGATAGCACGCCCGTTTGAAAAAAATTGCCGGAATTCACAATACGAATTCGCGGAACCGGGCATTTTTACGTACGTTAGGAAATAATGCGGGTTTGTTTTCGGGCCGGATTTATGCGAATTGCCACCCCGAAAAACGCATCGAACGCACTTGAAACCATTGTATGGGCGCCTCAGGCACGGTAATTTTTCCGACACCCTGATACGTATTCCAAACTATCCGGGAGCAGCGACATGGCTTTGCACAAGGAAGACAAATTCAACCTGAAGAACAAATACACGCTTTATATGGAGGCGGGTCTGATCGTCACGCTGGGCATTCTCATCGTTGCCTTCCGTGCTGACTGGACCAACAGGAGCGATTTCGAGATCGTGCTTCCGGAACAGGAGCAGATCACCATGGAGGAAATCCAGCAGACGGAGCAAATCGAACAACCGCCTCCGCCGCCCAAGCCGCCCGTACCCGTAGAGGTGCCGAACGATGAAATCCTGGAGGATGATCTCCTCGACCTCGATGCTTCGTTGGACCTTGATGCCCCCGCGGCTGCCCTGCCCCCTCCCCCGCCCCCACCGGAGGAAGAAGATGATGAACCCGAGATCTTTGTGATCGTGGAGCAAATGCCTGAACTGATCGGGGGTATGGCTGCTATCAGCAACGAGATAAAGTACCCCGAGATTGCTCGCAAGGCCGGCGTGGAAGGACGTGTATTCCTGCAATTCGTCGTCGATGAACAGGGCAACGTACGGGATGTAACGGTCACCCGGGGTATTGGCGCAGGCTGTGACGAGGAAGCCGAACGGGTGGTGAGCCAGATGAAATTTACGCCCGGCAAGCAGCGTGGCAAAGCGGTCCAGGTGCGGATGTCGCTGCCGGTTACCTTCAAGCTGAAATAAGCGCAGCGAGCGGCGGCCTGACGACAAAACGTGCGTGCAGGCAACCGCTTCACGTGCTTCTTGCCAGCGTACGCACACCCCCTTCCTCATCTCCGACGAGCACATCGGTGGTGTATCCTGCAAAAATACCATGATCGAGAACACCCGGTATGTTCTTGATCGCTCGTCCGAGTGCTTCCGGGTTTTCGATACCCCCCTCAAACAATGCGTCCAGGATGTGAAAGTCCTGATCGGTGTGCACCGGCGTCCCGCCCTCATCGGTGCGTAGTTTCGTCACCGAGGCGCCGAGACGTCTCAGCGCCTCGGTGACGGGATGCACTGCAAGAGGCACCACTTCCACAGGTACAGGAAAGGCAGAGCCGAGCCGACGCACGACCTTGGATTCGTCCACCAGCACCACGAAGCGGTCGGCTTGCGCCGCCACAATCTTTTCGCGTGTATGCGCTCCACCGCCGCCTTTGATAAGGCACCACTGCGGATCAATTTCATCCGCGCCGTCCATCGCCATATCCAGCCGATCCGCCTCCGCAAGTGTAACGAGCGGCAAGCCAAGCCTGCGAGCCGCCTGCTCTGTGGCCATCGAGGTCGCAACGCCCGAAAAAGACAACCCTTCTTCGCGCACGCGGCGACCTAATGCTTCCAGCGCGTATGCCATCGTGGACCCCGTGCCCAAACCGACACGCATGCCTTTTTGCACCCATGAAGCCGCATGTTCTCCTGCGGCCCGTTTTGAATGATCCCGATTCACTTCGTTTGGTTGAAAAGTATCTGAGGCCGTCGGAAAAGATAAAACCGCTCGTCGATCCGGAACACGGCACGATCCAGTGAATATCGAAGATACGAATCTCTAACCGGGCACTACGACCCTGACCGCATTTATGGGAAAATTTATTTCGGTTGCGAACCAGAAAGGCGGCGTGGGCAAAACAACGACGGCTATCAATCTTGCTGCCTCGCTGGCCGCCATGGAGCATTCTGTCCTGCTTGTGGACATTGATCCCCAGGCTAACACCACCTCCGGAACCGGCATACAGGACGGAACACGCGGCCATTCCATCTACGAGGTGCTTATCGAAAGTATCGATATCCGCACGATCATACAAAAGACGGAGATTGCATCGCTCCATGTCGTGCCGAGCCACATCAACCTTGTCGGCGCCGAAATCGAAATTGCGGACCTCCCCAGACGGGAATACCGTCTCAAACAGGCCTTCGATGCCATCCGGCAGGACTACGCCTTCATCGTGATCGACTGCCCGCCTTCTCTCGGCCTGCTCACGGTCAATGCGCTCACTGCGTCCGACTCGGTAGTAATCCCTCTGCAAACCGAATATTTTGCCCTCGAGGGGCTGGGACAACTCCTGAATACCATCCGGATCGTCCAGCAGCGCCTCAATCCGACCCTTGAAATAGAGGGGGTGCTGCTGACAATGTTCGACACCCGACTCCGCCTTGCAAACCAGGTAGTGAACGAGGTGCGGCAATACTTCGGCGACAAAGTGTTCAAAACGATCGTCCAGCGAAACGTGCGACTTTCCGAAGCGCCCGGTTTTGGAAAACCCGTGTTGCTCTACGACGCGGTTTCCACAGGTGCGCGCAACTATATCGCCCTGGCCCGCGAGATTGCCCAAAACAATCCTGTCGCCGCACCGGAAGAAAACGACGAAAACGTTGCCAGTTCGGATACGCCGTCGGTCGAATACGCACAATAAGCCCCCCTCACGTATCCCCTATTACATCATGGCACCACGGAAAGAAGCGTTGGGACGCGGGCTGAGCGCCATTCTGGAATCGAACGAGGAGCCCCTTGCGCCCGACCGGCCGGCCGAACGGATCCGTCAGATCAGCGAGATCGACATTGCTCTGATTCGGCCGAACCCCTTTCAGCCCCGCAAGGATTTCGATGAAGAGACACTAATCGCATTGGCGCATTCGATCGAACAACTCGGGCTTATTCAGCCCGTCACGGTGCGAACGGGGGGAGACGGTTATGAACTCATCTCCGGAGAACGACGGCTGCGCGCGGCGCGGCGCGCCGGTCTCGAACGCATACCTGCCTACGTTCGGGAGGTGGATGCGGATAGCATGTTGCAAATGGCTATCGTCGAAAACATCCAGCGAGAGAACCTCAATCCGATCGAGGAAGCGCTTGCCTACCGGCGCCTGATGGAAGAATGTGAGATGACCCACGAAGATGTTGCGCACAGCGTCGCCAAAAGCCGGTCCGCCGTAACCAACATGCTGCGCCTGCTCCGGCTGCCGCCGATCATCCAGGCGGGCCTTCGCGACGGGGACGTGTCGGTTGGACATGCCCGCGTCCTGATCAACATAGAGAACGAAAAAACGCAGATAGCGCTCTTCAAAGCGATCAAGGCGGAGGGGCTGTCCGTACGGGAAATCGAGCGAAGGGTACGGGAAACCCGCCGGGCGGATAGTAGAAAAAACAAAAAAGCGGGCAGCCCCGAAACGGGCGTACCGAAACGCGACGCCCTGCAACTCGAGCAATACACGGTGCAACTGCGCAATCACCTGGGCACCCGGGTCGGTATCCGGCGCCAGGGCGATGGCGGCCGGATCGAAATCGATTATTATTCCGGCGATGATCTGGAGCGTCTTCTCGAATTGATAACAGGAAAATAATCGTGGATAGCCGGATTGGTTACGGCGCGGTCGTCCTGATGGCATGCATGGCCGGCTTCCCGGCGACACGCCCCGTAGCGGCACAACCTGATACAACCGTTGCGGCGCATGACCTTGCCCCCCGCACTGTACTTTGGCGGGCCGCCGTACCCGGCTGGGGCCAACTCCGCAATCGCCAATACGTTAAGGCAGCCGTTGTCTGGGGCGGTCTGGCAGGTTTTACCGGAGCAATCATCCATGCTAATCGGCGATACCGGACGTATGGCCACGGCTACCTGTGGATTGTCCGGGATATCTCCACGGTTAACGTTCCCGCAAGCTACGAGCAAGACTACCTGAGCCTGCTCAGCGAACTGGGGGTCTCTCCCGAAGAAGCTGCGTCGGACGCCTTCCAGAACAGACTGTCCGGCCTGTTCCGCCAGCAACGCGATGCCCTTCGCAGAAATCGCGACATGCTGTATATCGGCGCCGGCGTATTCTACGGGCTTTCGATCCTTGATGCGTACGTCCACGCACAATTGCTCGACTTCGATGTCGGCGAAAATCTGGCATTTTCCCTGCAGCCCGCGGGCATCTCGGCCACATGGCGATTCAGGCGCCGGAACACCGCTGCCGATCCGGCGCAAGGCCCGGGATGCCAAACGAAAAAGAAACCATGCGGATATTAATATCGAAAATTGCTTATTTTACCCCGTTAATGCGTTAACGCCACGTTGTGGGGACATTTTCCACGCATTCCGTCTGCTTGCTTCAACAGGGGCCCGTTCCCTGGCCATACCGCCCGAGACGAATCACGACAATATGACGACGCCCCTTGATTCCCAGTCAGAGCGCCATGACGGTGCGTCAGTGGATACCTGTGCGGCGAAAGAACTGACACTGTTCGAAAAATGCCACCGATTTTTTGACGAATCGACAGATTATGGACGGGCCAAAAAAGCCGGCCTGTACCCGTACTTCCGCATGATCGAACGGAACGAGGGCACCCGCGCCATGCTGAACGGGCGCGAGGTCATTATGGCCGGCTCGAATAATTACCTGGGACTCACGTCCGATCTCCGCGTACAGGAAGCCGCCGCCAGGGCCATCAAGAAGTACGGCACCGGGTGCACCGGGAGCCGGTTCCTGAATGGCACGCTCGATCTGCACATCCAATTGGAAGAGCGGCTTGCCACTTTCATGAAAGCGCCGGGCTGTGTGGTGTTTTCAACAGGGTATATGGCGAATGAGGGGGTGATTCAGGCTCTTGCCTGCAAGGGGGATTTCATCTTCTCCGACAAGGATAACCATGCCTCCATCACCGCGGGTACGCGCGCCAGCATGGGGGAAACGATCCGTTTTCGGCACAACGACATGGATCACCTGCGGAGATTGCTTGCCAAAACCTCCAGAACCCATCCGGAAGCAGGCAAGTTGATCGTTACGGACGGGGTGTTCTCCATGAGCGGCGTCATTGCAAAGGTGCCGGAACTGGTTGAACTCGCCGAAGAATTCGGAGCAGCGCTATTGCTTGACGACGCGCATGCCTGCGGGGTCATTGGACCGGGCGGACGCGGATCGGCAGCGCATTTCGGCCTCAGCAAACGGGTGCCCCTGACCACGGGGACGTTCTCGAAGAGCTTCGCCTCAATAGGGGGATTCTGTGTGGCGACCAGGGACATCGTCGAGTTTGTTCGCCATCGCAGTTCCACGCACATGTTCAGCGCCTCCATGCCGCCGCCCAGTGTGGCTACAGTGCTTAAGTGCCTGGACATCCTGGAGGACGAACCCGAACGCCTCCAGCGCCTCTGGGAAATCTCGGACTACATGCGCAACGGCTTCCGGAATTTCGGATTCAATATCTGGACCAGCCAGTCCCCGGTCATTCCGGTCGTTATCGGCGACATGCTGACCTGTTTCAAGTTCTGGCACGACCTGCTCGAAGAAGGCGTCTTCGCCAATGCAGTCGCCCCTCCCGCCGTGCCGCAGGGCCAATCCCTCATGCGCACATCCTTCATGGCGACGCACTCAAACGACGAACTGGATTTTATCCTTGAAAAATTCACCCGCGTAGGAATAAAACACGGTATCGTCAACAGAAATGGCACGGCAACTTCGGAAGAAGACGAAAAATACCTAACGGAGGCGGTACAGGCTGACGCCCAGCCATAAAGCCATGCGGCCATACCCGTGCCTGCCATCTCTTTGCTCGCATGACTACACGCTCCGTGACCATTCGTCCCGTCCGCTCCCGGAGCGATCTCAAGGCATTCATTGATTTTCCGTACCGCCTGTACTGCGACTATCCTGCCTGGGTACCCCTGCTCCGACAGGATATTCGCCACACGCTGCATCCGAAGAAGAATGCTTTCTTCGAGCACGGCGCTATTTATCCGCTTCTTGCCCGCGACGCCTCTGGAACCGTCACAGGACGCATTGCCGCCATCGTAAACGGCATGCATCTCAAGACCTACGGGGATAACCTGGGCTATTTCGGGTTCTTCGAAACGATCGAGGATTATGCGGTAGCGGAGGCGCTCCTCGACGCCGCTTCCGCTCGCCTCCGGGAAGAGGGCCTGACGGGCGCGCGTGGACCCACGAATCCCTCTATCAACGATACCTGCGGCCTGCTGGTGAATGGGTTCGATAAGGAGCCGGGGGTTCTCATGCCGTATAACCCCCCGTACTACGAGTCCTTTCTGGAGCGGTACGGCTTCGAGCGCGTGATGACCATGTGGGGGTATTATCTCCACAAGAAGTACCTGAAGATCGCCAAACTTGAACGCGGCGTCGAGATCGTCAAAAAGCGCAATCCGGGTGTTACGCTACGCACGCTGGACATGAAGCGATTTGACGAAGAAGTGCAGACTATCCTCGATATATACAACGATGCCTGGGAAAATAACTGGGGGCATGTTCCGATGACAGAGGGGGAAATTG
The DNA here is from genome assembly GCA_951812345.1 of Rhodothermales bacterium. Taxonomy (GTDB): domain Bacteria; phylum Bacteroidota; class Rhodothermia; order Rhodothermales; family VXPQ01; genus VXPQ01. Next base: position 2,469,166 of record OX638295.1, read on the forward strand.
TCCAGCTTGGCCGACAGATGAAGCAGATCATCGATCCAGGCATCATCTATTTTTTGGAGGACAACGGAGTACCCGTGGGATTCTCCGTATCGTTGCCCAACATCAACCAGTTGCTCCGGCATGTACGCAATGGGCGGCTGTTTCCGTTCGGCGTGTTCCAGTTGCTGATCCGGGAAAAACTCGGCGGAATCACAGAAATTCGCACCCCCATCCTCGGCGTCCGGAAAAAATATCACGGACGCGGCCTGGATGCTATCATGAACCTTGCAGCGATCCAGGAGGGCCAGAAGCGCGGCTACGATGCGGGCGAATTCAGCTGGGTTCTCGACTCCAATGTGCGCCAGCGGAATGCGCTCGTTTCTTTCGGCAGCGTCATCGACAAGGAATATGCGATGATGGAGAAGGCCTTGACGTAGGGCGACCCTGCAGATCGGACGGGATGGCCGTACCGTTCCGGCGCCTGCGTACGCGATCTCCACAGATAAGGGATACTCTGATTAAGCAGCAAGACATGTCCAAAGCCAGAACCGGAACGTTCGACGACTTGCTCCAAATCACGGAGGAGCCCCTGCGTCCCATTGCGCAAGCGCTGCGAGAGCTTGTTTTCGAGATCGACCCCGGCGCCTGCGAGGTGGTCCGCCTTGGCTACCGCTCTGCAACCTATGGCGTAGGATCAAGGCAAATGATTGACGGCTATGTCTACATTCTGCCTTATGAAAGATGGGTGAACCTCGGTTTCTATCAGGGCGCCAGTCTGACGGACCCGGAGGCCTTGCTTGAGGGAACCGGCGCAAAGATGCGCCATGTGAAGATGCATTCCCCGGAGGATGTGCATCGTTCGGCAATTCGAGGGCTAATTGAAAGCGCTCTCGCCGAGCGAAGGACGGCGCCCGGTCGCTGATCTTTGCGGATTTAATCAGAGTATTCCAGGGCGGAGCGGAGCGTATTGCTACGCTGTTTTTTTGTAGAATTTCCGGCGAATGAGTAGAAAAGGTATAAAAAAGGAGTAAAAAAGGCACCTTAATGGGATAAAAGGCCCGGATAGCATACAAAGCGAAAACGCCGGATCCCGGAAAAACGTTATGGTTAGTACCCTCTATTTCTTGCCATGGCAGCCTTGGAAAAGTTGCATTTGACCGTGGCAGGCGCTACAATAAAGAATGACCGATTTCGTTGTAAACCAGACCCCGACCGTATACAAGCGGAGGCGAACATGCACAGAGAGCGATCTATAGCGCAAAGGTTAACGGCCCTGACAGCAGCAGTAGTCATACTTGGGGGGTGGTGCCCCGAAGCGCTGGGGCAGATACAACCATTGGAAGGCGCACCTCTGGCGGTGCTGCAGCAAGGGCATGTAGAACAGGAACTGGTGCCGTACCGTCCGGCGATGGCCCAGGATAGCCCACTTCCCGCATCGTCCGTCTTTGCGGAGGCCACAACGACAGAAATAGAGATGCTATACGAGAAAGACCCACAGCGGGCGGAATTTAACTACCGCGGTCGGGTTATGGTAATCACGGGCATTGTGTACAGGGTAGAGGGCGATTATATCAGATTCGCCAGCTACGATGGAGCCCGGTCCAATGCTGTCCACGCAAAGGGCGTAAAGTGCTACTTTTTCGAGCGTCAGAGATCGCTTGTAAATAACCTCAAAAGGGGAGACAGGATCGCTATGGAAGGGACTGTTTTGGGGTATGGCCCGCTCCGGAGAAACGTCGAGATAGCCCCCTGCACCATATTGTGATCGGCTGTCGGGCCTGGGGCTATCCGATATAAGCTTCCCAAAAGGGCCAAATTGAGCTGAAAACGGGGAATTATGGGGATTTATATACCAAACAAAGTTGCCTTACGGGTCTATGTATCCCCTGGAAAGGCTATATTGGACGGACCATCGCCAGCGGAGCGCCTACCTAAAGGTCGGGTCGCCTGCTGAATACAAGAGCCATCGAAAAGTGCGGAGCTGATCACTTCGCGCTGGTGAATAGGCAGGACATCCAGCAGCTCTGGCTGGCGGTGGTACATGACTCGGCGCCCTCTTTGCGCCCATATCACCAAAACTTTCCCGGAGCTATGCAGCGGCTTATACCTCTCTTTCTCGTCTTCCTCTTCGCTTGCGAAGGACCTGTCGGCCCCGAAGGTCCCGCGGGGGCCGCTGGCCCGGAGGGTCCCGCTGGCCCGGAGGGGGCCGCAGCCGAGGTAATCATAAGAACGGCTTTCGGAGTCCTCGACGAAAGGGGCAGAGCCGCTAATAGCTTCAGTAACTTCTGGATAGACGAAGGTGTTCTGCAATGCTGGCAGCGGAGCAACTCCCAGGACGTATGGTATCTCATCACTTCCGATGCCATCCTTATCGATACGGATACGGGAGAAGAGATCTTTCTTGTGACCTCCTGCGTTGCGGAGGAGACGAGTAGCGGGATGGCTGTTGCCGTAAAGGGGTTTCCAGGTTGGGAATACCTCATCGTCGCCATAAGCGGGCGATGACGATGGCCGTGATGCGTGTGCCGGCGCCTTCGCTCTCCGGTATACGGGCGCTGCGTTTCGCTGGCTTCCTCGAGGCCGACGGACAGACACTGCAGTTCAACCCGCTCGATATGGGATACATGGGCGGTGCGGACCTCGACATCGACAGCGCCTATGTCATGCAGGAGATGCCGGACGACTATATGCTCGCGCTTGAAAAATATCGCTACGAGTGGCACGAGAACGAGGACAGCTCAAAGGGTTTCCGCGAGGTGAAGGAAGACAAGCGCTTCATAAAAGACGAGGCCGTCGAGAATACGACTATAAGCTCTGTCTACGACACGAACGAGCTCCTGAAGACGGGCATTAATGCGTACCGGGGCAAGACACTCCTCTCCGCCGGCATCTCATACGGCAACAGGTTCGTGCCCTGGTACACCAACGTGGTTTCGAAGCTCGAGACGTTCGGCGACGCGACGCCGGAAAGAAAGCCGGGTCGCGAGGCGACGTGGATCAACGAGGCCGAGGGCATCTACTGGACGGCGAAGGTGCGCAAGGATGCGATGAGCCGCAAGGACGGGCTGCCCTACCTTGTGCGTGAGCTTGTCAACTACGCTGCCGACAGCGCGGACTACGGCCGCCTGATCGACGTGCAAGCTTTTCGCCGCCTCATTATGGAGCGTTTCTTCGAGGATGTCACCGTATGGAGAGGCAAGAGAAATATTACCTCGGAAACCGACATGTAGGGGTTCAACTATCCTTTCGGCGATCCGAAGTTCGAAGCGCTGCGCGACGTTATCAGCGCCACGAAGGACCGTGTGCCGGTTACGAAGGAGACCGTCGTAAGAGGCCGCAGACACGTCGAGCGCGAGTACAAGAACGACATGACGCTCAAGAATACGGCCGCATGGATAATGCGAAAACTGCGGTCCGTCAGCGAACTGCGGCATCCCGGCCTCGAGCTACTTCGTTACCTCGAGGAGCTCGACGTCGCCGTACAGGAGTTCAGGGAAGTCAAGTTCGAGGGGCTGCCTTTCACGTCCGGGGAGCTCGTCGACTATCTGCCCTTCCATGTGAAGATGGGCGAGATACATAACATGGACATGCACGATCGCGAGGTAGGCACGGGTACGGCCGCTGCTGCCGGTCATCGCAATCATCCCGTCTTTACGAAAGACCCGACAAACCAGGATGACTTCAACGCTCGCGTGGCTCGCTTCAGGGTGAATACGTCGACGTACAAGATACGCGATCGTACGGGCGATGCACGCCTGCTCGAAAGAGCGAAGATGAAGAAGATAGACTTCTGGCGACGCGAGTATGCGAACGATCCGGAGTATTTTCGCAACCTCGAGGAGGACCACCGTATAGGTCGCTGGTGACAGGACGCGGCGGACCGCGCCAGCCAGTACATTGCAGTCGTCGAGGCCATACGCGCGGAGGATGGCGCCGCCGACACCGACTATGTACGTTGGCATGAGCGTAATCTTGGCGAGGTGCCGGACCGCCCGCTCACCGTCGACGAGCGCCGGCAGGCTCTCTATGCGGAGATCAACCGGCAGGCCGAGGAGCTGCGTGTACTCGACACGATACGCGACCGTATCCTTGCGCTCGATCCGGATACGCATGACAAGGTGGAAAAGCTGCGGCGCGAGAAGGAAGCTTATGAAGAGGGTAAGCCGAAAAGCGCGAAGAGGGCCGGCCTTGTCGCCGAGAAGATAGAAGCGCTCATAGGCGACGCGAGGCCTGACAACGAGCAGATACGATTTCGAATCCGGAAGTCCGACGAGATATTCGACAGCGAGGTCAGCCGCAAGTGGCGTCTGCGCGCCGCCGAACTGAAGGAAGCGAACGCATCGTTCGGCGACTACTTGCGCGGCTTCGAGCGTTTCGAGGAAGAAACGATGCAGGCTTTTGAGGAGCCTCTCCTTGCGGACTACCGGCAGGCCTACTATCTCGATTCGCTTTATCCGCAGTCGATCAGCCCGCAGGAGTTTACGCGAAGCACGTGGGCCAGAATACGACCGGTCCTTCGATCGCGGATACCGACGACAGGGACCTTCTTCGTACAGCCCTGTCTCTTTCTGTATTTCTTGTTGTCGTGCTTGTTCTTCTCAGTACCTCCGATATAGGTCTCGTCGACCTCCACGGGCCCGGTGAACACGATTGCATCGCTGCCGAAGAACTCGCGGATCCGATGAAGCAGGAACCAGGCGGTCTTCTGCGTCATGCCGAGCTCGCGCGCTATGCGCAGGCTCGAGACGCCCTTCGGGTTCGTCGCGACCATGTACACGGTTACGACCCATTTTCTGAGCGACACCTTGCTCGATTGCATCACTGTGCCTTTGCGTACGGAGAAGTACGATCGGCAGCTTTGGCAGCGATACGGCATCGAGCCGTGACGGGGCGTTTCCTAATAGTGCTGCGACTTGCATGAAGGACACACCGGGGCCATCCGGCCAGCGTATATCCTCGAGCCATTGCCGGGCGGCTTCCTCGTTCGGAAACTTCTCCATTATGTCGAAGAGCGTCAGCTCTTTACTCTCGTGCTTTTGCATTTTTCCCTCCGGAACAAGTGATTTTTCCCTCTGAGCCCATAGAGGGAATTACAGAGTCCGGAGAAAAAAATAAAGATGTGCATTCGCACACTGTACAAGATACATAGACCCGTAAGGCAACTTTGGTATATAAATCCCCAAAAATCGCCAATAAATGCCCATTTTAGGCTAAAAAAAGCACAAAATGAATGAAAAATGACCAAAAATTGGGAAAAATAACCCAAAAATAACAAAAAACGCCGGCTGTAATAACAACCGGCGTTTTTCCTGCCTGGATGTGGGGTAAACCCCACAAATATACATGTTCACTGGTATTCCTATCCGCGACCGGCCTCCCGCATTTCCGACGCATCGCCGAAGCGACATTCCGAAAACGGTATTCGGGAGGCCTGACTCCCGCGTCGCCGCTCACCGACCGAAGTCCGTGCCGACGCCGACGTGGTGACGCATGCCCTGCTATCGGTTTCCCGATTGCTGGACAGCTGAACCGCATGGGCAGACGGTTCAAGCGCCACAGACCTTCTGGTTACCCACGCTTCCTGTATCCATACACCCTCCACAGCCAACTCCCCCCGGCCTCCTTCGCCACGCTTACAGACTCCACGTCGGCATTTCTGCCGCCGCTTCACCGTGTGCTTGCGCTCCGGAAAGCCGGCTTTGTCAACCGCTTCATCAAGCCTATGCATACCCCGCACCGAAGTGAGGGGGACGGACGCACGGGCGCCTCATGCAGCCAGAGTACTCAGTCGCTTCAAGGAACGGTGCCCGAAAGCACTGAATGCATTATAAGCGCCCGTATCAGCCGCGTCAAGACCCTGAACAAAATTTATTTCACAAGTTGTTAACAAAGTGTACACCGTTTGAAAAAGGGGTGTGTATAAAGCTGCCGAAAACAAGCATCTGTGGCGCCAGTGCGGTTTTCCCGTCATGTACGCCTCCACCTGTAGTCAGGGCCCAATTCTTCTGAAAACGAAAAGCCCGACCTGACGTGCAGGCCGGGCTCCCGGTGCCCACTAAAACGCGACTGATACCCCGCCGGTCCCGTTAACAGGAGGAAATAACCGGACCGGATGAGGCCTCCAGCGCATGAGGTAAGGGTAAGATAACGGATTGCAATGAATAAAGCAAACAATAACGGATATTTTTTGAAATACTGGAAAGATACCCCTCTATATAGTCTCAGAAATAACGGATGTAATTCACAGTACCCAAGCCGTAAGGCACAACATGGAGTCGGGTATATTCAGGGAACGAGCCGGAGGACGACCGCAAACATGCAGCAGCACAGCGCACGTTTACGTTGCATAAAGGATACTCTGATTACGTCCGCAAAGCTCAGAGGCTGAAAGGGGCAATACTACCCCCCGATCATTCCCAACTGCCGCAGAAATACTTCCACGGCCCGCGGCTCCAGCAAAATTGTGAGCATCAGCCCGCCTAAAGCGCCGCCGAGATGCGCCTCGTGCGCAATGCCGCCCCCTGCACTGCCATGCGAACGCCGCATCGCATACATCGAGACCACGACATACCCTACCGCAAAGAGCGCTGCGGGAATACCTATCGGTACAAAGAAAATGTGGATAGGCTGGAGCGGCGCAAACAGACAGTAGCCGAACAGCACGCCGCTGATTGCACCGGAAGCCCCTACCGCCGCATACGTGACGGAATGCCTGTGCAACGCCAGCGAAAGTCCGTGCGCCGCCAGTTCGGACCCGAAGTACAGCACCAGAAAAGAACCCGGCCCCAGTGCATATTCCATCGGTGGGCCGAAGAAGTACAGCGTAATCATATTGAACAGCAGATGCGCCCCGCTCACATGCACGAACCCTGCCGTGATCAGCCGAGCGTACTGCCGATGGCGCAGCACCAGATACGGTTTGAACGCCAGTCGATCTATGAACGAACGATCAAAGAATAACGCATAGCCGCTCGTCAACAGGATGACGACAAGCAGAAACAGCGTAATCGGCGAAGCGGAAAGAGCGGACATGCGTGCTACGCCGGTACCGCCGCGATGTGGTCCATGATGGATTCGAACAGATACCTTCCGTCGGCGCTCCCAAGAACCCCTTCCGCACAGCGGTCGGGATGCGGCATCATGCCCAGCACATTGCGCCCCTCGTTCACGATGCCCGCAATGTGGCGGGCCGACCCGTTCGGGTTCGCCTCCGGCGCAAGTTGCCCCGCTTCGTCACAATACCGGAACACGATCCGACCCTCGCCTTCAAGCCGGTCCAGCACTTCGTCCGAGGCGAAATAATTTCCCTCGCCATGCGAAATCGGAATGCGAACAACCTGCCCCTGCTCCAAACGGGTCGTATACGGCGTACGGGCATTTTCGACCAGCAAGTGAACCTGCTTGCATACGAAACGAAGCGAAGCGTTTCGCATCAGAGCGCCCGGCAACAAGCCTATCTCGCAAAGCATCTGGAATCCGTTGCATATACCGAACACCAGCCCGCCGCCTGCGGCAAAGCGCACCACATCCTGCATAACTGGCGAAAATCGGGCAATGGCTCCGGAGCGCAGGTAATCTCCGTACGAAAAGCCGCCGGGCAAAATGACCACATCCACATCACCTACACTGCTTTCCTTGTGCCAGATAAAGCGAACCTCTTGTCCAAACACATGCTTCGCGGCATGATAGGCATCATGATCGCAGTTGGACCCCGGAAAAACGATAACGCCGAATCGAACGGCCATGGAATGTGCAGAAAAGGTTTTGTAAAGAATGACCCGCGAGCGTCACAGCAAGTCGCACCGGGGAACGAATATCCGGCAAGGCGTTCGAATATCTGCCGAATACAGGCGCAGGAAAACATCCGTGCCGAACGGGGACGCCGTGTAGGGCTACAATATACTAAAGGATACGCGCCGCACGTAGCGCCTTCCACGCAAACCAGCAAGAACCGCTTATGAATTATCGTCGTTTCGGACGCCTCGACTGGAAAGTCAGCGACATCGGATACGGGATGTGGGGCATGGGAGAATGGTCGGATTCCGATGATAATGAATCCATGAACTCCATGAACCGGGCCGTTGCATTGGGATGCACCTTCTTTGACACGGCGCTGGCCTATGGAGAAGGTCACAGCGAAAAGTTACTGGCCAGGCTGGTAGCGGCACACCCGGATAAAACCTTGTACACCGCTTCCAAGGTGCCGCCGAAGAATCGCCAGTGGCCCAGTCGGCGGGGATACACACTGGACGAAGTGTTTCCGCCCGACTATGTGAAGGCGTCTATCGAGAAAAGCCTCGAAAATACGGGCCTTGCCCATATTGACCTCATGCAACTGCATGTATGGGAAGACGACTGGCTCGACGACGACCGGTGGATCGGCACGCTGGAGAATTTCCGGCGACAGGGCCTGATCCGGGGTATTGGTATCAGCCTGAACCGGTGGGAACCCTGGAACGGGGTGAAAGCTGTCCGGAGTGGCCTGGTAGATGCCGTGCAGGTCATCTACAACATCTTCGATCAGGCGCCCGAAGACGAATTATTCGCGGCCTGTATGGAAATGGATGTCGCTGTTATTGCCCGGGTCCCGTTCGACGAGGGCGGATTGACGGGAAACCTCGCCAAAGACGCCACCTGGCCGGAAGGCGACTGGCGCAACATCTACTTCGGTCCGGAGAATCTCGCCCGGACCGTCGAGCGCGCCGACGCGTTGAAAAGAATACTGCCCGAAGGCATGAATCTGCCGGAAATGGCATTGCGGTTCATCCTATCGCACGAGGCCGTATCGACCATTATCCCCGGCATGAGAAAACTCCGCCACGTTGAGGCCAATATCGCCGCGAGCGACAAGGGTGCGCTGGACGCCGATCTCCTTGACGCACTCCAGTCGCACCGCTGGGACCGGGAGCCCACAGACTGGTCACATTAACGCCTGCCATGTACGCCGCAACATGATTCCGCGGGAACTGTTCAGGAAAATTCGGCGGATCGAAATCCGCACGAAAGGGCTTGTCAATAATTTCTTCGGAGGCGAATACCACTCGGCCTTCAAGGGGCTGGGTATCGAATTTTCGGAAGTGCGCCCGTACCAGGTGGGAGACGATATCCGTTCGATCGACTGGAACGTCTCTGCGCGAACCGGAGAGACCTATGTGAAGGTGTTCGAGGAGGAACGCGAGCAAACGCTCATGCTGGTAGTGGACGTATCCGGGTCGGAGGATTTTGGATCGCAAGCGCAGTTCAAACGAGAGGGTGCAGCAGAGATCTGTGCGATCATCGGGTTCAGCGCCATTTCCAACAACGACAAGGTGGGGCTCCTGCTGACCTCGGACCGGGTCGAACTCTTCGTGCCCCCGAAAAAGGGGCGCCGGCATGTACTACGCCTGCTCCGGGACCTGTTTGCCCACGAACCGGAATCCCGGAAAACCGACCTTGCAGCAGCTCTGAATTATCTGCCCCGTATGCTCAATCGCCGCTCCATCGTGCTCGTCATCAGCGATTTTATGGACGAGGGGTTCGAGAAGGCGTTGCGGGTTGTGGCCCGGCGTCACGACACCATCGGCGTGCGGCTCGAGGATCCTCGCGAACAGACGTTGCCGCGGATGGGACTGGTCGAGTTGACCGATGCTGAAACCGGCGAAACGGTCATCGTGGACACGAGCGACCGGCGGGTACGCGAAGCATTCGCCGCCTCCGCAAGGACGCGCCGGGCGCAACTCGACGACCTGTTCCGGCGCATCGGGATGGATCATGTGACCATCCGCATGGACGAAGGGTATGTGGAACCCCTGATCCGGTTCTTCCGCCAACGAAACAGGAGAAGAGCATGATCCGGTGCATTTCCCCGGCGCGGAGGACGTTTTCTTTCGTTCGAACGGGCACGACCCGGGCGCGAAGAATTGGCGCGTGCTTGCTCTGGGCGGTCTGGGTCTGGATAGCCTGGCCGGCCAGCGGGCAGGATGCTTCCCCCGAGAACGCAACGCGGGAAGTGCAACTGCATGTCCTGACGGATAGCGTAGCAATAGGCGAGCAATTCTTCCTTGCGGTGACCGCTCGGCACGACACGACCGAGACCGCCTCTTTTCCGCTGCCGGACAATGGGGAAGCGCTCGCTTTCGGAGACATGGAGGCACTGGAAGTGGTAATGCATGAACGCCTGTTCCCGGACGGCACGCAAGTAGACAGTTCGGTCTACCTGGTAACCTCGTTTGCGATCGACACCGCCCGGGTCGCCCCGATTCCGGTCACATTTACAGCAGGCGATGATGTGCTGATCGTCCGCACCGATTCGACATGGATTCCCGTCCGTTCCTTTGTACCGGAAGATGCGGAGGACATCCGGGACCTTGCGCCGCTCGTAGCGTTTCCGCGATCTGCATGGTGGATCGTGGCGGGCATTACCCTGTTGCTGTTGCTGGCGGCAGGCATCGTCTGGTGGATTCGCTGGCGCCGAAACCGGGATGACGAGAACGAAACGGAGATCATACCCCCTATCCCTCCTGACCGGGAAGCCTATGAACGGCTGGACGCCCTCGAAAAAACGGACCTGTCGGATCAACGGAATATGCCGTTTTTCTACGACGAATTATCGGGACTCCTGAGGACGTATATTGCCCGCCGCCTGGATGTGCAAGCACTGGAAATGACGACCGGCGAAACGGTTGCCCAACTCCGGGAACACGATATGCCCGACAGCCAGGCGGTCAGCCGGTTTCGGAATGTGCTTGTAGCCTGCGATTACGTCAAATTTGCGGATGCCCGCCCCCCTGCAAAGCAGGGTAAAGACCTTATCGTTACGTCCCGTAGTATTATTGAAACGATGGAAATGCAGGCACGTGCAGTGGAAGCCGCAGCGGCGGCTTTGGAAGAAATAGCAGAGACAAACAACACGCCCACCGGGCTGCCGGAACAACCGGCGCAACCGGAATCCCCGAAGACGGACACCCCGGATACCGACCGGGGCGCCGCATCCTGACTACAGGATACTCTTATGATTAAGGATCGTATAACGTTCTCACCGTATTTCCCCATAATGATATGCAGTTCGCGCAACCTGAGTGGTTCTGGCTCTTTGCGCTCGTTCCCCTTGTAGCGGGATGGGCGTGGTGGCACGAATTCCGCACACGCAAAGGCATGCGCTTCAGCGGGATCGACCCGGTACGCAGCGCACCCAAATCATTGTGGGTGCGGATGCGCGAACTGCCCGCTGTACTCAGGATCGGCGCTGTAACGCTCGGCATACTTGCCCTTGCCCGTCCGCAGGAAAGGGACACGGTCCTCGAACGCTATGCGGAAGGCGTGGATATTGTCCTTGTGCTTGATACATCCACGTCCATGCGGGCCGAGGATTTTTCCCCGAACCGTTTCGAGGCAGCCCGCGACGTAGCGGCGGAGTTCATCGAATCGCGCACATCGGATCGCGTGGGCCTCGTGGTGTTCGCGGCGAAAGCCTACACACAGACGCCGCTGACGCTCGACTACAACTTCCTGCTTCGGATGCTCGATGAGGTTGAGGTAGGCGTCATTGAAGACGGCACCGCTATTGGCACGGCCATCGCCATGGGCGTGAATCGCCTCAAGGACAGCGCCGCCGAAAGCAAGGTGCTGATCCTGCTCACGGACGGACAAAACAACCGGGGCGAGATCGATCCCGTAACGGCTTCGGAAGTTGCACAGGCAATGGACGTGCGCATTTATTCGATCGGTGTGGGCACACATGGGGAAGCTCCATTCCCCTTCGACGATCCCTTCGGAGGGCAGCGGCGGCAGATGATCCCTGTCGAAATCGACGAGGACATGCTCTCGTCCGTGGCAGAAAAAACGGGTGGACGCTATTTCCGCGCCACGAATAAGGAAGCCCTCCAAGGCATCTACTCGGAAATCGGCGAACTCGAAAAAACAGAAATTGAAGAACGCTTCTACACGGACTACACGGAGCGCTACGCCTTATTTCTGTGGCCCGCCTTTGGTCTGCTGCTGCTCGAGCTCCTGCTCTCCGGCACGCGTCTGCGACGTACCCCCTGACCCTGTATGGACTGGCTACATCCCGCATATCTCTGGACTTTGGCGGCAGGCCCTGCGCTGGCCGCAGTCCTTTTCCTGTGGGCGGCGCAGAAACGCCGCGAGGCGATGCAGCGATTCGGTCTCCGGGATACCGTAGCCCGGCTCACGCCGGAAACCAGTTCACGGCGCCGGCGATGGAAGGCAGCCGCCGTGACATGCGCTATCGCCCTTCTTGCTCTTGCGCTGGCCGGACCGCGCTTCGGTACGCAACTCCGCGATGTGAGGCGTGAAGGGGTCGATCTTGTCATCGCCCTCGATGTATCCACTTCCATGCTGGCAGAAGACGTGGCCCCTAATCGCCTCGATCGCGCCAAAAACGAAATCCGAAAATTGCTGGATGAGTTACGCGGCGACCGGATAGGCCTGGTCATTTTCGCCGGGGATGCCTTTCTGCAGTGCCCGCTCACGACAGACTACTCGGCAGTGCGTCTTTTCCTCGACGTAGCCGGCCCCGAAGCCATCGCCGTGCCGGGCACCGACTTCGGAGCCGCTCTGGACATGGCGGTACAGGCCTTCGACATACCGGCAGAATCTCCGGACGACGCGCGCAGCCGCGCGCTGCTCTTCGTGTCGGATGGAGAAAACCATGTGGCAGACGTTGAAGAGCTGGCGGATATGGCTCGCAACGAAAACATTGTCATGTATGCTGCAGGCGTGGGCGAAACGGACGGAAGCCCGATCCCCATCTACCGGAACGGTCGACGAATCGGGTTCAGGGAAAATGCAGACGGAGATATCGTAAGCACCCGCCTCGAAGAAAACGGCCTGCGTCAACTGTCCGACGGAGGCGCCTATTTTCGCATTGCCCGCACCTCCAGTTCCCTTTCCAAAATAACGGAGGCGTTGGAACGTTTGGAAAAAAGTGAGTTTGCCCAGGAAGAATTCGAGGAATACGAAGAAAAATTTCAATGGCCGCTGGTCCTTGCCCTGTTGCTGTTGTTGATCGAACGATCCATTCCTGACCGGCGTACAAACCGCAACACGGATCTCCCGGGATCCGCTTGAAAAGCATCCGCATCATGTCCGTTTTCGCTATCCTGCTTTTGCTGCAATCCGCAGCTGCCCCCCCTGTCGCACAAGGTGCCCAGGACGAAGCATCCGGAACCACCCCGCTTGCCGTGGAGCAGGCGCAGGAGCCGGGAACATCATCCGACGGACTGTGGGCGCCAAGCGGCAAACGGGACGGACGACGCGGTAACGATCTGTACGGTCAGGAAGCGTACGCCGATGCCGCGGCGGCCTATGCCGGCGGCCTCGCCATCCTTTCCAACGACGCCGAACCACGCCTGCGCTATGGTCTGCGTAACAATCTCGGGGCAGCGCTCCTCAAGTCGGGCAACGCCGAATCCGCCCGTCAGGCTTTCGATCAGGCCATCGCAGAAGCCGGCGAGACCGGTGAAGAAATCGACCTTTCCCGATCGGCCTACAATGCCGGCAACGCTGCCTTTGCCGCGCAAGATCTCGAGGGTGCACTAACATACTACCGCCACAGCCTGCTCCGGAATCCGGACAATGCAGATGCCCGGTTCAACTATGAATTCGTGAAACGACGTATCGAGGAACAAGAACAACAGGAACAGCAAAACAGGCAGCAACAGGACCAGAATCAGGACCAGGAACCACAGGAATCCGGCAACGAAAACAACGACGACGGCCAGAACGAACCGCAACAGGACGAAAACGAGTCACAGCAGCAGAACGGACAGAATGAGCAAGAAAACGAGAACGAACAGCAACAAAACGAATCCCCGCAGGAGCAACAGCAGGAACAGGAACCGCAGAACAGACAAACCGGAGAACAGCAACTGAGTCAGGCCCAGGCCGAGCGCATCCTGCAAGCCCTGGAACAGGAAGAAGGCAATCTGCTACGGGAAATCCAGCGTACCGAGAGCCGCCCGCACCGGGTGGAAAAAGACTGGTAGAGGAAGGCAAGAAGTAAAGTATACTCTGAAATGAAAGAATGCTTATTGCATATCGGGGTGCTGATACTGTTCGGAATACCGGCGGCGCATGGGCAGGATATCGAAGTCCGCGCCACGGTCAATGAAACGATCATCGGCACACAGGAACAACTGATTTTCAGTGTGGAAATCGCGGGGGCCGGATTTTCCGGCGTCGAAACGCCCTCCCCGCCGGAGGCTGAAGGACTGGCGCTCCTGCAAAGCACCCCGAGCGTACATCGCAACATGACGTTCACGAACGGTGCATTGGAGCAAAGCGTAACGTTCCGCTGGGGTTATCACCCACTCCAGGAAGGCCCGGCCCGCCTCCTGGCCACCAGTGTAACCGTGGACGGACAGACCTGGCAAACACAGCCTGTGGACATCGTCGTAGTGGATCAGGCCCAACGTCCGCAGCAGCAACAGCCGCAGGCCTCGAACTGGCCATTCGGCGCACCCTCCCCCACCTGGCCTCAGGACAACGGCGAAAACAACGCACCTGAAGCACCCGAACCGAACGATTTGTTTATCCGCGCCGTGCCCAGCGCCACCACAGCACACCAGAACGAACAAATCGTTGTCGAGTACCTGCTGTATTTCCGGGACGGCATCCAACTGCGTCACAGCCGCCTTGCGGGTTCCTGGGACGCCGAGGGATTCTGGCGCGAGGAATTCGAGATCGACACGCGCCCCCTACCCGAAAATGTGGTAGAGAATGGATTGCTTTATCATACCATTCCCCTGAAGCGGGTTGCTATCTTCCCGACCCGGCCCGGCACGCTCACGGTCGATGCGCTTGAAGTCGAATCCGAAGTACACCTGCCGTCCGGAACGCGAAGCAGCCCGTTCGACCGGCTTTTTTCGTTGCGCGGGCAATTTCATCCCGTCAAGATCGCCTCCGAGCCGCTGGAACTGCGCATTACCCCGTTGCCCGGAGACGCCCCGTCCGCTTTTTCGGGAGCTGTCGGCGTCTGGAATGTGACGGCTTCTGTCAGCAAGACGGATGTAGAGGTGGGCGAACCATTGCATATTGTCGTTACTGTCCGGGGCACCGGCAATGTAGCCACACTGGACGGGCCTGCATTCGAACCTCCAGGCGTCTTCGAGCGGTACGAACCGAATATCGAAACAACCATTAACCGGGGCGGGCGGCGCATACAGGGCCGCAAGACCTTCGAGTATGTCGTGATCCCGCGCGCCAACGGATCGTTCGATATGCCTCCCGTTACATTCGCCTGGTACGACCCCGGGCAGAAACGCTATGTGACGCAACAGGCCGAACTGCCCGTTATTCGCGTTACCGGCTCGGTGGAAGCACTCGCGGCGGGGACTACGACCGGAGGCTTCCCCATAGATGACATCGCTGGTATACTGACAACTACCAGCGGCTGGCAGCCGGTCGAAGAAACGCCCCTGTACCAACGCGCCTGGCCCTATGCCGCACTCCTGTTGCCACCAGCCTTCCTGCTCTTTCTGTATGTCCGACGGCGCCATACTGATCGACTGTCGAGCGATACACAGTATGCACGCGGCAGGATAGCGCACCCGCTGGCGCGCAAGCATCTGCGGCAAGCCGGAAAATTACTGGAAAGCGCACAGCCCATCGCCTTTTACGAAGAAATAGAACGGGCGCTGAGCGGTTTCATCGGCAACCGGCTGAACGTTCCCGAAACAGGATGGACACGTGACCAACTGGACGCTTGCCTACGCGCCGCCGGGGTAGCAACCGGCGTCCGCGATCTGCTGCGGGAACTCCTCGATGAATGCGATCAGGCCCGGTTCGCACCCATACTGCCCGACCGCAGCACCATGGAAAGTGCGCAGGAACGGGCGGCTTCGCTGATCGTCGCCGTGGACGAAACTGTCACATCGACCCGGAACGGAAAGACAACCGGAGTAAGCAAGGCGGCGATACTCGGGATCCTTGCCACACTGTTATTTCCCTGCGCACTTTCCGTGCAGGCGCAAGACATTCCCGAAGCAGTGCGCCATTTCGACGAAGGGAACCGACTCTTCCGCGAAGGCGCCCATAGAGATGCCGTGACCAGCTACCGGCACGCCCTTGACGCCGGATACACAAGCGGCGCCTTGTACTACAACATGGGGAATGCCTATTTCCGACTGGATGAAATCGGACAAGCCATCCGGTTCTACGAAAAGGCCCGGCGATACATGCCGGAGAGCGAAGAACTGGCGCATAATCTTGCCATCGCCCGCGACCGGACCACCGACAGTTTCTCGCGGCTACCCGCCCCTTTCTGGCGCCCGGCATGGAACCGTCTCGTTCGCACCCTGTCGCCGACCGGTATCTTCCTGTTTGGCCTGTTGGGTTATGGAATGGCCTCGGCAGCCCTTGCAATGCGCATCCGCCGCGCCCGGTCTCCATGGTTCCGGCGTGCGGTACTGATCGGGGGAGTACTCGCCGCCTTTTTCGTTACGTTCGGGTTCGCTGCATCCTGGGAAGAAACGCACACGGTGCAGGCCGTCATGCTGGAAGACGCGACAGACTTGACAGACCGTCCGGACGGATCACCTATAGATCTGACCGTACACGAAGGCGCCATCGTCAAGGTCGTAACCGTCCGGGCCGCCTGGAGCGAAGTGCGCCTGCCGAACGGCGTCCAGGGCTGGGTTCCCACTGGCGCCTACGGCGAAATTTGAAGAAAGCGCTGGCAAATTTGTCTCGTGTGTGCACAGATCGAAACGGACAATGAGACGTTGACAACAGGCCCCGTACAGAGTATACTTATTCACACGATGAATCCATCGCGATTTCGTCGAGCGGCTGCATGGTTTCCAGTGACAGGAATACAAGGAAAGCATTGCCCCGAATCGTTCATGTTATCGCAGGATATGCGCAGGTGTGAAACACATTTGAGAACCCCGGACAACGTCGCTGGGCACGATTGAAAAACGCGTTTCCGATCCCCTTCGGTCCCCACAGAACCGTCTCGCCAACATGTCCGAACAGAGGTATCTCGTCACCGCGCGCAAGTACCGCCCACAGCGGTTCGACGAACTGGTGGCGCAGGAGCACGTCACGGAAACAATCCGTAACGCGATCCGATTGGACCGGCTGGCCCACGCGTATCTGTTCAGTGGACCGCGCGGTGTCGGCAAGACCACAGCAGCACGCATTCTGGCAAAGGCTATCAACTGTACCAGCTCGCCGGAAGAACGCGACGGGCAAGCGGAACCGTGTCGGGCCTGCGAGCACTGCCGCACGTTCGAAGAAGGACGCAGTCTGAACGTCATCGAGATCGATGCCGCCTCGAACAACCGCGTCGACGATATTCGCGACTTGAGGGAAACGGTGCGTATCCCGCCGCAGGGCGCCCGTCGGAAGGTATACATCGTAGACGAGGTGCATATGCTCTCGACGGCAGCCTTCAATGCACTCCTGAAGACTCTGGAAGAGCCGCCGCCCCATGTCCTCTTCATCTTCGCAACGACCGAGCCGCACAAGGTGCTCCCCACCATCCTGTCCCGGTGCCAGCGGTTCGATTTTCGTCGTATTGCCGTACCGGAAATCGTTGCCCGCTTAAGCGATATCTGCAAGGAGGAAAACATCCGTGCGGACGAAGCCTCCCTGCTGCTCATTGCGCGCAAGGGAGATGGCGCGCTCCGGGATGCGCTGTCGGTATTCGATCAAGCCGTTTCACTGTGCGGCTCGGATATTGCATACGCAGATCTCGTCAAGGCGCTTGGCGTGGTGGATATCGATCGATATTTCGAGGTGACCGACCGGATCGCTGCGCGAGACATGGGAGGAATGCTGCAACTCATCGAGAATGCAATCCGGGCCGGGCATGACCTTCAGGAATTTCTGGCCGGACTGACGGAGCACCTGCGCAATCTTCTTGTTGCGCGCACGATGGAGAATACCGAACTGATCGAGGCGGCGGAGGCAACCCGAAAACGCTATGCCGAGGCGGTGGCGCCTTTTTCGGAGATGGACCTGCTGCGCCTCCTGACGCTCGCCGCCAATGCGGAAAGTACGCTCAAAAACAGTATCCAGCCTCGCCTGAAGGTGGAAACGATCCTGCTGAACATGGCGATGATCACGCTGGGCGCAGACCTGCGCGAGGCGCTTGCAAAGATAGATCGGCTGGACGCTGCAGAACCGTACAGGCGGCCCCCCGGTAACGCAGACGCCAGGAGCCCGGCAAGCCAACGCTCCCCGGAAAAGACGGCATCGACTGCGCGCAAAATCCCGACGTCACCTCCCCCGGAAAAACAAAACACCCCGGCGCCTCGTGACGCCGGCCCGCATACGCCGCCGGGGGATCCTGAACCCAAGGCCGCGCCGAAAGCACCGCCTATCCGGAAAGACGAGCATCTTTCGGAATCAGCGCCGGCCGAGCCGCCATCTCCCGCGGCCGCGCCTGCAGAAGTCCCCGCGCCTGTCCAGCAACCCGATGCTTCCCCCTCCATTGCCGACACCCTGTTCGGTAAACCCCTGATTCCACGCGACAGCACCCCGAACGAAGAAACCCTGAGCGCTGCTGGCGTGGCGGACCTCGTAGCCGAAGTGGACACCGCCGTCCTTGAAACAGTCGAAACGGACACGAGCGGCATCCCGGACGAAAAGGCGAACCCCATTGCAACCATCTGGAACGATCTGCTGGAGCACGTCAAGAAGGATAAAATACAGATATGGTCCATGCTGCATCGTGCGCAGCCGGAAGGATATGACAATGGCATGATTCATATCGCTGTCCCGGACGATTTCCACCGGCGCGTACTGACCGTACGCGCTGACTACATAACCGGGCAACTGAAGTCTCTGACGAATGTGCCGATCCGCGCGATGAAATATGTCGTACGCGAAGACATGAACACGCCCGGAACAGACGGCGCTTCCGAAACCGCCGACGATTTCGATCCGTACGAATACATGGAACGCAAGCGCAAGGAAAATCCGGTAGTGCGCGAAATTTTCGACCAGTTCGGTGGGGAACCCGTCTGGTGATGCCCGCAATGCGTACACCCGCGATTAGGCGCTAAAAGCTCTTTCTCTCTTGATCTCCGGAAAACGGTAAATGATATGCCTGACGGCGCAAATATGGCCGACATGTTCGGCATGGTCATGGAAATGCAGAAGAAGCTGAAGGAGGCGCAAGAGAACCTTGCCTCGAAAACCGTTACGGCCGAGTCCGGCGGCGGTATGGTCAAGGTGACCGCCAACGGCGCTCGTCGTATCACGAATATCCGGATTGAGCCAAGTGCTGTCGATTCCGAAGACGTCGAATTGCTGGAAGACCTTGTCGTAGCCGGAATAAACAAGGCCCTTGACGAAGCCGAGGAGATGGCGAACAAGGAAATGGGCGGCATTGCAGGTACCATGCTCCCTCCGGGCATGGGATTGTCCGGCCTGTCTGGCTTGAACCTGTAAACGGAACCTCGCGGCAAAGAAGCCCGCATCACTTGGACAGACCTCCCCCCGAAACAGTACGTGCACGCATGGGATTTACCTCCGAATCGGTCGAGGTGCTTGTCGAGCAGTTTGCCAAACTGCCTGGTATCGGGCGAAAAACGGCCCAGCGGCTGGCAGCCCATGTGCTCAAAATGTCCCGCGCTGAAATCGCAGATCTTGCGCACACACTGATCAAGGTCAAGGATACCGTCAGGCAATGCTCCGTTTGCTGCAACGTAACCGATGCGGACCCTTGCGCCATCTGCAGTTCACCGCAACGCGACCATGCCGTCATTTGCCTCGTGGAAGAAGTCAACGATGTCCTGGCGATCGAGCGGCTCAACGAGTACCGGGGCGTATATCATGTACTGGGAGGAGCCATCTCGCCACTGGACGGCGTAGGTCCGGAGGATCTCCACATCGACGAGCTCCTGCAGCGCATCGATCCGGCGCACAAGCGGGCCGCAACACCAGCATCGCAAAACGGTCGGAAGGCTGCCGGCGAGGATACAGACAACGACGAACATATTCCTCCAAAAGAAATTATTTTCGCCCTGAATCCTACGGTGGAAGGAGACACCACGGTCTATTACCTCTCGCAGTTGCTCAAACCCGCCGGCGTACGCCTCACGCGTATTGCCCGGGGTCTGCCCATAGGAGGAGACCTCGAATATGCGGACGAAGCCACGCTGGCGCGCGCCCTCGAAGGCCGCGGCGCCCTCTGAGCTTTGCGGACTTGATCAGAGTATCCCATGTTAACGCGCCGAGGGTCTGCGCTCCTTGCCATTCCCGTCCTGCTCGTCCTTGCAGCGTACGTGCTCTACCCGAGCCTGCGTACGTTCGAATTGGGACTGACCGCAGAAAACTACTCCCGACTGTTTTCTTCCTGGTCGTCCGCAAACGTACGGGCCCTTTTCAATTCCGTATTCATCTCCGTGGCGACCGTGCTCGGAGGAGGCATACTGGGCACGACGCTGGCCTGGTGTTTTCATCGCTTCCGGTTCCCGCTGCGCGGTACGCTGATGGCGGTTGCTGCCTTCCCCCTTGCACTGCCTCCCCTCGTAGGCGTGCTCGCCTTTCTCTTCCTGTATGGCGAAAGCGGTATCCTTCCGAGGGTACTTCAGGACATGTTCAGTCTCGCCGATGCACCGTTTGCATTCGAGGGCCTCTCCGCCGTCTGGCTCGTGCATGTCTACGCCATGTACGTCTACTTTTACCTGTTCGTCCTGTCAGCCCTCGGCAACGTGGACAAGAGCCTGCCCGAGGCTTCCGCAGATCTTGGCGCCTCCGGGCTCACGACGTTCCGGCGCGTGATCCTGCCGCAACTGAGACCGGCGCTTGCCGGAGCAGCCCTGCTCGTTTTCATGATCTCCATGGCGTCCTTTACGGCGCCGCTCCTTTTCGCAGGCACAGAGAGTTTCCTGACATTGCAGATTTATAACTACAAGACAAATGGCAACCTCCCTTTGTCAGCAGCTGTCTCCGTCCTGCTGACTGCCATATGCCTGTTGTTTCTGTTCCTGCTGGAAAGCCGCCGCAGGCGCAGTGTGCAGGGGGCAGCAAAAGGAGTCGCCGCCCCGCCAGTACCCGTCCATAGCGGGACCGGACGTATCGTTGCCATCGCAGCAGCCCTGCCCATGCTGGCGTTTCTGCTTTTGCCCATAGCGACCGTCGTACTGATCTCGTTTGCACAGGAAGGAAGCTGGACCTGGCAGATTTTTCCCACAGCGTACACCTTCGACAACTATGCAGCGCTTTTTCGGGACCCGGACGTACTCGATCCCGTGTGGAACAGCTTGCGCATGGCGCTTGTCGCCACCGCTGGAAACATCGTGTTCGGCGTCGGAGCGGCTCTGTACATAGCCAAGGGGAAGATTCCGGGTCGCGGGTTGGCACGACTACTCACGGCTCTCCCGTTCGCTATTCCGGGTACCGTGATCGCCGTGAACCTGATCGTCACGTTCAACGAACCTACTCTGCCTGCACTGAACACCATACTCGTCGGAGGATTCTGGATTCTGCCGCTGGCGTATTTCATTCGCCACATCCCCTTCGTCGTACGCTCGACCACAGCGGCCCTCGAACAATTCGACGACCGTCTTGCGGAAGCTTCCGCCGATCTCGGCGCCCGATTCGCCACCACGTTCCGCCGCATCGTGCTGCCGGCCATCTCTCCGGGTATCTGGGCGGGTGCCCTGCTTACCTTCGTCGCATCGGTGGGCGAATTCGTTTCGTCCATTATGCTCTATGTCTTCGACAATCGCCCGATCAGCGTGGAGATTCTGGCCCAGTTGCGCCTCTACGACTTCGGCGCAGCAGCAGCCTATAGCGTATTCCTGATGTTGTTGATCGGACTGGCCACCGTGGCCGTAGGAAGATCGGGCACATCCATGATATAGGATACTCTGATCGTGACCGGAACGAATCAGGAGACGGATGCACATCTTGCCGGAGACCGCACAGGAGCACCACCCCGTCGTGCAGATTTCTGCGGAAATGCGCACAGGGAACTATTTCGCCCCTGTTCGTAGGAAAGAATTCCTGCCGAACAGGCAATGCCCCGTGTTCTGTAAATTTCTTTTTTGAACAGGCGCTCCGTTCGACTCGACACCTTCACCCGGATCTGCGATCAAATCTCCCATCGCCTGCGCGCACCTCTGCTACCGTTTCTCGTAAACAAGGGGCTCGTCAACAACCGCCCCACCGGACGATAAAACGCACCATAGCGGGCTGTCGGCGCCACCATCAGGGTGCTGAAAAACCGCCACGGGGTAATCGGATCGTCTATACATCGCAGTTAGCCACGATCATCGCGAAGAAGTCGGGTGAGTTCGCACGCCGTACGCATAACGGGGCAAGAACGTCCCGGTCGCATGGATGCACTACGCGTGCATGCGGCAGGCGCCATCGTCATGGCGTTCCTGTTGCAAGGCATGGTGGCGCACTATAGCAGTGCACAGGTTTCTCCGCCGCCGAAAGACGACGCTGTTTCCGATACGTCCGCCGCCGCGGTCGATACGGATGCGCCCACCTTCGATATTATTTTTGGCAATAGATTCAATACGGACACTCCCACCTTCGATATTATTTTCGGGAATAGATTCAATACGGACACCCCCACCTTCGATATTATTTTCGGGAATAAAACCGGGACCGCCGACACAACGGACACCACAACATTCCGCCGGGCGGATTTTTACCTGCCGTCCACACAGCCCGACCTCCGGATGGCGTCCCCGGTCCAACGCGCCCGCCGCCCCTTCTTCCCCGCACTGGGCAACTACTGGCGGCACGAAGTCGAGCTGGATTCCACTCGGAAGGAATTCATTGTCCGGGAATTCGTCGGAGAGAGCGAAGTACGATACCCGCTCGTCATCGACTTCGAAAGCTACCGGCAACGCCGCCTGAACGCCTGGCTCAGCGACAACTGGCGCATCATCGGCGAACAGCAAGCCCAGCGACGGCGACAACGAACCCGGGGCGGCCTTGGATTCGACATCGCCATACCCGGAGGCCGGCAAAGCGCCTTCAGCACTATATTCGGCGCAAACACCGTGAGCCTTACGGTAAACGGGCAGGCCAGCATCCAGGCCGGCTTCGATTACCGTAAAAGCGACCAGCAGGTGGCTATTGCGGGACAATCCGCACGGCTTTCCCCGGAATTCAATCAGGATATCCGCCTCGGCATTACGGGCTCCATCGGGGATAAACTCGACATCGACGTGGACTGGGATACGCAGAATCAGTTCGAATTCCAGAACCGACTCCGGCTGCAATACACGGGATACGAAGACGAAATTATCGAGAATATCGAGGCCGGAAACGTCAACCTTTCGACGCCCTCGCGCCTGATCCGTGGCGGCCAGAGTCTATTCGGCATCAAAAGCGAATTCAAACTGGGCGGCTGGCACCTGACGACGGTGGCGAGCCAGCAGGAAGGCCAGACGAACACCCTGTCCATCGAGGGTGGGGCCCAGACGACGGAGTTCGAAATGAAGCCGACGGGATACAACGAGAATACCCACTATTTCCTTGCCTATTATTTCCGCAACCGCTGGGAAGACGCCCTGCAAAGCCCTCCGCAGGTACTCGTCGCCAACGCCTTCGAAAGCATCACCGACATAGAGGTCTGGAAACTTGAACGAACCAGCGCCGAAGAGGAAAATGTACGCCAGGCCGTTGCGCTGGTAGACCTTGGAGAACCCCAGGATGTCGTGCGTCTGGCCAACGGCTATACGGCACAGGTGCTTCCCGGCGCCGATGTCTGGCGATATCCGCAAGACGCGCTGGATGCGGAGGTCCGGGACGGCAGCGCCAAGCCACAGGATTATCTGACCTCACTGGGCCTGGGCGACGATGACTTTCAGGTGGGTAAATTCAAAAAACTCCGGCCGGGGAGCGACTTTGACTTCGACAATGTGCTCGGGTACATCTCCTTGCGGCAGCGCATGCAGGAAAACGAGGCGCTGGCCGTGGCTTTTCGTTTCCGGGCGGATGGGCAAACATATCAGGTGGGAGATTTTTCCTCGGAAACAGGAGGCGCTTCCGGAGGGCAAAATGCAGACCGCCTCGTACTGAAGCTGCTCAAGCCCGTGCAACTACGCCAACCCAATCCCGCAGGGGACTTCAACCCGGCCGCATGGTACCTCGAGTTACGCAACATTTACCGGATACCCGGTCGGGGGTTGAATCCGAACGACTTCGAACTGCAAGTGGAATACCAGCCCCCGGGCAGCCCGGCGGCGACTGTCATACCCGCACTGAATGGCAATAAACGGCAAACGCTTCTCCAACTTCTCGGTCTCGACCGCCTCAATACAGACGAAGCGCCCCGCCCCGACGACCTGTTCGATTATCTCGTCAACTTCACGATAAAACCCTCGAAAGGCGAGCTCATCTTTCCCTGGCTCGAACCCTTCGGGAGCCATATAGAGCGCATTATTGACGACCTGGACATCCCCGAGGGCGAGAAACGGGCGCGCAAAAACAAATTCGCGTACGCCGCTCTCTATACGCAAAAGAAAGAACTGGCTGCTCGTCAGTCGCAATTCGACGTGTACCGTATCCGGGGATCCTACAGAGGCGCCGTACAGGATTTCTACGACTTGCGCGCCTTTTCAGGACTCATCGAAGGGTCCGTTAACGTCACATCGGGCGGAAGCAGGCTGACGGAGGGCACCGATTTCGTGGTAGACTACCAGGGCGGCACGGTCACGATCATCAATGACGCCTACCTGATCGGAGGCCGCGCCATCGAAATCGATTACGAGCAGAATTCGTATTTCAACATCCAGAAAAAGACGCTGCTCGGCGCGCGCCTCGATTATGTTGTCAGCGACGAACTCGCATTCGGGAGCACGATGTTCAGACTGAACCAGAAATCCCCTATCGATAAATACCGCGTCGGAGAGGAGCCGATTTCGAACACCATCTGGGGACTGGATGGCCAACTGAACATGGAACCTCTGTGGTTGACGCGCGCCGTCGACGCCATTCCCTTGATTCAGACCCGAGCGCCCAGCCATATCCGGGTATCCGGGGAATTTGCGCAACTCCGCCCCGGGGCAAACCCCACCACGGCCTTCGAACGGACACGGAGGAATCTCAGAGAACTGGGTCAGGACTTCGAGGGCGACGAGTTGAAGGGCATCTCCTACCTCGACGATTTCGAGGGCTTCGAAAACACCTACTCGTTGCGACAAGCCGGCGGGTGGCATCTCGCGGCCGCCCCGGATTCGATCGGCGTATACCCTGCCGACTTTTCGGGCTTCACGGCGGATTCGTTGCGCACCAACTGGCGCGCCGTGCTTGGCTGGTATTCGCTGCACCAGAACACGCTGGAGGATCTGATCGGGGAAAATACAAGATGTGATTCGGTGGACCCGGCCATTTGCCCGGTCCACATCAACGACGTATTGCCGAACAAGGATGTCAGCAAGGAATCGCATCCGTATCTCCAGCCGCTTGACGTCTACTTCACGCCCCACCAGCGCGGGCCGTACAACTACACGCGAGACCTCAAGGGTTTTCTCGACGAACCACGGAACACATGGGGCGGCATGGTGCAGCGATTGCCGGAAGGGTACACCGATTTCTCGACCAAAAACATCGAGTTTATCGAATTCATCGTAAAGGTGTATCCTGAAAGCGGAGGGCGTGTTCACCGGGATGCGAAATTGTTCGTGGATCTCGGCTCCATTTCGGAGGACGTGATTCCCAACGGCTTGCTGAACACGGAGGACGGTCTTACGCTCGCCAGCGCCAGCGCACGCGATCTGGACTCATGGAGCCGCACCGCCAGCGGTACGCAGAATATTACGATCGACGTGGTCGACCAACGCACGGAAGACCTTGGCCTGGACGGGCTGGCTTCCTACTCCCCCTCCGATTACGACGACCTGGTAACCGAACAGGCGCATTTCAGCGACTTCCTCGATGCGCTCAACGACGGGGTGTCCGATGCCCGATACCGCGCCGAAGTGGCAAAAGCCCGGCTTGATCCTTCGGGCGACGACTTCTTCTACTTCGGGGCAAACGAATACTTCGAAAATCCGACGTACTACCCAAACGGCGCCAGCGTGCAGGAACGCTTCTCCCGTTACTTTCCAAGCACTGAAATCAACTCATTCGAGGCCCAGAAAGATTTGGCTCCCTCGCTATACGGTCAGAGGGGCAATTCGCGCCTTCCCGACACCGAGGACCTCAACATCAACTCGGCAGCCGACATTGACAATAGCTATTTCCAGTACGAACTGCCCCTGGCGCCTGCTGCGCTCGATTCCCTTTCCAGACCGGAGCGCACGGACGACTATGTCGTAACGGAGATTGCACCGGGCGGCGGATGGTACCAGATCCGCATTCCTGTCCGGGATTTCACGCGCCAGGTCGGCAATATACAGGACTTCAGCCTCATCGAATCGATCCGGGTATGGACCACCGGACACGATAACCCGATCACGCTCCGCTTCCCGTCGTTCGAACTGGTGGGAGCTCAATGGCAAAAATCCGAGGCGGTCACCTTCGAACGAAGCCTTCCGACCGACATCCTGCGGGATCAGACGCGCCTCTCCGTTTCAAGCATCAACAACGAGGAAAACAGTACTACGTACGCCACGCCCAACGGCACGATCATCAGCCAACTCCGCACTACTTCAGGCGAACAGCAGGACGCGCGCGAACAAGCCATGGCCCTGCGGGTCGAGAACCTTATGCCCGGCAAGCAGCAGGCCATCTTCAAAACATACAACCAGGAAGTCGATTTGCTGAAATACTCGAACCTGCGCATGTTTCTGCATATGCATGGCGAACAGGGAGACGGCGCACCCATCGAAGAACGAGACAATGTTCGCTTCTTCATGCGGCTCGGCGCCAACGAAACGAACGACTACTACGAGTACGAAATGCCGCTGTCCCCAAGTTCGATCTCCTCAAGGGACGCCGACGAACTCTGGCAGACCAGCCGCATGGTAGGCGGCGAGCTCATCGATCTGAATTCGGTGAATATAAAATTGGGTGCGCTGAACCAGCTCAAGGTATCGCGCGACGACCGGGCCTTCGCCACAGACAGCGTCTACTGGTCGGATGTGCACGATGTCCCACTCAGTCCCGGCATCGCTGAATTCGCCCCGCCGGGCACGCGCCTTGGGGTCAAGGGAACACCCTCCCTCGGCGGCGTCAACACAATCGTGCTCGGCATTCGCAATACAGCGGACTCGACCATTAGCGGTGTTCGGAACATCCGGCCCGAAGATATTCTTGGGGACCTGACGGTCTGGGTGAACGAATTGCGGGTGTCCGGCTACGACGAAACGAACGGTTGGGCCGCTATCGGAAACGCAGACATCAAACTGGCCGATTTGGCCACGCTCAAGGCCAGCTGGAAACATCAGACGGACGGTTTCGGCGGCCTGGAAAGCACGTTGGGCGATCGCGAGCAGGTAAACATTTCCAACTGGAGCGTTACCACCGACGTCAACCTCGACAAGTTCATCCCGGAAAAATACGGCTGGACGCTTCCCGCTTCGGTCCAGGTATCCAATCAGACCGCAACGCCTCGCTTTTCACCCAACCGGGGAGACATTCGCCTTGAGGAACTCCTTACACAGACCGATCGGAACGACGAGTTGAGCGAGGCGGAACGTGAGCAGAAAAAAGATGAGATCATCGAATCGGCCCAAACCCGATCCATCACGCGCTCCTACAGCATACGCGTCGGAAAGTCGGGGTCCGACTCGCGGGTGCTGCGCAATACGCTGGACGGCATTTCCTTCGGTTTTTCCTCCTCGAATGCAGCGGCAAGCAATCCATCCCAGCGGCAACGGGACAGCCAGCGATGGAACTCCTCTCTCACCTACCGGCTGAACGTGCGGCGACCGCGTACGGTGCGCCCGTTCTGGTTCCTCGAGAATATCCCGGTGTTGCGTCCCCTTGGCGGGCTGAACTTCAATTATACCCCCAGGGCCATCACGACCGGAGCAACAGCGGCACGCAACTTCAGCGTATCGCAAGACCGCCGCCGCGAACTTCCCAGTGCGGCGACGCAATCCTTACCGGAACTGGTCGAATTTCCGCTGCGCCAGTCGCACGCGCTTTCGCACCGGCGCAACGGCAACATCCAGTACGATCCGTTCCAGTTCCTCAACGTGTCGTACACAGCCAACACCAGCCAGAGCCTGAATGCGGCGGGAGTGGATACCGTATTTACTGTAATCCGGGTGGACAGTCTGGGCAACGAGAGTTTTTTTGTGAACACGACAGAAGCGGAAGCGCTCGCTTCGGGACTGATCGGCGAAAACGATACGCGCTTCGAAACCAGTGAGTTGCGCGTAATCCGGGCGGGACAGGTTCTCAACCGCATCTTCTCGGGACACGAAGGGGTTCGGACCGATCAACACAGCGAACGATTCACGGCCACCTTCAATCCCAGGATGCCGGCTTACCTGGAGTGGTTTCATCTCCAGAATGTCACCTGGAGTTCGCAATTCACTTGGAGAAACGGTTCGGTTGGGCGCAACACCGGCGCCTCTGCAAGCAACCAGTCCCAAGTGAGCGGTAGCAACACGGTCTACCTGCAAGACCTGTTCCGAAAAATACCGTTCTATCAAGCCCTGGAGGAGGCAGAGGACCAATACCGGCAGGAAAAGGAGGCTGAGCGTGCGCAGCGCCAGCAGGAACGCGCTGCTGCGAGAGAGGAACGCAGGGTTATCAGGGAAGCGGAACGTGAGGAAAGAAGGCGCTTGGAACAGGAAGAGAAAGAGCGCGAGGAGCAGGAAAAGGCCGCTGCAGAGGCGGCAAAAGAAGAAGGAGCAGATGAAGTCGAAGAAGACGACGCCATACAGGAAGATGAAGAACTTCCCGACGAAGGGGAAGACGTACTGCCCGCACCGGAAGAAATGCCCGTGGAAGGCGAGGAAGCATTGCCTGTGCAAGAAGAAGAGATGCCGCCTGCCAGCGAACTGGAAATCCCCGGCGAAGCCGAAGAAGAGGCGCCGGACGAAGAAGAAGTTGAAATGGAAACCGAAGAAGAGGAAAGCAGCCTGAGTTTCTTCACTAACCTGTTGCCGAATCCGGCCTCGGTGGCTCGCCGTACCATCCTGGCAATCACAGGTATCAGAGAGCTTACGGTCACGTACAGGTCAAGCCAGAGTAGCAATTCCAGCAACGTAGGGCGACTCGTGCTCGATGATGAAGACAACATACTCGGTGTAGATGCACCCTATAGTCTTGTGGACGCCCTCTTCAATAACGCAGGGCCTCCTGTAGGGTACCGCTTCGGGCTCGAGCGAGAGCTACCCCTTGAGCAGCGCATCATCAGCGACCGGCTACAGGTGCGAGACGCTTTGACGTCCCAGCAGCAGGTACAGGGACGCACTACGCTCAACCCGACCCAGTCCCTCCAGATCAATCTGACCTGGAATGCCAATTGGTCAAACAACACCAACCGGACGTACCGTCCGAACCCGATCACCGCGACAGAAACATTCACCGGAACGAACCGGGCATCCGTCTGGGTCTTCGGCCCGGGATACCTGGACCTGTTCGCAAGGCAGTTGGAAACGTACCAGCAGGACGATGCCCGGGCGGACGATCCCCGGCGCATCGGGGACGAAAACGGGGATGGACGTATCGTGCTCACCAATGAATCCATCGTCACCGATTTTCAGGATTCCTTCCTGTCCGGCCTGGGCACAGTGGATACACGAGGATTCCTGCCTTTCCCGATGCCCGGCTGGCAAATCAGCTGGTCGGGAATCGGGCAATGGCCCATCATCCGTAACCTGGTTACGAATGCCAGCATCCGGCATGGCTATACCTCGGACTACGCCACGGATTATCGCCGCAATGTGATCTCGAATGACTCGACCCGTGCTTTTGCCCTGAGTGGACAGCAGATTGTATTCACCATCCCCGAAGACGAGGTCGGGAGCATCCGGGTAAACGAACGCTTCCAGCCGCTGATCGGACTTGACCTGTCCTTCAAGGGCAACCTCCAGACGACCATTACCTGGGAAAAAAGCACCTCATACTTGCTGAGTACCACCAACTTCGAGGTTTCGGAAAACAACAACAGTCAAATCACTGTAACAGCCAACTATTCCAGGTCCGGCATGAAGTTGCCCTTCCTGAAAAAAATCAACAACCGGATCAGCTTCAGTCTAAGTATGTCGGTCGCCAACCTGAGTGACCGACGCCTTTTGCTGCGACGGGCACTGATAGATTATATTGACCGCCGCGAGGAATTCGTTGTTGGCGACGCACTTGAAGGTGACAACGTATCGGTCATTTCCGCCTCGAAACGCTATACGGTCGCGCCCCGCATTTCCTATCAGATCAGCAATCGCGTCAGCACGGATTTCACGCTTCGCTACGAGAACTTCATCAGTGAGGACAGTCGTACGCCTTCCTCCACCAGCATCAACGGTGGGTTCAATTTCCGATTAAGCATTGCCAACTGAACCGAATATGGCCCGGAAGACAGGCACAGAGGCAACATAGTTATGGATACATCCAGATCCGTAATGATCTGCGACATCGGGCAGATGGATTACCGGCCCGCATGGGCACTACAGCAGCGTATCCAGCATCGCCTCATTACGGCAAAGCGGCGCAATCCCCCGGAAATCCACCCGCATGTGTTCCTGTTCGTCGAACACCCGCCAGTCTACACGATCGGGAAAAGCGGTAATCGCCGGAACCTGCTCGTTTCCGAGGATCTGCTTCGAAAACGGGGCGCCGAGTTCGTCGAGATTGATCGTGGGGGAGACATTACCTACCACGGCCCGGGACAGATCGTGGGCTACCCCATACTGGACCTCGACCAATTCGTTGCCGACATACACAAGTACCTGCGCCTGATAGAACAAACGATTATAAACGCCTGCGCATCGTACGGCGTGCAGGGCGGACGCATCGCGGGACGCACCGGAGTCTGGATCGATGCAGAGACCGCAACAAATCCAGGGAGTGAAACCGCCCGAAAAATATGCGCGATGGGCATACGATGCAGCCGCTGGGTAACCATGCACGGATTTGCCCTTAACGTGAGCACGGACCTGGACTGGTTCTCGCACATCGTGCCGTGCGGAATTTCAGATTCCAACGTAACGTCCCTCGAAAAGGAGACAGGGCGTTCTATCGACCCGCAGGATGTGAAGGAAAAGATCGTTCACCGGTTCGCAGACCTGTTCGAAGCACAGGTCCACCAATTCAGCGGCATTGTCGCCAACGAATTTCTCGCTGATTTCCTTGAGGAGTAGATATCGCGGCCTGCTCACGGGATCATCTTTGGACAATCAGGGGTACTCGGGCAATATGGATCGAAAAAAGCAAACACATCCACAATTTCAGAAAGATGGCTGCAAATAAACCCTTCAATCTTGAACAATTCGTCCGCATACTGCTCGCAGAAACGCTCTTCTACGACGATGAGTACGGTGCAATCGGCAGCCTGAGTCTGATCGATACGCAAAAGAAGCGGGAACGCTTTATCGCTTCGTTCATGCCTGAAGACGGGGCGTTTGTGATCGAGGAAGCAACTGCCTGGGAAAAGGACGGGGAAGGCGAAGAAGCCATTGGCTACGAACTGGCCGTGGACAGTAAGGAGAATGCTTCTTTCAACTCGCCCGAGGAAGCCGCAGGCACCCTCCTCAAGCTGGCAAAGCGGCACAATCTCCTCCCCGGCATCACCATCCTCTTCGAAGAGGACGAGATCACCTGAACCCGTCAGGGAATACCCGCTCCGCTTCCGGCGGCATCACTCCGCGCGCCTTATCCCGCGCCCCCTGATGTACGCAGGCCGCTCTCTTGCAGCAGTCCGCTCGGACCCACATGCTTGCTTGACGCATCGCCCCACAATCTTTCCAGGTCGTAAAATGCTCGCTTTTCAGGGCTGAAGACGTGTACCACCACATCCACATAGTCAAGCAAAACCCATTGCCAGACATCAGCGCCTTCGAGGTGCCATGGTTTCTCGCCGCATTGCGTGTGCAGCCGCGCCTTTATTTCTTCAGCGACCGCTTTGATCTGCAATTCTGAATCACCGGTCCCGATCACAAAATAATCGACGAAGCCGGCGACATCCCGCATATCCATGACCGTGATATCCCGGGCCTTCTTGTCGAGCATGGCCTCCACGGCGTGCGCAACCAGCGTGTACGAAGCATCCATAGGCATATTTATTTCTTGAAGGGGAGCAACGTTTCGTAGTCCAGGCCGATCACAACCGAAGCGTCCAGAAAATATTCCGGGCGAATATCCTGTTCGACCTGTTGAATACCCAGTTCCTCGGCCACTTTACGCGCCGTCTCGAGATTCCCGACCCGGTCGATCACCATGGAGCGGGCCACATTGAACGATTCGTAATCCCCCACCTCCACCACGTCATAACCGTGCTCACGCAGAAACAGCGTCATCACGCCCGCCAGACCGCCGATACCGCACCCGTTACGCACTTCGACTTGTATAATTTCCCGGGCAGTTCCGTCTTCCTGATCGGGAAGAAGGGTAACCCGTGTCACGAAACTGTAAGCGAGCACGAGCACAAAGAGGCCGAGCACAGCAATGGTCGCCCCCATGAAACGATTCTTCCAACGACCCATAAACCGGGCACTTAATCGAGGACGCAGCAGCCTTGCTCAGCGAAGATTATCGTTCCAGAAAAGATCGGCGGCGGACCCAACGCGCATATACATCATGCGGCTGCCATAATAAGGCGAATACCCGAAACCGGAGCCATAGCCGTACCTGCCGTAGCCTCCGTATCCGTACGGGTTCATGTAGCTCCCGTACGGGCTTTGTCGTACGGAAAAATGCAATTGCACCTTGTCGGACGGACGATATGCAATCTCCGCATTACGCAACAGGAACCGACCTTGCCTTCCCTGCGAAGCGCCGAACATACTCGATTCCCCGAACGGCGAAAAGGCATACGCCAGATCAACCCGCCCCGCCAGTTTGCTGCTGAACTGGAAGCGCATGGTGTTGGTGTACATGCCGAGCGAGGAACTAACGCCCCCGAACGAACCCATCGACATTTCGTACGAATGCCCCATCTTAAAATGCTGCGGACTGAAAAGCCGGTTCAGTGAAAAGGCCGGTCCGGACTGGGCATCATAGAGCCGGGACTGGACTTCCTGATTACGCGCATCTTGCCGGAGTTGGGCCTGCGCAGGCACGGCTACACCGAAAAATACGATCAGCCAAAGAAGAAACAGCCAGTTTCGCATCATAACGAAAACGGTTTGTGGCGCGCGGTCATGCGCTGCTGAATGAGTGCAACGGGAACGTATAGTACAGAAACGCCCATTATACCTGAATAATAGACCTTCCGGAACTGTTTGTCAATACGAATCGATATCCCCGTACGTACATTGAATATATTTTAATCGTTTAACGCGGTACGCCCCCGACTATTGCACCCCATGGCAAACAACGCACGCATACTGGGCATCGAGAGTTCCTGCGACGATACGGCAGCCGCTGTCGTAGCGAACGGCAAGGTGCTTTCCAGCGAGATTTTCTCGCAACAGGTTCACACCCGATTCGGAGGAGTGGTGCCCGAACTCGCTTCGCGCGCGCACCAGCAGCGTATCGTTCCGGTGGTTCGTACGGCGCTCCAAAAAGCCGGCGTCGCGCCATCCGACCTCACCGCCGTGGCGGTAACCCGCGGACCAGGTCTTGCCGGATCGCTGCTGGTTGGGCTCGGCTTTGCCCGGGCGTACGCTTTCGGACTGGGCGTGCCGGTGGTGGGAATCAATCATCTCGAAGGACATATCTGCTCGGCGTTGATCGGCCGAGACCTGCCGGAGCATCCCTGGCTTTGCCTCATTGTTTCCGGCGGGCACACGCAGCTGGCGCTCGTAGAAGAGGGCCTTGCACTTCGCATCCTCGGCACAACCCGCGACGACGCCGCAGGAGAAGCCTTCGACAAAGTTGCCCGTCTCCTTGATCTCGGTTATCCGGGCGGTCCCGCCATCGACCGTCTCGCTGCGCAGGGAGACCCGGCCTTTTACCCCTTTCCCCGCGCCCGCCTCGACGGATACGATTTTTCGTTCAGCGGGCTGAAAACATCTGTACTCTACTACCTGAACGGACTCGGCGAAAAAAAGCGCGAGGCGCTCCTGCAACGCCGTTTGTCGGATATTTGCGCTTCTTTCCAGGAAGCCGTCGTGGATATGTTGATCGACGCCCTGCACCGCGCCATCGGAGAAACCGGCGTGCGCGACGTGCATGTGGTCGGGGGCGTCTCCGCCAATTCAAGACTCAGACAGCGGGCGGAAACACTGGGCGAAACATGCGGCGTACGCATGCATATCCCTCCGCCTGCATACTGTATAGACAATGCCGCCATGATCGCCTTTGCGGCGTACATCCGGCTTTCTATCGGCCAAACGGACCTGCCGGATAACCCTGTAGCGGAACCGAACCTTCCCCTTGCAACGTTTCCGTAGCGGGGAATCGCCCAAAAAGCATCCCCTTCCGAAATTTTACGCAACCGAAGCCCTTCTCATGCCCTCTGGATCGAAGCTGTCGGAAAGCCTGCTGCAGTCCATGCAGGATCTGATGGATCATTTCGGCGAGGACGCTCCCGACATACCGGCGCATCCGTCCGAAGACGACATGACGCCCTGGCGGCAACGCATAGACATCCTGGACCGCATCATGCTGCTTGTGATGAACGAGCGGGTGCGCTACGCGAACGCCCTC
Source organism: Rhodothermales bacterium (assembly GCA_951812345.1). Lineage (GTDB taxonomy): Bacteria > Bacteroidota > Rhodothermia > Rhodothermales > VXPQ01 > VXPQ01. The sequence goes on from OX638295.1 coordinate 2,503,768, forward strand.
GGCGCAATAAAGAAAAAAATGGGGCTCCCGGTGTATTTCCCGGATCGCGAAGCCGAGGTCATTCGTAATGTCGTGGACGGGAACAAGGGTCCCCTGTCCGACGCCGCCGTACGAAGGCTGTTCGAACGGGTAATCGACGAAACCCGCTCGAACGAACGGTACAAGTACCAGGAACTGGACGAAGACGAATAACGCCGGAGAGAGGCTCTGCGCACCCCTCCCGATTCCGGTGCAAAGCGGGGCAATGTAATGCCGTACCAACCGGACGCGACGGCAGAGCCCCTGCCCATCGAAAACAGGGTCCCGCCTTGCCGCTTGCGACCATGATATTTATTTCAACAGCACCATGTGCCGGGTCAGCGTGTGCGCTCCCGTTTTAAGCACATAGACGTACACGCCGCTGGCCCACCCGGATGCATCCAACTGCACTTCATGCTCGCCTGCCGGGCGCAAGCCATCCAACAACGTAGTCATGTTTTGCCCCAGCAGGTTGTACACGGACAGCCGGACCTGGTCGGAAACCGGTTGCGTCCAGGAAATCGAAGTGCTGGGATTGAACGGGTTCGGATAATTCTGCGCCAGACGCACGTCGGAGGGAAGTTCTACCGGGTCGTCCGTGGATGTAGTCAGAGAGGTAAGGAACCGGGCGCGAATAGGAAACACCTGCCCGGCGAGCGAAAGCCACCCGTCCTCGTCATCGTTCGGATCGCACTGCTCTCCCCCATCCTTCCGGCACAGCCGAAGTGCCGCCATGGCGCGCCAGCCCTCGACAAGCTCCCCATCCCGATTCCGGATCGTGGCGTACAAGTATGTCAGCGTATCCTGCACGGGGCTTCGGGCAAGCGTGGGCGAAAGGTAATTGTTATCGTCTCCCTTGTTGGCAAGGCCAATGAAAACCCGCTCCGGCAGCGTCGAAAGCGCCTCCTCGTCCGCCGGAAGATTGACCCTCAGAAATGAATACGTTCCGGAAAAAAAGTCGATGTGCGATGCATTGGGCGACTCATCCACATCCATGCTATACAGTTCGTCCCCGGGAAAACCGTCATCGCCCACACCCCATACCTTAAGCGTGAAATCGCGGGGTTCGCCGTCAGGTACCGTTGAATTACTATACTGATTATCGTATAGCGGCGCCACGAAGACAGCCGCCAGACGCGCCTTGTCCGGCACATCGTAAAGCTGGGCCATAACGTCCGTGCTATCTCCGGCAAGAAACACCCGGTCCTGGTTCTGGCCGGTTTCATACGCCACCGTGGTCACATCGAATGCGATGCCTCCCCAGTTTCCGGTAATATCGAGCTTGATGGATGCGGCGCTGGAACTCGCCGATACCCGGGTGTTCGCAACAATAAGCGTCACCCGCGCATACTCCCCGGAAACCGTATGGGTTTGCGTTTCGGGATCCAAGTCCACGAGCTGCTTCGCCCCCGCATCCGTTTCGGTGAACAGTCGCAGCGACAGGTGGGAGCGGTTGCTTGCGCCCGCAGCAATCCGGGCGTCCGTTCCTCCGCCCCCACCTCCGCCTCCGCCTCCTGCATCCTCGAAGTCCTGGATTTCCAACTCGAGATTCGTGGCGTTCTCCCAGGTCAGGTAATCGACGGCCCCGCTCGACACGTTCACTGTGGTCTCGGAGGGCGCGGGATCGATCTCGGTATCTACTATCATGGTAGGTACCGCCCTCAGGCCCTGCCGGAATGGCGATTTGTAGGCATACTTTGCATCGACTCCGGCGTCGTTGACGAAATTCGTGGCGTGAAAGTCCGTGACGATATCCGCCGTGGTAAGGTTGTGATCTTTCAGAATCAGGTCGTATCCGGACACGCCGGTGAGCCAGGACCCTATCGGGCAATAGTTGGCGCCCGAGGGGCACTTCGCGCGCACGATGGACCCGGTGGCTTCCGGCCCGATCCGATCCGCAATGTAGGTGGTGAAAAGGCCTGCCCGCTGGTAATCGTTTTGCACCTGCGCGACCGTTCCGCCGCCGCGCCAGTTAAACAACCGGGAACGAATTTCCTCGGGATCGTTCAGATACCGGATGGTTCGTGGGGGAAACCCGTTCAGCAGTTCCGCCCATTCCGACAACCCCTCGTTGATGAAGGTCGGCTCCGATCCCGGCCCCGATTGATAGGCATAATGGATCAGGTGTTGGTATTCGTGCGCAATGGTGCCGCCAATAAACGAGGGATCGCCACTTCTTAGTCCCTGGGGCAGATCGACATAAAGGATATTGGCCGCATTGGCCTCACCGGGATCCGGATTGGGATCCAGATCCTGCGGCGTGACGTAGCCGAGCACACAGCAATCGTCGTTGCCTTCCTCGATATCGAAGAGGAGAATATCGACCTTGCCGTCCGCATCGGGGGAATCCGGGGGATCGCCGAAAATATCATTGCTGTTTTCAACAAGGCCCTTTTCGGAGTTCCAGGATTCCTCGGGCGTCTCGGAAAGCACATAGGCTGCGATCTGCGTGAGTTGCTCCTCGCTGGCGACTCCCTGCTGATCGTTAGCGAGCCAGAGATTGACAAGATCGCTCTCGTTCACGAGCGTAAACGTAAGCGTTTCCCAAGAGGTAGTTGCACCCGAGCTGAGGCCGGTAAGGACATTGAATTCTCTCTCGGAGCCGATCTCGTAGGATACCGCGGTCTTTGCAACGGGCAGCAAGCCAAGCGCTTTCGCCTCATGATATGCCTGGAATGCGGCTACAGCTTCCGGCATACGGGCCAGCCGGTCCGTTACGTGAATGACGCGCATCCCGTCGTCCGCCGACAGAAGAGGGTCTTCCTCGGCGACAGGCGGTTGCATGGTTTCAAGCTGGCCCGAAGACTGGGCAAACGCAGGCGATACGGTAATCAGTAAAACAAAGCAGAGAGCTGGAGAGAGACACGCGGTAAGGTGTTTGATCATCGGAGTGCGGGATAAATGCGGTGGGCAAAGAGCGGGGGACGATCGGGAAAGGAATGGCGGCATACGCCGGAGGTCTTGGAGTCAGGCAGAATGTGTACCTTGTAACAAAGGTACGCGCACACTCGTAAACAGTGCCCCACCTTGTTTTCAGCAAAATGAAACCCGATTACACCTTGCGCAAACAACTGCGAATGAAGTCGTCCGGTGCACGCAAGGCCGGTGTATGGAATACATGCTGCACATACAGCATCCGCCTGTACCAAAAATACGCGATTTTTGCGTGCGCGGCATGTGTTTTGGCAACCTGTCTGGTCTCCTGCACCACGGATCGCGTATCCGAAGCAGATACCATCACGGTGGAAGGCATGGTCGCCGTGCGCGGCAACGAACCCTTTGCCGCCTATGTGCTTGAGACCTCGGACCGCAATACGTACGTCCTCATCTTTCCGGAGGCCGTGGAAACCCCCGCCCGCCTGCAGGTAACAGGCCGGCTTTACCTCGGGGAATGGATGGGACAATCGTATGCGCATATCGAAGTCCATGCGTATGAGGAACTGGCTGAGTAAACCCCATGCGGCCTGGAAACGTATGCATCCATACCTGAATACTGCTCACGTCCGTTCACGTACAAAGCAAAGCAAAAAAGATGCCGGAATATTGAGTACGGTTACCCGTCCTTTCTCCTGCGCTTGATAAACTGCCCGATCAGGGGATCCATTTCAGGAGCGCGTTGCAGGACCGAGGCGCCGAGATACCCTGTGGCGTACACCGATACCACGATCAGCGCTTCGACCGCAATGTGCATATCGGGAAGAAGCCACCATACGATCCCCGCAGGCACTGCGGCGGCCAGCGCCGTCGCCGTCATGCGCCGCACACCCACCCATGGCAGGCGGAAGGTGGGTATCATGACCCCCATGGATCGCTGGAGACGCCATAGTTCGATCCATGCGCCTGTCGTCGCGCCCACGGCCAGCCCGAGACTGCCCAGATACAGCGTACGACCTTCCGCGCCGAAACCCGCAACATCCCCGACGGCAATCCCGTCCAGCAGAAGCATCGCCGGGACGGCCACGGCCGTCGACACCACAACACGCACTACAGCAATGCGGGCCGGCGTACGCGTATTCTTGCGCGCATAGAACGCGTTTTGCAGCAGGCGGGACATGGCCGTGGCAAGCAATCCCAGCGAATAACCGGACAGCACCAGATAGACGAGCCAGGAATCCTCGGAGCCGAATTCCCCGGTGCGGAAAAGCGCCCCGACAATAAGCAGGCCAAAAGCCAGGTACCCGATGCATGTGGGTACCGTCAGAAACAGCATCTGGTTTATGGACCGGCCCAGGCGCTGCATGAATGCCTCGGTTTTCTCCAAACCGAAGCGTGAAAGCTCGGGTAATTCGGACGCGGCCACAGACATACCGAAAAGACTTATCGGCAAGATGTACAACATCTGCGCCGGCCGCAGCGACGATACGGCGCCGGCTGCCAGACAGGAAGCCAGCAAAAGATCGAGATATGAGGACAATTGGTAGACGCCCCGTCCAGCCACCGCAGGTCCGAAGGCGCGTATCGCCTCCCTGACCCCCGCAACCTTCGCAGAAAAGGCAAGCCGGAAGCCGCGAAGCGTCCGGAACACGAGGGGCGCCTGCACTGCGAACTGCAGGAAACCACCCAGAAAGGCACCGTAGAACGCAGCGAACAGCAGATCGGTCCGCGCACCCGCTTGCAAGCCCGCCGTCGGCTCCAGCACCATACGCGCACCGGTGATCAGGGCGCCGATGATGGCTGCATTCCACAGCACGGGAGCAAAGTAAGGCAGGAAGAACCGGCGATGACTATTGAGTATTCCCAGACACCATGCCGCCAGCACCAGTATACCGGTCATCGGAAATATGATCCGTACCGCCTGTACGGCCAGTTCGAACCGGTTGATCGGCAATTCGCCCGCAGCCACTGCGGCCGCATCGTCCCGAAAACCGACTGCGAAAATCGTCACGATCGGCTCGGCAAGCAGTATGCCCACCAGACTCAGCACGGCTGTAAGGGCAAGCAACAACCCGAAAACCGCACCGGCAAACCGGCCTGCCTCCCGTTCACGCCCCTCTTCGATCATCTTCGAGTAGATGGGAATGAACGCCGCCGAGATCGTGCCTTCTCCCAAAAGGTTTTGCAGCAGGTTCGGGCCCCGGAACGCTACCTGAAAAACATCGGCGTGGGCGCCCAACCCGAAGAAATGGGCAACCACCCGCTCCCGCACGAACCCGATGAGGCGACTGGTAAGAATCCCCGCCCCGACGACACCGGCAGCATTCCTGCGCGGTTGCGTTGGTGTGCTACCGCGTCCTGCCTGGACTTCCCGAACCTCCGGCTCGGGGCTTTCTGCCGGTTCGAAAGGGATATCGTTCATATGCGTTACGCTCCCGCTCCATCCAGGAAGTAGCGCACAGCCAGTTCGTATCCTTTCATGCCGAGGCCCACAATCTGCCCTGCGGTTACGGCCGCCGTCAGGGAGCGATGCCGAAAAGACTCGCGGGCATGCACATTCGAGAGATGCACCTCGATAACCGGTACATCCACCGCCGCCACCGCATCCCGCAATGCTACGGACGTATGCGTAAAGGCGCCGGGATTGAATACCACGCCCGACGCGCCGTCGCTGGCCGCCTCATGAAGCGCATCGATCAGATCACCCTCGTGATTACTCTGGACGAACCGAAAATCGACGTCGGGGAACAGGGCGCATAGTGCATCCTGCATGTCGGTCAGCGTGGCGGTCCCGTAGGTTTCCGTTTCACGCGTACCCAGCAGATTCAGGTTGGGACCATTGAGAACAAACAGTTTCATAGAGTATCCTCCGGGCCGATCATGCAAGGGAAGCGGGTACGGAAATATACGGCTAAACGGCGTGGGGCAGAGCATCGTGCCGTCAGGCGCCCGTTTCGAACACCAGCCCATCGTATCCGAGCCGAATGCCTTCCGGCAAACGAGCCTCGGCATCGGCATGCAGCGTGCTATGCGTCATATGGGTAAAATACGTCTGACGTGCGCCAATGCGCTGTGCTGCGCGAATCGCCTCGTCAAAGGAAAAATGGGTCGGATGCCCTTCCTCGCGCAGGGCATCGAGAACCAGTACATCCAGACCCTGCAACAAGTCGAAACTTTCTTCCGGAATCCGGTTGGTGTCCGTCAGATAGGCGAATTTTCCTATCCGGTATCCGAAAAGAGGCAGGGATCCATGATACGCATCAATGGGAATAACGGACACCGAACGAGAGGAATCGCTGCGTCCGGTTACGGTAAAGGGACCATCGACGGTCTGAAGAATCAGATTGGGGACCCCGGGATACGAACCGTCCTCAAAGATATACGTGAACATCTTTTGCAGGACATCCACCGTATTGCGGCGAGCGTAACAGGGAATGGGACGACGGTTTTCGAACAGAAAAGGACGGAGATCGTCAATCCCGCCCACATGGTCGAAATGGTGGTGCGTGAAGAGAACCGCATCAATATGCCGAATACCTTCTCGAAGCACCTGCCTGCGAAAATCCGGTCCAATGTCGATGAGGATGCGGAGCCCCTTCGTCTCGAAGACACATGCGCTTCGAGTACGTTCATCGCGTGGGTCCCCGGAAGTGCATACAGGGCACGCGCACCCGATTACGGGAACGCCGGTGGATGTACCCGTGCCGAGCAGGGTGACCCGAATGCGGTCCTCATTCTGTGTCATCCGCTTCGTACAAGTCCGCCGGCTCATGTTGCCGCCATATTTCCTCGACGGCGGCACGCACAGAGGGTTTTAGAAAAATATCGTCGATAGGCAATCCCCGAAGGCTGTTCGCCAGCACAACCAATTGCTCTTCAGGAAGATGCCGCTTGTTCAACACGATGATTTCCTCGTCGGCAATCTTGCACCGCCCGCCTCGAAAATTACCTTTCTCCATGCGCACCTCCAGACCAAACCCGGCAGCCGCTTCCCTGAGTTCTTCAAGGATGTGTTTTGTCTTCATCGGGATGTCCGTATATGAGGATCCTGCCGGGATGTTCAGAACTGTATAGTTACCAGTTCAGACCCAATGTGATCATGTGCTGGGATCCGAGGTAATCAAGCCGGGTTTGGCTGGGTTCCAGGATCAGATTCGCCTCACCCACCCGCCAGGACTGTGTACGGTATCCGTATCCCGCGGACAAACCAAAGCGCCCGAACACCTCGCGAATATCCATACGCACGCCTGCATCTACCAGCCATGCCAAACCGGTGCTTCCCCCAAAGGAACGCAGCGCGACACCCAATGCGGGGGCGGCCCGTGCCTCTAAACGGACATTTTTGCCTCGCTCCGTACGACCACCCAGGCCAGCGCCCAAACCAATCACCGTCACCTGAAACGATCCAAAGGGGGAGTTCGCCTGTCCCTTCGGCGCTACGCGACGGTAGTTCGTCTGCAACGTCAGGGGAATGTATAGCCGGGATGCCTCCGAGGCTCCAATGGTGAAGAGATTGCTCCAGGTTGCAACGGCAACGTCCAGCAGTCTCGCATTGCGATCAGCCGCAGCGTTTTCCGGTCCATAGGTTACGGTCGCGGAGATATTGCCCCGTGCATACATAATGCCATAGGCCGGACCGGTGAACGCCGGCGCCCCTTCGGGCGGTACGTTCGTGTCAGGTTGGAAATCGACCATCTGCCAGGCGATCGAAAGCACGCCGGCTTGTTGCTGCGTTACCCGTCCGTAGGAAAAAAGCTGTGCATGGGCCTCTGAAACAACCGCAAAAGAAGCACAACCCAGCAACAACGTCATCATAACGCCCGCAACCGGAGACAACGAACTTCCGCGAGGAGACATAGTCGAGAAGAAAAGTAGGGGAACGGTCGCAGCGCAAGGCGGTCCGGTCTATCCGGGCCTGGCGCCCTTCGACAGCGAAACTTTCCGGGTGAGGTCCTCGCCAGACCGGGTATCCGTGATACGGAACGCGTACGGCGACATCGTTCCATCTGTTTTGAGACGCACCGGCAGAGAATGTTTCAGAAAAAAACCCAGGCGAATGCCGGCAATTTTGCGCCTCAGCCAGGCAGCCGTAAACGGATGCGTCCATAGCGTAAGGTTCCGCGAACCGTTCATGGCCTTGTATGCCACGACCCACTGCTCAATCTCCTGGAGCACCACAATAGGGTCCGGGCGCCTTCCCTGGGAGCTCCCGCGCCCTCTGCCTGAAGACCGTCTCGGTTCGTTCCTCTCCTTTCTTTCCGGGGGTCGCGCTTCGTCCTGGTCGGGTTGCCCCGTCCCGGTCGAACCATTTTTCGTCAGAAAATCCGGGGGATTTTCCCCTGCTGTGACACTTGGACGCAGACGTTGCCGGGTGATCTGGATGAGCCCGAAGTCGCTCATAGGCAGCACCTTTGTCACGGCGCGGTCTTTTCTGAACTCCTTCCTGAGTTCATCATAAATTTTCCTTCGGTTCTTCTCATCCCGGAGGTCGATGAAATCGACCACGATGATACCGCCGAGATCCCGCAGGCGAACTTGCTTGGCGATAACGCGGGCAGCTTCCAGATTCACCTGTACCGAACTTTCCTCCTGCGAAAGCCCGCGCCCCGCCCTGCCGGAGTTCACATCCACGACATGCATGGCCTCCGTATGTTCGATAAAGAGATACCCACCGCCAGGGAGATTAACACGCCCCTCGAACGCCTCCTGTATCTCGGCGTGGATGCCGACGGCCTCGAACACATGTTCCTTCCCATTGTGATGCCGGATGGCCTCGGCCATCTGTGGAGCTACCGCCTGAATGTAATTTCTGACGTTTCTATAGAGCCGCTCGTTGTCGATCAGTACACGGTCGTAATCTTCGGAGAACCGGTCACGCATAACCGACGAGAGCATGTTCACGTCGCGATGAACCAGCATGGGCGGGTTGGGACGGCCCGCGAGTTTCTGCTCCATCTTGCGCCATTTGTCAAGTAACAGCCTTAAATCCGTGTCGAGCGTTTTTGCATTTTTTCCCTGGGCCACTGTGCGCACGATCAGGCCCACGTCCGGAGGAACAAGGCTTTTGGCAAGCGCTTTGAGCCGCCGCCGTTCCTTGTAGGAATGAATCTGCTTCGACACCGCCACATAGTTCCCGAACGGAACAAGGACCAGGAAGCGTCCGGCCATCGAGATGTCCGTGGAAACACGGCTGCCCTTGTTCGAGATCGGCTCCTTGACGACCTTGACCAGGATGCGCTGGTTGGCCTTCAGATACTTCTCGGGTGGATCACCGGATCGCCGATTTTTATCGGTTTTCCTCGACAAACGTTGTGTGAGCCGTCGCCGGGCACGGAGCTTCGCTGTCGGCACAACGCGATTTTTTTCGTCGGTGTTCCTGGATGCGCTGCGATCGCGGCGCGGCTTGCGGCGCGCGCCCCGTTTTCTTGGCGGCTTCCGATTTTGATTGACGACGCGAGATACGTCCGGTTGCTTGGCGTCAACAAACGCGAGCAACTCCCCGATGTCATCCGACAGATCGGAGAAATGAAGAAAGGCGTCCTGTTTTCGCCCGATATCGACGAACGCGGCCTGAATGCTTGGCATAACCTTGCAGATCCTGCCAAGGTAGATATCGCCGATCGTTCGGGAGTTATCGGGGTTCTCTATGTAGAGTTCTGCGAGACTTCCATTTTCTACGATGGCTATCCGCGTTTGCGCCTTCTCTGCATTGATGACAATTTCCTTACCCATATAAGACGTGAGCACACGTCTTCGATGAGCCGGTTGATGTGCTGTGCGCCCGGGCCTGACGGACCGGATAGTGCGCCTGAACGATGGATCGATACGGTCCCAACAGCATTTTCGGTTGGAGACAGGCAGGTATTCCATACGATGGCTACAAGACCATGTATGAAACACATTTCGGAGATTGTGCCGTCGGGTTCGGAGCATCGCCAGACAACTGGAATACGCCGGGTAAACGGGGTATTCGAAATGGCCGCTCCGCCTCGCGCATATGCAACGCACGGTGTACGTCGCTTGCGGGAAACAATATCGGAAAACCGGCTCAAGGACAACGTGCTACGCTCCTTGAAAAATTGTAAAAAGTCGTGTGTGAAGATCGGCACCCCAGCCGGGGTGGCTAAAGAAAATTCAACATTTTCTGTCATGTTACATGCCTCTCCGGCACAAATGATCCCGGCGGCAAATCGGCACTTTATCCCGGTTTGGGCGTAGTACAATCGGATTGCGACGTTCTGTAAACCGGTTTTCGGTACCATAATAGTTAGGGTTCGCCCCGGTGCGGGGCTTCCCGCGTAAAGACAATATAAACCCCCATCATGCCATCCCATACTCAAAACAACACATCGAAAAACTCCGAGAAACCAAAAAATACGCCGCCGGCAAAAGTGCAGGGACTGGCTGATGTCGTTGCATTGGATTCGCACATTGCTTTTGTCAACGGGAAAATTGGACAACTGCTGTATCGCGGCTACGACATCCGCGATCTCGCCCGCAACACCTCCTACGAGGAAGTTCTTTGCCTCCTCCTGGACGGTGACTTGCCTAATCAGGCTCGCCTCGACCAGGTAAAAGAACAATTGCGAGCAGCCCTCGTCTTGCCAGAGGGTATATGGAGTATTTTGCACCGCATACCGAAAGACGCCAATCCCATGGCGGCCCTCCGAACGGCGGTTTCTGCACTAAGCCTGTTCGATGATGAGGCCGACGACGGATCGCCTGAGGCGAACTATAGAAAATCAATCCGGATTGTTGCGCGCGTTCCTGCGATCATTGCAGCGATCGACCGGTTGCGTAAAGGGGAAAAACCGCTACCTCCTCGCATGGATTGTTCGCATGCGCACAATTTTCTCTACATGCTGAATGGCGAAAGGCCCGGAGAGATGGCCGAACGCACGTTCGACGCATGTCTGGTGCTTCATGCTGAACACGGGCTGAATGCTTCCACCTTTGCAAGCCGCGTCATCGGCGCAACACTATCGGATATCTACTCGGCAATAACGGGCGGTATTGCAGCACTGAAAGGACCGCTCCATGGCGGGGCCAATCAGGAGGTCATGCGCATGTTGCTCGAAATCGACAAGTCCGGCCAACGACCCGCCGACTATATTTCGGCAAAACTTGCAAAAAAGGAACGCATCATGGGCTTCGGACACCGTGTCTACAAGACGATGGACCCGCGCGCCAGCATTCTTAAGGACATGGGTAAAGGACTCGGCGAAGAAATCGGCTCCCTGAAGTGGTACGAAATGAGCCTGGAGATGATGGAAATTATGAAGGCGGAGAAAGGCCTGTATCCCAACGTGGATTTCTTCAGCGCCTCCATCTACTACATGCTGGGCATCGCTATCGACCTGTACACGCCCATTTTCGCATTAAGCCGTACAGCAGGTTGGAGCGCTCACCTGAAGGAACAATGGGACGGCAACAGGCTGATCCGCCCGAAGGCCGCGTATGTCGGCCCACAGGGAAAGCGCACACTCCCGATCGGGCAGCGTGCATAAAAACCTTTCTCCACGAATAAACGAGGAGAAAAAAGAAAGTAGATGTGCTACGGCCCGCGATCGGAATCTACCCTGATCGCGGGCCGTGCGATATCAATCAGGCGAAAAGACTATCCCTCTTCCTCCATGGCCTCCCCCTCCTCCATTTCATCCATGGGTGCTTCCTCCATGCCTTCCTCACTTCCCATTTCCATGTCATGGCCTTCCATCTCCATGTCATCCCCCTCCATCTCCATCTCCATCTCATCGGCGTCCATGTCATCCATGTCATGGCCTTCCATCTCCATGTCATCCTCTTCCATCATGGCGTCTTCACTATCGGCCTGCTGCCCCCCACAGCCGACAAGAGCCGTTAAGGCAATCACAAGGGTCATTATGGAAAACGTACGCAATATCGTCATAGCTGGCCTCCTTATGGCGAGTGGTTTTTCAGGTGCAGATCTTTGGCAGAGCTTTTCGCGAGATACCCCGTAAACGCCCCCTCCCCAAAGCATGCGGGTAAATTCTGGACAATGGACAGTATATTCACAAAGTTTGTAATAATCCAATGGAACCTGATATTTATTATCCTTAGCATCCTTTTTTGTATCCTCGGTATGCCCTGACGAGGCACAGAAAGCCCCCACCATGACGCCCCGGATTAAACACGACAAACCCGATCTCCGGTCAGCCCTTTCCTCCTCCGTCGGCAAAAAGGTGCTGACCGGGGTTACCGGCTTCGCATGGGCGGGGTTTGTTATACTGCACATGGCAGGGAACCTGAGTTATTTCGGTGCAGGCGAGGCCTACAACGAATATGCACACAAGTTACTGAGCACAGGACCACTCCTTTACGCAGTCGAGATTGTACTCCTGGTTTGCCTTGTAATCCATGCGATCCTCGGAGTGAATATCTATCTCGGCAAGCGTCGCGCCAGAAAGCAAGGCTACAGCACGTACCGAAGCGCCGGGCGCCCCGGCTTGCAATCCCCGAGTTCCCGAACTATGATCCTGACAGGTGTAGTCCTGCTTGTCTTTCTCGTGATTCACCTCAAGTCGTTCAAGTTCGGTCCCGGTATCGCAGAGGGGTATAGCCTTCTGGTGGATGGCGAGCCTATCCGGGACCTCAAGCGTCTGGTTACAGAGAAGTTTCAGCACCCGCTCTATGCGTTCGGATACACAGGTGTCATGGTTTTGCTGGGATTTCATTTGCGCCATGGCGTATGGAGCGCACTCCAGTCCCTGGGCGCCATGAACCGGCGCCTGACACCGTTGATCTACGGAATCGCCGCCCTGCTCGCCGTCGGCATTGCCGCAGGTTTTATTGTGCTGCCCTTGTACATTTATTTTTTCGCTCCGTAACTCCACAGCCATGACGCTGGAAGCTCACGTTCCGTCCGGCCCCCTTGCAGAGAAGTGGCAGAACTATCTCGACAGGGCGAAGCTCGTCAACCCGGCAAACAAGCGAAAACATGATATCCTCGTTGTAGGTACGGGGCTGGCCGGAGGCTCTGCCGCTGCCACGCTGGCCGAGCTCGGATACAATGTCAAGGTGTTTTGTATCCAGGATTCGCCCCGCCGTGCTCATTCTATCGCTGCACAGGGCGGTATCAATGCCGCCAAAAACTACCCGAACGACGGGGACACCGTCTGGCGTCTCTTTTACGACACGATTAAAGGCGGTGACTACCGTGCCCGCGAGGCAAATGTGCACCGTCTTGCCGCCGTCAGCAACCATATCATCGACCAGTGCGTTGCGCAAGGCGTTCCGTTTGCGCGCGAATACGGCGGTCTGCTTGACAACCGCTCTTTTGGCGGAGCCCAAGTGTCGCGAACGTTCTATGCCAGAGGACAAACCGGCCAGCAACTGCTACTGGGTGCTTATCAGGCACTCGAACGGCAGGTCCGGACCGGCGCCGTCAAGATGTTTCCTCGCAGGGAAATGCTCGAACTCGTAGTTATGGACGGTCAGGCGCGGGGAATTGTAGTCCGCAACCTCGTGACCGGTGAGTTGGAACGCCATGCCGGCGACGCCGTGCTGCTGTGTACAGGAGGCTACGGCAACGTGTATTTCCTGTCTACAAACGCCAAAAATTCCAATGTCACCGCAGCATGGCGGTGCCACCGGAAAGGCGCCTTTTTTGCCAACCCCTGTTACACCCAGATTCATCCGACCTGCATCCCGGTGTCGGGGCAGTACCAATCCAAACTGACGCTCATGAGCGAAAGTCTGCGTAATGACGGCAGGGTCTGGGTGCCCCGGAAAGCCGGCGATGCCCGCCCCCCGGGAAACATCCCCCAAGACGAGCGTGACTATTTCCTTGAGCGCCGGTATCCCGGTTTCGGCAACCTTGTCCCCCGGGACGTGGCATCGCGGGCCGCCAAGGTGGTATGCGACGATGGCTTTGGCGTGGGTGCTACGAGGCAGGCCGTCTACCTGGATTTTGAAGATGCGATCGGGCGTCTCGGGGAATCCGGAGTGAGAGAACGGTACGGGAATCTTTTCGAAATGTACGAGCGCATCACGGGCGAAAACCCGTACCGGGTTCCGATGCGGATCTATCCCGCCGTCCACTACACGATGGGTGGTCTGTGGGTCGATTATCGCCTCATGAGCACAATACCGGGGTTGTTCGTCCTGGGAGAAGCCAATTTTTCCGACCATGGCGCAAACCGGTTGGGGGCCAGCGCACTTATGCAGGGCCTTGCCGACGGTTATTTTGTCATTTCTTCGACGCTGGGAGACTACATTGCTTCCGGCGGCGGCAGCGGCAAGGTGGACATTTCCGAAGCAGCGTTCGACGAGGCAGTCAGGACCGCGGAGGACCGCATCCAGTGCCTGCTCCATGTCGACGGGGGCAAAACGGTCACTGAGTTTCACCGGGAACTTGGACAGATCATGTGGGACTACGTAGGTATGTCCCGCAACCGGAAGGGGCTTCAGCATGCCATTGACACCATTGCAGATCTGCGCGCCGAATACTGGGAAAACGTATCTGTGCCTGGTCGAAAAGATACCTTGAACAAGAACCTCGAATTTGCAGGCCGCGTAGCGGACTTTCTTGAACTGGGTGAACTCATGGCCCGCGACGCCCTGCATCGGGATGAATCGTGCGGCGCCCATTTCCGCGAGGAATACCAAACGGAAGAAGGTGAGGCACTGCGCCGGGACGAAGAGTATACGTACGTGGCCGCGTGGGAATTTACGGGAGATGCAGCATCTCCGGCGATGCACAAGGAGACGCTATCGTTTGAAGCGGTCGATTTGTCTACAAGGAGTTACAAATAACGGGAGAACGTTTGTCGAAGCACTGAATCATTCCGCAGACGCATGGCACAAGCGATGACCATACACTTGAAAGTCTGGCGGCAGTCCGGCCCGGACGCAAAGGGGGAACTGGTCGGTTACACGCTCGAGAACCTGAACGAGGACATGTCCTTCCTCGAGGCGCTCGACGTGTTGAACGAGGAACTGATCAAAAAGGGTGAAGACCCGGTCGAATTCGACAACGATTGCCGCGAGGGCATTTGCGGTTCTTGCGGTCTCATGGTGGGGGGCATTGCACATGGCCCCATGAAAGCTACGGCCGTGTGCCAGTTGCATATGCGGCACTACAAGGACGGGGATACGATTGTCGTCGAACCCTTCCGCGCCACTGCTTTTCCCATTATCAAGGATCTGGTGGTGGATCGCAGCGCGTTCGACCGCATTATAGCAGCGGGCGGCTACGTCTCCGTCGATACGGGTGGAGCACCGGATGCAAACAGCCTTCCCATTCCGAAGGAAGATGTGGACGAGGCATTCGATTTCGCCACGTGCATCGGTTGCGGGGCCTGCGTCGCCTCATGCCCGAATGCATCCGCCTCCTTGTTCACCGGCGCGAAAGTAGCCCACCTTGCGCACCTCCCACAGGGTCAGGTCGAGCGCAAGGAACGGGTTGTGCGCATGGTAGACCAGATGGAAACGGAGGGATTCGGCGACTGCTCGAATCACGGGGAATGCGAGGCCGTGTGCCCGAAGCAAATTTCCATCGCCGCCATTGCGAAGATGCGGCGCGAGTACCTGCGTGCCCTTTTCGGGTAAACGGATACTTCTACAGGATGCTCTGATCAAGTCCACTTCGTTCAGCGCTTCACGTTCGCAAGTACAGGATATCATGATTTCATCATCGGAATCAGTGGGAAACACTGCGAATTCGGGGCGTCGCGAACGTGAAACGCCCTTCGGGAGGCAGAGAGGGGCACGCTGACCGTGTCATTCCTCATTATGTGGGGCCTGCCACATTGCTTCGTCATTCCTTGCCAGCGCACCCCTTTCAGCCTCTGAATCTTTGCGGACTTAATCAGAGCATCCTACAGGGGGATATTCCCGTGTTTTTTCCGGGGATTACGGGCCACCTTGTTCCGTAGCATATCGAACCCCCGGACAAGTCGATACCGCGTTTCGGCAGGCATAATAATATCATCAATGTACCCTTGTCCTGCGGCGATATAGGGATTCGCGAACGTATCCCGGTACTGCCGGATAAAGTCTTCTTCCGCCGTTGCGGGATCGTCCGCTTCGGCCAGTTGGCGCTTGTAGATGATTTCGACGGCTCCCTTCGGCCCCATTACGGCAATTTCCGCAGTAGGCCAGGCAAAATTGAGGTCCCCTCGAATGTGTTTCGAGTTCATCACATCGTAAGCCCCCCCGTACGCCTTGCGGGTGATGACGGTTATTTTGGGGACGGTGGCTTCGCAGAACGCATAGAGAAGCTTGGCGCCATGCCGGATAATGCCCCCCCATTCCTGATCGGTTCCCGGCATAAACCCGGGGACGTCTTCCAGAACAAGCAACGGGATATTGAAAGCATCGCAAAACCGCACAAAACGCGCACCCTTGACCGAGGCGTCCATATCCAGTACGCCCGCCAGCGCAGCGGGGTTGTTCGCAACCACGCCGATAGACTGACCGCCGAGACGGGCAAACCCCACAAGAAGGTTCGGTGCAAAGTCGGCTTGAATCTCGAAGAAGTTGCGCTCGTCCACAAGCCCCCGGATCACTTCCAGCATGTCGTAGGGCTTGTTCGGATGCTCCGGTACAATATCATTGAGCGCTTCGTCCATGCGATCCGGCGGGTCGTCGGTTTGGACGAAAGGAGGAGAATCCTCGCAGTTCTGCGGTACAAAACCAAACAGGTCGCGTATCCGGTGCAGACATTCCACCTCGTTCTCGCAAGCCATGTGTGCGACCCCGCTCTTTTCGGTATGGGTTCGCGCACCTCCCAATTCCTCAGCAGTCACTTCTTCCTGGGTCACCGTCTTCACCACATTGGGGCCCGTCACGAACATGTAGCTCGTGTTCTTCGCCATAAAGACAAAGTCCGTGATGGCCGGACTGTACACAGCGCCGCCAGCGCACGGACCAAGAACCGCGGATAGCTGCGGCACCACACCCGAAGCCATGGTGTTCAGGAGAAAAATCTCCGCATAGCCGCCAAGCGAATCGACGCCTTCCTGTATGCGGGCGCCTCCGGAATCATTCAGCCCGATAATCGGTGCCCCGTTCTCCAGAGCAAGATGCATAAGGCGGGTGATCTTGCGGGCGTGGGCAAGCCCAAGAGACCCACCGAATACGGTAAAATCCTGGCTGTAGGCGTAGACCAGGCGGCCGTCGATCGTGCCGAAACCCGTAACTACGCCGTCGCCGTACGGCCGGCGCTCCTCGAGTCCGAAATCGCGCACCTGGTGCCGCACGAACATACCTACTTCCTGAAAAGACCCATCGTCCAGGAGAATGTCGAGCCGCTCCCGGGCAGTCAATTTTCCCCGTTCGTGTTGCTGCGCAATACGCTCCGCTCCTCCTCCAAGACGAGCCTCTTCGCGGCGCCTCTCGAGATCGGCGCTTCTCTTTTTGCGATCGTCCATAAACCCGGATCAGGTACGGTATCGGGCCTCTACGGCCTCAGTGAAGGTCACGGCGGCAGGGCTGTAGATATTTACCTGGTACTTAAGAAACACCTCGTCCGCGATGGTCTGCGAGGCCTCTGACCAGTCTTTTGCGCCTTCCAGGCGCTGCAAGACCGCTTCATACGCATCCTCATGTCCATGAAAAAGACACTGGACGAAAAGGTCCCGGTTCCGTGCACCGCGTTCCCCAAGCACGGTATGCTCAAGACCAGTCAGGCCCGTGGGGGCTTCGCTGGCGTCCGGCAGGACGTCAGAAGCAACAGATTCCTCCTCCGAATGTACGGAATGACTCCGTTCGAGCGTAAAAACCCGGACGGAAGGTTCCGGTTTTACAATCGTTTCGACCTCGGCGCGTGCACCGTTTTCTACAGGTACTTGCTCCGTTACAACGGCCTTTGCGAGAACTTCTTCGGTAGTCGCTGGCGAAGAAGTCGTGCGGAATTGCTTCCAGAGCGGCTCTACCGGATTGCTCGTGCTCGTCACTGACGAAGAGGGTGCAGGAATTTCGGCAGTTTGCGAGACATCGTTATGATCCTGCGCGAACCGTTTCCATAAGGGCTGCGGTTCCTGGCGACGCTCCGCCGGCCTTGCCGGCACCTTCGCAATCTTTTCGGCGGACTCAACGCTTTGTACTGCACCGGACGTAAACAATACCTCCAGTGCATCGAAGGAAATACTTTCCTCCGAACCGTGTAACCGTTCGAGGTGCTGCAGCATCGTCTCCGCCCCCTTTTCGCGCAAAAACGCTTCAACAAACTCCGTGGGGACTTTACAATATCCGGCCGTGACAAGCACCTTGACGAGCGGGTCGAATAAACGGAGCCAATCTTCCGGCGAACTGTCCGAGGCAAGTTGCCGATCGGCCTGACACAGGAACGCTTCGAACCGATCTCGTCCAACCGGCTTATCTCCCTGCTCTTCCAGCCAGGTTTCGAGCGCCTCCTGGTACGGAATCTTCACAGGATACAACCCCATGCGATCGCGCATCGTCTCTACATACACCGGATTGCCCAATGGGTCAAACACCGAATCGATCAGCGAAGCCGTAGGCTGGATGACAAGGTATAGCGTCTGGTGGCACGCATTCTTCAGGAAGTCGGCCCACACGGAAGCGGGAAAAGCCTGATGACGCTTCATGACCTCCATGAAATGGGTACACGCCTCATGAACCTCTGCCGACTGCAGATCCACCCAGGAATTGTACAGATTACTCTCCCGGATAGCATCCCGGAGTTTCATATGGAGTACCTGTTCGAGATAATCAGCGAGCGCCCCCGGCATGGGTTCGTGTCGGATGTCCGAACGTCCGTATGTGCGATCCGGGGGGAATGCGTTGATCAGGCGATCGAACAGGGCTTGAGCGATCGTAGTAATCATGGTATGCCGTTGCAACGAATGAAATAAAGACGCGGCAAGCGGCGGTTCGATGGGTGGAAGGGCAGAAAGGCGACCGCGCGCTATGTTCAGGGCATCCCGGTTCAGGAACCTATGGATGCCTCGACACCGGATATGGCCGGGTTTTTATGACCATAATCCGGACACAAAAAACCCGTCGTCGTTTTGCACGGAAAGCCCTGTATGCAGGTTCCCTTCTTCCGGAACATTGCATTCGACAAAGTCACCGCGTATTTATCCATAGGATACTCTGATTAAGTCCGCGAAGCTCAGAGTATCCTATATTTCTCCGGATCGCCGGGATGCGGCGGATAAGCGGAAAAAAACACCTCGGTTATGTCATCCCTGCAGGAACGATTCGAACGACACATGGCGTGGACAAGCGATACGCCGCTTGGACTCGTCATAGACCGGGCACAGGGGCCCTGGTTATACCTTTCAGACCAGCGCCGCATCGTCGATATGATCAGCGGCATTGCCGTTTCGTCGCTGGGGCACGGACATCCGGCTGTCGTCGAGGCTGTCCGGGAGCAAGCCGCCCGGCATATGCATGTCATGGTCTACGGTGAATTCGTGCAGCGCCCGCAGGTGGATCTGGCCGAATCCCTGGCCAGGCATCTGCCCCCTTCCCTGCAAGTAACCTATTTCACGAATTCCGGAACAGAAGCCAATGAAGGCGCCCTCAAGCTGGCGAAAAAAATAACGGGGCGATCAAAGATGGTTGCTTTCGAGGGGTCCTTCCACGGCGATACGCACGGGTCCCTGTCCGTGAGCGGTCGACACGTATACCAGGATCCCTTTCGGCCGCTGTTGCCCGACGTGGATATGCTCCCCTTCAACAACGAGCGCGCCTTGAAATCCATCAACGAGCAAACAGCTTGTGTTATCACCGAACCGATTCAGGGAGAAGGCGGCATAAACATACCGGGGGACGGCTGGATGCAGGCCCTGCGAACACGCTGCGACGAAACCGGCGCTCTGCTGATTTTCGACGAGGTACAAACAGGGTTTGGGCGAACCGGGACGCTTTTTGTATTCGAGCAGTTCGGCGTCATTCCCGACATCCTGACGATTGCGAAAGCCTTCGGCGGCGGCATGCCGCTCGGGGCATTCATTTCCAGCACGGAACGCTTTCAGGCGCTGCGGCGGGACCCCCCGCTGAGTCATGTAACCACATTCGGAGGGCATCCTGTATCTTGCGCCGCCGCACTGGCCGCCCTGCGCGTGATCGTCGACGAACAACTTCTCGCTCGAGCCCATACCATAGAAGAACGCGTCCGTCGGCGTTTGCAACATCCGTCCATCGTCGAGGTGCGGGGACGGGGCGCCCTGCTGGGAATGCAACTTCGGGATGCAGACCTGACCGCTCGTACGGTGCACCGGTGCCTCAAAGACGGCGTGCTGCTCGGATGGACACTTCATTCGGACTGCCTTGTGCGCATTGCCCCTCCCCTTACTATTCCTTTTGATGTGCTCGACGGAGCTTGCGACACAATCATCCGGGCGCTCGACGCAGCGGGACAGGATGCGCAGACATGATTGCGAATTACCATACGCTACACGCACTGATCACGGAATGGCAAACTTCGCTGATCGGGTGTACGCTCGAAGATGCCTGGTCGCAGGAGCGAGACGAACTCTCGCTGGCATTTACTTCCCGGGACAGCACCCGAACGGTACGCATTGGGGTCCGCCTCCCTCTTCTTTTTATCGTTTGCGGCGACGGGTACGCCCGTGCTCGACGCAACGTCACGACCCTGTTCGAGCAAGCCATCGGCAAGAGGCTGGAAACCCTGCGGATCGCCGACCGGGATCGCATGATCTTGCTTGGCCTCTCCGGGGGCGTGGCCTTTCATGTCTCATTGTTCGGCCCGCATGCCAATGTATTTCTCGTGGAGAATGACCGTATTCTGACCGCTTTTCGGAACGACAGCGCGCTCGCTGGATCTGCTCCTCCCACACCACGTCCAGCGCCCGACCCCGATACCTGCGCCGCCTTCGAAGTACGCTGGCGCCCGAAAGATAATTCGATAGCCCAGACAGTTTGCCGGGCTTGTCCATTGTTCGATCGTACACTCGGCATCGAAGCAGCTGTACGCGCCGGGTTGGATCCGCACGGAACAGACGATGTGATTCCTGACGACCTGCAGGCGCTTTTCCACGCTGTGGAAGCAGTGCGCCGGGCCCTCTTCATCCCGGCTCCCCGCATATACCGGGGTGAAAAAGGCGCTCCGCTTTTCTCGCTCATTGCCCTCGAACACGCTCGCAATCTCCAGGAAGAAACGTTCGACACGGTCAGTAAGGCCGTCCGGGAAGGCGTGCGCCGATCCCTGGCGCACCAGCGATTCAGGGAACTGTTCGACCCCTTAGGCAAGGCGCTCGAACACGCAGCGAAGCAGTACGACCGGCGTGTACAACGCATGAAGGAAGAGTTGTCCCGGAAAAGCCGCGCGGCTCGTTACGAGACCTGGGGGCATCTGCTGACGGCACAGGCGCACAATATTCCTCGAGGCGCTGAGGAAGCATCCCTCGAAAACCTGTTTGCGGAAGGAAAAAGGATCACCGTACCCCTTGATCCTGCTCTCACGGCTATAGAAAACGCACAGGTCTTTTATGATCGGGCGCGGCGTACGCGCGTTGCGCGCGAAACCGCCGAAAACCGCATGGCGGAGACGGAAAAAGCCGTACAGGAAGTCCAGAGCCTGCTGGATGCGCTACGTGCAACAGCAAGCCTGCGGGCCCTGCGCAGCTTCCGCAAGGAACAGGCTGACCGGTTGGCCCGCTTCCTGCCGGATTCGGAACAGGAAAACAAACGTATACCCTTTCGGGTATTTCGTCTGCCGGAAGGATATGAAGTCTGGGTAGGCCGCAATGCCCGTCAGAATGACGAACTGACGTTCCGTCACGCGCAAAAACACGACCTCTGGATGCATGCCCGCGGCGTATCGGGCGTACACGCCGTGCTCCGTCTGCCCCACCGCAATGCGGTCCCCGGAAACGCTATTGTCCAGCAAGCAGCTTCTATCGCCGCCTGGTTCAGCAAAGCCCGTGGCAGCAATCTTGTGCCGGTGATGGTCACCGAACGCAAGTACGTACGCAAAGCGAAAGGAGCGCCACCCGGCGCCGTAACGGTGGAACGCGAAACGGTGGTCCTTGTAGAACCCGGCCTTCCGGGCAACGCTTCGTAAACCGGCCCCGTGCAAAACACCGACCGCATTATTTTCCGCAGGTCCCTGCAACATCCGGGCGTTTCCTATGCCGGGTCGCAATGCGTACTTTGCACGCTCCGAAACAAGCATTTGTCCTGACCCTGTACACCCCTTAGATCATGACCTGGTGGGAAGCAGCGCTTCTCGGTCTCATTCAGGGAATAACGGAATTTCTCCCTGTTTCTTCTTCGGGACATCTTGTCCTCGTCCAGCACCTGCTTGGACTGGAGATCGACAGCATTACTTTCGAAGTGTTCGTGCATTTCGGCACGGTCCTGAGCATCGCCACGGTATACCGCGTCCGTATCCTTGAAATAGTACGCGGCGTGTGGGAGGGGGTACATCGACCCGGCCGGATCGTCGGACAGTACCGCGGCAACGGGGATTTTCGATTTGCGATCTTCATCCTCCTGTCCATGATCCCCGGCGGGGTGCTGTATATACTTTTCAGGGAACCTCTGGAAGCCGCTTTTTCCGCGCCGCATATCACGGCCGGTATGCTCCTCGTTACAGGCGCTCTATTACTGCTCACCAGAATCCGCCCTCGCCCCGAAGGAAATATATCTGAATGGAAAGCACTCGTGACAGGAGTGGCGCAGGGACTGGCGATGATCCCCGGTATTTCCCGTTCGGGGGCAACGATTTGTGCCGCGCTGTACCAGAACGTACGGCCCGCGCAGGCTGTCGCCTTTTCGTTTCTGATGTCGGTGCCGGTCATTACAGGCGCAACAGGCATCGAGGCAATACGTATCGCACAGGCCGGAGACATAACGAATTTGCTCCCGATCCTTTTGGGTACACTCGTTGCGTATGCGTCCGGCGTATGGGCAATCAGGACGGTAATTCATTTCGTGCAGCGAGGGAATCTGGCCTGGTTCGCCTGGTATTGCTTCCTTGTGGGCGGTTTGGGTCTGTGGTGGTGGTTGTAAATGGCAGGTATCCTTAAAAATAGCTGTGAGGGAAGCACCCCATGAGGCTGGTAGCTGTCGTTGGCCGCCCGAATGTGGGCAAGTCAACTCTCTTCAATCGCCTGGTGGAGGCGCGGCAAACCATCGTGCATGACGAACCCGGGGTCACGCGCGACCGGGTATACGGCACGGTCGAATGGGCGGGGCATACGTTCGACGCCGTGGATACGGGGGGATTCGTACCGGCTACCGCCGAGGTGTTTGCAGAGGCCATCCGCGAGCAGGTGCATATCGCTATCGACGAGGCCGACGCCATTCTTTTCGTGGTGGATGTCATGACCGGTATCACAGACCTCGACGAGGAGTTGAGCGCGGTGCTCCGCCGGACCGATAAGCCCGTCCTGGTGGTTGCCAATAAGTCGGACAATGACCAGCGGCGCTGGCAGGCCGGCGTGTTCTATGGACTCGGGCTCGGGGAGGTGTATCCCGTGAGCGCTATCAACGGGACAGGCACCGGAGAGATGCTTGACGACCTGACCACTGTGCTGCCGGATGCCCCGGACGCCCCTACTGAGGATGCCCGCATTCGCGTGGCGCTGGTCGGGAAACCGAATGCCGGTAAATCCTCGCTGGCGAACGCTATTCTTGGATTCCCCCGATCCATCGTCACGGAAATTCCCGGCACGACCCGGGACGCCATCCATTCGGTGATCGAGTTCGAAGACCGGGAAATCATGCTGGTCGATACGGCCGGGCTGCGCAAGCGGGCAAGGGTGGCCGGGAACGTAGAATTTTACGCCACGCTGCGGACCCGTCGAGCCCTGGCGGCGTGCGATGTCGCCGTGCTTCTGGTGGATGCCGCCGATGGACTTCAGATGCAGGATATTCGCATTCTGAAGCAGGCGGAAGAACTCAGAAAAGGGCTCGTTATTGCCGTAAACAAATGGGATCTGGTCGAGAAAGAAACCAATACGGCCCGGGATTGGCGGCGCGGAATTCGCAAGCGGCTTCCGATGCTGGACTACGTACCCATATTGTTCATCTCCGCACTCACCCGGCAACGGGTGCACACCGTGCTCAGTTCGGCCATCGCCGTTCATGAACGGCTGCGCCTGCGCATTCCGACCCATGAAGTAAACGAGGTGATGCAAAAAGCCATCGGCAGGCATCATCCTCCGACATGGCGTAACCAGTTCGTGCGGATAAAGTATGCATCGCAGGTGGCGTCGAATCCCCCTGTATTCGCCTTTTTCTGCAATTATCCGCAAGGTGTACACGAGTCGTACCGGCGATATCTCGAAAACGAACTCCGCAAGGCGTTCGCTTTCAGCGGGGTCCCACTTACCCTTGTGTTTCGCGCCAAGTCGCGGGAGCGCGCGTAACTTCGCTTCCGGCAGCGCCTTCCGGAACCACGTTGCCCGAAGCGCTTTCTGCACGCTGCGGCTTTTTCTGCAAGCGCTTGTCGTATTTTCGCGATCTTCTCTGGCAAAACCTCGCGATATCCGTCGTCAGGGCGTATCTTCTCTTTGCTGTTTTTTTCGCTTCATCCGAGTCCGTCATGCCTGGCAAGCCGGCACGTCCGAAAAAGAAGAACGAGCGCACGCTCAATTTCTGGGAGCGCC
Source organism: Rhodothermales bacterium (assembly GCA_951812345.1). GTDB lineage: Bacteria > Bacteroidota > Rhodothermia > Rhodothermales > VXPQ01 > VXPQ01. The sequence goes on from OX638295.1 coordinate 2,528,229, forward strand.
TGTACCTCCCGGAAGTGTTCAAGGGGCTTGGGTACAGCTTCCGCAAGATGCAACAGCCAAGCTATACCCTCCAGTACCCGGAAGAGCAATGGTATCCCCCCGACAGTTATCGGGGCCGCCCGGTCCTTGTCGAGGAAGAGGGGCGCCCCCGTTGTGTTTCCTGCAACCTGTGTGCACGGGCTTGTCCCCCGATGGCTATTGCCATGCAATCGCGCGAGATGGAGGGAGCCAAGGAGCGTGAACCGGAGTGGTTTGAAATCAATATGCTTCGGTGCATCTACTGCGGGTATTGCGAAGAGGTTTGCCCGGAAGAAGCGATCGTCATGTCGAAAGAATACGATCTGACATTCCAGAGTCGCGACGAAGCGGTATTCGGTCTGGAACGACTGCTTATGCCTGCAGAGCGTCTCAAGGATCGGTTCGATTGGCTCGAAGCCTACAAGGACCGGCAGTTTGGAGAACAGTGGGATTTCCAACGGGAAAACAACGTGCATAGTCTCAAAGACCGTTCTTTTCTTGCGTCGCTGGCCGAGGAGATACGCAGCGACGCAGAGACTCCGGCCGAACCGGCTCGCGATACGGAATGACCGACGCCTCCGACGTTCCCCGAACTGCCGGGGTACGCCAGGCATTACTGGATCAACTGGCGTATCTGATCGACGAAACAACAGTGCTTCGAAAGCACGTCGGACGCATTCCGGAAAGCGTTATGGAGGGGCGTCCGATAGCAAGCGACCTCTCCTTCCGGGAAATGTATGTGTCGCTGTACCTTTTTGACGAACAGGTATATTCCCCGGCCGTTGCTCGTCTGGCGGAAGGGGAGCATGTTTCCCTCGACGTACCCGAAGCAAAAGAGGTGCTTGACGACGCAGCGCCGGAATGCACGGGGATAGAGGCCGTGCTTGATCAGATCAGCGTTGCCCGTTCGGGGTTGACCGCATTATTTGCCAAACTCGATGTGCATGCGTGGCAAGGCTCTGTTACGATCAATGGCGCGGCTACGGACGTGTTTGGTCTGGCTCACCATGTCATCCGGCACGATGTCGATCTTTTGCGCAGGGCAGCGACCCGGCTTCACGAAAGCAGGCTCACGTCGCGCAAGGAAGATATTCCCAAATAATGCGGCGGATTGCGGTCCCTAAAAAAATGAGCGCTCACTGTAACGATTGCGGAAAAATTTCGTTTAATATATCCAAGGGCAGGAGCAAAGACGAGAATCCGTACCTTGCCAGCCATTTTCGTTGAATAATCCTTGTACCGCTCCAGGTGAACATGGCCGCACGCGAAAAGACATACGAAGACATCGCCTCGGCATTCCGACAGGGCAATTTCAAGCCGCTCTATTTTTTCTACGGCGATGAACGGTTTCTTACCGACGAATTGCAGGATGTGCTGCTGGCGCATGCGCTCGCCCCGCACGAACGGGATTTCAATCTCGATATCGTGTACGGCCCCGATACGGATGCACAGCATGTGCTGGCGTTATGTGCGTCCTACCCTGTAATGAGCGAGCGGCGTGTCGTGATTGTGCGCGACTTTGAAAAACTGAAGGACAATCGTCTCTTCAAAGAGTATGCGCAGCGGCCGAATCCGTCGGCGGTGGTCGTGCTTGTATGCGGCTCGAAGCCGGACCGCTCAAGGCACCCTTACCGGGCCCTTCGGGAACACGCCGTTGCGATGGAAAGCAAACCGCTCTACAGCAATCAGATGCCCGGCTGGATCAAGCAACGTGCGGCAAAGCAAGGATACGATATGACGCAGGAGGCCATACACATGCTGGCCGACTATGCAGGAACCGATCTCGGGACGGTTGTCCGCGAGATGGAAAAACTTGAAACCTATACTGCCGGACGAGAGACCATTACAGCGGACGATATTGTTCGCGCGAGTGGACATAGCCGGGGTTTCAATGTCTTCGAACTACAGAAAGCGATAGGCGAGCAGCGCGGCAGGGATGCGTTTCACATTGTGGAACGAATGTTGCAGCGTGCATCGAATGTACGCGGGGAAGCACTCATGATCATTGCCGTCCTGAATGCTTATTTCACGAAGCTTTGGAAACTCAGCGCCTGCAAATCGTCCATGTCGAACAAGGAAATGGCACGCCATATTGGCGTATCGCCATTCTTTGTCAAGGAATACCTGACAAGCCTCCGCCGATACAAGGCGCCAGCGATCCGGAATACGTTCTCCGTATTGCTGGCGGCGGATTACGAACTGAAGGGAGGAGCTGCACGGAGCGAACGTCTGGTAATGACATTGATGCTTCGCAAAATACTATCGCCGCCTGCATGACTACATTGCCCCGTTCGTCGCACAATAAGAACAGGGGACCATACGTTCCCGATTCTGTGCGACAGACGTAAGCATACACCCAGGGAGGTACGCTATGCAAAACTCTCATGTCATAAAGCGCCGCAACACGGCCCGGATGAACACGAATCCCAATACGCGGTATCTGGATGCGCTCAGTCCGATGAGCGACGAGGACCTGATGTCGCAGTTTCAGGAAGGAACCGTAGAGGCGTTCGATATCCTGGTAAGTCGGTACAAAGATCCGCTTACCAATTATATCTACCGGTTCCTCGGAGACATGAAAGAGTGTGAAGACCTTCTTCAGGAAACATTCCTGCGGGTCTATCGCAACAGGCACTCGTACCGCCGGATCGCCCGGTTCTCGACATGGCTCTACACGATTGCCGGGAATCTGGCGCGGTCGGAATACCGTAAGCGCAAGCGGCGTCGGATATCCTCGCTCCAGTCGGTCAACAAGAACGATGAAGAGTACGAGATGGAAGTGCCGGACGAAACCTTTTCTCCGGATAAAGACACGGAAAGCTCGATACAGGATTTCTACATCCAGGATGCCCTGGCGAAAATTCCGGAGGAGTTTCGCGAGGTAGTCGTGCTGCGGGACGTGCAACAACTGTCGTACGAGGAAATTGCGGAGATCACGGGGTTGCCCATGGGAACCGTGAAAAGTCGAATTAATCGCGGCAGAACGAAACTTCAGATACTCCTGAAGGATATTTACTTCGTACAGGAGGAGTAACTTCGCCTTGCAGTGCTTGCGCAAATAAGGCCGGGATACGGCGTAAGGTGCGATAGAACGCTTTTTTCGGATCCGGGAGCAGCCTTATGCGTCACATAGCCCTGTGACCGGTATAGTCTATCCGGGAGCAAGTATCCTTCTTCCGCAAGTTTTCCACCCGCAGTCGGAATCGGATTAGTTTGCCTATGCCTAACGGGTACAGCGATTCGAAGCCTTACGATGCCTCAAACCTCGAGGACGAGTTTCTCTGCGAATACGTAGATGGAACTATGGATCCTCTTGTCCGCAATGTGTTCGAGGAGTATGTGCGCGCCAATCCGGGCATGGAGGAGCATATCGAGCGCCTCCGGCGCACGCGACGGCTTTTGTGCCGTTACGCTTGTCGTTGCCGGGCGCCGAGCGATTTGCACGATCGGCTGCGCAATTGCATCCCCGGCGACATGTCCCGCTCCGGTATTTCTTCCCCTGTCGTTTCCGGGGACGCAGCGAAGGGAACCGTAGCATCGTCCTACGCCGTGACCGTGATATTAATGCTGGGGCTTGTCCTGGGCGCATCAGGGGTGCAATCCGAAAACGGTCGAATGCCTGCTTCCGCCATGACGGTATCCCGCCATGTGCAGGATGCCCCGTCCGTCCCCTACCCAGGCGAAGCGATGCATCGACCTTCATACTCGTCTGTAATTCACCCCCTGCCCCATTCTCCGCGCCGCCACCACGCGCGATCCATCGTAACCGCCGGCATCGAGCGCGAACTTCGGACCCGGGCAACGCACGTTGGCTCCATGGTTGCCGAAGTGGTACATCCCTGACAGGATACGCTGATAGTGATTTCGGAACGGGATGCCCTTCCTTGCGTGCAACGCAATACTTTGTATGGGCCCTTAGCTCAGGGGTTCAGAGCGCTCGCCTCACACGCGAGAGGTCACTGGTTCAAATCCAGTAGGGCCCACCATACCTTTTTCGTAGAAAAAACATGTCTTTCCTGCCGACATTGCGGCCGGTAGCCTGACGAGCACATGTCGGAAACGCTTAACGAGCAGCAACAGCGCCGCCGCGAAGAACTGCATGCGCTTTGCGAAGCGGGTATCGATCCGTATCCGTATGCGTGGGATGTCACCCACGAGACAGCGCATATCGTCGAGACGTTCGACGACAACCTGCATCAACCCGGTGAAGACCGCCCCCCTCGGGATCAGTACGATGTAGCCATCGCCGGCCGCATCATGTCGCTCCGTGTCATGGGCAAGGCCGCTTTCCTCGATGTGCAGGACGAGGCCGGCTCCATTCAGGTCTATGTGCGCCGCGACGATCTTCCGGAGGGATATTATCGGGACGTCATCCGGCGGCTGCTCGATATCGGGGATATTGTCGGCGTCAGGGGATTTGCTTTCCGGACGCGCATGGGCGAGATCAGCGTGCATGCCGAGGAATTCAGGATTCTGTCGAAGTCGCTCCGCCCCCTTCCGGTGGTCAAGGAAACCGACGAAGGCGTACATAACGAGGTCACGAATAAGGAATTCCGATACCGCCAGCGGTATGTCGATCTGGTGGTCAATCCGGATGTGCGGAACGTTTTTCGCCAGCGGGCGCGCCTTATTTCCATCATGCGCCGCTTTCTGGACGATCGGGGGTATATAGAGGTGGAAACGCCTGTGCTCCAACCCATATACGGAGGGGCGAGCGCCAGGCCGTTCACTACCCACCACAATGCGCTCGACATGCCGCTCTATCTCCGCATTGCGGACGAGCTGTATCTGAAGCGGCTTCTGGTCGGCGGATTTACGGGCGTCTACGAGATTTCAAAAGATTTTCGCAACGAGGGATTCAGCCGCTTTCATAATCCGGAATTCACCATGATGGAGCTGTATGTCTCCTACAAGGATTACCGGTGGATGATGGAACTCGTTGAAGAAATGATCGAGCACATTGCGATGGAATTGCTCGGCGCCCCGTATGTGCAATCCGGCGAGCATACGATCTCCTTCCGCCGGCCCTGGAAACGCCTGCCGCTCTTCGAAGCCATTGCAAAGCATACCGGGCATCAGCTGCGAGACAAAAACGCACAGGAAATAGCGGATATTGCCCGGGAACTCGGCCTCGAAGTGGATGAAAGCATGGGGACGGGCAAACTCATTGACCATATTTTCGGCGAGAAGGTAGAGCCACACCTTATCCAACCTACCTTTATCACCGATTATCCCCTTGCGCTGAGCCCGCTGGCGAAACGCCATCGCAGCGAGGAAGGGCTTGTGGAGCGGTTCGAACTCATCTGCAATGCAAAAGAGATGTGCAATGCATTCAGTGAGCTCAACGATCCGGTCGACCAGCGCAACCGCTTCGAGGATCAGGCCCGGTTACGCGCCGGAGGCGACGAGGAAGCCATGCAGATCGACGAGGACTACCTCCGCGCGATGGAGTATGGCATGCCTCCTGCGGCCGGCCTGGGCGTGGGCATCGATCGCCTCGCCATGCTGATGACGGGACAGGAATCGATCCGGGACGTCATTCTGTTTCCCTTGCTCCGACCGGAATCGGGACAGGACGAAAGCGAAGGGCAGGAAAATCAGGGCGAAGACCCTGCCGCATAAAAGCGCCCATCACCCGGCGCTGTGGTGCTCATTCCGGCGGGCAATGCGCACATTTCTCTTGAAACCGTCGAACTTGCTGCGCCGGACGGGACTCCTTCTGAAACGCCTCCGAAATTCTTCGAGGTCGATTTCCTCCCATGCAACCAGTTCCGTATCGGTAACGCCCGGACGAGGCGCATAGCGCTCCTCGCGCGAGGGCTTTTTGAACTTGTTCCAGGGACACACTTCCTGGCATATATCGCATCCGAATATCCAGTTTTCGAATCCGGGTTGAAGCGACGCCGGAACATCGTCCCCGCGATGTTCGATGGTCCAGTAGGAGATACACCGGTTGGAATCCACGGCATACGGACGATAGATAGCGTCCGTGGGACAGGCATCGATGCATCGCGTGCACGAGCCGCAAAAATCTTCCGCCGGGCTGTCGTAAGCCAAAGGAGTGTCTACGATGATCTCCCCGATGAAAAACCAGGATCCGAGAGACCGGTTGATGAGATTGGTGTGCTTCCCTATCCAACCCAGTCCGCTGCGCTGCGCCCAGGCTTTTTCGAGCACCGGCGCAGAATCGACAAAAGCGCGCCCTTCGATACCCCCCGCCTCCCTGCCGAGCCATTCGAAAAGCTCATACAGATTGTCCTTCATGACACGGTGATAATCTTCCCCCCAGGCATACCGGCTGATTTTACCGGCGGTTTTGCGCGCGGGCGGATCCACCGGATAGTAGTAATTATGGAGTACGGAAACCACGCTGCGCGCGCCCTCTACCAGGCGGCGCGGATCGATGCGTTTCTCGAAATGATTCGTCATCCATTCCATACCGGCATGGCGTCCCCCGAGAAGCCATTGCTCCAGCCGCTCCGACTCCTCATCCAGTCGTTCGGCTTTTGCAATACCGCAAGCATCGAACCCCAGATCGAGAGCATGCGCCTTGAGCGCACGACTGAGCGCTTCGGGGTTGGTATGGTGCCCAGGCGACATCATGCAGGAAACAGAAACGAACAGGTGTCAGATACGTGGACGAGGCAGGCGATATCATAAAAAAAGCGGGCCCGCCTGATCGGCGGACCCGCTTTTCCGGCAGCTAATTCGCGTCCGGCGTACTGGTTACTCGTCGTAATAACCGGCGCACGTACCAGGTATTGTGTCCACGCGGCGCGCTTGCTGCGCCCCCTCCTTCTTGGTCGTGCCCGGCAACAGGCCGCGGCCTTCTGTCTGGAAGCGACTTGCGGCCAAACCGTTTTCGGTGTAGAACTGCTCGACGATGCGGGCACGCTCCTCTGAAAGTTGCTGTGCATCGCGCTCACCCGGAGCGGCGTAGCCGACAATCTCTCCACAGAGATTGGGGCACTGTCCCAGGATATCGGCGTTTTCTGCAAGCGCCGCACTCCCTTCCTCGGTCAACATGCTTGAATTCCGGTCGAAATAGGCCGCATTCATCTCCGTGATGTCGTAGCAGATGGCAGCGAGACACGGCAGCGCTGTCACCGTAATCGACTCCGTATCACTGCCGCCTTCGTTTTCTACCGTCACCGTCACAGTGTAGGTACCGCCCTCGGTATACGTGTGTGAGGCTTCCGCACCCATACCCGTGCTTCCGTCACCGAAGTCCCAGCTATACGTGGTGGATCCATCGCTCTCCACACGAACTGCGAATGCAACCTCCTGAGGCTGGCACACTTCGAAATGCGTATCGCTTGCGTCTATGGCTACGATGGTCGGGGCTTCTACGACCTGAACGGAACACATGGCCGACACCGCTTCGCGGCCATTGTCGACACTAACCGTCACATCGTACATGCCGCCGGATGCGAAACTATGTGTAGCGGCCATGCCGGTAGCCATGCCGCCGTCCCCAAAATCCCAATTTATATTCACGGGCTGCGTGGCCTCGGGATTCGTATCGACGGTAAAGGAACCTGTTTCGTTGGCGCCGAGAACACTCGGGCAGGTCGATCCCAGAATCTCGACCGGCGTGAATGCATCTTCAAGGCTGATCCTGACCCCTACAGAAAGCGAACTCACTACCTCGAAGGAAAGAAAGCCGTCACTCCCTCCGTCCGTATTGTCAAACCCGTCATCCGGGAACGCCACGTTGGAAATGTTTTCGATGACAATCGACGCGCGATCACTGACAACCACATCGACGCCGAAACCCAATGCCGGGCCGTACGTGGTGCTCGCCACGCTTCCGCTCGTGACGTGCGCTCCGGCCGTCAGGAACGGCGCGATGCGCGACGATCCGCCATAGCGGTACAGCGCCTGAAAACTGGTGTACCCGCCGCCGGTGACGTCACTACCATTCACAGGAGCTTCCGGAGTATACACAAGCGAAAGCGGGTGATTGGTACGCTGGAGCGCCAGAGCCAAGCTGCTATTCTGGTCAAACTGCCATCCGAATTCGATCCCGCCCGAATACGGCGTGCCGCAACATTCAGAATCCCAACTGTCCAGATTGAAATTGAAAGGGGACTTTTCGGTGTCGCCAAGGTGCCACGCCAGGCCGATACGAGGCTTCACAAAAAAGGTGCCGTCCGCCCGCAGGATCTGCGCGTGCGTATCCGGTACGAGAAGAAGTGAAAACACTCCGACGAGTAAGGCGGAGCAGGTGTTCTGCCACGAAACAGGCATAGTAGTCGAAAGCATGGCGGAGTAAGGTTGGGATAGTTCGCGGATAATGTACGAAACGAATTGCGAAAATGCGCAATTTTCGCAGGGAAACACATGACGCCCGAAAACAAGTTGTTTCCAGAAAAAAACAGAGCAACACCAGCGTCTGCCCGCCTATTCGAGCCCGTTGACGTACTTTTCCAGGTTGCTCTTGGAATTGGCAGCCTTGTTTTTATGGATAATGCCCTTCGAGGCGAGCCGGTCCAGCGTATGTTTGACCTGAGAAAGCAGGGCTTGCCCTTCCTCTTTGTCGGTGGTTCCGCGCAGTTTGCGTATCATGGTCCGCATGGCGCCGCGGTGAACCCGATTGCGTTCACGGCGTTCGCTATCCTGACGGACCCGCTTTGCTGCTGACTTGTGTTGGGGCATGTTGGTTTCGTACTGTTTGGATTTCGTTCGGCAACGTATCTGCCGACCAGGTATCTGCCGAACGGGGAGTGACGCGGCAAACCCTGAATAATGTTTGTAAAGGGAGCGTTATAAGTCCTGATTGTCCATCGGGTTCCATACTTTCGACCTCATAACGCCGGAGGAGGGCATTTCGGTAATGTTTTCGTTTCTGCAAGAATTTTTCAGAAGGGGCAAGGGGGTATCGACCTTTGTGGTGATACGTGAAGGCACCGGAAAGCCGGCCCGGCAATACCGGATCGTTCCCCGCCATGTATTGCTGGTGCTGGTCGGAAGCACACTCGCTCTTGTTGCAGTCGCGATCACTCTGTTGTTTCTGCTGCCTCCCCTGCAAAGGATACTTCCGGAGTACGAATCGGGGGAAGTACGCCAGAGCGCCAGGTTGAACGCACTGCGCCTCAATGCATTACAGGACTCCCTTGCGGCGCAGGAACAGTATATGGCGCAACTCCGACAGGTTTTTCTCGGGCAGATCGATCTGGACGAGGCGGATCCCATAGCGTCGGAAACTTCTTTGCCGGCGGCAAATTATGTTGCTCCGGCCCCCGGCGAGTTACCATCGAACTGGACCGATCATCAACAGCCGGCGATCACGATAGACCTGCTTGCAGGAACCAACGGCGCCCCGGCACGCGCGGTTAACAGAGTCCCTGTCCGGTTTCCCAGCATCGTATTGCCGACATTAACTCCTGTGGATGGCTTCGTAACGCGCAGTTTCAATGCAAGAACGGGGCATTACGGAGTAGACATTGCCGTGGAAGAGGGGACGGACGTACGGTCGATCGGAGACGGATATGTGGTGATGGCGGACTGGACACAGGAAGGAGGCTTCACGATCGCTATCCAGCATTCGGACGGCTATCTTTCGGTCTACAAACACAACCGGCTGCTTTACAAGCGTACGGGGGATCGCGTACAGGCCCGGGACAACATCGCGGTAAGCGGAAATTCCGGCGAATTCACGACGGGGCCCCATTTACATTTTGAACTCTGGCATAATGGTCTGGCACAAGATCCCAGTGCATATCTTGTGGGTATATAGACCATGGAGGCGACTCGCTCCCGTGCGGGGTTGTGCGACGGCCACAATGCCCAGCGCATCATGCGCCGGAAAATCAGGTCGTAACCAAAGGGACATACTTAGAGACATACTACTATGGCCAGGCAGTCAAACGGCAGCGCTCCTCCAAAAGTGAGCATCATCAGCGAAGGAACAACCTTCGAAGGCACACTCATATCGTCCAGTGACATGCGCATCAGCGGATGCGTCAAAGGATCTGTGGAAACCGCTGGTAAACTGGTTGTCCCTGAAAGCGGCTACATCGAAGGCAACGTCAAGGGGGCCTCGCTCGATATCGCCGGACGCATCAAGGGCGTAATCAACGTGTCCGGCAGCCTCCTGTTGAAGAGAACGGCTATCGTGGACGCCAATATCCAGCTCGGCCGCCTTATGGTGGAAGAAGGCGCCATATTCAATGGAGAATGCCGTACGGGAGACCAGATCATTGACACCAGCGAAATTCCGGCGTCGCCGGAAGGAACCGACAACCCTGAGCCCGGTCACGAATAACCTGTCCGGAAACCGTCCATGCCTGCTTCGAACGGCGACGATTCCGGCGATCCCCGCAGCGATTTCAGAGAGGCCGGGTCGCATCTCTCTCTGGCGCTGGAGCCGGCGCTGACCATGGTAATCTGGATTATCATCGGCCTCCTGCTTGACCGATGGCTCGACACGACGCCATGGCTCGTGCTTGCAGGGTTATGTGTCGGTATGCTTTCGATGTGCATACAACTGGTGCGGGGGGTAAGAAAAAGCGAATCCCGGGGAAAGAGGGGAAAGAGCGGGAAGAAGCGTACGCCGCATGCCTGAAGAGGCGGTTCTGAATTCATTGCATATTGGCTTTTTTTCCAAGCCCTTTTTCCTGTACATTTAGGCGTTTTAGCAAAGGGTATATTTCCTGGTCGGGTTTTTCCCGCGCTCTCGGGAAAAACGTTCCGGCGCCAAATGGAAACGGAAGGGTTGGGACTCGGTATCGGACTTGGATGCTTGCTGGGCGTGTCGTACGTGCTGATAAGCTTTTTATCGAATCGGATCGCACTGCAAAGCACCCGCAATCCAATGGCTGTCGTCATAGGCGCCATGCTGGTCCGCGTCGTTGTGACTCTGGGCCTGCTGGTTATTGCCTTGCGATGGCTGCCCGTGGCTCCGACAGGCTTGCTGGGAGGTTTTTTTGTGACGTTTATCGCAGGACTCGTGACCGAAATCCGGTTTTTCCACAGGAAGAAACCCCCGACATCGTAGTTCCGCACTGCGAAAAATGCCTTACTCATTACACCACATGATGGCGTTGCACGCAAACATACGCTACTGCCGGGTTATCCTGCTTTTTCTGGCGGGATGCGCGTTTTTTGCGCTCCTTATATCCCGTCCGGCGTATGCTGCCGACGAGGGAGGAGAACTGGATGCCGTTGCCCACACCGCAGACGGCGTATATCTCGATTTTGCCCCGTTCGGCACCGTCGAACTACCGCGCATTTTCCTGCGAAAAGACCCCTGGGGGGTAGATGTGTTTTCCTCCACCCGCTCCGCGCTGCTGTCGGAACGGTACGAGATCGAGCATGAAGAAGACGGACATGCGGAAGTATTGCACGGCGAGGCCCTCCACGCCGCCATCGAGCACCACGAGCACCTATACGTCAAACCGAAGCCTGTCCTGGGAACCATGGTGCTGGACCTGTCCATCACACGCCATCTTGTGTTCGGCCTCCTCGCCGCCCTGATCACGCTCGCCATCTTCCTCACGCTTGCACGGCGCTATCGCCGCCATGAAGACCGCGTTTCCGCACCGAGGGGCATCTTCCAGAATATGTTCGAAGGACTCATCGTCTATGTACGCGATGAGATTGCGAGGCCATGCATTGGACCCAAATACGAGCAATTCGTACCGTTCTTGCTTACGGCGTTCACCTTCATCCTGTTCTGTAACCTGATGGGCCTCGTGCCCTATGCGAGCGCAGCGACATCCAACATTTCGGTTACGCTTACGCTGGCCGTTTTCTCATTCGTGGTAGGACAGCGGCGCGGAACCCGAGCCTACTGGCGGCACATGTTTTGGGCTCCAGGCGTACCCCTGCCGGTCAAGTGCCTGCTGGCGCCTATTGAACTCGTCAGTCTGATTGCCAAGCATTTTGCGCTGGCGCTGCGACTTTTTGCCAACATGATGTCCGGTTCCCTGCTCATCCTGAGCCTGATCGGCATCATCTTCACGATCAACGTGCTGTTCGGCAGCCTTATAGCTACCTTCGTTGCCCCTCTCGGCATTGCATTCACGTTGTTTATTTCGTTCATCAAGATCGCCGTGGCGTTCATACACGCTTTTGTGTTCACGCTGCTGTCGGCGATTTTCTTCGGCATGGCCGTAGAGGAGCATCACGAAGACGAAGCGCATGCTGAAGAACAGCCGGTCCTCGCCGGGTAACTGCGGCAACGGATTTGCCGGACAATCTCACCATCCAAACCTCTTTTTTCGAATCATCTGACCCAACTCACGGAGAATCACTATGGATCCTACTGCATTAGCTTACCTGGGCGCCGGTATCGGAGCCGGTCTTGTCGCGATCGGAGCCGGTATCGGACTGGGGCATCTTGCCGGCCCTGCGATGGAAGGTTCGGCGCGGCAGCCGGAAGCCGCAGACCACATACGTCTTTCCATGATCATTGCTGCGGCACTCCTCGAAGGGGTTGCGCTTTTTGGCATGATCATCTGCCTGTTGCTCACCCTGAAAACCTGATGTGTCGCGCCCGGCGCCGGATTGCTGCCGCCCCGGCGGCGCATCCGGACGATACACCTGGGATGTCAAGGAATAATCCACCATCGATTTGGCCATGGATATCATCTTAGCCCAGAGTCTTCTCGAACCGAATGCGGGACTGATCTTCTACAAGGTCGTCGTGTTCGCGCTGCTACTGTTCATACTTCGCAGATTCGCGTGGAAACCCATCGTGAGTGCATTGAGCGAGCGCGAAGAAACCATTGACACGTCGATCAAAAAGGCCGAGCGGGCGCTTGAAGAAGCCCGGAAAACCGGGGAGAAGAACGAAGAGGCCCGGCGCGCTGCAGAAGAGAGCGCACGACGCGTCATGCAGGAGGCTCGCGCGGCAGCCGAGCAGGTGCGCAGCGAAGAACTCGAGAAGACGCGGGCCCGGATCCGGCAGATGCAGGAGCAGGCGCAAGCCGAAATCGAGCGGGAGAAGCAACGTGCGCTGGATGAGTTACGGGATGAAGTGGCCGGCCTTGCTATCCAGACCGCCGAGCACATCCTCGAAGAGACGCTTGATGCGGACCGGCAACGCAAGATGGTCGATCGCTTCATCGAGCAGCTTCCCAGGAATTGACCGGCGCGCCGAATGCCTCGGAGTTTTCTCATGCCCCTTTCCGAAAACCGCACACCCTTCTCAGCCTCTGAGCTTTGCGGACTTAATCGGAGTATCCCATGGTCGTAGCCCGCAGATACGCACGCGCGCTGTACGAGGAAGCCGAGCGCGCCTCGAAGGTCGAACGCGTCGACGCGGATATCGCGTTCGTCCGGGCGACTCTGGAGGAGTCGGAGGCGCTGGAGCAGCTTTTCCGGAATCCGGTCGTGGCCCGCGAGAAAAAACATGCGGTCGTACGCGCGTTGTTCGAAACGCGCCTGGACGATCTGACGCTGCGGTTTCTCGACATGCTTGTCGGCAGGCAACGCGAAAGCCTGTTTGTCCGGATTGCACAGGCATGGCAAAGCCTGCATGACGAACGCCTCGGTATCGTGGAAGCCGAAGCCCGTGCCGCCTCGGAATTCAGCGAAGAGGAGCGCGCCGCACTGACGGAAGCGCTCGAGCAATTGACCGGCAAGAAGATTCGGCTGAACGTCCGCAAAGACGCCGGGCTGATCGGAGGACTGGTCGTTCGCATCGGAGACACGGTATACGACCGGAGCGTGCGCCACCGGCTGGAAGCGCTCCGCGACCGGGTGACGCTCCGTCCTCTTTCCACCAATTAACCCTCGTGCATACCTCGATGAACCAGCCAGCCATCGCTTGACGAGCAAGCGCATGCGTAACCAGTGAAGATACAAACATTATGACCACGTCAATTCGACCAGATGAAGTTACCTCGGTTCTGAAGAGCGCGTTCGGCGGTCTGGAAACAGGAACCGATGTCTACGAAGTCGGGACTGTCCTGCAAACAGGGGACGGCATCGCGCGGCTTTACGGACTTTCGAATGTACAGGCCGGGGAGTTGATCACGTTTCCGGCGAGCGGAACCACAGGCATGGTGCTCAATCTCGAGGAAGACAACATCGGGGTCGTGCTGTTCGGCGATGTCGATTCGGTCAAGGAGGGCGACGAGGCGCGCCGGACCCGACGCATCGCGTCGATCGACGTTTCCGAGGGCATGCTGGGGCGCGTGATCGATCCGCTCGGCAACCCGATAGACGGGCGCGGGCCCATTGCGGGCGAATCCTTCGAAATGCCGCTGGAGCGGAAAGCCCCGGGCGTAATCTACAGACAGCCGGTGAGCGAGCCGCTCCAGACGGGCGTCAAGGCCATCGATTCGATGATCCCGATCGGACGGGGACAACGGGAACTCGTCATTGGAGACCGGCAGACCGGCAAAACCGCCGTATTGATCGACACGATCATCAATCAGAAATCAACTCAGGAAACCGACAAGCCGGTTTTTTGCGTCTACGTGGCTATCGGGCAAAAAGCGTCCACCGTGGCCCACGTGATGCGGGCGCTCGAGGAGTACGGCGCCATGGACTATACGGTCATCGTGAGTGCACCAGCTTCGTCGCCGGCTCCGGTACAGTTCATTGCCCCGTATGCCGGGGCCTGCATCGGGGAATATTTCCGGGATACGGGCCGGCATGCCCTCGTGGTGTACGACGATCTTTCCAAGCAGGCCGTCGCCTATCGCGAACTGTCGTTGCTGTTGCGCCGTCCGCCGGGGCGCGAGGCGTATCCGGGCGACGTGTTTTACCTGCATAGCCGCCTGCTGGAGCGGGCCGCCAAGATCAACGAAACGAAGGCGGTTGCGGTGCTGATGAACGATGTGCCCGAATCGCTGCAAGGAAAGGTGAAAGGAGGCGGCTCTCTGACTGCCCTGCCTGTCATCGAGACGCAGGCCGGGGACGTTTCCGCCTATATTCCGACGAACGTGATTTCCATCACGGACGGCCAGATCTATCTGGAGACGAACCTCTTCAATGCGGGGGTGCGCCCGGCTATCGACGTCGGGATTTCCGTATCCCGCGTAGGCGGCAACGCACAAATCAAGGCGATGAAAAAGGTCGCGGGGACGCTGCGCATCGACCTTGCGCAGTACCGCGAATTGCAGGCCTTCTCCAAATTCGGGTCCGACCTGGATCCGGCCACCCAGCGCCAGTTGCTTCGCGGGGAGCGCCTCGTAGAGATTCTGAAGCAGGGTCAGTACGCCCCTGTTCCGGTGGAAGAGCAGGTGGCGGTGGTGTTCGTGGCGACGCAGGGACTGCTGGACGCGGTGCCGGTGAACCGCCTGCGCGAACTGGAAACCGAATTCATCGGCAAGCTGCAGATACAGCACAAGGATCTGCTCGACGCCATTCGCGAAACGGGCGTGCTTTCGGACGAACACCGGGAAGTGCTCTCCAGTGTCGCGCGCGATATGGCGGACCTTTTCCGGGCGTAGCGCGCGAGCTGATTCATGGCCAATCTTCGGGACATACGGAACAGGATCGACTCGATCCGCAATACGCAGCAGGTGACGCGCGCCATGAAGATGGTGGCTGCCGCCAAACTACGGCGCGCGCAGGAACGCATATTCAGCACGCGGCCGTATGCATACCGGCTGGGGGCGGTCATCAGCCGGCTCAAGGAACAACTCGACGCCACGGAGCACCCGTTACTGCAGAAGCGTGAACAGGACAAGAGTATCCTGTTTATCGTCGTGACGGCCGATCGCGGTCTGGCGGGGGCCTTCAACGCCAATATTATCAAGAAAGCGGAACAGGCGATGGCGGCATACGAAGCGGTCCGCAAGGCCGGCAACCTGCATGTGCTTGCCGCGGGCCGGAAAGGGCATGACCATTTCGCCCGCAGGGGATACCGGATGGTCGGCGATTTTCGCGGCGTCTTCGACCGGATCGAAGTGGAAACGGCCCGGAAGATCGTCGATCAGGCCGTAGACGGGTATCTGAACGGTACCTGGGACGAAGTAAAGATCGTCTACAACGAATTCCGGAACACCATCGCCCAGAACCGGATCGTCGAACCGTTTCTGCCGATCCCGAAGAAGCAGTTCCTGACGCCGATCATGGAGACGCTAGGCGAAGGAGATGCTCAGGCGGACAGCAGCGGCAGCCAGGCAGCCGCCGATTCCATTTTCGAGCCGGAAGCGGAATCCGTCCTGCACGAGTTATTGCCGAGGTATCTGCACTACCAGGTATGGCGCGTGCTGCTCGAATCGAATGCGGCGGAACAGGGTGCGCGCATGGTGGCCATGGACAATGCGACCTCCAATGCGGAAGACTTCCTGCGCAACCTGAAACTGAAGTACAACCGGGCGCGGCAATCCGCGATCACCACGGAGATCATCGAGATCGTTTCGGGGGCCAACGCACTGGAAACCGGATAAAATCCGCATCGCGGGGCATCGAACCTCGCAATCCTTCCGGCGTTAGCAGGGGTCGTGAAATGCAAACACGATCCAAACACGAAATGCGCGCCGGGATGCGTCCCGCAAGCGCAACGGAGAGGTGGCCGAGCGGCTGAAGGCGCTCCCCTGCTAAGGGAGTATACGGCGATCCCGTATCGTGGGTTCGAATCCCACCCTCTCCGCCATTGGGGGTTTGAAATTATAACCATTCGATCCTAAGATACTTTTTTTGATATCGAATCAGGCATGTCTGTCAGCATCAAATGACATTGAATGAGCATATCTTACCTTACAATAGACCTCGCACGACGAAAATATAGAAGATTCGGCCATGGGACTTGCAGACTTGGTACAATGTGTTGAATTGCTGAAGGAACGCATTCAGTCGCATGGCGCCGCGTTGCGGGAAAACGAAACGCGCACGCGCATGGCGCTGATTGATCCGCTGCTGCATGCGCTCGGCTGGAACGTATCCGATCCCGGGGTTATTACGCCCGAGTACAGAGTGGCGGAAGGTTGGGCCGACTACGCATTGCTGCGACCCGACGGAAGACCGGCTGCCACCGTAGAAGCCAAGAAACTTGGTGCGGGGCTGACCTCTCACCGGATGCAGATGCTCAATTATGCGAATGCGGCTGGCATTACATACGCCGGACTGACCGACGGAAACCATTGGGAGTTATACGATGTCTTCCGGCAGGCAGCGTTGGAGGAAAGGCGGATATTGGAAGTTTCCATCGCCGATGCCCCGGCACACGAAAGCGCCCTGAAACTGCTGCTACTCTGGCGACCCAACCTTGCGTCCGGCCAGCCTGTACCAGCCGGCACACCGATTGTTGGCGAAACTCCACGACCGACGCCAACGCCTGACGATGTTGAACTGCCGCCCATGCCACGGCCTGTATCCGCGGATTGGGTAGAATTATCCGAATACCATCCGCCAGGGGGTACCTCGTGCCCAACTGCCATCCGATTCTGGGACGGCAGCGAACGGCCCCTGAAGAATTGGAACGAAATACTTACCGATGTTGTGAGGAAACTCTATGCGGAGCAATGGCTCACCCTCGAAGATGTCCCGATAGGATGGAGCAAGAAGGTATACAGCGTGAATACCAAGCCAGTTCACCCAACCGGCAAGCCATTCATAAACTACAGAAACATAGAAGGAACGCCGCTGATCGTGAATGTGAACTTGAACGCGGGACAAGTCAGAAAAAACACCAAGAAACTGTTGGATCGCTTCGGCCAAAAATCCGCCAAGGTATATTTGCGGATAGCGAAATAAGGCAATTCGGTCTGATTGAACAGATTCCGGCGGGAATTAAGGCGTACCGTTGCAACCTTGTTCCGACCCAATCAATCCGACGAAACCCATATCAAGACGCATGCGCAGAACCCACAGTCCTTCGTCAGTCAGATCGAAGAACTGATTTTGAGGCCACTGCCGATCTGAAGATTCAGCACTGGCCTTAAGAAGATTGGAACAACTAGCCCGAGGGGGTTAAGCCGCTTTTGGGAACGGCCCTCTAGTCGCGACCCATAATATTAAGATAGGGAATTACCGGTTTAACTTGACATTTTCAATGTAAGTTCTTATATTTACAGATAGTTAGAACGAATATAGAGAGGTCAAAAACATGGCTCACAGAACACATCGAAACGGCATATCCGTAATGCAGTTGGCCGAGATGTTTCCCGACGAGGAAGCGGCCCGACGGTGGTTCGAATCCCGCATCTGGCCCGACGGGCGCCATTGCCCGCGCTGCAAGAGCACCCGCACCCGCGAGGTGAAGGCTGCAAAGCCTATGCCCTACTGGTGCACCGATTGCCGGAAGTATTTCAGCGTCAGGGTTGGCACGGTCATGGAAGCCTCCCGGCTTCCGCTGCGCAAGTGGGTATACGCCATCTACCTGCACATGACGAGCCTTAAAGGCGTATCGAGCACGAAGATTGCACGGGACATAGATATTCACCAGAGCAGCGCGTGGCATCTGCTCTAACGGATTCGCAAGGCATTCGACGCCGGAGAAGACAATCTCTTCGGCGGCCCGGTAGAGGTGGACGAGACGTTCGTCGGCGGCAAAGAAGCGAACAAGCACGAGTCGAAGAAGCTGCACGCAGGCAGGGGCGTCGTAGGCAAGACGGCAGTCGTTGGCGCAAAAGATCGGGCGACCGGCAAGATCAAGGCCGAGGTCGTCGAAGATACGACCGCCGCGACGCTGCATGATTTCGTGCTGGATCATATCCTGTTCGGCACCCCCCTGTACACCGACGACAACCGGGCGTATACCGGCCTGCGGTACATCTACGACCTCGACACCGTGAAGCACTCCGTGGGCGAATACGTGCGGGGCATGGTGCACACGAACGGGATCGAATCGTTCTGGGCCACGCTGAAGCGGGCGCACAAAGGCGTATATCACAAGTTCAGCAAAAAGCACCTGCATCGCTACGTGCAGGACTTCGTTGGTCGCCACGACCTGCGCGATTACGACACGCTGGAGCAAATGGCCGAAGTTGCCCGGAGCATGACCGGCAAACGGCTCCGGTACGCGGACCTGATCGCATAAAACCTCATTGCCGGGCCATCGAGCCGTCCGGTGCGGCGTGAACATCCCGTCCCTTATTGAACGGGGGATCGGTAGCGATGAGGTCTACCTGTTCGGAGTTCATTGCTCGCATGAATGCGAGGTTTTCGCCTTGGAACAGCGTATGATTTGTTCAGGCAGATTCCATAGGCGGAACATACGGGCTGGATCAAGGACCCGTCAAGTTAACCCGGTAATTCCCTTAAAAAGGGCGTGTCCGCTAAACTGTGTAAGCGGGATTATTGTTCGATGGGGACTCTGTCCCCGTAGAGTATGACGAACTGGTTGAGGGCGGCCTTCCAGTCCCGGATCGGCCGCTTCCACTTCTTCGAGGCTTCGCGCAGGCCCAGGTAGAGCAGTTTGCGCACGGCGTCGTCGTTGGGGAAAGCGCCCCGTCCCTTGACGATTTTGCGCAGGCTGTAGTTCAGCGATTCGATCGCATTGGTGGTGTAGACCACCTTGCGGATCGCAGGCGCATAGTCGAAGAAAGGCGCCAGACGCTCCCAGTCCTTCCTCCAGAGCGGAGCGATAGCCGGGTACTTCTCGCTCCATTGTCTCTCGAAAGCCTCGAGCGCCGCGAGAGCAGCCTCTTCGCTCGGCGCTGCGTAGACCGCGCGCAAAGACGACGCCCCTGCCTGCGTGCAGCTTCTTCGACTCGTGCTTGTTCGCTTCTTTGCCGCCGACGAACGTCTCGTCCACCTCTACCGGGCCGCCGAAGAGATTGTCTTCTCCGGCGTCGAACGCCTTGCGAATCCGTTGGAGCAGGTGCCACGCGCTGCTCTGGTGAATATCTATGTCCCGTGCAATCTTCGTGCTCGATACGCCTTTCAGGCTCGTCATGTGCAGGTAGATGGCGTATACCCACTTGCGCAGGGGAAGCCGGGAGGCTTCCATGACCGTGCCAACCCTGACGCTGAAATACTTCCGGCAATCGGTGCACCAGTAGGGCATAGGCTTTGCAGCCTTCACCTCGCGGGTGCAGGTGCTCTTGCAGCGCGGGCAATGGCGCCCGTCGGGCCAGATGCGGGATTCGAACCATCGTCGGGCCGCTTCCTCGTCGGGAAACATCTCGGCCAACTGCATTACGGATATGCCGTTTCGATGTGTTCTGTGAGCCATGTTTTTGACCTCTCGATGTTCGTTTTAACTATCTGTAAATATAGGAACTTACATCGAAAATGTCAGGTTAACCCGGTAATTCCCTTTTGTTTCAATGTATATGTATGTTGAACATATTGACAATATGCCGTAGCATATTTTAAGTTATCGACAGCCTACTGTGATTCCCATACCTTAATCCCTCTAAGCTGTTCATTACGGAAGTAAATTAACAAAAAGAGGTGGAACTCATGCGTATTTACGAGACGAGAATAGTGGTGGTCGCTCTTGTGGCCTCCCTCTTTCTCATTTTGTCTGCACAGCATCCTCCAAAGGACGCTTCTGCACAGGTGGCAAAGGTAATGCTTGATTGTACCCCAAATATAGAAGGCGAATTGCCTCCTGGCTGTGGTGGTGGTGGTGTTGACGGAGGCGGAGGCGGATCAACAGGAACAACACCTCCGCCAAGCGCCGGATCGTGCTGCGGCAATAACAAGGTGTGGATGGGGTCTTTTGGATGTATGTCGTGCTGGTCAATAGCCTTTACAGCCGGAATATCCGCAGGCTCTGTAAATGCTATTCTTGGAGTGGGTGTTGGAATAGGTACTTACATATGGTGCAGAGCTGCTTGTTAATCACAGAACAACCAGACCAAGGAGAAACGATGAAACACGCGATCTTGGGCCTTTTGACAGTCCTTGTCATGGCGACGCCCTCTTGGGCTGACGACGAAAAAAATGCCAAAATCGGCCTTGTTGAAGTTCTTTCCGTTGAGATGCTCCCGTTTATTCGACCTTCGATTGTTCTTCAAGATACCGCTTTAGCCGCTGTGTTCTACGAAGAGCCTGCAGGATGTTGGATGGAGCGCCAAGACCAAAGGCTGCACCTTGCCACTTACGTCCACCTTGTGGGAATAGGCATGGAGCTTCCTTACGACTGGACACTTGTTACCCTCGGTTCGGTTCTTGCCACAGACTATGCCATGTGCAAGATCAAACAGCGCAGACAAAGAAAGCGTGGCAAATAGCACGTCACGCATTTTCGGAAAACAACGTTAAAGAAGGAGGGGGTTATCATGCCCCCTCTTTTTTTCAAGCATTCTTAGAGGTGAGAGGTGGTTCGGTTTGATTGGACAGATTTCGGCGGAATTTAAGGTGTACTATTGCGACCTTATTCCGACGCAATCAACCAGAAGAGACCCATGTCAAGACACCCACGCAGAACCCATAGTCCTTCGTCCAAGGCGAAGGTAGAAATGGTCCGAAAAAACTGGACAGTTTCTCCGGACCATTTCTCTTGATACAACGGCCTTCCATACTCCGGGCCATGACCGAAGATATGGCAACTTTCGTATATAAATCCCTTCACCTATGAAACGCCTTATACTTCTCTCGCTTTTTCTTTGCATCGCAGCTTCCGTTCATGCTCAATCGGCCTCGTCATGGACCGTAGGAGTGGGATACACCGGCATGAAGTTTGTTAATGAAGTGTTCCCTTCGGGGATTTATCTCCAGTCGACAAGGAGAATAAACGGCCATATGGCTGCCGTTGTATCGGTGACTAGGTATAGCAAGAACGAGATGGAAGAGGAAGAAGGATTATCCGCCGATGTAACCACTTCTTTTCTTGGCGCGCTCGGTGGAATCATGGTTGTGGCGCCCCTTACGCCGTCTCCGCTTAATTCGGGGGACTCATTTTTATATGGCACGGCGAAAATAGGTATGGAACGGTTGGAGGCAAAAGTAGAGATCAATATACCATCTCTTGGCAACTCCAATATTGACAATTCAGAGAACGGTTTTGCCTTTGAACTTGGGGCCGGACTGCAAGCACGTATACGTCGGTATATAGCCTTGGACATGTCGGTAGCTTACCGCCGTAAGAATTATGAAGAGGATGTTTCGTTTAACAACTTTGTATGGTATGGAGGGCTGATATTCAGGCTATAGCAGGGCGGTAGAGGTGGTTCGGTTTGATTGGACAGATTTCGGCGGAATTTAAGGTGTAATGTTGCGACCTTGTTCCGACCCAATTAACCAGAAGAGACCCATGTCAAGACGCACAAAGGTGGTTCGGTTTGATTGGACAGATTTCGGCGGAGTTTAAGGTGTAATGTTGCGACCTTGTTCCGAACCAATCAACCATTAGGAGAGAAATGGTCCGAAAAGACTGGACAGTTTTTCCAGCGTTTTTAAAGGGAATTACCGGTTTAACTTGACATTTTCGATGTAAGTTCCTATATTTACAGGTAGTTAGAACGAATATAGAGAGGTCAAAAACATGGCTCACAGAACACATCGAAACGGCATATCCGTAATGCAGTTGGCCGAGATGTTTCCCGACGAGGAAGCGGCCCGGCGGTGGTTCGAATCCCGCATCTGGCCCGACGGGCGCCATTGCCCGCGCTGCAAGAGCACCCGCACCCGCGAGGTGAAGGCTGCAAAGCCTATGCCCTACTGGTGCACCGATTGCCGGAAGTATTTCAGCGTCAGGGTTGGCACGGTCATGGAAGCCTCCCGGCTTCCGCTGCGCAAGTGGGTATACGCCATCTACCTGCATATGACGAGCCTTAAAGGCGTATCGAGCACGAAGATTGCACGGGACATAGATATTCACCAGAGCAGCGCGTGGCATCTGCTCCAACGGATTCGCAAGGCGTTCGACGCCGGAGAAGACAATCTCTTCGGCGGCCCGGTAGAGGTGGACGAGACGTTCGTCGGCGGCAAAGAAGCGAACAAGCACGAGTCGAAGAAGCTGCACGCAGGCAGGGGCGTCGTAGGCAAGACGGCGGTCGTTGGCGCAAAAGATCGGGCGACCGGCAAGATCAAGGCCGAGGTCGTCGAAGATACGACCGCCGCGACGCTGCATGATTTCGTGCTGGATCATGTCCTGTTCGGCACCCCCCTGTACACCGACGACAACCGGGCGTATACCGGCCTGCGCTACATCTACGACCTCGACACCGTGAAGCACTCCGTGGGCGAATACGTGCGGGGCATGGTGCACACGAACGGGATCGAATCGTTCTGGGCCACGCTGAAGCGGGCGCATAAAGGCGTATATCACAAGTTCAGCAAAAAGCACCTGCATCGCTACGTGCAGGACTTCGTTGGTCGCCACGACCTGCGCGATTACGACACGCTGGAGCAAATGGCCGAAGTTGCCCGGAGCATGACCGGCAAACGGCTCCGGTACGCGGACCTGATCGCATAAAACCTCATTGCCGGGCCATCGAGCCGTCCGGTGCGGCGTGAACATCCCGTCCCTTATTGAATGGGGGATCGGTAGCGATGAGGTCTACCTGTTCGGAGTTCATTGCTCGCATGAATGCGAGGTTGTCGCCTTGGAACAGCGTATGATTTGTTCAGGCAGATTCCATAGGCGGAACATACGGGCTGGATCAAGGACCCGTCAAGTTAACCCGGTAATTCCCTTAAGATATTCAGGCAAGCAATATAAATTTCATGAACGGTGAAGGTGACGCCCAAACACGCAGCACCCACAGTCCTTCGTCCGGGGCGAAGATAGCCCTCGCCCCCGTTCGCGGCGATAGCGCGTTGGCGGAGCTCATCGGAGCCCAATAATCTGTTTTTATCCCCTTTTGAGTAATTTTTATACCTTTTCGGTATATTTTCTCTCCTTTTTATGGGTAGTTTTTACTCAAAAAGGCATATTAGGCGCACGGCGTACGTATGTCTTTGGACAGCAAAGGCCGTTGGATGGACAACGCGTACGTGGAGCGCCTCTGGCGCAACTCCAGATTTAACGGCGGGCCTACGAGACGGTAGGCGAGACCAGAAAGGAAATTGCCGGGCATCTGCGCTACTTCAACGAAGAGCGCCCAACAACGTATTCTACAAACGGAAACCGCTTGCCAAGGTGGCATAACCCGACGCGGCGCTGCACGTAAACCCACGAAAAAACAGTCCGGTTTTTTTGGACCATTTCTCATAACGAGATAGGTCTTCATAGGAACTTGCTTTGGTTGCAAAGCGGTTCAAGGACGTGAAGAGGCTCAAAAACCGATGAACCGCGTCCCTGTCCAACCCAAACTGCTCTGCTGGGCGCGTGAGCGCGCCGGTCACAGTACCGATGCGCTGGCGCGCCGTTTCCCCAAACTCAACGAGTGGGAACGGGGAGAGGTGCAGCCGACGCTCAAGCAACTCGAAGCCTTCGCGAAGGCGACCCACGCACCGTTGGGGTTCTTCTTTCTTGCCGAGCCGCCGGCCGAACGTTTGCCGATTCCGGATTTTCGCACGGTCGCCAACATTCACATAGATCACCCGAGTCCGAATCTTCTGGACACTGTCTACCTCTGCCAGCAGCGCCAGGACTGGTACCGCGACTTCGCACGATCCATGCATGAGCCGGCGCTGGACTTTGTGGGTTCTGCCAGTCTCGAAGACGATGTGGTCGAGACCGCCGCAACCATGCGGCGCCATCTTGGACTCGATCTTGAGGAACATCACCAACTCTCCACCTGGACCGATGCGCTGCGACGCTTCATCGAACAGGCGGATACGCTCGGCGTTTTGGTCATGGTCAGTGGCGTCGTAGGTAGTAACAACCGCCGCAAACTCGATCCCCAAGAGTTTCGCGGCTTCGCGCTGGCCGATCCATTGGCGCCACTGGTCTTCGTCAACGGCGCGGACACCAAGGCAGCGCAAATGTTTACCCTCGCCCACGAACTTGCGCACCTGTGGCTTGGGGAATCCGGCATCTCGAATGTCGAAGCACGGACCACTCCGGTTCAGGAAGTGGAGCGCTGGTGTAACCGGGTTGCGGCTGAGTTGCTGGCACCGCTCGCGGAGTTGCATGGCGAGTTCGACAATCATGCCAACCTGCAAGACGAACTCCAACGTCTTGCGCGACGCTTCAAAGTCAGTACCCTGGTGATCCTCCGGCGAATTTACGACGCGGGTCTGCTCACGCAGGACGAACTCTGGGCCGAATACGACACGGAACTCGCACGGCTGCAGGAATCGCTGAAAAGTAGCGGCGGAAACTTCTACCTGACGCTCGGTGCGCGCGTCAGCAAGCGCTTCGCCCGGGCGATGGTGGCAAGCACCCTTGAGGGCCGCACCGGGTTCACCGAAGCATTCCGGATGCTGGGCCTGAAGAAGATGAAAACGTTCAACGACCTTGGGCGCAATCTGGAAGTGATATACTGATGACCTACCTCCTGGATGCCAACGTCTTCATATCCGCCAAGAACCTGCATTACGGCTTGGACTTCTGCCCGGCCTTCTGGGATTGGCTGGTGACCGGTAACAAGTCCGGGCGTGTCTTCAGTGTCGAGAAGTTAGGAGACGAATTGCAGGCGCTCGGAGACGAATTGTCTGAATGGGCCGCGAAACGAGGCAACGGGTTCTTCCTGCCGCCGGATGACTCCGTCTTCCCGGCAATGGCTGAGATCAGCGCTTGGACCACTCGCGGACAATATGAACCTGCGGCTGTGGACACATTCCTGAAAGTTGCCGACTACTACCTCGTGGCACAGGCTCGTTCTGGCGGACACGCGGTCGTAACGCACGAGGTGCCGTCGGCTTCGACCCGCAAGATCAAGATTCCCAACGCCTGCATTGGTCTTGGCATCAAGTGCATGACCCCTTACGAGATATTGCGTCTGGAACGGGCACGGTTCGTTCTGGGAACTACCTCATGAAATCCCCGCATCCCCCCACAGCGTATATTTAATATTTTCCCCCGCCTCCTACCCGATGGACTCCCGCCGATTTACTTTGGCGCCCACCTGAGGATCGCGAACGCGGGAGTAATAACCTGCGAAACACCTTCAAACAAGTTCACATGATGACCGACATCGGAATTTGGGGAATCGACCGGGACTCCCGGGCCGGAACCAAGCTCGACCTTGCCAAGCGTGTTGAGACGGAAGAGATGCTGGAAGACGTTCTGGTAGCGAACCCCAACATGTTGATGCGCAGACTCCAACTGGTCGGCAGGCAGGTTCCGGTGGAAACAGGATATGTCGACCTGCTGGGCATTGACGACGAGGGTCGGCTGACGGTCTTCGAACTCAAGCGCGAAAAGTTAACGAGAAAAGCCGTGGCGCAGGTGCTGGACTACGGCAGCTACCTGGAGGACCTGTCCGAATCGGAACTCGCAACCCTCATTGTCGAGGAGTCTGGCAATAACGGGATCGACGAAATCACGGACTTCGACGAATGGTACGCAAGCCAGTGGGAAGGCTCTATCAAGCCCGTCCAAATGGTGCTGGTCGGCCTCGGAGCCGACGCGAATGCCCGTCGAATGGTCGACTATCTGGCGGAGCGAGGCGTCGACATCGGTATCGTTACGTTCCATGGCTACGCCCACGGCGACGCCATGCTGCTGGCCCGTCAGGTGCAAACCGCAGACGATCCGCGGACCGGATCGGGCGGTCGCATCTCGAATCAAAAGGCCGCCGAGCAGGAAATGCATCGCAAGGCCGACGAGTACGGAGTGGCGAAGCTGTTGCAGGATGTGAGGAAATCGCTGGACTACAGTGTGAAATCGTACTACACAAAAACCGGGATCACCTACCTGCAACGAACGATCATATTGCCCGACGACGCGCATGTCCGCACCTCGCATTCCGTTAAGGTGGATGGTCCCGGAAAAATACGCATTATCTTCTCCCCGGGACCGTCGATCTTTGCCATGATCTGTTCGAGCAGCTGAAGAATGCAATCCCGTTCGAGTCCGAGCTGCCGCGCAATCTATCTCCGACGCGCCGCGTTCGGAATCAGTGGTTTTGCCATCTGGATAAGGAGACGTGGCAAAACCACAGGAAGCGCCTGATCGATTTTGTCAAGACCGTGCAGAAGGCCTTTGTCGACGAGCGAGAACGCGTAATATCCGAGTCCGAGGAGATCGGAGAACTGTAAGCGCGCCTTGACCTCAGGTCATCCGCACCCACTCGATGAACTCCTTATCCACTTTAGAGCCTCCTACACAGTTAAACGGACACATCGCTTCGGCCAAAAATCCGCCAAGGTATATTTGCGGATAGCGTAATAAAGGCGATTCGGATTGATTGGACATATTTTCGCGGAAATTAAGGCGTAATGTTTCGGCCTTGTTCCGTCTCAATCAACCCAACGAGACCATATCCAAGACAAACACGCAGAACCCACAGTCCTTCGTCCGGGGCGAAAGTAGCCCTCGCCCCCGTTCGCGGCAACAGCGCGTCGCCGGAACTCGCCGGAGCCCAAATAATCCGTTTTACCCCCTTTTGAGTAATTTCTATACCTTTTCGGTATATTTTCTATCCTTTTTATGGGTGGTTTTTACTCAAAAAGGCATATTAGGTGCACGGCGTACGCATCTCTTATAGACGGCAAGGGCCGTTGGATGGACAACGCGCACGTGGAGCGCCTCTGGCGCAACTCCAGATTTAACGACGCGCCTACAAGGCGGTAGGTAAGGCCAGAAAGGAAATCGCCGGGCATCTGCGCTACTTCAACGAAGCAGGCCCCTACCCCATCCCACTTTTCAACATCGGCGTTTTTCGATTGATCGGCCTCGCGATCTACCTTATTTTTAATGACGCCGACGCAAGGAGCCCGGCAGGAGGCGAATCCTATACCACGACAGGTGTATCAGACCCATGTCCCGCCTCGAACAGAACAAGCAGCGCGAGCCTCACTCCCCCTTAGGTCGTGAACGTCATCGCCAGACCGGGATGGATGGCGACATTGGAGGGTTCTATGAATTCTTCTCCGGCGCAGGCATGGCGCGCGCCGGGCTTGGCAGCGGGTGGCGTTGCCTGTTCGCCAATGACATAGACCGCAAGAAGGCCGCCAGCTACCATCGCAACTGGGGCGGCGAAAATCTGGTTTGCGGCGATGTAAATGACGTTACCACAGGTGACCTGCCCGGCTACGCCGATCTGGCCTGGGCGTCCTTCCCATGCCAGGACCTGTCTCTTGCGGGTAGCGGCGCTGGCCTGAAAGGCGAACGTTCAGGCACCTTCTGGCCCTTCTGGCGGCTTATGTTGCAACTCGCGCGCGAGTCCAGAGCGCCGAGCATGATTGTCCTTGAAAACGTATGCGGCGCCATTACCTCGCACGGCGGCAAAGACTTTGAAACGATTTGCCGCGCTCTTCGCGATGGCGGTTACGGTTTCGGCCCGTTGGTCGTGAATGCGGCTCTGTTTGTCCCGCAGTCCCGCCCCCGCCTTCTGATTGTCGCGGTGAAAGATGATGTGATCGTGCCCAGTGCACTAACAGGCGAATTACCAGACGACATTTTCCATACGCGCTCCCTCAAGGCCGCTTTCGGTCGATTACCGTCTGATTTGAAAGAAGCCTGGATATGGTGGAGACTCTCGGCTCCGCCAGCACATTCTATCGGTTTCTCCGATCTGTTTGAGGACGACCCTAAGGGCGTTGCCTGGCACACCACGGAGCAAACGCAAAGACTTCTCGACATGATGAGCGAGGTGAATCACGCAAAGGTTCGCTCCGCTCAACGTACAGGACGAAGAGTGATCGGCACGGCCTACAAGCGAACACGACGGGACGAATCGGGCCGCAGAGTGCAGCGTGCGGAAGTGCGTTTCGACAACATAGCGGGTTGCTTGCGAACGCCGGCTGGCGGATCAAGTCGCCAACTCGTCATTGTGGTTGAGGGCCGCAAAGTGCGGTCCCGGTTGATTTCCAGCCGCGAGACCGCGCGGCTCATGGGATTGCCCGACGAATACGTCCTCCCGGAAAACTACAATGAAGCATATCACCTGACAGGTGATGGGGTTGTGGTGCCTGTGGTTCGGTTTCTCGCGAACGAAATTTGTGAACCAATCCTGCTGGAAATGATGAGAGCGAGAGAGGCTGCATGAGCGTTATCCCTTGCGAATCGAACGAAGAGCTTGACAAGAAGATCAAAGACTTCGCGGAAACGCTGAAGACGGAATCTCATACGCTCGGCAATCACGGACTCGACGAAAAAGAGTTCTACAACAGCGGGCTGTTCAGAGGCGCGATTGAGCGCATTCGCGGCCAGTTTGTCGCAACGATGCGGCAGAAGCGTGACTTCGTTCAGCACATCCTTGATCACATGCAGGATCAGGGTTTCATCGACGAATGGACATCCACCGGCATGGGCAACAGGCACGACTACGAAGTGCAACTCCGGTCTGGCCGCACGGCCGTAATTGAAATGAAGGGGTGTCTGGATGGGAATAACACCAATATCTTCGAGCGGCCGCCGAACGCCCACGAATTCATTATATGGAGCGTTTGCACAAATGTGGGGGCAGACCCGCGGCGTAATGCCTGGTCCGGCATACATACGCGGCTGAGCGCTGAAATTATTTCAAGTGGGCAACTCGTAGATGGCATCGTGATCTGGGATATGGTTTGCGGCACGATCGGCCGACCATGTCCGAAACTCGTCAGCGATTCGTCCCGCAAAACTGTAGTGGGGCCGTTTTCCCTGCCCCCACCATGTCTGTATCTGCTGCCTGCGACGATTCCAAGTCCTCGCAATAATCCAAACCCTGAGCCCCAGGCACTCGCAGACGTTCAGATCATGCAAGCGTTCAATGATTGTTTTGGCTGCCAACCGGAAGAAATCAACCACGTCAGATTCGATGTGGCCTATCAGGGCTCCGATACGGTGCGGACAACACAGATCACGCGCAACGCCAGGATACAGAAAGAATCCGACCCGACGGTTATAGGGAGATCATAACAATGACTTCCGAGCAACGCAGCCGAGTCATGCGTGCCGTCAAGGATAAGGACACCGGAACGGAAATGACCGTGCGCCGGCTCGTACATTCCATGGGATACCGTTACCGGCTGCATCGAAAGGACTTGCCGGGAAAGCCCGACCTGGTGTTCGGCCCGCGACGGAAGGTGATCTTCGTGCATGGATGCTTCTGGCACGGTCACACCTGCAAGCGTGGCGACCGAACGCCAAAGAAAAACCGACGCTACTGGACGAAGAAAATCGGGCGCAACAAGGAGCGCGATCAGGAACATGTATCGGCGTTGAAAGCGAAAGGCTGGCGAGTGCTGGTAATCTGGGAATGCGAAACGAAAGACACTGAACGGTTGGGAAAACGGGTACGGGCGTATCTGGCATAGCAGAACAGAGATGGATGAATGCATAAAAGCCATGCACCCGACAGTGATCGAGT
Source organism: Rhodothermales bacterium (assembly GCA_951812345.1). GTDB lineage: Bacteria > Bacteroidota > Rhodothermia > Rhodothermales > VXPQ01 > VXPQ01. The sequence continues at coordinate 2,558,450 of OX638295.1, forward strand.
AAATAGAAAAACGAAAATCCACCAAACCTCCCCACACCGTATATTGCCCCGCACCCCACCACCATTACCCCATGTGACCGACCCGACCCCACCCCTCCCATGCCCGATCCAGGATACATCCTCGCCCTCGATCAGGGCACAACCAGTTCGCGCGCCATCCTTTTCGACCATAGCGGCACGATCCGGGGCGTCGCGCAGCGCGAATTCCGGCAGATCTTCCCGCAACCCGGCTGGGTCGAACACGACCCGGAGGAAATATGGTCTTCCCAGGCAGGCGTGGCCGCCGATGTGCTGGCGGAAGCGAACCTGTCGGCCTCCGACGTAGCCGCCATCGGCATCACGAATCAGCGGGAAACGACCGTCGTCTGGGACCGCCGCACCGGCAAGCCGATACATCACGCCATCGTATGGCAGGACCGCCGCACCGCGGGCATGTGCGACCGGCTGCGGGAAGCCGGGCACGCCGACTTCATCCGCTCCCGGACCGGTCTCGTCCTCGACGCCTACTTTTCCGGCACCAAAGTCCGCTGGATGCTCGATAACGTGGAAGACGCCCGGGAACGGGCGGAACGGGGCGAGTTGGCCTTCGGCACCGTGGATTCCTGGCTGATCTGGAACATGACGCAGGGCCGCGTACACGTCACCGACGCCACGAACGCCTCGCGCACCCTGATCTATAACATCCATACGAACGAGTGGGACGACGAACTGCTCGATATCTTCGGCGTGCCCCGCAGCCTGTTGCCGGAGGTCCGCTCGTCGAGCGAGGAGTATGCGAAAACCTCGGAGGATACCTTCATGCCGAACGTCCCCATCGCGGGCATCGCGGGGGACCAGCAGGCAGCCCTTTTCGGGCAGGTATGCACCACGCCGGGCATGGTCAAGAATACGTACGGCACCGGGTGCTTCCTGCTGATGCAGACGGGCGAGGAAGCCGTGCGATCGGACAACAATCTCCTTACGACCATTGCCTGGCGGATCGGCGACCGGACCGAATATGCCCTGGAGGGCAGCGTGTTCATCGCGGGCGCCGTCGTACAGTGGCTGCGGGACGGCCTTGGCGTCATCCGGACTTCCTCGGACGTGGAAGCCCTGGCAAGTTCCGTACCCGACAACGGGGGCGTGTATTTCGTGCCGGCGTTCACCGGGCTGGGCGCCCCGCACTGGGATCCGTATGCACGGGGAACCGTCACAGGGCTGACGCGCGGCGCTACCGCCGGACACCTTGCCCGCGCCGCACTGGAAAGCATCGCCTTTCAGACAGCGGACCTGATCCAGGCCATGGAGGCCGATTCGGGGCTGCGCCTCACCGAACTGCGCGTTGACGGCGGGGCTACGGCCAACAATCTGCTCATGCAGTTCCAGGCCGACCTGCTGGGCGTCCCTGCGGTGCGTCCTCGCGTCGCCGAAACGACCGCACTGGGCGCCGCCTATCTTGCCGGACTTGCGGTAGGCTTCTGGGCGGACCAGGAGGAAATCTCCACGCAATGGCAGGTGGATCGGCGTTTCGAACCCGCCATGGAACGCGATCTTGCCGAAGATATGCTCGGGCAATGGAGGCGCGCCCTCGAACGCGCCGCAGGATGGGAAACCCCTGCCTGAGGATGGGGATGCCTTTTTCCCCTCCCGTCGGTACTTTAGGATACTCTACGCACCATCCCTCCTTGCACCCATGACTCCCTTTTTTGCGGAAATCGTCGGAACCGCTTTGCTGGTTTTGCTGGGCGACGGCGTCGTAGCGAATGTCTTGCTCAAAGGAACCAAGGGCGAGAAATCCGGCTGGATCGTCATCACCTTCGGGTGGGGTATGGCCGTGTTTGCGGCCGTATTCTGCGTCGCCGCCTTTTCCGGCGCGCATATCAACCCCGCAGTGACCCTCGGACTGGCCACGGCCGGAAAATTTCCCTGGGCGGACGTGCCCTTGTACCTGATCGCGCAATTTATCGGCGGTGCGTTGGGCGCCTTCCTGACCTGGCTGCATTATCGCCCGCATTTTCTGCATACCGAAAACGGAGACCTGAAGCTGGGCGTTTTCTGCACCGCCCCGGAAATCCGCAGCGCCGGAGCGAATTTCATTTCCGAGGTCATCGGCACGTTCGTGCTCGTTTTCGGCGTACTGTATATTGCGGCGCCTGAAGTCGGCCTGGGCGCCCTGGACGCCCTGCCGGTGGGGCTGCTCGTGCTGGCCATCGGCCTGTGCCTCGGCGGAACCACGGGATATGCGATCAATCCGGCCCGTGACCTGAGCCCGCGCATAATGCATGCTCTCCTTCCCCTCGGAAAAGGCAAGCGGGACAGCGACTGGGGATATGCATGGATCCCGGTACTCGGCCCGTTCGCGGGCGGTGCGCTCGCTGCACTGGCCTATGGCGCACTGGGCGCATAGGCCCGCGCGACACCATGCGCGCCGGTGCTACGTACCCGCATCCGCACCTGCTCAGGAACCGGAGAGAACGGCAACTTGTATAGAATTAGTTTGCCGGGAAATGATCGAACGGCTACCGGGAGGGGTGGCAGAGCGGACGAATGCACCGGTCTTGAAAACCGGCGTACCCTCGCGGGTACCGGGGGTTCGAATCCCTCCCCCTCCGCGTTTCTTGCCGCCGCGCACCGGTTTCCGGAGAGCGCAGCTTTTTTTGCAGCGGCGACTGCAACACCGGGACTTTTTTTCCGTAACGGCATGTTAGGCCCGGTGTTTTGCGCTGCGATTCCGCCTCGGGAGCGAAAAACATCCCCATACGGAACACCCCGAAATTCAGTCCAGGACAGAAATCATGTATATGGTGAACCATGCCGGTCGTTTTCGCCGGACGCCGCTTTTCGCTCTCCTCCTTGCGGCGGGTATGTTTCTGTTTGCGCCGGGCGGGGGGCGCCACGCACAGGCGCAACAGCCCCGCGTCATCACCTTCGACGAGGCCCTGCGGATTGCGCTCGACCGGAACGTCCAGGTAAAACAGTCCGGAAACAACATCGAACTGAGCGCCCGGCAGGTGTTTCAGCGGCGGATGGATTTTCTGCCCTCTTTTTCGATGTCCACCAACGGATCGCGGGGGTCCGGTTTCGCACAGGATCAGGCGGGACGCAACATCCAGTTCACGAGCCAGAACCTGAACGGATCGGTTTCGGGCCAGGTGAACCTGTTCGACGGGTTTGCGAATATAGCGGCGCTCCGGCAATCGCAGCACACCCTGCAGGCCAACGAGCTCGCGTACGATCAGACCCGGCAAACCGTGGCGTTCGATGTAGCCAACAATTTTCTCTTCTATGTAAATGGGGGGCAACTGGTGCTCATCCAGCAGGAGAATCTGGAGGCCCAGCGCCAGCTTCTGGACCAGATCGAGGAATTCGTCAATGTCGGGTCGCGTCCCATCTCCGATCTGTACCAGCAGCAGGCGGCTACGGCGCAAGCCGAACTGAACGTACTTACCTCCGAGCGGGACGCGGAACTCAGCAAGGCCCGGCTTATTCAGGTCCTGCAACTCGACCCGCGGGGCGAGTACGAGTTCGTGGCGCCACGCTACGAAGACGTACCTGTCGTTCCCCAGGATTACGACCTGCAGGAACTCTTCGATATCGCGTTCGCGTCGCGCGACGATCTGGCCGCGCAGGAAGCGCGCATCCGCGCTGCGCAGCAAGGCGTGCGCCTGGCAAAGTCGGTGTTCTGGCCGAGAGTGGACCTCGGCGGCAGTTACCGTTCGAATTACTCGCCGAATGATTTTATGAGCAGGTCTTTCCTCGATCAGCTCGAAGGCAACCGGGGCAACTCGCTCGGTTTCAACATCAGCTACTCGATCTTCGACGGTTTTTCCCGGAGTACCCAAGTCCAGCAATCCGAGGTGCAATACCGGAACGCGATGCTGGAAATGGAAAGCCTGAGGCAGAATGCGGCCTTGCAGGTAAGGCAGGGGTATCTTGAATACGAAGCGGCCCGGAAGAGCCTTGAAGTGTCCGAAACGCAAGTGCTTGCCGCCGAACGGGCGCTTGAAGCCTCGCAGAACCGCTACAACGTAGGCGCCGGTACGCTTGTGGAACTCTCGCAGGCACAGGCCCAGTATGTCTCCGCCGTAAGCAATCGGGTGCAGGCTCAGTACAATTTCCTGTTCCAGGGCAAACTGGTCGACTTCTTTGTGGGCCGTCTGGACCTTTCGACGCCGTTGTTCGACTGATTTCGTAACAAGGCGCTCGGCAAACGCACTTTTTCAAACACCTTCCACTGTTCAAAAACATGTCGAAAAAATCCAGCGCTACGAAACGCCTGCTGTGGATATTGGGCGGATTGCTCATTCTCCTTGTGGCGTTCGCCATCGTGGGGCGCGCCACGGGTATGTTCGGTCCGGGAAATTCCGGGACGTTCGTCGAAACGGATGAGGCCGAAGCTCGCAGCATTACGCAGATCGTCACGGCCTCCGGCAGAGTGCAGCCCGAGGTGGAAGTGATCATCAGTCCGGATGTCTCCGGCGAGATCATCGAACTTCCCGTCAAGGAGGGCGATACCGTGCAACAGGGCATGCTCCTTGCCCGGATAAAACCTGACTTCTACGTTACGCAGGTCGAACAGGCGCGGGCGGGCGTGTTCCAGGCAAAAGCCTCCATGGCGCAGCGCCAGGCCGATTTGCTGGAGGCCGAATCGGAACGTACGCGCCAACGGGATTTGTTCGAACGCGCCGCGATCGCCCAGAGCGTGCTCGAACAGGCGGAAACACGGTACGATGTGGCCGAAGCCGGGCTGGAGGGCGCCAGGTATGCGGTCGAAAGCGCGGAAGCGCGCTTGCGCGAAGCCGAAGAGCAGGTCCGCAAAACAGCCATCTACAGTCCCATGTCGGGCACGGTCAGCGTGCTCCTGGTGGAACTGGGCGAACGCGTCGTCGGAACCAGTCAGATGGCCGGTACCGTAATGATGCGGGTAGCCCGCCTGGATCATATGGAGGTTGAAGTCGAGGTGAACGAGAACGAAATCGTCAATGTGGCGGTGGGCGACACGGCGTCCATAGAAGTCGATGCATACCCCGACCGCAATTTCCAGGGCGTCGTAACCGAGATCGCCAACTCCGCGCGCACGACCGCAGCCGGAACGCAGGAGCAGGTCACCGAATTCCCCGTCAAGGTGCGTATCCTGGACGCCCACAACATCCAGGCAGGGTATTCCGACGAACAGCATGTGATTGCGCAGGACGAGGTGCCTGTCCCCATCGGCGATACGCCGCTCTTTCGGCCCGGTATGAGCGCCACCGTGGATGTCTATACGGAAACGGTCGTTGATGTCGTGGCCGTCCCGATTCAGGCCGTGACCGTGCGCGATTTATCCGGCGTATCCCTGCAGGACGCCAACGGAGATGCGGAAACAGAGGACGAGAATACGGAGGAGGTCGCCTCGGATTCTTCCCGGACCGACCCAGGGAAGGAAGAATTGAGCAAGGTGGTGTTCGTCATAGTGGACGGCACGGCCCGGATCGTCGAAGTGGAAACGGGCATATCCGACGACACGCACATCGAGGTGGCCACAGGACTTGCGATCGGTGACCAGGTCGTTACGGGTCCGTACAGCGCCGTCAGCCGCACGCTGAACCATAGGGATCAGATACGCATCCGCGAGAACGGCACGCCCGATTTCTCGAGAGCCGGTTCGTAGCGGTGCTTCCGGTCAGCCCAGGACGCACTCCTCTGGTTCATATATCAGGACACTCCGATCAAAACCAGCCTCATGGAAGAAAAACGACCGCTCATAGCGCTACGCGACATCACCCGGATTTACTACATGGGCGAGCATGAAGTGCATGCCCTTGCCGGCGTGTCGCTGGATGTATTCGAGAACGAATACGTAGCGATCATGGGCGCTTCCGGCTCAGGAAAATCCACGTTGATGAATCTCGTAGGGTGTCTGGATTCGCCGACAGGCGGCGCCTACTATCTCAATGGGCAACGCGTCAGCGAGATGACCGATAACGAACTGGCCAATGTGCGCAATCGCGAGATAGGGTTCGTATTCCAGACATTCAACCTGCTTGCGCGGGCCGATTGCATGCACAATGTGGAATTGCCGCTGATATACAGCGGTATCCGGCGCAGGGAGCGGCGCCAGATGGCGGAGCATGCGCTGGAGAGCGTTGGGTTGGCCGACCGCGTGGACCACAAACCGAATGAACTGTCGGGGGGTCAGCGGCAGCGTGTCGCAGTGGCAAGGGCCCTGGTCAACAGACCCTCGATCATTCTGGCCGACGAGCCGACAGGCAACCTCGACACGAAAACGGGCAGGGAAATCATGTACCTGTTCGAGCAGCTCTACCGGCAGGGAAATACCTTGCTCGTCGTTACGCACGAAAACGACGTTGCGCAACATGCGCGCCGGATTATCCGCCTGGTTGACGGAGAAGTGGATAGCGACGTAAAGGTGGACAACCCCGTACTCGCTTCCGTTTCCATCGCCGATCAGGCAGCCGCCTGACCCACTATTTCTTTCGCCACAATCCGGGAAAGAATGTGTTTCCGCTGCCGGACAGGCAGCCCCTGCACGTGGCGTTCCAGACAGTCTTTTCCCTTTACTTTTTCCTGCGCACTGTCTGAGCGAACCGCATCTCGCCAGACTTCGGGCAGTCCCGGCGTAATCGACTTACGAAGCGCCGCGTCGTCGAGGTCCGAACGTACAGCGGTACTCTTCCTCCACACGCTTGAAGCGTATCGGCAAATCCGTCGGGTGCGTCAACACGGCCTGGAACGGCACCGATTCGGCAGCGGCTGTCAGACAATCTTCTGCGGGAATTTCCACGAGGTACTCGGCGACAATTGTCGAATCCATCCGGTCAAGGGACAGGAACGTGACGGCGTAGCCGCTGGTGATTTGCGGCAGGGCTACGAGAAGCACCATCGCCTGGGAAAAATCCACGGACAGGAAGGGCGCCACGGGGCGAAGCGAATCCTGCCAGGCCGCCCAGGTTTCCTGATCCCGAATAACGACTTCCAGGGTGTCTTTAAGGGGTCCGTGCTGGCCGTAGCCGATGGCCGCAAAATGCAACGGCTCCGGAATAGGCTCTTCCTCCGAAACCGATTCAGAACTGCAAGCACCGAGCAGCAAACCCGGAATCAGGAGCAGCGGAAGTACAGAAATACGAATGCGCCTTGCAGCGCATGGCGACTTCATTATTCGTAGCGAAGCGAATCGATGGGATTCAGCCGGGCCGCCTTGAGAGCCGGGTAACCGCCGAACACAAGGGCCACGCAGGCTACGATGGCTACGGTCACGCCGGCCCAGACCCAGGGGATTGTGGCGGAAATGTTAAAATACAGCGCCGTGCCGTTACCGGCCAGTACGCCGAGAAGAAAACCGGCGCCTCCCCCGATCTGGCACAGGAAAATGGCCTCCAGAATAAATTGCCGCATAATGTCTCTCCTGCGGGCGCCGAGCGCTTTGCGGATACCGATCTCGCGCGTTCGTTCCGTAACCGAAACGAGCATGATATTCATGATCCCGATGCCGGCAGCAAGAAGAGAAATAAGCCCGATGGCGGCGCCGGCCTGGGTGAGCACCGTGGTAAACTGATCGAAGATGGCTCGCATGGAGTCGTTCGTTTCGACGACGAAGTCGTTGTCTTCGCCGGGCGGCACCTTGCGAATAGCCCGCAGGCGACCGATCACCTCTTCCATGCCGGCGGTAATAAATTGCGGGCCCGGCGTACGCACGCTGGTCGAGGAAATGTTGCGATGGGCGCCGCCGTATCTGAGAAAGAGCGTCTGCATCGGCGCAAACACCCTGTTGTCCATGTTGAAGCCCAGGAAATTGCCCTTGGGCTCCAGCACGCCGATCACCTGATAGCGCGCGCCGCCGAATTCGGTTACCTTGCCAATAGGATTTTCGCTTGCGAACAATTCTTCGGCGACACTCGCCCCGAGGATCGTCACCTTCCTGCCGTACTGGACATCTTCGGGCGTAAAGTTGCGCCCGTATTCGATCGTGTAGCTGAAGTTGCCTACAAAATTCTCGTCGGTGCCCAGAATGGCTACATTGGGTTCCGTTTCGCGGGCGCCGTAACGGATGGCGGTCATGTCGAAATCCTCGATGACGCTCACCACCAGATACTCGTCCAGCGACCGCTTGAGCCGGTCAATCTGCTCCATCGTAATCCTCGGGCGGTACCGGAAATCCCGGTCGGTGACCGAAAAGCTTTCGTAGCGGGAGATCGTGAAGGTGGATGTCCCGAGGAAAGACATCTTCTCCTCGAAATACACGTCGATCACTTTCACCGCCGTAATCGATACAATGATGGCGAATACGCCGATCACCATGCCGAGCAAGGTCAGCATGGTGCGCATTTTGTTGGTGCGCAAGGAGGTCCAGGCAGAGGCTATGATGTCCCGCAGTTCCATGAACAGGCGTAGGTCGTCGGGTTATTCGTAGCGGAGCGATTCGATGGGATCCGATTTGGCGCCCGCCCAGGCCGGAGCCAATCCGAAAATGAGTCCTACAAGCGTGCAGATCGCAAAAGCGAGAAAGATTGTTCCGATCGGCAGCAGGGTCGGAAGCGACAGGGCAAGACTGATAATCTGGGCGCACAGGGTAGCGAATGCGACGCCGATGAACCCTCCGACAAGGCAGATGGCCACCGCTTCGATCAGAAACTGGATCAGGATCGTGCGGCGGCGCGCCCCGACCGCCTTGCGGAGCCCGATTTCCTTCGTACGCTCCTTGACCGAGACGAACATGATGTTCATCACGCCGATGCCGCCCACAAGGAGCGCCAGCGCCGTCAGGAAGATGCCGACGCCGTAAATCATGCGCTTGACCGGAGCCAACTGGGCCCGCAGTTCTTCCTGTTCGTTGATCTCGAAATTGTCGTCTTCGGCGGCGTCAACGGAGCGCGCCACGCGAACGATGCCGGTCAATTCATCCTTGGCCTGATCCAGATCGGCGCCCGGGGCAAGCCTGGCCTGCACCGAGACATCCCTGTATCGCAAGCCGAAGGCATTGGCGAATGCCTGCAAGGGAATGCGCGCTTGCTGGTCTACAGATCCCGGCCCTTCGGCGCCCTGGCCTTTTTTCTCCATCACGCCGATCACCTGAAACTGGTGCCCTGCAATACGGATGGATTTGCCGAGCGGATTTTCCACGGGAAACAATGTTTCCGCTACCGAAGCGCCAATCACGGCCACACGGCGCGCCGTCCGGTTGTCCATTTCCGAATAGAACCGCCCCGAAGCGAGTTCCACGACATGTACGCGCTCATACTCGCCCGTGGACCCCTGGATCGACACGGGAGCAATGGAATTCCCGCCGTAGGTGACCGGCCTGGACGTGGACACGACCGGGGCGGCGGCGGTAATAAGCCGGGCGCGCTCCAAAACGACCTCCGCAAGTTCGGGCTCGATCTGCGGACGATTCATGTATTCCCACCATTTGGTGTTCGGACCGCCTGTCCATGGCCACTTTTCGATATACACCACATCCGTTCCCAACTCGGAAAGGGTGTTCTCGAAAAACTGCTCGATGCCGTTGATGACGGTGACCATCGAAGTCACCGAGGTAATGCCGATCACAATGCCAACCATCGTCAGGGCCGACCGCATTTTGTGCGATGCGATGGCGCGCAAAGCGGTCCGGAGCGCTTCGAGAAGCTCGTACAGCAGAAAATTCAGTTTCTTGACCACGGGAAAAATGCAGGGTCAGGCGTGGGAAAACAGCGGGCTGCCAAACTGCCAAAACGGCCGATGCGCATACAGGCGGCCCAAACGTATACGTGATTAGGAGCAAAAAGATACGTTGCCTGATTCATTGCTTCGTCATTCCTTGCCAGCACGCCTTTCAGCCTCTGAACTTTGCGGACTTGATCAGAGTATTTATAGGATACTCTGATCAAAACCGCTTCGCCCAGCGCTTCACGTTCGCACGTCAGGACATCATGATTCCATCGTTGAAATCTGCGGAAAACACTGAGGTTTCGGGCATCGCGGGCGTGAAGCGCCCTTCGGGAGGCTGCGAGAAGCGCGCTGGCTTTGTCATTCCTCATTGTGTGGGACCTGCCACACTGCTTCGTCATTCCTTGCCAGCGCGCCCCTCGCAAGCCTCTGAACTTTGCGGACTTGATCAGAGTATCCTAATAGTTTTGCGTTCTTGACTTCCCCATTTCTGGCGAAATATTCGGGTCCCGCTTATGAACGGTTCGATGAACAGGCGAAATTTCATCAGGACATCCGCGCTGGGGGGCACAGCCCTCGGTCTGGCGCCGGCGACAATTCGCGCGTTTGCGTCCGGCGCGCCCAGCGATGCGATCCGGGTGGCCGTCATGGGGGTGAACAGCCGGGGCGGCGGCCTTGCCAACTCATTCGCTCAACAGAGTAATACAAACATACGATACATTTGCGATGTTGACGCCCGGGCGACCAGGCAAGTGTCGAGGAATGTGAGCGGAATACAGGATGAGATGGTAGAGGGAATACCCGATTTCCGGCGCGCGCTGGAAGATCCGGATGTGGACGCGCTGGTCATTGCAGCGCCCGATCATTGGCATGCCCCCGCCACAATCCTCGGTTTGCAGGCCGGCAAACATGTGTATGTCGAGAAGCCCTGTGGACACAACCCGCAGGAAGGGGAACTACTCGTGGCAGCGCAAGAACGATACGGCGGGATCGTGCAGATGGGCACGCAGCAACGCTCCGGGCCCGCAACCATCGAGGCGATCCGTATGATCCATGATGGCGTGATAGGACGGCCGTACTTTGCGCGCACCTGGTACGCCAATACGCGGGGGCCCATAGGGCGCGGCAAGCCCGCGCCGGTTCCCCGCTGGCTGGATTACGAATTGTGGCAAGGCCCGGCGCCGCGTACGCCGTACCGCGACAATGTGGTGCATTACAACTGGCACTGGTTCTGGCGCTGGGGCACCGGCGAGGTGTGCAACAACGGCACGCATGAAATCGATGTGGCCCGGTGGGCGCTGGGCGTGGATTTCCCCGTTCGCGTCAATTCGAGCGGCGGGCGGTACCACTTCGACGACGATTGGGAGTTTTACGATACGCAGGACGTGTCTTTCGACTTCGAGGAGGGAAAAACGATCACCTGGGAAGGCAGAAGTTGCAACGGGTTTCCTGTGCTAAACCGGGGACGAGGCACTGTGGTGCATGGGACCGACGGAACGATATTGGTGGACAGGAACGGGTACGTGCTCTACGACAAGGAAAATGCCGTCGTGAAGGAGGTCAAGGAAAAGGATCTGGAGTCCACCATGGACACGACCGGCGGCGGCGGTCAGACGAACCGGCACATAGCCAACTTCCTCGAAGCCATTCGCGATGGGCGTCCGGTGCATTCCTCCATCGACGAAGGACACAAGAGCGTCCTGTTATGTCACCTTGCGAACATCGCGCAGAAAGTCGGCGAGACGCTGCACTGCGATCCGGGCAACGGACATATTACCGGGAATCCCGAAGCCATGGAATACTGGGCGCGGGACTACGAACCCGGCTGGGAACCCACGGTCTGACGCCATAACATCTCCAGGCCGCACACCCGATCATGGCCCCTGCAACCCGTACGTACGCTATGGCTGTACGGTAATCGTGGCCATGGTTTCGGGGCTTTCGGCGTAACCGTAGCGAATCGCTTTGGTCCGGATCGTAGTGGTCTTTCCCGGTTCGAGGCGGATCGGGCGGGCATAGAGTTTCCAGTGCGGCGCCTCGCCTTCGTCGGTCGTGTAAGCAATGGAGGCCCCGTCCGTGCCGACCTCGATGATGATCTCGACAGGACCATCCTGCTCCGCCTCCACCTCCCTGTCGATATCGTTGCGCCTCAGAATGAGCGGCGTGGCCGTAACGGGCTGCTCCTCGCCCATCCACATCTGCCGGACCATCTGATCTTCGGACAGATGCCCTTTTTCGTCGATGTCGAGCATCCAGGCGTCCAACTCGGCGCGCATCCGGTGCAACACGTCGCGCAGCGCAGGATCGTCCGCCAGATTGTTGACCTCATGCGGGTCGGCCTGCATGTCGTAGAGTTCCTCCGGGGGACGGCTGTCGCGCAGCCACAGTTGCTGCACTTCATCAAGTTCGCCCGCAATATTCAGGCGGAATATTTCCTGAATGATAGACGAGCGGTTGCGGTACGGAACGAATTGCACGTACGGCTTTTCCGGGTGAAAATTGCGAATGTATTTGTACCGCTTGTCGCGGGCGGCCCGGACCATATCGTAGACCATATCGATGCGGTCCCGGGCGGCGTAGATATATTCGCGCGGCGGAGCCTCCGCATCGCCAAGGAAAGGCATGCCATCCATGTGCGCGGGAATGGAAACCCCGGAAAGCGACAACACGGTGGGCCCCAAATCGACCAGACTGACAAGCCGTTCGCTGGCCGAACCGGGCGCTTGCTGCCCGGGCGTCCGCACGATGAGCGGAACAAGTATGCCGGAATCGTAGAGCCAGCGCTTGGCGCGGGGCAGGCCGTCGCCGTGATCGCCCCAGAAAAAGACCACCGTATTGTCGGCAAGGCCATCCTCTTCCAGTTGGCGCAGAATTTCCCCGGCCTGCTCGTCGAGACGGGCAATGTTGTCATAATGTTTGGCCAATTGCCGCCGCACTTCCGGGGTATCCGGATAGTACGGGGGCAGTTCGAGCGCATTCGGGTCCGTGGTCGTTTCCTCGTCCGGAGTCACCCAGCTTTGGCTCTCGTGCGTAATCCCGAAATTGAATACGGAAAAGAACGGCTGGCCTTCCTTGCGAAGCGGGCTGCGCCAGTGCGCCCCCCGCTTGTGCTCGTCCCAGATCGTGACGGGGGTACCGATCTGGTAGTCGGTTTTGAAATCGTTCGTCGTGAAATACCCGGCTGCCCGGAGATATTCCGTAAAGGCCTTCACGTACGGAGGAGGCGTAGCATGATACGGCGTGGGAATGCCTGGCGCATCGTGGGTGGTGCGCATATGATGCCCTCCCCAGCCGTTCTGGTGCATGCCTGTGATGATGGCCGCCCGGCTCGGCGCGCACACCCCGGCGGTAGTGAAGGCCTGCGTGTACCGGGTCCCCTCGGAAGCAAGGCGATCGAGGTTAGGCGTGTTCGCTACGGCGTCGCCGTAGGCGCCGAACCGCAAGCCGACGTCCTCGGCGGAAATCCAGACGATGTTGGGCCGGTCCTGCGCAATGGCAGGCGGCGCAGCAAACAAGAGCAAACAAAGAAGCGCAACGGCGAACGGTATTCTCATGGCAACGTTCTGATGAATGGAAAACGAAATATAAGCAAACATAGCGGATACCGAACGGTCCTGATTTTCCAGGCCTGCCGCCCTTGTTCGCCGTGGATTTTCGAGACATGTTTTTCCGGCGCATGTCCTGAGGATTCGTTTTCTTAATAGGATTCTGTATGGAGGCCGTCATGCGCACAGCAGGCGGCGTCCGGACAGGGACGGTATTTCGATAAACTCCCATGGACGACCGGATCACGATTCGCGGCGCGCGCGCCCACAATCTTCGGAATATCGATGTAGATATTCCGAGGGAGCAACTTGTGGTCATAACCGGCCTGTCCGGTTCAGGCAAATCGAGCCTTGCCTTCGACACGATCTATGCCGAAGGACGGCGCCGCTATATGGAAAGCCTGAGCGCCTATGCCCGGCAGTTTCTGGGCATGATGGAACGGCCCGATGTCGATTTCATCGACGGCCTCTCCCCCGTGATCGCCATCGATCAAAAGACGGTCAGCCGCAATCCCCGGTCCACGGTGGGTACGGTCACGGAGATCTACGATTTCATCCGTCTGCTTTTTGCGCGGGCGGGCACGCCGTATTCGTACCTCTCCGGCGCCCCGATGCGAAAGCAGTCCGATGACGAGATCATCGACGAGATCGCGTCCTTCCCCGAAGGAACCCGCATGATGCTGCTGGCGCCGGTCGTACGGGCGCGCAAGGGGCACTACCGGGAACTCTTCGAACAGATGAAGAAGCAGGGCTTTCAGCGCGTACGCATCGACGGGGAGGCGCAGGAAATCGAACCGGGTATGAAAGTAGACCGGTACAAGACGCACGACATCGAGGTCGTGGTGGACCGCATCGTGATCAAGGAAGGCATTCGCTCCCGAATCGCCCGGTCGGCAGAGACCGCGCTCGGCATGGGCGGCGGAACGCTGATCGTGCAGGCGACGGACGGGCCGAAAACAGGCGATCATCTGATGAGCCGTCACCTGTTCAGTCCGGAAGACGGGCTTTACTACGAAGACGCCTCGCCGAACATGTTTTCCTTCAACACGCCCTATGGAGCGTGCCCCGAATGCAACGGCCTCGGCAATCGCCGGGAAATCGACCCGGAGCTGGTTATTCCGGATCCGTCCCGCACCATTGCCGAGGGCGGACTCGTCCCGCTGGGCAAACCGCGCGATATCTGGATATTCAACCAGTTGCGGGCGGTGGCTGCCGCCTGCGGTTTCGGGTTCGACACGCCGGTCGGGGACCTGACGGAAACGCAGCAGGAAACCCTGCTCTTCGGCGCCGGCGAGGAGAAATTCGACATCGTGTATACCTACAAGAACAGGGAAGTATGCTACCGGCACCGCTTCGACGGCGTCTACGGGTACATCCGGCACACGTACGACACCACCTCGTCGAACACCCAACGCAAATGGGCCGAGTCGTTCATGCGGCAGATGTCGTGCAGCGACTGCGGGGGCGGTCGGTTGAAAAAAGAAAGCCTGTCGTACCGGATCGGAACCTGCAACATCGCCGACCTGGTCCGGATGGATCTGGTCGGGCTGCGCGCGTTTTTCGACGAGGCGGCGTTCTCCGACCGCCAGCAAATCATTGCCCGCCCCATCGTCAAGGAAATCAGGGAACGCCTCGATTTTCTGATCTCCGTCGGGGTAGGGTATCTGAGCCTGGATCGCGCGGCGCGTACGCTGTCCGGCGGGGAAAGCCAGCGCATTCGCCTGGCGACCCAGATCGGGACGCGCCTTACCGGCGTGTTGTATGTGCTGGACGAGCCCTCCATCGGCCTGCATCCAAGCGACCATTCCAGACTGATCGATTCCCTGCGGCAATTGCGCGACCTCGGCAATTCGGTGCTCGTCGTCGAGCACGACCGGGAGATGATCGAGGCTGCCGATTTTGTAGTGGACCTCGGACCGGGCGCCGGAGAACATGGCGGCCATGTCATGGGGGCCACGACGCCCGAGGCGTTGCCGATCGGAATAAACGGTCACACAAGCCTTACGGCGGCATACCTCCGGGGGATACGGCGCATCCATGTACCGAAACGCCGCCGGAACGGCTCCGGAAAGCGTCTGGCGCTCGAGGGCGCCACCGGGCACAATCTGAAAGGCGATCCCTTCGCATTTCCGCTGGGCGCCTTCGTATGCGTTACGGGCGTGTCAGGGTCCGGTAAATCCAGTCTGGTCAACCAGACGCTGTATCCCCTGTTGGCTCAACGGCTTCACGGCGCCAGAACCCCGCCGTTGCCTTTCGAATCCCTGAAAGGCACAGAGCACATCGACAAAGTCATCGACATCGATCAGAGCCCGATCGGAAGAACGCCCCGGTCGAACCCCGCCACCTATACGAACCTGTTTACCTCGATCCGGGATTTGTTCGCGCAGCTTCCGGAATCGAAAATCCGCGGATACGGAAAAGGCCGATTTTCCTTCAATACGAAAGGAGGGCGGTGCGAGACATGCAAGGGCGCCGGTATCGTCAAACTGGAGATGAATTTTCTGCCCGACGTGTATGTGGAATGTGATACCTGCAAGGGCCACCGCTACAACACGGAAACGCTGGAAGTACGCTACAAGGGAAAGAACATTGCGGACGCGCTGGATATGACGGTATCCGAGGCGCTGGCGTTTTTCGAACACATCCCTCGCATCGAACGGAAACTGCGCACACTCGACTCGGTGGGGCTGGGATATATCCGGCTCGGACAACCCTCCACCACATTATCCGGCGGCGAGGCGCAACGGGTCAAACTGGCGCGGGAGCTTTCGAGACCGGGAACCGGGCGCACCCTGTACATTCTCGACGAACCGACCACGGGGCTGCATTTCGAAGACATCCGGCACTTGCTGGTGGTCCTCGATGCGCTGGTGCAAAAAGGCAACACTGTGCTGATCATCGAACACAATATGGATGTGGTCAAGGTAGCGGACTGGATCGTGGACATGGGGCCGGTCGGCGGTACGCAGGGCGGGCATATTCTGTTTTCGGGCGCCCCGGAAGACCTCGCCCGAACGCATACCGCTACCGCAGAATATTTACGGGAGGAGCTGGAACGATTTGACGAAACGTCCGAGGAAGAAGATACCCGGAGCCTTGACCTGGACGCCCTGACTTCCGACGAAGCAGGTGAAGAAGAACTTGCCTTTCCCCTCTCTTCGTCCGCCTGACCGCACAGACCCTTAGCCGTACCGATGCCGGAACCGCCTTTTATACCCGCCTATCGTAAACCGGACGCCGAAGGCGTCTGGATGCAGTTCGACAATACGGTCGCGATCCGCCACATCGTGCGCGCGGAAGATACGTTCGAGCAGGCCGCGGCGGCCGTTTTCAACTACCTGAAAAAAGCGCAGGGGGATTTCCCCGACTGGCCGAGGGTGCTCTACCTTGATCTGGAAGGACACACCGGGGAGTACGCCGGATTCGACGCCGACTTTTACGAGTTCCAGCAGGAGTTCTTCTTTTCGACGATGGCGCCGTTCCTGACCGGGTTTCATATGCCGCTTACCGGGGCTCTCGTCAATCCGGAAACGCAACGCAACGACCTGCCGGACGAACTGGTCGTGAGAATGCCGGACGCCTCCTGACAGGGCAGCAAAGACAACGGATAGCTCAGGCGTCTCCGGACCGTACGGCCACGTTGCTGAGAAGATCGGAGGTTCCATCCCGGTCTTTCTTTCCGTTCCGGTGGCGCACGTCCAGGACCTGAATGCAGATTGCGCCCAGGACGATAAACAGTCCGGACAGGATCTCGAGTGCGGACGGTTGCGTCCGGATGGTTGCCCATGCAAGCCATAGTGCGGCAAGGGGAACAAGGTTGCCGTAGAGCACCACCCGGGTCGGTCCCAGTTTTTTCAGCGCGCGCACCTTGGCCCACTGGCCGATACCGACACCGACAGCGCCCCCGAAAATAATAGCTATCCAGGTCCAGGCGCCGAGTTCCAGCCAGGATTCGCCTGTGAGTGCGGGCAGGGCGATAGCGAGATAAACCATGCCGCCAATAGCGGTACGGGCCGCCACCATGGCCGTGGCGCCATACCGGGCCGCAAGGGGTTTGATGAAATGCAGTTCGGCAACCGCCATGAGCAGTGCCAGAACGAGTAACAGATCGCCGAGCCAATATCCCTTGTCAGCGCGAAAACCGTCGAAGGCCAGCGTGAACGTGCCGAGCGCCGCCAGCACAATGCCGACGTATCCAAGACGGCCGATGCGTTCCGTACCCAGCACGTATCCCAGCGCACAACTGAGCACCGGGCCCAATGCCAACCACAAGGATGCCCGGGCGCCGTGGGTAAGTCCAAGTCCTTCAATGCCGAGCCACGGGGCAAGCGTGGCGCCCAGAATAGCAACGACAAGCAAACGCGGCCAATCTTTTTTATGCACCCGGGGAAAGAGGCGAGTGCCCTTCGCCGTTTCTCCAGCTCCAAAAAAGAGCTGAAAATACAGCATGGTGATCATGGCCGCGCCCCCGAGAAGAAATCGGGAGACGGAAAACCCGATAGGAGACATCTCGCGAAGCGCCACTTCGGCGAGTACGAAATTCCCGCCCCAAAGTATGACAAAAACCAGCAACAGGACATGGTGGGGCCAGGCGGCCTCCTCACTTCCGTCGAGGTCAGGTTGCTTGTGTTCGTCCGGATTCATTGGGGAAATGCTGCTTCACGGGTCGCTCCGCAAAAATAGGCAAACGACCGGACATAGAAAGTGGTCCGCCGGACGCACCACCCTGTCGGGATATGCTATGCAGCCCGAGACGCGCGTTCGACGATTTTGACAGCTTCGTCGAATTGCACGCCAACGATACGGGAAACGCCGGGTTCTTGCATGGTGACGCCGTACAATCGATCCGCCGCCTCCATCGTTAACTTGTTGTGTGTAACGAGAACGAATTGCGTGTGTTCTGCAAACCGCCGGATCATGCGCATGAAGCGCTGGACGTTCTTGTCGTCGAGAGGAGCATCTACCTCATCGAGAATACAGAAGGGACTCGGCTTGACAAGGTAAATGCCAAACAGGAGTGCAATCGCCGTAAGAGCTTTCTCACCCCCGGAAAGCAACGAGGTGGCTGACGACGTTTTACCCCCGGGACGGGCCTGGATGCGGATAGCCGTTTCGAGCGGATGCCCCGGATCTTCCAGCACCAGATCGGCGACCGCTTCTTCCCCGAACAGATCCTGAAACGTTTGTCGGAAATGGCGCCGGATATCTTCGAACGTTTTCATGAACCTCGCCGAGGCGGTAGCATTGATCTCGTCGATCGTTTCGAGCAGTGTCTTTTCGGCCGCTTCGAGATCTTGCTGTTGCTGCGTGAGGAATTCGAGCCGTTTCGTTTCCTCTTCCCAGGTTTCGAGTGCGAGTTCGTTAACGCTTCCCATGGTGCGCAGGCGGAGACGCAATGCGCTCACTTCCTCCCGGGCAGCCTCTTCCTCAAAATCTTCCGGCATCAGGATAGACGCCTCTGCCACTGCTTCCGGAAGCGACACAGCAAAATCTCCGACAACTTGCTCAACCAATGCATCCGTGCGGGTCCGGATTTCGGTAAGCCGCAATTCACGCATGTGCTCCTGCTCCACCAATTGCTGGCGGCGATCCCGTACTCCTTGTAATTCACCCTCGAGGATCGCGATGTCCTTCCGGATGGCTTGCAGATCGCCTTCCGACCGGTCCACCGCCTCCTGCAGCACAGCTTGCTTCTCTTCCATGCCGGGCCAGTCGGTCGCCAGTTTTTCCAGCCGACCGCTGGTCTGTTGCATTTTCCGATCGAGTTCGTCTATGCGAAGAGTGCGAGCTTTCGTACGGTCCTGCAAGTCCTGAAGCCGGCCACGTGCACGATCAAGGTCTCGCTGCAAGTTCTCGTACCGGTTGCGCGCCTTCAGCGCCTCAAGACTCGCATCGCTGTATATCCCTGCTGCCGCACGGCTTTCGGTTTCGGCGGTTTGGAATGCCGTTTCCGCTTCGGTAAGCCGGGATCGGATTACGTCCAGGCTCCCGGCAGCTTGTGCAAGATCCTCGCTGAGGCGTTTGCTCTCGCGGCCTGTCCCTTCGAGAAATGCCTTCGCCTCTTCGCATTTGTTCGCGAGCGCTTCCTGTCGCTGTTCGGCCGCGTCCAGATTGAACACAGCCTGTGCAGCTTCCCGCTCCGCTTTCGCGAGGCTCCGCTCGACCTCGGCAAGTTGTTCGCGGCATGCTTCGCCCGAAACGGCGGTCATTTCGGTGCGGTGCTTGCTGATGGTTCCTTCCGCGGCCTTGATATCGCTTCGGATGGCCTGCAAACGGCGACGCGTGGTTTCCAGTTGTTGCCGGCGCTCAAGGCGTCCCGACGCCAACGCATCGCCTTCCTCCTCACTGCCTGCGTGCAGAACTCCTTGCCCATCGACCCATTCGCCGGTGCGTGCAAAGAATCGCACCCCGAAAGCAGTCCGGGCGGCGAGTTGTTCCGCCTCGTCGAGCGTATCGACAACGTATGCATCGTGCAACAGCAGACGAGCAAGGCGGGCGTATTTGTCGGAATCGACATGCCGGGCAGTAATGCGTACGCTTTCCTCAAGCGATGCAGCCTGCGCGGGACAGTGGCTTTCCGATGCCATCGTATCCGGTATCCGGTCCAGAACAATGAACGTGGCCCGACCCTGGCCGTTGCGGCGCAATTGTTCGATGGCTGCCCGGGCTTCGTGGTCGGACTCGACTACAATGCACCCGGCGAAAGGACCAAGGGCGGCGGCGAGAGCGACGCGATCCGCACCCTTACATGCAAGCAGGTCGGCTACCGTGGTCAATCTTCCGCTCGACCATTCCGAAGTTGCCAGATACTGCACGGCCCCGGAGCAATCCTCGTACGACGTAAGCATGCTCTCCAGCAATCGGGCCGATGCTCCAAGCGCCTCCCGCTCGCGTTCGAGTTGATGTAACCGGTCGAGTGCTTTGTCAAGACATTCCCGGATATGCGTCTCCTCCTGCGTAGCCCGTTCCAAAGCGAGCCGGGTCTGCTCGACAGCAACCGTTGCCTCGGACTTTAGGGTTTCCGTATCCGCCGCAAGCGTACGCAGTCCGGTAAGCGACTCTTCCGCCTCACGCCGTTCCGTTTCCGCATCCGCCATATTCTTCTGCACCAGGTCCTGCTGACCGACGATTTTGTCGAGTTGGCGGCGTTGTGAGGCATGTTTTTCTTCGTGCGTACGTTCCTCTGCGCGAAGATGCTGCAATACCTGCTGTTTTTCCTCGCTGGCGGCACGGCGCGTGTCGCGTTCGCGCTCTGCAGCGGCAAGCCGGTTCTCCGCCTCGTACAGAGCAGGTTCGGCTTCCTTCAATGCCTTTTCCACCTCTTCAATCTCCTGCGCCATGTCAATGCGGCGCATTGCAGCGGTTTGCTGCTCCTCCTCCATGCGTTGACGTTCGCCGCGCGCAGATTCCAACCGCTCTTCCCCAAGACGCTGCTCCGTTTCCAGTTCGCGCTGTTTGTCTATGTGTGCGTACAGGCTGGTGCGTTCTGCATCAAGGCGCTTTTCGCAGGCAAGCAACTTCTCCCGGAGCGCATTCAGCGCATCCGCCTGATCGGTTTCCTGTTGGGTTGCATGCGTCGTTTGCTCGCTCAAACCCGTCGTTTCGTTATGGAGCCTGCTTTGTTCTTCGGTCAGGCGCGCATATTCGATGCTGGCGAGCGCCAGTTCAATCTCACGCAGGCGGTTCCGGGCCTTCTTGTAGCGCTCCGCTTGTCCGGCCTGCCGCTTGAGACTCCGAACCTGTTTGGCGATTTCGTCCGTAAGGTCCCGAATGCGCTCGAGATCGTTCCGGGTCGCATCCAGTCTTCCGAGCGTTTGGCGCCGACGCACCTTGTATTTCGTGATGCCGGCGGCTTCCTCGAACAGACGCCGCCGATCATCGGTGTTTTCGGACAGAATCTCGTCGATCATCTTGAGCTCGATGACCGAATACGCACCGGCGCCCATGCCGGTGTCCATGAAAAGATCCATAATGTCCCGAAGGCGACACGTTACGCCGTTCATGGCATACTCGGAATCGCCGGATCGGTACAGGCGACGTCCCAGTTGCACCTCATCGTACCGGGCAGGAAGAATATGCCGGTTATTCTCGATCGTCAACAGCACTTCGGACATGCCCAGCGGCTTGCGCTGCGACGCCCCGTTGAAAATGACGTTCTCCATTTTGTCGGAACGGAGAATGCGGGTTCGCTGCTCGCCGATCACCCAACGCAAGGCGTCCACAATATTCGACTTGCCGCATCCGTTAGGACCTACGATGGCCGTAATACCCGCATCGAAATGCAGCACGGTGCGATCCGCGAAGCTTTTAAAGCCATGCAATTCGAGTTTGCTCAGATACATATCAGCCGTGCAGTCTGCAAAGACAGATCAGAAAAACGGGCCCGGACAGGAGCGTCGGTGCAGCCCGCGCCATGTTGCCATTATGTTATCAATAGTGTCGACAGCCCATTCGTCGAAAACAATAAAACGGTTCTAAAACCGTTTTGCAAGTACCATATGCCTTTTACGCACGATTGTGCATAAATAACCTGCTCCGCCTGAAAAAAAGGAAATGCCCGGAATCAACCGCCATATAATCCGTTATTGCGCAAGGTGTATGCCTGACACGATCCGGACCGTCGTCTGCGGGACCACATGCGTCCGGACGCAATGGATGTCGCTGAAGAAAATGCGGGGGCAACGTAACCTGCACGACAATCTCCCGTAAAGGAACTGTATATGGCAGGGAATTTGCTTGAAATGAAACGGTGCACGTAGCCCGCTGACGAAACATGGGCGGCTGTGCACGCAAACACACCCCTCGGTCTTACCTCCGCCGATGGTGTGTGCCACGGAGGAGGGCCTTGCATGCGGACTGGAGCCCCGACATGCCTGGCCCTCCTTTTTCTTTTTACAGGATACTCCGATTGCGTCTGCAAATCTCAGAGTGTATCCTGATCCTGTAGCGCCTCAGAGCGTCCAGGGCGCCCGCATGGGCCGTCCGAGCATCTCGTTGGCCGAAGCGTCGTCAAGCACCACTTCCCGGTCCGGATCCCATCTCAGATCACGGCCCAACTGCATAGCGATATTGCCAAGGTGAGCAATGGAAATCGAGCGGTGCGCCTCCTCGATCGGGGCTATCGGTTCGGTACCGGCGATCACGCTGTCGATGAAGTCCTGATGATGATTGTCGCTGTGATACAGGCGGGTATCCTGATCGCTCAGGATGGTGCTCCAGATGGCCGGGTCGGAAACCTCATGGCCTCCGCGAGACACAAATATCCATCCGTCGTCCCCTTCGAAACGAACGCCTCTCTGCTCATCGCTGGTGACGATCATGGTCACCCCATTGGCGTATTCGGCCTCGAAGTAATATTCCGTGGCGGTATTCCACAAATCGTTCTCCGGGAAGGTACCCTTGGCATTGCGGATGGCTATCGGGCCGGTTCGGGCCGTTCCCATGCCCCACTGCGCAATGTCGGGATGATGCCCGCCCCAGTCCGTCACTTGCCCGCCGGAGTAATCAAGAATCCAGCGGAAATTGACGTGGCACCGCGCAGGGCTGTATTCCGCTTCCGGAGCGGGGCCAAGCCAGAGGTCATAGTTGAAGCCTTCGGGCACCGGCTCCGGCTCTTTCCGGTCGCCGGTTTCGCCGAAGTCCGGCTGTCCCGGCGGGAGGCCGCATCGCACCGTGCGTAATGTGCCGATCCGTCCGTTCAACACGAGCTCGCAGGCATGACGGAAACGCTCGTTGGAGCGCTGCTGACTACCGGTCTGGAACACAACCCCTGCCTCCTTTACGGCATCGCTCATGGCCCGCCCTTCCTTGACGGTAAGCGAGAGGGGTTTTTCCCCGTAAATGTGCTTGCCGGCGCGCGCGGCGGCGATCACCGGAATGGCGTGCCAGTGGTCCGGCGTGGAAACCACGACTGCATCGATATCGTCGCGGGCCAGCAACTCTCGAAAATCTTCGTACCCCTCGCAGGCAGAGTATTTCCCGGAGCGTATCTGCTTGCTGTGGGTAAAATTCACTAACTGCTGTGCAGGTTCTCTGCCCGCGTAGCCGCCGTTCCAGTACCCGTAGCTCGCCCGGTTTACGTCGCAGACGGCCGCAATCTGTACCTGCTCGTTTCCGAGGAATCGTCTCACATGCCCGGTTCCCATATTGCCCGTGCCGATGAATCCGAGCGTTATGCGATCGCTGGGGGCCGGACGGCTGGCGCGTCCGAGGGCAGACGCCGGGACAATGCTGGGTAGAGCAAGCCCTCCGGCAAGGAGTGCGCCTGTCTTCAAGAAGTCGCGTCGATTTTTGGATTTCATGACGTTTCGGGGTCTATGGGCGGGACATTCCAACTGAAAAGGTAACACTTAGGGATACTCTGATCAAGACCGCTTCGCTCAGCACGTACGCATCAGGCGTCCGCACCGCCAGCCAGGGCAGCGAGCGCCTCTCCCGTCACGCGCATGGTCGTCCATTCGTTCATCGATTCGGCGCCGAGCCGCTCGTAAAGCCGGATGGCGTTTTCGTTCCAATCCAGGACGGACCATTCAAGGCGTCCGCATCCGCGCGCGACCGCCAGATCGGCCACCTGCGTAAGAAACGCCGTGCCGAAGCCGCGCCCGCGCCAGACAGGATCCACATAGATGTCTTCCAGATAAATGCCGGGCTTCGCCAGGAAGGTGGAGTAATTGTGGAAGAAGAGCGCAAAGCCCACCGGAGCGCCCTCGAATTCGCCGATAAGCACTTCGGCGTATGCGCGGGGTCCGAACAGGGTATTCCGGAGCGCTTCTTCCGTGGCCAGACATTCGTGCTCGAGCCGCTCGAATCTGGCCAGCCCCAGGATAAATGCATGGATGAGCGGCACATCGTCCCGACTGGCGGGCCGAATGGTAAAACCCGGAATAGGCGTCCGGGGAGTAGTTTCATGCATGGTAGTATAAGGCTATGCCGACACACCCGTTCGGCCGCAACGCGGACGACAATTTAAACAACCTCTTCAGCCGCAGAACGGCCAACGGTTTCGAAGGTCAACCCCTCCGTGTCCGAGGCTATGTCAATGCGTACGCGGTCTCCGTCCGCAATGCACCCGGCCAGAATTTCTTCGGCGAGTTTATTGGAAATTTCCTGTTGCAGCACGCGCTTCAGCGGACGCGCCCCAAACGTCGGATCATAGCCCTGTTCGGCCAGCCGATCCCGCGCAGCGTCGGACAGCGTCAGGGTAAGATTCTGGTTTTGCCGGGCAAGCGCCTCGATCCGGGCATATTGTATATCCACGATGCGGCGTATCTGTTCTGGGCCAAGAGGACGGAACAGAACGATTTCGTCGATCCGATTAAGGAATTCCGGTCTGAGCCGTTGCTTGAGAAGGATTCTCATCTCCTCCTTCATGGCCGCGAGCGCCTTGTCATCGAACGTCTCGGTAGCTGCGATGCGTTCCTGTATGATCTCGGAGCCCATGTTACTCGTCATGATGACGATCGTATTCCGGAAGTCGGCTACGCGGCCCTTGTTATCGGTCAGACGCCCGTCATCGAGCACCTGCAGCAACACATTGAACACTTCGGGATGCGCCTTCTCAATTTCATCGAGCAGGATCACGGAATACGGCCGGCGGCGCACCGCTTCGGTAAGCTGTCCCCCCTCTTCATACCCAACGTACCCCGGAGGGGCGCCCACCAGACGGCTGACCGTGTGTCGTTCCTGATATTCGCTCATGTCGATGCGGACCATGGCGTGCTCGTCGTTGAACAGGAACTCGGCGAGGGCTTTCGCGAGTTCGGTCTTGCCCGTACCGGTGGAGCCCAGGAAAATAAAACTCCCGATCGGACGCGACGCTTCCTGTAATCCGGTTCGCCCCCGGCGCACCGCGTTGGAAACGACCCGAAGCGCTTCGGGCTGTCCGACCACGCGCCGTTCCAGCATTTCTTCGAGCCGCAACAGTTTATCCCTTTCGCCGGCGAGCATTTTGGCCACTGGAATACCGGTCCACCGCGACACGATCTCTGCAATGTCTTCCGGGCCGATTTCTTCTTTCAGCAGCGCGCCCCGCTCCTGGATTTCGTCGAGCTCAGCCTGCGCATCGCGGATTTTCTGTTCGGCCTGCGAAATCTGTCCGTAACGAATTTCCGCTACGCGGCCGTACTCGCCGCCGCGTTCAAGGTTTTCCGCCTGGATACGGAGCCGCTCCATATCCTCCCGGGTATCCCGAATCGTCCGAATGACGTTCTTTTCCTGTTCCCAACGCGCCCGGAGTTCGTTGCGGTCTTCTTCGAGCCTGGCGATCTGTTCGTCTATCCGCTCGGGCTTGCCCTGCGCACCGTCCCGCTTGACGGCTTCCCGTTCGATTTCCAGTTGCCGGATTTGCCGTTCCATCTGATCCAGGTCCTCCGGCATGGAATCGATCTCTATCCGAAGCCGGGCCGCCGATTCATCGATCAGATCAATGGCCTTGTCAGGCAGGAAACGATCGGCAATGTACCGGTGACTGAGTTCGGCCGCCGCTACAATGGCGCCATCCTGGATCCTCACGCCGTGATGCACCTCGTAGCGATCCTTGATACCGCGCAGGATGGAAATGGTATCGGCTACGGTCGGCTCCGCAACCAGCACCATCTGGAAGCGGCGTTCCAGCGCCTTGTCTTTTTCGAGATGCTTGCGGTACTCGTCGAGGGTGGTGGCCCCGATGGCGCGCAACTCGCCGCGGGCAAGCGCGGGTTTCAGAATGTTCGCTGCATCCATGGCGCCTTCCGCAGCCCCTGCGCCCACCAGCGTATGAATTTCATCGACGAACAGAATGACCTGTCCATCCGATTCGGTGACTTCCTTGACCACGGCTTTCAGCCGGTCCTCGAATTCGCCGCGGTACTTGGCCCCCGCGATCAGCGTGCCCATATCGAGCGCAACCAGCCGCTTGTCCTTGAGCCCTTCCGGCACATCGCCCTGTACGATGCGAATGGCCAGTCCTTCCGCAATCGCCGTTTTCCCGACCCCGGGTTCCCCGACAAGCACAGGATTGTTTTTGGTCCGGCGGGAAAGAATCTGCAGGACACGCCGGATTTCCTCGTCGCGCCCGATCACGGGGTCGATGCCGCCCTTCCTTGCCAGTTCGATCAAATCACGGGCAAAGCGCTCCAGCGCCTGATGTATATTGCTTTCCTGTTGGGGATTCATTCAAATACGTGTTTTTCGTCGACAAATGCGGGTTCCGATGCGCGCGGGACCCTGTATCCGGAAAGGATACTCCTTGAAATACGGGTCACCCGCGCATCGTTGTGCATTCAGTACTACGAAAAGCGTACCGGAAGCCCATTTTATGACAATTTGGCAGAGTGCGAAGGAGGGTGGATCGTATCTGCATGTTCGCTGATCGTTTGGTGGGGACGTTTACAGGGCAAGCATTAGGAACGCCCGAATACAGCGCCTCGTACCAGATAGAAAGGACCGCCCGTCGAATACAGGCGCTACGGAATGTTGCGGAAGCCTCGATATTGCGCCAGCTGGTCCGCCAGACCCGAACGACAAACTTCCCGATTGATTTCAGGCAGCCCGGGAGCAAACAAGCCATGAAAAACGTACCGGCGGAAGAAGATGCCTGGTGGCGTCATTTTCAGGAGCTTCTGGATGAGCAGATCGATTTTCCGGACGAGTATGTGTTCAAGTTCATCGTGCCTTCCCGCAGTTTGAACGCTCTCAAGAATATCTTTGGACAGCACCCGGTTACGGTGCGGGCGTCATCCAAAGGGCGGTATCTCAGCGTCACAGCGAAAATGGAAATGCATTCCAGCGATGAAATCGTCGCGTTGTACCAGGCCGCGGCAAAAGTGGAGCAGATCATGATGCTCTGAAATAGCGGCTAAAATGAGTAAAAAAGGCGCAAAAAAGGTATAGAATAAGGTGTAAAAAAGTATAGAAAAGGCGCTTTTTAGTACTTCTTCCGCAAAACGCTATGAAACTGACATTCAGATGGTATGGCCCCGGCGATCCGGTATCCCCGGCGTACATCCGGCAAATTCCCCGCATGACGGGAATTGTGAGTTCGCTCCGGGATTGTGCGCCGGGCGAGGTATGGCCGCGGGAAAGCGTGCGCGCGCTACGGAAAACGATCGAGGGGGCGGGCCTGCGTTTCTCGGTGGTGGAATCGATCAACATACACGAAGACATCAAACTGGGCCGGCCGGGCCGTGACGCCTTGATTGCCCGGTACGGGCAAAGCGTGGAAGCGGTGGCTGCGGAAGGCGTGCCGGTCATCTGCTACAATTTCATGCCGGTTTTCGACTGGCTGCGTACGGATCTGGCGATGCTCCAACCGGATGGATCGACTGCGTTGCGGTTCGATCAGAAGGATATGGAAGCCATCGATTTTTCCGAGGGAACGCAAGATCTGCCGGGGTGGCACGCCGCCTATACGGGCGAAGAAATCACCGCATTGCGCGCCGCGTACGCTGAAGTCTCGGAAGAAGATCTGTGGAACAATCTGGCGTATTTCCTGGAACGCATCGTGCCTGTAGCCGAACGGGCCGGCGTGCGTCTTGCCATTCACCCCGACGATCCGCCCTGGTCCGTGGCGGGATTCCCGCGCATTATCACGAGCGGCGGCGCACTGAAACGGGTTACGCAACTGGTGAACAGCGAAGCGAACGGCGTGACGCTGTGCACCGGTTCGCTGGGCGCAAATCCCGCCGAAGCCGCCCGGCTGCCGGAGACGATTCGTTCGCTGGCGGGACGCATTCATTTTGTGCATGCGCGCAACGTCACCCATCTGGGAGACCGGTCTTTCCAGGAGAGCGTACATCCCGATGGCGATGTGGATATGGCGGCCGTGATGGAGGCCCTGCTGGAGATCGGATTCGACGGGCCGGGCCGGCCGGATCACGGGCGTATGATCTGGGGAGAAGAAGGGCTGGCGGGATACGGTTTGTACGACCGCGCGCTGGGAGCCGCGTACATGGCCGGCCTGTGGGACGCTACCGTGCGCAGCACAGCCTGACAAACGCTGCGAAACGCGCTCTGAGCGGGGGGCTGCATGCCGGGCACTCCACGGCAGGCGCGTATCGCGTATCTTTATGGTCGAGTATGCCTCGATAATGCAGGCCCATGGGACATCCCTTTCACTCGATTTATTCGCACGGCTTCATCCGGACCGCTGTTTGCGTGCCGCGTTTGCGCGTGGCCGATCCGGGCTATAATGCCGAGCAAACGATCCGGCTTGCCGAAGAGGCTTCCGCGATGTCGGCGGCGGTAACCGCGTTCCCCGAACTCGGATTGTCGGCGTACGCCAACGATGACCTGTTCCATCAGGATGCGCTCCTCGACAGCGCGGCGGAAGCCGTATCCCGCGTGGCGGATGCTTCGCGCGACCTGACGCCGGTGCTCGTGGTCGGCGCGCCCCTTCGCTTCGACGCTGCCCTGTTCAACTGTGCGGTCGTGATCTACCGGGGAGAGGTGCTGGGAATCATCCCGAAGAGTTACCTTCCGAACTACGCCGAGTTCTACGAAAAGCGGCAGTTTACGCGCGCTGCGTCTGCGCTGCGAGCTGAGGTGCGCTTCCGGGACGCCGCCGTTCCGTTCGGAAGCGACCTTGTTTTCGAGACGCCATCTCTGGAGCATTTTGCGCTCCATGTGGAGTTGTGCGAGGACCTGTGGGTGCCCATTCCTCCCAGTACGTATGCGGCGCTGGGCGGAGCTTCCGTACTGGTGAACCTCTCCGCGAGCAACAGCACGATCGGCAAGGCGGAATACCGGCGGGGGCTGTGCGCGATGCAATCGGGGAAGTGCGTTGCCGCGTACCTCTATGCGGGAGCAGGGCCGGGCGAATCCACGACAGACCTGGCCTGGGACGGGCACGGCATGATCTGGGAAAACGGGCGGCTTCTCGCGGAAACGGAGCGCTTCTCGCCGGAAGGACAGACGATGCTGGCAGATGTGGATCTCGAATTGCTGGCGCAAAACCGGATGCGCCTGACCAGTTTTCACGATGCGGCAGGCGATCACCGGGACCGGGTGCGGGCATTGCGGCGCATCCCCTTCGACTTCGAGATTCCGGAAGGAGATATCCCGCTACGGCGCACGGTGGAACGGTTTCCGTACGTACCGGGCGATCCGGCCACGCTGGACGAGCGCTGTCAGGAAGCCTGCAACATTCAGGTGCATGGCCTGATGCAACGGTTACAGAGCACCGGCATCGAGCGCATTGTAATCGGGGTGTCGGGGGGGCTCGATTCGACGCAGGCGCTGCTTGTGGCGGCCCGGGCCATGGACAAACTGGACCGTCCCAGGGAGCACATTCTGGCCTATACGATGCCCGGGTTCGCCACCAGCGACCGGACGCTGGCGAATGCGCGGGCGCTCATGCAGGCGCTGGGGGTTACTGCCGGAGAGATCGACATCCGGCCCGCCGCCATACAGACCTTTCGCGACATCGGCCATCCGTTTGCCAACGACGAACCGGTGTACGACGTAACGTTCGAGAACGTGCAGGCGGGAGCCCGCACGTCGCATCTTTTCCGGCTGGCCAACCTACACGGCGGGCTTGTGCTCGGAACCGGCGACTTGAGCGAACTGGCGCTGGGATGGACCACGTACGGCGTCGGCGACCACATGTCGCATTACAACGTCAATGCGTCCGTTCCCAAAACCCTGGTCCAGCATCTCATCCGGTGGACGATCGCATCCGGCGCCTTCGATGAGCCTGTCGCCGGTGTGCTGCAATCCGTGCTGGATACGGAAATTTCCCCGGAACTCGTTCCGCAAGAGAGCGGAAACGCCAACGAACCGCACCAGCGCACGGAGGAGGTTGTGGGGCCCTTCGAGTTGCAGGATTTCAATTTGTATTACGTCACGCGGTACGGTTTTCGGCCTGCAAAGGTCGCGTTCCTGAGCCATCATGCTTGGGGCAGCACTCCCGAACATCGTGAGGATGCGGAGGCAGACGGATTGCCGGCGCATACGTACACCCTCGCCGAGATCAAACACTGGCTGGGCGTATTCCTGTACCGGTTCTTCAAAATCAGCCAGTTCAAGCGCTCGGCCATGCCCAACGGGCCGAAGGTGGGATCCGGCGGTTCGCTTTCGCCGCGCGGCGACTGGCGGGCACCGAGCGATTCGGAAGCCGAGGTATGGATCGAGGCGCTCCGCCGGGACGTGCCCGATACGTAATCCGACCTTTCGCTGCAGTTAAGGATGCTCTGATCAAGTCCACTTCGATCAGCGCTTCACTTTCACGCGTAAAGGACGATATGCTTGCATCGTTGAAACCAGCGAAAAACACGGCGGATTCGGGTTGTCTCGGCCATGAAGCGCCCTTCGGGAGGCTGAAAGAGGGGCGCTATAAGAAGAAAAACGCCCTCGCATGGGAAGGATCGGGTCACACCGGCGAATGTAGAGCCGCCGTGGCATCCGAAAGAATCACCGTCTCCCGAAGCCCGCGGATATGCGAGGCGGGCAGGGCCGGGTCGTTGTCGAGGACGCGCCGAAGCGTTTCCCGCTTGGCCGCCCCCGCAACCATAAACACCACCGTGTCCGCCCGATTGAGCACGGCCGGAGTGAGCGTGATCCGTTCTCTCGGCGGCCTGTAGGCAGGCCCCTCTACGGCCACGGCCCACCGGTCCGGCGCCGGGGCATATCCCGGAAAGAGCGAAGCCGTGTGTCCATCCTCCCCGATCCCGAGCAAAGCAAGGTCGAAGGTTTTGCCCTGGGCAGGGCCGAAGCATTCCCGCAGAATGGCTTCGTAGTCGTCCGCAGCGGCTTCGGGCGTGTCGAGCGAGGTGTTTACCGGATACAGATTCGCCTCCGAAATCGGCACGCGGTCGACGAACAGGCGGCGGGCCGCCCAAAAATTATTGCCGGGATGATCTTCAGGTACAAACCGCTCGTCGGCCCAGAACAATCGGATGTCGGACCATGGCAACGAGCGTCCTTCCGTGCTGCCAAGCAACGAAAAAAGGCCCTCCGGCGTCGATCCGCCGGAAAGACAAATACTGCACGGCGCGCCTGCGTCCGCCTTTACGCGAAGCATGCACAAGGCCGCATGACTCAGCGCATCGAGGTGCTCGTACGTTTCCAGCCGTCGTTTCATGGAAGGCCGCGCCTCACGAAGCGGAATTCGGACCCGTCGATCCGGGAGCGTACGGATGCACCGGCAAGCTGGCTTCGAGAACCGGCGTGTAGAGCCGCCACGAGTTGATCACTTCGTCGGCATGCACGAACAGCGTCTGGTCTCCCTGGATCACATCGCCAAGCAGCGTTTCGTAGGCTTCCGGGAGATCGCCGAACACCTCGTCGTAGCGGAAGCGGAGCCTTCTCGGAGTCAGCCTGAGCGGCATGCGAGGCTGCTTGACGTCAAAGTGCAGGTTGAACCCTTCGTCCGGTTGCAACGTGATTTCGAGGATGTTGGGGCGGACGTTGCAGGTATCCTCGTAGGGCCGGAAGAGCGAGACCGGGGCCGGCTGAAACCGGATCGCAATGCGGGTGCGCTTTTCGGGCATGCGCTTGCCTGTTTCGAGAGTAAACGGAACGCCTCGCCAACGCCAGTTGGCGATCTCCATGCGCAGGCGGACGAACGTTTCGGTAGTGGACCCGTCCGGCACCCCCGTTTCCTCGCGGTATGCCCGTACGGGCTCGCCGTCCACTTCGCCGGCGGCATACTGGCCCAGCAGCACATCCTCGGGGCGGAGCGGAACGATGGATTCCAGCACCTTTATTTTTTCCTGCCGGATGGAGTCGGCATCGAACCGGGCGGGCGCCTCCATCGCAACCAGCGAGAGCAACTGCGTAATATGGTTCTGCACCATGTCCCGCAACGCCCCCGACTGGTCGTAATATCCCGCGCGCGTTTCCACGCCCAGGTCTTCGTGCACCTGGATATCGACCCGTTCGATCTGCCCCCGGTGCCATACGCTCTCGAAAAGCGCATTGCCGAACCGGAAAACCAGTAGGTTCTGTACGGTTTCCTTTCCGAGATAGTGATCGATGCGAAATATCTGGGATTCGGAGAAATACCGGTGTACGAGATCGTTCAGCGCATGGGCCGACGTCAGATCGTGCCCGAACGGCTTTTCGATGACGAGCCGCGCCCAGCCTGGCGTCTCGTGGAGATTGGCCTGCCCGAGGGCTTCGATGGTTCCGGGGAACGTCTTTGGGGGCAGAGCAAGATAAAAAACCCGGTTGCCGGGCAGACCGCATTCCTTTTCGATGGAGGCAATCCGGCGCGCAAGTCCATCGTAGCCGCTGCCGCCCCCCAACGACTGGTAGAACACGTGATCATCGCACCAGGCGGAAAGATCGGAGCCCTCCGGATGCCGCTCGTGCAGTGCGTCGCGGACACTGTCCCGGAAAGCTGCATCGGACATATCGGACCGGGCCACGCCGAGAATGTGGCAACAGCGCAGTTCGTTATGCCGCTCCATGAGATGGAACAGGGCGGGCGCCAGTTTGCGCGACGTCAGATCGCCGCTGGCGCCGAGGATAACGAAAAGGTGAGGTTGGAAAGAGCGCATACAGTTCGGGCGGTACCGTTAAACCGGGCAAGCGGTGCTCCGCCGATGGGGGATTGCCTTACGCATAACCGCCTGCCGCGATACGGTCAAGGTACGCATGGACATGGCTCGCTTTGCCTTCCCGAACAAGTTGGCTTGGAGTCATGCCCCCGAATCCCTGCATCGGTTCGGAGCGAAACCAGACATACGCCAACCAAAGAGAACCGGTTTGCGTTTTCACCCGCTTGAGAATCCCCAGCATTTCCCGGATTCTTGCAGTTTCTGACAAAATATCCGATGGTCGCATGTCGTGCTTCTATACTGTTCCGTTGAAAAATAGGGGCTTTCGCTTGAAAAATCCCAGGAACCCTTTCCCCTACGACGCCTCCGTCCGGGATTCGTTCAGCAACCAGTCGATCAGACGCTCTGCATAGTTCGAGGTAAGCCAGGGACCGTGCGAGCCCTCGTTGATCCTCCAGAGCTCGACCGTAATTCCGTCCTGGCAGCCCTCACGATAGCGAATGCGGTCGGTTTCCGCACCGGCGTGGGCATTGTCGATATCGATGGAGGAAAGTTCTTCGGCGCTGGAAAGATCGCATCCCGCACGTTCGGCCCAGCGCTCCACCACATCCTCCGCGCCGGCGTATCCGGTGCCTTCGGTAGTTCCTGCATAGAGAATGATGTCGTCGTCGGTGCCGTGGATGTGCAGTACGGAAACCGGCGGCGCCTCCTCGCAACGGGTTGGATCCAGAAACGAGGTACCCGCAAGCGGAGCGATCGCGGTCAGACCCGGAAAACCTTCACAGGCAAGGCGGTAGGACATGAATCCTCCGTTTGAGTGTCCGACCGAAAAGATGCGGTCCACCTGGATATACTCGCCTGCCTCTTCGATGAGGCTGGAGAGATAGCCCACGTCATCCACGTCGGACTCGAAAAAGTCGCAGCAGAAGTCTGTGGCGTTCCAGAAGCGTACGCCGCTGGGATCGCGCGTGCCGGCAGGCAGGATCAGTGCAAAGTTGTCGGCGTCGACCCGTTCGGAAAGGCCCCAATATGCATCATGGTCCGCGGGATTTCCCGAATAACCGTGCAGACTGAGTACGACAGGAAGGGGACCCATGACATCGTACCCCATAGGCAGTTTCAGGGTAGCGGGACGGTCGCCGCCTATGGTATACACCGTTTGCTGCGTGACGGGTTCGGGCAGAATTTCTTCCTGCATCGACTTGCTGCAACCGGCCAGCAGGAAGGCCGGAAGGATACAGGCAAGAAGCGAACGAGGCGCCAGCGGCATCGGGGCAAAAGGAAAGGTCGGAAGGAATTCGATCCCGGTTTTCAGGAGAAGCAGTGCGGGTGCAGGGGCTTGCTCTTATAATACGGATACGGACACAATGCCTGCACAGCCGTTACCCCACATAACGGACCACCGTATCGAACGGCAGTTTTTCGATGTCCGGCACTTCGGTGTCCTGACTCGGATAGCCCGCTACGAGCAGCAGGAACGGCGTTTCGTTGCGCGGCCTGTCCAGAATCTCGTTCAGAAAACCCATGGGGCTGGGCGTGTGCGTAAGGGTGGCGACGCCCGCATGGTGTAGCGCCGCGATCAAAAAACCTGTGGCAATGCCCACCGATTCCGACGTGTAATAGTTCTTGATGCGTTTGCCGTCCTTGCCCAAACCATAGCGTTCGAGAAAGATAGCGATAAGCACCGGAGCCTCTTCAAGGAACGGTTTGTGTTCGTTCGTTTCGAACGGGACCAGCGCTTCCAGCCACTCGGGGGTAGCCCGCCGGGTGTAGAATTCATGCTCCTCGGCTTCCGCCGCCGTGCGGATTTTGGACTTGATCCCGGCGTCGCGCACCACCACGAAGCGCCATGGCTGGCGATTCGCGCCGCTCGGCGCAGAGGACGCAACGAGTAACGCAGCGTCGAGCACTTCGTCCGGGATAGGCCGGGTATCGAAATGGCGGACGGTGCGGCGGCGCACCATGTCTTCCGCGAAGCGCTGCGCGCGCTCGATCGCCTCGTCCGGAGAGTAGGAAACAGGCTGGAGTTTCATGATAGCGGGTGAGGTTTTCCGGACAGATAAGACAAAAAGTGACCGTTAAAACGGTTTGACGGTCAGAAGTGTCCGGGAAACGGATACTGCGCCAAAAAGCATACAATCTGGCGCACGGCAGGGGTTAATGCACCACATGTGTCGTACAAACGATCTTGTGCGCCACTTTGACGGAAAAGTGTCGCATAAATTCATTTATGCGTCATAGGCGTCGATCAAAATACCCGCCCCCCGCCTCAAAGATACCGCTCCCGCAAAACCCCAAGATGATGTTGCGTATGTCCTGTGGTGATCCAGGCTATGCTCCGTACGGAAAACTCGCAACCGCTGGCGTGTCCGCGGCGATCCCATGCGTCATCCGGCAGCCCCTTGAAAAGTAATACGGTGGCATGCCGCGCCGCATCCCACTCTTCGACCAGTTCCGCAAGGGCTCGCTCATCCGCGCCCGACGCAGCAACGTATTCGTTCTCGTCGAATCCCGGATAATGCGCCTTGTCGCCCCGGGCAAAGGCCATGGCCCGCATCGCGAACATCCGCTCGCTGTCGATCAGGTGCCCCACCATCTCGCGCACCGACCACTTGCCCGGCGCATAGCGATACCGCTCGCGGTCGGGAGACACGTCTGCCGTCACACGGGCAAGGTCATTCCGCTGCGCATCGAGCGTAGCCATGATCGGACCGTCCGGGGCTTCCATTATGTACGGTCGATAGAAATCGGCGTATTCGTCGCTATGGGGTCTGCGTTGCATAGTATTAGCCGATATTACGCCAAATGACACGGGATGCGAATTACGCAGCACAAAGGCCCTGCATGAAATTTCGAATCGGACGAAAGGCTTCGTGATCCAGATTCCAATAGCCGCCGTAATACGCCTGTCAAGCGACGGGCGTTCTCCCGCCCATCGGTTCCTCTTCTACCACACCTCGCCCGGTGCGTACAGCTTCTTCGCCGGTCCGATCAGCTTCTTGTCGGGCTTCGTTACACGCCGCCGGGCATCTTCCTGGTAGGGAAGGTGCTCCAGCACGTAGCGCATGCAGTTGAGGCGCGCCCGCTTTTTGTCGTCCGACTTGATCACCACCCAGGGCGACGTTTTGGTGTCGGTCGCCGCGAACATCGTTTTCTTCGCCTCCGTGTACTCGTCCCACAACGAGAGCGACCGGAGGTCCACGTCGCTGATTTTCCACTGCTTGAGCGGGTTCCGGGCGCGCGACACGAACCGCCTAAGCTGCTCCTCGCGGCTTACCGAGAACCAGAACTTGAAAAGGTGGAATCCGTCGTTCACCAGCAGTTCTTCGAACGTCGCGACATCTCTCAGGAAACGGAGGTGCTCGGCCGGCGTGCAAAAACCCATTACCGGCTCGACCACTGCCCGGTTGTACCAGGAACGGTCAAAGAAAACGATCTCCCCCCTGGACGGCAGACACTCCACATAGCGCTGGAAGTACCACTGCCCACGCTCCCTTTCGGAAGGAACCGGCAGCGCCACCACCAGAGCGCTCCGCGGGTTAAGGTGCTCCATGAACCGCTTGATCGTTCCCCCTTTCCCGGCCGCGTCGCGCCCCTCGAAAAGCAGCACGACCCGCTGGCCCGTCTCCTTGAACCACCGCTGCATCTTCAGCAACTCGACCTGCAGTTCCGCCTTCCGGCGCTCGTACTCGGCGCGGGCGAGCTTGGTCCTGTACGGGTAAGACGCGCTGATGATCTCCCGCCTGTCAGCCTCTTCGACCTTATTACGAATCTCGACAGGGATATTGGCGGTCGGCAGCAGAAGCCCCAACTCATTGCGTTCCTGTGTGGAGACGGTCATGGAAAAACCCTGCTTCTATCAGAATGGTTGCTATGCCCCGAGGATAACACGGATCGTACGACCCGATGCTCCAGAGTTTCCCCTTCCGGGTCGCGCACGGAGCACTCGAAACCCTCAAAACGGCCAACGAAACTGCGCGGCCAATTTGTCCCTGTCCTCTTCCAGAGTAGGGATAGCCCGCTCCCCCACCGCCCGGGAAAGATTGCGGTTGGTGGTATGAATCTCGCCAATCAGACGCGGATACCAGGAAAAAGCTGCCTTCAATCCCTGCTCATCGTAGAAGTCGGTGGCGGTTATCTGCGCCGGTACCAACACTGTCACCGTGAACTGGTTCAGTTGGGTGACGGTCTCTTCAAGGGTTTCCAGCAACGGTGTACCCCCGATGATATTACTGATGATATATTTACTCAGCGATGCGAAATTCGTGCCATCGAAGGCGGCCTCCAATACGCTACCCCGGTACAGGTAATACAAATCGCTCGGCAGCAAGTCCGGTTGTCCACCTTCCTCGATCTCGGCCACTACTGCGAGGTGCTTCTGGAGCTTCCCGTTTTCCTGGTCGAGATGGGCGTAAAGCACCTGAAATTCAAGAATCAGGCTGTCGTAGTACTGGAGTTGCATGGACCGCTCATGCTGCCTTTCCTGGTAGCCGTTAAACAGGAAAGCGAGGTAGACGCCGAGGAAAACGATCACCAGTTCCATGGCGAACCAGCCCAGGTTCTTATTCTTGATAAACCTCGTTTTGAAAAACCTCGTGATAAACATGTATCGCCTCCGTACAGGGAGATATGCAAAAAGGTGAAGCAGCCGCCCTACTCCTCCGCCCACGGATCGTACGACCCAACGCTCCAGAGTTGCCCTTCCGGATCGCGGACGGCGAAGAGGCTCCCGCCATAGGGCTGCTCTTCCAGTTCCATG
The DNA here is from genome assembly GCA_951812345.1 of Rhodothermales bacterium. Taxonomy (GTDB): domain Bacteria; phylum Bacteroidota; class Rhodothermia; order Rhodothermales; family VXPQ01; genus VXPQ01. Next base: position 2,595,853 of record OX638295.1, read on the forward strand.
ACAATACGCGCCCCCTTTGCTTTCACATGGTCGTAGAGCGCCTTGATGTCGCTTTCGCCGACCACAATGTAGGCCGCCTGCGTGAGTTTCCCTTCGGGTTCGGAGGCGACCACATGATGCCCATGTTCGTCGTCCCGCATGGAACCGAGCATGACCATGCCACCGCCAAGCGTGAGTTGGGCATGGGCAATTTTGTCCTCGCCATGCGGGACCACAAGGCGTCGTTCAAAACCAAGCACGCTGCACAGCCACTCGATGGCGGCGTGCGCATCGCGGTAGCGCAGGCCGGGAATGACGGTGGATCGGAGGGTTTCCTGCTGCATGGATTACGGCCAGTATGATTGCAATCTTTTGAGAATATAGAATACTCTGACCAAAACCGCTTCGCTCAGCACTTCACGTTCGCGCGTAAACGACATCATGATTCCATCGTCGGAATCAAGCACTGCGAATTCGGGGCGTCGCGGACATGACGCGCCCTTCGGGAGGCTGCGAACTTAATCAGAGTTCCTGTGCTCGACAAGCACCGAGCGACGCACCCGCGCGTACTCTCTCCCGCCGCCCGCCGGAACGAAATAACCTGTCGTACCGGAACGGCATGGCCTCTCTCCCGTCCACGCGCCGGAACGGAAACAACACGCAAACGATATGAAGGATACTCTGAAGAAAGAACTGCTCATGCCCGCTCATAACCTCTCCGGCCCCATGCGCTCCTTTCTTTCCCTCTCCGGTATGCTTCTGGGTCTGCTTGCTCTCTCGGCGGCCGGATGCGACAGCGATTCCGGCATGGAGGAGGTCACGCCGGACCCCAACCGCGATTACCCGGCGCTTAAAACTCTTGCCGTACATCCTGTTGGCGTGGCCATCCAGGCGGTACACCTGTCCAGCTCGGACCGCACCACCGTGATCAAGAAGGTATTCAACAGCATCACGGCCGAGTGGGAAATGAAGATGAACCCGATATCCGTCGGGCCGGGATCGTACAACTGGACCGGAGCCGACGCGCTGGTGGATTTCGCGGAGGAAAACGGCATGCAGGTCCACGGGCATACGCTCGTGTGGCACCAGACGGCGCCATCCTGGATGGAAAACTTCGGGGGGGACGACGAGGCGTTCGAAGAGGCCGTAAAAGAATACATCACGACCGTCATAGAACGCTACAAGGGACGCGTCGTGAGTTGGGATGTGATCAACGAAGCATTCGACGACGAACGGGGAGCATTACGCAACAGCGTGTTCCGGCGCAGGATGGGCGACGATTACATTGCCCGGCTGTTCCAGTATGCCCGGGAAGCCGATCCGGACCTGCTGCTTTTCTACAACGATTACGGGCTCACCTGGAGCCTGCCCAAGCGCCGCGCCGTGATGAGGATGCTCGACGACTTTCAGGAGCGGGGCATCCCCATAGACGGCGTGGGATTGCAAATGCACATAGCCTGGGACGGCCCGTCCCTCGAAGTAATCACCGAAACCATGGACGAGGTGGTGAAGCGCGGCCTGAAACTGCATCTCTCCGAACTGGATGTGCGCATCAACACGGACGGTAGCCTGCAATCCTGGAATACGGCGCGGGGAAATATTCAGAAGGAGCGCGTCAAGGAGGTCGTAGCCGCCTTCAACCGGATTCCCGAGGAGCAGCGCTTCGCCATCACCCTGTGGGGACTGCGCGATCCGGACACCTGGCTCATCGATTTTTACGACCGGCCGGAGTGGCCGCTCCTGTTCGATGCGAGACTGCTCCCAAAACCCGCCTATTACGGATTTGTCGAGGCGCTGCAGGAGGCGCAGTGAATCCTTAGTATCTACTGCACCTCCTGCCTTCCGCGCTTGTTCTCTACTTCACCAGCATCATTCGTTTGGTCTGCACAAAGGAGGCGCCCGCTTCGAGGCGGTACAGATACACGCCGGACGTAAGCCCGGAGGCATCGAACCGCACCGTGTGCTCGCCGCCAGCCAATGAGGTATTGTCGAGCAGCGCAGCCACCTCCCGGCCCAGTACATCGAATACGCGCAGCGTCACCTGCTCCGCTTGCGGCAACTGGAAACGAATGCTGGTAGACGGATTGAACGGATTCGGGTAGTTCTGCGCCAGGGCATACGCTTCCGGCAGTTCCGGTTCGTCTTCGCTGGATACGGGAACGTACTGGCTACTGTGAATCATCGTCACGGTTTGCCACTGGCTCGGCGTATTCCACCAGGTGTTGTCCACTGTGGGGTTGAGGCTCCAGGTAATCTGGTGCACGCGCGGCGGCTGGCCTCCTCCCCCGTCGGCGTCGTTCAGCGTAATCGTAAAAGGCATGAAGCGGGGGGCGTCGTTCTCCCCGGGAAAAGCAGCGTCGGCGTCGCCGGTATACTTAACCTGCGGGGTAGGAAAATACGCCAGCATGTTGTAGCCATCCGTATCCATCTCGTACGCGGCGCCGCCGACATTCGGCTTGTCGCCGGGACCACCTTCGGCGGCCACGTTTGTTTTGCCCGTCGCATCGTTCGCGCTCCCGTGGGGGGACAGGCGGAACTGGTAATCGGGGAAGGCGCCGCGCATCATATCGCTGTGCGGAGAACCGCCCAGTATCGATCCCCCGGCGTCGCGCACGTCGTAGTTCCCCCATCCGAGTTCAATGGAATCGAACTGCCAGGCGCCTTCCGGTCCATCGGCGGCCGGGGCGAAATCGAGTATGTCGTCAGTAACTTCGGCATAGATCCATACCTCCGGAGACAACCCCATGGCGTCGTCTCCCTCGTAATACGCCACCCAGACGGATGCGGAGAGATCGTCGTTGTTATCGGGCAATGTGACACCGAGCTCGGAGAGCTGCGAATGCGTATCGTCGACGACGAACGGCATGGACCCCTCTGGGAAACCCTCGTTCGATACGGTCCTCGCATTATTGACCGCGTTAAACAGCATCTCGGCCTGCGCATCCGTCAACGACAGGATCGGCGGCGAAATGGCAAGGTCCGGGTTGTCTATTTCCACCGCGCTGTTCGATACGTCCGGGTTCTCCACTCCGGATGCGCTCAGGCTGGTGACCGCATAGTAAAGCGTCGAACCGGAAGACGAAAACGCATAAGGCACCTCGACCTCATGCCGCACCTCGTAAGGAGAAGCGGACACCTTCTGCAGAAACGTTACGTTCGCCGCGCTCACATCCGTGATCGGATCTCCACTGAAATACACATTGTATCCCCCGAAATCGGGATTGTGGGTCCAGGAAATCACATTGGCGGGACCGTCGGCTCCCACGCTCACGCCGGACATGGCCGCAGGCAGCCCCGAAGCATCCCCCAGATCAAGATCGGCCGGGCCGATAAACACGTCGTCCAGATAGATGGGGCCGTTGGAATCTCCGCCTATGTTCGGGTCCCAGTCCCAGTGCACGCCCAGAGACCAGACATTATTCCATTCGAATTCTGTCCACAGATCGGGCCGCTGCCGGGTATCCGGCCCCAACAGATCGAGCCCGATCTCGAAGTTTGCCCAAGAACCGGCGTATATCCACTGCGCTTCGTGTCCCGAGATGGTGCCGTCTGTCTTGCCTGCTTCGAGTTCCGCGTAGGTCGGGGGCGGGAGCACCACCGACACCTCGTGCCATTCCCCGTTGCGCATGTCGGTCGGTATGATCCAGCGCAAGCGGAAGGGGTTATTTCCGGTTTCTCCGATATTCTCCGCGAAATCCTCGAGCTGAATCCCGAGGGCATGCTCATTTCCGCCGGACGAAGCGTTGGCCGCATCCACCAGAATGCGAAAATGGAGGACGTTCTCGGCCTCCCGGTTGGCCGTCATATCGCGAGGCATGCCGTCAGGAAGGTCAGTGGCGCCAAAACGAAACCCGTGGTATGCGTAGGTGCCCGGGCTGAGTTCCAACACCTTGTTGTCGCTGCCATCCGGATCGTCGACTACCTCGCCGCCGTCGACCCGTGGAATATCGAGATTCACCCCATCCACGAAAAAGATGTAGTGATCGCCAAGCGCCGGAGCCTGCGCCTGGGCATTATGCGCAACGACGCCCGTGAAAAGCAGGGCTGCGGCAGCGAACCCTGCAGATCCGGCTATGAAACGGTGAACTGCACGACCGAAGAAATGGATGGTCTGGTGATTATTAGCGGTATGCATAAGAGCCTCGCTCAGGAAGGAAATGGCGTAGTAAGTTGTAAGATGCCTATGGTGCAAGATTGACTATTTACGCGAAAATTTCACGTAATGCAAGGATTTTCCATATAATGCCTATGCCTACATGCTGTGGCATGTACATAACGGTTCTGTAGAGTATAGTGCTGTATTAGGTCCGTATCGGTTTCGTATCGCAAGAAGAAAAAAACCATGAAAAAAAACCATATTCGCAAGGCACGCGCGTTATTGCGGGCAGGCATCCGGTATGCCGCAGGCGTCGTTTCGGTTTTTCTCCTGATTCTTCCGGCACAGGGGCAAGGCTTTTTTCGAACCGAGGGTAGGCAGATCCTCAATCGGGACGGCGATCCCGTCGTCATACGCGGACTCGGGCTGGGCGGCTGGCTTGTGCCGGAGGGATATATGCTCCACATTTTTCCCCCCGATGGCGGCTCTCCGCGTTCCATCCGGGCACAGATAGCGAGCCTGATCGGCGAGAGCGGAGCGGATCGTTTTTTCGAGATATACCGGGCCAAATACGTCGCAGAAAAAGATATTGCGGCTATCGCCGAATGGGGATTCGATCATATTCGCCTGCCCATGCATTACAACCTGCTCTTCGACCCGGATACCGAAACGTTCATCGAGAGCGGGTTTAAAACGATCGACGACCTTCTCGACTGGTGCCGCAAGTACGATATCGATCTCATTCTGGACATGCACGCCGCGCCCGGCGGCCAGAACCATGGCGAGATCAGCGACAGCGACGGCGTGGCCCGTCTCTGGACGGAGCCCGACCCGTATCAGGACCAACTGGTGACCGTATGGACCGAGATCGCCCGACGCTACGTAAACGAGCCATACATCATCGGATATGACCTGATCAACGAACCCGTCACGCCCGGCTGCCGCGACGGTGCAGCCTCTTGCGCCCCGGGCAGCCCCAACGAGTGGACTGGAGAGGAGCAATCGGAAGCCCTGCGCGCGCTGTACGTGCGGCTCATCGAAGCCGTCCGCCAGATCGATACGAACCATATCATTTTTATAGAGGGGAATTACTACGCCACCACATTCCCTCCGGAACTGGAAAACCTCCCCGACGACAATATCGTCTACGCCTTCCACAAGTACTGGAACGCCACGGACGTCGGCACCATCAACTATCTTCTGGATTTTAGCGAAAAAACCAACGTACCGCTCTGGCTGGGCGAATCGGGAGAAAACTCGAATCCGTGGTTCTTTGCGGTAACCCGGCTCGCGGAAAGACACGGGATCGGCTGGAACTGGTGGACGCACAAGAAAATAGCGACGATCACCAGCCCGCTTTCCGCGCCGTTTACGCCGGGCTACAAGGATGTACTCGACTACTGGAACGGCAACGGGCCCCGTCCTGCCCCGCGAGCAGCCAGCGAGGGACTCTTCTCCATGGCGGAGGGGTTGGACCTCGATTCCTGCATCACGCGGCCCGGCGTCCTTGCCGCGCTTTTGGATCCGGATTACGCCACGCTGCGCAAACCCTTCAAAGAACATCCCATCCCCGGCATCGTCAACGCCGTGGATTACGATATCGGACATGCGGGCACCACCTACCACGACAGCGATCTCATGCGGGTCGATGGACGAGACGGGGTCGGCAACCAGGGGTATGAATACCGAAATGACGGAGTGGATATCGAGAAATCCAAAGACCCGGAAGGCTTCGAATATAATGTGGGGTGGATCCAAACGGGCGAATGGCTGACCTGGACCGTGCAGATCGAGAAGACGGGAATCTATGACGTCGAAATTCGCGTCGCCGCCGATGCGGCGGATAATGGCGGCGTCTTGCACCTCGCGCTGAACAACGAACGGCTTGGCGCCAATGTAGTTGTGCCCGTCACCGGCGGGTGGCAGACGTGGCAATCGGTATGGATGCGCGATGTGACGCTGCCCGCCGGCGAGCATATCCTGAGAATGAACGTGCGCAATGGAGGGTTCAACGTGAACCGGATGCGCTTTACGCTGAAGGAAGTCACCTCCGTCGAACAGGCGGACGAACTCCCGGAGGCGATGCGGCTGGAAGGAGCCTGGCCCAATCCGTTTTCCGGAGAAGTCAATCTGGCGTTCCGAACCGACCGACCCGTACGGGCCCGCCTCGAAATGGTGGACTTGCTGGGACGCACCGTGTATACGCATGCCCCGGAAGCGTTCGGGACGGGAGAACACACGTTGTCCGTAAGCGCCGACCTGCCTCCGGGTATGTATTTCTCGCGCCTGTTTCTGGAAGACGGGGAACGCACGCACCTCCTGACAGCGCCCGTAACGGCTATACCATAAATACTATAGGATACTCTGATTAAAACCGCTTCGCTCGGCATTGCACTTTCGCACGTAAGGGACGTCATGATTCTATCGTAGGAATCAGGGGAAGCGCTGCGAATTCGGGGCATCGCGGGCGTGACGCACCCTTCGGGAGGCAGAGAGCGGTGCAGGCGTGACGCGCCCTTCGGGAGGATGAGAGGAACAGGCAGGGTGAGCGAAATACGCCATCGCAGAAGACCTTTCTGCGCCCCATTATTTCGCACGCCTTTTTCCGAAAAACGGGAAACGCGGGGCCTCACCCGTGCAACCATCTCCTTTTATTTACGTATCGCGCAAAAAGGATAGTGGTTCAAATGGGCCTGTAGTCGAGTAGTACGCGTCATATCTTGCCATTTGGTCCGTTAAAAAGGCTTCAAGCAACCAATTTCCCCCCCTTTCATGCTTGCGACGGCGCGTATTCTGTGTTTTTTCATACTGGGGTTTGCAGCGATGACGCGTCTGGCCCCCGCAGGCTGGAGTCAGACGCACACCCGCGTGCAGGACGTCTCCATGGAGGACCCCGCCGGGATACAGGTCGTTACCGCGACGGCCGCGGCTGAGGCTATACAGATAGACGGTCGGCTGGACGAATCGGCCTGGGCGCAGGGTGTAATCGCCGACCGGTTTTTCCAGTTGGATCCCCTTGAAGGGATGCCGGCGACCGAGCGCACCGAAGCCATCGTGCTGTACGACAGCGACGCTATCTATGTCGGCGCCCGCCTGTTCGACAGCGCGCCGGACTCGATTATCGCTCGTCTGGGCCGCCGCGATGCACAGTTGGAATCCGATTTTTTCGCGGTCTGCCTGGATCCGTATCTGGACCGCCGCAGCGGATACTATTTCGGCCTGAACGCCGCCGGCACCCTCCATGACGGGGTGCTCGTGAACGACAACAGCGACGATTCTGACTGGGATGGTGTGTGGCAAGGGCGCGTCCAGCGGACATCGTATGGATGGACGGCCGAGATGCGCATTCCCTATTCGCAACTGCGGTTCTACCAGCAGGACCGGTATGTGTGGGGCATCAACTTCATACGCGGCATCTCGCGCAAGCAGGAGCGCGCGTATCTGGTCTACACGCCCAGTGACGAAAGCGGCTTCGTGAGCCGCTTCCCGGAACTGGTGGGCATTCGGGATATCAGCCCGAGCCGCCAACTGGAGATTATCCCTTACGTCACATCGCGCGCCTCCTACGATCAAACGGCCGGCGAAGGCAATCCGTTCAACGACGGCTCCGTGTACGGTCTGGACGGCGGCGTGGACGTACGGTACGCCCTGACGTCCAACCTGACGATGAACGCCACGGTAAATCCGGATTTCGGGCAGGTGGAGGTGGACCCGGCCGTCATCAACCTGAGTGACTACGAGACATACTTCTCGGAAAAACGTCCGTTTTTCGTGGAGGGGGCTTCCGTGTTCGGCGACTTCGGAATGGGCGGCCCCAGATTTAACCTGAGTTTTAACAACAGTCCGTCGTTTTTCTACAGTCGCCGCATCGGGCGTTCGCCCGCGGGCAGATTACCCGGTCATGCGTTTTCGGATATGCCGGACGGTACGCGCATCCTCGGAGCCACGAAGGTGGTGGGCAAGTTGGCCGGCAATTGGAACGTGGGAACTCTGCAGGCGCTCACGGGCCGGGAGCATGCCCGGCTGCAGAGCGGGACCGGGGTGCGATCCGAAGCGGAGGTAGAGCCGACAACCTACTACGGCGTGTACCGCGCCCAGAAAGAATTCACGGACGGACGCCATGGACTGGGCTTTATGTCCACCGTCAACCAGCGGTTTTTCTCGGACGAGCGCCTCATGGACCAGATGAACAAGCGGTCGTTGAGCTTCGGCGTGGACGGGTGGACCTTCCTCGACAGGGAAAACACATGGGTCCTGAATGGCTGGGCCGGTTTGTCTCACCTCAATGGGACCGAGCAGCGGCTGCTCGATATCCAGCGCAGTTCGCTACATTATTTCCAGCGCCCGGACGTCGATCATGTCCGCATCGACAGTAGCGCCACGTCGCTGAGCGGATGGGCCGGACGAATTGGCCTGAGCAAGGAACGCGGGCGCCTTTCCTTCAATACGGCCATTGAAGCGGTATCTCCTTCCTTCGACGTAAACGACGCCGGTTTCCAATCCAGCTCGGACGCCATCAATAGCCATATCGGATTGGGATACAGCTGGAACGACCCCACCCGCTTTACAAGGGACGCCTTTGTGCTTGCCGCCCTGTTCCGGGGCGTCGATTTCTCCGGGAATGCGTTCTCGACAGGCGCCTTTGTCTTCTCCCGCATCGAATTCCTGAATTACTACACCGCGTTCGGGCGCTTTTTCGCCACGCCGGAAACCATGACCAGGCGGCGCACGCGCGGCGGTCCATTGACGCTGGAGCCGGGCGGCATGGGCATGGACGTATCCCTGTCTTCGGACCGGCGCAAGAAGTTTGTGGTCGGCCTGGGCGTGGATATGGAACGCGGGGAATCCGGAAAGGAAACGGGACTGGAAGTGGACATCGAGTGGCAGGCGGCGCCCAACATAGCCCTTGCCATCAGCCCTTCCGTTTCATGGGAAACCGAAAAGAGCCAGTGGGTCGGCGCCTTCGACGATCCGCTGGCTGCGCGGACGTTCGGAAAGCGGTATGTATTCGCCAAACTCGACCAGATAACCCTGGCGTCCACCGTACGGCTCAACTGGACGTTTACTCCGGAACTGAGTTTTCAGTTGTATGCGCAGCCGCTCGTTGCCGTGGGCGACTACTCGGAGTACAAGGAACTGGCCCGCTCGCGCTCCTATGACTTTGTGCGCTACGGGGAAGCAGGCTCGACGTTCGATGCGGAAACGCTGGTGGCGGATCCGGACGGACCCGGCGGACTTGCCGAAACCATCGAGCTTCCCAACCGCGACTTCAATATAGCTTCACTCCGGGGAACGGCCGTGGCGCGCTGGGAATACCGGCCGGGCTCTACGCTGTATCTGGTCTGGACACAGCAGCGATCCGACTTTACGAACGATCCTTATTTCGACTTCGGCCCGTCGTTCAACCAGTTGGCGACAGCGCCCATGCAGAATGTGTTCGTGCTGAAAATGAACTGGTGGTTCAGTTCGTAGGAGTGTATTATGCATTTATTGCATAGATCGGGGTACTTCTATTCGAAAAATGCATAGAAGGAATTATTCTCTTTGGGAAATTAGACATGTGCCCGGTCAGCTCCATCCGTCGCATCTCTTTCCTTGTCCTCTTGCTCGTCATCCTGGGAGGATGCGGTTCCAATACGGATGGCAGGGATGAAGACACGGTTTCCTCCGAGTCGTTTCAACGTACAATTCCCTTGTCCCCCGAGGCCGCGCACTTCGTGCGACTGGCGCGGCAGGCGCTGGCCCGTCAGAACTACGTGCAGGGACTCGCCTTCGCCGACAGCGCGATAACGCACGCGCCTTTTGCCCCCGACGGCCACTTCGTGCAGGGGCTGATTTATTTCGAGTTGGGACGCATTGACGAAGCAGGGGCGTCGTGGCGCAAGGTGGAACGAATGCAGCCCGATTACCCCGGACTTGCCCACAATCTCGGGAATGTGGCGTTCCAGGACCGTCGCTACCGCGAGGCGCTGACCTTCTACACACGAGAGACCGAGCGCAGCAACGACCCCAACCCGTGGCACGGACTCGGCGGTACCCACGAGGTGCTGGGCAACGCAGCGGAGGCGCGGGAAGCCTACCTGCAGGCCGTTGCCCTCGATCCGGACTACATTCCTGCGTATGCCGCGCTTACCGACTGGTATGAACGCGAAGGCGACTTCAACGCGGCGCTGGCGAATGCCCAGCAGGCTTTTGCCCTCGACACGACCAACCTCGCATATCGTTACAAGGTAGGCGCCCTGCGCCGCCGGGTGGGTGAACCGGCTGCGGCGATTCCGCACCTGCGCGCCGTGCTGGAGGCCCAACCATGGAACTACCAGGCCGCCTTCTCCCTGGGCCAGTCATTACGGGATCTGGGGCGGTCGGATGAGGCCGCCGCGATGCTTGCCCAAGCTGACCAATTGCGCGCGGAGCAACAGGACGTCGCGCGCTACGGGCGCGAAGCGCGAACCACGCCGGAAAGTTTCCAGACGCAATTGATCTATGCCGATGCATTGCGCCGCTCGGGCCGGCTGGAAGAAGCGCTTAAGGTCTATAATGTCGCGCTCAGCCTGCGCCCGCAAAATCTGGCGCTGCAAGCCAACATCGCCACGCTGTATGCGCAAACGGGGCGGCATGCTGAAGCCGAAACATTGTTCAACGAGGTGCTGCACATCGACTCGACGCATGCCGAGGCATGGGCCAATCTGGGTTTGCTGTATCTGAGTACGGGGCAGCTCGTAAAGGCGGACGCCGCGCTGCATCGCGCATTCCGCTACGGCGAGGGCAACCCTGCGGTAGAGGCGGTTCGGGAACGGCTTGGCCAGCGCCGGTGAATCTTTTCCGGGGGCACGCTCCGCCAGGCGTCATTCCCAGGTGGCGATGTCGGGGCCCGTCATTCCCCGTCGAGTGTCATGATCCGGTCAAACAACAGGCTGTCCGTCGTCACGGTTGCCTGATCGTAAAGTCGTCGGAGGAGACGGTACTCGTTGTAGCGCGGGGCAACAACCCGCTGGAGCGAATCCCTCGCGGCCGCATACGTGGTTGCCGGTTCCGCGCGGCGTTTCTCCACGTGGATCAAGGCCCAGGCCCCGGAAGCCTGGCGGGCAAGCATCGCCTGTCGAACGGGCGCCTGGCGAACCGCCACGGCCCATTGAGGCAGGGTATCCAGACTCGCTTCGGTATACCTGACATAATGCGCGTAGTCCGGCGCCCGCGACGGGTCGGACGTCAACAGAGCCTGCGCCGCTTCCGCTTCCGGCTGCGTGGCGAAAGAGATGGTCCAGAAATCGGCGGTCCAGCGACGCTGCCGGGACACGGGACTGCGATCGAACGCGGCGCGCAGATCCGTTTCAGGAATCGCGGTGGGCGGGTTCGCGCGCAGCGTATCCCGGATACGTCGGGTAAGTTCACGGCGGCTTTTGCGCTCCACCTCGGCCGCCACCCACGGGTCGTTATCCAGGCCGTGACGCAGGCCGGCGCGGAAAAGTGCGTCATTGCGTAAAGCGCGACCCACGGAGGCTGAAGTACGGGTACGCGCCTCGGAGAACGGCAATTCAGACAGCCAGAAGTAGTAATCGCCCGCCGTAAAGACAATAGTCTCGCCCTCGAATGTGTAGGTGGCCAGCGGGGTGTCCGGCGTGAGTTCCTCGTGCAGTGCGCGCAGATCGGGCCGCACCGTTTCCGGGTCCATGTTCAGTTCCACGGGGGCCGGCGCCACACGGTTTTCGAGGCGCCGGATCGCCTGCGCAAGACTGAGGACAGCAGGCGCGTCGACCTGTACGTGCAGCCCTTCCATGAACGTACGTACGAAGCGATCGCCTTCGAGCCGCCGCGTACGAAGGGCCACCTGGGTCGTTATCCCTTCCTTGCGATTAAGGTATTCGGATTCCATGATAATGGGCGTACCCGTTTTCTCTTCCGCCCGAATGATGTGGTAGCCGTAGCGCGAACGAACCGGTTCCGATATCTCCCCGACATCAAGTGCGAACGCCGCTTCGGCGAAGGCGTCGTCCACCTGAAAGTAACGGATGGGACCCAGCATGCCCGCCGACGAATCGACGGTAGAAAGGTTGTAACAGACGGCCGCTTCTTCCAGAAAATCGCGGCCTGCCAGCAGCCGAGCATGGGCAGCTTCCGCTTCGGCGGGGTCGCGGTAAAAGAGATGCCGCGCGACGACCTGCTGTTTCGACCGGACAAATGCCCGGCGCACTTCTGCGTCGTCGATGGGCGGCAGGGTTTCCAGGAACGCCGTTTCGAAGAAGCGCCCGCCGACAGCCTGCCGCCGCGCGCGCTCGACAATGGATTGAAACGCGCTATCCGCCCCATAGTCGCGTCGCGCCGCTTCGTCGGCCAGCAGGGATGCGTCTGTCAGCGCGGCAAGATGCAGATAGCGGTTGGCGGGTGTGTCGTTCTGCCCCGTGGAGATGAGGAAAGCCACATAGGACGTCTCGAAATCATCCACGGTAATCGGCACGCCGTCCGCGGTCGTCACAACGCGGTCACGTTCATCCGGCGGCGCTTCGCGCATACAGGCCGCCATACTCAACGCCAGGAGAAGACCCCATCCCCACAGGCGCTGCGATATAGCCAATCCCTCCGCCTTCGAGCCCAAAGATACTCTGATCAAAACCACTTCGCTCAGCACTTTACTTTCACGCGTAAACGACGTTATGATTCCATCGTTGGAATCTGCGAAAAACACTGAGGTTTCGGACGTCGCGGGCGTGAAGCGCTCTTCGGGAGGGTGCGAGGGGCACGCTGGCCGCGTCATTCCTCATTATGCGGGACCGCCACATGCACTGCTTCATCATTCCTTGCCGGCGCACCACTCTCAGCCTCTGAGCTTTGCGGACTTAATCAGAGTATCCTTAATAATATATCCGCAGGTCAATCATCTGGGTCCCGCCGAGCAGATCGAACGGGATATAGGCGAAGTCGAAACCGAAGCGAACAGCGCTCACACGCACGTCGAGTCCCACGCCGAAGGTCAAGTGGCTGTCCACATTGTCGATGAACGCATCTTTGTAGCCCGCGCGCAGGTCGAGATTGAATGTGCGGGAACCGTAATGCAGTTGTGCGCCCAGATCGCTGTTGAGGTTGTTGTCGTTGCCCTGGTTGGCGTCGGCCAGCAACTGGAGTTCCGTATTGAACGCCAGCGGAATGGGGACCATGACGCCGAACTTGAACGCCAGCGGCAAGTCCCATCGATCCATATCGATACGGGCCGGGATATCGGGATTGTTGCCCGCCGTGGTCTGGTCGATATCCACGAACACTTGTCCGTTAATCCCCCGCATCTGCATCTTGTTACCGAAATTCTGGATGGATGCGGCGATATTCATGCCGTTCAGGTAACGCGTTTCCAGAATGAAGCCGAAATCGAATGCGATGGCGGAGGCGCTCATGTCGCGTATCTGCTGGCGGACGTACTTGACCGTTCCGCCGAAATAGAACGCTTGCGTGAGCGGCTGCGCATACGTCAGGCCCAGGCTCATATCGTTCGACGAAAACGTTTCTCCGGTACCCTCCGGAAAGGCCACGGTACGCACCTTCATGTCGCCGTAGTTGACGGTGGCGATGCTGAAACCGACGGCGCCGGTGCTCAGGACAGGCACCACGACGCCCGCAGCGTTGTACCTGATGTCGGCAAGCCATTCGTAGTGGGTCAGGAAAACGTTGCCGCGATGCATATCCGCATACGGGCGGGCGGCGCCCGCCGGGTTCCAGAACAATGCGTCGCCGCCTGTAGCGAGCGTGGTGTAGGCGTGGCCCAGCGCCTGCCCGCGCGCGCCCGTGCCGAGTGTCAGAAAGGGTACGGCCGTGGTCCCGGCGCGGCTCTGCGCAGAAACGTTCGGCACGTTCAGCAACAACACCAGAAGGAAGGGCGAGATTCGTCGCATAAGCATGGTGCAGCCGATGGAATTCCCTATTTAATCAGCGCAAACTTGCCGACATACTCCCCTATATCGGGAGCGTCCACATGGAATATGTATACGCCGAAAGCTATGTCCTGCTGGTCCTCCGTGCGGAGATCCCAGAACGTTGCCCCGTCCGCGAGAAATCCGTCGTGTTCCAGTGTTTTGATGAGTTCGCCCCGGATGTTGAATATCTTGATGGTGCACTTCTGGGGCAAGTTGATGAACTGCACCCGGCGTTCGCCGCGGCCTTCGATCTGGGAGCGCGGCTCGAAGGACGAGGCGCCGACGTACGGATTCGGCACAACGGCGATCCGGTCCAGCACGTCCCGCGCCAGATCCGCATCTATAGTGGACGGACTGAGCGAGAACTGGAAGAAATCGCCGGTGGCGAACGGGCGGCTGACGGAGATACGCAACACGTCACCGGGGCTTGGCGCTGTAGAGTTACCCCCGCCGGAGAAGCTGACCCGGTAGCGGAAAAGCCTCGGACTCCTGCTGTCGTAGCGTTCAAAGATGATGAGATCGTCCCCGAAGTCGAAGACGCCGCTTGCGTTGCGATCATCGATCAGCATGTCCGCAGGCGTCCGCCTGGTTGCATTGACGGCAAAGATCGGGATCTCCTCACGCAGGTAGCCGAAGACCCGCGGCGGAGGAAGGTAAAGCGAATCCGCCGGGTCTACCCATCGCAGTTCGTAGTCCCATGCCGCGGGTGAATAGAAGACCGTCGAGTCTTTGCGGATGTTCGCCACCCAGTCGGTCGAGAAGCCTTCCAGCGTCGTGGGGTCCGGGCTGAACAGTTCGTTGGCTGTTCCTGCATTTGAAACGTAGCCCGTGCGATCTTCGTCCAGGACAACGAGCGTGTCGTTGGCGAACGAAATCGTGAATCCCTCGATGGGCGGTGTGGTATCGACAAATTGGGCGGGGCCGAAAACAATCTCACCGTCCGAGAGGCGCATTACCTGGTATCCGCTCGTGGTGTACAGGTCTGCGTTGATCGAATCGGGGGTGTCGAAGAATTCAACGCGGTAGAACGTGTCGAAATCAACGAGTTCCTCCTGGAAAAGGCTTACCGAAATGGAGCCGGTGCCAATGCCGCCGTTCACCTTTTCCAGACTTTCATTCGTCCCTCCCTTGACGTAGCCCGCCGGCTCACTGCGCGGTATCACCACGGCAGCGTTCTTCGTGAACCCCGTAATATTCCCGGCCTGGGTGGCGCTGATCCGGAAGGTGTTTTCCTGGGGATCGATGCTGCCTACCCCCCGGTCGTACGCCACCAGCGCATAGTAGTACGTGAGTCCGTTGGTGACGTTTTCATCCACATAGAAATATTGCAGGCCGGTGTCGTCGCCCATGTAGTACACCGCAGTGCCTTCAAGCACGGTTCGTGGACCGGATATCCCGTTCTTCAGATCGAACTGGGCGATGGGTTCAAAGAAGGTGCCCTCGCCGCCGACATCGGTGATGTTCCTGGCGTCGCTCAGCAGAAGGTCCGTCCCCCTGTACAGCTTGAAGCCCTCGAAGTCGAACTCCTGAGAGAACCTGTCGAAACTGGCTACGGCGACCGTGTCCCAACTAAGGACGACGCGGCTGTCTCCAGGAACTGCGCTGAGCGTCGGAGTGAACGGGGGCTGCGCGAACGTGTAGTCGGCGTTGAAAATACTCTGCACCGTACGGCGGTTCTTAAAGAAATCGCGTTCGTCGGAACCGAATATCCACGCCGTGGAGAAAAAGTCGGTGCTCTTCGGCGGGAGATTGACCGGGCCGGAGGAAAACAGGAGAAACGGCTCAATATCCGCTTCGATCACGTCCGGCGTGGTCCCGAGCGGGAACTGCGCCACATTGAAGAGCCGATCCCACATCCAGTCGTCGTCGCGCAGGTTGTCGCCGGATTCGTAGAAGGGGCGCGTGTTCAAATCGAAGCCGGTCAGGCCCACCTGGTCCGATTCGTCCACGTCCAATTCGTCGAAGTTGGGTTCTCCGAGGGTCGGGACGCCGTCTGCTTCTCCGGTGTCGGGACCGGGGTATCCAAGATCGAACGGCCCAAGGCCGTCGCGGCCCAGATCGTTGTTTATCCGCTCGCCGGCGTCCCACTGCCCGTTTTCGTTCGTATCCGTATATCCGACCCAGTCCATGTTTTCGTCGCCCGTCCACCAGCGGCCCGCCGCGTACGCCGGGCGCGATTCGATGGAGCCGTTGGTCCGCACGAAATCGGCTACATTGAGCGTAGCCATGGCAGCGCCAAGGATTTCAGCCGATCCTTCGATAAGGACGCCGGGGCCGCCGAAACGCGACTCGTCGGTCATGCCGTCCTCGTCGTTGTCCAGTCCGTCGAAGGCGCGCGCCGGACTTTCCAGAAAGGCAAATCCCGTATAGCCCAAATCGTACGTCCCCCCCGAAGCGCGCGTCCCGATGCCGTCCTGGTCCCAACCGTACGCCACATCCTGAACCGGATCGTACGCGCCGACTTCGTCCCCTTCCTCGTTGCCGAGACCAAAATCCATGATCTGCGCGAAATACAGGCGATCGTGGTCCGTCTCTCCTCGGTTGAAGAAACGGTACAGAATGAACATGATGTCTTCCGCGAGGATGTTCGCCCACTGGAAAATGCGCACCTGATTGAGCATGCCGAGACCGCCCATCGTAGAGTCGGACGGACTTGGATAATACACGCCGAGCTCGCTGTTGGGATTATTCGTGACAGGATCTATGGCATACTCCATGTCGGAGTGATCGTCTATCACGTAATAGCTCTCCAGGTCTGCGTTGAACACGCCCTTGCCGAAAAAGCCGTTCCATGCCGCCACGGAGGGATCCTCGTCGATCTCGTCGTTTCGCCAGCCGGGATCGTCGGGGCTATCGAGACGATCGGGCCAGAATACGGGCCACGACATGGGGTCGGAGCTGATTGCAGGCGTCGGGGTCCGGGTCAGCGCGATGGGGTCGAGGCGATCAGGATTGTTGAATCCCGGCAGGGGCAGCCAGCCCCAGAGTTCGCCGGACGGCCCGGTCCGTTTGCCAAAGTCCCGATAGGTAAGAATGAACGGATTCAGCGTGGTATCGGCCTGCGCGTCCAGGTAGAAGCCGAGGCTTTGCCACTTGAGCCGCTCACCGGGCACCTGTCCGGCCACGATAGCGCCGATGCCGTCGATGTGCCGGCCGCCGATCCCCCTCGGCCAGACTCCCCACGGCAGATCGTCCCACCTGGAGAGTTCGCCGTGGTTGCGAAAGTTGGTTTCGATCAAGTTCCCGTCCAGAATTCCGCGAGCGATGAATTCTTCCGCGCCGCGCAGGTTATCGGGGATGGCCTCGGCGTTTTGCGCCATTGCCGCCCTCGCGCCGGTGAAACCAAAGACCGCGATGGCGACGGCAAGCAGCCGCGACAGGCTCATCGGCGAAAAGGAACGGGGAGCATACATGATGGCGTATGGCTACGATGGGCGTTGCGCCCGTCGCTAAAATCGGTAATTGAGGCCAAGGCTTATTCTGCGCGGCGCGCCGAAAAATTCCTGCCGGTAGAACCACTCGTCGATGGTGTTCAGGCCGCCCACTTCGCCGCCCGTACGCCGGAGCCGCTCCAGTTCCACGGACTCGTCGGCACGGCCCGTGTCGGAATACACGTTGACTTCCTGCTCTATGTCGAACAGGTTCTGAACTTGCAGAAAGAGCTGGATGTCCGGACCCAGAAAAGGCGGCTTATAGTACGCTCGTACATCCGTGCCGTAGGTAAGAGGCCGGGCCGCGTTGTTTTTCAGGTTCGACACAACCAGATCACGGATCGTGGTGTACGGGGTGCCGCTCTGCAGGCGGTTGATGACCGTCAGGTTCAGGCCATTGACCGGGGTGACAGTGATTGTGTTGTTGAGTACATGGCGACGATCCCAGTCGAGACGAACCAGCGAAAGAATGGCTTCCAGCCCCGATTGCTGGCGTCCGAACGCCTCCCCGGGACTCGACGATGTTCCCTCGGCGAATTGCAACGTATAGTCCAGCGTCCAGTTCAGCCGTCCGCCAGGACGCTGGAAAAGCGAGAAGGTCATACCGCGAATCGTGCCAAAGTCGCGGTTGATCCAGCGGATGGCGAAATCGCCGTTGGGATTACGCAGGATCTCCTGCCCGGTCAGGTTGCGTACGTCCTTCGAGAAGATCGTCAGTTCCAGACCGATGTCGTCCGTCAACCCCTGCTGTAGCCCCACTTCGAAAGAAAGCGTGCGCTCGGGTTTAAGGTTCGGGTTGCCGAAACTGTTCGAGCTTGAGGTCGGATTAATCTCGTACTCGGGATTGGAATACAGAATACTGAACGCCGGCACCTGGAAGAACAGTCCCGCCGAGAATCGCATCACTCCCGTCGAGGAGATAGGGAATGCAATGCCCAGACGCGGGCTGAACTGGTATTCGGAAGGGGTTTCCTGCCGGTTCGAAATCGACGTGGACGGATCGGCGGGATCGGGGATCTCCGTCAGATTCGCCTGCTGCCAATCCATGGGGATCAGATAGTCCGGGTCAAAATAATCGAAGCGGAGCCCCACATTCGCGATCAGGCCCGTGAATTCCATCTTGTCCTGGATATACGCCGAGAATTCCCTGGGCGAAGTCCTCAGGCTGTTGTCGCTCCACATGTCGGGCGACGGCTGGGGCAGGTTACCCGTCCGGAACGACTTTTCAATACCGAATGTGCGATTGTCCAGGCCGTGCAGCCGGATAAGGAAGCCCGTCTTCACCAGGTGCACCCGGTCCACCTGCCGGGTATAGTCGCCGACGATGGTATGGGTGGCCGTGAGTTCATCGTTCGTGTTCATGTCGTTGCCGCCCACCGCAAAGGCGAACTGGCCTTGCAGGGAACTCAGTTGGCTCGACTGGTAGCGGGCGTCGGTCGGGTCTTCATACAGTCGTACATCGGTTTTATCGTGCAGGTAGCTGTACGACAGGTTCGCAAACGACCGGTTATCGACTGTCCAGCGCAACCCCGCGATGTGCGTCTGGTTCAGAAACTCGACCCGGTTGATTCCGTCGGGGACATACTTGCGGAAGTGACTGAACGGGTTGAAGGTGCCCCCCTGGAAAAAGAAGTTGTAATCCACCTTGAATTTCGGCGTGACCTGGAAACCGAGGGTGCCGTTGACGGACAGGCGTTCCGTATTGTTGCGCGGGGTAAAGTTACCGTCCCCTGTCGATTCGACAAGCCAGGCTCCGGGTGGAAGCCCGGTGTTCAGGTTCGACGACGAGTCGGATGGCGAGAAAAGGTCGCGACCGATGAAATGGGAATGGTCCCGCAGGTAACGCACAGACGCCTGCAGGCCAAGCCTGTTTCTGAGTATGGGTCCGCCAAGCGATGCCTGGGCATCGACGATGTTGGGGAATTCGGCGGCTTCGGTGTAGCTGTAGCGCTCCGACACAAAATCGGAAGGGGCAAGAAAAGAGCCGGGATCGGTCGTACGGTGAAGGAACTCGATCTTGCGGTTGCTGACGATGGCGCCGGTGTAACTCAGGAAGGAGCCGGACCATCGGTCGGGCAGGTCTTTCGTAACGATGTTAACCACCCCTGATAGAGCCTGACCGTATTCGGCGTTGAAGACACCGCTGATGACCTCGAGGCTCGACACCATGTTTTGTTCTACGTCGAACGAAGCCGTCTGGCTGAATGCATTGTTGATGGGCACCCCGTTGACGAGATAGGCCACTTCGCCGATACGCCCGCCCCGAAAATGGCCGTCCACCACGCCGGCTTGCAGGTTTATGGCGTCGCCGATGTTAGTGATTGGCAATGCCGCGAGCTGCTCGCCGTCGACGACGGCGGTGGTGGTCGTGCGATCCATCTCGACGATGGGGCGCTCCGCAACCACGATCACCTCTTCACCCTGAATGACTTCCTCGCGCAGCGCAAAGTCAACGGTTGTCGTATTGTCCGGAACGACCTTAACGTTCTCCACCGTCACCGTCGCAAAGCCGATGAAAGAGGCCTGCACGGCATACGTCCCGGGTGTTACGTTGAGGATAAAGTAGTAGCCATCCGTGTCGCTGCTCGTGCCCTGTATGGTGCCGGCGATAACCACGTTCACCCCGGGGAGGGGCTCACCCGTGTTGGCGTCTGTGACGCGACCGGCGATTTTTCCGGTTGGTCCCGACGGAGGGATAGTCGCAAGCGACAGATAAAAAGACCCGTTGGCCGCCGCCTTACTGCCGGCCGGGTTCGTAGACGCCACTGCGGGTTGCAGCGCGATCATGCATGTAACCAGAAGCGGGGTTACTATGCACAGGCGACCGGGCAAAAATCGCAAGCAATGGGTCATGGCAACAAGTAGAGTGTCAACAACCGGGGGCACATCTTGAGACAAGAATAGCGGTTAACGCTCATTTGAACAGCATCATTTGCTTCGTCCAGGCAAACGCAAGGATCAGGGTGAGGGTCTTTGTTGGCATGGTAATGCGAATACCTCTATGAGGTGGTTTGAATGCCTGACGACGGACGCCTCATTAATGAATCCTGTATTCGGTACGGGATTGGGATCCGGGTTGCTCTTTTCCAGCTTTAGAGCATTGACCCGCAATTCTTTTCGGCTGAATGCTTAGAAATATTAACTCTTAACAGTAAGGGAAACCAAGGTGACATGCAAAGCCAACAGAAAACAAAACCGATGACATATCTTCAACAGGTTGCCCGGATATACATTTGTTGCCCCGCCGGTGCAGATACAAGTGGGCTATCGTTAGCGATATTCCTGGGTAACCGGGGCTGAGAACCATTAAGGATCCGTGCGAAAAGGCGCTGCGGGCAGTCCTTCCTGATTATAGAGATTGGCGCGGTCGGGATTGTCGGCCCATGCATACCGTACGGCCACAGGGTTTTTGACCGAATCACTCGATACGACCACCGTGTTTCCCTCGATACGGGCATCGGCCCATACAAAGCGTCCGTCAACCCCCGCTATGGCGAATCCTCCGGGCTGCGACGATCCGCGGGCGACAAGACCCGAGCCCGTGTGATCGAAGGACAGGATCACGCGGGCGCCCTCCACGACATGGTCGCGATAGAGCGGCCCGGAATACACCAGGTCCTCTCCGTACGCAAGACGCCGGGCGGCCAGGGCAAGACGCAGGCCGACGTCCTGCTTGTTGCGCGGATGGATGTCGTCCGCTTCCCCTATATCGATCGTGATGGCCTGCCCGACATTGGGCAGCGTCAGAGCAGCCGACTGCGACTCGCGCAGAAGGGCCCAGTTACTATT
The DNA here is from genome assembly GCA_951812345.1 of Rhodothermales bacterium. GTDB lineage: Bacteria > Bacteroidota > Rhodothermia > Rhodothermales > VXPQ01 > VXPQ01. Next base: position 2,617,050 of record OX638295.1, read on the forward strand.
TCCCGGCTCCAGGGGAGCGGCACGGAAACCGGCAAGAGAAACGAACAGGAAGGGCGCCGTATCGTTGCCCCAGGCGCTGCGCCAACTGGATATAAGGGACTGGAACTGCATGGCGTACCGTCCGGCGTCCTCCGCGTTGCCCGCGTTGGATTCGCCCTGATACCAAAGGAATCCCGTAATCGGGAAGGAAAGCAGCGGGTGAATCATTTTGTTGTACAGCAACGTGGGCTGGTGGTTGGTCCTTTCCTCGCCGCTCTCTTTATACTCGTTGAGCTGCCGAGCGATTTCTTCGGGGTCCATCATCAGGGCGTCCGGCTCCAGCCATGCCTCGATCCGACTGCCTCCCCAGGAGGTGTTGAGAATACCCACAGGAATATCTACCGAAGTACGCAAGGAACGCACGAAGTAATATCCAACGGCGCTGAATTGCCCCACGTGGCTTGAATCGGTCCGGCGCCATTCCCCGCCTGCCAGCGTCGACTCCGGATCATAAGACCACGTACGAGGCACCTTGAAATGCCGAATGTGCGGGTCGTTGGCGGAGCGTATCTCATGCTCTGCATCCGCGGAATTGGCGACGGTCCATTCCATGTTGGACTGTCCCGAGGCGATCCATACGTCGCCGAACCAGACATCCTGTATGTCCAGAGTCCGGTCTCCGGCGGATATCGTTAGCGTATGCGGGCCGCCGGCCGCCTGGGGCTCCAATGCGCCCCGCCAGGTTCCGTCCGACCCTGCTTCTACTTCCTGAAGCATACTATCGAACGCAATGGTAACGGACGTTCCGGGAGGCGCCGTTCCCCACACGGGTACCGCAGCGTTTCGTTGCAGGACCACACCCTCCGAGAAAAGACGAGATATGGTGAACGAATCGTCCGGACCGGATTGTCCATAGGCGGTACCGCTCATGGCAACCGTACAGATCAGCAGCAGGGCCTGTATAAAGTGGAGGTTTTTTCGGGGTCGGAAAGTCATGGTAGCATAAGTATAGTTGAATCAGGGCGACCGAAGAACGGATCTGCAAGGGCTGTTACCTGCGCTGCCAGGGCACCTTGCCCGCTTCCTGGATATATCCCCGCAGCGCAACAGCGAGCCGACGGAACACATCCGGTTCATCCGTTGCAAGGTTGGTTGTTTCGAGGGGATCATCTTCAAGATTGTAGAGCTCGAGCGGAGCAAAAGGACTGTTCTGGAGAAGTTTCCACGGGCCATGGCGGACCGCTTCGATGGTCTTCCCATTGAAGCGCAAGTTCCCTTCCCGCCTCGAGAAGAACAGATACCGTTCCTCCCAGGGCTGGTCTTCGCCGTGCAGCGTCGGAAGAAAGCTCCTCCCTTCGATAAAATGGGTCAGCCGAACATCGGCGGCGTCCAGCAACGTCGGATAGATATCCATGGTCAGGGCCGGATAATCGGAGGCGGACCCGGAGGCGACCACACCCGGCCATGCCACGGCGGCCGGGACGCGAAGGCCGCCTTCGTACATGCTTTGTTTGCCATCGCGGAGCGCACCGTTATTGGCTCCCACGTTGAGCTGTCCGCCATTGTCGCTGGCAAACACGATCAGGGTGTTCTCCGAATACCCGTTTGCCTCGAGGGCTTCGAGAACATGCCCGATGCCGTCATCCATATGCTCGATCAGCGCCACCAGTCTGGCCCGGTCTTCATCGAGGCCGGGTTCGCGCGCCTGGACACGCTGCAGCCATGATTCCGGCGGTTGGATGGGCGTGTGCGGGGCATTGTACGCCAGATACAGAAAGAACGGGGCCGACGACGCCGTACGACTTTCGATGTAGCGCACCGCCCAGGAAGAAAACAGGTCCGTAGCATGCCCCTCCGGCGTGATCACCTCGTCATTCCGACGCATGTAATTGATTCCCTGTCGACGATGGTTATAATAATCATCCATCATGTCTCCAAGAAATCCCTCGAAGAAATCGAACCCCCGGTCATGAGGACGGTCGGGCGCTGTCAATCCAAGATGCCATTTCCCGATCATGGCCGTATGATATCCCTTGCGCCTGAGCATCTCCGGAAGCAGGATGACGTCTTCGGATAGCGCTCCCCAGCTATCCTCGGCACGGGTCCGGATGACGCCCGGCACCCCGGCCATCGGTGGATAACGGCCCGACAAAAGAGAGGCGCGCGTGGGCGAACACACCGAGGAGTTGGCATAAAACCGATCAAAACGCATGCCTGATGCGACCAGACCATCAATAGCCGGAGTATGCATATCGGTCGCGCCGTAGCTGGAAAGATCGCCGTAGCCGAGGTCATCCACGAGAATAACGACGATGTTCGGCAGCCCTGTCCGGGCAGATACATGACCCGCAGAGACGATCGCCAACAGGACGGTGAGCACAATGCAACGCTTCATGGCAGGAAGAATGGGAGATAGATCAAGCCGGAAAGCATGATATAATGACGAATGTTGTGAAGCAATACCACTGCCTGGACAGAACCATGGACGAGCAGCGCTTCCTGCGGGGTGGGGTGCTCCCGTCGAGACAGACAAGCGGACGGTCTGCGAAGGCTTCATAGAGGTGGTGCGCGACGCGATAGACAGCTCTTATCGGCTCAAGGCATACGCTTGCGTGGTAATAAAATACTTGGTCAACAAGTTGGTGCGCTCCCACGCAGGCAATGCGCCATCGGCGAGGTATTGCAAATACTGTTCCGTGACTCTCGTGAAGTGTTCTTCATGCCCTTCTTTGTAGGTTTCCGGGATATTGATTTTCCATCCGAATTCGGACGGCTCGGCGGATAATCCTTGATACCGGGGGCTCAGCCTTTCCAGCGCTTCACGGAGCATCAAGTCAAATTCCTCCGGATCCGCGCCTTCGAGCGATTCCACATACAGAGTGGCTGCATATTGCTGCGCTTCATCCTGACGAATGGCCAGGTTGGCGCGGGTGCCTCGCATAATCGAATAATGCGTGTCGCCACCCTCGGGGTTTTCGAAACCCCACCGCACCGATACCTTGCCATGAATCCCGCGGACTTTGAATACAAATTTTCCATTGGCCGCAACGGCGAAGATGGAATCGTTTTCGATGCTCGGCGCTAGATAGTCGGGGTAGGCTGCTTCACGGGTGGCCTTTTCGAATTGCGAGGGTGTCAGCGGGGTATCCCAGCTTCGGGCCGCGAGCACTTCGACCCCATCGTCCGGGTTTTCGTAATCGACAGGTTCTTCGGGAAAAACCTGCCACATAATAAGGTCTACGAGATGGGTAGCGACATCCGCGATAGCTTCACCCTGCTGGTTAACGTCGAAAAACCACGTGGGTCTGACCAACGGTTGCCCGGCCACGGTTTTATAAAAATAATGGACGCTCTCTTTGGATATCGCTGGTTCCTCCGGGCTGCCCGCCACCAATTCGCCAAACAGGTCCGGGTCCTGGGACAAGGCTCTTTGCAGGATGGACGTGATCTCGTGACGCTCGGTCATGATGTCATTGACGAGTAGCCCCTGTTCATCCGCCGAGGCCAGTACATCCTTCAACACCGGAAAATCGTCGGGATGAATCACCATAGGCTTGTCGGCCAACACCTGGATGCCTGCATCGACTGCCCGCCGAATGTATTCGATCTTTCTTCCATTGTTACCGGCCACAACCATCACGTTGCCGGGCTTTGCTTCCAGCATCCTTTCCAGATAATCGTCGCCCCGGTAGACCACAGGAACCCAGCGGGTGGGTTGTTCAGACCGGGTATTGAACCGGTCGATCAGGGCCAGATGGCTTTCCAGTTCCTGGCCGTCCGGGGCGTAGATGTGCACGGTCTCATCGACCTGGTCGTAGTCATATTTATGCACTAACCCGGCGTGAAAATGGCCGGGGTCGAGGGTCATCAGCCGCACGGGTTTGTCGACCTCTACGGATTCCGCAGACGATCCATTTTCGCTTGGCGTACAAGCCGCCACGCCCAGCAAAACGCTCAAGGATATTCTGAGCAAAGTGGACTTAATCAGCGTATCCTTCAGGAAAGAAACAGGGGTATCTTCATCGATTCGCTGGCAATCCTTCGACCATCTCAAGGGTATAGGGGTGCCGCTGGGGCCTGGATAGCATGGCATTGGCTTCGTCGTCGTCCTTAAAGCGTTCGTTGTCCGGATCCCAGTAGAGGGTCCGGGGAAGTTTCATTGCGATGTGGGCGATCAGACAGGCGCTGGTGGATCGGTGGGCTACATCAACCGGCGCCACCGTGATCTCCCGACTTTTAATACACTGCACCCAGTTCGTGTGTTGTTCCTCACTTGTATACAGATGGATTTCGTCGGGGCCTATTCGGGAATTCAGGATAGCCGGGTCGCTCGCCATCAGCGGAGGCAGCCACTGCCCCGAAACCGGATCACTGCTGGTTACCGACCCGCTCCGCGTCACAAAAATCCAACCTTCCTCCCCCTCAAAGCGAACGCCATTGGGAAATTCGCCGGAGATCAACATGGTGACGCCGTTGGCGTATTTGGCTTCCACGTTGAAATCGCCATGCACGTCCCATAGCCCCCCGGTCGCAAACTCGGCCTGGGCCTGTATCTCTATCGGCCCGGTCAACTCGGTACCCATCCCCCAATGGGCCGTATCGACGTGGTGGGCGCCCCAGCCGGTAATCATTCCGGCGGAGAACTGCTCGCACCGCAACCAGCCCGGACGGGAATATCCCTCCGGCAACACGTACCCGGCGGCGGACGTTCTGTCCAGCGGATGCACGCGGTCCAGAGTATAAGGTACCTCCGGCGTCGTGCCCACCCACTTGTCATAATCTAAAAAGTCGGGAACCGGCATCGGCGTGGGATCGCCTCCCGGAGGATCGCCGGGAAGCCCTACGCGGACGGTATGCAGCGCCCCGATCCGACCATTGCGTACCAACTCGCAAGCCCACTTGAAATGAGGCCAGGGGTTTGTCGAGCGCTGTTGACTGCCTACCTGAAACACCGTGCCCAGCCGTTGCAGGTTGTCGCGCAGGATCTGGCCTTCTTCAACCGTCAAGGAAAAGGGTTTTTGCAAATAGACGTCCTTGCCGGCTATTGCGGCTTCGAGGGTGGGCAGGAAGTGCTGATGGTCCGGCGTGCTGATTACGACGGCGTCGATGTCCGATTGGGCAAGCAACTCGCGATAATCCTGATACATCCGCACATTCACATGCGACAGGCTGCCCCGATGCATGGCGTACCACTGCTCGACGTACCGCTTGCCTTCCTCCATGCGTTTCGTATCGAGATCGCACACCGCCACGACGCGCACATCGTCATGTTTGAGCACTTCCGGCAGGTCGTGGCCCCTGGCGATCCGTCCACATCCGATCTGGGCAATGTTGATGATGTCATTCGGCGATCTGCTGCTCCCCCCGCGCCCGTATCCGGAAAAGGGCGTACTCGCGGACATCGCAACCAGGCCTGCTGTGCCCAGAACGGATCGTTTCAAGTAATCCCGCCGTGAAATTCCCCGGCCTTTCGTGATGTGTTCGTTGTGGTCCATGACACCTGGAGTTTAGAAGCGAATGTTGATGCTCAGGGGGAAATTCCACCGACAACCCATTGAATCCCGCCTAAAATGTGCCGCATAAACCTGGAATCTTCATAATGCTCCGGCCTGTGACCCAGGGCCGTATACCATTGGCGGCCTCCGTCGAACTCCTGATACCAGGCCACCGGAAAGCGGTCGCCAAACAACGTTCCCGGAAACTGTTCTTTTTCCTCATCCGAGATCGTAGCCAGATCGGCTGCCAGCACCACCCGGATGCGAGGATTGATCTCTTTCAGATAATAGCATTCGTCGTCCTCAATCTCCCAGGCATCGGGCAGGAAGGCTGTCGAAGGATGGGTTCGGTCTACCACCTCGACCGTAAAGTCCTGCAGGGGTGCATGGCGTTCAAAATTGCCACCAAGAAGTTTGGAAAACCAGGGCCAGTCCCTTTCCGAACCGCTGGCTGAGTGGATACCCACAAAACCGCCCCCGTTCCGGACATACGATTCGAGCGCCCGCCGCTGTGCGTCGGTATCGAAGGCTTCGTTGTTGGTGTTGGAAAAGACCAGCGCGTCGTACCGCTTCAGGCTTTCTACGGTAAACAGCGCAGGGTCCTCCGACGCCGTTACTTCGAAACCGTATTTGGCTCCCAGCCCCTCGAGAGCTGCCACGCTAAAGGGAATGTTTTCATGCACGTACCCCTCGCCGTTCTTCGTATAGACCAGCACGTTGGCCCCTCTGAGAGCCCCTGTCGGATGGACCTCGACGCGGGGCGGATTGGCGAAATCCTGCCAGTACCGCTCAGCCAATGCCGCGTCGATGGTTCCATCATAGACCAGCATGCGGTATTGTAAGGCGTACGAGTTGCCTGGCCTGAGCTCCCAGTCGCTTTCCTGAGCCGGGTTGACATTGATATAGACGTTTTCGACCCCCCCATTCTGTCCGACAGGCCATATTCGCAAGTGCTCCGGGAAATTATAATTTCCGGGGTGGGTCATAAACAAAATACCCGAGGCGCCGGCCGCTGCCCCGGAAACGCCGTGTACATCGATCCAGCGCGCGCGGGTCGCATTGGCGTTGCTCTTGTCGAAGCCCTCGGAGGTGAGCAGCGTGGCCGTCTCGTCGTTCCATGTCTCCGTAGCACGCAGGCTAAAGCCCTGATAGCGATACGCTTTGATGGTCAGCGGCGCGTCGGTAGCCGGATTCAGCGTAGAGACGAAATCGATCAACCAGACCCTTCGATCAGGATCCACATTCCATACCTTTACCTCCCATTGTTCGTTGAGCGCTACCTTCGCTTCGCCGCTGGTGAAATCAACATGGTCCAGCAGTGCCTTGAATCCGCCAAATAGCGGTCCCGCCGTACGTTCCATCACCTGCTTTGCCCGGACGGTGCCCTGCCCGTCCGCCAGGTTCCAGAAATCGACGCTGCGCCCCTCGAATTCGGTGCGCGTCCAGGGATTCCAGAGGCCGTAATGGTGATAATGATCGGGGGGTTGGATGCGAGAGAGTATCTCGCCTTCCGGCGACCAGATCGGATGGATAAAACCGCTGCGGTCGTATATCTCGTCCACGCCTTCCGGGACTCCTTGAAACGTATAGCGGTAGGCAAGGACCGGTTTATCTCCTATTCGCACCTGCAAGCTTTCCCCGTCATCCTCCACCTGTACCGGTCCGGCCCCACCAGGCATTCGGCGTTCTTCAACCACTCGCAATTCAAAATTCCGGACCGTACCCGGTGGGCTTTCTCCGGCCAGAATCCACGTCATGCGGCTGGACATGCCCGGATCGAGTTGTGACGCGACGGGAAGGTCTTCGCCTCCGGTAATCTCGAAGAGCTGCAACGCACCGTCCTGCAGACGGAGAGGAACTCCTTGCAGGCTCGCTGTAACCGGTACGTTTATCCGCTGATATGTACCGGCATGGACGGAGAACGTAGCAACTACTTTGGATTGGGCCTTGACGAAAGACGCAGGCGCCAGAAACACCAGGGATGAAAGCAACCAAAGATGAAAAACAGCGCTGGAGCGTTTCCTTTTCCAGGCGTCGACTCTTTGACGAACCGTGCAGGCATGTTCGGGCGCCGCGTCCCCGCAACCTGCAACAATACGGACGGCGGCGGGATGCAGGCTGGCCGAATACGCTGTCTCCGGAGCGATATTGCTCATGATAGTATGCATGCAGGCTGCGTTTTACGTATCGGACGTTTCCGGGTCATCCGCCCCTGCCTTGTCGGCCGAAGCGTCGGTGCGGCGCCACCAGTTCGCCAACGCCGAGCCGGAGATGTTCATCCACGGGCCGAAGATGGCCGGGGCCAGCCCGACGGTGGCCACTTTACCCATCTCTACCGCGATACCCGTCGCCAGACCGCCATTTTGCATCCCCACTTCCAGCGAGATGGTGCGGCAGGATTGTTCGTCGAGCCCGATCAGGCGGCATCCCCAGTAGCCGAGCACATAGCCTATCGCGTTATGCATGATGGCGGCAAAGAAAAGCAGCAACCCGATATCGAGCAATGCATCGCGGCCCGAGCCCACAATGATGGTCAGCACCACTGCGATGCCGGTCATCGAGACCAGCGGCATGGCGCGGTGCAGCCATTGGGCCCGGCCATGCATGATCTTGTTGAAGAGAAGCCCCAACACGATGGGGACCAGCACGATTTTCGCCACGCTTATCATCATCGACACGAAATCGATAGGCACGAACTGGTTAGCGAGCAATCGCATCAGCAACGGCGTCATGAGCGGCGCCACCAGCGTAGCGATGGCCGTCATGGTGATCGACAGCGCCAGGTTCGCCTTGGCGATGTACGCCATCACGTTCGAGGCCACTCCGCCGGACACCGAACCGATCAGTACGATCCCCGCTGCAATTTCAGCGGGAAAGCCGAATATAGAGGCCAGCGACAGCCCTACCAGCGGCATGATCGTAAACTGGCAGGTAAGCCCGACGAACACTCCCTTGGGCATCTTGACCACGCCCGCAAAGTCCTTCAGGCTCATGGCCGTGCCCATGCCGAACATGATGATCTGGATCAGGGGAACGATCAGTCTCGTGAATTCAAAATCGCCTGCGCGCAGGAAATACTGCGGGTAATACATCGCCACTGCAACGGAGGCGAATATCCAGATCGTAAAAGCAAGCTGACGGAGCCGGGGCACGCCGAGCCCGCCAATAGCCAGACTCACCAGAAAGCCGACCACCGCAGGCCCGGTGGCCGCAAGGCCGCCAAGGATCAGGAGTACAATGGCGCCGAGCGCACAAAGCGCGGCGAGGACAAGAAAGTATCTGTACAAAGGGCGCACGAGGGCGGCGGGTCAGGTTATTCGAAAAACGGCATTCCTTCCGTCGCGTACCGGCGCATTCCTTCCTCATTGATCTCTACGCCGATTCCCGGTTTTTCCGAAAGCGGAATGAACCCGTCTTCTATCATCGGTCCGTCGAACGATACGATCTCGCTAAACATCGGATCGGAATGAAAATAGGTTTGCCACTCCAGCACCATGAAATTGGGCACGGACGCGCACACATGGCAGGAAGCCATTGCGCCCAGATACGAGGCCACCATGTGCGGCGCGAACGGCACATAGTACAGGTTCGACAAATTGGCGATCCTCTGTCCTTCTCCCAATCCGCCCGCCTTCTGCAGATCCGGCATGATAATATCTACGGCGCCGATTTCCAGCAGCCGCCGGAAACCGTGCGCCAGGTAAAGGTTTTCCCCGGCGCAGATGGGGGTACTCGTGGATTCCGTGATGGATTTGTACGCCTCCACGTTTTCCGCAGGGATCGGCTCTTCGAGCCACATCAGGTTGAGCGGCTCCATGAGTTTGGCGACTTGCTGGGCCGTGGGCGCGTCGTAGCGGCCATGCATATCCGCGCAAATATCGATGTTCGGCCCCACAGCTTCGCGGGCCGCCGAGATCTGATCGACCATCCGCTGGAGCTCTGCGGGGCTGGCGGTCCAGTTGTACTGATCGTACTTGTTCGGATCGTTTCGTTGATCCAGATCGAACTTGATCGCCGTAAATCCCATGTTGGCGGCTTCAGTGGCGGCTTCGGCGAACTGCTCCGGCGTGGGCAGCCGGAACTGATACAGCGCCGTATCCATGTAGACCCGGATCCGGTCGCGAAACTTGCCTCCCAGAAGCTGATACACCGGCAGGCCCAGCGCCTTGCCGGCAAGATCCCACAACGCGGTTTCGACCGCCGACAGCACGGCGACGTACATACCCGACTGGGCCCCTTCAAAAAAGCCTCTCCGGCGGATGTCCTCGAACAACCGGTGCACATTCAAGGGATTCTTTCCCTGAAGCCGCTCGCCAAACATTTTCACCAGGTGATAGGTACCGGGCACGGCGTCCACTCCCTCGCCGCAGCCCCAGATATCCTGATTGGTGTAGATCTTCACAAAAAGACCGTGGGCGTTCCGTATGTATCCGCATTTGATATCCGTAATCGCCAGTTCCGAAGGGGAAGAAGCCAAATTGGCCTTCCCGACGGCGGATTCCAGGCCGCGCCCGAATCCGGCGAGCGGCGTGGCGGCCCATGCGCCCGCGAGTGCGCTTCCGGCCAGAAAGGAACGTCGGGTGTGTCTCTTTTTCATGGGATATTCTGGTTAAATCCGCAAATGTCAGGGGCTGAAAGGGGTGCGCTTACCAGGTTCGCGTGTTGAGGTACTCTTGAATATTTTCTTTCGCCACCGGAAGCTCGTCGATGTGCTCTTCGAGCCACCGCGAAAAGTCGCGCTCGATTTCTGCGGACCATCGCGTATCGATCTGACCGGGCGTATAGACCTGCTCGCGAAGACGCTGGTGCCCGAACAGGTCCCGAAGTCGGACGATTTCCGATGTGGTGACCACCTGCTCCGCCAGGTGAGGAGGTATAAAAATGACACCGCCGTCTCTGCCCAGCACCACGTCGCCGGGCATCACCGTCGCCTTGCCGATCCGCGTCGGTTGGTTAATCCCGACCAGGGTGGTGTTGAGTCTGCCGTCGGGATTGTTCAGGTGATGGGAGGGGTGATAACTCCGAAAGAAAGACGTGAACGAACCGATCTCCTTGAGGCCGTCGATATCCCGGAGGGCGCCGTCATAGACGATCCCGTTGCCCGATTTCGCATAGATCGAGTTGCCCAGGTTGTCGCCGATGGTCGGCCCGTCTTCGTGTGCGCCGAATTGATCGACGACGTAGACATCGCCTTGCACGAGCAGGTCGATAGGCCACGAATTCTGCGACCCGATGCGCCCGTCTTCGGTATGCCCTTTTCCGTCGAGCACCCGATGAATATCCGGCCGGCCCGGCATGAAAACCGCCGTAACGGCCCTGCCCACCAGCACGCTGTCCGGGTTAATCGTCATCCAGCCGTCGTCGTACTGATGATTGAAGTTGTCCCCTCTCAGCACCGCCCAGGCTTCTTCGAGGGTAACCTGTCTCATCCGGTCCAGGATGTCGTCGGGCACGCGGGGCCGACCGTCGGGAAACCGTTCGCCCTGCCATTCGGGCGTCAGGAAAACAAGGTCTTCTTTCGAAATTTGCTGCCCCGAAACGGCTTGCGCGAGAAAGAACGACAGTAAGATAAAAGGCAAGAATCGGTGTGCTGTCATACCTGCGAATACGTGTGGCTGGAGAAAACCGATGATGAGGCGATATTTCCAAATGGTTGAACTGAAGGAAGGTAACCGGAAACGGAACAGAATCGAAAACATGTCAAAATATATGGATACTCTGATTAAGGATACTCTGATTAAATCCGCAAAGATTCAGAGGCTGAAAGGGGTGCGCTGGCAAGGAATGACGAAGCAATGTGGCAGGCCCCACATAATGAGGAATGACACAGCCAGCGTGCCCCTCTCTGCCTCCCGAAGGGCGCTTCACGTTCGCAAGTACAGGATATCATGATTTTATCATCGGAATCAGCGGGAAATATGCGAAGTCGGGGTGTTGCGAACGTGAAGCGCTGAACGAAGGGGTTTTGATCAGAGTATCCTTAAAGTCCACAAAGCTCAGAGGCCCAAAGAGCCAATTCGAATTTTTGCGGAAAATTTCGGCTATATTTCCGTGCAGATTGTTTCTGCTGCCCTTAGCGGCCCGAAACGGTCGCCTCGCACAGTTAACCGATACACCTCGGAGGCAAGGCAACGGCCGGTAAGCGCCTCCCCCTTCGCACACATTGCGTCAACGATAGCCCAACCTGCCTTCTTCGCTAACCTCGTCGTTCAGGCGCTGCCTTGCAGGAACCCGTCACGCTCCGGCGTGAAACACACGCCACGAAGTACGTATCAGGATACTCGAACCAAGACCACCCCGCCCAGTATGTTTAAGCATATTCCCATGAGCAGACTCCAAATCCGTTCAAACCTGATAACTGCGCTGGCGGTATGCTGCACCGCCGCAGTCCTGTCCGCGGGCTTGAGTACGCCCAAACAGGAACGCGTCCTGGTATTCTCGAAAACGGAGGGATTTCGGCATGCATCGATCGAAGCGGGCGTGGAAAGCCTTCGGAAGCTTGGCCAGGAGCATGGCTTCGCTGTCGATGCAACCGAAGATGCGACCGCGTTCACGGAGAACAGCCTGAAGGACTATCGCGCCGTGATCTTTCTGAACACGACAGGAGACATCCTCGATCTGGCGCAGCAGGACGAATTCGAACGTTACATCCAGGCGGGCGGCGGCTACGTCGGCATCCACGCCGCCACCGATACGGAGTACGACTGGCCCTGGTACGGAAAACTCGCCGGCGCCTACTTCGAGAGCCATCCCATCGACCCGAACGTGCGGAGCGGCGTCTTCCGGGTACTGCGCAAGGACCACCCGTCGACGGAAGGACTGCCGGACCGGTGGGAGCGCGAGGACGAGTTTTACAACTTCCAGTCGATCAACCCCGACATCGAAGTCCTCATAGATATCGACGAAACGACGTACGAGGGCGGCACGAACGGCGAGAACCATCCAATGAGCTGGCACCATGAATTCGATGGAGGGCGAGCGTGGTACACCGCGATGGGACATACGGACGAAACGTTTTCGGAGCCGCTCTTCCTGCAGCATCTTCTTGGCGGAATCCGTTACGCGATGGGGGACGGCGCGCCGGACTACAGCCGGGCCCGCCCGCAGGAAAACCGCTTCACCAAGGTCGTGCTTACCGAAAAGCTCGACGAGCCGCTGGATTTGACCGTGCTCCCGGACGAGCGGGTGCTCTTCATTGAACGCGGCGGCGCGGTGCATCTCTACCACCCCGCCACGGAACAGATCACGCAGATTGCGACGATTCCTGTCAGCACCAGTTACTTGAACGGCAATATCGCCGAGGACGGCCTGCTCGGCGTCGCCGCCGATCCGGACTTCGCGGAAAACAGCTGGATATACCTTTTCTTATCCCCGGCAGGAGACGATCCGAAAAACGTGCTTGCCCGCTACCGCATGCAAGAAGATGCGCTCGATCTGGACACGGAACAGGTGATTCTGGAAGTGCCCGTGCAGCGGGAAGAGTGCTGTCATACAGGCGGTTCCATCGCCTTCGACGCCGACGGCAATATGTATCTCTCTACGGGCGACAATACGAATCCGTACGGCATAGGCTATGCACCTATCGACGAGCGGCCCGGACGCGCACCCTGGGACGCACAGAAATCGTCGGCCAACACGAACGACCTGCGGGGCAAAATCCTGCGCATTACGCTGCAACCGGACGGAAGCTATACGATTCCCGAAGACAACCTCTTCCCTCCGGGTACGCCAGACACGCGGCCCGAGATCTACACGATGGGCCACCGGAATCCGTACCAGATCTCGGTAGACCGGCGAACAGGCTTCCTCTACTGGGGCGATATCGGTCCAGACGCCAGTCGCGATTCCGTAGGCCGCGGCCCCACCGGTCACGACGAGTTCAATCAGGCGCGGCAGGCCGGCAATTACGGCTGGCCGTACATCATTGCAGACAACAAGCCATACCACGACTTCGATTACGTTTCGCAAACGCCCGGCGCGGCCTTCGACCCGGCCCGCCCGGTAAACGACTCGCCGAATAACACGGGGCTCGCGGAACTCCCCCCGGCGCAGCCTGCTTTTCTGTGGTACCCGTCCGGACCCTCGCCGGAGTTCCCTCTTCTCGGCAGCGGCGGCCGTTCGGCCATGGCCGGCCCTGTCTTCTACCGGGACGACTTCGCCGACGCCGAGCGGCTGTTCCCGGCCTGGTACGACGGCAAGCTCTTTCTCTACGAATGGATGCGCGGCTGGATCATGGCTGTGACGATGAACGAGGAGGGCGACTTCCTTTCAATGGAGCAGTTCATGCCGAGCCACCGCTTCAGCAACCCCATCGACATGGAGTTCGGACCGAGCGGCGACCTCTACGTGCTGGAATACGGTACGGCCTGGTTTTCGGCCAATGACGACGCCCGGCTCGTCCGCATCGAGTACAACGCGGGGAACCGTAAACCGGCCCCCCAACTGTCGGTAGACCGGTCCGCCGGGGCCACGCCGCTCCGCGTCGCGCTCTCCTCGGAGGGAACAATGGACGCCGACGGCGACACACTCCGCTACGAATGGGCAATCACCAACCAGGATGGAACCGGTTTGGCCCGACTGAACGAGCCGAACCCCACGTACACCTTCGACCAGCCGGGCCTGTATACAGCCACGCTGACCGTAACCGACACGCAGGGCGAGAGCGCTACGGCCGAGACACAGATCGTGGCGGGTAACGAGCCGCCGGAGGTGGAAATCGACCTGATCGACGGAAATCGCTCCTTCTTCTTCGCGGGAGATCCGATCCACTACGCCGTGCGTGTCCGCGATCATGAGGATGGCGCCCTGCAAGACGGGCAGATCCCGGCAGAGCAGGTAACGGTCACGGCAGACTACCTGCGGGAAGGGTACGACCAGGAAGCCATCGCGCAAGGGCATTTCACGGCCGGCGTTTTGACAGCTCACACAGCCGGCCGGGAATTAGTGGAAGGGGCGACCTGTCTCGCCTGCCATCAGCTCGACCGACCCTCCATCGGCCCTTCCTACGTAGCCGTGGCGCAGAAATACGAGGACGACCCGGAGGCCACGAAGCACCTTGTGAAGAATATCCGCGAGGGTGGATCCGGCGTCTGGGGCGAAGTGATGATGCCGCCGCACCCGCAGTTTTCCGAGAGCGAGGCGCAGCAGATGGTGGCGTACATTCTCAGTTTGGGCGAGGAGCATGAGGCGCCCTCGTTGCTGCCCGTCGAGGGAACATACACCCCGCCAGGTGTCGAAGCGGGCGGTACGGAGCAAGGTATCGTCGTGCTCCGTGCAGCATACACAGACCGGGGCGCCAACGGGTTGCCCGGCGCCCTGACCGAAAAAACGCTTGTGCTCCGCCCCCCGACCGTACTGGCGAGCGACGGCGAACTAACGGAAGGCATCATGAGAATCGCCGTCCCGCAATTTCCGACGCCGATGGCTATCGTATCGCAACCGGATTCGTACATCCGGTTCGAGCAACTCGACCTGACCGAAATATCGGAGGTGCGTTTGTTCGCTCTCGCGCCGCGCCAGTTCCAGGCGCAGGGGGGCAAGGTGGAAATCCGGCTCGATGCGCCAGACGGTCCGCTCCTTGGCGAAACCGACTTCATCCAGGACGTGGCGAATCCCACGCCGTTCCCGGTTACGCTCGAACCCACAGTCGGAATGCGCGACGTGTACTTCACGTTCAAAAACGACGAGCATGACGGTCAAGGAATGCTCTTCGTCCTTACGACGGTGGAATTTACAGGCGCCGGGGAAAACGCACAGCAACCGGTCGAAGAACAAAGCGCATCTGCGGGTCTGGACACGAATAGCCCCATCAGGGACCTCCTTGCCAACGAACAGGCCAAGGCCGTTCTGGACAAGCACGTCCCCGGCATGACGACGAATCCGCAGCTCGAGCAAGCGATGGGCATGTCGCTCCGGCAGATCGCGCCCTTTGCGCCGCAAACCTTCACCGAAGAACTACTTGAGGCCATCGACAAGGATCTGGCCGAACTGTAGGGGCTTCGGCGCACCCGGGGTGGAAAGTCCGCCTCAATCCTCCTCGTCCGACGCCTCCGCCGGCAGGTCAACGCCCTTGTTGTTCCACTTCCACACCCAAAAAGTCAGCGGTCCGTCGCCCGTGTTCTTGACCCCGTGTATATCCCACGGGGCGGCATACAGCATGTCTCCTTCTCCGGCTTCGAACTCCTCACCGTTGAGGTGCCAGACGCCCTGCCCCTCTGTGACGATCATGTATTCTTCTTCGGCATGCGTATGCGGCGGGTGAATCTCCCAGCCCGGCTTGATGACGGCTACGCCGGTCAGGACATCTTGCGTACCGTAGGTCTCCCCCTGATGATAGGTATAGAACGTACCCCATTCGAAGTCTTCTTGCAGGGCTTCTTCCTCGGACATCACGCTGGAAGGAATCGGCTCGACCGGTTGCCCGGCAAACATGGCGCCAAGCATAAAGGCCAGGGCCAAACCGATGAGCACAGGTAGAGGATGCAGACGTACATTTTTCATAGCGGAGGGGGTTAAAGCGCTAACCCATTATTAGGATGCTTTGCGAGAGAACAGTTCCGTACCCGGGGTGGGACTCGAACCCACAAGACCCGAAGGCCATCGGATTTTGAGTCCGACGCGTCTACCAATTCCGCCACCCGGGCAGGGCGTGGACGTGCGGCGTTTTCGTTGGAGTTTTTACGTACCTCCAGAGCGTTTCCGCAAGCCCTTCCGTACAACGACCATCGGATGCACGGGATCCGCAGGGACCGAATCGGAATACGTCTTTCTTCAGGCGGACGAGGAGAAAGAGGGGATGCATACTATAACGTGTACATCCCTCGTTAATCGTGGCAAGCAGGTCTGAGCCGCTGCCTTGCAAAAAAACAAAAATCGGGAATGGAATCGGCTGCGCCCGGATCAAAAGGATCAACGAACGCACCCGGGGCGACGCCAGCCCCGCAAGCGCGGCGTTCCCTCTTTTGTCCATTACGAAAAATATCTATGCATATACCCAAAACTCTCTGTTTTTTTAATTCGGAACCCACAGCGCGACGCCACGGACGGGTTCTCTACATACTCTTGTTCCTGATGCCGGGCGTCCTCATTCCTGTCGCAGACGAAGCGCTTGCCCAACAGCATGTCACCGTCTCCGGCGTCGTGCGCGACTCCGAAAGCGGCGAGACGCTGCCCTACGCGAGCGTGGTTGTCGAAGATACAACGCTGGGCGCCGCCGCAAATGTGGATGGATTTTTCGTCCTCGTCGGTGTTCCTGCGGGCAAGCACACGGTGCGCGCCACGTACCTGGGCTATCAGCCAGCGACGGTAGAAATCGATACGGAAACGCTCGCGGAAACGCTTCGGATCGAATTGACCCCGGCGGCAACCTACCTCGACGAAGTCCTGGTGACGGCAGAGCAGTACCAGATAATGAAGACAGCCGAGACCGTTAGCAAAATCACCGTCTCGCCCAAAGACATGGCTTTGTTGCCCGGCGTTGGGGAAGTGGACATCTTTCGCTCGCTTCAACTCCTGCCCGGAATCAGCGGCGCCAACGAAGGGTCTTCAGGGCTCTACGTGCGCGGCGGCGCTCCCGATCAGAACCTCGTGTTACTCGACGGCATGACCGTATACCATGTCGATCATTTTTTCGGCTTCTTCAGCGCCTTCAACGCCGACGCCATCAAGGACGTACAGGTGTACAAAGGCGGCTTTCCGGCGGTCTACGGCGGGCGCACCTCCAGCATTATCGATCTGACCGGGCGCACCGGGGGGAACGACTACGGACTCGGCGTGGGTCTCAACCTGCTCAGCGCCAGCATGCTTGCCGAAGCGCCGCTCGGCCAAAGAGGATCGTTGCTCGTCTCGGGCCGGCGTTCGTACACCGATATACTGCAAACAGGCCTCTATAACAGCATCTACGAAACGCTGACGGGCGAAGAACTCGCGTCCGATCAGGATCCTCAAACCGCAGGCGGAGGATTCCCAAGGTCTGGCGGGGGACGGGCGCTCGGAGGCGGATTCCAGGGGCCCGGCCTTGCCACCGTACGGCCCGACTTCTATTTCTACGACCTCAATGCGAAGCTGAACTACCGACCGACGAACAAAGATGTGGTCGCGCTCAGCTTCTACAACGGCCGGGACAATCTCAACGAGTCACGTTTCACGACGAACACGATCACGCGAGATGGGCAGGACGGCGCCACCATTCTCAACGATGTCTACGACGTCACCGGCTGGGGCAACCTCGGCCTGAGCGGCAAGTGGTCGCGGCAATGGTCGCCGCGCTTCTACTCGAATGCGCTGCTTGCGTATTCTCAATACTTCAGCGAGAACGAGCGCTCCCTGCTCAATGAGCGGTATGCAGCCGAGAGCGACACCCTTCTCTCATCACGGAGCGGCGGCAGCCTGGAGGATAACCGGCTCGGCGATTTTTCCTTCCGCCTCGACAACGAATGGCAAATTTCACAGGCGCATAATCTCGGATTCGGTGCCCAGGCCACGCGTTCCGACGTGCGCTACGAGAACATCCGCAACGATTCGCTCGTCGTCCTCGACGAAAAACAGAAAACCCGGCAAGCCGCCATCTACCTTCAGGATACCTGGAAGCCATTCGCGAAGCTTCGTCTCGTCGCCGGAGTACGCGCCGCCTATTACGATCTCACCGGCGAGACATACCTCGGACCGCGCGCTTCTTTCCGGTACGACCTGACCGACCGAATGCGGGTCAAAGGGGCCTACGGGCGGTACAACCAATTCGTCGCCCGCGTCGTCAACGAGAACGTCACCGAGGGCGCGCGCGACTTCTGGCTGCTGGCGGACGGAGAAAACGTGGGTGTCCAGAACGCAACCCACTACGTCGTGGGAGCCAGCTACGAAACGCCGACGTGGCTCTTCGACGTGGAAGCCTATCGGAAAGACCTGACCGGGCTCTCCGAGTTCTCGCTGCGCTTCCGGCGGGGCGCCGCCGATTTTCAGGCCGACAATCTGTTCTTCGACGGCGACGGCGTAGCACAAGGCGTCGAGTTTCTGCTTCAAAAGAAGACAGGCCGTTACACGGGCTGGACAAGCTATACGCTCGCCGAGGTGGAGCACACCTTCGCGGGGCTTAATAACGGACAGCCGTTCCCGGCGCTGCACGACCAGCCTCACGAACTGAAAACGGTGGGCAGCACCCGTCTGGGCCGACGCTGGAACCTGTCGGCAACCTGGGTCTTCGCGACCGGAAAACCCTACACGGCGCCTGAATCCCAGTATTCCATCACGCTGCTGGACGGGACCGAACAGAGCTACATCCACGTCGGCGAAAAAAACAGCGAACGCTTGCCCGCCTACCATCGGCTCGACGCCGCCGTGCATTATCGCTTTCCCATCGGCGCGGCCAACGTAGACCTCGGCTTTTCGGTCTTCAACATATACAACCGCTCGAACGTGTGGTACAAGGAATTCGACCTGACGGAGTCGCCTTTCGTCACCACCGACGTCACGTTCCTCGGCGTCACGCCAAACTTTTCGCTCCGCGTATATCTATAGACCTATGAAACATCTTTCGCTTTGTCTGTTGCCTCTGACAATCGCATTCCTGTCGGGATGCGACAGCGTGGATTCCAACGCAATGGACGACCTGATAGTCGTCGAGGCTTTCCTGTACGCCGAGGAGCCGGTAACCGACGTCAGGGTTATGAAATCCATCCCGCTCGCAAGCGAAGACACCGTGGCGACGCCAATCAACGACGCGACCGTAAGACTCGTCAAAAACGGCGTAATCTATACGCTGGCCCCTGCAGGCGCCGACGGCTTCTACGCCTATCCGGGCGCCGATCTCTCGGTGGAAGCCGGCGATGTCTTTCGCCTTGAGGTGGAAGGTACGGGCCAACGCATCGCCGCCGAGACGACGGTTCCTCCGCCGCCCGCGGGCATAGCCCTGTCCGACCAGGTCCTTGAAGTGGCGTCCTTCGGCGGTCCTGGCGGTGGCCCTGGCGGCGGCCCCGGGCAGATTCGGGATAATACCCTCACGGTCACCTGGGACAATCCGTCCAACCTGTTGCACTACGTAGCGATCGAGAGTCTGTCGGAGGAAGAACCGGAATACATTCTGCCGGAGTTTGTCCGCGAACGGTTCACCGGCTTCCGGCTCGTCACAAGGCCCACCGACGTCAACTTCTTCGATATCAGAGTCGGCACGCTTGAAGTGTTCGGCCCGCACCGGGCTATCGTCTACCGGGTCAACCGGGAGTACGCAGATCTGTACGAAAACCGGGAGCAGGACTCGCGCGACCTGAACGAGCCGCCAACAAACATTGAGGGCGGACTGGGCGTCTTCAGCGCCTTCAACAGCCAGAGCATCGCCTTCGACGTCATGTCCGCCGACGAATGAGGGCCTCCCGACCTTACGAGTAGCCCCAGCGTCCTTTCCTGTCTTCCAACTGACGGATAGGGGCTATCTACCGCGGTCTACAGAAAGACCTTCCGTACAACGACCATAGGATGCACGGGATCCGCAGCGCCGCAAGGATACGCTGATCAAAGTGAATTTAATCAGAGTATCCGTAACTTGCCCCGGCTTCGCCCTGCCCGCTTGCAGTTCGGCGCCGCATTGCTCAATTTCAGGGGTGCTGCGCTACCCCCATGTTCCGTCAGGCATTCATTCCACGCATCCCATGCCCGCTGAACCGGCTCCCCTCAGGTCCTTCGAGAAGGACCTCGTTGTAGAATCCTTCGAGTTGTTCGACGTACCCCCCCGCTGGCTTTTTCTGAAAGTCGCCACAAAGGGAGGGCTTGTCGGCTGGGGCGAACCGGTCGTCGAGGGGCGCAGCGGCGCCGTACGAGCTGCCGTCGAGGAACTGAGCGAATATGTGATCGGGCGGCCCGCGAACCGCATCGAGGACATCTGGCAAGTCCTCTACCGGGGCGGATTCTATCGGGGCGGGCCAGTCCTGATGAGCGCCATAGCAGGCATCGATCAGGCATTGTGGGACATCAAGGGCAAGGCGCTGGACGCCCCTGTCTATGAACTGCTTGGCGGAGCGGTGCGGGGCAGCATCGCGGTATACGGCTGGATAGGGGGCGACAGCCCGGACGGGGTGGCGGAAGCCGCGCAGCACCGGGTGAAGCAAGGGTTTGGAGCAGTCAAAATGAACGCCTCGGGCCGGATGGCATGGATCGACAGCCCGCAGCGCATCGAAGAGATCGCGGAACGGATGCGGTTGGTGCGCGAAGCAGTGGGACCGGATATCGGCATCGGGGTGGATTTCCACGGACGTATCCATCGCGGGCTGGCCCGCCGGGCCATCGAAGCCCTGGAGCCGTATGCGCCCATGTTTGTGGAAGAACCGGTTGCGCCGGGGCACGAAGACCTGCTGGCCGGTCTCGCCGCGGGGTTGCGCACCCCGTTGGCCACGGGCGAGCGGCTCTATTCCCGGTGGGATTTCAAGCACGTCCTACCGCATATCGATGTGGCGCAACCCGACGTCAGCCATGCCGGAGGTATCTCCGAAACCCGGCGGATTGCGTCGATGGCCGAGGCGTACGATGTAGCGCTGGCGCCGCATTGCCCGCTGGGGCCCCTTGCGCTGGCGGCTTCGCTGCACGTGGATTTTGCGTCGATCAACGCCTTCATTCAGGAAACCAGCCTCGGCATGCATTATCACGACGGGCATGGCGTGGAATTGCTGGATTACGTGGCCAACCCGGAGGCGTTCGCGGTGCGGGAAGGAAAAATTTCGCTGCCTGAGAAACCGGGACTGGGCATCGACATCGATGAGGATATCGTGCGCGAGGAAGCAGGCCGTACGGACGGAAAAAAGGGCTGGAGAAATCCCGTGTGGCGGCTGGGCGACGGCTCGGTTGCAGAATGGTAGACCGTTCGGTTGCGCAGTGGTAGACCGATCGGTTGCGCAATGGTAGACCGTTCGGTTGCGTACGAAGGCTATCCTGTGGCGGCCAATTCCTTCATAAAGCGGATGGAAGAGGCAATGCCCTGACGAAAGCGATCGAGGCCGAAGTGCTCGTTGGGCGAATGGATAGCGTCCGAATCGAGTCCGAATCCCATCAGCACCGTGTCGAGCCCCAACGCCTCCCGGAAATCCGCCACAACCGGGATCGAGCCGCCCTCCCGGATAAAGACCGGCTGCCGTCCGAATTCATCGCGCAGCGCCCGAAAGGCGGCCTGCATGGCTGGCAGGGAGCGATCTACGAGAACCGGCATACCACCGTGCAGATTGCGGAAGGTCATCTTCATGGTGGGCGGCGTTTCCGTTAAGAAATAGCGCCGGAGCATGGCTACCACCTCGTCCGGACGCTGATCCGGAACAAGCCGCACCGATATTTTTGCGCCGGCCCGGGACGGCAGTACCGTTTTGGCGCCCTCCCCCTGGTACCCCCCTCCGATACCGTTTACATCCAGCGCCGGGCGCCCGCGTGTGGCTTCCAGCACCGAATACCCTTCTTCGGTACGCGCCGCAGAGATCCCTATATCCTGTTTCCATGCCGCTTCATCGAAGGGCAGGCTGCGAAACGCTTTGCGTTCCTCGTTGTCGAGGTCCCGAACCGTGTCGTAGAATCCCGGAAGCGTAACCCGGCCTTCTTCGTCCTGTAACCCGGCGATCAGGCGGGCCAGTACATGAATCGGGTTTTCGACAGCGCCGCCGTACACCCCCGAGTGCAGGTCCCGGTTGGGTCCATCCAGTATCACCTCTACGTAGGCCATGCCGCGCAGCCCATACCCGATAGAAGGAAGTCCTTCGGCAAACAACGCCGTATCGGAAATCAACGCTACGTCGGCTGCGAGACGCTGCCGATGCGTTTCGAGAAAAGGACGCAGGTTCGCCGAGCCGGATTCCTCTTCCCCTTCGATCAGAAATTTCAGGTTGACAGGCAGCTCGCCGGCGGTGCGCAGCCAAGACTCTACAGCCTTGGCGTGAATAAAGAGTTGCCCCTTGTCGTCACTGGCCCCCCGGGCGAACAACTGGCCCCCGCGTTCCGTGGGCTCAAAGGGAGGCGTCTCCCACAAATCGAGCGGGTCCGGCGGCTGCACATCATAGTGGCCGTACACCAGAACGGTCGGGCGCTGTGCATCGTGTATATGCGCAGCAGTGACAATGGGGTGCCCTCCCGTCGTGTGGACCTGCACCTTGCCGATACCAATTTTTTGCAGATGGTCGGCAATCCACACGGCAGCGCGGCGTACCTCCCCCGTATAGGCCGGGTCGGTGCTGACAGATGAAATACGCAACAGATTCTTCAGTTCGTCGACGAACCGGGATTCGTGCTGCGCGGCATAGGCAAGCGCACTGGAAACAGACATAGGCAATCGCGAAAAGACCGGGTATATGCAGCTATACAGGCCGGCGGGACACCTATAGGATACTTTGATTAAGTCCGCAAATCTCAGAGTATCCTATAATTCGCTTTCGTCCCGCCATCGGAGAAGCTTCCAGACGGCGGACGTATCTTCCCGAATAATAAGAAAATTCACATTCCCATCCCCCCGAAAGACATCGCCGCCTTCAAGCGAAATGGTCAGGTTGAAAGGACGCACGATCCGGGCGCGCAAATCCTCTTCAAACAGGGTTTGAGAAAGGATCTGGTTCCAGCGCAGATTCACGAGCGTCGCATTTTCGAAGAGACGCCGGGTGGATTCGAGTTCCTGGGCAAAGCCCCACTCGCGTTCAACCTGGGCATCGAAGTCATAGTAGATGAAAATGAAGGAAGAATCCAGCAGGGATTCATAAAGAGACAAATCCCGGAGTTCGTAGGCATTCCGGAAATTGGTGAAGAAGCCGTCGATGGTGGTGGGATCGCCCAGCAAATCGCCAAACGGGCTGCCTTCTTCGAGCGCAGGGGCAAAGGGATTACAGGCCGCAACAAGCACGACCGGCGTCAGGATCGCAAGCATGGCGCTCCAGCGTGTCCCCATCGGATCGTCTGCTTATTTGATAAAGGCCGCCTTCAGGTCGCTCCAGGAAGAGGCGGTGCCGATCGAGTTATCCGTCCAGGTTGCAATATACCAGAGACCGTCCTGCCCCTTCTCGATCGACCAGGCGACACGACCTTGCAGCGTGTTTGGTAATTCGGGAGTGCGGTGGTTGAGTACCAGAACATACGAGGCATCCACTGTATAACGCACGGGACCTGCCGTTTGCTCTATGTCGGTCAGGCGCAACTCGTTGCCACTGGTAAGGCGGGCCGCCTCCACCAGTGCCCGAAAGTACCCTTCTTCTTCCTGGGTGCCCCATCCGCTCCAGATGGCAGGGTCTTTCGCCTCTGCTTCGGCAGTGGGTTGAAAGTGTAAATCGTCCGAAAACGAACGCCGGTAGTTCGGAGCATTCAATTCGGCAATGGCGTAGCGCAAGTTTTCCAGCACCTGGTCGGGCGTATCCGGCTGGAGAAAGGTGCCGGTCTCCGTGCGCGGCGGTTCCGGTGTGCGCGTCGCGAACAGGTCACAGCCCGTCGCAAACACCAGCATGATCAGCACGCCCGTCAGAATGGTCGAGCGGGGATCAACACGTGTCCGTCTGTGGCTTTTCGGCATACAAAATGAGCCGGGGGCTGGCATTCGAATGAGGACGTCCTTCGTAATCGCCGTACGTATGCCGGAGCTGCAGGCCTGCCGAGGCATACATCGCCCGAAAATCCTCCAACGTATAGAGACGAACGGATTCGAGGAAAGACTGTTCGTTTTCGCCAGTGCGAATCGTAATCCGCTTGTTAATTCGTCCGTTTTCTACCCAGCGCCGCTGGTGAATAGCCGATCCGGCCCGGTCGAACCGGTCTTCCGGAACAAGGTGATCGAGTACATAGGGGACATTGAAGAAATCCTGTACGAACCAACCGCCGGGGCACAGGGACCGGTGCATGGCCCGCAGCGCGCGCACATGATCGTCGTCGTCCGCAAAATATCCGAAGGCCGTAAATACGTTGATGACGCCGTCAAAGCAGCAATCGCATACCGGGTTGCGCATGTCGCCGCGTCGAAAGAGAACAGCAAGCCCCTCTTGCGTAGCGCGCCGGGCAGCCTCTTCGATGGCGTATGCGGAAAGATCCACGCCGGTTACATGATATCCCCGCCGGGCAAGAGCCCGCGCATGCCGCCCGCGACCGCACCCCATATCCAGAATGGAAGCACCGGATACAGGCCGGACGATGCGTTCCAGGAAATCCACCATACGTTCCGCTTCGTCCTCATCCCGGTCCTGGTAAACCAGTTCGTACTCAGGGTGATCGAACCATTCCTCGTACCACATGGAATCGACCGGGGTTATGCCGCCTTCCCGGAGGCAAAAGGAGCGAGGGCTTCGTCCAGGGTGCGGACATCCTCTGTCCATGCGATCATCTTGCGGATAACCTCATCCAGCAACGCGTCAGGACAGGAAGCGCCTGCGGTAAGCACGACATTCAGGGGGCGCTGGGCCGGAAGCCACCCGGTTGTAACCTTTACCTCCCCCGCCTCCGGATCGAAATGCCGGATCGTGTCGGAAGATACGATTTCTTCGGCGTCGCGCACGAAATACGCAGGCATCTTCTCCGCGCACAGATCGAACAGATGGCTGGTGTTGGATGAGTTATAACCGCCCACGACGATGCCCACATCGCCCCCCGAATCAATCAGATGCAGGGTGGCATTCTGGTTCTCGTTGGTGGCGTAGCAAAGCGTATCGCTGGTATCAGCAAAACGGTCGGACAATTCCGCCTCGCCGTACCGCTCGAGAATGACCTGCCGGAGCAAACGGGCAATGGCTTGCGTCTCGGTGGCCAGCATAGTGGTCTGATTTACCACCCCGATACGTTGCAGGTCACGGAGCGGGTCGAAACCGGGCGAGCATTTGTCGCGGAATCGATCGAAAAAATAATCGGCGCCGGCCTCTCCCCGGACGACCCGGGCAAGGTCTTCCGCTTCGCGCATATCGCGCACGATGACGGCAGGGGCGTCCCGACTGGCGCGGGAAAATGTGGCCCGCAATTCCTCGTGGTGCTGTTTGCCGTGTATGACCACGGTATACCCGCCCCGGCCGATCCGCTTGCTCTTGTTCCATACCTTCTCGACAAACGGGCAGGTCGTGTCATAGGTCATGGTGTCGACGCCGCATTCGGCCAACTGACGCTCGACTTCGAGCGAAGCGCCGAAAGCCGGAATGATCACCACGTCATCGGGGGTGAGCTCCTCGAACGGGATCAATTGCTTGCCGGTGGTCGTCCGCAGGAAGTGTACGCCGGCTGCCCGCAAATCGCCGTTCACCCGCGGATTGTGAATCATTTCCGAGAGCAGGAAAATGCGCCGTCCGGGATTTTCCTCCAGTGCGCGCCAGGCAATGTCGATAGCATGCTCAACGCCGAAGCAAAACCCGAAATGCCGTGCAATCTTGAAGCGTATCGAGCCAAAATCCAGCACGGACGGCGTAAGATCCCTTTTACGCGGATCGGCTGCACCGCGCGCGGCCTTCACGATCGATACGATCGAACTCGCGTAGGCGCCGGGAACATTGAACTTTCGGGCTGCCATTGGGCAACAAGGTCTGGGAAAAGGCCCTTATTTGGTACGAACCGGGAGTAAATCGTTAACGCCCGTAAATGATTCAAGTTCGATTACAGGCTGCTTCGATTACGGGCTGCGAAGTTGCAAATCACAGCCTTCGGCTGGCAGGTTATTTTAATCACAGCCTACGACTGATGGGGGGGGCTATTTCCTTTTTCCAGGAAAAAAACGAACCGTCGAGGATGGTTGCACGCGCCTTCCGCATCAGCCAGGTGTACAGAGACAGGTTCTGTACGGATGCAATGTGCAGGCCGAGGATTTCGTTCGCCATAAAAAGATGGCGCACATACGCTTTGGAAAAGGTCCGGGAAACATACCCGTCCAGGCCGGAATCGAGCGGCGAAAAGTCGGCGCGCCACTTCAGATTCCGGATGTTGACAATGCCCTCCGTCGTGAACAGCATACCGTTGCGTCCATTGCGCGTGGGCATGACGCAATCGAACATATCCACGCCGCGCGCTATGTTTTCCAGCAGATTTTCGGGGGTGCCCACGCCCATGAGGTAACGCGGCTTGTCGGCAGGCAGTATGTCGTTTACGACCTCGACCATGACATACATCTCATGATCGGGTTCGCCCACCGAGAGCCCGCCGATGGCATACCCCGGAAAGTCCATGTCCACAAGCCGCCGGGCCGATTCCTGCCGGATATCCGGAAACACCGTACCCTGTACGATGGGAAAGAGCGCCTGACGGTGTTCGTACAGCGGTTCCGTTTCTTCGAATCGTTTTTTGCAGCGGGCCGCCCAGCGCAGAGTCATCTCGTGCGAAGCCCGGGCATACTCCCGCGACACATCCGCCGCCGGACATTCGTCGAGGACCATCATGATATCCGCGCCAATGCTGCGCTGGATATCCACCGCGGATTCGGGCGTAAGGAAATGGGAAGAGCCGTCGAGGTGACTGCGGAAGGCGACGCCCTCCTCGCTCAGCGTCCGGTGGCTGCCCAGCGAAAAGACCTGATATCCCCCCGAATCGGTCAGCATCGGGCCGGGCCACGCCATGAGGCGGTGCAGTCCGCCGGCCTGTTCGATCAGTTCCGTACCGGGGCGCAGGTACAAATGATAGGCGTTCCCCAGTACAATCTGTGCCCGTACGTCCTCGAGCAACGTGCGCGAATCGACCGCCTTGACGCTTCCGAGCGTACCTACCGGCATGAATACCGGGGTTTCGATCGGGCCATGGTCGGTTTCAATCTGCCCGGCCCGCGCCTCCGTGCGAGGATCCCTGCCGGATACGGAAAATCGCATGGCCGAATCAGGGCATGACATCCACTTCTTCGTCCTTCAACTCGAACCGGATATGATCCCGGTAGGTCTTGTAGGCAGCCATGATCAGCGCGGTGACGGGAACGGCGATAACCAGCCCGAGCCAACCCATGAAATGCGCGAAAATGAAGAGCGAAAAGATGATCAGAACAGGGTGGAGTCCCATCTGCTGGCTCATGATATTCGGGACCAGCACCGTCGATTCAAGAATCGACTGACCCATCAGCACAGCCACGATTTTGAACACATCGACGTACCAGGGATCCCCGAGAAAAAGCCCGATTCCTATCCCGATGACGTTCGTGACGATAATGCCGATGTTGGGGATCAGATTGAGGAGACCCCCCAGGATGCCGATCACAAGGGCGAACGGCACGTCGAGAAGAGTAAGAACCACCGACACATTGAAACCGGCGATGGCGCAAATGATGAGCTGACCGCGCAGGTAGTTTCCGACAATCTCTCCGGTTCGGAACAGATAGTCGCGGCGCCCCCCGAGGGTTGGAAACAGCTCGACGATCCGCCTCTTGATGGGCGGAAAATCTTTCAACAGGTAGTAGTGGACCACCGGCAACACCGCTACGAGCGCAACAGCGCCAAGCACCGTGCCGATCTGCGTCAGGATAGATTGCAGAACGTTCGGAATCCTCGTCGCCAGATTCGTGGCCTGCGCCTGCAGGAAACTGGTAAGCTCCCCTACGATTTGGTCCCGATCGACGCCCACTCTTTCAAGATTGTCGAGCAACGTGGCCGATTGCAGCCAGGCGCGAAAATCGTCCATGGTGTCCGTCAGGCGCAGAAACAATCTCTCGAACTGACCTAACAGACTGGGAACGACCAGAAAGATGAAGGATGCGAAAATGCCGATCAGGATCGTCGTCACAGCAAACGAGGCGATAGCGCGACGGATGCCGAAACGGTCATGCAGCATGGTGACCAGCGGATCGAAGAGATACGCAAACAGATAGACCACCGCGAAGGGCATCAGAATGACGGCAAGGTCGTTGAGCGCCCACAGAAACAGCATGACAGCGCCCGCTACCAGGAGGGCCCGCACCGTGCGGATTTTTCGCAGGGGCCACAGCAAAACAGCCCCGGCGAAAGCAACGACCGGCGGCCCGATAAAATCGCTGTCCATCTGGTAGATCATGCCCAGAAACAAAAGAACGCCCCCCGCGAGAAGCGCGGTCCGGAACGGGGTCAGACGTTCATCCGGTAGGGGTACGATCTTCGGCGTTTCTTCGGGCATCCTGAATGGGGCCAATGCGGCTTCTATCTCCTAAGCACTTGCCTTACGCTTCTCGTAGACGGGTTCGGCGCCGTGCAGCACCGTATCCCGTGTCACCCGGCAGGTTGCGGCATTCGGCTGAGCGTGGAGATCGTACATGATTTCGAGCATGATTTGCTCCATTACAGAACGTAATCCGCGTGCGCCGGTGCCGAGCTTTTTCGCCCGCTGCACGATGAGGTCGATTGCATCGTCGTCGAAGACGAGTTGCACGCCGTCCATGGCGAACAATTTCTGGTATTGCTTCACCAGCGCATTTTTCGGTTCGAGCAGAATCTCCCGCATAGCCTCGTCGGTGAGCGGATCCAGGGCGGCAATCACCGGAACGCGACCCACCAGTTCGGGAATGAGTCCGAATTTCAGAAGATCGTCCGGCTCGACACTTTGCAGGATAGCAGGATCGTTGCGGTCGAACACTTTGCGGCGCTCCGACATGAAGCCGATCGTATTGATAGACATCCTGTGAGCAACGATCTCTTGCAGACCGTCGAAGGCGCCTCCCACAATAAAGAGAATATTCCGCGTGTCGATGTTTATCAGACTCTGTTCCGGATGCTTGCGTCCGCCCTTCGGCGGCACACCAGCCACGGTGCCTTCAAGGATTTTCAGCAAGGCCTGCTGTACCCCTTCGCCGGACACGTCACGCGTAATGGAAGCATTGTCGCTTTTCCGTGCAATCTTATCGATCTCGTCGATGTAGATAATACCCTGTTCGGCGCGTTCGACGTTGAAATCGGAGGCGTGCAAGAGGTGGGTCAGAATACTTTCGACATCTTCGCCGACATAACCGGCTTCCGTCAGCGCCGTGGCATCCGAAATAGAAAAAGGCACATCCAGAATGCGCGCCAGCGAGCGGGCAAGCAGCGTTTTGCCGACACCGGTGGGACCAACCAGCAGCACGTTGGATTTTTCCAGTTCCACATTGTCGTACTCGTGCACATACCGGTCCGTGTCTATTCGCTTGTAGTGGTTGTAGACCGCGACAGCCAATGCTTTCTTCGCATACTCCTGCCCGATTACGTACTCGTCGAGCGATGCCTTGATTTCACGCGGAGCAAGCAGGCGCGGCTTGACAGGCGATGTCCGGGAAGCCGTCTGCGTCTCCGGAACCCCGCTGATCACGCTCGCCGCTTCACCGATACACCGGTCGCATATATATACGCCCGGTTCGCGCGCCTGAACCATGGACACGGCGCTGTCCACCGATTGCCCACAGAAAGAACACTGGATGATGTTATGTCTGGTGCTCATACAGGAAGAGAATAAATACGTCTATGAGGAAGCGCCGGATTGCCGCCAGCTTGCTCTCGCTGCCTGTCTTCCGCTATGGCTGCCGCTGTTCGATCAGACCGTGTACGCAAAACCTGTGTGCACACTTAATCAGAGTATCTCTTTAATTACGAACAAGGTAAGAGTTCCTTTGCAGCGATGCTGTAACAAAGTTGTAAACGACCTGTTACCCCCATATCGGCCAGTGTACGCCGAAGCGAAAACGACCGGCAGGAAGCGGGTACACGGGCACCAGCATGGTCCCTTCCACCAGCGATGCGCCAGCCGGTGCATGATCGTATACGAAAAAAAGACGGGCCGTACGCACACGTATTTCCGCCACGATATTGCCTGTGTTCGAGGCGCCGAGCAGAAGAGAAGACGCCTCCGGCACGGCAAGCAGCCCGGTGGGTCCGTGCAACGATCGACTGTGGAAGGCGGACCATGCCGCGCCTTCCGCATAAAGATCGAAGCGCAGATCGCCCTGGAAGAGCGCGTACCGCACGCCAAAACGCGCCCTTCCGAACCAGCGGGGAAGCGTACCGGCAAGACGCTTGTGCAAAGGCGAGGCGCTCTGTTCGACGATGTGCATAAAGGTGGGGCGCACCATCGCATAGAACCCGCGTTGGGCATGGCGGCGCCAGCCGATATCCGCATACAGCGCCGCTTGCCGGAGGGGTGACGGCGCCGTGACCGTAACGATCTCGTCGGCCTCGACAAACACATCGACCGGATCGCGGGCCTGGTACCCGAATGCCCCGAGCGCTATGACAAAGGGACCTGTCCGGACGGATCCTTCGGTATGCATCGCGAAAGTTCGCCCCGGCCGCACGCCGCGTTGTCCGCGCAGGGTACCGAAACCGGTATCGTATGCAACGGCCGTACGCGGTTTGCCGGTCGAGGCGTCGGCGCGCCAGGACATTCGGGTTCCGCGCCGCGCCAACCGGACAGACCCGGCAAGCCCGCCGCTCCGGTGAAAAAACCAGCCTGCCGCCGGCTCCAGTATCCATTTCTTCTCCTGTCCCTCCTCACCGGCCTGCCCAAAACGCAGCGAATCGCGAGCCTCGACATACATGGCGAAGCGACGTGTTGCGGATTCCCGGAACGCCTCTCGCGGCGCTATGCGCTCCGACCACCCCTCCATACGGATCGCAAGGCGGCTCCCGGCGGTGTGCAGCAGGGGCTGACGGACATGCACCCCGGTGCGTACCGAACGGGTACCGAGCGTGTCAAGGGCGTTGTGGTACCGAAATGTTTCCGTAGAATGGTACAGGGTCGAGGAAGTGACGCCAGCCGAACGCAGCCGAACGCGCACGGTACCCGCTACATCGTTGCGTACGATGCGCCGCTCGGCTTCCGGCATAGCGACTTCGGCGATATCGCTCCGGTAGATCGCATCGGGATCGTCAGGCCGGAGCAGAACGCCCCCGTGCGCGCCGATCCGGCGGCGCTGGGTCAGGTACAGCACCTCTGCCGACCAGGCACGCTGCGTATACCGCATGCGCAACGCAGTGCGGCGTCCGCGCGCCAGATTGCTGCCCGGATACGCAACATTCGTAGCCCGCCCGCCGTAGGCCCCAAGCACCTGCAGCAATCCGGGGTGTCCCCTGAGCGATCGCCGCCGTTGCTGGGCGTGCATAACATCTATGCTCTGAAGTCCCTCCCCATCGCGCCAGTAGGTGGCCTCGGTGAGCGGCGCCGATCCCTCGTACGACCGCAATTGCGTATGCACGCCGGCAGAACGCCCTCCCGACCCGGCGGGATCGAAACGGGGAGGCGTAATAAGAGGCAACGGAACCAGATCCCAGGCCGGGCGCCCGGTAAAAATATCCGTAAACGGAATATCGTCCAGAGCAAGCGGGCGCGTGTTGGGAGAAAGCCCGAACGGACTCCAGCCGTCGGGCCAGCCCGGACGATCGAACAAATAGGTGAAGCTGCCGGGCGCGCCGGCAATAAGTTCGACAAGATGCACATCGGGCCGGAGCGCCGGAATCGAATCGGAAAGCACCCATACGCTCCCGGATTCTTCGTGCAATGTATCACCGAACCCCATCAAATCAAGAGGCATCCGGACGAGGGAATCCAATGCGGCCGGCGTCGGCTCAACACCCAGCGCCGTGGTATCCGGCTCTTGTGCGGCTACGGGAGTACACAGCAGGCACCCGGCCAGAACGATACACCGCAGGCGCGCCGTCATGCCACCCTCGATCTTCCGCGCCGGCTCAGGTAGGACAGGTTTTCCGGCGAGAATGGCTTGAATGTGAGGTCGAAGTCCTGATAAAAAGCCGTGCTGTCGCAGGTGTTGCCTTCCACAAGCATATTGAACTGATCCAGGGAAACAGGCAGGATGCCTGTTCCGTCCAGAAAACGGATAAACGGACGCATAAGAACGAGAGGGTTCGGGATTTTCAGCTTCCGGGCATGTCCGATCGCATCCGTTATGCGGTCGAGCAGTTCAAGAAAAGTGATGCGCTCCTGGCCTCCGGCATGATAGACCTCGCCATGCGCCGCATCCAGCGTGAGCGCCTGCACGAACGCCGCAGCGACTTCCTCGACGGACACCGGCTGCATCTCAAAGCGGCCGTTGCCGAAAACGGGCAGCACCGGCAAGGGCCGCACCAGCGTGCGGGCCAATTCGGATGCGAACTCGAAACCGCCCGGTCCGGGATCCCCGAAAATGAGCGAGGGCCGAAAAATCGTCCAGTGGGAGAACCCTGCCTGCCGGACATATTCTTCCGCCCGCCACTTCGAGGTCTGATAGGCGGATACGCCATCGCGGCGGGCGCCATTCGCGCTCATCTGGATACATCGGGGAATGCCAGCCTTGCGGGCTTCGTCCACAACGGCTTTCGTACCTCCAAAGTGAATGGCGTCGAAGGTAACGCCGCGCGCAGGACGTTCCCGGATAATACCCACCAGATGAATCACGGCATGGCAGCCGTCCATCACTCCGCGCAACGTGTCCGGGGCGGTGACGGAACCGGATACCTGCTCTACGCGGGCCGGGATATCATCAAGCGCCGGGACCTTGTTTCGGACCAGACAACGCACGGTATGCCCCTGCCGGAGCAGTTCACGGAGGATATAGCCTCCCACGAAACCAGTACCCCCGGTAAGAAAAACGGTCATAGCGGAATCATTCGGAGCCGGATGCACGCCCTTTGCGTCAGGTGACGATATCCTGCATATGGAAACTCTCGATGCGGCAATCGAAGTCGCGCGCACCGAAGGAGGTCCCGGTAGCATGGGCTGTAGCAATCATCGGGTGGTCGAGGGGAACCATGCGGGTCTTGTTGGCGACCTCCTCGAAGGCGACACTCGTAAGCCGATTGTTTTGCATTGCGACCATGTGCCCGAACCGCCCCTCGGCAATCATGGCGCCGGCGTAGACGCCAAAAACCGTCGCCAGATCGCGATCGTATGCCGACGGCGTACCGCCCCGCTGCATATGTCCCGGAATCGTGGTGCGCACCTCGCTGTCGATCTGCGTACTTAATGCCTGCTCGAGCACCTTGCCAACCCCTCCGAGGCGCACGGGGTCCGGGCTGTTTTCCACAATCTGTTTAACGACCAGGTCGCCTCCCTGGGGCCGGGCGCCCTCCGCAATCATGATGATCGTAAAGTGCTGCCCTCTGGCTTCCCGTTGCCGGCATACCCATGCCACATCTTCGACCGTGTATTCGATTTCGGGAATCAGGATGATGTCGGCGCCGCCCGCCACCCCGGCGTAGAGCGCGATCCACCCGGCGTAGCGTCCCATCGTTTCAATGATCATCACCCGGTCATGGCTCTGTGCGGTCGTATGAATACGGTCGATTACGTCCGTAACGATCGAAACGGCCGTGTCGAATCCGAACGTGCGCTCGGTCCCCACCAGGTCATTATCGATTGTCTTGGGTACCCCGACGATCTTCATGCCCATCTGCGCAAGACCGTTCGCAATGGACATCGTACCATCCCCGCCAATGACCACCAGCGCATCGAGTCCGATCAGGCGGCAGTATTCGGCAACCTCTTCCGAGACATCCGCATCGTCCCGTTTGTAGTAGCTGAATGGATTGGCTATGTTGCTGGTCCCGAGGATCGTGCCTCCGCGCGTGAGGATGCCGCTGGCGTCACGGTAGGACAGGGGACGGGTGCGCCGTTCGATCAACCCGAGGAAGCCATCTTCGATGCCGATCACTTCGGCGCGGTGCTGGAGAATGAGGCATTTCGTGACGCCCCGGATAACCGCATTGAGGCCAGGGCAGTCTCCCCCGCCGGTAAGGACGCCGACATGCATGGAACCGGACATAATGCAAAAGAGATAATGGATGAAGGATACTCTGATCAAAACCGCTTTGATCAGCGCTTTAAGGATACCCTGACCAAAACCGCTTCGTACCCTCGTGCGTAAAAGATATTATAATTGCATCGTTGAAATTCAAGAATAGCGATGAACCCAATGTCCCGTTCTGTTTCGCTCCGGAATACGCCATTAGAAAAACCGGGGAACGTCTACCGAAAACGCGTCTGAAGAATGACTGTCCGGCAGGTTCCCGATATCCCGGTTCGGCGCGGTGCGGTCGCGATTTTCATGGGGGTATCCGGTGTAGGAAAAACGACGGTCGGGCAGGCTGTGGCAGAGCGCCTTGGGTGGTCTCTGTTCGATGGGGACCATTTTCATTCGCCATCCAATATCGACAAAATGCGCCGGGGAATCGCACTGAACGATGACGACCGTGCAGCATGGCTCGAAGCGTTGCGCGCCCGGATCCGGCAGTGTCTGGACGAAAAAAAGCCGGCCATCATCACGTGCTCCGCCCTGAAAAAAAAGTACAGAGACGTACTCCGAAGCGGCAACGAGGGAACGATCTTCGTCTACCTGCGGGCGGAGCGGGACATCGTGGCGAAAAGAATGAGCGCCCGCCGCGGTCATTATTTCGGAAAAAACCTGCTCGACAGCCAGTACGCGGCGCTCGAAGAGCCGGAACATGCCTTCGAAATCGACGCCGGAGAACCCCTCGACAGGGTCACCGCTTCCGCGATAGCCCTTCTCGAAAACGCCCTTGAAACGCCCGCTTGAAAGCGCGGGAACCCGCCGCCGGATTTTCCGGACAATCAAGACCCCCCTTTTTTTACGGAATGCCCCCCGAATTTGTTACGCATGGCCGAAAGAAGACGGTGCGCAAACGACCGATCGTCGCGGGACTGAATGCGCTGGAGCAGCGAGGCGGTAATGACCGGAGCGGGAATGTTGAGATCGATCGCTTCGCGAACCGTCCACCGGCCCTCCCCGGAATCGGGCACAAAGGGAGCGATGTCGCGCAGGTCCGCATCTTCTTCCAGCGCATCCGCCGTCAGGTCCAGCAACCAGGACCGGACCACGCTACCATGCCGCCAGATATGGGCGATGGCATGGGTATCCAGATCGAAACGGTCGCTTTCCGCCATGATCGCGAACCCCTCGGCATAGGCCTGCATCATGCCGTACTCGATCCCGTTATGCACCATTTTCACGAAATGGCCGGCGCCGGCAGGTCCGACATGCCCCCATCCCTCGCTGCCGTCGCACGCCAGCGCATCGAAAACCGGCGCGAGCCGTTCGACAGCCTGCGTATCCCCTCCCACCATCAGACAATATCCTTCCTCAAGGCCCCAGATACCGCCGCTGGTGCCTGCATCGACCAGCATCACCCCCCGGTCGTTCAGCGCCCGGGCGCGGCGTATCGTGTTGCGATAATCGGAGTTGCCGCCATCGATCAGAACATCTCCTTCCTCAAGCATCGGCGTAAGCGCGGCAATGGTGGCGTCCACCGCATCGCCTGCGGGCACCATCATCCAGATATGCCGGGGCAAGGTGCACTGCATTACCAGTGCTTCCAGCGAATCGGCGCCTCGCATACCGGATTTCTCATGTTCCGAAACGACCTGGGCCGAAAGGTCGAACCCTATAACGTTGTGGTCATGCCGGAGAAGCCGGAGAACCATGCTGCCTCCCATCTTTCCCAGACCGATCATTCCAAGTTCCATCGTGCAGGAGATATTGTTCAAGGACACTCTGACCAAAACCGCTCTCTGGAAGATAGGATCTTTTAGTATGACATAGCCCGTTTGATTCTTCCGTTATTCCTGCGCTATTTTCAGGCATTCGCTTCCTCTGGACCATTATCGGTCACATCTGTCGAGAATACGCATGGACACCCCTTCTTCCGGAACGAAATCGCCTGCCTTTACGCCGTACATCCCGGCATCGCAATCCTTACCCGAGATTACGCTCAAGGCGGTGATCCTCGGCTTTATCCTGTCGGCTGTGCTGGCCGGAGCGAATGCCTACCTGGGCCTCAAGGTCGGCCTGACCGTGTCCGCCTCCATTCCGGCGGCGGTCATTTCCATGGCGATCCTGCGGTTTTTCCGCACATCGAATATCCTCGAAAACAACATTGTGCAAACGGCGGCGTCGGCGGGCGAATCGCTTGCGGCAGGCGTGATCTTTACGCTGCCGGCCTTGCTGATGCTGCAATACTGGCAAGGGTTCGACTTTCTGGCCACGATGGCGATTGCACTCACGGGAGGCGTGCTGGGCGTGTTGTTCACGATCCCGTTGCGGAGAGCGCTCATCATCGAAGCCCAGCTTCATTTTCCGGAAGGCGTGGCCACGGGCGAAGTGCTGAAAGCAGGTTCGGAAGGAGGCGAAGGCGCCCGGTATATCGCTATTGCGGGGGCGGCGGGGGCGGCGCTGAAACTGTTCCAGACGGGATTTCGTCTCGTGGCGGACTCGGCGGCGGGCGCGATGCATGCGGGCCGGGCCGTCTTCGGGTATGGCACCGAACTGGGTGTAGCCCTGCTCGGAGTAGGGTACATCGTCGGATTGAACATCGCCGTTCTGGTGTTTGCGGGTGGCCTGATTTCCTGGTTGTTCGGCATTCCCATCTATACAGCGCTCGCTTCGCCGGAGGAACTGGCGGCGATTACGGGGGAATCCACGGGATACGAGGCGGCGCTTGCGGTGTGGAGCGGACGCATTCGGTACCTCGGCGTCGGCGCCATGGCCATCGGGGGTGTCTGGGCGCTGCTCTCGCTGGTCAAGCCCATCAAGGATGGCATTCTGTCTTCGCTGGACGCCGTCCGGCAGGCCCGATCGGGGCAGCGTTCGGAAGTATTGCGCACCGACCGGGATACGCCGATTCATATCGTCCTGTGGGGCACCCTCGCCATGTGCGTGCCGATTTTTCTCAGTTTCCTGTTTATCGTGGATCAGGAGGCGCTCGGCATCACGGCCGGTTTGTACTGGGGTACGCTGGCGCTCGGCCTGGTTTTCTCCCTCCTGGCCGGATTCGTTTTCGCTTCCGTAGCCGGATATATGGCCGGTCTCGTGGGATCGTCGAATAACCCTGTCTCCGGAGTCACGATCGCTACGATTCTGACCACATCGCTGTTGCTTCTCTGGATTCTCGGATCGCAAATCAATTTCGCCATCGACGCGACGCAAGCCACCACGGCGGCAGCCACCGCTATTCTGGTTGGTGCGGTCGTATGCTGTGCGGCGGCGATCGCCGGAGATAACATGCAGGACCTGAAGGCGGGGTATCTCGTAGGCGCCACGCCGTTCAAGCAGCAAATCATGCAGATCGTGGGGGTTGTGGCCGCCGCGCTCGTGCTGGCGCCTATTCTGGACCTGCTGTTTCAGGCATACGGGCTCGGCAATGTGTTCCCAAGAGAGGGCATGGACCCGTCGCAAGCCCTTCAGGCCCCGCAAGCCACGCTCATGAGTTCGGTCGCCGACGGCGTATTCCGGCAGAACCTGCCGTGGAACATGATTATAGCCGGCGCGCTCATTGCCGCGGTCATCATTGCCATCGACAAGTATCTGGAGCATCGCGGCGCCGAATTCCGCGCGCCCGTGCTGGCCGTCGCCGTCGGCATTTATTTACCGCTGGAATTGACCGTCCCCATTTTCATCGGCGGACTGGCGGCCTTTTTCGCCAACCGTTCGTTGCGACGGCGCAAGGATCAGTTCGGCGGCGAAGCAGCGTACAAAGAAGCCGTGCAACGGGCGGGCCGCCGGGGATTGTTGTTCGCTTCCGGGCTTATCACGGGCGAGGCCCTGGTGGGTATCCTGCTGGCCATTCCGTTCGCTGCGGCACAGAATACGGCCGTCCTGCAACTGGCGCCGGAGGGCTTCGAGCCGGTGGCCAATGCGCTCGGACTGGTTGCCTTCGGCTGCTTCATTCTGTGGATGTACCGCGTGGCCCGGCGCACTTGATCCCTTAAGACGCGCACACTGCATACCCGACTCCATCAGGCGTTATTGGCCTTGGGATACTCTGATCACTACCTGTTTGCACTATGAAACTCGTTTATTTCGGCCATTCGGCTTTCCAACTCGAAACAGGGGGCACGACACTCCTCGTGGACCCCTGGATCACCGGGAATCCCCGGGCAGAAGGCATTATCTCGCCGGACGAACTGAACCCGGACGTCATCTTTCTTACGCATGCGCATCAGGATCACCTCGGGGATGCGCAGGAGATCGCCAAACGATCAGGGGCACTCGTGGTCAGCAATTTTGAAATCACCAGTTACTTTTCGAGGGTACACGGGCACGACCACGTGCTTGCCATGAATACGGGCGGAGCCTGGACCTTCGACTGGGGCAAGGTCCACCAAACCTACGCCCGCCATTCGTCGTCCTTTCCGGACGGGGGGTACGGAGGAAATCCCAACGGGTTTGTGTTCGAAGTCGAGGGCAAGTCGGTGTACGCAGCAGGAGACACCTGCGCCTTTGCCGAAATGGAATGGATCGGCGACGATTTCGGGCCGGATCTCGCACTGCTGCCGATAGGCGATTGCTTTACCTCAGGTATTCGCGATGCAGTGCGTGCAGCAAAGTTGCTTCGCCCCGGGCTCACCGTACCGGTGCATTACAATACATTTCCGCCCATCGAGGTAGACGTGAGCGAATGGGAGCAGCTTATGGAAGAAGCGGGTTTCGCTGCGCGGGTGCTCGAACCTGGAGATGCTCTCGATATATAGGATACACCCGTGAAGCTTGGTATCATCTCGGACACGCAC
Source organism: Rhodothermales bacterium (assembly GCA_951812345.1). Taxonomy (GTDB): domain Bacteria; phylum Bacteroidota; class Rhodothermia; order Rhodothermales; family VXPQ01; genus VXPQ01. The sequence goes on from OX638295.1 coordinate 2,655,914, forward strand.
GGCTATTTTCATCCGGCGATTGAAACATACTTCAACGGGGTGGACCGCATCCTGCATGCCGGGGATGTCGGAGGAACAGACATTCTGGACCGACTCGGAGAGATTGCGCCCGTACAGGCCGTCTGGGGCAATGTGGACGGGCCGGGCATCCGTTATCGCACCGTAGAGGTGTTGCGAACCGAAGTGGAGGGCGTACGCATTTGCATGACGCATATCGGGGGAAGTCCGGGACGCTGGGACCCCCGGATCGCCGAAGCGCTCGCCGCCGACCCCCCGGATATCTTCATCTGTGGACACAGCCACATCCTGCGCATCGAACGGGTGCGCAATCCCCCGAATATGCTGTACCTTAACCCCGGCGCGGCCGGTCGTCAGGGATTGCACCGGGTCAAAACGTGCGTGTTGCTGGAAATAACCGAGGGGAGCGCCCGCAAAGCGGATGTCGTGCACCTGGACGACAAACCGCCGCAGGTTCATTCCTCCTGACAGGTATCAATCCGGTATAAGGCCCTGGTCGAACGAGGCGCACAAGAAAGCAGCGGGAACAGGAGATGCCTCCGTTAGACGGTTTGCAAAACCGCACATTGTTAGGCATAATGTACATCCACCATCTCTCATAGAGGGTGCTCAGCACGGCGCATATGCCCGATTCGGATACATCTTCCATGCGAAGCGAACGGTTCGATCTGCGCGCCCTGTACGAAACGAGCCGCCTTCTGAGCACATACCTCGATCTGCAGTTCGTGCTGAACAGTTTGCTCCTGACAGTCATGAGCAAATTGCTGACGACCCGGAGCGCCGTGCTGATGCGCGATCCGGTCGAAAACGGATACCGTGTCGCCGCAACAAGAAACGTAAAGACGCTTGAAGAAGGCGCTGTGCTCGAGGTACCCGAGATACCGGAGGATACCGTGCTCACGGCGGACCACGTACCGGAAAAATTGCTGGAACACGGTCTGGAACTGGCGGCGCCGATACGTTTCGGGAGCCGGGAAATCGGCATCCTCGCTGCTGGAAGAAAGGCGACAGGCGAGCAGTACACCCCCTTCGAACTCGAGTTTGTCCGATCGCTCGTGCATATGTCCTCCACGGCAGTGCACAACTCCCTGATGGTGGAAGAACTGCAATTGGCGAACCGCGACCTCGATGCAAGGATTCAGGAGTTGAACACCCTGTTCGATCTGTCGCAGGAGTTCAATGCAACCATCGACCGGGAGCGTCTCGTCAAGTTGCTATCCTTCGCCCTGATGGGGCAACTCCTGGTATCCCGCCATCTGTTTCTGGTGCGCCGGAACCGGACGAATGAAGACCATGCGGGTATGTTCGTAACGGCCTCCGGGGGCTTGCCGGAGCAGATTGCGCCGGCGCTGGCAGAGCAGCTCTGCACGCTGGAACAGCTCGTGCTTCTGGATAACGGTTCGGCGCCGTCCGGCGACATGCATTCTGTTTCTGAAACGGCTTCCGACGATACATGCCAGGGACTCCGCGACCTCGGGCTGATACTGGCGCTACCTCTGAAGCACCAGGGGGCGCCTTGCGGCGCATTATGCCTCGGCCCCAAGCGAAACGGACAGCCTTATACCTCTGCAGACATCGAATTCCTGTCCGCTCTGGGGAATCTTACCCTTGTTTCCGTGCAAAACTCGTTTCTGGTCGAAGAGCAGATCGAGAAAAAGCGGCTCGAGGAAGAGATGCGCATCGCGCGACGCATCCAGGAACGGCTCTTGCCGCAGGAAACGCCCGACATAGGACAATATGAGGTGGCAGCGCTTGCCAGACCAAGCCGCTTCGTGGGAGGCGACTACTACGATGTCGTTCGACTCAAGGACGAACGACTCCTGCTCGCTATTGCCGACGTGACGGGGAAAGGCACGCCGGCGGCGCTACTCATGGCAAACTTGCAAGCCAGCCTGCATGTCGTCCTGCCCATGGACATGACGATCGAGCAGGCTGTAGGGCATATCAATCGCGTCATATGCGGGAATACCGATACGGACCGGTTCATTACATTCTTTCTGGCCATCCTGCATCTCGATTCCGGGGACATGGAGTACGTGAACGCCGGACACAATCCGCCTATGGTCGTACGACAAAACGACTCCATAGAATTGCTGGATAAGGGGGGGCTGCTTCTGGGCGTGATGGATCAGATCGGCTACGAGCACGGCACGGTCAAATTGGACCCGGGCGACATCGCCGTGCTGTTCACCGACGGCGTGACGGAAGCCATGGGAGCCGCCGGCGAGGAGTACCACGAAGACCGCCTCGAGGCTGTGCTGAAGCGGGTGCACACCCGATCAGCGGCGGATATCGTAGATATCGTTCATAAGGACATTGCCGAATTCACGGGAAACATCGAAGAATTGTCCGACGATCTCACCATGCTGATAATCAGGCGGATCATGGAACCGGAGCCACCGGCATAATTGCGCAAGAGGCGCGAAAAGGCTCGAATCTCAGCGCCCTATTGCGTATCATTACAAAGACATTCCTTCCCGTATCTTCTCTGTTCAAACCGTCGCTTTGTCATGAAATTTTTTGTAGACACCGCGGATCTGGAGGAAATCCGCGAGGCCGCATCCATGGGTATACTGGACGGCGTCACCACGAATCCGTCGCTCATGAGAAAGGCGGGCAACGTCAATTTTCACGAGCACATCTATCGCATTTGTGAACTCGTGGATGGGGATGTTTCTGCGGAAGTTACCGCCGTCGATTACGCCGGGATCATGGAGCAGGCGCGGCAACTGGCGCCCATCCACAAGAATGTGGTGGTGAAAGTGCCGCTCATTCCCGACGGCATCAAGGCATTGAAAACCTGTTCGGAAGAGGGCATCCGGACAAACTGTACGCTTTGCTTCTCGTCCACGCAGGCGCTCATCGCCGCCAAGGCGGGCGCCAATTACATCAGCCCTTTCATCGGACGCCTCGACGACATTTCCTCAAATGGAATGGAGCTCATTGACCAGATTGTCCGGATATACAGGCAGTACGGCTTCACCACAGAGGTGCTGGCTGCATCCATCCGGCACCCGTTGCATGTGGTCGAGGCAGCCCTCATCGGTGCGGATGTAGCAACGATGCCGCTCGGCGTGATCAAAAAGCTGCTCCACCACCCGCTGACAGACATCGGTCTCGAGCGGTTCCTGGCCGACTGGCGGGCGTACGAAGCCGCCTCCGTAACGCCGTAACACGGATGCAATTCGTTTCTCTGGGGAAAACGGAGGCCATCGGCGCCAGTTGCCATCTTGCGCTGATCGAGAATACGGGCATCCTGATCGACGCAGGAGCCGACCCCGACGAGGAAGGACCGGCCTCGTTGCCAGATTTCGACATGATCCACAAGCGGTCGGACTGGCATGTGGATCATGTGCTGGTTACGCATGCGCATCATGATCATATCGGCTCTCTACCGGTGCTGGTCCGACACTTTCCGCATGTGCGCGTCCATATGACACGCGCTACGCGAGACCTGACGGATTTTGTACTTCCCGCTTCCGCACGGTTGCAGCGGCGCAAACTCCAGGAAGGCAATTCGATCCATGCCCCCCTGTTCAAGGAGGAGGAACTGGAAGAACACCGTTTTCTGTACGCGTCCCACGATCTCAATACGGATTTCGACGTAACCGGGCTTCGCGGTCAATGCGAAATCACGGCACGCTTTTACCATGCCGGGCATGTGCTGGGCGCGGCCGGTATCCTTTTTTCCTGGGAATCGGGGGGGCGAACCCGCCGGGCGTTTTATACGAGCGACACGAACCAGCATCCTCAATCCATTGTCCCGGGAGGAGATTATCCGGAGCCCCCTGTAGATATATTGATTCTCGAATCCACACTGGGAGCAGATTCCGACGCCGAGTTGACCACACGCAAATCAGAGGAAAGGAAATTTGCCGATGCACTGGCCAATGTGCTGGCTCGCGGCGGCACGGTACTCATTCCTTCGTTCGCTTTCGGACGCGCCCAGGAAATCCTTGCCCTCATTCACCGGTTCAAGGAACTGGAGCGGATTCCTTTCGATATTCCGGTCTATACAGCCGGTTCCATGCGGGCGTTTGCGGATATCTATGACCGCACACGCTTCAACACGCCGCGCCTCGACGAGGAATTCAAGGTGTTCGACGTAGAGCAGATGCGCCTGCCCCGGAAGCCGGCTTTGCTCAACAATGCATTGCAGGGACCGGCTATTCATGTGGCGGCCAGCGGCATGATGTTCGAACGCACCATATCCAATGACCTTGCACGGCGGCTGGTCGAGAACGAAAAAAACGCGATCTTCCTGGTAGGATTCGCCAAAGAAGATTCTCCGGCAGCCCAACTCCTGGCCGCGGCGGAGCAGGGCGACGACACCGAGGTGCAACTCGACCGGATGAAACCGGCGCAACCCGTCCGCTGTGAAGTCCAGCGATTCCGCTTCAGTGGGCACAGCCACCGGCGCGATCTTATCAAGTTGGTCGAGCGACTGGCGCCGGAAACCGTTGTGCTCGTGCACGGAGAAACGAACGCAAGAACGTGGATGGCTGAAAATATCCGGTTTTTTTATCCGGACATACGCGTCGTGGTCCCCGAAGAGGGCACGCCGATCGAACTGTAAGGCCTGTTCCAGGGACTGCATGGGAAAGACACGCATGAACAACGCCTTACGGGACTTTCGGCGCGCGCTTACCCCCCACATCGCCGGCGAGCTGCTTTTCGACGAGATGTCGCGCGCGCTGTACGCGACCGACGCCAGCATCTATCGCATGCAGCCGCATGCTGTGCTGGTGCCGCGAACGATGGACGACGTACAGGCAGCGATCGAAGAAGCCGCCCGTTTCGGGATTCCGGTGCTGCCGCGCGGTGGAGGATCGTCGCTGGCCGGACAGACCGTGGCGGAAGCGATCGTCATTGACTTTACGAAGTATCTCGACCGCGTCCTTGAGATTGACGAAGAAGCGCATCAGGTGCGCGTACAACCCGGGCTGGTGCTGGACCGGCTCAATACGGCTCTGCTACCTGCCGGTCTGATGGTGGGGCCGGACCCCGCCAGCAGCAAGCGGGCGACCCTTGGAGGCATGGTCGGCAACAATGCGACGGGCGCCCATTCCATTCTGTACGGGAATACGGTCGATCATGTGCAGGCGCTGGACGTGTTTCTCGACGACGGGACCTCCGCCCGTTTCGAGGAAACCGGCGCCGAGCGCTGGCGCCAGCTCACCCGCTCCAAAGGGCGCGAAGGAGCAATCTATCAGAGCCTGGACCGGCTCTTGCAGGCCGATGCGGAAACGATCCGCCGGGACACGCCCCGGCACTGGCGCCGCAACAGCGGGTACCGTCTGGAACATCTGCTCGACAAAACGGCCCGGAATCCGGCGCGCCTCCTGTGCGGCAGCGAGGGTACACTGGCGGTCACGAAAGAAATCCTGTTGCAGGCGGTCGAGCGTCCGAAAAAATCCATACTCGCCGTAGTCCACTTCGCCACGTTACGGGAAGCGCTCGAATCCGTGACAATCATTCTCGAAACGGGTCCTTCGGCCATCGAACTCTTTGACGGCATTGCTATCGAACAAACCCGGCGCGCACCGGGCTTTGCACATCGTCTCACGTTTGTCGAGGGGAATCCGGAAGCGGTACTCATCACGGAATACTTTGGCGACAGCGAACAGCAACTGACCGCCCGGCTGAACGATCTGAAACGAAAGCTTGAACGAAGCAAAGTCGGCTACGCGGTCGTGCCTGCCCGCACACCGGAAGAGATCGCCAATGTGTGGGCCGTACGCAAGGAGGGCCTGGGCCTGATCATGGGCGTCGAAGGCGAACACAAGCCCATCGCCTTCATAGAGGACGCATCCGTGCCGGTCGAGCATCTTGCAGAGTACGTGGCAGCGCTGATGCCGCTTCTGAAAGGCGTCCGAACCGTCCTGTACGCCCACGCCTCCGCCGGTACCCTGCACATCCGCCCGTTCATTAACACGAAGGACGCAGAGGATGTGGCAAAGATGCGCGACATTGCGCAGGGATCGATGGAGCTCGTGCGGCGGTTCGGCGGGACGATCTCGTCCGAGCATGGCGACGGGCTGGCCCGCAGCGAGTTTCTCGAACCGCTCCTCGGGCCGGAATTGTACCGGGTCTACCAGGAAACGAAAAACCTTTTCGACCCGCACGGCCTGCTCAATCCGGGCAAAATCGTCGGGGCGCCTCCCATGACCGAAAACCTGCGAATGGGGCCGGAATACGAAACGCTTCCAGTGGTGGAACAACTGGATTTTTCCGACCAGGGCGGGTTTGCCCGATCCATCGAGTTGTGCAACGGCAACGGAGCATGCCGCAAACTCGATACCGGCACCATGTGCCCCCCGTTCATGGTCACCCGCAACGAGCAGGACAACACGCGGGGACGGGCCAATGCACTGCGCGAAGCATTGTCGGGCAGGCTGCCCCGGGAAGCGCTGACCGGAAAACGAATGCACGAGGTGATGGACTTATGCATTCAGTGCAAGGGATGCAAAACGGAATGCCCCTCGAACGTGGATATGGCCCGGATCAAGTCCGAGTGGCTCGGCATGTACTGGCAAAAGCATGCTCCGTCGCTGCGCACGCGGCTTTTTGCGCACATGCCGCTGCTTGCGCGGCGCATGAACGGAAGGGCTGCCCGCCTCGTCAACGGGTTGAACAAGCGTCGGAGCATCCGGCGGCTCCTCGAACGCACCATGGGGCTATCCCCTCGCACACTGCCCTCGTTCGCCCCCGAGCCTTTTACGAAATGGTTTGAGAACCAGGAGACGCAAAATGCTCCTGTGGACGGCCCGCTCGTGCTTCTTTTCGTCGATACGTTCAACAACTGGCATCATCCCGAGACAGCGCAAGCGGCAACCGAATTTCTACGCCGCACCGGCTTCGCCGTACGCATCGCATCGGAAGCGCTCTGTTGCGGACGCCCCATGTTCACCAAGGGATTTCTGGAGGGAGCCCGCAAACAGGTCCGGCAAGCGGTGGACGCCCTGTATCCGTGGGCCAAACGGGGTATCCCTGTGGTCGGACTCGAACCGAGTTGTATTCTCACGTTTCGCGACGAAGCCCGGACGCTCCTGCCCGGAGACGCCCGCGTAGACACCCTCGCCAGACAGGTGTTCACCTTCGAGGAATTCGTAATCGAAAAGGCGGATGCTTTTTCCGGAGAGGTGAAATGGACCGACGAAGCCCGCGACGTGCTCCTGCATGAGCATTGCCACCAGAAGGCTCTTGCGGGAACGACCGCAACCACGTCATGCCTTGGCCTGCCACCGAACTACAAGGTGCACACCGTCGATTCAGGGTGCTGTGGCATGGCTGGCGCATTCGGCTACGAAGCAGAGCATTACGATCTGTCCATCGCCATGGCCGAGCGGCGCCTTGCGCCGGCGGTACGGGAAACGCCAAAGGATACACTGATCGCCGCCGCCGGTACATCGTGTCGCACCCAGATTTTCGATACGACGGGGCGAAAGACACTCCACCCGGCGGAAATACTGCTCGATGCGCTTCGGTAAGGGTTAATCGCCCCCTTCTTCCCGCTGCCAGCCATTGTTTGAAATGTCCACATCCGGGAAGATGTTTTCCGGATCAATGACGACGCGCACGATGGGGCTGTCGGTGGCGAGCGAAAAGGAAGCGGTGGTAGCGCCATTCAGCCATGCCGTGACGGGAATTCGCCTCCCCATCACTTCGCCGGACTCCAATTCGATACCAAGAAGCACCGGCATAGGCGCCAGGCCGTTGTCGCGCACCGTAATGGTCGTTTCGATCCCGTCTACCTGCACCTCTTCAATGGCCTGGTCGAGCGTCCAGTTTTCGTAATACCACGACCGCCAGAACCAGTCCAGATCGCGCCCGGAAACCCGCTCGAACGTATTGAAAAAGTCCCATGGATAGGGATGCTTGTACGCCCACTCGGCGATGAACGTCCGTGTGGCTTCGTAAAACACATCATCGCCCAGGACGCCGCGCAAGGCGGTCAGCATCGTGGCGGGCTTCATGTATGAGGCGATCGTGAAAGCAAGAGCCGTTGCGTGATAGCCGGAATGCCGCATCATAGCCCCCTCGCTGCGCTGCCGAGCCACTGCAGCGTAGATCTGCTGGTCACGGAGATAATGGTTGGGACCCGGGTGGTAGTCCATACGGGCATCGTTCTCGTGGAAGGTCGTGAACCCCTCGTCCATCCAGCTGAATTGCCGCTCGTTCGTACCGACGACCATCGGAATCCACATGTGAGCCAATTCGTGCGCCGTAACGTTGTACAACGCACTGTCGCCGCGCGCATTGTAATCCCCCATCAGCGTCATCATCGGATATTCCATGCCGCCGCCGATAATTTCCGCACCTTCCACGGCGGTCATGTGCGACCACGGGTAGGCAAAACCGGTATTCCGGGAGTGATACCGGATCGCGTGCTGCTGATACTCCGTAACGCTCGCCCAAAGCGGCGCCTCTTCGCGATAAAACGTGTTGATTCTCGTAAAATCCTCCTCCCCATCCCCGTCGCGGTCGCCGACGGATGTGCGGCCCGCCTCCCAGACGGACTGCTTTGTGGCGCTGAACGCGGCGTCGCGTACGTTTTCGGCCAAAAAGCGCCACCGCAACAGACCATCGTCGGTTGTTGCCGTACCCGCCTCTCCGAAATCTTCCGGTCCGATTACCTGCAGCACACTATCGCTCTCCCATGCCGCATGCGCGCGATCGAGGATATGCGGCGCCAGCACCTCTTCGGGATTCTGCAATTCGCCGGTCGAAGCCACAATCCATCCTGCGGGAATCTCGACCGTAATGTCGTAATCGGCGAACCCGTGATAGAATTCGGACATGCCCGTAAACGCCTCGGTGTGCCAGCCGGCCACATCGTCGTACACAGCCATAGTGGGATACCAGTAGGCGAGAAACAGCAGGTTATCCCCGGAGCGTCCCATACGCCCCCCGGCGCCGACATTCGGAATATTGAAACGCCATTCGATATCGATCGTCACGGTTTCTCCCGGCGCCATCGGTTGCGGCAGCGTCAGGATCATATTGGTCCCGTTGACCTGGTAATGCGGTCCTTCGGAAACCGGGGCAGGCGGCAATTCCTCCCCCTGCACAGCCACGCGCCGGATCACTACGCCCCCGGTGACTTCCGCCGCTTCGGCGCGGCGTACGCCGGGCAGATGGAAATTCTGCGTGATCTCCATGTAGAGCTGGGAATGCGTAGCGGGCGAGTGGTTCGTGTATGTGATCGCGCCGCTCCCGTCAAGCAGCCCGGTCACGGGAAAAACGCGGGCGTTCAACACATATTCCGTTTCCTGCGTCCAGTAATTCAAGCCGGGTTCTCCCGTGGCGGAACGCGTTCCCTGGAGAATCGCCCGCTGGTAGTTGCCGGGAGGCGTAATCTCCCAGGGGATGGGCCGATTCGCCACTTGTTCGATATGCGCGGTTTGCGCTACGCCGGCGAGGTTGGGCGTCGCACACCCTGCAAGGAACAGGATGCCGATCACCGCAAGGAATGGAGCGAATGACAAGCGATGGGGCATGACAAGTGCTCCTGCGACGGGTTGTATGAAATGAGGTAAGCCGGGAATGGGCAACGCTACCGGCGGTTTGTGGGAAGATCGGTTTCCTGTCGGGGCGATTCCTGCCAGGACGCAAGACCTTCGGCAAGGCCCCACAAGCCCAGTGCAGCGTTCAGTTCCGGATCGATCTCCTTATAGATGCCGTACCAGGCCTTGTGACCGAATATCTCCTGAGCAATACGTCCGCGCAGATACACTTCCAGCGTCTCGCGATACGTATGCAATGCGTCTGCCGTAACTACCCGTGCACTGTCCGCTTCTTCCGAAGTCTCCGCCAGCGGATCGTCCGCATCGGTATCTGTGGAATACTCTACAAAAGACGCCCATAGCTCGTCGGATATATCGAACGTGGTGACGAATTCCGCTTCCCGATCACGCCATCTTTCTCGCAGACGCCGTTCGTCGTCACGGAACCACTGCCGGGCAAAGCCCCTTGTGAGACCGTACCCCAATACAGCACGCAGGGCAACCGTAGTATCCGGCTTTACAATGTAATCCGGAAGGATGCCGCCCCCGCCGAACACGTCGCGTCCACGGGCGGTTTTGAAGCGCAACGAATCAGGAATGTTATCCGAATACTCGCCGGAGCGATACGTTGCTTCCTCCAGCGAAGCAAACTTCTCTTCGTAATAATCTTCCCGGTCGCCGTCCTTGTACGGGGTCTGGATGAGTCGTCCCGAAGGCGTGTAATAGCGCGCGACCGTCATTTGGAGAATACTCTGGTCCGGCAGGGCAAACTGGTGCTGAACGAGCCCCTTGCCGAATGTGCGTTGCCCCACAATGAGTGCGCGATCATGATCCTGCAGGGCGCCGGCCACGATTTCGCTGGCCGAAGCCGAATAGGCGTTCACCAGCACGATAACCGGTTCCGTTTCGAGAATGCCGGTGCGCCGCGTCCGGTAGGTACTGGTCGTTTCCGGCCGCCGCCCCCGGGTATAGACCACCGTTTTGCGTCCGGGTACCATCTCGTCGACAATTTCTATCGCCTCACTCATGTAGCCGCCGGTATTGGACCGGAGGTCCAGCACCAGCCGCTCCATGCCCTGGTCTTTCAACGCACGCACATGCTCTATGAACTCGTTGTAGGTCTCCTGGGAGAAACGGGACAGGCGAATGTATCCCGTCACGGTATCCACCATGTACGAGGTATCCACCGTGTAAAGCCGAATTACATCGCGTGTGAGTGTGAATTCGAGGGGCGCACGCGCTCCATGCCTGAGGATAGTGACCTCTACCTGCGTTCCGATCTCTCCCTTCAACCTCGAGGTAACCTCGTCCTCCGTCAGGCCCACCGCCGTAGAATCGTCAATGCCGATAATGCGATCTCCAGCCATCAAACCTGCCCTTTCACTGGGGCCGTCCCCGATAACCGACATCACCCGCACCGTGTCGTCACGCAAATTGTCGTCGTTACGAGCAATTTCAAACCAGATACCGATGCCGCCGAACGACCCCTGAAACCGCTCCTGCATATCCCGCGCATCTTCGGCAGAAACGTAGACGGAATGCGGATCAAGTTCGTCCAGCATGCTCGTAATCGCGTCTTCCGCCAGCGATGCCGCGTCGACGGGTTCGACATACTGCTTGTTGATGAGCAGAAACGCATCTTCGAGTTTGCGAAGTTGCGCCATGGTATCCTCCCCAATATGTACAGACCTGATCGTGAGTCCGAGCAGAACGCCCGCCAGAAGAAAGGCCGTGACGGGGAAAATCCGAAATCGTTTGAAAGAAGCGGACATAATGTTCAACAGTGCAGCGGTAAGGCATTTCACCCCGAATGTATTCTGTACGAGACCATTTTCGTAAAGTGCCCATTCAGGCGCGAGTTTATACGGGAAATTCCATGGAACAGAGATGCTTCAGCATGGAATGATCCGGTACCACCTTACCCTCTCTTTACCGAACAACGCCCCGATTCATAACGCCAATCGCGCCATTCCGACGTTTTCTGTTCGCGATGACGAATACGGCGTGTTTCGGAAAAATGCGCAAATCGCATCCAAAATGCTTAAGGACACACGCAAAATCGCCGCAACTCCGGCGGCTCCTTGTCGTACCTTATGATCGCAGGAGCCTTAATCAGAGTGTCCTATAGCGCAGGAGCGCTCCGGCGACGCCTGCACGCTTTCCTCACAGATCATTAATTCGCAGTGTGATGCGCAGCAACGGAACGATCGCTCTCCTTATTGTTCTTCTTATCGTGCTTTTCGGCGGGTGCATGGGATGCAACGCATACAATGGCATGGTAGAGGGTGAAGAACTTGTCGAACAGTCCTGGGCAGATGTCGAAACACAGTACCAGCGACGCACTGACCTGATTCCCAATCTCGTCAGCACCGTACGCGGCGCCGCCGACTTCGAGCAGGAAACGCTCCAGGCGGTAACGCAGGCGCGAGCCGAGGCCACATCGATCCAACTGACCGTGGACGACCTGGAAGATCCCGCCCGCTTGCGCGAGTTTGAAGCAGCGCAAAGCCGACTGGGCGGCGCGCTGGGCCGGCTACTCGCCGTCTCCGAGAATTATCCGCAACTGCGCGCCACAGAAGCTTTCCGGGATTTACAGGCGCAACTCGAAGGCACAGAAAACCGGATTAACGTAGCCCGCCGCGATTACAACGAATCGGTGCGCCGCTACAATACGCAGATACGCCGCTTCCCCGGCGCTATCTTTGCTTCCATATTCGGCTTTGAACGGCGTACTTCCTTTGAGGCGGAAGCAGGAGCTGAAGAAGCGCCCACCGTCGACTTTTCCTCCTGATACCGGATGCACAGACAGTGCGACACAACGTACGTTCGGCAGGACGTCCATACAGGCCGCCTTGCTCGACGCCTGACCGAATTGCTTCCGGGCAAGCTGTTTCTGGCAGGGTTGTTTCTGGCGGGGTTGTTCCCCGCCGGCGTGCTGTACGCCCAGGGGACCGTGGACGTGATTCGTTCCACGGGCCGTCTGGTAACGGATCAGGCTGACCTGCTTACCCCTTCCGAGGAGCAAAGGCTGACCGCAAAGCTGACAGCGTACGCGGATACCACCTCTACACAGATCGTTGTCGTTACGATTCCGTCGCTCGAAGGCGTCCCCGCCGCAGAATATGCGCTGGCCCTGGGCCGCAGTTGGGGCGTAGGACAGGCGGGACAAGATAACGGCGTGGTGATCCTCGTGGCGCGTGACGATCGGGAGGTACGTATCGAAACGGGCTACGGTCTCGAGGGCGCGATTCCCGACGTGGTGGCTGACCGTATTTATCGTAATGTCATGGTGCCGTATTTCCGCGAGGGACGGTTTTATGAGGGGATATCCGGCGCCGCAGACCTGCTGATCGCTGCGGCGGCCGGCGAATTTACAGCGGAGGAAGTAGCGCCGAGGCGCTCCGGGAGACCCCCGATCGATCCGTCCGCGCTGATGGGGTTGTTCATCCTTGCGTGGTTCGTTATTACGTCCATCCGGCGCCGCGGGGGTGGAAACGATGGAGGTAAACGCTATCGGCGCCATCGGTACGGGCCCCACTTCATTGTCTGGGGAGGCGGACTCGGCGGGGGCGGCGGGGGATTCGGAGGCGGTCTGGGCGGAGGAGGTCTGGGAGGCGGTTTCGGCGGATTTGGCGGCGGCGGGTTCGGGGGCGGCGGCGCAGGGGGCGGATGGTAAGCTGTCCGACAATTCGCAGGGCATGGTCGGCCCCGGACCTGCCGGCAAGATTTCTTCCCTCATGATGCAGGCTGACCGGCTACAGGCGCTGCAAGCGTTCCATGAAGAAGATCCTGACGATGCATTCGTCCGGTTCGCTCTGGCGCAGGAATATCTCAATCGTGGAGACACCGAGGAAGCGCTTCGTTTTTTCGAGGGTCTCGTTTCCAAGGATCCCGAGTACGTGGGCACGTGGTACCATCTCGGGAAACTGTACCAGGAGCTGGGCCGGAGAGAAGACGCCATACGGACCTATACACAAGGCATCGCGATCGCGGGACGGCAGCGCGATACCCATGCAGAGGCCGAACTCCGGGACGCCCTGATGCAGATAGAAGGAGTGGGATTCGACGATTGAAACTGCCGGCAACAGGGGTCCTTGTCGTGTATTGCAACGGGGTACCCGGTTTCCATCCTGTCAAAAACATTGGGAATCACCCGCACCCATTTATACCGCAACATCTTGTCTACCCGTCGGAGTACGGGAAATCATGACCGGTGAAGCCATATATCAACCCGGCGTCTGGAAAACGTACCACAACGCCTCCCGCTCGGCCACCTACGGGTTTCTGGCCGCGCTTCCCCTGCTGATTCTGTACGAATTCCTGATCGTTTTTGCGAACCGCAGCGCCGTGGCGCAGGTGCGCGTTTCGTCCGAGATGTGGCTCAAGCAGTTGCTGCTGGTGGTAGGGGACTACGGCCTGACGGCCTTCGGGATTGCCGTACTGCTCGCCGGGATCGCCGTATTCTGGTACGACCGCAAGAAAAAGGTGCCCTTCAATCCCCGGTATTTCCTGTGGATGTTCCTCGAAAGCACGGTGTATGCGGTAGTGATCGCAGTCATCGTGTCCGGAGTGGTTTATACGATTCTGCCGGCCTTGGCGCAGTCCGGACCCGCAGAAGGAATCGCCATCAAACTGGCCCTTTCGGTCGGGGCGGGCCTGTACGAGGAACTGCTGTTTCGCGTGCTGCTGGTAGGCGCCCTGTTCTGGGTGCTGCGCTGGTTCATGGGAGACCGGGTACTGGCCTATATCATAGCAGCGGTCGCCGGGGCCTTTCTGTTCAGCCTGGTGCACTACATCGGACCGCTGGGCGATGCGTTCCGCTTGAACTCGTTCCTTTTCCGGATGCTTTTCGGACTGGCGCTGAACGTCCTGTACCTTACGCGGGGATTCGGCATCGCCGCCTGGACGCACGCCCTCTACGATGTGATGGTCATGGTCGTGCTGGACGGGTAGGTCGTCTGTTTCCGCACGCAGGCGGGCGACGATTCAACAGCCGCAACGATGCCTATAATGGCAAAAGGACAAGCCACCCCTCTCACTCCATCTCTTCCTCGTCTCCTTCTCCAGACAGGTCAATTCGCTGCCAGACCTCTTCGAGTCGGAAATCGAGAATGTGGCCCACATGGTACCACGTATCCCCTTCGATGCGGGCTTCAAAGACGATGGACTGCCCCGCCAACCCCGCAGAACTGTGCCAGGTGATGTGCTCGGTGTACGTGTCCCCGTTGAACGAATAGGTGCCCCCGCCGGCGAACACCTCCTCGTCCAGTATCTGCCGCCCGAAGGCGAAGTGCGTGGAATTGAGAATCTTGATGGTATACGGTATCTGATCGGTACGATCTATGGTGCTGTCCGGATACACGGCATGCTGGGAAACCATTTCCCACGTTCCTTCGAGCGGGTTGGCCGGAAGCTGGCCCAGCGCTCCGGATACGGCGAACAGGGAAACTATTCCGATAAATACTGCGCGTCTCATACAGGAACCTCCATGTCTTTGCGGGGGAACATTGAGAGACATATTACGCAAGCAATTCTTCAATAACAATTCGCACGAAGGAAAACGACGTACGCTTGCTATTTCCCGCAATGCAACGGAGCCACGGCGCCCTTGCGGATCGCCGGATGCATGACCCGCCGGCGTCTATCCCTTGCAGTGCAACGCGAAACCGGCGCCCTGCGGATCCACGCAATGGGCTATCCGGTCCCCGCCGGGCACCTCCATGGGGCCCATGACCACCCTGCCGCCGTGTTCCGCGACATCTTCGACGCTCCGGTCAATGTCTTCCACCGTCACGTATAACGCCCACCAGGAAGGCGGAGGACCGGGCATGCTGTCGATTTTGGTGAATATACCCCCGTAGACAAGATCGTTCTGACCGTACATGCGATAGATGCCCGAGTCGCCCATATCCATTTCGCTCGTAATCTCCCAGCCGAACAGGGCCTGGTAGAAATCGAACGCGGCCTGGTAGTCCGAGGTGGCCAGTTCATGCCAGGAAAACTCGCCGACGCCCGGCTGCGCTTCCATGTCCGGTTCGCCCATGGTCGATGCGAACACCGCAAAAACGCCGCCCTGCGGGTCGGTTGCTATGGCAAAGCGGCCCGCGCCCGGAACGTCCTGCGGCGCAACGTGGATATTTCCGCCCAGTTCCTGGATTTTTCCGACCGTCTCATCCACGTCCGGCGTAGAAATGTAGGGAAGCCAGTGGGGCGGAATCTCCCCCATTTCCGGTTCGATCTCCATGAGGCCGCCAAAGGGCGCTCCCTGGTTGGTGAGCATCGTGTAGGGCCCGGGGCCGCCCTCGAACGCCTCGGTTCCCCAACCGATGACGTTTCCGTAAAAGTCTATTGCCGCTTCGGTGTTGGTGGTGAGCAGGTCGTACCATACGAAACGACCCGACTGCTGGTGCTTTGCCATAATTGCGGCGCCGGACAGCGTTTTGTGAAAGAAGTACGGGACAAAAAACAAACCGGACGGATACACCCGTCCGGCTCGACTTTTTCCGTGGAGCTAAGCGGAGTCGAACCGCTGACCTCTGCAGTGCGATTGCAGCGCTCTACCAACTGAGCTATAGCCCCTATTGATTACCGCATATCCGAACGAGGTTCGGCGGGGTGCGGTTCCGGAGGGGGATATTATTCTATTCACCGCAATTTTTGCGTAGAATAATAATGTCAGTACCTACCGGGTACCCTGTAACTTAGAGCGCGGCCCTATTTTCCGTAAATATTGCGTAGAATAAGAACGTGAACTGTATGCGAGCCACCGCCGACCTGGAGCACACTGATATTCACCGCAGATATTGCGTAGAATAGGACATCGATACGTATCCCAGCCCCAAAAATGCACTTCAACCATGAAAATCCATAGCGGCATTTTAGATTTTCATGGTTCATCGGTCATCGCAGATCTGGCGCATCCTGGGAGAGCTTCGCAGTGCAGGAGACCGCCTCTTCGTCATTTTCCCGGGAGATACCCGCTTCCCCCTGCACGAGGCAGGGCTGTCCATCGCCTGCGCCGAAGGACTCTGGCAGCCTTGATCCATCCTTCTCCGATCCATCTTCTCCCCCGAACAATTCGGCCCTTCGGACAGTAGTAATTGCTTGCATTGAAATTTGCGGCAGGGCTGGCCGGAAGACCCCGGATCGCCTACCCGCCGCTCCGATACCACCTGAAACGGAATCATGAAAAAAGACCCCTTCGGCGCTCGCGAAACCTTCGATACGGGATCGGGCAATGCGTATCTCTACCGGCTCGACCGCCTTGCCGACCATGGCTTCGGCGGACTGGACCGCTTGCCGTTCTCCATCAAGGTGCTGCTCGAAGCAGTGGTCCGGGAATGCGACGGGCGCGCCGTCACGGAACAGGATGTCGAACGCCTCGCTACGTACGATCCGAAGGGACCGGCCCGCGAGGAGATTCCCTTCGTGCCCGCCCGTGTCCTGCTGCAGGATTTCACGGGCGTGCCGGCCGTGGTGGATCTTGCCGCCCTGCGCTCCGCAGTCGCGCGGCTCGGGGGGGACACGGACGCCATCAATCCGAGGGTTCCCGTTCATCTCGTGATCGACCATTCCATTCAGGTGGATCATTTCGGAACGCACGAGGCGCTCCGGCTCAACTCGGACATCGAGTTTCGTCGTAACCGGGAACGGTATGCGTTTCTGCGCTGGGGGCAAAAGGCCTTCGAAAATTTCTCGGTGGTGCCCCCCTCCGGCGGCATCTGCCACCAGGTCAATCTCGAATATATCGCCCGGGGCGTCTGGACGCGCCCGGAAGACGGGTTGCAGGTCGCCTATCCGGATTCCCTTGTCGGGACGGACAGCCATACGACAATGATCAACGGGCTCGGCGTGCTGGGCTGGGGCGTCGGGGGGATAGAGGCCGAAGCGGCCATGCTGGGGCAGCCGATCTGCATGCTCATGCCGGAAGTGATAGGATTCCGGATGACGGGCCGGCTTCCTGAAGGCGCTACGGCCACCGACCTGGTGCTGACCGTCACGCGCCGCCTGCGCGCATACGGCGTCGTGGGCCGGTTCGTGGAATTTTTCGGCCCCGGCCTCGATCACATGTCCATCCCGGACCGCGCCACCATTTCCAACATGTCGCCGGAATACGGCGCCACTATGGGATTCTTCCCCGTGGACCGGATTACCCTGGACTACATGCTTCGCACGGGCCGCGAACCGTCGCTCGTCGACATGGTGGAACGGTACGCGAAGGAGCAGGGCCTTTTCCGCACCGCATACACCCCCGATCCGGAATTCCTCGATGTCCTGGAGCTCGATCTCGGAGAGGTTGTGCCCGGCGTCGCCGGTCCGAAACGCCCGCAGGACCTGATCCCCGTGCCGGAACTCGGCAAAGCCTTCGCCGCGACGCTTACCGCCCCCGCCGGTCCCCAGGGATTCGGGCTTGCCCCGGACGCCCTGACGCGCACCGGCCAGTACCGGGACGAACAGGGGAACGATATGCCCCTGCGACACGGCGACGTCGCCATCGCCGCCATTACCAGCTGCACGAATACGAGCAACCCGTCGGTGATGATCGGCGCGGGGCTCGTGGCGAAACACGCTGTGGAACGCGGGCTCCAGGTCCCGCCGTACGTCAAGACGAGTCTGGCGCCCGGCTCCCGCGTCGTCACCCGCTATCTGCACGAAGCCGGGCTGCTTCCGTACCTGAATCAACTGGGATTCAACCTGGTGGGATACGGCTGCACGACCTGCATCGGCAATTCGGGGCCGCTGCCCGAACCCGTGACCGAAGCGATCCGGGAGGGTGATCTCGTCGTGGCGGGCGTGCTATCGGGCAACCGGAATTTCGAGGGCCGCATTCACCCCTATGTGCAGGCCAACTTCCTTGCTTCCCCTCCGCTCGTCGTGGCGTACGCCCTGGCCGGCACGGTCGATATCGACCTGACGAACGAACCCGTCGGCACGGACTCGGCGGGCAACGACGTATACCTGCGCGACATCTGGCCGTCCTCCGAAGAGATTCTCGATGCGATCCGGGAAGTCGTCACCCCCGAACTGTTCCGGGACGAATACGAAGGCATCGAAGCGTCCAGCGAAACGTGGAACGCCATCGAGACGGCCGAGGGATCTCTTTGCGAATGGGACGACGCCTCGACCTACATCCAGGAACCGCCCTACTTTGTGGATATGGACCCGGAGACGCCCGCTATCCAGGAAATCAGGGGCGCCCGGGTGCTTGCGAAGCTGGGCGATTCGACCACCACGGATCACATTTCTCCCGCCGGGTCCATCGCCCGCGACGCACCTGCCGGGAAATACCTGACCGAGCGGGGCGTGGCGGCGCATGCGTTCAATTCGTACGGCTCGCGCCGGGGAAACCACGAGGTGATGATTCGGGGAACGTTCGCCAACATCCGCATCAAGAACCTGCTGGTTCCGGGGACGGAAGGGGGCGTTACGCGGTACTTCCCTACGGACGAAACCATGTCCATCTACGACGCTGCGATGCAATACGCGGACGCAGGCGTGCCGCTGGTCGTGCTGGGCGGCAAGGATTACGGAATGGGATCGAGCCGGGACTGGGCCGCGAAGGGCACGCTCCTGCTTGGCGTCAAGGCGACCATTGTGGAGAATTACGAACGCATCCACCGGTCGAACCTGATCGGCATGGGCGTGCTTCCGTTGCAATTCCGTGATGGCGAAACCGCTGCGAGCCTCGGGCTGACCGGCGAGGAAACCTTCGACATTCCCGTGAACGACCAGGTGGCGCCCCGGCAGGAACTCGCGGTCACGGCCACGAAGCCGGACGGAACGCAGACGACCTTCCAGGCCGTGGTCCGCCTCGATACCGACGTCGAAGTCGATTACTACCGGAACGGCGGCATCCTGCACTACGTGCTCCGGGACTATCTGCGGCGCGAGCGCGTGGAGACGTGAGGGGGACAAATCCCCCCTTCATATCCCAACCTCCAGTACGGCGCGGCCCGCATCCACGGCTTCCGTGGCGACCTCTTCCAAATGCTCAAGTTCCGCGTGCCATTCGCCGTACGCTCGCGAAGCCGACATCCATGCATGGGAAGCGTACAGCCCCCCTGCGGCTTTTCTGGCGCTTCGCCTCAGCCCCCTGACTTTCCGCGCGCCCTCCCGGACCAATCTCTGCAATTCCAGCATACGCTCGGTCCATGCCTCTACATGGTCCACCGATCGGTATTGCATATAGGCGATTTCGGCGATTTCCGAAGAAATGTTCGCGGCGAATTTGCGCGTGTTTTCGGCGGCGATCCTTGCTATCCGCTCATGCGTTTCCGCCACACGAGCATGGTTCTCCTGTCTCAATTGCCCCAGGGCCTCGATATCCTCCATATACCGCACCAACTGCGCTATTTGCACCTGCTGCGCGTCTTCGACGAAAATATCCGAGGATTGCGCGCGGGTATCGGTAGCCAGCGCAACGACGGCGAGCACAGCGATGGGAATATGCCTTTTCATTCGGATCTCGTACGGTTCCGTGAAAGAGCTTTGGGAGAGGCGGCCGGAAGCGGTCGTAAAAACCGGGAAGTGCTCATAAAAACCGGCCGGGGCGTCATCCTGTTTATTGGATGTGCATGCGGGACATCGGTTCCGCCTTCCGGCGTTTCGATCCGCAGCACACATCCGGCTGCCCCCGGTGAGCTTCCCGGTTCAGCTATCCCGTATTTTCTTTATGCGCTTTTTGCATAGATGCAGTTCCTTCTATGCATCTTTCGCATAGAAGCAGCATCGGGACACCTGTGCAATGTTCCAGATTACTCTTCACCTTTACCCCAACCTCCGCCGCCCGGCGTTTCGATCCGCAGCACATCGCCGGCTTCGAGCCGCCGGCTGAACTTGGCGGGCAACGTTTCCTCCTCGCCGCCGGGCCGCAGAAGCGTATTGCGTCCGCAGGCGCCGGGCGCTCCGCCCTGCAATCCCCAGGGAGGCGCCTCCCGCCGTTCGCTGATTACCGTCACGGTGGCGTCCCGGAGCAACCGGTAGGCGCGAACCAGGCCGTCTCCACCCCGTCGCTCGCCTGCCCCGCCGCTTTCCCGGCGCAGCGCGTAGGTCTCTATCCGAAACGGAAACGTCATCTCCAGCGCCTCGACAGGCGTGTTCAGCGTGTTGCTCATGTGTACATGCACGCCGCTCAAGCCGTCCGCCCCGGCAGAAGCGCCCATGCCTCCCCCGATGGTTTCGTAGTACGCATAGGGCGATCCGTCCGCGCGGGCGCCCCCGATCGTCAGGTTGTTCATCGTGCCCTGCCCGGCTGCGGACACGCGGGCCGGCATGGCCTGCGCCAGGGCGCCGAAGACCGCGTCCACGATGCGCTGCGAGGTTTCGACATTCCCGGCGGATACCGCATGAGGCGGGCCGGCGTTGACGAGACACCCCGGCGGAGCAATAACCCGCACGGGCGCAAAACATCCCGCATTCATGGGGATGTCGGAAATGGCCAGACAACGCACCGCATAGTAACAGGCGGACTCCGTGACAGGAAGCACCGCGTTCAGCGAACCGGCCGCGGCGGGAGAGGTACCCTCAAAATCGAACGTGACGCCGTCCCCCCGGATATGGACCGCCACTCGGATACTTGCCTCTTCCCCGTTCGGCGCTTCGCCGGGAGCGATTTCCAGGCTATCCTCGAACCGGAAGACCCCGTCCGGCCATTGCCGGATATCCTCGCGAAGCAGGCGCTCGCTCCAGGCCGGCAGATGCGCCGCGTACGCTTCGACTTCGGCCCCGCCATGCCGGTCGATCAGGGCGACGAGCCGGGTTTCGGCCACCGAGTGGGCCGCCTGTTGCGCCGCCAGATCGCCGCGCCGCTCTTCCGGCGTGCGGACATTCCGCAATACGAGTTTTTCCAGATCGGCTGCAAGCTTGCCCTCGTTGCGCCATTTTACGGGGGGGATAATGACGCCTTCCTGGTACAATTCGCGGGAGAGGGGGAGCGATCCGGGACTCATGCCCCCTACGTCGGCGTGATGCGCCCGGCTGGCGGCAAAGAAAACGAGGCGATCGGCTACGAATACCGGGGAGATCATGGTGATATCCGGCAAGTGCGTGCCGCCTGCGTAGGGATCGTTCAGGATGACCGTATCGCCGGGGCGCCAGGTATCGATGGCGTCCAGCGCGGCTTCGAGGCTGCGCGGCATGGCGCCGAGATGCACCGGAATGTGCGCCGCCTGCGCCACCATCCCGCCGCTGCTGTCGAACACGGCGCACGAAAAGTCCAGCCGCTCCTTGATATTGGGCGACCAGGACGTACGCTGCAGGGTAACGCCCATTTCCTCAGCGACCCCTGAGAAACGATGCCGGTATAGTTCGAGGAGAATCGGGTCCATCACATTATCGCATTCCGGAGAAATGCAGATTACGCCAGGCATCCACCTCGACATGCCACGAGGGAGCCACGAAAACGGTTGCATCGTACTGGGCCACCACGGCAGGACCGTCCAACGCATGGCCGAAGCGCAACCGGTCGCGATCGTACAGCGCCGCCATGACTTCTTCCCCGCTATCCAGCACGACAGGGGTTTCCCCGACCTGCGCGGCTTCGGACGTCTCCGACGCGTCGGCCCGGTCCGTATCCTGCGGCAGACGAACTTCGGCCCCGGCCGCCGTTCCCCGCACGCGTAGCGTCACGATCTCCACAAGGACGTCCCGCATGGCGTACCCGTACCGGCGGGTGTGTTGTTCATGGAAACGCTCCCGGGCGCGTTCGGGTCTCGCGGGGTCCATCGGTACGGTCAATTCGTAGCTCTGCCCCCGGTACCGCATATCCGCAAGGGTTTCGATGGCGGGACGCCCGCAATCCTCCCCGGAAAAGACGTTCAGAATCCGTTCGGTTTCCTGCGCATAGAGGGCTTCGAGGCCGGTTGGGTCGTCGGGGGCGGAAACAGACGTATCGTACACGATGTCCGCCATCAACAGACCCAGCGCACTCAGTACGCCGGGCTGCGGAGGGAGTAGCATGCGGCGGATCGAGAGCGCATCCGCCAGTTCGCAGGCATGAAGCGGTCCGGCGCCCCCGAACGGGACCAGCGTATGGTCCTTCGGATCGTACCCGCGCTCGACGGATACCCGGCGCAAGGCGCGCTCCATCGACGCATTGGCGATCCGGACGACGCCCAGCGCCGTTTCGTGGAGGGACAGCCCCAGCGGACGGCCCAGTTTTTCCACGGCGTCCTGCGCAGCGCCAGCGTCGAGGGCGAAATCGCCCCCCAGAAACCGGTCGGGCAGGATGCGGCCCAGCGTCACATTCGCATCCGTGACGGTAGGCGCATCTCCGCCCCGCCCGTAGCACGCCGGACCCGGTACGGCCCCGGCGCTTTCGGGGCCGACACGGAGCGCCCCCGCCGCGTCGGCATGGGCAATGCTCCCCCCGCCGGCCCCTACTGTATGAATATCGACGGAAGGAAGGCGCAGCGGCAACCCCGCAATGTCGCTTTCGGCGGTGCGCGGTATTTCGCCGGGGCATAACGCCACGTCCGTACTGGTGCCCCCCATGTCGAGCGTGAGAATCTTCGGCGCCCGCTCGCCGAGCGCGGTTCCGGCAAGCCGGAAGGCGCCCACGACCCCGCCGGCCGGACCGCTGAGCACAAGGCGGGCGGAACGACGCGCCGCCTGTTTCGTCCCGATGACGCCCCCGTTCGATTGCATGATGCGCACCCGCCTCGGCGCTACGGCGCGTTCGAGCCGGTCCAGATACCGCGCCACGATGGGTTGCACATAGGCATTCACGACGGTGGCGGCCGTCCGTTCGTATTCCCGGTATTCCGGCAGAATATCCGCGCTCAGGGAAAACCGCGCATCGGGAAGGTATTCCTTCAGAATCGCCGCCGCTTTCCGTTCATGTTCCGGATACAGGAACGAGAACAGAAACACGATGGCCACCCCGGCCACGTCCAGGCGTTGCAGGCTTTCGCCCAGCTCGGCCACTTCGTGTTCGTCAAGAGGAGTCAGGATCGAGCCGTCGGCACCCACCCGCTCCGTGACTCCGAAGCGCAGGTCCTCGGGCACGAGCGGGGGCGGGCGGTGCTGGGACAGCGCATACAGGGCGGGCCGGTTCTGGCGCCCGATCGCCAGGACGTCGCGAAAACCTCTGGTCGTCACAAGGGCGCAGCGCGCGCCGCGATGTTCGAGGAGCGCATTCGTGGCCGTGGTGGTGCCGTGTGCAATGGCCGCAGTTTCGCCAGCCCCGAGCAGCCGTACGCCTTCTTCCACAGCGCGGCTCTGGTCATCCGGCGTGGTGGCCGTCTTGCGAATGACAGGCGTACCGCCCTTCAGGTACACGAAATCCGTGAACGTGCCGCCCGTGTCGATCCCGATGCGTTCCGTCATGCCGGGGATACTCTGATTAAGTCCTCAAATCTCAGAGGCTTGCGAGGGGTGCGCTGGCAAGGAATGACGAAGCAATGTGGCAGGCCCCACATAATGAGGAATGACACAGCCAGCGCACCCCTCGCAGCCTCCCGAAGGGCGCGTCACGCCCTCGACGACCCGAATCCGCGGTGTTTTTTGCCGATTTCAACCATGCAATCATGACATCCTTTACGGGCGAAAGTGACGCGCTGAGCGAAGTGGTTTTGATCAGAGTGTCCCTTAATAATTGCGAGGCGGGCCGTACGTATGGGTATGGTGGATGCCGGTATGGTTCACATGCCCTACGTATCGTCCCAGCACCCGGACTTCCTCGAAAATATCCGGCTTGATGCGGATATCCTCGTACTCCTCGTTGGCCGGTTCGAGGCGCAACCCGTCCCCATCGTAGTACACCCGCTTCAAAGACGTCTCGCCATTGTAGAGAATGGCGCCGATGCCCCCGTTGGGAATATCGTCGTCTATCAGCAGCACATAATCGCCGTCACGGATGTCGGCGCCGATCATCGATTGCCCCGATACACGGATCGCAAAGATGCGGTCGAGATTAGGAAAGAGCGTCTCCAGCGTGATGGTCCCCAGATCGGCATCGACAGCTTCCTGCAACTGTCCCGCCGATATAATGCCGCGCACAGGGATACCCACTGCACTCGTCAGAAAGTCGTCTTCGTTGATGAGGCGGTATCCCCGGTTGCCCCGCGTCAGAAATTCCTTCTTCCAGAGGGCATCCAGGTTCTGGGTTACGCTGTTGGGAGATCGGAACCCGAAATGAGCAGCAATCTGGCGATACGTGGGCCACACCCGGTGGGCGCGCACGTATTCCGAGATATACCGGAGAAATTCGTATTGCTTCGATGTCAGTTTTTTACGACTCATGACGGTTGAACGCGCCTGTTTTTATGACACCACGAGGACTGTACAGGCGCCGCGAGCGGAGCAATTATCCGGTGCGATACCCGATACCATACCCGGTGCCTTGTACATATAACGTACAGTATATGATTGTTTCTTTGCAACGTCAAGAGAAACGTCAAAAAATCTTCCGAACGCGGAGTGCAAGGATACTCTGATTACGTCCACAAAGCTCAGAGGCTGAGAGGGGGCGCTGGCAAGGAATGACGCCCTGTACTTGCGAACGTGACATGCTGAGCGAAGCGGTCTTGATCAGAGTATCCTTGTCATTTGGGGTTGAGGAGTTGCTTCACCACGCGGCTCCCGCGTGTCGGCAAGGCGTCCTCGACGTGATACCGCAGAAAATCCTCGATCAGCCGACCCAGTTCCGCAGCCGTGCGCTCGTCCAGTCGCATCTGCATGATCGTATCGGGATCGGCGCAGGCGACAATAGCGAACGCACGCAAGGTCCGGCGTGGGGCAAAGCGCATGGTTTCACGGTTCCGGAGAGACCCGGACGGCTCCACCGACCCGGTTTCCAGCAGGAGCACACCGCCGGATTCAGGGATGCGCTCGACCTCTTCCCGGTCGATGTGCGGCGCAAAACCAAGAATGTTCGCCAGCCGCAACTGGAAGAAATAGAATATGTGCTCGGCTCGATCCGCATGACGATCCAGCCGGTCCAGCACATTCAGGATAAGCTGGAACACGAGCGGGTTCTCGTCCTCGTCCTGCATCAGCGCTTGAACGAGTTCGACCACGCGCTGGCCGTATGCGAGCGCCGCAAGATGCTTGTGCAGGTCCCCGAACGTTCGAATGTGGCTGCTTTCGGAAAGCGTCTGTACCTGCCGGGTATCCTTCCAGTACAGGACGGCCTGCACATACGACATGGGTTGCAGGGTCGATCCGAACCGGCTTTTCGGCCGTAGCGCTCCCCGGGCCATGACAGCAACCTTTCCCTTCTCCCTTGTAAAGAGGGTCACAATCCGGCTGGTCTCGCCGTACTGGATACTTCTGAGCACGATGGCTTCCGTGCGAACGATCATTTTTCGGGATGGAAGTTATATCCGCGGCTTTTTTGTGTCTGTGTCAGGAAAAAACATGCGACTGCTTCATCGCTTGCAGCAACGACTAAGCCTGACGAAACACGAGGCCATGGCACTTGCGTGCCTGTCGGGGTTGTTCATTATCGGCATTATTGTGCGTCAAGTCCAGCAACAAGCCATATTGGTGCCGCCGGACGCGTACGACGAACTGGACCGCATCTTTTTCGAGCGGTCGGAGAAAGAAAACGGCGCAACGCCGGATGCTATTGCGCCGGCGCTTCTTGCCGCCGCCAGCGAAGCAGATTCCGGCAAGCACGAGATAGCCGCCGCGACGGCCTCCTCGATCCGCGAGCCGCCCGGGAAACCATCCGCTTCGGGAGCACTGCACATCGACATAAACCGGGCGGGCGCATCGGAGCTCGAAAAACTGCCCCGTATCGGACCGAAGACCGCCGAACGCATTCTTGCGTTTCGGGATGCCTATGGGGCGTTTCGCTCGGTAAACGATCTGCAGCAGGTGAAAGGCATCGGACCAAAGACCCTTGAACTCCTTCGACCTCACGTTTACGTGGGGGCGTCTCCCCCGCTCGCCGATTCGTCTTCCAGCGATTCGTCGGCCGGGTGATACGGGTCTTCCGTCCAGGCTTCGGCAACCTGTTCCTCGCGCTTCAGAAACCGGTATACCGGCACCAGCAACAATGCGGCCAGCGCAAAAAAACCGACCAGTGCAAGAAGAATGACCCCGTTGTACCCATTCATGGAATCACGCAAAAAATCATTGAAACAGGAGGTTAATCCCTATGAAGAACGCCCCTGCACGCATGTTGATCGTCGACGGCGACATAAAAATGTCCACAAGCTTGCGTAGCATCTTTGAACAGCAGGAATACACCGTAACCGGGGCCTGGGACGGAGAGCAGGGGCTCCACCTCCTGACCCGGATGCCCGCATACGACATCGTACTGCTCGAAACCGCGATACCCCGAAAAAACGGCTTCGATGTATTACGCGAAGCTCGGCTCGCCGGCGTCACGACCCCGATTATCATGCTGACATTTCAGGCAAACGCCAACGACAAGCTGCGGGCATTCGATATCGGCGCAGACGATTACGTAACAAAACCGTTTCATATAGAGGAACTCGCGGCCCGGGTAAAGGCAATGCTTCGACGCAGCAGCCTACCGGCCGAACACCCCTCGGATACCTACGATTTCGGGAGCCTGCATGTGAATTTCAGCAGTCACACGGCCCATCGCAACGGCGACGCCGTTCGACTCACCGCAAAAGAGTTCGATATACTCCGGTATTTTATCGAACACCGGGGCCGGGCCGTCAGCCGGAGACAGATCCTGCGCAACATATGGGGGATTCCGTTCGACGTGTCGACGCGCACTATCGACCGGCATGTCTCGGCGCTCCGCAAGAAAATAGAACCCGATCCCGAAGACCCGACATGGATCAAGACCGTGTACGGCGTCGGGTACCGGTTCGTGCAGCGCCCGTGCCACGAGGCAAAGCTCCATCCTGTGCCGGCGCCCGGATACTACGGGCACACGTGAAACAGAACGCCGAAAACGGTATATTATTAATCTCAGGCCATCCGAAAACGCCATGGTCAACACCCTTTCCATCGCCAGCGATCTTTCCGAAGCAGGCATCGAAAAGCCCCACGCCGAAGCGATTGCGAACGCTATCGGAACCCGGCAAGAAGACGTTGCCACAAAAGATTTTGTGCGCGCGGAAATAAGCACTGTGCGCGCTGAAATAAGCACCGTCCGCACTGAAATGAGCGCCCTCGAAACCCGCCTTGTGCGCTGGATGGTCGGAACGGTTTTCGCAGCCTCCGGCCTGCTGTTCGCCACCCTGCGATTCATACCGTAAACCCGCCCTTTACTCTTTCACCTCGGCGATCCCGTCGCGGTGGGTGTACGCAAGCGCAGAGGCGGCCTCTTCGTCCAGCAGGATGTGGGCATGGGGATGCATCTGCAGGACGGAAGCCGGACACATGGCGGTAACCGGACCCTCCAGGGCATCGCGGACGGCGGCGGCCTTCCCCGTTCCGCTCGCCAGCATCAGCAGTTTGCGCGCCTCCATGATGGTGCCGAGCCCCATCGTGACGGCCGTGTGGGGCTGCGTTTCCCCCTCCCCGAAAAAGCGCGCGTTGTCGGCCAGCGTTTTTTCGGTCAGTATCTGGACCCGCGTGCGGGAGCCGAGCGAGGAGCCCGGTTCGTTGAACGCGAGGTGCCCATTGGACCCGATGCCGAGAATCTGCAGGTCGATGCCCCCGGCCTCGGCGATACGTCGTTCGTACGCAGCGCAGGCGGCGTCCAGATCGGTAGCCATTCCGTCCGGCATATGAATCCGGTCGGCGGGAATGTCTACGTGATCGAAAAGATACTCCCGCATGAAATACCCGTAGCTCTGCGGGTGCTCGGGGGGCAGCCCCACGTATTCGTCGAGATTGAACGTGGCCACCCTGGAGAAATCCGGGGCTTCCGGGCCGTCGCGCGCAATCAGGCGTCGGTAGAGACCGATCGGCGTGCTTCCCGTCGCGCAGCCGAGAACCGCGCGCCCTGTACGCAGCGAGCGGCGGCGTATCTCTTCGGAGACAAGCCGGGCCGCCCGTTCGCTGAGGGCGTCGTAATCCGGAAGTGTTTCGACCAGCATGGGAGCCCGCAAACGTCGCTAAGACATCGCTAAAACGTCGTTAAAACGACCCGCCGGACGCCTCGAGTTCAAAGAGGTGATCCGGCATTTCGACGTTGATCTCGGTCTCCATTTCCGTAGAACCTGCGGGCTGGCCGTCCTGGTACAATTCAAGCCTGCTCGGAAGCCGCACGGCGCCAACCTCCTGCATCTCTGTGATGATCCCGAGCAACTGCATGGCCCCCTGGTTATACCGCACCCCGACCGGTTCGTGCGTATCGGGGTCGATCAGTAACTGGATGGGATTCGCCACGCCGGGCATCGTAACGGAAAGCACCTCCACCGTCTGACCCGTATCGAGCTCTTCCTGCCCCAGATGCTGCACCGTGAGATCGTCGCGGGCCAGCATGGAGATCATGTCCTGATCCATCTGCGACTTGACCTGGTCGCGCACCTGTGGCGGCGCCGGCATCACGCCCTGCGGGGTGTCCATCACAATGTCGTCCCCGTTCACCACAACAGTCATTTGGCCCATTCCGGCCGGCAACGTCATTTCCATACGCACCCGGTCCGGATACGCCACATACTGCGTCTGCTCTATCTCGATCTGCTGCCCGTCAGGGGTGGACATTGCCATTGTCAAGGACTGACGCAAGGTCTCGATGGCCGCAAAGGCTTCCTGCCCGCCGACCGTATCCACGGCTTTCTCGAAGAGTTCCTGCCCTTCCGAAAGGGTTTCCTCGGTGGCTTCGGGCGCCGGCTCCAAGCCCGTCGGAATGGTAATGTCTATCGTTTCCACCTCGCCGAGATCGGCAAGCGGGCGCCCGAAATCGTCCCCGTTGCCGACGGCGAGAATCTTCATGTCGTCCGGACGGAGGTACTTTTGCGCCACGCGGTGCACCTCGCTCGCATCGACGGCCTGCACGCCTTCCCGCACCTGATTCAGGAAATCCAGCGGATAATCGTAGTACGCATAGGTCATCATGCGATTCACGATTTCCTGGCGCGTATCGAAATTGAAGACAAAACTGTTCAGGTAGTTATCCTTCGCCAGTTCCAGTTCCTCGTCGGACGGCGGCGCGGCGCGCATCTTTTCGATTTCCTCGCGCACGGCTTCCGTCCCGTCCACCGTCGATTCCGACTTGGTCATAATGCCCGCATAGAACTGCCCGGGCCGCTCGAAATTGGCGGTGTAGCCGCCGAACACCGAGTAGGCGAGCCCCTTGTCGTCGCGCACGTTCTGGAAAAGCCGTCCGGTAAACCCGCTCAGCACCTGGTTCATCACCGTGACCGCAAAATAGTCCGGGTGATTCATCATGATCTCGCCCGGATGCCCCATCAGAATGGCGCTCTGCGTCACATCCGGCTTGGGCGCATAGTACACGCCGTACTCGGACCCCGTATCGGGGGAAGGTTGGGTCGGGCGCACGAAATCCTCCTGCGCCTGCCATGCGGCAAAGGCGTTTTCGAGTTTCGCCACCATCTCGGCCGTATCGAAATCCCCCCATACGCCGAGAATCGTATTGTTCGGGAGGAAATACCGCCCGTGAAAGTCAATCAGGTCCTGGCGTTCGATGGCGTCGATGGTCGCGTATTCGGTATGCCGCGCATACGGGGAATCGGCTCCGTACAACAACTTGTCGAATTCGCGATTCACGATGGACTGGGCCTGGTCGTTGCGCCGCGCAATCCCCGATTTCGACTGGGTTTTCGCCAGATCTATCTTGTCCTCGGGGAATGCGGGATGCATGAGCACATCGGCGAACAGCGGCAGCACCTCGTCCACCGTCTCGGTCAGGGAGGACATGAACACCTGGCCGGAAACCGTCCCGATCGACGCTTCGATCTGGGCGCCCATGTTTTCCAGCCGGAGGTTCAGGGCGTCGGCGTCCACGTTTTCCGTGCCGCCGGTCCGCATGACCTGACCGGCGATGGAGGCCAGCCCGATCTTGTCGGCCGGTTCGTAGAGCGCGCCCGCACCCACGCGCGCCGACATGGAAATGAGCGGCAGTTCATGATTTTCGATGAGAAAGACGATCATGCCGTTGGGGAGCGTTACCTGCTCCGGTTCCGGAATGTCGAATTCGGGAAGCGGCGGCGTGTCGATATCCGCATAATGGGATTGCGCGAAGGCGGGCAGCGCGCACAGGGCGGCAACGATGCAGGCGGTCAGCATGCGATACACAGAGCGTGTCATGGCGTCACGGGATTGGGTGCTTGAAACAGGGGGTCCGGAAAACGGCGTAGTCTGATGGTTCATGGGCAGGCGCATGTCAGTTCGAGGCCTCCTCGTCCATGTCTTCTTCCATATCATCCTCCATAGCTTCTTCGTCTTCCATCTCCTCCTCCATATCGGGCGTCGTGGTGCTGATCATCGCAACGGTCCGGTTGGACTTCGTAAAGGTTTCTCCGATCACGCGCTGGATATCCTCGCCGGAGACCTGATCAATCTTGTCGAGATAGGTGAAGATGTCGCTCCAGTCGCCGGTTACCGCCTCATGATAGGAAAAGAGGACGGTCAGCCCGGTGTTCGACTGCAACTGGCGCACCAACTGGGCGCGGGCCTGCGTTTTCGCCCGTTCGATTTCTTCCTCGGAAACGCCGTTCTCCCCGATGTCTTCGAGGATGGCGTACGTCGCCTCTTCGAATGCTTCCGGCGTATGCCCCTGATTGATCACCGCGTAGATCAGGAACAGGTGCGGGTACTTGTTCATGCCGGGGAAGCCGTTCAGCGCCTGCGCCTGCAGGGCGATCTGTTTGTCCTCGACAACGTCCCGGTACAGGCGGCTGGTCCGCCCGTCGCTGAGGATGCGTTCGAGGATGTCGTACACGGCCTGATCGGGATGATTCACGCTGCCCTTGTGCCACCCGGCAATGACGATCGGCTGGCTCTGCTCCTCGATCACGACGCGCCGCTCGCCAATCTGCGGGGGTTCGACCGTTTCCACGGGATCGGGCCGGGCGCCTTCGGGAAGCCTCCCGAAATAGGTTTCGGCCAGCGTACGGATTTCGTCCGGGTCCACATCTCCGGCGATCGCCACGATCAGGTTGGCGGGGTTGTAGAATTTATGGAAGAAATCTATGGCCTCGGCCCGCGTGTAGGATTGGATATCGGACATATGGCCGATGCCGGGCTCGCCGTACGGATGGGCCTTGAACGCCGTGGTCCAGAACTCCTCGAGGAGGCGTCCGAAGGGATTGCTCTCGGTGCGCATGCGGCGCTCTTCGGCCACCACGTCGCGTTCGATATAGAACTCCCGCAGGACCGGGTCCAGAAACCGTTCCGACTCCAGAGCAAACCAGAGTTCGGTCTGATTGACCGGCAGGCTCACGAAATAATCCGTCCGGTCGTTCGCGGTGGAGGCGTTGAGTCCCGTGCCGCCGTTGCGCTCAAGCGCTTCTTCGAATTCGGGGGTGCTGTAGGTCTGTGCAGAATCGCGGGCCGCAGCGAACGCCGCTTCCAGCTCGGCGATTTTGTCGGGATCGGCATGGAGGCCCTTGTGCTGCTCGGCCTTGAGCATGTCGTAGGCGGCGTCCACCTGGTCGAGGGCCGCCTGTTCTGCGGCGTAATCCGTCGAGCCGATGGTGGAGGTCCCCTTGAAGGCCATGTGCTCGAACATGTGCGCCAGCCCCGTAATGCCCTTGACCTCATCCACCGAGCCGACGTCGGCATAGGTGTAGAATGTGGCGACAGGGGCATCGTGGCGTTCGATTACGATGAAGCGCAGTCCGTTGTCGAGGGTGAACTCCGTGACGCGTTCTTCGAACCGGTCGAGCAGGTCCTGTTCTTGCGCGGGCGCCATGTACACGGGTAGCATACAGGCGAGAAGAAGGAAAAAGATGACCAGAATGGTGCGGGCGCTCATGGGTGATGGCGGATGGATGATGGATGAGGGGGCGGGTGGTTCCGGGATGGTCCGGGGTGGTCCGGATCGCCGGCGGGGAATAGAACTGCTCAGAACGCCGGACGATGCGACTATATTTTATGGCATACGGTACGATATATATAGGACATACGGTACGATATATATAGGGCATACGGTACGATTTCGTCAAAGTTTGGGTTTCCGGGTGGATTTGGGGAGAAGAGTCGCATCCTGACGGACGGCAAAGGGTGACGGGACAGCCCCCATGTCTCCTTTTTTCGGGTTCTGTACACCCCGCGAACCGCACCGCCCGCAAGAACGTACCAAGGCGCATGGGTCCGCTCGCCGATCTAAATAAGTACTACTGGAAGTACAAGCATCTCTTCATTCCGGGATTGCTGTGCGCCATCGTATCCGCCGGGTTTTCCGTCACGGTGCCCATCGTGGTGCGCATCGCGGTCGATAGCATTCCGCGCCTCGTGAACCTGTACCACGTGTACGAGGGGACTCCGGTCCGGGACTACCTGTATGCAAGCTTCTTCGCGGGATTGCTTGCGTTCGGGCTGATCATCATCGCGTTGAGCCTGCTGAGCGGCGCGTTCTCGTTTCTGCAGCGGCAGACGGTGGTGGTGGCTTCGCGGCATATCGAGTTCGATCTGCGCAATGCGCTGTACGACAAGTTGCAGCGGCTGTCGCAGGGATTCTATCACACGTACTCGACGGGAGACGTGATGGCCCGCGCCACGAGCGACATCGAGAGCGTGCGGCGCTACATCGGTCCGGCCATTATGTATATCGTGCGCGCCGGGGTGGTCATCGCCACGGCCATGACAGTGATGTTCATTATCTCGCCGAGGCTCACCCTGTATGCGCTCATTCCCATGCCTTTTCTGGCGGTGGCGGTCTTCTTCATGGCGAGCATGCAGCACCGCCGCAGCGATGCGCTCCAGGCGCAGTATTCCCGGCTCACCAGCCGGGTGCAGGAAGCGCTCGCGGGGATCCGCGTCCTGAAAGCCTATACGCGGGAAGACGCGGAAGCCGAGATGTTCGAAGAGGAAAGCGCGGCCTACCGCCAGCGCAACCTCGATCTGGCCGTGGTGGATGCGGGGTTCCGGCCCGTATTTCTTCTGCTGGTAGGCATGGCGGGCATCATCGTGGTCTGGCTCGGCGGGCGGCTTGTGGCCGAGGGGTCCATCACCATCGGCAACATCGCCGAATACATGATCTATGTGGCGTATATGACCTGGCCGGTGGCCTCGATGGGCTTCGTGGTTACGATGATCCAGCGCGCATCCGCTTCGATGATTCGTCTGAACCGCATTTTCGACACGGAGCCGGACATCGCCGACACGGAAGAAATGGTCGCGTCCGTGCGGGACATTCGCGGGTCGATCCGGTTCGACAATGTCTCGTTTCGCTACGGAGAAAAGGGGCCCTATGTGCTGCAGGACGTGTCGTTCGATGTGCCCGCCGGGTCCACGCTGGCCGTCGTGGGGCGCACGGGCTCCGGTAAAACGACGCTCGTCGAGATGATTCCCCGACTCCTGGAAGCCACGCGGGGTACGGTGCGCATCGACGACCGGCCTATCCGGCGCATCCCGCTGGACGTGGTTCGCTCGTCGATCGGGTATGTGCCCCAGGACGTATTTCTTTTCAGCGACACGGTAGGAAACAACATTGCCTTCGGGGCGCCGGATGCGGACGGAGAGCGCATCGAACAGGCTGCCAGAGAGGCAGCGCTACTGGAGAATGTGCGCGATTTTCCGGACGGATTCGAAACACTCGTGGGGGAACGGGGCATCACGCTTTCCGGCGGGCAGAAACAGCGAGCCTCCATTGCGCGGGCGCTCATTCGCCGGCCCGCTATCCTGATTCTGGACGACGCGCTTTCGGCGGTGGACACGAGCACCGAGAACGAATTGCTGGGGCATTTGCGCCGGTACTACGGCTCCTGTACGGTCGTCATTGTCAGTCACCGTATTTCCTCGGTGATGGACGCCGATCTCATTCTGGTGCTGGAAGACGGGATTATTTCCGAGCGGGGATCGCACGAGGAACTGCTGCGCCGCGAAGGATTGTATGCGGATATCTACCGGAAGCAGTTGCTGGAGCAGGAGATTGCGGAGTTGTAGGGGGATATCCTGGTGCGATTCGACGTATCGACCTGAAAAAGAATGGGTTCCGGAACGCAACGGTATTCTGCCCAAAAGGTACGGGGGGATGCTGCGAAAGCGAACAAATGCATAAACGCCTTCGTGTAATATTCTCGTAACGCATCATCCTTTCAGGGCCATCGAAAATCGCCAAGCCGGGTAACAAGACGGCTGAAACCACTGCGCAGGGGATGGGGATAGAACAGCTAAAGGGAATATGAAAATCGCTGCCTCGAAAGCGTTCATACCGACGATGGTGGATCGTATCGTGGAGGGCTTCCAGCCTTTGCGTATCATTCTCTTCGGGTCCCATGCACGGGGTACGGCAAACGAATGGAGCGATGTAGACCTGCTCGTAATTTTGCCGGATGTGCCCGACAAACGGGCTGCGACGATCAAGATCCGCCGGGCCT
Source organism: Rhodothermales bacterium (assembly GCA_951812345.1). Taxonomy (GTDB): domain Bacteria; phylum Bacteroidota; class Rhodothermia; order Rhodothermales; family VXPQ01; genus VXPQ01. The sequence continues at coordinate 2,690,817 of OX638295.1, forward strand.
TAAGAGATCTGCCGGTCTCCAAGGACATAGTGGTAACAACTCCTGAGGAAATCATTCGCCGGGGCGACCGTGTGGGAACCGTGTTGCGTTCGGCGCTTCGTGGAGGGCAAGTAATCTATGAGCACCCCTGAACTCCTTAGTGAAACGCGCCGATGGCTACGCTTCGCAAAGGAAGATCTCGAAAGTTGCATAAACCTTGCGTCGAACGAGTCAGCACCTCGTCATATCTGCTTCCTTGCCCAGCAAGCTGCCGAAAAAGCATTGAAGGCGGCGCTGGTGCTTGAAGAAATAGATTTTCCGTTCTGGCATGACCTGGATGCATTGCGCAACCTTCTTCCTGACACTTGGTCGGTGCACCGTACACACGCCGATCTCGTTGAATTGACGGAATGGGCCGTTGAGGCACGGTATCCGGGTGATTGGGAAGAAGCAACGGCAATGGATGCCGAACAGGCGATGTCGCAGGCACAAGGAGTTTACGAATCCATTGCGACCGAGTTAAAACAGCGTACAAGCACCACCTAAGCAGGGGCAGATACGAAGAACTGCTGCGCCGCGAAGGGTTGTATGCGGATATCTACCGGAAGCTGCTGGAGCAGGAAATTGCGGAGTTGTAGGGGGTGTAACGGAGCAAGGGGTCTTCCCTAATGTATACCTTCGTGCTTCCGGTGACGTCGAATTCGGAAAGATCGAGTGCCGAGTTACTGGAACGAAAAAGTACTTCATAGTTAGCGGGTCACTACGTGAGTGCGAAAGCGGCCCTGAGCAAAGCGAAGCGTATCCGGGAGTGTCTCAAACTTTCTTCCCCCGGTTGTATCCCGGACTACCGTAAGAGCAAAAGTACCCTCAATCATGCAGGTAGAGGGGTTGTAAGAAGTAATGGTTACAGCCCGTTTATCTGATTTGTAGAGTAGATAGACATCGAAAAGAACGTCGCCGCCTGTCGTTGCAAAAAACAGCGTTTGCTCTTGCGTTGTCTCTTTTCTTGGAAGTCGGTAAAAGCCTTCTCTTTTGGGAATACCTGCAAAATAAGGGCGTGTCCGCTAAACTGTGTAAGCGGGATTATTGTTCAATGGAGACACAGTCCCCGTAGAGTATGACGAACCGGTTGGGGGGGCTTTCCGGTCACGTATGGGCCGCTTCCACTTCTTCGAGGCTTCCCTCAGGCCAGCCATAGCAATTCGGAGATCGCCTCGTCGTTCGGAAGAGCGCCCTTGTCCTTGACAATCCTGCGAAGGCTGTAGCTCAGCGATTGGCTCGGAAGCTCCCGCCGTCTGGCTAAAAGTCCCCACATTATCCAAGTTTTTCCTGATTTGTAAAGAAATATTAAAGGATAATTTGTATTATTGTACTTTACATTTATTAAAATAATATTTACTTTTGTAAAGTTACGCCATAGACAGACACCACCCTTGATAGGACAACGACTCAAAATCGCCCGCGCCGCTTCGGGACTTTCCCTGCGCGGCCTATCGGACAAAATCGGAAACCTCGTGAGCGCGCAGGCCATCAGCTACTACGAGCGCGATGTGACCACGCCGGGTTCGGAGGTCCTCCTTGCCCTTGCTGCCGCACTCGACGTCTCTTTGGATTACCTGATTGGAACCCAGGACATGACGGTGGAGAGCATCGATTTTCGCAAAAAGAAAATCACGAGGAAGCGTGAAGTGGCGCGCGTCGAGGCCACCATCCTGCACGACCTTGAACGCTACCTTGCGATCGAAAGCATCCTCGGCCTACCGGGCTTCGACTGGGACAAACCGCGCGAAGCCCCCTACCCTGTCGCCAACGATCTATGGGAAGCCGATCGAGCCGCGCATCTTTTGCGCAGCGCCTGGAATCTTGGACTGGACCCTATCTCGAACCTCCTGGGGCTTTTGGAGGAACACGGAATCAAAGTGTTGTCGATAGACCTTACGAACAATATCGCCGGGCTGACGGCTCGCGTGCGCCGGGCAAACGAGGATGTCGTATCCGTGATTGTCGTAAACGGCCAGGAATGCGGCGAGCGGCAACGCTTTACCATTGCCCATGAACTCGGACACCTGATGCTGGATGTAGCCCCTGACATGGATGAAGAAAAGGCTGCGCATCGCTTTGCAGGGGCATTCCTCATGCCGGCAGAGATGATATGGGCTACTGTAGGCAAGCATCGCCACTCCATAGGCTACAGCGAGCTTTTCGCCCTCAAGAATCTTTTCGGCGTAAGCGTGCAGGCTCTTACGTACAGGTGCAAGGACCTCGGCGTCTTTAACGACACGTTGTTCCGAAGACTCTTCCGGGATTTTTCCCGTCGTGGCTGGCGCAGTCCGCCTTACGAGGAGCCACACCAACTACAAGGCGAAAAGCCGCAACGTTTCGAACGCTTGTGCTTTCGCGCCTTATCCGAAGATGCGGTATCAGAGCCTAAAGCGGCCGAATTGCTCGACATATCGGTGCATGAATTGTACCGGCAAATGGCAGAACCTCCATCAAATAAATCGATGAATGAGTAAATATCATGACGGTGCTGGTTTCGGATGTCTCCGTCCTGATCGATCTCGAACATGGATCGCTTCTGGAGGCCGCTTTTCGATTACCCTTCAAATTTGTCGTCCCGGACGTGCTTTACGAGCTCGAACTGAAAGCATACAACGGTCCGGCTCTCCTCGAACTGGGGCTTATCGGGCATAGAAGCCGACATTCCCTCAGGCGCTTCGGAACAGGTTGTGCGCGAATCTCTCGGAAAAAAGAAACTGCCCCCCACCTGTTCCCAACGCAAGGCCCCCCACCACGCATCCTCCCCCCCATCCCAGACTATCGGGTCCGGGCGTAATCCATCGGCTCCGGCTGTAATCTATTCCTCAATCACCGCCCCTGCATCCGGCAACGCGCAGAGCGCATTCACCAAACGCATTTGCTCCACGGTAGCGCAGTGCGTATGCAGTAGCCGCGGGGAGGCGAAAACGAGGCTCAGGCCCTTGCCTCTGCTCACGGCGACATTGAGACGCTCCCGGGACAACAGAAAATCCAGCCCGCGCGAGGTCTCCTCGGAAGACGACGCGGTCATGGAAACCAACGCAACCGGCGCCTCCTGCCCCTGGAACTTGTCGACGGTGCCGACACGAATTCCAGGCAGGGCCTCGGAAAGCGCGTTTACCTGCGCGTTGTACGGAGCGACCACGATGATGTCGCGCTCGCAAACAGGGCGGCTGCGTCCATCCCGATCTGTCCAGGCACCCGCGAGCAGCCTTTCGATGGTATCGCGGATCGCCTCTACTTCCTCGCGACAATTTTGCGCGCGGCCTTCATGATCGACCGGAACCCGCCAAGCGCCGCAGCGGGGCAGGCCCCGGGCCTCGACAGACTGACGAGCGGTCGAAGGATGACTCGCCAGCCGATCTTCGTAGAACTGAGACGATATATATCTGCATAGATCGGGATGCATTCTCCAGGTTTCGGGCAGAAAAATGCCGTACGCAGGATCGACGTTTTGGCCTTCGCCCAGCATCCAGTCGAGACAAGACAGATTCGCCGGATGGGGGTGCGCGCCCTGCAGGACCTGCGGAAGCTGGCGAGGATCCCCGATCAGGACGAGGTTGTCCGCCGCATTGGACATGGCGACCAGATTGGCCAGCGAAACCTGGCCGGCCTCGTCGACAAAGAGGTAGTCGAACGCGCCCTCAAGTTCATCCCTCGAAAACAGCCACGCCGTTCCTCCAACGACATTGGCGGAATAAATTGCGCTGGCGCTGTTGCCGGTTACACAGGAGATGGCCCTTCGGACTCCTTCCGGGATATCGCCCCCACGAGAAGGTACCTTGTGGGCGATGTGCACGTCGTCCGCGGAGAGGCCGGTCTCGCCCGTACGCAGCGCATCGACGCATCCCATCAGCACGTTGCGTATAGCCGCGTGACTGTTCGAGGACACCGCAACACGCTTGCCGTCCCGGACAAGCGCGAGCATTGCCCGCGCCGCCACATAAGTCTTGCCGGTGCCAGGCGGTCCCTGGACCGGCAGAACCGATCGGTTCATAGCGCGCACAGCCGCGATCAGACCATCGAGCGCTTCTGTGCCTTCGTTTAGAGGAAGCGGCGACGGACCATGGAAACGGGGAGGATTGTGCGAAAGAAGATCGTCGGCCGCACAGTTCGACCGGGGCCCGCATTGATCCGCTATGACCTTCCATATGGCGCCCGGAATCGGCCGCGCGTTCAGGGCGAAGTTGGGAAGAAGGTCCAGCCGGTCGGGGAGTTCGGCGCCCCAACGAGGTCCCATTTTCAAGCATATCCTGCGCTGGCTGCGGTCCAGTAGGATTATATCGACCGAAACAAACCCGTCATCGCTCGTGAACAACGCCGAGCTTCCCTCCCGCAATTTCGTTTCCTGCGGCGGATAGCCGTATTCGCGCCCGATGGAGTGTTTTACGGGATAATGCCCGCCGGTCGCAACCAGCCCGGCAAGGCATTCCATGTCGTCGCATAGATCCTCGAAGTCCTTTGCGGCGGAGTCGAAGACGGACCACGCTTGCGGCTTGCTCTCCCGCCAATGAAACACGCCGAGATCATAGAGCATGCGCTGTCGCTCTTCCGGCAAGCCGGAAGCGCTCAGTAAATCCGAGAGTGCTTCGTGCTCGGCCTGCTGCGCTACCGACCTTTCCGTTTCTCCTTCGCCGATTTCGAGCCAGGGCCCCTCGGGCCGTATCCCGAGCAGCCAGTTGCGCAGCCTCTCCGTAGAGATGCAGTCGATGCGGTTGTATTCCTGTATTTCGTCGAGTATCCCGGCGTCGCCGGCGTCCCGCCATTTCTCGTACGCAACGATCGAGCCGCCGGCGGTCTTTACCTCCCCCATGCGAGGCATATCGTAGAAAGCCTCCAGGTCCTTGAGGGAGTAGGAGGGCTCGGAAGCGAAGACGCCTCCGCGTACGACGGCATAGAGGTCCACGAACCGCCTCTCGCGCAGCCACTGGTCCAGCCGCGCCTCCCCGACCCCGTGGCGCGTGGCGAGCCTGCGCAACGCGGTGATCTCGTAGGTAGCGTAGTGGTAGATGTGCGCGTTCGGATATCTCCGGAGGCGCTTTTCGAAAAGATCGAACAGCGAAGCGAGTGCTTTCTTTTCCTCCGCAAGATCGTGCGACCACAGCGCGGCGAACTGCTCGCCGTCCCACACGCCATGGAGATATTCGAGCCCCTCGGAGCCCGCTTCGGAATAGAACGGGTCTCCTTCGATATCGTAGAACAGATCGCCGGGATCGGGGCGCGGCATCAGATCGAACCCTTTCCCCGGAACACGCTCCCGCAGTTCAAAGGTCGGCGCCCCCGTCTTTCGGGCGTGTTGCAGCCCCGCCTGGATCCGCAGCTTCTCCAACGTAGTATCGGCGAGTCTGCGCACCCGGCCCTCGCGCCCAGCAAGCGCAGCCATGGTATCGACGCCCGCCGCTTCGAGCTTGCTGACCTGGCTCTTCATAATACCTGCGGTCAGGTAGAGGCTGTCTGCCTCCTGCCATGCATCCCCGCAATGGTCCCGCCATCGACAAAGATCGCAGAGCGAACACGGGACGGGACGGGTTTGCGGAGGATTCCGGACGAAATCCTCCAGGCGCTCGCGTGCGAAACGCGCATATTCGGAATACTCCGACAGCCGAAAGCTAACCCGCTCGCCCGTGCCGAGCTGGATGTGCGCCTTCTCCGGCGCATGTCCCTGGATCGCAGCGAGCAGATCCGAATACAGCGCCAGTTGAAGCACGTGGCCCGGAGCGGGCTTACGCTTCAGTTTGGCATCCGCGACCTCATAGGAAAACGCCCCCAGGTCCGACGGAACGGGCACGCGTTCCAGGAAGTCCGCGTACCCTCCCCACATTCCGCCATCGAGCGCCGCCTGAAAGATAATGTCCGGCCCGTCGGCCAAGGCATCCCGGGTGGCTTTTAGGGACTCTTCAAAGGGCACATCTTCCGTTTCGATACGGATCACCTCCTTGTCCTCGGCCTCGAGGCGCTCAAGATGCGCAATTTCGTGCCGATCCCCGTGCTGCTGGAGCAAGACGGCGTCTTCACTGGCATCCACCGGCGCAAGGCCTTCGTCTTCGCCCCGGAGCCAAGCCAGATCAAGGCGCGCGGCATGCGGACATGCCATGAACCGCATGAGATCGGAAGCCGACAGCCGAATTTGATTACCATTCCATCTCATCTCGCAATTTCCGGGCTTGGGCTTTTTCTACGAACGTTTCTACTGAAGTTGTGCTGCGTCACAGGATGGACTGTGGACGGGCGTCGGGTCGGTGGACTAATCGCCGTTCGGCCCTCAAAAGGGCTAATTATACGGAAAACTTGCCAACACCCGGTTATTTCCCAGGGGCGACGGTTCTTTTTCATGGAGATGTTGCGGAGCGCAGCGCCTTCGGAAGTGCAGATGATAGCGTGACCGTATCGAGTGCAAAACTTTTTTGGGCCGCGTCCGTTGACTATTTTCCGCCGAGTTGTTACCTTGGCAAACGATACAACCCACCGGCATTGCGGCATTGCGGCATGTAAGGACCGGTTCTTGGAGGCACCCCGTCTCTCGACAGATAGGGTGCCTCCCTGCTTTTGTACACAAAAAGGCCATGAATATACGTGTTTATATTGACGGGTTCAATCTGTATTATGGCGCACTCAAGAACAGGCCTGAGTACAAATGGCTTGATCTTGTAAAGTTATCTCAGAAAACGGCCTGGGAATTTTTTCCTCAAAACGATTGCAATATAGATCTTGTCCGATATTTTACATCATTGGTAAAGGGTAGGCTCAGGAACAGGCAAAAAAAATATATAAGAGCTTTGAAATTTTTACCCACGAATCAAGACAAAATAGAAATACATTACGGATCATTTCGCTATAGACCCTTCACGGCAAAGTTAGTAAATATCCCCATTGCAAATAATAACATAGTAAGAGTTGATGATGAAGGCGGATGTTTAGATGAAAATATCCGACTTGTCACTGGAGACTATGAAGTTAATAGTCGCATTTTACCGGTCAGGCTTAGATTGGAAGATGAAGGTTTCGCCAATGCCCCAAAGGCATTAAGTGTCAAAGCATCCAAACCTGAAGAAAAACGTACGGATGTAAACATTGCATGTCATCTATTAAATGATGCCTGGAAGGATTTGTTCGATGTGGCAATCATTATATCAAATGACTCAGATCTTATGGAACCTATTAAGATGGTTATTGAAGAACGGGGTAAACCAGTATATGTTATGTCTCCCCAGATAGGAAAAAGGGTTGCTGAGGATCTAACTAAACACGCCACAGGCACAAGGCATATGCACACAAGCATGCTTAGGGGATGTCTGTTACCGGATAATATCCCCGGAACTAATATCCGGCGCCCCATCGTATGGAATACGTAACAAAACAGGATGTTCGCAGTGCTCTAAGTGAAGTAGTTTAGTAATCTTCCGCCGGTTCTTTCATACCCTCTACCGCCGTTCCGGCAACCTGCAGCGGCGTCTTCAACACCCGGTCGTACACCGGGTCCGGGTACTCCTGCTACCGGCAGCCGTCAAGAGTGTTGCCGCCAGCCCTGGGAGTACGGCCTCCCCACTGATTGAAGAAGAAGGCGACCCGTTGTTCCCGGCAAAGGCCCGGGAAGGCGTGCCGTTTCCGGTGGCGGACGGCATTACGCTTGTCGCCCTAGGGACGCGTCAGGCCAGCTCTTCCACCCGGTGCCCGAGTTCGCGGAACCTGGCCACAATCGTCGCGATATGGTCGTGGCCGCGCGTCTCGATCGTGAGTTCGATCCCCACCTTCCCCACGGAGATATCCCCGAAGGCGCGTGTGTTCGATGTGGAGAACGTTCGCACCCTCGATCGCAACGAGGGCCGTCACCTCGCTGAGGTAGCCGGGGCGGTCGCGAACGACGACAGCGAGACGCGCGAGCCGGCCGTCGGCCCAGAGTGCACGGTCGATGACCCGCGATACGAGGTTCATGTCGATGTTGCCGCCCGAGAGGATGCAGACGGTGACATCGGAGGAGCCGAGTTCGACCTTTCCCTCGAGGACGGCGGCCACGGACACCGCTCCACCGCCTTCTACGACGAACTTCTCGGATTCGAGGAGGAAGAAGATCGCACGGGTGATCTGTTCCTCGTCGATGAGGACGATGTCGTCCACGAGCGTCGCCAGGTGAGGGAATGTGAGGTCGCCGATCCGCTTCACGGCGATGCCGTCCGCGAGCGTGTTGGAGTTCTCCAGGCGTACGGGTTTTCCGGCAGCCAGCGACTCCCGGGCCCCCGGTGAGGCTGCGGCCTCCACGCCGATCACGCGCACATTGGGGCGCTGCGCCTTCACCACCGTCGCGATACCGGAAATCATCCCGCCCCCTCCGACAGGGACGATGACCGTCGTGAGGTCGGGCACCTGTTCGAGGATCTCCAGCCCGATCGTCCCCTGGCCAGCCATCACATCAAGGTCGTCGAAGGCGTGGACGGGCGTGAGTCCCTCCTCTCGGGCCAGGCGGTCGACGAGCGCCATCCCGTCGGAGAGGGTTTCGCCGGTCTGAATCACGCGGGCGCCATAGCCGCGCGTGTGGGCGATCTTGATGAGGGGCGCATGGGTGGGCATCACGATCGTACACGCGATCCCCAGCCGGGAGGCGTGATACGCGAGGGCCTGGGCGTGATTCCCGGCGCTGGCCGCAACGACACCACCCTCGCGGGCGGTCGGGCCGAGACGCTGAAGCTTGTTGAGCGATCCCCGATCCTTGAACGATCCGGTGCGCTGCCGGAACTCGGTTTTGAGATAAAACCGGCCGTCGGCGCGTGCCTCAAGGGCGAAGGATTGCGGGCAGGTGGTCCGCGCCACCCCGGACCGGATCCGTTCGTGGGCCGCGACGATATCTGAGTTCTTGAGCATGGGAATCAAAGACCCGGCTGACGGTGACGGGGTTCCGTGACAGGCGTTGAGCCCCGAACGCGCCGCCGCAGGTTCACGCTCTTCCCAACATGGAGGGGATGCCCGTGTGCATCCACAAAGACATAGACTCGGGGAGATCGGAATCCTTCGAGCCGATATTCAATCGCTTGACAGGAAACTACCGATGGCCTCGAATCGACGACCACAGCGTCGAAATCGGTGCGGCAACCATTCGCTCGCCAAACGGGACGGCCTGCTCGTGGTCGTACAAAACCAGGCCGAGCGCGAATCGGTCGCCGCAAGCATTCGCAAGGCGGCGCATGCCGGAAAAATCTTTTCTGGAGACCGTTGCCGACGCCTTCACCTCGATGCCGACAATCCGCCCGCGCCCGTCTTCGATCACGATATCGACCTCATTGCGCTCCTTGCTGCGGAAGTGGGAGAATGTATACCGGTCCTCGGACCAACTCGCGAGCTTGAGAAGTTCGCCGAACACGAAGGTCTCCAGTATCGCTCCAAATGGCGTCCGGTCGCGGCGCAGGCGATCCGGCGTGATACCTCTAAGCGCCGCCAGCAATCCGGCATCGAGGAAATGCAGTTTCGGGGACTTCGTCATGCGCTTGAGAGCGCTGGCGTACCAGGGCGGCAGGGCGTGCACGAGAAACAGGTTTTCCAGGATTCCTATATATTTGCGCGTGGTAACATGGTTCATAGTGAGCGGTGCGCCGAATCCGGAGTAGTTGACGAGTTGCCCGGAATGCTCGGCGAGAATGCGCAGTAACTGCGGCATCGCGCTCAGTTGTTCTATCCGGGCAATGTCACGGACATCGCGTTGAATGATCGCCTCGATATAATCCAGGTGCCAATCTTGCCGTCGTCGCCATCCGGAACGGGTCAGCGCCTCGGGATAGCCGCCCGCGAGAACGATCTCCACAAGGTCATCGCCGACAACCGCGGTTCCGCATGTCGGGGTCTCCCCCGCAAACACCTGGTCGAAGAAGAGCGGCCGCGCGCCGCGCAACTCTGCCTGGGCCAATGGCAGCAAACGGGTAATTCCCATGCGACCGGCGAGTGAATCCGCAACGCGCGGAAGCGTCAGCAAGTTGGCAGACCCGGTGAGCAGGAACCGTCCGGGGCGCGGGTCGGCGTCCACGGCAGCCTTGATCGCCAGGATGATGTTCGGCGCACGTTGTATCTCGTCGATGATTGCTCTGTCGAGCTCGCGCACGAAGCCGACGGGGTCGGCCATGGCGGCGTCGAGGGTCGTGGCGTCATCGAGAGTAACGAAGGGAATGGCCTCGCCCGCGATCTGCCGCGCCAGTGTGGTCTTTCCCGATTGTCGGGGGCCGCAGAGCAGCACCACTCTGGTATCGGCCAGAGCCTCTCTGATCAGCTGTTTGACGAAGCGAGGATACATGCGGCAGTTTCGGATGAGCGACTATTTGAAAAATGTTCTCCGACTATTTGAAAGATATTTGCCGACCAATTGAAAGTCAACATCCGACTGATTGAAAGCCAACCATCGACTGATTGAAAGAAAAAACCGTCTGATTAAGTCTGCCGCTGCGTCAGCCAGACAGTCTCCCGGGCGAGCCGCACATCCACGCGCATCTCGCCATCGGGGACAGAAAACCGGGTTGGAAATCGGCTGAATGCAAGGTTTCGGGAGAAAGGGGCCTGTCCGGGACGACAGGAAAGCATATGCCGGAGGCGGTTCTAAAGGAGGGGACGGCGGACCGTCCCGGTTATCCGCCGCACGATCCTTCGGGCCAGGGCAACGGCTGTTTCGAGCCGAAGATTGTCGAGAACCGCCAGCGCAACAGATGTTTGTGCGCCAACATGGAAGGGTTTCCGGTCCGGCAAAAACCCCGGAAATAGTCACCCTTGCAACTTTGATATATAATGTCCTGATTTTTTTAATACCTTGATCCGTATCCCTAACTATCCGGAGCAGCGATATGGCTTTGCACAAGGAAGACAAGTTCAACCTGAAGAACAAGTACACGCTTTATATGCAGACGGGCCTGATCGTCACGCTGGGCATTCTCATCGTTGCCTTCCGCGCCGACTGGTCCAACAAGAGCGATTTCGAGATTGTGCTTCCGGAACAGGAGCAGATCACCATGGAGGAAATCCAGCAAACGGAGCAGATTGAGCAACCTCCGCCGCCGCCCAAGCCGCCTGTCCCCATAGAGGTGCCGAACGACGAGATTCTGGAGGACGATATCCTTGACCTCGATGCTTCGCTGGATCTCGACGCCCCTGCGGCTGCCCTGCCTCCGCCCCCTGCACCGGATAAGGAAGAGGAAGAAGAGCCTGAAATTTTCCTGATCGTGGAGCAAATGCCCGAGTTGGTCGAGGGCTATGCCGCTTTAGTCAGCAGGGTGAAATATCCTGAGATCGCCCGCAAGGCCGGCGTGGAAGGGCGCGTAACCGTGGAGTTCGTCGTCAACGAACAGGGCAACGTACAGGATGTGGTGGTAAAGCCGGGCTATGGCATTGGCGCCGGGTGTGACGAGGAAGCCATACGCGTCGTGAGCGAGACAAAGTTTACACCCGGCAAGCAACGCGGCAAGGCCGTCCCGGTACGGATGTCGCTTCCGATCACTTTCAAGTTGAAATAAACGGTGGCAGGCGGGCTATAGAGGAGACAGCGCATCCGTTTCCACTCAAGATTCGCCGCCCCCCCTACTCCCCGCGGAAGGTTGCCGTAGAGACTGCTGTGCTGGCTGCCAGCACGCCCAGCAGAATCAGACCGGACAGGCTGTTCCAGGCGCCGTCAAGTCATATATCCTGCAACAGATGCACGACATGGATCAGGGGCAGCCAGTTGGCAAACCCCTGGACACCCGGCGGCATAACCATCGCGGTCGCACAGGTACTCGGCTTTATCCATGAAGTGGGTAACGATCACCACCGTCTTGTCCTCTGTCCGGATCGTCCGATTTTTGAGGATCACGTATGTCAATAACTCCTAAATCGCAACAATATCCGATACATACTTTCTTGTAAAAAGTTGTCAATAACTCCTAAATCGTAGTAAAATCTGATACATATTTCTTGTGAATAGTTGTCAATAACTCCTAAGTCATAATAAAATATTATATGTAATTTCTTATAAATAGTTGTCAATAACTCCTAAATCGTAATATATCCAATACATACCTTCTTTGGACTGGACAATTTGATTTTTCATGCCGGTGCCTTTACTATATGCGTCGAAGTCCTGAGGCAATACGTTCCTCAGGGATGTATCACAAACCCCCAACAGAGGAAAACATGAGTAAACGGATTTTCGCCACATTGGTGGTTGCCATTTGTATGATTTTTCCATATACCGCCGATGCAGCAAGGGAACCTGACTGTGCATGGTCGGGATACGGATGTACCGTTCGCGGTTACAATAGTGGAGATGGTACTGCCAGCTATTCGTGGGAGTGCGAGGATGGTCCCAATCAATGGGTCTATTTTTATGAGACCGGCCCAGCTTGTTAATCCCAACCCAACCCGAAACCAAACGGAAATAGCCATGAAAACAATCAGGAACCTTACCGCCATTCTGGCTCTAATCCTGTTTGCAGGATGCGGCGCCGCAACGGACTCTATGTCTCCGGCTTCGGTTGGAAGTACAGATGTTTCGTTCAGTTCGGCCATGGTCGTGAAAGCGGAGGACAGTCAGGGGTACGAACCCCAGGGAGCAGAAATCTCCAACGCCATGAATGAGGCAGGAACAAGAATGCGTGAGCTGACAAAACAGTACCACGCAGGAGACATAACTGCCGAAGATCTGAGCAAAGAGGCTGACAAGATCGTGGCGGAGCATACGCAGAACCCGATCGTGCGCACAGTCATACCCCAGTTGGTGTCTCATGCGGCTTTAAGCGCATTGTTAGAGAGCGAAAACCCTGAGACCATCAAGCCGCAGATAGCGCACCATACGCAAGCGTTGGCCAACACCAACTCGCCGCATGCCGAGGACATTGCCCGAGCGCTTGAAGTGCTGGACGGCTATTGGACAAGCGAAAAGATCGAGACTGCGGCGAACAAGGCCGTGGACAATGCTGAGTACTACCTCACACGGCCAGCGCACAAAATGGATCAAGCGTCAAAGGACCAGCCCGATAACGAGGTTCCCCTGGAAGAACTCCAGGACAACAGATCAAGGGCGAAAGCCGACATCGGCTCCGGCGTAAAACAGCTGGAAGCGATGCTTGATAACTAAGGGAATTATATACGAAAGTTCCGGAAGGCGGGGCTATAGCACATACTCCTTTTTCTCGGGGATGTATCACTAACACGGAGAACGACAATGAAACGGTTTTTCCTCATACTGACTACAGTCCTGTTTATGGGCATTCCTCTTGTCGCTGAAGCCAAACCGCCGGACTGCTCGTACAGCTACGGAAACGGCTGTGTGGCCTATGGCTGGAACTACGAAAGCAGCGAAAGTTCATTCTTCCGTGTGTACTGTGACGGTGAGCAGGTGTGGTCCGGCTATGGGCCTCAAGGAAGTTGTTAAGAATACCTGTTTTATAAATAGGTATTCGCCTAACACAAAACAAACGAGGTGAACAAAATGAAACTCCAATTTGCTATCCTTGCAATAGCTGTTCTGGCTTTCGCTACCGGATGTCAGGAGGCAACCACGCAAGAAGCCACGCAGACCTCTTTCAGGATAAGTGAGCCGATGGTGATCACATACTCGGCTCCCGGGTCTTATGTAGTGCCTGACGGCGATACCAAGGCCGACGCCGAGAGATACTTCGAGGTTGTGGCTGAACCGCTTTTCGGCATGATTCAGAACTACAAAACTGGCGTTATCTCGTCGGATGAGTTCGATGAGCAGGCACGGGATATTATCGCCTCTGCCAAAAAAGAAGCGTTCTATCCTTCGGCTGCTCAGGAAGTATCCCATAACGCGCTTCGTTACCTCATGCAGGATGAGAACGCCGATCCGGATGCTATAGCCTGGCACACCGACATACTCATTACGTACCGTTCGCCTCATGCAGATGCAATCTCCGAGGCTTTGGAGGCGCTCGAAAGCCACTGGACGGATGAGAAGATCGACAAGGCTTCTGAAGAAACGGTTGCGAACGCTGAAGCATGGCTGGTATCAACCGATGAACGTGAGCATATGCCTGAAGGGGCCCGCCACGTTATCAGTACGGCTGTGAAGGAGATGTCCCAATAGTTCCTGATCCGTCATCGAAAGAAGAAGGCCCCGCTGGTTCGTCCTGCGGGGCCTTTGTCTTTGTAGTCCATTCCGCATCTTCCCGGATATTCTCGTTTCCCCGTTCCGGCACTTTCTTATATAATTTCCCGCTTTGTATTCCCGGATTCAACGCCGAAATAATCTCGGAAAAGCCGCTTCAACAGGGCCGCGCGCCGAACGATCCGCAGGTGAAGCGGTTCTTTTTCCTGTCGGGAATAGGTACTACGGGCCTCTTGTGGATTATACATGCGAGCTTTCCGTGGATTGGTTCGGGCTCCGGTGGCACGTATGAGACGTACCTGCTTGATAACAAAACACGTGCATACACAACATGGATGAACGGTCATTGACGCGGAACGACACGTTGCCGAGGGGAGAAATACCGTTCGACCAGCATCAAAAGCAATGGCTGCTGGCTCTGCGACACTCGAACGCCGACGCCTTCGATGCGCTCTATCAGGCGTTGTCCGAGCCCCTGCTGCGCTATGCCTGGATGTTGACGCGAGACGAGGACATGATCTACGATATCGTACAGGAAGCGTTTCTCAAGCTCTGGCATAAACGGGCGGAGCTCGATCCCGAGCAATCGATCAAAGCCTGGCTGTTTCGGGTTGTGAGGAACCTGGCCTATAAGGCGCATCGCACGAGGCGCATCCGGAGCGAGGTGGCGTTGGATCGGGAACCGCCCTTGCGTGAAACACCTGAATCGGGCTACATCGGGCAGGAGCTGGATCGGCTCATCCAGCGGTGGATCTCGGAGATGCCGCCACGCCGCCGGGAAGTGTTTCAGTTGAGCCGTGTCGAATGCCTGTCCCACCAGGAGATAGCCGACGTGCTGGCAATCTCCGGCAAGACCGTCAACAACCATCTGGTGGAAGGACTTCGGTTTCTTCGCGGCAAGATCCGGGCCTATGGATTAAACGAATACATGCTATGACAGCACACAAGCCCTCACCCTCCGACCCGGTTCGGGACGCCCTCGAGCCGCTCGAAGAAGACGAACGTTCCGAACTCGCAGCGACCTGGGAAACCGTCCGGAACGATTCCAGTTGGCCCGGCATCGATGCAGATCGACGCGACCGGACAGGAGCGTTTCTCAGCGCCCATGTCCGGGCCAGGTCTCGTGCAAGCCAGAAAGGGAGAATCCAGGCGCGACCGCTGCTTCGTCTCGTCCGTCGGCGCTGGGCAGTGCTGTCTGCCGCTACCGCCGCCGTAGTGGTCATGATTGCTATAGGACTGGCCTTGCGGGACGGATGCTCCATTCGCGGTTACGGTAATGAAGATGGTACTGTCAGCTACTCGTGGGAGTGCGAGGATGGTCCCAATCAATGGGTCTATTTTTATGAGACCGGCCCATCCGGTTAATCCCAACCCAACCCGAAACCAAACGAAAATAGCCATGAAAACAATCAGGAAGCTTAGCGCCATTGTGGCTCTGATCCTGTTTGCAGGATGTGGTACCGGAACGGACTCTATGTCTCCGGCTTCGGTTGGAAGCACAGATGCTTCGTTCAGTTCGGCTATGGTTGTCAAAGATAGTGAAGGTTATCAGCCGCAAGGAGCGGAGATAGCCAACGCTATCAACGACGCGGGAACGAAGATGCGCGAACTGGCAAAACAGTATCACGCAGGAGACATAACTGCCGAAGATCTGAGCAAAGAGGCTGACAAGATCGTGGCGGAGCATACGCAGAACCCGATCGTGCGCACAGTCATACCCCAGTTGGTGTCCCATGCGGCTTTAAGCGCATTGTTAGAGAGTGAAAACCTTGAGGCCATCAAGCCGCAGATAGCATACCATACACAGGCTTTGGTCGAAACAAACTCTCCGCATGCCGAGGAGGTTGCCCGCGCCCTTGAAGTGTTGGACGGCTACTGGACAAGCGAAAAGGTCGGAGATGTAGCAAACAAGGCCGTAGACAACGCCGAGTATTACCTCGGACGCCCAGCGCACAAAATGGATCAAGCTTCAAAGAACCAGCCCGATAACGAGATTCCTTTGGAAGAACTCCAGGACAACAGATCAAGGGCGAAAGCCGACATCGGCTCTGGCATAAAGCAGCTGGAAGCGATGATTGGGCGCTAAAGGCATGTAAAGCTAACAACCCTCCACCTCAGTTATTTAGTGCCAAATTCGCGTCGTTATGATCCCGAAATATTTCACTCGCCTTGACAACACCCAAGTTTGGGATTCGCAAAAAAATGATAGAGAATCACTGGAAGATCTCATAATAGGAAAAGCTTACAAAGAATTCCTTAAAACGGATGCAGCGCATGCAGAAAAGGTTGATATCCTGCTCGCGCTCGATTATATCCATGAAAATCTATTATCGCCCTCCCTGTCCGTACGGCAGGTAATTACGAAATGCCGCATTCGGACGCATGCATTCCATGAACGATTTGCAGGCGAAGTTGCGTTACGCGGCAATGTACGGAGAACACCTGGAAAATACATAGAATGGGCGCGTATCCAAGTGGCCCGGCGCATACTCGATAATAATAATGGCTATTATATGGCGGAACTGGCATACAAGGTCGGATTCGGCTCTTACCGCACTTTCTATCGGGCTTGTCGTAAACACCTGGGCTGCAAGCCGTCGGATATTTTGGGTATGAGTAGCGAGGTTCGTTGAACAACCACACCCCCCTACTCCCAACGAAAGGTTGCCGTAGAGACCGCTGTGCCGACGGCCAGTACGCCCAGAAGGATCAGGCCGGACAGGCTGTTCCAGGCGCCGTCGAGCCATATATCCTGCAACAAATGCACCACATGGGTCAGGGGCAGCCAGTTTGCAACCTCCTGGACGCCCGGCGGCATAGCCATCAGAGGGATGGTCATGCCGGAAAGAAACATCATCGGGAAGAACGCCACCATTCCGGCTATCTGAGCCAGTTTACTGGTGGGCGCCAGGCTGGCGATGATGTATCCAAGCGAGATAAACGCCAGAAGGCTCAGGGTAAAGCCGGCCAGCACGACAGCCCAGTTGCCATCGAAGCGCAGCCCGAAGAACAGTTTCGCCACCAGGATCAACAACGCCGCGCCCACCAGCGCCACCCCGAAGTACACGCTCACGTCCGCGGTGAAATAGACGATCGGACGCATGGGCGTGACCTGATAGCGCCGCAGGAGCTTCTGTTCCCTGTCGCTCGCCGTGGCCACGGGAATCGTCATGAAAGCGACCGTGGCGATAATCAGCCCGATCAACGCCGGCGTCATCATGTCGATATAACCGAACCCCGGGTTGAAATAGCCACCCGGTTCGTTCCCCCATATGAAGCCGAAGAGCACCAGCACCAGGACCGGGAAGCACAAATTGAAGAACAGCGCGATCGGCTCGCGCAGGAACAGCTTCGTCTTTACGACAGTGAGTTTGCCATAGGAGCGCAGGAAAGGAGCAAAAACGCTTCCTGTTGCGGGCCGAATCTGTGGAGTGGTTGTCGTCATGCGGCTTTCCCGTTACGGACGCGAAAATGGCTGCCGATCTGCGATAAGCGAATCGGGCATTCGCGTCCCGGCGATCGTTCTCCTGTGTGCTGTGCTATGCGGCGCGCGGTCGTCATGAATCCCGAATCGCCCGCCCGGTAAGCCGCAGGAAGACATCCTCCAGATCGGCCTGTTCCGTGCGCAGGCTCCGGAACGGAATGCGCTCTTCTTCCAGCCGGGCGACCACTGCGGCAAGCAGTCCGTCCGTGTCGCCGGAAACGATCGCCTGGCGACCGCTGCGCGTCACTTCCTTTACCTGCGGGAGAGATTGCAGCGGCGACAGGTCGAATTCCGGCTCCACCTCGAACACGATACGCCTTTCCTCATCCAATGCTTTCACTAACCCGGCCGGCGTGTCCAGCGCAATGATTTTGCCCCGATCGACGATTGCGATGCGGTCGCACAGGTGCTCGGCTTCATCCATGAAGTGGGTAACGAGCACCACTGTTTTGCCCTGTGCCCGGATCGTCCGGACCAGTTCCCAGGTGGCCCGGCGGGCTTGCGGGTCCAATCCGCTGGTCAGTTCGTCCAGAAACACGACGTCCGGATCGTTGACCAGCGCCAAGGCGATAAACAGTCGTTGCTTCTGACCGCCGGAAAGGTTTCCGAAGGCCGCATTGCGCTTGTCGGCCAGCCCCCATTGTTTTAGGAGCGGCTCGTAGGGGACGGTATGCGCGTACAAGGAGGAGAACAGGTCCAGCGCCTCCCACACTTTCATGCGTTCGGCGAGGGCTGCGGCCTGCAGTTGTACGCCGATACGTTGCGCCAGCGCAGCCCGCTCCCTGACGGGGTCCAGCCCCAGCACCGATATCCGGCCCCGATCCGGCTTGCGCAGGCCGATGACGCTCTCGACCGTCGTCGTCTTGCCGGCGCCGTTCGGTCCGATGATCCCGAAGATTTCGCCCGGCTGTACGGAAAACGACACGTCGTCAACCGCCACGGTTTCCCCGTAGGTCTTGCGGATTCCTTCGACTTCGATGATGGGTTGCATAGCGTTTTGGCGGACTTCGGTTCTGCGCCGGAAGGACTCTATATAATATATACGAAAGGCGATCCGAATCGGGATCGTCTTGCCGGGCTGCCGGGAACCGGTAACGGGTGCGACAGACCGGGGCCGGGGGTTGGCGGTTTTTCGTTGGGACAGTACTGGGGGTATATCGTGTGTACGGGGGGAGGGGTTGCGGGTTGCGTTTGGAATGCAGATGGCGGGGGGGAAAAAACCCGAATCGGAGGCCGAGGAAACCCACCGATTCAGTACCTTGGAGGATACGCTGGCTTGCCTCATAGATGACTTCCAGGTGAGTGGAATCAGGGCCCAGCCCCTGAACCCCGCTGCCCGCAAGAACGCACCAAGGCACATGGGTCCGCTTACGAAGCCTATCGAAAACCATGAGAATAATCAGGGAAACGAGTCTGCACCAGGCAGCTATTAAGGACACGGAATCTGTTCACGCCCTGATCGACGCAGGCGCCGACGTAAACGAAAAAAACGTCCGCGACGAAACGCCTCTGCACTGGGCGGTTTTGGGAAGGAATCTGGAAGCCATCCGCATTCTTATCGAAGCGGGCGCGGACGTACACGAAAAAGACGAAAAGGACCAAACGCCTCTGCACCAAGCGTTCAGAGGAGACACAGCATGGAATAACCCTTTGCATCTTAGTTCACGGGATTCCCACCGTGCATGGGGGGCCAATGAAGACACTATCCGCGTTCTTATCGAGGCAGGCGCCAATGTACATGCAAAAGACAACGAGAACCGAACGTCTCTGCATCGGGCAGCTTTGGGAAGTGACGTGGAATCCATCCTCGTTCTTATCGAAGCGGGCGCCGACGCACATGCAAAAGACGACGAGGGCCAAACGCCTTTGCACCAAGCAGCCTCAATGAACGAGGCGGAAATTATCCGCGTTCTGATCGAAGCGGGGGCGGACGTACACGCAAAAACAAACGGGGGCCAAACGCCTCTGCACAAAGCGGCCTGGAGTGCCCACACGGAATCCATCCGTATTCTGATCGAAACGGGCGCCGACGTACATGCGAAAGACAATTGGGGCCGAACGCCTCTGCATGGGATGCATAATAGCGTCGATGCAGAATCTATCCGCATCCTGATCGAAGCAGGAGCAGACATACATGCAAAAGACGACGGAGGAAAAACGCCTCTGCATGTCTTGGCTGGGACTGTCGATGCAGAATCTATCCGCATCCTTATCGAGGCGGGCGCAGACGTACATGCGAAAGACAATTGGGCCCGAACGCCTCTGCACACGGCGGCCTGGGCGAACCGAGCGGAAGTTGTCCGTATTCTGATCGAAGCGGGCGCAGACGTACATGTAAAAACAAACGGGGACCAAACACCTCTGCACGAAGCGGCTCAGAACGCCGGGGAGGAAACTATCCGCGCTTTGATCGAAGCAGGCGCAGACGTACATGCGAAAGACAACAAGGGCCAAACGCCTCTGTACCAAGCGGCTCATAACGCCGGGGATAAATCTGTCCTCCGCGTTTTTATCGAAGCGGGCGCCGACGTAAACGCAAAAGACGACGAGGGCCAAACGCCTCTGCACCAAATGGCTTGGGGGGGCAATATCATATGGGAAATCGGAATGGCATGGGAAGAAGGCGGAGACGCTATCCGCACTCTTATCGAAGCAGGCGCCGACATACACGCAAAAGACGGCGAGGGCCAAACGCCTCTGCACTGGGTATGCGATGAACGCGCCACCCGCCCTCTGATTGAAGCAAGCGCCGACGTACATGCAAAAGACGGCAAGGGAAAAACGCCTCTGCACGAAGCGGTTCAGAGCGCCGATGCGGAATCTGTCTGCCTTCTAATCGAAGCAGGAGCAGACATACATGCAAAAGACGACGAGGGAAAAACGCCTCTGCATTGGGCAGCCAACAGAAGCTTCGAGGAAGTTGTCCGCACTTTGATCGAAGCGGGCGCCGACGTACACGCAAAAGACGACGAAGGAAAAACGCCTCTGGACTGGGCGAGAAGTCAGGAGTGGGACGATCCGGACGTGATTGAACTGCTATCCGGAGCGGTACATGGAAATAGCGCTCCTACTTCAGATTAATGCTAATAAACCGCACGAGTACACACCCTACTCCCATCAGGCCGAGATTTGGCGGTTTTTCGTTAAGACAGAGGTGGTCCGGATTGATTGGACAAATTTCGTCGGAATGTAAGGTGTAATGTTACAGCCTTGTTCCGATTCCCCCCCACCCCCCTACACCATCTGCCCGCCACACGAACTCCCCGCCCCTGCCGTGCATCCGTAACAATGCCGCGCCGTCCGCACCGCATGCCGGCGCCACGCCTCCAGATCGAAATCCCGTACATGCGGACGCAGCCCGCCGGGCAGATCGAGCCGCATATCGAGCTGCTGGTTGAAATCGCAATCGTACAGATACCCGTCCCAGGACACCGACAACGTATTGCGGCACATCAACCCCGGAATGGCCGCCGGATTGAAGGCCTGCACGATCCGGTGCATATATTCCTCGACAAGCCCCTTGCCCGCCAGCCATTCGAGATACCGGGACATCGGCATATTGTTAAGCGCAATCAGGCGATCGAACGCAATCCCGTGATTCCGCGCCAGCGCCTCCTTCCATTCCCTTTCGAGCGACTGCTGGCTGGCCGCAAGAAACGCCCCGACCGGATTCGTCACCAGCGTCAATATCCGGTCCGCATCCCCCCGGCCGTATCCCGCCGCATTCAGCTTGCGGATCGCGGCAATGCTCCGTTCGTACGCCCCCTCCCCCCGCTGCGCGTCCGTGCCCGACTGCCGGTAATGCGGCAGCGAACACACCACCTCCACCCCCCGCTCGGCCATCCACTCCGGCAGATCGGCAAAGCGGCGCGTCATCAGAATGGTCAGGTTACACCGGTCGATGACATGCTTGCCCCGCCGAACGCACTCCTCCACCAGATACCTGAAATGAGGATTCAGCTCCGGCGCCCCGCCCGTCAGATCGACCGTGTGCGCGCCGGACAGGTCGATCGCCCGCAGACAGGCGTCCACCGTTTCCCGGTCCATGTTCTCCTCCGTCCGGTCCGGCCCCGAATCGACATGGCAATGCCGGCAGGTCATGTTGCACAGCTTGCCCACATTGATCTGGAACACGTCCAGCTGCGCAGGCGCCAGACGCCCCCACCCCGAAACGGCCAGATCCCTGTCGAAATCCCCCGTTTTCGAGGGGCCCGCCTCGATTTCGAGCGCATTCAGCACGCGCAACTGCTCCTCCGGCCGGGCCAGCGGTTCGCGCCGGTACCGGAGACTGGTGGTCACCCTCGGCCCTTCGAGTTCGAGCGCACTGCCGTCCCCCCCGGGGAGCTGCTCCAAAGCGATGAATTCAGTGGATACTTCCATATGCGAAAAACCGTCCCGCAGAACGAATAGACACCCGGCCTACGAACCGGCACAAGAAATGGTTCACATAGTTTGTGCTTCGGCTTGCTCCAGCATCTGTACGCCGTGCACCAGCGAAGCCCCGCCCCGGATCGCCGAGGCCACATGCACCGCCTCGGTCATCTGCTCGAGGTCCGCCCCCTTCCCGAGACACTCGTCCGTGTAGGCGTCGATACAATAAGGACACTGTACGGTATGCGCCACAGCCAGCGCAATCAGCGCCTTTTCGCGCACCGTCAGAGCGCCCTCCTCGAACACCTTCCCGTACCAGGCAAAGAAAAGATCGGCCAACTCCTTGTTCCCCTTCCCGATATCGCCAAAGCGGGACAGGTGGTGCGATTCGTAATAGGCGGTCATGGCGTGCGGTGTATCAGGTGAATGGCGCGGGGAAATCGGATCGAAAAGTGGATTGTAAACACCTCAGGCGGCCTGCTGCCCTTCCTGTTCTGCGTATTGCAATTCGTACAACCGGCGGTACAGACCGTCCATCGCCAGCAATTCCTGGTGAGCGCCCTGCTCCCGGATCCGGCCCTTGTGCATGACAAGGATCCGATCCGAATGCTGGATGGTGGACAGCCGGTGCGCCACCACAAGGGACGTACGGCCCGCCATCAACTTCTCCAGGGCCTGCTCGATGAGGCGTTCGGTTTCCGTGTCCACGCTAGACGTCGCCTCGTCCAGCACCAGAAACTCCGGATCGTACACGAGGGCCCGCACGAACGAAAGCAACTGCCGCTGTCCATGCGAAAGCGAAGCGCCCCGTTCGCGCACGTCCTGTCCGTACCCGTCGGGCAGTTTGCGGATGAACGCGTCGGCACCCACCAGTTCGGAAGCCCGCCGCATGTCCGCCTCGGTAATGTCCGGATCTTCCAGCGTCAGGTTGTGGGCGATCGACCCGGAAAACAGAAACACGTCCTGCAAGACCAGGCCCACGCGGCGGCGCAGTTCGGCCAGCCGCAGGTCCCGGATATCGATCCCGTCGATGAAAATACCCCCCCGCTGGATATCGTAGAAACGCAGAAGCGTATTGATGATCGTCGTCTTCCCGGCCCCCGTCGCCCCCACAATGGCCACCTGCTGCCCCGGCTCCACCACAAACGACACGTCGCGCAGAATCCAGTCGGTTTCCCGGTCGCCGTCCTCCTCTTCGGGACGATACGAAAACCAGACATTCCGGAACTCGATGCGGCCCTGCACGCGGTCCAGCACCAGCGGCGTCGTTTTCTCGACCAGCGAGGCGTCCTCGTCGAGCAGCCCGAAAATGCGTTCCGCCCCAGCCATCGCGCTCTGCAACGTGTTGTACTGATCCGAAAGATTGCGAATGGGCTCGAAAAACTGCCGGGAAAACTGGATAAAGGCAATGAGCACGCCGATCGTGAGCGTCCCCGCCATGGCCTGCAACCCCCCGAACCAGATCACCAGACCCAGCGCCGTGGACGCCACGATATCCACCATCGGCCAGAAAAGCGCAAAGTAGAAAATGGTCTTGATCTGCGCGGCGCGGTGCTCGTGATTGATGCCGCTGAACCGCTTCATTTCCTCCCGTTCCCGGTTGAACGCCTGCACGATGTGCATCCCCGAAATGTGCTCCTGCAGGAACGAATTGAGCCGGGCCACCTGCTTGCGCGTCTCCCTGTACTGCACGCGCACCTTGCGGCGAAACTGGAAGACCCCGTACGTCATGACGGGCATCACGGCCAGCACAACCAGCGCCAGCACCCAGTTCAGGGAGAACATGAAATACAGGATGAAGGCGATCCGGAACAGATTGCCCATAATCACCACCACGCCTGCCGACAACACGTCGCTGAGCGCCTCCACGTCGCTCGTCGCCCGCGTGATCAACCGGCCCACGGGCGTGCGGTCGAAGAAACGAAGCGGCTGCCGCTGGATATGGCGAAAAACTTTGGTGCGCAGATCGTAGATCGCATTCTGCCCGATCCACTGCGTCAGATACCCCTGCATGAGCGAAAAAACGCCCTCGCCGACCAGCGCGCCCACCAGAATCAGAATGATCCCCTGCAACCCTTCGAGGTCCCCCGGCACGATATACCCGTCGATGGCCTCCTGCACCAGCCTGGGGCGGAGCGGCCCCAGAAAAGAAGCGCCCGCCGTCAGCACGAACGCCGCCAGCACCCACCACTTGTAGGGCGCCAGATAGCGCACGATGCGGCGCATCAGGCGCCCGTCGAAGCCTTGGGTATCCTTATCCTCTTGGGACTTGCGCATGGTGGCGGATCGGCGGGGTCGGGGGGCGCCGGAGCGAAGCGGTGGAAGGTCTTTAATCCCGTCTTTTAATTCCCCAATCCTTCCCATGTTCTTGGCGGACCAAAAGAGAGAAGTCGGAGGCCCGCGCACGCGAATTGAGTAGAAAAGGTATAAAAAAGGTGTAGAAAAGGAGTAAAAAAAGTATATTTTTTACTCAAAACGGTTCTTCTTGAAATTTAGCCGAAACTAAAAGTATATTTAGGGGTAGTCTGATTACGTCTGCAAAACGCACAAGCTGAAAGGGCTGCGCTGGCGAAATGCGCTGGCGAAATGCGCTGGCAAGATAATGACGAAGCAATGTATGTGGCGGCCCCGCATACTATGATATGATCCGGCGATTCCCCGCCCTCCTTCCTTAACCAACCGGCATGCGCCCATGCGATCGTACCCCTTCTTCCTTGCGGTGCTGCTTTCCGCCGGCGTAGCCGCTTCCTGCGGCCAAACGCACGGCAACGACGCAGCCCTCCCGGACCGCCTCGGCGTCGTCGCCACCACCGGCATGCTGGCGGACCTGACCGCGCAGATAGGCGGCGACCACGTATCGGCGACCGGCCTCATGGGGCCGGGCGTGGACCCGCACCTGTACAAGGCAAGCGCCGGAGACGTGAACCGCCTGGCCGGGGCCGACGTGATCCTCTACAACGGCTTGCATCTGGAAGGAAAAATGGGCGACGTGTTCGAGCGGATGCGGGAGCGCGGCGTCCCCGTGTTCGCCGTGGCCGAAGAAAGCGTTACCGAGGAGGACCTGATCGATTCGGAACTGTTTCAGGGCAACTACGACCCCCATATCTGGTTCGACGTGACCCTCTGGCAGGATGCAGCCCGGCGCGTACAGGAAATCCTTGCGGAAGCCGATCCGCTTCGGGCGGAAACCTACCGCGAACGGCTCGACAACTACCTTGCGGAGATGGATCGCGCGCATGCGTACGTGCGGGAACGGACCGCGACGATTCCGGCGGACCGCCGCGTGATCGTCACGTCGCACGACGCGTTCGGATATTTCGGCAGAGCGTACGGCTTCGAGGTGCACGGCCTGCAAGGCATCAGCACGGCAGCGGAAGCCGGCACGGCGGATGTGCAGCAACTGGCCGACATGGTGGCCGCCCGCCGGATTCCGGCCATGTTCGTCGAAACCTCCATTTCCCCGCGCGGCATAGAGGCCGTGCAGGAAGCCGTGCGGTCGCGGGGTTTCGAGGTGGGGATCGGAGGGACGCTCTACGGCGACGCCCTCGGAGACCCCGATTCGCAGGCGGGCACCTACCTCGGCATGATCCGCGAAAATATCGACACCATCGCGGCGGCCCTTGCCGGGGACCCCGTGTGAGCGACCCTGCGGCCATAGAAGTGCGCGACCTGACCGTCGCCTACCGGGACAAGCCCGTCCTGTGGGACATCGACCTTACCGTGCCCTCCGGCGTGCTCATGGCGGTCGTGGGTCCGAACGGCGCCGGGAAAACCACCTTCGTCAAGGCCCTGCTGGATCTCCTGAAGATATCCGCAGGGCGCATCCGCTTCTTCGGATCGCCGTACGAGGCGTGCCGGCAGGACATCGCCTATGTGCCGCAACGGGGCAGCGTCGATTGGGATTTCCCGACCAGCGTGCTCGACGTGGTGATGATGGGGCGGTACGGGCAGCTGGGATGGATACGCAGGCCGGGCAGACGCGAACGCGAACGCGCCCGGGAAGCCTTGAGAAGGGTGGGCATGGAAGATTTCGCCCACCGGCAGATCCGGCAACTCTCCGGCGGGCAGCAGCAGCGCGTTTTTCTGGCGCGCGCACTGGTGCAGGACGCCCGCATCTACCTGATGGACGAACCGTTGCAAGGGGTCGACGCCGTCACCGAACGCGCCATTATCGACCTCTTGCGCGAACTCCGGGAAAGGGGGCGCACGCTGCTGGTCGTGCATCACGATCTGCAAACCGTCACGGAGTATTTCGATCATGTGATGCTGCTGAATGTGCGGCGGATCGCTTCCGGTCCGGTGGACGAAGCGTTTACGCCGGACAACCTGCGCCTTGCGTACGGCGGACGCATCGCCTTTCTGCGGAGTGCGGACGCCGCCGGGCTCTCCGACGCAATCGCCCCGTAGCCATTCCCCGGGAAATTTCCCGGAATATTCCCAAAAACTCCCCAGGACACGTCCCGAAACATTCCCCGGACAACGCGATGGAGCAACTGTTCAGCGACTATACGCTGCGGATGGTGGCGCTGGGTTCCGCCGTGCTGGGTATCGTAAGCGGCGGACTGGGGACCTACGCCGTATTGCGCGGGCAAAGCCTGCTGGGCGACGCCATTTCCCACGCAGCCTTGCCCGGCATAGCGATCGCGTTTCTGCTGACGGGCGGCAAGACGCCCCTTGCGCTCATGATCGGGGCGGCGCTTGCGGGCTGGCTTGCGACGCTCTGGATCATGTCCGTCACCGGGACCACCCGGATCAAGTACGACAGCATGCTCGCCCTGACCCTGTCCGTGTTCTTCGGCGTCGGGCTGGTGCTGCTGACCTATATCCGGCAGCGGGCCGGGGCCGCGCAGGCCGGCCTCGACACGTTCCTGTTCGGGCAGGCCTCCTCGCTCGTCCGGCGCGACGTCGTTACGATGGCGGTTCCGGGAGGAGCGGCGCTCCTCCTGATGGCGCTCTTCTGGAAAGAATTGAAACTGCTGGCCTTCGACCCGGAGTTCGGGCGCACGCTGGGCCTGCCCATGCGCCGCGTGGATCTTTTCCTGACCGCGCTGCTCGTCGTGGCGATCGTGATCGGGTTGCAGACCGTCGGCGTGGTGCTGATGAGCGCCATGATCGTGGCGCCTGCGGCCGCCGGGCGGCAATGGACCGATACGCTGTGGAAGATGGTGCTGCTGTCCGCCGGGTTCGGCGCGGCGGCTGGCGTAACCGGCGCGGTGCTCAGCAGCACCGGGACCGGCCTGCCCACCGGCCCGCTGATCGTGCTCTGCATGGGCGTGATCATGGTGCTGTCGCTCTTGTTCGCGCCCAATCGCGGCCTGGCGGCGCGGCACCTTCGGGCCCGCCGGAGCACGGGACGCTTCCAGCTGGAAACCGTGCTGCTGGACCTGTACGCCCTCGGCATGCAACACAACGATCCGCTTCGCCCCCACCCGAAGGGGGCCGTGCAGGCCATGCGCGCGAAAGAGGTCCCGGTGGACCGCCTGCTGGGGCGCCTCGAAAAGGACGGCCTGGTCCGCCGCGCAGCGAGCGGGTGGGCGCTCACCGACACCGGCCTGCGAAACGTGGAAACCCTGAAAGAGGAGCGAACATGACCCAGGGCGAGATTGAAATACAACTCCTTGCGGTGGTGGTGGCCGCAGCATGCGCGCTGCCGGGCGCGTTTCTCGTGCTGCGCAAGATGGCCATGATGAGCGACGCCATCAGCCATGCGATCCTGCCGGGTATCGTAATCGCCTTCTTTCTGACCCACAATCTCAATTCCCCCCTGCTGATTCTGGCTGCGGCGGCCACGGGCGTGCTCACCGTGATGCTGGTCGAACTGCTCATGTCCACCCGGCTGGTCCGGGAAGACGCCGCGATCGGGCTGACGTTTCCCGTGCTGTTCAGCATCGGCATTATTCTTATTGCCCGCTTTGCCGGGGACGTACACCTCGACACGGACGCGGTGCTGCTGGGCGAACCGGCCTTTGCGCCCTTCGACCGGCTGATCGTGGGAGGCAGGGATATCGGACCGCGCGCCCTGTATATAATGAGCGCCGTCGGGCTGGCGAACGTCGCCTTCATCACCCTCTTCTACAAGGAACTGAAGATCGCCACGTTCGACGCCGGGCTGGCGGCGGCGCTGGGTTTCGGGCCGGTGCTGATTCATTACGGCCTGATGACCTTCGTGTCCATCACGGCGGTGGCGGCGTTCGACGCCGTGGGATCGATCCTGGTCGTAGCCATGATGGTGGCGCCGTCCGCAGCGGCCTACCTGCTCACGGACCGGCTTCGCGACATGATCCTGCTGAGCGTGGCCCTCGGGGCGGCGTCCGCCGTGGGCGGGTTTCAGATGGCCCGCCTTTTCGACGTATCCATTGCGGGGGCCATGGCCGCTGCGTCGGGCGTCGTGTTCCTGGCCGTCTGGCTGGGCGCTCCCCGGTACGGCATCCTTGCGGGCCGGCAGCGGCGCATCCGGCAGAAGTGGGAATTCGCCGAGACGATGCTCGCCATCCACCTCTTCAACCACGAGGGCCTTCCCGAGGCGGACATAGAACATCGTGTCGGGCACCTCGAGGAACACCTCTCCTGGGAACGGGATTTTGCGCGGCGGGTCGTCCGCAGGGCGCAGTCGAACGGACTGGTGCAGCGGACGAATGACGATGACGAGAATGATCTGCTGGCGCTGACTCCCCAAGGCCGCAAGGCGGCGTCCGAGGCGATCGAGAATTTGTAGGGGATGCTTTGATTAATTCTGCAAAGTTCAGAGGCGCGCGGGCAAGAAATGACGCGGCCAGCGACCTCTCTCAGCCTCCCGAAGGACGCTCCGCGCCCGCACTACCCCTAACCCCTAATCAGCCTGCCCGGATGTCCGCTCCGCCCGCTGCGCGCTGTGGCGGTTGTCCGCATAGCGCCGGTACGCCGCGAACCCGAAGCCGCAGGTAAGAAGCAGGAACCCGAACCAGAGGAAGTTGATGAACGGCTTCTCGTAGGCCTGCACGACGAGCCAGTCGTTGGGGGCTACGGCAACGCCTTCCAGAAAGAGGCGGATGGAGCCGGTATCCACGTTCATCCCCGTAAACGTGACCGTCAGGCCCCAGTCGCTTACGCGATTCTGAATGTATTGCTGGGTACGGTCCTGCATGATCAGGTAGACCGGCGTCAAGCGGCGGGTTTCGCCGGTTTCGAGATGGGTCACGTCCAGCAAGGCCGCCACCCCGATCTCCGTGGAATCGGGCAGATCGGCCAGGTCCGTCCGGTAATTGACGAACTCTATGGCGAAGGCGTCGTCGCCCACCACCATGGAATCGCCGCGAGAAATCGTGAGTTCGCCCTGCTGCGCCACAGGATCGTCGTTGGACGCCCTGCTAACATCCTCCTGCATCACGCTCGGCGACACCGCGACGAAGACATCCTTGTCCGGGTACATTTCGTGGTCGGGATGCTGAATCCACTGGGCCTGAGCGCTTTTATACACGACCGGCCTGACCGTGAATTCCCGCCCGTTCGGATCGACGAAATCCAGCACGTACACAGGCCTGTTGCGGGCTGTGCGTTCGCGCCCCGAATAGGTCACGCGGTATCCGCCGATCATGCGCGTCTGGCCGCGCTCGATCACGAAACTGTCGCGGCCCTCGTCGAGCGGCGCGCCGCGTACGGCCCCGATCGGCTTGCTGAACCCGCTCGACGCCACAATGGCGAGGACCATAATGGCGAACCCTACATGCGCCGTAGCGCCGCCCGCCATGCGCGGATTGCCGCGCCCGATCCTCCAGAGCACCATGCCGTTTCCGTAGAGGGCGAAGAACGCCATGAACACGAGCAAGAGCAGGAGAATGCCCGTTCCGTAGATCTGCCCGAAATTCTGGAAGCCTTCAAGGAATCCGACGCTGCCGAACCCGAATCCGGCCTGAGTAACATCCTGCGCCGCGCCCGCTGCCGAAAGGTCGGGCCGCTGGACGGTCGTCGCCACGAACGGCGTAAAGATGAGCACGGCGACCGTACTGACCACGGCCCCTGCAATCGGCTTGATGAGCACCCGGTTCACCTGCTCGATGTCCATTCTGTGCCACCAGAAAAGCTGCCCCAGACCCGCCAGAAACACAAGCAGGATGGAAATCGGGATCGTCCACTTGTTGTAGAAGGCGATCGGCACGGTGGAGGGCGCTTCGCGGAACAGTTTCCCCAGAATGGGAGAACTGGTGCCCACGATGATGACCGCCGCCAGGCAGGCCAGCAGCATCGCCCCGCAAAACGTCATGAATTCGCGCGAAAGCAGGTTGGGCTCGCGGTCGGGCGCCGGAAGCTCCCGGTAGCGGTACGCGAAAAGCCCGAACCCGACGGCGCCCATGCCCAGTATCCAGACCAGGAGCTGGTTCATCATCCCCAGATCGACGAAGGAATGCACCGACACGTCGCCAAGAATCCCGCTCCGCGTCAGGAAGGTCGAGTAAATGACCAGCATGTACGAAAGAATGCAGAACAGGAAGGTGGACTTGTGCCCTCTTCCGCTTCTCTTCCGGATAATCATGGCGTGTACGGCGGCGATCCCCGTAAGCCAGGGCACCAGCGAGGAATTTTCCACGGGGTCCCACGCCCAGTAGCCGCCGAAATTGAGGGTTTCGTACGCCCAGTAGCCGCCCATGGCGATGCCCACGCCCAGCACCGCAGTGGCGACCAGCGCCCACGGCAGCGCCTGCGGAATCCACTCGGTATACCGGCGTTTCCATAGCGCCGCGACAGCGAAGGCGAACGGAACGGCCATCAGGGTGAACCCCAGAAAGAGCGTAGGGGGATGAATGACCATCCAGTAATTCTGGAGCAGGTCGTTGAGCCCCGATCCGTCCGCCGGGATGAACCCGGGGATTTGCAGCATGGGCGCGTCTGGAAATTTCTCGGCCAGCGTGGCGAAGGGCGAGGCGCCTATGCGCAGCGGTCCCAGTTGCAAGCCCGCAATCATGGAAATCAGGAACCACTGCGACCCCGCTACGATCGCCATGACCGGGGCCTCCCATGTGCGTTTCGTGCGCATCAGGACCAGCCCGAGGGCGCTCATCAGGAGGATCCAGAGCAGAAACGATCCCTCCTGACCGGCCCAGAAAGAGGAAATCAGAAAGTGGGTCGGCAGCGAGCGGGAGGTCTGCTGGTATACGTAGGAATACTGGAACTGGTGCGTCAGAAGCAGGACCATCAGGATCACTGCCGCCGCCGCAAGGCTTGCGGTCATGGCGCCCCAGGCGGCCCGTCCAATCCACCGCCATTCCGGATCGCCGGTGCGCGCGGCCTGAAGGTACGCGTAGCCCGCGAGCGCGCAGACTACAAAGCCGAAAAGGACCAGAATGTGTCCGATGACGCCGGACATGCTGCTTTATTTCAGAGGATTAGTACAGGATACTCGCCAGGCCCTGAATCGCTTCTTTGGCATGGCGGCGCGTAGCGTTGGATCAGGCGGCCTGGCGGCGGCGAAAATTTTACGGAAGGCTTCTTCGGGGGACAGGCGGGGTATGCGCCATATGCACCGTTTCCGCCCTGTCGCTGATATAAAGAAACGCCCCGGCCCGTACAGGCGCAACGAAGCGCCCGAAGTCGGCGCCGGGGCGGCTCCCGAAAAGGGCGCGCGCCCGAGCGGTGGATAGAAGAACCTCTACCTTACATAAGCGGGAGTCACTCGCATTCCTTCGATCGTCCCTGCCTTTCCGAAGAAAGGACCTCGCTTGTTTGCGCAAGGAGGGTGGGCCTGCCGTCCGAATGTGAAGACCAACTCCCTGAAGATATATTTGTCAGGTTCTTATACGCATCCGCACCAGGTGCGCGATATCCGCGTCCGTTTACGAACACGGATAGGGCTTGTAATGGCAAGAGGATGGTCTGTTCCCCGGATAGGGTGGTCACCTGCTCTCTCGTGAAACACGGATAGGTTTCGGCTTCCTGAAGATTTGCAAAATCTCCAATTTTTCCCATTTGTAAACCCAAACAGCCCCTCGAGACCATACGGGAGGATATGAGATTACAGCATTTCAGTCGATTACAGCTGTATATCAAAATGTCATTGGGTGCTCGATTGGGTGCTGGAGTTTGAAGTTTAGCCTGTTCGTCTGGCGCAAATGCTGCGAGGATTCCGAAAAGACCCGGCGGCGGCGAAGATCGCGGCGAAATCCCTTGCAGGTCTAAGCGGCATCACCGGGACCCTTGCCGGTTTTGCGGCTTCTTATGGGTTGGGACATCGGAGAGGACCCGGACGATGCGGACTTTTTGAAAGCCGTCCGGGGCAATACGAGAGTAGACCTGACTACCGGCTTTGGTCCTTACTTGCGCTCTGCCGTGCGCATTGTCAGCAATATCGGCGAGACCTACGGCTTTGTGGAAGACGACAGAAACACCCGGCTTGATCTTACCGAGCTATTCGCCCAGTTCTTCCAGTACCGGTTTAATCCTCTGATGGGCCTCATCCATGATGTTGCCGAAAAGAAGACCGTCGCAGGAGAGCCTTCAAGTATCACCAACTGGGATCTGACCGACGGCGTTCAGCATCCTCTACTCAGCCGCCTGTATCCTCTATGGATCGAGGACGTGAAAGATGCTGTCAACCAGTATGGTGCGCGGGGCTTGGCGGCGGCACCTGCTGCTTTCGCCGGTCTATCCGTTTCGACGTACGGCAATGCGCTGAAGAAGGGCAAGATCAATGTGATGCTTGACCGGGTAGGTTATCTGCCATTGCCTCCAACCATACCTGAAGGATTTGACATCCGTCCGCGCGGCAAGAAGGCTGTCGAAGACATGTGGGTGGGCATCCTTGCTCAGAGCATCTCCAGTCAGTACGGCTATCTTCTTGCTCTTCCCCCAGATCAGGCTAAAGAGAGGATAGAGAAGATGGCTCGTCGCGCCCGACGATCTGTCGAACCGCTATGGGTAGCCCATGGCGCCCGGCCGGCTACTGAACGTTAACTTTCGCGCCTGCGCCCCTGCTATCTCTCGGCAAAGGGGCAAAGGCGCAACCTTGCGGTCGAGTCAAAAAAGCCCAAAGGAAAGCCCTAGTTTATACGCAAGCTGGCTTTTATGGGGATTACGCTCCACGATGGAACGATGAATATACTTTTGCACTTCTGTAGTAACCGCCAGCCTGTTGCCAAGGGGAACCGCTACGCGTAGACCGGCTTCCCAAGCCTTGAAGCGATCATGATAATCACTAGGCGGATAATCGTGATAATCACTAGGCGGAATAGCATCATCGCATCTGGATGGTGGGATATCTAAGCATGTGGAGAAACCACCTACATAGTCACCACTGACAAAGTGCCAGGATAGGCCGCTGAACAAGCTCAAGGAAACAAGAGGGATTTTTGTAGGAACCACATAAAAGCGGGCTCCGGCAATGTGGCTGCTATGAGAATAGGCGATGAGGTGGGGCTGCCACTTATGATCAGGCACCTTATACTCATGCACCCTATCACCCCAATATCCCCAGTGTAAGCCGCCTTGTAAGGAAATCGCGTCAGCGAGCGGAAAAAGCCGGCTGGCAATTTGCACTTCCGGATAGAGCGTGTAGAGGGGCTGTCTTAAATCCTCAGGCTGAAGATTTCGGATGACTCCGCCCTGCACGGATACGTTCAACCGGGCAGGTGGTGCTATTTGTGCCGCTGCTGATGAGATCAACAGGAGGGAAACGGCAAGTAGCAAGGTGTAACGCAGCATATGGGCCACCTCTTTTGGTAATCTCCTACGAAGAGAGCTTACTTGATAAGCGCCATACGTCTGGTTTGCGTGAAAGATCCTGCCTCGATCCGATAGAGATAGACTCCACTGGGTAGACCCGTTGCATCCCACCTCACTTCATGATAACCGGCTTCAAGGGTCTTGTCAAGAAGGCGTTCCACCTCGCGTCCCATCACATCGTAGACAACGAGTGAAACTGCCGAGGCCTCCGGTAAGGCAAATCGTATCTCCGTAGACGGATTGAAGGGATTCGGGTAGTTACTCGCCAGCACGTAGGCTCCCGGCAGAGCCATCAACAACTGATTCTGCAGCGCCTCGCCAGCAGTTGGCTTGTATACGGGAGGAGCACGGAGTCACGCATTTTCAGATAGGGGAGGGTGAAAACCGCAAAAAAGATGTTGTTTTCACCATTCCACACGAGCCCGGACGTTGAATGTGCGCGGGGTCAGGCGCGTGGGGATCCGCTCCCAGATGCCGTCGTTGGCGGGCGTCCAGGTATACGTAACCGTGTTCGTCATATTGAACGCATTAAGCAGCTCCGCGGTCAATTCCAGACGCATTCCGGCCCCGACGACCACGATTTTCGTGATGCCGAGGTCCACCCGCTGGTACGGGGGATACCGGGCCGAATTTCTTTCGCCGGGCACCTGAATCACGAATCTCCCGAGCTGACGGTCGGGCACGGGCGGGGTGTACGGGAAGCCGCTCCCGAAGAGACCGCGCAAATGCACTTTCCATGTGGCGTCTCCCGGTATATAATCCTGCACAAAAAGAGAGATGGTGTGGCGCTGGTCCGAGGGACGCGGAATCGTTCCGTCCAGAACCTCCGACCGGTACTCCGGCAGAAAGGTCTCGACGGCATTCAGGTACGCGTAATTCAGCCGGCTTTCGAGCCCGGGTACGAGTTCGCCGTACAGATGCACATCCAGCCCGAACGCCTGCCCCTCTGCGTCGTTTTCTCCGGAATACAGGAGGCGCACGTTCCGCACGTCGTACGATATGAGACGGTCCATATCCTTGTAAAAAGCGGTGGCGCGTACGTACAGCCGCCTTGCGGGCAGGAAATATTCGCCCCCCAGCACATACTGTACAGCCCGCTGGGACCGGATATCCCGGTTGAGGGCGCCAAGAATCGTTTCGCCCGGCACCGGTTTTCCGCGAAATTCGCGGTAGGTCGGGGTCTGGTGATAGTAGCCCCACGAGCCGGTGGCCGTCATGCGTTCGCTCACGACGTACCGCGCCGAGAGTCTGGGGGCGACCGTCCATGCGCCGTTGAAAGAGAACCGGTCCGCCCGCAGGCCGCCCGTGACGAGCAACCCGCCCCGGCGGATCGTGTCCTGCAGGTACGCGCCGGTTTTCCATGCGGAAAGGGAGGCCTCGTCGGAGAGGCGGTTCGCTTCGATGCGAACGGATTCGCCCCTCGTGTTCCTGCCGTACAAAACGGCGTACTCGTCGATGCGGTCGGAAAAGGAAAAGGCGCGCACGCTCCAGCCTGCCTCCATGACATGCCGCGCGCCCTGGAGCCGGTACCGGCCCTGTCCGGTCCATGCGGCGCTTTCTATGATATTATCGGCAAATTCCTCTTCGGTCACGTTGCCTGTGGGAATATGCCCCGCGCCGGTATTGGGATCGCTGTTCGGATCGACGCGAAACACGATGGAGGTCCCCTGAATATCGAAGCGTTCCGTTTCGGAAACGCTGAAGTACGCCGCGTCGTGTTCGACGGACCAGGAAGAGGTGATCCGGTTGATCAGGCGCACGCCGGCGAACCGCGTCCGGTATCCGTCGTTTTCGGCGCCCTCGTAGCGGGTCCAGAAGGAACGCAGGTCCGACGGCTCGTCGGGATCGGCGCTCACAATGCCGAAATAGGTTTTGCGGCTCTCCGGTTCGAAGCGGAACACATGGTTGGCGTAAATGCCCAGCGCTTCGATTTCGTGTCCCGGCGCGAAGCGCCAGGTGGCCAGGCCCTGCACGTCCGTGTAGTCGGGACGGTAATCCCCCTTCTTTTCCTGCGTGCGGAAGAAGTGGCGGGCCTGCGCTTTTCGGAAGCCCGCGTTCCACCCGAAACGTCCGTCCGCAACCGCGCCCCGGTGCGAAAGGCCTGCATCCAGCAGGGAAGCCGTGGCGGACCCGCGCATGGATTCGCCGCCATCCGGCCGGTCGTAGCGGGTTTCCAGCACGGACGACAATTTGCCCCCGTACTTCGCCGGGAATCCGCCCGTGTACAGCACGATCCGGTCCGCCAGTTCCGGGTTCAGCAAGCCGAGCCCCTCCTGCTCCCCCTGCCTCGGGCGCAACGGCATGAATACCTCGAAGCCGTTGACGAAAATCAGGTTCTCGTGAAATCCGCCGCCGTGGACCGAGTACTGGTTGGAGAGTTCGTTGTTGGCGGCTACGCCCGGGAGTACGCTCAGCGCCTGGAACCCCTTGAACGGAGAGGGCAGGTTGCGAACGGCTTCCGGCTCCAGTTCGTACACCCCGGGTTCCGGGAAGAACAACTCCTCCTCCACCACGATATCCTGCATCAGGACGACGGCTGTCTCGAGGCGAACATTCAGGACGGTCGTTTCGTCGGGCAGGATCTGTACGCGACGCCAGGTCGTTTCGTACCCCACTGCCGAGAATCGCAACACATGCGCGCCGACAGGCAACCGGAGCGTGTAGTTCCCGTCCTCCTTGCTTGCGGTCCCGAATTCGGTATCGCTTACGAGGATGCTGACGTTGGGAACGGAAACATTCTCTTCCGCGGACAGGACGTGTCCGGACGCCATGCCCCATTCCTGGGCAAGGACACAGGAAGGCCACAAGGCTGCTGCGACGGCGAAAAGGGCGAAGGCTGTGCGCACGAGACGTTACGCTCCCGGTTTGAGGTCAGGGCCGGATGAATCAATGTAGCCGTTCGGTCGATGGGCAGTCCGAGGGATGGGTCTTTCTGTGAATGCTGTGAATGCGTGCTTGCGTAATTAAAGGATATTCCGGGTAAATCCGCTTCGATCAGGGTTTCCTAATTAATAGGATCTAATAGGCCCTGGCGAAAAGAACGCGGCGCTCCGACGGGTTGCCGGTCAGCATATCCTTGCCCGTTTCCTTGTCCTCGTCCATTGGAATACAACGAATGGTCGCTTTCGTTTCCTGTTTGATGCGGGCCTCGGTTTCCGGCGTGCCGTCCCAGTGAGCCAGCACGAAGCCGCCATGCCGGTCCAGGGTATCCTTGAACGCTTCGTAGTCGTCGACGCGCCGGGTGGAGGCTTCGCGCATGGCCAGCGCCCGGTCGAACAAGCCCTGCTGAATGTCTTCGAGCACGGCCCCGATCCGGTCGGGAAGTCCCTCCTGCGACACGATTTCCTTGCCGGGCTGGTCGCGGCGGGCCATTTCCACGTTGCCTTTCTTGACGTCGCGGGGACCGATGGCGAGGCGGACCGGCACCCCCTGCACTTCGTATTCGTTGAATTTCCAGCCGGGACGGTGCGTTTCGCGGGCGTCCACCTTGACGCGGACGCCGGCAGCGCGCAGCGCTTCCTCGACGCGGTCCGCAGCCTCGAGCACGACGGTCCGCTCTTCGTCTTTCCGGAAAATGGGCACGATCACGACTTGCGTGGGGGCGAGACGGGGCGGCAGAATCAGTCCCCGGTCGTCCGAATGGGTCATGATGAGCGCCCCGATCAGCCGGGTCGAGACCCCCCAGGAGGTAGCCCACACATATTCGAGCCGGTTTTCGCGGTTCTGGAACTGGCAGTCGAACGCTTTGGCGAAGTTCTGGCCGAGGAAATGGCTGGTGCCCGCCTGCAAGGCCTTGCCGTCCTGCATCATGGCTTCGATACAGTACGTGTCCACCGCACCCGCAAAACGTTCGCTGGCCGTTTTCACGCCCCGGATCACCGGCATGGCCATCCATTCCTCAGCAAATGTGGCGTATACTTCCAGCATGCGCCGCGTTTCCTCAATGGCTTCCTCCTTCGTTTCGTGGGCCGTGTGCCCTTCCTGCCAGAGAAATTCCATCGTGCGCAGAAACAGCCTCGTGCGCATTTCCCAGCGCACGACGTTCGCCCACTGATTGACCAGAATGGGCAGGTCGCGCCAAGACTGAATCCAGTTCCGGTAGGCGTCCCAGATGATTGTTTCGCTGGTGGGACGGACGATCAGATTCTCCTCCAGCTTCGAATCGGGATCGGGCAAAAGCCCGTCGCCGGACGGGTTCTCCATAAGACGCGAGTGGGTGACCACGGCGCACTCCTTGGCGAAACCCTCTACATGCTCGGCCTCCCGCGCCAGGAAGGATTGCGGAATGAACAAGGGGAAATAAGCATTCTCGTGCCCGGTTTCCCGGAACATGTCGTCGAGCGCCCGCTGCATGTTCTCCCACAGTGCACACCCGTTCGGGCGAATGACCATGCACCCGCGCACCGCCGAGTAATCGGCCAGCTTCGCATGCTGCACAATGTCCAGATACCATTGCGCATAATCTTTCTCGCGGCTTGTGATTACATCGGCCATAATATTGTACAGTGGGTGCCGTTTATTAAGTACAGTCGGGGGAAGAAACAGGGGGATTGCGGGGGGAAACGCAGGCGGACCGGAACGAATCCGGACAGGATCAAAGGAGGAAAAACCAGATGTTTCGTGGAAAATCCGGGATTGGCCCGATGTTTGCCTTATACCGGAACGAAGCCGTTAGAGCCGGACGGACGTCGTTCTTCCTTTGAGGAAAGAAATAAGTTCCGTCATTTACTTGCAACTAATCCGGCTCTTGTGCATCATAACCTGTATACACTGTAACGGAACCACTGTCGCCAAGTTTTCACCAAAGCGGGTGTCATCATGGAACAATCGACATTACACGAGCGGAGAGCCTATCGCCTCCCCTTGCGCGCGGCGCCATTCGCTGCCGGACTGCTTGTAGTGCTGCTGGCCGGTTGTTACACCCAGTTGGGCACCGTACAGTACGAGCGGATTCCTGATTACGTCGAGGTGGTGCAAAGCTCCGAGGACACCGTCGTAACGGAACGCTATTACAATGACCGGTATGTCTACAGCGGCCCCTATAGCTACCGCCGTTACTTCGACCGGTTCGATTACGGATGGAGTCCGCGGTACTACCGGGACCCGTACTGGTCCTATAGCTCGTTCTACGGGCCTTCATGGTACGATCCCTGGGGATACAATTCCTGGGGGTATAGCCCCTATGGGTATGGATACAGCAGCTTTTACGCGGGCATTTCCGTCGGTCCTGGCTGGGGCTGGGGCGGATATCCCTATTATTACAGCCCCTACCGCTATCGCTATGGCGGATATTACCCGGGCTATGCGCACACCTGGAATCCCTATTACGGCGGGTGGCGGTACGATTACCCCGGAACAATTCGGCCGAGAGGCGGGCAATGGGGCCCGCGCGGCGCCAGCATGGGGCGGGGTGCAGGAGCACGCGGCGAATATGCAGGCGATTATGGGGGAGGCGGAATCCGCGAGATAGGCAACACAGGGAACGCTTCCGTTGGAAAGACGCGCGGCACACCCACCGTTTCCGGAGAGCGCTCGACGCGTTCCGGAAGATCGACTGCTGTGCAGGGAAGCCGCTCGGGAACGGGCAGGTCGACCGATACGGTTCGCGATACGCGCCGGACAACCACCGCGCGCAGCAGCGGGTCGAGCGGGCGTACTGTCCGCTCGTCCCCGTCGTCCCGGACCTCGTCGTCTTCCGGCAACCGGGGGACTGTGCGCTCCTCCGGGTCTTCGCGCAGCAGCGGGTCCAGCGGGGGTACCGTCCGTTCGAAGCCCTCCTCGAGCAGCAGCAGTGGATCGAGTGGCCGTACCGTCCGTTCAGCGCCTTCCTCGCGCAGCAGCGGATCGAGTGGACGCACCGTCCGTTCATCCCCGCCGCCCCGGTCTTCGTCGGGCAGCAGCGGGCGGTCTTCGGGCCGGTCCTCGTCCTCTTCGGGTCGTTCCCGCAATTGATAAGCGCACCGCTGCGAACCGTGTAACCACGGCGTTGCGACTACCCCGGAAGTGTTGTCAGGATCGTGCTTTTCATACGATCCCTAACCCTACCTGTACCCATGCGAATCGCCGGATACCCCAAAAAACCCATTCGTAACCCGGAAAACCAGACAGATACTCCCATGAAAAGGCGCTTCTTACCGGTATTTGCCCTTGTCTTGTTTGCGGTGTCCTCCACGTATGCGCAGACGCCCAACGACGCCTATCTCTTCGCTGCACGGTCCCCTGCGACCGGTCCGCGCATGATGGGCATGGCGGGGGTCGGCATTGCCGGCGTAGCGGACTACGGCGCATTGCGTACGAATCCGGCCGGTCTGGGCTATTTCAGCAACTCGGAACTCGGCGGTTCCCTGCATACGTTCTCGGCCACGGAGGATGCGCAGTATTTCACCGGGATCCGTACGTCGTCCGCAGCGGAAGCCGACGTGCGGGCCACCCGCTTCAGCAACCTGGCCTACATACAGAAGCTTCCGACGTCGCAAGGATCGTTCGTACTCGGCCTCGCATTCAATCAGGTCAACACGTTCGACCGTAATCTCGCGTTCGGGGGAACGAACGCCACCAGTTCGATCAGTACGTCCTTCCTGCCCTATGCGGACGAGTTTACGATAGAGGAAGACGGCGATGGATATTCCCCGAGCTTTTTCAACGATATTCCCCAACTGGCCTATGAGGCGGGAGCGATCGAATTCCTGTTCGAGAATGTGGGAACGGACAACGACCTTTTCTACGAGGCGGTTACGCCGGGCGCCCGAATCGACCAGCTGGGAGACGTGCTCGAAAAGGGACGGACAAACGAATTGAACCTTGGCGGCGCGTGGGAGGCGAGCCAGGGCGTGATGGTCGGCCTTGCGGCCAACTTTGCATTCGGGTCGTACAACTTCGAAAGCATTTACGAGGAAGCGGATACCTACAACGAAAACGCCCCGTCAGACTACGAAGTGGCTCTGTCCGACGGCTCGCTGTTCGGGTTTAACAGACTGCTGTACGAAGAAGGGTTCGAGGCGGACCTGAGCGGATTCAACCTGCGCGGCGGGGTATCGACAACGACGCTTGCGAATGGGTTGCGCGTGGGCGTGACGCTGGAGACCCCTACGTTCTACGAAATCAGGGAAAATTTCTACCGGGAATTGACTACCTGGTTCGACGAAGGAGGCTCCCTGGACGCCGAAACCAATAACGAATACGAATACGAGTTGCGGACCCCCTGGCGCATCGGGGCTGGCGCATCCTGGGAAATCGGGAGCTTTCTTCTGTCCGGGGACCTGGAATATGTAGACTGGTCCCAGATGGAGTTTGACGGGGATGCGGCGGACGGCGACCTGTTCAGGGATTTGAACAGGGAGGTCCGGAATACCATGGACCCGGTCTGGAATATGCGTATCGGCGGGGCGTATGAATTCGGAGACTTCACGGTGCGGGGAGGCGTGGCCGCCTATCCCGATCCGTTCGACCGGAACGTGTCGCGGGGCGGCGGCGAAGCCGATCGCGACCGGCGCTTCGTCTCCGCTGGCGCGTCGTACCGTTTCGCCCAGAATTTTCATCTCGATGCGGGATGGACACGCATGAAATTCGACGACCAATACACTCCGTATGCCGATGTGGACGAGCCGCCTCTCGTTGAGGAAAGCGTAACGCAGCACCGGTTCCTGCTGGGCGTGCGCATAGGGTTCTGAGACATTTCGCGGAACGGATTCGCGGGGTTTGTGAGCGGGTTTTTAGGTAGATTACGTACGTGAAACGTACCGGAGAACCCCTGCAGGAGCATTGATGATTCGTCGCATCCAGGCCCTGAACTACCGTTGCCTGCGTCATGTGGATGTGGCGCTGGATCCTTTTCATGTGCTGGTTGGGCCCAACGCCAGTGGGAAAAGTACGCTATTCGATGTAGTCACCTTCCTCGGTGACATGGTGCGGGATGGCCTTGAAGCAGCTGTTGCAAAACGCACCGACAATTTTCAGGATCTTGTTTGGGGAAGACATCAGGACGACCTTGGTTTCGAACTCGCGGTGGAGTTCGACATTTCCGACTCCATAAAGCAGAAGCTTCCCTCCGACAAAGATTATGAAGTATTTCGTTACGAAGTGGCCATAAAGGAAAAGGCGGATGGCGTAGTTATCGACGCGGAGAGGGGACTGCTTATGAAGCATCATAACGTGGAAAGGGCACAACTATCCATGTTTCCTTCCCCTTTACCTCCGGTTGATACCATCTTGCTGGGGGGGTGGCGCCACGGTGCAAGAACCATACTCAGTAAATCTCCTGAGGGGAAGGACAATTTCAACATTGAGGTTTCACCCTTGCCTGGAAAGGGTTGGGCAACCAGTATTTCCTTCGGCCCGTATCGTTCGGCGCTTGGCAGTTTGCCTGAGTCCCCTGACAAATTTCCCGTCGCCACCGGCGTCAAACGCATGCTGGCAACTCAGGTAAAACTCCTGGCTCTGGACAGTGTGAAGATGCGCGAGGCCAGCCCTCCTGCACTTCGTCGCAATGGCTTCTCCAGCGATGGCGCCAATCTTCCATGGACGATTGCAGGTTTACAGGAAGATGATCACGAAAATTATAAGGAGTGGCTGGAGCACGTTCGCACCACCTTGAAAGACATCAAGGAAATTCAAATCAAGGTGCGCCCGGATGACCGGCATGCCTACCTTGAAATCGAATACGACACAGGCATTCGGGTACCGTCATGGGGGGTTTCGGACGGTACACTCCGGCTTTTGGCGCTTACGCTCATTCCATACCTTGCCGACGAAGGGTATCTCTATCTATTGGAGGAACCGGAGAACGGCATTCATCCGCTCGCTATCGAGGCAGTGTACGATTCGCTGGCATCGGCCTATGACTCTCAGGTGCTGGCAGCCACGCATTCATCTGCTTTTTTGCGGATGGCTCGACCAGAAGAGGTGCTCTGTTTCGCCAAGGACGTAAACGGCGCCACAGACATCGTGCGTGGCGTGGATCATCCACTTTTACTGAATTGGCAAGACACCGTGGATATGAACGTGTTATTCGCTACAGGAATTATCGGATGAATGGGTACGACAAAGATGTGTTCGCTCTGGTTGCAGACAAGAGCATGGAACAGGCTTTCGAAGGGTTATTGGCTCAACATGAAAAGTTACGTATTCGACAAATAAGGTACGGTATCGGGGTGCACCCAAATCACGATGCGGGATGTC
This sequence comes from Rhodothermales bacterium, assembly GCA_951812345.1. Taxonomy (GTDB): domain Bacteria; phylum Bacteroidota; class Rhodothermia; order Rhodothermales; family VXPQ01; genus VXPQ01. The sequence goes on from OX638295.1 coordinate 2,733,629, forward strand.
GAACGGATGCCGTTCGGCTTCTAAGGCCCCGCCTTAATAGTCACCGCTATGCCCTGGTTGTTTTTGACCGCGATGGTAGTGGCAAAGAAAATTTAAGCAGAGAACAACTACAGAAAGATGTCCAGAAGGACCTTGGGCGTAACGGCTGGGGAAACCGTTGCAAGGTTATCGTGATTGATCCGGAACTCGAAAACTGGGTATGGGCGCCGTCCGGAAAAGTATCCGAAATTCTTGGATGGGGAAGTGATTTTCACGCGCTCAGGCAATGGTTGCAGGCACATGAACTTTGGTCGGTTAAAGACCTCAAACCTTCCGATCCGAAACGTGTGATGGAAGAAGCCACAAGGCGCAAAAAGGTAAAGCGTTCCGCCACACTGTTCAAGCGGATAGCAGATATTTCGCAACCGCAACATTGCCAGGACCCAGCCTTCATCGAACTCAGAGAAACCTTGCAGGACTGGTTTCCGGTGGGCGACGATCCTCGAAACTGAATCGACAATCGTTACACCGTTTCCAGACCATCAATGGTTTATTACCCCTCCCCTGCCGCCTGTTCGGCGCGGCGCTGGCGCATGAGCGCATGGTAGCGCCGAGCGGCCCGGAGATGCTCCGTAAGGGTTCTGCTGAAGTGGTGCGTGCCGTCGCCGATCGCCACAAAGTAAAGAAAATCATGGCGGGCAGGGGCCACGGCGGCCCGCAAAGAGGAAGGAGACGGATTGTTGAGCGGCCCCGGCGGCAGTCCCCCGTGCAGATACGTGTTGAAAGGGTGCGGTATGCGGTAATCGCTGTAGAGCAGGCGCCGTTTGCTTCCCTCCGTCTGCAGAAGGATGTACTGTATGGTGGGATCGGCGTCCAGTTTCATGCCGATGCGCAACCGGTTGTGGTAGACCCCCGATATCATGGGCTTCTCCTCGACGCGCAGGGCTTCCCATTCGATAATGCTGGCCAGAATCGCCACATCCCGTTTCGACAGGCCGAGACTGTCCGCTCCGACCCGCAGTTCGCGCTCGAAGAACGCATCGAACGTTTCCGTAATGGTGCGGACCGCGCGTTCCGCATCGGCAAGCCAGTAGAAATGGTACGTTTCCGGCAGCATGTAGCCGAAGAGGCCGGTGGCGTCGGCGCCTAACGAGGCGGCGAGTTGCGTATCGGCGAGGGCTGCGGCAAAGTCGCCCGGAGAAAAGAACATGTTACGGGCTGCGACCGCGGCAGCCACCTCGGGGCGTACGCCGGGCGGTATCGTCAGGCGGACCGGCTCTTGCAGTCCGCGCCGCAGCACGCTCAGCATATCTTCATTGGAAACCCCGGCAGAAAAGGCATAATGACCCGCCTTGATCTGGTCTCCCCAGCCGGTTGCGCGCGCCATGAGGCGAAACGTGCCTGTCCGCCGGAGAATGCCGTTCGCGTGCAGTGAATCGATGACGGCTTCGAATTCGGAGCCGGGCGGGATGCGGACGGTGCGGTTCCCCTCGAAATCGGGGGTGTTGGGCCGGACCGCAATCCGGGTCACCGCTGCAAGAAGCACCATGCTCACTGCCGCCAGGACAAGAACGATCTGCGCAATGAGGATCTTGCGGCGCATGATAAGAAGTGGTCTTGTCCTGGTGTATTCGGTACGCTAAAGGGTACTCCGATTACGTCCGCGAAGCTCAGAGCATCCTAAGGATGTTCTGATTAAGTCCGCGAAGCTCAAAACACCCTTAAATATCTCCCTCCCGGGGACGGAGCAGCAGTTCCTCCACCACGGTGCGATCGCTCAGTCGCCAGACATCGAGAATCGCCCGGGCTATGTCTTCGGGAGGCATGATACGTTCTGCGGGCACGTCGCTTCCGTACCAACTGGGCGTCCAGGTGGCGCCCGGCAACACCGCCGTCACGCGCAGACCGTGCGCCCGCGTCTCTTCCCGCATGGCGCGCGCCAATCCAAGCACCCCGTGCTTGGCTGCGCAATAGGCGACCGCGCCGGAATAGGCCTTCAACGAGGCCACGGAGCACATGTAGAAGAGATGGCCGCTGCCCCGGTCCAGCATATCCCGGAGAAAAACCCGGGTGACCATGAACGCGCTCGTCAGGTTCACCGCCACCTGACGAGTAAAGGCCTCGACCGTTATATCGACCACGGGACCCGTCTCGAAAAGCCCTGCATTATTCAGGACCACGTCCGGCGTGCCGAACGAGGCGCGTACAGATATCCCCATTTTCTCGACAGCCGCCTCGTCCGTCACATCGCATGGAAAGGGCCGGGCTTCCGCACCGTGTGCCCGAGACAGCTCGCAGGTTTCCCGCAGACCCTCTTCGTTACGCGCCACAAGCGCGAGGCGGGCGTCGGGCAACGCTGCAAACGCCTGTGCCGCAGCGCGTCCCATCCCCTGGCTTGCTCCGGTTATAAGTACAGTCGGCATGGATGGATTATCGTTCTCTGTAAAAAGGCGTAAAAAGGCGGCGTACCATCAATCCTTGTTGATCAACCGCATGAATTCGGCGCGCGTCGGCGTTTTCATGAACTCGCCGCTCATGGCGCTCGTCGTCGTTACCGCATTCTGCTTCTCTGCACCCCGCATCATCATGCACAGATGAATCGCCTCGATCACGACGGCTACCCCAAGCGGTTTCAGCACGTCGGACAGGACATCCCGTATCTGCAAGGTAAGCCGTTCCTGCACCTGGAGGCGGCGGGCGAACACCTCCACCACGCGCGGTATCTTGCTCAAGCCTACGATTTTTCCGTCCGGAATGTAGGCGACATGTGCGCGCCCGTGAAAGGGAAGCAGATGGTGCTCGCACAAGGAAAATATCTCGATCTCCTTCACCAGAATCATTTCGCTGTAATCCTCTTCGAACAACGCGGATTTCAGAATGGCTTCCGGGTCCATTCCGTACCCTTGCGTAAGGAACTGGAGCGAACGGGCCACGCGGGCAGGGGTTTTGAAAAGTCCCTCGCGGGCAGGGTCTTCATCCAGCAGGGGAAGGATGCCCGCTATATGCCGGGCGATGGTCTCTGTCGCCGCCTCGTCGTAGATATCCTGCCTCCGGTAGCGGCTGGGGGCATGCCCTGCGGAAACGCATGAGACCGTTTGCTTCGTTTCCCGATCGTTCAAGGACTGTGTCGACATCGTCGTACCAATGGGTATGGGTTACTCACCAAAGTATTCAACCGAATTGTTGTTCGTTTCCGCGAGCCGGACCCTATGCAACGTTCCTGCTGGAATGGCGTCTTCCAGCTCGCGCCAGATCGCTATAGCGAACTGCTCGGTAGAAGGCAAAATGCCCTGCATGAAATCCACGTCCATATTCAGGTGGGCATGGTCGCACTTGTCCACGATTTTCTTCTGCACGATACGCTTCAACTCGGACAAATCAAGGACGTACCCGGTGTCCTTAACGGGTTCACCGGCCACGGTCACCTCCAGCACGTAATTGTGCCCGTGCCCGTTCGGATTGTTGCACCGGCCGTACGTGTTGCGATTCCAGTCGTCGGACTTCTCAGGATTGTGCAGCCGGTGCGCCGCGTTAAAATGCACCGTACGGGTTACGTAAACAAGCGCCATGGGAAATCGGACGGCATGCCGGTGGATACAGGGCCAGGGCATAGCGGCGGGTATAGCCGCGGATAGGCCCCGATTTTCCTTTCACGTTGAAGCCTGTCCGATGTTCGGTTACAGGATACGCCGATCAAAACCGCTTCGTCATTCCTTGCCAGCGCGCCCCTTTCAGCCTCTGATCTTTGCGAACGTAATCAGCGTATCCTATGCCCTTTTGAGTAAAAAATATTCCGAAAATGTATAGAAATTGTGCAGAAAAGGTATAAAAATTACTCAAAAAGAATAAAAAGGGATCATTAGGGCCCGGCGAACTCCGCCAACGCGCTATCGCCGCGGGCGTGAAGCGCCCTTCGGGAGGCAGAGAGGGGTGCGGACTTAATCAGAGTATCCTATATTCGATCAGGAAGACAGCTGTCTGCAGAAGATATTCCGGGATATCCCTCGTTTCCACGCGACATGGCCGATACAAGAACGCTTTTTCAAAAAATCGCGGATGGAGACATTCCGTCCGATATGGTGTATGAGGACGAACAGTGTTTCGCATTCCGGGATATTGCTCCGCAAGCGCCCGTGCATGTCCTGATCGTCCCCAGGAAGCCCATTCCGGAGTTGAACGACCTCACCGAAGCGGATGAACAACTGGTCGGACACCTTGTCACGGTGGCGCGGAAGTTGGCCGCCCGGGAAGGACTTGCAGCGGGATACAGGACGGTCTTCAATTGCGGACCGGCAGCCGGACAAACCGTGGATCATATCCACCTGCACCTGCTGGGCGGGCGATCCCTGGGTTGGCCGCCGGGTTGACGTCGAAGCCCTCGCCCATTTTCCGGGAAAGTGCGGGCAAAGACGTCTGTCTTTCCGACCCTGCATCGCCGTTTCCGTATGTCTCGCCATGCGTGTATTCCTTCGAGCGGTCTTTCGTACCGGCGCCGGGCGCGTTGCGCTCGCAGGAATACTGGCAACGCTCGGAGCGACACAGGTTCAGGCGCAGGTACGAGAGCAAATCGTACAACAAACAGGCCCTGAAAGCCAACGGATCGAAACCGGCTTCGAACGGGACATCAACCGGTACCGCTGGACCGCTAACACCCTGCTGTCCCAGCATTTCGGGAAATGGAGCGCCACGCTCGACAACCGATTCCGTTCGGATGCATTCGTCCTCTTCGGGGACCGGCTGAGTTTTCGGGACGAAAATCTCCTCAACTGGCGCGTCGGCCGGCCGCTGGGAACGCGCTGGGGGGTGCAGGCGCGGGGACGATCCCACTGGTACACGCAAAGCCGCGTGTTTTCACAGGAAGTGTACTCGGGGGTACTATTCCAACCGGGACGAAGCCTTCGTATCGAGCCGGCCGCGGGCCTGGCCTGGGATCGCCGGCCGGGTATCGGGGGCGGCGCCGGCGAGCCCCCGCTGCGCATGGAGATCGGGCCTGCGTATGCCGTTGGCGTAACATGGTCTCCGGCGCCCATGAACGCATACCGCATACAGGTTGCAGGAGATGCGGCGTACCAGTTCATCGACCCGCGGCGGGGTCGGGCGGTGCGCATGGAGGGGAATGCGATCCGCTCTTTCGAGAATCTGCGCATCACGACGGATGTGCGGTACAGCAACTACCGCCGCGACGCGTATCAGGCCGTCTCGTTTTTGAATCGAACCACAGAAGATCGTGTTTCGGAAACCGTGGAGGCCACGGTTGGAGATACGCTGAATGTCAGCATGGAGATCGAAACCCCAATCTACCGATCCATACGGCTGACCGGTCGCATGGATGCGGGAACAAACAACCGCCGGATCCGGACGCTGGGCGCCCCGGAGAATACGTTTTTCTTCGATACGGCGTTCAACCGGCGCCTGCTGGACGGCCAGATTGGCATAGGATACGGAGAACAGAACGCCGGTCGTTTCATGGCGAACCTCTCGGCCCGGGCCGGCGCCGAAGTGGAGCGCCGGCGGCTGACAAACCGGGAGGATCTCCCCCAGACGCAAGTGGCGCAAAAGGCGAACCTGCTCCAGCAGGCGGATTACGACCAGGGCCTGTTCGCCCTGCAGGCGCGCGGACGAGCCGGGTTTGGGCGGCTCACCCTGACTTTCGACGGCAGCAGCAGCATCCTTCGTCACGATACGCCCGAAGCGAATCTGGACGACCGGGACGAGTTGTATCATAACGGCCAAATAGGGGCGCGCATTGCCATAAACCGAAGGTTGAGCACAGAGATGCGTTTGCTGGGCACATGGTACCACACCGTCTACCTGAGCGCCGACCGCTCGGTGGAAAACAATGTCCGGCGCTCCCTGCGCCTGCGGCCCGCCTTCACGTGGACACCGGGAAGCCGTACGCGCCTGCGCATGGGAACGGAAATCCGCGCCACCTATACCGTGCACGATTTCGTGCTCCCGGGCCGAAGGGCCATCGATCAATCCGCCCGGGAACTGCGGTACGAACTGGACGGAGAGCACCGTTTCCGAAGCGGACCCGCTATCTATGCGGACGGCAGCTTCAGCGATCTGCGCCTCGGCAACCTGCTGTGGGATCATTTCGCAGAAATCCCGTTCGACACCTTGCGTACGTACAGTGCCCGAGTGCGCCTGCAGGTGCGTACGCGGCAAGGCATTACCGCCGCTATCGGGGCGCGCCTTTTTATTCGGAGCGACTTTGAGCGGGCAGCCACCGTACGGTACGATATCCGGAACGAAGACGGAACGCGACAACTGGACAATGCGGGAAAACCGATCACGGCAAGCATCACGCGTCCGGGACGAACCATCATTGAACAAATGGGTCCAATTTGCTCGATCTCCTGGCCTATGCCCGGCCGGTCGGTGCTCCGGCTGGAAGGCTGGTTAAATGTGCAGCACGTCCGGCGGCGCCTCTTCGGGACACTTCCTGAAACACGGGCCGAGGATATCCGGCAGGCAGCGCGGTCCGGAGATCGCAAAATCATTCCGAACATTTCCATGGTAGCGTCCTGGAGACTGTAACCCATGAAACTACTCGGCGTTACGGGGGGGATCGGAAGCGGGAAAACGACCGTATGCCGTATGCTGGAGGAACTCGGCGCACGGGTGTTCTACGCGGACGACGAAGCGAAACGGCTGCTCGCAAACAATGCCTCGATACGCCGAAACGTAATCGACGTTTTTGGCCCGGAGAGCTACCTGTCCGACGGCAGCCCGGACCGGCGGTTCATTGCCCGGATGGCGTTTGCCGACAAAGCCCTGCTCGACCGGCTCAATGCGCTGATCCATCCCCCGGTGCTGAGACGATTCGAGGAAGCGGCGCAACAAGCGCAGCGCGAGGGGGCGTCGCTCATGGTCAAGGAGGCCGCCCTGATCTTCGAAGCAGGAGCAGATCGCCAGTTGGACACCGTAGCGGTGGTAGAAGCCCCTCTTGGTGTGCGGATCGAGCGGGTGTGCGAAAGAGACGGGGTTTCGCAGGAAGAGGTGGCCGCCAGAATGGCGCATCAGGCCGATCCATCCGTCCTGCGGAATCGGGCCGATATCGTGCTCGAAAACGACAGGGACCCGGAACGACTACGGCGCAAGGTGGAGCGGTTGTACCGGGATATGACATCCCGGTGATAGGCTACAGGATACGCTGAATTAAGTCCACAAATCCCGGAGTATCCTACAGCACTTTCCTGAGCATGGCGCGATCATGCTCGTCCACATCATCCAGAATCAGGTGGCCCATGCGGTCCCGCTTGGTCTTGAGGTAGTGGTGGTTTACCGTATTCGGAGATGTTTCGATGGGAAGACGCTCAACGATTTCAAGTCCGTAGCCGGCCAGCCCGACCCGTTTCGTCGGATTGTTCGTCAGGAGCCGGAGCTTTCGAACCCCCAGATCGCGCAAAATCTGGCACCCGATGCCGTAATCCCGATGATCCATCCTGAATCCAAGCGCCTCGTTGGCCTCAACCGTATCCATTCCCTCCTCCTGCTGCAGTTTGTAGGCGCGCAGTTTGTTAAGCAGACCGATACCGCGCCCCTCCTGCTTCATATACAACACGGCGCCGCGCCCTACCGCTTCCACCTGCTGCATCGCCATAGCCAGTTGCTCCCCGCAATCGCACCGCAGCGAACCGAAAATATCTCCGGTGACGCACTGCGAGTGTACGCGCACAAGCACCGGGTCTTCTTCCGTCCAGTTTCCCTTTACCAGAGCGAGGTGGGCTTCCTCGCTGAGTATATCCTGGTACGCAATCAGCCCGAAATCACCGTACAGCGTCGGTAAATCCACCTCCACGACGCGCCGTATGAGACATTCCGTCATCATCCGGTGCGCGATAAGGTCCTTTATCGTAATAATGCGCAGATCGAACCGGTCCGCCATTTCCATAAGATCGGGCGTACGCGCCATCATGCCTTCCTCGGTCATGATTTCCACCAGGACCCCAACCGGAGCGCATCCCGCCATGCGGGCCAGATCCACCGCGGCCTCGGTATGTCCGGCGCGGCGCAGGACGCCGCCGTCCCGGGATCGAAGAGGGAAGACATGGCCCGGACGCGCAAAATCCGATGGAGAACTTTCCGGATCGGCAAGGGCGCGAAAGGTCCGGGCGCGGTCCGGGGCCGAAATGCCCGTCGTGGTGCCGGTCTTGAAATCAACCGATACCGTAAACGGGGTGTTGTAGAGCGAGGTGTTGCCGTCGACCATCATGTCGAGGGCAAGAGCCGCAGCCCGTTCCCGGGTAAGCGCCGCACAGATGAGACCGCGGCCATGCGTCGCCATGAAGTTGACGGTCTCGGGGGTAATCTTCTCGGCAACCCCTATGAAATCCCCCTCGTTCTCGCGATCCTCGTCATCGACCACAATGACGAGCCGCCCCTCCGCCAACTCCCGAACAGCGTCTTCGATCGTGTCGAAAGACCGCTTCATCCAGTTCGTGTCGGATGTCTTCCCCATGACGCCTTACCCCATGTCATTCATGCCGAATCAATGGATAGTTCGGCAAAACAAACGTCCGGAAACAGGAAGTCCCCGCTTCCGCACGAGATCGGATTACCCCTTCGTATCCACGCTCGCAATAGCGCTCTTTTCGACGCGCAACTTGACGTTCGTATCCGCCTGAACAAGCACGCTGGTGTCGTCCACCTGGGTCACCGCGCCATGCACTCCGCCAAGCGTAATGACCTTGTCCCCCTTGCGGACGGCGGCAATCATCTGCTTGCGCTGGGTTTCCTTTTTCTTCTGGGGCCGGATAATGAAAAAGTAGAAAACGACAAAAATCAGGATCAACGGCAGGAACATGGCCATCGGGTTCGACTCTCCGCCGGCCGGCGCTCCCATCAACAACGTCTCGTATAAAGGCATGAGCAGGGTTGCGTATGGTGTCGGGGTTAAAAAAGAGGGGCAAGCTACCCGTATCGCGTCGCTTCAACCTGGTTACTGCTGCTGCCTTCCGGCCCTGACAGGATTCACAGGGAGCAGACCGTGCGGAACTTGCCCTTGACGAAGATACCCGCACGGATCGGCAGGGTTCCGGCGAAAAACTGCAACGGTAACGTAGTCCGCCGATCAGAAAAAGCCGACCGGATCTATGTCGATGTTGACGCGGCAACCGGCCGGAAGCGAACCCATGCCTTCCTCCACGGTCCGCAGGGCCTTCTGCAAGGAGATGCGGTCGCCGCGACGGCACTTCACCATGGAATGATACCGGTACTGTTTCTTTACCCGGCTTATGAAGGCCTCTTCCGGGCCCATAACCTGGGCGCCGGCCGCTTCCTTTCTGAGCGCATCCGTCCATCGCCGAGCCAGATCGGCCACATCCCGGGCGCGAGGCCCCCGAAACGCTATGCCCGCCATACGCCCGAACGGCGGGTAGCAGAGCGCCCGGCGTTCCGCCAACTGGCGCGCGGCAAACGTTTCGTAGTCATGATCGCGCGCATAGCGCAGGACAGGACGGTCGGGGTTTCTTGTCTGTATAACCACTTCACCCGGCAGCGAGGCGCGTCCTGCCCGCCCGGCCACCTGCGAAAGCAATTGGTAGGCGCGCTCTTCGGCGCGAAAGTCGGGCAATAACAAGCCGATGTCTGCATTGATCACCCCGACCAGTGTTACGCGCTCGAAATCGAAGCCTTTCGCAACCATCTGCGTCCCCACAAGAATATCCGCATGCCCCTCCTCGAAGCGCCGGAGCAGTACTTCGTGCGCATCTTTCGCAGAGGTGGTATCGAGGTCCATGCGTACGATGCGCGCTTCCGGAAAACGCGTTTCCAGGTCCTCCTCGACGCGCTGCGTGCCGGTTCCAAACGCCTCTATCGACGCCTCCCCGCAATTCGCACAGTGTTCGCGAAGCGGCGCGGTGCGCCCGCAATAATGGCAACGCAGGCGATAGCCGCTCTTATGGAAGACCATCGTGATCGAGCAATCCTCGCACTCCGGCGACCAGCCGCAACGCACACATTCAGGCAAAGGCGCATAGCCTCGCCGGTTCTGAAGGAGGATAACTTGTTCGGATCGGGCAAGTCGTTGCCCGATAGCATCTTCGAGCCAGGGCGACAGCGAGGTGGAGGAGGCCGTACCCCGGAGGTCTATAATGCGCACGTCCGGCAAAGAGACTGGCTTGTCCGCAGAGCGCCGCGCCCGTTCGGGAAGGGACAAAAACGTATACTTTCCGCGTTGGGCATTGTAGTGACTCTCCAGGCTGGGCGTAGCCGATCCGAGAATGCACACGGCTTCGTTCATGCGTGCCCGCATGACCGCCACATCGCGGGCATGATAACGCGGCGCCGGATTTTGCTGCTTGTAGGACTGTCCATGCTCCTCGTCCACGACAAGCAATCCAAGGTTCGACAAGGGCGCAAGCACCGCAGACCGCGGCCCCACGACGGCGTCAAACCGGCCCGCCCGCAAAAGCAGCCATGTATCGAATCGCTCGCCTGCACTCATGCCCGAATGAAACACGGCGATGCGGCTTCCGAAATGCGCTCTGAAACGGCGAACGATTTGTGGAGTGAGCGCAATCTCGGGAACCAGTACGATTCCGGTGCGACCGCGACGGATCGTTTGCTTCAGGGCTTCGATATACACTTCCGTCTTCCCGCTGCCCGTTACCCCATGCAGTAGAAAGGTGTGGAACCGCTTGGCGTCGATACATGCAGAAACAGCGTGCAGCGCGTCGGCCTGCGCAGGATGCAACGTACGTTCCGGGAGCGCCCCGGCCTCGCCCGCATCGATGACCCCGGCGCGAATCGCTTCCGCCTCGACAATCTCGAGCACCCCGCGCTGCACAAGACTCCGGAGTGTCGGAGAAGCAGCGCCTGCACGGGCCAGCAAATCAGCCTGCCGCGGCTCCTGCAAGCCTTCGGCAACATATCCGGCCAGGGATTCGATGACCGCTATCTGTCTGGGGCCGCGCAACTCGGTGCGCAAGACATCCACCGCTTTTTCGTGCCGCCACGCAGGAGCGAATCGTATGCGCCGTTCCACCCGGGTCCTGGCCGGATTAGCCGAAAGCATCCCCGCCGGCATCATGACCCGGAACACCTCGCCCCACGAGCATACGTAGTAGTCCGCCATCCACCGGACGAGATCGAACAGTTCGGCGGAAACCGACGGCAACGCATCAAGCGACGCGAGCAAGTCTTTCGTTTGCCCGACCCCCGCGGCGTCCTGGCGCAGGGCCGTGACGACGCCCGTCATGCGACGCGGTCCGAACGGCGCGAGCACCCGAGAACCCACGGATACACCGGACATCCCCGGAGGAACGCGGTATATAAAGGGCTTGGGAAGCGGAAGAGGAAACGCCACCTCGGCAAACATGCGATCAGGCTTCAAGAGCAGCCGCATCCCGCAGCGTCTGCACATTGTCGGCTATGGAGGAAGTGCCGCCGAACACCGCATTGCCCGCCACCACGACCGTGGCCCCGGCCCGGACCACCTCGCGGATATTGCCCGCATAGACCCCCCCATCGACCTGCAACCAGGCGCGGGAGGCGATCTGATTGAGCATGCCTCTGAGCCGGCGGATTCTCTCTGTCGATTCGGGGATGTATTTCTGGCCGCTGAAGCCGGGATCGACCGACATAACCAGCGCCATATCTACATCGGGAAGCACTTCTCCGATAGCCGAGAGCGACGTGCCCGGATTGAGGGTGACGCCGGCCATGGCTCCGCGAGACCGGATATGCGTCAGGACGCGGTGAAGATGCGTACAGGTTTCCACATGCACCGTAACGAGGTCGGCGCCCGCCGTGATAAAATCGTCCACATACCGGCGAGGCTCCTCGATCATCAGATGTACATCCAGCTTGGCGCCGGTTTCGTCGGCAAGAGGCCGGAGCGCTTTCACCACGAAGGGGCCCACGGTAATGTTCGGCACGAACCGTCCATCCATCACATCAATATGGAGCCAATCGACGCCGGCATCCAGCGCTTCCCGCGCCTGGTCTCCAAGGCGGGCGGCATCCGAGGCAATGATGGAAGAAGATATGATCAAAAAATCGCGCGGAAAAAGATCATGCCGAGAGCTACGACCACGACATTAACCAGCGCGATCGGAAGCAGAACTTTCCAGCCCAGTTGCATCAGCTGGTTGTATTTGAATCGGGGCAGCGTCCACCGCACCCAGATAAACAGAAAAGCGAAAAACGCCACCTTGACAAGCAGCGACAGCACCTGAAGCGCTCCGAGCAGGATACTCCCGGCAAGTTCCGGAAAGGCCTGTATCAGCAAGGGCTCGAACGGCACGAGATACCCCCCGAAAAAGAGGGTTACAATGACAAACGACGCAACCCACCAGTTGACGTATTCGGCAAGAAAAAACATGCCGAACTTCATGCCGCTGTATTCCGTGTGGTACCCGCCGACAAGTTCCTGTTCCGCCTCCGGCAAATCGAACGGGGCGCGGTTCGTTTCGGCAAACGCCGTAACCACGAAAAGAATAGCGCCGATCGGATTGCGAAATATATTCCACCCCAGAATCGCCCATCCTCCCGCCTGGTCCTCGACAATACCCGTGACATTAAGCGTACCCGCAAGCAAAATCACGGACACGACAGCCAGTCCCATCGTCAATTCGTACGAAATCATCTGCGCCGCCGAACGCAGCCCGCCCAGCAGGGAGTATTTGCTGTTCGAACTCCATCCTGCCAGTGTAATGCCGTAGACGCTGATGGACGTAAGGGCAAGGATGACGAGGACGCCCGGTCCCACATCGGCAATAACGACCCCGCGTGCAAAGGGGATCACAGCAGGAACGGACATGGCTATGACCACCATGACCACCGGAGCCAGCGAATGGATAAAAGGATTCGCCGAGAAGGGCCGGATGTCTTCCTTGAAAAGCAGCTTGAGTACATCCGCGAACGGCTGGAAAAAACCCCTGGGCCCTACGCGGTCGGGACCTGGCCGGAGCTGGATATACCCCGACACCTTGCGCTCGGCATACACGAGCACGGACGCCGAGAGCATCATCAGATTCAGCACGACGAACGCCACGACCGCCGTCCAGTAGAGAGGTATATCCATGCGCGGTTTCTACAGTGATTTTCAGCGCGCGGCGCCGGTTATACAGTGGCTCCGATCTCTGCCAGACGAACCCCGTGCGCCCCCATGCTTTCGTAGGTAGCGCCCTCGAAGGCTCCGATCGTCTGCGCGACTTCCTGCATGATCGCTTTCGGGGAGGCATCCTCCTCCTGCAGGCCCAGGCTTCGCGCAATGACGGGCAGCATTTCCCAACTCGGCTTGCAATTTACCTGATTCGATTCATTATGCCAGCGGTCGAACGGCGTACCATGCGAATCCGGACGGCTGACGCCCATTTCCATGCGGAGCGTCCGGTTGACGCCCTTGATCGCCTTGGCCGGCCACACCCGCTGTGCATATCCGTCTGCACTCACATAAGTGCCTACGGTCTCCACAACCATCGCAGCCGGTAACACTACGTCGGCAGCGACAATCGTTTCGTTGGTGGTATGATAGGTATGCAGGATGATCGGAATATCCTGTACGTCGACGGCACGGAAAAGCCCGCTGGCTACCGGATCGTCTTCCAGGACATATACGGCGGCGATTTCGCCCGCCTCGAGCCGGGCCTGTACAAGCGCCGGATCGACCGGGTGGATACCAAGCCGCCGGCATCCCTCGGCATTCGGCGCTTTGTCATCCGTGATCAGCCACCCGTCGCCGGCGCCCGGCTTGACATGGGGGATGTACTCCGGTGCGGGGGCGCCCACCGAAGCAGCCAGTTTACCAAGAAGATAGTTGTCTTCGACGGTGGCATGCGGCGATCCCAGGAAGAGGATGCTCGATCCGTCCACTGAACCGAGCAATTCGGACACGCGGGCATAGGCAGCCTCCCAGTCGACGGATGTCAACTCCTCGGCCATGCGAACCTGAGGGCCTTCAGGGCGATGTTCATTGAACCGTGGCCAGACAGCGCGATCCTCGTCCGGCAGCCAGTACTCGTTGATATGCGGATTCGCGCGGGGCGTGATGCGCAGCACCAGGTTGTCGCGTACCCAGTATGCGCAATTGGCCCCCTTTGCATTGGTTACCGTGATGGACGGCGCAGAACTCATCTCCCATATCCGGGCACGGAACCGGAAGTCGATGGACGTGAGCGCGCCCACCGGACAGATGTCAATAACGTTCATCGAGTAGGGCTCGTCGAACACCTCGCCCGGTGCGGTCATCGGATAATTTTTTACGCCGCGTTCAATGATGGTCAACTGATGGCTCTTCGACACCTCGTCCGTAAATCGCGTGCACCGCGTGCAATTGATGCAGCGCTCACCGTCCAGCATTACCCGGGGGCCCAACACCACCTTCTTGGGCTTCTGGACCTTGAGAAATTCGAAACGGGACCCTTCGGGACCGTACTTGTACGTCTGGTTTTGTAACGGACAGTGGCCGGCCTGATCGCAAATCGGACAATCAAGGGGATGGTTGATGAGCAGGAATTCGAGGTTGTCTTTCTGAGCCCGCTCCACCTGCTCGCTGGTCCGATGCGTCCGGACCACCATGCCGTCCGCCATATCCACGGAGCAACTCGTGGTCATTTTCGGCATCCACCGGATAACCGGTTCCCCGTCGTCATTCCGTGTGATCTCGCCGGTTTCCCTGTCCCGAACCGGCATACCCACTTCCACAAGGCACTGGCGGCAATTGGCAGGCACGGAAAGCGCCGGGTGATAACAGAAATGCGGCAACTCCACACCGAGATCCAGGCAAAACTGGAGCAGCTTCGGCTGCCCCTGAAATGCATACTCCTTATTGTCTATCGTAATTTTCGACATGGTTGGAACGTGCATTGCCGCGCATATTACGCCATCGCGTATATGCTTTGCCGGCATTTGGCTTCAAATTCTTCCCGGAAACGCTGGATGGTATTGCGGACAGGCCAGGCTGCCGCATCGGCAAGGGCACACACCGTGCGGCCCTCCATCTGATCGCAAAGCTCCAGCAGGATATCCAGGTCGCGCAGGGTGCCTTCCCCCTCGTCGATGCGGGTAACAAGGTTCTCGATCCATCCGGTTCCTTCCCGGCATGGCGTACACTGCCCGCAGCTCTCGTGATGATAAAACCGGGTGACCCGGCGAAGAAACTTGACCATGTCCGTGTCTTCGTCCATCACCAGCATCCCGGCCGTTCCCATCATGGAACCCGCTTCACGCAACGATTCGGTATCCATCGTCACGCCATCGATCATGTCGGCGCGCAGGACGGGCACCGAGGCGCCGCCCGGCACGATCGCCTTGAGTTTCTTGCCGCCGCGCATACCCCCGGCAACTTCTTCGATCAGATCGGTAATCAGCATACCTGTCGGATACTCATACACGCCGGGACGCTCGACATGCCCCGACATTCCGTAGAGAACCGGTCCAGGGTGTTTTTCCGGGCCGATACCCGCAAACCATTCAGCGCCCCGGTTAATGATAAGGGGCGCACAGGCCAGCGTCTCCACGTTATTGACCGTGGTCGGACGACCCCAGAGTCCCTTTTGCGCAGGAAACGGCGGTTTGATGCGTGGATAGGCGCGCTTTCCTTCGACGGATTCGAGCAAACTGGTCTCTTCTCCGCAGATGTACGCGCCCGCTCCCTTGTGAATGATGATCTCGCTGGAAAAATCCGTGCCCATAATCCGCTGGCCGACATAGCCCTCCGTATAGAGTTTCCCCAGTTCATACTCCATATGACGAATCCAGTCGGCATACTCCCCGCGGATGTAAAGATAGGTTGCGTCGATCTGCATGGCCCAGGCCGCAATCAGTATCCCCTCGAAAATGAGGTGCGGGTTGTATTCCATGAGCTGCCGGTCCTTGAAGGTCCCCGGCTCGCTTTCGTCGCCGTTGCAGGCAATATAGCGAGGCGTTCCGGGATCGACCGGGGGCATGAAACTCCATTTCAGCCCGGTCGGGAATCCGGCGCCGCCCCGACCGCGCAAACCGCTTGCCTTAACTGCCTCGATCACGTTGCCCGGCGCCCATTTTTTAGTATGGGTCAATACCGCGCGCAACGCTTTGTAGCCCCCATGTTTTACATACACGTCGAACCGATGCAAATTACGAATCGAAGGCAGGAGTACACGCTCGTAAGTGCGCCAGTCGCCGGCTTTCGTGGATCCGTTTCTGCTGGGTGAAGGCATTTTTATACGTGGTGGTCCGGCGCGGTGCGGACCCTGAATACGTTATTCGAGGGTCTCCGCGATCGGCGGGGTCCGGCCGGTATCCGTCGCGTCCACATCCGACCGCCGGTTTCCATCCAAAGCGTCTTCGTCCTGCGGCAATGTGACGGATACGAACGGGGGCATATCCCCATTCTTCAGCGCTTCGATCAGCGCATCCATTTTTTCTCTGGAAAGATTATGTACGTACGATCCGTTCGTGACCTGTAGCATCGGCGCCGTTCCGCAGGCTCCGAGGCATTCCACGCCCTGAATCGTGAACAACCCGTCTTCGGTGGTCTCTCCCTCCCGAACGCCAAGCTTTTCCTCGAGGTAATGCAGCATGTCATATCCGCCGCACAACTGGCAACTGAAACAGGTGCATACGTCAAGAACGTACGCCCCCTTCTTTGCCTTGTAATACTGCGTATAAAACGTCGCCACGCCGTACGCAAGCGAAAAAGGAATGTCGAGCGTATCGGCAACAAGGTGAATTACCTCCGGGGGCAAAAACCCGAACTTCTCCTGAGCGAGCCAGAGGGTTTTCATTACGGCGCCTTCAGGCGTCGGATACTGTGCCCGGAATGCCTCGATCTGTTCCTTTTCCGCATCCGTGAATACCAGATCTTCTTCGAAAAAGACGGGTTCCGGGGATTGATCCGGTAACGGGACAACAGGATGTTTGATAAAATCGCTCACTGCCGGATTATTTGTCGGCTTCTCCCATGACCGGATCAATGGAGCCGATGAGAATGACCGCATCGGCAACCAGAGACCCTTCCATCATGTGTTCGAGTCCTTGTAAATTCGTGAAAGAAGGCGCATTGACCTTCGCCCGCCAGGGATTGCCCGTGCCATCGGACTGGAGATACCAGCCCAGTTCACCCTTCGGCGATTCGATCGCCTGATAACAGGCGGCGCCTTTCGGCGGCGCGACCCCTACATCGGTATACAGAAAATCGTGGATCATGCCCTCCATGGAATAATATACCTCGTCCTTCGACGGATAGGCCTGCTTGGCGTCGTCGGCGCGAATGGGACCATCAGGCAAGCGATCCAGACATTGCCGGATAATCCGAAGGCCCTCTTTCATCTCCTCGAGCCGCACGAAATACCGCGCCAGCGAGTCCCCCTCTTCGCGGGTCGGGACATCGAAATCCACTTCTCCGTAAAACAGGTACGGTTCGAAACGGCGAATGTCATACGGTTCGCCGCTGGCCCGCAAGTTCGCCCCCGTAAGCCCGATCTCCACGGCTTCCTCACGGGTAAGCGTACCCACATCGCGGTTTCTGTCGATCCATATACGGTTCCGGTTGAGCAGGGCTTCCCATCCGGCTATCTCCTGACCGAAATCGTCCACAAATTGGTGTATCAGGCGGAATGCTTCCGGCGTCAGGTCGGCAACCAATCCGCCGATGCGGCTATGCGACACCGTGAAACGGGCGCCCGCCACTTCGTCGAAAATGCGATAGAGGTCTTCGCGCCCCTTGAAGGTCCACAGAAAGACGGACACGGCGCCGGCATCCATCAACCCGACGCCCAGCCAGAGCAAGTGCGACGAAATGCGCGCCAGTTCG
The DNA here is from genome assembly GCA_951812345.1 of Rhodothermales bacterium. Lineage (GTDB taxonomy): Bacteria > Bacteroidota > Rhodothermia > Rhodothermales > VXPQ01 > VXPQ01. The sequence goes on from OX638295.1 coordinate 2,751,351, forward strand.
CACATGATCATGCGAAGCCACTGCGCCCGTTCGGGAACGTTGATACCCACAAGCTTCTCCACGGCCAGACACCACGCCACATTGTTGGCATACGGTGCAAGGTAATCCATGCGATCCGTGTAGGGCATGAATTCCTGGTAGGTCTTGTGCTCGGCAAGTTTCTCGATGCCGCGGTGCAGATAACCGATATCGAGCACTGATTTCTCAATGGTTTCGCCGTCCATCTTGACCACGCACCGGAGCACGCCGTGGGTGGCCGGATGCTGCGGCCCGATATTGAGAATCATCTCATGCTCAAGCGGATCCCCCCCTCTCGCCTCGGCGCGCAGCGCCTGCTCCAGCCATACGTGCTTGCTTTCGAGGCGTTCGTAGATCGCCTCGTTATGCCGGGGCCAGAACCGGAAAACCGATTCCGCTCCCGATGTCCGGAAAGCCGATTCGGTGCTCATTCCTCCTCGGTGATCTGTGATGGGGGTTCCTGGTAACTCTTCGGCGTCGGGCCTTCGTGAGCAGTCGGAAAGGGATCGTACTGGAGAGGCCCCTCGGGTGTCCGGGGAGGCAACGGCAACGATCCGGGAATACCCAACTGGGGGAATTCTTTCCGTTGCGGATAGTATTCGAAATCTTCCGGCATGAACATCCGGCGCATGTCCGGATGCTCCTCAAAGCGAATGCCCAGCATGTCGTACACCTCGCGTTCGTTCCAGTTCGCAGCACGATATACACCCGTTACCGTGGGTACGATCAAGGTGGATTCATCTACACGAACCTTCAGTCGAATACGCTTTCCCTTTTCAAAGGATACGAGGTTGTAGAACACCTCAAACCGGTCCTCTTCCACGAACCGATCCGCACCGCCTACATCCGACAGATACAGGAAGCGCTGCTCGTCCTTCAAAAAACGGCATACATCCGCTATGTGCTGCGCCTCGACCAGAACGGTCTGCTCCCCGGCATATTCTTCGACACCGAGAATGGCTTTACCGAACCGATCGCATAACGCCTGGATAATCTCAGGGACTTGCGTCGTGGGCTGGGCAAGCGGATTATCTCCGCCAGCGGCCGGAGCGTCTTCGGGCGTAAAAAAGAAATCAAGCGCCCGGTGAGACGGCATGCTTTCTTCCGCCGGAGGGCTATGTTCGGCGTCCGTGGACATCTCAACCAATGCCGTTACCTGTCTGCCCTGCCGGAAGTACGTGTCCCTGCACATAATCTTGCGTAACGGAATATTCGTTACGGATCTTCTCCTGAATATCCATCAGGGCATGTAAAAGAGCCTCCGGGCGAGGCGGGCATCCGGGGATATACACATCTACCGGCAGGAAATTATCGCAACCCTGCACCACGCCGTAGCAACGGTGCATCCCACCCGTCGAGGCGCAAGCCCCCATGGCAATACACCATTTCGGGTCAGCCATCTGATCCCACACCCGACGAATGGCATGCGCCATCTTGTACGACACCCAACCGGCCACAATCATCAGATCGGCCTGACGCGGCGAAAAGCGCATGGCCTCGCTTCCAAAACGGGCGGCATCGTACTTGGGGCCTGCAAACGCCATCATTTCAATAGCGCAGCAGGCAAGACCCATAGGCATCGGCATGAGCGAATTGGAGCGGGCCCAATTCAATACGGCATCCACTCTGGTAGTAAGAAATCCCTCGTTCCGGGCGCCTTGCGAAACCATAGTATTCAGGATATGTCGTCGGAAAATGAAATATGCAGCATCAATCGAACTCCAGTCCGCCCTTTTTGACATCGTACAGCAGACCGACGCCAAGAATAAGGATAAACAGGCAAACAACCGCCAGGGCCCCCAGGGCAACTCCCGCATCCATGAACTCTCGGAAACTTACGGCCCACGGGTATAAAAAGACGACTTCCACATCGAACACGATGAAAATCATCGCCACCAGATAAAATTTCACCGAGTAGCGCTCATGGGCCGTGCCGACAGGGTCCATCCCGCTCTCGTAGCTGCTCTGCTTGATCAGATTGCGCCGGCGCGGACCGAGCAAGTCCGCACCCTTCAGGAGCGTCAACGCCATCCCCGACGCAAGCGCCATCATAATCAGCAGGGGAACGAAATCCGCAGGCATAGTTTGTGCAGACAGTGAATGCGGCTATGATGTACTACTCATTGCACCAGAGGAACTGGACAGGCGCCAGCGCACCCGTGCAGCTACAAAAGAACACCGGAACACCGGATGTAAACGCGTAGCATGGGCAAAATACCCCACGCAGACAGGGCAATCAACGCGAAACGCCCGTGAATATCCGGTCAAGGGCAAAAGATCAAGCGCCGCGCACAGGGGAAGGTATGCTTTTATATGTTTTTATATGCCTTTATATATCCAGGGTCATCTGTACAAGCCCCATTCGGCCTATCTCCGGCGAGCCGACAAACTCGCGGTGCCGTTGATCCAGCACATTGAACAGGGACATATTCAGGCGCAATCCGGACACATAGTCGCCGAGATCGTATCCGGCGCCGACGTCCAGCAGCGTATGCTCCGGCACGTGCCCCGTGTACAAACCCGATCGAACCTCGAAGCCCCCGGTATGCCGCACGGATGCATGGACAGCCCAGTTGCCGGAAGATTCGTAGGCGAATCCGCCCTTGACCTTCGTTTTCGGAGAGTTCATGGCCAGTTCCAGCGTCTCTTCCTCTTCGCCAAGCTCGCTGGCGTCAAAAAAATTATCGCTGACCCAGGACAGGTTTCCGAAAACGCGCAGCCGATCGCCGAGCAGCAGTTCGGCGGACACGTCCATGCCATAGTAGTCGATCTCCCCCATGCTCCGATACGTCATAAGAATCTGGCCGGGCACCATGTTTTCCACAGGCTGCACGATACCGATGGGCGAATTCTCCGGAAGAAATTCTGCAAAGTCCGGCCTCGCAAGTTCTACGATGAGCGCCGATATGTCGTCGGCCGAGAATCCTACCGCCTGCAAGGCCCCATGCAGGGTCTCATTGCCTGCAATGCCTGCGGCGATCGCCGTTTGCAGGTCGCCGAACAACAAATCGTGTCCCGGCACGAGCACAAAGGGCGTCTCTACCCGCAACGGGCTGATGAAATTCCGCCGCCGGGTGTAATACCCGTCCACGGCGACCAGCAGCCGTTCCCCGAGCAACCCCTTGTACCCTACTTCGAATATCTCGCTGGCCGTGTGCTCCAGGGGAGGGACATCCACCACATCCTGGGCTATACTGTTCGGATTCACAAGGCCTGTGTTCAGATCCACATATCCGATACTGGCTGGCGTCAGGCCCGTTACGGCGATGCCCCCATCCGGACTGAGCAAGCCGATAAACTGGGTAATGAGAACCGCCGGAAGGTTTAAGCCTTGCTCCGCGAGCATCCCTTGCAACTCAGACACCGGAATTGTCGAAAGCGCTCCGTACATCTGACTATAGAGCAAATCGAGCGGGACGCCTACGGGAACGGGCGCCCCGAAAATGTCCGGAATCATACTGGAGGCAATCAGGCCGCCCTGTGCATCGCGCTGGAAATGAAATCCGTCCAGCGACCCTCGTGCCTGGATCGTAAGCGGCCCGACCGCTCCCGCAAGAATATCCAGAAAAAGGGTATGCGGGGTTGGCGAAGCGAATGCCCGATTGAACGTAGCGCGAAGGCTGTGCGCGGGATCGGGTTTGAAAACGAGCGCGGCCCGGGGGGAAATCTGTATCCCGTCGAACAAATCGTGCCTGTCCGCGCGCACGGCGAGCGTCGCATTCAATGTGGGACTCAACCGAACGACGCTCTGGACATAGGCGCCTGCCTCGGCGAACCGGTCATGATCTTCGTTGCGACCAAAGACCGTGGATTCCGTAGCCGGATTGGTAAGTTCGTATTCCGCGCCAACAATAAAACGGAAGCGCTCCTCCAGAATATCGAAGTCGTACTGTCCCTGTACATTGACCAGCTTCGAATTATCCACCACCCTCTCGACCGCTCCCTCTGCGTAGACAAAGGAATCGCCCGCGTCGTTGAAATTCGCATAGGCCTGGGCGAAAAACCCTCCGGCGTCGAGGCGAAGCTGCCCGTATTTATATCCGAATCCGTCGCCCTGAATCGTACCGATCGCCGAAAGCCCGATGGTCTTGACCGCCGAATATCCGCCATTGGCCGTCAGCGTCACATCCGGGCGAAGCCGCCAGGAAAGCTGGCTCGACAGCGTGTAGTTATGGTTATTGTAATCGACGGGCAGCGCTTCCTCCCTGAAGTTGCGGAGTTGCACAGCATCCAGAGAATCCGAGGAATCGAAGGCAAAATCGTTGGCGCGCTGAAAATCGGCGACGACCTTGTATGCCAACTTGCCACCCGCAACGCCCGCATGACGCAGAGAGGCCGTCAAGGCATTGCGCAGACCTCCTCCTATACGCATGGTCGTACCCGGATGGGTAAACGGATCCTTGCTGATGAAGTGGATCACGCCTGCATCGACCCCGGCGCCGAAAAGCGCCGACCCCGGACCCCGGACCACTTCGACGCGCTCCAGATCGATCTGGCTGATCGGCATCAGGCTGTAATCGTTCAGCCCCAGGGACGCCACAGCCGCCCGCCGGTAATCCGTCATGACATACGTGGCGCCGGTGAAGACGTTATTGAATCCCCGCAGTACGATCTCATACCGGTTGACGCCCGTTTGCGCCATATCCACCCCGGTTACATTCCGAAGCAACATGGCGGAGGACGGCAGGGCAACGCTTTCGATCTCTCTTGCATCCAGGACGGAGATCGAAGCCGGGGCGTCCAGCACCTTCTCGGAGGCGCGCGATGCGCTCACGACCACGGCATTGAGATCGAAACCCGTCGGACGTAAGGCCACATCCGCTGTGAGCGATTCGCCGGGCTGCAAGGATATCTCCATCTGCTGCTCCTCGTATCCCACAAAACGCACCGCAAGCAGGTAATCGCCCGGAGGAATTCCGGGAATTACATACGATCCGTCGGCGCCCGAGGCGGCGCCGGCAATCATGACGCCATCCGCCAGCAACACCACATTGGCGTCTTGCAGAGGAGACTCCGACGATGCGTCCGTAACGACGCCGCTAACCGATACACCGGCTTGCGCCTGGGCCGACCGGGGCGCGAATGCACCGAATGCCAGAAAGCAAAACAGGGATGTAGCGAGCAGGTGGCGCAGCATGGCGTTCACGGTAAAATGGGAGAACGATGAGCCTGTTCAAACAAGGGTTCATATCCGGCCTGTATAGCCCAGTGCGAATAATGCCCGATTTAATATAGATATACCTCTTAATATAGATATGCCTCCCTGGCGAAACTGTCAAGAAATATACCGGCGACCCGTGAAATTTATCGGGCGCGCGCGTCCGGCATACGCCGGCGGAGCCTCAACGGCCAAGCCCGGCTCGCTCGAAAATAAAGTCGATCCGGCGAAGATGGTACGATAGATCGAAGGCCAGTTCCACCTCTTCCGGGGATAAATGCTCCATGAGGGCCGTGTCCCCGGCGACAATCTCCCTGAACGGGCGTTGTTCTTCCCATGCCCGCATCGCCGCCGGCTGGACCAGATCGTAAGCCGCCTCCCGGGACATCCCCTTGTCGATGAGCATAAGCATGAGGCGCTGGCTGTGATACAGTCCATAGGTCCGCTCCATATTCGCCCGCATCGTCTCGGGATATACGACCAGCGTGTCCATGATGCCCGCAAACCGGTGCAACGCATAGTGAAGAATCGTCGTGGCGTCGGGAATAACGACCCGTTCCACGGACGAATGAGAAATGTCGCGCTCGTGCCAGAGCGCCACATTTTCGTAGGCCGACACCATGTAGCCGCGAAGGAGCCGGGCGCAGCCTGTAATGTTTTCCGAACCCACCGGATTCCGTTTGTGCGGCATGGCGGAAGACCCCTTTTGTCCCTTTCCGAAGGCTTCCTCGACCTCCCGCACTTCGTTTTTTTGAAGCCCCCGCACCTCCACCGCCATTTTTTCGAGCGAAGCGCCGATGAGCGAAAGCACCGACAGATAGTGTGCATGCCGGTCGCGTTGCAGGACTTGTGTCGATACGGTCGCAGGCTGCAAACCCAATTGTTCGCACACCATCTGTTCGATCTCGGGCGGAATGTGCGCAAATGTGCCTACGGCCCCTGACAATTTCCCCACTGCTATATCTTCGGCCGCAGCTATGAATCGACGGCGGTTGCGCATCATCTCGGCATGATACAACGCCATCTTCAGGCCCCATGTCGTCGGCTCGGCATGGACGCCATGCGTGCGGCCCATCATAAGGGTATACCGGTGCTCACGCGCCTTGTCCGACAGCACGTCCAACATCCGGTCGATGGCCGCCAGCAGAAGATCGTTCGCCTTTTTGAGCTGGACCATCAGCGCCGTATCGACCACATCGGAAGAAGTAAGACCATAATGCACCCACTTCTTCTCCGGACCCAGCGATTCGCTTACCGCACGCGTGAAAGCCACCACATCATGCCGCGTCGTCTTCTCGATCTCGTGAATGCGTTCCACATCGAACGAAGCCTGTGCGTAGAGCAGGGCAACATCCTCCGGAGGTATGACGCCCAGTTTCGACCATGCGTCGCACGCGGCCAACTCGACATCGAGCCAGGACTGATACCGGCTCTGTTCGCTCCATATTTTCCCCATTTCGGGGCGAGTATATCGGGGTATCATATTTGTTCAGAACGGATGCGGCGGATAGGGACATCAAAGCACATGGCGCTGGTCACGCAGGTATTTGTTGAGCAACTCGCGCGCCCGGAAAACATGCGCCTTCACGGTGCCCAACGGCAAATCGAGTTCCTGCGCAATCTCCTCATAACTTTTTTCTTGCTGATGACGCAGCACGATAACGCGGTGGTATTTCGGGGGAAGCGCATCGATGGCTTCCTGAATCAGGGCTTTGCGTTCGTCTTCCACGATGTGCCGGTCCGGACGGTACGTAGTGTCCGGCAACTCCATCGGCATTTCTCCTTCATCCGTCTTGATGGGCCGGTCAATGGACAGCGTGGGGAGTTTTTTCTTCCGGACATAGTCGATCGCATGATTTGTCGCAATTCTGTACAGCCAGGTGGAAAAGGCATATTCAGGAGAATACGACGCAAGCGCCGCGAATGCCTTGGCGAAACTGTCCTGGACCAGATCGTCGACCTCCATACGATCCCGGGCGATTTTCCGGATGTGCAGTCGAAGCGCATTCCGGTATTTTTCGAGCAGTTCGGCATAAGCCGTCTGGTCGCCGGCGAGTGCGCGCGCCACGCACCGTTTGTCCCGTTCGGCAGATTCGGAAGCGATTGTTTGGGGTTTCTTTTCAGGCATGACCGAACAGGTCGTTTCACCCGCTCCAGAAAATTTTCCGTATCTGACGGCATGATGCGGACACCGTGAAACACCGGGAATATTCACCGCCACGATACAACCGCAGATACTTGAAGATAGCCATTACCCGACCTATTTGTGCAGTTCCTCCTCTATACCCTGTGAAAGATGTGAAGGATACTCTGATTAAGAACCCGCCAAAGAATACCATGTTAGCGCCGGAGCACGTAGATTCAGGAATACTCACGATGCTTATGCTTACAGCGTGTACCGTTCGCCATGGCCGGTCATAACAAGTGGTCCAAGATCAAGCGGCATAAGGCCAAAACCGACAAGCGCAAGTCGAAAGTCTGGGCGCGGATTTCCCGCGACATCACGGTAGCCGCCCGGGAAGGGGGGGGTGATCCCGGTATGAATGCTTCGCTGGCGCTGGCGGTCGACAAGGCAAAGGCCGAGAACATGCCGAAGGACAATATCGAGCGAGCCATCAAGCGCGGCACCGGGGAAATTCAGGGGGAGGACTACGAAGAGGTTACCTACGAGGGCTATGGACCGCATGGCGTAGCGGTGTTTGTAGAAACGCTGACGGACAACAGAAACCGGACGGTTGCCGACTTGCGTCATCTTTTCAGCAAAGGAGGCGGAAGCCTGGGAAAGTCCGGCTCGGTGGGATACCTGTTCGAACGCAAAGGCATAATAGAAATCTTATCCTCCGGGCAGCCACATGATGAACTGGCCCTGTTCGAAATCGTTGCGGAAGCAGGCGCCGAGGACATGCAACAGGAGGACGATACGTATCTGATCGTCACGTCGCCCGATCTGCTCGAAGATGTACGCGCGGCGCTCGAACGCGCCGGCGTTGAAATCGGCGATGCGCAGTTGGTCCGGGAAGCTGCAACAACCGTGACACTCTCCGAAGAGGATGCCCGTAAGGTATTGCGCCTGATCGGACACATCGACGACCATCAGGATGTACAGGCTGTTTTCACCACACTTGATATGAACGAGGAAACCCTCGCTGCCCTATCCTTCTGACCAATCACAAATGATCGTACTTGGCATCGACCCCGGATCTCAGTACACAGGGTACGGCGTCATCTCCTGCGATGGCCCTGGGGAGCATATACTGGAATATGGTGTCCTGCGCCTTGGTCGGTACGACGAGCACCAGCTCCGCCTTAAAAAAATTTACGACGAGATCACAGCGATCGCTGCACGCTTTTGCCCGGACGAATGCGCCATCGAGATGCCCGTATACGGGAGCAATCCCCAGTCCATGTTAAAGCTCGGACGCGCCCAGGCGGCTGCCATGATAGCCATGCTGAACCGGGAAATTCCGGTAACCGAGTATACCCCGAAGCAAGTCAAGAAAGCCGTCACCGGACGGGGCAACGCCTCGAAAGAGCAGGTCCGCTATATGGTGCGCGCTATTCTCTCGATCAAGGACGAGGACGACAATAACGCCATGGAAGCAGACGCGTCCGATGCCCTCGCTGTCGGGCTATGTCATGTACACCGCCACGGGAAAGGCGGAACCCAAAGACCCGCAAGCTGGAAAAGCTTCCTGCGGGCAAATCCCGATATCGTCATCGAATAGCGTAGAGCCCATTCAATCGTAGAAATAGCCTCGCTCCTCATCCCGGACACGAACGACCTCGACAATTTCGCTCTCGTCGACACGCCCTCCCATTTCCTGGATGAGGCGGGCAATCTGCCGGCCCTTTTGCGGCGCCTGATTCCACTCCGGGTGTGCCTGCTCAACGATGCTGACAAGGATGCGCAGGTAGGGATACCGCTGCTCCGGAGTATCCAGACCGTTGATGGCCCGGGCAAACAACTCTGCGTTGCGACCGACCTGACGATCAATCATTTTTGTATCGAACTCGGTGGAACTCATGCCGGTATAAATCGCATCGTGTCTAACTAAAGCCCGAACGGGGGCGCGGCAAAGGAACCCCGGAGCAAATGCTTTGCCCGAAATAACTGCCGTCGAGACCGCAATAATAACGAATGCCGGGACGACAACCAAACCAGCATTGTATTCCGCTTGCCGCAACAGGCCGGCTGCAACGGGCATGAACTTTTATCGAGAGGTGGCAGAGGTCCTGCGCATGCCATACCTTTCGGGGAAATGACCGGGAACTGCTCTTGAACAAATCCCTTCCATATCGACTCGACCTGCTTCCGGTGATCCCCTCGTTTCACCGGCGCGCACGGTACAAGAAGACCTTCCGGGAAGGTCAACTGGTGTACTACGGCCCGCATCCTCCCTATTACGGGATCGGCGAGGTCAAACAAATTGTCGGATCGTATGTAGCTGTAGATTTCCGCGGCACCGGCGAGTTCGGCGTACACGAAGATGTGCTCGAACACCATTACCTCATTCCCATTCCCCACAACAGACTGGCGTCGATATAGCGCTTGCGGACCGCGCGGGCACCATTCCCGAACGTGAAGTGCTGAGCGAAGTGGTTTTAATCAGAGTATCCCATGCAAACCCGTATCAACCAGATCAGCGAAGTAACCTGCGACCTTGAAATCGAGGCTGCAGCGGAAGAACTCGCGTCCGATTTCAACGCCGCCCTTCACCGGCAACGGACGCGCACAGAGATGAAAGGCTTCCGGCCCGGGAAGGTCCCTGTGGGCCTCGTCAAAAAAATCCATGGAGAAGAAATCGCTTATCTGCTTGCCCAGGAAAAAGTGCAGGAAGCGTTCCACAAGGAAGTCATCGAAAGCAAGCAATACGATGTGGTGGGCCGACCCGTGCTCACCACACTCGATTACGAAATGGGCGGTGACTTGCGGGCAGTGATCCGGTTCGGGGTCCGGCCCAAAATCACGCTGAAGGACCTTTCCGGCGAAAAAATCCCGCGCCTGAAACGCGAAGTCACAGACGAGGATGTGGCAGAACATCTGGAACGCATCCGGAAAAGTCGCGCCGCGCTTGTCCCTGTCGAGACAGATGAAATCACGGAAGACTTCCAGGTCGTCATGGACATGCAGCGCCTCGACGACAAAACCGGCACGCCCGTCATCGGAGAGAAAGAAGAGGGGGTAACTTTTTTTGTGGACGACGAGAATCTGCACGAAGCCATCCGGGAAGGCGTACTCAACAAACGGGTAGGGGACACATTCACCGTGGAAATTCCCCCCGACCAGGACGACAAGGGACCCACGCACCGGTATCAGGCTACTGTCAAGGAAGCTAAACGCCGGGACCTGCCCGATCTCGACGATGCGTTTGCCGAGGCGGTTACAGAAGGGAAAGTAAGCGGTCTGGACGAATGGAAAAGCACCATCCGTCAACAACTGAATGCCCTTTGGGAGGAACGCACCCAGGAATTGCTTGTCGACCGCATCGCCGATCGCATGATGGCGTTGCACGACATACCCATTCCCGAATCGGCGGTGGAAATGTATCTGGACGGTTTTGTCGATGACGTGAAAAAACGCAACAACGGCAAGGAACCGAAGGATTTCGACGAGGAGGCCTTTCGGGAAGCGCGCCGGAGTATGGCGGGCCGGCATGCCAAATGGAAACTGCTCCGCGACGCCTATATCGAGCACGAAGAACTGCAGATAACCGAAGACGATCTCGACGCCTACTTCGATAAGGCCACCGGGGATAACGATGAACTGGCCCCTGAAACGTTGCGCCGATACTACGAACGTACAAGCGCCATGGACGAGGTCCGGGAGCGCCTGATGAGCCGAAAGGTTTTCGCCCGCCTCACCGACGCCTTTGAGATAGAAGACAAGGATCCGGAAGCATTCCAGGCACTGCTCGACGAAAATGCTTCATCGGATTCCTCCATCGTTATCCCTGCCTGATCGGGAACGTACGTAGCAAGCGCGGATGCGGCGGAACTCCCTTCCGGGGATACGGTAGCATCATCGCCTCGAACATCACGTATTCTTTCCGGCGCGCATGGTAGACGATTTTGTCAAATTCTCGCGGGACCTCTCTGTCCCGAACAGCATCTACAGCGGCCCCTTCCGCAAGGAGTCGATGGGTACACTCGTGCCGATGGTCGTCGAACAAACGAATCGGGGCGAACGCGCCTACGACATTTTCAGCCGTCTGCTGAAAGAGCGCATCGTCATTCTCGGGACGCCCGTGAACGATCAGATCGCGAACCTCGCGGTTGCCCAACTTCTGTACCTGGCGAGCGAGGATGCCGAGCGGGACATCAACATGTACATCAACTCACCGGGGGGCATCATATACAGCGGCCTGGCGGTATACGACACCATGCAATGGGTCAGTGCCCCGATCGCCACGACATGCGTGGGGCTCGCCGCCTCGATGGGTTCGATTCTGCTTGCGGCGGGCGCGCCGGGCAAACGCGGCGCGCTGCCGAACTCCCGGATCATGCTGCACCAGCCGCTGGGCGGCACACAGGGTCAGGCATCGGATATCGAAATCCAGGCAAAAGAGATTATTCGTCTGAAACGACTATTGTACGAAATCCTTGCCCGGCACACGGACAAGTCGATCGAACAAATCGAGAACGACGCTGACCGCGACTACTGGCTCAGTGCCGAGGAAGCCAAGGACTATGGCATCGTGGACAATGTACTGAACCACCAACAGAAAGCGGAGGAGGAGTCGGACGTGTAGGTGGGCATCAGGGGCAGGAAAGCCCCCTGTCTGCGGTATAGGGAGATGCCCCAACCATAAAGTACCGCGTACGGGATTCGAACCCGTGTTACCAGCGTGAGAGGCTGGCGTCCTGAACCCCTAGACGAACGCGGCGGATTGACGCTTTGCAACGCAAATCCCCCATGAGAGTTTCAGAAAACGACATACAGACCTCTGCATGCCGCATGTCGCATCCGGTGATAACCATACTATCCATGAACACTTTCATCCAGTCTTTTTCCGCGCCTGTCCGTGTCGGTACAGCGCTTTGCTTACTGCTCCTGTTTGCGGCATGCGGATCCGGCGAAGAGACATCCGCACAAACCAGCGATGTGCAATATGCCATGGGCGAACCGCTGTCGGATGCCTCGCTTGCGGTCGTCGTAACCTCCGAATTCGGAACAGATACCCTCTCTACGCAAACCTTCGAGGAGCAAATCCAGTTTGCTGCGATGCAATTCGGTATCCTGGGCAATGCGGAAGAAACCCGCAGACTCCGAAAAAGCATCGTGGAAGAATTCGTGCTGTTGCAGCATCTGGTCTTCGGTGAAGCGGACCGCCTTGGCCTTACTGCCAGCGAGGAAGCCGTAGAACAGCGAATCCGACAGATCATGGCGCAATTTCCCGATGAGGCAACGTTCGGGCAAGCTCTGGCGCAGGATAATCTGACGGAAGAGGGCCTCCGCGAGAAGATCGGCAGCGATATCACGCAAAGGGCAATGCTTGACCATTTTGCGGCGACCGCCGAGGAACCGGAGACAGAAGCCATCATGGCGTTCCGCGAATCGCGGGCTGAGGAGATACGCGCTTCGCATATTCTGTTCATTCCCCCTCCGTCAGCAACTGCCCAACAGAAGGATTCCACACTACATCAGGCCGAAGTTGTGCTCGATAGCATCCGGACGGGTGCGGACTTCGCAGAAATGGCCCAACGGCACTCGCAAGGACCTTCCGGGCCCGCTGGCGGGGATCTTGGCTTCTTCAGCCGGGGAGACATGGTGGAGCCTTTCGAGCAAGCCGCCTATGCCCTGAGCGACTCGGGGGATGTGACGAAAGATCCCATCGAAACGGACTTCGGGTATCACCTCATCAAATTGACCGGACGGCGTACCGCTGCCCCGATGGATTCGTCCGAGGCGCGCCAGATGATCCTTCAAGAACGACAGCGTGATGCTATCCAGAGCGAAATCGACCGGCTCCGCGCAAGCGTAACGGTGCAAATCAACCCGGATGTGGTGGACGTCGATCTGAACGCAAGCGAAGAATAAAGCGGCGCAAGCCAAGGCACATGGCGCCCCGGGCGCCTAATCTTCCTTGCATGGACCACTATCACAGCGGACCATCCTGATGTGCGGAATCCCGACTTCTTCAAACGGGTCTCCGATGGTCTTGAAGCCAAGTGACCGGTAGAAGTCTTCCAGATGCTGCTGGGCATGAACAATGAATTCTCCCAGACCGGCCCGGCGAGCATCCTCGATAACCCAGGATACAAGGGCCTTGCCATAGCCTTTCCCGCGGTATTCCTGCAAAACGGAAAACCGTTCCAGTCTGGCAGCGGGGCGTTGTCTATACGCCAGCATACGCCACCTTGCCGCCGCCATCGGCTGACCATCTACCAACCCGAGCACGTGGCGGCTGATCTCCTCATACCGGTCCCACTCCATTTCACACGGGCAGTGTTGTTCTTCGATAAAAACCCGCGTGCGAATAGCCTTCACGGCTTGCCATTCCTTGCTACTCTTGTGCGCGGTGCGCACGGTCATTGCGCCAGTGGCGGAAAATCCATTGATGAAACCCATTAAATCGCATGGAAGATTAATGCTTCACGGGGGACTATCTGATATTAGGAACGTACGCCTGTCACCATAATCGTTCCTGCCTCTGCGACAAAAATATGATGAAGACGTGAGTTTTTAAACCGGGTGTTTCTGGCCAGGCACGGCACCCGCGAGGCCGAAAGCCTTAAGGATACGCTGATCAAAATCACTTCGCTGAGCGCGTCACGTTCACGCGTAAATGACGTTATGATTCGATTGTTCTTTCCATGTCCCCGGAGCCTTGTACATAGTCTCGTAGCCTGTTCGATGATCTTTTATCTAAATATCAGTAAAATAAGAACTTAAATCGATTCTGTCAAGCATTCTTGATAAGTCCCGTTGGATACAACTCGCTTTCTTCTTTCTCCAAGGCGTTTGCCCAGGATGTTGGTTCTTCCCCGAAGATGTATCGAGCAACCCATCCGGTGCACTTCTCCCAACGTTCTATTCAACCGAATTTCGTTCAGGAGACGAAGGCTGTTATATAGGGGGACTGATCGTTGAAACGGAAGTCCTCCGGATGACACGCCGTCCTCCGGTTGAAAGAAATCACCGCCTCGCTTCCGCATCGAACGCTTCCATGGCAGCCTGCAAGCGGGCTGCCAGGTCCGGATACATGTCCGCCCGATCGTATTTCTCTTCGGGATCCTCGTCCAGATGGTACAGGGCGGGTTCTCCTGTCGCTCCTTCGGGCAGCGCCGGAATCCGCAATTTCCAGGGTCCCTCCCGCACGGCCTCGATCCGGTCTCCCCGGTAATAATAGAGGACGTCCCTTGGAGATGAGGCGGCCCGCGTCGTCAGGAAGGGCAGCGCGCTGGTTCCGTCGAGATTACCCGGCGGTGCAATGCCCGCTGCATCCATCAGGGTCGGGAACACGTCCAGCGAGGCCAGCATGTCGGCAGAAACGCGCCCGGCCGGTATCCGCCCCGGCCAGCGGGCAATGAACGGCACCCGGAAGCCGCCCTCGAACGTCGTTCCCTTGTATCCGCGCAACGGCCCCGCCGATCCGCTGTGCCACGGCTTGACGGGCTCGTGCAGCGGCATCATATCGGTCTGGAACATGCGATCCGGCATGGCCTGCCATGGACCGTTGTCGCTGGTGAAGATCATCAGGGTGCGCTTGTCCAGCCCCTGGGCCTTGAGCGTAGTCAGAATCTCTCCGACGCTCCAGTCGATGGTTTCGATCACGTCTCCGTACCGCCCCTTTCGGGACCGCCCGTCCCGGTGCGGGGCTGCGTACACGGGCACGTGCGGCATCCCGTACGCCAGATACAGGAAGAAGGGCTCCGGTCCGCTCTCCTCGATGAACCGGATTGCTTCTTTCGTGTACGTAACCGTCAGCGTGTCCTGGTTCAGGGGTTCGCGGATCGGCTCCAGATCCCTGAACAGGTACAGCGGCACGTCGGTCTGCACCCACGGGCGGATCATGTCGTTGCTGTAGCGCAGGCCGTAATAACGGTCGAAACCCCGCGAAGTGGGCATGTAGGCGTCCTCGGCATGTCCGAGATGCCATTTGCCGACCATCATGGTCCGGTAGCCGTGTTCCTGCAGCGGCTGCCCGATCAGCGTTTCTTCCAGCGGCAACCCGTTTTTCGACTCCGGCCCCAGATTGTGCGGGAGGTGGCGAATCGGGTAGCGGCCCGTGAGCAGGCCGCCCCGCGACGGCGTACAGACCGCCGCAGTCACATAGAAGGAGGTCAGGCGGATTCCTTCGTCGGCCATGCGGTCGAGCTCCGGCGTGCGGATGGTCGGATTCCCGTAACTGCTCAGGTCTCCGTATCCCATGTCGTCGGCGAACAGCACGATGATGTTCGGGGGCGCCTCCGACGCTTGTCCGAGGGCGTCCGCATGCATAAGAAATGCCAGCAGGCACAGCATGGCCGGCAAGAGCGTCCGGCGTGACCCATGGTTCATGGTCTTCAGGGGGTTGGTCATGTCTTATGTTTTGTGTCTTGTATCGGTTAATGCGTCGCGCCCACGCGTTCCGCCCAGGCTTCCCACATCGCTGCGAGGGTGTCCACCCGATCCGGATGGGCCGCCGCCAGATCGCGAGTTTCCGTGCGGTCTGCCTCCATATCGTACAATTCCCAGTGCGTATCTGCTCCCCGCGCATCGACGAGTTTCCACCGGCCGCTACGCACGGCCTTTCCGCCGTTCCATTCGAAGAACAGGGCGTCGTGCCCTTCCCGCACCCCCTGCTCGAAAACGGGCAGCAGGGATTTACCTTCAAGAGGGTGAATGCGTTCGTTACGCCAGACTTTCGGGTATTCGGCGCCGGCGGCGTCTACGGCGGTCGCCATCACATCGATAAGGTGCGCAATCTCGCGGGTAATTCCGCCCGCTCCGATACGCTCGGGCCACCAAGCGATGAACGGCGTGGCGATGCCTCCCTCGTGACTCCAGTTCTTGTAGTGCCGGAAGGGGGTGTTGCTCAGGAACGCCCACGGGGCGTCCACGCTGTGCCAGGCGGCCATGGACCCCGGCGGATCGACCGGCGGGTGATCCCGATTCTGCTGGTTATGCACCACCTCCGCGGAGCCCCCGTTGTCGGAAAGGAACATCACGAGCGTGTTTTCCTCTTCGCCCATCTCATGGATTTTGTCCAGCAGACGGCCCATTTGCTGATCCACACGGTCAACCATGGCGGCGTACACCGCCATTTTCAGATCCCAGTCCGCTTTGCCCTCGACTTCCTCCCAAGGCAGAATGCGCAGGCTGTCGTCCCAGTAGCGGGTGGTGAAGGTCGAGGTACGCTGCCATCGTTCGAGAATGGTTCCGTATTCCGGCAAGGTCCATTTCGGATCGATAAGCCCCATTTCGACCTGCTGCTCGTGCCGCCTGCGGCGCAGGACATCCCACCCGTCCATGTATTTCCCCTGGTATTTCTCGATGTCCTCGGGCCGGGCTTGCAGGGGATCGTGCGGGGCCTGGTAGGCGATATAGAGAAAGAACGGCTTGTCGGCGTGTTCGCTTCCGTGTTGGTTCAGGTAGTCGAGCGCTTTTTCCGTGTAGGCATCCGTCGAATAGAAATCCGGGTCGTCGGGGGTGTACGGTCGAAATACCTGACCGTCGATCGCCCAGGTGCGCACATGCCCCGGTGTTTTTCTTGCGGGCGGCGGCTCGCCGGGTCGCTGCTCCCCGGGATTGAAATGGTTGACGGCGCCGTCCACGAGTCCGTAATAGCGGTCGAAACCCCGGTCGAACGGATTTTCCAGGCCGTGCCACTTCCCGGTCATATAGGTGCGATAGCCCGCTTCGCGCAGCACTTCCGCAATGGTCACCCCGTTCCGGAGCGTGTCGATCCGCTCGCCCATACCTACCTGATGGGCGTACAGGCCGGTCATGAGGGAAGCCCTGGTGGGGAAGCATTTGCTCGTGTTGTAGAACTGGGTGAATCGCAGGCCCTCCTCTGCGAGGCGGTCGAGATGCGGGGTGGCGATTTCCCCACCGTACGATCCAAGGTCCGAGAAACCCATGTCGTCCACCATGACGAGGACGATATTGGGCCGGTCGTCGCTCCGGGGGTTTTCTGCCAAGCGGAGATCCGGCTGCACTCCCGCCGGCCGGATCGCGGCGCACAAAATACCTGCTGTGACAAATGCAGCTACGGTCAAGCCCACTGCACGCAATGTTTCGTATGCCATGTCATTCGTAGGGATTTTTGAATACGTCCATTTCCGGTTCCGATCGAACGTCCTCGATCACCGCTTCGAGGCGCCGCACCACATCCGGATATCTTTCGGAGAGATCGTGGTATTCCCCGATGTCGCGGCTCAGATCGTACAGTTCGGTCACATGGCGCTCCGGAGTCCAGACGCGAAGCAGTTTCCAGTCGCCCTGCCGCACGGCCTGGGAGTATCTCGCCTCCATGTTGTTGCGGTGCTCCCAGTAGAGCGCGCGATGCATGGGGACGGGACCGGTATTCGTGAGCAGGTTCGTCATGGACAGGCCGTCCATGGGCGGGGTATCCGCCCCGGCGAACTCGGCCAGCGTGGGGAAGATGTCCCACATGGCCCAGGGGTGGTCGCTGACCCCCCCGGACGGCACGTAGCCTGGAGCCCATGCGATCATCGGGACGCGAATGCCGCCTTCGTACAGGTCCCGCTTGATGCCCCGGAGGGGGCCGTTGGATTCGAAGTAGCCGGGGTCCGCCCCGCCTTCGCCGTGCGGGCCGTTGTCGCTGGTGAAGAGCACGATGGTATCCTCGCCAAGCCCCAGTTCCTCGATCCGGTCCAGAATGCGTCCGATGTCCCGGTCGAGGCGGGTGACCATGGCGGCGTGCGCGGCGTGCGGCGTTGGCTGGCCCCGGTACGTCCCGATGACCCCGCAGCACGGGAAGGGCGGATCCGGCGCCATGCGGCTCCGCCCGTTTTCGTCCCGAAATGGAGCAATATCCTCTTCCGGAACCAGCAATTCCGCATGCACGAGGGCGAACGGCAGGTACAGGAAGAACGGCTCGTCCTGGTTCGCCTCGATGAAGTCGAGCGCTCCCTCCACGAAAAGCTCGTGGGTGTACTGCGTGGTGTCCACGTCGATGCGCTCCGTGCCGCCGTTCTGTATGGCGAACAGATGATCCGTGTAGTAGGAGTGCGCATGAACATGCCCCAAATAGCCGAGGAAGGCGTCGAAGCCCTGGCGGTGCGGCAAGCCGGATTCGTTGTCTTCGGCCAGCCCCCACTTGCCGAACATGCCCGTGGCGTACCCGGCCTGTTTCAGCGCTTTGGGCAGGGTCCGGTCCTCTTCCCGCAACGAGGCGCCCGCATTCCCCCGCACGAGAGCGTGCCCCATGTGCGTGCCGGTCATGAGCGACCAGCGGGAAGGGGCGCACACCGTATTCCCCGCATAAAATGCGGAGAATAAGGCGCCTTCTTCGGCCATGCGGTCCAGCCGGGGCGTGGTAAAGCGTTTCTGTCCGTAGACGCTCAGGTCGCCGTAGCCGAGATCGTCGGCCAGGATGAAGACGATGTTGGGGGGGCGGCGTTCGTCCGGCGGATCGTCAAGGGGATCGGCATGGGCGGGGAGGACGGAAACCGCCGTCGCCGCCAGCGCAATCAGCAGGGTCTGTACTTGGGCGAAAAGGGAATGATGCATGAGTCGGTGCGGGCGGACAATACGATACTGTCGGAGATGCAGGGTTACTTGATACGAACGGGGCGGCATATTATCAATTCGCAGCGCCAACGGGAGGCTATCCAGGTTCAGATTACGGATATATCTGTCGCTGTACGCACCGATGGCCTCGGCTTGCGGATCGTCGGCGAGGAGAAACAGAATGTTTGGCGAGCTATTAGGCGCCCGGAGCGGTATTCGTCGAACGCGTCGAGGCGAGGATGGCAAGGAAAGCGAGTGAAAACAATTTTGATTGGAGGGGTTATACACGGGATCACGGTTGTAATTTGGCTATAGCCATCGATCGTCTCCTTACGGGCGTATATGCCGAACCCGGGCCAATTTGAATAATTCTCCACCTGCTGCCTCCCCCATGTCCCCCCAGGTACACGTCCATGATCTCTGGAAGGCGTACGGCGCCGTGCAGGCCGCCTGCGGGGTGACGTTCGATGTGGCGCGGGGGGAAATATTCGGCCTGCTGGGGCCGAATGGCGCAGGCAAGACCACCACGGTCGAGTGCATGCTGGGGTTGCGGCAACCGGATCGGG
Source organism: Rhodothermales bacterium (assembly GCA_951812345.1). Lineage (GTDB taxonomy): Bacteria > Bacteroidota > Rhodothermia > Rhodothermales > VXPQ01 > VXPQ01. The sequence goes on from OX638295.1 coordinate 2,770,771, forward strand.
GCGTGGTGCAAATAGGCGGGATCGACGCCCGGCAGCATCCGCGCGATATGCAGCAGCGCATCGGGGCGACGCTGCAGACGAATGCCTTGCAGGAAAACATAACGCCCCGGGAAGCGCTCCGGCTTTTCGGTTCTTTTTACCGGGAGGCGGAAGAAGCCGGTGTCCTCTTGCAGCGGTTCGCGCTGGAGGAGCAGGCCGATGCGGCCTTCCGCACGCTGTCGGGGGGGCAGCGCCGGCGGCTGGCGCTGGCGCTGGCGTTCGTCAACCGGCCCGGGGTGGTGTTGCTGGACGAACCCACGACCGGCCTGGACCCATCTTCGCGCCGCGACCTGCACCGCCGCATTCTGGACATGAAAGCGGAGGGGCGGACCGTGTTGCTCACGACGCATTACATGGAAGAGGCGGAAACCCTGTGCGACCGCGTGGCGATCATGCACCGCGGCAGGCTTGTTGCGGAGGGCGCTCCCCGCGACCTGATGGGCAGCCTCGGCACGGCGCCTTCGGTCCGTCTCGAAACGTCCGACCCGTTGCCGCCGGAGACCTTCGCGGAAATCGAGGGGGTGCGCGATCTGGAACAGACGGGCTGTACGGTCCGGTTCCGGTCGGAGCAGGTGCAGGGGACGCTTTCCGAGCTGACGAAGCGGCTGGAAACGGCGGGCGTCGGGATCGTCGAACTGCATGTCCGGCGGGCGACGCTGGAGGAGGTGCTTATCGAATTGACGCAGGAGGAAAGCGATGCACCGGGCGGATCGCATGGAGGGCCTTTGGCATGACGTACGCCTTTCTGATCGAACTGCGGCTCTATTACCGGAACAGGATGGCCCTGATCTACGGCTATCTTTTTCCGCTGATTTTTCTGGTGGCCTTCCTTGTGCTCTACCGGCACGAACCGGTGCCGCTCGTGAACCACATGGGCGAGTTGCTTACCGTGACGGCCCTTGGCGGGGCCTGCTTCGGCCTGCCCACGTCCATGGTGGGCGAGCGGGAGCGGGGGGTGTGGCGCCGGTACCGGGCGACCCCCGTTTCCACGCTGCGCCTGGTGCTGACGACCGTGGCGGCCCGGTATCTGGTCCTGCTTTCCGCCGCGCTTCTTCAGATTGTACCGGCCATGCTTCTTGGCATGCCGTTTCCCGACCATATTGCCGGGCTGTGGGTCGCCTTCACGTTCGTGTCCTTCGCCTTTCTCGGGCTGGGCCTGGTCATCGCCATGCTCGCCGATACGGTCCCCGCCGTGCAGGCGCTGGGGCAGTCCATTTTCCTGCCGATGCTGATCATTGGCGGGGTGGCGGTGCGTATCGAAAGCCTGCCCGAATGGGCGCAGCATCTGTCCGCTTTCTTTCCCGGCCGCTATGCGGTCGAGGCGATACAGGGTACGGTGAACGGAAGCGGTCTGGGCGAGGCGGGCTTCAGCTTGCTGGCCCTCCTGCTGATCGGGGCCGCCGGGTGCCTTGCCTCGGCAAAGATGTTTCGATGGGATACGCGGGAGCGAGGCGGTACGCCGCGCGGCAAGGTATGGGCGGGCGCCGCCCTTGCGGCATGGGTGCTGGTCGGGGTGCTGGCGGAAGGCACGGGCCGCGCGCTGCCGCATGGACGATTGCCTGCCGACGGGGCGTCGTCCCTGACCGATGCGCTTCGTTCCCCCGGCGCAGAGACAGAAAACCTCTCTAACGTATACGGGACGCAAGCGGATTCGGTTACAGTCGCGGAGCACATGGCGGATTCTGTCGGCGTCGGAGCAGAACCGGAGGATTCGGCGCCGGAAGCGTCAAGCCCGCAAAGTGACGCTGAACCCCCGGATGCTGCACCCGACGAGGTGGTCGAGGCGCCGCCGCCGCCCATCGACTACCCCGATTCCTGGGAAGAGGTGACGATGGAGGACATTGAACGGGACATCCGGTTCGATGCACTTCCCTACGATCAGGGGCTGGAGGCCCCGGTCGCTGCGCTGGACGAGCCCATGTATCCGGATATCGAGGAAACGATCCGGTGCGTCCTCTACGATCTGGAGGTATGGCCGCCGGCCTGGACGGGGGACCCTGTGCAGCGGGCGCGCAATGTGCTGTACGTGGCGGCGGTTCCGGACATGTACCAGATGAGCGGGATCGAGCGGTGGGTGCCGCTCGCCGTATTCGAGCATTTGGCGAATGCGCATCCCGAAGACGAATTGATCAAGGTGCTCTACTGGATCGCCGCCAATCCCTACGAAGGGGAGGTTTCCGCCGCAAGCCGGCTTACGGATATGTGTCTGCGGATCGGCGGCCCCGAGGACATTCTAATGCTGCAGCAGCGGACCGGGTGGTACGCGGCCAAGCTGCTGGGCCGGATCACCGGGCATATCGAGGTGAGGTAAGCAATTTTGTCCGGTGCGTTTCGTTTCTTTTATTTAGGGATACTCTGATTAAGCCTCTTCCGTCTCATTTCCTCCGGCACGCTCCATCCGATACACCCCGAAAAATGAACACACCGTCTTCTTTTTGGGGGCAGCGGGCGCGCCTGTTTTGCATTCGGCGGGCCTTGTTTTTGGCCCTGGTCGGATTCCTGGCTGCGCCTTTGGCTGCGGCTCAGGACCGCCCCGAACCCGAATATGAGCTCCACGTCGTCATCGTGCAGTTTGAGCCAGGTATTGTCATTGGGGAAGGGGTTTCCAAGGCAGGCCTGCAGGCTTTTGACCGCGCGGCGGCCAGATACGGCGTGCACACGATCGAGCGCATGTTTCCGTTTCTGGATCACGTGCAGCCCACACCCGAGACCGCGCGGAATCTCGCAGCGCTTCGCCGCACCTACTATGTCCGGTACAGCGCCGACGATGATCCCGGAGACGTAGCGAAGGCCCTGATGGCTGCGCCTGGCGTGACCTATGCCGAGACGCATGCCGTGCCTGTGCTGGCCAACCGCCTTACGGGGTCTGACGTTACCGTAGAGCCCAATGATTCCTTATACAGCGAGCAGACGTATCTCAGGCATATGCGTCTGCCCGAAGCATGGGACATTGTCAAGGGAGAAGACGGCAACCCGCCCGTGGTTATCGCCATAACGGACACCGGCGGAGATTGGCGACACGAGGATCTTCTTGCGAATGTGTGGACCAATGCAAATGAGATTCCGGGCAACGGCATAGACGACGATAACAACGGGTTCATTGACGATGTGCATGGGGTGAATCTGGGCAATGGAGATGACGCCGATAACGACCCGTATACTCCGGGTAACACCCATGGTACGCACGTCGCAGGTGTAGCCAGTGCCGTGACCGACAATAGCACCGGTGTTGCCGGAGCAGCGTGGAATGCCCGGCTCATGCATATTCACGGCTACTACCGAGGCATCCTGTATGCTGCCGCCAACGGCGCCGACATCATAAATACAAGTTGGGTTACGTCAGGGTCGAGTAAAACTTCAACGCAAGCCCTCGACCTCGCAACGGACATGGGCGCTCTTGTGGTAGCAGGGGCAGCCAATAGTGCTAGGAATATCGACGACTTCGCAAACTATCCTTACGGGCATCCTCGCGTTCTTGCTGTCGGCGCCACGGCCAAAGATTCACGCAGAAAGGCGGGATTTTCAAATTACGGAAAGGGGGTCGATGTCTTTGCCCCTGGTGTAGACATTATTACTACAGCACCGGAGGGCGAATACGCGCTTTCCATAGACGGCACGTCATTTGCATCTCCTCTGGTTAGTGGGGTGGCCGCATTGGTGAAGACCCGGTATCCGGACATTTCGCCGGATGCATTGCGGGAGCAAATTCGTCTTTCGAGCGAGAATATGGACGCGGAGAATCCGGGTTATGCAGGACTTTTGGGACGCGGGTATGTCCATGCCGAGGCGGCTCTGCAAACGCCTGAGCTACCAGCCATTCGTGTCAAGCGGTGGTCATGGACGGATTCCGACGGCGACAAAGAAATTACCTCAGGGGAGGAGGTGACCATCACGGCTACGATGGTCAATTACCTGACCGATGCCCGGCAGCTGAGCGTAGGTCTGACGACGGCCCAATCGTATCCGTATATAGATATAACGACGGCCGAGCAAACGGTAGGCCGCCTGGCTCGTGGCGATTCCACCGAGGTTACGTTGCGGTTCACGGTAGCCCCCGATGCGCCCGTAAACAGTAGGGTGCGATTCTATACCCGTATTCGGGACGGAGCATTCGTAGACGAGCCCGACCAATTCGCATTTGGCGTAAACAGGAATCTCGATGTGGTGCACGCCGCACTCAGTGCGCTTTACGTGTCCACGAACGGCAACCTCTGGGATAACAATTCCGACTGGGATATCACTACGGTTCCCTCGCTGAGTCGGTTGTCCCGGTGGCATGGGGTCTCGGTCTATCTGGGTTTGATGGACGGTCTCAGTTTGTCGGGCAACAATCTAACGGGGATATTACCGATTGATCTTGGCGATCTCTCCAGTCTCAGGCTACTGAAACTCGGGAAGAATTCACTTACCGGGGAGATTCCGAGCACCCTCGGCAACCTCTCGCAATTGCGAGAACTGGATCTGAAGGATAATTTCCTTACCGGGGCGATACCCATTGCACTGGGCAGTCTTCCACGATTGCAACGACTGGATTTGTCGGGCAATACCCTTTCGTGGGCAATTCCCGGGGAATTGGGCAATCTCTCGCAAATGCAACGGCTGGATTTGTCGGACAATTTCCTTACCGGTACGATCCCCAGCGAATTGGGCAATCTCTCGAAATTGCAATGGCTGTATCTGCAGGGCAACGCTTTGACGGGCAGGCTGCCGAGGAGTTTTATGCGACTGGAGAATCTGCAGAGGTTGAATTTTGGCGACCAGGACCTATGCGCGCCAGCGGACGATGCATTCCAGGCATGGCTCGGCAGCATTTCGAAGACAAGCGGTCCCACTTGTAGCGGGATCCATTTTGCAGACAACGTGCCAGACCAATCCTTTACACGTGCGCAGCCAATCGCCCCGATCGTCTTGCCCGAAGCTATTGGGGGCGCATCGCGAGTTGACTATACGTTGACGCCCGCACTGCCGGAAGCGCTGACCTTTGACAAGGCTAACCGCACTATCAGCGGGAAGCCGACGTCGGCCATGTCGGCCACACCCTATACGTACAAGGCCACCGATGCGAACGGAGCCACTGACAGGCTGACCTTTAGCATCGAGGTGATTTTTCCGGACAATGCTGAGAATGAATCGTTGCCGCAAGCGTTTGCCCTGCACGGCAACTATCCCAATCCCTTCCGGCATTCCACGCGGCTGATATTTGATCTTCCGTGGCCCGCCCGTGTGACGGTTGAGGTGATGGATGTGGTGGGCCGGCGCGTACTCACGGCGCCTTCGGTTGATTTGGCATCCGGACGGCAGCGCGGCATAGACCTGAGCGGAGCTTCGCTGTCCTCGGGGCTATACCTGTACCGGGTGCATGCGTCATCGCCGAAAGGCAGTGTGGTGCAGGTGGGGCGCTTCGTGCGCATCCGATAAATCCGATACAGATCCGTATCGGGGCTATGTGGATAGGGACACGCGGCCAAGCTGCTGGGCCGGATCACCGGGCATATCGAGGTGAGGTAGGGGTTCCCGCAGATATTCAGCACCGACCAGGGGGCGCGGTTTACCTCACAGGCATTCACAAACGTGTTCGAGGCGTACGGCGTGCGCATCTCGATGGAACGCAAGGGCTGTTGGCTGTATGTGCCGTTTTCTGCATTGCCTGTCGGAAATCCCCCCCAAAATAATATCTTGGTCCTTCCTGCATCCCTGACAAGAGATACTCCCTTTTCGAGACCTGCTCGCATAATGACATGAATCGCCTCTTTTTGCGCCTCGGCGTTTTCGCTTTGCTTGCCGTCTCTGCCGCGGCATGTACGGTAGATACGGCTCCGGACGCTTCCGCCCCCAACATCCTGTTTCTTTTCGCGGACGATCTGCAGGCCGACGCCATCGGCGCGTACGGCAACGGGTATATCCGTACCCCGAACCTGGACCGTCTCGTCGAGGATGGGTACTCGTTCCGGCGAGCCTACAACATGGGCGCCCACCACGGGGCCGTCTGCGCGCCCAGCCGGGCAATGCTTATGAGCGGACGCAGCCTGTTCCGCGTCTACGACAATCTGGATTCCGTGCGCACGTTCCCGGAAATCCTTCAGGAAGCGAATTACCGGACATTCGGCACGGGCAAATGGCACCAGAGCCGTTCGTCGTTCGCGCGCAGTTTCGGAGAGGGAAATGCCGTGTTCTTTGGGGGAATGGCCGATCATTTCAACGTGCCGCTGGAGCATCTGCAGGCGGACGGGAGCTTCACGGAGCCTGTCCTGCAGAGCTTTTCCACGACGCGGTTCGCCGATGCGGCCGTGGATTTTCTGAAGGATTACGGCGCATCGGACCGGGATATCCCCTTCCTGGCCTATGTGTCTTTCACCGTACCCCACGATCCCCGGACGCCGCCTGCCAGCCATGCGGCGGACTATGCCGGAACGGGCATGCCGCTGCCTCCCAATTTCCTGCCGGCCCATCCGTTTCATATCGGGCGCATGGCTATCCGGGACGAGGTGCTTGCGGGGTGGCCCCGGCGCCCGGACGTGATACGCGACCAGCTTGCCGAGTACTACGGGCTGATTACGCACATGGACGAGGAAATCGGGCGGATTCTGAGCGAATTGCAGGAACAGGGCCTTGCCGAAAACACCGTGATCGTGTTTGCGTCCGATCACGGCCTTGCGGTGGGACGGCACGGCCTGCTCGGCAAACAGAACCTGTACGAGCACAGCGCAAAGACGCCGCTTGTCGTGCAGGGCCCCGGTATTCCGCGGGGAGAAACCCATGCGCTCGTGTATTTGCACGATTTGTTCGCCACCGTGCTGGGCATGGCCGGCGTCGAGGCGCCCGCCGGGGGGGATGCACAGGATTTGTCCGCATTATGGAAGGGGGAGGATGCGTCTACGCGGGACCATCTTTTTCTGGCCTATGAGGATCTGCACCGGTCTGTGGTGGAAGATCGATGGAAATTGATCCGCTATCCCAAAATCCACTATACGCAGCTTTTCGACCTGCACGCGGACCCGTACGAACTGCGTAATCTTGCGGACGATCCGGCGTACGCCGAGGAGCAGGCGCGTCTGATGGCGCTCCTCGAAGCTGCGCAACTGGAGGCCGGCGACCCGCACCCCCTGACCGCCGAAACCCGTATGCCGATGGAGTTCGACTACTCGGATATCGTTCGCACTCCGGACCGGCACCAGCCCGAGGAAGTGGTGCAGAAATATTTTTAAGGGGAAGGGGTGGATATTTTGACATCATGACATTATATTGATGACATCATGATGTCACTCCGTATAACCCCGTTAACCCGGTATAACCCCGTATGTCGTCCCGCATTACGCTACGCAATGTCGATCCTGAACTCTCGCGACGGCTTCGCGCGATCAGCGCAGCCCGCGGCGAGAGTTTGAACGGCGCCGTATTGCGCCTGCTGCGGCGTGCAACGGGGTTGAATATGCGTCGCGAGCGCCTGGAACGGTACGCCACGTGGACCGCCGAAGATGTCGAGGAGTTCACCGGGGCGCTGCGTGCGCAGCGCAAGGTTGACGAGCGGTACTGGAGATGACGTCGGTTGATCTGCTTGTGCTCGATACCAGCGCCTACGCGCATTTGCGAGCCGGGCATGCCGTGGTGCTGGACTATGTAGCCGAGGCGGCCATGGTGGCCCTGCCTGTGACGGTGCTGGGAGAACTCGAGGCAGGGTTCGAATTGGGGCGTCGCACCAAAGAGAACCGGCAAACACTGTCCGAATTTCTTGACGAACCCTTTGTCAGCGTATTGGAGGCGACCGCGCAAACCGCGTTGCATTATGCGCGCATATTTACCGCATTGCGCCGGGCGGGTACCCCCATACCCATTAACGATGTATGGATTGCGGCGGCAACAGAGGAGAGCCGTGGACGTTTGTTGACGTTCGATCGGGATTATTGCCGCATTGCAACGCTTGACCATATCCTGCTCGACGCATCCTGATTCGGTTCGGGTTTGTATATCCCCCATCCTTCGCATCATGCGCCGCCGTGCCGGTTTGTCTGTCGTTTTCCTTGCACCCGCGCTTTTCGTCGCCCTGTGCGTGACGGCGCCGGGATGTATCCACCAGGATCAGCACATGCGCCCCTCAACCGAGGCCCTGCAAGCAGAGATCGAATCGTTCGTTTCCGTCTGGCCGCAGGCGGAGATCGCCGTGGCGCTGATCGATCCGGAAACCGGCGCGCGCTTTTCGATCCAGGGCGACCGGGTCTTTCATGCCGCAAGCACTATGAAGGTACCCGTCCTGATCGAGGTATACCGGCAGGCCGAGGCGGGCCGGTTTTCTCTCGACGACTCCCTGCGGGTCGAAAACGATTTTACGTCTATCGTGGACGGGTCGCCGTTCCGCATCGGGGACGACTCGGACGACGCGCTCTACGAACACACCGGGCGCTCGCTGCCGATCCGCGATCTCGCAGAACGTATGATCACGATGTCCTCGAACCTTGCCACGAACCTGATCATTGAACGGGTAAAGGCCGATTCGGTGCAGCGCGCGATGGAGGCCATGGGGGCACGGACGATGCGTGTGCTGCGCGGGGTGGAGGACATCAAGGCGTTCGAACAGGGGCTGAATAATACGGCCACTGCCTCAGACCTCGCCGTGCTGCTCGACGCCATACGCCGCAACGAGGCGGTTTCACCCGAAGCCAGCGAAGCGATGAGGGATATCCTGCTGGATCAGGAATTCAATGAGATGATTCCGGCGGGGCTGCCGGGCACGGCGCGGGTCGCCCACAAGACGGGTTGGATTACGGGCATCGCCCATGACGCGGCGATCATCTACCCGGAAAATGCGCCGCCGTACGTGCTGGTCATTCTGACGGAAGGATTCGACGACCACGCCGTCGCTTCGGAGGTCGGGGCCGGGATCGCCCGGATCGTGCACGAAGCGGTGCGGTAAGCCCCTTGCTGCCCTGCCAGGATTCGAACCTGGAACCCCCTGATCCAGAGTCAGGTGCTCTGCCAATTGAGCTACAGGGCAGGGTGTGCGTCTTGTGAAATACTGGTACTACGGGATGGACAGGTGCGCGAACCCGCCAGAGTATGATACGGTGCGTCCCATCGGATCCGTATCCTGCGCCACGACCTGCAATTTCTCATGCGTCAATGCTTCCGCTTCCCTGCGGTTCCGTTTCACCCGTATATTCAACCATATCTTGTCTCGTGAAAGGAGATAGCCGGTGGCACAACGAATCCGAAGCGATATGACGGATCCTACCCATGAAACATGGATGGCAACCTGCCTGGAGTTGGCCCGGCAGGGCGCCGGACTCGTCAGCCCCAATCCGATGGTGGGCGCGGTGCTTGTCGGGACGGACGGCACGCTTCTCGGCCAGGGGCTACACCACGAATACGGCGGCCCTCATGCAGAGGTATACGCCATCCGGGACGCCGAGCGTCGCTACGGCAGCGATGCGTTGGAGCATGCTATCCTGTATGTCAATCTGGAGCCGTGTTCGCACCACGGGAAAACGCCGCCGTGCGTCGATCTCATTCTCAAAAAACGCATTCCCTGCGTGGTGGTCGGCGCGCGGGACCCGTTTTTTGAGGCGACCGGCAGTGGCCTGCATCGCCTGCGCGAACAGGGCGTAGAGGTCATCGAGGGGGTGTTGGAGGCCGATTGCAAGCGGCTCAATGAGGCGTTCATGCACCATATCCGGACGGGGCGTCCTCTGGTTACCTTGAAAATGGCCCAGACGCTCGATGCCCGGATCGCTGGCGCATCAGGCGCTTCCCGGTGGATATCGGGCGATCTTTCCCGCCGGTTGGTGCATCACTGGCGGGCCACCTCCGATGGCGTACTCGTTGGCACGGAGACGGCCCGGCAAGACAATCCTTCCCTGACCGTACGGCATGTAGAGGGACGCCACCCCGCACGCATCGTGCTGGACCGCACCGGGCGTCTTCCCGGCGATCTGAAACTTTTTACGGACAGTCAGGCCGAAAAGACGATCGTGGTAGCAGGCGAGTCGGCTCGCATTCCCTATGAAGAGGCGCTGGTCGGATCCGGGGGGCGCTTGATTCGCGTGGCGGAGCGGGACGGCGCCCTCGAACTCGGAGAAATGCTCGAAGCGCTGGGCCATGATGTGGGTCCTGATGCGGGCGGCGAAGGGCTTCCCCTTCAGTCCCTGCTCGTCGAAGGAGGCGCTGCGCTTGCCGCCTCCCTCCTGCGGGAGGACCTCGTGGACCGGCTGTTTCTGTTTCTTGCGCCGAAGGTGCTCGGTGCGGGTCCCGTTTCGATCGAAGGCATCGGTCGCGAAGACCTTGAAAAAGCGCTTACCTTCGTAGAGCACGCCTGGGAATCCGTCGGGCAGGACATGGTGTTCAAGGGATACCGGCGATCGCTCGACGCGACGCCGGAAGATTGAATCGCCGGTCGGTCCTGCGCCGCACGGTTTCGCATACGGCCACTCGCCGCACCGTCGTAAACTCAAATCAGGTTATGTTCACGGGGATCATCGAGGAACAGGGTCGCCTCCAGGCCGCCGAGCCTCTTGAAGGGGGGAGGCGGCTCACTGTCGCCTGTTCGTTCGCCGGCGCACTCCGGGTCGATCAGAGCGTGTCGGTCAACGGGGTTTGCCTGACCGTAACCCGGATCGGAGATGGAACGTTCGAAGCCACGGCGGTCGAGGAAACCCTTGCCAAAACCACCCTCGGCGCCCTGGTTCCGGGCAGCAGCGTCAATCTCGAACGCGCCCTGCAGCCGGATCAGCGTCTCGACGGGCATATGGTGCAAGGGCATGTGGACGGGATAGGGACGATCGTATCCATCGAACGCCTGTTCGACAGTTTTTTGTGCCGTATCGCCTTCGATCCGGCCTGTGCGCACCTGCTTGTTCCTGCCGGCTCCGTTGCCGTGGACGGCATTTCGTTCACGGTAGCGCGGCTTGACGAAAAGACCTTTACGGTGTCGGTCATCCCGCATACGTGTGCGCTGACCAATGCGGGATCCTGGGAAGCGGGCGGTCGAGTCAATCTGGAGTTCGATCTGATCGGCAAATATATCGCGAGGGGGCTGGAAACGGGCCGAAACCCGTAGATACGCTACGTCCCTTGACGGGTGCTTTTCGAACCATCCTTGTGTTTCGGCGTTTGAGCGTTCTGTCGTTTTTTTGCGCTCATCCCCCCTGCCGAAAGCGGCTATGACTCTGATTTCCGATATCGAGATTCTGGACGACCCGGGCAAGACGCCCGGCAGGGGGCAGACGGCTGCGTCCTGGGCCGGCGAAGATATCGACAAGGCGCGCACGACCACTGTGGAAGCCGAGGGGCATCGCCGGGTGTATATCGAGACCTACGGGTGCCAGATGAATGTCTCGGATTCCGAGATTGTGGCGTCCGTGCTCCGGCAAAACGGGTTCGGGCTTACCCGAAATGAAGAGGAGGCGGATGTGGTTCTTTTGAACACATGCGCCATCCGCGAGAATGCGGAGCAGAAGGTGCGCCGCCGCTTGCGGGATTTCCAGGGGCGCAAACGCACCGGCAGAAACGCCTCATCGAACGGCAACGGATCGGGTTCTTCCCCCATTAGGCTCGGCGTGCTCGGCTGCATGGCCGAGCGCCTGCGCACCAAACTTCTGGAACAGGAGCGCCTTGTCGATCTCGTGGTGGGCCCGGACGCCTACCGTGACCTGCCTCGTCTTCTCCGCGAAACGGACGAAACCGGTCAGGCGGCCGTCAATGTGCACCTTTCCCGAGAGGAGACGTACGCCGACATTGCGCCGGTGCGCTACGATACGAACGGCGTCTCGGCATTCGTGTCCATCATGCGGGGTTGCGACAACATGTGTTCCTTCTGCGTGGTGCCTTTCACGAGAGGGCGCGAGCGCAGCCGTCCGGTGTCGAGCATTCTCTCCGAGTGCGCCCGGTTGGTCGAGGCGGGGTACAAGGAGGTGACCGTGCTGGGACAGAACGTGAATTCCTATCGTTTCCAGCAGGACGGTGTGACGGTTGATTTTGCCGAATTGCTCCAGCGGATCAGTTTCGTTTCGCCGGAATTACGGATACGCTATTCGACCAGTCATCCGAAGGATTGCAGCGACGATTTGCTGCATCTGCATCGCGAGCGCCCCAACGTGTGCAACTACATCCACCTTCCCGTACAGCACGGAAACACGGAGGTGCTTGAACGCATGCGACGCACGTACTGCCGGGATGAGTATCTGCGTCTCATCGAACGGGCGCGTATGCTGGCGCCGGATATTTCGCTCTCTACGGACATTATTGCCGGTTTTTGCGGCGAGACCGAAGCGCAGCACCGGGACACGCTCTCGTTGATGGAGCAGGTGCGTTACGATTACGCCTATACGTTCATGTATTCCGAACGTCCGGATACGTACGCTGCGCGGAAGTACGAGGACGATATCCCCGAAGAGGTCAAGAAACGGCGCCTGAGCGAGATCATCGCCTTGCAACAGCGTATTTCTCTCGAAAGAAACCAGGAGGAGGTCGGCCGGGAGCACGTGGTTCTCGTGGAGCGGGAAAGCAAACGCAGTACCCTGCAGCTCTGCGGCCGCACGGACACGAACAAGATGGTCGTATTCGATCGGAAAACGTACGAACCAGGCGAATATGTGCGTGTCCGCATCACCGGATGCACATCCGCCACGCTGCTTGCCGACCCGCTCGGCCGTACGACCTTGTTCGAATTTGCCGAATCTGCTGCTGCGTAACCAGATGGACCGGGAATCGATACAGGAGCGCTTTGGTATTGTCGGCCGGTCGATGGCGCTGAGAAACGTCATTGACCGCGTGCGGCAGGTGGCCGGGACCGACATCACCGTACTCATTCAGGGGGAGAGCGGCACGGGCAAGGAGCTTATCGCCGAGGCGATCCACGGACTCAGCGCCCGGCGCCACCAGTCGTTCACCATCGTCAACTGCGGCGCCATTCCGGAGGGGCTCATCGAGTCGGAGTTGTTCGGCGCCGAGAAGGGGGCGTACACAGGGGCGGTCGAGCGGCGCACCGGGTACTTCGAGCAGTCCGATCGCGGCACCATTTTTCTGGACGAGATCGGCGAAATGCCGCCTGCTGCACAGATCCGTCTTCTGCGCGTGCTCGAGACCGGCCAATTCACCCGTGTAGGGGCTTCGCAGGTGCGCAAGGTCGATGTGCGCATCGTGGCGGCTACGAACAAAGATCTGGCGCATGAAGTACGCGCCGGACGATTTCGCGAGGACCTGTATTACCGGCTCAGTACCGTGCTCGTCGAGATTCCGCCGCTCCGGCAGCGTTCGGAGGACATTTTACCGCTCCTGAAAACGTTTCTGCACCGCTTCGCGCAGAAGTACGACAGTCCGGTGAAGCATCTCTCCGACGATGCCCGCGAGTTGCTCCTGCGTTATCGCTGGCCCGGGAACGTGCGTGAATTGCGTAATGTCGCGGAGCAGATCGAAGTGCTCATCCGGGACAAAGAGGTTACCGCCAGGGATATCCGCCCGTATCTGCGCGGCGTGCGCACGGAGCAGGATCGCTCGGAGTTGTTGCCTGTCGTGCGCAAAACATCGGAGGATTCGGCAGATGCCCGCGAGCGCGAACTGATCTATCGCGCGCTGTTCGAACTCCGTTCGCAAGTCCGGCGGATGTGGGAAGAGATGAAGAAGCGGGGTCCCGTACCCGGCGACGGACCGGACGAATATCCTCCGCTGATCGAGGATGTGGCCTATGAAATCGAGGGAGATGAGGATATTGGCCTGCGGAGTAGCGAAAACGTCGGAAACGGCAGGCAGAAGGTGCAGGAACCGGAAAAGGCCCATGACGAGCCGGAAGAAGAGGTTGCGGAGGAGAAAGAGACGTTCCCCACGCTGGAGGACGCGGAACGCGAGCTTATCACCCGCGCCCTGAAAACATTCAACGGCAACCGCAGACAAACGGCCAGAACGCTTGGCATTTCAGAGCGGACCCTTTACCGTAAACTGAAAGAATTCGAGGAGGATTTGTGAACTTCGCCGTTGCCGTGCGTGCCCGCTTGTGTACGCCCGCCGTATGCGTTGGCGCGTTGTTTGCTTTGCTGTCCACCGGTTGCGGGCACTATAGCTTCACCGGCGCGTCCATTCCCGAGCATATCGGGACGGTCGCGATTCCGCTTACCGAAGACGCCACGTCCAACCCGATTCCGGATCTCGGCGGCCTGTTGACCGAGCGTCTGGTCCAGCGTTTCGTTCGCCAGACCCGTCTGGAACTGGCTACCGACGAAACGCAAGCCGACGCCGTCCTCGGCACGGAAGTCCGGCAGTATTCCGTGCGCCCTGCCGCAGTAGGCGGCGAGTACCGGGCGGCGTTGAACCAGCTTTCGATCACCGTTTCCGCCCGGTATGCGGACCGCGTGGAGGAACGGGAAGTTTTTCAACGCAGCTTTTCCGCCTCGTTCGAATACGACCCGGCCGATTTTACCGGCGAGGAAGAGGCCGCAAGAGAAGCGCTCGACAATATCGCCGACGACATTTTTCAGGCGGCTACATCCAACTGGTAGCCTTAAGGATGCTCTGATCGAAGCGGACTTGATCAGAGCATCTTTAACATTTTCGACGAAACCGCATCCGGCATGGCGCTTCTGTATGCAATGGCGATTGCCGTATTGACCCTGTACGGCGCCAACCTGTTGTGGTTGTGCAGGCGTTCCGCAGGCGCGGGCCGCCTGATCCCGGATGCATCGTCCGATCTTCCTCGCGATCCCGCTTTTCCCTGGCCGTTCGTGACGGTGCAGTTGCCGATTTTCAACGAGCCGCTCGTGGTCGAACGGTTGATCGACGCCTGTGAGCGGCTTGATTACCCGAAAGATCGATTCGAAATACAGGTTCTCGACGACTCGACGGACGACACGCCGCATCTTGTGACCCGTTGTATTGCCGCCGGAGCGTCCCGGGGGGTGCGGATTGTGCATCTTCGGCGTCCGAACCGGGAGGGATACAAGGCAGGCGCCCTGCAATATGGGCTGACGCGGGCGCAGGGTGCTTTTATTGCCGTGTTCGACGCCGATTTTGTGCCTCGCCCCGATTTTCTGCGCCGCCTCATTCCCGCCTTTGCCAATGAACGTCTTGGGGCCGTACAGGCGCGATGGGGGCATCTCAACCAGAATGCTTCGTTACTTACGCGCATTCAGGCCGTTGGGCTGGATACCCATTTTGCGGTAGAGCAGCTCGCACGCCGCCGCGCAAACTGCTTTTTGAATTTCAACGGTACGGCGGGCGTGTGGCGTCGGGATGCTATTGTAGATGCCGGCGGGTGGCAGGCCGATACCATTGCGGAGGATCTCGACCTGAGTTACCGGGCGCAGCTTGCCGGGTGGGGCATCGAATATATGGGAGATGTCGAAGTGCCTGCGGAACTCCCCTCGACCATCGAAGGATTGCGGACCCAGCAGTTCCGCTGGACGAAAGGGTCTGTCGAGACCGCTCGAAAATTGCTGCGCACCTTGTGGACTTCCCGGGAATCCTTCCGGCGCAAGGTGCAGGGTACGTTTCACATGACGGGCCATCTGGTCTTTCCCTTCGTGCTGATCGCCGGATTGCTCCATGTTCCTCTGCAGGCCGCGGCGCATGCCGGCGTGGGCCCCGGCCAGGCCTATTTCGGATGGATGGCGCTCGGGTTGATCGGCTTCGCAGGATTTGGTCTGGCGCAGATTTTTGCACAGCGGCGGTTGTACGCCGACTGGCCACGCCGCCTTGGTATCCTCCCGGTTTTCATGGCCGGTACGATCGGTATGTCCATTCGCAACACCATCGCCGTGGTCGAAGCTTTTGCAGGGATCCCCACGCCTTTTGTGCGTACGCCCAAGTTCGGCGGCGCCTCCGGACACCGTGTTTCGCCGGGTGGTTTCGCCGGACGGCGCACTGCCGGATCGGTTGCCCTCCGTATGGCGTATCCGCTGGAATTCGCCATGGGAATCTACTCGACGGCGGGCGTGGCGTATCTTCTGGGCACAGGGCAATGGGACGCCGTAGTCTTTCAGTTGTTTTTTGCGGTCGGCTTCGTCCTTGTCGCGACGGCGACATTCCGGGAAGCACGTACTAAGCCGGTCAGGTAACGCCTTATCATGCAGTCGATATGACGCCGGACATTCAGAAAGCTGTTGCCTATCTCAAGGAAGGCGACGCCGGGCAGGCGGCCTCTTTCCTTCAGGATATGATCGACCGCATGCCGGAGCATGCGACGGCGCATGTCTTGCTGGCGCAGGCCCGGGAGGCATTGGGGGAATGGGACCGTGCGCTGC
The DNA here is from genome assembly GCA_951812345.1 of Rhodothermales bacterium. Taxonomy (GTDB): domain Bacteria; phylum Bacteroidota; class Rhodothermia; order Rhodothermales; family VXPQ01; genus VXPQ01. The sequence goes on from OX638295.1 coordinate 2,787,030, forward strand.
ATGCATGGCGCGAAGCGGTTCACCTTGTACCCACCAGTCCTGTGATTTTTCGCGGGCTGGAACGTGCTGCTCGGAAGGGGAATCCGCTATCGCACGAACCGGCGAAGCCCGAACAGGATGCATTGACGGATATCGATAGCCTCATTGCCAGTCTGGAGTCGGCGCGTATTGTTCCCCGCCCCGATGCAGCGAGTTTGCCGACTCCTGATCTCGACGATGACATCGACGATGTGGCCAGTGAAACCCTCGCGACGATTTACGAATCCCAGCAGCGGTACAAGGAAGCCGCGCGCATCTACGATGTGCTTGCCGAACGGCGCCCCGGACAAGCGGCGGCATTCAGGGCAAAAGCGACCCGTCTGCGATCCGGAGAAACAGAGGATTGACGGGTATGCATCGACTTCGGCAAGTACAGGAAAAAGAACCCCGCATCGTCGCCGGTTTGATGAGCGGTACGTCGCTGGACGGCGTGGACGCCGTGCTGGCGCGCCTCGAAGGGACCGGGAAAGATATTACGTTCGAGATACTCGGCTTCGATCATATGCCCTGGCCCGATGCGTTGCGCCGGCTTATTCTGGCCAACTCGACGCCGGAGCATTCGACCGTGTTCGATATTTCCCAGTTGAATGTCCGCATCGCGCATGCGTATGCAGAGGCTGTCGAGCGCGTTGCCGCCGCTGCCGGACATGCCGTATCCGACATCGATCTGGTGGGTTCGCATGGCCAGACCATCCACCATGTGCCGTTTCCGGTGGATTGCGCCGGCAGCGATATCGCGTCCACGCTTCAGGTGGGCGACCCGTCGGTGCTGGCCAACCTTCTGCAGGTCCCCGTCGCAGGCGATTTTCGGGTAGCGGATATGGCGCTGGGCGGGCAAGGCGCTCCCCTCGCGCCGTATTTCGATTACGTATGCTTTCGTGACGAACAGGAAACCCGCGGGTTGCTCAACCTCGGCGGAATCGCGAATATCACGATTCTCCCTGCCGGCGCAGATCGCAGCGACGTGTTCGCTTTCGATACGGGGCCCGCCAACATGGTGATCGACGCTCTTTCGGCCATGTTATTGGGCGAACCATACGACGATAAGGGCCGCCGCGCCGCAAGGGGGCGCACCGACGACTCGGTGATGGCCGCCTTGCTGGAAGATGCCTATTTTGTCCGGGAACCGCCCAAATCCACCGGACGGGAGTATTTCGGTGCGTCGTTTGCCGAACGACTCGTCACCCGGTGCCGGGAAGAGATGAATGACCCCGGTCCAGAGGATATACTTGCCGTGGGAACGATGCTGACTGTGCTGTCCGTGTACCAGGCGTATGCCCGCTTCGTCCGGGATTTCTGCACGCTGGATGCGCTCATTGTTTCCGGTGGAGGAGTCCGCAATGACTACCTGATGGATCGTCTCGCCAATGTGTTTGCTCCTATACCCGTTCGCGCGATCGGGGAGTACGGCATTCGTTCCGACGCCAAGGAGGCGCTTTGCTTCGCCGTGTTGGCCCACGAGGCCGTGAATGGAGCGGAGACGAACCTGCCCTCGGTGACCGGCGCCTCCCGCGCCACGACGCTCGGCAAATTCTGCATACCCGCGTAATACCCTATCATGCCCCGGGATTCGTCATTAACGCCCCTTCGACAATACGGTGAGTTCGGACTCATCGACGCCCTGCGCCGGATCCTCGGAGAGCCCTCCGGCGATGAGTTGCTTACCGGTATTTCGGACGATGCGGCCGTGTATCGCATCGAAGGAGACCGCGTACATGTCATCACCACCGATATGCTGGTCGAGGGCGTCCATTTCGATCGCCTCGTCATGCCCATGGAATACCTGGGCTCCAAGGCCATAGCCGTCAATGTGAGCGACATTGCGGCCATGAACGCCGAGCCGCGGTATGCGACGATCGGGTTGGGTCTTCCGGAAAACGTTTTTGTCGAGCAGATAGAGGAATTTTATCAGGGTGTGCGGAAGGCATGCGATCTCTACGGCGTGCAGGTCGTGGGCGGCGATACGACGGCGGCCGCCCGTTTGACCGTTTCCGTGACGATCGTCGGCGAGGCCGCAGCGTCCCGTATTGTACATCGCCGGGGCGCCGTTCCGGGAGACTTGTTGTGTACGACGGGCGAGTTGGGAGGCGCCTATGCCGGTCTCCGGGTTCTGTTGGAACAGCGCCGGGAACTCCAGGAAAAGGGAGAGGATTTCGCGCCGGATATCGATAAATACCGGTATGTAATTCAGCGGCAGCTTGTCCCGCGCGCCAGACTCGACGTGGTTCGGGACTGGGCGGCGCGCGGCGTTCGTCCACACGCGCTCATCGATCTTTCGGACGGTATCGGATCGGATTTACGGCATATCTGCCTTGCAAGCGGATGTGGCGCCGAGTTGCATCTCGATGCGCTGACCATTGCCCCGGAGACGTATGCCGTAGCCGAAGAATTAGGAGAGGATGTCGGGGCGCTTGCCCTCTTTGGCGGGGAGGATTATGAGTTGCTTTTTGCTGCGTCTCACGAGGAGGTGGGTCACATGGACTCCGAAACATGTCACGTGATTGGTCGGTGTACGACCGGGACCGACGTGATGGTGCGGATGCCGAATGGTGAGCTGTTACCGCTGGAACGCGGGGGATACGAACATTTTGGTGCAGGGAATACATCGTGAACGAAGCCGAATACGTTATTCCATCCGGTCAAACAACTTGGTCGTGAGATACGGACTTAATCAGAGTATCCTTTGGCAAACCGTTGCCGCCCTGTTGTTTTTCCTGCCTCTGCCGGTGTGGGCGCAAGGTGCGCTTGAAGGAACCGTGCGCGCCGCGGATACGGATGCAACACTGGCCGATGTTCAGGTGGTCCTGCCGGACATATACCTGGGCGACAGTACGGAGCCTGACGGGTTCTACCGGATTGAGCGCATCCCGGTCGGGTCGCATCTCGTTGAGGTGCGTCTCCTCGGGTATCGTACGGAATTCGCGGAAGTGCTCATCACGGACGGAGCTACGGTCCGGCTCGATATGCATCTGGTCGAGTCTGCCTTCCAGTTGGATGAAGTCGCCGTGGTCGGCAGCCGCACGCGCCAGCGTACCGTAACCGAGTCGATGGTTCCCATCGACATCATCGCCAGTGATGCGCTTCGGGCCCAGGGAGATGTCAATCCGGGTGACCAGCTCCGGACGATGGTCCCGTCATTCAATGTGAATCCGCAGGCTGTGGGCGATGCTGCGAGGATCGTACGTCCTGCCAGTCTGCGCGGTCTGGCCCCTGACCATACCCTGGTGCTGGTCAACGGCAAACGCCGCCACCGCGCGGCTATTATTACCTGGATAGGCAACGGCGTCGCCGACGGAGCGCAGGGCCCCGATATTTCGTCGATTCCCGCCATCGCCTTGCAGCAGGTCGAAGTGCTGCGCGACGGTGCGTCGGCCCAATACGGCTCCGATGCGATCGCCGGGGTAATGAACTTTGCGCTCAGGGAAGATCGTTCCGGGGGCAGCGTCGAAGTACATGCTGGCGGGTACGGAGAAGGCGACGGCGAAACCTGGATGATTTCGGGTCATACCGGCTTGCCGCTGGGAGAAACCGGGTTTCTGAATTTCAGTGCCGAATACGGCAACACAAGGCCCACCAGCCGGAGCGTGCAACGCGACGATGCTGCCCTGCTTGTCGCTTCAGGCAACACACATATAAAAAATCCGGCCCAGATATCGGGACGCCCCCGCGTAGAAGACGATGTGAAATTATGGAGCCATTTCGGCTACCCTGTTCACCGCAGCGCCATGCTCTACGGGCACGCCAATTATGCCGCCAAGTCGGTAACCGGCGGATTTTTCTTTCGCAATCCGCACACCCGCGCCGGAGTTTTCAAGGGGTACGCCCTTCATCCGGTCTCTCGCCTCAATGTATACAACGCCGACGGCGGGCTTACGAACTTTCCCGATCCCGACGATCCCGGGCAACGTGACGCCATCGTCTACGATGCAAACGGCGAGGTCGCAAGTCTCCCGGGACAGCGGGGCATTCCCTCGCTCCTTGTAGGCGACGGGGTTTGGGCGGAAACCGGCGTGGTCGGCGCCGGCGGCTGCCCCACGATTCCGATCATAGCCAACGTACCTGACGCGGCTGCCCTTGAAGCAGTCGAGAACGACCCGGACTGTTTCACGCTCTACAGTCGGTTCCCCGGCGGATTCACGCCTCAATTCGGCGGCGATCTTGTGGACGGGTCGGTAGTGGCCGGTGTACGCGGATATACCGACAGCGGGTTTACCTGGGATTTGAGCGGATCGTACGGCATGAACACCGTGGATTTTTTCATCCGCAACACGGTCAATGCTTCGCTTGGCGCTGCAACGCCTACCGAGTTCGATCCGGGTCTGTACAGCCAGCGGGATATCAATCTGAATCTTGATCTGACCTGGCCTGTCAACGATAGGGGGCATCTCGCCGGGGGCGCCGAATGGCGTGACGAGCGGTTCGAGATCGGCCTTGGGCAAGTGGAGTCGTACCGGATTGGTCCGTACGCCGGCCAGGGATTCAGCGCCGCTTCCAACGGGTTTCCGGGCTTTGGGGACATTGCTTCGGGTGCATGGAATCGAAGCAACGTGGCGGTTTACGGCGATGCCGGGATAGAAGGGAGCGAAGGCAGACCATGGGGTCTCGACGGGGTCGTCCGGTTCGAAAACTTTTCTGATTTCGGCAGCACACTGAACGGGAAGGTGAGCGGTCGGTACGAACTGGCGCATCCTTTTGCGCTGCGCGCCGGCTTCAGCACGGGTTTTCGCGCCCCCACCCCGGGTCAGCAGAATGCGTTCAATGTGACCACCCAGCTTGATCAGGTTCTGAAGAAGTTGGTTAATAATGGTACGATTCCTTCCACCTCGCAGGTTGCTGCGTTGCGAGGCGGTCAGCCGCTCGATCCCGAAACGTCCATGAACTACACGGCCGGTCTGGTGCTGGATGGGACGGTCTTCAATCTGACCGCCGATTATTATCGTATCGATGTATCGGACCGGATTGCGCTGACCCAGGTGTTTGCACTGGCTCCGGAGGAGGTGGATGCTCTTGTCGCCGAGGGGATCACCAGCGCGGGCAACCTGGCGAATTTCCGCTTTTTCACCAACGATTTCTCTACCCGTACGCAGGGTGTGGATATTGTCGCCACGTATGTCCCTATGGCCCTGCGCGGACAGGCGACGTTCAGTTTCGTTTTCAACCGCACGATCACCAGCGTGGTCTCGTGGAATGCCGACGTGCTCGACGATACGCGCATTCGGCAACTGGAGCAGGGATTACCCCGGACGCGATGGAACGTCTCGGGAAGGTACATTCCGGGACGTTTGCAGTTGCTGGGCCGGTTGAGCTATTACGGCGGATGGTTCGATTCCCGGGATGACCGGTATTATGACGGGGACGCCCTGATCGATATAGAAGCTGCTTACGATTTTGGCGAAGTGCTCACCCTGACGCTCGGTGCCCGGAACGCCTTCAACCATTATCCGGAAAGAAACCCTGCTGCTGCGGCCGTCGCAGGAAATCTCTACAGCCTGGCAACGCCTTTCAGTTACAACGGAGGCTACTACTACCTTCGTCTTGCGTACCGGTGGGGATAACTTCGGAAAATCTTCCCTTGATAGAGTGCACAATGGGTAATACATTGTACAAATTGTTGACTTTAAGTTTAGTGAGGAGTCATTCCTTTACGGAGGATGCCAAGGTTACAATGTGCAAGGCGGCGCAAATGAGCTAAGCAGGCAGGACATTCCTTAAACCCGAAACCTCGTTTCGGAAGGATCCCCCTTAATTAAATTCCTCGCGTTCCCATGAAAAACCGAATACTACTCGCATTTGCATCCTTGGCGCTTCTGGCGCTTGCCCCCATGTCAGTTTTGGCGCAGGGGTCGCTTGAAGGGACCGTAAGCGATGAGAACGGAATGCCGTTGCCCGATGTGCAGGTGGCCATTTCGGCATTGAGCATTGGCGATCTTACCGACGCCGATGGTAACTATGTGATCGAACAGGTACCTGCAGGAACCCATATGGTGGATTTTCGCCTTATCGGATATGAGCCGGTGTCCATGCAAGCCACCGTGATGGACGGAGAAACGGCCCGGCTTGATGCAACCATGAACGAAGCTGTGATTCTCCTCGAGGCAGTGGCTGTGGTCGGTAGTCGTGCGCAACCTCGTACGGTGACCGAATCGATGGTGCCCATTGACATCATTCGCAGCAGCGATATCACCGATCAGGGAGATACGGATTTCGCCAATCTGCTTCGCAACGTAGTGCCGTCGTTCAACGTCAACATTCAGCCCATCAGCGACGCGGCGACGTTTGCCCGCCCGGCGAACCTGCGCGGGCTCGCTCCTGATCATACCCTGGTCCTGATCAACGGCAAGCGCCGCCACCGCACCGCAGTTATCACCTGGTACGGCAACGGCCTCGCCGACGGCTCCCAGGGCCCGGACATCGCGCTCATTCCCGGGCTGGCCCTGGAACAGGCCGAGGTGCTGCGTGACGGTGCGGCCGCTCAGTACGGTTCGGACGCCATTGCAGGGGTGATGAATTTTGTGCTCAAGGATGATCGGTCCGGCGGTTCCATCGAGGTCAAGACGGGCGGAAACCTTATGGGCGATACGAGCAACCGGGTCGACCGCGGGATACTGCCGGGAGACGGAGACATGTACACCATATCGGCCAACGTCGGGCTTCCGCTTGGCGAGGAGGGGTTTGTCAACCTGACCGGCGAGTTCGGCAATGCCCTTCCAACCGATCGCAGTGTCCAGCGCGATGACGCGCGTGCGCTCATCGCGTCTGGCAATACCGCTGTGCGCGAACCCGCGCAGATCTGGGGGGCGCCCGAAGTGTCCAACGAGATCAAGTTGTGGGTTAACGCGGGGCACCCTGTCAACGACCAGTTGGAGGCCTACGGCCACGGGAACTACGTGAGCAAACAGGTCGAAGGCGGGTTCTATTACCGTAATCCGAACACCCGCAGCGGCGTGTACGGGACCACGAACGCCGACGAGGAAGACATCCTCCTGGTCGGCGACTTGCTGGACGCGGCCGACGGCGTGCTTGACGGATCCGCCGGCTGCCCCGAAGTCCGAGTCGAAAACGGCGTCGTGGCGGATCAGGCGGCCTGGAACGAGGTGCTCAACAACCCCAACTGCTTCACCTTCCAGAAGATACTGCCGGGGGGCTTCACCCCGCAGTTCGGGGCCAACGTGCTCGACGCCTCCGCCGTGGCGGGTCTCCGGGGAACCCGGGGCCAATTGGGCTGGGACGCCAGCGCAAGCTGGGGCAAGTCCAACATGGATTTCTACATGTACAATACGGTCAATGCTTCGTTGGGGCCCAATCAGCCCTGCAGCAACGAGGGTGCTTCTCCGCACGTTCCCGACCAGCAGTGTACGCCGTACTTCAACCCCGGGATATACGACCAGCAGGAAATAAACTTTAACCTGGACCTCTCCTACCCCCTGAGCGATCGGCTCAATCTTGCGGGTGGCGGCGAGTGGCGTCAGGAGCGCTTCGAGATCATTCAGGGCGATGAGGCGTCCTGGACCGAGGGATTGCTCGCAAACCAGGGTTTCACGCCCGGATCGAACGGTTTCACGGGGTTCGGCCCGCTTACGGTCGGTAACTGGAATCGTAGCAATTTCGCCGGCTACGGCGATCTCGAATACCGGGATCTGGAGCTTAACCGGAACCTCAGCGTTGCGGGACGCATCGAGAATTTTTCGGATTTCGGCACGACGGTCAACGGGAAAGTCGCGGGGCGTATAGGGTTCACTGAGGCGTTCGCTATGCGCGCCAGTTTAAGCACGGGATTCCGCGCGCCTACGCCGGGGCAGCAGAACGCGTTCAACATCTCGACGATCTACGATCCCGAGATCATGGACCTTACCAACAACGGGACGATTCCCTCGACCTCGCTGTTGGCCCGGCAGTATGGCGGCGAACCGCTGGGGCCCGAAAAGTCAGTAAACAGGGCGCTGGGCGTGGTATTCGAACAAGGCCCCTTTATTCTCTCGGCGGACTTCTTCCAGATCAACATGTCGGATCGTTTTACGACGAGCCAAAACTTCGCTCTCAGTACGGCCGATGTGCAGCGTCTGTTGGAAGAGGGCATCATCCGTCCCGGCGGCGTTCTCAAGAGGTTCCGCTTCTTCATCAACGACTTCGCCACGCGCACGCGCGGCCTCGACGTCGTGGGTTCCTACCGGATGGACGCCCAGGGAGGGGCCACCACAACGTTTAGCGCCGCCTGGAACTGGACTTCCACCGAGGTAACCGATTTCGATTCCAGCACCCTGAGCGATAACCGGATCCGGATTCTGCAGGAAGGGCTTCCCAACATACGTGGGAATGTGACGGTGAATCACGCTTTCGCGAACGAGAAAACGAGCGTTCTGGTGCGCGCCAGTTACTGGGGCGGCTACTACGACGGCGAGCAGCCCTACTACTCGTCCGATCCAGGCGAGACGATCGACTATCCGGCTCGTACGCTTTTCGATGTCGAAGCCACCCATTCCTTCACGGACTACCTGGCGTTTACGCTCGGGGCCCAGAACGTGCTGAATACCTTCCCGGAGGAGTATCCCGGCGCGGCAGCCGGCGTGGGCAATACCTACGGCCAGTTCACTCCGTTCGGCTTCAACGGGGCCTTCTACTACGCTCGCGTCCGGTACAACTTCGATTGGGAGTAAGCAACGGTGAAGTGTATCTCATCACGAAAAGGAGAGGGGTTTTACTCCTCTCCTTTTTGTGTTTTTTGCCTGTTCGGCGGGGTGCCCTCCGTGCTGTGCACAGGTTCCGGCGCTGCTACACTCTTTCCTGTTCGGTTTCGCATATTCTTTGCGATCTATAATCCCGGCAAGGAGTAAAATGTGTTTAGGTTTTTGCGCTGATACTATCTCTAATGCGGACAAGCACTATGGCGAACGGTAAGATCGTTCAGATAATCGGCCCTGTCGTGGACGCGGAATTTCCATCCGGCGACGTCCCCGAGATTCTTTCTGCGTTGACGATCGGACGAGATCAGGGAGACGATCTGGTCCTGGAAGTGCAGCAGCACCTTGGGGAAAATCGCGTTCGCACGATTGCCATGGATTCCACGGACGGCCTTACGCGCGGCACGGAGGTCGTGAACACGGGTCAAGCGATCGCCATGCCCGTCGGCGAAGAGATCCGTGGCCGGTTGCTCAATGTAGTGGGACGCGCCATCGATGGCTTCCCGCAACCTGAGGTGAGTGAATGGCGCCCGATTCATCGGGAGGCGCCTGCCTTCGAGGAGCTTCAGACGAGCATCGAGATGCTGGAAACGGGCATCAAGGTGATCGACCTTATTCAGCCGGTGGCGCGGGGCGGCAAGGTAGGCTTGTTCGGCGGCGCCGGTGTGGGCAAGACGGTGCTCATCCAGGAACTCATCAACAATATCGCCAAGGCGCATGAGGGCCTTTCCGTTTTTGCCGGCGTCGGGGAACGCACCCGCGAGGGGAACGATCTGTTGCGCGAGATGCTCGAATCCGGAGTCATGAGTTACGGCGAGGAATTTCGCCAGACGATGGAAGAAGGGGGTTGGGATTTGAGCCAGGTGGACGACGAAGCGCTCCGGCAGTCCAACATTACGCTTGTCTTCGGGCAAATGAACGAGCCCCCTGGCGCCCGTGCCCGTGTAGCATTGGCCGGCCTGACCGTCGCGGAATATTTTCGTGATCTGGGCGGCCGGGATGTACTTCTCTTCGTGGACAACATTTTCCGCTTCACGCAAGCCGGTTCGGAGGTTTCGGCCCTGCTTGGCCGGATGCCGAGCGCAGTAGGGTACCAGCCGACGCTTGCCACTGAGATGGGCGAGTTGCAGGAGCGCATTACCTCGACCCGGGACGGCGCCATCACCTCTTTCCAGGCTATTTACGTCCCGGCGGACGACCTCACGGATCCTGCGCCGGCTACCACCTTTGCGCACCTCGACGCTACGACGGTGCTTTCCCGCCAGATCGCTTCACTGGGGATTTATCCGGCCATCGACCCGCTCGACTCGACAAGCCGCATTCTGGATGCGCGCATCGTCGGCGAGGAACATTACCGGACGGCTCAGGAAGTGAAGGAACTCCTTCAGCGGTACAAGGAATTGCAGGACATTATCGCCATTCTCGGCATGGACGAGTTATCCGACGAAGACAAGCTTGTGGTGCAGCGGGCCCGCCGCGCCCAGCGATTCATGAGCCAGCCGTTCTTTGTGGCTCAGCAATTCACCGGTATTGAAGGCAAGTACGTCAAGGTGGAGGATTCGATTCGCGGATTCCGGGCCATTCTGGAAGGAGAAATGGACCAGTACCCCGAAAGCGCCTTCAATCTGAAGGGTTCCATCGAAGAGGTTGCGGAGGCCGGCGAGAAGATGCTCGCGGAGGAGACCGCATAAGCATGGACGCGTGTCTCCAAACAACCGGGTTTTTCGGCGCTTCGTACAAGGTCCGGTCGCATAAGCCTGGTTGTATAAGTCTGACTGTATAGGTCTGATTGTATAATGCCCAACCCCTATGGCCCATCTTCAGGTTGAAATCGTTGCTCCGGACCGACGCGTCTTTCAGGGAGAGGCGCGGGGGGTCCAGGCCCCTGGCCGGTTTGGTTCGTTCGAAGTGCTCTTAAATCATGCCCCCATGATCGCCGCGTTCGATATTGGCGCCATACGTGTTACGGCTTCCGACGGAGAGCAGGTCTTTTTTGCTTCGAGCGGGGGCTTTCTCGAGTTGATCGACAACCGGGTTACTGTACTTGCGGACACGGCCGAGCCAGTTTCCGAAATAGATACGCAGCGGGCAAAAGCGGCCGAAAAACGGGCGTTGCGCCGGTTGCAATCGACTGGTGAAGATATTGACCGGCTTCGCGCCGGGCGAGCCCTCGATCGGGCCCGCAACCGGTTGCGCATGGCGATGGGGCGCATTGGCAGAGCGACTTCGGGATGATCCATGGCCACGCTGAACGACCTCCCGACACCCTGCCTGCTGGTTGAGCGGTCTCGCCTCGCGGCGAATCTTTCAGCGATGCGGGCTCGCGCCGACGCGCAGGGAGTTCGCTTGCGCCCTCACATCAAAACACACAAGTCCACGGCGCTGGCCCGCATGCAACAGGAGGCCGGTGCGCGTGGCGTTACCGTGGCGACGGTAGGGGAAGCCGAGCACTTTGCGCGCGCCGGTTTCGACGATATCCGCATCGCATATCCTGTGATCGGGCAAGACCGGCTGGAACGCGTAGCCGATCTGTGTGCCGATGCACGTCTTTCTTTCTGTGTCGATACCGTGCCCGGCGTTCGGGCCGCCTCTGATTTTTTTACGTCGCGCGGCGTTACCGCCGAGGTGCTGATCGAAGTAAATGTGGGTCAGAATCGCTGCGGCGTCGATCCGGAGGATGCACGTTCCGTGGCGTTTGCGCGCACGGTGGCAGAATCTCCCGGAATACGTCTTGCCGGTATCCTTACGCATGCCGGCCAAGTCTACAAGGGACCGCCGGAGGGTGTTTCGAAGGAAGAAGCTATACGAGCTGTTTCCCGGCACGAACGGGACGCCATGCTCCGGTTCGCCGGGCGGCTCAGGGAGGCAGGTCTGGCCGAACCGGGCGCCTTCGAAATCAGCATAGGCTCCACGCCCACGATGCACATGTTCGAGAACAGGGAGGAGGGAGACTTCCGTATTACCGAGATACGTCCCGGCAACTATGTCTTCCACGACGCCATGCAGGTGGCTCTGGGCGCAGTGGCGTTATCCGACTGTGCGCTCACCGTACTGACGACTGTGGTCAGTCGCCATCGCACGGCATCGGGGAGGGAGCGATTATTTGCCGACGCAGGTTCGAAAACCATCACCTCCGACCAGGGATCAGGCACGGACGGCTATGGGCAGTTGCTGTACGACGGGCTTCGCATGGAGCGCTTGCCGCATGCCCGTATCGCCGCGCTTTCCGAAGAACATGCCTGGATCGATGTATCGGGCGGATCTACCCTCGAAGTGGGAGACCGTATCCGGCTCGTGCCGAATCATGCCTGCGTATGCATGCATTTGCACGAAACCGCGTGGATTATCGATGGCGAGGAAGTCATCGATTCCTTGCCCATCGATGCCCGCACTCGCGTACCGTAGCGTAGTGCTGACCGGATCCCCCGTTGTTGCGAGAGATCCGGCCCTTTACGTTGCTGACTACCTGATGAACAGTATTTCCCGGTACGTCGGCACCGGCCACAGTTCGTTCGGGACGACCCGTTCGAGCTTGTCGCACGCGAGACGCACGGCACTCATCGCCGGAATGACCTGATCGCGCATATGAACAGCGTGCTCATGGCCATCCTCGATACTGGTCATATTCGCAGCCTTCAACCGGTCGATGGCTTCGCGCAGTTCGTCGATGAGGGCGCCTGTCGCAGAGGCCGTGGACTGCATGCCTTCGGAAGGAGCGCCGATCTGGTTGGCTTGCGTAACGGTTGTCGTTAACTCTCCGAAGTACCTCGCCGCAGCGGGGAGCACCATCGTTTCGGCCATGGCCTGCGTGGTTTCCGCTTCGATATTGACCGTGATAATGTACTGCTCGAGCCACGTTTCGTACCGGCTCTCGAGTTCCTTCTTCGAAAGAACATTGGTCTTCTCGAAAAGCGATACGTTCTTCTCGTCGAGCATTTTTTCGAGTGCGTCGACTGTCGTACGCAGGTTCAGCAGGCCGCGTCGTTCGGCTTCGGCATGCCATTCTTCCGTGTAGTTGTCTCCCTCGAAAAGGATGGCCTTCGTTTCCTGCGAGGATTCCTGAAGCACCTTGGCGATAGCTGCTTCGAAGGACATCCCGTCATCCATCTTGGCTTCCAGGCTCGTGGCCAGTTCGTCCAGCGAGTCCGCCATGGTTACGTTTAGCACCGTGTTCGAAAACGAGATCGTCTGGTTGGAGCCGACCGCACGGAACTCGAACTTGTTGCCCGTGAAAGCGAACGGGGACGTACGGTTACGGTCACCCGAGTGGCGCGGTAATTCCGGAAGGACCGGGCTGCCAAGGCCAAGGAAACCACCCTCTTTGTTCGATGTTGCCGAGCCGGCCGCGAGCTGGTTGAAGATGCCGTACAGCGCCTCGCCGAGGAAAACGCTCAAAATGGCCGGGGGCGCTTCGTTGGCGCCCAGCCGGTGGTCGTTTCCGGCCGTCGCCACGGCGATTCTCAACAGGTCCTGATGCTTGAATACCGCACGGATCACGGCGGCGCAGAAGAACAGGAACCGCAGGTTTTGGGAGGGATCGTCTCCCGGATCGAGCAGGTTTATGCCCGTATTCGTGGACAGCGACCAGTTATTGTGCTTGCCTGATCCGTTCAGTCCATCGAAGGGTTTCTCGTGCAGCAGACAGACGAGGCCGTACTTGCGGGCTATCTTCTGCAGCATGAGCATGATCAGGTGCTGGTGATCGGCGCCCAGGTTCGAGTTTTCGAAAATCGGGGCGATTTCATACTGCCCCGGCGCCACTTCGTTGTGGCGCGTTTTGACGGGCACTCCGAGGCGGTACAACTCCCGTTCCGTTTCGAGCATGCACGACAGAATACGGTCTTCGATCGTTCCGAAATAGTGATCGTCCAGCTCGTGTCCCTTCGGCGGTTTTGCGCCGATGAGTGTGCGTCCCGTGGTCACGAGGTCCAGCCGGCGATAATAATATTCCTCGTCGATCAGGAAGTATTCCTGCTCGGAACCGACGGTGGAGTACACTTTCTGTACGTCTTCCACGCCGAATAGCGCAAGGACGCGTCGGGCCGAGGCATCCAGTGCCTCTATGGAACGCAGCAGGGGGATCTTGTAGTCCAGCGCTTCACCGGTCCAGGAAGTGAATGCCGTGGGGATCGACAGATAGGCCCCGTTTTTGTTCTCGATGATGAATGCGGGCGAGGTGGGGTCCCATGCCGTATAGCCGCGAGCCTCGAAGGTGGCGCGCAAGCCGCCGCTCGGGAAACTCGATGCGTCCGGTTCACCCTGAATCAGGTTACTCCCGGAAAACTCTGCAATGGCGCCGCCGCCCTTGTTCGGGGTGATGAAACTGTCGTGCTTTTCGGCGGTCGACCCGGTCAAAGGCTGGAACCAGTGTGTAAAGTGCGTTCCACCCCGTTCCTTGGCCCATTCTTTCATGGCTGTCGCCACGGTGTCCGCAACAGTCGGATCGACCGGCTCATTGTTTTCGATGGTGGCGAGAAGCCGCTCGTAGATTTTCTTCGGAAGCCGGCTCTTCATGGTTTCCAGGCCGAATGTATTCTCCCCAAAGATGTTTTCGATGTCTATGGGAAGAATCGGCGCCTTGATGTCTGGCACGAATTTGGTTGCGGCCTTTACGTTATAATCGTCAATCAACTTGGACATGGCGTACAGCGTTTAGTGGTGGTACAAGGATGGCGTCAGCGGGTCATCGGGCGTCTGCAGCACGTCGACTGCGTGTGCGCGGTACAAATGGACTTAATGTTCTGCCAGCTCGGTTGTATACGGTTTGATTTTCCTCGTTTCCTTGAAGGTGCTCAGTACAATGCTGGTCGAGGTACCATGCACCCCGGGCAGCGACTGGATTTTCGACAGGAGCTGTTCGAGGGTGGTCGTGTTCCGGGAGCGCACCTTTAGTATGTGAGATCCCTCCCCGGTAATCGAATGCACCTCCTGCACTTCCGGGAAAACAAGAACCTCGTTCACGAAATTGTCGTAATTCACAGATCCGTCCACGGTTACGCGAATAAAGGAGGTGATGTCGATGTGGAACCGTTTCGGGGCGATCACGGCGTGATAGCCTGTGATCACTCCCCGTTCTTCGAGTTTGCGCATGCGCTCACTAACGGAGGGCACGGAAAGCCCTACGATTTCTGCGATAGCGTTGCGTTTCATCCGCCCGCTATCCTGTAGCAGTTCAAGAATGGTGACATCGATCTTGTCGATTTGGTGCATAGCGTTAGCGTTGTTGGGGGAGTTGGATTGTGGCAGCGATTTTTGATCTTTTGCGGCAAATTCGGCACCATTCTATTAACTAATTTAGGAAAAGATGCAGGTATGCATCCATAAAATTATATTTTTAACCCATTTTTTGCATACAGGCCTGGATTTGCATTCGTCGAGAGGCGACTCGTGGCGGGGCGCTCGCGATGCATACGAACATGCAGGGCATCCAAACGTACCCATGCGGGATATAAAACGCCTCGGCCATTTGAGCAATTAACCAAGGGAACGTCATGCACCGCAGAGATTTTGTCCGGCGTACAGCCGCCGCAGGAGGGCTTCTTGGAATGGGGGCTGTTGCTCCTGCGAAGGCGCTGGCGCCGATGATGGAGTTGGGTCGTGGGCCGGGTAACCGGATTGGTGTATCCACCTATTCGTTCTGGCGTTTTGCAGGAGACAGGGAAGACTACCCGATCGCTTCCTGTATCGAACAGGCCGCGGATATGGGCTTTGACGGCGTGGAGATCCTCCATGTCCAGATGGGTTCCGAGGAGAATGCCCATTTGCAGATGCTCAAGCGCAAAGCCATCGAGTCGGGGTTGGACCTGATGGGATTTTCGACGCATCAGGGATTCGTATCGCCGGATGCAGGGAGGCGTCAGGAGAATGTGGACAGGACAAAGCACCAGATCGATATAGCCTCTGCACTGGGGATTCCCACCATGCGCATCAATACCGGGCGCTGGGGTACGAGCGAATCATTCAATGCATTGATGGCCAACCGGGGCATCGAGCCGCCGCTCGAAGGATATACGGACGAGGAAGCGTTCGAGTGGGTAATCGAGGCCATCGGTTCCTGCATCGATCACGCTGCGGAGAAAGGGGTCGTGCTTGGACTGGAGAATCATTGGGGCCTCGGGCGTACGCCCGAAGGGGTGCTCCGCATTGTCCAGGCCATTGACTCCCCCTGGCTTCAGGTCACTCTGGATACGGGTAATTTCCTGGAGGATCCTTACGACAAGCTGGCTATGCTGGCGCCGTACGCCGTGCTCGTACAGGCCAAGACATATTACGGCGGCGGCACGTGGTATACGCTCGATCTGGATTACGACCGCATTGCGCAGATCATGCGCGACGCCGGTTTTCGGGGATATGTTTCACTGGAATTCGAGGGAAAGGAAGACCCTAACGTAGCGATTCCGAAGAGTCTGGCGCTATTGCGCAACGCGTTCGGGGCGTAGCCGGATCGTAATCCGTTGTTGGGCAGTAGGATGCCGTTCAATACTTGTCCGGGCCCGTAGCTCAGTGGTTAGAGCAGTGGACTCATAATCCATTGGTCGTAGGTTCGAACCCTACCGGGCCCACATTCCGGCAACGCCGGAGCCGGGGACGGTTCCGGCGTTTTCTATGGAGCCGCACACGCGAAGCTGTCCGCGTCGTCGGTATCGCCCTCTCCGTCGTAGACTGCGCGTTGCGGGTAGGGGCACAGGGGGCGGGTCCGAACGACTTCCCGGGACAGGTTCCTTTTCACCGCTACGATACGTTCGGGCGCCTTGCCCTCTTCCACCCAGTCTGTCAGCACGTTCAGCCAGTTCACCTCTCCAGGCCCGGGGCCGCCGCCGCAATGAAGGACGCCGGGCATCATGAACAGGCGGAAGTGATCGCGCACATCGGGATCGAGCCGCTCCGCTTCCTCGAAATACCGGATACTGGCCAGCGCGCTTAGCGCAGCGTCGGACCAACCGTGCCACAGAATCAGTTTGTGCCCTTCACCGGCAAAGTCGCTCAGGTCCGGATCCGTGGCGTCCATGAACGCCGAGGCGTAGGAGGCGGATTGCTCCCACGACAAGAAATCGTAGCCCGCATAGTCCCAGTCCGGATCTGCGAAGACGAGGTACTTCGCATAGTTCATCGCAAATGCCCAGTGCAGGCTCGGCGCCGTTTCTCCTGAATCCCGGTAAAAATCCTCGAATTTTCCGGTGATCCAGTTTATCCAGCCCCCTGGAGTTCCTTCCCCTCCAAAGGAGAAGCCAACGAAAAACGGCCCTTCCTCGTTGACGGGCGGTGCATACACGGTCCGGATGGCTTCCAGTTGCTCCTCGGTAAAGCAAGGCGCCGCGTCTTCATCCGCATTGCCTGTGCATGTCGGCAGGGAGGCGAGGTCGAACGGGCACATGCGAGGGTCTTCCATGACGCCGTCGCGCACGCCGTCGAGCGCATCGCATTCGTCCAGAATGGCGTCTTCCAGAAAGTAGAGGTGTTCCAGCGATACGAGGGGCGTGCCGGTTTGGGAAGGATCGGGATAGAGTTTCTGCATATTCTGCAACCCTTCCGCCATAATGTTGGTCCAGTCGAAGGCCGGGGCGCCGGACGATATACCGTCGAAATCTTCCGGATAACGCTGTGCTTCCATGAGGGCCTGTCCGCCGCCCCGCGAACACCCGAGGAAGTAAGAATAGTCGATGTCCGACCCGTAATGGGTCCGGATGATCGCTTTCGCCGTTTCAGCCGTACGGTGCACGGCCAGGTGCCCGAAGTTGATCTGACGTTCCGGGTGGCCAAGCGCCCACGAGGCGTCCGTACCACCCCCTTCATGCCCGGTATCGGTTCCCACCGTGGCGTATCCGGAATGCACCGACCACCGGGCTGCATTCTGGATAGACCCCACATAGCCTCCGCCGCCGCCCATGGCGAACCGGCCGTTCCAGGTCTCCGGCAAGAGGAGTTCGAAGCGAATTTCCCGGCCGATGACCCCTTCTACCCGGCAATGCGGCGCCTCGCCCGTTTCATTCCCTTTTCCGCCGGGTTCTATGACCGCGGCCTCGACGATCCGTACGTCGGGAAGACGCAGGGCGGCGAGATCGGAGCACGTTTCCTGCGCGGTCGCAGAACGGCCCCCGAACAGGAAGGCGGCGACAAGCAGCGCCGAAGAAAGAAAACGGAAACAGTCTCGCCGGCGGGAACGGATCGGGGTAACGGATTTTGGGAAGGCGGACATGTGTGTGGAGCCTGGAGACGAGAGGAATGGGTAATGGGTTTAGAATACGCGAAACAGGCCGTAAAGCGCCACCATCACGATGGAAACGATACTGATCCAGAATAGCGTGTCATAGACGCGCCCCGGCTTGAGTACTTCGGGGAGATTGCGGTATCGGAAATGCAGCACGGCGAAAACCACAAGCAGCAGGATGACGGTGGTGATAGCGCCGCCGATAGCGACCATGATGGCCGGTAGCCTGATGAGCAGGAAAAGCGCGGCCCATACCAGAGGAATGATCCAGGCGAGCCATCCGATAGCGTTCCGTCGCGCCCTTGTTTCCTTGAAGTCGAACCACCCGATCTGCCCGAAAGCGTCTGCAAACAGGCGGGTCCAGATGGCAAGCGCGCCAAACAGCGTGGAAAAGAGCACCGTGAACGCGCCCGCGAGAAAAAGTGCGCCTGCCCAGTCTCCGAGGCTCTGCGTATAGATCCGCGAAAGCGTGTTCACCAGTTCCATACCCTCGGGGAGAAGCCCCTGTCGATACAGAATCGCGGCGCCCAGCAGATAGAACGCCGCGGTGGTGACCGTGTACACGATCATTGCCGCTATAGCGTCCAGGTACAGGACGCGAATCCAGCCCTTTGCCCGACGTATCCAGGCAGGGGTCGCCTCGTACGGGCCGGTATGCGCCGCATACCCCTTCTCGATCAGCCAGTAATTGTAGGCCAGAATCTCGTCGCCTCCGACACCCGTAATGCCGAATGCGCCTATCGCAATGAGCACCACCCCAGGGGGAAGTTGAAAACCGAATCCCCCCAGAATATCCTCTGCGGAAAACTGGAACGGCGTGAACTGCACGGCGACGACGCAAAACACGGTCAGCAGCGTGAACAGGCCGATCAGCGTTAGGGAAAGTTTCTCGATAGGGGCATACCGGCCGTGCTGGATAATGATCGATACGGCTACGCTGGCCGCAAGACACCAGACCACCACCGGAACCTGCGGGAAAACAAGGGCCAGTACGAGCGCCGTGCCGCCGATGACGCCGCCGACCTGCATCGTCTTGAGCACCATCAGGGTAAGCCAGGTCCAGATGGTCCAGCTGGCCTTCCCGAAACGAGGGCCCGGCAAGCTGTTCAGCGCCTCCATCGTGGACTGGCCGGAATAGATGGCATGCTTGCCGAACTCCACCTGAACAGCCACCTTCACGAGGCAACTGACAAGGATGATCCAGAACATGACGAATCCGGCTTCCGCGCCCAGCCGCGTGGTAGCGATCAATTCGCCGGAGCCGACAATGGACGCCGACAGGATGAACCCCGGCCCAAGGTAACGCAGCCGCCCGGTGAAGGTGGTCGGCGGTTCTTTTACCCTATCCGGCGAGAGCCGGTACGGATTGATTTCCGGGGGTGTTCTGGAATCCTTGTCGCGCGCCATACAGGGCAATATACCCTGTGCAGCGCAAAAACGGTGGGGGTTTGGCGGAACGGGCACGGATGCTTACTATTAGGATACTCTGATCAAAACCATTTCACTCAGCCTCTGAACTTCGCGGACTTAATCAGAGTATTCTGCAATGGTAACACAAGATGATTCCGTCAGGACGTATACTTTTCGCCCCGCCAGGCACCCGCAAATAATATCATGGAAGCCCACTCCACATTCGACGTCACCGGATGGGACGCCTCGCCCTATGACCGTCCCGAAGAAGGCCCCGAATTGACCCGCGTGACCATTCGGAAAAAATTCCGGGGTGATCTCGACGGGGAAAGCACCGGCGAAGGGCTTTTTTGCGGACTGGGCGATCTGGAAGCCGGCGCGGGATATGTCGTTTCGGAAAAAGTGACAGGAACCCTTGCCGGACGAACCGGCACATTCGTTTTGCAGCACGGAGGCATCATGGGACCGGGCATGGCGCCGCACGCATTCGGGAATGTGGTGCCCGGATCGGGCACCGGCGAACTGGTCGGCCTCGGCGGCAAAATGGAAATTAGCCGCACAGAGGACGGCGTGCATACGCTGACCCTGAAATACGCTTTTGCCGGAGACGCCGCATGACGTTGCCGGTATTGCCTGGCATACAAGCCCGGACATACCGGGCCGTCCCCGCCCTGCGCATTATTTAATAACTTCTTATAAGTTATTAATCAGAGTATCCCATACCCTATAGCCCCATGCGCCGTCTTTGCTGTTTCCTTGCCCTGCTTCTGATGACCGTTCCCGTCGCCGGAGCGCAACATACACAGCACGCCGACAGCCGCGCTATCGAGTTTCCCGACGTACCGGGATACCATACGCTGGTCTGCGATCTCCACACCCACACGGTGTTCTCCGACGGGAGCGTCTGGCCTGACATCCGCGTGCAGGAAGCGCTGCGCGACGGGCTCGACTGCCTTGCGATTACCGATCACATCGAATACCAACCGCATATCGAGGACATTCCGCATCCGGACCGCAACCGGAGTTACGATCTGGCTGCGCAAGTGGTCGAAAGAATGATGGAGGACGAGCAGGAAGAGGCGGAAAACGAAGAAGCGGAGGGAGAGGAAGAGGCAGACGAGAATGAAGAAGAAAACGTACCCCTTCTCGTCCTGCGGGGAGCGGAGATTACGCGGGCCATGCCGCCGGGTCATATAAACGCCGTCTTGCTGGGAGACGTCAATCCCGTCCGGGTGGACTCCTCCGCAGATGCGATCCGCGAGGCCAACCGGCAAGGAGCGTTCGTCTTCTGGAATCATCCGAGTTGGCCGGCGCAAAAACCGGATGCGATTGCAGAACTCACCGACATGCATCGCGAGTTGATCGCCGAGGGACTGCTGCATGGCATCGAGGTGGTCAACGAACAATGGTATTCGGACGAGGCGCTCCAGATCGCCCTCGACCACAATCTCGCCATCCTTGGGACCTCCGACATTCATGGCCTGATAGACTGGACCTTCGATGTGCCCGGAGGCGGCCACCGGTCCGCCACGCTCGTTTTTGCGACGGATCGTTCTCTCGAAGCCATCGGAGAGGCGTTCCGGATGCGGCGCACGGTAGCATGGTTCAAAGATATTCTGATCGGCAGGCCGGAGCACGTGCAGCCGCTGATCGAGGCGTCGCTCTCGATAAAGACCGCGGAATACGGCGAAGACAACTCTGTGCTCCATGTAGCTATCGAAAACACGTCCGACGCGGCATTTACGCTGCGCAACCGGTCGGAATACACCTTCGCCGATGCGACGGACCTGATCGTCTTAGAGGCGCATGCCGTTACATGGCTGGAGGTCAAGACCGGCGAACGGGGGTTTCGCCACGATCTCGTTTTCGAGGTGCTCAATGCCGTCACGGCGCCCTCCACGCATCCCGAATGGGCATTGACCATCGAGGTGGAAGAAATGAGGGAAAGCGAGGCGGAAGAGGAAGGGGAATAAGCGGTAGCGAACCCGCATTGGGCCACTGGCGGTCATGAAATGCAACAAGATCCGCTAAACCGTATGGTTGGCGGGGCGTTTTCACGACCACATTGCGTCGGCCGGGACCGCCCACAAGTTGCTATCGAAAGGCGCAATTCGATTGCCCCGATAAAGGACTATTCCACAGACAAAATCATCCTGTGCTTGCTGCCGCAATATTTTTAATCCTTTGAAGTGGTTTTCCGTTACGGCATCCCGGTTTTTAACCTCGATGGCCGCCAATTTTCCATTCGGACTTTCCAGTACGAAGTCCACTTCTTTCCCATCGCTTGTTCTGAAGTGATACAACTCCGCGATACCTCCCGCCGCAGATAGCTGCTTGACAAGTTCCGTAGCGACAAAGTTTTCCAGAACTTGTCCGAACCTGTGCGGATCGTTGACTTCAGACTGCGCGAGATCGATTCGCTGCAAATGACAGAGCAGCGAGGCATCGACAAGGTAGTTTTTCGGCGCCTTGACCAAACGCTTGCCGATATTGCGAAACCAGGGTTTTATGTCCATCGTCAGGAACATCATTTGCAGGAGAACGCGGTAATTTTTGGACGTTACGGCGTTCAGCCCGATCATTCTTGCAATATCGGCTTCATTGACCAGTTCTCCCGCCCGACCTGCGAGCGTCTTGAGCAGGTTCGGCAATATTCCCAGCTTCGCAATATCCGCGATCTGCCGCACATCTCTTTGCAGTATTGTGGTTATGTAGCTCTCGAACCATTGCCGACGAGCGGTTTCGTCCTGAGTCGAAATTTCGGGGAAGGTGGCTCTCCGGATAGCATCCGTCAGGGTTCCGTTTTTTTGTATCGCGCCGGGGCGGAAACGATTCTCCATAAGACAGGGCAGGAAGCTGCCCGATCCCCCCGAAACCTCCAACGCGGACAACGGGTAAAGCGTCAGGACGCTCATGCGGCCCACCAGGGCGTCGGCCAATCCGGGCAGCGCCAGGATATTAGAGGACCCGGTCAGCAGATACTGACCGTTTGCGGCTTGTTTGTTCTTCAGGCGGGCCTCATCGACCATCGCTTTGAGTGCGCGGAACAACCCCGGCGCCATTTGCACTTCGTCGAGGATCAGGCGGCCTTTCCAGGCGCGCAGAAAACTTTCGGGATGGGCGTGCGCCGCGCCCAGCATGGTGGCTTCGTCGAAAGTCACGTAGTCCGCGGGCCATTCGTTAGCGGCAAGCCTCAGCGCCAGCGTGCTTTTTCCCGCTTGCCGAGGACCGGCTACGTATACGACCGGGAAAACCCGCAAAGCTTCCAGAACAGTTTTGTTCAGACTTCGCTCGATCATCGCGTTCGCTATTCGTTGCGTGTACCGTGTGCAAATATCAAGGATACTCCGATCAAAACCGCTTCGCTCAGCACGTCACGTCCGCAACGTACGGTCACATTCCATCGTTGCAATCAGCGGGAAATACTGCGGATTCGGGGCATCGCAGACGTGAAGCGCCCTTCGGGAGGCCGCGAGGGGCACGCTGGCTGTGTCATTCCTCATTACGTGGGGCCTGCCACGTTTCTTCGTCATTCCTTGCCGGCGCACCCCTCTCAGCCTCTGAATTTCGCAGATTTAATCAGGATATTACAAAGATACAATTTACATTTTATAAAAGTAAAATTTATTTTTGCAAGATTTTGGGACGTGCCAAGTGGTTCGGAGCGCTCTCCACGCATCCCGAATGGGCATTGACCATCGAGGTGGAAGAGATGAGAGAAGGGGAGGCGGAAGAGGAATAGAAAATCGGGCCTGTCAAACCGGACCGTCTCTGTTCGTTCACTTGCTGGAGCCCGAAACACATCCATCTTCCCTGGTCATATCGTCCCGGTGACGATATGGCCGTCGAAGAGATGGATGATCCGCTGGCTATATTCGGCGTCGGCGGGTGAGTGGGTAACCATCACGATGGTCGCGCCAGCTTCGTTCATCTCGGACAAGAGCTGCATAACTTCCTTGCCATTGGTCGAGTCGAGATTGCCTGTCGGCTCATCTGCCAGGATCAACTTTGGGGAGGCCACTACGGCGCGAGCAACAGCCACGCGCTGCTGCTGTCCACCCGACAGTTGTTGCGGAAAGTGGTTTTTGCGATGGGTGATCTTTGCCCGATCCAGTGCGGCGCCGACCCGCTCCCGGCGCTCTGCCGTCGGCGTCCCCAAATAGAACAGCGGCAATTCCACGTTTTCAGAGACGGTAAGATCGTCGATAAGATTGAAGCTCTGAAAAACGAAGCTGATGTTGCCTTTGCGAAACCGGGTGCGATGCCTCTCCGAGAGATTGGCTACGTCGTGAGTATCGAAAGCGTAATCGCCATCGGTCGGGTGATCAAGCAATCCGAGAATGTTGAGCAGCGTCGATTTACCGCAACCCGAAGGGCCCATCACGGACACAAATTCACCCGCTTCGATCTCCAGGCTTACGTTATTGAGCGCCGTGGTCTCGACCTCGTCAGTGCGGTAGGTTTTCTTGAGATTAACTGTTTTTATCATTGCCATATCATGAAGGAAAGGGCATGGGCATGCATGATTTACCACACCAGCCGATCGGCGTCGCCGAAGGCGTCGTAGCTGGATGTGATGACCTGATCGCCAGATTCAAGGCCCTCAAGGATCTCGTAGTGTTGGGTATTCTGCCGCCCGATGCGAATGGTGCGCTTAACAGCCATATTACCGGAGGCGTCGATAGCGTAAACCCAGTTGCCGCCTGACGATTGGTAGAAGTTGCCGCGCGGCAGCAGCAGCGCTTCCGCCGAATCACTCATCTCGAGTAAGCAGCGAATGGTCTGGCCCCGGCGAATGTCCTCGGGCGTCTCACCGGTGAATTCAAGGTCGATCTCAAAACGACCCTCTCGCACTTCGGGATAAACACGGGTGATAGTCATCTGGTACTCGGCACCGGCAATGGGCTGCGTGGTGGCCATCTGGCCCCGGTTGACGCGGGCGATATAGAACTCGTCAACGCTGGCGCGCACTTTGTAGCCGGTGAGCACATCAATCTGCCCGAAGCGGTCGCCCGAACGTTTAAGTTCACCAATCTCGACCGCCAATGCGGTGAGATGACCAGAGACCGGCGCACGGAGCGTGAGCCCGTTGAGAATGCGCTCCAGCACGGCGTAGTTGACCTCCATACGCCGTACGGATGCTTCCATCTGCACCAGTTGCGTCACCATCTGAAGTGAATCCTGTCGGTAGCCGTCCACTGTCAATTCTTTGTTCCGACGATAGTAATCCAGCTCGAACTTGACCTCCTCGTACTCCTCCCGGGAAATGAGTTGTTTGTCGTACATCTGCCTGTTGCGCTCATAGGTGGACTCCAAGCGCTGAATCTGATAATCCATATTGGCTAACTGCTGGCGCAGATCCAAGGCGCGTTGCTTCATCCGGAAGCGTATATCTTCAAGCCGATTGATCTGCTCGATGCGCTGAGCATCCGCGTTGATCAAACTCAGTTCCAGATTGTCATTGGACAAACGCAGCAACGGCTGGCCCTGGTCAACCGTCGTGCCTTCCAGTACATAGAGTTCCTCGACGCGGCCGCCTTCGACCGCATCGAGATAGACGGTTGTCAATGGCAGCACGTAACCGGAAACAGCGATGTTTTCCTGGAATGTCCCCCACCCGACGGTCGCAACAGTGACTTTGTCCCTGTCGATATTAAGCCGCTGTCCACCGAAAGCGGTCGAGAGGACATAGATCGTCACCGCGACAAACGCCGCAATACCTACCGCCATCAGAATACGCCCTTGCGTCCACGTCTTCTTTTTAACCCGGCGGTCGAGCCCCTCGCCCCCTGAGGAACTCTGAGGATCGTTGCCCAACTTCGACGTGAGGATCGAAGAACTCTTCTGTGGCGTGTCTTGTGCGTCGGGATTGTCCATCCTGGTGTACGATAGATGATGTCCTTATTCGTACCGGAGCGATTTGACCGGGTCGGCCAAGGCTGCTCTGAGAGCCTGATGGCTCAACGTTACAAGAGCAATGATGAGCACCAGAACCCCTACCAACAAGAACGTGCCTATGCCCGGATTGATGCGGTAGGCAAAGCCTTCGAGCCACCGGCTCACCGCAAAGTAAGCCAGAGGAGTAGCCACCACAAGCGCCGCCAGTACAAGCACGAGAAAATCCTTCAAGAGCAGAGACACGATGCTCATGGCAGAGGCGCCCAGCGCTTTACGTATCCCGATTTCTCTGGTGCGCTGCTCCACCGCAAGAGCTACAAGACCAAACAATCCCAAACAGGCAACAAAAATGACCAAACCGGTAAAAATTCCAAATATCCGTGCCAATCTCTGCTCTGCTTGATAGAAAGCATCCAGTTCATCATCGAGAAACGAAAACGCCAGGGGTTGGCCGGAGGTGAAGGTATTCCAGGTCTGCTCGATGGCAGCCAGCGCGCCACGCACATCGTTTGGGGCAATGCGGACCAGAATGGTGCGGCCGTGTCCCTGAGACAATTGTACGAGCATGGGCTCGATCGGCTCGTGCAGCGAGCGCATGTGAAAATCCTCGACAACGCCAACGACAGGGCCCTTTCCTGCCCAGAATTCGAACGCAGCTTCGCCGGACTCGTCAGCTTGGAGGTGCTGCATAGCCAGTTCGTTGGCAATGAAAATCGTCGTGGAATCGGTCACTTTTTCTTCGGAAAAAGATTCGCCGGAGACAAAAGTCAGCCCGAGTGTCTCCGGGTAGTCGAAATCGCCGGTGACAATGCGGAGTACCCTTACCTCTTGCGTCTCCACCGAAGTAACACCACTAAACATGCCTCCAGCCTCATTGGGAGGATAGCCTGCGGCGACATGCCGAATGCGTGGGTCACGAGTGAGTTCGTGCTTAAAGCTTTCGTAGTTGGACCGGAGTTGGCGATCCCAATCAGAAATGACGATGATGTGCTCTTTATCGAATCCGAGAGGTTTACTCCGTAAATAATCGAGTTGGTTGTAAATGACAATGCTCACAATGAGCAGCGCGATCGAGGCGGTAAACTGAGAAACCACGAGGGTCTTGCGCAACGTGAACCTGGTGATTCCTCCTGTCGGTACGTCGCGGAGGGTGTACACAGGTCGGAAGCGTGACAGGTAAAATGCGGGATAGCTTCCCGCGATGACGCCCACGAGCAGGATGACGACAAGGCCGAAACCCAGCAGCGATACGCTGCCCGGGGCCAGGAGCGACAGCGTCAATCCGGTCAAATTATTCAGCACTGGCAGGCTCACGCCGGTGACCATCAATCCCAGCAACAGCGCAGCAAATGTCAGCAGCATGGACTCGCCGATAAACTGGCGTATCAGTTCGCTGCGAGGAGCGCCGAAGGTTTTGCGTATGCCAACCTCCTGGCTTCTCTCTGATGACCGGGCCGTGGTGATGATCACGTAGTTGATGCAGGCGACCAGTAAAAGCACAAGGGCCACGACGGCAAAAATGTAGAGGTATCGTACGTCGCTGTTCGGTTCGATCTCGTTGCGCAGGTTGGAATAGAGATGGATACGTGTCAATGGCTGGAGCCGAAACCTTCCGTAGCTTCCTCCACTCATCTGCGGCTTAACCGTTGACTCGACGAAGCGGTCAAGTTTTTCTTCTACTTGTTCAGTATCCGCGCCGGGATGTAACAGCACATAGGTGTACGCACTGAACATAAACCACCGGTCGGCCTCGGGTTCGAGCCTTGCCATAAAGTCGAAGTGGAAGTGGGAAACCTCCGGTACATCCTCGATAACCCCCGTGACGCGGTAGTCCTTGCCCTCGCGCGTTAACGCCTGGCCCATCGGATTCCGGGCCGGAAAGTATTTCTGCGCTGTGGAAGCGGTGATAACGACAGACCCCGGCTCCATGAGCGCCAGCGCCGGGTTGCCCTGAAGAAACGTGTAGCTGAACAGGCTAAAGAAAGAAGAGTCTGCGTGAAAAAAGCGCTCCTCATGAAACCGACGTTGGGCGACGCTAACGACCCGTGGGTGGGAGGATGTGGAGAGGCGGGCAATGCGATCGATATCCGGCAGGTGTTCTTTCAAAGCCGGGGCCAGCAACTCCGGCGTAAGGGCGCCATCTCTGGAACTGTCGTTGGCTTCTGACCGATACACCACGCGAAAGATGTGATCGGCATGGGTGTGGTAGCGGTCGTAGCTCAACTCGTGTTGCAGAAAGAGGCCGATCAATAGACACACCGCAATGCCAATAGCCAGACCGGCCACGTTGATAAAGGTGTAGCCCTTGTGCCGAAGCAGTCTTCGCAGCGTAGTTTTGAGGTAGTGCTTCAGCATGACGATCATTTGGCAATGGCTTTAATGTAACCAGTGATATGTACACCCGACTTCCCATATAGTGCCAAAGGGACAACCGAAAAGACAATTCACGAGGTCAGGATATCGCAAAAATCAATGTCTACGAAGACTGTGTGGAGGTTGAATATTTGGGTTTAGCCAATAATCCGGTGTACGTGTACTTACGCAATTGAACAGGACGGATGGAACCATCTTCTAACAAAAGAGCATCCGTTGCGAGATATACGGCATCATTCCCCATGGCAACGATTTGTGCACCTTGGGGAATCGGTAGTCCCTCCACGATGATAGCACCATCGGTAGAATAGAGATTCAAAAAAGTCTTTTCGAAATTGAGGTTATAGCTTTCGAAAAGAGTCACAGCAAGCACTTGGTCTGAAAGCAAATAAATTTGATTAATGTGAAGAAAGGAATCCCACCATTTTTGATGAGGTAAATTATATTTGTAAGGAGACAATTCCTTTGGAAACGGAGGTGAGACAGGGCGCCATGGTGAAGATATCTCTCCTTGAAGTAGGTTCATTAATTTCAGATTATTATCATAATGGTAGATATAAAAATCTTCCGGAAAGATCGTATAAAACCCACCGCCATTTTGATCGCTTACAAGGCCACCTGTTTGGAATCTAGATAGAAAGAGTCTGAGGTTATTTTGCTTGAATTCAAGCGTTTCTCCAAGTAGGTTACCTTGGCTGTCATATCGCCTGATAATCTTCTCGTTGTACAGTGAGTAAATCAAAAAATGATCTTGGGAACCTACTAAAAAATGTGTGACATTCGACGATATTGTGAATGTTTTGGCATACTGGTAATCCGGTGCCTTGAAAATGGTCATTCTCCGGTCGGCGAGATCAAACACATGGAGATTATCCTGCGCGTCCAACTGGAGTGCAACAAGTATCGAAAATTCTCCAGGTTCCCTTCCATGTTTTCTTATCATACGGCGCAGAACACCCAAAGAATCAAACTCCAGTATCCTATGATGTTCAGCGTCTGGAATAAAGAAATTACCGTCTTTCCCAACTACAAGGCCGCGGATAGAAAGAGGCACCTCACTAGTGTCAGGAAACTGAATATCTATGATTTGCTGGTCGGCAAAGAGATCATTCCAATTTGATATGTCAGCGGTCGCCCTATAAAAAAAATTTACATCCTTTTCAGGTTGACTAGGAATGCAACCCGAAAGTGCGACGATGAAAATAGCAAGGTGTAAAATTTTCAATCTTGAAAATATCTGCATTTTATTGAGTCTGTAGATTCGATGGCCTAGTACACAACAGGAGATATGTCCACCTCTTCAGCGAATCGTTTCTTGCGAGCTTGATAGATCGATTCAAGCCAATGCTTTAGAGTATCAGGCTTTCGTCCATCAGGCTTGAAAGAAGCTTCTATACGGCCTTCGGCATCCGTAATGAAATAAACTGGTGTATCTAAAAAATTTGTTCCTAATTGAAGTGGGAATATTTCACTTAACCGATCTGTCTCAACATAGGTAAAGGGATAAAAAACTAGTCCGTCACTCTGTAGAGACAATGTATAGCTTTTATCGCTCTGTGAAGAAACGCCAATCAGTGATTGTAGTTGTAACCCAGTCTGTTTAAGTAGAGGATCAATATCTTTAAGAATGTTGAGTTGGTCGATGATGGATATTCCACATGCGGTGGGATTATAGACCATCAATAAGTGGTTTACCCGATCAAATGATTCTATCTCGGATACAATTGGCGTTATGGATAAATCAGCTGGGATTTCGTTACCAATCATGCGTGCCGCTGTCGTAGTAAAGTCGTATTGTAACGAGTATTCGGTCTTGATCACATCCATCTGGGATCCAAGCCGAGCATTGGTTCGTTTTAGATCAAGGTTTTGGGAAATCAGCAGAACGATTAGCAGTGAGGCCAGAACGATCATCACTAATTCCTTCTCTGTCCGGATAAAATTTACAAAGGATTTCATAGTTGAAATAACTGGATCCAAAATTAAAGAAGGCGTTGATCGGGGCGAGCGAATGCTCGCCCCGATCAACAGGTAATCCGTGTCTGTTTATTACTTGCAACAGCTGAACTCCCCGTCACCAAGACAATAGTCCCCAGGATTGCATACCGGCCCACAACAGACCGCCCCCCAATTCCCCTCTTCTTCTGCGGCTCGTACTTGGGCAGGTTCGAGAAGGGCACTGGAGCCTGCGATCAGTAAGGCCAAACAGAGCCCGCTAAGGATTTGTCTCATTCGCTTTTTCATAAGCACACCTCCGAAGGTTTCGTTTGCTTAAGGTTAAGGTGAGGATCATTTAAGCCACACTGCAGAGAACACTCTTTGTGCCAACTCTGTGTTAAGCGACTAAAATGAGATGTACCAAAAAATGGAACACCGGGAATGATATGCCAACTCGTAGCTGGATGTCAAGTACCTTCAGTATAATTAGGAGTTATTGACAACTTTTGGCAAGCGGGGCTAATTATGGAGGCGTGTCCGCTAAACTGTGTAAGCGGGATTATTGAGAGGTGGTTCGGGTTGATTGGACAGATTTCGGCGGAATTTAAGGTGTACTGTTGCGACCTTGTTCCGACGCAATCAACCAGAAGAGACCCATGTCAAGACGCCCACGCAGAACCCATAGTCCTTCGTTCAAGGCGAAGGTAGCCCTCGCCGCCGTGCGCGGCGACAGCACGCTGGCCGAACTCGCCGAACGTTTCGAGGTGCACCCGAACCAGATACAATCGTGGAAGAAGCAGCTCACCGAGAGCGCCGAGGAGGCGTTCGTTCGAAGCCGCAACGTTCCCGATGAACGCGACAGGAAGATCGAGGCGCTTCACGCGAAGATCGGAGAGTTGTCGATGGAGAAGGATTTTTTATCGAAGGCGCTCGGCTAACGGTCGCGACCGAGCGCCTTCGATAAAAAATCTTTCTCCATCGACAACTCCCCGATCTTCGCATGAAGCGCCTCGATCTTCCTGTCGCGTTCGTCGGGAACGTTGCGGCTT